>NZ_CP197226.1:4800000-8467500 GCF_052075915.1 Bradyrhizobium sp. 1200_D9_N1_1 | reverse complement strand
TCATTCAGCCATGATCTCCCGCTAGCAGAACCACGCAAAGTTCATGCGTAGTTCATTTCAGGTTCCCTAGCTTTCCAGCGCCAAAACCAGCCAGCCCCCTTCAGGAGGAGACTCTTATGCCAGCATTGCTTCGTCCCGCCCTCACCGCGCTCGGCGTCGCGTGCCTTCTGTCCGCAGCATCGCTTGCCTCCTCCGGCACCGCGTTCGCGCAAGCCAAGCAGCAGACCGCGCCGGCCCCGCAGGCCGCGCCCGCGCAGGCACCGAGCCTCAAGCAGGTCGCGCTGACCGACAAGCAACTCGACGGCGTGCTCGCCGCGCAGAAGGACATGGATGCGATCACGGAAAAGCTTCCCGAAAACACCGCGCCCGATCAGAAGGTGATCGCGCAGCTCGACGGCGTCGCCAAGAAGAACGGCTTCGCCGGCTATGACGATTACAACAACGTCGTCGACAATATCAGCCTGGTGCTCGGAGGCTTCGATCCCGCGACCAAGAAATATGTCGGCACCGAAGCCGTGATCAAGGCGCAGATCGCGCAGATCCAGGCCGACAAGAAGATGCCGGCCAAGGACAAGAAGGAAGCCCTCGACGAGCTCAACGAGGCGCTGAAGACGCCGGCGCCGGCGATCGAGAACAAGGGCAACATCGATCTGGTCGGCAAATATTACGACAAGCTGGTCGCAGCGCTCGGCGACGACCAGAACTGAGTCGCCAGACGTCAGCGGCACATCCGCCCCTCGACGGATCGCGCGAGGCCGGCCACACTCACCGCTGTCACATCGCCCGGCCCCGGCCGGGCGATGTGAATGAACAGGCGGAGGCTGGGAGGCACAATGAAAAACACCCCGTTCGATCTCACCGGAAAGGTCGCAATCGTCACCGGCTCGAGCCGCGGCATCGGCCGTTCCTCGGCAGAGCTGCTGGCCAGGTTAGGGGCCAAGGTCGTGGTCTCCTCGCGCAAGGCTGATGCCTGCAAGGAGGTCGCCGACGGCATCAACGCGGCCGGCGGTGACGCCATCGTCATCCCCTGCAACATCGCGCGCAAGGCCGAGGTCGAGGCGCTGATCGCGGGCGCAACCACGCATTACGGCAAGATCGACATCCTCGTCTGCAACGCCGCGGTGAACCCGTATTACGGCCCGTTGCTCGACATCACCGACGAGGCCTTCGACAAGATCATGGGCTCGAACGTGAAGAGCAACATCTGGCTCTCCGCGCTTGCGATCCCGCAGATGGCCGAGCGGGGCAACGGCTCGGTGATCATCATCTCCTCGATCGGCGGCCTGCGCGGCTCCACCGTGATCGGTGCCTACGGCATCTCGAAAGCCGCCGACTTTGCGCTGTGCCGCTCGCTCGCCGGCGAATGGGGCCCGAAAGGCGTCCGCGTCAACTGCATCGCGCCCGGCCTCGTCAAGACCGACTTCGCCCGCGCGCTGTGGGAAGACGAAGCCCTGCTGAAGCGCCGCACCGCCACCACGCCGCTGCGCCGCATCGGCGAGCCCGACGAGATCGCAGGTGCCGTGGCCTACCTCGCCTCCGACGCGTCGAGCTTCATGACCGGCCAGACCATCGTCATCGACGGCGGCGTCACCACCGCGGCGGTGTAGGAATTTTCGCGACGTATCTCCCCGAGTCGTCCCGGCGCAGGCCGGGTCCGATAACCACGGGGAGGCGCTTGGTGAAGACTCGTGGTTACCGGCTAGCTCCGCAACTTCTCCCTGGGGGTATGGGTCCCGGCCTGCGCCGGGACGACGAAGGAGTTTGTCGGCGCGCTCATCCAATCTTGACCTTCCGCCTCCAATCCGCTCCCTTTGGCGCGACACAACGACCCCTCAGGGAAAACGCCAAGGTAGCTACCATGTCTTTCGTCCTCGCCATCGACCAGGGCACCACCTCCTCGCGCGCGATCGTGTTCCGCAGCGACATCTCGATTGCTGCGCGTGCGCAAGCCGAGTTTCCGCAGCATTTTCCGGCCTCGGGCTGGGTCGAGCACGAGCCGGAGGACATCTGGACCTCGACCGTGATGGTCTGCCGCGATGCGATCGCGCAGGCCGGCATCAGCGCGAAGGATATCGCCGCGATCGGCATCACCAACCAGCGCGAGACCACCGTGGTGTGGGACCGCGCCACTGGGCAGGCCGTGCACCGCGCCATCGTCTGGCAGGACCGCCGCACCGCCGACATCTGCGCGAAACTCAAGGCCGACGGCCGCGAGCCTGTGATCTCCGAGAAGACCGGCCTGATCATCGATCCCTATTTCTCCGGCACCAAGGTCGCCTGGATCCTCGACCACGTGCCCGGCGCGCGTGCCCGCGCCGCGCGCGGCGAGCTGATGTTCGGCACCGTCGACTGCTATTTGCTCTGGCGCCTCACCGGCGGCAAGGTCCACGCCACCGACGCCACCAACGCCTCGCGCACGCTGCTGTTCAACATCCACACCGGCCAGTGGGACGACGAACTGCTCGAGATCATCGGCGTGCCGCGCTCGATGCTGCCCGAGGTGAAGGATTCGTCCGCCCGTTTCGGTGAGAGCGTGCCCGACCTGTTCGGCGGCGCGATCGCGATCTCCGGCATCGCCGGCGACCAGCAGGCCGCGACCATCGGCCAGGCTTGCTTCCGCCCGGGCATGATGAAGTCCACCTACGGCACCGGCTGCTTCGCGCTGCTCAACACCGGCACCACGCCCGTGGTGTCGAAGAACAAGCTGCTCACCACCGTCGCCTACCAGCTCGACGGCAAACGTACCTATGCGCTCGAAGGCTCGATCTTCGTCGCCGGCAGCGCGGTGCAGTGGCTGCGCGACGGCCTCGGCATCATCAAGCACGCCGCCGAGACCGGACCTCTTGCTGATCAGTCCGACTCCATGCAGAGCGTCTATCTGGTCCCCGCCTTCGTCGGCATGGGCGCGCCCTACTGGAATCCGCGCGTGCGCGGCGCGCTGTTCGGCCTCACCCGCAACACGGGACCTGCCGAGCTCGCCCATGCCGCGCTGGAAAGCGTCTGCTACCAGACCTTCGACCTCTGGGCCGCGATGCGCGCCGACTGGCCGAGCTCGGAAACCGCCAGCGTCGTGCTGCGCGTTGACGGCGGCATGACCGCGTCGGACTGGACCATGCAGCGCCTCGCCGATCTCCTCGACGCGCCGGTCGATCGCCCTGTGATTCAGGAAACGACTGCGCTCGGCGCCGCCTATCTCGCCGGCCTCAATGCGGGCGTCTATCCCGAGCCGACCAAATTCGCCGACAACTGGCGCCTCGAGCACCGCTTCAAGCCGAACATGAGCGAGGCAACGCGCGAGCGGAAGCTCGCGGGCTGGGCGCGAGCGGTGAAGGGCGTGCTGGCGAGCGACGAGGGGGCGTGAGCGCGCCTAAAGCCGCGATGAAAGTGCGGAGAAGGAACGCGGCCCCAACACTATGGTCGTCCCGGCGAAGGCCGGGACCCATACCCGCAGGGAGAAGTTTTGCGAAAGCTCGGAGTGGGCGTCTTCGCGCCACGAACAGTCGTGGTTATGGGGCCCGGATCTGCGCTTACGCTTGTCCGGGACGACAATGGAGTGTGTAGCGCCGCTCTGGAGCCTCTCGCGATGAATCGGAACAAGCACGAATGATCCTCCCCGACGGCTATTCCGACATCCCCGCCGGCAAGATCGCCGCCGTCGTCACGCATCTTGAGATGACCGCACCTCCTGCGCGCCGTGACGATCCGCCCGGCGCCTGGACCCTGCGCAAGGCCGACGCGCCCGCGCTTCATTGGTATCGCGACCTCTTCCGCCGCGTCGGTGAGGATTGGCTGTGGTTCTCGCGGCCGCGCATGAATGATGCCGAGCTCGCCGCAATCATCCACGCGCCGGGCGTCGAGGTCTACGCCCTGGTCGCGGACGGCCGCGACGAGGGCCTGCTGGAGCTGGATTTCCGCGAGGCCGGCCAGTGCGAGCTGGTCTATTTCGGCGTCACCGCCGGCCTGATCGGGACGGGCGCCGCCCGCTTCCTGATGAACCGCGCACTGGAGCTGGCCTGGTCGCGCGAGCTGCACCGCGTCTGGGTGCACACCTGCACCTTCGACCATCCCTCCGCCGTCGAATTCTATCAGCGCTCCGGCTTCCGTCCCTTCCGCCGCCAGATCCAGATCGCCGATGATCCACGTCTCGATGGCACGGCGCCGCGGATGGCGGCGAAGCACGTGCCGATTATCGAATAGTGCGAGGCTGCCGCCCCACCGTCATTGCGAGGAGCCCTTGCGACGAAGCAATCCAGGCTGTTTCCGCGGAAAGATCCTGGATTGCTTCGCTGCGCTCGCAATGACGGAGTGTGGGCGCCGCCCTCGCTCTTCGAATCGGCACATCAACGCGTGATGGCGCCGTAGCCCCGACGGAGCCAAGCGTAATCCCAGACGATGTCCCCGCATTCCGCTCCATGCGCGCTACGCCTCGCTCCTCGCCGTCATTCCGGGGCGCGCCACTTGGCGCGAGCCCGGAATCCATTTTGTCCGCATGAGACGGTGCACGATGGATTCCGGGTTCGCGCTCCGCGCGCCCCGGAATGACGGCAAGCCGCGAATTCGTAGCCCGATGGAACGCAGCGAAATCCGGGGCGGTTTCCCCGCATTCCGCTCCGCTCCATGCGGGCTACGGCTCGTCAAAACAACTCCTGCTTCCCCCTTGCCAGCGAGAACCCGTGCTGCATGGCGTTGAAGCAGGTCAGCCCCGCCTGCTCCGAGCGGCACGTGAACCCCGCCCGCCGCCACACTTCGCCATAGGCGAGCACCGGCAGCGATGGGTCCATCACCGTGTCGCCAGCGCAGATGCGCTCCGCGTTGCCCTTCGCGCTCATCTCGAAGGCGTGGCCGTAATCGAGATCGCAGTCAGCGGGCCGGCGCGGGCGCGTCTCCATGTTCAGGATGTCGCAGCGGAGCACGCCTTGTCCGTTGTCGATGAAGAACTGGCAGACGATGTTTTTCGACGGCGCCAGAAAGCCGATCGGGCGGTCCTCGGCGCTTGCGGCGCCGGCTCCGATCAACAGAAGCAGGGTCGATGCCAGGACGACGGCGCGGAGCCCGATCATGCAATCCCGCTTGAGACTAGCCGTCGAACTTCACCGCCGTGGTGTTGGCGCCGCAGAGCAGCACTGCGACGCGTTCGCCGGGTGAGGGACGATAGCGGCCGGACAGTAGCGCGGCAAATGCGGCTGCGCCGCCGGGCTCGGCCACGAGACGCAGGCTCGACCACAGCGCTGCCTGCGCCTGCCGGATCGCCTCGTCGCTGACCAGAACGACCCGCTCGACATGGGCCTGCGCGATCGGGAACATCAATTCACCGACGCGCCGCGGCGCGAGGCTGTCGGCGGCGAGGCCGCCGGCCGGCGCATCGACCGGTGCTCCCGCCGCGATAGCGGCGTGCAGGGTCGGTGACTGCTCCGGCTCGATCGCAACAACACGCGTCCTGCCAGCGTACCACGCCGCGATGCCGCCGATCAGGCCGCCGCCGCCGACCGCCACCAGCAGCGTATCGATGCCGGGCGCGTCCTGCTCCAGCTCCAGGGCGACGCTGCCCTGGCCGAGCAGGGTTTCGGCCTGGTCGTAGGCGTGAACGGCCATCGCACCGGTCCGTGCGACATGCGCTTCGCTCGCGGCGAGCGCATCGGCGTAGCGGCTGCCCGCGATCACGAGTTTCGCACCATTCCCCTTGATCCGCTCGGCCTTGGCTGGCGAGGTGATGTCGGGCACGAAGATCGTGGCGGGGATGCCGAGCCGCTGCGCCGCGTAGGCGACCGCCGCCCCGTGATTGCCGCCGGATGCGGCGACCACGCCCGCCTCCGGCACCGGCCGCAGCAGCAGGTTGGCAAAAGCGCCCCGCGCCTTGAAGGATCCGGAATGCTGCAGCATCTCGAGCTTGAACGTGATGGGTGCCGCCGGCAGGCCGAAATCGGCAAGATCGGCCATAACGAGTGGCGTGCGCCTTATGTGCGGACGAATGACGACCTCGGTCGCCGCAATCCGCTCCCGCGTGATGTCCATTGTCGCTGTCATGATGCCGTTCCCTATAGCGCATCGGAGAGTTGACATCAATTAGGTAATTAGCAAAATGGCTAAATGAAAGTCACTGTCGCCCTGCGCGCGCTGGCCAACGAGCGCCGCCTGCAGATCCTGGACTGGTTGCGGGATCCGCGGAAGCATTTTCGCGAGCAGGCCGATGGCGATCTGGTCGATGACGGCGTCTGCGGATTGCTGATCGCAGAGAAGCTCGGTGTCAGCGCGCCGACCCTGAGCGAGCACATGCGGGTCCTGACCGCCGCAAAGCTGGTGCGCGCCAAGCGGATCAAGCAGTGGACGATGTACAGGCGCAACGAAACCGCGATCGCCGCCATCAAGCGCTCGATCCAGGACGGCCTTTGATCGCGCAGATGTTGCTGCAGGCGACGTTGCACCCGACGCAATGCTCCATTTCCATCTTCTTTCTTGCGCCGAGCCGATCTTGTCGTGGAAACTGACCGGCCCTGCCGTGTTCCAACGAGTGAGCGCGAACCATGTTCCTGATCGGCCAATACGACTCCCCCTTCGTCCGCCGCGTCGCGATTGCGCTACGGCTTTACGGGCTCTCCTTCGAGCACAGGCCGTGGTCCACCTTCGGCGATGCCGACAAGATCGCGCCCTATAATCCGCTGCGCCGCGTCCCGACGCTGGTGCTCGACGACGGCGAGGCGCTGATCGAGAGCGCGATCATCCTCGAATATCTCGATGAGCTGGTCGGCGAGGGCAAGGCGATGCTGCCGCGCAGCGGCGCCGAGCGACGACAGCACCTGCGCATCTGCGCGCTCGCTTCCGGTCTCGGCGACAAGGCGGTGAGCCTGCTCTATGAGCGCGTGCTGCGGAAGGAGCAGCTTGCGCTGTGGGTCGAGCGCTGCCAGGCGCAGATCGGCGACGTGCTCGGCGTGCTGGACGCCGAGCGCGCCAAGGTGACGACGCCATACTGGCTGGGCGACCGCATTGGCCACGCCGATATCGCGGTGGCCTGCGTCGTGCGCTTTGCCCGCGAGGCGCATCCGCAATTGTTCGACGCGGCGCGCTATCCGGCGCTCGCGGCGCATGCCGAGCGCTGCGAGGCGCTGACGCCATTCCAGGAGATCGTGCAGCCGTTGGCACCGCCGAAGGGGTGAGCCGCATCAAGCGCCTCTATGCGAACCCGACCTTGATCAGGATTGTCAGGAAAAGACCTCCGACGACCGCGCAGACCGCGGCACCGATGAGCGGCCCCAGCGCGCCCTCCCGGCTCGCAGGCTCCAGCACCGCATGTCCCGGTCGTTCCGGATCGTAATAAACTTTGACGTTCTGCCCGGGACGATATTTCGCTGCGGCCTTTTCGGCGACCTCGCGCAGCCCGGAGATCATGGTGCCGCCCCAATCGACCTCGGTGCCGATGAAGTCGCGCTTGTCGACCCTGTAGGCGTAGCGCAGGTCGACCTGATAGCGGTGCTGGAGCTTGCTGGACCGCGACTTGTCGTCGTCGTCGCTCTTCTCCTCGATGATTTCCTCGATCACGTCGCAACGGGTGACCCTGCCAGCCGCGGTCGGCCAGCGCAGGCTGGCGCTCGCCAGCCGGCGCGTCCGGACATACTCTGCGACGCAGAACACGCCGCCTACGAGCACGATGATCGGCAACGCGAACGCGAACAGCGGAACGCCGTTGTTTGTGTAGAGCACGTGACCCGCGAGCGAATGCGCGGTGAGGGTGGTGGCAATGAAGCCGAACACGATTGTGAACGCCACCAGTGCCGCGACGTTCTGCGCGGCAGCAGGTTCGAGCAACGCCTCGGTCGGTTGCTTCGGATCGACATGGACGTCGACATGCGCGCCGACCGGATATCGTCCGATCAGTTTTGCGGCCAGTACCCTCGTCGTGATGGCGGGGCCGCCGACAAAGACCTTGTCGCTTTCCAGCTCCTGGCCGCCGGCCTGATAGCGATAGCGGATGACAGGCTTGGCGTCGTTCCGATCATCCGAGGCGTGCGTCGCCGGCTGATCGACCCTCGAGACCGTGATGATGCCCTCCACCTTGTCCCAGCTCCGCGCGGCCTGCATCCGGCCCCGCATGCGGACCAGATTGAACAGCATCAATCCAAACAGCAGCACCGAGATGCCGGCCGCAATCTGCGTCCACATCAATTGTTGGGCGTCCAGCATCCGATTCCCTGCTCTGTGGCGGCGATCGCCATTGGTCGCGGCGAGCGCGCGTCGCGTTCACAGCGCTGCCGCCTTTTCGGGAGATCGTGCAATCGCTGCTGCCGCCGAAGGCAGGACTATCCCATGTGACTTCCTGGCGGGGGCCTGAGCGCACGCCTCGTCCTTCGAGACGACCGCTTCCAGCGGTCTCCTCAGGATGAGGCTGAGCGGCATCTTTGCCGGTCGAAATTGCTGCCGCGCACTCCGTCCTCATCCTGAGGGCCCGCCAAAGGCGGGCGTCTCGAAGGATGAGCCGCAGCGCAACGGCCTTAAATGCGATTGCCCTGCCGCCGAGGGGATGAAGCGCGGAACGCAGGCCTTATTTCCGCGAACAGGGCTTGATCTCGCCAGCCGCGGTGTTCAGGACGATCGGATTGGGCGACAGTCTTATGCCGAAGAACAATTGAGAGCCGGACACCTTGTCGTCCGCGCCCTGATGGACGTCCAGGTCGAGTTTCGCTGCGATCTCGGATGTCAGCTTGGCCTTCTCCTCCATCGAGATCTTGTTGTGATATTTGATCTCGTAGACGACATCGGCCTCCAGAACGGACCGCGTCTGGCACACGACGCCGCCACTCGACACGTTCTGGGCCACCGCGTCCTCGCATTCCGCCTTCAGCAATGCGTTCCGGGCCGAGATCAGCGACTCGTCGGAAATCAGCAGGATGTTGGCGTTCTCGAGCTTGAGGTTGACCGCTTCGACCTGCTGCATCCCGGCGACAGCCGACAGCTTCTCCCTCACCTCGGCCGAGACGTCGAGTTTCTTCTCGAGCGTTTGCTTCAAGTCCCGGTCGACGGTCCGTGATTTCTGGATCTTGCTGGCCAGGAGCGCAGGGTCGACATCGCAGGTCGGATGCAGTTCCAGCCGGCCGTTGCTCAGATACTCGATCGTGTTGATCGTGCCGGGACCGCCGAACGTGCTCGGCGGCACCACCTCGAAATATCCGGTCTCGGAGAGGATGGCCGTGATCGTCTGCTTCTTGCGCGGGATTCCGACGAAGACTGCGACCATCACCAGGCCGATCGCGACAAATACCCCGCTACCAAGCCAAAGCCATTTGCGGCTGGCTATTTTCCCGGGCAGCACAACTGACTTCGTTCGCCGCATGGCACGTAGCCTTTCGGACAGTCCGCCGCGGCAATCGTGGGCAGGACGACAAGGGCGATCGCGGCGACGAACAGTGCAATGAACTGCTTCATATGTTCGATCCCAAGCAAACCGTCGGTTTGAAGGTAGTAGGCCGATAGATTAGCGAATCAAGGTTGAGCGGACAAGTGAACGAGTTCACACGCGGCGGGTTCCGTTGATGCGTGGGCCGTTGAGGCGGAGCGCTGCCAAGGGGCACCGCGTTCAAGAATTCGTGCAGCGGTTGGCGCTACATGTAGGCTCCCCAATGTCGTCCTGGCGAAAGCCAGGACCCATTACCCCAGGGAGCAGTTTGGCGAAGATTCGTTGTTCGGTATTGCTAGCGATATCCGCCGATGGATCACGCGGTATGGGTCCTGGCTTCCGCCAGGACGACACCGAAGGTGTGGTGCGCGCTTCCAACCGACGACGACAGTCACGGTGGACGATGATCGCATATTACTGGTGTTTTGCCCGACGTCGCAAGCCGCTTCGGTAAGACCGAAATTCCTCAGGCCTTTCAACCCCATCCCTACTGTGCATGGGGTTGTTTTCGCATTTTTGATTTAGAGGCGGGTCTATCCCGCCCCCGCGCGCTTCTTCTGCCAGACGAGGTGCACCGCGCAAGTGCAGCCCGGCGGATGCGAGGCGAGGTCCTTTGACGTCTCGTCGTTCGCCGGCGTCGCCGCGAAGGCCTTGTCGGTCCCCTCTCGCGCCGGGATGTAGTTCAGCACCGGCGCGAGCCAGCGCTCGGCCTCCGTGATGCTCATGCCCTTGCGCGCGGCGTAGTCTTCGACCTGATCGCGCTCGATCTTGCCGACGCCGAAATAATAGCTCGCGGGGTTCGCGAAATAGAGCCCGGACACAGAGGAGCCCGGCCACATCGCAAAGCTCTCGGTCAGCTTCACGCCGGCCGTGGCCTCGGCATCGAGCAGCTCGAACAGCGTCGCCTTCTCGGTGTGATCGGGCTGCGCGGGATAGCCCGGCGCGGGACGGATGCCCTGGTATTTTTCCAGGATCAGATCGTCGCAGGAGAGCGCCTCGTCCGGCGCATAGGCCCAGAACTCGCGGCGCACGCGCGCGTGCATGCGTTCGGCAAAGGCCTCGGCGAGGCGATCGGCCAGCGCCTTGCACAGGATCGAGGAGTAGTCGTCGTTCGCCATCTTGAAGCGGTCGGCGACCGCGTCCTCGCCGATCCCGGCGGTGACGACGAAGCCGCCGACGTAGTCGGGCACGCCCGTGTCAACCGGCGCGATGAAGTCGGCGAGCGCCGCGTTGAAACGGCCCTCGCGCTTTTCGAGCTGCTGGCGCAGCGTGTGCAGCGTGGCGATCTGCTTGGTCCGGCTCTCGTCGGCGTACAGCGCGATGTCGTCGCCGACCGCGTTCGCCGGCCAGAAGCCGACGGTGGCGCGCGCCCGGAACCATTTCTCCTTGACGATCAGGTCGAGCATCTTGCGCGCGTCGTCATAGAGCGAACGCGCGACCTCGCCGACCTTGGCGTCGTCGAGGATCGCGGGGAAGCGCCCGGCGAGCTCCCAGGTCTGGAAGAACGGCGTCCAGTCGATATAGGGCACGAGCTCGGCGAGATCGTATGCGTCAAAGCTCTTGGTGCCGAGGAAGGTCGGCTTCACCGGCTTGTTCGCGGCAAAATCGACCGGCACTCGGTTCTTGCGGGCGTCTGCCAGCTTCAGCCGCTTCTTGTCGGCCTGCGCGCGCAGATGCGCGTCGGAGATTTTTGCGTATTCGGCGCGCACCTCGGCGGCATAGGCCACGCGCTTCTCCGGCGAGAGCAGCGCGGAGGCGACGCCGACGGCGCGGCTGGCGTCGTTGACGTGCACGACGGGACCGGCGCGGTAGCTCGGGTCGATCTTGACCGCGGTATGCACGCGGCTCGTGGTGGCGCCGCCGATCAGCAGCGGCAGCTTCAAGCCCTCACGCTGCAATTCGCCGGCGAAGAACGCCATCTCGTCGAGCGAGGGCGTGATCAGGCCGGACAGGCCGACGATGTCGGCCTTCTCCGCCTTCACGGTCTCGACGATCCTGGCGGCGGGCACCATCACGCCGAGGTCGATGACCTCGAAATTGTTGCACTGGAGCACGATGCCGACGATGTTCTTGCCGATGTCGTGGACGTCGCCCTTGACGGTGGCGAGCACGATCTTGCCGGCCGACGAGGAGCCTTCGGTGCCGATGCCGTTGGCAAGGTTGCGCGCCTTCTCTTCCTCCATGAACGGCATCAGCCAGGCCACCGCCTGCTTCATGACGCGCGCGGATTTCACCACCTGCGGCAGGAACATCTTGCCGTCGCCGAAGAGGTCGCCGACCACGTTCATGCCGGCCATCAGCGGGCCTTCGATGACGTCGAGCGGACGCGACGACGCCTTGCGGGCTTCCTCGGTATCCACTTCGATGAATTCGGTGATGCCGTGCACCAGCGAATGCGACAGCCGCTTCGCCACCGGCCATTCGCGCCAGGCGAGGTCGGCTTCCTTGGTCTGGGTCTTGTTGCCGCGGAATTTTTCCGCGAGCGCCAGCAGCCGCTCCGACGCGCCCGGGTCGCGATTGAGGATGACGTCCTCGCACACCTGGCGCAGCTCGGGATCGATGTCGTCATAGACGATCATCTGCCCGGCATTGACGATGCCCATGTCCATGCCGGCCTTGATGGCGTGATACAGGAACACCGAGTGCATGGCCTCGCGCACCGGCTCGTTGCCGCGGAACGAGAACGAGAGGTTGGACACACCGCCAGAAATGTGCGCGCCGGGCAGGTTCTGCCGGATCCAGCGCGTCGCCTCGATGAAGTCGACGCCGTAATTGTTGTGCTCCTCGATACCGGTCGCGATCGCGAAGATGTTCGGATCGAAGATGATGTCCTCGGGCGGGAAGCCGACGCGGTTCACCAGGATGTCGTAGGCGCGCTTGCAGATCTCGGTCTTGCGCGCGAACGTATCGGCCTGGCCGACCTCGTCGAACGCCATGACCACGACAGCCGCGCCATGACGGCGGGCGATCTTGGCCTCGTGGATGAACTTCTCCTCGCCTTCCTTCATCGAGATCGAGTTGACGACCGGCTTGCCCTGCACGCATTTCAGGCCGGCCTCGATCACCGAGAATTTCGAGCTGTCGACCATCACGGGGACGCGGGCGATGTCGGGCTCGGCGGCGACGAGGTTGAGGAACGTCACCATCGCCGCTTCGGAGTCGAGCAGGCCCTCGTCCATGTTGACGTCGATGATCTGCGCGCCGTTCTCGACCTGGTCGCGTGCGACTTGCAGCGCGGCCGTGTAGTCGCCGGCGGTGATCAGTTTGCGAAAGCGTGCGGAGCCCGTGACGTTGGTGCGCTCGCCGACATTCACGAAGGGAATGGCGTCCGTCAGGATGAAGGGCTCGAGACCGGAGAGCCTCAAGCGAGGCTCGATCTCCGGCACGATGCGCGGCTTGTGCGGTGCAACGGCCGCGGCGATTGCGGCAATATGGTCCGGCGTGGTGCCGCAGCAGCCGCCGACGATGTTGACGAGGCCGTCGCGCGCGAACTCGCCGACCAGGCGCGCCATGTATTCCGGCGTCTCGTCATACTGGCCGAACTCGTTGGGCAGGCCGGCATTGGGGTAAGCGCAGACCAGCGTATCGGCGACGCGGCCGATATCGGCGATATGCGCGCGCAGGTCTTCGGCGCCGAGCGCGCAATTGAAGCCGATGGTGACGGGTTTTGCGTGCCGCACCGAATTCCAGAACGCTTCCGGCATCTGGCCCGAGAGCAGGCGGCCGGATTTGTCGGTGATGGTGCCCGACACCATCACGGGCACGTCGATGCCGCGTGCCTCCGTGATCTCGGCGATCGCATAGAGCGCCGCCTTGGCGTTCAGCGTGTCGAAGATGGTCTCGACCAGCAGCAGGTCGACGCCGCCGTCGAGCATGCCGTTGATCTGCTCGCCATAGGATTTGCGCAGATCGTCGAAAGTGACGGCGCGGTAGCCCGGATTGGACACGTCGGGCGAGATCGAGGCGGTGCGGTTGGTAGGTCCAATGGCGCCGGCGACAAAGCGCGGCTTGCCGTCCTCGGCTTCGACGCGCCGTGCCGCATTGCCGGCGAGGCGGGCGCCTTCGCGCGCCATCTCGTAGACGATGTCGGTGAGGTCGTAATCGGCCTGCGCGATCGACGTGGTGGAGAAGGTGTTGGTCGCGACGATGTCGGCGCCGGCGCGAAGGTACGCGGCGTGGATGTCCTCGATCGCCTGCGGCTGGGTCAGGATCAGCAAATCGTTGTTGCCGCGCAGGTCGCGGTGGAAGTTCTTGAAGCGCTCGCCGCGGAAGGCGGCCTCGTCGAGCTGGAGGTTCTGGATCATCGTGCCCATGGCGCCGTCGAGCACAAGAATACGCTCGTGCGCGGCGTTGAGCAGGGCAGTTCGCTTGGGAGAGGTGGGTACGGTCATGTTGTCTTACGCCGCCTTCTGCGCGCTCTTGGCGCGAATGCCGAGCAAATGGCTGATCGCGAACACGAGATCGGCGCGGTTCATGGTGTAGAAATGGAAGGTGTCGACGCCGTGCTTCGCCAGCTTCTGCACCTGGCCGGCGGCAACTGTCGCGGCCACCAGCTTGCGGGTCTCGGCGTCGTCGTCCAGGCCCTCGAATTTCTCCGCGAGCCAGTCCGGCACGGATGTCCCGGCGCGCGTGACGAAGGCTCTCGCCTGCTTGAAATTGTGCATGGGCATGATGCCCGGCACGACGGGGATGTTGATCCCGCGGGCGCGGACACGGTCGAGATAACGGAAGTAGAGGTCGTTATCGAAAAATACCTGCGTGATCGCGCGGGTCGCGCCGGCATCGACCTTGGCCTTGAGCGTGTCGATGTCGGCGTCGAAATCGCGCGCTTCGGGGTGCTTCTCGGGATAGGCGGACACCGACACTTCGATGTCGCCGTGCCGCTTCTTGATGCCCGCGACGAGGTCCGCGGAGCTCTGGTAACCGTCGGGATGGCTGGAATAGGGCGTGCCGATGCCGCCGGGCGGATCGCCGCGCAAGCCGACGATGTGGCGGACGCCGACCTCGTGATACCGGTCGACGATCTCGTCGATCTCGCCGCGCGAGGCGCCGACGCAGGTCAGGTGCGCGGCCGGCAGCAGCGCGGTCTCCTTGAGGATGCGGGCGATGGTCGAATGGGTGCGCTCGCGGGTCGAGCCGCCGGCGCCATAGGTCACCGAGACGAATTTCGGGTCGAGCGGGGCGAGCCGGTTGATGGTCTCCCAGAGATTGCGCTCCATCTCCTCGGTCTTGGGCGGAAAGAACTCGAAGGAGATCGCAGGCCGCTTCAGGTGCCCGTCGGCTGTCGCAGGCTTCGTCAGATCAGTCATGGCACCACTCACTCCGGGTCTTCGCGGCCTGCGGTCAGGTCTAGATCAGGAGCCGCTAAGATAAGCCAACGCGGCCGCACTCGACAGCCCATCGGGGATGGGAAATGGCCCACTTGGCCCGAGGTGGGTTGAATTTTTGTGCCTTCGGAATGAATTGTGGGAAGTGCGTCAATTCAATAAACTATGTAAAATCAATAATATATCTCGAATTGCGGTAGTCAGATGGTTGATCGTCGCGATGGGCAGGATGGAATTCGCCGTCACGCCAATGTCGTCTGTCCCAACGCTTCGTTTGGCGGGGCGTATCGGCTCGCGGTCCGCACACGCCAGACCTGCGCTGTCTGCCCATTGCCGCCGCGCAGCCCTCCACTACGTTAACGCGCCATGATCCCGCTCTCAGTCCTTGACCTCTCCGTCGTCACCACAGGCACAAAACCCGCCGCGGCGCTGCGCAACAGCATCGATCTGGCGAAGCATGTCGATGGGCTCGGCTATGTCCGCTACTGGCTCGCCGAGCATCACAACCTCGCCTCCGTCGCGAGCCCGGCGCCCGACGTGATGATCGGGCAGATCGCGGCGGTGACGAAGCAGATCCGCGTCGGCTCCGGCGGGGTAATGCTGCCCAACCACGCGCCGCTGGTGGTGGCCGAGCGCTTCAAGATGCTGGAGGCGCTGTTTCCCGGCCGCATCGACCTGGGCCTCGGCCGCGCGCCCGGTACCGATGGTGCCACGGCCTACGCGCTGCGCAGCCGGCTCGATCGCCGCGAGGGCGACGATTTTCTGGAGCGGCTGCACGAACTGATCTTGTGGGAGACGAGAGAATTTCCGTCAGGGCACCCCTACAACAACGTCGTCGCGATGCCCGACGACACCAAGCTGCCGCCGATCTGGCTGCTCGGCTCCAGCGATTATTCGTCGGAGCTTGCCGCGCAAGTCGGCATGGGCTTCGCCTTCGCGCATCATTTTGCGTCCCATGATGCGATCGATGCGATGGTGCATTACCGCAACCGCTTCCAGCCCTCGGCCTGGCGCGCCACGCCGCACGCGATCCTTGCCGTCGCCGTCATCGCGGCGGAGACCGACGAGGAAGCTGAAAAGCTCGCGACATCCTTCGACCTCAATCGCCTCCGCCGCGACCGCGGCCAGTATCTGCCGCTGCCGAGCGTCGAGGAGGCGCTGGCCTATCCCTACTCCGACGCCGAGCGCATCTCGATCGCCCGCAACCGCTCGCGCTTATTCGTCGGCAGCCCTGCGACCGTGCAGAAGAAGCTCCAGCCGCTGATCGATTCCAGCAAGCCGGACGAATTGATGGTGATCACGGCGGTGTACGACCACGAGGCGCGAAAGAAGTCGTATTCGCTGCTGGCGGCGGCGTTCGGATTGGCGAAGGCGGCGTAAGCACTCACCGTCATTCCGGGGCGATGCGAAGCATCGAACCCGGAATCTCGAGGTTCCGGGTTCACGCTTTGCGTGCCCCGGAACGACGGCATCAATCCTGCTGCGTCTCGCTGAACGTCGCGCGGAACGGGTGCCCCGGATACACGCCGACGATGCGGAATTCGCGCGAGAAGAATTTCAGCTCCTCGATCGCGAAGGCGAGGCCCTTGTCTTCGGGGTGGCCGTCGACGTCGGCATAAAACTGCGTGGCGAAGAAATTGCCGTCGACCATGTAGCTCTCGAGCTTGGTCATGTTAACGCCGTTGGTGGCAAAGCCGCCGAGCGCCTTGTAGAGCGCGGCCGGCAAGTTGCGCACCCGGAAGACAAACGTGGTGACCAGCGGGCCCGACCCTTGCGCGGCCCATTTCGGCTCACGCGCCAGCACCACGAAGCGCGTGGTGTTGTGGGCCTCGTCCTCGATATCCTCGGCGAGGATGTCGAGGCCGTAGATCTTTGCGGCCAGACGCGAGGCGATCGCGGCGACCGTCTTGTCCTTGCGCTCGGAGATGTCGCGTGCGCTGCCGGCGGTGTCGGCGTGCACGATCGGCTTGATGCCGAGCTTGCGGATGATGCGCCGGCACTGGCCGAGCGCGTGGACATGGCTCTCGACGGACTTGATGTCGGAGATCTTGGCCCCCTTCACCGCCATCAGCTGATGCCGGACCGGCAAGAACCATTCGCCGATGATGAAGAGGCCGGAGGCCGGCAGGAGGTGATGGATGTCGGCGACGCGGCCGGCGACCGAGTTCTCGATCGGGATCATGCCGAGATCGGCTTCGCCCGACGAGATTGCCGACAGGGCGTCCTCGAAGGTGGCGCAGGGCATCGGCTCGGCGTCGGGATAGGCCTCGACAATGGCGATGTGGGAATTGGCCCCAGGCTCGCCCTGGAATGCGATTTTCAGCTTGCTCATGATCGGCCTTGTAGCAGCGGCTCAGGATTTGGAAAGGATGCTGCGGGCGGTTTCGAGATCGGGCGGTGTGTCGACGCCGCGGGGCACGCTGTCGACGATCATGATGTCGATGCGCATGCCGGCCTCCACCGCCCGGAGTTGTTCCAGGCTTTCCTGAAGTTCTAGGGGCGAAGGCGGCAGCGACACGAACCGCTCCAGCGCAGCGCGGCGGTAGGCGTAAAGGCCGATGTGGTGGTAACGCGGTCCGTTGCCGTAAGGGGCCGTGGCGCGGGTGAAATATAGTGCCCGCAGCCGCCGCGGCCCGATCGGCGAGCCGACGGCCTTCACGACGCTCGGCGCGAGGTCCTCCTCCTCGGTGTGGATCTGCGAGGCCAGGGTCACGATGTCGACCGCGGGGTCGGCAAAGGGCGGCAGCACCTCGCGGATGGTCTGCGGCGTGATCGTCGGGAAATCGCCCTGGAGATTGATCACGATCTCGGCCTTGCCCTCGGGATCGAGCTTCTGCATGGCCTCGTGGATGCGGTCCGAGCCGGAGGGGTGTGTGGTGCGGGTCATCACGGCCTCGCCGCCATGGGCTGCTACGACGGCCGCGATCTCCGGCGTGTCGGTAGCCACAGCGACCCGGCCGATGCCGGCGGCTTCCGCACGGCGCAGCACATGCACGATCATCGGCAGGCCCGCGATATCGGCGAGCGGCTTGCCGGGCAGGCGGGTGGCGGCCATGCGGGCCGGGATCAGCACCAGGATGCGGGGATCGGTCATCGGGTCAAGAGCCTGGAAACGGGGCGTTTTCCGCGCCGAGAAATGGGGTGGGGACGGGTTCAAAGCCGGGTCGCTTATACGGGTTGCCAGACCCCGGGCAAACCGATATCTCAATGGCAAAACTCGGGGGAAAGACAAGGAACGTGTGATTCTCCCGGGGCTCGTCCTGGCGGCCGCCCGGCCGCTCAATCCTTCTCAGCGGTGTGGGGCCTGGCCGGAAATGGACTCTTTCGAACTGAATAAGATTCTCGGTGCCGTGCTCGGCACCTGTCTCATCCTGCTGGTCACGAGCTTCACCGCGAATGCGCTGTTCTCGCCCAAGATGCCGGAAAAGCCGGGCTTCGAGATCGCCGTGAAGGAAGACGCCGGCCACGGCAAGGAAGGCGGCGCCGCCGCTGCGGCTTCCGAACCCATTGAGAAGTTGCTCCAGACCGCCTCGGTCGAGAAGGGCGCTGCCGCCGCCAAGAAGTGCGGCGCCTGCCACACCTTCGAGAAGGGCGGTCCGAATCGCGTCGGTCCGAACCTCTATGGCGTCGTCGGCGAGGCACGGGGCGAGGGCCGCAATGGCTTCAACTTCTCGGCGGCCATGAAGGGCAAGGGCGGCACCTGGACGTTCGACGACCTCAACAAGTTCATCGCCAATCCGAAGGGCTTCATCCCGGGCACCGCGATGGGCTTCGCCGGCATTCCCAAGGATTCCGAGCGCGCCGATGTCATCGCCTATCTGAATTCGCTGTCGGAGCATCCCAAGCCGCTGCCGACGGCGTCGAAGTAAGGCCTTAAAAACCCGTCTTGGAATATGCGGCCAGGCTGAAAAGCCTGGCCGTTTCCTTATCCGGGCCTCGCGAGGTCGTTATCGGGGCGTTTGGCCGCAGCGAATGGCGCGGCGGACTACCAAGATGAGGAAAAAGCAACATATTCCGTCGAAACCTCGCCTATATTGGGAACTTAAAGGAGTAGCCTCCTTCAAGACAGGAATGTTGATTTGGCCATTACCCGACGCGATCTCCTGCTCACCGGCACTGCGGCTGTAGCGCTCCCCGCCCTCGGTTCCGTCGCGGGCGTTCCCGTCATCGGCACGGCCGCGGCGCAATCTGCCGGAGAAGCGGCTTCAAGCGCGTTCCCTTGGCGCCATGCGTTGTCGCTGTTCGGAAAGGTCAAGTACCCCGCCGACTTCAAGCGCTTCGACTACGTCAATCCGGAAGCGCCCAAGGGCGGGGTCGCGCGCCAGATCGCGGTCGGCACGTTCGACAATTTCAACATCGTCGTCTCCGGTGTGAAGGGCCAGGTTTCCGGAGCCGTCGCATTCATCTACGAATCCCTGCTGACGCCCGCGCTCGACGAAGTCTCGACCGAATACGGCGCGCTGGCCGAAGCCGTCAGCCACCCGGACGATTTCTCTTTCGTCACCTATCGGTTGCGGTCACAAGCCAAATGGCATGACGGCAAGCCGGTGACCGCGGATGACGTGATCTTCTCGCTCGATTCCTTCAAGAAGCACCATCCGATGTACTCGGCGTACTACAGTCATGTGGTGAAGGCCGAAAAGGTCGGCGAGCGCGAGGTCAAATTCGTGTTCGACGCGCCGGGCAATCGCGAGCTGCCGCAGATTGTCGGGCAGCTCACGGTCCTGCCGAAGCACTGGTGGGAGGGAACGGACGCGCAGGGCCGCAAGCGCGATGTTTCTGCCACCACGCTCGAAGTGCCGCTTGGCTCCGGCCCCTACAGGGTCAAGGAATTCGTTGCCGGACGATCGATCGCGCTCGAGCGCGTTAAGGACTATTGGGGCCGCGACCTGCCCGCCAATGTCGGCCGCAACAATTTCGACGAGCTGCGCTACGAGTATTTCCGCGACGCCACCGTCGCGATCGAGGCTTTCAAGGCTGACCAGGTGGATTGGCGCACCGAGAACAGCGCCAAGAACTGGGCGACTGCCTACGACTTCCCGGCCGTCACCGAAAAGCGCGTGATCCTCGAGGAGTTCGCAAATCGCAGCTCGGGCGTGATGCAGGCCTTCGTGCCGAACCTGCGCCGCGCCAAGTTCAGCGATCCCCGCGTGCGCCGTGCGCTCAACTACGCGTTCGATTTCGAGGAGATGAACAAGCAGATATTCTACGGTCAGTACAAGCGCATCAGCAGCTATTTCGACGGCATCGAAGATCTCATGGCGACCGGCTTGCCGCAGGGCAAGGAGCTCGAGATCCTCGAAACCGTCCGCTCCGAGGTCCCGCCCGAAGTCTTCACGACGGCCTACACCAATCCGGTTGGCGGCAGTCCGGAAGCCGTTCGCGACAATCTGCGCGAGGCGCTGCGCCTGTTCAAGGAGGCCGGCTATGAGGTGCGCGACCGCAAGCTGATCGACGTCAAGACCGGCACACAGTTCTCCGTGGAATTGCTGAATTCCGATCCGAGCTTCGAGCGGATCACGCTGTTCTACAAGCCGTCGCTGGAGCGGCTCGGCATCGCCGTCAGCGTGCGGACGGTCGATCCCACCCAGTACGAGAACAGGACACGCGAGTGGGATTTCGACATCGTCACCAACTCGTGGGGCGAGTCGCAGTCGCCGGGCAACGAGCAGCGCGAATTCTGGTCGTCCAAGACGGCCGACATCGCCGGTTCGCGCAACATTGCCGGCATCAAGAATCCGGCGATCGACAAGCTGATCGAGCGGGTGATCTACGCCAGGGATCGCGACGATCTCGCCGCAGCGACCAAGGCGCTCGATCGCGTGCTGCTGTGGAATCACTATGTCGTGCCGCAGTGGACCTATACGAAGGTGCGCACCGCGCGCTGGGACCGCTTCGGCCGGCCGTCGGAATTGCCCAGATACGGTCAGTCCGGCTTCCCGTTCATCTGGTGGTACGACGCAGACAAGGCGGCGCGGATCGCAAAGAAGTCGTGAAGGACATTTCCCGCATGACGCAGATGTCACGCCGCCATGTGCTTGTTTTGGGTGCCGGCGGCGCCCTCGGTGCATCCCTTGGCGCACCGCTGCTGCGCGGCGCGCGTGCTTCGGAGGCGGGGACCGAGGCGCACGGCATTTCGGCATTCGGCGATCTCAAATATCCCGCCGGCTTCCGTCATTTCGACTACGTCAATCTGGACGCGCCGAAGGGCGGCACGTTCTCGCTCATCCCGTCGGTGAAGGCGTACAACCAGTCCTATCAGACCTTCAACTCGCTCAACGCCTTCATCCTGAAGGGCGACGGCGCGCAAGGCATGGACATGACGTTCGTGCCGCTGATGGTGCGCGCCAACGACGAGCCGGACGCGATGTACGGCCTTGCCGCCAAATCCGTGCGGATATCGCCGGACAGGCTGGTCTATCGCTTCACGATGCGGCCCGAGGCGAAATTCCACGACGGCACCAAGCTCACTGCTCATGATGCGGCGTTTTCGCTGACGGCGCTGAAGACCAAGGGCCATCCGCTGATCATCGTGCAGATGCGTGACATGGTCAGCGCGGAGGCGATCGACGACGCGACGCTGGTCGTCACCTTTGCCAAGGGACGCGCGCGCGACGTGCCGCTCTATGTCGCGAGCCTGCCGATCTTCTCGAAGGCGTACTATGCGTCCCGCCCGTTCGACGAAACGTCGCTGGAGATTCCGCTGGGCTCGGGTCCGTACAAGGTCGGCAGGTTCGAGGTCAATCGTTACATCGAATACGAGCGGGTGAAGGACTGGTGGGCCGCCGATCTGCCGGTTTGCCGCGGCAGCTACAATTTCGACGTCGTGCGCTATGAGTTCTATCGCGATCGCGATGTCGCCTTCGAGGGCTTTACCGGCAAGAGTTATCTTTACCGCGAAGAGTTCACCTCCCGCATCTGGGCGACACGCTATGACTTTCCGGCCGTGAAAGATAATCGCGTCAAGCTCGAAACCGTACCCGACGACACGCCGTCCGGCGCGCAAGGCTGGTTCATCAACACGCGGCGCGAGAAGTTCAAAGACCCGCGCGTGCGCGAGGCCCTGATCAATGCCTTCGACTTCGAATGGACCAACAAGACCATCATGTACGGCGCTTATGCCCGTACGGTATCGCCGTTCCAGAACTCCGATCTCATGGCGGGAGACAGCGCGCCTTCGCCGGAAGAACTGAAGCTGCTGGAGCCGTTTCGCGGTCAGGTTCCCGATGAAGTGTTCGCAGCACCGTTCACGCCGCCGGTCTCGGACGGCTCCGGGCAGGATCGAAGCCTGTTGCGCAAGGCGCAGCAACTGCTGAGCGAGGCCGGCGTGCCGATCAAGGACGGCAAACGGGTGCTGCCGAACGGCGACGTGTTCAGGATCGAGTTCCTGCTGGACGAGCCCTCCTTCCAGCCGCACCATGCGCCCTACATCAAGAACCTGGGCACGCTCGGCATCGAAGCGAGCGTGCGCCTCGTCGATGCCGTGCAACACAAGGCGCGCCAGGAAGATTTCGACTTCGACATGACGATCCAGCGTTTCAGCATGTCGGCGACGCCGGGCGATGCCATGCGTGCGTTCTTCTCATCGCAGGTTGCGAACACCAGGGGCTCGTACAATCTCGCCGGCGTTGCCAGCCCGGCCATCGACGCCATGATCGAGAAGATCATGGCGGCCGACAACCGCGAGGACTTGACGATCGCTTGCCGGGCCTTCGATCGGCTGTTTCGCGCCGGCCGCTATTGGGTGCCGCAGTGGTATAACAAGACGCACCGGCTCGCTTATTGGGATCTATTCGGTCATCCGCAGAAGCTGCCGCGTTACGCAAATGGCGTAGGCGCTCCCGATATCTGGTGGTCCGACCGCGCCAAGGCGGCCAAGCTCGAGCAGGCGAAATAATCATGAGCGCGTATATCGCCCGCCGCATCCTCCTGATGATCCCGACATTGCTCGGGATCCTCTTCGTCTCCTTCGTCGTCGTGCAGTTCGCGCCTGGCGGTCCTGTCGAGCGCGTGATTGCGCAGCTCTCCGGCGCCGATACCGGCGGCACCTCGCGCATTTCGGGCGGTAGCGACTTTGCGCAGCGTGCGCCCGGGCAAGTCGGCGCGGGCGGCGATTCCATCAACTCGAAATATCGCGGCGCGCAGGGGCTCGATCCTGATTTCATCAAGAAGCTGGAGGCGCAATTCGGCTTCGACAAGCCGGCACCGGAACGCTTCGCGCTGATGGTGTGGAATTTCGCCCGCTTCGATTTCGGCAAGAGCTATTTTCGCGACGTCAGCGTGATTCAGCTGATCAAGGAGAAGCTGCCGGTCTCGATTTCGCTCGGCATCTGGTTGACGCTGATCACCTATCTGATCTCGATTCCGCTCGGCATCCGCAAGGCGGTGAAGGACGGCACGCGTTTTGACACCTGGACGTCGACCATTCTCGTGCTGGGCTATGCCATTCCCGGCTTTCTGTTCGCAATCCTCCTCATCATCCTGTTTGCCGGCGGCTCCTTCTTTAACTGGTTCCCGCTGCGCGGACTGACTTCGGACGGCTGGTCGCAGTTTCCCTGGTACTGGAAGATCCTCGATTATTTCTGGCACCTGACGCTGCCGCTGATCGCCATGGGGCTCGGCGCGTTCACCACCATGACGTTCCTGACCAAGAATTCGTTTTTGGATGAGATTCGCAAGCAATACGTCATGACCGCGCGCGCCAAGGGCTGCAGCGAGGGCCGGGTGCTTTACGGCCACGTCTTCCGCAATGCGATGCTGATCGTGATCGCCGGATTCCCCGGGACCTTCATCCACGCCTTCTTCTCAGGCTCGCTTCTGATCGAGACCATCTTCTCGCTGGACGGGCTCGGGCTGCTGAGCTTCGAGAGCGTGCTCAACCGCGACTATCCCGTGGTGTTCGGCACGCTCTACATCTTTTCGTTGGTCGGCCTCGTGATCAACCTGATCTCCGACCTGACCTATATGTGGATCGACCCCCGGATCGATTTCGAGGCGCGGGAGGTCTGATGACGGTTATCGCGCCGACGCCGATCGAGACCACGACCCAGTCTCCGCTGGGTGAGATCGTTCCGATCACGCGAAAGCCGTTCGCGCCTTCGCCGCTGAATAGGCGGCGATGGCAGAACTTCAAGGCCAACCGCCGCGGCTATTGGTCGTTCTGGATATTCATCGCCCTCTTCGTGATCTCGCTGTTCGCCGAGCTGATCGCCAACGATCGACCTTTCCTGGTCAAATTCGACGGCCGTCTCTATTGGCCCGCCTTCGTGACTTATTCGGAAACCACCTTCGGCGGCGATTTCGAGACGGCTGCCGACTACCGCGACCCCTACTTGCAGAAGCTCATCAAGGACAAGGGCGGCGCCATCGTCTGGCCCCTGATCCGCTATTCCTACGACACTCACAATCTCGACTTGCCGACGCCGGCGCCGTCGCCGCCGACCTGGATGCTCACCGAAGCGCAATGCAAGCCGGTGGTCGAGAAGAAGGGGCTGAAGAGCTGCCGCGACCTCGAATACAACTGGTTAGGTACGGACGACCAGGGGCGCGACGTGGTGGCGCGGCTGATCTATGGCTTCCGCATCTCGGTGCTGTTCGGCCTTTGCCTCACGATCATCTCATCCGTCATCGGCATCGCGGCGGGAGCGGTACAGGGTTATTTCGGCGGCCGGGTCGATCTCATCTTCCAGCGCTTCATCGAGATATGGACGGCAATTCCGTCGCTCTATCTTCTCTTGATCCTGTCCTCGGTCCTCGTGCCCGGCTTCTTCGTGCTGCTCGGCATTCTCCTGCTGTTCTCCTGGGTCTCGCTGGTCGGTCTCGTGCGGGCCGAGTTCCTGCGCGGGCGCAACTTCGAATACATCCAGGCCGCCCGCGCGCTCGGCGTCTCCAACCCGGTCATCATGTTCCGTCACCTGCTGCCGAACGCGATGGTCGCGACCATGACGTTCCTGCCGTTCATCGTTTCCTCGTCGGTGATGACGCTGACGGCACTCGACTTCCTTGGCTTCGGCCTGCCGCCGGGCTCACCCTCGCTCGGCGAGCTGCTGTCACAGGCCAAGTCCAACGTGCAGGCGCCGTGGCTCGGTTTCTCCGGCTTCTTCTCGGTCGCGATCATGCTGTCGCTCCTGATCTTCATCGGCGAAGCCGTGCGCGACGCCTTCGATCCGCGCAAGACGTTCAGGTAAGCCAATGGACGCGATCAACCAGCCCCTGCTTGCCGTGCGCGACCTTTCGGTGGCCTTCCACCAGGGTGGCGCCACGACACTCGCGGTCGACAAGGTCTCGTTCCAGATCAAGCGCGGCGAATGCCTGGCGCTGGTCGGCGAATCCGGCTCCGGCAAGTCCGTGAGCGCGCTCTCGATCCTGAAGCTGCTGCCCTATCCGAACGCCTCGCATCCCTCGGGAAGCATCCGCTTCAAGGGACAGGAGCTGATCGACCAGTCCGAGCAGCAGATGCGGGAGGTCCGCGGCAGCGACATCTCCATCATCTTCCAGGAGCCGATGACCTCGCTCAATCCGCTGCACACGATCGAGGCGCAGATCGGCGAGATCATCCAGCTGCACAATCCCACCAGCAACGCGCTGGCGCGCAAGCGGACGCTGGAGCTGCTGACCCAGGTCGGCATCCCCGATCCGGAGACGCGGCTCAACAGCTATCCGCACCAGCTCTCAGGAGGCCAGCGCCAGCGCGTGATGATCGCGATGGCGCTCGCCAACGAGCCCGATCTGCTGATCGCCGACGAGCCGACCACGGCGCTCGACGTCACCGTGCAGGCGCAGATCCTGGCGCTGCTCGCCGAGATCCGCGCGCGGCTCGGCATGAGCCTGCTCTTCATCACCCATGATCTCGGCATCGTGCGCCGCATCGCCGACCACGTTTGCGTCATGAAGAGCGGCGAGATCGTCGAGCAGGGGCCGGTCGAGCAGGTGTTCAAGACGCCGAAGCATCCCTATACGCGCGACCTGCTCGCGGCCGAGCCGAAGCCGGATCCCGCGCCGCCGCAGCCGAATGCGCCGGTGGTGATGTCGGCCGACGATCTGAAAGTGTGGTTTCCGATCAAGCGCGGCTTGATGCGCAAGACGGTCGGCCACATCAAGGCGGTCGACGGCGTCAGCCTCGCCGTGCGCAAGGGCGAGACGCTCGGCGTCGTCGGCGAATCCGGCTCAGGCAAGACCACGCTGGGGCTGGCGCTGCTGCGGCTGATCTCCTCGAACGGGCGCATCGTGTTCCTGGGGAGAGACATCCAGGGCCTGCGCTTCAAGGAGATGCGGCCCTTCCGGCGCGACATGCAGATCGTGTTCCAGGATCCGTTCGGCTCGCTCAGCCCGCGCATGTCGGTCGCCGACATCATCGCCGAAGGCCTCACCGTGCATCAGCCGAAACTGTCGGGCGAGGAGCGTGAGGTGCGCGTCGTCAAGGCGCTCGAGGATGTCGGACTGAAACCAGACACCCGCTACCGCTATCCGCATGAGTTTTCCGGTGGCCAGCGCCAGCGCATCTCGATCGCGCGCGCGGTGGTGCTGGAGCCGGATTTCGTCGTGCTGGACGAGCCGACCAGCGCGCTCGACATGCTGTTCCAGGCGCAGATGGTCGATCTGTTGCGCGAGCTGCAGCGCAAGCGCGATCTCACCTACATGTTCATCTCGCACGATTTGCGCGTCGTCGCCTCGCTCGCCAGCCATCTGATCGTGATGCGCGGCGGCAAGGTGGTCGAGGAGGGGCAGGCGGCCGAGCTGTTCAAGAACCCGAAGAGCGATTACACGCGCGCGCTGTTCGCGGCAGCCTTCCGGCTGGAGACGGCCGGGAATGGATCGGTGGCGACGTAGCCCGGCATTCCGGTCGCGCGACAGCGCGAGCCCCAGGGACGCTTCTGCTGGTGGCCGAAGCGGACCGCACCTACCTGTCGCGTTGATCTACGCGGCGCGTTCCTTGTCTAATTGTTCCTCGACCGTGGTCGCTGTTTCTTCCAACTTCTTTTCGTAATTGCCCGCGAGCTTCTCAATACTATCGGCCCACATCCTCAGCATTGAGACCTGAAAGTGGATCATCGGCATCAAGGCATTCATGCCGATTGCTGTCGCTGCGGCGATGCGCCGTTGTGGGTCGCCCGCGAGATGGTTTGCAGTAACGGTCTTGTCTGCCATGCTGTTCGCTCCTTCGCGCTGGTGTTATGGCCTAAAGTCACCTCTCGGGTTGTGAATTGCGTGCTTTCAAACACTCGGCCAAAACTTGATCTGCCGCGAGTCGCGCACATTGGTCGTCATGCAATTCATCCAGTTTTTTCAAGTAGGCGACTGCGGCGATTTGCAGGAGATCGAAATCATCTTCGCCGGTATCGCGAAGACTGGCGATGTAGCGATAGAGGGCGGAACGCCTGTTATCATTCTCGCTGATGCCGCTGTGGAGCAGCAGGTAGTTCCGCCAAGCGAACGCACACGCGCCTTCTCTGGCCTGAGAACTCATGGGGCACCTCCCAAAGGCAGAAAGACTGACGACATGTTTCGTTCCGCAATTCTCCCAATTGTAACGTTGTTCCGTAGTTGCGCCGCGAGATGCCTATCAGCCGGGGCGGGTTGCCTTTCGAGTGACGGTTGCCCGAATGATCGTGCGTGTATTCCCTGGAAAATGAGCCTGGGGAACGTACGAGACTTCCGGTTCTCTCTGCGCTGGAGTGTCGCAGCCCGCTTCGCTCAAATATGTCGATATCCACGGTAATATCTGGCCGTCGAGCCGCGGAGGCGGTGATGGCTTCAAAGCTGTCTTCTGGCACTGTTGTCTTGCTACTGGTTGGAGCAACGGTGCTTTTGATCGCAAGTCGGCCACCTGTTTGGATGCTGCTGCTGCTCGGTTCCTTCGCGCTGGCGGCGCTGTATATCGTCGTGCGAACAAAGTCGCGTTACGATCCGCTCGATCCACGCTTCGGCAGCTGCATCCCTCCGATTTCCAAGCCGAAGGCCAGCGCCGGTAATGTGCCCAAGCAACATAGCGACGTCTGACATCCATCAGATGCGGATCCGCTTCCAAGACCGACATTCGGCCATACCGGTTTCAACGTCGCCTTCGGAGAGTAAAGCGGACGCGGCAAATTAGCGGTGAATTATGAGCACACGCCCTAGAGCCGCTTGATCGCCACGACCTCGCTGCCGGCCTGCTTGATCCGTGCAATGGCCGGCTCGATCGGCTCGATCACCGTCGCCATATGATGCGCGTTGGCGTGAACCATGGTGCCGGCGTCGCGGACGATGGCGACGTGGCCCTTCCAGAAGATTAGGTCGCCGCGTTGCAGCTTGCTCTGCCCGTGAGGCTCCAGGGCTCGTCCAAGGCCGGCCTGCTGCATGTCGCTGTCGCGCGGGCAGCCGGTGCCGGCCGCCGTCAGCGAGACCTGCACGAGACCCGAGCAATCGATGCCGAGGCTGCTCTTGCCGCCCCAGAGGTAGGGCGTGCCGACGAAGCGTTCGGCCACCGCAACGAAGTCCGGCTCGCGATGATCGAGCGGGCCGAGATGCGCCTTCGGCAGATAAGCTCCGTCGCGCGTCACCGCGAAGCTGCCGTCCTCGCGCGCCACCGCAATCTTCGATCCCATCACGAGCGTGCCGGCTGGCGGCAGCTTGATCGAGGGGCCCGGGAACGCAAACGTCCGCAGCGCGCTGACCTTGTGCGTCGGGGCGGCCGTCGGCTTCATGAGCGCCGCATCGGGAAGCCAGCCGACATAGCCGTCACTTCCCAGCTGGCCCCAGGCCCAGCCCTCGCCATTGCGATCGTAGACCGTGACGCGCTCGCCGCGCAGCGCCTCCGTCATCAGCATCGCGTCCGAGGACGGCTGTTCGCGCACCGCTGCAATCGCGTCCGTCACCTCGAATTCCTCGCCGGTGACGAAACGCTCCGCCTGCACCTTGCCTTCGAGATATTTGGCGGCGAGGTCGGCCCGCGCCGGTGTCAGCCTTGGATCGTGTCCTGGATCATGCATAGCGCTCGCTCAGCAATGTGTAGATGGCGCGCGCGGCCTGGCACTCGCCGCCTTCGGGGCGCGCCGGCTTCGCCGACGGCGTCCAGCCATAGATGTCGACATGCAGCCAGCTCTTGGCCTGCTCGACGAAGCGTTGCAGGAACAGCGCGCAGGTGATCGACCCGGCAAAGCCGCCGGACGGTGCGTTGGTGATGGTGGCGGTCTTGGAGTCCAGCCACGCATCGTAGGCCGGCCACAGCGGCATGCGCCACAACGGATCGTTCTCCTTGACGGCGCAGCGCGCGACGTCGGCGGCAAGCGTCTCATCATTGGTGTAAAAGGGCGGTAAATCCGGCCCCAGCGCGACGCGTGCAGCTCCCGTCAGTGTGCCGAGATCGATCAGCAGGTCGGGCTTCTCCTCGTCGGCGAGCGCCAGGGCATCGGCGAGCACGAGCCGCCCTTCGGCGTCCGTGTTGCCGATCTCGACCGTGATCCCCTTGCGCGATGTAAAAATGTCGAGCGGGCGGAAGGCATTGCCGGCGACCGCATTCTCGACCGCCGGAATCAGCACGCGCAGCCGGACCTTCAGCTTCGCGTCCATCACCATGCGCGCGAGCGCCAGAACGTTGGCGGCGCCGCCCATGTCCTTCTTCATGATCAGCATGCCGCTCGACGGCTTCAGGTCGAGCCCGCCGGTGTCGAAGCACACGCCCTTGCCGACCAGCGTCACCTTGGGATGGGCGGGATCGCCCCAGCCGATGTCGATCAGTCGCGGCGCGCGGTCCGAGGCCATGCCGACGGCGTGGATCAGGGGAAAATCCGTCCTCAGATCCTCGCCGATGGTGCAGGCAAAGCTCGCGCCGAATTCGCTGGCGAGCTCTTGGGCGGCTGCGGCGAGCTCCTCCGGCCCCATGTCGTTGGACGGCGTGTTGATGAGGTCGCGCGCCAGCATCGCGGCATCGGCCATGCGGCTGATCTCGACGGCGTCGACGCCGTCAGGCGGCACCAGGCGGACATCGGGGCCATCAGCCTTGCGGTAGCGAGCGAAGCGGTAGCAGCCGAGCGCGAAGGCGAGTGCGGCGAGCCGTGCATCGTGCGGTGCATTCGCAAAGCGATAGGTGCCCGGCGGCAACAGGCCGGGCAGGGCGCCCGGCCGGAACAGGTCGCGGGATCTTGCGCCCTCGTCCTCGAGGCCGAACAGCACTTGCGCGATCGTACCGCCGGGGGCGGGCAGGGCGAGATAGCCGCCCGGCTTGGCGGCGAAGGCGTTCGCCGTGGCGAACTGGCGTTGCGCCGGCGGCAGCGTCTCGGCGACCTGATCCCAGCTCGACTTGGTGACGAAGGTGATCGGGATGGCGGTTGGCGACGTCTCGAAGACAGAAGGCATTGGCGGGTCCAGGTCGTCAGATCAAGCTGGTTATGCGGATGAGGGAGACTTCGCAGAGTTTTGCGGTGGCCGCAATCGGCTTTGCCGTCACCGTTGAGCGAGCGGCTACTCGCAGCAAGGGGGCCATGCTAGGTTCCGGCAACGGCCGCCAGGTGCAAGGAGATCACCGGTGGCCGAAAGCGAAGCCTGCCGGGAGGAAATGCAATGGACGTCGTGTGGAGTATGGTCACTTTCATCGGCCAGGTCGTCGAGGCGATTTTCAGCTATGTCGAGCATCATCATTGGATCTTCGCGTTCCTTGCCGGCGGCTACGTCTTCTATCTCCACGACCGCTCCGTCCATGCGCGCTTCGATGCGCTCGACAAGCGCGTCGACGAAATCCGCAAGCGGCTTGCCATCGAATATTGATCGGGTGAAACGAAACCGGCGACGGGCAGATCTCCAGACCTGAACGAGCAGGCGAAGGCGCTCGGCCTCGACCTCGGTCTCGGCGGAGAGGTGCCGCCGCAGACGCCGTCGTGAGGGGCATCCCGGCGTTAACCGGCCATTAGGGTTAACAGTCTATTGCTGGCGCGTTCGGCTCGATCCATCCGCTCGAGAGTCAAAGCGTCATGCGTCAACGGTTCAGTCCTGCCCGGCTTCTCGCATCTGCCTCGCTCGTTGCGGTGGTGGCCATGAGCCTCGGCGGCTGCACGGCAATGTCAAAGCTCTCCGACGTCACCGGATCGATCGGGTCGCGCGCGGAGGCCTCCCCTCCCAGCGATCCCGCAGGCGCCGTCGAAGTCTATGGCGAGCGTTACCGTGCCAATCCCAAGGACGCCGAGGCCGCGCTCGGCTATGGCCAGGCCTTGCGCGCCAACGGCCAGCGCGCCCAGGCCGCCGCCGTCCTCGAGCAGGCGACCATCGCCAATCCCGGCAACAAGGCGCTGCTCGCCCTGTACGGCCGTGCACTCGCCGACAACGGCAATTTCCAGCAGGCCTTCGACGTGCTGTCGAAAGCGCATTCACCCGACAATCCGGATTGGCGTCTGCTCTCGGTGCAGGGCACGGCGCTCGATCAGATGGGCCGTCACGATGAGGCGCGTTCCTATTATGCGAGCGCGCTGAAGATCGCGCCGGGCGATCCCGGCGTGCTGTCCAATCTCGGCCTGTCCTACATGCTGTCGAGAGACCTTCCCAAGGCAGAAGAGGCGTTGCGGCAGGCCTACGCCTCGCCGCGCGCGAGCGCGCGGGTGCGGCAGAATCTCGGCCTGGTCGTCGGTCTCCAGGGCCGCTTTGCCGAGGCCGAGACCATCGTGAAGGCGGACCTGCCGCCGGAGCAGGCCGCGGCCAATGTCGCCTATCTCAAGGAAATGCTGAGCCGCAGCGACGCCCCGCGCGGCGCACCGAAGCGGACGCCCGTCGCCGCGCTCAGCCGACCCGACTGATCCGACCTGATCGTCTCATCCTAAAGCCGCACGCGCGAACCGCACGCGGCTCAAGTCTTGCGTCACTGCATCTCGGAGATCTTGATGCCGGTCGGCCCGAGAATGACGACGAACAGCACCGGCAGGAAGAACAGGATCATCGGCACCGTCAGCTTCGGCGGCAGCGCAGCGGCCTTCTTCTCGGCCTCGGTCATGCGCATGTCGCGGTTTTCCTGCGCCATGACGCGCAGGGAATGTCCGAGCGGAGTGCCGTAACGTTCCGCCTGCTGGAGCGCCAGACACACCGACTTGACGCCCTCGAGCCCGGTGCGCCGCGCCAGGTTCTCATAGGCGACCTTGCGGTCCTGCAAATAGGACAGCTCGGCGGTGGTCAGCGTGAACTCTTCCGACAGCGCGATCGACTGGCCGACGATTTCGGTGGCGACTTTCCGGAATGCCATTTCGACCGACATGCCGGATTCGATGCAGATCAGCAGCAGGTCGAGCGCGTCGGGAAAGGCGCGCTTGATCGAAAGCTGGCGCTTGGAAATCGCGTTCTTGAGGAACAGCATCGGGGCCTGAAGCCCGAGATAGGCGGCGCCGATGCAGATGCCGATCTTGACCGGCACCGGTTTCTCCATATGCGCGATCAGGAACACGTACAGGACCGAGCCCACGAACAGGGTGATCGGAGCGACCATGCGCGCAAACAGGAAGGTGATGTAGGGCGCCTGACCGCGGTAGCCGGCCATGATGAGCTTGTCGCGGGCAGCTTCCTGCGCGAGCCATTTGGTGAGGTTGAAATCCTCGACGACCTTGGAGACGAGCTGCTTCGGGGTCTGGCGCAGCGAGACCTTCTCGCTCTTGTTGAGGCGCTCGCGCTCGCGCTGCCGGATCCGCTCGCGCTCGCTCGCCACCGCCTTCATGCGCTTGGAGAGGCCTTCGCCGGCGAACAGCGGCATCACCAGCGTATAGACGGTAGCGCTGGCGGCGATGGCCGCCAGCAGCATGGTCATGAAACGGACGTCATGCAGTTTCGAAACCAGAAATTCGACCATACGCCACCGTCAGAAATCGAAGTTGATCATCTTCTTCATCACCATGATGCCGACCGACATCCAGACGACGCAGCCGACCAGCATGAGCTGGCCGGTAGGATGGGTCCACAGCAGGGAGATGTAGTGCGGCGTCGTGAGATAGACGAGAAACATCACGATCGGCGGCAGCGAGCCGATGATGGCGGCCGAAGCCTTGGCTTCCATCGACATCGCCTGGATCTTTTCCCTCATCTTCTTGCGGTCGCGCAGCACCTTGGAGAGGTTGCCCAGCGCTTCGGAGAGGTTGCCGCCCGACTTCTGCTGGATCGAGATGACGATGCCGAAGAAATTGGCTTCCGGCAGCGGCATGCGATCGTAGAGGCGCGAGCAGGCTTCGCCGAGCGGCATGCCGATCGCCTGCGTCTCGATGATGGCCAGGAACTCGCTGCGCAGCGGCTCGGGCGAATCGGCGGCGACCACCTTGATCGATTCGAACAGCGGCAGGCCCGCCTTGATGCCGCGGACGATCACGTCGACGGCGTCGGGCAGCGCGGCCAGGAATTTGCTTTCGCGGCGCTTCTTCAGGAAGCTGAGTGCCCAGCGCGGCAAGCCGAAGCCGCCGGCGAAGGCGAGGCCGGCGCCGCCGAGCAGGCCGCCACCGACGAACATGGCGGCTACGAACAGCACGCCCGCCACGACGGCGGACACGATCCAGAATTTCTGCGGCGTCCAGTCCAGCCCCGCCTGCGACAGGCGGATGTTGAGCGGAACGCTCTTCTCCTGCTGACGTCGTGCCTCGAGATCCTTCAGCGAAGTCTCGACCTGCTCACGGCGCGAGCGCTGGCTCTTTTCGGTCTGCTTGGCCGCGGGCGCGTCGGCGCGCGCGATCGAGGCACGGCGGTTTTCCGCCTTCCGCTCCCCGGACAGCAACGGATAGAGGAAGACCCAGGCGATGCCGCCGACAGCGGCGGTGGCGAGGAACGCGAGGGCGAGGACCTGCATGTTCATGGCGGCGCTGACCTGCTCACGTCGTTGGCGCCACTTCCGCCGCATCGAGTGCGGCGGCAAGGCGCTTCTCGTCGCCGTAATAGCGAGCGCGTTCCCAGAACTTCGGACGGCCGATGCCGGTCGAGCGGTGCCGCCCGATGATCTTGCCGTTGGCGTCCTCGCCGATCATGTCGTAGAGGAAGATGTCCTGGGTGATGATGGTGTCGCCTTCCATGCCCATCACCTCGGTGATGTGCGTGATGCGGCGCGAGCCGTCGCGCAGGCGCGCGGCCTGGACGATGACGTCGATCGAGGCGCAGATCATCTCGCGGATGGTCCGCGACGGCAGCGAGAAGCCGCCCATCGTGATCATGGATTCGCAGCGCGACAGCGCCTCGCGCGGGTTGTTGGCGTGCAGCGTGCCCATCGAGCCGTCATGGCCGGTGTTCATGGCCTGAAGCAGGTCGAACGCCTCGGGTCCGCGGACCTCGCCGACGATGATGCGTTCGGGGCGCATACGCAGGCAGTTGCGCACCAGCTCGCGCATGGTGATCTGGCCCTCGCCCTCGATGTTGGGCGGGCGGGTTTCGAGCCGCACCACGTGGGGCTGCTGGAGCTGAAGCTCGGCCGCGTCCTCGCAGGTGATGATGCGCTCGTCGTGCTCGATGTAGTTGGTGAGGCAGTTGAGCAGCGTGGTCTTGCCCGAGCCGGTACCGCCGGAGATCAGCACGTTGCAGCGGACGCGGCCGATGATCTGGAGGATCTCGGCGCCCTCCGGCGAGATTGCGCCGAACTTGACGAGCTGATCCAGCGTCAGCTTGTCCTTCTTGAACTTGCGGATGGTGAGTGCGGGCCCGTCGATCGACAGCGGCGGCACGATCGCGTTGACACGGGAGCCATCGGCAAGGCGCGCGTCGCAGATCGGCGAGGATTCGTCGACGCGCCGGCCGACCTGGCTGACGATGCGCTGGCAGATGTTGAGGAGCTGCTGGTTGTCGCGGAAGCGGATACCGGTGCGCTGGATCTTGCCGCCGACTTCGATGTAGACGGTGTTGGCGCCGTTGACCATGATGTCGGCGATGTCGTCGCGCGACAACAGCGGCTCCAGCGGGCCGTAGCCGAGCACGTCGTTGCAGATGTCGTCGAGCAGCTCTTCCTGCTCGGCGATCGACATCACGATGTTCTTGATCGCGATGATCTCGTTGACGATGTCGCGGATTTCCTCGCGGGCCGATTCCGAATCGAGCTTGGCGAGCTGGGCGAGGTCGATGGCCTCGATCAGCGCGCCGAAGATGGTCGCCTTGACCTCGTAGTAATTGTCCGAGCGGCGGGTTTCCATCGCCGGCGCAGGCCTCGCCGGGGCAAGCGGCGGCGAGGCGACGGCCGGCGGGGGCGGCGCGCGCGACACCGTCGGCGCCAGAGCCGGGGCAGGCTCTGGCGACACGGCGCCGGGCTTCGGGGCCCGAAGGTCGGTGTCTGTTCCGCTACGCTTACCAAACACTTAACGACTCCATGCGGCGGCTTATTTTCCCCGCAACTTATCAATCAGGGGTGAAAGCAGGGACGACTTTTGTTTCTTCGTTTCGCTGCGGCCGGTCAGGCGCTGGGCGATCTGGAGGAACATCTCGATCGATTTGTGGTTGGCGGAGATTTCCGCGATCATCTGGCCGTTGTTGGCCGCCGAGCCGAAGATCTGCGGCTCGAACGGGATCGAGACGACCGGCTGGCTCTCGATCGCCTTGGCGAACTCCGTCGCGGCGATTTCGGGACGTTTCGGCACTCCGACCTGGTTCAGGCAGTAGAGCGGCGGCCGGTCGTTGGGGCGCGAGGCCTTCAGCAGGTCGAACAGGTTCTTGGTATTGCGCAAATTGGCGAGGTCGGGCGCCGCTACAATCAGGATGTCGTCCGCCCCGATCAGAGCGCGCTTGGTCCAGCCCGACCATTGGTGCGGGATGTCGAGCACGATGCAGGGCATGGTGGAGCGCAGCGTGTCGAACACGGAATCGAAGGCGTCGGTGCCGAAATCATAGACCCGGTCCAGCGTCGCCGGCGCCGCCAGCAGGCTGAGGTGGTCGGTGCATTTCGACAGCAGGCGGTCGATGAAGGCGGTATCGACGCGATCGGGCGAGAACACGGCGTCCGCAATGCCTTGCGGCGGGTCCTGGTTGTAGTCGAGCCCGGCGGTGCCGAAGGCGAGGTCGAGATCGGCGACGACCGCGTCCATCGCGAGGTCGCGCGCGATCGCCCAGGCGACGTTATGGGAGATGGTGGACGCGCCGACGCCGCCCTTGGCGCCGACCACGGCGATGATGCGGCCGACCGCCTTGGCTTCCGGCGCGGAGAACAGGTTGCAGATCGAGCGCACGACGTCGATAGCGCCAACCGGCGCGAGCACGTAGTCGCTGACGCCGCGGCGCACCAGCTCGCGATAGAGCATGACGTCGTTGATGCGGCCGATCACGACCACGCGGGTGCCGGCGTCGCAGACGGTGGCGAGCTGGTCGAGCCCGCCCAGGAGGTCGTTGCGGCCGTCGCTCTCGAGCACGATCACGTTCGGTGTGGGCGCCGAGCGGTAGGCTTCGACCGCAGCCGCCATGCCGCCCATCTGGATCTTCAGGTGGGCCTTGCCGAGACGGCGATCCTCGCCGGCCGACTGTACCGCGGCAGCAGTTTCCACGGTCTCGCAGAAGGCCTGGACCGAGACGCGCGGCGCAGGCGCGATATGCTCTTCGGCCGGCGGCGGAGCTGCTTCCGGCTGCTCTTCGTGTGTTTGCCTGGCGTAGCTGATCATTTGCCGGTGTCGCTGAGTTTGGCCCTGTCGGCCTCAGGATAGGAGACCGCCGTCGGCACTCCCTTGCGATACTTCTCGAACGCAGCGGTGCGCCGTGTCGTATAGGAGGGTGTCTCCGGCCGCGGCTGCTCGAGGTCCGAGGGATTGTCGACCATGGCTGCGAGGTTGCGCTGATAGGCGCAGCCGTAATTGTAGTATTCCTTGTTCTCGAACCAGCCCTTGTTCTTCATCGAGGGGCCGATGTCCTCCGGCCACAGGCCGCAGGGGCCCGCGACTGCGGCGATCTTGGAATAGGTCAGCCGGATCGGCGGCAGGAAGCGCTTGTCTTCCGGCTGGTAGGGGCGGGCGATGATGCCGCGCGGCGGAACGCCCGCCGCCGCCAGCATCGCCTGGATCTCACGCATCGACTCCGCGACCGGACGCGCGTTGGGCGTGCCGGACGGCGCGTCGATATGGATGGCGCCGGTGCCCTCATGCAGCCAGGCCGATGCCAGGCCCATCACGTCGGCGCGCTGGGCCGCGGTCAACCCGCCGCGGGCGTGGCCGACGAAGACGACGATCGAGCGGTTCTGCTCCTCGATCGCGATCGGATGACGCTGCTTGTAGCTGTCGGGAATGGAGGCGGTGACCGCTTCGTCGTGCTGGCAGCCGCCGAGCGCAAGCCCGATGCCGACGAGCGCGCCACCGAAGCCGATGGCGCCTCTGCGAATCTGGGGTGGTCTTGTGGTCATAACGAAGTCCCCGTTCCGCCTTAGTCGGTGATGAAGCCGTAGGTGCCGCGGTAGTTCCGGCCCGGCTCGGTCCGGCCAGGCACGCCGTAGATGCGGTTGATGTTGCCGAGCAGCTCGACCTGCGGATCGGCAGGCGCGGAGAATCCGTCATCCGGCCGCGACAGGTCCTTTTGCGCCACTGCGCGAACGATATAGGGCGTCACGATCACGACCAGCTCGGTCGCGTTGTTGACGAAGTCGCGGCTGCGGAACAGCGTGCCGAGGATCGGAAGCTGCATCAGGCCCGGCAGCCCGCTGACCGCCTGCTTGGTCTGCTGCTGGATCAGGCCGGCCATCGCCATCGCGCCGCCGGAGGGAATCTCCAGCGACGTCTCCGCCCGGCGGGTCTTGATCGAAGGCACCGTGAGCGAGTTCACCGACGTCGAGGTCACGGCCTGCGACAGCGTGATCGCATTCTCGTTCGACAGTTCCGAGACCTCGGTCATCACCCGCAGGCTGATCTTGCCCTCGGTCAGCACCACGGGCGTGAAGTTGAGCGAGATGCCGAACTTCTTGAAGCTGATCTGGGTTGTACAGACATGCGTCGTGGGGTCGCACGCATAGCCCGCCGGTACCGGGAATTCACCGCCGGCGATGAAGGTCGCCGACTCGCCGGAGATCGCGGTCAGGTTCGGCTCGGCCAGCGTCCGGATCACGCCGGCGGTCTCCATCGCGCGCAGGGTGGCCTGCACCGACGGCGTCGCGCCGAACTTCGTGGTCAGACTGTTGCCGTCCACCAGATTTTTGCCAAGAGCGGTGAACGGGTTGGAGTTGCTGAAAGTCACCACCGATGTGCCGTAGTTGAGGTTGGCGGTGAGGTCGATGCCGAGCTGCTTGACGATGCTGCGCGCGACTTCGGCGACTGTCACCTTGAGCATGACCTGGTCGCGGCCGCGGACCACGATCGAGTTCACGACCTTGTCGGCGCCGCCGGCGAGGCGCGCGGCGAGATCGTTGGCCTGCTGCGCCTCCATCGGATTCGCCGCCGTGCCGGTCAGCACGATGCCTTCGCCGAGGCCGTCGATCTGGATGTCGGAATTGGGCAGGATCTGCTTCAGCGCGGCGCGCACGCCGTTGAGGTCGCGCTTGACCGCGATGTCATAGGCCGCGATCTGCTGGCCGGCGGAATCGAAGAACACGATGTTGGTCTGCCCGACCGCGGCGCCGATGATGTAGGCGCGCTGCGACGAGCGGACCACCGCATTGGCGATCTTGGGGTCGGCGACCAGCACATCCTTGATGTCGCGCGGAAGGTCGATCACGATGGACTTGCCGACGCCGAGCGAGAGGAAGCGCGCGTTCATCTGGCCGTCGGCCGCGACCGGCGCTGCGGGGCGGTAGTCGGCGGCGACCACGGGGGTCAGTGCCGGGTTGAGCACCAGCGCGAGGGCGGCCGAAAACGACAGGGCGCGGACCATTGAGGTTCGCATCGTCGCCAAATCTGCCCTGCATTTCATATCGACTGACCTCATCGTGCCTTCGCCGTCGAGCTTGGGATACCGTAGCGAATGATCGAAACGCCATCGCGCCTCTGTGCGGAATCATCGAGCGTGATCTCGCTCATCTTGACGTCGACGATGCTGCGCAGCGCCAGCGACAGCGTGCCGCTCTGGCGGGCGGCGGAAAGCGTCGCCGTCTGCGTGGGATTGAGCTCGAGGGTGACGGTCTTGCCGACCACCGTATTCTGGCCGTCCTTCTCCTTCGGCGCCTGGTCGATGGCCAGGACGCGGATGTTGGCCAGGATGATCTCGGACGTGACGATGTCGGGGGCGCCGTTGCTCGGGTCCGGGTTCTTGAGGCGGCGCGTCAGAAGCACGTCGACGCGATCGTTGGGCAGGATGAAGCCGCCTGCGCCGGTCTCCGGCGAGATCTCGGTCGAGATCGCGCGCATGCCGGTGGGCAGGATTGCCGCCATGAAGCCGGAGCCTTCGGCCTTGACCAGTTTCTGGTCGCGGATCGGCTCACCCTGGATGAAGGGGGCGCGCGCGATCGAACCGGTCACCTGGGTCACGCCCTCGGGGCGCTCGTTGCGGCGGATGAAGGTGGCGCTGGCCGTCGCGGCCGGCCAGGTCTGCCATTGCACGTCTTCCGGTTTCACGGTCTGGCCGAGGCCGATGTCGTTCTTGGCCACCAGCACGTCGACGGTTGGAAGCTGCGCGACCGGAGCCGCCGGAGGCGGCGCAGAATTGTCCGAGCCGCTCGCCAGGTACGCGGCGACACCGCCGGCGCAGATGGCGACCGTCAGGACGACAATGCGTGCCCTATTCATACGCTTCACTTTCCAACAAACGCCGCGACGCAGCCGCCGCCGTAATCGGCAGTTGACCAGCTATTCGTCAAAGCATGGTTAATGAGGCGTATCTAAATCGCCTTAACGCCTGGTTTACCCGGAGCGTTCAACGCAGTGCGAGATGAGCGAGGTCGATCGCCTTCACCCACTCGGTTTCCGGGTAGACCATCAGCGCGCTCAGTGCGAGCGCGATGCCATAGGGAATGCCGCTCTCCTTGGCGTGCAGTCGCGCAAGCCAGGCCTGGCCCGCGAGGCCGTAGGGCAGCGGCCATTGCCGGAACTGGAGCAGGAGCAGCGTCAGCGCTCCGCCGAACAGCGAGGCGTAGAGCAGGAAGTTCATCAATTGCGCGAAGCCGAACCAGAGCGCGACGGAGGCCGCGACCTTGGCGTCGCCGCCGCCGACCCAGCCCATCGCAAAACAGGTGAAGGCGACGACCAGGACAAGCGCGCCGGCGCCGACATGGCCCAGCATCTCGTAAGGTGCCATGCCACCGGAGAGGGCGAGCGCGAAGAAGCCTGCGACCAGCGCCAGCGAGACGCGGTTCGAGATCGTCATCGTGAAGAGATCGCTCGCGGCGGCGAACGCCATCAGGGCCGGGAAGAGCAGAAGGCGCGCAAGGTCGAGGATCATGGGCTGCGTCTTGAGGCCTGGGTTCGTCGCGATATCTGGCGTCGCCCGATGCTACCCGGCAGAGCTAAACAAACCGACAACGGCGGCTGTGGCCTTGACAGGGCGGATCGCGCGAGGCGTGCTCACCAGAGGCTGGCAATGCGCGCGGCGAGTGCGAGCGTCGCAAGCAGCAGTGCAAGGCAGACCCAGTAGGCCGGCGAGCCGGTCTGCGCCGCCTCCGCCTCGCTCGCCGCAACCGCGGCATCGGTTCTGTACTTGCGTAACGCCACTGGAACTCGCGGTACTCAGAAAAACAAAGGCCCCGGATGTCCGGGGCTTTTGCCGTCGCCTGTCGGTCGCTTACTTCAGCGAGGTGCTGATCGAGGTGAACTTGGTGTTCAGCGTGCTGCCGAGGTTGTTGACGACGGTGATGATGGCCAGCGCGATGCCGGCGGCGATCAGGCCGTATTCGATGGCGGTGGCGCCGGATTCATCCTTGGCGAAACGCGCAATCAGGTTCTTCATGAACAAACTCCATCTGGGGTTGGATCGCCTCGTTCGGCGCTGTCTTTGACGCTATGAGCATGAAAGCCGAGCTCTTTCGGTAGAGTTAATTCGATCGTGCAAACCCGATCCCTGCGCGATGCTTTTGCCCAGAGTGAATTTCGCCTTAAGGCCCGCTGGAATTCGCTGCGGTTCTAACGTACCGCAAGTGCGTCGCCGGCTTCACCCTCCCTTAAATTTCGCGGAGTAGGCGTAGGAGGACCAGCAATCCGGAAGAGAGGCGACGATGTCGAGCCTGCCCATGCAAGTCGCCCTGATGCTCGGCGAGACCATCGCGAAGGTGGTCCCCATCACTCTCGCGCTCGCGGCGGTCTTCACCGTGCTCGAGCATTTCTGGGCCTGCAATCCCGGCACGCCCTGGTGGCGCAAGCGGGAGATCGTCACCGACATCTGCTATTGGTTCTTCGTTCCGGTGTTCGCCCGCACTATGCGGATCGGGCTCTTGATCGTCGGCGCGAGTCTCCTCTTCAACATCCACGATGCCGACGGTCTCATCGCCTTCTACGACAATGGCCACGGCCCGCTGGCGCTATTGCCGCTCTGGGCCCAGGCTGTCCTCTTCCTGGTCCTGTCGGATTTCATGCTGTACTGGCTGCACCGGTTGTTCCACGGCGGCGAGTTCTGGAAGTATCACGCGATCCATCACTCCTCGGAGGAGATCAGCTGGATTTCGGCGGCCCGCTTCCATCCCGTCAATCTCGTGCTCGGCTCGATCGGGGTCGACGTCGTGCTGCTGATGGCCGGCATTTCCCCGAATGTCATGATCTGGCTTGCCCCGTTCACGACCTTCCACTCGGCCTTCGTGCACGCCAATCTGAACTGGACCTTCGGACCGTTCAAATACGTGCTGGCGACGCCGGTATTCCACCGCTGGCACCACACCTCGCTCGAGGAGGGCGGCGACACCAATTTCGCCGGGACCTTCCCGCTCTGGGACGTGCTGTTCGGCACCTTCCGCATGCCGGAGGGGCAACTGCCGCAGGATTACGGCAAGGACGAAGCGACCATGCCCAGGGAGATCGCGGGCCAGCTCGCTTATCCGTTCCGCCGCTAGCACGACCGCGAGGACCTTAAAACGCCAGTCCGCTCAAACAATAGTCGGCGAATTTGCGGAACGTTCACGAATTGAGGGCAGGTTAGCGCGGTCGGGCGCCGGCTCCGCTGTATCAATCGCTTCTGCCAGTTTGTGACGTCCCGGGGGTAAGAGTATGCGTAAAGAACTGCTGCGCCGCCATGCGCGCGTGTGTCTTCTGGTTGCGGCCGCGGTGCTGGCATCGCCGGCTGCCGGTCTTGCCGAATCCACCGCCGATACCATCGCCGTCAATGTCGACCAGGCCAAGCTGGTCCGGCTGCCCGGCAAGGTGGCGACCATCGTGGTCGGCAATCCCCTGATCGCCGACGTCACGCTGCAGCCCGGTGGCATGATCGTCGTGACCGGGAAGGGCTACGGCGCCACCAACTTCATCGCGCTCGACAGGGGCGGCGAGATCCTGGTCGACCGCCAGATCCAGGTCGAAGGTCCGAGCGACCGGCTCGTCACCGTCTACCGCGGGGTCGAGCGTGAGTCCTATAGCTGCATGCCGATTTGCCAGCGTCGCGTGACGCTGGGCGACAGCGACAACTTCTTCAACACCACGATGAGCCAGGCCGGTTCGCTGAGCAGCAATGCCAGCGGCAACGCCGGCGCGGGCGCCAAGACCAACTAGCAAGACCAACCAGCAGGCCAACTGGTAGGACCGCCCCGTTCTTCGAACATGAAAAAAAAGGCCGTGCGTCACGCACGGCCTTTTTCTATTGCGTTGGCTCGTTCGCGCGAGCCGAAGCTCCGTCGGCTCAGCCGGCGGAGCGAAGATTGTCGGCGGCCGACTTGCCGGACCGGCGATCGGCAACGATCTCGTAGGAGATCTTCTGGCCTTCGCGCAGCGTGCCGAGGCCGGCGCGCTCGACGGCGCTGATGTGCACGAACACGTCCTTGCCGCCGTCGTCGGGCTGGATGAAGCCAAAGCCCTTGGTCGCGTTAAACCACTTCACGGTTCCCATGCTCACGGGGGTAGTTCCTTCTCAGATACACAATGTAAGAGCCCGCTCGCGCGGGCAGGTTAGATCGAATTTCTGGAAGGGTCGTCAGCGTGTCTGAACCGGCTGTACCGGTGGATGCCAATGTCGTCCGGCCGAAAATCGATTAATTCATTTTATTGGAAATGAGGCTTCAAAACAATCCTGACGCGCACGATTTTTTGATCCGCCGCGATGTGCGCGGCAGATCAGCATACAGGTCAGCATTTCGATTCCGCGCTTGCGCGCGGAATCGTCGTTCGCCGCCTAGCGGCGGCGGAACTGGCCACCGCGCTGCGCGCCACCCCGCGGCGGTCCGCCGGATGTTGCGGGACGTTCGTCCTTGTGGCGGAAAATCAGCCGGCCCTTCTCGAGATCGTAGGGCGACATCTCCACCGTCACGCGATCGCCCGCGAGCGTCTTGATGCGGTTCTTCTTCATCTTGCCGGCGGTGTAGGCAACGATCTCGTGCCCGGCGTCGAGCTGCACGCGGTAGCGGGCGTCGGGGAGGATTTCGGTGACCAGTCCTTCGAACTGGATCAGCTCTTCCTTAGCCATGAATGTCTCCAGGTCGTGGACGGCTAGTGCGAATAGGGTTTGCGAGTTGGTTGGCCCATCGGCCGACTGTCCCGGCGCAAAAAGGCAACGCCTTGTATCCCATCAGGCGTCCCAGCGCTATGCGCGGAACGCTGTTCAGGGCGGTCGGTTTGCGAAGAGTGCATCTTGCCGCCGGAGCGGCGGCGACGAGACCCCTTTGAGGCCTTCGGGCCGCTGCCGGGCCTTCCGTCGACGTGGCGCGCGTCGCCATGCCGGCCTTCACCGGGCCGTCCATCACCCTGCTTGCCGGCGCTGTGGTGGCGTCCGTCGCCGTGCCTTTCGTCGGTACGCCGTCCGTCACCGTGGCGCTCACCATGCCTTGCGCCTTGCGGACGCTGGCCCGGGCGGCCCGGCCGGCCCTGTCGTTGCTGCGACGGGGGCGGACCCGCATCGCGGCGGCCGGCATCGGTGCGGAGGTCTTCGCGCGGCAGCGCCACCTTGATCAGCCGCTCGATGTCGCGGAGATAGCTGAGCTCCTCGCCGCCTGCGACCAGCGAGATCGCGGTGCCCTCAGCGCCGGCGCGCGCGGTGCGGCCGATGCGGTGGACGTAAGTCTCGGGCACGTTGGGCAGGTCGAAATTGATGACGTGGGTGATGCCGTCGACATCGATGCCACGGGCGGCGATGTCGGTGGCGACCAGCGTGCGGATGTCGCCGGAGCGGAACTGGGCGAGCGTGCGCTCGCGATGGTTCTGCGACTTGTTGCCGTGGATGGCGCTGGCGGCAATGCCGGCCTTCTCGAGCGTCTTCACGACCTTGTCGGCGCCGTGCTTGGTACGGGTGAAGACCAGTGCGCGGTTGATCGGCTCGTCCTTCAGGAGCTTGGTCAGGAAGGCGGGCTTGGCCGAGAAGTCGACCTGGAGGATACGCTGGTTGATGCGCTCGGCGGTCGAGGAGACCGGGGTCACCGCGACACGGGCCGGATCACGCAGCATGGAGTCGGCGAGCTCGGCAATGTCCTTGGGCATGGTGGCCGAGAAGAACAGCGTCTGCCGCTTGATCGGCAGTTTGGCGACGATCTTCCGGATGTCGTTGATGAAGCCCATGTCGAGCATGCGGTCGGCCTCGTCGAGCACGAGGAATTCGACGCTGCCAAGCTTCAGCCCGTTGCTCTGCACGAGGTCGAGCAGGCGGCCGGGGGTGGCGACCAGCACTTCGACGCCCTGCATCAGCGAGCGGACCTGGCGGCCCATCGGCACGCCGCCGATGGCGAGCGTCGAGGACAGGCGGATGTGGCGGCCATAGGCGTTGAAGCTGTCGAGGATCTGGCCGGACAGCTCGCGGGTGGGCGACAGAACCAGGACGCGGGTCGTCTTCGGCTGCGGCTTGATGCGGTGCTCGAGCAGGCGATGCAGGATCGGCAGTGCGAAGGACGCGGTCTTGCCGGTGCCGGTCTGGGCGATGCCGACGACGTCGCGGCCGGTCAACGCCGTGGGAATGGTCTGGGCCTGGATGGGGGTGGGGGTGACGTAATTCTCTTCGGAGAGAGCACGAGCGATCGGTTCGGCGAGGCCGAAGTCCTGAAACGAAGTCAAAAGATGGGTTCTTTCCATGTCAAAAGCGGGCGCCCGGCGCATTCAGCGCGGCGCGCGCAAACGGGTGTCGAGAAGACACCTGCGTGTTTGGGGTGTCGGATGGCTTGGGAGATATGGGGCAAGCCAGAGGCCCGTAGAGGGCTTAAGAACACGCGGCTCGCAACGACCCCTTGATTCGCAAGAGGTCTCGACCGTCATATGGAACATTGAGCGGGCGCTTTCAAGGCAGGCTGGCCCTAAACGGCGATTGCAGTGCAGAAATAGTTATGCCGGAAATTTAGACAGAGGCGTCATTTTGCTCAATAAATGAACTGTCTGCCGCATTAGAATACAATTTCTTTGCACAAATCTTGAGCAACTAGCTCCCGGCGAAACTTCGATTTTTGCTAGATTATAAAGCAAAATCAATGCCTTGGTGCGTGTCTAGCCCATGGCATGGTTCTTGCGATTCCGTTAATCGCAGGCGGCCGTGGGGCCGTTTCGCAGCGTTTTCACGTCTGCGTCAGGGAGATGATACACAAATGCGCACCAAATCCACTCACGATATAGCGGCGTCATTTAGCCGCCGCGGCGTGCTCGCCGCGACCGCCGGACTGATGCTCGGTCTGGCCTCCATTTCCGGCGCGAAGGCCGCGGACGACACCATCAAGGTCGGTGTGCTTCACTCTCTCTCCGGCACCATGGCCATCAGCGAAACCACGCTGAAGGACACCATCCTCTTCCTGATCGACGAGCAGAACAAGAAGGGCGGCGTGCTCGGCAAGAAGCTCGAAGCCGTCGTCGTCGACCCTGCTTCGAACTGGCCGCTGTTCGCCGAGAAGGCGCGCGAGCTGATCACCAAGGACAAGGTCTCGGTCGTGTTCGGCTGCTGGACCTCGGTGTCGCGCAAGTCGGTGCTCCCGGTCTTCAAGGAGCTGAACAACATCCTGTTCTACCCCGTGCAGTACGAGGGCGAGGAGAGCGAGCGCAACGTGTTCTACACGGGTGCTGCGCCGAACCAGCAGGCGATCCCCGCCGTCGACTATTTGATGAAGGACGAGAAGGTGAAGCGCTGGGTGCTCGCGGGCACCGACTACGTCTATCCGCGCACCACCAACAAGATCCTGGAAGCCTATCTGAAGTCGAAGGGTGTCGCCCAGGAAGACATCATGATCAACTACACGCCGTTCGGTCACTCCGACTGGCAGACGATCGTGGCCGACATCAAGAAGTTCGGCTCGGCCGGCAAGAAGACCGCGGTGGTCTCGACCATCAACGGCGATGCCAACGTTCCCTTCTATAAGGAGCTCGGCAACCAGGGTATCAAGGCGAAGGACATCCCGGTGGTCGCGTTCTCGGTGGGTGAGGAAGAGCTCGCCGGCATCGACACCAAGCCGCTGGTCGGCCATCTCGCCGCCTGGAACTACTTCGAGTCGATCAAGACCAAGGACGGATCGAACGAGAAGTTCATCAAGGACTGGCAGGCCTACACCAAGAACCCGAAGCGTGTGACCAACGACCCGATGGAAGCGCACGTGATCGGCTTCAACATGTGGGTGAAGGCGGTCGAGAAGGTGAAGTCGACCGATCCGGACAAGGTGATCGACGCGCTTCCCGGCATCGAGGCGCCGAACCTGACCGGCGGCGTGTCGAAGATGCTGCCGAACCACCACATCACCAAGCCGGTGTTCATCGGCGAGATCAAGGGCAACGGCCAGTTCGACGTGGTCTGGAAGACCCCGGGTCTTGTCGCGGGCGATGCCTGGTCGAAGGAGCTCGACGGCTCCAAGGACCTGATCGGCGATTGGGTCGGCAAGAAGTGCGGCAACTTCAACACCAAGACCAACAAGTGCCTGGGTTCGGGCTCCTGATCCGGGCCTGACCGTATCTATGCACGCGACCGGAGAGGGCGGCGATCCCGCCGCCTTCTCCACTCATTTCTGCCGGGGTCATTCACAGTGCCAGCTAATTTGTCCGCCCGCCTCTGTTCGCTCCTGCTCTCGTTGTTCCTGATCGCGTTCGCACTGCCGGCCTTCGCCGGTCCGTTCGAGGATGCGGTCGCCAAATTCGCCAACGATGATTATTCCGACACGGAAGAGGCGATCGGCGTGGTCGCGAGCAGCGGCAATCCGCTGGCCTTCCCCATCATCAGCGCGCTCCAGGACGGCCGCCTCATGGCCGATCCGGACAGCAAGAAGGTTTACGTCACCGGCACCGACGGCAAGTCGATCGATGCCGCGACCGGCCAGGCGGTGGCCAGCGTTCCCGACAGTGCGAGCGCGGTCCGCCTCAACAACCGTCTTCGCCGCAGCGTCGATGCCGCGGTCGGCAGCCTGACGCTTCAGTCGCCGGACGTCGGAACGCGCCTCCAGGCCGCGCAATCCGTCTTCAAGTCGCATGAGGAGACCGCGCTCGAAGCCGTCGATGCCGCGCTCGCCAAGGAAACCAACAAATCAGTCAAGGCTACGCTCGGCGAAGCCCGCGCGGCGATCCTGCTGTTCAAGCCGGACGCCACCGAGGTCGAGAAGCTCGAGGCCGTCGCCACCCTCAGGGCGCGCGGCGACCAGGAGGCGATGGCGCTGCTCACCGGCATGGGCGACCAGCCGGCCTCGGTGACCAAGGCCGCCGCGAGTGCGATCGGCTCGATCCAGAGTTCGCTCGCGGTCTGGTCCACGGTGCAGAATGCCTGGTACGGCCTCTCGCTCGGCTCAGTGCTGCTGCTCGCGGCGATCGGGCTTGCCATCACCTTCGGCGTGATGGGCGTCATCAACATGGCCCACGGCGAAATGGTGATGTTAGGGGCCTACACCACCTTCGTGGTGCAGGAGGTGATCCGCACCCGCTATCCCGGCCTGTTCGACTATTCCTTGCTGATCGCCGTGCCGCTGGCCTTTCTCGTCGCCGGCGCGATCGGCGTGTTGATCGAGCGCAGCATCATTCGCTTCCTCTACGGCCGTCCGCTGGAGACGCTGCTGGCGACCTGGGGCCTGTCGCTGGTGCTCCAGCAGGCGGTCCGCACCATGTTCGGCCCGACCAACCGCGAGGTCGGCAACCCCTCCTGGATGAGCGGCGCCTTCGAGCTCGGCCAGATCACCATTACCTATAACCGGCTCTGGATCCTCTGCTTCACGCTCGCCGTGTTCGCGATCCTGCTCGCGATGCTGCGCTACACCGCGCTGGGCCTGGAGATGCGCGCGGTGACGCAGAACCGGCGCATGGCGGCCTCGATGGGCATCGCCACCTCGCGCGTCGACGCGCTCACCTTCGGCCTGGGTTCGGGCATTGCCGGCATCGCCGGCGTGGCGCTGTCGCAGATCGACAATGTCAGTCCCAATCTCGGCCAGAGCTACATCATCGACAGCTTCATGGTCGTGGTGTTCGGCGGGGTCGGCAATCTCTGGGGCACGCTGGTCGGCGCCTTCACGCTCGGCATCGCCAACAAGTTCCTGGAGCCGGTCGCAGGCGCCGTGCTCGGCAAGATCGCCATCCTGGTTCTCATCATCCTTTTCATTCAAAAGCGGCCGCGCGGTCTGTTCGCGCTCAAGGGCCGTGCGGTGGAAGCATGACCCCTCACATGCTGACGCGATCACTGGACCGCAGCGCGACGATCTTCCTGCTGGTTGTCGCCGCGCTGGGCGTGCTGATCCCGTTGTCCAACCTGCTGCTGCCCGCGGGCTCGTTCCTGCAAGTGCCGACCTATCTGGTCGCGCTCTGGGGCAAGTATGTCTGTTACGCCATCCTGGCGCTCGCGATCGACCTGATCTGGGGCTATTGCGGCATCCTCTCGCTCGGCCACGGCGCTTTCTTCGCGCTCGGCGGCTACGCGATGGGCATGTACCTGATGCGGCAGATCGGCACCCGCGGCGTCTACGGCAACCCGATCCTGCCCGACTTCATGGTGTTCCTGAACTATTCGAAGCTGCCCTGGTACTGGTACGGCTTCGACATGTTCTGGTTCGCCGCGCTGATGGTGCTGGTCGTGCCGGGCCTGCTCGCCTTCTGCTTCGGCTGGCTCGCCTTCCGCTCCCGCGTCACCGGCGTGTATCTGTCGATCATCACGCAGGCGATGACCTATGCGCTGCTGCTCGCCTTCTTCCGCAACGATTTCGGCTTCGGCGGCAACAACGGCCTGACCGACTTCAAGGACATTTTGGGCTTCAACGTGCAGGCGGAAGGGACTCGCGCCGCGCTGTTCGCGCTGAGCTGCCTGGCGCTGATCCTGGGCTTCCTGGTCTGCCGCGCCATCGTCTCGTCCAAGCTCGGCAAGGTGCTGATCGCGGTGCGTGATGCGGAATCGCGCACCCGCTTCCTCGGCTACCGGGTCGAATCCTACAAGCTGTTCGTGTTCACGGTGTCGGCCTGCATGGCCGGCGTTGCCGGCGCGCTCTACGTGCCGCAGGTCGGCATCATCAATCCGAGCGAATTCGCGCCGGGCAATTCGATCGAGGCGGTGATCTGGGTCGCGGTCGGCGGCCGCGGCACGCTGGTCGGCGCGGCGCTCGGCGCCGTCGTCGTCAACTATGCCAAGACGTTCTTCACCTCTGGCATGCTGGCGCCGTACTGGCTGTTCATGCTCGGCGCGCTGTTCATCCTGGTGACGCTGCTGCTGCCCAAGGGCATCGTCGGCACCTTCAACACCTGGTGGGACGCGTCGAAGGAAAAACGTCCCGCGGCGACCACGGCGAGTGCCGCGGCCGAGGACGGCGTCACCGAACCAAAGATGGCGGAGTAGGCGCAATGAACGTCATGGACACCCGCGCGACCTCCGCAATGCTCTACCTCGACGGCGTGCACGTCTCCTTCGACGGCTTTCACGCCATCAACAATCTGTCGCTGACGCTCGAGCCCGGCGAGATGCGCGCCATCATCGGCCCGAATGGCGCCGGCAAGACCACGATGATGGACATCATCACCGGCAAGACCAAGCCCGACGAGGGCACCGTACTGTTCGACGGCGTCACCGACCTGACGCGACTGGATGAGACCCGGATTGCCGAGCTCGGCATCGGCCGCAAATTCCAGAAGCCCACCGTGTTCGAGAGCCAGACCGTGCAGGACAACCTGCTGCTGGCGCTCAATGTCGATCACAGCGTCAAGGGCACGCTGTTCTGGCGTGGCAGCAAGGCCGAGTCCGAGCGCATCGACAAAGTGCTGGAGACGATCCGCCTCACCGAGGCGCGCAACCGGCTGGCCGGCAGCCTCAGCCACGGCCAGAAGCAATGGCTCGAGATCGGCATGCTGCTGGCGCAGGATCCGAAGCTCTTGCTGGTCGACGAGCCCGTCGCCGGCATGACCGACGTCGAGACGCATCTCACCGCCGAGCTGCTGAAGGAGATCAACAAGACCCACACCGTCATGGTGGTCGAGCACGACATGACGTTCGTGCGCGAACTCGGGGTCAAGGTCACCTGCCTGCACGAAGGCTCGGTGCTCGCGGAAGGTACCATCGACCAGGTCTCGTCCAACGAGCGGGTCATCGAAGTCTATCTGGGACGCTGACCGATGCTCGAAGTCAAAGACATCAACCTGTTCTACGGTGCGGCGCAGGCGCTGCGCGGCGTCTCGATTGCGGCCGAGCCCGGCAAGGTGACTTGCGTGCTCGGGCGCAACGGCGTCGGCAAGACCTCGCTGCTGCGGGCCATGGTTGGGCAATATCCCATCTCCTCCGGCGCGATCGTGTTCGACGGCAGCGACATCACGGGCCTCAAGCCTTACGAGCGGGCGCGCAAGGGCATCGGCTTCGTGCCGCAGGGCCGCGAGATCTTTCCGCTGCTCACGGTCGAGGAGAATCTCAAGACCGGCTTCGGTCCGCTCAAGCGCGAGGACAGGCACATCCCGGATGACGTGTTCTCGCTGTTTCCGGTGCTGCAATCCATGCTCGGCCGCCGCGGCGGCGATCTCTCCGGCGGCCAGCAGCAGCAGCTCGCGATCGGGCGTGCGCTGGTGATGCGGCCGAAGCTGCTGCTGCTCGACGAGCCGACCGAGGGCATCCAGCCCTCGATCATCAAGGACATCGGCCGCGCCATCTCCTACTTGCGCAACCTCGGCAACATCGCCATCGTGCTGGTCGAACAATATCTCGACTTTGCCTGCGAACTCGGCGACAGTTTCGCCGTGATGGATCGCGGCGCGGTGAAGTTCACCTGCGACCGCACCAATCTCGACGCGAGCGAGATCAGCCGTCAGATGGCTCTGTAAGCCATTTGTGTCGCGACCGGCTGGGGAGGCGGATGCGCAGCGAACTATCAGTCACGTCCAGCATATTCGAGGCCAATCGCGCCCGCGGCGCGGTCAGGTTCGACGTGCATGCGCGGGACGGCGTAACACGGCGCGGCGTGTTGCATGAATCCGGCTCGCTGCGCGTGCGCTTTCCCTCGCCCGAGGATGAAGGTCTCTCCGGCGTGTTCGTCAACACGGCCGGTGGCGTTGCCGGCGGTGATCGCTTCGATGTCGAGATATCGGCGGCCGATGCCGCGCGGCTGACGCTGACCACGGCGGCCGCCGAAAAGGTCTATCGCGCGCCGGGCCCGGCGGCGGAGCTCAATATCGCCCTGAAGGTCGGCGCAGGCGCGCATCTGTCCTGGCTGCCGCAGGAGACCATCCTGTTTGATCGTGCCCGTGTCCATCGTCGCTTCGACATCGCGCTCGATGAGGCGGCCTCGCTCCTGCTTTGCGAGATCGTGGTGTTCGGACGCACTGCGATGGGTGAGCGGATGGAGCAGGGCGAGTTCGTCGACCGATGGCGGCTCTCTCGCGGCGGTCGACTCGTCTTTGCTGAGACCGTCAGGCTGGGCGGTGATATCGGTGCGAAACTCGCGAGGTCCGCGGTGGCCAAGGGGGGCGCGGCAATCGGCACGGCCTTGATCGTGCCCGGCGATGAGGCGCTCATCGAGCGCATTCGGGAGGCCTCGGAATCCTTCGCCGGCGAGGTCGGGATATCGGCCTGGAATGGCTTTGCAATGGCGCGGTTCTGTGCCCAAGATGCGGCGCGCTTGCGCGCCGACATGATGGCCGTGCTGGCGCGCACCGGTGCGGCGTTGCCGCGGCTGTGGTTGAATTGACGTGTTGAACGGAAGAGATTTCGCATGAACCTGTCTCCCCGCGAAAAGGACAAGCTTCTGATCTCGATGGCCGCCATCGTGGCGCGCCGCAGGCTGGACCGCGGCGTCAAGCTCAACCATCCCGAGGCGATCGCGATCATCTCCGATTTCATCCTCGAAGGTGCGCGCGATGGCCGTACCGTGGCCGAGCTGATGCAATCCGGCGCGCAGGTGCTGACCCGCGACCAGGTGATGCCGGGCATCCCCGAAATGATCCACGACATCCAGGTCGAGGCGACGTTTCCGGACGGCACCAAGCTCGTCACCGTGCACGAGCCGATCAGGTGATTTGAATTCGTCATTCCGGGGCGCGCGCAGGGCGAACCCGGAATCCAGAGATTGTTGATCGAGATTCCGGGTTCTCGTTCCGCGAGCCCCGGAATGACGGAGGAAGACAGAGATGATCCCCGGTGAACTCTTCATTCAGGACGGCGAGATCGAGCTCAATGCCGGCCGCAAGACCGTGACGCTGACGGTCGCCAACACCGGCGACCGCCCTATCCAGGTCGGCTCGCACTACCATTTCTTCGAGACCAACCCGGCCTTGAAATTCGAGCGCAAGAAGGCCCGCGGCATGCGCCTCGACATCGCCGCCGGCACCGCCGTCCGCTTCGAACCCGGCCAGACCCGCGACGTCCAGCTCGTCGCGCTCGCCGGCAAGAAGACCATCTACGGCTTCCGTGGCGACGTGATGGGGAAGCTGTGAGGCATGCTTTCCGCCGTCCGCCTCATCTCTGAAGCCGCTGACCTGGCCGCGCGCCGGCACAACGGCATGGCGCGCAAGGGGCGGGGGAACGAGCCTTACATCAATCACCTTGCCGAGGTCGCGAACCTGCTCGCGACGGCGACCGATGGTGGGGATGCCGAGCTCGTGGCCGCCGGCTGGCTACATGATGTCATCGAGGACACCGAGACCACGCGTGAAGAGCTCGCGCAAAAATTCTCCGAGCGTATCGCATCTCTCGTCGTCGAGTGCACCGATGACATGAACCTGCCGAAAGCCGAGCGGCGCCGGCGGCAGGTGGTCGATGCGCCGAAGAAATCTGCGGGCGCAAAACTGATCAAGATCGCCGACAAGATCAGCAATGTCGGCGCACGCATTCATTCCGATCCGACCGCCGAGGAGCGTGACGATCTCGTCGACTATACCGGCTGGGCCGAGCAGGTGGTCGCCGGTTGTCGCGGCGGCAATCCGTGGCTCGATCAGAAATTCGACGACGCAGTGCGTACGGCGAGAGCTTCGCTGTGAGCACCATCAAGACATTCAAACGCAAACGGGGCCTGTGATGTCCGTCAAGATCAAACGTTCCGTCTATGCCGACATGTTCGGCCCGACCACCGGCGACAAGGTGCGGCTGGCCGACACCGATCTCATCATCGAGGTCGAGAAGGATTTCACCGTCTATGGCGAGGAGGTGAAGTTCGGCGGCGGCAAGGTGATCCGCGACGGCATGGGGCAGTCGCAGGTCACCAACAAGCAGGGCGCGGCCGACACCGTCATCACCAATGCGCTGATCGTGGACCACTGGGGCATCGTGAAGGCCGACGTCGCGATCAAGGACGGCATGATCTCCGCGATCGGCAAGGCCGGCAACCCCGACATCCAGCCGGGCGTCACCATCATCATCGGCCCCGGCACCGACGTGATCGCGGGCGAGGGTAAGATCCTCACCGCCGGCGGCTTCGACAGCCACATCCATTTCATCTGCCCGCAGCAGATCGAGCACGCGCTGATGAGCGGCGTCACCTCGATGCTGGGCGGCGGCACCGGTCCCTCGCACGGCACCTTTGCGACGACCTGCACGCCGGGCCCGTGGCACATGGGGCGGATGATCCAGTCGTTCGACGCCTTCCCGGTCAATCTCGGCATTTCCGGCAAGGGCAACGCCTCGCGCCCCGCGCCGCTGGTCGAGATGATCAAGGGCGGCGCCTGCGCGCTGAAGCTGCACGAGGATTGGGGCACCACGCCGGCCGCGATCGACAACTGCCTGTCGGTGGCCGACGATTACGACATCCAGGTCATGATCCACACCGATACGCTGAACGAATCCGGCTTCGTCGAGGATACGATCAAGGCGTTCAAGGGCCGCACCATCCACGCCTTCCACACCGAGGGCGCCGGCGGCGGTCACGCCCCCGACATCATCAAGGTCGCAGGGCTGAAGAACGTGCTGCCGTCATCGACCAACCCGACGCGCCCCTTCACCCGCAACACCATCGACGAGCATCTCGACATGCTGATGGTGTGCCACCACCTCGATCCCTCGATCGCGGAAGATCTTGCGTTCGCCGAAAGCCGTATCCGCAAGGAGACCATCGCGGCCGAGGACATCCTGCACGATCTCGGCGCGCTCTCGATGATGTCCTCGGACTCCCAGGCCATGGGCCGCCTCGGCGAAGTCATCATCCGGACCTGGCAGACCGCCGACAAGATGAAGAAGCAGCGCGGATCGCTGCCGCAGGACAAGGGCAAGGACAACGACAATTTCCGCGTCAAGCGCTACATCGCCAAATACACGATCAACCCCGCGATCGCGCACGGCGTGTCGAAGCTGATCGGTTCGGTGGAGAAGGGCAAGCTTGCCGATCTCGTGCTGTGGTCGCCGGCCTTCTTCGGCGTCAAGCCGGACTGCATCGTCAAGGGCGGCACGATCGTCGCCGCGCCGATGGGCGATCCCAACGCCTCGATCCCGACGCCGCAGCCGGTGCACTACCAGCCGATGTTCGGCGCCTTCGGCAAGGCGCGCACCGCATCTTCCGTGGTGTTCACCTCCAAGGCCGCGATCACCGGCGGGCTGGCGCGCAAGCTCGGTATCGAGAAGAAGCTCTATGCCGTCCAGAACACCCGCGGCAGGATCTCCAAGAAGAGCATGATCCACAACGACGCAACACCCAATATCGAGGTCGATCCGGAGACCTATGAGGTCCGCGCCGACGGCGAGCTCCTGACCTGCGCGCCTGCCGAAGTGCTGCCGATGGCGCAGCGATATTTCATGTACTGAAATAGCGCCCCGGTCCCCGGAGCCTGTCCGGGGACGGTTTTACGGTGTTGCGTTCGATCCCGCCTGGTCTAATGTCCCGCCCGGTATCTTGAACCCAGAAGAAAAGCCGGGAGGATTTCTCGTGATCTACGTCGTTGCCACCTTGACCATCAAGCCCGAGACGCGCGCCGAATTCATTGCAGGCGCCACCGCCTGCATCAAGGAGACGCGGAAAGAGCCCGGCAATATCGCCTATGATATGCATGAAAGCGTCACCGATCCGACCAAGATGGTGTTCGTCGAGCAGTGGGAGAGCGCCGAGGCGCTGGTGCCGCATCGCGCCATGGAGCACATGAAGACGTTCGGCCGCATTGCGGTGAAATGCTTCATGGCGCCGCCGAAGGTCGAAATCATTACGCCCGAGAAGGTCGAGACACGGTAACAGGGTAGAAGCCAATGATCCGGGCGACGCAGGTTAGGGGACAGCACCGCTTCACCGAAGCACCAGTGGACACGGTCGTGCTCGATTTCGACGATCGGCACCGCCGCCGCATGGCGATGACGGGGACGCGGGGGCTCGAATTCCTGCTCGACCTGGAGAACGCCGTTGCACTGCGCGGCGGCGATGCACTGGTGCTGGAGGACGGCCGGCTGGTCGAAGTGGTTGCGGCGCCCGAGCCGCTGCTCGAGATCCGCGGCCGCGATCCGCACCACCTCATCCGCGTCGGCTGGCACCTCGGCAACCGTCATCTGCCGACGCAGATCATGGCCAAAGCCTTGCGCATCCGCCGCGACCACGTCATCGAGGCCATGGTGAAGGGGCTCGGCGCGCGTGTCGTCGAGATCGAGGCGCCATTCGATCCCGAAGGCGGCGCCTATGCCGACGCCGGTCATGCGCATGGCCACGATGACCATGCGCATCATGATCACGGCCATCACCACCACGATCATGGCGACCATCATCATGATCACCACGGTCATGACCACCATGGTCATGATCATCACGGCCACGACCATCATGATCATGCCGCGCATGACCATGAGCACGATCACCATCATCACGACGAGCATTGCGACCATCCCGACCACCACCACGGCCACAAGCATGCTCATGACCACAAATGAGCCGGTCAATGCCGGTGACCTCGCCGCGCGCGAGGCGGCGGCGCTGTACCGGCTGATGACCTGGCTGTCGCCGGCGTTTCCCGTCGGCGGCTTCTCCTACTCCAGCGGGATCGAATGGGCGGTCGAAGCGGGCGACATCACCGACACGGCGACGCTCGCCGACTGGCTCGATACTATGCTCGGCGACGGTTCGGGCTTCTGCGATGCGACGTTCCTGGTCCAGGCCTATCGCGCCACTGAGGCGGGCGAGGAGACCTCGTTGCGCGACATCGCTGAGCTCGCGAGCGCCTTCGTGCCCTCGCGCGAGCGGCAGCTCGAGACGACGTCGCAGGGCCGCGCCTTCATCGACATCGCCCGCGCCGCGTGGGATGCGGAGGGGCTGGACGCCATGGTTGCGGCATGCCGCACGCCATTGGTCTATCCCGTCGCGGTCGGTGTGGTCGCCGCGATGCACGGCGTGCCGTTGGCGCCGACGCTGCACGCCTTCCTGCACGCTGTGGTCTCGAACTGGATTTCCGCGGCCAGCCGCCTCATTCCGCTCGGCCAGACCGACAGCCAGCGCGTGCTGGTGCGGCTGGAAGCCGCGGTCGCCGCGACCGCAACTCGTGCGCTGAGCGCGACGTTGGACGATCTTGGCAGCGCGACATTCCGCGCCGATCTCGCCAGCCTGCGGCACGAGACGCAGTATACGCGGCTGTTTCGGTCGTGAGCGCGTTGCATCACATTCTGCCGTCGTCCCGGCGAAGGCCAGGCCCCATAACCACGAATGCCTGTGGTCATGGAGGGATGTGGCCTCAGTCCGCCGCGACAATGAACTTCGGTGGTAATGGGTCCTGGCTTTCGCCAGGACGACGATAGGAAAGAATCAATGGCTACGTCTCACGGCCCCCTGCGTGTCGGCGTCGGCGGTCCGGTCGGATCGGGCAAGACCGCGCTGATGGATCTGCTCTGCAAGACCATGCGCGAGCGCTACGACATCGCGGCGATCACCAACGACATCTACACCAAATGGGATGCCGAATTCCTGGTGCGCTCGGGCTCGCTGACGCCGGATCGCATTGCCGGTGTCGAGACCGGCGGCTGCCCGCATACCGCGATCCGCGAAGATGCCTCGATGAACCTCGCGGCGGTCGCGGACATGCGCGCGAAATTCCCCGGCCTCGACCTCGTGCTGATCGAGTCCGGCGGCGACAATCTCGCTGCCACTTTTTCCCCGGAGCTTGCCGACCTCACCATCTACGTCATCGACGTGGCGGCGGGCGACAAGATCCCGTCCAAGGGCGGCCCCGGCATCACCCGCTCCGACCTCCTGGTCATCAACAAGATCGATCTTGCGCCCCATGTCGGCGCCTCCCTGGAGAAGATGGAGACGGACGCCAGGCGCATGCGCGGCGCGCGCCCCTTTGTCATGACCAACCTGAAGAAGAGCGAGGGGCTCGACCGCATCGTCGGCTTCATCGAGGCCAAAGGCGGCCTGAAACGGGCCGGCTGACGAACGCGACGACTTGGCACAGGGGTTTTCCGCCGTTAACGCCTGAGGCAGGACCGTATCCGCGGAACAAATTTCGGACACGGCGATTAATTACCTCCGGTACCCGGGGCAAATCCATTCCGGCCGGACGACCGGCCGGGCGGATTAAGCTTTTCATGCGACCCAAGTTGCGTACTGATGCCTCCTCCTTCATTATCTCCGCCATCGGGGTTCATCCTGTTTCGGCACATGGCCGTTCGAGCTGCGTTCATATGCTCCGTGTTTATTGCCGACCTCCTGCTTCCGTCTGAGTAGTCGCGTGGTCCGGCTGGGTTTCATCATCGGCTTCATCGCTCTGCTCGGAGCCATGCTTTCCGGGCTTGCGGCCTATCGCGTCCACGACCAGGAGCTGGCGCTGGACCGGATCGCGCTCGCACGTGCGATCGACGTCCATGCGAGCCTGGTGCAGGACCGGCTGACCGAGCGCGAACTGCTCGCCCGTGTCGCCTCAGGCCTGTTCCGCGCGCCATCGGTACTCAAGCCCAACATGCTGGAGCCGCTGCGCTCGGCGATCTACGCCTTCAAGACCGATTTCGTGGTGGCCGGCTGGGTCGCCCGGCTCCAGCCGAACGAGCTTGCTGCGGCGCAGGCCGCGATCGCGGCCGCCGGCTTCCCGAAGCCGCAGATCCGCGACTACGGCGACAAGCCGATCGATCCCGCAAGCCTCACCCAGCCGATCGACGTGCTGATGGATCTCGAGCCGCGCAGCGATGAGACCAAAGGGTTGCCCGGCCGCAGCTATGACCGGGACCCGGTGCGCAGCGCGATGCTCGCCCGGGCCAGGATCGAGAAGAGGTCGGTCGCCTCCGACCCGGTGCCGCTCCTGCGCAACAACGGGCCGGTCGGCGTCATCGTCGCGGCCCCCGTCATTCCCGAAGGCGCGACCGAGCCCGTCGGCTTCATCACATTCTCCTATGAGCTGGCATCACTGATGCTGACCAACGACGACATGTCGTTGTTCGCGGTCGCGCTCAAGGACCCGCGCAAGGACGGCGGCGAGCTCGTCGCCAACGACCAGGGTATCGTCTCCACGCGCATGACGGCGGCGGACGGGCCGGCGCCATCGGCGACGCGCACCGTGAGCTTCGGCGGCCGCGACTGGCAGCTCGGCTATTACGCAAAGACCAACTCGGCGCGGCGCGCCGAGCAGACCGCGATCATCGTGGCGGCGATCGGCTTTGCGATCACCGCGATGGTGTGCGGCCTGTTTGGCTATGTCGCCTACAACAATCTGCGGCTCAGCCGGGAGATCCAGGTGCGGATCGGCTTCGAGCGCCGCCTGACCGCCGTCATCGACGAGCTCAACCACCGGGTCAAGAACATCCTGGCGGTGATCCAGTCGATCGTGACGCGCACGCTGCGCCACGGCGCGGACATCGACGGCGCGCGCGAGCTGCTGATCGGCCGCATCCACGCCATGTCCAACGTGGTCTCGCTGCTCAGCGAGAGCCAGTGGCAGGGCGTCAAGTTGAAGGGCCTGTTCGAGGCGCGCGCCATTCCGCATGCGGACCGCATCGCCGTCACCGGTCCCGACATCGCGGTGAGCGCGCGTGCGGCGCAGAGCCTGTCACTTCTGTTCTTCGAGCTCGCCTCGCATTCGGACGAAGGCCTGTCGCTGGTCGGCAAGCATCCGCACATCACCGCCAACTGGACGGTGACGGGCGAGGGGACCGACGAGGTCTTCCATTTCCGCTGGGAGGAGTTCAACACCAGCGAGGCGACGCGCCGTCCCGATTCCGATTTCGGCCTGATCCTGCTCGACCGCGTCGCGCCCGAAGCGCTCGGCGGCACCGCCAAGCGCTACTTTACCGATGTCTCCTATGTCTACGAGCTGATTGCTCCGATGGAGACGGTCGTCGACATGAGCGAGCGCGACCGCACGGACAAGCTCTCGGCCCCGGTGAGGCCTGTGCGATAAACCTCGCGCGCTTCAGCTCGAGGTCGGTCGAGCCGCGATTGCGGTCATCTCGAGCTTGACGCCTGAACCGAGATCGGCCACGCCGACGACGGCGCGTGCCGGCAGATGGGCTTCGGCAAAGTGCGCTTTCCAGGCCGCATTGAACGCAGCCTTCTCGCCGAGATTCGTAACGAAGATGGTCACCTGCAATACGTTGGCCAGGTCGGATCCAAGAGTCTTCAGCAGACGCGACAATTGGCCAAGCACGTCGTTTGCCTGACCTGACATGTCGAGGCTCGTGTCCTCGGCGACGATTCCGCCGATGTAAAGCACGCCTCCATGCTCGACCACTTCGTGGAGCAATCCTTCGTATGGCAAGATGCGTTTGATCATGATGAGACTGATGCTCCTGTGGGAAAAGACGTGAGATGTCCGCGCGTTCTTATCACCAAGGCGTGGAACTTGAGTCGGGGACGGACGGTGGGCATTTTCAGCGCCTGATCTAGCCCTTCGGCCGCAGCACGAGGTCGACCAGATTGCGCGCGTAAGCCGGCGTGATCGGCGCGATGCCGAAGACGTAGCGGTAGAACAGGCCGCCATAGATCGCGTCGCAGAGGTCCTCGGGCGCCCCCTCGGCCAGGACGCTGCCGTCCTTCTGGCCTGCGGCGATCATCTCCACCAGCGCGTCGCGGCGGAATTGCAGGTAGCGTGCGTAGAACAGCTCCGCCGAGCCGGTCTTGGAGATGCATTCGGAGATGACGGCGAGCTGCACCTTGCCGAACTCGCCCCGGAGCGCCTCGGCATAGGCCGCGGCATGGCGGCGTGCGCGTGCCGCGGGCGTGCCGGAGCTCACCGGGGGCAGTGGCAGCATCTGCGCGGCATGGTGGAGAAAGGCGTCGATCAGCAGCGCCTCGCGCGACGGCCACCATTTGTAGATCGTCATCTTGGAGACGCTGGAGTGGCGCGCGACCGCGTCGATGGTGGTGGCGGCAAGGCCGGTCGCGGCCATCAGCGCATAGGCGCTTTCGAGGATGGCGTTGGTGGTCTCGATCGACCGCGGCCGGCCGCGCCGGGGCGCGCTGTCAGCCTCTTCACCCCCGCCTTTCGCCATCGCCACGCCCGGTCTCCTCACGCAGAGTCCCTCCGCATAGCGCAGCCACAGGTCTCGGCCTAGCAGAATCGCACGATTATGTTGTCAGGTCTGCTGCCGCAAGGCCGCAGGCAGGTCCTGCCGCTTCGACCAGGTGATGTAATAGGCGACCGCGGTCATCGCGGCGAAGCCAACGATGCTCACCGCGACCTGCATCGCCACCAGGTTCGGCCCGGTGATCAGGATGAGATGGCCGGCGAAGGAGAGGAACACCGCGACGCAGAACACCGCGAGCCATTCCTCGCCGCATATGATCACCGCCTGAAGCGGCCGCCATTTCAGGCCGGGATGATCGGCCGGAATGAGATGGGTTGCGATGAACGCGAGCGCGAGGAAGTGGACCACGCGATAGGGCGCGAGGTTTTCCTTGTCGGTCGGCGCGATGCTGTTGAGCAGCAGGTCCGGCAAATAGGCGGACAGTGCCGGCGAGTGGCGCATCAGGGTGACGGCCATCGCGAAGACGAGATAGGCGCCCGCGAGGATCCGCAACCAGGACATTCCGTGGAGCGCACGGCCGGATGCGCCTGTCACGGCGAACCAGCCGCCCAGCACCATCAGCATCTGCCAGCACAGCGGATTGAAGGTCCACTCCTGGTCCGGATAGACCCGGAAATTCCAGTCGAACCAGCGCGCCGCGACGTACAGCGCGACCGATGCCGCCAGCGTCAGGTTCGGTCCTCGCAGCAGCCCCCACAGCACCAGCGGAAAGAACGCCATCAGCGGGATCATCAGTTGCAGCAGGTCGAGGTTCAGCGGCTCTTCCTGGAGCACCAGGCCGCGGACCAGGATTCGCAGAGGGTGCTCGAGAATGCCCGAGATGTTGTATTCGTGGATGATCTCCGGCGCCATCGATTGCGAGGCGACGTAGGCGATGGTGTCGATATAGATCACGAACAGCACGACATAGGCGGCGTAGAGCCGCCAGACGCGGCGAAAGATGCGTGTCGCCGCGACGACGTAGCCGCGCTCCAGCGCCATCCTGCCGTGGATGATGGCGACGCCATAGCCCACCACGAACACGAACAGGTCGGCGGCGCCGCTGAAGCCGAAATTGCGCAGCGTCAGCAGGTTGACGACGTTGTTCGGGATGTGGTCGACGAACACCGACCAGTTGGCGATGCCGAGCGTCAAATACAGCCTGGCGTCGTGATGGAATGCGGCGAGGTTCGCCTTGACGGACGGTTTCATGAGTAAAATAGCTTTGGGAATCAGGGTGATGCTTTTACCGGCAACCGCCTGCCTATCCGAGTAGCGTTTGCGTGAGGAGGGCCGGTTTGTCCCGACTGGCGAAAAATTACGCAGGGCGCGCCGGTGCGCTCGCGTGTCCGCCCTTGACCCGCCTGGCACGCAATTTTTGCAAAGACGATCTGCTTCGCAGCAGCTCGCGCTTCCGAAGCCGGCGACCTCTGGCGGTGTGAGATTCGCAGTCCGCGCGCCCGGACCGTTACTCGGCAGGTTCAGCCGATGCCTCGTCGGAGACGCTGGTCCTACTCGCCATGATTCCGAGTGCGACGCCGGCGATCGCCAGGATCGGCAACAGTCGCCTGACCCCGATGGCGCGAACGATCTGGAGTCCCGTGGCGAGCAGCATGGGATCGGCCAGCATGCTCGCGGCCGCCGACTTCGCGGCGCGCTCGGCCGCGATTTGGGCGCGCTTCTGCACCTCGCGCTTGTAGCCCCAATAGGTGCCCGCGGCGGTGAGCGTCAGCAGGAAGAAGATGCCGGCGCCGGCGAGGCAGGCCTGCACCGGGCCGTACTTATCCAGCACCGAGATGAACGCGGCCGCGCAAAGAAAGCACGTCGTGATGAAGAGCGCGAATGCGGCGGCTGCGGCGAGCGATGTCAGACGGACCGTCGTCCCGGTCGAGGCGCTGATGCCGTCGATAATGCGCTGAAACATGCCCTTGCTCCTCAATCCCCCCACAAGCCTGAGGCGGCGGCCGCGCCGCCGCGATCCCAGGGTCCGTCCCGCGCTTTACCGGCGCCAGGCGGCGCCGATCAGGAAGCCGATGCCGAGCGCGATACCGACGGTCGCGAGCGGCCGCGCGGTGATGGCGTCTTCCAGCGTCTCCTCGATCGAGCCATAGGCATCCTGCGCCGCGCCCATCATCGCGCTGCTGCGCTCGGACATGTCGTCGAGTGTCGAATCCATGTTCTCGCGCGCTTGCTTGTAGCCGCGCCGGGCCTGCTTTCCGGCCGAATTGGCGAAGGTATTGAGCGCGTCGGTTATCTGGTCGGTGAGGGCGGCGATATCGTTTTTCACGGCTGCTACATCCTTCTCGAGGCGTTCTGCGGTGGCTTTGTCGATCCAGTCTCTCATCCTGGTTTCGCCGTCGGCTATTGACATCGCAAACTCCGAACTGTTGGCGGTGAGATGGGCGGAAAACGTTTCGTCGTGACGGAAGTTCCGTTCGCGGGAGCCCGTCACGCCTGCGGGAGCTGCGGCGAATTCTCCGGCAACAGATGCTCCTTAAGGATGAGCCCCACGATCAGGAGCGGCGACGACAGAAACGCGCCCATTGGTCCCCACAGCCAGGTCCAGAAGGCCAGCGCGATGAAGACGGCGAGTGCGTTCAGCGACAACCTGCGACCGATGATGGTCGGCGTGACGAAGTGTCCCTCCAGGAAGGTGATGCCGCCGAAGGCGAGCCCCGCCATCAGTCCGCCGCCCAGCGTCGGGAAGGCGACGAGCCCCACCACGATCAGGACGATGAACATCGCGATCGGTCCTATGATCGGGATGAAGTTGAGCGCCGCCGCGAGTGCGCCGAGCCCGGCCGGATTTGGCATGCCGGTGATCGCGCAGATAATGCCGGTCGCGACGCCCACGCCGATATTGATGACGGTGACGGTCAACAGGTAGTTGCCGAGGTGAACCTCGATCTCGTTCAGAATCCGCAGCGTGCGCAGCCGCGCGTCGCGGTCGCCGAAATTCATGATCAGCGCCCGCCGCAGGTCGCGCCAGCTCGCGATGAACAGGATCAGGGTGGCAAAGAACAGCAGGAATTCGGCGAAGGTGGGCGAGAGGAATTCCAGCGTCGGCTGGACCCATTCGGCCTTCGGCAGCGGCAGGCTTGGCAGCCCCTCTGAGCCGCCGACCATGGTTTGCAGCTCCTTCCAGAGCGCCAGCGGCCGGTCGAAAACGTGCAGCTTCTCCTTCAACTGCGCGCCCAGCTCCGGCAGGCGCGAGCTCCATTCCATTGCGGGCACGGCAATCAGCGCGACGACGAAGGCGACCACCGTCGTCACCGCGGTCACGATCAGCACGGCGCCAAGCGCGCGCGGCACGCCCCGCCGTTCCAGAAAGCTTGCGGCCGGCGAGAGCATGGTACCGGCGACGACAGCCATCACCACCGGAAGGAAGAACGCCTTGGCGAAATACAGCACCCCGATCACGGCGATCAGGAGCAGGCCGGCGAGGGCGTAGGCGACGAACTCGGTGCGGCGAATGACCGGCGGCAGCTCGCTATGGCTGTCGGGGAGTGGGGCGCCTTCGCCGTTGCCGGAAATCAGACGTTCACTGGGAAGGACGCGCACAATTTCTCTCCCGCACGGAGGTGTCCGGGCGCCCATTGGTCATCAGGAAACGCCGGAGGGGTGCTGCGGTTCCATCGCGGCTTCGTGAAGTTGCGCTCGCTTGACTGTGACGTCGACGCCGCAGAAGGCGGCGGAACTTGAGTCGGCCCGGCTGCGTTTGTTGGCAAGCCGCATCACCTGAGATGCACGCACCCAATGGGGCAGCACATGACAAAGGTCTCTTTAGTCCGTCGCAGCTTCTCGCCGCGCGCCGCCGCCGCTTTTGCCTTCGCAACCGCTCTGCTCGCGGTGCCTTTCGGCAGCGCAAATGCGCAGACGCTGGGCTATGCGCCGATGCAACCGCAGGCGTATTTGCCGCAGCCACAGGCGTATCAACAAGACCCGAGCTATTCGCAAGGTTATGTCAGCGAGCCGGCGCAGACGGCCGACGAGGATGCCCAGTTGCCCGATCGGCTGCGCAAGCAGGTCGTCAGCTTCGACCGCAGCGAGCCGGCCGGCACGATCGTGATCGATACCGGCAATACGTACCTCTATTACGTGCTCGGCAACGGTCGGGCGATCCGCTACGGCGTCGGCGTCGGCCGCGAGGGCTTCACCTGGTCGGGCGTCCAGAGCGTCAGCCGCAAGGCGGAATGGCCGGACTGGCATCCGCCGGCCGAGATGATCGCGCGCCAGCCCTATCTGCCGCGCTTCGTCGCCGGCGGTCCCGGCAATCCGCTCGGCGCGCGCGCGATGTATCTGGGCTCGAGCGAATACCGCATCCACGGCACCAACGATCCCACCACCATCGGCAAGTTCGTCTCTTCCGGCTGCATCCGCATGACCAACGAAGACGTCACCGATCTGTTCAGCCGCGTCAATATCGGCGCCAGGGTCGTGGTGCTGCCGAAGAACGCGCCGCTGATGGCGAAGGGCAGCGACAGGGGGAGTGATTCTTGGCGCAAGCGTCCCGCGGCGACGACGCTGCCCTCGGGCCGGCAGGCCCTGAACATCTCGACGTCGGCCGTGAACTGAGAGTTGGGTGAGGTGACATGAAGAGACGTTCGATCAGCAAACTGGCCGGTGGCGCCGCGGCGTTCTGCGCCGCCGCATCTTTCGGCCTCGCGCTGACGCCGGCGCATGCGGAGGATTTCTTCTCGGCGCTGTTCGGTGGCTTCCGGATGCGCCCGCCGCCGGAGATCCGGATGCCGTTTCCCAATGACGACATGCCGCGCTACGACACGCCGCGGCAGCGGGCGTCCTACGGCGGTGGCGCCGCCTATTGCGTCCGCGGCTGCGATGGCCGTTACTTCCCGGCGCAAGGAAACGATGCCGAGAGCAAGGCGCAGTCCTGCAAGAGCTTCTGCCCGACCTCGGAAACATCGCTGGTCTATGGCAGCAACATCGACGACGCCACGACCGAGGGCGGGAAATCCTATTCCGACCTGCCGAACGCGTTCCGCTATCGCAACGAGATCGTGTCGGGTTGCACCTGCAACGGCAAGGATCCGGTCGGCCTCGCCCAGATCAAGATCGAGGACGACCCCACCCTGCGCAAGGGTGACATCGTCGCGGGCGCCGATGGCCTGGTGGTCGCCAGCCGCAACGCTGGCGATCGCCGCGGAGTCGCGATGAACTTCTCCCCGCTGCCGGACTCGGTCCGCGCCAGATTCCGCCAGGTGCCGGTGGTGGCGAAGGAGTAGCCCCTGTCGTCCTGGCGAAAGCCAGGACCCATTACCCCGAATGCGAGTTTGGCGGCACGCAGATAACCACCAGCCTGCCCATTGCGGTGGCCGGTGATTATGGGTCCTGGCTTTCGCCAGGACGACATCTCGCGTGATGCAATGCCCGTGCCCCAATCTCCGCTGTCGTCCCGGACAAGCGCGCCCAAAGCGCGCGTAGATCCGGGATCCATAGCCACAGGGCGTGGTTTGGCGAAGACTCGGAGTTGCCAGCTCGCATCCTAACTTCTCCTTGTGGCTGGGTCCCGGCCCCCCGTGCGCGATTGCGACTAGGCCGGGACGACACCGAAGGAGCGGCTACGGCTTTCTCTCCAACCCGCAGCCCTACGCCGCGCGGATCTTGCCCAGGAAGTCGCTGACCTGCTGGCCGAGCTGGCGGCTTTGCGTCTCCAGCGTTTCCGACGCCTGCTTGACGTTGTCAGCGGCGCCGGCGGCGGTGTCGGCGTCGGCCTTCACGCCGGTGATGTTGTCGGAGACGTTCTTGGTGCCCTGCGCAGCATATTGCGTGCTGCGGGTGATCTCCTGCGTCGCCGCGCCCTGCTCCTGAACGGCGGCGGCGATGGCGGTGGCGACCTCGTTGACCTCCCCGATGATGCCGCCGATGGCCTGGATCGCGTTGATGGCGTCGCCCGCGACCTTCTGGATGTCGGCGATCTGCCCGGAGATCTCTTCGGTCGCCTTCGCCGTCTGGCTCGCCAGCGACTTCACCTCGGATGCGACCACCGCAAAGCCGCGGCCGGCCTCGCCGGCACGCGCGGCCTCGATCGTGGCATTGAGCGCCAGCAAATTGGTCTGCGCCGCGATGGTGTTGATCAGCCCGACGACCTCGCCGATCCGCCCTGCGGACTGCGCCAGCCCCTGAACGGTGCCGTCGGTCTCGCGGGCCTGATTGACGGCCCGGCTGGCGATGCCGGCGGCATGGGCCGCCTGCTGGCTGATGTCGTTGATCGAGGCAGAGAGCTCCTCGGCGGCCGCCGCGACACTGTCCACGCTGGTGGAGGCGTCGTTGGACGCCTTGCCGGCGACCTCGACGCGCTCATTGGTCTGGCGCGACACCGCGGAAAGGTCGCCCGCGGTCTTGCGCATCTCGCCGGAGGCCTCGCTCAGCTCGCCCAGCGACTTGCGCACCACGCCCTCGAACTCGCCGACATAGCTCTCCATCGCGCGCTGGCGCGCGGCGGCGCCGGCGTTGCGCTCGCGCTCCTGCTCCTCGATCTTGAGCTTGTCGATCGCCTGCTGCCTGAACGTCTCCAGCGCTCCCGCAAGCGAGCCGATCTCGTCGTGACGGTCGAGATAGCCGCTGTCGACGGCAAGGTCACCGCCGGCGACCTTGAGCATGGCGTCGCGAATCCGGTGCAGCGGCGTGATCACGCGGCGGCTGACCGCGAGCATCGCGGCGCCGGTCAGGACGATCGCGGCGAGGAGCAGGGCGGTATTGACGATCAGCGATTCCACCGCGGTCGCGCGCTGGGCCGCGGAATGTTCCTTTGCCGCCTCGAGCGCGGCGTCGGCGAGCTTGATCGCGCTCGCCATACGGCCAACCGAATAGGGGCTCCACTGGTTCGCCGTCATCGACGGTTTCTCGCCCTTGGCGACCGCGGCAATGATGCCGTCGCGCGTGGTGGCGTATTGTGGATCGAAATAAACCGCCTTAGCGTTCGCCATGGCCGCGGCGAGCGCCGGCGGCAATTGCATGCCGACCGTGGCGAGCTCGATCGCATTCCAGGCTGTGTCGGTGCCGCCAACGAATTTGGTATAGGCGAGCTGAAGCTCGGGCGTGATCTTGCCGGTGCCGAGCGCGTTGCCGACGATCAGCGAGGACTCGCCGGCACTCAGGCGCAAGAGCCAGGCCATCTGCTTGATCATCAGGAGCTGGTCGATGACCGCGTCCTGATGATTGACGCTCGCGCCGAGCATCGGCGCCAGCTTTTCGAGGATCGCCATCAGTCCATCCTCGGCGTCGGTATATTCCTTGGCGAGTGCTGCGCGGCGCGAAGCCTTGGGCTTGGCGACTTCGGTCCAGAATTCCGCCTGCTTCTCAAGCAACACCTTGTTCAGCCGGCCGACGTCCGACACCATCGTCTCGCCCTGCGGCAAGTCGATGGAGGGAAGAATCTCGGTGGCGCGCGCCAGCGCCGGCATCAGAATGTCGCGGATTCCGCGGATATATCTTTCGATGTCCTGGTCCAACTGGACGTCCGAGGTGAGCTGGCGGCTGCTGGTCGAACGGTCGGCACGGATGTTCGCCATCGCCTTGAACACTTCTGCCGATGCGGCCGAGACCGCGACGATCCGGTTGGCGGCTTGCAGCCGGCCCCATGAGCTCCATGCGCTGATCGAGAAGCCGATCACGACGACGAATGCGGTGGACAGGATTACCGCCTTCAGCAGTGCGGATACGGTCAGGCGGTTGAGCATCGGACACCCCGGTACGCGTTTCGAAGTTCGTGGCCCCGAACGGCAGCCCCCACGAACTTCGAAGGACCAAAGGGTTGCACGTGACAGAAGTACCTGCCTTGCGGCAGGCGCTTGAGGCGCATTTGGCCCGAAAAGGGTAAAAACTTAGACAGTGGTGCTGCCGTAAAATTACTGGGGCATTGAGGGTTGGCACCCACCATCGTCGTCCTGGCTAAAGCCTGGACGACATCGGGGTGTGTGGCCGGCCACGCGCCTATGAAGCCTAAGCCGCGCGGATCTTGCCAAGGAAGCCGGTGACGTCCTCGCCGAGCTGGCGGCTTTGGCTCTCCAGCGTCTCGGAGGCGTGTTTGACGTTGTCCGCGGCGGCTGCGGCGGCATCCGCATCGGCTCTGACGCCGGTGATGTTGTCGGAGACGTTCCTGGTGCCCTGCGCCGCAAATTGCGTGCTGCGGGTGATCTCCTGCGTCGCCGCACCCTGCTCCTGCACGGCGGCCGCGATCGCGGTCGCGACCTCGTTCACCTCGCCGATGATGCCGCCGATGGTCTGGATTGCGTTGATGGCGTCGCCGGCCACCCGCTGGATGTCGGCGATCTGCTCGGAGATTTCCTCGGTGGCCTTGGCCGTCTGGCTCGCCAGCGACTTCACCTCGGAGGCGACCACGGCAAAGCCGCGGCCGGCTTCGCCGGCGCGCGCCGCCTCGATCGTGGCGTTGAGCGCCAGCAAATTGGTCTGCGCCGCAATGGTGTTGATGAGGCCGACGACCTCGCCGATGCGTCCGGCGGATTTTGCCAGGCCCTGCACGGTGCCGTCGGTTTCGCGCGCCTGGGTGACGGCGCGACCGGCGATACCCGCGGCATGGGCGGCCTGCTGGCTGATGTCGTTGATCGAGGCGGAGAGCTCCTCGGCGGCGGCCGCCACGCTGTCGACGCTCATGGAGGCATCGTTGGAGGCCTTGCCGGCGACTTGCACGCGGTCGTTGGTCTGGCGCGACACCGCGGACAGATCGCCCGAGGTCTTGCGCATCTTGCCGGAGGCCTCGCTCAATTCGCCGAGCGTCTTGCGCACCGCGTCCTCGAACTCGCCGACATAGACCTCGATCGCGCGCTGGCGGGCCGAAGCGCCCGCATTGCGCGCGCGCTCCTGCTCTTCGATCTTGAGTTTGTCGGTCGCTTGCTGCTTGAACGCCTCCAGCGCGCCGGCGAGCGCGCCGATCTCGTCCTTGCGGTCGAGATAGCCGCTGTCCACGGCAAGGTCGCCGCCGGCGACCTTTAGCATGGCATCGCGCATGGTGTTGAGCGGATGGATGACGCGGCGGTTGACCAGCATGATGGCACCGACGGCGAGGCCGACGGCGAGCGCCAGAAGTGCGAGCTGCATGACGAGTGCGCGTTGAGCTGCGGAGCGCTGTTCCAGCGTATGGCTCTTGGCGGCATCGAGAGCGGCTTCCGCCACCGCGACCGCGCTGGAGAGACGGCCGACGGTGACCGGGCTCCACTGGTTGGCGGTCATCTCGGCTTTCTCGCCCTTGACCAGCGTGTCCGCGAGACGGTCTCGCAGCGCGAGATATTGCGGCTCGAAATAGGCGGTCTTGGCCGCGGCCAGGGCGGAGGCAAGCGCCGGCGGCAACTGCATGCCCGAGGTCGTCAATTCCAGCGCCTTCCACATCGCCGACGTGCCGCCGACATGTTGGGTGTAGTTGTACCGGGCTTCGGGGGTGATCTTGCCGGCGGCAAGACCGATCGAGACGATCAGCGAGGCTTCGCCCGCGGTGTTGCGCAGCAGCCAGGCGTTCTGCTTGATCGACAGTAGCTGGTCGATCACGGCGTCCTGGTGGTTGACGGTGGCGGCGAGGACGTTCGAGAGCTTGTCGAGCGTCTCGAGCAGGCCTTGCGTCGTCTCCATATACTCCTTCGGCAGGCCCGCGCGGCGCTGGTCCTTGGGCTTGGCCACGTCCTCCCAGAACTGCTTCTGCTCCTCGATCAGCAGCTTGTTGAGGCGCGCGAGCTCCGGCACCAGCGTGCCTGATTGCGAGAAGTCGATGTTCGGCAGCAGCTCCAGCGCATGTGCCATCGCTGGCATCTGCGCATCGCGCAGCGCACGCAAATACTTCTCGATCTCGGAATCCATCGGCTCGGTCGCGTTCAGGAGCCGGTTGGTGGTCGAGCGGTCGGTGCGCAGATTGTGCATCGCCTTGAACAGATCGGCGGAAGCGTCGGCGATCTGCGAAATGCGGTTGGCGGTCTTGAGGCGATCCCAGGATTCATAGGCGGTGAGCGAGAGCGCGATCACCACACAGACCGACGTGATCGCGATCACCGCCTTCAGCAGCGCGGATACGGTCAGACGATAGAGCATCGAAGTCCCCCCAAATTCCCATTGCAAATTTCGTGAAGACGCCCGGCAACATCGGCAAACGGGGGCGCGGCAGATCGGCAATCGCACGCCGTTTGCGCTTCAGGGGCTCAAACGGTTTCTGCATCTGAAAGGAAAAGGGTAAAGTTTTAGGCAGCCGGCCTGCCGGTAGAAGTGCGCATTTACTAGAAGTTGCAATGGGTTGCCCGGGTGGAACCGTCGCGCGAGACAGGCGTTAGGTTATCGTTAGCAATCTGCCTGAAGGGGGCCTCGCGATGCTGGTCGGCGTACTCGTCACCTTTCTCGTCGTCATTCTCGTGCTCTATCTCATCAACATGTTGCCGATGGACGGCCGCGCCAAGCAGATCGCGCGCGTGGTCGTCATCATCATTGGTGTGGTGTCGCTGTTGAAATATCTCACGGTATTCTAGCGGGCGCGCCGCTACGATGCTTCGAAATGAAAAGCCCCGGCGAAAGCCGGGGCTTGGTCTGCGTTCCCGAGCACGCTAGTGCAGCGTCTTGAGCCAGTCGTCGACGTCCTGACGAACCTGGTCCTTGGCCTTGCCGTAACGTTCCTGCAGCCGGCCTTCGAGCTGCTCGCGACGACCCTCGATCAGTTTGAGGTCGTCGTCGGTGAGCTTGGCCCACTTCTCCTTGGCCGATCCCTTGAACTGCTTCCAGTTTCCTTCGATGCGGTTCCAATCCATGACCATCTCCCGTTGGTTGATGGCCCGACAACGCGAGCGGTGCGCAGCCGTTCCTCCTCGCGCCGCGACGTTTCGCCCAACAAAAAAGCCCCGGCTCGCGCCGGGGCTTTTGACATTTCGGTGACCGGGCCTAGCCCGCCGCCTTCGCCTCGCGGCGGCGCGCGGTGAGGATGTACTCGGTGTAGCCGTTCGGCTGCTCGCGGCCCTTGAAGATCAGGTCGCAGGCGGCCTTGAAAGCGACGCCGTCGAAGGCGGGCGCCATCGGCTTGTAGATGGCATCGCCCGCGTTCTGCTTGTCGACGACGACGGCCATGCGCTTCAGCGATTCCATCACCTGCGCCTCGGTGATCACGCCCTGGTGCAGCCAGTTGGCGAGGTGCTGGCTGGAGATGCGCAAGGTGGCGCGGTCTTCCATCAGGCCGACGTCGTGGATGTCGGGCACCTTGGAGCAGCCGACGCCCTGGTCGATCCAGCGCACGACATAGCCGAGGATGCCCTGGCAGTTGTTGTCGATCTCCTGCTTGACGTCGTCGGGCGCCCAGTTCGACTTCGACACCGGAATGGTGAGGATGTCGGACAGCTTCGCGCGCGGTCCGCCCTTGGTCAGCTCCTCCTGGCGCGCGATGACGTTGACCTGGTGGTAGTGCAGCGCGTGCAACGTCGCGGCGGTCGGCGAGGGGACCCAGGCGGTGGTGGCGCCGGCCTGCGGATGGGCGAGTTTCTGCGCAAGCATGTCCGCCATCTTGTCGGGCGCGGCCCACATGCCCTTGCCGATCTGGGCGTGGCCGGGAAGGCCGTCGATCAGGCCCATGTCGACGTTCCAGTCCTCGTAGGCCTTGATCCAGGCCTGCGCCTTCATCTCGTTCTTGCGGATCATGGGGCCGGCTTCCATCGAGGTGTGGATCTCGTCGCCGGTGCGGTCGAGGAAGCCGGTGTTGATGAACATGATGCGCTTGGAGGCGCGCTGGATGCAGGCCTTGAGGTTGACGGTGGTGCGCCGCTCCTCGTCCATGATGCCGACCTTGAGCGTATTCTCCGGCAGGCCGAGCATCTTCTCGACGCGGTCGAAAATCTCGCACGTGAACGACACCTCGTCCGGGCCGTGCATCTTCGGCTTGACGATATAGGCAGATCCCGTGCGGCTGTTCTTGACCTTCGAATTGCCCTTGAGGTCGTGGATCGCAAGCAGGCCGGAGACGGCGGCGTCGAGCAGGCCCTCCGGGACCTCCTCGCCCCTTTCGTCCAGCACCGCGTCGGTAAACATGTGGTGACCGCAATTGCGCATCAGCAGCAGGCTGCGGCCGTGCAATTTCACCTCGCCCTTGCCGTCCGGCGTCTTGTAGCTGCGGTCGGCGTTGAGCGAACGGGTCAGCGTCTTGCCGCCCTTCTCGAAGTCGGCCGAGAGCGTGCCGTTCATCAGGCCGAGCGTGTTGCGGTAGACCAGCACCTTGTCCTCGGCGTCGACCGCGGCAACCGAGTCCTCCATGTCGAGAATGGTCGAGACCGCGGCCTCCATGACCATGTCGGCGACGCCGGCGGGATCGTCCTTGCCGATCGCGCTGTTGCGGTTGATCGTCACCTCGACATGCAGGCCGTTGTTGACGAGCAGCACCGCGCTCGGCGCGGCCGCATCGCCCTGGAAGCCGGCGAACTGCGCGGCGTTCTTCAGCGCGGTCGCATTGCCGCTCTTCAGCTTCACCGCGAGCTGGCCCGCGACGATGCTGTAGGCGGTGACGTCGGTGTGGCTGCCAGTCGCGAGCGGCACGGCGGCGTCGAGGAAGGCCTTGGCCTTCGCGATCACTTTGTCGCCGCGCGCCTTGTTGTAACCCTTGCCGCTCTCGGACGGATCGTGCGGGATCGCGTCGGTGCCGTAGAAGGCGTCATAGAGCGAGCCCCAGCGTGCGTTCGCCGCGTTCAGCGCATAGCGCGCATTGGTGAGGGGGACGACGAGCTGCGGGCCGCAGATCTTGCCGATCTCCTCGTCCACATTGGCGGTCTCGACCTTCTGCGTCGCCGGCTCCGGGACGAGATAGCCGATCTCCTTCAGGAAGGCGGTATAGGCATTGAGGTCGAACGCCTTGCCCTTGTTGGCGCGATGCCAGTCGTCGATCTTGGCCTGTAGCGCGTCGCGCAACGCCAGCAGCGCCCGGTTCTTCGGCCCAAGGTCCTTGATGATGGCGGCAACCCCGGCCCAGAACGCATCCGGCGCGATCCCCGTTTTCGGGGCCGCTTCCTTGGCGATGAAGTCAAACAGAACAGGAGCGATCTTCAATCCGTGGGCGTCGACGCGTTTCATGATGGGCTTTCTTGTTGGAAATGGCTGTTTTTTGGCTGCTTTTGACCCGACAGCAGCAAAATGCGCCCACAGGGGGCGGCTTTCGGGACCTATTAGCCCCAAAATCGGGGCGGTGAGAAGACCCCTGGGGGGTTGTCAAAATGTCAAGAAGCGGTGGGCGGGCCGGCTCGTTTTACAAACGCTTGAGCCCGGCTGGGCGCCAAGCGCACAACTGCGCTCCCTCCCCCCTTGCGGGGGAGGGCGGGGGAGAGGGGTAGCCCAGGTCGGCGAGAAGAACTTTCGCCCGCTGGAGGGAGTCCCTGTGTGGACCCCTCTCCCTAGCCCTCCCCCGCAAGGGGGGGAGGGAACGCGGGAGAGCGTGGAGACAGAGCGCGGCGTCTCGTGGAAAGCACTCGCCTCAAATATTCGCGGCGAGATCCACGACTTCGTCGAACAGCACGCCGGTGGTCTTCAGCATCTGCTCAATCTCGTCGGCGGCTTCAGTGACCGTCCGTGTCGACGTGTCGATCACGAGCTCGGCCGCTTGCGGCGTCTCGTAGTCGTTGCCGATGCCGGTGAACGACGCCAGCGCGCCGGCGCGGGCCTTCTTGTAATGGCCCTTCGGATCGCGCTCCTCGCAGACGCCGGCCGGTGTCGCGACGTGGATCTCGCGGAACGCGGTGTCGGCAATGCGGCGCGCGGTGGCGCGGTCCTCGCGGGCGGGCGAGACGGCGGCGACGATCGCGATGTGGCCGTTGCGGGCGAGATGCGTCGCGACCTCGGCGAGACGGCGGATGTTCTCGCTGCGGTCGGACGCGGAGAAGCCGAGATCGTTGTTGAGTCCAGCCCGCAGCGTGTCGCCGTCGAGCAGGATCGGCGAGCCGCCATTGGTGAACAGCCGCCGCTCCAGCGCCTTCGCCAGCGTCGACTTGCCGGAGGCCGGCAGGCCGGTGAGCCAGACCACGGCGCCGTTGTGCTGATAGCGCGCAGAGCGCTCGTCGGGGCGGAGCGCCGATTCCACCGGCACGATGTCGACCGGCACGGCGCGCTGGCCGGCATCGACCGACAGCACGAGACCGCCGCCGGCGATGCGCCCGGAGACCTCGATCACCAGACGTCCGGTGCGCGGATTCTCGGTGTAGGGATCGGTGGCGATCGGATTCGAAAGAGAGATGTCGATCTCGCCGACATGGTTGCGGCCGATCGCCTTGTTCTCGACGCTCGACAATTCGCCCGGATCGACCGCCTTCTCGATCGCCACCACGGTGGCGCGGCTTTCCTTCGGCCCGCAGCGGACCAGGAGCTGGTCGCCCTTGGCCAGCGGCTTGTCGTGCAGCCAGAAGATGCGCGCGCGCAAGCGGCGCGTCTCGCGCGGGGCACTGCCCGCATGCGCGACGATGTCGCCGCGCTCGATGAACAATTCGCGGTCGAGCGTGATGCCGACCGAGCGGCCCGCGCCCTGCCGTCCGGCAATCGGCGTCGCCGGCCAGCTCTCGACCGTCTTGATCTTGGCGATCTTGCCGGCCGGCATGATCACGATCTCGTCGCCGGCAACCAGGCTGCCGGATTCGATGCGGCCCGCCACGATGCGGCGGTCGTCGAACTTGTAGATCGCCTGCACCGGCAGCCGCAGCGCCAGCGCTTCCAGCGGGCGCGCCGGCTCGAGCTGGTCCAGCGCCTCGACCACGGTCGGTCCCTTGTACCAGCCGATGCGGTCGGTGCGCGTCGCGACGCCATCACCGTCGCGCGCGGAGATCGGGATCACGGCCGTCGGCGTCACGCCGAGGCCGTTGAGATGCGCGGAAATCTCGTCGCTGATCGCCTGGAAGCGATCGGCGGAGAAATCCACGCGGTCCATCTTGTTGACGACGATCGCAACCTGCTTCACGCCGAGCAGATGCAGGAGATAGCCGTGCCGCCTGGTCTGGTCGCGCACGCCCTCGAGCGCGTCGATGATCAGCACCGCGCCGTCGGCCTGCGAGGCGCCGGTGATCATATTGCGCAGGAATTCGGCATGGCCGGGCGCGTCGATCAGCACGATGTCGCGCGAATTGGTGCGGAAGCGGATCTGCGTGGTGTCGATGGTGATGCCCTGGTCGCGCTCGGTCTGGAGCGCGTCGAGCAGGAACGACCATTCGAACGGCATGCCGCGCCGCGCGCTGACGGCCTTCAGCATCTCCAGCTTGCCGTCGGGCAGGCTGCCGGTCTCGTGCAGGAGGCGGCCGACCAGCGTCGACTTGCCGTGGTCGACATGGCCGACGATGACGATGCGGACCTGCGGGCGCGTGGTGCCGTTCGGGGTCGCGGGCGAAGCGGGGGTGACGATCATGTTCATGGCCGCGTTGCGTCCTGAGGTCAGAGATAGCCGGCGACGCGCAGACGCTCGAAGGCGTCTTCGGTCTCGTGGTCGAGCGCGCGTCCCGCGCGCTCCGGCACCTTGGTCTGCTCGAGCTCGACCAGGATCTCCTCGATGGTCGACGCAGTCGAATTCACCGGATTGGTGATGTCCTGATCGCCCAGCGAGCGGTAGCGCTTGCCGTTTTGCGACAGATAGAGCGGGATGATCGGGATGTTCTCGCGCTTGGTGTAGGCCCAGATGTCGGCCTCGGTCCAATGCAGGATCGGATGGATGCGCAAATGCGCGCCTTGCGGCGGCGAGGCGTTGAAATGATCCCAGAACTCAGGCGGCTGGTCGCGCACGTCCCAATTGCCTTCGAGACCGCGCGGCGAGAACACGCGCTCCTTGGCGCGGGTGGCCTCCTCGTCGCGGCGGATGCCGGCGATCAGGCCGTCGAAGCCGTATTTGCCGAGTGCCATCTTGAGGCCTTCGGTCTTGCGCGCAGCGGAACGGGCGGCCGGCGGCAGCGTTGGGTCGACGGCATCGATGGGCGGGCAGGGCTCGACGCGTAGGTCGAGATCCCACTCCTTCCCGTAATGATCGCGGAAGCGATACATCTCCGGAAACTTCTTGCCGGTGTCGACATGGAGGGCCGGGAACGGCATGCGGCCGAAGAACGCCTTGCGCGCCAGCCAGATCATGACGTTGGAGTCCTTGCCGAGCGACCACAGCAGGGCGATCTTCTTCAGACGGGCGAAGGCCTCGCGGAAAATGTAGATGCTCTGCGCCTCGAGCTGGTCCAGATGGTCCATGCTGGGCGCAACATCAGCAGAAAATTCTTGCGAGCCCGAGCGCCCGGTGAGGGCGGGGCTGCTCACTCCGACAGCTGCGGAATCGTCCTTGAGAAGATGCATCTCTGCCACTTTGCGTTTGGAGGCGAAAATTCTATAGTTGCAGCGCAGGAGAGAAGAAAAAATTTTCTCTTTGCGCGCTCGAAACGACACATATATAGAAAATAATTCCAGTCAACCCCGGAAGTGGGGGAAGCGAGTATCGTATGCGGTTCTTGCCGGTGTTCCTCGATCTCAAGGCCGGTCCGGTGGTCCTCATCGGTGCGGGTGAGCTTTTGCGCGCCAAGCTGCGCGTGCTCACTGCGGCCGGTGCGCGCATCCGCGTGCACGCGATCGACGGCAATCAGGACATGGGCCTTAGCTCCGAGGACGCGGCGCGCGTCGACATCGCGACCGGCGATCCGCTCATCGCCGATCTCTCAGGCGTCATCGCGATCGTCTGCGCCGGGGCGGGCGATGTCGGCGTTGCGATGTCGGCGCGGGCGAAGGCGCTCGGCCTGCCGGTCAACGTCATGGACGATCTCGAGCATTCCAGCTTCATCTTCCCGGCCATCGTCGATCGCGGCGATGTCGTGGTCGCGGTCGGCACCGGCGGCACCTCTCCGGTGGTGGCGCGGCGCGTGCGCGAGAAGATCGAGGCGCTGCTGCCTGCGCGCATCGGCGAGCTCGCCGAGTTCATCGGCGACTTCCGCAAATCCATCAACGAGCGCATTGCCGAGTTTCCGCTGCGCCGCCGCTTCTGGGAGCGCGTCATCGACGGCCCGATCGGTGGTGCCGTGCTCGCCGGCCGCAAGGGCGAGGCGGACGCGGCGCTCAAGGCCATTGCCGATCCCGCCGCGTTCGCGCGTGCCGACAAGCCGGAAGGCTCCGTTGCGCTGGTCGGCGCCGGTCCGGGCGATCCCGATCTTCTCACTATCAAGGCGCTGCGCGCGCTCCAGGACGCCGACATCGTCTTCCATGACGAGCTGGTCTCGCGCGAAATTCTCGATCGCATCCGCCGCGACACGACGCGCGTTGCGGTCGGCCGCCGCGTCGGCAAGCCCGGCATCGGCCAGGACGCCATCAACACGCGCATGATCGAGGCCGCGCAGTCAGGTCAGCGCGTGGTGCGGCTGAAGGGCGGCGATCCCTTCGTGTTCGGCCGCGGCGGCGAAGAGGTCGAAGCGCTGCGCTCGGCGGGCGTTGCCTATTCGATCATTCCCGGCATCACCGCCGGGCTCGGCGGCGCCGCCGATTTCGAGGTGCCGCTCACCTATCGTCATGAAGCGACCCGCATCACCTTCCTCACCGCGCACAGGGCGCGCGATGCGGAAGCCGTGGACTGGTCGACGCTCACCGACACCAAGATGACCGTCGTGGTCTACATGGGCATGACCGCGGCACCGGCCGTGCGCGCAGGCCTGTTCGCCGCCGGCCGCTCGCCCGAAACGCCGGTCGGCGTGTTCGCCCGCGTCACGCGGCCCGATGCGCAAGGCGCGATCGGCACGCTGCGCGATCTTCCCGAGCTCGTGCGGCGGACCCATGGCGGTCCTGCCATGCTCATCATCGGCGACGTGGTCCGGCATGCCGGCTCGCTTCGCCGCCAGACACCCAAGCAAATCATCTCCGACCTATTGGATGCTGCCGAATGACCTCTCCTCTGCAACAAAAGCTGAAAATTACGGGTCCCTCCGTTGTGACCGCCAACCGGACCTGGGACGGCGTCGTCGTCTATCGCACGGCTGCCAGGGGCTGGTCCGTGGAACTGACGGATGCCGCGATCGTGCGAAACTCGGACGAAGCGAAAGCGTTGCTCGCCGAGGCCGTGGCCGATGACGTCGGCGCGATCGGCCCCTATATCGCGCCGGTGCAAGTCGACGAGGCCGGCAAGATCCTGCCGGGTAATCTGCGTGAGCAGATTCGCCGCGATGGCGTGACGATCGGCTTGCCCGTCTGAATGTTGGCAGAGCTGTAAGGCATTCTTCATGTACGCTTACGACGAAATCGACCGCACGCTGGTCAACGAGCGCGTCTCGGAATTCCGCGACCAGGTGCAGCGCCGTCTCTCGGGCGAGCTCACCGAAGACGAATTCAAGATGCTGCGCTTGCAGAACGGCGTCTATCTGCAACTCCACGCCTACATGTTTCGCGTCGCGATTCCCTACGGCACGCTGGCGTCGAACCAGTTGCGGGCGCTTGCCCATGTCGCGCGCAAATACGACCGCGGCTACGGCCATTTTACCACGCGCCAGAACATCCAGTTCAACTGGATCAAGCTGTCGGACCTGCCGGACGCGCTGGCCGATCTCGCCGAGGTCGGCATCCACGCGATGCAGACCTCCGGCAACAACATGCGCAACGTCACCTCGGACCAGTGGGCCGGCGTCGCGCCCGGTGAGATCGAGGATCCCCGCATCTGGTCGGAGCTGATCCGCCAGCACACCACGCTGCATCCGGAATTCTCGTTCCTGCCGCGCAAGTTCAAGATCGCGATCACCGCGTCGGACCACGACCGTGCCGCGATCAAGGTCCACGATATCGGCCTGCGCCTGATCAAGAACGAGAAGGGCGAAACCGGCTTCGAGGTCCTGGTCGGCGGCGGTCTCGGCCGCACGCCGTTCATCGGCAAGACCATCAAGCACTTCGTGCACGGCCGCGATCTCCTGAGCTACATCGAGGCCATCCTGCGCGTCTACAATCAGTACGGACGCCGCGACAACATCTACAAGGCCCGGATCAAGATCCTGGTGCACGAGCTCGGCATCGAGAAATTCTCCCGCGAGGTCGAGGAGGAGTGGCAGCACATCCGCAACTCCTCGCTCCAGATCGACGACGAGGTGATCGAGGACATCCGCTCGCGCTTCATCTATCCCGCTTACGAGAAGCTGCCGCACATGCCGGACGAGCTGCGGCAGGCCGCGGCCGATCCCGAGTTCGAGGCGTGGCGCAAGAACTCCGTCGCCCCGCACAAGAACCCGGGCTATTCCATCGTCACGATCTCGCTGAAGCCGATCGGCGCACCTCCGGGTGATGCCACCGCCGAGCAGATGGATGCGCTCGCCGATCTCGCCGACAGATATTCGTTCGGCGAAATCCGCGTCGGTCACGAGCAGAATCTGGCGCTGCCGCATGTCGCCAAGCGCGACCTGCCGGCGCTGTGGAAAGCGCTCGACAAGCTCGGGTTGGCGACCCCGAACGTCAATCTGATCACCGACATCATCGCCTGCCCGGGGCTCGACTATTGCTCGCTGGCGAATGCGCGCTCGATCCCGATCGCGCAGGAGCTGACGCGGCGCTTCGCCAACCACGAGCTCGCCAACCTGATCGGCCGGCTGCACATCAACATCTCCGGCTGCATCAATGCCTGCGGCCATCACCATGTCGGCCATATCGGCATTCTTGGCGTCGAGAAGAACGGCGAGGAGGTCTATCAGATCACCATCGGCGGCCGCGCCGACGAGGGCGCCGCGCTCGGCAATCTGATCGGCCCCGGCGTCAAGTTCGACGAGGTCGCCGACGTCGTCGAGGACATCGTGGAAGCCTATCTCGCGCTGCGCGCGCGCCCGGAGGAGCTGTTCATCGACACGGTGAAGCGCCTTGGCGTCGAACCCTTCAAGGAGCGCGTCTATGCCACTCGTTAACGGCGGAAAAATCGTCGACGACAGCTTCGTCAAGCTGGCGGTCGACACGCCGCTGCCGGAGGGCGGCGACATCCTGGTGCCGGCCGAGCGTTTCGTCGGTGAGGCCGATGCGTTGCTCAAGCGTGCCGGCAAGGTCGGCGTGATCTGGCCGAACAATCGCGACATCGACGAGCTCGTGCCGTATCTCGGCAAGGTCGCCGCCGTTGCGCTGGTGTTTCCGAGCTTCCGCGACGGACGCGCCTACAGTCAGGCGCGGCTGCTGCGCGAGCGCTACAACTATCGCGGTGAGCTGCGTGCCACCGGGCAGGTGCTGCGCGACCAGTTCGTGTTCATGCTGCGTGCGGGCTTCGATTCCTTCGAGGTCAAGAAGCAGGCCGACGCGGAAGCGTTCATGCAGACCGCAAAGCGTTATTCGGTGTTCTACCAGCCGACCGGCGACGGCCGGATCACGGCGCTGCACCGGCGCATGCAGTTGCGTCATTCAGAAGGTGTCGGCACGTGAACGCAATTGCGCCTCAGGTATCTCCTGTGTCCGTTTCCGCGCTGCCCTCTGCCGCGGAACTCGATCGCGCCTTGCGCGATGCCTCGCCCGCGGAGGTCATCGCCGCGGCCCTGAAGGCGGTCGGCCGCGACAAGCTTGCGCTGGTGTCGTCCTTCGGCACGGAATCGGCGACGCTTCTGAAGGTGATGGCGGACGTCGATCCGTCGATCCCCGTGATCTTCCTCGACACCGGCTGGCTGTTCGAGGAGACGCTCGCCTATCGCGACATGCTGATCGCGACGCTGGGGCTCAAGGACGTCCGCTCGATCAGGCCGGCGGAGGAGACGCTGTCGCGCGAGGATCCCGACCGCGACCTCTGGTTCTCCGATCCCGACGCCTGCTGCCGCATCCGCAAGGTGGAGCCGCTGGCGCGCGCGCTGAAGCCGTTCGACGCCTGGATCAACGGCCGCAAGCGCTTCCAGGGCAATGCGCGCGCCGACATTCCGGTGGTCGAGGACGACGGCGCGCGGTTGAAGTTCAACCCCTTCGCCAACGTTTCGCGCGAGGAACTCGAGGCGATTTTCGTCCGCGCCAAATTGCCGCGTCATCCACTGGCCGCCTCCGGTTTCCTGTCGGTTGGGTGTATGCCTTGCACCAGCAGAACGGCCGAAGGCGAGGATGCACGCGCCGGTCGCTGGCGCGGCCGGGCCAAGACAGAATGCGGCATCCACACGATGAAGACTTCGTAGCACAGTCAGGCTGCGACGCCGCGAACAAGAAAATCCGGTTCCGTTGACTTAGGAGCGGTTTGTCCCGAGTTATGCCCGTGTGCCATCGGCGACATCGACGTCGCTGAGGTGAATGGAGATGGACATGATGCGCCGTATCGTTCTGCTCGCGGCAGGCCTCCTGGCGACAGGCTTCTTGGCAAGCTCGGCTCTCGCTGCTGACATCAATCTTCTGAACGTGTCGTACGATCCGACGCGCGAGCTCTATGGCGAGTTCAACAAGGCGTTCGTGAACGCCTATCAGAAGGAAACCGGCAAGAGCGTCGAGATCAAGCAGTCGCATGGCGGCAGCGGATCGCAGGCGCGCGCGGTGATCGACGGATTGCAGGCCGATGTGGTGACGCTCGCGCTCGCCTATGACATCAATGCGATCGCGAGCAAGGGCCTCATTACGGCCGACTGGCAAAAGCGTCTGCCGCAGAATTCATCACCCTACACGTCCACCATCGTGTTCCTGGTGCGCAAGGGCAATCCGAAGGGCATCAAGGACTGGGACGACCTGCTCAAGCCGGGCGTCGCCGTGATCACGCCCAACCCGAAGACGTCGGGCGGCGCGCGCTGGAACTATCTGGCGGCCTGGGGCTTTGCGCAAAAGAAATACGGATCGGCCGACAAGGCCAAGGATTTCATCGGAAAGCTTTACCAGCAGGTGCCGGTGCTCGATACCGGCGCGCGCGGCGCCACCGTGACCTTCGTCGAGCGCGGCGTCGGCGACGTGCTGCTCGCCTGGGAGAACGAGGCCTATCTCGCGCTCAAGGAATTCGGTCCGGAAAAATTCGAGATCGTGGCGCCGCCGCTATCGATCCTGGCCGAACCGCCGGTCGCGATCGTCGACAAGGTCGCCGATAAAAAAGGCACCCGCAACGCCGCCGATGCCTACCTTCAGTACTGGTACACCAGAGAAGGCCAGGAGATCGCCGCGCGCAATTTCTACCGTCCGCGCGATGCCGCGATCGCCAAAAAGTATGAAAACTCGTTCGCCAAGGTCGAGCTGTTCACGATCGACGACGTTTTCGGCGGCTGGACCAAGGCGCAGAAGGAACATTTTGCCGACGGCGGCATTTTCGATCAGATCTACAAGAACTGATCGGGCGCTGTCTTAGGAGGCTGTAGCAGGGGGCCTGGTGAGCGCAGTTGTAGCAGCACGACGCCGGACATTGCCGGGCTTCGGTCTCACCATGGGGCTGACGCTTTCCTGGCTATCCATCATCATCCTGATTCCACTCGCCGGCCTGTTCCTGAAATCGCTCGAGCTGAGCCCCGAGCAGTTCTGGAACATCCTCTCCAGCCGCCGCACCCTGAATGCGCTGCGGGTCTCGTTTGGGCTCGCCTTCGCGGCGGCCTGCGTCAATCTGGTCATGGGCAGCATCATCGTCTGGGCGTTGGTGCGCTACCGGTTTCCCGGCCGGCGCCTGTTCGACGCCATCGTCGACGTGCCGTTCGCGCTGCCGACGGCGGTCGCCGGCGTCGCGCTGACCGCGCTGTTTGCCGAGAAGGGCTGGCTGGGCGCGCCGCTCGCCGCGCTTGGCATCAAGGTGGCGTTCACGCCGGTCGGCATCTTTGTCGCCATGATCTTCATCGGCATCCCCTTCGTGGTGCGCACCGTGCAGCCGGTGCTCCAGGATCTCGACCCCGAGATCGAGGAGGCCGCGGGCAGCCTGGGCGCGAGCCGCTGGCAGACCATCATCCGCGTGATCCTGCCTTCGCTCGCGCCGGCGCTGCTCGCGGGCCTCGCGCTCGCCTTCGCCCGCGCGGTCGGTGAATACGGTTCGGTGATCTTCATCGCCGGCAATTTGCCGAACGTCTCCGAGATCGCGCCATTGCTGATCGTGATCCGGCTCTCCGAATTCCGCTACGCCGATGCGACCGCCATTGCGGTGGTCATGCTCGTCGTCTCCTTCGTCATTATCTTCGCCGTCAACCGGCTCCAGCGCTGGGCGCAGAGCCGGATCCCGGCGCGCTGAGGGCGGATGCGATGACGATGCAGATGGCAGATTCCGTCTCGCTCTCGGCCTCGGACGCCAGGGCGCGCGCGCATGCGGCGGCCGCGCAGGACAACCTTCGCACCGAACCGCGCGCGGTGCGCATCGCCATCATCACGCTGGCGGTGCTGTTCCTCTCCGTCTTCGTCGTGTTGCCGCTGGTCGTCGTGTTCGCGCAGGCGTTCTCGAGAGGCATTCTGGCCTATCTTTCCGCGCTCGCCGACCCGGAGGCGTTGTCAGCGATCAAGCTGACGCTGCTGGTCGCCGCGATCTCGGTCGGCCTCAATCTCGTATTCGGCCTCGTCGCCGCCTGGGCCATCGCCAAGTTCGAGTTCAGCGGCAAGACCTTCCTGATCACGCTGATCGACCTGCCGTTCTCGGTGAGCCCGGTGATCTCGGGTCTCGTCTTCGTGCTGCTGTTCGGCGCGCAGGGCTATTTCGGCGGCTGGCTTAGGGATCACGACATCCAGATCTTGTTCGCTGTGCCCGGCATTGCGCTCGCGACCACCTTCGTGACCTTCCCCTTCGTGGCGCGCGCGCTGATCCCCCTGATGCAGGAGCAGGGCACGCAGGAAGAGGAAGCCGCGATCTCGCTCGGCGCCTCGGGCCTGCAAACCTTCTTCCGCGTCACGCTGCCGAACATCAAATGGGGCGTGCTCTACGGCGTCCTGCTCTGCAACGCGCGCGCGATGGGCGAGTTCGGTGCGGTGTCGGTCGTGTCGGGCCATATTCGCGGCGAGACCAACACCATGCCGCTGCTGGTCGAGATCCTCTACAACGAGTACCAGTTCGTCGCCGCATTCGCGATCGCCTCGCTGCTGGCGATGCTGGCGCTGATCACGCTGATCGCAAAGACCGTTCTCGAACGTCATCTGGACGAAGGACAGGACGCAAGTGACCATTGAAGTCAGGAATCTCGTCAAGAAGTTCGGCAGCTTTGCCGCCCTCGATGGCGTCAACCTCAAGGTCGACAATGGCGAGCTGCTGGCGCTGCTCGGGCCTTCGGGCTCCGGCAAGACCACGCTGCTGCGCATCATCGCTGGCCTCGACTGGCCCGACTCGGGCGAGGTCTCCTTCAACGGCGAGGACGCGCTGGCGCAGGGCGCGCGTGAGCGGCACGTCGGCTTCGTGTTCCAGCATTACGCACTGTTCCGCCACATGACGGTGTTCGAGAACGTCGCCTTCGGCCTGCGCGTGCAGCCGCGCGCGGTCCGGAAAGAGGAAGCCAGGATCCGCGCCCGGGTGAAGGAGCTGCTCGATCTCGTGCAGCTCGACTGGCTTGCCGACCGCTACCCGAGCCAGCTCTCCGGCGGCCAGCGCCAGCGCATCGCGCTCGCCCGCGCGCTCGCGATCGAGCCGCGCATCCTGTTGCTCGACGAGCCGTTCGGCGCGCTCGATGCGAAGGTGCGGAAAGAACTGCGCAAATGGCTGCGCTCGCTGCATCACGAGATCAACGTCACCTCGATCTTCGTCACCCACGACCAGGAGGAAGCGCTGGAAGTCGCCAACCGCGTCGTGGTGATGGACAAGGGCAGGATCGAGCAGATCGGCTCGCCCGAAGACGTCTATGAAAGCCCGGCGACTGCTTTTGTCCACGGCTTCATCGGCGAATCCATCGAGCTCCCGGTCAGGATTGACGACGGCGTGGTCCGGCTCGGCGAGCGGCCGCTCCGGCTTGCGGCGGACGGACTTGCGCCTGGCGCGTCGCGACTGTTCGTGCGGCGACATGACATGCTGGTCGGTCCGCCCGGCACTGGCGCCTTCGAGGGCGCCGTGCGGCATGTCCGGAATTTCGGCCCGGTGCAGCGGGCCGAGGTGGCGCTGTTCGGCGGCGAAACCATCGAGATCGACGCTCCCCGCGACAGGGAACTCCGCGCCGGAGACAGGGTCGGCCTCGAGCCCCGCCGCTACCGGATATTCGCGGGTTAACGCCCCGTCGTTCCGGGATGGTCCGAAGGACCAGACCTCAGGTGCGCAGTTGCGCACCGGGGAATCTCGAGATTCTCAGGTGCGCAATTGCGCACCCTAGTTCGATGCTTCGCATCGCCCCGGAACGACTTGCGTCGATTTTCCTCAAAATTCACCTTTCAGCCACGGTTGGTATGCAACAACGGCCCTTCATTTGGGGGCCCCGATTCATGCGCGCTGCGGCCGCAATACTCATTACTTTGCTGCTCGCCGGCTGTGCCGGCAACGAAGCACCGGTCCAGCAGCCGTCGATGTATGCCGATATGGCGGTCCCGGGCGCCAAGCTCGACGCGCCGGCGGCCGCGGTGATGATCTCGCAATACCGCCAGAACAATGGGCTCGGCACCGTCGTGATCGACCCCGACCTGATGCGGCTCGCCGAATCCCAGTCCCAGGCGATGGCGGCGGCCAACAAGATGGACCATGACGTTCGCGCGCCCCTGGCCAAGCGCCTCAGTGCCGGCGGCTATCCGGCCAGCGTGGCGGTCGAGAACGTCTCGGCCGGCTATCATACGTTGGCGGAAGCGTTTTCCGGCTGGCGCGACTCGCCCCCGCACCGGGCGAACATGCTCAAGAGCGGTGTCACAAAATTGGGCATCGCGGCGGGCTATGCTCCAGGCACCAAGTACAAGGTGTTCTGGACCATGATCCTGGCCTCGACGGATCCCCGATAAGCCAGACTTGATCCCGGGATGCATTGACGCCGCGGCGAACTGTCGCCACGGTCGCTCGCCATCTGCTATTGTTCCCGTATGACAGATCATACCAGCCCGGAAACCGCCAGCGTCCCCGCAAATGCGCAACGTGTCCTGGTGTTGCAGGGCGGCGGTGCGCTCGGCTCCTATCAGGCCGGCGCCTATCAGGCGCTGTGCGGCTATGGCTTCGAGCCCGAATGGGTCGCCGGCATCTCCATCGGGGCGGTCAACGCCGCCATCATCGCCGGCAATGAGGGCCACACCCGCGTCAAGCGGATGAAGGAATTCTGGGAGATGGTCTCGGCGCCGGTGCCGTGGAAGCCGATCGGCAAGAGCGACCACAGCCGCGAGCTGTTCAACTCTACCAGCGCCGCGCTGATCGCGACCTTCGGCGTACCCGGCTTCTTCGTCCCGCGCGTCCCGCCCGCGCCGATGTGGCCGCCGGGCCATCCCGAAGCGGAAAGCTACTACGACACGTCGCCCCTGAAGAAGACGCTGGAGCGGCTGGTCGATTTCGACCGCATCAACGACCTCAAGACGCGCTTCTCCGTCGGCGCCGTCGGCGTCACCTCCGGCAACTTCAAATATTTCGACAATTACGAGTTCAAGAAACTCGGCAAGAAGATCGGTCCCGAGCACATCATGGCCTCCGGCGCGCTGCCGCCGGGCTTTCCGTCCGTCGTCATCGACGGCGAGCATTACTGGGACGGCGGCATCGCCTCCAACACGCCGCTCGACTACGTGCTCGATGCCGAGGTGGCTCGCGACATGCTGATCTTCCAGGTGGATCTGTTCAGCGCCCGCGGCGACCTGCCGAATTCGCTGTTAGAGGCCACCGAGCGCGAGAAGGACATCCGCTTCTCCAGCCGCACGCGGATGAACACCGACAAGAACAAGCAGATCCACAACGCCCGCAGGGCGGTGCGCGACCTGATTTCCAAATTGCCCGATTATCTCAAGAACGACCCTTCCGTCGAATTCCTTGCGAAGGCATCTCGTGAGAGCACGGTCACCGTGGTGCACCTGATCTACCGCAGCAAGAATTACGAATCCTCGTCCAAGGACTATGATTTCTCGCACGTGGCCATGGTCGAGCATTGGGAAGCCGGCGTGCGCGACGTGCATCTGTCGATGCGCCACAAGGACAGGCTCGATCAGCCGCAATCCGGCGAGACCATGGTGACCTACGATCTCACGGGGGACGTCTCCGCGCCCCCGGCAAAAAGGAGCGAATAGAATGGGTAGTCTGTCAGGCAAGAACGCCGTCGTGACCGGATCGACCAGCGGTATCGGGCTCGCCTATGCGCGTGCCTTCGCGGCGGCCGGTGCCAACGTCGTCATCAACGGCTTCGGCTCGGCCGAGGACATCGAGAAGGAACGTGCGAAGATCGAGGCGGACTTCGGCGGGAAGGCGATCTACTCGCCCGCCGACATGACCAAGCCGGCCGAGATCGCCGGGATGATCGCGCTCGGCGAGAAGACCTTCGGCTCGGTCGACGTCCTCGTCAACAATGCCGGCATCCAGTTCGTCTCGCCGATCGAGGAATTCCCGCCGGAGAAATGGGACCAGATCATCGCGATCAACCTGTCCTCGGCCTTCCATGCCATTCGCGCCGCGGTGCCCGGCATGAAGAAGAAGGGCTGGGGTCGCATCATCAACACGGCGTCGGCGCACTCGCTGGTCGCCTCGCCCTTCAAGTCGGCCTACGTCTCGGCCAAGCACGGCATCGCCGGTCTTACCAAGACCGTGGCGCTGGAAGTCGCGACCCACAAGATCACCTGCAACTGCATCAGCCCCGGCTATGTCTGGACGCCGCTGGTCGAGAAGCAGATCCCCGACACGATGAAGGCGCGCAATCTCACGCGTGAGCAGGTCATCAACGACGTGCTGCTCGACGCCCAGCCGACCAAGGAGTTCGTCACCTCCGAGCAGGTCGCCGCACTGGCGCTGTTCCTGTGCAGCGACGATGCCGCGCAGATCACCGGCACCAACCTCTCGATCGACGGCGGCTGGACGGCGGAGTAGGCACTCGATGCCGTAGGGTGGGCAAAGGCGCGTCAGCGCCGTGCCCGCCATACTTTCTCAGATTGACGAAAGGCGGTGGGCACGCTTGGCTTTGCCCGCCCTACGAGTTCTCGCACGACGTTTCCGTTCAATGCGTCCAGGCCAGCGCCGTCACGAACGCGGATGACAGGTTCAGCTCCGCAAACATGATCTTGCTGGCGACCACGAACAGCACGCTGGCAAGCGTCAGGCGCAGCACCGTCTCGGGGACGCGCGTCGCGCTGAAGCTGCCGACGATGATGCCGGGCAGCGAGCCCAGCAGCAGCACCCCCATCAGCCCCCAATCGACGTCACCAAGCGCCCAATGTCCGATGCCCGCGACCAGCGTCAGCGGCACCGCATGGGCGATGTCGGAGCCGACGATGGTCGCCATCGGCAGGCGCGGGTAGAGTAGCAGCAGCACGGTCACGCCGACCGCGCCGGCGCCGACGGACGAAATCGACACCAGCACACCGAGCACGATTCCCGTGACCACGGTCGCAATCGCCGTGGTGCGCTCGTCGACGCGCTCCCGCTTTCTGCGGTAGCGTTCCATGATCGCCTTGCGGAAGATCAGGGACGTTGCGGTTAGCAGCAGGGCGAAGCACAGCACCAGATTGACGAGGCTGCGCTCGGCATCGCTCCTGAGATCGAGCTGCCACAGCACGAGCAGCGTCAGCGCGCTTGCCGGGAGGCTGCCGCAGGCGAGCCGCAGCACCGCCGGCCAGTGCACGCTGCGCGACCAGCCATGCACCACGCTGCCGCCGGTCTTGGTGGCGGCGGCATAAAGCAGGTCGGTGCCGACAGCGGTGGACGGATGGACGCCGAACAGCAGGATCAGCAGCGGTGTCATCAACGAGCCGCCACCCACGCCGGTCATCCCGACAAGCAGGCCGACGCCAAAACCCGAGGCGACGTAAAGCGGATCAATCATGGTCTGGGGAATCTTAGGTTTATCTCGTCAGTTGGGCAATATGACGTAGAATAAATTTTCCCTGGGAAGCAACCTCTTGGATCAAATAAGAAAAATCATGCTACCGACCGGCGAATGGCAGTCGTTTCGCCTCGTTTCCGAGCCCGTTACGCAATAGGCGTTCCCCAAGGGGCAGGGCAGGCGAGCGGCTATTTTCCAAACGCCAGAACGTGCAGGCCGAGGCGCTGCCGCACGATCCAGAACAGCAGCACCGTCTCGAAGCTGAGCGAGATCGAGGTCGCGGCCGCGGCGCCATGGCCGCCGAAGCGCGGCACCAGCGCGACGCAGAGCACGACGTTCATCACGAAGGCCAGCGCATAGGCCAGCGCGCAGATCTTCTGCTGCCCGAGCATGTTGAGCAGCCGCTCCACCGGGCCGATGGCGGCGCGCACGACCAGCCCGATCGCGGCGACGAACATGATGTCGTAGCCGACCGTGAATTGCGGCCCGAACAGCCAGAGCAGCGGCTTGCCGAACGCGAGCAGCAGGATGGTCGCCGCCAGCGACGGCCAGAACGTCCAGTTGATGGCATGTGCGACATAGGCCGATAGGCGCGCCTTGTCGCCGCTAGCGTTGTATTCGGCGAAGCGGTGCGCGGTCGTCGCCGACATCGCGTAGTGGATGAACGAGACCAGCGCCAGCGTCTTCACCACCGCGAAGTAGACGCCGACCTCGTCGGAGGGGCGGAACTGCTGAAGCACCAGCACGTCGGTGTAGGACAGCAGCAGATAGAAGCTCTCCACCAGCAGGATCGGCAGCGAGACGGCGAGCCAGCCGCCGATGTCATAGGCCTTCGGCCCGGGCTCGATATAGCCGGCGAGCTTACGGTTCAGCACCACCATCTGCCCGGTCATTGCGATCCACACCGCACCCAGGCTCGCGACCATCGCGGCGACCGCGCCGATATGATAGCCGAGCAGGAAGGCAGAAGCCGTGATGCCGATGATCAGCGCCTGGCGGATGATGAATTGCGGCATCAGGCCGAGCTGCATCCAGTCATGCGAGCGGGCGATGCCGTCCTGGGTGTTGGCGACGACGAAGGCGGGCAGCGTCATGCAGCCGATATAAAGCGGCAGCGCCTCGGCCGGATCGATCCAGGGCGACAGCAGCCTGACGATGCCGGCGAGGCCGAGCGACACCAGCGCGGAGACGGCAAAGGTCAGCCAGCGGCTGCCGGAGAGAAAGCCGCGCAGCAGCGCATGCTCGCCGCCGGTGCGATACTCCGGAATGATCTTCTGTGCGGAGGCCGAGATGCCGAAATCCATCATGCTGCCGAGCAGCAGCACCCAGGTCCAGACATAGACGTAGATGCCGTAGTCGGACGTGCCCATCCAGCGCGCGAGCAGGACCTGCGAAAAATAGGCAAGGCCCGCGCTGATGACGCGGATGATGAAGATGGTGCCGGCCAGCCGCCGCGTCAGCGACGCTTCGCTCGATCCGCCCGAGAGCCTAGCCCGCAGCCGCGCGATCAGCCCGTCCGGTCCGGTCGTTGCGGGTTGTGCATCCATCACGGCCAATTCGAAAATCCCCAGGGCGTTCCGCATGCCGCGGCAGCCTTGCTGCAGCAACCTCGGGAATTAGCAACCATTCGTTAAGATTCGGTTGGGTGCTTTCCGTCGTCGTCCTGGCGAAAGCCAGGACCCATTACCCCAGGGAGAAGTTTGGCGAAGGCCCGGGGTTAGCAGCTTCGCGTCACGACTGCTCCCAGGGGTAATGGGTCCTGGATCGGCGCTCCGCTTCGCTACGCTTGTCCAGGACGACCATCACTCCAAATTCGTATTGAACTCGTACGACTTCTCCGGCCCGACCAGCGTAAACTTCAGCGCGGCGCCCTCGGGCTTGGCGCCCGGTGGCAGTCCGTCGAGCTCGAAGGAAAAGCGTTTCACGCCGGGCGGGCTGGGCTCGACCGGCGCGGGAATCGGCAGCGACCAATCCGGCGTCGGCCCTTCGACGAACAGATTGACCTTGCGCGCATCCGCCGGCGCGACGACGTCGACCACCACGTTCTTGGGCCCGTCGCGCTTGACGTCGCGAATGGTCAGCGGATTGGGGTCGCCGATATTGGCGGGCTTCGGCACGGTGTCGAGCGCTGCACGCAGGTTGGCGTCCTCGGTCGAGGCGACGCTGTTGAAGCCGAGCTCGGCGCTGGCCTCGACGGGAATGCAGAGCTTTTCGCACACCGCGTAGTTGATCTCGGCGCGCAAGGTCACCGGCTTGTCGGCGGCCTTGGCGACGATGCGCAAGGGCAGCACGATCTGGTCGTGATAGCCGATCGAATGGCCGCCCGCGCCGTCGTCGAACTTCAGCGGCGCCGGCCACATGATCGTCACAGCCTCGACATTCTCCGATTTCGAGAAGTCGAACCGCGGCGGTACACCGGAATCCCCGGGCGTACGCCAGTACGTCTTCCAGCCCGGCTGGAGCTGGAAGGCGATACCGCCGAGCAGCACGGCGCCGCTGCGTGATCCCGCCAATAGGCGCACCGCGGAATGTCCGTCGCGCTGCCAGGGCGAGGCGTCGTCGGCGCGGGCTGCGAGGGCCAGTGACGACGCAAGCAGGGTTGTCGCGACGCCGATCGCCGCACGCAGGGGAACTCTTGTGAGCATGGTACGTCTTTACAGGGGCAACCCGGGTCAAACCATTGAATTGCTTGTGATGGATGCACTCGAATCAGGTCTCTGCAAGCCTTGATTTGACAGCGGCCGGGCCCAACATCAGGATAGGAATTGAAACCGGAGTGCTTCACCGATGGCTCCCACAGGCAAGAGGACGGGCGAAAGCACCCGCAGCACGGGCCCCGCGCCCCCCAGTTCGGCCGGCTACCTCGACGGCCGCCTCCTGATCGCCATGCCCGTGATGGGCGATGCGCGCTTCGAGCGCTCGGTGATCTATCTCTGCGCCCATTCGGCCGAAGGCGCGATGGGCATCATCGTCAACCATCCCGCCGGCAGCATCGACTTCCCCGAGCTGTTGGAGCAGCTCGGCATCATCAGGAAGGGCGAGCACATCAAGCTGCCGGAGAACGCCGAAAGCATGAAGGTGCTGCGCGGCGGTCCGGTCGATACCGGGCGCGGCTTCGTGCTGCATTCCAGCGATTTCTACATCGAGAACGCGACGCTCCGGATCGACGACGGCGTCTGCCTCACTGCAACCGTCGATATCCTGCGCGCGATCGCCAACGGCTCCGGCCCCAAGCACGCCATCCTCGCGCTCGGCTATGCCGGCTGGGCGCCGGGCCAGCTCGAGACCGAAATCCAGAGCAACGGCTGGCTGCATTGCGATGCGGATGCGGACCTGATCTTCGGCGACGACGTCGACGAAAAATACGGCCGCGCCTTGCGCAAGATCGGCATCGATCCCGGCATGCTCTCGAACGAGGCAGGGCACGCGTAGCTGGTGTGCCGTCGTCGGCTGTCGTGCCTCAGCCTCCGCTGTCATGCCCCGGCTTGACCGGGGCATCCAGTACGCCGCAGCTTCTCGATTCTATCACTGCTGCCTCTGGAATACTGGATCGCCCGGTCAAGCCGGGCGACGACACCGATTGCTGAGTAGCACCTACTCCGCCGCCTGCTGCTGCACCGTCGGCTCCGTCCCCGCCACCGTCGCGCGGCGCATGTCGCGGGGCTGGGACTGGTCGTAGCGGCGGACGCGGTGCATGGTCTGGCGGTTGTCCCACATCACGAGGTCATGCAGCTTCCATTTGTGGACGTAGACGAATTCCGGCTGCGTCGCGTGCTCGTTGAGATCGCGCAACAGCAGCCGCCCCTCCGGCACGCTCATGCTGGCGATCTTGCCGGCATGCGACGAGAGATACAGCGACTTGCGGCGGTGGACCGGATGGGTGCGCACGAGGCGTTGCAGGACCGGCTTGAACATCTGCTTCTCTTCGTCGGTGTACTCGGTGAAGCCGAGCGAGCCGCGCGAATACATCAGCGAGTGCTCGCAGACGAGGTCCTCGATTTCGGCCTTGGTCTCGTCGTCGAGCGCGTCATAGGCGGCGCGCATGTCCGCGAATTCGGTGTTGCCGCCCGTCGGGTTCACCACGCGCGCCGACAGCAGCGAGAATTTTGCGGGAATGGGACGGAACGAGCTGTCGGAGTGCCAGAGGCAGTTGCCGAGATTGAACAGGTGCGTGCGGCTGTCCTTGGCCAGCGGCTTGCCGTCCTTGCCGAGATTGGAGACGTCGTTCAGGCCGGATTGCAGCCGGTAGTCCTTCTCCTTGGTGACCGTGCCGCCGCGCGCGTCCTCGCGCTGGCCGAAGTTCAGCGCGAAAGCCATCTGCTGCTCGTCGGTGATGTCCTGGTCGTGGAAAACGAGCACCGCGTATTTGTCCATGGCGGACTCGACCTCGCGGGCCTCGCCCGGCGTGAGCGGCTTTCGCAAATCGAGGCCGGAAACCTGGCCGACAAAATGCGTCTGAAGCTGCCGGATGGCGATCGTCATGGCGTTTTCTCCCGCGGACCGCGAGCGGTTGCTCCCGCTCTGTTGACAAAAAAGCTACTCCGGCAACCGCAGATGTCAACGCTTGCGCAGCATACCTATTACGCGTTGCGCGCCATCAGGCCGCCGTCGACCGGGATCACCGCGCCGGTCAGGAACGACGCGGCCGGCAGGCACAGGCTCAGCGTCATGTGCGCGACCTCCTCGGGATCGCCGTAGCGGCCGAGTGCCGTCCGACGCTTGGCGTAGATGGTCTTGTGCTCTTCCGAGATACGGTCGGTGATCGCGGTGCGGATCGGACCCGGGCAGATGCAGTTGACGGTGATGCCTTCGCGGCCGAGCTCGACCGCGAGCGAGCGGGTCAGGCTCGCCACGCCGCCCTTCGCCGCCGAATAGGGACTGTGCAGCGCGGTGGCGCCGAGCGCCTCGGTCGAGGCAATGTTGACGATGCGCGGGCTCTTCGATTTGCGCAAGTGAGGCAGCGCGGCGCGGATGATGCGCGGATGCGCCGTCAGCATCACGGCGATGCCCCTGGCCCAGGCATCTTCGTACGTCTCGTCATCGATCGCGACACGCACGGAGATGCCGGCATTGTTGACGACGATGTCGAGCCCGCCGAAATGCGCTGCAACGTCATGGACCACGCGCTTGATCTCGCCGCCGTCGGCGACATCGAGCTTCCAGGCCTTCGCCGACCCGCCGCTCGCTGCGATCTCCTTCGCGACGGATATCGCGCCTTGCTCGTCATAATCGGTCACCGCGACGTTCGCACCCTCGGCGGCGAACACGCGCGCCGTCGCGCGCCCCATGCCGCTGGCCGCACCGGTGACGAGAACGGTCAAGCCTTTCACGGACCGGCTCAGCTGTTTGAATTCGGACATGCTGTTTCCTCGCGTCCTTCTGTTTCTTGTTATGAGATTGACAAGGCTGGCATCGATCCGCAGACAGGTCAAACAAGCAAAATAAAAGGGGAGGTCGCGATGGCGAACGAGCTGGATTTTTCGGGCAAGCAGGTGCTGGTCGTCGGCGGTTCCAGCGGAATCGGCAACGGCATCGCGCAAGCCTTTCGCGCCAGGGGCGCGCATGTCGCGGTCTGCGGCACGCGTGCTCAACCTGCGGAATATTCGGCGGAGGATGGCTCCGATCTCACCGGCCTCGCTTACGCGCAGCTCGACGTCAGCAATCCCGCTGCGATCGAAGCCTTCAAGCCGTCCTTCGATCGTCTCGACATCCTCGTGCTTGCGCAAGGCGCTGTGATCTATCGCCGGGGCGAATTTGAAATGACCGGCTTCCGCAAGGTCGTCGAGGTCAATCTGATGAGCCTGATGGCGTGCGCGACGCGGTTTCATTCCATGTTGCGGGATGCGAAGGGCGCGCTGATCATGGTGTCCTCGACCGCGGCCTATCATTCCACCATGGGCAATCCCGCCTACAACGCCTCGAAGACCGGTGCGGTCGGATTGACGCGCACGCTAGGGGAGGCCTGGGCCGAGGACGGCATTCGCGTCAACGGTATCGCGCCCGGCCTCGTCGATACCAAAATGACGAAGGTCACGACCGACAATCCCAAGCGGCTCGAAGGTGCCTTGTCGCGCATTCCCCTGCGGCGATTGGGCACGCCGGCTGACATGGCGGGCGCGGCGCTGTTTCTGGCATCGCCGCTGTCGTCCTACATCATCGGCCAGACGCTGGTCGTCGATGGCGGACTCATTCTCTAGGCGATTGCTCTAGGCGATTGGAACTGCGCTGCGCCTGATCGGTTACTCCGGCTGACCCCTGAGGAGGACCACATGGACAAGGATCGAATTGTTGGATCGGCCAAGGAATTCGCTGGCCGCGCGGAAGGCGCAGTCGGAGATCTGGCGGGCGATGCGCAGACACAGGCGTCGGGCAAGGCGCGCGAGGCTGCCGGCACCGTGCAGAATCTCTACGGCCAGGCCAAGGACGCCGTGCGTGAGGCCAGCGAGACCGCGGCCGGCTACGCCAAGGATGCCTACGACAACAGCGGCGAGACCTTCCGCGATGGTTCGCAGGCGATTGCCAGGAAGGTGCAGGACAATCCGCTCGGCGCACTGCTCGTCGCTGGCGGCATCGGCTTCGCGCTCGCGCTGCTGATGTCACGGCCGGCACGCCGCCCGCCGCCGCGCTGGCGCTATTACGGCTGAGCCACCCCGCCTCGTCATTCCGGGCTCGCGCTTCGCGCGCCCGGAATCGCATCACATCAGAAATCCAGCTACCGGATAACTTCCGCCGATCGGCCGACATTGCCCGGCGGACGCGGGATCGCGGGGTTTTGGGCTGGATTGCGCGGCCCTGGTGCCGGCGCCAGCTGACGCGGTGCCGGCTGCGGCGAGCCGAAGCCGAAGAAATCACGGAACGACGGCGTCGCCTGGGCCGGCTGCTGCACCACCGGCGGTTTCTTCGGTGCGAGCTTTGGCGGCGCGATCGCAGCAGCCGCCGCGCCCGGCGCGCCGGGAGCAGCAGCGCCGCCGTCGGGCGTCGTCGTGGCCATCGGCGTATCGCCCTTGGCCTGCTCGCGGCCGACTTCGCGGCGCGGCCAGGCATAATCGTCGGCACGGCCTGCGGGGGCCGTCAGCGGCTCGCCTTTCACCATCGTCTTGGCAGCGAGCGCATCGACGGCAGCGGGACGCGAGCCCGGGCCGCCCAGCAATTGATCGGTCGAGATCGAGGCCGCGACTAGCGGCACGATCGGGCCGGCGAGCGGGCGCGGCGCGGGCTTGCCGGGCTCGACGCTGGTGTCGGGCGTCGCCGGCTCGCTCGGCAGCGCGATCGGGCCGGAGCGGCCTGCGAGCAGGCGCGTGATTTCGCGCTCGACATAATGCGCCAGCTTGCGCGCGCCGGGCTTGGTGAAAAAGACGCCATCATAGGTGCGGAGCTGACGGATCTGGCCTTCGAAGTCAGGACCCTTCTGGAGGAAGCGGCCGGCTTCGTCGACGAAGCCGTCCCAGACATCGACATAGGTGATGCCGGCCTTGGCCGCGCCCTCGCGATAGAGCGAATCCAGGAACAGCATGTCCGCCGTGCCCTTGGGGCCGCGGATCGCGGGCAGGCCGACCCAGAGCACCGGCACGCCCTTGGCCTTCAGGACGTTGGCCAGCTCCTCGATCTTCTTGGCGTAGAGCTCGACCCAGCGGTCGTCGCGGAATTCGTAGAGGCCGTTCGGGTTGCGTGCGGTCTTCTCGGGAGCAGCGACCTGCGGCGCGTCGGCGTTGTCGGCGTCATCCTGCGGCAGGTCGGCATCGGCCGGCTTGTCGTCCGGCTTCGCCGCGGTGTCGGGCTTGGCGTCGCCGGGTTTCGCGTCAGGCTTTCCTTGCGGCTTGGCGCGCGCGCCCTTGTCGTTCTTCTTGTCCTTGTCCGAAGCCTTGTCGGATTTCTCAGTCACCGGCTCGCGGATCGAGATGCGATCGTTGAGGCCGAGCATGACGACTATGACGTCAGGCTTCTCGGTCTCGAGGATGCCCTTGGCCGCCGCCGCCCAGTCCGAAGGTTCGCCCTTGGGCTGGTACTTGATCAGGCCGGACGTGGTCTTGTGCTTGCGGATCACGCCCATGTCGGGCTGCTCGCTGTAGGCATCTTCCAGGCCGTAGGCGAGCCAGTCCGCCATGGCGTCGCCGATCACCAGCACGTTCTTGTCGGGAATGGTGTCACGCTTGCTAGGTGCCGGCGCGCGCGAGAAATCCTGGCGCGGGGCCTGCGGTTGTTGCTGCTGGAACGGTGCGAAGAAGTCGCCGCCGAACCAGCCGCCACCTCCGCCTTGACGCGGCGGCGGGGCCGAACGTTGCGGCGGGCCGCCGAAGCCGGGGAAGTTGAAGAACTGCGCCGAGGCGGGCCCCGCGACCGATACCAGAATCGCAAGCGCCGTCCCCAGCGCGATCAGCGGGCCGGTCTCGGTCAGCGCCTTGAACAGGGACTTCTTCGACATGCGATCTCGGGCACCCGCAACGGGTCTGGAAGTGGCTCGATATAATAACGGAATCAGGCGCCAAACGGGCAGATTCTATTGCAGATTCTCTCGCAGATTCTTTGGCCATACACCGGGGAACCGCCGCCCCCGTCAAGGCCGTCAGGCGAAATCCCTGTCCAGGGTTACTTTCGGCGCGATTTCACCGTCCGCGCAGCCGTTCCAGCACGTCCGAGGAGGCAAAACCGTCCGCGGGGACCCCGATCGAGGCCTGGAAGTTGCGCAGGGCCTCCCGGGTCTGGCCGCCGAACTGGCCGTCCGGGGTGCCCTTGTAGAAGCCGCGCTGGGCCAGCAATTGCTGGAGTTCCAGCCGTTCCGTGCGGGCCAGCTCCCGTTCCTGCCGCGGCCAGGGCTGCACGAAGGGCTGCCCCCCACGCAGGCGGTCAGCGAAATGGCCGATCGCCAGCGCATAGGCCTCGGCCGGGTTGTACTTCATGATGACCCGGTAGTTCTGAAGCATCAGGAAGCCCGGCCCCTGCGCGCCCGCCGGCGCCAGCAGATAGGCTTTCTCCGCCGGATGCGGGAAGGGCTGGCCCGTCGGGCGCTTGAGGCCGAGCTTTTCCCATTGCGCGATCGTCATCGCCTTGGCGCGGTCCGCCAGCATGTAGTTGAATCCCTGGGGCACCACGACCTCAAAGCCCCAGGTCTGGCCGGCCTGCCAGCCGTCCTTCTTCAGGTTGTTGGCGGTGGAGGCGATCAGGTCGGTGGGATTGTCGACGACGTCGCGCCGTCCGTCGCCATCGCCGTCCACGGCAAAGCGCTTGAAGGCGGTCGGCATGAACTGGGTCGGGCCGAAGGCGCCGGCCCAGGAGCCGCGCATCTGCTCGGGCCTGAGATCGCCGCGGTTGAGGATCTCCAGCGCGGAGAGGAATTCGTCCTTGAAATAAGCCTGGCGGCGGCCGATGCAGGCGAGCGTCGCGGTCGATTGCAGCACGCTGCGGTCGCCCATCTGCGTCGAGTAATTGGACTCGATGCCCCAGATCGAGGCGATGATGTAGCGATCGACGCCAGTGGCCTTTTCGGTGGCGTCGAACTGCGCCTTGTATTTGGCGAGCACCTCGCGGCCCTTGGCGAGGCGGTTGTCGTTCACGAGAATGTCGAGATAGTCCCAGATCGACTTGGTGAACTCCGGCTGCGAGTCCATCAGGTCCATGATGCGCAGGTCGGGCGCGAGCCCTGCGGTGAAGCGCTGAAAATTCTCCTGGGTGATGTTGCGGCGTGCGGCATCGGGCCACATCCCCGCAACGCAATTGTTGAAATTGGAGGCGGCCTCGCGGATCGCGGCCGCCGTCATCAGCGGATGGCCGGAAGCGCCGTCCTCGCCGCTCCAGGGTTGCGCGCCGCCGGGACCTGGCGGGGCTTGCGAGGGAGCAGGGTTCGAGCCGGAGAAAATACCGCCGAACAGGTTCGACAGGCCGTTCTGCGCCTGTGCCTGCGCGCAAGCCGGCAGCAGCAAGGCAGCCGCAACCAACGCCACGCTGGTCACGGATCCAGCACGTTTTGCCAGTCCTGCCACTGATTGCATCATGTCCCACCTGTCAGGCCAAAAATCCGCCATCAGGAGGCCCGGTTGCGGTTGCCAATAGCTTAACAAAGATGAAATTTTGGTGTCGGCCTTTTTCTCAACTCTGTAACGGCGAGGCCCCACATCCGCCTTTGTTAGCGGTTGCAAACAAGCTAGCAAGATCACATTGCTCCGTTCACGTCCTCAGGTATTCGATCGATCCCATGAAAATCCGCAAAGCCGTATTCCCCGTCGCCGGCCTCGGCACCCGCGTCCTGCCCGCCACCAAGGCGATGCCGAAGGAAATGCTGACCATCGTCGATAAGCCGCTGATCCAGTACGTCTATGACGAGGCGAGGGAAGCCGGCATCGAGCACTTCATCTTCGTCACCGGCCGCAACAAGAATGTCATCGAAGATCATTTCGACAAGATGTTCGAGCTCGACGCGACGCTGGCTGCGCGCGGCAAGAAGGCCGAGCAGGAGATCCTGGCGCAGAACCAGCCGGAAGCCGGCGCCGTCAGCTTCACCCGCCAGCAGGCGCCGCTTGGTCTCGGTCACGCGGTCTGGTGCGCCCGCGACATCGTCGGCAACGAGCCGTTCGCGGTCGTGCTGCCCGACGAGCTCGTGCTCAACACGCCCGGCTGCCTGAAGCAGATGATCGAGACGGCGTCCTCGCTCGGCGACAAATCCAACCTGATCGCGGTCGAGGCAGTGCCCGACCATCTCACCCATCAATACGGCATCTGCGGCGTCGGCAAGCGCACCGGCAAGATGTTCGAGGTCGACGGCATGGTCGAGAAGCCGGCCAAGGGCACCGCGCCCTCCAACCTCTCCATCACCGGCCGCTACATCCTCCAGCCGGAGATCTTCAAGATCCTGGAGACCCAGGAGCGCGGCGCCGGCGGCGAGATCCAGCTCACCGACGCCATGATCGGCCTCGCCAGGTCGCAGAAATTCTACGGCGTCGAGTTCGAAGGCGAGCGCCATGATTGCGGCTCCAAGCCCGGCTTCCTCCGCGCCAACATCGCCTACGGCCTGAAGCGCCCCGAGCTGCGCGACGGGTTGATCGCGGAGATGAAGAAGTATCTGGGGCAGTGACATCGAAGGCGGACGCCTTCGATGTCATCCCGGGATGGTCCGAAGGACCAGACCTCAGGTGCGCAATTGCGCACCGGGGGATCTCGAGATTCCGGGTTCGGCTCTTCGAGCCGCCCCGGAATGACAGCCTAGATCACGCCACCAGCGACAGCTTCGGCAAGCTCGCGACCACGGACTGGTTACGCCCGCCCGCCTTCGCGGCATAGAGCGCCTTGTCGGCGGCGGCGACCAGGATCGACCAGTCCATGCCGGCGGCGGGGACGAGACTGGCGATGCCGCAGGAGACCGTCGAGGTCGCCGCATCGTCGGACCAGCCCTGCACCTTGCCGCGGATCGCCTCGGCGATCCCGAAGGCCTCGGTGGCGGAGGTGTTCGGCAGCAGCACGGCGAATTCCTCGCCGCCATAGCGCGCGGCGCAGTCGCCGGCGCGGCTCACCGAATCGGAAATGCAGATGGCGATGCCGACCAGCAGCTGGTCGCCGGCCTGGTGGCCGAACGTGTCGTTGTAGGCCTTGAAGTGATCGGCATCGATCATCAGGAGCGCGACCGGCGTCTTCTGGCGCATCGCGCGCCGCCATTCGACATCGATGACAGCATCGAACTTGCGGCGGTTCTTCAGGCCGGTGAGCGCGTCGGTTGTTGCCATCTCCTCGAGCTTGCGCTCGGCCTCGGCGCGTCGGTCGATCTCGCGTGCGAGCACGAGCGTCGATCCCAGCACGAACAGTGCAAGCGCCAGCACCACGGCGCCGATGCGATAAGCTTCCTTCTGCCACAGCGCGAACACGGCGCTCAGCGGCTTGCCGGCCACCACGAACAGCGGACTGGACCCGCCGCTGCGGACATAGAGCCGCGGGGTGGCGTCGACCGGGCCCTTGCCCGCAAAGGAGCCTCCGACCTGGAGGTTTTCCGGTTTCCAGTCCGGTCGCGTGCCGAGGTTCTTGCCAATGACGTCGAGATCGAACGGCCGCCGCATGATGATGGTGCGGTCGCGCCTGAGCACGGTGATGGTGTCTTCAGGGTCGAGGCTCAGGCGCTCGAACAATTCGTGGAAATAGCTGAAGCGGATCGAGCCGGCGACGACGCCAAGGAAGCCGCCGTCGGTGTCGCTGATGCGCCGGCTGAGCACGATGGAATAGGTGCCGCGGAACAGCATCGGCCGGCTGATGAAGAGGCCCGCTTCCGGATTGTCGTGATGAACCCTAAAGTAGTCCTCCTCGCTCCGGCTCTCCGGCAGGGGATCGAGCGTGGAAGCGTCGATGGTCAGCCTGCCCTCGGCATCGAACACCTGGATCGCGCCGAAATGCCGTGCCGTGGTCGCATGGTCGAACAGGATGAGGTGGCGGACCGTCTTGGAGACCATCGCGAGCTCGGGCAGCAGCATGTTGTTGGCGACCGCCTTCAGCGACAGGTCGTAGATCTCGATGTTGCGGCTGACGTCGGACTCGATGGTCGTCGCCAGGTTTTCCAGCGTCTGGCGGGCGAGTGCCTCCTCGCCGCGGCGCATGTCGAGCATGACGTTGACGCAAATGGTGGAAAAGCCGATCACCGTCACGACGGACGATATGATCAGCAATTTCGCCGAGATCCGCCACGGCCGGCGGGCCGTGACTTCGCGCCATCCAGACAGCATCGTTTGCTCCCGATCCTAGTGGATGCGCCCGAAAGCTTGAGTAGTGTTTAAGGTAGGACGGCACTGCCGCAATGAGTTAAGAAACGGTTGATGCGGCTCACGGTTTTGGGCAGGCCCGATCGGGCAAATCCGGCTTCGGACGAGAGGACGACGGTGAACGACTACGACGCGTTGCGCGACTATCTGCTGCGGCAGAAGCAGGACGAATTCGTGCTGAGCTTTGAACAGATCGAGGAGATCATCGGCGCGGCCCTGCCGCGTGCGGCGAATCGTGCCTCGTGGTGGGACAGCCTGCGCAGCCCCGACATCCAGATGCCGCAGCGCGAGGCCTGCCTCGCCGCCGGGTTCGTGGCGACACGGATGCCGGACGGCGCGAGCGTCAGGTTCACGAAAAAGAAGAAGAACGACCGGCGGCGGTGAAGCTGCCGACCTCGAGGTTGATGTGGCGCGCGAGTCGCGGGTTCAGCTCGCCGCTTCCAGCCGCACTTCCGTCAGCAGGCGCATCGCCGCATCGGCGTCCATCGGCTCGCCGAAGGCAAAGCCCTGCGCGTATTCGCAGCCCATCTGGTAGAGCTCGACCGCGTCGGAATCGGTCTCGGCGCCTTCGGCGACCACGTCCATGCCGAGGTCGTGCGCGAGCGCGATGATCGACTTCAGGATCACCGGGCGGGTGCCGCGGTTGGTGGTGCGCACGAACGACTGGTCGATCTTGATGGTGTCGAACGGGAATCGCTGGAGATAGGCCAGCGAGGAATGGCCGGTGCCGAAATCGTCGAGCGACAGCCCGGTGCCGAGCTCGCGGATCCGCGTCAGCATCTGCGCCGCGTGCTCCGGGTTCTCCATCACCAGCGATTCCGTCAATTCCAGCTTCAGCGTGCCGCGCGCCACCGACGAGCGCGACAGCACGGTGCGGATGTCGTGGATCAGGTCGTGGCGCAGCAATTGCCGCGAGGAGACGTTGACGGAGGCGAAGATCGGCTCGCGCGAGCGCATCGCGCGCTGCCAGATAGAGAGCTGCTTTGCGGTCTGGTCGAGCACGAACATGCCGAGGTCGACGATCAGGCCGGTCTCTTCGGCGATGGTGATGAATTCCGACGGCGCCATGCGCCCGAGCTTGGGGTGGTCCCAGCGCGCCAGCGCCTCGAAGCCGGCGACGGAGCGGTCCTCCAGCCGGACGATCGGCTGGTAGAGGATGGTGAGCTCCTGCCGCTCGATGGCGCGGCGCAGCTCGCTTTCCAGCGTCAGGCGGTCGGTCTTGCGGGCGCGCATCGCCGGCTTGTAGACGTCGATGCGATCGCCGCCGATGCGCTTGGAGTGATACATCGCCAGCTCGGCATCCTTGATGATCTCGTCCGTCAATTGCGTCTGAGGATCGGAAAGTGCGAGCCCGATTGAGGCCGTGAGAAAAATCTCGCGCTCGTTGAAGGCGATCGGCGCGCGGATGGTCTTGCGGATGGTCTCGGCGAAGGCGGTGATGCGGGCGGGATCCTGCTCCGACAGCAGGATCAGGCCGAACTGGTCGCCGGCGAGCCGCGCCAGCGTGTCCTGCGGCTTCAGGATGCGGGTGAGGCGGCGGGCCAGCGTCAGCAGGATGGAATCGCCGACCGCGATGCCGACGGAATCGTTGACCTGCTTGAAGCGGTCGAGGTCGATCACCATCAGCGTCGGCCGCAGCGTCGGCATGGTCTTGGCGAAATGCGCGACCGCACCCAGCCGGTCCATGAACAGCTTGCGGTTGGGCAGGCCGGTGAGGTTGTCATGCACGGAATCGTGCAGCAGGCGCTCCTCGGCATTGCGCAGCTCGGTGACGTCGGTGAGCGTGCCGACCACGCGCGAGACCTCGCCGTCGGAGCCGACCACGGGACGCGCCTTCAGCGCGAACCACATGAAATGACCGTCCGGGGTGCGCAGGCGGAAGTCCTGCACCAGGCGGCCGCGGCGCTGGTCGAGCACGCTGTCGAGCGCGGCGCGGAAACGGTCCTGGTCAAGCGGATGCAGCACTTCCAGCCAGGACGCCGCCGGGCCTTCCAGCGTGCCGCGCTTGAGGCCGAGCAGGGCTTCGGTCTCGGGGCTGGTGAAGACCTTGTCGGCGGAAACGTCCCAGTCCCAGATCAAATCGCCGGAACCGGCGAGCGCCAGTGCGCGCCGCTCGATGTCGGAGACGACGCCGGTGGTGGCGCCGCCGCCGGCGAAGGCGTGCTGCATCACCGTGAAGCCGATCAGCATCACGATCAGCACGAGGCCGCCGAGCAGCGCCGGGCCGACGATGTCGTTGGTGACGGAGCCCGCCACCGTCATGCCGGCCGCGACCACCCAGACCACCAGGAGGAACCAGGTCGGAATCAAGAGCACCGCGCGGTCGAAGCCGTGGGTGGAGAGATAGACGATGAGCGCGAAGCCGGCGAAGGCGATCAGCACCAGCGAGATGCGCGCGATGCCGGAGGCCACCGCCGGGTCGAACAGCGCCAGTGCGACCAGCGAGCCGAGGAAGGCGAGCCAGCCCACCGTGATGTGCGAATAGCGCACATGCCATCGACTGAGGTTGAGATAGGCGAACAGGAACACCAGCAGCGTCGCCGCCAGGATCGCTTCACCCGCCGCGCGCCAGATGCGCTCGGCGTTGTTCGACATGTCGAGCACCTTGCCCCAGAAGCCGAAATCGACGCCGATATAGACCAGCACCGCCCAGGCCAGCGCCGCGGCCGCCGGGAACATGATGCTGCCCTTCACCACGAACAGAATCGTGAGAACGAGCGCCAGCAGCCCCGAAATGCCGATCACGATGCCCTGGTAGAGCGTGAAGGAGTTGACCTTGTCCTTGTAGGCTTCCGGCTCCCACAGATAGAGCTGCGGCAGCTTGTCGGTGCGCAGCTCCGCGACGAAGGTGATGACGGCGCCGGGATCGAGCGTGACGCGGAAGACGTCGGCGGTCGGGCTTTCCTGCCGCTCCGGCCGGTCGCCGGTCGAGGGCGTGATGGTCGCGATGCGCGACAGGCCGAGGTCGGGCCACAGCAGGCCTGACGAGACGATGCGGTAATGCGGGGCGACGATCAGGCGGTCGAGCTGGTCGTCGGTGTTGTTGGCGAGCGCGAACACCACCCAGTTCTGGCCGCCCTCGCGGGCGCGCACCTCGATGCGGCGGACGATGCCGTCGGTGCCGGGCGCGGTCGAGACCTGGATACGGTCGGCATCGCTGCGCTGATGCTCGAGCACGCCGGTGAGGTCGATCGCGGGCGCGTCACCGCGGACGCTGACGGCGTCGAGCGCGCGCGCCGGAAGCGCGGCGACAAGAATCATGAGGCCCAGCGCGATGGGCGCGAGGCACCTGATCAGACGCAAGGTCAGTTCTCCGCGTTCGACGCAAACTTCGTGTGCAAGGCGATTTCAGACCGGACGGAATTGGTTCGGTGCGTCGCGATAGATGCCACGAAAGCAAGGAAAATCAAAGGGTTTCCGGCGTCCCCTATGGGTCAGAGGCCTAGGCCTCCAACACAATTTTGCCAATATGTGCGCTCGTCTCCATGCGCCGGTGGGCATCGGCCGCCTTTTCCAGCGGGAAAGCGCTGTCCATCACCGGTTTGACCCGGCCTTCGCGCAGAAGCGGCATCACTTTTGCCTCGATCGCGGCCACCATCGCCGCCTTGTCCGCATTACTACGGGGGCGCAGCGTCGAGCCGGTATGCGTCAGGCGCTTGACCATGACCTTGGCGATGTTGACGCTGACCTTGGGGCCGTTGAGGGTCGCGATCTGGACGATGCGGCCGTCAACCGCGGCAGCGTCGTAGTTGCGGTCCACATACTCGCCGGCGACCATGTCGAGGATCAGGTTGACGCCGGCATTGCCGGTCTCCGTCTTCACCACGGCGACGAAGTCTTCGGTCTTGTAGTTGATGGCGCGGTCGGCCCCGAGCTTGAGGCAGGCATCGATCTTGTCCTGCGAGCCGACGGTGACGAACACCTTCGCGCCGAACGCCTTCGCAAGCTGGATCGCCATGGTGCCGATGCCGGAGGAGCCGCCATGGATCAGCAGCGTCTCGCCGGCCTTGAGGCCGCCGCGCTCGAACACATTGTGCCAGACCGTCATCAGGGTTTCCGGCAGCGCGCCGGCTTCCTTGATCGACAGCGCCGGCGGCACGCTCATCGCCTGGGCGTCCTGGGCGATGCAGTACTGCGCATAGCCCCCGCCGGCGACCAGCGACATCACCTTGTCGCCGATCTTGTGCCGCTTGGCATTGCCGCCGACGGCGACGACTTCACCCGCGATCTCAAGGCCCGGCAGGTCGCTGGCGCCGGGCGGCGGCGGATAGGCGCCGGAGCGCTGCGCCACGTCGGGCCGGTTGACGCCGGCGGCCTGCACCTTGACCAGGATCTCGTCGGGACCGGGCTGCGGCAGGGCCCGTTGTTCCGGCACCAGCACCTCCGGTCCGCCGGGCTTGGAGATGGCGACCACGGTCATTTGCGCGGGCAGCTTGTCCATGATGTGTCCTTGAGCAAAGGTGCGGGAGGAAACGAGGCCATTGCTTAGCCAGCGCGGTCCGAACTGGCAACCGCCTCAGCCGTGTGCCCGGTGCGAACGCAGGAGGAACGATCATGGCGACGGAAGACGACGACCGCCCGCGCAAGAAGATCACGCATGAAATCGGACAGGATCTCTCACTGTTGTCCGTGGAGGAACTGACCGAGCGCGTCGCCCTGCTCAAGACCGAGATCGCAAGGCTGGAGGAAGCCGCCGCCAAGAAGCGCGCCTCGCGCGACGCGGCGAACAGCATTTTCAAGTCGTAGCGGCTGTCGCTCCACTCTCGTGTCCAGGACGTGGCGCCCGAACTCTCCTCGTCGTCATTCCGGGGCGGCGCGATAGCGCCGAGCCCATAACCACAGGCTTTTGCAGGGGGCAGGCTGACAGAGCCGGGTCGCCTCATCCGCTCGTGGTCATGGATTCTCAGATGCGCAATTGCGCATCATAGCTCGCGACTTCGTCGCGCCCCGGAATGACGAGGGGGAGTTTGTTCCGCAGTGCACTCGGCCACTGACCGACATGGCTAACGAACCCTCAAAAAATTCGCTCGTTTACCGTCGATTAAGCTTTCGGCTTTATGACTGGAACTGTCCTCGTTTGGACACCGAGTGGCTCCTGTCCACTCTGTTTGACGCCTCCCTGTTATCAACTTTCAAAGCCGCCGGTCTTCCGGCGGCTCTTTTTTGCGTCTCGTTGCGGTTGAATTCCAAGGAAAGACCCGCGGAAACCATATCCGAGCTTGTCGCTGGACTCCGCGTCCCGCCCGCGCAATGATTTGTTCATCATAAAGCCGGCGCAAAGCCGGACAGGTAAACAGTTGCGTAAGGGGCGTTAACCATGGAACGTTTGCAAGCCGACGGCGCTCTCGTTCAACTCAGCGAGCGGTTCACCAATTCGGCTGCGTTCGGCACGCTGTTCCGCGAGGGCATGGACCTCGTCGAAGAGACCGCCGCCTATCTCGACGGCGCCGGCCGCACCGAGGCCAAGGCACTCGATCGCGCCGTCAGCCTCACCTATGCGACCGAGAGCATGCGCCTCACCACCCGCCTGATGCAGCTCGCCTCCTGGCTGCTGCTGCACCGCGCGGTGAAGGAAGGCGAGATGACGCTGGTCCAGGCCAACCGCGAGAAGACCAAGGTCAAGCTCAGCGCGGCCGATCCCGGTCCCGCCGACACCATCGAGAAGCTGCCCTCGCAGCTGCAGGATTTGATCCATCGCTCGATGAGCCTGCAGACCCGCGTGCGCCGCCTCGACACCACCATCCACACCCCGCCGGCCGAGCACATCGCGATCGGCAACCCGCTGGTGCCGCACCTCAACGCGCTGAAGGCCGCGTTCGAGCGGTAAGCTCTATCGACAATCTCGGTCGTCATTCCGGGACGCGCCTCTTGGCGCGGGCCCGGAATCCATACTCCCGACCGTGGTTATGGATTCTCAGATGCGCAATTGCGCATCATAGCTCGCGACTTCGTCGCGCCCCGGAATGACAGCCGGAAGAAACAAAAACGCCCCCGGTCTCCCGGGGGCGTTTTTCGTCGCGGCCGAAACGGCCGGATCAATCCTTCTTGAGGAAGCCCGAGAACTTCTTCTGGAAGCGCGAGACGCGGCCGCCGCGATCCATGATCTGGGCGTTGCCGCCGGTCCAGGCCGGGTGCGACTTCGGGTCGATGTCGAGGTTCAGCGTGTCGCCTTCCTTGCCCCAGGTGGAGCGGGTCAGGTACTCGGTTCCGTCGGTCATCACGACCTTAATCGTATGATAATCTGGATGAATTTCGGCTTTCATGGCAATTCCTAGGGCGACCTGCGCCTTGCTTGAGTGGCTATCGAATGACGGATTTGGCCGGCTCTATACCCCAGCGGACCCTTCAAAACAAGCCATTGTGGGCAAAGGAGAACCGGGCCGTCCCCTAAGGGACATCCCGGATTTGCCACTCCCCCCGCACCGGCCTATGTGGAGCACATCTGTCTCCCTGGGTCCGATCTCATGAGCGCTGTGGAACGGCTTGACGACCAGTACCGCGACGAGCGCGATGCCGCGCCGCCTGAGGCCCCGTCCATCGAAGCCGAGCTGATCGAGCAGCCCGCCAAGGGCCGCGCCAAGCTGCGGCCGCTGCTCGCGCTCGCGCCCTATGTGGCCCGCTATCGCGGCCGGGCCGCGCTCGCCTTCGTCGCGCTCACGATCGCCGCGCTGACCACGCTGCTGGTGCCGGTCGCGGTGCGCCGGATGATCGATTTCGGCCTGACGCCTGAGGGCATCGAGCTGATCAACAGCTACTTCTCGGTGATGATCGCGGTCGTCGCCGTGCTCGCGCTGGCAAGCGCCGCGCGCTACTACCTCGTGATGACGATCGGCGAGCGCATCGTCGCCGACCTCAGGCGCGATGTCTTCGCTCATTTGCTGTCGCTGTCGCCCGCCTTCTTCGATTCCGCGCGCAGCGGCGAATTGATCTCGCGGCTCACCGCCGACACCACCCAGCTCAAATCCGCCGTCGGCGCCTCGGTGTCGATCGCGCTGCGCAACCTGATGATGTTCTTCGGCGCGGTGGCGATGATGGTCATCACCAGCCCGAAGCTGTCGGGCTTCGTGCTGCTGGCCATTCCCCTGATCGTGCTGCCGCTGGTCGCCTTCGGGCGCTGGGTGCGGCGTCTGTCGCGCAATGCGCAGGACACGCTCGCCGAGGCCTCCGCCTATGCGGGCGAGCTGGTCGGCGCGATCCGCACCGTGCAGGCCTATACCAGCGAAGGGTTGGCTGCGAAGCGCTTCGGCGGCGAGGTCGAGCAAGCCTATGAAGCCGCGCGCACCTCGACGCAGGCGCGCGCCGTGCTCACCGCCATCATCATCTTCATCGTGTTCGCAAGCGTGGTCGCGATCCTCTGGATCGGCTCGCATGACGTGCTCACCGGCGCGATCTCGCCGGGCCGGCTCGGCCAGTTCGTGCTTTATGCCGCGTTCGCGGCCGCCGGCCTCGGCCAGCTCAGCGAGGTCTGGGGCGAAGTCTCGGCGGCCTCAGGCGCTGCCGAGCGGCTGTTCGAGATCCTGCATGTGCAGCCCGACATCAAGGCGCCCGCCTCACCGCGCGCGCTGCCGGTGCCGGCGCGCGGCGAGGTCGGGTTCGACCAGGTCAGCTTCGCCTATCCGGCACGGCTCGACGTCAAGGTGCTCGACGCCGTGTCGTTCACCGTGCGGCCCGGCGAGAAGGTCGCGATCGTCGGTCCCTCCGGCGCCGGCAAGAGCACGATCTTTCATCTGCTGCTGCGCTTCTACGATCCGCGCAGCGGCGCGATCTCGCTCGACGGCGTGCCGGTCAGGTCCGCCGATCCCCGTGATTTCCGTTCCCGCATCGCGCTGGTGCCGCAGGAATCGAACGTGTTTGCCGCGAGTGCCCGCGAGAACATCCGCTTCGGCCGGCCCGATGCGACCGACGCCGAGGTCGAGCGCGCCGCCGAGCTCGCGCATGCCGCCGAGTTCGTCCGTCGCCTGCCCGAAGGCTTCGACACCCCGCTCGGCGAGCGCGGCGTGACGCTGTCCGGCGGCCAGCGCCAGCGCATCGCGATCGCGCGCGCGATCCTGCGCGATGCGCCGCTGCTGCTGCTCGATGAAGCCACCTCCGCGCTCGACGCCGAAAGCGAGACGCTGGTTCAGACCGCACTCGAAGAGCTGATGAAGCACCGCACCACGCTGGTGATCGCCCACAGGCTTGCCACCGTGCTCTCCTGCGACCGCATCCTGGTGATGGACCAGGGCAAGATCGTCGAGCAGGGCACGCATGCCGAGCTGGTGGCTGCGAACGGGCTCTATGCGAGGCTCGCGAGGCTGCAGTTCGAGGGGGCGTGACGAGCGAGACACCCGCCGGCTGCCCTAAATTCGGTGTCGTCCCGGCGAAGGCCGGGACCCATAACCCCAAGAAGAAGTTTGTCGAAGACTCGTAGTGAAGAGTCCTCTCACGGTACGGTCACCTGCGCCTATCGATAGATCACGCGGTATGGGTCCCGGCCTTCGCCGGGACGACGCCGGAGAGATTGGCGCGCGCCTACGGCCTCCACACCATCTTCAGCACCGGCCGTCCCGAGGTCGGATTCACGTCGTCGCCGGCATGCGCAAAGCCGTTGCGCTCGTAGAAGCGGATCGCGCGCGTGTTGTCCTTGTTGACGAGCAGCGTGACACCAGAAGGTGACAGGCGCTTGGCTTCCTCCACCAGCAGCCGCGCGGCATCCGAGCCCCAGGATGCGGGATCGACCACGAGCTGGTCGAGATAGCCCTCGCCGTCGATGGTGACGAAGCCGGTCAGCGCGCCGTCCGCTTCCGCAACCACGATCGAGGCCTTCGGCACCAGATCCTTGCGCCAGCGCTCGCGCCACCAGTCCAGCCGCGCCGCGAAGTTGATCTGCGGGTAGGCCTGCTGCCAGGTGCGATGCCAGAGGTCGATGGCGGCGGCTTCGTCCTCGGCGCGATAGGGGCGGAGGTGGAGGGCGCTCACTACCGCTCCGTCAGCTTCAGCTCGATGCGGCGGTTGCGCTTGTAGGCGTCCTCCGTGTTGGCGGTGTCGAGCGGCTGGAATTCACCGAAGCCGGCGGCGACGAGGCGCTGGGCCGGCACGCCGAGCGAGATCAGGTACTGCACCACCGAGATCGCGCGCGCCGCGGACAGGTCCCAGTTCGACTTGAAGCTCGCACCGCTCACCGGGCGCACGTCGGTATGACCGTCGACGCGCAGCACCCAGGCGATCTCGGCCGGGATCTTCTTGTCGAGCTCGATCAGCGCGTTCGCCACCGTGTCGAGCTCGGCGCGCCCCTCTGGCAGGAGCGTCGCCTGGCCCGTGTCGAAGAACACTTCGGACTGGAATACGAAGCGGTCGCCGACGACGCGGATGTCGGGGCGGTTGCCGAGGATGGCGCGCAGCCGGCCGAAGAATTCCGAGCGGTAGCGCGACAATTCCTGCACGCGCTGCGCCAGGGCGACATTCAAGCGAGAGCCCAGATCGGCGATCCGGTTCTGCGATTCCTTGTCGCGCTTCTCGCTGGCGTCGAGCGCCTCTTCCAGCGCGGCGAGCTGCCGCCGCAGCGCGCTGATCTGCTGGTTCAGCACCTCGATCTGCGCCAGCGCCCGCGCCGAGACCGCCTTCTCCGAGTCCAGCGCCTTGCCGAGTTCGGTGGACTTGCCCTGCGCGTCGTTGCCGGCGGCAGCCAGGCCGTCATAGAGGCCCTTGATGCGGTCGCGCTCGGACTCCGCCGAGGCGAGGCCGGCCTTCAATTGCGAGACCTGGTCGTCGAGCGTGAGCTTGCCGAGCTTCTCTAGCGAGAGCAGCTCGTTGAGCTGGGCGATCTTGGCGTTGAGCTGCTCCAGCGCCTTGTCCTTGCCGCTCACCTCCTGCGACAGGAAGAACTGCACGACCAGGAACACCGACAGCAGGAACACGATCGACAGCACCAGCGTCGACAGCGCGTCGACGAAGCCGGGCCAGTAGTTGAAGGCGCCGTCGCTGCGGCGGCCGCGCGCTAGAGCCATGTCGCTAACCCTTCTCGGGCTGGCGCGCGAGCCGCTCCAGCAGGCGCCGGATCTCGCGGTTCTGCTCGCCCTGGCCGTCGGCCCATTCGCGGATCATCTGCTGCTCGGTGCGCATGTGCGAGACCAGCGCCTGGATGGCTTCGGCAAGGCTCGCCATCGCCGCCGTGGTGCCGCGGCTGGCGCTGCCTTCCTCCAGCACGGAGCGCAGCCGCTCGACGGCCGCCTGAAGCTCGCCGCTGGCAACACCCCCGCCGGTGGCGGCCACGGTCACTTCGCCGCGGCCATATTCGCGCACGGTGGTGGCGAGCCAGTCCTCGAGGTCGGTGTAGAAGCGGTTCTGGGCCTGGCTCGATTGCAGGTCGAGGAAGCCGAGGATCAGCGAGCCGGCGAGGCCGAACAGGGAGCTCGAGAACGAGATGCCCATGCCGCCGAGCGGGGCGGCGAGGCCCTCCTTCAGCGTGTCGAACAGCGCCCCGGAATCGCCGCCGACCTTGAGCCCGTCGATCACCTTGCCGACCGAGCCGACGGTCTCGATCAGGCCCCAGAAGGTGCCGAGCAGGCCGAGGAAGACGAGCAGGCCGGTCATGTAGCGGGAGATGTCCCGGGCCTCGTCGAGGCGGGTCGCGATCGAATCGAGCAGGTGCCGCATCGTGGTCTGGGTGATCGTCATCCGCCCGGTGCGCTCGCCGCCCAGGATCATGGCCATCGGCGCCAGCAGCTTGGGGTGCCGGGCCGGGGCAAGGCCGGGATCGGCGATGCGGAAATTATTGACCCAGGACACCTCTGGGTAGAGCCGGATGACCTGGCGGAAGGCCAGCACGATGCCGATGAACAGCACCGCCCCGATCAGGGCGTTGAGGCCCGGATTGGCGAAGAAGGCCTGGATGATCTGCTTGTAGAGCACCACGCCCACCAGTGCGCAGAGCACCAGGAAGACCAGCATCCGCACCAGGAAGACGCTGGGCGAGGATAGCTTGGTGTATTCGATGTCCATGGGGGAGCGGGGCGAGGCGCCTGACGGCATGTCCGGTGTCATCCGTTACGAAAGCTTGCTTGCGGCGCGCACTATGGCACAGCGCCAGCCCAAAAAAAGCGCCGGATGCGCGGATTCCGTGGAGAGCTTCCGGAACCCAAAGCCGAAACCGCGCTTTGATAAGGACGTATTTTGCAAAACTTCGGCAATCCGCAGGCTTAGGTCGGATTTTTTGCATGGTGACGGATCTCGGGGGACTGGACGTCATCGCGCCGTTGCTCGCGGTCCTGATGGCGTTCGCCTGCATCCGGCCGGGCGGCAACGCCCGAACCTGCCCGTTGCTTCTTCCGCGTCCCGAACCAGACATGACCAGGGGAGTGGCCGCATGAGCGTCGTTTCCGCGATCATCGGGACTGCCGAACGCGTGCCGCTGCCTGATGTCGTGATCCGCGCCGCGATCCAGCGTCTGTGCTCGCGGACGGCGACCCGCATCTCCGCCCTCGGCGCGGACGACGAGGCCGCCTTCGCCGGGCGGATGATGCTGCGGCCGATCGCCGAGGACGTCGATGCCGCCAATGCCGGGCACGACGAGGCGCCCGCATCCTTCATCGCGCAGGCGCTCGGCCCCAACCGCAAATACTCGTCCTGCTTCTACACGACCGATGCGACCACCCTGCGGGAGGCGGAAGAGGAGGCGCTGCGCCAGACCGTCGCGCATGCCGGTCTCGCCGACGGGCAGACCATCCTCGAGCTCGGCTGCGGGTGGGGCTCGCTGTCGCTCTGGACGGCGCGGCAGTTTCCGCATGCCAAGGTGACGGCGGTGTCGAACTCGCAAGGCCAGCGGGCCTATGTCGAGGAGCAGGCGCGGCTGCGCGGGCTTTTGAACCTGCGCGTGGTCACCGCCGACATGAACGTGTTCGCGCCCGAGGGCCAGTTCGACCGCATCGTCTCGGTCGAGATGTTCGAGCACGTGATGAACTGGCGCAAGCTGATGACGCGCCTGCGGTCATGGCTCGCGCCCGAGGGGCGCCTGTTCATGCACATCGTTACCCATCGTTCCGGCTCCCATCTGTTCGACCGGGCCAATCGCGAGGACTGGATTGCGCAGCACGTCTTCACCGGCGGGCTGATGGCGAGCCATCACCTCGTCAGGCAATTCGACGACATCTTCACGGTCGAGAAGGAATGGTGCTGGAGCGGCACGCATTATCAGCGCACCGCCAACGACTGGCTCGCCAATTTCGATGCCCATCGCGACGCGATCGAGGCTTCCTTGCGCAACGTCCATGGCGACGAGACCGCCTTGTGGATGCGGCGCTGGCGCTGGTTTTTCCTCGCGACATCGGGCCTGTTCGGCTACGCCGGCGGAACGGAATGGGGCGTCAGTCACTACCGGATGAAGGCGGCGGATGAGGGGGTCTCATAGTCCCGCGTGCCCAGCGCATGCATGAGGTCCGCTGTGCCCCCATAGCGGCGCGATGGCGGACCTCATCCGAGGTCCGAATTGGGGCCAATTCCAGACATTCCTAGGGGGCCGCAGTGTCTTCGTGCGACGCCACCTGTTTCCCGGATGCGTCAGGTGACGTAGAATGTCGCTGCCCCTTGAAGCGGGACGTGCCGAAATCACCGTCCGGGCAAACGAGAGCACGGGTGCTATCGGCAGGCACACTCCTCTTAGAGACCGTTCTTTTTTCGGTCTCGCACCACCGTTCACCACGAACTTTGCGCGCTGCGTTTGCGGCGGCTCGTTCGAGTAATGTCGGGAGGAAAGCAATGAGCAAGGTCAATCGAAGGTCCGCACTGGGAATCGGGTTGGCTGCAGTTTCGGCTGCCATGGTCAAGCCAGCGGCCGCTCAAGCCACAAGCTACAAGGATACGACGCCTTGGCCAGGTGTCGTGGTGCGTGAATATGAAGGCGAAACACCATCCCTGATCCCAGGTTTTAAGACCGTCTCAATGCGCGATATCATTATGCAGCCGGGGTCGAAGACCATGGGCCCCCCGATGATGAATGCCATGGTCTGCCATGTCACCGAAGGGGAGCTTCGGCTTGAGCAGGAGGGAAAGACCTTTACGGGCAAGAAGAATTTTGTCTGGACCTGCAACAAGGAAACAAAAGAACAGGCGTACAACGACGGGAATGTGGTCGCGATTATGCGGATCACCGACCTGAAAGCTTAAGGCTCGTTTCTTCGCAAGAGATCTATTGTGGGAGCGGATGGCGCATGCGACGACGCGCCATCCGCGTGCAGGACCGCTTCGGGTCACGAGCGGTGATGCTATGATTGATCGCAAAACTTCCGCTTGGCCGTCAGTAGCTGAATGTCGTTTGCGCCCTCGTGAACGCACGTCCCGGCTCGAAACGTTTGATTGCGATGTTCTGTCGCAGCGCGCGGCGATGGAACTCGACTCACAATCCGGTGAGAGCCGGAAAGTGACCTGAACTCAGCACGATAGGTCATGTGACATTGGGCCGCCCGCGCCACGCGTTGCATCGCAGCAGGCGCATTCTATTTTGACGACATCAGCCGCGCGTGATTTGCCCAGAACGGGCCCGCGCGGAGCGTGACCAGTTTCAACAACTTCGGGGCACTTAACTTCATGTCAGGACTTCGTGCGCGATCGGCATGCGTTGCAATGATGCTCGCGGCCTTTGCGCCGCTGCTCGCGGGCTGCGAGGAATCCAGCTCGGCCGTGTCCGCCGCCCAGCCTGCCGATCCTGACGTCAGCATCGTCGTCGTCAAGCAGCAAGCCCGCGCCGTGGTGCGCGAATTGCCCGGCCGCATCGCGCCGACGCGCGTCTCCGATGTGCGGCCGCGCGTCTCCGGGATCGTGGTCGAGCGCCTGTTCCGCCAGGGCAGCGAGGTCAAGGCGGGTGATGCGCTCTATCGCATCGATCCGCGTCCGTTCGAGGTCGAGGTGATGGCCAACGAGGCGGCGGTCGCCAAGGCCGAAGCCGGATTGATGCAGGCCAAGCAGCAGGCGCACCGTATCGCCACGCTCACCAGCCAGCGTGCAGCGCCCGAAGCCGAGAACGAGAAGGCGGTTGCCGCCGAACGCCAGGCCCATGCCGAGGTCGAGGGCCGCAAGGCCGACCTCGCGCGTGCCAAGCTCAATCTCGACTATGCCACCGTGCGCGCGCCGATCGACGGCGTGGTTGGTGCAGCGCTCGTCAGCGAAGGCGCGCTCGCCGTGCAGAACGAGACCAACCTCGCCACCATCCAGCAGCTCGATCCGATCTATGCCGACTTCACCCAGTCGGTGAACGAGCTCAACCAGCTCCGCCGCGCCTTCGAGAGCGGCGATCTCGATCGCATCGAGGCCGATGCCGTCAAGGTGCGCCTCGTGCTCGACGACAACACCCTTTATTCGCTCGACGGCAAGCTGCTGTTCTCTGAAGCCAAGGTCGACGCCCATACCGGCCAGGTGACGCTGCGCGGCGAGTTCCGCAATCCGAAGCGCGAGCTGTTGCCGGGCATGTATGTCCGCGTCCGGCTCGACCAGGGCCTCGATAGCGACGCCATCGCGGTGCCGCAGCAGGCGATCCAGCGCAATGGCGGCGGCGGCAGCGAGGTGTTCGTCGTCAAGGACGACAACCGCATCGCGGTGCAGCCGGTCCGCACCGGCTCGGTGCAGGACGGCATCTGGTTCGTCACCGACGGCCTCAAGGCCGGCGACAAGGTCGTGGTCGAAGGCTTCCAGAAGTTCGCGGCCGGCGACAAGGTCAAGCCGCAATCCTGGTCGGAGGCGGACGCGACCGCGGACAACCGTCACGCCCAGAAGCTGACGCGGTAACGTGCCATGGCGAGTTTCTTCATCGACAGGCCGATCTTCGCCTGGGTCGTGGCGCTGTTCATCTGTCTGATCGGCGCGATCTCGGTGCCGCTGCTGCCGATCGCGCAATACCCGATCATCGCGCCGCCCTCGATCTCGATCTCGACCAGCTATCCCGGCGCCTCGCCGGAGAACCTCTACAACAGCGTCACGCGCCTGATCGAGGAGGAGCTCAACGGCGCCTCCGGCATCCTTAATTTCGAATCGACCAGCGACTCGCTCGGCCAGGTCGAGATCATCGCCAATTTCCAGCCCGGCACGGATACCAGCGCGGCGTCCGTCGAGGTGCAGAACCGCATCAAGCGCGTCGAGGCGCGGCTGCCGCGCGCGGTGATCCAGCAGGGCATTCTGATCGAGGAAGCCTCGAGCGCGGTGCTCCAGATCATCACGCTGAACTCGACCGACGGCAGCCTCGACGAGGTCGGCCTCGGCGACTTCATGATCCGCAACGTGCTCGGCGAGATCCGCCGCATCCCCGGCGTCGGCCGCGCCACGCTGTATTCGACCGAGCGCTCGCTTCGCGTCTGGGTCGATCCGGCCAAGCTCGTCGGCTATGGACTGACCGCCGAGGACGTCAACAAGGCGATATCGGCGCAGAATGCGCAGGTCGCCTCGGGCAGCATCGGCGCCGAGCCGTCGACGTCGACCCAGCGCACCTCCGCGCTGGTGCTGGTCAAGGGCCAGCTCTCGTCCCCCGATGAATTCGGCGCCATCATCCTGCGCGCCAATGCCGACGGTTCGACCGTGCGCCTGCGCGACGTCGCGCGCATCGAGGTCGGCGGCCTCAGCTACCAGTTCAATACGCGCCTGAACGGCAAGCCGACCGCGGGCCTGTCCGTGCTGATGTCGCCGACCGGCAATGCGCTGGCGACCGCGAGCGCGGTCGAAGAGAAGATGAAGGAGCTGTCGCGCTTTTTCCCGGCCAACATCTCCTACGAGATCCCCTACAACATCACGCCCGTGGTCGAGGCCTCGATCAAGAAGGTGCTGTCGACGCTGGTCGAAGCCGTGGTGCTGGTGTTCGTGGTGATGTTCCTGTTCCTGCAGAACATCCGCTACACCATCATTCCGACCATCGTGGTGCCGGTGGCGCTCCTGGGCGCCTGCACCACGCTGCTGCTCGCCGGCTACTCCATCAACATGCTCTCGATGTTCGGCATGGTGCTTGCCGTGGGCATCCTCGTCGACGATGCCATCGTCGTGGTCGAGAACGTCGAGCGCATCATGAGCGAGGAGGGGCTGCCGCCGAAGGAGGCGACGCGCAAGGCGATGTCGCAGATATCGGGCGCCATCATCGGCATCACGCTGGTGCTGATGGCGGTGTTCGTGCCGATGGCGTTCTTCCCCGGTTCGGTCGGCATCATCTACCGCCAGTTCTCGGTGACCATGGTGGCCGCGATCGGCTTCTCCGCCTTCCTCGCGCTGTCGCTGACGCCGGCGCTGTGCGCGACCCTGCTCAAGCCCGTCGCGGCCGGTCACGGCCACGCCAAGAAGGGCGTGTTCGGCTGGTTCAACCGCATGCTCGAAGGCGGCAAGGAAGGCTATTCCCGCACCGTCGGCTTCTCGCTGAAGCGCACCGGCCGGCTGATGCTGGTCTATGTCGCGCTGCTCGTCGGCCTGTCCTGGGCCTTCGTCAACTTGCCAGGCGGCTTCCTGCCCGTCGACGACCAGGGCTTCGTCACCACCGACGTGCAGACGCCGTCGGATTCGTCCTACGCCCGCACCGAAGCCGTGATCGAGAAGGTGGAAAAATATCTGGCGCAGCGGCCGGGCGTCGACAACGTCACCTTCCTCACCGGCTTCAGCTTCTCCGGTCAGGGCATGAACACCGCGCAGGCCTTCATCACCTTGAAGGACTGGTCGGAGCGTGGGCCGAAGGAGTCGGCCGCCGCGATCGTTGCCGACATCAACCGCGATCTGTCGTCGTCGATCCGCGATGCGAAGATCTCCGCGCTGCAGCCGCCGCCGATCGACAATCTCGGCAACTCCTCGGGCTTCTCGTTCCGTCTCCAGGACCGCGGCCAGAAGGGCTATCCGGCCCTGATGCGCGCCGCCGACCAGCTCATCGCGGAAGCCAATGCGAGCCCGGTGCTGCAGAAAGTCTATGTCGAGGGCCTGCCCGAGGCGGGCGTGGTCAATCTCGTGATCGATCGCGAGAAGGCCGGCGCCTTCGGCGTCACCTTCGAGGACATCAACAACACCATCTCGACCAATCTCGGCTCGAACTACATCAACGACTTCCCGAACCGCGGTCGCATGCAGCGCGTCGTGGTGCAGGCCGACGCCCGCGACCGCATGCGCACCGAGGACATCCTCAACTACAACGTCAAGAACAGCCGCGGCCAGCTCGTGCCGTTCTCGTCGTTCACCACGGTGGAGTGGGCACGCGGCCCGACACAGATCGCCGGCTTCAACTACTACCCGGCGGTGCGCATCTCCGGTGAGGCCAAGCCCGGCTTTACCTCGGGCGACGCCATCGCCGAGATGGAGCGCCTTGCCGGCAAGCTGCCGCGCGGCTTCGGCTATGAATGGACCGGCCAGTCGCTCCAGGAGAAGCTGTCGGGCTCGCAGGCGCCGTTCCTGCTCGCGCTCTCGGTGTTCGTGGTGTTCCTGTGCCTCGCCGCGCTCTACGAGAGCTGGACCATTCCGCTCGCGGTGCTGCTCACCGTGCCGCTCGGCATCGTCGGCGCCGTGATCGCGGCGATGCTGCGCGGCCTGCCCAACGACGTCTATTTCACCGTCGGCCTGATCACCATCATCGGGCTCGCGGCCAAGGACGCGATCCTGATCATCGAGTTCGCCAAGGATCTGCGCAAAGAAGGCAAGCCGCTGGTGGACGCGACCATCGAGGCCTGCCGCCTGCGCTTCCGCCCGATCCTGATGACCGGCCTTGCCTTCATCTGCGGCGTGCTGCCGATGGCCATCGCCCACGGCGCCGGCGGCGCCAGCCAGCAGGCGCTCGGCAGCATCGTCATGGGCGGCATGATCGCGGTGGTGATCCTGGCGCTGCTGATGGTGCCGGTGTTCTTCGTCTCCGTGCAGCGCGTGCTGGCGGGTGATCGGGAGAAGGTGGCGGCGGAGGGCGAGGCCTACGGGCCGCCGGCGCCGGTGAAGCTATAGGGCAAACTGTCATTCCGGGGCGCGCATCGCGCGAACCCGGAATCCATCGCGCCACCATTGACTCGGATCAATGGATTCCGGGCTCGCGCCAAGAGGCGCGCCCCGGAATGACCACGTGGGGGGCGGCGCGCTACGCAGGCTTCCGCAAAATCTTCACCAATTCCCCGTGCACGAACTCATTCCCGCACACCACGTGCCCGGTCACCAGCGCATCGCCTGTCGTGTCGATGTCGCTCACCGTTCCGCCTGCCTCGCGCACCATGATCATGCCGGCGGCGATGTCCCAGGATTGCAGGTTGCGCTCCCAGTAGCCGTCGAGGCGGCCGGCGGCGACGAAGGCGAGGTCGAGGGAGGCGGCGCCGAAGCGGCGCAGGCCCGCGACGCGGTCCTGGATCGCGGTCATCTCGCGGCGGAATTCCTCGTGGTCGCCGCGGCCGATATGGGGCAGGCCGCAGGCCACCACGCATTCGTTGAGCTGCCGGCGGCCGGCCACGCGCAGGCGCTGGTCGTTGAGGAAGGCGCCCTTGCCGCGCTCGGCGATGTAGAGCTCGTCATTGGCGGGGTTGTAGATCACGCCGGCGATCACCGTGCCCTCGCGGGCGAGGCCGATCGAGATCGCAAATTGCGGGATGCCGTGCAGGAAGTTGGTGGTGCCGTCGAGCGGATCGACGATCCAGGTGTGGCTCTTGTCGGTGCCCTCGCGGGTGCCGCCTTCCTCGCCGATGAAGCCGTAGCCGGGCCGCGCCTTGGCGAGGTCCTGGTAGAGGATCTCCTCGGCGCGCTTGTCGGCGAGCGAGACGAAATTCGCCGGTCCCTTCAGCGAGACCTGGAGATGTTCGATCTCGCCGAGATCGCGTTTGAGGCTGCGGCCGGCGCGGCGCGCGGCCTTGACCATGACGTTGATAGTGGCGGAATACAGCATGAGCTTCCGGTCTTGATCGGGGAAATGGCGCGAAAACGCGCCTGTTTGGGGGATTGGGTGCCCTGTGCGGGGCCCAACGTCAAGTCATTGCGTCAGGTCATTTGGCGCCGAGCCATTTCCTGGCGGCGGCCTCGGCCTTGGCCCGGTCCTCGGCCGGCAGATCGGACAATTGCTTGTCGAGCTCCGGATCGCCCTTGCCGGCGGTCTTGGCCACCAGGTGCCATTTGAACCCCTCGACCTTGTCCACGGGCGTGCCCATGCCGTTGATCAGCACCCAGGCCAGGCGGTTCTGCGCGATCGCGCTGCCCTGGCGGGACGCCTTGCGGAGCAGGGCGACGGCCGCCGGCTGGTTCTTCGGCGTGCCGGTGCCGTTGAACAGCGCGATGGCATATTCGACCTCGGCATCGACATTGTCGGTCAGCGAGGCCGCCTGGAGCAGCCGCACAGCGCGTTCCGGGTCCTTCGGCACGCCGGTGCCTTCCTTGTAGAAGGTCGCCAGCGCGTATTGCGCCTCGGGCAGGCCGGCGTCCGCCGCCTGCCGCAGCAGCTCGGCGGAACGCTTGACGTCCTGCGGCAGGGTCTGGCCGTCGAGATAGAGCAAAGCGAGGTTATAGGCAGCCTTGGGCTCGCCGAGCTTGGCGGCGGAAGCCATCAGCTTCACCGCCTCGCCCTTGTCGACCGGGCCGCCGCGGCCGGCGATGCGCATCATGGCGAGCGCGAACATCGCCTCGCGGTCGCCGGCGTCGGACGCACGCTTGTACCATTCGAGCGCCTTGGCGTAGTCGCGCTTGATGCCCATGGCGTTGGAATAGAGCTCGCCCAGCATGGTCATCGCCTTGGGATCGCCCGCCTGGGCGCGGGCGGTGGCGAGCTCGAACGCGGTCTTGTACTGGCCGCGCTGGTAGGCGCCGAACACCAGGTCGACATTGGAATTGTCGGTCGGAGGCGCCGGGATCACGGTCGCGGGCAGCGCCGGCTTGGGGGAGGCGGACGGCTTCGGTGCCGGCGCGGCCTCCTTCTTCTTGGGGGGCGGCTTGGCTTTCTGCTTCTCGGCCGGCGGGCTCGGCGTCGTGGCCGGCGGCGTGATCTGGAGTTGCGCGGCCGCGGGCACCGTGAGCAGCAGCGTGGCCAGGATGGTGATGCGCGGGAGCTTCATGTCGGGCGCTAGCCGTGCTCGCCCGCGGGATTTTGGCTTGCGAGCGCAGCCGCATGGGCCTTCTTGATCGTGGCGTCGGCCTCGATCAGTGCGGCCTTGGCCCCGCGCGGATCGGCCCAGACGAACTCGCCGACCAGCACGAAATCGGCGCCGCTGGCGGCGAAGTCGTAGGCCTCTTCCAGCGAGGTCGCAAAGCCGACGCAGGGCGGCTCGAACAGCTCGGCCCACCAGTCCAGCCGCTCGGCGATCGCCTCGGACGACGGACGCTGGCCCTTTGCATCGGGCTCGCCGAACAGCAAATAGTCCGCGCCAATTTCGCCCGCATCCATGGAATGGTGCCGTGTCGTCAGCCCGCCGACGCCGGCGATGCGATCGGGCTTGAGCGATGGCAGCGCCTCTTTCAGCGCGGCGATGCCGGGCAGGTGCGCGCCGTCGGCGCCGCCGCGCGCGACCAGTTCGGCATGGCCGTCGATCAGCAGCGCGGCGCCGGCCTTCTGGACCGGCGGCGCGAGTGCCTTGATGCGCGAGATCATGGTGCGCTGGTCGGTCTCCTTCAGCCGCACCAGCACGGCCGCGACGTCGGCGGCGGCGAGCAGGCCCGGCAACTCGGCGACGAGCGAAGCCGGGTCATCGACAACAGGCGTCGCGAGATAAAGGCGCGGCGCCGGGCGCGGCGGAGGCGATTTGTTCGACAAGGTCTAGGCCGCTTTCTTTTCCAGGCTGCTTTGCCATTCGCCTTTGGAGGCGAGGCCGTTCATTCGTGCACGATGGCTGAAGGCGCGCTGGCCGGCCGCGACGTTCTCGGCCTTGCCGGACCATGCCTTCTGCGGCGCGGCCTGGAGCGCGCGGCCGTAGGAGAAGGTCAGGCCCCAGGGCAGCGGGCCGAGCTTGTGCATGGCGTTGAGATGCGCGGTTGCCTCTTCGTCCGACTGGCCGCCGGAGAGGAAGGCGATGCCGGGCACCGCCGCCGGCACACAGGCCTTGAGCAGCCGTATCGTCTTCTCCGCGACCTCCTCGACGGGGGCCTGCTTCGCGCACTTCTTGCCTGAGATCGCCATGTTCGGTTTCAGCACCATGCCTTCGAGCGCGACGCGCTGCACGCGCAATTCCTGAAACGTCTTGTTGAGCACGCGCTGCGTGACCTCATAGCAGCGGTCGATGTCGTGATCGCCGTCCATCAGCACTTCCGGCTCGACGATCGGCACGATCTGCGCGGCCTGGCACAGCGCGGCATAGCGCGCCAGTGCGTGGGCGTTGACGCTGATCGCCGTCATCGAAGGAATGCCGCTGCCGATGTCGATCACCGCGCGCCATTTGGCGAAGCGCGCGCCGCGCTCGTAATACTTCTTCAGCCGCTCGGCGAGCTTGTCGAGCCCGACGGTGACGAGCTCGCCGGGGCACATCGGCAAGCCTTGCGTGCCTTCGTCGACCTTGATGCCCGGGATGGCGCCGCTACTCTCGATCAGCTTGACCAGGGGCGTACCGTCCTTTGCATCCTGCCAGATCGTCTCGTCATAGAGGATCACGCCGGAGATGTACTGGCTCATGGCTTCCCTGGATCGGAACAGCATCTCGCGGTAGTCGCGCCGGTTCGATTCCGTCGATTCCACGCCGATCGCGTCGAAGCGCTTCTTGATGGTGCCGGAGGATTCGTCGGCGGCAAGGATGCCCTTGCCGGGCGCGACCATGGCGGTCGCGATCCTGTTGAGCTCAGTCAGATCCATCGAGAGGTCCTCCCAAAACGATTCTGCCCTTGCCCGTGAAAATAGACCGTTCTCGGGCAAATGCCGAGTTAACGTTCGTCGCAGGGGTAAGGGGGTTCTCTGTCATTCCGGGATGCGCCGAAAGGCGCAGGCCCGGAATCCATAACCCCAGGCTGTGGTTATGGATTCCGGGCCCACGCTTCGCGTGTCCCGGAATGACGGGAGGGTGTGTCCGGAGGCCTTACGCCACCGCGCGATCGCTACGCGACGCGGGGGTCGAGCTCGCCCTTGGCGTAGCGCTTGGCCATCTCGGCGGTGGTCAGGACCTTCTTGATCTTGGAGGCCTGGCCGGCGGTGTTGAACTCCTGGAGCCGCTGCTTGCACAGCTTGGTCATCGCTTCCATCGCCGGCTTCAGGTACTTGCGCGGGTCGAACTCTTCCGGATTGTCCTTCAGCACCTTGCGGATCTGGCCGGTCATCGCCATGCGGTTGTCGGTGTCGATGTTGATCTTGCGCACGCCGTTCTTGATGCCGCGCTGGATCTCGGTAACAGGCACGCCCCAGGTCGGCTTCATCTTGCCGCCATAGGTGTTGATGATGTCCTGGAGGTCCTGCGGCACCGACGACGAGCCGTGCATGACGAGGTGCGTGTTCGGCAGCTTGCGGTGGATCTCCTCGATCACCTTCATGGCGAGGATGTCGCCGTCCGGCTTGCGGGTGAACTTGTAGGCGCCGTGGGAAGTCCCCATCGCGATCGCGAGCGCGTCGACCCTGGTCTCCTGCACGAACTTCACGGCCTCGTCCGGATTGGTCAGGAGCTGGTCGTGGCTGAGCTTGCCTTCGGCGCCGTGGCCGTCTTCCTTGTCGCCCATGCCGGTCTCGAGCGAGCCGAGCACGCCGAGCTCGCCCTCGACCGAGATGCCGCCGAGATGGGCCATGTCGGTCACGGTCTTGGTGACGCCGACATTGTAGCCCCAGTCGCCGGGGGTCTTGCCGTCGGCCTTGAGCGAGCCGTCCATCATCACCGAGGTGAAGCCGGCCTGGATCGCGGTCATGCAGGTCGCCGGCTCGTTGCCGTGGTCGAGATGCACGCAGACCGGGATGTGCGGGTAGATCTCGGTCACCGCGTCCATCATGTGCTTGAGCATGACGTCGTTGGCGTAGGAGCGCGCACCGCGCGAGGCCTGGATGATGACGGGCGCATCGACCTGGTTGGCGGCGTCCATGATCGCCAGCGCCTGCTCCATGTTGTTGATGTTGAAGGCCGGTACGCCGTAATCGTTCTCAGCCGCATGGTCGAGCAATTGACGTAACGTGATCCGAGCCATGTGTCTTTTTCTCCGGTTTGGGCCTTCAGGGCCCGCTAGCTACTTGTCGACTGACTACTTGATGCGCAGGACCTCGACGCCGGGCAGTGGCTTGCCTTCCATCCATTCAAGAAATGCGCCACCGGCGGTCGAGACATAGGTGAAGTCACCGGCCACGTGGGCCTGGTTGAGGGCCGCGACGGTGTCGCCGCCGCCCGCGATCGAGATCAACTTTTTCGCCTTGGTGCGCTCGGCGGCGTGCTTGGCGGCCGCGACCGTGCCGCGGTCGAACGGCTGCATCTCGAAGGCGCCGAGCGGCCCGTTCCAGACCAGCGTCGCCGCGTCGTCGATCGCCGCGTGCACGCGCGCGACCGATTGCGGGCCGACGTCGAGGATCATGCCGTCGGCCGGGATCGCATCGAGGCCGTAGGCGTGGGACGGCGCGTTGGCCGCGAAATGATAGGCGACGGTGGCGTCGACCGGCAGGATGATGGCGCAGTTGGCGGCTTCCGCCTTCTCGATGATGCGCAGCGCGGTCGGCGCGAGATCCTTCTCGGCCAGCGACTTGCCGATGCCGACGCCCTGGGCGTGCAGGAAGGTGTTGGCCATGCCGCCGCCGATCACCAGCGCGTCGACCTTGCTGACGAGGTTTTCGAGCAGGTCGATCTTGGTCGAGACCTTGGCGCCGCCGATGATCGCGATGACCGGCTTGGTCGGCGAGCCCAGCGCCTTCTCCAGCGCATCGAGCTCGGCCTGCATGGTGCGGCCGGCATAGGCCGGCAGCTTGTGGCCGAGGCCTTCGGTCGAGGCGTGGGCGCGGTGCGCGGCCGAGAACGCGTCATTGACCCAGATGTCGCCGAGCTTGGCCAATTCCGCGACGAAGGCGGGATCGTTCTTTTCCTCTTCCTTGTGGAAGCGGGTGTTTTCCAGGCACAGGATGTCGCCGTCCTTGAGTGCCGCCACGGCCGTGGCCGCGGGCTCGCCGATGCAGTCGTCGGCAAACGCGACGGGCTTGTTCAGGACCTTCGACAGCGCCTCGGTGACGGGCTTGAGCGACTCCTTGGCATCGCGTCCCTTCGGCCGGCCGAAATGCGCGAGCAGGATCACCTTGCCGCCCTTGTCGGCGAGCTCGGTGATGGTCGGCGCGACGCGCTCGAGCCGGGTTGCGTCGGTGACGCGCCCGTTCTCCATGGGCACGTTGAGGTCGACGCGCAGCAGCACGCGTTTGCCCTTCACGTCGACGTCGTCGAGGGTGCGGAATTTGTTCGCCATGGGATGGCCTCAACCATTTGGACTGTCATTCCGGGGCGCGCTTAGCGCGAACCCTGGTGCGCAGTTGCGCACCTGAGAATCTCGAGATTCCGGGTCTGGTCCTTACGGACCATCCCGGAATGACGAAACCGCTGCGGAGTTAGATCACCTTCGCGATCGCGACCGCGGTGTCGGCCATGCGGTTCGAGAAGCCCCACTCGTTGTCGTACCAGGACATCACGCGCACCAGCGTGCCGTTCTGCACCTTGGTCTGGTCCTCGTGGAAGGTCGAGGAGTGCGGATCGTGGTTGAAGTCGATCGAGACGTTCGGCGCATTGGTGTAGCCGAGGATGCCCTTGAGCTGCTGCTCGGAGGCGCGCTTCATCGCCGCGTTGATTTCCTTCACGTCGGTGGCGCGCTTGGCAATGATCTTGAGGTCGACGACCGAGACGTTCGGGGTCGGCACGCGGATCGCGACGCCGTCGAGCTTGCCCTTCAGTTCCGGCAGCACGAGGCCGATCGCCTTGGCGGCGCCGGTCGAGGTCGGGATCATCGACATCGCCGCCGCGCGGCCGCGATAGAGATCCTTGTGCATGGTGTCGAGCGTCGGCTGGTCGCCGGTATAGGCGTGGATCGTGGTCATGAAGCCGGTCTCGATGCCGACGAGATCGTTCAGGACCTTGGCGACCGGCGCGAGGCAGTTCGTCGTGCAGGAGCCGTTGGAGACGACCAGGTGATCCTTGGTCAGCGTGTCGTGGTTGACGCCGTAGACGATGGTGGCGTCGGCGCCGTCGGCGGGCGCGGAGACCAGCACGCGCTTGGCGCCGGCGGTCAGATGTGCGGAGGCCTTGTCCTTCGAGGTGAAGATGCCGGTGCATTCCAGCGCGATGTCGACGCCGAGATCCTTCCAGGGCAGCTTCGAGGGATCGCGCTCGGCGGTCACCTTGATCTTGCCGCCTCCGAGGCTGATCGAATCACCGTCGACGGTGACGGTGCCGGGGAAGCGGCCGTGAACGCTGTCGAAACGGAGCAGATGGGCATTGGTCTCGACCGGGCCGAGGTCGTTGATGCCGACCACCTCGATATCCTTGCGGCCGGACTCTGCAATCGCCCGCAGGACGTTGCGGCCGATACGACCAAAACCGTTGATTCCAACGCGGACTGCCATCTTTCGTCTCCTTCAATGACCGTTGTCGTCCCGTCGGACGCGCGGCTAACGCGTCAGCGAGGGTTTTTTAGGGCGGACGCCCGGTTCGGCCGGGCGGTGCTTGATCATATGGGACGTTACGTAGTCCTTTTTTTGGCAAGCTCAACTCTCAGGAAACGCGTTTCAGCACGGCGTTAACCGCAGCCTCGGCGGTAATGCCGAAATGCTTGTACAGGTCCTTCGCCGGCGCGCTCGCGCCGAAGGAATGCATGCCGACAAATTCGCCATCCTGGCCGATCACAGCATCCCAGCCCCAGCGCACCGCGGCCTCGATCGCGACCTTCACCGGCGCGTTGCCGATGATCTCGGCGCGCTTGGCTTCTGGTTGCGCTAACAAAAGCTCGAGCGAGGGCACCGACACCACCCGTGACGGGATGCCGCGCTCGGCGAGCTGCTTCTGGGCGGCGACCGCGATTTCGACCTCGGAGCCGGAGGCGAACAGCGTCGCCTTGGCTTCGCCCTGCGCCGGAACCAGCTCGTAGGCACCGGCCGCGCAAGGATTGTCGTTCGGCGCGGTGGTGCGGAGCTGCGGCAGGTTCTGCCGCGTCAGCGCCAGCACCGTCGGGCCGTCGATGCGGTTGAGCGCGAGCTCCCAACACTCGGCGACCTCGATCGAGTCGCAGGGACGGAACACGCGCATGTTTGGAATGGCGCGAAGCGCGGCCAGATGCTCGACCGGCTGATGGGTCGGGCCGTCTTCGCCGAGGCCGATGGAATCGTGCGTCATCACGTAGACGACACCTGTGCCCATCAGCGCGGCAAGGCGCATCGCCGGACGCGCATAATCGGTGAACACCAGGAAGGTCGCGCCGTTCGGCGCGAAGCCGCCGTGCAGGAAGATGCCGTTCATCGCGGCGGCCATGCCATGCTCGCGGATGCCGTAGTGGATGAAGCGGCCCTTCGGTGTCTTGGCCGAGAAGGCGGTCGCCGACTTCGCCTTGTTGTTGTTGGAGCCGGTGAGGTCGGCGGAGCCTGCGAGGAATTCCATCGGCATCGCGCCGGCAATGACTTCGATCACCGCTTCCGAGGATTTGCGGGTGGCCGCAACCAGCGGCTTTTCCAGCAGCTCCTTCTTGTACGCGCGCACCGCCTTTGCGAGCGAGGCCGGACGCTCATGGCGCAGGCGGCGCTCGAACTCGGCGCGCTTGCGGCTGCCGAGCTCGCCGAGCCGTCCTTCCCATTCCTGGCGAGCGGCAGCGCCGCGGCTGCCGGCCGCGCGCCAGGCTTTCAGCACGTCGTCGGGCACCGAGAACGGCTCGAGCGAGATGCCGAGATTTTCCTTGGCGGCCTTGAGCTCCTCGGCGCCGAGCGCCTCGCCGTGCACCTTCGACGTGCCGGCCTTGTGCGGCGCGCCGAAGCCGATGGTGGTGCGGCAGGCGATCAGCGTCGGCTTGTTGGATTTCTTCGCGCGCGTGATGGCCGCCGTGATCGCGGCCTGGTCGTGGCCGTCGATCTTCTCGGCGGCCCAGCCGGCGGACTTGAAGCGCTTCACCTGGTCGACGGAATCGGCGATCGAGGTCGGGCCGTCGATCGAGATGCCGTTGTCATCGTAGAGCACGATCAGCTTGTTGAGCTTCCAGTGCCCGGCCATCGCGATCGCTTCCTGCGACACGCCCTCCATCAGGTCGCCGTCGGAGGCGAGCACGAAGGTGTGGTGATCGACGATCTTCTTGCCGAACTCGGCGGCGAGCATCTTCTCGGCGAGCGCCATGCCGACCGCGGTCGAGATGCCCTGGCCGAGCGGACCGGTGGTGGTCTCGATGCCCTTGGTGTGGAAGTTCTCCGGGTGGCCAGGCGTCAGCCCGCCGAGCTGGCGGAATTGCTTGAGCTGGTCCAGCGTCATGTCGGCATTGCCGGTCAGGTACAGCAGCGAATAGAGCAGCATCGAGCCGTGGCCGGCCGACAGCACGAAGCGGTCGCGGTCCGGCCAGGCGGGCGCGGCGGCGTCGAATTTCAGGAACTGCGTGAACAGCACCGTGGCGATGTCGGCGGCGCCCATCGGCAGGCCGGGATGGCCCGATTTCGCCTTCTCGACAGCGTCCATCGAAAGGCCGCGGATCGCGTTGGCCATACGGGAGTGGTCGACCTGCGTATGGGCCATACGGGAGGCATCGAGCTGCATCATGATGAAAATCCGTCTGGAATGAGGTGCTTGATGGCCGTGTGCGCCGCGCTGGATCGAGCCTGGCGGTCACGGGAGGTTGGGGGCTGGATAGCATCTCGGTTCCGGGAGTCCAAGGCAATCAAACGCCGGTTTGGCCGCAAAAGTTGCTTACGGCATGATCCGGAAAAGCCGCAGCCGCGGATCATGCAGATCTGGAACCAGCCGGCCGCCATGCCGAGGGCCGATCTAGCGGTGCATAGTTTCGCGGCGACATTGCGCTGGGCTAGCTTGCCACGTAAATTTCTGCTTCTAACCGCTTGCCGAACCGAGTCTTTTGCCGGGCGGCAAGCCCCGATGCAAAGGCCACCAAGGTCCGCCGCTGACCGCATGAACGATCGCGTATCCAACAGTTCCGCCATGACGGAGTCCTCCGCCGTCGAGATTGAGATCGCGACCCGCAGGCTCATGGCGGCGCTCGACGCGCTCGAGAGCGCGGTGGAGCGCCGGCGCGACGCCGATCGCGACGAGAACGAGCTCGCCGCGCGAATCCAGGCGCTCGGCGCGGACCGCTCGCGGCTTGCCGATGAGCTCGATGGTGCGCTGGTGAAGGCGCGCAAGCTCGAGCGCACCAATCGCGAGATCTCCGATCGGCTGGATTCCGCGATCGTCACGATACGCTCGGTGCTCGATACCGGAGAGGATGGATGAGCCACATCAACGTCACCATCAACGGCCGGCAATACCGCATGGCCTGCGAGGAGGGGCAGGAGGTGCGGCTGCTCAAGCTCGCCGAAAGCCTGGAGACGCGGATTCAGTCGCTGCGCGGAAAATTCGGCGAGATCGGCGATGCGCGCCTGACCGTGATGGCGGCGCTGACCGTCTGCGACGAGCTGGTCGACGCCGGCAACCGCGTCCGCAGCATGGAGCAGGAATTGACCGAGCTGCGGGATTTCCGCAATGCCGCCGTCGAGCGCGCCAGGATGACGCAGACCGCGGTGGTGAACGCGCTGAACGCCGCAGCCGAACGCATCGAGAAGTCGACCCAGGTCCTGAACCGGACCATCGGAGGCGGAATCGCGATCGGGTAGGGACCGCGGAAGACTCGATCAGTTGGTCCGCTCGATGTAACCGCGGGCTCAACCTCTCCCGCTTGCGGGAGAGGTCGGCGCGAAGCGCCGGGTGAGGGCTCTCACCTCTTGGGGAATCTCAGTGTGGAGACACCCTCTCCCCAACCCTCCCCCGCAAGCGGGGGAGGGAGCGCACTTCCGCCGTGGCGGCAGGAAGGACTGATTTCATTGCACCGAAGCTCGGCAGCCCGTCGGCGGGCTGGTGGTTTGTCAGTATCGTTGTTACATTGCGTGGGCGAGGCTGCGACGCGCGTCCGGAGCCATATATCCCCGGGGCCTTATCGATCCTTTAGGGAACTGTCCCTGGCCGGGCCCGTGGGCCCGGACATATGGTGCCCACCTACTTTCGTAGGGAACTCCGGGATCGAGTGCTTCAACGGCGTCCGCGGCTTCGCACTTTTGTTTGCTTGGTTTGTGCTTGTCTAAATTGCGTCCCCGACACGCTTGCGGTTCAATTGAGTCTCGGTGTCATGCCCGCGAAGGCGGGCATCCAGTACGCCGCGGCGTCTCGGTTCTTGCAACTCGCGTCTCTGGAATACTGGATCACCCGCTTTCGCGGGTGATGACAGCGGAGCGAGGCTCTGCCTTCGGGGGAAAGCGCGCATGTCCAATTCGAAAGCCGAGCTCCGTGCCAAAGCCCTCGCCAAACGCGACGCGCTGAGCGAGAAGAAGCGCGCCGCCGCTGCCACCAAGCTCGCCAAGCGCGGGCTGCCGTTCAAGCTGCTGCCCGGCAGCATCGTCTCCGGCTATTCGCCGATCCGCAGCGAGATCGACCCGATGCAGCTCTTGAGGAAGCTCGCCGAGGAGGGCGCAAGGCTGGCGCTGCCCTGTGTCACCGCGCGCGGCCAGTCGCTGGTCTTCCGTATCTTTCATCCGAACGACCGGCTGATGCTCGGCCCGCTCGGCATTCCCGAGCCGTCGCCGGCAGCAAGCGAAGTCATCCCCGACATCATGCTGACGCCGCTCGCGGCCTTCGACCGGCTCGGCCACCGCATCGGTTATGGTGCCGGGCATTACGACTTCACCTTCGCTCACTTGCGCAAGACCAAGCAAATCGTCGGCATCGGGCTTGCGTTTGCCGCGCAGGAGATCGAGGCGGTTCCGGCACTATCCCACGACGTCGCGCTGGATTATGTGCTAACGGAATCGGACGTGTTCGATTTCCGGAGTTCTGAAGTTGCGCATTCTCTTCGTGGGTGATGTCGTCGGCCGTGCGGGGCGCACGGCCATCGCCGAATATCTGCCCGGCATGGTCAAGGACTGGTCGCTCGATTTCGTCGTCGTCAACGGCGAAAATTCCGCCGGCGGCTTCGGCATCACCGAAGCGATCTATCAGGAGTTTCTCGATGCCGGCGCCGACGCGGTGACGCTCGGCAATCACTCCTGGGACCAGCGCGAGGCCCTGGTGTTCATCGAGCGCGCCGACCGCCTGGTGCGGCCCGCGAACTATCCGCGCGGCACGCCCGGCCGCGGCGCGGCGCTGGTCGAGACCAAGAACGGCAAGCATGCGCTCGTCGTCAATGCTTTGGGCCGCGTCTTCATGACTCCGTTCGACGATCCCTTTGCGGCGCTGGAGCGCGAGCTCGGCGCCTGTCCGCTCGGCGTTGCAGCGGATGCGATCGTCGTCGATTTCCATTGCGAGGCGAGCAGCGAGAAGCAGGGCATCGGCTTCTTCTGCGACGGCCGCGCCAGCCTCGTCGTCGGCACCCACACCCATGTGCCGACCGCCGATCACCAGATCCTCAACGGCGGCACCGCCTACATGACGGATGCCGGCATGACCGGCGACTACGATTCCATCATCGGCATGCAGAAGGAAGAACCGCTGCGCCGGTTCACGTCGGGGATTCCCTCCGGCCGGTTCGAGCCGGCGGCCGGAGTGGCGACGCTCAGCGGCGTTGCGATCGAGACCGACGATGCAACGGGCCTCGCGCTGCGGATCGCGCCGGTGCGCGTGGGCGGCCGGCTGGAGCCGGCGACACCGAGGTTCTGGTTGAGCTGACGGTCGCGCTACACACTCGCTGTCGTCCCGGCGAAAGGCCGGGACCCATAACCCCAGGGAGAAGTGTGGGGCACAGCTCCCACTCCGAGTCTTCGCCACACTACTCCCTGTGGGTATGGGTCCCGGATCTGCGCTTCGCTTGTCCGGGACGACGGCGGAGATTGATGCGCGCGATTGCGCATCAATCTCGCGGCGGATGGCTGCGCGCTACTCCGCCGTCTGCTCCCTCAGCTCCGCCACATCCTTCGCCGTCAGCTTCGAGCCCTTCGCGCCGAACCGCGCCGTCACATAGTTCGCCACCGCCGCGATCTCGTCGTCGGTGTAGGCGTTGCCGAACGCCGGCATCGACAGCGCACCATCAGGCGTATGGCGCCTGGTGCCCGAGATCACGATCTGCGCGACGTTGGTGGCGGTGGGGTCGTTGACGGCCCAGGTGCCGGTGAGTGTCGCCATCGGCGACACCGGGCTCTCGCCGCTCCAGCCGTGGCAGCTGGCGCAGGCGCTGGCGAACACCTTCTTGCCGCGGGCGTCGGCCGTCACGCCGTCCTTGTGCGAGGCGGGCGCGACCGGCGCCGTGGTGGCGGGGAGGTCGGGCGAGGGCTGCGGCGGCACGCTGCGCAGGTAAGCAACGATGCTGCTTATGTCCTCGGGGGCGAACTGGCTGAAGCTGTGGTCGACGGCTTCACCCATCGGACCCGAGGCCGAGCCGTGGCCCGGCGCATGGCCGAGCGACAGATACGAGATCAGATCCGCGTCGCTCCAGTTGCCGAGACCTGTCGCCTTGTCCGACGAGATGTTGAAGGCGCGCCAGCCCGCCGTGATAGCGCCGGTGAACTTCTTGCGGTTATCCAGCGCGAAGCCGAGATTGCGCGGTGTGTGGCACTCGCCGCAATGCGCCAGCGCTTCGGCGAGATATGCCCCGCGATTCCATTCCGGGCTCTTCGACGTATCCGGCGCAAAGCGCGTGTCCGGATTGAACACGGCCGACCAGAAGGTCATCGCCCAGCGCTGGTTGAACGGGAACGACAGCGTGTTGTCGGGCGCCTTGGCGCGCACCGCCGGCAGGCTGAACAGATACGCTTTCACCGCGAGCACGTCCTCGTCGGTCATGAAGGTGTAGGACGTGTACGGCATCGCCGGATAGAGCCGCGCGCCGTCATTGCGTTTGCCGTGCTGGACCGCGTTCAGAAAATCCTGGTCGCTGTAATTGCCGATGCCGGTGTCCTTGTCCGGCGTGATGTTGGTCGAATAGAGCGTGCCGAACGGTAGCTCGAAGGCGAGCCCGCCGGAATAGTCCTCCTCGCCCGGCTTGGTGTGGCAGACCATGCAGTCGGCGGCCTTCGCCAGATATTCGCCGCGTTCGACCAGGCTCGCTTTCTCCAGCTTTGCCGGCACGCCGGTCGGCTTTCCGGCGCGGTAATCCGCCAGCGCCACTTTCGTGCCGCCGGCAAAGTCGAGCGGGCCGGGCCCGCGGATGAGGAAGACGCCAAGCGCCACCGCGACGATGGCGATCACAACGATACTTGTGAGGATACGCATCGTGCCGCTCATGCCTTCTTCCCCGCAGCCAGCAGTTTCCGGTCGATCGGCAGGCGCCGCAGCGCCACGCCGGTTGCGGCGTAAATCGCGTTGCGCAGCGCCGGTGGCCCCGCCGTCGTGCCGGTCTCGCCAATTCCGCCGGGTGCCTCGCCGCTCTTGACGACGTGAACCTCGATCTTGGGCGTCTGATGGATCCGCAGCATCCGGTAGTCGTTGAAGTTGGATTGCTGGACGCGCCCCTTTTCGATGGTGATCTCGCCGTAGAGCGCGGCGGTAAGGCCGAAGATCAGCCCGCCCTCGACCTGAGCCACGATCGTATCGGGATTGACGGCGATGCCGGTATCCACCACCGAGGTCGCACGGCGTAGATTGATCTCGCCTTGCTCGTCGACCTCAGCCTCCACAACGGTTGCGATGAAACTCCCGAAAGACGGCTGCAGGCACACGCCGCGCCCGACGCGCGCCGGCAAGGGTTGACCCCAATTGGCTTTCTCTGCCGCAAGATTGAGGACGGACAGGAAGCGCGGTTGATTGGCCAGCATTCCACGGCGAAACTCGACCGGGTCCTTGCCCGCCTTGCGCGCCAGTTCGTCGATGAAGCATTCGACCGCGAACACGTTGTTGTTGGGCCCGACCCCGCGCCAGAACCCCGTTGGTATCGCCGGCGGTTCGGCCCGCACATATTCGACGTGGACATTCGGGATGTCGTAGGGCACGTCGGTGGCGCTGTCGATCGCGTCGATATCGATGCCCTTCTGGAAGGCCGGCGGCAGCCAGCGCGCGATGATCGCAGCGCCGGCAATCTTGTATTTCCAGCCGACGATCTTGCCGGCCGACAAGGTCGCTGCGATCGTATCGCGATAGACCGGTCGATAGACGTCGTGCTGAATGTCCTCCTCGCGGGTCCACACGACCTTGACCGGCCCGTCGACCTCTTTGGCGATGCGAACGGCCGCGACCACCATGTCAGGCTCGAGCTTGCGGCCGAAGCCGCCGCCCAGCAGGTGCTGGTTGACGGTCACCTTCTCGACCGGGAGCCCGGCCGCCTTTGCCGCCTCCGACTGCACGCGCGCCATGATCTGCGTTCCGGTCCAGATTTCGCAAGAATCGGGCGTGCAATGCACCGTGGCGTTCAACGGCTCCATCGTTGCGTGGGCGAGAAACGGCAGCTCGAACGAAGCTTCGAGTTTTTCGCCGCTCGCGAGACCCTTGGCGATGTCGCCGGTGGATCTGGCGACCACGCCGTCCTTTGCGCTGGCGGCGCGCAAATCGTCCCAAATCGCCTTCGAATTGAGCTTTGCGTTCGGTCCCTCGTTCCACGTGATGTCGAGCGCATCCAGGCCCTTTTTCGCCGCCCACATGTGATCGCCGACGACGGCGACGAGATCGTCGAGCACGACGATCTTTCGCACGCCCGGAATCTTCTTCGCGGCACGATCATCGACCTTGCCGACCTTGCCGCCGAAAACCGGGCACTGCGCCAGCGTTGCGAACTTCATGTTCGGCACGATGGCGTCGATGCCGTAGACCGCCTTGCCGTTGACCTTCTCGGGTGTATCGAGCCGCTTGAACGGCTGGCCGATATAGACGAAATCCTTGGGGTCCTTGAGCGGGACGTCCTTGGGCGGCGTCTGGCCGCTCGCGGCAGCCGCAAGCGCGCCATAGGAGAGCGTCCGGCCGCTCGCCTTGTGGGTCACCTCACCCTTCGACGTCGTGCAACTGGCGGGATCGACGTTCCATTGCGCAGCTGCAGCCTGCACCAGCATGGCACGCGCGCTGGCGCCGGCTTCACGCAGCGGCTTCCAGAATGCCCGGACCGATGTGGAGCCACCGGTCGCCTGAATGATGAAAATCGGATTGCCGTAGAGCTTCTCGTTGGCCGGTGCGTGCAGCAGTTGGACTTTCGACCAATCCGCGTCGAGCTCTTCCGCCAGGATCATCGAGATCGCGGTGTAGATTCCCTGCCCCATCTCGACCTGCGGCATCACCAGCGTGGTCGCACCTTCAGGGTCGATCCGGATGAAGGCGTTGGGCGCGAACTTGCCATCGGTCGTATCCTTCGGCTGCACCGGCTCGTTGACGGCGGCGCGCAGCGGCAGGTGGAAGGCGAGCAGGAAGCCGGTGGCAAGGCCGCCGGTCAGGAGCGTGCGGCGGGAGACGCTGTTGTGTGCATTCATGGCGGACCTCACGACTGACGGCCGGAGGCCGCCTGCTTGATGGCCTCGCGGATGCGCACATAGGTGCCGCAGCGGCAGATGTTGCCGGCCATGGCGGCGTCGATGTCGGAATCATCAGGGTTGGGCGTTGCCGCCAGCAGTGCCGCGGCCGACATGATCTGGCCGGACTGGCAGTAACCGCACTGGATCACTTCGGCATCGAGCCAGGCCTTCTGCACCTTCGCGCCCGTAGGCGTGCTGCCGATATGCTCGATGGTGGTGATGGTGCGGTTCTGGACCGCGCTCACCGGCAGCACGCAGGAGCGCACCGCCTTGCCGTCGACATGCACCGTGCAGGCGCCGCATTGCGCGATGCCACAGCCGAACTTGGTGCCGGTCATCCCGAGGATGTCGCGCAGCACCCACAGCAGCGGCATTTCCGGCGGCGCGTCGAAGGATTTCGTTTCGCCATTGATGGTGAGAACAGTTGCCATATGCATCCCCTTGCTCGACGATCGCTTGCGGCGATCAATTCGGCGAATTTCCGCGCGACCATAATCATAACGACGCGAAACGATGAAGCGTCGAAATTCCCGGCAATGCATATTTGCGCGACTGACGCGTCAGGCCATGACGTTCACGAATTTGTGCGGCGGCTCATTGGTATGATAATCGTCATATTGTGGCGCATTTTCGCCGCGCGCGCCGTGAATCGCCGCAGATGATCGTGCGAATGCGCAAAATCATGCGATCACGAAATTCGTGCGATTGGGAAAAGCGAGCGACGGCAAGCACGGTGCACGGGATCAATTGCAACGGCCAATAGCCGGATGGCCGACGTGCGCGATGATGACATCATGCTCCTGTTTTGCCCGACGGAGCAATGGCCGCACTAGGCGCTTGGAACGTTCTCCGCAATCCCTGGCAATCCCGACGCGGAGACACCCCCACCCCAGCCCTCCCCCGCAAGCGGGAGAGGGAGCCGAGTGCCGATGCCGCCGCATCATGCACACCACATGCGATAGCCCTGCCCACAAGGGGGGAGGGAACGGAGAGGGTGCTGCTGTCGGCCGCACTAGCTTCGATCTCATCCCATGAGGCTTCTAAGCCATTGATTCCGCGTGCCCCGGCTACTGTGCATGGGGTTGTTTTTCAGGTTTTTGATTGAAGGGCCGCAGGAGCGGCCGTCGCGAGATCCTTCAGCCGTGCCGGAAGCCCATCCGGAACGCGCCCCAGTGCTTGCCGCGGATCATGATCGGCGAGGACAGATCCTTCATCAGCACGAACTGCCCGCCGCCCATGTCGCGGCGGTAGGTCTGGAGCAGGAACGGCTTGGTGTTCGCAGCGACCTTCTTCACCGCGCGATCGGTGAACAGGCGGCGGTTGCGACAATTGGCGTTGTTCCAGACCGGGTCCTTGCCCTGTGGCAGGCGGTAGTTCGGATTGTGGGTCGGCAGGTAGCCGCCCTTGGCCCAGGCGACGCAGAACACGATGCGGGGATCGGCTTTCTGGATCGGGTCCTGGATGGCGGGCAGCACGCGATCGGTGAAGTCGACGTAGCTGGTGAGATACTGCTTTGGATCGGTGCCGGGAATCTCGCGGTACTTCTCGTCCATGAGCTGGTCGAGCGTGATCTCGCCGCGATCGATCGCGGCCTCGAACTCGGCCGAGATCCGCTTGGCGGTCTCGACGACCGCGCGGATCAGCGGCGCGTCCGACGTCTCCACGCCGCTGTCGGCGATCATCGCGATCAGGCCTTCGGAGGTGTCGAGCAGCTTGGCCACCCGCTCGTCGGCGTATTTGAGGTCGCGCGAGGAGAGGTCGACGCCCTTGGCGAGCTCGTTGAGCTCGCTGATGACGGTGTCGCAATGGCCGAGATTGGAGGTCGCCGCGCGCGCGACGCTGTCGATCTCCGCTTCCACGGAGGCGAAGCCCTGCTGGACGCGCGAGATGATGCTGGAGATCTGCTGGGCGCCTTCGCCGGCGGTCTTCGCGCGCTGCGAGGCGTCGCTGCTCTCGCCGATCAGGCCTTCGATCTGGCCGTCGAGATCGCGCACGGTGTCGGAGATCTGGTGCGTCGCCTGGCGGGTGGCTTCCGCGAGGTTCTTCACCTCGCTCGCGACCACCGCGAAGCCGCGGCCGGCATTGCCGGCGCGCGCGGCTTCGATGGTTGCGTTCAGCGCAAGCAGGTTGGTCTGCTTCGCGATCGCCTCGATCGAGCCGGACACCTTGGCCACCTGCGCCAGCGCCGAGCCGACCGCGCTCAGGCGCGCCTCGATCCGCCCAACGGCGGCGACAAGCTCGGAGATGTGGCTGACGGCGGTATCGACCGCGCTGCGCGACTGCGCGATCTCGCCGACCGCCGCGGACGTCGTCGTTTGCACCGCCTGAGACGCATTGGCGATGTCGTGGTTGGCCGAGACCATCGTCTCCGCCGTCTCCTGGAGGTGATGGAACCGTTCCGACTGGTTCGCGACGCGGTTGGCGACTTCCTGGACGTTGCCCGCGATGTCGGCGAGCTCCACGCCGAGACCGCCGATGCGGTCGGCGAGCTGGTCGATCAGGCGTTCAGCCAGCGTCCGGTTCGACCCGGTGTCCAATACTGCAAGTTGTGCCAGAGACATGTACGGGTTTTCTCCAGTCAGAGCCGTGGATTGGCTCTCGGCGGCATTCCCATTCCAGTTTCGACCTTAGAGGATGATTCGCGAGCGGCGTCTTGCCCAGGAGTGCACGAGAGCGGGCACTACAGCTTGTAAGCTGTGCGGAATCCGCCCCAGTGCCGGCCCTGCACGCGGATCGGGACGTCGATTTCGCGCATCATCACCGTATTCCCGTTGCCCATGTCGCGCGCATAACTCTGGACCAGGTACGAGCGCAGGTTGCGCGCGGCCGCGAGCCCCGCCGGATCGTTGAAGATGCGCCGGTTGCGGCTGTTGGCCGTGTTCCAGGCGGCGTCGCCCGGCCGCTGCGGATGCGAATAGATCTTGTTGTGCACCGGCAGGAAGCCGTTGCGGTCGACCATGGCGCAGAACGCCATGCGCGGTTCCTTGGCGAGAAACGCTTCCTGGAACGGCGGCAGTGCGCGGTCGGCCCAATCCAGATATCTAGTGCGGTATTGCTGTGGATTGGTGCCTGCGATCTCCACATAGTCGGTGTCGAAGAGGTCGTCGATCCCGACCTCGCCGCGTGCAACCGCATGCTCGAAGATTTGGGTCAGCGCGTTGCCCGCTTCCATGGCGCGGGTGACGAACTCCGTGTTCTCCTCGTGGATCGACCACAGCCGGTCCTCGATCTTCTCGCGGAGCTCGGCATCGGGATTGACGAAATGCGCGCGGGCTCCGGCCTTGGACTGCTCGACGACGCGCAGGCGGCAGGCGCCGACCAGTTCGAGGCTGCCTTCGATGATCGCTTGCGGCGTCAGCCGGCCTGCATCCGCACCGCCGATCAGCACGCCGTCCATCGCGATCTCGTAGACCGGCATCACGCCGCGTGCGCTCTCGAATTTGAGATGGCAGGGCAGCCGCTCGGTCTTGCGGCGGTCGTCGTGCTCGCTCTGGCGCAGCAGCACCGCGCAGCGCGATTTCAGCTTCTGTGCGAAGGTGGTGACCGCCTTGCCGGCGCTGGCGACGTTCTCGCCATGGGTCTCGGCCGCCTTGGTCGCGGCGTCGATCTCGGCCGCGCTCTGGCCGACCGAGACGATGAACTCCGACGCGCTGGCGGCATTGCCGGAGACTTCGCTCGTGGTGGCGTTTTGCTCGGCGACCGCGCCATTGACGGTCTCGAATACCGGGCGGATCGCCTCGATCGCCTGCGAAATGCGGTGCACGGCATCGGCGGAGCCGGCGGCGTCGCGCTGCAGTGCATCGATCTTTTTGGTGATCTCTTCCGTCGCGCCCTGGGTCTGCACCGCGAGCGCTTTCACTTCGGTCGCGACGACCGCAAAGCCCTTGCCCGCAGCGCCCGCGCGCGCGGCCTCGATGGTCGAGTTGAGCGCGAGCAGCGTCGTCTGCCGCGCGATCTGCGCGATCAGATTGACGACGTTGCCGATGGCGGCGGAGGACTCGCGCAAGCGGTCGACATTGGCGCGGGCTTCCTGCGCCGCGGCACTGGCCTCGTCGGCGAGCTTGCCGGCCTCGCGAACCTGCGCGCCGATGCCCAGCGCGGACTGGGTAAACTTGTCGGCGGCATGGGCGAAGGTGGATGCGGTCGACTGTGCGGCGTTGGTGCGGCCGGTCAGGGCGTCGGTCCGGTCGCGGATGGCCGCAAGGGTTGTGGCGGTCGCTTCGGCGCCGCCGGCCACCGAATTGGCGGCGCGCTCGAGCTGGCGAATCATCGCGCCCAGCTCGAGTTCCAGCAGTTCCAGGATTTCCCTGGCAGAATCGCTCTCAGCGGCCGGGCCGGGCTCGGAATGGGCCGGCGGCGCCGCAGCCTGCGGGGCGGCCGCGGGCGCAGCCATGTCCGGCAGACGCTTCCGAAATAGTCCGAACGCCATCAGGTCTCTCTTGTCGGGGGACGGTCGTACGCTATTTTCGCAGGCCGGAATGAAGTCAGGGTTAACGATGCCTGACATCTGGGCAAGGGCCACTACGGTGTTACCTTAAAGTCGTAGAGCCTCTTTCATTCCGGTGGGTTGGCGGCCTATAAGGCCGCGCTTCCCACGCTCGCCTTAGGCGCACGATTCCTTTACGAGACCACGCATGGCCGGACACTCCCAATTCAAGAACATCATGCACCGCAAGGGGCGGCAGGATGCCCAGAAGTCGAAGCTGTTCGGCAAGCTGGCGCGGGAAATCACCGTCGCCGCCAAGCTCGGCACGCCCGACCCCGCCATGAACCCGCGCCTGCGCGCCGCCGTGATCGCCGCGCGCGCGGAGAACATGCCGAAGGACAATATCGAGCGCGCCATCAAGAAGGCGCTCGGCAGCGATGGCGAGAACTATGACGAGATCCGCTACGAGGGTTATGGCCCCGGCGGCGTCGCCGTCATCGTCGAGGCGCTGACCGACAACCGCAACCGCGCCGCCTCCGACATCCGCTCCTTCTTCACCAAGTCGGGCGGCAATCTCGGCGAAACCGGTTCGGTCTCCTTCATGTTCGACCGCACCGGCATCATCGAATACGACCGCAGCGTCGCTTCCGACGACGCGGTGCTCGATGCCGCGATCGAGGCCGGCGCAGACGACGTCGTCTCCGGCGAAGGCGGACACGAGATCTACGCCTCGACCGAAGGCTATCGCGACGTCGCCAAGGCGCTGGAAGCCAAGTTCGGCGAGCCGCGCAAGGCCGCGCTGATCTGGAAGCCGCAGAACACGGTCGCCGTCGATGACGAGACCGGCGAGAAGCTGCTCAAGCTGATGGACCTGCTCAACGAGCACGACGACGTCCAGAACGTCTACGCCAATTTCGAGGTGTCGGACGCGCTTGTTGCCAAGATGGGCGGGTAGGGGACACACGAACGGTGCGCGCCCTCGCCCCGCTCTGCGGGGAGAGGGTTGGGGTGAGGGGCTGTTTCCGCGTCGGCGGTGATAGAGGGACTCGTGGAGAGTCCCCTCACCCGGAATCCGCGCTTCGCGCGCATTCCGGCCTCTCCCCGCAAGCGGGGAGAGGCGAAGAGCGACACTTCCCCTGTTACTTCCGTTCTGTTTCTGTTTCCCCCGCCGCAGCCAGCCGCTATCACTGGCCCATGACTGCGCTCCCGATTCGTGGCCCCGTTCGCATCATCGGCATCGACCCTGGCCTGCGCCGTACCGGCTGGGGCGTGATCGAGGCTGAGGGCAACCGCCTGATCTATGTCGCCTGCGGTTCGGTGGAACCGCCGGACGACCTGCCGCTGTCCAGCCGCCTGCTCGCGATCCACGAAGGGCTCGCCTCTGTCCTGTCCGATCACAAGCCGATGGAAGCCGCCGTCGAGCAGACTTTTGTGAACAAGGACGGCGTTGCGACGCTGAAGCTCGGCCAGGCCCGGGGCGTCGCCATGCTGGCGCCCGCAATGTTCGGCATCAGCGTCGCCGAATATGCGCCGAACCAGGTGAAGAAGACTGTGGTCGGCGCCGGCCATGCCGACAAGCAACAGATCGCGATGATGCTGAAGATATTGCTGCCGAAGGCCGAACCGCCGTCAGCCGACGCTGCCGACGCGCTCGCCATCGCCATCACCCACGCCCATCACCGCCAGAGCACGGCGCTCAGGCTGAAGGTGGTGGGAGTTTAAGTTCGAGTCATGAGGCGCAACATGAGCCGCACGCACACTCTTCTCCCTCCCCCCTTGTGGGGGAGGGTTGGGGAGGGGGGCAGCCCCGGGCGCCGGCGTCTGTGGCTTACCCCCCTCCCGGATCGCCTTCGGCGATCCGACCTCCCCCACAAGGGGGGAGGTAACAAGAAGAGCGCTGCGCAATCATGATCGGCAAGCTGAAGGGCCTGATCGATTCCTACGGCGAGGATTTCGTCATCCTCGACGTCGGCGGCGTCGGCTACCAGGTGCATTGCTCGACGCGCACGCTGCAGCATCTGCCGTCGCCCGGCGAGGCCGCCGTGCTGTCGATCGAGACCTATGTCCGCGAGGACCAGATCAAGCTGTTCGGCTTCCGCACCGACCAGGAGCGTGAATGGTTTCGCCTGCTCCAGACCGTGCAGGGTGTCGGCGCCAAGGTCGCGCTCGCGGTGCTCGGCACGCTGGCGCCCTCCGACCTCGCCAATGCGATTGCGCTGCGCGACAAGGCCGCGGTGGCACGCACGCCGGGCGTCGGCCCCAAGGTGGCCGAGCGCATCGTGACCGAATTGAAGGACAAGGCGCCGGCCTTCGCCAATGTCGATCCCGCCGTGGTGCATCTTGCCGGTGCCGTCGACGACCAGCGCGCGCCGCGCCCGGTGGCGGATGCGATCTCCGCGCTGGTCAATCTCGGTTACGGCCAGCCGCAGGCCGCCGCGGCCATCGCGTCGGCCTCGCGCAGCGCCGGTGAAGGCGCCGAGACGGCGCAGCTCATTCGCCTCGGTCTGAAGGAACTCGCGAAGTGAGCGATCCCAAGGCCAACCGCATGGTCTCGCCAGAGCGCCGCAGCGACGATGTCGGCGACACCGCGCTGCGCCCGCAATCGCTGTCCGACTTCGTCGGCCAGCAGCAGGCGCGCAAGAACCTCTCGATCTTCATCGAGGCGGCGCGCAAGCGCGGCGAGGCGCTGGATCATGTGCTGTTCGTCGGGCCCCCCGGCCTCGGCAAGACCACGCTGGCGCAGATCGTGGCCAAGGAGCTCGGCGTCGGCTTCCGCGCCACGTCGGGTCCCGTGATTGCCAAGGCCGGCGACCTCGCCGCCCTGCTGACCAACCTCGAAGAGCGCGACGTGCTCTTCATCGACGAGATCCATCGCCTGAGCCCGGCGGTGGAAGAGGTGCTCTATCCCGCGATGGAGGATTTTCAGCTCGACCTCATCATCGGCGAGGGCCCGGCGGCGCGCTCGGTGAAGATCGAGCTGTCGAAGTTCACCCTCGTCGGCGCCACCACGCGTGCGGGCCTCCTCACCAATCCCTTGCGCGACCGTTTCGGCATTCCGGTCCGGCTGAATTTCTACACGATCGAGGAACTCGAAAGCATCGTCAGCCGTGGCGCGCGCGTGCTGAACGTCGGCATGAGCGCGGACGGCGCCAACGAGATCGCGCGCCGCGCCCGCGGCACGCCGCGCATTGCCGGGCGCCTGCTCCGGCGCGTGCGCGATTTTGCTTCCGCCGCGGATGCCGACACGATTGATCGCAAGATCGCCGATCACGCGCTGAGCGCGCTCGAGGTCGACGCCGCGGGCCTGGACGCCATGGACCGCCGCTACCTCACCACCATCGCAATGAACTATGGCGGCGGTCCCGTCGGTGTCGAGACGATGGCCGCAGCGCTCTCCGAGCCGCGCGATGCGATCGAGGACATCATCGAGCCCTATCTGATCCAGTGCGGCTATCTCCAGCGCACCCCGCGCGGCCGCCTGCTCACCTCGCACGCCTTCCGCCATCTCGGTCTCGCCGAACCCAATCGCGATGCGGCGCAGTTCGGCCTGTTCGGCACCGACGAAAGCGACGACTGATCGCCGAAGTCGATGAACCCGCAGGTTCCATCCCAGCACTAATCCGAACGCGCGGCGAACGGGATCGCCGTACACGGACTGGAGTGGGAAGGAATGGAGCCGACGGACGACACGAGGCTGCTCAAGACCATCGCGGCCGCGCCGCAGCTGCGCACGCCTGACGAAACCGAGGCGTTGCTGGATTCGATGCCGCTTGGCGAGCTGGCATCGATGTGGTGCGCGCTTCAGCGCGTCAGCCGTCGCGACCAGATCGGCAGCATCTGGGCCATCAAGGTCTATTTCGACCATCTGCCGCATCGCAAGCCGCAAGCCGCGCTCAATCTCGTGCTCGATGTGCTCAAGACCGAGGCCGACAAGCCGACGGTGATGCAGCTGAACGACAAGTTCCTGCTGGCGCTATTCTATGCGCATGGCAAGGAGATGATGGCGCGTGTCGAGCAGGAAGCCGCGCACAATGACAGGCTGCGCTGGCTGCTGGGCGGCGTGCATGTCGGTCCCGACGATCCCTTGATGTCGCGTATTGCAAGCCTGGCCGATCGCGAGGCGTGGCATGCCGACCATCTGGCGCAGCGCACGCCGCGCGAGCCGCTCGATTGCGCCAACATGTCGGTCGCCGAGCTCGCGCGCGCCTGGGTCGAGCAATATTCCAGATCCGAGCGCGACCAGGACGACAATCTGTTCGCGATCATGGATTTCGAGCGCGACCTGCGCGAGGACGATCCCGACAGGATGATCGACCTGATCCTGGAGATCCTCAAGATCGAGTCCAACCCGGTGCTGCTGTCGCTGCTGGCCGCCGGTCCCCTCGAAGACGTGATCAGCGTCGGGACGATCGACCGCATCGAGCGCGAGGCGCGCGCCGACGCACGTTTTCGCGACCTGCTCGGCGGCGTCTGGTACTACCGCGCGCCCGACGATTTGAAGGCGCGGCTGGATGCGCTTATCGGCGAGAGCCGATGGTAGCGCTTGTGCAGACGGTCTGCACAAGAGTACCCCAATTCCGCTTCAATCGGACCGCATCAAGACGCCGTAGCAGAAGCGGGCTTCCATGATCACGCGCCGTCATCTCATCCGTTCCTTCGGCGGCCTGTCCGCTCTCGGCTTCTCGACCGCCGCCTACGGCGTCGGTATCGAGCCCCACCGGCTCGGCGTCACCCGCTATCATCCGACCCCGCGGCAATGGCCGGCGGATCTGCCGCTCAAGATCGCCGTGATCGCCGACGTCCATGCCTGCGATCCCTGGATGTCGCTGGAGCGGATCGAGGCCATCGTCGACCGCGCCAATGGCCTGAACGCCGACCTCGTCGTGCTGCTCGGCGACTATGTCGCCGGTCTTCACCAGGTCACGCGCATCATTCCCGCGAAGGAATGGGCCAGGGTGCTCGCGGGCCTGAAAGCGCCGCTCGGCGTCCACGCCGTCATGGGTAATCACGATTATTGGGTGGACACGGCCGTGCAGCAGGCCGGGCATGGCCCGACGGTGGCGCATCGTGCGCTCGAGGCGGCCGGCATTCCCGTCTACGAGAACGACGCCGTGCGCCTCACCAAGGACGGCCGCCCGTTCTGGATCGCCGGCCTCGGCGATCAACTCGCTTTTCTGCCGGCGCGGCGCTTCCGGAGCACGGGGCGCTTCGGTGCCGACGATCTCACCGCGACGCTCGCCAAGGTCACGGACGATGCGCCAATCATCCTGCTCGCGCACGAGCCCAACATCGCGCCGCGCGTGCCCGCGCGCGTCGCGCTGCAACTGTCCGGCCACACCCATGGCGGCCAGGTTCGCCTGCTCGGCTGGTCGCCCGCCGTTCCGCGGCAGCACGGCCTCCGGCTCGCCTATGGTCATGTCAGGCTGAAATGCGACGTCATCATCTCCGGCGGCCTCGGTTGCAGCTTCATGCCGCTCCGTGTCGGCGTGCCGCCGGAGATCGTCGAGGTGACGCTGGGAAGGACGGGGCCGGCGGTGGCGTAACCCGCGCTTGCACGGCCGGCTGTTTTTGCGCAAAACGGGCTGGTTGCAAAAAGCGAAGAGGCTCGCGACGTGACTGCCCACCTCGACGGCGAGATCCGCGACGGCCGCCACCACATGCAGGTCCGCGTCTACTACGAGGACACGGATTTCTCTGACTTGACGTTATCATAGTAGACGAACGCACTGATCTCTCTCGTCTTGCGTCGATTTTCGGGGAAAAGATTCATGCTAGAAAGGGAAGCGCTGTTCAGGTACGGAGTATATTCGTAGGGCATCCGCTTGCGAACCGGATGCACCACGATGCTGTCGATCAAGTTGCGAAAGGCGACGCGGGTTTCGATGGCCTTCGGATTAATCCTCAGCGCGGTGACCAGTCTCTTGGCCTCCGAATGATATCGGTCACCGAACTTTGGATGGTCGAACGGGATCACGTTTTCGCTGCCACTACCCAGCAGCCGCAAGCGCTCCTTAACGGTTTCCCGTTCCACATCGCACTCATCGATCCGCTTGAGCAACTCATCCGGCTTGCGACGGCTGTTTGCGATGGCATATGACAAGCGTTCGATCTCAGTGGTCAACGTACGGAGTCTACGCTCTAAATTTGCGTGTTCGCTGTTCTTTTTCCGATCGTTCTTACGCTCCTCCTTCCAAGCACGCATCGCCTCTTCAATCGCTTTGGGCGAAAGCAATTTTAATTCCATTTTGCTTGAGACATCCTCAAGTAGCACGTCCATGTCAAAGCTCCGAGTGTGCTCACACGTGCCTCGTTGATGCGCATTGGCGCATGCGGCGCGCGGAGCGCCATTCCTGGAGGATTGAGCGATTCGCATATTCCCGTTGCAGACACCACACCGGAGGACCCCAGCAAGTGGGTGCTCATTATTGCGCGGGATCACAGGACGGCGCCGCGGCTTGCCCGTCGGTCCGAACATATGGATGGCGCGGCCGCTGCGAACCTTCTGCGCCCTGTCCCAAAGCACTTGCGGAACAATCCGCAACTCGGGCTTCTTGACAATGATGTGCCGGTCGTCCGGATTGCGGCGTTTCTGTTTCTTCTGCGTTTCCGGGTTCAGAATTGTTGATCGAACGTTCCAATGTATTTCGCCGATATACAGCTCGTTGCCGATAATGCCGCGACCGTGGCGACCGCCAGTTATGCACTGATGATTCCAGGTCGTGCGACCAGCCTTGTTCTTGTGACGGGTGGCGCCAGGCGAGGGCAAGCCTTGGCGCGTGAGATCGGCCGCAATATCTCGGGTTGAACGCCCCGATACATATTCGGTGAAGATGCGGACCACGATCTTCGCTTCGTTCTCATCGATCACGCGCTCACCGGGCGCGCCCGGCCTTGGCCGGTAACCGTAAGCGTATGAGCCAGGAATTCTTCCACTAGCGACAGCATTATCATGGCCACGCCGAACCTTGTCGGCGAGCTGCGGCTTATAAATCGTGTTGTAGAGACTTGCGATGCTGATGTCGGTGGCAGTCGCGTAAACGCCTTTCTGATCCATCAGCTCAACGCCATTGAACTCGAAAACTTGCTTGAGACGCTGGATGGTTGCGGGATCGCGCGACAGGCGATCGAAATGCTCAACGATCACAACATCAAAATCATGGTTTCGCACGCCATTGAGCAATTGCTGATAGCCGTCCCTCGCATTTTCGGTTAGGCCAGACTTCGCGGCATCAACAAATGCACCGATGACATCTAGGTCGTTGCGTGCCGCGATCTTCCGGCAGAGCAATAGCTGACCGTCAATCGAGGTCGCCTTTTGCATGTCGCTCGAATAGCGGGCGTATAACACGGCCCTCTTTTTTATTGGCCTCGTCATCATGCCCTTCCTCCTTTTGGCTGCTCCAAACCGTCGTTTTCGTCTCGTGCAATCTGCCGTCCGATGGCGCGCGCCAGCTCAAGCCAAACTTCCTCATTGTCAGGATTATCCCAACCCTGAGGGTGGGAAGGATCAAGCGGTCGGATGATCGCCTTCTGCCTCCGAGGCGATCGGATTCGAGTACGCATATGGACCGACCGGCAAACGTTAACGTAAATTGTCGCCCAGCGCGATAGCTGGGCTGTGATCACTTGCGGCGCCTGCTTCTGTTATTCGGAGCGTCGATCGCGCCGGCAGACACCCCCCGCTGATTTCACAATTTTCGTCGGCGTGGTGTTCAGGTTCAGATCGTCCTTCAACCACATCTTTCGTCAGCCTTGGCCGTGCGCCGACAGAAATCACAGAAGGTCCACACTTGACGTTTGCCTCTGGAGTGCTCACGGAAGTCTCGATCTGAGTAATTGTGGGTCCAATCATGTTGACCGCTGCAGCGGTTAATGAAAATGAGAGTTTTCTGGTGTCGCGGTGCTCCACATCGGGCGTTAGCGCATTCCTGCGATACCGGTCGTAGGCGAGAGAATTCTTGCCAAACAAGGCGGAGTAAAAAAACTTGCGCCTGACGGCGACGAAAGTCCGATGCCCGTGTCCATATTTAGCGGTGCAGTTATCCGCTCCGTCTGATGCCAGCGGTTGCCGCAGACGAGACGGCTTCATTGATCAGTGAAATCCGGCGGTCGGCCGACAAATCGTGGCGCACGACGCTAGATGCGGTTGTCCTGATCTGAGTATACGCACGGAGGAATTGCTGAGACGCCGCCTGTTTTAGCCACTACCTTCGACGCTTGGGGAGATATGGAAGACCACAAGGGAGGCCTTCTTCGGCCGGTGCCGCAAAATGCGGTGGAGTCTGAAAAGACAATCTTTTTGCAGGAGCCCATCCAATCGCGAAAATTTTCCACGAACCGGCCTCGCAAGCGCTGATCTTCACCGTGGAAACGCGTCTGATGGGCGATGCGGCGGCTTGTTGCTCCCGGTGGATTGCGTTGCTTCAATCCTTGTCGTCTCCGAGGAAGCGCAGGTCAGCAGATAATCGTTCGCCGCCTTCTGATCGTCGCCCGAACCAAGGAGCCGATTGGCCGCCGGCAGGGCACTCACAGCGGTGAGCGAGTAAGCAGTACCTGCTCTCCATTGTCCCCCACGTCCTCTATACAAGCCTTATTGCCGGCCTGGTCGGCGTGTTCTACTGGGGTCTCCCCGGACTCTGACACCATTGATTGGTGTGCTGTTCCCGGAAGTGGTGCGAGTGACTGTCTTCGTCGCCTCCGCCATCACGGGCGTCCTGACGCTGCGAGTTGAACCGACTAACGGGTAGTGTCTCAGTTTGAAATTTAGCGAGACTTTGTCGGGGGGCGCGGATGAAAAAGAGGAACTTTCTCAGTGACCGTCAATCTCGCGCATGAGCAGGTAGCGCCGTAGCACTGCCGCCGCCTCCTGCTCTGAGACTCCGCTCGTTTGCTTGCTGGGCTGGCCGTCGATGATCGGCGAGTAGGCTGCCGCCTGCCTGACCGCGTGAAGGTAGAGCTGGCTCCGGAAATCTGGACAGGGCGGTAAGTGGAGTTTCTGCCTGACGGCGGGCAAGATTGTCCCGCGAATCAGGAGAGACGATGAGCAGACGAGCCCGCCGGCAACACGCACCGGCATTCAAGGCCAAGGTGGCGTTAGCGGCGATCAAGGGCGAGATGACGCTGGCCCAGCTGGCTGAGCATTTCGACGTGCACCCGAACCAGATCACGCAGTGGAAGTCCCAGCTTCAGGAGGCGGCGGCCGAGGTGTTTGGTCCTGGCGGTGGCAACAGAGCGAGCGAGTCCGCGGTAGACGTGAAAACGCTGCACGCCAAGATCGGGGAGCTGACGCTTGAGAACGATTTTTTAGAAGGCGCGCTCAGCAAAGCCGGCCTGCTGAGCGCAAAGCGATGATCGACCGTGAGCACGACCTGCCGATCACCAAACAGGCGGAAGTTTTGAAGATCAGCCGTGGCAGTATCTATTATCTACCACGTCCGGTGTCGCCCGCCGACCTCGCGATCATGCAGCGGCTTGACCGGCTGCACCTGGAGTTTCCTTTCGCCGGTTCGCGAATGTTGCGAGACCTGCTGGCTGCCGAGGGGTGCAAGATCGGCCGCCGGCATGTCAAAACGCTGATGCGGCGGATGGGGATAGAGGCGCTCTATCGCCGGCCGCGTACCACCAAGCCCGAACCCGGGCACAAGATCTATCCGTATCTGCTGCGCGGGATGGAGATCACAGGCCCGAACCAGGTCTGGGCGATGGACATCACCTACATCCCGATGGCGCGCGGCTTCGTCTATCTCGCGGTGGTGCTGGACTGGTTCAGCCGCCGGGTGCTGTCGTGGCGCGTCTCGATCACTATGGAAGCCGCATTCTGCGTCGAGACGCTGGAGGACGCTCTCGCTCGCCATGGCAAGCCGGACATCTTCAATACCGACCAAGGCTCGCAGTTCACGGGCGCCGCGTTCACCGGCATGCTCGCCAGTCATGGCATCGCCATCAGCATGGACGGTCGGGGCGCCTGGCGCGACAACGTGTTCGTCGAGCGTCTGTGGCGCAGCATCAAATACGAAGAGGTCTATCTGCGCGCCTACGACACCGTGTCCGACGCCCGCGCCTCGATCGGCCGATACCTCGCCTTTTACAATGGCCGGCGTCCCCACTCGAGCCTTGACGGCGGCACCCCCGATCAAGCTTACTTCAGCCCGCTGCCGTTCCGCGCGGCAGCCTAACTCTGGCAGAAACTCCACTTATCGACGCGGAATTGCTGTTCAGATAACCGGGGCCAGCTCTGGTGCCGCATCTCGTCATCGGTCATGCGCCGGTTGAAGTAGAAGCAAAGCGTCTTCTCGCTTTCGGCATCGCGGCCAGCGGCGGGGCAGCGCAGCGGCTCCTGTTTCGCGCCGCTGACAAGCCGCAGCGCGGGCCCGGGGTGCGGTGTTCCGGTCTTGGGGGTGTCGGACACGGGACGATCTCTCTCAACGTGTGGGTGAGGCTACGGGCGGAGTTTTGGGCAGGCGGCAGGCGCGCTTCTCCGCATCCACGGCGATCGCCGAGAGCGTTTCGTTCTGATCAATGAGAAGAGAGATCGCCTTCGTCGCCCAGTCCTCGTAGGTCAGGGTGCCGGTTTCCCACAAGAAGACAAGCGCGCGGGCGACCGCGTTATGGCGGGATAGTTCCTGCAGCTTGCAGAAAAGCTCGGCGTTCATTTGTACGGGCATGATCTTCTCTTCGTCAGTGTCGGGGTTTTCAGTCGACACTAGTCCAAGCAATGCCGGCTCGAGTCTGTCGGCGCGATCTTTCGTGATCTCACGTTCGGCACGCGACACGCGCTCACCGAGTTCGCCGAGGGCTTTTCGCTGCCTAGCGAGCTGCTTCTGCAGATACGCCATGCTGATCTATGCTCGCTCTGCTTTGTCATCGCGGGCGATCCTGCGTCAGTCGTCGGTGTGTGAGCCGAGTATGCGGAGCCGGAGCATCTCCTTCGTTTCTGCCATCGTTTCGGGGCATTTAACACCACAACCGGTTCCATAATCGGCGCCGATGGGCCACCTTTTGCCGTCTTTCTGCATGATCGGCGGAGGGTTAATAAACCCGGGTGGCGCTCACCCTCATCTGGCGGTCCTTGCAGTTTTTCCAGTTGCGCCGGGTCCCAACGAAATCCCTTCAGGCGATAGGGCGGCGCGCGCGGGATTTCGGAGGCACAATGGTGGACCCAGTAGCTGCAACTCTCTGGTGCTTTTCGTGGTCTGTTTCAAAAACCGCTTGCATCTCGCGGGGCGTCCACAGATGGGTTCACGGCCTTCTGTAATGGGCCCGATGATGTCAAGCCTCCCGAGTGAACGTCTCGTCGCCGAGCTCATGCTTCTGTCCGTGGTCAACGCCTGGCCGCCACATCATGCTGTCAGAGGGAGCGGTGAGCCTATCTAGATGCGCGGGGTTCGTCAGATGACGACCACTGGCCGTGTAACGGCTTCACCGGATCCACCGTCCCGGCGACGGGACTTCGGGCACCGAGCTTCAGTTCAGCTCGGTTGCGTTCTTGATCTCCTAGACGTTTTCTATGCTGCGATCGGGCCGGCGTCAGTCCATCGGTAAGTTGTGCCGTCGATCCAGATCCGATGCAGGATCACTGCGAGCTTGCGTGCCAGGGCGACCTTTGCGCGCTTTGAGCCTCGCCGCTTGGCGACGTCCATCCCCCAGCGCTTGAGTTTTGAGAACCGCGTGATGCGCGACAGCAGAACATTGGCGGCTTCATACAACACCGTGCGCACCGTCTCGTCGCCGGCCAACGTGATCCCGCCTGTGACGTCCTTTTCTCCCGATTGATATTTCTTTGGCGTAAGCCCGAACAGCGCGCCTGCCGCCTTCGATTTTACGATGCGATGAGGGGCATCAATCGCCGATTTGTAGGTAACAGCCACCAGGGGGCCAACGCCCGGTACTGTCATCAGCCGGCGACAGACTGCATCGTCACGCACAATTGCCAGTACAGCCTTGTGCAGCCTTCCGTACTCTGCCTTCAAGGCCGATCGTGCCGAAAGCATCGCACTGGCAATACGCTCCAATGTCGCTTGCCCCGCAACCAACTCTCGGATCCGCGCTTCGAAACTCCTCCGCGTCACCGGGCCAACCTTCAGCCCGAAGCCGCGCAAAATCCCTCGGATACTTAATTCCACATCGATAAGTCGCCCGAGAAGCTGTTTGCGTGCGATCAGGAGTGCCCGGATCTCCTGGGCGCCGACCGACTTCGCGTGTACCGGCTGGAACCATCCCATCCGGATCAACTGGGCGATCCCGCGGGCATCCTTGCGATCAGTCTTCACCGTCATTGCAGACAATGCGGCCTTAACATGTCGCGTCTCGAGCAGGACTGCCTCGAGCCCCGCTCCTTTCAAGCCTGCATGCAGCCATTGCGACAGCGGCCCCGCTTCCAGCCCAATTCGCTTTGCTGCAAAGCCAAGCCTCTCGAAAAACTCGACTAAGGCGTCGGGTTCGCTCGCGACCTTCGCTTCCTTCAGGATCTTACCCTGGGCATCCACAACGCACACGCTCGACAGTTCCAATGACACGTCGATTCCGGCATAGTTCTCCACGGCTGTCCTCCGTCTCTAGATGCTTGGGGCCGACTCAAGTCGTGACCCCGTTTCATCATCTATCGGGGGACAGCCACCATCATGACCCCTTGCTCGAAGCAGGGCCCATTACGGCATCTAGTTCTACTTGGTGGGAAACAGGCTCTCCACGATTCGAAAGTCAGAAAGTTATTCGTCACGCAATCGCGCGAGACATCGGCACGACCACGCCGTCCGCAGCGCGCTTGCCATCGCAGAACGCGGCCCAATCAGCCATCATCGTGCGCCGCTTCGACCGCGCCGATATAGGTCTTGATGGACATGGTGCAATCGGGGTTCTTCGAAATCGTGCCTGACGGTGGCGTTGCAGGCAAGTCTAACTAGGGAAAACGAGCCCTCCCTCAATCGGCTCGGTGGTCCCACAACTCGGGGCGGCTGCCCCGGCAGATGATACGTCAGTAGTGGCCGAGACGTCTGATTTGGAAGCGCTGTCACACGCTTACGTAATAGGCCTCACCTCGGTCCCTGCGTGTAACGACCACGCAGGTTGTACCCCGCAGCAGAGGTTGAGCACTCGCCAGATCTTTTGCTAAGCGTTCTGCCGCACGGAAGGCTTGCAGCTCGTCTTCGAATGCTAACCCGCCGGGGTCGTCGACATTCTGCTTGCCTGCCAGATTAAAGTAGAAACGGGCCATTCGTTCGCTTCGTTGCCCCACGGGAATAATGATAGTATTGGGCAATTAAGCAGAAGTTCTCTGATGTAGGGCCTCATGATGCCGAAATTCTGCGAATGATTGGCAAAATGCGAAGCGCTTCCGTGCGTGGGCTTTGGAACGGATTGAGCCCGCACGAATTGCTGCCGACGCCGAGAACGCCTCGTTCTATGGTCCAGAGATGCAGTGCTATTTGTTCTGCTCGGCTGCGCTGGCCGAAACCGCTGCAAAGCGGATGCTGCGTCCTATCGGCTGGCGAAGGCTGTCTGCCAAGACGTCACCACGTTTCATGGCACAGAGCGAGATACGTTATCGATCGGATTCCACGGGGCGCGACAACACGGCCGGACCCAAGCTGATTGAGCAGAAAGACGGCGGATCACAACCATCAAACGCTGCTAAGCGTCATGGTTGCAATGCTAAAGTGCCTCGCCGACCGGCTGGGGGAACAACGTGGTTAAGGCAATTCGTAACACCGTCATGGCACTTACTTTTGTCGGCGTCGCCGGCAGCAACATGTTTTGGAATTTCATGAATGATTATATCGCCTGCGGCCTTGCGCTGGCGGCTTCAGTCACCGCCGGCTTTTGCGTTGAGCGCGTCTTCATCGAGCGGTCCCGTCGCGAGATGATCCGCCTCCACGGCGCGGACTGGCATTCGGCGGAGGACCGACAGCCCGGCGCATGAACGCCACTCCTCGCACGCTCGTCATCTTCATCATTGGATTCTTCGCATTCGATCCCAGGGACCTGCCCTGATGACAAAGCCGTCCCAGCCATTCCGGATCGCTCGCGTCGAGCGGCTAGTGGAGCTGCTTGAGGCAGACTACAGAATGGCAGTTGATCCGAATACCAGTGAGAGCAACACGAAATCGGAGGCGTCCGATCCGGAGGTGCTTGATTGCCAAGTGCTACCCGGTCCTGATCCAGGAGGATGCGAGCAGGCGCCTTCGTTGCGAGCGAACCCTACGGCATGGAGGTCTCGACCAAGGCGGTCGGCACGCCCGAGGAAGCGATAACGATCTGGAACGGCGACCGCCACAAGCTGACCCCGACGTAATCGAGCTACGCAATGACCAAGGGGCCGCGCTTGGCTAGAGCTGGTTTGTGCAGCAGCGCCAGGAGTGGATTCGGAAACCTTGCGCGTGTTCGGCTTCATCAACCGCGAGCACAAAGTCAAAATCTCGACGCCGCAGGGCTCGAGCGACGTGCAGTTGTTTCAGCGGCGGCGTTCGGGCGTGATATATTTCAGCACTTCCGCCAAGCGCTACCAGCCGGTGATCGAGTTTGCCTCCGGCATCGAGCCGGTGCAGCTGAGAAGGAGAGACGACCGTCAAGGCGCCGCGTTCGTCGAGAGAGTTGGCCGTCAGGGCGATGTGGACGGACTGCAAGTGATCCTTGGTCTTGGGCATGAGGAGCAGTGATAAGCGCTTCCTCCTTGGGCCACGTGACCTGGTTATCCACGCCGATCTGGAGAGGTGGGAGCCGTTGCGGACGCAGAGTGTTTCCGGCAACACTCCTGCTCGGCTTCCTCGGGGGCGTACTCTGAGGCGTCGCCGTCAAGCAGCGCGAAAAAGCGCGCGGGCAGCTCACACTCCCGAGCCAGCCGGCGAAAGTACTCTTGAGTAAACGACATTTCGCCCAATGCCGGCCCGCCCATCCGGTTGCGGTCAGGATCGAAATCCACTTCGCGCCCCATTGAGAGGAGCGAGACAGCTTCCCTTGGTACAAAATAGGCGCGCCGCTTTTCTCCGTTGCGGTGGTAGACTAGGCCTGCACCAATGGGCCTCACAACTCGCCGGCGCGGCGACGGCATTGCTTGCTGGCGTTGCCGTCGCAAATGCGAGCCACTGCTCTCGCAAGAATGTGCTCGGCACGTCGCGCGTGATCGCTGTCGATGCGAAGGAATATCCACGCGTCGGGCGACGCGCGATACGCCAAGCTCGATGCCGGTCTGAACCCTCAAAGTTCCGGCTATAAAATAGGAGCCTCGCCCCTATGGAGATAGGGGCGAGGCTGCTCCCTGCCCCCGGCGGGAGCCGCGCTGCAAAGAACAGCGCGCTACGGCGCAACGTTCGTTTCCCTCCGGGGCTGGTCGTTCGGTGGGCCGACAGAGACTCACGCGCGTTCCGATTTTCGGTCCTCGGCGGCTCTTACGACGTTGCGCAACGCAATTTCAGAAAGGCGAATAACCAGCTGTTTGAGACGAGCAATCTGTTGCTTGCAGTGCTCCAGTTCGAGCTGTTCGTCCGTCATCACAGATACTTCATGGCGATTTCCGTTGTCGTCATGATTCATATCGAACCTTTTCCGAGCAAGTGAGTACGAACGAAGAGTTTCCCTGTGCTCGCCAACCATTAATAGTCAAATCAGGGCGGCGGCGACAAACACAGCACGGGACGTACGAACGATCCCGTTACTCGCCCGAGCGTGTTGCTTCGGCCACAGATTTGAACGTTATGTACAAAATATCGTCCGCTCGGCTATGACTCTCGTGCTTTACGCAGCGGTCGCATCGCATTCTCCCCCATTAGAAGCTCGGAATCGCGCCCATGCCCCTTTTCCGGATATTGAATGAGACCTATTGCAAAATGCCTCGACACCGGAACTCTACTTTAACGCTGTACTGCGCCGAATTCGCATGCGGGATGCTATCAAGGCCTCTATCGCTTTGGTGCTTCCATCTCGGAGGGGGCGGGCACTTCCAAGCCCGGCGCAGCAGAACCTTGAAAACGTATTGATCAAATCTAGAAACTTATTGGGCGTCAGTTGCGATCGCAAACGCGACCGTCATTAACGAGAGGTGTGTGGGGTGTGCATCGAGATTGTTTGTTCCTGAATAGTGGCGAAGCTCCGCTTGACGATTATTCTCGAGCTTTCGAGCGAGCAGTACCTAATTATTCTAACACTGTGAGCGCGCTCGCCGAGCTGCGCTCGATTGAAACCCGGAGGCGCCATTCAACCCAGCCCAGCGCTTAAGTATTCATTACATTGGCCTCGGATTCTTGCGCTTGCAGCTAGCTTGATCAGTGGGTCGGCATAGTTTGCTGATCTGGAGGCTTGTTTGACATTCGGCAGTTGGCGCGAGTGGCAGCGGGGCAAACGGTCGACTGTCAGGCAACATCGGCAACCGTTCAGACGGGCGCCTTCCTGCCGATAACAGAGACGCAACTGCGCAGCAGGCCGAAACCACAAAAATGGTCGATCGCTTAGCCCTTCTCGCGACGGTACTGATCACTCCATCAAAGCTGGTCTCGATCTGTAAAGACGGAGTGGCAGATTGGGGAAGCACTTGTCGGATCGATGTAGCCAAGCTGAGAAACGTTGTCGCGATTGCGGAAGCTGGCGATAAGAGAAGTTCACTTCCTCGATGAAGTCGACGCTTCGGCGACCAACATGTGCCATCATAAAGCGGATCGCCGGCCGGTTTGACCACCTGCAATCTGCTACGGGCCTGTTCGGCTGCCTATTGCAATTATCGCCTGATCCGGTCGTCCGGCCATGAATGCACGGTGGCGGCGTCTCTGATCCTAAGGAAGCCTAGCGATCTGGTGAAGACGAACCGCCGGGACGCTGTTTCTCGCCCGAGTGCTACTCGCCGGCGAGGAAGCGTCCGGTCCCTGCACGTCGCGCAGCTCTGACAAGATTTCCCCAGCTTCCACGGCAGCAGTTCAACGAGGACGGTTGATCGAGTGTTCCGTCAACCATGCGGGGGTGACGGGTCATGCAGGTAGGCGGAGCCCAAACTCCCTAGCGTGCAGGTTTATGGCCACTGCCGAACTATCCCGAACCGTTCTCCAGGAGATATTGTGAGAGCACACGATGATCCCGATACTCTGCGGGAAATCCTTAGAAGGCCAGCAGGGGGCCTATCCTCGACCGGGCATCCGACCGCGCGGCCGTGTTCGGCGCGATACTCCTCGGGCGAGATGTCGATCGCCAACGCCGAGATCGCCACCTGCACCCGCCTGAGACTAGTAACTGGACGACGAGAGGTTCACCGCGACTTTGCAAAGTGTGCGCGTATTTGTACGTTCCGTACAAAGTTTTGGCGCCACACCAAACGGATTCTCGAATGAGATTCTGCCGGCTTTAACAAATTGCCGGTAAATCCCGAGCGTTAGATCTTAGAAGGGCACGCACCGTGAAAACGCTAGTACACTTTTTACGCGATGAGTCCGGGGCTACTGCCATAGAATATGGGCTGATAGCGGCGGGTATTTCGCTTGCAATCATCGCGGTCGTGAATGGGCTAGGCACTAAACTCAATACGAAATTCGCTTCGATCAGCAGCTCTCTGAAATAATCAAAAGCCGCCTCCCTTGGCGACCTCTTTTCTCCACCGCATGTGCAAGAACAGCTCTAGTCAGAGGCGAGCTAGTTCTCTGAATTCGGCGGAACTTGAGAATTGGTGCGGCGAGGGGGTGAACGGATCGTCTCGATGCTGCTGCTCGGAAATTCTTGTTTTAGCGAAAGACACCTGGATGAGTCTTTTGGTCGTCGGCAGATTTGCCAATCAATCGAAAGTGGTCCTTGAGGCATTTCAGTCCGTGACGGCCTGTTTCTCCCGCTTTGTCTCGGCTCGAGGGTCGATCCGAATTGCGATCTTGTGCTTTTGTCTTGCGATGAGCGCGATCGCAGTGAGCCTCGGAGGGTATTCCGTCCTTGGTATCCGGCACGCAGGCGACCTGGTTGCGCGGACTTTCGATGAGTCCTTGATGTCGATCAACTACGCACGTGCGGCTGGTGCCGATTTTGCCGCGATGCGCGTGGCATCTTCACACGTCACAAGGCAGCCGTCGGCCCGTCCTCGACTAGATGATGAAATCGACAAGCTGGCGAAGACGCTTTCGGAAGATGTCACTATTGCGGCTGAAAGGTCGCAATCAGCGCGAGCTGCGAAGGCAGCCGCAAAAGTTAAAGAAGCTGCAAACGCCTGGGTCGCGATTCATCGCCGTCGCTTTCAAGCTGATGGCACCGGGAATAATGAAGCGAGCGCTCGGGAAATCGATGACGTTGACCAGCTCTCAAACGTCGTAAATCAGCAGATTGAATTGCTGGTGAACTATACGGCCGGGGATGGTTTTCTATTCCGTCAGCGAGCCCTTGCCGCGATCAAACGGGATCTGCAACTGAATGTGGTGGCGCTGACCGTTGCGCTCCTTCTGTCCGGGCTTTTTTCGTGGTTGCTGGCACGGCGGATTATCGGGCCTGTCGCCATTGCGTCGAAAGCGGCAAGTTTGCAGAGCCGCCGCGCGCTCGAACTCGATCTTCGCGAGGCCATGGACAAGGACGAGTTCACTCTGTTCTATCAACCCATTTATGACCTGCGGATGGACCGGATCAGCGGCTTCGAAGCATTATTGCGCTGGCCTCATCCGAAGCGTGGCCTGGTGCCACCCGACCAATTCATTCCCATTGCAGAAGACATCGGTCTCATCACTCCACTGGGTGAGTGGGTTCTCAACCGCGCCTGCGAGCAGGCGGCCGGTTGGCCGAGCGAGCTCAAGATTGCCGTCAATGTCTCGGCGACTCAGATTCGGGATCCAAGATTTGCAGAGGTTATCGCCAACGCGCTTGATGCTTCAACGCTGGCCCCGCACCGGCTCGAATTGGAAATCACGGAGTCTGTTCTCCTTGGAAACAGCGCCGAGACGGTTGCAACACTGCACAAGCTGAAGGCGCAGGGGCTGAGCATCGCCTTAGATGATTTTGGTACTGGATACTCCTCGCTGAGCTATCTGCGCAGCTTCCCCTTTGACAAGCTCAAGATCGATCAGTCATTCGTCCGTGATGCAACAGCGACAAATGGATCTAAATTAATCGTAAGAGCCATTACCAGCCTTGGAAGAAGCCTTGGCATAACAATAACGGCGGAGGGGGTCGAGACGATTGAACAGTTGGATCAAATAAGGGCGGAAGGGTGCAACGAGGCGCAGGGATTCCTATTCAGCCGCCCGGTCCCTGCTACCGAGATCGCATCAACGATCCTGAATCTGAGAGGCGGCCTCGCGAGACGTCATTTAAGCGGTGCGATGACCGGCTAAGACGAACCAGGACTTTCCTGAGTGTTGTTCGGTCCTGAGTTCGCTCTCGCCGTTGGGTTTCAATGCGTTCAGGATCCACATGGTGCGTCGACATGTTAGCAACCGAGCCACAAAGGTTCCGATCGTCGGGCGCGATCATAATCAACGGCGCTATCAGCGCGCCGCAGCTCCTGCCTACGGTTTTGTTGAGCGCTCTGAAATGAAACTCATCGAGGGCTTCCATTATAATGTCACACGGGCCCACTTCATCAATTGTTGGCGCGCCCCAGTCATGGAGGCGCAAGGGTTCTCTGAAGGAGATTTCGATTAATCGCCAGCATCCGATACTTGCTATTAAGGCTTTTTTTCCGGGGTTGCCATATAGGAGCACTATATCGTCGAGGAGCCGATGAGGATCTGGGTCAGCTTAGCTTTGCTCGCGGCCCTTTTTCCGCTGGGCCAACCTTTTGCCTCGGCAGCGGCGGAGACATCAGCGGATGCCACGGCGCGCGCCAGCTATCGTCGGCCGGCGGCGATCCCTTTTCCCGATCGTAATCCCTACACGGTGCCGAAAGCTGCTCTCGGGGAAAGACTCTTCTTCGATGCGCTGCTCTCGAAGTCCCGCACCCGTTCCTGCGCAACGTGCCACAATCCGTCGCTTTCCTGGGGTGATGGCCTCGCGCGTGCGGTCGGCGAGGATCCCAGCGGCCTGCCATTGCGTGCGCCGACCCTGATCGACGTGGCGTTCACCGAACCGTTGGGGTGGGACGGCAAATTCAAGACTCTCGAAGCCGTCACGTTCGGGCCGATCACAGGCCGGCCCAACATGAATTTGACGGAATCAGAATTGATCGCGCGTCTCTCCGCTATCCCGGCCTATGCTGATGCATTCGCAGCCGCATTCGGGGACGGTGCGATCACGCGACCCAGGATCGAAGCCGCGTTGGCGACTTTTGAACGAACCATCGTGGCTGGCGAAGCGCCATTCGACCGGTGGATCATGGGAGACGTGACATCCGTCAGCGCCGCGGCAAAACGCGGCTTTGAGATTTTCAACGGCAAAGCCCATTGCTCAAACTGCCACAGTGGACCATCGTTCACTGACGGATCGTTTCACGATATTGGCGTCGCAAGGAACGACGACGTTGGACGCGGTCGGCTTTTTCCGACGTCGCAAAAGCTGCGGTACGCATTCAAAACGCCGACACTGCGCGATGTCGCGCGGCGTGCTCCCTACATGCATGATGGATCGGTCGCAACCCTCGAAGAGGTCATCGAACTCTATGACAAGGGTGGGATTGACCGTCCGAGCCGCTCGCCTTCAATAAAGCCTCTATCTCTGACGGAAAGCGAAAAGGCGGATCTGATCGCTTTTCTTCAGACGCTCACCGCATCCTCGACGGATACGACTTTTCCCAGGTTGGCGCGATGACCGGTACCCCGATCGCGCGGTCGGGGAGGCTCTCAGGGGAAGTGCGGCAATGCCGCTCCCAGCAAGCCCAACACGAGGATGAGGAAACCGCCCGCCCACGTCTCCAGGGTTTCACTGCATGCTGTGAGCCGCATCGCGGTGCGGGCCAGCGCAGAGCCGACTGGCACCCTCTTCGTACGAAACGCACCAAACATGGACTACTCCGGACATCCGTTTTTTGTCTGACATTCAGTACGACACTTGCATTGAAGGCCCGTCGTCAAAATCTGTAAAATTGAAGGGACGTGCGCGATAGTCTCGCCGCACAAATCCTTGCCGGCGTGTCCCCATTAACCCAGCAAACAACCTTCGGATGCGAGCGCCGTCACATCCTTAAGATTTGTGCTAAGTTGAACAAATCGTCAGAGGCGGGCGCTTTTCCAAAAGGGGTGGTTTTTTATGTTCAGGTCTCCGACGCGGGATGCCTTTGCGGCATTCCGGAGAAGCTCCCTTTTTGCAAGGTCCATCGTGGCACTTTCTTTCTGGTTCTTGGGAACACAAGGTGCCAGTGCCCATGTCAAATGGTTCTGTGCCTATGACGCTGCCGGCCAGCCCCGATGCCTCGAAAACGTACTGTGCCAGGATTTTGAACTGCTGTTGGCTCTTGCCCTGCTCTGGTTTTTTTCCGGCTGCATGGTTGAACGGACGTCTTTGGCTGAGCTGGCGGCCCGCTCCCTCAACCGCTTCACGGACGGATTGCGACTACACACTGAGGAAATCATCCGGGCTGTCTGCGGATTTTTCTTCATCTCGCTTTGGGCGGTGGGCGGTATCTTGCTGACCCCGGAATTGAAAACGACTTCGTCAATGGTTGGGCCTTTGCAACTCGCCATCGCAGCAGGCCTGCTGTCGCGCCGCACGATGCCCTTCTCCGCGGCGGGAATTGTCGTTCTGTTCGGGCTCGCCGTTCGAGATTACGGCACGTTTCATCTGGCCGATTATCCGATCTTTTTGGGCCTTGCGGCCTACCTCGCCCTCGCTGGCTTGCAAAAAGATCTGTTCGGCGTTCCGCCACTCGATGTCGTGCGCTACGCAACCGCCGTCACGTTGATGTGGGCTTCGGTGGAAAAGTGGGCCTACCCGGAATGGAGCTTCCCACTTCTGATCGAGCACCCCGGCATGACGCTCGGGCTCGATAGTGAGTTCTATATGCGCGCCGCTGGCATGATCGAATTCACGCTCGCGTTTGCCCTAGCTTGGACGCCCTTGGTCCGGCGCGTTGCGGCTGCCATACTGCTTGGAATGTTCATCAGCGCGTGCTTCGAATTTGGCAAGCTTGATGTGATCGGGCACTCGGTGATCATCGTCGTACTGGTCGCGATACTTTCCGATAATCAGCCGAGGGAAGCCGACTATCGCGCTCCCTGGCTCGCTCCGGCCGGACTATGTGCGGCGTTGACGGTTACGCTGTTCGCCTACTATGTCGGTCATGCAGCGATCTTCAACACCTCAATTCTGTAGGGCCCTACTTTTTGACGTGCACGCCAAGCTTCATCTTGGGATGAATGCCGCACAACACAGTGTAATCACCAGCCACAGAAAAGACGACGTCGAATTGGCTGCCTGGCTGTTGATCGCCAGAATCGAACTCGAAGGTGTCTGAGCTCAAATAGGTGTGGTGCATGAGCTCACCGTCATCGTTGATAAACCGTAGGGTCTCGCCGCGCTTTATTACGATTTCTTGGGGTCTGAATTCTCGGTCCTTTTGCGAAATTACATAGGGGGAGGCGCCTAGAGCGGCTCCAGCGAGGAGCCCTCCCACTATTGCGGCTATCATCTGAAAACCGAACTTGCCTGTGCGTGAAGGTATTAGCCTTTCTCTCATTCCGACCTCACTGAAGCTAAATTCTATAAAAATGCGACCTTACCGCGGACCGCCGGAGCCCGGGACTAGCGACACTTATGACAGATTGATCTTTATTTTGCGCCTCGGTTCCAATCATTATTAGAGGAAAACTGACGCGAGGCAGGCGGCCGGCTGTGTCCACGCAGCATGTTTGCGCTTTGGCGGTGCGAGGGGACTGCCAGTCGTCGCCAGGTGTCCCTGCGGCGAGACAAACGGTGCTCCCTCATGGCATCAGCGGTTGAAAAGGTTGATTAATTGTCTTGAGATCATCAGTGCAAAACTCGTGTGGGTCACAATGAATTTCGGCATAGAGGGAGCATGACTAAACTCTCGCCTGACATCTGAAATGTTCTCTGGCGAGGCGCGGTTGCCTTAGTGGTGCTGTGTTCGTCTCACGCAACGGACTTCGCAATCCCCGGCCAGGCGGTAACAGCGTGGCGCGCTGGTCTGACGGCGTTCCGGCGCCGACGAGTCCAAGGCGAGTTGCTCCACACCCCGGTCGGTCCCCGTCAGGCGTTGAAATTCGTCAAAGACGCCGTCTTAAGGCCGGATTTGTGCTCAACGCGCTGCACATTGCAGGAATCCGTATGGGTATTTGGCTACGTTTCCAGCAGATATCCACGCTGTGAGACGGACTGCACTATGACCAATCGGGTGCCAGCCGTCCTTGAACCGCGGGACAGCTCGGGTGACCCCGCTCTCGCAGGAGTTACCGGCACACAGCCGACGCTTCGTCGGCTCGATAGCCTGCGTCCTAATACGCGGCCCCCTGTCAGAAATGCTATCCTGTCCAGAATTTCTCCGGACGGCCTCGCGGCATTGGGGGAGTGCCTTGAGCCGATCGTCCTGAAAGAGCGTATGGTTCTGCAAGAGCCGAAAAGGCATGCAAAGCACGTCTACTTCGTGGAGTCGGGCCTCGTCTCGCTAAGGGTTGTCGCGGCGGGGAGCGTGCTTGAAACGGCCGTCATAGGATCTCGGGGTGTTGTCGGTGCTTCGTTCTTGTGCGGAGGACATCTTTCGACGCATCAATCTGTGGTGCTCTTTCCCGGAAGCGCGCACAGGATCCGTGTTGAGGAATTGCGCCGGCTAGTAGAAGAGCGTCCTGAGATCCGAGAGCATCTCTTTGAGTACGTTCAAGCGCTGACATTTCAGTGCGTTCAGACAGGATTGTGCGGGGTTCGGCACGATCGTGAACAGAGGCTCGCGAGCTGGCTTTGTTTGGCGAGTGATGCTGCTGACGTTTGTGTGCTGCCAGTTACCCATGACTACCTTTCGTCTGTCTTGGGACTTCGTCGCGCTGGGGTAACGCAGACTCTAAGCCGATTCGAAGAACGAGGGCTGATCCGCAAGATGCGCGGTGTCTTGGAGATTGATGAACCCAAGTGCCTCGAGAAAAGGGCATGTTGTTGTTACAAGCTCATTTCAGGCGCCTATGCCTCGTCTCAGTCCGCGATTCCAGCAAAAGAGCTGATGGGGTAACAACGTCGCATAGGCTTCACCTCTCCAGTTCATATCGAGACGACTTGCCGAACACGGTATTGCTGCGCGGAGCGAAGAGCCGAACAGCATTTGCGCTTGACTCCTACTCAAACAAAGCAAGTTTGAGGATAGAGGTTCTAACATCGATGGCGCCAGAATCGCCTGGCAAGTGCACCGTCGCGAGGATTGCGGGAGGTGAGGAGCTTTTTCAGTCTTGCGCCGGCCCGTAGTCGCTCGCCAGGAACTGATCTTGTGTCCACTGCCTCAACGCATCATCGTTGATTGTCGAGTTGACTAGGGCATTCCAGTTCTCACCTGCCTCTTTCCATTTCGTTCTCCGGTCCGGAAGGCTCCGCAGTAACCGGAATGCGCTCGTTGCAATCTTGCTTGCCTCTTTACCTTCAGCAGCCTCGCGGATCACGTCCTTGAAAGTTTGCTCCGGAAAGATCCACCCGGCGCCCGTGAAGCGCTCAGCAAAGATGTATTCGAATGAGGCCCGAAACGTAACGGCTGCTAGAGCATCCTCGTGTTCCGTGCCTTCACTACGCACGTCAAACCATTGCAACAGTCTTCGGACAGCGGCAGCGGGAGCAAGCTGGCGATCACCGAGAGTCAGAGATACGAACATGTACGCGATGTCTGATTGAAGTTCGTTGTCCAGGGACACGTACCAGTCTTTAATCGCTTGAATAGGTGACATAAAATAATCCCGAGAAAACGACGCCAAGGCACGTGCTGAGGATCTCCTCGAGAATGAACCTAGAGCTCAGGGATGACGCGCAGAGTAGCGCGCTTCGAACCGAAGTATTAGCGAAGTGTCTACCACCCGAACCGCCGAATGCAACTGCTCGGGACTGGATCGGTGCTGGTCAACCTGCCGCTCGAGCTCTTCTACGAGGGCGGAGAATAGGCCGAAATCCGCCGCGTCGGCGCGACGCTGGGCCCGCGCGCGCCGGGCTCAGCGTCACACGCCGCTTCGGAGTGCAGACGTCGCGAGAGCGATCTTCAAATCTTAGGTCGCTGCGTTTGCAGGAAGATTGAAAACTACCATACGCGCGTGAATATATCCCCACCCTTCAACCTGCTAGGCTTGCCTTTGTTATCAACGTAGAACAGCGTCCAAGACGTTGGCATCTGAGACCCCTTAATTGTTCCAACCCAGCGGGTAAAGGAATTGCACTGGGCAAAGGTAACAACAAAATACAAGCCGGTTGGACTAACGGATCCCGCTGCAGGATACGGGATGCCCTGGCACGCAAACCCTTGAGCATGGTTTGTGAAAGTCCCTTGTATCGTCCCGCTATTGGCGGACCAAATAAGCAGTTCCGAACCTCGTTCATTTTTCCAGTATGAGGGAGCGGGAAGCCCCTGCGCCATGGCCTCGGCGGAAAGCAAGAAGGATTGGGCGAGCAGCAAAAGCCCCAGAAGTCTCTTCATATTGAAGCCCCAAAATTAGTCGCTTAAAGATCATGTAGTGTGGTTCAACTTGAGGTCATGTTCGCTGCTCTTATCTCGCATTAGGCAACGGAATGCGGCGCATATGCGCCAGGTAGCGCTGGATCGCGGCGGAGTCGGACTCCGTCGAGCCCCCCGGCACCGTTACCCCGACATGGTTCCTGGCGGCCGCGCGCCGAGCCCACTGCTAAAAGTGGATCAATTCGCCGGAAAGCACCAATGCGACACGGGCGGCGAAACACTGACCGACTACGACTTAATGGGATTGAACATTCATCCCGAATGGTGGCTACCGACGGTTCTTGTCCTGGCCGGTCTCAACATCGGAGACTTCGTCAGCGTGCTGATCAAGGCTGTGATGGGTCGCCGAAGCGTTTCGTCTTGATCGGCGACGGTTAACGAACTCGTTGATAGCATCGTAAGCCTGAAGCAAAGGCGGCGTCAGCGAAAAGAAGACGCCCAGCCCGATCGCGATGACAACGTGGCGAAGAGAAGAGCTATCATCCTCTTCGCTTGATGGTTCGGCGTTCTCCTTAATTAATGCGGGTGAAAGCCTACCGGCGGTGCCGTTCTGACGGCTAGATTTCCGCGGTTTGCGCGGAGGAATCATGACTAGTACAAAGAGGACGTTGATCAACAACCAAATACTTAGAGCTATAAGAATCGTTCGCATCAAGTGTCCCAACCCGCTTGCCAAACAACGCTGCGAATGATCGATCCCGTAATCGGCCTCGATCGTGTGATTATCACATACCTCAGAAATCAATCGGTTAGCCTATCGCCTCGGAGGTGCATACAGCCACGATCGAATATGACGAAGCGCGTCTGCATGTTGTCACCGCGAAGTCCACAAAAATGCAACGGCAAGCGTGGTAGACGCCAGGAGACCTATGAGCGCCGTGAAATCTCATGTGCAAATCTCTTTAGTTGGGCTGTTGGCCGCGAGCTGCACGAGATTGGCCAGCGCGAATATCCAAGAAAGATGACGGTCCCGTTTAACGCGGAAGAAGCGGCGCAGAAAGACAGCGCACGAAGGCCCTCCTGCGCTGATTATCATCGCGACTGCCATCTACCGGGATCAGTATCATCAACCATAATTGGAATGCCGCCCGGATACTTGCTGCGGCATGTGCCAAATCGGCGACAAGGAGCATCAGCGCGGCAAAAAACGCGCATATGATGCGTTTCATGAAGTTTTCCTTCACGTTATGTGGGAAATGCGTGAAATCATTGCGCGGCGATTCTAGGTCGCTAAAAAATCGGGACCGGAAAGTCGGGAGATCTGTCTGCGCCGGCGGGAGACCCCTGCGGGGCTTACTCGCGGCGATTGTGTCGGCTATAGGATTGTCCCGAGCCGTCAGTAGTTCTGAACGCCGCACCCCAGAATGACCCACCCCACTCGTCGATGGCTGCTTGCCGCACTGGCCATCCTGGCGGCCGCCGGCGTGGTCTACAGAACAAGGCGCGTGACGAACTCACGGCCATGAAACTTCAGCAGGCTTCGATCGGCCGCGCTTTAGAGGTCATCAAACATCAGCAAGCATCTACCGGCCGTGATCTAGAGGCCGTCAAACATGAGCAGGCATCCACCGACCGTGATTTAGGGGGCCATCAAACATGAGCAGAAATCGACCGATCAAGCGATCGTTGCGCTGACGAACGCTTTGCGAACCTACCGCTCCGAGGTGACCGACTTCGCCGCGCAATATCAGGCGATGTCCACTCGGCTGATGCTACTCGATGTGGCGCACCGGCCGGCATCGGCCACTGCGCTGCGCCTGATGCGCGCGAAGCTTGACGTGATCGAGGAGGCCCTGCAGCGCCAAAGCATCCTGCTCGCGCAGAAACTAGCTAATCTCAGCAAGACACCTGCGCATGCTGACCCGTAGACACCTGCTGGCAGGTTTTTCCTTGCTGGCATGCCCGACGATCTTGCGGGCCGCATCCGCCGTCGTAGTACCCGAGCCATCTCAAAAGCGCATAACCTCACCAATCAGCGTCAGCCATGCCGGGATCGACGGCGCTCAGATCGGCCGCAAAGAACTGCTTGAGGCCCACCCCTAGCCAATTCGCCCGCGGTCGGACTGTCCACGTCTCACCTACCGGCTATACCGCCGCAACTTGGCTGATGCAGCGAGCGGCACCGATGTGGGAAGCCGCGGGCTTCTTGGGTATGAGCGAAATGACGCTTCGCGAAACCTTGGCCAGTCTCGCGTTCTGCTCGTCTGGACCCGGCTAATCATGCCGAATGGACGTTCTATAGTTCTCGAGCGGCAGCCTGGCGCTGACACCGCTGGCTATGCTGGCCTAGAAGACCAGGTGGACAATCACTGGGGCGAACTCTTCAAGGCTGCGGCACTATCGACGTTTCTCGCCGTCGGAACGGAACTGGGTGCCGGCTCGGACACTAACAGCAACGACAGCGCAATTATCCAGGCGTTGCGTCACGGCGCCTCGGACTCTCTAAACCAAACTGGACAGCAGGTAGTTCGGCGCGGTCTCAATATCCAGCCCACGCTGACGGTACGTCCTGGCTTCCCGATCCGCGTGATCGTGAATCGCGATCTGATCCTTCAGCCTTACGCGAGGTAGATGTTGTGTCGAAGTTGAAAATTGCTGCCGTTCCAGATGACAAACCGGTAAAGATCACTGCGGAGCTACCCGCAAGCGTACATCGCGATCTGCTTGCTTATGCGGATTTACTATCCGCCCAAAGTGGACAGATGGTTGACCCAGCGAAGCTTATCTCGCCCATGCTCTTCAAGTTCATGGCAACCGACCGCGGCTTCCTGAAGTCGCGGCGGCAGACTCGGCGGCTCGTAGAGAACGGATAGAGCTTCGCTAGATGACGTCATGGTCCCGGTCGCATCATCGTATGGCCAGTGTTGAAAAATGAGCTTCAGGCGACTGGCGGTAGTCGGGCCCTCTTCGTCGCGGCTCTATCATTCATGGCACAAAAACGGTCATATTCGTTGGATCAGATGAAAGACGAAACGCGTAGCTTAATCGCCAACGCCGCTGTAACAGCTCGGATCTTAGACTGGCCACCCGCAACAAGGTCTGGTACGGCGCATCGGCGCCGACGAAGTCGATAAGCGATTGGAGCGTCTCGCCGACATCCTCGTCGACTGCGTTGCCCACGGCGCCTCAGTCAGCTTTTTTGCCAGCGCTATCTCGACGACGTGCGTTGGCGTATTTGCGTAGCTTCGCAGCTCTTGGGCCGTCAGCGGGCAGCCGGCCGGGGCGACTTGCCGCTGAGCTAGGGCAACGGCTGTTCCTTCAGGTCGCCGTCGATCATGCGTTCGATGGTGGCTTCGTCGCAGCGCCGGTAATGTGGGTAGGCGCGCAGCATGTCGCTTCAGCGCGCCAGCGAACCGGCCGCGTACAAACCCGTGGCTTTCGATGCGGGTCACGGTGGTCTTGCCGCCCCGATAAGGCCCTTGAGGCCGATAACGATCATGGATAGAGGCTCCGATTGGGAGCCATACGGTCTCAATTGGTATAGATGCTTTCGAGCGTGTTTCGGTCGCACTTGGCGCCGCCCGATGACGAACGGACGAAGACATCAATTTCAGGCTCAAAAATAGCCGACCGGATTTTTTTCCTGAGCAGGCCCACCCCTGGGTTCCACGCCGATCCGAGAACAGAAAGTGCCTTTTGAAATTTTATATCTAGCAAAGTCGAGTGGTCGCGGGTCACCCGCGTAGGGGGGCCCGGAAGGACCCGCCGCTGCAAGAAGTTCGAGACCCGCGAAGGGGTAGAGATGCACTTCGTCGGACCGAGGGGGGACGCCATCTTTCCCAATGAAGACGCCATCGTGCACCTCAACTGCGGATCATGCTCGAACAGAACGAGGAATGCGCCGTCCAGCACGCCCGTTTCACGACGCTGGAAACAATCGCACCGTTCAGCGATGATCCAAGAGTCAGCCTTGCGGCTAACGCCCTCCGCTTGATCGGCGAGCTGCCCAAAGTCTTGTTGCCGTTCTTAACTCGGGCGGCTTCATGACGGCAGGACATCCCTGCTCGCCATCCGCGTTGTGACGAAATGCTGCGGCTGGCCAACGCTGTAGGGTGCGCTCGGTCTTTTTTCCTTGCGGCAGCTGAAACAGAAATATGGGGAGAAAGCGGCGCCCCTGGCGCCGCCTGATCGTTCTGGAGCACTAGGCACTGAACTCGCTTGGTCTTCAAGTTTGACCAACAGTTTCTCGATTAAGTGTGTATGACCACCAATGCTGGTAGGTCTCCCGAGGCCGCCTTGTCGCTAAAGTCCCGCTGTACCCTGAGGCGACGGGCCTCACGGGAAAGCCGGGTGGCTAGCCTTGTGCTCCCCGAGGCTGACTACTGTGCCAGCGGCGCTTGATAGGGACAGCGCCTTCCTTCCTCCATGGGAGGTGCCGAGTCATGTCGCTCCTGGCTCGCCGGCGAAGCGGATGCGGCAGAGATAGCGCATTTGTCCACCCTCCCCGGATGGATATGGGCGCCGAGCCGCATCCGCTGCTTTCCGTTCGCTTTGCGCCTCGCTGATGGGCCTGATGGAGCTTGGTAACGCATTTTGAGAAACGGGCACAATCGTCTTCAATACGACAAACCAACGTGGAGCTTGACCAACTGAACGCCACGGGCGTTTAGCGCGGAGCGGTTGCCGCTGATCGCAAGCGCGCCGAATGGCTATTGTCTGAGGCGTAAACGTCGTAATTGCTCTCAACTGCCAGCGGCCACATAGGCCGCCTTTCGTTGTAAATTGCTGCGCAGGTCTGTCAGCTTTCGGTAAGCCAGGCTCGATAAAGAATCGTTGGGTTTAACGGGAGCGTGGCAGGGACAGCGCATGAGCTGAAGGACCACCATGTGCTGAGTTACGCTTCCGTTAAGCTCATTGCAGTGCGGATGCGGCAGGGTTAGTGCCTCATGATGCCCCAGGCCGTCAGGCGCCGAACCGCGTTCGCACTGCTTCCAACTCACGAGTTAGTTCTCGTTTTTTGGCGGTTTCACTCGGTCCGCTGGCGATAAGCTCCCGATCAGCTTCTTGCCGCCGCTTGAAGCTGAGTTTGGAGCAGGTTAGCTGCAGGGACAGAGCGCTGCCCCTGTGTGTCCGCGGGGAGATAAGCGCCGAGCCAAGTTCTGCTAAGTTCAACTGGCGGGCGGGTAGGGACAGCGCCTGCTCCAGCGCAACCAAACGGCACCGGGTCGCGCCCGCACTGCTTCCGATCAATCATCAGCAATACTTTGGAAGGGAAGAAGACTGCGTGGCTGAATCCCCTCCACCCTTATCTTCGTGCCATTCTCTCCGCCAGGCGTGCCGACGAGCGACGCCGGCAGCGTCGCCCATTTTTCAACGAGGTACTCCTCATCGCGGTCTACGAGGGTCTCGGATAACTTTCCAGCGGCTTTCTATCGTGCTCCGCCTCGATTGACTCTGCCCACATACTTGCGTCGCTCATGTGCGATTGGCATGTTTTCTTGTTCATGCAACGTGCATGTGTCTGGTCGTGCTGGTGTCTCCAATTCAAGGCAAAAACTAGCTTAGAGAGTCGCCGACGAGGAGGGGAGCCACCGATTTTGGTAGGTGCCCCTTGGTACTTCTCGAAGATACAACTTTGTAGCCCTTTAGAATTGGAGCCTCTTGGGAGCAAAGGTGGCCAGCCCCAGTCTTTGCGACCGGGTTGGCCACCAGCGCTCGCGACATCATGCCCACAGGGCAGCTACAGGCCAACGAATGCATATATTCGAGCGGCATATTACGTCCTTGCGGCCGCAAGCGCTTGCGGTGCTTGCAGCCAATCGGGTCCGCGCCCCCCATCGGTCTCTGGGACTATCAGATCGCAGGGCGGCCACATTTAACGTCGACGAAGTTCTGGCGATGCTGGCCATACTCGATTGCGTGGAACCCAACCTGCGGCCGAAAAGCGCGACAGATCGCTGCGCGCATACGCGCGCCTCTAGAGGGGCCGCATGGGGGGGGCAACCAGTTCGGGTAGGATGTCTGTGAGACCATGAGGTGTGAGCTTTCAGTAGGTTGTCCATCCGGTCCTGAACGAGGAAGCAACCTGCCGAAGCTTTAGCCTACCCCTTAAGGATCGGATGAACGCCCCCAAGAATGCGCCATTGACGCCGAAAGGCCATGGCGCCAATCTTGATCGAGGCTGGCCTAACGAAGGCTGCAGTGCGCTGCAACTCGCCGTTTTCGGCGAGGACGGTCGCCAAGTTTAAGCGTTCGGCGAGGAAGGAGTGGATGGACCGTGATCGCTCCACAAGACCTCTTTTATCCAAGCCAAATCCTGCCTTCCCATGCGCAGAAGCCGGAACGTTGGGACGACAGCGCCACAGGTCAAACAGATCTCAATCGAGGCCGGTAGTGTCGCCGGCGACCTTCAGCCCTATCCGGCGCCGGCTGGGATTAAACCGATTGCGCAACCTGGGCCCGGCTGAGCCGGAGCGACGCTATGAACGTGAGCATTCCGGCGGACCCGATCCGGGTCGGTATCAAAAAGCTCGGCAAGGTGACCATATAGGCCAGCGGTTAATGGACCGGACAGGACAGAGCAGCCTGCGGGGGAGGACTGCCGAGACGGACGCCTCGGTCTCAAGCACATCGGTACAAAACTCTATAGGAGCTCTTTACCGATCAATCGGCTCAGAAATACAATCTGTTGCATGCCGCCTTATGCTCACCTCGGTGGATTTAACACTGGAAAAAATCGATGCATCAAAAGTGCGCTGTAGAAGTAAACCCGATCGGTCCGACGCGACAGCCGGCCCGCGAATCGGCCGAAGCCGAACACGCCCGCAAGACCTACAGCAAGCGAAGGAAGCCTTCTGGCGTTGATGACGCAACCAAAAGGAATTTTCACCATCTGCGGGTGATTTCCGAGAGGGTCTTTCCTTTCTTCTTGGCGGGTCGACAGATTTCTTCCGCTCTCACAGGGAAGTCGCGGGTGCGCAAAACACTTGGCGAGAAAAGTAGTCGCTGCGAAGGATGTGCTGGAGGCCAATCTTCATTGTCGCGGTTCCGCCACCCTCGATCCACATCCTTATTTCGAAGTGGCCATTCCACCGATGGGCTTGTGGAGATATGGAACAAGAACTCCTATGGGCGACTTCGACCTATGTCATTCTCGCGCACGTGCCTCGCGATGGTGTGTTCTCAACGGCGCTGGTGCGCGGATCCACCAAGCCCATACGCAACTCACTTTTTGCCCTTTGTCCTTCTTGGACAGCGACGAAGAGCGGATTGACGCTGAAGAATTGTAGCAACCAGACTGCTGATCGCGTGGGATACTCGATCAACTCGAGCGCTGGGGATCGCTATAACTTTGCAATAGGCGGCGAGTTGGTTGAAGTTCAAAGCTTTGTCAGTTCGCAGCTAAAAATCGAACTGAGTTCAAATGAGTCGCGTTTCGGAGCAACCGGTCGACCGCATCACAATTCCCCTCCTGCAGCGGTGGAAGCAGGACGGCCGGCGTCTAGTCATGACGACTGCCTACGACGCGGTTGCGGCGCCTATCCCGGATCCTTCCATCGATATCAGTCTCGTCGGTGACAGCGGGGGTAACGTCTGCCTTGGATTCGAAAACACGCCTCCAGTAAGTGTTGCGATGATGAACCATCACCTCGAAGCCGCCGTACGCAGCAAACCGCGTGCCTTGCTCGTCGCCGATATGTCCTTTCTTAGCTTCCACGTCAGCGTTGAGGAGACCATACGAAATGCTGGCGGATTTCTGCAGCGAGGAGCAGCTGCGGCGAGACTCGAGGGCGGTGGCAAAAGAATCGAGATGGTGCGTGCCATTGTCGATTGCGAGATTCCCGTGATGGGTCATCTCGGTCTTGTTCCGCAGAGCGTTAATGTCATGGGCGGCTTCAAAGTGCAGGGCCGCAAAGTGGATGAAGCGCTGCGTTTGCTCGATGATGCTCATCGTCTGCAGGAGGCCAGCTGTTTCGCTTTGGTATTGGAGGGCACTCCGGCTGAGCTTACTGCTCGAGTAAGCGATTCCTTGACAATACCGACGATCGGAATCGGCTCGGGCCCAGACTGTTCAGAGCAGGTGCTCTGTTTCATGACGTGCTGGGCCAAACCGAAGGTCATCGCCCCAAATTCGTTCCCGCCTATACGGAAGGCTTTCAGCAGTTCCATGATGCGCTTTCGCGCGGGGCAGCGGATGTCCGCCGTGGCGCGTTCCCCGGCCCGCAAGAGTCCTATCGGCTTCCCGAAGGCGTTGGGGAGGCAATTGCCAACTGGGCGCCATCCACCTCAAATTATCACGAGCGTCGCTGAACTTCGCCGCACTCTCGCAAAATCCCGCAGTGCCAATCAAAGGGCCGGATTGTGCCGACGGTGGGCTATCTCCACGATGGCCACCTGGCGCTGATCGCAGCGAGCCAAGCAAAATGCGATGTGACCGTCGTCAGCATCTTCGTTAACCCCACTCAGTTCGGAGCAAATGAAGATCTCAGCACCTATCTGCGCGACTTCTTGCGCGATGAAGAACTGTGCCGGGATCTGGTGTTGCGATCCTCTTCGCGCCCGATGCACAGGAAGTCTATCCGAGCAATTTCGAAACCTTTGTTGGACCTGGCGACCTCGCGAAACCTCTATGCGGCGCTTTCAGGCCCGGACATTTTCGCGGTGTGGCGACTGTCGTCTGCAAGTTGTTCAACATGGTGCAGCCCCACGTCGCTTTTTTGGCCAGAAGGATGTTCAGCAATGCGTAGTCGTGCGTCGCATGGTGGTTGATCTCAATGTCCCGATCGAGATCGTCACCGTACCGACGGTTCGTGAAAAGGATGGGCCCGCCATGAGTAGTCGCAATCGCTATCTCAGCTAGGAAGCGCGCAGCAGGCCCTTGCAATCAACCAGGGGCTGCCCGCGGCGCTCGATGATTTTCGGTCTGGAGAGTGCAACGTACAAAAGCTGATTGCGGCTGCCAAGGCATTTGGAGGCGGTTGACACATTGCAGTATCTTGACTTATCGACGGTGACACGCCCAAAACCGCCGATAGTCCACTGCGACTCCCCGCGGCGCTATGTACGGCCGCCTACGTTGGCTCAACGCGTCGGATCGACAAAGTGGTATTGGCGTTGCCAACTCGGTAGCGCAAGGCGTGGACAAGCCAGAGCGCAGCTTATTGAGCTGACAGAAACGCTCAAAGCACTGTTCCGAGAGGCATATCGAACTGGCAGCAGAGGGCAAGCCCCGAGACGGCTTTGTTCGGCGAGTTAGCGAAGCGATAGCGGGCGCGCACTGAATATGCGGGGCTAAAAATTTGTGTTTAGCAACTCCGCAAGTCTTGCGACGGTGATCAGCGGCGAACTCGATAAACCTTGGTATAGTGCTTTGCAGCCGATGCTATATCACTCACTTACCTTTGTAGAGTTGAGTACCGGTCAGGTCGTTTGTAATTCCGATGTCGAAGTGCGAAGCCTGAACTAATGCCCGGCTAGAAGTCGTTGCGTTCTAATCAACTATTCTTGTCGGGCCTTTCGCCGATAAACGCAAAAAGGGCACGAGCTCTACAGCGGGGGCTCTAGCACAGTCGCCGCATTGCTGACCATTGCCTTAAAGTTGGTGGCAGATTTACATCCCAATCCCGAATACGAGTTGACATGACATTTACCGCGCTTTTCATCAAACGTCCGGTATTGTCAATCGTCGTGAGTTTCCTGATCTTGCTGATCGGCTTGCGCGCCGCGGTCCTACTGCCGATCCGGCAATATCCGAAGCTAACCAATACGGTCATCAATATCACGACTGCCTATCCTGGCGCCTCGGCCGACATGATCCAGGGGTTCATCACCACTCCCCTGGAGCAAGCAGTCGCGTCCGCCGAAGGCGTCGACTACATCAGTTCCTCGTCTATGCTTGGTGTCTCGACTATTCTAGTTTACATCAAGCTGAACTTCAATCCAAACGAAGCGCTCACGGAGGTGCTCTCCAAGGTCAACTCAGTCAAATACCTGATCCCGAAGGAATCAAACGATCCAGTCGTCACGAAGTCGAGCGGTCAGACGAATGCTGTCATGTATATCGCTTTCTCCAGCGATGAGCTAGCGGCCAGTGCGATCACCGACTACCTCGCGCGCGTCGTGCAACCGGTTATCTCAACCGTCGACGGCGTTTCAGCGGCTGACATCCTAGGCGGCCAGAGTTTTGCGATGCGGCTATGGCTAGACCCTGCGAAAATGGCTGGGCATGGCATATCGCCGGCTGAAGTTTCGGCTGCAATCGCAGCTAACAACTTCCAGGCTGCGGCAGGCCAGACCAAGGGCTATTTCACTATCTCCGATGTCACAGCAAATACGGATTTGCGGAGTGTTGACGATTTCAAGCGTATGATTGTCAAGGCGAATGACGGTGGCTTTGTGCGCATGGAAGACATTGCGGTAGTCGAACTTGCCGCGCAGATGACGGACACTACCGTCACGATGAACGGCGACCACGCGGTCTTTGTCGGCGTGCAAGCGAGCCCGGAAGGCAATCCGCTAAACATAGTGCGAGGCGTTCGGGCGCTGTTTCCTGAAATGGAGCGTAACCTGCCGCCGCCGCTGAAGATGAAAGTGGCCTACGACTCATCCAAGTTTATTCAATCATCGATCGACGAAGTGAAGAAGACGCTCATTGAGGCCGTCGTGGTTGTGGTCGTCGTGATCTTTCTTTTCCTGGCCTCGCTGCGGTCCGTCATCATTCCTGTGGTTACTATTCCGTTGTCTCTCGTTGGTGTCTGCAGCATGATGCTGGCGCTGGGGTTCTCATTCAACCTCCTGACGCTCCTTGCGATGGTTCTCGCGATCGGCCTCGTGGTCGACGACGCAATCGTGGTGGTGGAGAATATTCATCGCCATTTAGAAGAAGGAGCGGCTCCGCTACAGGCTGCTACAAGGGGCGCGCGCGAGATCGTCGGTCCGGTTATCTCCATGACGATTACCTTGGCTGCGGTATATGCCCCGATCGGATTCCTTGGCGGCCTCACCGGTGGCCTGTTCCGCGAATTCGCGTTCACGCTGGCAGGAGCGGTGATCGTGTCCGGTGTGGTCGCTTTGACGCTGTCGCCCATGATGTGCTCTCTCTTCCTGAGGCGCGCCAAGGGGGGACGATTTGCAAGGCTTGTGAACCGCGGGTTCAGTGCCGTAACACGATGGTACGGCCGCAAGCTCGACCGTTCGCTCGACTATCGCCCAATTACCGGCCTATTTGCGCTGACCATGTTGGGACTTGTCGGCTTTCTCTATATGCATATTTCCAAGGAACTAGCGCCGGAGGAGGATCAAGGTATCATATTCGCGCTAACTAAGGCGCCGAAATACGCCAATATCGACTACCTCGACTATTATGGCACCAAGCTTGAAAGCGCGTTGAAAAAAGTTCCAGAGACTGACTTGAGCTTCGTGTTCAATGGCATTGGCGGCCAGCAGAGTGGCATGGCCGGCATGTTGCTCAAGCCTTGGGACGAACGCAAGCGATCATCGATTGTACTAAAGTCGCTTGTTCAGGCCGAGCTATCCAAAATCGAAGGCATCAACGCGTTTGCCTTTAGCTTGCCTCCGCTGCCGGGCGGTTCTGGTGGCCTACCAGTCCAGATGGTGATCAATTCGACTCTTGGCTTTCAATCCATCCACGAGCAGATGTCAAAGTTGAAGGATGCCGCGCAGAAGAGCGGCCTCTTCATGGTGAGCGACTCCGACCTCGAGTTCAACCAGCCGGTGGTACGAATCAAGGTTGATCGATCGAAGGCTAACGAGCTTGGCATCACCATGCAGATCGTCGGTAACGCGCTCGCCACCTTACTTGGGGGAAATTACGTCAACCGCTTCAATCTGCAGGGCCGCTCCTACGAGGTGATCCCGCAGGTGCCGCGAGAGGAACGGCTAGTGCCGCAATCAATCGGAAGCTATTATGTGAAGACTGCGACGGGATCGATGCTTCCGCTGTCTACCGTAGTCTCCACCGAGACTGCGACCGATCCGAATGCGCTCACCCACTACAACCAGCTCAACTGCGCGACCTTTCAGGCCGTGCCGATGCCCGGCGTCACGATCGAACAGGCCGTGGATTTCCTAGAAGCCGAGGCGAAGAAACTGCCCCCGGGCTTCAGTTACGACTTCCTGGCCGACGCCCGCCAGTACGTGCACGAGGGTAATCAATTGGCGATTACCTTCGCATTTGCCCTCATCATCATATTCTTAGTGCTTTCGGCGCAGTTCGAAAGTCTGCGCGATCCGCTCATCATCATGATCAGCGTGCCGATGGCAATGGTCGGCGCCTTGATTCCGCCGTTCCTCGGCTGGGCGACCATGAACATCTACACCCAGGTTGGACTGTTGACACTGGTCGGGTTGATTTCAAAGCACGGCATCCTAATGGTTGAGTTCGCCAATGAGCTGCAGTTCAAGGAGAGATTTGACCGTCGCTCGGCTATAGAGATGGCGGCGCGTGTCCGACTGCGCCCAATCTTGATGACCACGGCGGCAATGGTCACGGGCTTCATACCCTTGTTGACGGCAACCGGAGCTGGCGCCGCGAGCCGGTTCTCGATCGGACTCGTTCTCGCCGCTGGCATGTCTGCGGGCACGCTGATCACGCTATTCGTGCTCCCGGCGGTCTATGTCGCGATCGCGTCCGATCACCGTGGTAATGGGGGTGTCGTCCGCGCGAACCTCGCCGAGCGCGACTTCACCAGCGCTGCTGATGCCGAGGTAACAAAGCATGACCATCAAATCATCTAGGTTTGCTAGTGTGACGCGCGAAGGAGCTTAGGACCACTTCACGGTTCTTTACACATCGAGAACTTCGCGTGCTTGGTGCCAAACTGGGCGCATCTTTTCGGCGGTTAACAGTCGGAGATCCGCTGCTGCCGCCCCAGGTTTAAGCGGCGCCGGGTATTCACGGAGACCTGACGCCCAAGCTCGACCAAAGGAGAATCGGTGCTCTCTTGATCAAAAAGGAGGGCTGACAGATCATCGCAAGGCTCAGCCCCTTCGGAACATTGCTCGATATGATCTAGCCGGTGATGCAGGCTGCCTTGTCGAGAACGAGCAGATCACTCTGGAGCCGTCCGTCTCTCTCAGCGCAAAACACCCGGTATGCCAGCTGAATGCCTTCCGTGAGCGAGGTGGTGGCTCGCCAGCCGAGTCTGGACAGCCGACTAACATCCAGCAGCTTGCGCGGCGTTCCGTCCGGGCGCGACGTATCCAAGCTGATTTCACCGCGAAAGCCGACGGCGGCCGCGACCATCAGTGCTAAATCGGCGATGGTGATGTCCTCGCCGGTGCCGATATTGACCGGTTCCGGCGACGAATAGGTCTTCATCAGGTGCACGCAGGCATCCGCCATGTCGTCGACATAGAGGAACTCGCGCCGGGGCGTGCCGGTGCCCCACACGATGACGCGCTTCGCTCCCGAAACCTTCGCCTCGTGGAAGCGGCGGATCAGCGCGGCGACGACGTGGCTCAGCTCGGGGTGATAATTGTCGCCGGGGCCGTACAGATTGGTCGGCATCACGCTGATGAAGTCGCTGCCATACTGGCTGCGATAGGCCTCCGCCATCTTGATGCCGGCGATCTTGGCGATCGCATAGGGCTCGTTGGTCGGCTCCAGCGGACCGGTGAGCACGGAATCCTCGCGCAGCGGCTGCGGCGCCAGCTTCGGATAGATGCAGGACGAGCCCAGAAACATTAGCTTCTCGGCGCCGTTCTGATGCGCGGCCTGGATCACGTTCGCCGCAATCGCGATGTTGTCGTAGATGAACTCGGCGCGCAGCGTGTTGTTGGCGACGATGCCGCCGACCTTGGCCGCGGCGAGGAAGATCACTTGCGGCCGCGTCCTGGCGAACCAGTCGAACACGGCGGCCTGGTTGCAGAGATCGACCTCGCGCCGGTCGACCGTGACGAGCCGCACCTCCTCCCGTGCCAGCCGGCGCACCAGCGCGGCTCCGACCATGCCGCGATGGCCGGCGACGTAGACGCTCTTGCCCCTCAGCTCAAACGGTGCGTTTGCCACTGGCCGCATCCCGTTTTGTCTCCGCCAGATCGCTCGTCATCATCTCCTCGACGAGCTGGGCAAAGCTGCGCTTCGGCGTCCAGCCGAGCACCTCGCGCGCCTTGCTGGCGTCGCCGACGAGAAGATCGACCTCGGTCGGACGGAAATAGGTCGGATCGATCTTCACCACAATCTTGCCGCTCGTCTCGTCGACGCCGGTCTCCTCGACGCCCTTGCCGCGCCAGGCGATGCGACGGCCGACATGGGCAAAGGACAGCTCGACCATCTCGCGCACCGAGCGCATCTCGCCGGTGGCGAGCACGAAGTCGTCGGGTTTGTCGGCCTGCAGGATCTTGTGCATGCCCTCGACATAGTCCCTGGCATGGCCCCAGTCGCGCTTGGCTTCGAGATTGCCGAGATAGAGCGTCTGTTCCAGCCCGACCTCGATACGCGCGACGCCGCGGGTGATCTTGCGGGTCACGAAGGTCTCGCCGCGGATCGGGCTCTCATGGTTGAACAGGATGCCGTTCGACGCGAACATGCCGTAGGCTTCGCGGTAGTTCACCGTGATCCAGTAGCCGTAGAGCTTGGCAACGCCGTAGGGCGAGCGCGGATAGAACGGCGTCGTCTCCTTCTGCGGGATCTCCTGCACCAGGCCGTAGAGCTCGGAGGTCGAGGCCTGGTAGAACCGCGTCTCCTTCTCCATGCCGAGGATGCGGATCGCTTCCAACAGGCGCAGCACGCCGATGGCGTCGGCATTGGCGGTGTATTCCGGGCTCTCGAAGCTGACGGCGACGTGGCTTTGAGCTGCGAGATTGTAGATCTCGGTCGGCCGGATCTGCTGCACCAGGCGGATCAGATTGGTCGAATCCGTCATGTCGCCATAGTGCATCAGGAACGGAACGTTGCCGACATGCGGGTCCTGATAGAGGTGATCGACGCGCGCGGTGTTGAACGAGGACGAGCGCCGCTTGATGCCGTGCACGACATAGCCGAGCGACAGCAAATATTCGGCGAGATAGGCGCCGTCCTGACCGGTCACGCCGGTGATGAGAGCGACACGCCCCTTTGAGTTGCGAACCGTCATGGTCTTCCTTAGTTGCACCGGAAAGAGCTGCACTCTGAGAAATCATTGCGAAGCCGCTTCTCGAAAAGATCGATATGCGGATGCGCGCTCCATCGCAATTAAAGGATACGCTCGGCAAGCCAAGTCATACACCGGACTCAGGAAAACACACCATATACATTGATTTAGGTGGACTGAATGATGCCGGCGCATGAGCTTCAAAGATGAAAGTCGAGCGAACCCTCGCAACGGCGACGATCCCAAGCAGGCGGGATGGATGGTAGGCCCTGTTAGACGCGCTCGGGGGCGCTTTGCCTCCTCGCGATATTTCTGGGGTCCTTATCTTTCCACGCGCGCAGGTATGTTTTCCGTTTGGTCCCTCATGGCGCGGAAGAGTGACGTGGTGAGACTTCCGACTAGAAGACGTAGCCTTCGCGGCTCATAATCAGCGCCGCTTTGCTAATTGCGGGTAGGCAATGGACGGCCTGATGCAAAACAGAATGAGAAAGAAAGGCAAACGTTGGTATAGACTTTGTAACGTTTCGATATCGAAATCTTACGTTCGTACAATGGAGCTTTGATGCCAGTCCTCTAACTTGACCGGGCATAAGTTGCCTCTGTCCAATCATGAAAAGTCTCTTAAACCCTCATCGCAAGTGTGTTTCCAGCAAGTCGGGAGCAGCTGCGCAAAGAGATGAGCAGGGACTATGCGGAACGTGGGCAGATCTCATCTTTCTGTCTGAAATGGAGCGAAGCCCAGACGAAGCGTCACTCGCCCGGGAGAATGATTAGTGAGACGCGAGGACTCAGTTGTTGCCATATTGACCGTGCCCGGCAAGCTGGCATCGCTTCTCGCTTCTTCTGAGAACACAAACTGCGTCCTGAAATGGCTCCTCGGTGAGAGTGAGCCAAGCAAGATAACCTGCTTCACCGTAGGATAATTGGCTTTCCGTTCTGTTCGAATGCCCTCAATCTATGGAGCGAGACTATTTGATACATCTTGGCAGCGGCTTGTTGCGCCGGCGACAGTTAGTGAGGCCGTCGAGCGAGCCTGTTTGGGCGGACTTGGATGCGCCGTGCAGGCGCACTAGCGCATCTGATTCTGCTTCAGGCAGTCACGCCAATGGCGATGGCATCGCAGTGTTTCTTCGATCGGCCAGCCAAAAGCGGAATCTAGCTGGGCGAAGCGATGATGGCCGGGAGATCTAAATGAGGCCAGAGAATGCGGCGGTGATAAAGGCGCCCGCTGAAAATCCCGAACCTAAACCTGTTACCTTTGGGCAAACGAAGTTTGCGACGGTGCTCCTGTTGGAGGAACGTCAGACTTCTTGAAGCTGGGCTGCATGGATTGATATGTGTGGAATTGTTGGCATTTTGGGCCGTGGTCCGGTCGTTGATAAGTTGGTCGCGTCGCTCAGGCGATTGGAATATCGTGGCTACGATTCCGCGGGCCTCGCAACTCTCGAAGGAGTCCGGATCGAGCGCCGCCGCGCCGAAGGTAAGCTGAGGAACCTTGAGGAGCAGCTGCGCTATTGTCCGCCGTCGGGGCATGCTGGCATCGGTCACACCCGCTGGGCGACTCATGGAAAGCCGACCGAAAGCAATGCTCATCCGCATGCGACGGAGAATGTCGCGGTCGTTCATAACGGGATCATTGAGAATTTCCGCGAGCTGCGAGCCGAGTTGGAGCGGAATGGAGCCGGCTTTAACTCGGAGACGGACACCGAGGTAGTGGCGCATCTCGTCGATTCCTATCTCAAGAATGGCTACTCGCCGCAGGATGCGGTACAGGCGTCACTGCCGCGACTGCGTGGTGCCTTCGCGTTGGCATTCCTTTTCAAAGCGAACGACGATCTTTTGATCGGTGCTTGCAAGGGCTCGCCGCTCGCGATCGGACATGGTCGCGGCGAAGTGTATCTAGGCTCGGACGCAATTGCGCTCGCACCTTTGACCGACACCGTCACCTACCTTGAAGACGGCGACTGGGCCGTGCTTACGCGCGCAACGTGCGTGATTTATGGTGCAGACGGCTCTATCGTCCAGCGGGAAACATCAAAATCTGGCGTATCAGCGCTCCTTGTGGACAAAGCGAATTACCGCCACTTCATGGCCAAAGAAATTCACGAGCAGCCGACAGTGGCCGGCAAGACATTGGCGCATTATCTCGATGTTGCGGCCAAACGCGTCGCCCTGCCGCTCGCGTTGCCCTTCGACTTTAATTGCATTCAGCGCATTTCAATTACTGCGTGCGGCACGGCTAGCTACGCTGGGCACATCGCCAAATACTGGTTCGAGAGGCTCGCGCGTTTGCCTTGCGACGTCGATGTAGCCTCTGAATTCCGCTACAGGGAGGCGCCTTTGCGCCGAGGCGATCTCGCAATAGTCATCTCGCAATCGGGCGAAACCGCTGACACATTAGCTGCCTTGCGATACGCCAAGGGCAAGGGCTTGCATACGATATCTGTGGTTAATGTACCGACGTCGACGATTGCGCGCGAGAGCGAATCCGTTTTGCCTACCCTGGCAGGGCCAGAAATCGGCGTCGCTTCCACCAAGGCATTTATCTGCCAGCTGATGGTATTGGGGGTGCTTGCCGTCAGAGCAGCTAAGGAGCGGGGTAAGCTGTCTGAAATCGATGAATCGCAGCTCGTGCGCGAGCTCATTGAGGTGCCGCGATTGATTGCTGCGGCCCTGTTGGTCGAGCCCCAGATTGAGAAGCTCGCGCGTTATATCGCCGGCGCGAGGACAGTACTCTATCTCGGTCGTGGCACATCGGCCCCCTTGGCCTTGGAGGGCGCGCTCAAGTTGAAGGAAATTTCCTATATCCACTCAGAGGGCTACGCCGCCGGCGAGCTCAAGCACGGCCCGATCGCACTGATCGATGAGGCTGTGCCTGTGGTGGTGATCGCGCCTTACGACGAGGTCTTCGAGAAGACCGTCTCTAACATGCAAGAGGTGGCCGCTCGGGGCGGCAAGATCATCCTGATCACCGATGCGAAGGGTGCGTCTGAAGCGATGGTAGACACGCTCCTGACCATCGTGCTGCCGGCAATGGTCGCAAGCTTTACGCCGCTGGTCTATGCCATTCCGGTCCAGCTCTTGGCTTACCATACCGCGGTCGCAAGGGGGGCGGACGTGGATCAGCCGCGTAATCTTGCAAAATCGGTCACGGTGGAATGAGGCTGGAGAAGTTAGTATCAAAGCATTGAGGTCTCGGCCTCGAGCCATTCGGCGCGGGTTTGGTGGCCTAGGTTCTGCGGGGACGGAATCCGACAAGTTCCCAATCCGGGTCGCTCGTAGCTGTCGTGCGGTTTTGGTGAACTTAGCTGATGCTGCCATCAGCCTCGTATAGCAGAATCGACTAGCCTAGGGGCGATCCGGGATGTTGCACGACTGGGACGGCGTTCATCACGCCCGTCCACAGCCCTGTTGCCCTGGTCGCCATCGACCGGAACAGGTGGTCGTCATCGATCAGAAATGGTGGTCGCCATCAATCGGATTCACTGGTCGCCGTGCCCCGGAGCGCGCAGCCTGACTTCGACGGCTCTGTACTTCGAGCGCTGTTTATTGAAACGAATACCGAAAGTCACGCGCGTGCCGGACACCAGATCAGCCCCTGCGCAGCCGCGAAGGTCCGATATGTGCACGAACAAATCCTTGCCGTCGCCATAGTCAGGCCGAATGAACTCCCAGCCCTTTTCAACGCTGTACGACACTACTGTTCCGGTGCGCATGTTTGTTCCACGGTCTTGCGGCTCGATATCGCCGCCTACTACTCCGGAGCTGCGGGTGCACTTTCCGTTCCTAACTCGGCGGCGACGAGCGCGAGCGAAGATGAGCGCCACCACTTGAACATCCTGACTCACCTCGCCTCACAGCAAACCGGCGGGGCGGACCAGGCGCTAGAAGCGACGAGCCCGCCCCTAACATTACCGCATCTGGAGACTCGGTGATGCTGCCCAGGACCGAGCAAGGGTCGTGCCGAATCGAGAATCGGAGATTCTGCAGGCGCTTCGTGGCGGGCTACAGGGTCAAGGTGTTCGCTTTGGTCTGAAAACTGATGGCCGACGGGGGCACTGTCCGTCCCAGTTGGTCCCGCCGAACTTCGGACTGCAGGCTCACGCTCGCGCCGCCAAATTGCCCCGACAACGTGCTGCCCATCACGGCCCAGCGCATTCTCTTGCACGCCCGGCCTGTACGCGATGGCGGCATTCATCCGACCTGCTAAGCACACAGAAATTTCGCCGGCGTATTGAACAGCAGGCAAGCGGGCCTTTTAATCGATCGTCTCCCTTCGGACGCGCACCCGTTCTCCAACACGCTGTGCGCGATTGAGGCTCGAAAACTACGCAATCACGAGCTCGACCATCTCCATCTCAGAATCACTGAGCCTCACGAGGAGGAGCATTCGCATGGGTAGTCGAGCAAGTAGCGAAGCTGGACTGGGGTGATTGTCAGGCTTGCCAAAGGTGCGTTCACCTCGGAGGTAATAGAGCGCCATCGACCCTATTTCACGCTTGGCGAATTGCTCAGCTAGCCGCAGATGACGGCCCGCTCTAAATGATCTTATCTCTCAGCCTTTGCTGAACGATTTCGACCAGAACTGCTCCGCGAAATCCAGATGGCACTTCATCACGTCCGAGGGAGTTTTGGAATTGGCAAGATTCTTCAGAAGATTGACCTGAGCGTGCAGAGAGGAAGCAGCCAGCTTTGACCCGTCCTTCAACGCCGCAGCGAACAGGTCTGTTGTCTCTTCGAGGGATTTTTTCCATTCCGGAGACGCAAATGAATGGCTTGATGTAGCCCTCGCTGATTCTCCAACATCGTGCGTGGTGCCTCCCGCTTCAGAGGCTGAAGCCTGGGCGGCCCGTTCGGGCTCTGGATGGGTCTTCCGTTCGCGTTTCTCGTATTCGGGACCTCTCGCGGTCATTCAACGTCTCTCCGTCTAAACAGGATCGCAGCTCGCTGCGTGGTCTAGATCCGACCAAGAGCTTCGGAAAGTACCACAACCGGCAACATGTCGAACCTATCTCATTTGGTAGCACTTGCTCATCGGGATTGCTTAAGCGGATATCCGCACCATTTGCGGGGTATGCGAACGACCGCGAGATTTGACTGAGAATTTCCTGCACGGCATGAAGAAAGTTGGTGGCAAGGAAGTCGAGAAGGACCGCGTTCTAACACTCGACGAACTGAAGCCTTCTTTGCGATCCTCAACGATGAGGAAGCGGGCATCACGGATGGAACGCGCTTGGCGCTGAAAGTCCGTATTGCTGACAGCCCAGCGCCGGGGCGAAGTCGCGAGCATGATGCGTTCCGAGCTTCACGGCCTACACGGGGAAAAGCCCCACTGGATCATTCCCGCTGTACGGACGAAGAACAAGAAGGCGGAGCACACAGTCCCGCTCTTCCCGACTGCCGTCAAGTTGATCGAGGCGGCCTTGGAGATCGGCAAGCCAGAGAAGGGAGAGGACCAAGGCAACAGACCCGTCGTTGCCAGTCGCTTCGAAAGCGTTGGGGTGCTTGCGAGCCACTGTATGAGCCAGGCTGTGCGGCGCTTGTTGGAAGACAATGAGCTGGTAGCCTTTACGCCCCATGACCTCAGGCGTACAGCCGCGACCATCGTTCATGCGTCTATGCGCGATGGCATATGTTCGAAGAGAAGCGAGAAGCGATTCCAGCGGATTGAAAAGCATTTAATCACAATCACCGGTTAGCAAACTTCTGCGACACTTCAGCTCCCCTCTCGTCTGTATCGAGCCAGTGCTGTCCGCTCCTCTGCGCTAATGCCCATGAATGTTACGCCGTTGTACCCGCCGTTTGAAAGGGCAGATCGCACGTCATCCGTCGAAGCGCCGATATCGTAAGCGATGTTAGCGAACATATATTGCTGGGTGTCGCTCTCATTGTTCGCGATCTGGGTATTAAGGTGATTGGCGGCGCGATGCGCAACCGCGTTATAAACCCGCTTTTTTTGCGCTGCAACTTTCGGTTCACGCCACTGTAGTATCTGAGTTTTGGTTTGACGGGGAACCGAATCATGATCAGGCACCAAACACGCCAGCGCCCACGAGACGCCCTCTAGAAGAGCGCGTATGCGTGCAGCGATCTTGCCTGCCTCCTTCGGCCCAGGTTGAGTTTCACGCTATCGAGTATGCCCAACACTGCCTGAGCCTCCTCGGCATCAAACGTCGCGACTTGGCGATCTGCCGGGCTCAAAGACTGATCGGCGGCCCGGGCCTGATTGGCTGCAAGCACCTCAAGCGCTTGCGACCGCAGGGCTGTGATCTGCCGAAGATTTCGAGTGTTGATTGTCACCGCCCATTCGGACCCACAGTAGATAGCTGCACGTGACTCGGCGCTTTGACGTGAACCGAGGAAGCGCTGTCCCTACCACTCACCGCTAACTTCACCATGGTCAGCCCAAGCAGCGGAAGAAGCTAACCGGGATGCATATTCGGCGAACGCCCCTATCACAACTACCAGGATTGGTCGTAGCCAGCGCTTGGCGATCAGTTGTGATCTTAGGCAGTATGGCCGCGCCACTAGCGGCGAACCGGCTGCGTCGACAAGAGAATGCACAAGCGCATCGCGCTCTCATCCTGATTGTCGCGCTATAGGAGTTCGTCTCGATACGCTCAACGAAGCCGTCAACAGTTCCGAACTGAAGCTGACAGGCAACGATTTCCACAAGCTGGCCGGAAAGTCCGTGCGCTACACGATTCACATCAATGGCCCGTGGTGCATCACATTCGAGTTTGAAGGAGGCGATGCATTCAAGGTTGACTTTGAACAGTACCACTGAACGCAGAATACCGAATAAGCCATGAGGGCTCCGACATGCTGGAGAGCATCAATGGCAGAGCAGAAGGCTAAGCGCGATCCTAACCGCTGCCCGTCTCATCCGGGCGCCGTCCTTGATGAAATTCTACAGTACATCAGGAAGTCTAAGACCGAGATTGCAGAAGCGCTGGGATTCCAGGCAGCATCTGCACGACATCCTCGCGGAGAAGAAGCCGGTCAGTCCGAACGTGGCCGCCCGGATTGGAAAGCCGGTCGGCAACGGCCCGGCCATCTAGCTTCGTTTGCAGGCAGCCCCCGATGCGTGGCACGCCGACGCGAAGTTGATGTCAGCGAGATCAAGATGCTGGAACCGGCTTAGGGCGACGAGTCCGGGTGCGGGGTCGCCCAAACGGTGCCGCAAGCGATGGTAGCCAGCCCGTCCTCGAAGACAGGGGCTGGCCACCTTTACGCCCGAGAGGTTCAAATTCCCCAAGGTGCTACCATTGTATGGTGGAGAAGAACTGGAGAGCACCTACCAGTACCGGTGGGGTGCCGCGCCCCGCGTGCATGTCATATTGAAGCGCTCGGCCCGCAACTGTTCGAGCTGGCTCCGCTCATAGGAGTAACCGCCGTGCCTAGGACCGATGTGGGGGCGGCAATCCAAGCATTCACGGACTACGCCCGTAGGCCAAGCCATACCCCGGCAGAAGACACCTACGGGCCACAGCGAACTGAAGAGCAGCTGGCCGCTCGGCGATTCCGGGTTGAAGTTATCTGCTCAAAAATGGACGCGGTGGCGGAGTGCCCTCTTTCGACCTTAGCCGAATTCGAGGCGCTCAGACGCGAGATGGGAAAAGATTTTCCCCCAACGCCACCCGCTTTACTCAACCATGTAGTGGACGCATTTTTACGTTGTGGGTCCTACCCGCGCGGCCGGATGACCGACCCTTAATCGTGGACGGAGCCAAATGATGCTTGGCACGTTCTCGCTGCACAAGATCGACCACGCTATACGCGACCTGGAACAAAAAGTCGCCCACGGCGCGGAAATCAGCCGCGAGGAGCTTGCGAGCGGACTGCGGATTACGAAGCATCTTCGAGATGAACTCGAAGTGGCGCTCAAGGTGATCGATGGCCTAAAGGATCATACCGGTCCCGGGTCGACAGGCCGCACAAGGTGGTAGCCGCGACCTAAACAGCGGGAACGTTAGCGGCCACGTGGCTCGGCGCCCGCTTGGAGAAAAAGCGCTCTCCCTACCACGCGCCAGCCTCAAACAGCGGAAGAAGCTGACGGTGGGATACATTCATCGCAAAAAGCCGTGGCACAACTACCAGAACCGGGGTTGCAGCCTCGCGGGGCTCGGGGATCAGCCTCAGATCGCAGGCAGTGCGGGTGAGACTCGGCGCCGTTCGGTTGCGCCGGAGCGGACGCTGTCCCTGCCCCGCCCGCACTGCCGATAGTTAGCGGTCACGTGACTCGGCGCTCAAGTAACCCCCACGCATACACAGGGGAAGCGCTGTCCCTGCCACGCGCCGCTAACCCCCACACGGCCAGCCTCAAAGCAGCGGAAGAAGCTGACCGGGAGGTCATCGCTCGCAGAACGAGCGTAACTTACAGAACCGGGAATGGCCCGTGATTTAGAAGCAGTGGGCGCGACACGGTGCCGACCGACCAGGGGGGCTGAGTTGAAGCACCTGCCGCATCCGCACTGCTGGTGAGTTTAGCGGAAGGTGACACTCCACCCCACTGCTCTGGAAACCCCAGCAATGTCCGTGCCACCCCCGCTAAACCCAACAACCAATTATTGGGACTAGCTTACTGAAAGCTGACGAGACTGCGCGCCCATTCACAAAACGAAAAGCGGCCCACGGGGCCGCTTGCCGTGGAGACAATAAAGACGTTCAGGCCGCAGACGAAAGGCGTTCGGCTCGCTTACGATCAGCGGCAGCCGCACCACGACGACGGCCCGGATCGGCAGTTCTGTGCGTCAAGTTCAGCAAAATCGATTATGGGATCCGGCCGAGCCATCCCCTCGGAGCCGCCGTCGCTCGCTTGCGCAAAAGCGTAGCCCTGGCGAGCGACGGCGGCGGAGAGGGGGGCGTGCATCCCCTTGGTGGGCCTGAGCATCGTCAGGCCGCCGGCGTAGCGCCTCCTTGTGCTCCTTCGGCAGATCCATGTTTAGATGGCGATGGTCCTCGAGCCAGGCCTCATGGCGCTCGACGGTCAGCGCCCGTACCAGCCTTAAACAGCTCTCGGCATTGGGGAGGATTCGCACGACATAGGTTCGCCGCCTGATCTCCTCGTTGAGGCGATCGAGCAAATTGGTGAGATGTCTCGGTGCCAACGTTCCCGCTGCGGTGTTCTACATCGTGGAGTATGGTGCGACCATCGGGACAGCGGCACCGGGAGCACGAAGTGCGGGCAGGCCGATGTTATTCCAGAGCCGAGAGCTCGAGTTAGTAGCTGGCGGCCGCCTCCGTGATGGGCTCGAGTATCCCGAGGTCACGCGGGTCGAACTCGATCGAGCGGCGCCCCCTCCACCGGCGTATCGGCGCGGCCCGCGCCCATCTGCGCCATGTGCATCGCGATTCTCCGCGCGCGCTCACCTGCTGCGGACCTCACCATCGAGATCGAGCTCGGAGGGGGATGGCATCCGCTGCGAGACTCATGCCCAGGGCACGGCCGTCGAGAGGTGTCCGGGGCTGGAGAACATCTGCATTCTGCAGCGCGTCGTCGGTCATAAGGTCACCTGCAGGCGGTACGATCGCGCGAACGATGTTCTTGTCGATATCGCCCCTCCAGCCTGGAGGTCGGGAGTAATGAGATGGGGAAGTAATGACATGGATTGGCGCCGCGACCTCATGCTGTGGCACCCGCGTCTGTTCCTCACGACGGCCGAGGAGCCTAGTCGCTCGTTCGGCTACCCGCACTGCGAGCGAGGGTGGCAGGATATCCTGGTCCGGCTCTGTCGCAGGATCGAAGTCGCGCTCCGCGACGGCGAGACCTTCGAATTCGTCCGCATCAAGCAGAAGATGGGCATCCTGCTCGTCGACTGGGACACCGAAGCCTCGAAGTCCACCGAGTCCGCGATCGGCCATGCAGTTGACCTGGCCGTCGCCCGCTCCGCCTGCACCTGCGAGATTTGCGGCGCGGAAGGCCGGCTGCATGCCAACAAAGGGTGGCTCGAAACCCGCTGCGCAGAGCACGCGGCCGGCGATCCAGTGCCGCCCCACTTGGGGCAGGGCTTCGACAACGTCCGCCGGCTGCGCCGCCGGCGAGGCCAGGCCAGCGTTTACTACGCGCTTACGACCGCGACGCCGACACTTTGACCGAGGTGCCGCCGCCCTCGCCGCAGCAGGAGCGCTAAGATGGCCAGATTTCGCTGTAGCGCCTAGGACCAGCAAGGCGAGTTCACCTAGCCGCGCCGGCGAATGCGCCGTCCGGCATCTCAATGGCTATCGCGGCATCCTCCAAGTGGATGGCTACGCCGCCTATAACAAGCTCGCGCGATCCGATCGCGGCGATGATGGCATCACGTTGGCCGGCTGCTGGTCACACAGCCGGCGCAAGTTCTATGAGCTGCATGTTGCAGGGAGCTCGGAAGTGGCAACGGCGACGCTCGAGCGGATGGCGAAGCTCTGGCAGGTCGAGAAGACCGTGCGCGGTCAAAGCCCCGACGCCCGCGTTGCCGCGCGCCAGCAAGCCTCCGCGGCTGTCGTCGCAGATCTCTTCGATCTCTGGCAGCAGACCTTGCGGCGGATCTCCGGCAAATCAAACTGGCCGAGGCGATCCGCTATGCTGTCTCGCGCCGTGCCATCTTCGAACGCTTCCTGCTCGACGGCCGCATCGAGCTCGACTCCAACATCGTCGAGCGCGCCATCAGACCGCAGACAATTACAAGAAAGAATAGCCTGTTCGCGGGCAGCGACGGCGGCGGACGAACCTGGGCGACCATCGCAACACTGCTGCAGACTGCGGATTTCACGGATCGTGAGCATCGATTTCGCGCGATCGTGAGCACTGAATTCAGACGATCGTGAGCAGCCCGCTACGGCCGATGGGAGATAGAGTCAGTGTTCTGGTTGGCCGTCAAGGGTGATGGTTTTGGCGCTGCGTTTTCGCATGCTTTCTCCGGTGAGCTGGAGGCGGTGGGCGTTGTGGACGAGGCGATCGAGAATGGCGTCGGCGACCGTGGGGTCCCCAATGGCTCCATGCCAGGTGTCCACGGGGAGCTGACGCGTGACGATGGTGGATGCGCGGCCATGTCGGTCCTCGAGGATTTCGAGCAGATCGCGGCGTTCCGCGGCGGTGAGCACCGATAGTCCCCAATCATCCAAAATCAGAAGCTGAGCGCGGCCGAGGCTTTTGAGGAGCCGGGCGTAGCGTCCGTCTCCGCGCGCGAGCGCGAGCGCCTCGAACAGCCTTGGAACGCGATGATAGAGGACTGATCGGTTGTCGCGGCAGGCCTTGTGGCCGAGCGCGCAGGCTAACCAACTTTTGCCCAGGCCGGTTGCCCCGGTGACGAGCAAATTCTCGTGGCGATCGATCCAGCGACCTTCGACGAGTTTGGCGAAAACGGCGCGGTCGATGCCCCGCGGGGTGCGCAGATCGACGTCCTCGACGCAAGCAGTCTGGCGCAGTGCGGCGATCTTGAGGCGCGTGGTGAGCCGCCTGGTGTCGCGTTCGGCGGCTTCGCGGTCGACCAACAGGCCGATGCGATCTTCGAACGGCAGGGCTTCGAGATCGGGCGATCGGCGCTGCTCCTCGAAGGCCTTGGCCATTCCGGTCAGTCGGCGCCGTAGCTTTTGACGAGCGCCAGAATGCCAAGGCAGGTTCGAAAGCCTTGTTCTGGATGGGGCCGGGCGTCGATCACGGCCTGGAAAAACGCTGCTGTCGAAGGACCGATCCGCTCGCCGGCGGCGATCACCGCGGCGGGGGTCCATTCGCCGTAGCGGCGATGGGCGCTGGGCATGTGGTCGGCGATGGTGGTGTGTCCGCGTCGGTTGGGCGCGCGGGCATGGCTGGCGATCCGCTGGCCCTTGTGGAAGATCTCGACCGTCCGATCGTCGATACGGGCATCGACCAGCTCGCCAATCAGACGATACGGCGCGGAGTACCAATGGCCGTCGACCTCGACATGATAATCGGGAGCGAGGCGGCAGCGCTTCCAGCGTGCGAAGGCATAAGGCTGATCTGGCAGCGGGGTTAGCTTGGGTTTGTCGAGTTCGGCAAACAGTTCGGCGCGGCTTGAGCCGAAGCCACGCATTTGACGAGCATTGAGTTCGTCGACGAGTGTCTTGATGGCGGCGTTGAGCTCGGCCCGGGAAAAGAAGCGCTGATTGCGCAGCCGGGCCAGAATCCAGCGCTGGGCGATTTGCACCGCGACCTCGACCTTCGCCTTGTCTTTTGGGCGCCGCGGCCGTGCGGCGAGAATGGCCGTGCCGTAATGGCTCGCCATCTCGGCATAAGTGCGATTGAGGCCGGGATCGTAGCGGTCGGGGTTGCTGACGGCGGCTTTGAGGTTGTCGCAGACCACGAACGTCGGCGTTCCGCTCAAAAACGTGAACAAGTTGACGTGGGCCCGGATCCAGTCGGCCAAGCTCTCGCTGGGGCAGGCCTCGGCGTAGGTGTAGTTCGAAGCGCCCATCGCCGCGACGAACAGCTTCATCGGCTGCACTTCCCCGGTCAGGGGATCGACGATGTCGATGGTGTCGCCGGCGAAATCCACGAACACCTTCTCGCCGCCCAGATGAATCTGCCGCATCGAAGGTCGGACCCGCCCCTTCCAGGCCTCGTAGGTAGTGCAGAACCACGTGTACCCGAAACCGTCGGGATTAACGGCGCGATACTCCTCCCAGAGCAGGCGACGGGTTACGTTGCGCCGGCGGAGCTCTTTATCGATGTAGCTCCAGTCGGGCACCGGCCGCTGCGGGCTCTGAGACGCTGGTCGTGGGGCCGGGAAAAGCAAAAGCTCCAGGTCTTCATCGGTCATTCCCTCCGGAAGCGGCCAGCTCAACCCAGCAGAGCGGGCGCGGCTCAGGTAGCTGTGCACAACGCCGTTGCTGACGCCCACGCTCCGCGCGATGGCCCGCTCTGGCAGGCCTTGAAAATGTTTTAACCGAAGGACTTCCTTGATCCGGCGCATCGACAATCTCTGGGTAGGCATTGGACTTCCTCGTTAACCACGAGGTCATCCCTAAGCCGGTTGAGTTGTCGGCCGAAGCGCTGCAAGGCTCCGAAAGCCTTGCTCACGATCCCGCGAAATCGTTGCTCACGATCCCCTGAAATCCGCGCTCACGATCCCGCGAAACGCGCATGAAACTGACGAGAACCGCTTTGCTGGGCGATTTCCCGCCTGTTGCGTTGCGTAGCTTCGGCATTCACAACGAATTCGCCATTGGAAAGCATTGCGGGAATGCTGTCCGAGACGCTTGTCCCAGCGCCGGAGACGAAGCCGCCGGTGCTAAAGCTAGGTATCGACATAGAGCTGATCGCGGCGACCTTGGCCATACCGGCAGCGAGCACGCCCGCAGCCAACGCATCATTGAATGGCGGCACGGCCGATGCCAACGCCTTCGTGAAGGCGGTGTAAGTGTTGATCCTTGCCTCGACAATGCCGAACGCTTTAGCCGCCGTCGCCATAGCCATGCTGTGCTTGCCGAATTCCTGCGAGAGTTGTGCAAATTCGCCCGCCATGGAGGCGCCGGCGGTGTTCCACGTCGATTGGGCGTTCTCCGCTAGCCTTTGTTGCGCATCCAGGAATTGCTGCGCACTGATCGTATTGGCGTTGAATTGCGCTTGGATCTTAGGCTCCTGTAGGTAACTCTCAGAGGGAGTCAAGTTCGCTTGGATCGTCTGGAGCCCGGCCAGCGTCATGGCGTATTCCGAAGTCTTCTGCTTCAGCAGGTCGAGCTGCACCTGCTGCGCGGCGGTGATCGCGGTGTTGTTCGCCCGCGCGATCGACTCCGTTTGCAATTGCAGCTTCATCGCCTCCATTGCGCCGGGAAGCAGTCCATAGGTTGCCACCTCGGCCTTCATTCCCTCCGGCGACTTGCTTTGCGATGCAATGAACTGATCGACCACGTTTTTTCCGCCCATCACCGAAAAGTTGAAATCCTTCTGAGTCTTCGATGCCTTGTCCGTCGATGCAGCCGCGGCTTCCTGGGGACCGCGCTCACCGCAGTATCGACCGCGATGAAGGCGCTCGTCACCAGTGGGGTGATTGTTTCACGGCCGCCTTCGAGAAGGTGAAGGGCGGCATCGCTGGGATTGAGGAGATGGCAAGGCGCCGTGTTCAAAGTCGCTCGCCAAATACATCTCAACCGTCTCCGGTTGCGAGCCCTTCCACAAATTGTCGACGATTCTTGCGTCATTGATGCCGCTCGAGCCCGCACCGAGCCCGGCAGTGGATGTGCCCGAAGCGCTGAAAGCCAGCTCGCTCGAGCTGTGGTATCAGCAGAAACTTCATCTCCGGACATTGGTTCCGAGCGGCGCCGAGGCGCTGATCCGGATGCGCCATCCCGCATGGGGCGTCGTGCCGCCTGCCTACTTCATCCCCGACGAAAGCGATCCGCATTTTCATGCGCTGTCCGAGTTCGTGATCGCGCGCGCGATCGAGGACTGGCGCTATCTGCTCGGGCAGATCGGACCGGTCGATCTCTCGATCAACCTGCCGATCTCGTTTCTGGCCGACGATGCTGCGGTGCGCGAGCTTTGCTACCGGATTCCGGATCATGCGGCGTTCGCCGGCCTGCTGATCGAGATCGACAGCGCCGAGGTGATCGACAATCTCGACCTGGCGATCGATGTCGCCCGGCGCGTTCGCCTGCACAATATCGGCATCTCGATCGACAATGTCGGCGCGAAGTGGCCATCCTTGCTGGGATTGCCGAACTTTCCGTTCGTCCAGCTGAAGGTCGACCATCAATACGTCACCGGTTGCGCGGATCAGCGCCTCAAGCAGACGGTGTGCCGGCGTATCGTCGAGCTCGCACACGACTCCGGCGCGCAGGTTATTGCGCAGGGGGGCGAGACGCGCGCGGACTTTCTTGCCGCACATGAGATGGATTTCGATCAGGTCCAGGGTTACCTGTTCGGCAAGCCGATGGGCGTCAAGAAGTTCGCCCGCTCGCGCACGCACTTCTCGGAGAAAGAGCCGATCGTCCTGACGCATGGCGCCTAGTCAGGCGCGAGTGTCGCCATCGATCGCGCGCAGCGCTTCGCCGCGGGCGATCAGGCGCTTTGTGTGAATCGGCGGATGGAATGACCCTGCCCAGATTAATGAATTCAACGGCTTAACGTGCCGATCGGCGCCGGGCCCCGCGCCAACTCACATGCTGACGGCGGTCGTCTTCCCCTCGGCTTTGCTATGCACTTCAAACTCGAGAGATCGATTCGTTCAGGATAATGTCCTGAATAACGAGATAAGCCGTACGGCAGTTGCCGCACGGCTCTTCCGGAGTTCGTCATTCACTGCGCGGATCCGGTAGCGACGCGCTGAGCCGCCGTCTTGGCAGACTTATTGGACGCGCTCGTCGGCGACCTTCTTCTCAGAAGAGAGCTCGGTCGTAATTCTGCGCATTGCCACGGCCTGGGCCTGAACTTTTTGGCTAACACGCTCGAACTCAGCCATCTGGTTCTGGAAACCGGCATCCTGGGTCTGCTGGGTAGCAGGAGCGGCGCCGTTACCGCCAACACTATTAACCGCCATGTCTATTCACCTTTCTTTATGATAGTCGTTAGTTGTGGCCTGCTACGTCGGGCGGGCCGACGATACGAGGGGCAGGAATAGAAAGAAAGACGGTGCTCGCCCCCCAGACTTCTCAGGCTCAGTTCGGCGCTCTTGCCGAGACCAACGGTCTTGGGCTGTACGTTGTCCGTTTTGCCGGCGTTCTTGTTTTCGGCGGCCATCGCTTTCTCCTATGCTCGTCTTGTTACGTCTCAATAGACGTGCTCGCCTAGAGTTCAGCAGCCTCACGCTAGGCGCGCTACCTTTCGAGAAGCTGACGAGTCTCGGTCGGGGTGATTAGGTCGATCCTTTGCAGCAGCCCATCACCTGCCGGCAGCTGCAACCTCACCTAGGGTCTGTACCTAAATAGCGCCACGTGATTCTCTTGCCTACGTGTTGATTCGGGGGCGAGAGAATGCGCGCTGGTTTTTTTGGCTGAACGACAGGCAATGGGCGCGTATCGAACCGCATCTGCCGAGGGGACTGACGGGGCCGGATCGGGACGACGACCGACGCATCGTCAGCGGCATCATTCACATGCTGCAATCGGGTGCACGATGGCGTGATTGTCCACGTGAATACGGCCCTTACACGACGATCTACAATCGCTTCAATCGCTGGGCCAAGCGAGGACGATGGTGCGCAATCTTCGAAGCGCTGGCCAAGCCTGGCGAAGACGGCGTCGTACTGTCGCTCGACTCGACCTCGATTAAAGCTCACCGGTGTGCCTCCGGCGGAAAAGGGGGGAGCACAATCAAGCAATCGGCCGCTCGCGCGGAGGCCGCACGACAAAAATCCATGCGCTGAGCGATCCGCTCTGCCGGCCGGTCGTCCTGCATCTGACTCCAGGCCAGGATGCCGATATCGCTGCGGCTCCCGATGTCCTGGCGCTCGCGCCACCCATGAGCGTGCTCCTCGCCGACAAAGGGTATGATGGCGACAAGCTTCGCGGCGCAATCATTCGTCGTGGCGCCAAGCCCGTAATCCCCAATAAATCTAACCGTGTCGTCATCCATCGCTTCAACAAACGCGCCTACAAAGGACGAAATGTCATCGAACGCTGCTTTTGCAGGCTCAAGGACTTCCGGCGCATCGCCATGCGATATGACAAGCTCGCCCGTAATTTTTTGGCCGCTGTTCATCTCGCCGCTCTCGTCGCATATTGGCTCAATTGAGTCTGGACCCTAGCACTACTTTGGGTGCGCCGGGAGACCGGCAAGGAGGAGATGGTGAAAGTCCATTGCGATGAAGGTGTAGCGAACCACATCGGCCCCGAGCCGTGCGCAGGCGTCCGCGAGGGTGTCGGCGAAGCGTCGGTAGGGGAGCATGCAGGCCAGCCATTGAGCCGCGAAACAGTGTTATCTCGGGAGCCGACGCTGTCCAAAGAGCGGAAGGCAACATGGATGAGTGCGCAATTGCGAGCACCCGTCCAACCCGGCGTGGTCGTAGACCCTGGCATGCATGGAAGCTCCTTGTACGGGAACCGGGATATCTCCGGGTCGGCCATCTTCCTCCTCGGAGGAGGTGGTCCGCAGCGGGAAGGCGAGGAGCCGTAGCCGCTGATGCATGACACGGAGAAGTCTGACTCTGGCATAGTAGCTGAGAAGCCGACGAACAAAGCTGGATTACTGGCGGCGGAGTGGGCGGAGCCAAGGCCGGGGACCAAGGGAAACGCGGAACAGCAGCGCATGCACCGGACACAGGGCCGGGCTCGCATGACCCAGTCGCTGGACCGCGTACGGACAGCCGCAAGGCTGAGGAAGAAGGACCGGTTCACCGCGCTCTTTCACCACATCAATGTCGATACACTGCGGGCGGCGTTCTTTGCGCTCAGGCGTAGGGCTGCTCCCGGAGTGGATGGCATGACGTGGCAGGACTACGAGGAAGATCTCGAGCCCCGGCTCGCCGATCTGCACAAACGGGTCCAACGAGGAACGTACCGCCCGCAACCGTCTCGCCGGACGTACATACCAAAAGCAGACGGCAAGCAGCGTCCGTTAGCGATCGCGGCTCTCGAAGACAAAATCGTCCAGGGGGCCACCGTCATCGTGCTCAACGCCATCTACGAAGGAGACTTCTGTGGCTTTTCCTACGGGTTTCGGCCCGGCAGAGGACCACATGATGCGTTGGACGCGCTCTGCACAGCGATCGAGACGCGGCAGGTGAACTGGATCATTGACGCCGACATCCAAAATTTCTTTGGCGCAGTCAGTCAACCTTGGCTGGTTCGCTTCTTGGAACATAGGATCGGCGACAAGCGCATCATCCGCCTCATTCAGAAATGGCTGAAGGCGGGTATTCTCGAAGACGGCGTCGTAACCGCTGATGACAGGGGAACGGGTCAAGGTTCGGTGATTTCACCGCTCCTTGGCAACATCTACCTGCACTACGCTCTCGACCTGTGGGCCAAACGCTGGCGACAGCGCGAGGTCTCCGGCGGCATGATCATCGTGCGTTACGCGGACGATGTAGTAGTCGGCTTTGAGCGCGAGGATGACGCACGTCGTTTCCTTGACGCGATGCGCGCGAGACTGGAGGAGTTCGAGCTGACGCTCCATCCGGCCAAGACCCGCCTGATTGAGTTTGGTCGCCATGCGGCGGCTCAACGCAAGCAGCGCGGACTCGGAAAGCCGGAAACCTTTGCGTTCATGGGGTTCACGTTTATCTGCGGCAAATCACGCCGAGGGCGCTTCCAGCTTCAACGGAAGACCCGTGGCGACCGCATGCGAACCAAACTCCGCGAAATCAAGGAGGAGCTGAGGCGCCGAATGCACTGGCCGATCCCTGCACAGGGGAGATGGCTGAGGCAGGTCTTGACCGGCCACTTTGCGTACTTTGCTGTTCCGACGAATGGCCGAGCGCTCAATGCGTTTCGGTTCTACCTGACCGATCTCTGGAGGCGTACGCTTCGGCGGCGCAGTCAGCGGACCTGTCTGACCTGGGATCGCATAACGCAGATCACCGACGACTGGCTTCCCAAGGCTCGCATCCTTCATCCATGGCCGAAGCTGCGCTTCGCCGTCAAACACCCGAGGTAGGAGCCCGGTGCCTTAATTGGGCTCGCCGGGATCTGCGCGGGGGGCGCCCAGTGATGGGTGTCCCTACCGCGAACAGAATGTGTTTTGGCCGCTGTTTTTCAAGGATTTGCTTTCGGCAATATGGGCATTGCTGAGGCGGCGGCCGAAGGATGAGATCGACGATGGCATGGCGTACGGCGGGCATGGTTGGTTGAGGCGGAGGCCCGTTGATTCTTTTTTTTCCGCCCCGCGTATGCGAGGCGACGATGTTGCAGGAAGGCGTAGGCAATCATTGTCATAAGGGCGTGGCGATGAAGACCTTGCCATGATCGCCCTTCGAAGTGATCAAGTCCAAGCTCCTCCTTCAACTGTTGATGCGCCTGCTCACAAATCCACCGTGCCTTGATGGTGGCGGCCAGCGTGCGCAGATCCGTCGTCGCCGGAAGATTGGCGAGATAGTATTTGCTCTCCCCGGAGGCACGTTGCTCGCCAATGAGCCAGACTTCGTCGCCTGGGAGATGCTGCTGACCTTTATCCCATATCCGCTGCGGAGGGCCGTCGGCGGTGCGGACACGGAGGGCAGCAAATCGGGCTTTGAGCCGACCTTTCGTCCCGCTACGCCAACTCACGGTTTTCCATTTGGCGCTGGCCAGCATTTGTTCTGCCGCAATCGATAAGATATCGGGCACGTGGTGCTTTCGTGGTTTGCCACGGACTTTGGTGATCGGCCAAATGAGCTTCACATCGACGGGATACACTTTCTGGTGCCGAGGGATACCGACCGCCCAGGCCAGCCCGCGCTCTGTTAGCCCTTGTCGAAACGGTGCGCTGAGGCCGTATCCTGCATCCGCCAGCACACATCCAAAGCGCATGTTGGCTGCCATCGCGCGGTCAATCTCGGCCAAAGCGATCTCCGGCTTGGACCGTGGCGTTCGGTGTTCGATTGGCACGCGAGCGCGCTTCAAACGGGGCATGTCGCTTGTCCAGCTGTCAGGCAGAAAGAGACGTAACGCGACCATCACTGGCACTTCGCCGCGCGCAAGCGTTAAAGACACCAGCGTTTGGCAATTTGCAGTTTTACCGAGAGCCGATGCGTATTGCGCCGCAACACCGACCGGTCGCTCACCCTTCTTCGGCAGTGAGGTGTCATCAATAACCAGCACCGCATCCCTGCCGCCGACGAGTCGGTCCGCCTGGTTGAGCAGCTCTGTCTCCAGCGGCGTCGCGTCCCAGACACCGTCGGCAATGAAATGGTGCAACTGGTCGTAGTTGCTCGTGACAAGGCGTTCCGCCATCGGCTGAACGCTCTTGCGATCGCCAGGACCGATCAATCCCGCAACATACAGAGGACACATCCGCTGCCGGGTCTTATGACCCAGCCGGTCCAAGAACGGCATCAGCCAGCGTTCGAGTTCGTCTTCCCATCCCGGCATGGTCAGCCCTCCAAGAGCCGACCACCCATGAATCATTGAAAAATTGATTCGGGAATCCTATAAAACGCGGCAAAATCAACAATCTGCCAAAGTAGTGCTAGTGAGGCTAGCAGCGAAATTCTGACCTACGTGCGCGGTCAGGCGCGCACTTGGATCGATCGGCCAACAGGTTGGCTGTGGCGTTTGTCGATCAGCGCTGAGTCATCCAATCTGAAGTCTTTGGAGACTCATGGCGTGGGGCGGTAGCCTGGTTAGGGCCGCGCGCTGATGCTGTAGAGGCTGTTGGTGTGATCGCCCGTATCCCCACAGATCGCGTCCGGAATCTTCGGATCGCCGCTGGCGGCAATAGCGGCGTGGCCGGAGCGGTTGGAATGCTGCTTCCCAGATCCGCTGGAGTGACTGGCGGAATTGCGGCGACCGCGTCACTTATCGACAGAATGATATGCCTCTCGGTCCCGATGATTGTTGCATCAAGAGCAAGCGGCGTGAATCTCGCATGCAACAGGACCGATCGGCGCAGCCGACATCGGACAGTCGATCGATGTTAACGAAGCGACGTATCACATGTGATCGGCGGGCGTCGATAGTTGCCTGAGATGGTCCGTCGTGACGGCCGGCCGCCGCGAGCAACCATGCGATCCGCACCCCTCGGATGCTACGAGGGTTGCGATGCTCAGTCGGTGGTTCATTGTCGTCAGCTTTTCGACAGGTGCTGCAGGTAGAGTCCCTGCGAGTTCGATGGGCGCGATATGCTCGCGCCGAGCCGCTGCGAAGGTGATGAGAGAGGGGGCTCATCGAGGCTGCCGGGGCTGGTGGCGAGAGGCATTCATTCGCTCACCATCGGGCCAAGGGTGCGGCCTGAAATGCTTCCTGTTGATGCGCGCATAACGCTCGCAGTTTTACCGCTTTCTTCGATGCAATCAGGAGTGAACTAAATGGCGTATCTTCCCGTGGCCGGTCTCCCCGTGGTCGGCGCACTCGATTCGACGGTGAATGGGGTGGGGTCAGAGGGGGTGGTTGCCAGCCCAGCTTTCAGCACACTGTTGGGACAGTATGTCACGCCGGGTGCCTACCAGTACCTGCCGGCAGGCGCTGCCGTCGTTGTCGCTCCGGTGGTCGTTCCTGCAGGTGGCGTCACAACCGCTGTCGTGGCTCCGGCGGTCGTCACTCCAGTCGTGGCTGCTCCCGTGTACATGATGGCTCCGCCTCCTCCTTTCATGCTGTTGAGCCAGCAAAGTTCGGGTTCGGAGCCTTCCGTCGATCCGGTATGGACGCATGAGGTCAAGGATGGCAAGGCCACGATCAACCTCGGCGACAAATATACGATCACAGCCAATGAGAAGGATGGCACCTGGACCGTCCGCAACAACCAGACCGGCCATGTCACGAAGATCCATGGCGATCCCCATGTTGACGCTAACGGGGACGGCAAGGATGACTTCGACTTCAAGAAAGATATGACCTTCCAGCTCGACGATGGGACCAAGATTACCGTCAATAATGTCGACTACGGTAATGGTGAGACCATCTCCTCAAGGCTGACCATTACGAACGGCCACAACGCGATGGTTGTGGAGGGGCTCGGCGACGACAAGGATGGCAAAAACAATCTGAGGGTGACTCAGTCCAACGCTGGCATGACTCTTGATGAGCTGACACCCGATGGTGCCCAGACGATCCATGAGAGCGGCCAAGGCTGGGTCGATGGCGCCGGCGGCGTGGTGAATCAGGCGAGTATCGATGCCGGCGAACAGGGTCGCGCGCCGGGCAACTACCAGTCTGCAAGCGCAACGCCTGCCAGTGCAACACCCGTGTTCTTCGTTCCTCCTCCACCGCCGCCTCTTGCGATGGTTCCGTTTGCCGTCGCTCAGACGCCAGCGCCGTCATCTCAGCCAGCGCCAGTGTGGTCGCACGAGGTCAAGGACGGCAAGGCGACGATCAACCTTGGTGATAAGTATACGATCACGGCCGATGAGAAGGACGGCACCTGGACCGTTAGGAACAACCAGACCGGCCATGTCTCGAGGATCCACGGCGATCCTCACGTCGATGCTAATGGCGACGGCAAGGACGATTTCGACTTCAAGAAAGGTATGACCTTCCAGCTCGACGACGGCACGAAGATTACGGTGGACACGGTCAATTATGGCAACGGAAAAACCATCTCCTCGAAGCTCACCATCACCAACGGCGACAATGCCATGGTTGTGGAGGGACTCGGCGACGACAAGGATGGGAAAAACAATCTGAAGGTCACGCAGTCTAATGCTGGGCGAACGCTTGATCAGCTGACGTCCGATGGAGCTCAGACAATCCATGAGACAAATCAGGGGTGGGTTGACAACTCCGGACGCAAGGTGACGCAGTCGGTGATCAACCACAATGAGAACCCGGATGCGCCGCCGGATTTCAAGACGATGATGCGCGAGGCCATGTTCCGGCGCATTTTCGGTCGCGATGCACAGCCGGCATGAGGCCTGATCCCGGGGATGTCGGAAACTCGTGGAAGCGGGCGCTAGCGCCCGCCTTTCATTTTCGCCAAACGGCCGCGAGAAGGGCAGCTTGGCGATCTATCGATTTAGGATCGACGGTAACAGCCAGATTGTCTTGGCAATCGCAGCCTTGGCGCCGACAAACGGGCGGAGGGCCTCCAGGCCCGGCTACCCGGCTAGAATTGCTGCGGCGCGTTGCCGGCGATGGAGGCGCTGCACGGGAACGGTGCTCTCAGGTCTGTCTGCACGTCAACGTCCTGCAGATGCAGGCGTCGCAGCGAAAATCCCGGCCAAGATCGTAGATTGGATTGGGGACGGCCTCGGCGGCGCGATCTACCCTCGGCTCAGAAGCATAAGCCACTGTTTCGCGTTGAGCCCTGCCTGTCTTTAGCCTACGAAGCCGGGCGTGAACCCTTGCGCTCCCAGAACATCCATCATCCTCTCACGAAGCCGGAGGCGCCATGGCTTTGAGCATCACCATTTCCGTCAAAGTCTGCTGTTGGGGACGCCAAAGGGACGTCGCAGCAGCCCGCTGCCAAAAAGATCCAGGTGCATTCGGATTCGCGGAGCAGTTCGCAGCGGACCTGAAAGATCATAGAATGCGCATCTAACTGCTGGCGTGTGCCAAGTCTCACTTGGCACGTCTTCGATTCAATCACCAGGCGGCCGTATCGCTATCTGGCGCCGACCATCGGCTCATCCATCATCAAGCTCGCTCATGGCCTCATCCATATCCGACTGCGAATCGCTTATGACTTGCGTCGCGACGGAAACGAGAGCCTTTTCGAATGCTCGGCGCAGTAGCGCTGCACGCGTGTCATCGCCGCCGTTCTCGGCGGTGTCGGAGGGGGCGCCAACCTGCGACGCTGTTGCATTGATATCGGCTGCGTCTGCGTTCATGTCGTAACACCCGGATAGCGGCGTCGCCTAGATGACCTATCCTCTTCATGCTAGCAGGAGCAGCTTGCGAAAAGCTGACTAAGATCGAGCTTCCTTGGCGGCTTCATCCATGATCGAGAAGGATCATGAGCACGCGCCAGCGGAAGTGATGACATTCAAAGCGGCGCGCGATGCTGCTGTCGAGCTGGCTGCACGCAAGCGGGCCAATCTCGTCAAGGTGCTGCCTTAAAGCATTGCGGACTCAGGGCTTTACCTCCGACGGTTCAATCACGAAGTAGCATGTACCGGGGCGAAGGCCGCATACGTTATCGCAGGTGCACGGGCCGCCATCACATTCGTCTCCTTTTCCGCCAGTTAGCAATTCGTGGAACAGAAACGCGCCCTCTGCAAATTCCTTTGCGTTGCCTTGGCGAACTCCTCGGATACCGTTTTTCGATTGAGCGATTGCTTTCGTATACAGATGAAGTTTCGGGCAGTTCGCAGCAATGCCGAACGCCGCGCCCTGCAGAAATGCAACGCTTCGGCCATCGGCGTGCGCTGATGATGAGCACGGCCGTTGTTGGCGATTTGAACAACATCAGACCTCTTGTCCCCATAACACCATACCGATTGCGGCGCTAAAGCATCGCTACCCTGCTGTTGGCTGATCTTCCTTATCCGCGCCGCGCATCAGGATCTTCAGCGCATCATCCGGCAACGGCCGCTGCAGTGCCTTTGCTTCATCCCGCGGCGCGCGCATCCATACGTCGCGCTCCTCATCGGTCGTCAGGAAGCCATAAACGAGGTGAGGGCCGGGGGCCGGCTTGGACTTGGTGCCCCGGTCGCCCTTGAACCCGGTCCAGATGCCCGCGATCAGATGGGCATGGCGGCTACCGGCCGGTTGTACACGCCGCTCGCGGGAGAGATCGACAGGCGCGCAGCCAGCCAAGGAGCAAGGTTGTGTTCCAGCCAGCCATGGCAATCGCTGATGAGCGATCCTCATCAGTGGTCGCGTTGTCGACCGTGGTGAGGCATCCGGGCGAAACTTTGCGCCGCAATGCTGCTCGAAGAACAGGGAGTCGTCCAGAAACCTGACGGCGTTTGCCAATGAGGTTGGTGAGCGTGATTTTGGTTTGATGAGCGCTCATCCATGCGAATAAGTTGCTGAGAAACACGATGCCAGCAGGTCGGACAAAGCCGAGATTGCCGAAATCGTTGATGACCTCCGGCGGCCAGCCGTTGACGGCGTGCGCCGCAAGATCGGCCGCAACCTTCGACAGGGACAGTCCATTGAACGGTACCGTCAAATTAACGAATTGGAGCGGCGGAGGGGTAGACGACCGGCAGACCGCCCGGGACCCTCTTTATCGCCGCCATCGCACCGGAAGTGATCAGTTATCCCGTTTGGTTATATTTCCGGCTTCCCTTAAGCTTGCGGATGGTCGAGGAAATGCTGGCGGCGCGTGGCATTGGCGTGACCTATGAAACCGTGCGCCAGTGGGGACGGAAATTCGGCAAGCCGTTCTCCGATCGGATCCGCCAGCGCACTCCCCCTCGCGGTGACAAATGGCATCTGGACGAAGTCGTTATCTCGATCGCGGGCGAACAACATTGGCTCTGGCGCGCTGTCGACCAGAGTGGCTTCGTTCCTGACGTCTTGATCCAGCGCCGAAGAAACTCGCGCGTTGCGCAGCGGCTCATGAAGAAGCTCTTGAAATCCGCCGGCACGCCGCCGCGCGTTATGATCACGGATAAGCTGCGTTCGTACGGCGCTGCGAGGGCGAAGATGGGCTTACACGTCGAACATCGCCAGCACAAAGCTCTCAACAATCGGGCCGAGAATTCTCATCAGCCGACGCGGCGACGCGAGCGGATCATGACGCGCTTCAAATCGTCCCGTCAGGCTCAACGGTTTCTGTCCGTTCACGATCAGGTCGCGAACCTTTTCCACATCCCCTATCCCGGAGCCGCCACCGCCGACTTCCGTCGTGCTTCGCGCGAGCGAGCCTTTGCGACTTGGCGCGAGATCTCCATGACAAGCGCTATCGCCGACTCTCGACCTCTGAGAATCGCCTCCTTCGGCTCGGCGGTCGATTAAGTTGACGATGCCCCCTGATGAGCCAGAGCCTCCCTTCTCGAAAAGCCTGATCAGTCTCAAATTGTCTGACGACGGACAATCGTTGCCACTGTCTCAGCCAGGCTGCTGTCATCCGAAAGACGGCAAATCCGGGCGCGGGTCCACCCTTCTTCCCGAGCTCGTCAGCTTCTCGAAAGCCAACCTTCCTAGCATTCAAGCCCGGTCTCTAGATGCCGATGCCGCCCATGCTGAACTAGGGGGCCCGCTAGTGGATCTGCAGGAGATTTTGTTATCAGAAAGGAGAGCTTTATGGATTCCAATCGGATAAGCGGTGCCGGCGCGCAAGGGTCTCCAACGGGTTACGTCCGGACACAGGAGGATCATGATCTATTTAGGCAGGCCGCGAATGAAGCCCGGTCATTATCATCTGCCGGGCCTGTGTCGGCACAGACGCCGATTTGGCGTTCGAGCGCTCCATACGGAAGCTTTTCACGCGATGGCTACTCTTGGAACAACGACGTATGGGGCCCGCACCCTGGGCCTCAGACGATTTCGGTGAGTGCAGCCAACCGGTGGAGCGTGTGGTCGAACCAGCCCAATACTCCTGGCATCAAGAGCTATCCGCACGTGGCTTTCAATATCGGGAAACCGCTCAGCTCAATCAACACTCTGAGCTCGAGCTTCAATCAGGAAGTTCCCACTGGCGGCGCCTGGGATGTCGCCTACGATATCTGGGACAGCTCAGACCGACATGAGATAATGCTCTGGACAAACTACACCGGAAACTCGGACGGGAGCGGCAACGTTAAGCCCATTTCATATCATTATGCCCCTTCCGGTGCGGCGATTCCGGTCTACAGCAATGTCAATGTAGGCGGGGCGACTTGGAACGTGTTTGAAGGCGAAGGCTCCGATGGTCACAAGGTCATCTCATTGCTGCGCACTTCGAAGACCAACAGCGGGACAGTGGACATCAAGAGTATCCTGCAGTGGATCAAGTCGAAGGGGTACTTTGGCGACATAAACGTCGGTAGCGTCCAATACGGCGTCGAGATTACCTCGTCCCCGGGGGGAAAGAACTTCAATTTCAACAACTGGTCCGTGACTTCGAAGTGAAGTCCGCGCGGGCGGTAAGGTGAGCTGCGCTATGCCAATGAGCCACGCTGACTGACGGCCTTGGCTTGCCGCTCACATCCCGACCGCCACGATCCCGGCCTCAACCGAACCTATGCCGAGATGGCAAGCCATTACGGCACGGCCATCTCGCAGCCCGGCCGCGGCGCCCAAAAGATAAGGCAAAGGTCGAAGTTGCGGTGCAAGTCGCGCAGCGATGGATTTTGGCGCGGCTGCGCAACCAACGCTTCTTTTCGTTGGCGTGACCTGCCACTGAGCATTTCCTCCAGAAGGATTCAGAGTCCGCCCCGAAGAAGGACGGACAGATGAAGCGAGCAAGGTTCACGGAAGAGCAGATTATCGCAGTGTCGAAGGCGCATGAGGCCGGGGCGAAGACGGCCGACCTAGCTCGCAAGCACGGGGTCTCCGAAGCGACGATCTACAATTGGAAGGCCAGCTCGCAATGGTTGGCACGCAAGATCGCCGCGATGGGGCATACCGTCCGCATTATTCCGGCTCAATTCGTCAAGCCTTATGTAAAGTCCAACAAAAGTGACATCATCGATGCCGCAGCGATCGCGGAAGCAGTGACGCGACCAACAATGCGCTTCGTCGAAATACGGTCGCCCGAACACATTGACCTGCAAGCGCTGCATCGTGTTCGCGATAGGATGATTTCGCAACGGACGTGCCTCATAAATCAGATGCGCGCTTTTTGCCTTGAATATGGGATCGCTATTCACCAGGGCGCCGGCAAGTTCAAGGCAGATCTGCCGAGGGTTTTGGCAGATGAATCGAATGATCTAACGTCGGCCATGCGTCGCATTCTTGCATCTACATTCGACGAGCTGCGGCAGCTGGAGCTGCGGATTGCTGAAGTCAACCGCGAGATTGAGGCGATTGCCTCTCAAAGCGATACTGCACGTCGATTAATGACTATCCCGGGCATTGGGCCACTCGCGGCGACAGCGCTTTTGGCAGCAGCTGGATCTGCCCCACAGTTCAAAAAGGCCCGCGATATGGCAGCTTGGCTGGGTCTTGTTCCTAGAGAATACTCTACGGGAGGCAAAACGAAGCTCCTGGGGATAAGCAAGCGCGGCAACCGATATCTGCGCCGGATGATCATCCACGGCGCCCGCTCCTGCGTGACACATCTTGATCGCTCGCGATATCACCTTGGCGCCTGGCTTGATGGACTTCAGGCACGCATGCACACTAACAAGGTCACCGTCGCCTTGGCGGCAAAGATTGCGCGGATCGCATGGGTAGTGATGACTAAGCCGTCGTCCGTGAAGAAGGACTAAGCCACTGATCGGGAATCTCGATTTGGGCTAAGGGGCATTTCCAGATTGCAAGGTTTTGATGCTTTGGGCGTCAGAACCTTGCGATTTGGTTTTCGTGGATTCCCTCGAAGCGGGAAGCATGATTCCTTGTCTGCATCGGAGGGAACGATGCGGCCGAAGAAGCACAAGACGACGGGATCGAACGATCTGTTCCGGGCTCGGCTCGACCAGATCATCAATATGAAGCACGAGCTGGTTCTGCTCGCCGGCAAGGTCGATTGGGACTGGATCGACGGCGAGATCGCGCCGCTCTACAGCGAGAACGGCAGGCCCGGGATCGAGACGCGCTTCATGATCGGTCTGCTGTTGCTCAAGCACATTTACGGGCTGTCCGATGAGGAGGTGTGCGAGCGCTGGGTCCATGACCCATACTTCCAGTTCTTCACCGGGGAAGAGTTCTTTCAGCACACGTTCCCGCACGAGCGCTCGGACCTGAGCCATTGGCGCAAGCGGCTTGGCGACAAGCTGGAGTTGCTGCTGGCCGAGAGCTTGCGGGTAGCGCACGAGGCCGGTGCATTACGCAGCCAGGACCTCAAGCGGGTTACGGTCGACACCACGGTGCAGCCGAAGGCCATCACCTTTCCGACCGATGCCAAGCTGCTGCATGCGGCCATCAAGGGGCTCAACCGCCTGGCGATCAGGCACGGCGTCAGGCTGCGGCAATCCTATGCTCGCATCGCCAAGGCCGCCGCGATGATGGCCGGCCGCTACGCCCATGCCAAACAGTTCAGGCGGCATCAGCGGCAGTTGCGTATCCTGCGTAGCCGGCTGGGCCGGATCATCCGCGACATCCGCCGCAAGATCGAAGGCCAGCCAGCACTGGAGCAGGCGTTCGCCCTCCCGCTCGGCCGGGCCACGCAGATCCGCTCGCAGCAGCAGCGCCAGCGCGGCTGGAAGCTCTATTCCTTCCATGCCCCGGAAGTGGAGTGCATCGGCAAGGGCAAGGCCAGCGCGCCTTACGAGTTCGGCGTGAAGGCCTCCATCGTCACCAACAACCGCCGGGCTCCCGGTGGCCTGTTCGTGCTGCACGCCAGCGCACTGCCCGACAACCCCTACGACGGTCACACCTTGCGGGACGTCATTGACCGCACCGAGACACTCACCGGCTGTCCGATCGAGCGGGCCTATGTCGACAAGGGATACCGCGGCCACGACGCACAAAATCCCCGTCGCGTCTTCATCTCCGGCCAGAAGCGCGGCGTTTTCGGTGTCATCAAGCGCGAGCTGCGCCGCCGCTCCGCCATCGAGCCCATCATCGGACACCTGAAGGCGGAAGGCCACCTCGGGCGCTGCTACCTCAAAGGCCGCGCCGGCGATGCCGCCAACGTCGTCCTCTCAGCCGTCGGACACAACTTCCGCCGCATCCTCGCCTGGCTGAGATATCTCTTGTGCCTGTTCCTGGCCCAGCTATGGCGCACGCTCGCCCGGCCAGCCTCGATCAATCCGGCTTCTTAACGGACGACTAAGCCCGGCGCAAGCTACGAACGGCGGGATCCGGCCTTTAGCTGATCCCGTTTGTTCCAGACTGCGACCCTACCGTACGGTCTGGGAGTAAAAGGGGTGCAAAAAAGGATTTCAATATCAACTAGATGTACAATCGAATCGGTCTTGAAGCGGAAGTCGGGTCATCGAGTCGTTCTTAAAGTCGCAATCGAGTCGTTCTCAAAACGCGAGCTCCAGGAATATCAACGGGATAGCCGAGTCGTTTTCAAAGTGGCCTCACACAAATATGTGCGAACACTTTGAAAACGACTCGATTTCGTTTTCGAATCGACTCGATCTCAGAACTCCCTGATCAGCCTGCCGAATGGGGTCCGAAAAAGTGAGGGGGTCTAATCAGCTTCGTCGCGTCTGCAACGCCTGCACCTCCCATCCAATCGCCATCGAGGACGACATGAAGCAGCCAGCATCGACGTTCGTGTTCCATGAACAGGAAGTCGCCGGCGTCGCGTTTCGCGCCATGGTCGAGACCGGACGCGTGGTGCTGCAGATGCAGAACTCGAGCGGTCGCGAGTCCAGTGTTGACCTCATCGCGAGGCATTCGCCCTGCCGTGTCTCTGCTACGCCGAAGATGGCTGGCAGCGTCGCGGCATGATTTCAGGCCCGCGGGGCTGGGCCGTTTGTCACGACACCGCGCGCGAGCCACGTATGTTTCTAGGATACCTTCACTCCGACGACGTGCGCCTTCTGAACCACGAATTCGGCCTCCATCGAAGGAACTTCCTTGGTCATCAACTTCAGTTCAAGGATTCGATAGCTGGCCGGGCGCTGAAGCAGATCATGCTGCATGATCCGGTTCGCGCGGCCCTTTTCCGCAAGGCCGACGCGTCGCTGGATAACTGGGCCGAGCAAGTCGCTTCCGAAAAGCCGGCGTGCCCCACACGACTGGCGATCCAAAGACGCGAGCTTACTCGACTCGGGAAGCGTCCGAGGGAGGGTGTTTCCTCCCTTCGGCCATCACCTTATCCGTTGACCGTCGGCTACTTTTCTGACTCAATCAAGCCGTTTATGGACCGGTCTTAACAACCTCGGGGGCGGCATGGATTCGATCCTTCGCGTTCTGATGCCCTTCTTCGGGCCGAAGAACTATTCTGAGATGCTCTAGAAGAACGCTTTGGCGGATTTCTGGCTGACCTTAGCCTGCTCGTTCCTGGTGAGGTACGATCCTTGGATTAACGGTCTTTTCTTGCGAGTTGAGCATCTGCCCGGCGTCAAGGAATTCGCCACGGCTATTAAAGCTCCTGAGGTGAACGTGGGCGGCTTCGCGCTTGCTTTGCTGGTGCTCATCTTCAGCAGGGTCACCCGATTCCATGATCGGATTTCGGACATATTTAAGATCAGGGCGAGGTTCGACCGCGCTAACATCCTTCTCCCTCTGGCTGTCATGTCGGGTGCGCAGATGTCGGCCCGTCAGGTGGCAAATCTCAAACGCGACCGCCATCCCCTCGTGAGAGCGACGTTCTACAAATACGCGTCCAGCCGAAGCGAACATCCGCTCGTCGACAAGCACGACATCGAAAGCGCATTGGAGGCTTGGCACATATTGGGTTGCCTTGGAGTGGCTCTTCATACTCACAGGCTTCGCGGTCTTATCCGCCTTCGCCAGGGCAGCTTGGTTTCTGATCATTTTTTGGACCGCCTCGATGGCCGCGCTTCTATTTATACATCTTCGGTATGGATTGCTGGAACGAAGGGCGGATCCCCAGATCCAACAGATAGCCGGGAATGCCGAGGCAAGTGCAGGCAACCGCCAAGCATTCACAGAGGCGGCCATCTGATGTGGTACAAGATCGGGAAGGATATCATCGTCCGGAGCGAAAACGCAGCCAAGCCGGAAACACAGAGTTCGGCCTATCTTAAGAAGCTGATCTCGCGTCTCGAGCCAATTCATTCCAGCTTCGACTTTGGCTGCGGCAAACTGCGTTACGAACGGGCAATAGCCAAAACCACCGGCGAACTTGCGTTGGTGGATTCGGAAGTGCAGCTTTCAAGGGGTCAAATGATCCGCGGTCGTTCGACCACCATCCGCGATTACGTCGGCAAATCAAATCACGTCCACGCCCTCACCGTGGGTCAGTTTGCCTCCCATGACCGGAGATACGACCGCGGCTTCTGCATAAACGTTCTTTCTGTGATCCCATCGGCAAGCGTGAGACTTGGCATCGTTCAAAAGCTAAGCTAAAGCCAAACGGCACTTGCTTGTTTGTGACGCTCTATCGCAATTCTGATTTTACAAGGATGCAGAATCTCCCGAATTGTCAACCATACGGCAACGGCTTCCTCATGGACTCGCTTAGGGGCCATTCCTTCTACGGCCTCATCCCGCCGGACGATCTCGCCGGATTGGTTAAGCGTGCAGGCTTCTCGGTCGAGTCGATCGTGCTGGATGAAGGCTCCGCATACCTGTGGGCCCGAACTCCGGACGGGCGACCTGGACCGATCAATTTCGAAATCCGTGAAACTGCGGAGAACTTTCAGATTCGATCTCAGCCAAGCGTGAGCAACCGCAGCTCGGCAAGGTAGACCAGGCCGGCAGAGACGGCGCTTGGATCCTGAGCAGCAGCCGCGGGGGCTCAAGTCACATCGACGACCTGTCCCGCTTAGGTTCGTCTGCTTCCGATAGTCGGCGATCTGCTGTCTGTAGTGGCCGATGCTCGGCGCATCCGGAGCCACGTCGCTCTTCCAATCGACGACCGCGTCGATGGCGCCGGCCTCGTCGAACGCGATCGCGTCAACCTGTCCGGAGAGCAGGACCTTGCCGCCTTCGTGAGTCTGGCTTCCGAACAACGGGAGCTCGGGGGCGAGACGCGGTCGCGGCGTCACGACGTCCGGAAGAGCGAGCGTCCGCAGCACCGTGGCGGTCAGTTCGACGGCGCTGATGCCCATCTTCGGATCCTCCGCCGGTTCGTGCCCCATCTGCCGGATCAGTTCCGCAGCCCGCGTTTCAAGCCCGCCCTGGCGTCGCAGGCTTCTCCGGTCAGCACCTCCTCGATTAGCTTGTGAAGGATGGTGCCACGCGTCGAACTTCTGAGAACGGCAGCAGGCTCCGCAGCGCCGGTTTCCGGAATTTCCCCGCTTTCGATCTTCGCTTCTGGCTCGTCCACCTGATCAAGTTCGCTCCGGCTCGGGCGACGCCAGATCACGGTCTTGCGCACATCGAAGATAGCGGTCGCCTCGGCGGCGAAGGTCTCGCGGGTCTGCCCGTTCTCTAGCGGCGTGACGTTCCTTTCCTTCGCGGTGCCGACGTCGTTCGGGTTGATCGCCGGGAGACCAGCCAGGCCCAAATCGACGAGCTTCGCCCAGCACTTGTCCGACAGGTCGGCGGAGTGCCTAGGCAGGATCAGCAGGTCGCGCGCCCGGGTCGCGGCCACGTACCAGAGGCGTACGCGCTCGCGCCGCTGCTGCTGCCGCGGTGACGGTGTTGCCCCACGGATTGGCCGAGGAGACAATCACGGATTGAGCAGTTGCGGAGGCTGTCCACGTGAATACGGCCCTTACACGACGATCTACAATCGCTTCAATCGCTGGGCCAAGCGAGGACGATGGTGCGCAATCTTCGAAGCGCTGGCCAAGCCTGGCGAAGACGGCGTCGTACTGTCGCTCGACTCGACCTCGATTAAAGCTCACCGGTGTGCCTCCGGCGGAAAAGGGGGGAGCACAATCAAGCAATCGGCCGCTCGCGCGGAGGCCGCACGACAAAAATCCATGCGCTGAGCGATCCGCTCTGCCGGCCGGTCGTCCTGCATCTGACTCCAGGCCAGGATGCCGATATCGCTGCGGCTCCCGATGTCCTGGCGCTCGCGCCACCCATGAGCGTGCTCCTCGCCGACAAAGGGTATGATGGCGACAAGCTTCGCGGCGCAATCATTCGTCGTGGCGCCAAGCCCGTAATCCCCAATAAATCTAACCGTGTCGTCATCCATCGCTTCAACAAACGCGCCTACAAAGGACGAAATGTCATCGAACGCTGCTTTTGCAGGCTCAAGGACTTCCGGCGCATCGCCACGCGATATGACAAGCTCGCCCGTAATTTTTTGGCCGCTGTTCATCTCGCCGCTCTCGTCGCATATTGGCTCAATTGAGTCTGGACCCTAGTTCTCCCGCTGCCTACGATGTGAGAAGGTCGAACGGAGAGTATGGCGCAACGGTCAGAGACGGGATCGGGAAAACCAGATTATGGACACGCGCCTCGAGCGCGCATCACTGAATTGGACCCGCTCCGCGAACTCCCATACAGGCCGGCGGCATGTAACGGCCGCTTCAGAGGCCGGACACATGTCAGCACCCGATCGCGCGCTCCAGACTCATTCGAAAAGATTCTTCTTGCATCAACGGGGGAGGTTAAACCGGTCGTGGTCGAGGAGCATGCGGCCGGCTAGGATGTCATGGACCGGGCGGCCCGGAGTCTCCTCGTGGAGGAAAACGAACAGAACGCTCTGAAAATCCTCAGTTTTTCCTTGCGGTTGCGCAGTCGCCGCGGTTCAATCCGCGAGCCGAGGGCTGCTTAGATGAAGCTGTTTGGTTATCTTCCGGAGACCCTTTTCAAGCCCTTGTCCGGGCCGAAGAAGCAGGTCTATTCGCGCCTGCTAATGCGCCTTTATGAGCGGGTCTATTCCGCGCGCATTCTCGAGACGCCGCTTAGGGAAGAGATCGTTAAGCAGATCGAGATCGGGCTCTCCGAGTTCGGCATCGGATCGATGGGCGACCTCTCGGAAGGCGATCCTGAAGAGGATCAGACCACAAGCCAAGCCCATTACCTAGCCTATTATCGATTGCGCGATACCGGTTGGCTCACGGAGGAAACCGAAAAATGGCGAACCTACGTGGACATGAACCCGGACGCGTTCATGGTCCTCGGGGCGATCTCCGACTTCGGCAACAGCCGCGTCCGCGTCGCAGGCGCGGTGGTCGACGTCAAGAACAACCTGGAGGCCGCGCACCGTGAACCGGAAACGATGGCCCAAGGCTTGGCCAATGCACACGACACGGCATTGCGGTTTGCCCGCAGCATGCGTCGCATCTTGGCCGGAATGCGCGAGATCGAGGACCGCATTTTGGGGAATCCGAACGCGGCGGCCATCCTCCGTACGTTCTTCCAGGACTTCGTCGACGGCTTCCTGATAGCCGACTACAAGCAGCTCAAGACGTCCAACAATCCGTACCGTCATCGCCGCACGATCGCGACGCTCGCCGGCGACATGCTCGCGGATGCCAATCAGCTTGGCAAAATCGCGCGCGCCTTACATCGAGCAGGGTGTCATGGGCGCAGGCTCCACGGTTGCCACGGCAGAGGAACGCGTCGTCGCCGAGCTCGAGAAGATCAAGAGCGTCTTTGAGGACGTCGGCCCCTTCATGGACAAGATCGAAGATTTCCGCGACCGTCTCGAACGCCGCATCCGCACCACCGTCCACTACATGGACGTCATGGGAGAGGGATCCGCTGAGCGGATCGTCCGGCTGATCGAGCAACTCTCGAAGATCGGGCGCGATGAAGTGGAGATCCGTCTTGGGTCGCCGGATGTGGGCCTGCCGATCACATCGCTTGCGCTGTACACGCCACCGCCTCCGAAGGCACCACCGGAGCGGACGCGCTTCAAGGTGCCGAAGCAGGATCCATATCTGCGCGCCTATGTCGAGGCCACGACCGAATTCGACCGGATGGTGCGCGTGTCCGACCAGAGGCTGCTCGAGTTCGCCCGGCGGCAGATGCAGGGCCGCGATGCCGTGTCGTCCGCGGAGATCGAGATCGAGAGCATTCCGGACCTCTTCGCCTACCGGGCGCTCCCGAACCTGGCTGCGGTCGGCCGCTCTGTGCGACTTGGCGAATTCACGATCAGGCTCGACGAGGGGCGCACCGCCAACGACTGGATCGACGTGACCGCCTTCCGGATCGAAAGAACGAGGACCACGGCCGATGCTGCGTGATCTTTCTAAACTCATCGACGACGCGGACTCCGAGGGACACGACGGCGACCAGTTGCAGAAGGAACTGCGGCAGGCGGCACAGTCGCTTTGGCGCGCGCAGTTCATCTATGAGAACGACTGGGGCATGAAGACCTCCTACGAAGTGCTCCGTCGCCACATGGGGTATTTCGAGAATCTGTTCGATGCGCTCGGGTACCGGGTCGTGGGCAGGCCGAACGACGGCTACGTCGGCCTGGTGGCGAACGAGCTGCCCCCTCGTCAGAGCATGAAGCTCGATGAGAGCCTTCTGCTTCTGGTGCTGCGGCTCCACTACGAAGAGGCGTTCACGCGGTTCGAGGCCAAGGAATTCGGCGAGGTTGAGGTCGAGAGCGAGCAGATCCTGCAGATCTACGAAGATCGCACGCATCGCGAGCGTCCGAATTTCGGAAGGGTGAAGGAAATCCTGGCCGGCTTCCGCCAGCGCGGCCTTGTCCGAATCGAGGATCGGGACGACAGGAACTTCACTCTGTTCCTGCGGCCCGCCCTGCCGATCGTGGTCTCCAAGGATACGCTAGGATCCCTCGAAGAGTTCGTGTCGCGCTCCATCCCGGCGACGGCAAAGACCGACGCCGCGAGCGAGGTGCAGGCGTGATCGAACTTCGTCGCATCATCCTGATCGATTGGTACTTGTTCCGGGCGCAGCAGGTCGATTTGCGCGGCATGACCGCCATCATCGGTCCGAACGGTGCGGGTAAATCGGCGATCATCGACGCCGTCCAGACAGTGCTCTCGGGCGCAAGTATGGCCAGCATCCGCTTCAATCCGAGCGCCCAGAGCAATGTCAGGAGCAAGCGGACTCTCCGCGACTACTGCCTCGGCGTTGTCTCGCTCGACGAGAAGGGCGAGCGTTCGGAGCCGACGCGACAGCATGCCTACACCTACATCATCCTGGTCTTCGAGGATCTGGCCGATGGCTCGGCGGTGAGCCTGGGCGTGGCTTTTTCGGCTTCGGCTTCGAGAAGCGACGAGTCCTGCGAGGCGCGCTTCATCGCCAAGGGCGCCATGGCAAAGGACGACATACTCGCGGCGGTCGGCGACGACGAGGTCGAGACACTGCAGTGGCACGCCGTACGCACCGCGTTGCGAGCGCGACATATCGAGGTCGACGATGCGTTCTCAAGCGCTACCGACTTCGTGGCGGAATCGCTCAGAGCTCTATCGCCGGCAGGGTTTCCGCTCGATCCACGGCGCTTCCAGAAGGCATTCCGGAACGCGCTGCTGCTGAAGCCGGTGGACAATCCTACGGATTTCGTCCGGAACTACGTCCTCGACGTTCAGCCTCTCCAGGTCGACAGACTTCGGCTCGGAATCGAACACTGGCGGTCATTGACCCGTCGCATCGAGGAGTTGAGGGCCCAGAGCGCCAGCCTAGCCGGAATCCTTCGCATCGTCGGCCGTGCCGTGGAAAACGAGAAGGTTATCGCAACCAATAGCTGGCAGATCGCGCGCCTGGAATGGGAGAAGTTCTGCCGGGAAGCCAGGCGGCAGGAAGAGGTCATCGCGCAGTTTCGGAGCGTGGCAGGTAAGGCAGAGGTCGAGGCGGCCGCGGCCGCGGCCCGACATGCCGCGCTCGAGGCCGAGCATAAGACCGTCGAGCTGTCGATCAGGACCAGCGACGCCGAACAGCTTGCCCAGATGTACGAGTCGGACAAGGCCGCAGCGCTGAGCCAGCGTGCCAACGCCATGGCGCCGCTCAAGGACATCGAAGGCCTTATCGCGTCGATCAAGAAGGCCGTCGAACTCAATCTGCTGGTTCGTCGTGACGATCTCCTGCATGCGCTGCTGAGCGCGGTCGTAGTCGCTCGGGGAAGGGCGCCACTTTCCGAATGGGACAAGACACTGCCGGGCGACTGGAAAGATAGCGCTTCGCATCTCGACGCGGCGCTGGGCGCCGTGGACCAGGAGAGACTTGCGGCGGTCCGGAAGTCGTTCTCGGACGCTCATTTCACGGCCCGCGTCGCGACCAAGGACCTTCAGGATCGCATCGACCAGATCGACAGCAATCTGAAACGGATGGACCAAGGGCTCAGCCCTATCGAGCGTGGCACCCGGAATCTGATAGATCAGCTTCGTTCGCATGGCATCGAGGCCGAGCCGCTGTGCGATCTGGTGGAAATCCGCGACGACAAATGGCGGATGGCGGCCGAGGCCGTCCTGGGGCGCTCCCGTGAGGCGCTGATCGTCGAGCCCAGTCGGGCCGTCCGAGCCCTGGAGATCTACCGGCAAGGCGGCGAATATTCGTTCCAACACGCCGAAGTCATCAACACGACGAAGACCGACGGTACGCGCCCCGCCGAGAAGGGGTCGTTGGCGCAGATCATCAGCACGGAAAACCGGCATGCCCGGGCTTTCCTCAATTATAGGCTGGGCCGGCTGATGATGGTAGAGACCATGGACAGGATGGTCGCCGCCGAGAACGCCATCACGCCTGACCGGATGATGCAAGGTGGCCGTACGGTTCGAAGGCTTCCCAAACCTGAACACCTCAAGCTCGGGCGTGCCACACAGGGGCAAATGCGTCAGCAGCTCGAGACCGAGCGAAAAGACCTCACGATGCAGCTCGCTGAGCGGGCGCGCGAGGTTGGCCTACTGGAAGAAGAAGCACGGCTGTTCGAGGACATGTTTGCCCGCTTCCAGAAGACGATCGAAGCTGGCCTGACCTGCTCCGAATGCGGAGCCGACTTGGCTGCTTTCGACCGCAAGCTCGCCGAGATCGGCAAAAACATCGAGGATGCCAAGCGGAATCGCGACCCCAAGCTCGTTGCCGATCTGGAGCGTCTCGCGGGTGAAGTGGTGACGGCGGGCCGTAGGAAATTGGAGACGCAGAAGGCCTTTGACGCCGCGAAGAGCGCGCGAGATAAGGCCGAGGGCGCGTACGATGACTACATGCAAAAGAATAGCACCACCGCGCGTGGAGCTCGACGGGACCGTGCACGTCAGATGCGTCAAGATTTCCCGCAATCGACGGCGATGCGTGACTACCGTCCGGAAGTCGCCAGAATGGCGACGGAAGCGATACCGAACCTCATCGACGGGCTGACCGCGGACAGAGAGACTCGCTCTACGACAAGGCGATCCAGCCTGATGCGCGAAATGACCAACGCGATGAACAAGCACGGTCAGGATTTCCATGTCGTGCCGTCGTTCACCGCTGAAGAGGCAACGCCGACGGCAGTAGAGCAGTGGGCGGCGACCGAAAAGGAGCGGCTCGATGGGGACGAGCTAGTCCAGTATGAGGAGCAGTGCCGGAACGCCGCGACCGAGATGACCTCGGCCTTCCGAGACGATCTCCTTCATCGGCTGGATGACGCCTTCATGGGCATTCGAAACACCCTGAAGGAGCTCAATCGCCATCTGGAAGATCGCCAGTTCCACGGGCGGGACTACTACTCGTTCAAAGCGCTCGATGCGCCAACTCATGTCGACATGATCGAGCTCGTCGAAGAATCCCGAAAGCCTGAATTCAACCTGCCGCTCTTCGGCGACCGGAGCGGGGACGCGAATTCCCCGATGATGCGCGCGGTCCGCCAGATCGAGGAGATACTGTCGAATCCAGAGGCGCGGACGGAGGATATCGAGGACCCGCGCAAGTATTTCAATTTCGAGCTCTACATCAAGGATGCCCAGGGTACGATCCGGTCGTCTCTGACGAGCCGCGCGGGCACTGGATCCGGAGGCGAAGGCCAGTTGCCGTTCTACATCGCCATCGGTGCCTCGTTGGCCGCCACATACCAGAACCGGCGAACCGGGGAGAGCGGACTGTCTCTCGCGATCTTCGACGAAGCATTTAATCGGCTGGATACGAAGGCGATCGGCCAGTGCTCGGACTTCATGCGGGCCCTGGGACTCCAAGTCGTGTTGGCCACACCCGACGAAAAGCGTCACGTGTTCATGGAAGTGGTCGACACCGTCGTAAACGTGAATCGGCTGGGCAACCAGGTGATGATCGACACCGAATTCTTGACCGAGAAGGCTCGCGACGCGATCGTTGCTATCGACCCCTACCGCAAGGGCTTCGACGTGTTCAAGTCCGAGCGGATCGCGGCCGAGAAGGCCGAGGCTATCCCGCGGGACCAGGCCGCTGAATGACCGACGTTCGGATGACAGATGCCGGCGTCGAACTGCTCGAACGGCTGCTGGAGCGGAGCGAGCGCAACCCTTATCGCTCGTGGTCAGCTTCTGCAGCTCCAGACTATGACCGGCTTTCGACCGCGCAGCAAATGAGCCGCTTCCATGATCAGATCACCGCGGCCGAAAGGTTCGGTTCTGTCGAGGTGAAATGGGGCAAGAGGGACCAGGGCCATCTGATCGAGCGCGTCGTCGTCCGCGACGCTGAGCTGCTCGCCAGGCATCTCGGCCGCCCGACTGCTCCGGCGACCGCGCAGCGCGTCAGGGACGAATTGCTTCCGGTCGCGGCGACCGGAGAACCGTGGGTCATCACCTTGTTGGACGACATGACGGCTAGGTGGGCCCGCAGCGAGGCGGCTTATCGCCTGACGGCCGGCCAAGTCGATGCAGCCAAGGAGTTCTTCAGCTTGCTGGCGTCCATCTCGCGAGAGGAGGCCAGAGGGCTGGACGCGCGCACCTTCTCTAAAAAGGCGACGAACGACACCAAGGCCTTCGATAGGCACGCTTCGCGGCTTGCCGCGGTTCTCGGTGTCCGGATCGGGCAGCCGGGCGCGGCTGCCGATGTTGTCTGGACGCACATCGGACTCGAGCGGTTCAGCCATCCCATTCATTTGAGGGGGCCTGTCGCCGTTGGGGAGGCTGACGGTCGCCTGGTCGATGGCCGGGCAAGGCCGTTCGCGTCCATTCATCCGGAGATGCTGCAGCAACTCTCGGTCTTGGAGCGTCCGACGACGATCCTAACGATCGAGAACTATGCGAGCTTCAATCGGCAAGTCCGGGAGATCGAGGACGGCAGCCTGATCGTGTATACCGGCGGCTTCCCGGCGGCTGGAGTCGTCGAATTTCTGGCAAAGGTTCTTACGGCAGTGGCGGCCGAGGTGCCGTTCCTTCATTGGGGCGACGTAGACGCCGGCGGCGTGCGAATTTTCAGGTACCTTGAGGAAAACCTGCCGCGTGGGCCGCGACCGCACCTGATGACTAAGGATCTGGCCGAGAAATCGGGCCAGCCGGCGGATGCGGATCCGAGCTTGGCCTCGATCGCAAGGTCCGACAGCGCGCTGCGCGAGTTGGCGGATTGGCTTGCGTTCGGATCGGATGTGCGCCACTTGGAGCAGGAGGCGCTGGATCCGGAGCGCCCATGGGCCGACGTCACCGCCTCATGAATCGTTCGTACGTGTCCTCAAGGGGCGTTCCTTCAGACCACGATTTTGGCTCCGCATCTGCCAGATGGAGCAACGTGTAGGCGGTGTCGTACTTCTCGCTCCGGAACGAATGCTCTTTGACGCGTTGATTGAACCACACTCCGGCAGCGTGATCGACGCCGCTCCGGACTTCCGGCGTGAACTGCTGCTGCGCGACGGCGGATCCGGCTGGAAGCTCCACAGGGCCCCGGCTTGTGCGGATGAAGTTGCCGCTCTTGAAGGCCGCGTCGCTAGACCACGCCCAATTGACGTACCCGTCGATGGAGTTGACAAATACCGCTCGCCTCTCCGTGTACCTGAGCCATCGCAGGACCGCGGCGACCAATGAAACTTCGTAGCGCGTCGCGCAGTTGCCGATCGCGTCGAAGTCTGGCTTGTCTCTCGGCGCGATCTGCTTGCGGAAATCGTCCAACGGCATCAACAGCCATGAGGCGAACTCGTTCGCCTCGCGCTCGACTTCGATCTTCGTTCGGCCATCCACATCGGCTTCGCTTGAATGGATGCCGTTCGGATATTTCTTCCTGTGGAGCAGGAAATGGCCGAATTCATGGGCGATAGTGAACCTTCGCCTTCCCGGCGACTGTCCCTTGCCGTAAGCGATGCCCCAGCGAGTTCTGGATTCGGCTGGGACGAGAGCGCCAGCGAATCCCTCGAGGTCTTCTTCTTCTACCTTCACGATAGGATCGCCGGGAAACATCTGGGCGGTCGTTTCCATGGCGAGCCGGCCGACGTCGAAGCGGTAACGGTTGGGCGGGTTGGCCAGGTTCAACATCTGGTTGAAGTGGTTCGCCCACCTCTGCAGTCCCCAGCCCTCGGAGTTCATGGCTATTTATCCAATGCCTTTGCCAATCGGCGGAGCTGAGCGCGGGCCTCTGGCGACATGGCTTCGTATTCCCGAAAGAATGCCTTGTCCTCGGCCGTTTCCAAATTCTCGGTGGGATCCCCGCCAAGAAGATAGTCGACGGTGACGTTCAAAGCTTTCGCCAAGCCTGCAAGTTTCTCCCCGGAGGGGCGGGGGAGGTCGCGGTTCTCCAGTTCCCAAAGGTAAGATTTGCTCAGACCTGCCTGAGGCGCGAGCTGATCTAACGTCAGTTTTGCCTTCTTCCTCAATGTCTTAATGCGATCTCTGAGCGTCTCAGCCACGCGGTGCACCTTCGCTTTCGCATGTTCGGAGTAGCACCATATCCTGTCCTTGACTGGCAGCAAAGAGTTTTGTATGTTCGGAGTAGACGTACTTAATGTGGCGCGAAAGCAAATCAGATTTTTAGCCTTCCCGCCCAACCTGGAACCTGGACGATGGGCTTCGCCGCCAATGTCACGCGAGAGATCGACCGGTTTCTCCAGCAGTCCTGCCCGCAGCCGGATTTGATCCTGAGCGCGCTGGAGCGCACGGGCCTTTGCTCGGTCCGAGATTACGTGCCGGAGGAGCGTGTATGCGGACGCGGCGATCGGGTCGGCGGGTGCTGGCTGGTGCTCTCCGGGCGTGTCGAGGTCCGTTCTGACGAGCAGAACGTCGCTTTCAGGGATGCCGGAGAACTCATCGGCGAGCAGGGGCTCCTTCATTTCCTCTCCGGGAGGGCTGCCAGCCGCACCGCCGACATCAAGGCCGTCGGGCCCGTGCGGCTGCTGTGCATCGACGCGTCATTTCAGGAAAAGCTGCGGGACGACGAGAAGGTCGCGTGGATGCAGACGTTGGCGGTGGTCATCAACGACAAGCTCGAGCAGGCCACGCGTGCTCGCTCCGAGCTTCGCGGCTTGGCGACGGAACGAGAGCTGCTGCTTCGCCGGTTCGCCGACGGTGACGCGCTCGGTCTCGTCAAGATGGCCGCTGGCGGGGAGGCGCCGCCGGTGCAGAGCCGTCGGGCCATCGTCTATTTCAGCGATCTCGCCAACTTCAGCACCTGGGCCGCAGATAAGCAGCCGATCCAGGTGGCGCGACATCTGCGCGAGCTCGCCAAGATTCAGATCGATGCAATCCGCGATGCCGGTGGCCAGATCGACAAGTTGATGGGTGACGGATTGATGGGCTTCTGGTTCATCGACACGACCGATCGCGAGCGCGCCGAACCGTTGGCTGTGATGCGGTGCTCGACCCTCATCGCCGAGAAGTGCAGCAGCTACTTCGCCGAACATGAACTCGACCTTGCGATCCGCATCGGGCTGCACTGCGGAGACGTGGCGTTCGGCGATTTCGGCGCCGACAACAGGATCGCGGTTACGCTGTTGGGAGCCGCCGTGAACATCGCCGCGCGCTATGAGCAGGCCAAGTCCGCTGAGCTCGGTGGCATCCGCGTGAGCCCTGAATTGCGCGAGCTCATGATCGGATCAGGCGCGAAGCCCGACGGTTTCCGCAAGCCGGTACAGGTGGAAGTGAAGCACGGCGTCTCGCTCGACGTCTATTCGATCAAGGAGTCAGCAGATGTCATGGAATGAAGATCGCGCGAAATCCCGCATTCGCGAGCACGTCAAAACGGTGCCAGCAGTCGACCGCCATGTGGTCCTCGACAGCGCTATCGTGGAGAAGCGCGGGATGCTGAGCCGCATGCCGCTGAGCCAAGCGTTCCTTGTCGAAGGCGCGCATGTGTACGGCGAGCTTTTGGATTTCGAGACTCTGGTCGCCGATCGGGGCCAGGAAACCGAAGCGGCACACCGCCGGCTCCTGGCCTTCTTGCACATGCACTACCGCGTGTGGGATTCGCTTGTCGATGGGGACGATGGCGATCGGGTGGATTACCACGGCGCTCGACTGCACGCCGTCATCACGTCGCCGGCTGGCGACCCGGCCGCTCAGATAGAGCGTGCTGTAGCGCTCGCTCGGAAGCTCACCGAGGCGGCGCAACGGGTTGGTCAAGCCCATGGTTTCCCGTCGCGCATTCGTTTAGGCATCGACCATGGAAAGTGCCTGGCGATGACCACCGGCCGTGGGGCCCATGAGAAGGACACGCTGTTTCTCGGGCGTCCCGCAAATCATGCAGCTAAGCTCGTGGCGGCGGGAACCGAGCAGGGCATCTTTCTGACCGAGACGGCTCAGAAGCGGGTCGCGGCGGGAGCCGTGCGAAAGTCTGCTGGCGTGATGACGCTGGACGAGGCCTACGTTCAGGGGGCGGTGAGGAAGTACGGCTTCGACAGCCTCGACCGGACTGCGTCTGCGGTCGCTCTCGATTCCGCGGAGCCGATGTTTCGGTTCAAGCGTCCGGCGTTGCCGCTGTCCACAGTCAAGTTCAGCGAACTCGCGCCGGCGAATTCGGTCCGCATGGGCATGGCGTCGATCTTTGCGGACATCGATGGGTTCACCAATTTCGTCGACCAGGCAATCCACGGCGGATCCGACAAGATCCGTGAAGCTGTAAAGGTGGTGCACGTGATCAGGGAAGAGCTCAACGCCGTGCTCAAGGAGGACTTCGGCGGCAAGCGCGTGCGCTTCATCGGCGACTGCATTCACGGCTGCGTGGCGGAAGGCGAGCGCGCTGATGACCCGGCAAAGACAGTGCGGCGGGCCGCGTTGTGTGCCGCTGCGATGAGATCGTCCTTCGACCTCTGCTTGGGGATCGTCGGATCGGGAGCTGCAATCGATCTCGCGGTCGGCATCGAGTACGGGCAGACGCCAATGACGCGCCTAGGATCTCGAGGTGACGAGAGCGTGCGCTGCGCAGCGAGCAAGGCGACGATCGAGGCGGAGCGGACGCAGCAGGCCATTGAACACGGCGGAGTTCGCCTCGGCACGGTCGCGTCGAGCGTGGCGGATCAGGCAGTCCGCAAGCACTTCTCGTCCGGCCGGTTGATGTCGTTCGATTCGGCGTCCGATCTGCTTTGGACCGCGCAGGCGCCGGCCGTGCAGATCTTGCGGAATGAACCTGCAGCACGCCCGCATGCGGCACCGAAGAAGCCTTTTCGGGGCTGATTGGCGCAGAGCATGTCCCTGGTCGCGCTCGCTCGCTGCTGTCCGACGTGGGCGGATTTCCGCCCCGTCCATGCGTTTGAGGCGCAGGTGGACGTCGTCGCAACGCGTAGCAGTGGTGCGTTTACCAGGGTCTTCGAGCTAAGGGTCGTGCAGGTTGCAGACCAGATCGCGGTATTTGAGCGGCCAGTGGGCGGCACTTTGCCGGCCTGCTGCCCGGAGCGTCATATCAATCCCGACGGCTCCTTTTGCATCGGACTACGTGCGGGAGACGGCATAACGGGGGCCAGCGCCACTGCTTGGTGGGAAAAGCTGCACGTGTTCATTCTGTGCCAGGAGACCGCAGCAGAAGCCGGATTCTGGCCTGGCGAAGCGCAGCTATCTCACGGTGAAGCCGCCGAGATAGAACTCGCCGCCGAGCGTGCCGCCGACCAGCTCGGGCTACAGTCAGTCTACCGCGAAGCTGTCGCGTTCGGATCGGGACCAATCGCGTCCGGGCTCGCCAAGATCAACCAGAAGACCGGAATGCTGCGGAACGGACGAAGCGCATGTATCTGCGGTCGTACCGATCGGCACCGGCGACCTCTTCTTCGAAGAGAGTGCCATCGTTGTGGTCAGGGCTGTCCGGTCGTGCTCGAGCACTGGAGGCGCATCAAGGTCGCCGAATATTGGCGCGGGCTTCGCGGCCAAGCGTGCTGTGGTACCATGCGCGAATGTCCGTTGAAAAAGGCCGGACCGACTGATGGTACTGCGATCAGCCGAGGAACGGGAGCGTGATCAAGTTCGCCGAACTGACCACGACGGAAGCGGTGAGCACCGCAGAAGCTATTGAGACCCTTCGGCCGTTGCCTTGGGCGAGATTGCTCCTCAACCGGATCGAAGATGGCGGTGGTTTAACCACGGAAAATATGTCCGCGCTGTTCGAGGCGCGCTTCGGACAGGCGCTGCATGACTGCGGCATCACTCCGGTATACGAATATGCGGCGGGGGTCGGTGAGACTAGCGTTGATTTCGCCTGCGGAGTTTGGAACGTCGAACTTCTCTCGTTCGACGAGACAGACGCGGCGAAGGCCGCCTCCTGGGAGGAAGGATCGACCTTCGGCAAGTCGCTCTCTTCGCCTGCGCCGCCAACGGCTGACGAGGCTCAGCTCGACGAGGCGGAGCGGCAGCGCCGAAGTGATCTGCGGAAGCAAAGTCCCGAAGGAGAGACACTGAAGGGGATCGAGAGGATCGTCGGCAAAGCGCAGAATGACGGGCAGCCGTCCAAGTTCCCCGCGCCAGACGGCGCGAGGCGATCAATGCTGGTCGTTGATGCTCGGACTTTCGGACAGATTGATCGTTGGGATTGCCGGCAGATAGCCTATGGTGCGGACGCCGTGCCTGAATGGGCGAGGTATCGATGGATCGCCGATGACGGGCGAGAATTTCCAATTGCCGGCGCGTTTGATGCGCGCAACCGGATGCGGGGTGCGCGGCTCTTTCGAGAGCGAGTCCACTTCCTTGGTATCGTTTCCGAGGAAACCTACGAACGCGAAGAGCTGCAGTATTTCATTCGCTTCTATCACAACCCCGCGCTGTTCGCATCGAAGGAGGATGCGCTCGCAGCATTGCGAACTTTTCCGCTATTCCAGCCGGAAAAGACACGTGCTCGTCGTCCGGATCTGTTTGTCCACGAAGCCTTCGAGGCGCAGGGAGCGACGGTTCAGTTTGGCGTTGTGACCGACGGGAGGATTGTCATCTGCAGAGTCCACGGCGACACTCTTGAAGATATCGAAGAGCGCGGTCTTCGGCCTGGCTCCGAGGAGATGGTTCAAGCATTTGATCGACACAAGGACCTGCTTCGCCGGCTTGCGCTGGAGAAGGCTAAGCGAGATCTGGTCGAACGCGATGGCACCATTTTTCTGGTACCCAGGGATTTGAGCTTGCTTCCGGTCCGGGCGCCGCGCGCTTAAAATCGAGTCACTCCTAAAGCTTAAAGCTAGGGATCGAGTCACTCTTACCGGGGACTTGAGCTACGCGCACAGCGACCGCCAGGCGCATTTGACGCTGCGCAAAGTCAAAAAGACCCCCCTTGACTCCTTCGCGCTCGCGCCTGGTCGTCAGAAAAAATCAGTCGAAATAACCGTGCAGCATCAGCGGCCTATGAAATCGAGTCACTCTTAAAGGAGGCGATCGAGTCACTCTTATAGAGGAATCGAGTCGCTCTTTCGGTGTCCGCGCACAATTTGAACTCACTGGTGGGCCCGGCAGGACTCGAACCTGCAACCAGACCGTTATGAGCGGCCGGCTCTAACCATTGAGCTACAGGCCCCGCTGCGGGCGACCGCTCAAAGACGGCCGGCAACGGTGCGCGGCCCGTTTACAGGATAGCCGGCATTCCGGCAATGCCAATTGAAAGAGGCGATTGGGTCCCGCTTTGGCGCTCGCGTCGCTTTATCGGAGCAAAGCTGGAGGGGCCCTTAAGACGTACGGGCTGTCAAGCATGGAAGCGCTGAGCTGACCGAGACAGCCCAGCCTTGCGAAACGGAGTTGACACGGCTCAAAGAGATGCAGGCCAAAACTCGCGAGAGCGATCTTCAAATCTAAGGTCGTAAGGTTGTAAGAAAACGGCGCATTGAAAACTACCATACGCGCGTGAATGTAACCGACCATCTCTCGGACCACGGCTCCGTTCTTCTGTTCGACAAACGCCTGGTCGTTCTTGCGGTAAGGCCGGCATTCTAGGCCGGTCATTCCGACAAGATCGATCTCCTCCACGAGGCGTTCGGCCACGGAAGGTCCGATTGTCAGACGTAGACCATCGTCGGTTCGGGCAACGCGGAGTCTGAGGCCTTCGTGCCTATCCATGACATGGGCAAGGCCATGCTCGAGCACTCGGATATTCAGGATTCCGCCGGGCAAGAAGAACAGATCGCCGATGCACGTGGAGGCGAGCAGGCCAAGGGCTACATGGTGGCCTGGGTCATCGATCGCGCCGATGCAGGCGCCACCAGATGACATTGGTGATTCAAACTCATCGGTTCGACGCTGATCGTAAGCGCAGCTCTGCGGCGCTTTAATTGGCGCTTGACGTCTGTTTGATCACGGTGTGTCCTGGCACGGCATCGTCAACTTAATCGACCGCCGAGCCGAAGGAGGCGATTCTCAGAGGTCGAGAGTCGGCGATAGCGCTTGTCATGGAGATCTCGCGCCAAGTCGCAAAGGCTCGCTCGCGCGAAGCACGACGGAAGTCGGCGGTGGCGGCTCCGGGATAGGGGATGTGGAAAAGGTTCGCGACCTGATCGTGAACGGACAGAAACCGTTGAGCCTGACGGGACGATTTGAAGCGCGTCATGATCCGCTCGCGTCGCCGCGTCGGCTGATGAGAATTCTCGGCCCGATTGTTGAGAGCTTTGTGCTGGCGATGTTCGACGTGTAAGCCCATCTTCGCCCTCGCAGCGCCGTACGAACGCAGCTTATCCGTGATCATAACGCGCGGCGGCGTGCCGGCGGATTTCAAGAGCTTCTTCATGAGCCGCTGCGCAACGCGCGAGTTTCTTCGGCGCTGGATCAAGACGTCAGGAACGAAGCCACTCTGGTCGACAGCGCGCCAGAGCCAATGTTGTTCGCCCGCGATCGAGATAACGACTTCGTCCAGATGCCATTTGTCACCGCGAGGGGGAGTGCGCTGGCGGATCCGATCGGAGAACGGCTTGCCGAATTTCCGTCCCCACTGGCGCACGGTTTCATAGGTCACGCCAATGCCACGCGCCGCCAGCATTTCCTCGACCATGCGCAAGCTTAAGGGAAACCGGAAATACAACCAAACGGCATAGCTGATCACTTCCGGTGGGAAGCGATGGCGGCGATAAAGAGGGTCCTTGGCAGTCCGCATGCCGCTCGTCTACCCCCTCCGCCGCTCCAATTCGTTAACTTGACGGTACCCTCTGACCTCATCTGGCTCAAGCCGAAAGGCTGCACCGAATCGAAGCCGAACTCCTTCACAAATTGCGCAGATCGCTTCCTCAACATGGTTCAACGCTCGTCAGCTCGACGTAAGCTAAATGTCTTAGAGGCTGCAACGTTCGATGTGGGCCGAGAGGTCGCATAATTTGCTCAGTCCGACAAGGAGCAGGAAATGGATCCCTTTGATGCAGGGCAGGCTCAGCGCGGTAATGGCAGCACCGAATCTTCCGGCCGCGAGGACCGGGAAGGTGAGGAGGCGCAGTGGGTTGGAGTCTTGACCCACGCGGTGCTCGCCGCTGACGATCCGGCAAATCTCGGGGATTCTGCTCCTGCGGAGGGGGGGCACGACCAGATGCTGGAGGAGTGGGCTGCCGAAGAGGGGCAGAACCCGCTCGAGGATCGACAAGAGGCTGTAAGGCGAGTGAATGCTTGGAATCAGGGCGAGCTGAATCTTGCAATGCTGCGCCTCACCAGCCTGCCTCCACTTCCAGCCGGGCTCCACTCGCTCGACGCGTCCTTCAACCGGCTGACCAGTCTGCCCGAGACTCTCCCTGACGCGCTCAATTCGCTCAATGTTAATGGGAATCAGTTGGTCAGCTTGCCCGCGCTTCCGGCCGGGCTCGCCTTGCTGGACGTGTGGAGCAATCGGCTCACCAGCCTGCCTGAGACCCTCCCGGCCGCGCTCGAGGGCCTCAACGTCGGCAACAACCAATTGACGAGCCTGCCCGAGGCCCTCCCGGCCAGGCTCGAAAGCCTTGACGTTAGTGTAAACCAATTGACGAGCCTGCCCGAGACTCTCCCGGCCAGTCTCGGAAGCCTTGACGTTGGTGTAAACCAATTGACGAGCCTGCCCGAGACTCTCCCGACCAGTCTCGGAAGACTTTACCTTAACGATAACCAGCTAACCAGCCTACCCACGGGCTTGCTAACGCAGTTGGGGGCTGCTGCGGAGGTGGTTGTGTCTGGCAATCCGCTGCCCCAGGAGATGCTGATGAACCTGGACACAATCCAAAGTACCGATGGGTATGCCGGCCCGAGGGTCGTCTTTGATTTGTCTGAGACGCACGAAGATCAGTGGGAGGACGCCGCCGTTGCGCCGTTTCCTCTCGAGACAGTAGCTGCGGAGTCTCTTCCCGAGGCAGTAGCGGACTGGCTCAACGGGGATCCGAAGGAGGGCGATCCCGAGGTGGTGGCCAAGTGGCAGAGCTTTGCAGAAGAACCCGGTGCCCAGCAATACGCAGACTTCCTCAACGGGCTGCGGAATACCGTGAACTCTGGGAACGAAGGATTCCAGCAGGGGGTGGCCAATGATCTGCGGCAGGCAGCGGCCAACCCGCAATTGCGCGCGCAGTACTTCCAGCTTGCTCTTGACGCCAACGAGAGCTGCGCGGATCGCAGAACTTTGACCTGGAACGGCATGCAAACCGCGCGCCTGATCGCCAACGTCGAGAACGGGCTCTATGACAATAACGAGGGGGTAGCGGCCCTCGTTGATCTAGGCCGTGTCATGTTCCGCTTGGAGGCACTGGGGGGGATCGCGCGCGAGAAGGTCCAATCGCTCCGCACAGGCGGCACCATCAACAACGTCGACGAAATCGAGGTCTACCTTGCCTATCAGGCCACGCTGCGCGAGCGGCTGGGGCTGCAGCACATCGCCCCGGACATGAACTACTTCTACGACTCTCACCTCACCGAGGAAGACATTGACAGGGCTGAGACGTCTGTGCGGAGCAAGGAGGCGACGGGGTTCGCCGACTATTTGGCGACGGACTGGAAACCTTGGGACGATGTGGTGCTCCGCATTGAACCGGAACACCATGCCACGATGGAGGAAAAGCTCGCCGATGCCTTGGAGGAGGAGTTCCCGGGCCGACTGAAGCAAAAGCTCGTTGAAGCGGGACTGATCGGCGCTGAGGCCGATGTCGTTGCGGATGCCGAGCGGGAGTTCGGACCCCAGGTCAGCAAGGACATCGCTCGCGAGATCAAGGGTGCTCTGAGGGACACGGTGCTCAACAAACGCGGCCTCAGTCTGTGAAGCGGCGTCTGCTGCTTGACCACGCGGTCCTTCATCCAGATCGAAGGATCAAGCAACTGCCTGAGCGAGGTATTGGTTCAACCGCAGCGGCGGAAACTGAACTGCGACGGCTGATCAGCCATTATGCTGTGAAGCGGCAGTAGTGCTTTGGCAAGACCAAGGCCGTGACCGCCACGGCCCGGAAGATCGCAGTTCTGTTCTACAATGCTGTGCGATACGGAATGGACTATGTCGATCCCGGGGCCTCGTCCTACGAGACGCGCTACCGGACGCGAGTGGTCAACAATTTGCAGCGGCGTGCCAAGGCATTCGGCTTTGTTCACCTGCCCTTGGAGCCGAAAGTAGATGCTGCCGTTTCTTAGGAATCGTTCTCAAGCGTCAGCTCCCCGATCTTGGCGTGCAGCGTTTTCACGTCCCCCGCGGGCTCGCTCGTTCTGTTGCCACCGCGAGGACCAAAGACCTCGGCCGCCGCTTCCTGAAGCTGGGACTTCCACTGCGTGATCCGGTTCGGATGCATGTCGAAATGCTCAGCCAGCTCGGCCAGCGTCATCTCGCCCTTGATCCTTGATCGCCGCTAACGCCACCTTGGCCTTGAATGCGAGTGCGTGCTGCCGGCGGGCTCGTCTGCTCATCGTCTCTCCTGATTCGCGGGACAATCTTGCCCGCCGTCAGGCAGAAACTCCACTCATCGCCCTGTCCAGATTTCCGGAGCCAGCTCTTTCTGTTCTACGCGCTACCCGACATAGGCATCCGTCTGACGCCGTTCGAGACTTCCTGGCTAGCGCTCGCATTGTGGGGCGGTGCTTATCAAACGGAGGTCTTCAGGGCCGCATTCGAAGCTGTGCCGAAAGGCGAAGTGACGGCAGCTCGCGCTCTCGGCTTGCCGGCGTTCCAGACCTTTCTTGACATCACACTCCCGATCGCGTTGCGCATCGCGATCACCGGAACAACAACCACGGCGATCACGCAGTTCAGGTCGTCCTCCTTCATGATCGTCGTCGGCTATCAGGAATTGACCTATGTCGCCAACCGGATCGTGTCAGATACGTTTAAAGTGTTTGAGACCTTCGGAATCGCTTGTCTCATGTACCTGCTGGTGTGCAGCATCCTAAGCGCTTTGTCTCGTACGTTCGAGCGCAGGCTCGCGGTTCCGGGGCTGGGAGTAGTTAAATGACCAACTGGGTTTGGCCTGTCACCCTTTACCTTGGTAAGAGCCTTTTGGTTACTTTGTGGATCTCGCTGCTCACCGTCATTTTGGCGACAATCCTTGGTCTCCTGATCGCGGCGCTGTCGCAAAGCACGCTCACGTTCGCGCGCTTTGTCGGACGGCTTTACGTTGAGTTGTTCCGCGGCGTGCCGTCGCTTATGATACTCCTCTTCGTGTTCTTTGCCCTTCCGCAAATTGGTCTCCGCACGGGCCCACTCACGGCCGCAATAATCGGATTGGGGCTCTGGGGCGGGGCGAACATCGGTGAGGTCTTTCGAGGCGCCTTGGATTCAATTCCACATCGCCAAGAGCAGGGCGCCCGAGCGCTTGGCTTGAGCGCAACGGAAGCGCTTGTGTTCGTCATTTTGCCACAAGCATTTCGGCGTGCGTTGCCGCCCTACGTCGGGCAGCTCACCGTTCTCGTCCAGGCGAGTGCACTGACGTCCGTTGTTGGGGTGTCGGATCTCTTGGGATCGGCGCGTCAAATGATAGAAAGACTAGCGTATGTCGGAACCGGAGACTCACACGCCATCGAGATCTATCTGGGCGTGCTGAGCATATTCTTTGTGATCTGCTACGCGTTGAGCGGGCTGGCCAGTATGATCGAACGCTGTCTTCGAGTCTGAAAACAATTCCTAGTCGATCGAAACCTTCTAGGGAAAGGCAATTGCGCCGTTTGAGCGAACCCGCTCGACTCCATCGAGCGCTTTGCGCGGAGACATGTTCTAGGGTCTGTACCTAAATAGCGCCACGTGATTCTCTTGCCTACGTGTTGATTCGGGGGCGAGAGAATGCGCGCTGGTTTGTTTTGGCTGAACGACAGGCAATGGGCGCGTATCGAACCGCATCTGCCGAGGGGACTGACGGGGCCGGATCGGGACGACGACCGACGCATCGTCAGCGGCATCATTCACATGCTGCAATCGGGTGCACGATGGCGTGATTGTCCACGTGAATACGGCCCTTACACGACGATCTACAATCGCTTCAATCGCTGGGCCAAGCGAGGACGATGGTGCGCAATCTTCGAAGCGCTGGCCAAGCCTGGCGAAGACGGCGTCGTACTGTCGCTCGACTCGACCTCGATTAAAGCTCACCGGTGTGCCTCCGGCGGAAAAGGGGGGAGCACAATCAAGCAATCGGCCGCTCGCGCGGAGGCCGCACGACAAAAATCCATGCGCTGAGCGATCCGCTCTGCCGGCCGGTCGTCCTGCATCTGACTCCAGGCCAGGATGCCGATATCGCTGCGGCTCCCGATGTCCTGGCGCTCGCGCCACCCATGAGCGTGCTCCTCGCCGACAAAGGGTATGATGGCGACAAGCTTCGCGGCGCAATCATTCGTCGCGGCGCCAAGCCCGTAATCCCCAATAAATCTAACCGTGTCGTCATCCATCGCTTCAACAAACGCGCCTACAAAGGACGAAATGTCATCGAACGCTGCTTTTGCAGGCTCAAGGACTTCCGGCGCATCGCCACGCGATATGACAAGCTCGCCCGTAATTTTTTGGCCGCTGTTCATCTCGCCGCTCTCGTCGCATATTGGCTCAATTGAGTCTGGACCCTAGTTCAAGCAAAGCCCAAACTGCACCGAGAGCGCGCCCACGCCAGTCAGATCATCGCCTAAAAAGCGGCCGTGCGGACGGCCAGAGTCGAATCCTCTTGGTCTGGACTCGCATCATCATACCGGACGGCAACTCGATCGTGCTGGAGCGCCAGCCGGGCGCCGACAGTGGTGGTTATGCCGGACTCGAGGACGATGTCGACAACCACTGGGGCATGCTATTCAAGGCCGCCGTTCTCTCGACCATGCTCAGCGTCGGAGCAGAGGCGGCACGAGCCAAATGAGAACAACCTCGTTCAAGCGATCCGTAGCGGTGCGTCCATCAGCATCAGCCAGACCGGCCAATTGGTCGTGCAGCGTCAGCTCAACATCCAGCCGACGCTGACCATCCGGCCAGGTTTCCGGTCCGCGTGATCGGCACGCGCGATTTGGTGCTGGCGCCCTACAGCAATGGAGGAGCGCCATGACGAAGCTCAAGCTTGGGCCGCTTGAAGACGACAAGCCAGTCAAGCTCACGACCGAGCTGCCGGCGGCGGTCTTTAGGGATCTCAGAAGCTACGCCGAGATCCTGACGCATAGCGTAGGTCTGATGACGCGGACCGAGCCTGCTAAACTGATTGCGCCGATGATCGAGCGTCGCATGGCGACCGACCGCGCCTTCGCGAAAGCACGGCGAAATACACTCAGCTCGCACCTCGGTCATAGCGTTCACGACGCAGGTCAAGAAACGGACGCAACGATGGATTGCCGTTAGCTTGCCGCCAGTAAGCGCGAAAGCTGAGCACAGGGTTTGCCGGTTCGGGAAGGCAAGGCGTCCAGCCATAAGATGTATTGGCCGAACAATTCGGTCGTCAAATCGGCCGGCGCCTGAACCCTGCCGCTATCGGCGAGAAAGCGGGCAAAGAACTTCAGTGCTTTCCAGCATTGGTGACGCGTGCTAGGTGACGACGATGCATGATGCCCCCGGAACGCCTCGGCATAGGGAGCAACAAATTCGGCTGGAAGATTGGGTTGCCCGAGGTCGAACCGCTGCGCCGGTTCGCCCCACGCATCCCGGAACGGCATCGTCAACTTAATCGACCGCCGAGCCGAAGGCGGCGATTCTCAGAGGTCGAGATTCGGCGATAGCGCTTGTCATGGAGATCTCGCGCCAAGTCGCAAAGGCTCGCTCGCGCGAAGCACGACGGAAGTCGGCGGTGGCGGCTCCGGCATAGGGGATGTGGAAAAGGTTCGCGACCTGATCGTGAACTGACAGAAAGCGTTGAGCCTGATGGGACGATTTGAAACGCTTCATGATCCGCTCGCGTCGGCTGATGAGAATTTTCGGCCCGATTGTTGAGAGCTTTGTGCTGGCGATGTTCGACGTGAAAGCCCATCTTCGCCCTCGCAGCGCCGTACGAACGCAGCTTATCCGTGATCATCACGCGCGGCGGCGTGCCGGCGGATTTCAAGAGCTTCTTCATGAGAAGCTGCGCAGCGCGCGAGTCTCTTCGGCGCTGGATCAAGACGTCGAGAACGAAGCCATCCTGGTCGACAGCGCGCCAGAGCCAATGTTGTTCGCCCGCGATCGAGATAACGACCTCGTCCAGATGCCATTTGTCACCGCGGGCGGGAGCGCGCTGGCGGATCCGATCGGAGAACGGCTTGCCGAATTTCCGTCCCCACTGGCGCACGGTTTCATAGGTCACGCCAATGCCACGCGCCGCCAGCATTTCCTCGACCATGCGCAAGCTTAAGGGAAACCGGAAATACAACCAAACGGCATAGCTGATCACTTCCGGTGGGAAGCGATGGCGGCGATAAAGAGGGGCCCGGGCGGTCGGCATGCCGGTCGTCTACCCCATCGGCCACCCCTATTCGTTAACTTGACGGTGCCGGTTGGGAGTGAGCCTACAAGCTTTGGCAGGCGACCAACTCAACGAGTTAAGGTATTCTGGGGCAAACTCGGTCGCAGATCACCGCGCAAAGCCGGGACACCGACCAGATCAAGGAGATCACTGATGGCCCACAAGAAACTGGTCAATCAGAGCGGGTTGTTGCTTACAGTGTTACTCATCACGCGTGTTGGCTCGGAGCCCAACCAGTCCGTGACGACGCGCGGCAGCAGCTGGGATAACGTGCTAAACACACATGACACGCTGGCCTTTAGCGGAGCGGACGGCCTGAACGTGGTGGGCTCGAATACGTAACCGCGGTCCACGGCGCTACGACCACCGACTCTCTACGGCCTGAACGCCGCCGGCAGTTTGATGGAAGCTCCCGTCGGCGACTAACGCGTCCCGGAAATCCGACGCTTTGTCGTGCTGAACATCGTCACCTTTCTGTGATCACTTCCAGACAGTGCGTCGCGCCGCCAGTTAAGCCTGTGGTCAGGCATAGGCAAAAGCGAATCCCTTTAAAGCGATCGTCAACGACGACTATCGCAAGGCCCAGAGAAGCCGGAAACGGACCGGCGCTTCCCCACATGATGCTCCGGTCCCTATCCAATTCTGAACCGATGATGTGACGCCGACCATGCTGCCCAGTTCTCAACAGGCCCGAGATGTGGCCTATCAGCTTCACGCCTATACCAACGCGCGGTCGCACCAACGGGCCGGGCCGCTCATAATTGAACGCGGCGAGGGCCCCTACGTCTTCGACACGGCAGGAAAACGCTACCTCGATGCGATGGCCGGTCTCTGGAGTGCGGGTCTTGGCTTCAGCGAAAAGCGGCTTATCGAAGCCGCGCATCGCCAGATGCAAATCCTGCCATTCTATCATACCTTCGCATCACGATCGAATGGGCCTTCCATCGCGCTTGCCGAGAAGCTGGTGAAGATGTCTCCGGTGCCAATGAGTAAGGTGTTCTTCACAAATTCCGGCTCGGAAGCGAACGATACGGTGTTGAAGCTGATCGCCTATCGATCGAATGCAGCGGGCCAGCCTCAGCGCAAGAAGGTCATCAGCCGGTTGCGCGGCTATCACGGCGTCACGATCGGTGCGGCAAGCCTGACCGGATTTCCAGACAACCACCGCTCTTTCGATCTGCCGCTCCCCAACATTATGCACACGGGCTCCCCCCATTTCTACAAGGACAGCCGTGCGGGCGAATCGGAGGAGACCTTTGCTACGCGTCGGGCCGAGGAGCTCGAGTCGCTGATTCAGCGCGAAGGTGCCGATACCATTGCAGCATTCTTCGGTGAGCCTGTCATGGGCGCGGGCGGCGTCATCGTTCCGCCGCCGACTTACTGGGACAAAATTCAAAGTGTGCTAAAAAAGCATAGCATCCTTTTGGTCGCTGATGAGGTGATTTGCGGCTTTGGCCGGACAGGAAAAATGTTCGGTTGCGAAACCTACAACATCGCGCCCGATGTAATCGTGGTGTCGAAGCAGCTCACGTCCAGTTATTTTCCGTTATCTGCGATCATAATGAATGACTACATGTTCGAACCAATCGCGGACGAGAGCAATAAGGTTGGACTGCTGGCTCATGGCTTCACGGGCGGTGGTCACCCGGTCGGAGCCGCCGTAGCGCTCGAAAACCTCAAACTCATCGAGGAGCGGGGTCTGATTGCGAACGTTGGCCGCATCGGGGCCTACATGCAGGAACGGCTGCGCACGCTCGTTGACCATCCACTCGTTGGGGAGGTCCGTGGCGTTGGCCTTATTGCGGCAATCGAGCTGGTGCTGGACAAGAAACGGAAAGTCGCCGCTACTACTCCGGGCGATGTTGGCAGCATTGCGAGCCGGTTGCTGCACGAGCGAGGGATCATCGTGCGGAATGTAGACGATGCATTGTCGATATGCCCACCTCTGATCGTCAACAAGGATCAAATCGACGAGCTCATCGACGGGATCACGGGCATGCTCCACGATCTTAAGGCGACTGTAGTTAATTGTCGCGAGCCTCACTAGCGTTCACTCAACTCCGCTTAGTGCGCCGCGAGTCCGATTGTCTGGACATCCATCAATGAGGGGCAAGGTGCTCGACCTCGCGGTCGACGTCCGCGTCCGGAGCCCGAATTTCGGACGCTACGTTGCCGTCGAATTAAGCGAGCATAACCGGCGGCAACTATGGGTTCCGCGCGGATTCGCGCACGGTTTCGTTGTGTGCTCTCAGAGACCGCGGACTTTTTCTACAAATGCGATGATTTCTATAATCCGGAGAACGAGGTTTCGATCCGCTGGGACGACCCGGTGATCGGTATAAACTGGGGTATCAAAAAGCCGTCGCTCTCGGCCAAGGACGCGGCCGCGCCGCTGCTTGCCGACATCCAAAACTTCCATTGTACGGGCGGATACTGGTGACGGGAACCCGCGGGCAGGTCGGAGGTGCATTGATGCCCGCAGGTAAAGGGGATCGAGGCTGAAGTATTGGAAGGTTGAGGAACACGAACCGGTTCACCCGCATCGGAGGGCTGAAATGTCGCCTCCGTCTACACGGCTTAACAGGTGGAATGCTGATGATGATGTCGCCGGACAGTCGGCGCATTCGCCGCTGCCTTTGGGCGTAGCCGACAGCTGGATGGTGGGCATTTCACGGACTCTTCCTGGCCGAATCGTGTCTCTCGCTGCAGACCGGTGCCGGCGGCGCGGGCCGGATCAGCGGGCGGTCGCGGCCGAACGAGGCCAGCTGGGGTCATCTCCCGCGCGTCGAGCGCGATAGACGCGTCTTGGATTCGCCAGTCGAGGCCGCGGCTACGAGTTCGTTCCACGAGTCCGGCGGGTTCCCGCGGTCCAGCATCTTCCTGAACACGGCGTAGGCGTCGTTCGCGCTCTCGTAGGCGCGCAGCGTCGAGTCGTCGTTCACCCAGGCGAGAACGATGATCTTGGCGTCCGCCGATTGCTGATAGCGGAAGAACAGGCGGAACTGCTGCAGCAATTTCGCGCGGAACCAGTGCTTGTACTCGTCGCCGAGAGTGCCGCCCTGCCGATAGACGTCACGCGTTGGGTCACTCGGAATGTCGTCGAACGCCACCTTCAAGACAGCCGACAGGAGCTTCGCGGCGCGCTTCTTCTTGTATCCCTTCGGATCCTTCTTGCGCGCCTTCTCGACCGCCGCGATCATAGTCTCGAACTGGTCGAGAAATAGCGGATGGGCGTAGACCGTCCAACCGTTAACCCCGAAGGTGTCGTCGCTCACGTATCGTCTTCCGGCAGCGCCGCGTCGAGATCGACCTTAACACCCTTGACCAAGCCCTTGCCGCGCGCGACCAGCGACTTCGGCACCGGCCGGATCCGGGCTGGCTCGCTCCCCATGTCGCGGGCCAGGAACGCGAGGAACGTGCCGATCACCGGATCGCCGTGGTCGGCGCTCAACTGCTTCTTCGCGATCACAACGGTGCCGTCAGCGAGCCCCCGAAACACGACCTGGTCGCGCTTTCCCAGGGCCAGCATTTTGCGGATGGCGGCGGGCACGGTCGTCTGGCCGCGGTCTGTGATGGTCGCGGGGATCTCGAGGATTTCGGCGGTCTTGGCCATAGCGGCTCCTTGCGTCGTCACGACATCCCAATGTAATGCATCTGCATTGTAAGTCAAGTCTGCCTGGGTGCCTCGAGATGGCCGCAAACTGGCGATTCCGCCGTCTGGTGGAGTTGGCGCTGAAGCTCAACGAGAATGATGCACAATTGCCCGCCTCCAATGCCGCTGCTACAGCTGTGGCTCGGGGGTCTGCGCGAATGAATGGAAACTATAGAGCTGGCCCCGCAAATTCGGACAGTAGCTTGAGTGGATTTTCTGCCTGACAGCGGCGAGGATTCTTGCTGCGAATCAGGAGCGAAGATGACGAAGAAGAGCCGCCGGACGCATTCTCCGGCATTCAAGGCGAAGGTTGCTTTGGCTGCGGTCAAAGGAGACAAGACACTGGCGGAGCTGGCGCAACTGTTTGATGTTCATCCGAACCAGATCACGATCTGGAAAAACCAGCTCCTGGAAGGCGCCGCCGGCGTGTTTGGGCATGACAAGACATCGGCCGAGACGCCGGTCGATTTGAAGGCGTTACATGCCAAGATCGGCGAGCTGGCGTTGGAAAACGATTTTTTGTCCGGCGCGCTCACCAAGGCGGGCCTGCTGAGCGCAAAGCGATGATCGACCGCGGTCATGATCTTTCTATCGTGCGCCAGGCGAAGGTCCTGAAGCTGGCTCGCAGCACGGTCTACTATGAACCTCGGCCAGTTTCGGCCGAGGACTGCGCGTTTCGCGGGATCGTGAGCAAGGCTTTCGGAGCCTTGCAGCGCTTCGGCCGACAACTCAACCGGCTTAGGGATGACCTCGTGGTTAACGAGGAAGTCCAATGCCTACCCAGAGATTGTCGATGCGCCGGATCAAGGAAGTCCTTCGGTTAAAACATTTTCAAGGCCTGCCAGAGCGGGCCATCGCGCGGAGCGTGGGCGTCAGCAACGGCGTTGTGCACAGCTACCTGAGCCGCGCCCGCTCTGCTGGGTTGAGCTGGCCGCTTCCGGAGGGAATGACCGATGAAGACCTGGAGCTTTTGCTTTTCCCGGCCCCACGACCAGCGTCTCAGAGCCCGCAGCGGCCGGTGCCCGACTGGAGCTACATCGATAAAGAGCTCCGCCGGCGCAACGTAACCCGTCGCCTGCTCTGGGAGGAGTATCGCGCCGTTAATCCCGACGGTTTCGGGTACACGTGGTTCTGCACTACCTACGAGGCCTGGAAGGGGCGGGTCCGACCTTCGATGCGGCAGATTCATCTGGGCGGCGAGAAGGTGTTCGTGGATTTCGCCGGCGACACCATGGACATCGTCGATCCCCTGACCGGGGAAGTGCAGCCGATGAAGCTGTTCGTCGCGGCGATGGGCGCTTCGAACTACACCTACGCCGAGGCCTGCCCCAGCGAGAGCTTGGCCGACTGGATCCGGGCCCACGTCAACTTGTTCACGTTTTTGAGCGGAACGCCGACGTTCGTGGTCTGCGACAACCTCAAAGCCGCCGTCAGCAACCCCGACCGCTACGATCCCGGCCTCAATCGCACTTATGCCGAGATGGCGAGCCATTACGGCACGGCCATTCTCGCCGCACGGCCGCGGCGCCCAAAAGACAAGGCGAAGGTCGAGGTCGCGGTGCAAATCGCCCAGCGCTGGATTCTGGCCCGGCTGCGCAATCAGCGCTTCTTTTCCCGGGCCGAGCTCAACGCCGCCATCAAGACACTCGTCGACGAACTCAATGCTCGTCAAATGCGTGGCTTCGGCTCAAGCCGCGCCGAACTGTTTGCCGAACTCGACAAACCCAAGCTAACCCCGCTGCCAGATCAGCCTTATGCCTTCGCACGCTGGAAGCGCTGCCGCCTCGCTCCCGATTATCATGTCGAGGTCGACGGCCATTGGTACTCCGCGCCGTATCGTCTGATTGGCGAGCTGGTCGATGCCCGTATCGACGATCGGACGGTCGAGATCTTCCACAAGGGCCAGCGGATCGCCAGCCATGCCCGCGCGCCCAACCGACGCGGACACACCACCATCGCCGACCACATGCCCAGCGCCCATCGCCGCTACGGCAAATGGACCCCCGCCGCGGTGATCGCCGCCGGCGAGCGGATCGGTCCTTCGACAGCAGCGTTTTTCCAGGCCGTGATCGACGCCCGGCCCCATCCAGAACAAGGCTTTCGAACCTGCCTTGGCATTCTGGCGCTCGTCAAAAGCTACGGCGCCGACTGACCGGAATGGCCAAGGCCTTCGAGGAGCAGCGCCGATCGCCCGATCTCGAAGCCCTGCCGTTCGAAGATCGCATCGGCCTGTTGGTCGACCGCGAAGCCGCCGAACGCGACACCAGGCGGCTCACCACGCGCCTCAAGATCGCCGCACTGCGCCAGACTGCTTGCGTCGAGGACGTCGATCTGCGCACCCCGCGGGGCATCGACCGCGCCGTTTTCGCCAAACTCGTCGAAGGTCGCTGGATCGATCGCCACGAGAATTTGCTCGTCACCGGGGCAACCGGCCTGGGCAAAAGTTGGTTAGCCTGCGCGCTCGGCCACAAGGCCTGCCGCGACAACCGATCAGTCCTCTATCATCGCGTTCCAAGGCTGTTCGAGGCGCTCGCGCTCGCGCGCGGAGACGGACGCTACGCCCGGCTCCTCAAAAGCCTCGGCCGCGCTCAGCTTCTGATTTTGGATGATTGGGGACTATCGGTGCTCACCGCCGCGGAACGCCGCGATCTGCTCGAAATCCTCGAGGACCGACATGGCCGCGCATCCACCATCGTCACAAGTCAGCTCCCGTGGACACCTGGCATGGAGCCATTGGGGACCCCACGGTCGCCGACGCCATTCTCGATCGCCTCGTCCACAACGCCCACCGCCTCCAGCTCACCGGAGAAAGCATGCGAAAACGCAGCGCCAAAACCATCACCCTTGACGGCCAACCAGAACACTGACTCTATCTCCCATCGGCCGTAGCGGGCTGCTCACGATCGTCTGAATTCAGTGCTCACGATCGCGCGAAATCGATGCTCACGATCCGTGAAATCCGCAGATGCTCCCGGTGCGGGTCTATCGAGGGCTGTAAAGGGTGGTTTGTTGCTGATCGCCAGCATGCCAGATCGAAGCCCTGGTTCATATTTTGAAAGTGAGAACGGATGGATTTCCCCTCGACCAAGCGGGTGCGTGAACAATCGGACAGCACGGGCCCGCAAGAGAGCTCACCCGCGGCTCCGTCCGCAGCCGCGGCGACCTTTGAGCGGCAATTGAGCGAGATCGGCAGTTCAGGTGAAGGTGATGGAGCAATGCCGGCCGCCTCGACGCCGCAGCCGGCTCAGTCAAAAGGGATTCTGAGAAGGCTCAGCAAAAGCCCCCTTTATTCCCAGGATGCTCCCCTTATTTTGGGGCTTGAGAAGGCCCTCATCAAGGGCGGGGCCGCCAAAGGCACCGCACGAAATAATCTATATTCTCTTCGCAGCTTTGGCCAGTGGCTCTTCGCAAATAACAAAGATCCCATTGCTGCTCGGCTCGACGACGAAGAGTCGCTGACCGTTGATGCGCGCGTGTTCGAAAAGCGTCCCGCGACACTCCTTAGGGCAATAGACCATCTCAGGACCTCGCGGTCGACGGGCGGAATCGTGCCGATCGCAGGCCGCACTGAGTTGCATCCTTATCCCCAGGACGCAGCTCTGATCGAAGGGTACAAAAACGACGCAGCGACAGATACCGGCAAGAAGGATGCAAGCAAGAATGCAACTGCTCTTCGCAGTTTCAGCGACTACCTGCGTGAAAACAGCAAGAAGGGCATTGCTGCTCGTCTTTCAGACGAGGCGTTGGATGGAGATGTCAAGAGCTATAAGAGGGCCCCCGGTGCTGATTCAAGGATCGGTGCCGCTCTGGCTCATCTCCGAAAATCGCAGGCGGGCGCTAAGGCGATGGAGCTCGAGCGCCATATTGATTCCGAAGACGCGGCCCTGAAGGAGTCGAGGCGGGTCGGCGACGCTGCTGCGCAGCACAGTTCGTTGCAGAAAGCTGGCAGTTGGCCAGAGGAATTGCTTCCTGCGGAAGGCCATGATCAGAATTTGCTTTTGGGTCCGATGGACGAACCCGGCCCGCCGTCCTCGGCGCCGCAACCGGCTCAGTCAACTGGGGTTGCGATAGGGCACAAGAAGCGGCCTCTTCATTCCGAGGATGTTCCCCTTATTGCGGGGTTTGAGGAGGCCCTCCGGAATGGGAGCGCCGCCGAACGCACCGTCCGAAACTATCTATCTTCTCTTCGCAGCTTTGGCCAGAGGCTCTACGCAAATAACAAAAAGAGCATTTTTGCTCGGCTCGACGACGAAGAGTCACTGACCGCTGATGCGCGCGAGTTGTTCGAAAAGCGTCCCGCGACACTCCTTAGGGCAATAGACCATCTCAGGACCTCGCGGTTGACGGGCGGAATCGTGCCGATCGCAGGCCGCACTGAGTTGCATCCTTATCCCCAGGACGCAGCTCTCATCGAAGAGTACAAAAACGAAGCAGCGACAGATACCGGCAAGAAGGAAGAAGCCAGGAAGGATGCAACGGCTCTTCGCAGTTTCAGTGACTACCTGCGTGAAAACAACAAGAAGGGCATTGCTGGTCGGCTTTCAGGCAAGGCGCTGGATGGAGATGTCAAGAGCTATAAGAAGGACGCCGGTGCTGATTCGAGGATCGGTGCCGCTCTGGCTCATCTCCGAAAATCACAGGCGGGCCCTAAAGCGATGGAGCTCGAGCGCCATATTGATCCCGAAGACGCGGCCCTGATGGAGTCGAGACAGGTCGGCGACGCCGCTGCGCAGCACAGTGCGTGGCAGAAAGCTGGCAGTTGGCCAGAGGAATTGCTTCCTGCGGAAGGCCACGATCAGGATTTGGGCCGGATGGACGAACCCGGCCCGTCGTCCTCGGCGCCGCAGCCGGCTCAGTCAACTGGAATTTTGATAGGGCACGACAAGCAGCCTCTTCATACCGAGGATGCTCCCCTTATTTCGGGGCTTGAGGAGGCCCTCCGTAATGGGAACGCCGCCGAACGCACTGCCAGGGGCTATGTACGTACTCTTCTCAGCTTTGGCCACTGGCTCTTCGCAAATAACAAAGATCCCATTGCTGCTCGGCTCGACGACGAAAAGTCACTGACCGCTGATGCGCGCGAGTTCATCGGAAAGGGTAATCCCTTAAGGCTTCTTGCGGCGATAGTTCATCTCCGAACCTCGCAGTCGACGGGCGGAGTCGTGCGGATCGCAGGCCGCACTGAGTTGCATCCTTATCCCCAGGACGCGGCTCTCATCGAAGAGTACAAAAACGAAGCAGCGACAGATACCGGCAAGAAGGATGCAAGCAGGAAGGATGCAACTGCTCTTCGCAGTTTCAGCGACTACCTGCGTGACAACAACAGGCCGGGCATTGCTGCTGGGCTCGGCACGTCGTTTGATGGAGATGTCGAGAGCTATAGGAAGGTCGCCGGTGCTGATTCCAGGATTGGTGCCGCACTGGCTCGTCTCCGAAAATCGCAGGCCGGCGCTGAGGCGATGGAGCACGAGCGCCATATTGATCCCGAAGAGGCGGCCCTGAGGGAGTCGAGGCGGGTCGGCGACGCCGCTGCGCAGCACATTGCGTCGCAGAAGGGTGGCAGTTGGCCAGAGGAATTGCTTCCTGCGGAAGGCCATGATCAGGATTTGCTTTTGGGGCTGATGGATGAACCCGGCGCGTCGTCCTCGGCGCCGCAGTCAACTTGGATTGTGATAGGGAAGAGGAAGCAGCCTCTTTATTCCGTGGATGCTCCCCTTATTTCGGGGCTTGAGAGGGCCCTCATCAAGGGCGGGTTCAGCAAATCCGCTGCCGAGCAGCACGGAGGTTCTCTTCGTAGCTTTAGCCGTTGGCTTTTCGCAAAAGAAAAACCGAGCATTCGTGATCGGCTCGACAATAAGTCGCTGACCGATGGCGGTGAGGTGCTCGAGTTCACCGGAGAGGGTAATCCAAAGAGACTCGTTCAGGCAATCGACTATCTCCGGACCTTGCGGTCGACGGGCGAAGTGCCGATCTCACGACGCGCTAAGCTGAATCCTCACCCCCAGAACGTGGCCTTTATCAATCCCGAAGACACGGTACTGATGGAGCCGAGGCGCGTCGACGCCGCCGCTGCGCAGCACAGCGCGTCGCAGGAAACTGGCCGTCGGCCAGAGGAGCTTCCCGCGGAAGGCCGCGATCAGGATTTGCTTTTGGGGCTGATGGACGAACCCCGCTCGTCGTCATCTCTCGAGCCAGCCGCGCGCCATGACCAGGCACCGGATCCCGGAGAGCCCGACCGCCAGCAGTCCCCGGACGAGCCGATGGCTGCGCTTGCCAGGAGCAACCGCCTGCCAAGCGAGGAGGTCCTCATCAACGATGAGCATGACACAGCTGAGTTGAGGCCAGCGAAGAGGCAGAGGACCCTAAACAATCCGCAAGGCGTTGCCGGCGAGCGGCAGCTGAGCGAGATCGCCAATTCAGGCGGCCAGCCGACACCGGCGCCTACCCATCAACAGGGTACGTCGTCATGGGAGACGCAGCCGATGCTGCTGCGGAGCGGCTACGAAGATGTCACGGCGCCGCATGCGGTCGCGACGTACGTCGGGGGCGCCGCTGCGCAGCACAGCGCGCGGCAGCGAGCTGTCAGTCGGCCATTGGTCCTCCCGGAAGGTTACGATCAGGATCTGCGCTTAATGGTGGAAGACGGCCCATCGTGGCCCGAGGTTCCTCCTGAGCAGGCGCAGGACATAGTCCAAGCTGGGCAGGAACCTGCCCGGCCGACCGTGGAAGCAGCGCCAACGCACTCTGCCAGGGCTCGCTCAAATACCTACGGCGGTATTGAGGTGTCGTTTAATCCGAATTCGCCCGCATCATTTGAGTTGCGTGACAATGCTTGCAGCCCGGCGCCTGGCTTTCCGCCGCCGTTTGCCGGGCCGGTACCGGGGCATCACCAGGGCGCTCAACAGCTCGGCTCGCCGCAGGGGCTTTCTCCGGTGTCCGCCCACTCGGACGATGACGCTTTGGCGTGGTTGAGCGAGGAGCTTGCGCGGCAGATGCAAGAACCGGCATCACCATCAACTGCCAGGGCTCAGGATCTCTATCGTGGATTTAAGGCACTGCTTGATCCGGATGTGGCCGAGTTGGATGACAGTGCTCACTTTGCGCCAGCGCCTTCTGCCAGGGCTCGCTCAGACACCTACGGCGGTCTTGAGGTATCGTTTAATCCGAATTCGCCCACATCATTTGAGTTGCGCGACAATGCTTGGAGCCGGGCGCCTGGCTTTCCGCCGCCGTTTGCCGGCCCGGTACCGGGGCATCACCAGGGCGCTCGACAGCTCGGCTCGCCGCAGGGGCTTTCTCCGGTGTCCGCCCACTCGGACGATGACGCTTTGGCGTGGTTGAGCGAGGAGCTTGCGCGGCAGATGCAAGAACCGGCATCACCATCAACTGCCAGGGCTCAGGATCTCTATCGTGGGTTTGGGGCACTGCTTGATCCGGATGCGGCCGAGTTGGATGACAGTGCTCACTTTGCGCCAGCGCCTTCTGCCAGGGCTCGTTCAGACACCTACGACGGTCTTCCATTGGTTGATCTGACCGCGCCCGCACCGTCCCCATTGCGCGACGATATCGTGCGGCGGTTTCCGATCACCTCCTCCGATGCTCAGATCGGGGCGTTGAATCCGATAGCCTTGTCCCACAACCGCGGGCTGGTGCTCGAGCACACGGAATGGCTGGGCGACGAGCATATCCTCAGGGATTACCAGCTTCAGGAGCTGGATTTGCAGAGGAGCGATTCGGATCTCGCCGCCCGGACGCGGTTCGTAGATCCCCTCGAAGCGCTGCGGCTGCGCCTGGGCGCGGAGAGCGACGTGCTACGCGTATTCCATCGCATCGTCCATGATCGGCGTGATAACGATACAGCCGACTTCCTGTTGCTGCCAGTGAACGATGCCAGTGCTACGGACCGCGGCAGGCATTGGTCGCTGCTGTTCGTTGATCGCAGCAACCGGCAACGGCCTGTCGCCTATCACTACGATTCCTACGGGAGATACAACGAGACGCATGCAAGACAACTCGCAGAAAGGCTGAACCTCGCCCTGCAGCCCGCCGGCATGGCCCAGCAGCAGAACACTTATGATTGCGGCGTCTTTGTCGTGGACGGCACGCGGGAGCTGGTTAGGCAATTGGCGCAAGGACGGGAGCCAGACCAGCTGAACCTCAGCAACGTCGTTGCCAATCGGCAGGCACTGCAAGCGCGACTCAGGGGTTGATGTCGCCGTGGGCGGACCCTCGCGGCGCTTCTCTTTGAGCTTGAATGACGGCTGGAAGAAGTTCACCAGCAGGCGCGCCGCGGCGTAGAGACGTGCCATCACGCGGGCCGTCTCGCCCCCGTCGAAGCGCCCGTATCCGACGAGCCGCCGGACCACCGACAGCGCGATGCGGTTGTCGGCAAGGGCGAGCGCGCGACGCTGCGCTTCGGAAAGACCGGTCAGCTGACCGGCGCCTCGAGGAGACCGAGCTTTCGCGCGGCCAGGTATCGGCCTTCGCCCGCGATGATCGTGCCATCGCTGTCGACGAGCAGCGGGTACCGTCAAGTTAACGAATTGGAGCGGCCGAGGGGTAGACGACCGGCATGCCGACCGCCCGGGACCCTCTTTATCGCCGCCATCGCTTCCCATCGGAAGTGATCAGCTATGCCGTTTGGTTGTATTTCCGGTTTCCCAGCGGCTCATGAAGAAGCTCTTGAAATCCGCCGGCACGCCGCCGCGCGTGATGATCACGGACAAGCGTTCGCACGGCGCTGCGAGGGCGAAGATGGGCTTTTTCGTCGAACATCGCCAGCACAGAGCTCTCAACAATCGGGCTGAGAATTCTCATCAGCCGACGCGGCAACGCGGCGGATCATGAAGCGTTTCAAATCGTCCCGTCAGGCTCAACGGTTTCTGTCACTTCACGTTCCAGGCATCGTAAGTGGATCCGTAATCCCCGGGAAATTGACGAAACCTCAGACTCTCTCCTCAGCAGAGGTGTATCCGCGCCTGCGCTTGGCGCGCTCCAGCCGTCCGAATGCTTCGCCCGCTTCAGCGCTGGCATCGAAAGTCTGCACCATCGTCTGGCCGGTCGTGCCGATCCGGCCCCAGTCGCGGATCAGCGAGACCCCGCCGAACAAGGTCGGTTGGATCGAAAGCAAGTAAAACCGCCGCATGTTGCGGGTGGTGTCGATGCGGCGAAGGTGAAGCGGCCCTAGCTTAAGGTTCGGCATGCATGGATTCTCGCTTCCTGTGGAAGCGAGGTCCAATGCTTTCTATGAATCGATCAGGGCCAAACGATTCATTCTCTCGCTACATCAATTGCACCAGGCGGGTGTCTTCGGACTGTGGCGATGATGTGGAGGCTCCACGGCCCGATTTGAACCCCACCGTCTCGCGGCAAAACCGAGACCGCAGTCTGAACTGATCGAGAAGCTCACTGAATCGCGCCGGAGCTAGGTCCAAGCATTGTCGATCCAGCAGCCTCAGCAAGGTTTGAAAGCTGACTAGGTGACATCGGTGCAGCCGTTGAGCGATCGACGGAGCAATTGCGGACGAACGGGAAATCGAAGTCCGGACACGGGTGAATTATGGAATGACACCCGGGCACTTCTTTGCCGGTGCTGCTGCAGAGAATCAAGCGCGCGATGTGGTCGGACATCGCCGACCTGCGTCTGGCAGCCCGACCAACCTTATGGGGTGTTGAAGAAGCGCGCGGCCTCTTAAAGGCCGCATTCTCTGTGGTAGGGCAGTATCTGAAAGCGCGTATGGCCGCGCAACCTGAGGCGAGAGGAGGATTCCGATGTTCGAGGCTAAAGACTATCGCGTGTGCTGCCATCACTTTGTCACCCCGACCGACCGCGCCGTCTACCCGGCGCAAGAGCCCTTACTAACCTACTCTGAGGCCCTCCGGCAGGTGCAGACCGAGCAGGCCAAGGGCTACATGGTGGCCTGGGTCATCGATCGCACCGGAGCAGGCGCCACCAATGAGATTGGTGGTTCGAACGCATCGGTTCGACGTTGATCGTAAGCGCAGCTCTGGCCCTTGGATTGGCGCTTGACGTCTGTTTTGATTACGGTGTGAGCCGGCACGGCTTCCACTTTTCCGACAACGTTGACGCTGGCCTCAAGCGCCTGCCTGTCGTCGAACCACTTTTTAGAGCTTGATCACATGATCGCAGCCGCGCCGAAGATCGAAGAGGCTGCAATGCCGTTTCCACGCCGAGTCACAAGCAGAAGAAACTCAACCAGGACTCGCGCTGGTCAGCGTCATCAGAAACTGTGCACGCTCGACAGGACGATCGAGCCAGTGCGTCGAGGTCTATTCCTGCATAGGAGGACGCGGCGAGGCGGCGGGAAAGTTGGAAGGTTGGGATCCAGCAAGGTCCCGATTCGCGCGCTGTACCTCGGCGGTCCCAAACACGAGGACGCAGAGAGGTCTGTTTTGGGCGCGGGATTTTGGCTGGGACACGAGCCCGTCAGAGCGTTGCCGCCGCCGCTCTGAAATGGTCGGGAAACCTTCCGATCGTGCGAGACTCTTATCTAACCTCACTTGTGATCCGCTCCCCTCGAGACTTTTGGAAGATATCCCAACTGCCGTTCCAGAGCAGCTAAGGTTCGACGGGCCGAATCCAATCTCGCAGTCGCCTCGACCAGGTCGGCCCATGTTTTATCCGACCGTGCAACCGCCGTGGAGCCGGTCTCAAACAGGTTGTTGTTGAGATGCGGGGCCGCTTCGCCTCGCAGGGCACGCTCCAAATCGAGCAGGGTGCTCGTCAGCGCTCGATGCGCGCACGCGTCCTCTCGTTCCAGGTTTTCCGCCACGTCGAGCGCCGCACGATAGTGTCGTATCGCTGCAACGACTCTGCTCTCGAGGTCGGGCTCATCGCTCATCTGCTTTTCTCTCCACGAATCTTTGAGCAATTTGTGTCGGTCTGAACGAGCAAAAATTGTAAGCGGAGCTTTTCTCCCATTTGATTGACTGGTTTCGCTTCGGCATTCGCTCTGCGATCCTTGGCTTGTCAGAGAGCCGAGAGGAGACTGAAGGCGATGGAACAATCGGGGGAGGAAGCCGAAGCTGATGGCTTTGTGGGGAAGCTTACGCGCCGGACGCGTTCTGGATGCCGGTTATGGTCTGCGGAGATCAAGGGGCGCGCTGTTTTCGAGAGCATGAAGCCCGACGCCCGGGTATGTGATGTCGCACGGCGTTATGGTGTGAAGGCCCAGCAGTTGACGACGTGGCGCAGATTGGCGCGTGCTGGCCGGCTCGCATTGGTCACGGACGACGCGGCGGATTTCGTGTCGATCGAGCTGAGCGATCCAGTGGCGCCAGGCAAGAGCGAGGGCCCGTCGAGATTACGATTGGCAAGGTTTCGGTCCGCCTGGATGCGGACGTGTCGGCGGTGCGGATCGCGGAGATCGTGACTGCGATCGAGCGCGGCGCATGATCATTCCGGCGCAGGGACTGCGGATTGTGCTTGCTGTGCGTCCTGTTGACTTCCGGTGCGGGCACGACGCGCTGGCCGGTCTTGTGCAAAACACGCTTGGGCTCGATCCGCATTCGGGCCTGATCGTGGTTTTTCGTTCGAAGCGCGCCGACCGGCTGAAGATTTTGCTATGGGACGGCACGGGCCTCGTTTTGGTCTACAAGCGCCTTGGCCGCGATGGTCGTTTCGAGTGGCCGCAGATCAGCGACGGCGTCATGCATCTGACGCGCGTGCAGTTCGAAGCGCTGTTTGAAGGGCTGAACTGGAAGCGAGTGGGCGAACGGATTGTCGCGACGCCAGCTGCGGCGAACTGACTCAGACCCGACAACCTGTTTCGCGCGGGGCTTTGGGATGATAGCTTGCGGATGTGCCGCCGTCCCCCATTGATCCCGCCCGTCTTGCAGCGCTGCCCGCCGATTTGCGCGCGCTCTTCCGCGCGCAGGAAGCGATGATTGAAGCCGAGCGTCGTCGCGCAGACGATGAATGCTCGGCGCGCCTTCATGTCGAGAGTGAACTGGCTGCGTCCAAAGAGAGCGTCGAACGCCTCGAACTGCTCGTGAAGGAGTACGAGCGCGCACGTTTCGGTAAACGCTCGGAGAAGTTCAATCCCGATCAGATGCAACTGGTTCTCGAGGACATCGAGATTGCCATCGCCGAAGTCCAGGAACGCCAGGACGATTGTGCGCGCCGCGCCGGCACGGCGCCGTCCAGCGGCCGGACCAGGCGCGCTGCCCGTGCCTTTCCCGCGCACCTGCCGCGCATCGAGCAGGTGATCGAACCCGAGAACCTCGAGTGTCCCTGCGGCTGCGGCCGGATGGCCCAGATCGGCGAGGATCGCTCCCGCCGTCTCGATGTCATGGCCGCCCAGTATCGTGTGATCGAGACGGTGCGACCGCGCTACGCCTGTGCAAAGGGCTGCACCGGTGTTGCTCAGGCGCCGGCGCCCGCCCATCTCGTGGAGGGTGGCATCCCCACCGAGGCGCTGCTGGCGCAGGTGGCGGTCGCCAAGTTCAGCGAGCACATGCCACTCTATCGTCAGTCGCAGGTTCTGGCTCGGCATGGCATCTTCATCGATCGCGCCGTTCTGGCAGACTGGATGGGAACGGTCGCCTTCCACCTCGCGCCGCTGGTCGAGCGCATGAGCGTCGTGATGAAGCAATCGGGCCGCTTGTTCATAGACGAGACCAGGGCGCCTGTGCTCGATCCGGGCCGGGGCCGAACGAAGACCGGCTATCTGTGGGCTGTCCTGCGCGACGATCGCGGCCACGGCGGCGCTGATCCACCAATCGTGGTCTACCACTACGCGCCAGGACGCGGTGGTGACCATGCTGAGCGCATCCTCGAGGGCTTCGACGGCATCCTTCAGGTCGACGGATACCAGGGCTATCATCGGCTCGCACGGCCCAAGCGCAAAGGCGGCGTGCCGCTGCGGCTGGCCGCATGTTGGTCCCACTCAAGGCGCAAGATCATCGCAGCGACTCCGAAAGCCGGCTCACCCATCGCCGAAGCCGTTCTCGCGCGCATCGCCGCACTCTATGCGATCGAGAAGGAGATCCGTGGCGCCGACGCCCCGGCTCGGCAAACGACCCGTAACGAGCGATCACGGCCGCTCGTCGCTGAACTCGAGAGGTTTCTGCGCGAGCAAGCCGCTCGCCTGTCGCCGGGCAGCGAGATGGGCAAGGCGATCGCCTATCTCCTGAACCATTGGGATGGCCTCACCTTGTTTCTCGACGATGGTTGCGTTGAGATGGACACCAATCCCGTCGAAAATCAAATCAGGCCGCTGACTCTGACGCGTAAAAATAGTTCATTTGCTGGTCACGACGAAGGTGGTCGTTCATGGGCGCGCATAGCTTCGCTCATCGCCACCTGCAAAATCAACAGCGTGGAGCCCTACGTCTGGATCAAAAATTAGGCGGCTTACAGGTGGCGGGCGAGATGATGCGCCGGCTCGTACGACGAGCCGAGCATCGAGCCCGGTATGCCGTCGTTGCTGGATGCGCTCCGTCTCGGCTTTCCGTTCCCAGACAATACTGCCCTTCCACGTACGCCCTTTCTTTCTCTGCCTGGGAACCAGCCGGTCGTTTGTATGCCGCCCACGTCTTTCTCATCGCCGCGTTCGCGATAATCAGCGACGCCGACCAGCGTCTCTCCGATAGAACCTGTTTTCGCCGACGCAGGCGCGCATGTCGGTGCGCCGGAACCAGATGGCGCGTCCGCATCGCAGCGGTGGATTGCCCGCAATAAAGATGACCTGCTCGTCGGTTCGCATGCGCAAGACATCATGCGGCAGCATCAGCGGCCGGCGCGCGAGCTGCTTGGACCGCGTCCGGGAGGAACCCGACGTCTGCGAGGACAGGCTCAGCTGATCGACCTCGACCGTCGTGTCGCCGCAGCGCTTGGAGATGTAGTCCGCCGTCTCGGGGTCGTTGATCGCCGAGAAGGAGATCCAGGATGCGCTTTCGAACCACTTGCTGGTGGCATCGCGGCCGCCATAGGCCTCGCGCATCTGGCCGATTGACTGGTAGAGCATCAAGAGGGTGATGCCGTATTTGCGCCCCGCATCACGCGCGGTTTCGAGAATGCGTAAGTAGCCGAGACGCGCGACCTCATCGGGTAGGAACAGGGTCCGGCCGGTCACTTCGCCATTGCGATTGTAGATGGCGTTGAGCAGCGAGCCGATGATGACGCGGGCGAGGCCGGCATGGTTCTCCAGGGTCTTCAGGTCGAGATTGATGAAGACGTCCGTCCGGCCCTCCGCGAGCTCGGCCGTCGTGAAGCTCGATCCGGACACCAGGGCGGCATAGTTGCCATAGGAGAGCCAGTGGGTTTCCTTCACCGCATTGGCGTAGACGCCGCTGAAGGTCTCTGGCGTCATGGCGATGAAGGGCGCGACATTCTCCTTCACGAATCCGGACTCGGAGTTGTCGTAAATCGTCTGAAGCCGCTGGCGCAACTTCGGCTCCGGCTCCGACAGGTTGGCGCGGACCTGGCGGAGGTGCTGATCCTTCTTTTCCGTATGACCGGACAAACAGACATCGGCGATCAACGCCGTCAGCAGTTGCAGCGCCGAGGCCCGAAAGAAGTCATCCCGCGCCGAGCCCTGGCGCGGATTGTCGGTCATGATGAACATCCCTCGTTTTGAAAAGGAAACCTCATGTCTGAAAGTCGAAAGCCCACGCACGATGCCTTCGCTGTGGCCGGTGACGGCCGAAATTCTACATGGACGCGGATCGGCGCCGCTTGGCCGAACGATGACGGCAAGGGTTTCAATATCGTGATCGCGCCCGGCTTGGCCGTTTTGGGTAAAATCGTGCTGCGCGAACCGAAGCCCCAGGCCGACCAGGAGCCTGACTAGTACCCACTTTTCTTGGAACGTGAGTCGTGATTCAAGGTCGGGATGATACCCGAAGCAAGAGAAGTCCACCTTTCGAGGAAAGATCGCAAGGTGCTTGAGGCGTGCTGTCGCTCACCGGTGACGTTGCAGCGCGATTTGAAGCGGGCGCGGATAGTTCTGTTGGCGGCGGATGGGCGCAGCACCCGGTCGATCGCCAAGGAAGTTGGGGTCCAGCCGCGGATTGTCAGCCTTTGGCGGCATCGCTATGCCGACCATGGCCTTGAAGGGCTGCAAGACAAGCCGCGGCCTGGCAAGCAGCCGATCTATACGAAGACGACCGACAAGCGGATTCTGAAGCTGCTGGATAAGCCGCCACCGCAAGGGTTTGCGCGCTGGACCGGCCCCCTGCTGGCCGAGGCGCTGGGCGATGTCGATGTCCAATATGTCTGGCGGTTCCTGCGCAGCCACAAGATTGACCTGGTGGCTCGCAAGTCCTGGTGCGAGAGCAACGACCCGAACTTTACGGCCAAAGCCGCCGATGTTGTCGGCCTCTATGTCGCGCCGCCGGCGAAGGCCATTGTGCTGTGCGTGGACGAGAAGCCCTCGATCCAGGCTTTGGAGCGAGCGCAGGGTTATCTGAAGTTGCCCAATGGCCGCGCCTTAACCGGCCAAAGCCACGATTACAAGCGGCATGGCACCACAACATTGTTTGCGGCGCTCGAAGTCGCCACCGGAAAGATCATCGCGACCCATTCAAAACGCCGGCGCCGCGTCGAGTTTCTCGATTTCATGAACAGCGTCACCGCGACTTTTCCGAACCGCAAGCTTCACGTCATCCTCGACAACCTCAACACCCATAAAAAGAACGAGGACTGGCTCAAGGCCCACCCCAACGTGCAATTTCATTTCACGCCGACAAGTGCGTCATGGCTCAATCAGGTCGAAGTATGGTTTTCCATCTTGCAGGGGCAGTCGCTCAGCGGCACCTCCTTCACGAGCCTCAAGCAGCTTCAGGAACACATCGATGCCTACGTCAACGCATACAACGACAGAGCCGAGCCCTTCGTCTGGACCAAGAAAAAGGTCCGGCAACGCCGTTTCAAAGGCCGCCGTATCACTCAGCTCTGATTCCGGGTACTAGATTCGATAACCTGTTTTGTTGAGTAGCGTGATGGTCAAGGTTGCCAAGCCCCGAGCCATGGCTCGATCGCGTCCTCGGCGGGCTTGAACACCGGGATGTGGTAGTTCGAGCGCATTGATGTGACGCGCTCGCGGGTCCAGCGATTGCCGTTGCCGGTCTTGAGGCCGTTGCGATTGAGGAGGCCGGCAATCAGATCGTCGCTGGCGATCAGCACCAGTTGACGCACGGCCTGGACGATATCGGCAGAGGTGCTGTTGCGCTGTCCGCGCCGGCGCTTCGGCAAGCGCAACTCGCTGTGGGCGCCCCCCACCCAATGGACGATGAGAACGATCTCCGAGGCCGCGTCGTCGATATCGGCCACGACCTCATGGATGAGGGTGCGCACAATGCGCTTCTTGAGGCGAGCATCCGTCGTCGGCGCATCCCAGACCGTTTTGAGGTTCGAGGCCAGAACGCCGAGCGAGACTGGATCGGCAAGGGGTGCGGGCGTGGCCGCATCATGCATGGCGATCTTGGCCTCAACCTCCGCCGCGTGAGCGAGCGCCCTGTTCCAGCGCGCTTCCAGCTCACTGGCCACCAGCCGGTTCGCGGGATCAGCGGCATCGTATTGCCGGAAAGCCCTGTCGGCGGCATAGCGCGCCGCTTCGAGGTCGCGACTGAGAGCATCGCGTACCTGATCGCGCCGTTCCCTGGCTCCCTTGGCGGCAGCGGTTGCGGCGGCGACAGCGCCCGGACCGACGACTCCAAGCAGCGATTCTTCGATGGCGTCATCGACGCGCAGTCCGCCGAAGGCGATGCAGTGGGCCCAGCCATTATCCATCCAGGCACGGTTGCAGCTGTAGCGCGGGATATGGTTCTCCATGCCGGAGTACCGGAGTGTGAGCTTGCGACCGCAGCGCTTGCAGCGGATCAGACCGGCCAGCAACGCGTCACCATGGTTGGGCGCGCCGTGATGCCGACTGGTGGGAACATTGCTGCTGACCATGGTGCGAATCGCCTCGAACTTCTCCCAGCTCACATACCCTTCGTGAGTGTTGGGCTTCAGCGTCAGCCATTCGTTCCGCGCCTTGCGGCGGATCTTCAGGCTCACGCCAGCGGTGCTGTATCCCGCCGCCACAGCTGTCTTACCATAGGCATAGGCGCCGCCGTAGACCGGGTTCTCAATGATCCGGTGGATGGCAGAGTAGTTTGGTCGCCGCCAGGCCGTGTCGCCGTTGGTCTGCTTCACCGGCAGATCGAGATTGTACTCATGGAGCCAGCAGAGCGCCTGTCGCGCGCTGCCCAGTTCCTCGACCTTGTCGAACACCAGCTTGATCGCCTCCTGGACACGCCGATCCGGGTCTTTCTCATAACGGTCGCCGGCCTTCACGAAGCCGACGGGCGCTGTCACAACCAACTCGCCCCGGCGCGCCTTCTCGTAGCGGGCCGAGAGCGAGCGCTGGCGCAACAGATCCAGCTCGTACTCGTTGAGGCTGCCCTTGAGCCCGAGCAGCAGGCGGTCGTTGCCGTGCCTTGGCGCATAGATGGTCTCTTGATCGACCAGAACGGTATCGACCACGCGGCACATCTCGATGAGTTGCTGCCAATCCCGGCTGTTGCGGGCGAAGCGCGAGACCTCGCGGGCGCAAACCGCACCAACCCTGCCGAGGCAAACCTCCGCCACCATTCGCTCGAATCCGGCGCGTTGTATGCCGCCGGCGGCTGAACGACCATCTGACGACGGACAATCACGGACAAGCTCCGTTCGTACGGCGCTGCGAGGGCGAAGATGGGCTTTCACGTCGAACATCGCCAGCACAAAGCTCTCAACAATTGGGCCGAGAATTCTCATCAGCCGACGCGGCGGCGCGAGCGGATCATGGAGCGTTTCAAATCGTCCCGTCAGGCTCAACGGTTTCTGTCAGTTCACGATCAGGTCGCGAACCTTTTCCACATCCCCTATTCTGGAGCCGTCACTGCCGACTTCCGTCGTGCTTCGCGCGGGCGAGCCTTTGCGACTTGGCGCGAGATCTCCGCGACAAGCGCTATCGCCGAATCTCGAACCTTTGAGAAGCGCCTCCTTCGGCTCGCGGTCGATTAAGTTGACGATGCCCCGCTGCCTCCAGCAGCACGCCAGGCGCGATGGAATTGCACCCCACGGTGATCCGGGTTTTCCTGTGAATCGGGGAGAAGCGCCCTACGTCAGCTACTCGTCAGCCAGCCAGTCTATGCAGACTGGCTGCGCACTCTCGACTTTATCGGAGGTGGAATATGACAGGCATTGGCCGAGCTGGTAAATCGCACGTTGGGCCCGCAGGAGCCGACAGCGCATGGGGATCGAGTAGTTCGAGCCCGGAGCTCGGTCCCGCCCCCGGGGAGGGCGGGCAATCTTTCGACTCTGTCGTGGAGCGGATGCGCTCCGGGCCTCGAGATGGAACGGCTCCGCTCGTGAGCCTGCCACCAGCTTCGGCGGTGGCAGTCCAGATTTCCTCAAGTGGCGACGGAATCAAGGCAGCGAAGCAAAAAATGCGCAGCCTGCTTGCGGGGCTTGATGCTTCTAAAAATGCAGCCACACGAGCCCAGAACCCGAACCCGTCGGAGGCGCAAGAGCTGATCGATCAAGTCGTCAAGGCAGGCTCGGAAGTTCTGGGCTATTACGCGAGCCTCCCCCCGGACATGGCGCGCGGGCTTCTTTCCGACGGTCGGGCTCGCCGACTCCGCGAGGAAACTATCGCTGCGGGAAACGAATGCGACATCGTGGCCACCTGGATTATCGGCGACCTGGAGAAGAGCAGGAAGAAAGCAACAGCCTTGCTCAAGAATATGCGAGTTGCCAACGCTCAGCCTGACCAGCTGAGCCGAGCGGTATCCAGCGTGGCGAAGCACTACGAGGCCTGCATGGAGGGGTGGGGAAAGAAGGCATTGCGCATGGAACGGATGCAGTCCGTCTGCGCGGCCACCGCCAACTTGCCGAGCACCACGCCCGAGATGCGGCAGGCCGAAGAGGCCGCACTACGCCTGCAGACCGGCTGGGCACTTTATACGAAGTGCGTGTATCTGCAATCGCAGGTTGCTCTTGCTCAGCTTCTAATTGAGTCGCGGGCGAGCACGTTCGAACCAGCTGTAAGCGACGCCCTCATGGGTGAGGATGGGCGGGTGCGTCTGCTCGGGACCTTTATCGAGGATGTTTTTCCGGCATTTAACTCGGCGTCCGAAGCCGTTCTGAGCAGCAACGGAGCGGCACTCGACGCAGACCACTGCACCGTTCTGGAAGGAGTCATGGAGCGGCTTTCGGAATTTGCCTCAGGGGTGCACGGAATCGTTACCAGGCTAAGGGACGCCGGAACGGATGCCGACCTTCCATTAAAACTGTTGGGCCAGATCGCGGATGGTGCATGGGTCACCGCGGACGACGTCACGCGTCTTTTGGACGTGCAGCCAAAGACGCCCGCCGTGATTGAGCCGACGGCCCGGACTGCCGTAGTGGTTGAGGGGGGCGCGGCCCGCAGGGAGGGGAAGGGCAAGCGCGCACCGGCCGCAGGCGAGCGAAGTTCGGCGGCCGGGCCGCGCGAGCCGCAGCTCGCCACGCCCGACGCTGCCACGGCCCCGACAGTCAAGGTGATCGTACTCTCGGATCTGGGTACGAAGAAACTCGCGAGCGCGGAGGAGGCGGCACTCGCGAGGGCGTCATCGTCGGCGACCGGGCACCTGGAGATATTGCAGGCTCCGCCCTCCAGGAACGCACTGACCGGATTACTCAAGCGATTGGACGAACTTTTGCAGTTCGATCTGCCGGCTCAGCAAAGCGCGGTCTCGCAAGCGCGCCACGGGAAGCCCGAGGACGCCGATCACGCCGTGGATCTCGTCGTTAAGCGCCTGCAGACACAGGCCTCCGAGATTGAGGCCAGTGTAGCCGCGCTGGAGGAGCCTCGCCGACGTGTCCTACTCACGCCTGCGCAAGTGCCGGAAGTGCACGACAAAATAGCCCGGCTCAAGGCGATGTTGTCCGAGGTGCAGGGACAGGCAAACTCTTTCACGGCGCAAAAGGCAGTGATCACGATCGATTGCATGAAGACCTACGCGTTTCCGTCCCAGAAGTATCTTGAACAGTTGCGAGCGGCCGGGGAGTTGGCGGCTGTGAATTCACCGCGCGCCTTGAAGGATGATCCGGGGACACTGTTCGAGATCAAGCTGCAGCCCAAGGCCCTGCGCAATGGCGCGACGCCAAGCCCGATGTGGGTGCACATCCATACCAAGCGGCCGGTACATGCCAGGCAGTTGGCAACGCTGAGCGATGCCGGGTTCGCCGCTTGCCACGTGAAGTCCAATGACCAGCGCGGCTACAATCAGGACTGGCAGAGCGCTCGAGCTGCGACGGGGCGCGAGAACGTCGTGATCCACCGCGGCAAGCTCACGCCGGCGTTCTGTAGGTCCTTGTTGCGCACCGCAGCTGGCGGCCAGCCGTGGCATCCCCTTCCCGAGGCGGAGCACGCGTCGATGCAGTTCGCGCGCCTCGGGATGTAGTTACCTGGGTGTCCCGCGCCAGAGCGTCGCTGTGGTGACACGATCAAGTGGACCGTTTCTCACCGAGAGGAAATCCTCGATGAGCTCGAAGCCGGCGCGGGCTTCCTCGAACAGATCGACAACAGGGTCCGATTGAAATTCGATCGGGAGCGTCGTGACCCCAACTTCCTTTCGCTTGGCAGCTGAACCGTCAAATGCCGGCGATGTGTCGTCTCAAGTCCAGGCGCATGCGATCAGCGCTCCAGGCTCTTCATCTTCGAAAGTGAGTACACATGAAATTCGTCTCAATGAATCGGGGGGGGCAACAAACGGATAGCGTGGACGCGCAAGATGCCTCTCCAGCCGACTCGTCGGCAGAGGCGGCGGCCTTTCAGCGGCAGCTGAGCGAGGTCGCTGTCCTGTCCGCTCCCGTGCTCATGCAGGTCCGCGCCTATCAAGCGGATGCATCGCGATCTGAGGCGCGACCCATCGTGCGGGCGAGCGGGCAACCATATACGCCGGCTCCGCACGGTGAAGGCGGTGGAACGACGCTGAATGCGTCGGCGCTGCCGCTCGGCCATGCAAATTTGGTTTTCGCAGGAAGCGGCATGGATCCTGTTTATTCCGACGATGCGTCTCTTATTGAGGGGCTCGGGCCGGCACTCTTCAAGGCTGGGGCCACCGAGCGCACCGTCAGGCGCAATGTACGTTGTCTTCTCGGATTGGGGCATTGGCTCGTAAAGAACGGAAAGCCGGGCATTGCTGCCCGGCTTTCCGAAGAGTCGCTGGTCGAGGATGCCCTGGAGTTCGGCAAGCAGGAGGGGCAGGCCATCGCTACGCCACTGGTTCATCTTCGAGCCTCCCAATCGCCGGGCGGCATCGCGCCGATTGCAAGCCGGGTTGAGCTGAATCCCTATTCCCAAGATGCGGATCTCATCAAAGGGTACAAGGAAGATGCAGCGTCAGGCACCGCCAACACCGTCAGGAAGTATGCAACTCTTCTTATCGATTTCAGTGATTACCTCCGTGAGAACGATAAGCCCGGCATTGCTGCTCGACTTGGCGACGGCTCGCTGGATAATGATGTCAGCCAGTATAAGGAGGCGGACCCCCGTGGCCGCAGAAAAGCCGGGGCCGCACTGGCTCATCTCCTGAGGTCGCCGGCGGGTGCTAGAGCGATCGAGCTCCGGCCTCATATTCGCCCCGTTCCTGATTTCGAAGGCGCGGTTCGCGCTGAGCCGAGCCGGACCCGGGCCGCGACTGCACAGCACAGCTCGAGCGGAGCTATCAGCTGGCCGGAGACTCTGCCTGCGAACCAGCAGGATCTGCTTTTGGAGACGATGGACGGACCCAGCTCCTCGCCGCCTATCGAGACAATTGCGCACCATCAACAAGCAGCGGATGCAGGAGGGTCTTTTCGTGACTTGAACTTGCCCCGCGCCGACCATGGGGTTTCACCGCCGCATGGCCTGGCATTGGATGCTGCAGGGTCCCTGAACTGGCGCCACCATGACGACGAACTGACGGATAAACGTCACAGGAACCCGCTCGGGCCAGGCGAGCAGGTTCTCGTCATCAATGAGCATGATATAGGGGAGTTGAGATCAGCGAAGAGGCAGAAGACGCTAAGCAATCCGCAGGGCGTCGCCGTTGAGCGGCAGCTGATGCAGACGCCATCCCATCAACTGGCGGCGTCCCCATTGCAGATGCAGGCTCCGATGCTGTCGCAAAACGAGCTAATCGGCGAGCCGCTCCCGGGGGAAGACGCGGAGCTCTTGGCGAGGTTTCGTGTAGACGCCAAGCGGCGCAAGCTCACCCCAGGCGCCATCAATAACAGTGTTTCCGGGCTTGGGAGATTTGTTCGCTGGGTCAACGCAGAGCATGGGGGGTCCGTAGCTTCTCGGCTACGAAAAGGTACACCGCTGGATGAGGAAATTGCGGCGTACCGGAGATTGGGCCGTGACCCCCAGCACCGCATTACATCGGCCCTGGATGTTCTCCGGCGGCTCTTGCGTGGGGGTGAAGAAGCCGAAGCTCCCGAACCCCGCGTCCTCGGTGCCCCACGTCGCCTGGTTCCTCATCCAGAAGATGCGCCCCTCATCGAGGGCGCGCTGAGCCAAGCTCTGAAACATGTTAAAACTGCGAAGGATAAGGGGTCTGCGCAAAAGCGGGCGACACGTCTTCGCGCGCTGAGTGCGTGGCTTAAAGGGAATCGCAAAGGGAGCATCATCGGGCGACTTAACGGCTCTAGCAAGGAGCAGTTAACGCTGGACAACGATGTGCTGGCGTTCCAACGGACCGGAGGCGCAAGATACCGTCCCGATTTGTCGCATCTTCGCAGCTACTTAAAACTCATCGAGGCGAACCGAGAGCTGGGGCTGCCAGGCCCTGAGCAGCCGAGCTCGCCGGCCGCGTGGGGCGATCGGCATCCCGGCTCGGCGCAGGATCTTCCCTCAACGCCGGCAAGCCCAAGCGCGGGAGCTTGGGTTTGGTTGGGTGAACAGCTGCACGAACCAGCATCACCATCCAGGCCCCCGTCACATGCTAAGGGCAGGCTTGAGCCATCTGTTGATCTGAATGCGCCGACGCCGTCCGAGTTGCGCGACGATGCTCATTTTGCGCCAGCGCATCCTGCCAGGGCCCGTTCAGACACCTACGCTGGTCTTGAGCCATTTGTTGATCTGAATGCGCCGACGCCGTCCGAGTTGCGCGACGATGCTCATTTTGCGCCAGCGCATCCTGCCAGGGCTCGCTCAGACACCTACGCCGGTCTTGAGGCAGCGGTTAATCCGAATCCGCGCACACCATTCGAGTTGCGTGACAATGCTTGGGCCCCGGCGCCTGACTTTCGGCCGCTGTTTGCCGGGCCAGTACCGGGGCATCACCAGGGCGCTCGACAGCCCGGTTCGCCGCAGGGGCTTTCTCCGGCGCCAGCCTTCTCGGATGATGAAGCTTTGGCGTGGTTGCGCGAGGAGCTGGCGCGACGGCAGATGCAAGAACCGGCCTCACCATCAACCGGCAGGGCTCCCTCAGACATCTACGGCGGCCTTGAGTCATTGGTGCATCTGGATGCGCCCACGCCGTGGGAATTGCGCGACGATGCTCACTTTGCGCCGGCGCCCGCTGCCAGGGCGCGCTCGGACACCTACCGCGGTTTTCCATTGGTTGATCTGACTGCGCCCACGCCGTCCGAATCACGCGACGATGCTAATTCTGTACGGCCGTTTCCGATCACCTCCGCCAACGCTCAGATCGGGGCTTTAGATCCGACAGTCTCGTCTCACGGCCACGGGCTGGTGCTCGAGGACACGGAATGGCTGGGCGACGAGCATATCGACAGGGATTACCGGCTCCAGGAGCAGGATTTGCAGAGGAACGATCCGGATCTCGCCGCCCGGACGCGGTTCGTGAATCCCCTCATCGTCCTAAATTATCTGGGCTCTAACGACGATGGCGTCGTGCAAACCGAGTTCCAGCGCATCGTCCATGATGATGAATTTAATGATACAGCCGACTTCCTGTTCCTGCCCGTGATTAATGCCAACCCTGAAGATCCTAATAACCTCGGCAACCATTGGTCGCTGCTGTTCGTTGATCGCAGTGACCGGGGGCAGCCGGTCGCCTACCACTACGATTCCTACAGGGGACTCAACAAAAAGCATGCAGAGCATCTCGCAAGTAGGCTGCACCTCCGCCTGGAGCCAGCCGGCATGGCCCAGCAGCAGAACACTTATGATTGCGGCGTCTTTGTCGTGGACGGGACGCGGGCGCTGGTTAGGCAATTGGAGCAAGGAGGGCAGACAGTCCACCTGGACCAGCTCGTCGTCGATCGGCAGGCACTGCAAAACCGACTCAGGGGCTGATGTCGCCGTGGGCGAGATAGAGTTGGCTGTGAATCGACGCTGAACATTGACCCCCGTACGCGCGAAGTCAATCAAGTACTTGGGACGCCGATCGGCGTCCGGACCCCACACGATGACATAATTGCGGTCGGCGCCCGCGGGACGAAAGGTCCGCTATCTTCAAGCCTGCACGCAATCACACGAATCGGATGCCGCGCGGCGAACAGGATGGAAGTGGAGCGTCGACCATGATGAGAGGGCTACGCCGGGCTCGTGACGCAGGGAGGGCGTAGCCCGACCGGAGTTACGAGCCCGGCGTCGGCGCGATCCACAGCGGACCGCGCCGACTGGTGATCGCGGCCGGCTGGTTATGCAAGTGGTTCTTCCGCCAAGAGGAATCACTCGCGTGCCAGGCCGACACATTACCGATCACCAAATGAGGCTCTACATGAAGTACCGTCAGACCGATAGCCCACCCGTGGCCGCCGCCAAGGCTTCGTTCAGCACCTCGACCGCTTACCGGATCGAGAAGGATCGACGCCTTCCGTCGCAGAAGAAGGCTCCCCGCGGCCGTCGCCGGCCAGATCCCTTGGCCCGCGTATTTGAGACAGAGATCGCGCCGATGCTGAAGGCCGCCCCCGGTGTGCGGCCGGTCACGATCTTCGAGGAGTTGCTCCGACGCCATCCCGAGCTCGGCGCCGGCATCCGTCGCACGCTGGAGCGCCGGATCCGGGCCTGGCGGGCGATCCACGGCGAGGAGCAGGAGGTCATCTTCCGCCAGACCCACGAACCCGGTCAGCGCGGCCTGTCCGACTTCACCGACATGGGCGAATTGGGTGTCACGATCGCGGGCGTACCGCTCGACCATCGTCTCTATCACTTCCGGCTGGCCTATTCCGGGTTTGAGCACGCCCATGTCGTGCTCGGCGGTGAGAGCTTCGTCGCTCTGGCCGAAGGCCTGCAGAATGCCTTGTGGTCACTCGGTGGGGCGCCACGGGAGCATCGCACCGACAGCCTGTCGGCCGCCTTTTGCAATCTCGACCGCGACGCCAAAGACGATCTGACGCGGCGATACGAAGACCTCTGTGCCCATTACGGCATGCGGCCTTCCCGCAACAATCGTGGCATCGCCCACGAGAACGGGGCGATCGAGAGTTCGCATGGTCATCTCAAGCGAGCGATCGGCGACGCGCTGTTGCTGCGTGGCACCGCCGACTTCGACGATCTAGCTGCCTATCGTGGCTTCATCGATGAGATCGCCAGCCGCCGCAATGCCCGCAACGCCAAGCGGATCGACAGTGAACGTAGCGCACTTCAGGATCTGCCGGACCGCCGCACGTCGGACTATGAAGAGGTGATCGTCCACGTGACGTCGTCCGGCGGCTTCACCTTGCGCAAGGTGTTCTACACGGTGCCGTCGCGCTTGATCGGCCATCGGCTGCGGGTGCGCCTGTATGACGATCACCTCGACGTGTTTGTCGGCGGCACGCATCTCCTCACCTTGCCGCGCGGGCGGCCGCATCCCAATGGCAAGCACGATCAGGTCGTCGATTATCGGCACGTGATCCATTCCTTGCGGCGCAAGCCGATGGCGCTCCTCAACCTGGTCTACCGCGACCAGCTGTTCCCCCGGGAAGCTTACCGCCGAGCCTTCGACGTCTTGCGCAAACGCTTACCGGACAAGAAGGCCTGCCGGATCATGGTCGATCTCCTCGCACTCGCCCATGAGCGCGGTTGCGAGGCCGAACTCGCCAATCAGCTCACGGCTGACCTGAACGACGGCCGGCTGCCCGACCTCAACCGGCTACGTACTCACTTCGCCCCGGATCCCGCCCAGGTGCCGAACGTCGTGGTACGCCTCGCACCGCTCGCCACCTATGAATGCCTCATCGGTACCGCCGAGATCGGAGGCGCCGCATGAGCACAACCAACGTAGTCGACACCGCGCGCCTCAATCTGTTGCTCAACGAGCTGCGGCTGCCCGCCATCAAGGCGCTGTGGCCGCAATTTGCCGAGCAATCCGATAAAGAAGGCTGGCCGGCGGCGCGCTTCCTCGCCACCATTGCCGAGCACGAGATCGCTGAGCGCGGCCGCCGCCGCATCGAGCGCCATCTCGTCGAGGCGCGGCTGCCTACCGGAAAGACCTTTGACAGCTTCGACTTCGAGGCCGTGCCGATGATCTCCAAGGCGCAAATGACCGCACTCGCCGCCGGCGACGGCTGGCTCGGCAAGGGCGCCAATCTGCTGCTGTTTGGTCCGCCCGGTGGAGGCAAGAGCCACTTGGCGGCAGCAATCGGCTTGGCCCTCATCGAGAACGGATGGCGCGTCCTGTTCACCCGCACCACCGATCTCGTGCAGAAGCTCCAGGTGGCTCGCCGCGAGCTCAACCTCGAGGGCGCCATCAACCGCCTCGATCGCTTCGATCTCGTCATCTTGGACGATCTTGCCTATGTCACCAAGGACCAGGCCGAGACCAGTGTGCTGTTCGAGCTCATCAGCGCACGCTACGAGCGACGCTCTTTGCTGATCACCGCCAATCAGCCCTTTGGAGAATGGAACAAGGTCTTTCCGGACCCAGCTATGACCCTCGCGGCGATCGATCGCCTTGTTCACCACGCCACCATCGTCGAGATGAACGTCGAGAGCTATCGCAGGCGGACTGCCCTCGAGCGAAAGCGTGGTCCAGGGCGGCCACCGGAGCACGCGACACAAAAAACGCTCGCTTGATTGACGCTCCGCGACAATCAAAGCCGCATTGCCTCGCCTTAATTGTTACCGGATCCTAAGCCGTTGCCTCACGTAAATTGCTCCCCTGGACCGGGAACGAGCGAGGGGCGGAGATGGGGTGGCTAAGCATGGCAACGCGGAAGGAACTGACGGCGGCGGCAGGCGTGCGCTATCGGCGGTCGGATCGCGCGAAGAAGGCGCGGATATTGGACGAGTTCGTCGACATCACCGGATTCCATCGGAAGCATGCGATGCGTCTACTTCGAAACCAGGAAGGCGTACATCCGGGCCGACGGGCGCGACGTCGGATATATAATGAAGCAGAACACACCGCACTCGTGCTGCTTTGGGAGGCGTCAGACCGCATCTGCGGGAAGCGACTGAAAGCATTAATGCCCGCGCTGATTGAGGCGATGGAACGGTACGGGCACCTCGACCTTGCCCCTGAGATTCGCACCAAACTTTTGGCGATGAGCGCTGCGACGATCGACCGCGCCTTGGTGCGGGTTCGAGAAAAATTGGGTCGCAAGCGCCGGCGGCACGCGGGGCATTCCCTGCGTCGCAGTATTCCAATACGGACTTCGGCAGATTGGAATGATCCGGCGCCGGGATTCGTCGAGGCCGACCTTGTAGCGCATAGCGGTCCATCTGCGCGCGGCAGCTTCATCCAGACCCTCGTGCTCACCGACATTGCTAGCGGCTGGACAGAGTGCGCACCTCTGATCGTGCGCGAACAGACGCTGGTGAGCACGGTGCTGACGGAATTGCGCAAGCAATTGCCTTTTGCGCTGCTCGGCTTCGACACGGACAATGACACCGTGTTCATGAATGAGACGTTGAAGGCCTACTGCGAGGCGGCCAACATTGTCTTCACGCGTTGCCGTCCCTACCGGAAGAATGACCAGGCGTTCGTCGAGCAAAAGAACGGCGCCGTCGTGCGCAGGATGGTCGGCTATCGTAGGTTCGAAGGCCTGGAGGCGGCCAAGCTACTGGCGGAACTCTATCGGTCAGCGCGGCTGTTCGTAAACTTCTTCCAACCTTCGTTCAAACTGTTAGCCAAGCAGCGCGACGGTGCTCGTGTACGTAAGACATACAGCGCGCCGGCAACACCCCACCAGCGCCTGTCAGCGGACGCCCGCACGCCTGATGCGGTCCGCCACCATCTCCAGGAAATCTATACCGCTCTCGATCCGGTCACGTTGTTGCGCGACATCCGCGACGTGCAGGAGCGCCTCGCGGCGCTCGCGGATATCCAACCATCCGCCCATCCTGCTGCGGCATCACAATCGATTGATCGCTTCCTGGCAAGCCTGCGAACGGCCTGGAAGGACGGCGCCACGCGCCCGACGGATCGGCCAATCGTGAAGGCTAAAAGGGGCCGGCGTCGTCCCGATCCGCTTATCCGGGCAACGTCAGATTTGAGAAAATGGTTTGAAGCCGAGCCTTGGCGGACCGGCAGCGAACTGCTCTCGCGCCTGCAGGTGGAATATCCTGGAGACTATCCGAACAAGCTTCTTCGAACCCTTCAACGTCGGTTGAAATCCTGGCGCAGCGAGCAAGCGAATGCGCTGCTGTTTGCTTCAGAAAAAATGCCGCCAGGGCATGAGGTCACAACACCCCAATGACGTGCGAGGTGCCAGCGGAGGAGGCCGGGCGCTCCGAAACCCCGGCCATCTCCGCACCCGGCCTCCTCCTCAACTCAGGCCAGGAGCAAAATAAATGAGGCAACTGATCGCGCCCGGGAGCATCGATATGTGAGGCAATACGAAGGCCGTGCTGCAGACCTCGAGCGTTGCGGCCGTGGTCAATGCCAGGATCGTGACGTTGCGCTCGCCGATTGACGGCACCGTGAGCGCGAAGCCGCCGCAAGGCTCGACGCAACTCAGCGTGGTCCATGAGGGCGACGCGATCCTTCATGTCGTCAACGCGCGTGGCGATCGCGTGCGGCTCGACGATCTTCGGCGGCAGATGTCCCGGATGGAAAATGAGCGCCCGAGTTTCGCCGCCAAGCTTGCGGCCGCCGAGACGGCGCAACAGGACCTCGCCCGCCAGGCGGCCCAGTTCCGCGACGGTCGCATCCTCCAGCTCCAGGCGCGCATTGCCGAAATCCAGTCGGCGATCGAGGCCGCGGCCGCGCGACGGGAGAAGGCAGTGGCCGCCGTCGAGCGGGCCTCGTCACTGATCAAATCGGGCAGCGTCTCGACGGTCGAAATGGCCCGCCTGACGCGCGAGCAGGCGATCGCCCAGCAGACTGCGGATTTCACGGATCGTGAGCATCGATTTCGCGCGATCGTGAGCACTGAATTCAGACGATCGTGAGCAGCCCGCTACGGCCGATGGGAGATAGAGTCAGTGTTCTGGTTGGCCGTCAAGGGTGATGGTTTTGGCGCTGCGTTTTCGCATGCTTTCTCCGGTGAGCTGGAGGCGGTGGGCGTTGTGGACGAGGCGATCGAGAATGGCGTCGGCGACCGTGGGGTCCCCAATGGCTCCATGCCAGGTGTCCACGGGAGCTGACTTGTGACGATGGTGGATGCGCGGCCATGTCGGTCCTCGAGGATTTCGAGCAGATCGCGGCGTTCCGCGGCGGTGAGCACCGATAGTCCCCAATCATCCAAAATCAGAAGCTGAGCGCGGCCGAGGCTTTTGAGGAGCCGGGCGTAGCGTCCGTCTCCGCGCGCGAGCGCGAGCGCCTCGAACAGCCTTGGAACGCGATGATAGAGGACTGATCGGTTGTCGCGGCAGGCCTTGTGGCCGAGCGCGCAGGCTAACCAACTTTTGCCCAGGCCGGTTGCCCCGGTGACGAGCAAATTCTCGTGGCGATCGATCCAGCGACCTTCGACGAGTTTGGCGAAAACGGCGCGGTCGATGCCCCGCGGGGTGCGCAGATCGACGTCCTCGACGCAAGCAGTCTGGCGCAGTGCGGCGATCTTGAGGCGCGTGGTGAGCCGCCTGGTGTCGCGTTCGGCGGCTTCGCGGTCGACCAACAGGCCGATGCGATCTTCGAACGGCAGGGCTTCGAGATCGGGCGATCGGCGCTGCTCCTCGAAGGCCTTGGCCATTCCGGTCAGTCGGCGCCGTAGCTTTTGACGAGCGCCAGAATGCCAAGGCAGGTTCGAAAGCCTTGTTCTGGATGGGGCCGGGCGTCGATCACGGCCTGGAAAAACGCTGCTGTCGAAGGACCGATCCGCTCGCCGGCGGCGATCACCGCGGCGGGGGTCCATTCGCCGTAGCGGCGATGGGCGCTGGGCATGTGGTCGGCGATGGTGGTGTGTCCGCGTCGGTTGGGCGCGCGGGCATGGCTGGCGATCCGCTGGCCCTTGTGGAAGATCTCGACCGTCCGATCGTCGATACGGGCATCGACCAGCTCGCCAATCAGACGATACGGCGCGGAGTACCAATGGCCGTCGACCTCGACATGATAATCGGGAGCGAGGCGGCAGCGCTTCCAGCGTGCGAAGGCATAAGGCTGATCTGGCAGCGGGGTTAGCTTGGGTTTGTCGAGTTCGGCAAACAGTTCGGCGCGGCTTGAGCCGAAGCCACGCATTTGACGAGCATTGAGTTCGTCGACGAGTGTCTTGATGGCGGCGTTGAGCTCGGCCCGGGAAAAGAAGCGCTGATTGCGCAGCCGGGCCAGAATCCAGCGCTGGGCGATTTGCACCGCGACCTCGACCTTCGCCTTGTCTTTTGGGCGCCGCGGCCGTGCGGCGAGAATGGCCGTGCCGTAATGGCTCGCCATCTCGGCATAAGTGCGATTGAGGCCGGGATCGTAGCGGTCGGGGTTGCTGACGGCGGCTTTGAGGTTGTCGCAGACCACGAACGTCGGCGTTCCGCTCAAAAACGTGAACAAGTTGACGTGGGCCCGGATCCAGTCGGCCAAGCTCTCGCTGGGGCAGGCCTCGGCGTAGGTGTAGTTCGAAGCGCCCATCGCCGCGACGAACAGCTTCATCGGCTGCACTTCCCCGGTCAGGGGATCGACGATGTCCATGGTGTCGCCGGCGAAATCCACGAACACCTTCTCGCCGCCCAGATGAATCTGCCGCATCGAAGGTCGGACCCGCCCCTTCCAGGCCTCGTAGGTAGTGCAGAACCACGTGTACCCGAAACCGTCGGGATTAACGGCGCGATACTCCTCCCAGAGCAGGCGACGGGTTACGTTGCGCCGGCGGAGCTCTTTATCGATGTAGCTCCAGTCGGGCACCGGCCGCTGCGGGCTCTGAGACGCTGGTCGTGGGGCCGGGAAAAGCAAAAGCTCCAGGTCTTCATCGGTCATTCCCTCCGGAAGCGGCCAGCTCAACCCAGCAGACGAGCTATGCGGGAAACTGGGTGATGACGGAATGAGATAGGCGGCGTATCGAGGCGGGTGTCGAGCCTGCCAGAACCTCAAGGAGAGCGATACGCCATGAACGAGCATAGCAACATTGTCCCACTGCGTCAGCCCGATGAGATCGACGATCCACTGACGAATATTTTGCGATCTGGTGCTCGGCAGCTGCTTGCGCAGGCTGTCGAGATGGAAGCCGAGGCGTTTCTCGCCGCGATGAAGGGCTTGAAGCGTCCCGATGGCCGCGACCGCCTCGTGCGGCACGGCCATGGTCCAGTGCGGACGATCCAGACGGGGATCGGCGCCGTCGAAGTCGCCCGGGTAAAGATTCGCGATCGCGCGGTGACCAGCGATGGCGAGCGGATCCGCTTCACCTCGGCGATCCTGCCGTTGTGGGCACGGCGCACGAAGAGCTTGGATGCACTTTTGCCGGTTCTGTACCTGCGAGGCATCTCGACGGGCGACTTCCAGGAGGCGCTGGCGGCGCTCTTGGGCAAGGATGCGCCGAATCTTTCTCCGGGGGTGGTTTCCAGACTGACGACGGAGTGGCAGCTCGAGTACGAGCGTTGGCAGAAGCGCGATCTGTCGGCGCGCCGGTACGTATACGTGTGGGCGGACGGCGTCTTCCTGCAGGCTCGCATGGAAGACCACAGCGAATGCATGCTGGTGCTGATCGGCGCGACGCCGGAAGGCAAGAAGGAACTCATCGGCTTCCAGGTCGGCGTGCGCGAGAGCACGCAGAGCTGGCACGAACTGCTCGTCGAGGCGAAAACCCGTGGGCTGAAGATCGCCCCGGAAATCGCCGTCGGTGACGGCGCGCTCGGCTTCTGGAAGGCGCTCGACGAGGTCTTTCCCGCCACGCGACATCAGCGGTGCTGGGTGCACAAAACCGCGAATATCTTGAACAAAGTCGCAGTGTCGGTACAGGCCAGCATGAAGAAGGATCTGCGCGAGGTCTATTTGGCGTCCAACCGAGCTTCGGCCGAAGTGGCGATCGATGTCTTTGCCGAGAAATACGGAGCGAAGTACGACAAGGCGGTCGAGTGCCTGACGAAAGATCGCGACGCAATGCTTGCGTTCTACGAATTCCCCGCCGAGCATTGGGACCACTTGCGGACGACGAATCCCATCGAAAGCGTGTTCGCGACGGTCCGGCACAGAACGGTGCGCACGAAAGGTTCGTTATCGTCAACGACTGCCAAGTTGATGGTGTTCAAGCTGCTCTGCGCCGCATCAAAGACCTGGCGGCGGCTGAAAGGCACAAATCAGTTGCCGAAGGTCAGCGCAGGTGTCAGATTCGAAAACGGCATCGAGGTCATCCAAGTGCCGGAAAACCACGCCGCCTGATCGCCTCGTCACCCAAAATCCCGCATAGCTCAGACGAACTTAGGTTACGTTCTGACACAGGAGACATCAATGCTGTCTCCTCGGTCCTCCTTAGCTTAGCAGTTGCTGACTGATTTGTTTGCCCTAAGAAATTGGGGGCTACAGTACAAACCAGTTGCTGCCGATGCTCGCTGCGGCGAGGACACCTGTGTGATAGCCCGGCCGTGGTGGGGACGTGTTGCGCCGAGCACGTTTGACGGGTTGGACCAGAGGTCTGCCACACATGATGTGGGAGCTTGACGATAGCCGGAGCGCTGGGAATCGATAACGAAGCGGCGGCCCTATAGACAAGTCCAACCCGCACGCGTCAGCGGACGTAACAATTCCTTGGGCTGGGCATCGTTCAAAGCGCTTTCACCGGAAAAGCGGTGACCAAGACATGAGGGGCGTCCTGGCGAAGCTCCATTTCGTCGTCACCGCGGCTGGGCTGAGCACAACCAATCTCGTGCTTGCCGAGCGCTCTCGGGAACCGCTCTGCAATGGAGCATATAGCTTCGCTCCAGGTGGAGTTAAATGCTAGGGGCGCTGATCGCTCTGGGCCGGCATTACTTTGATCACGACCTGGAATGAATCGAGCCGGCGTACCCTCCGTCTCTCGCAAGGTCAAAGGTTGTTTTGCAGCCGACAGTAGCCGGTAATGCTTTGGCGGGCAAGAATTAGCTCCTAATAACGTTAGGGCAGGTCGCGGTTCCGGCCGCAAAGAGGTTGCCCGGTGCGTGATCGTCGTTAGATCGGACAAGAACGCGCAGTTGATCGAATCAGATGCGGCCTCGGTCGCCATATGCCTGCAGTGCGCTGTCGAGACACTTGAGTAACTCTTGTACGCCGAATGGTTTGGCGAGGAAGCCGATCGCTCCGGCGTCCAAGGCTGACGCGCGTACGCGCTCGTTGGGGAAAGCTGTAATGAAAATGAAGGGTGCTTGGTAACCACGCGTCCGCATCTCTGCCAGCAGCTCCAGCCCGCTCATCGCTGCCATCTGCACATCAGTTATGACGCAGGATATCTCGTTCAACCGCGGCGACCGCAGGAGCGCCTCGGCCGAGGCAAATATCTGCACGACGTAGCCACGCGATTTCAAAAGGTTTTCTGTCGCCGCACGGACCGAGGGGTCGTCGTCAACGACGGAAATCAAAGGCGTGGACAAGATGAGCCCTCCCGACGCAGTACAGCGGCTGCCAAACCGTCAGCCACTTTCGCGAAAGTGGGCTTAAGTGATGGAATTGTAAAATCATACTTGGGTTTGTTCAGTGTGATTGGCGCTAATTCCGAGCGTCTCGCTCATTCTGATCAAGTCAGCCAGCGAGCGGGCACGCATCTTTTTCATTACGTGTCCCCGGTAGATCTTGACGGTGATCTCGGCGAGCCCAAGTTCGGCGGCTACCTGCTTGTTCATCAGCCCCGTCGCGACCAGTTTCATCACTGCCTGTTCTCGCGGGCTTAGGGTCTCAAATAGAGATTTCAGGTTCGCCACGGTTCGCTGAGCTTCTCGTCTTTTGCGATCGCGTTCGGTCGCCGCAACGACGGCATCAAGCAGTTCCTGATCGCGGAAGGGCTTGCTGAGGAAATCGACCGCGCCTCCCTTCATGGCCCTGACGGTCATGGGAATGTCGCCATGGCCGGTAATGAAGATGATTGGGATGTGTATGTTCAACCTGGCGAGCTCGGTCTGGTAGTCAAGGCCGCTCAGGCCCGGCAGCCGGACATCAAGAACTAGACAGCTTGTGACGTCCGGCATTGTGCTCTGCAGCATTTCACGGGCCGATCCGAACGCCACGACCTCCAAGCCTACCGATCGAAAAAGGTTCGTAAGCGAGCGACGCATAGAGATGTCATCCTCGACGACAAAGACGATTGCCTTCGTCGAAGCCTCGGTATGTCCGCCTTGGCCTCTCCAGTCAAATCGTCCTGTCACGAGATGGCCTCCTTATGCAGCGGAAGGGCAAACTGGAACGTCGCGCCCGGTCCATTTTTCTGAACCACTGAAATTCGTCCTCCGTGAACTTCCACGATCGACCGGCAGATCGAAAGGCCCATTCCTAGGCCGCTCGATTTGGTGGTGAAGAAGGGGTCCAAGACGCGGTCCGCGTCATTCTCGGCGATCCCGACGCCGCAATCGGTCACGGAAAGCTGCACGTACCCCAGATCGTCCGTAGATGATTGAATCAGAAGTTCACGCGGCCGGTCTGTAACTGCGTCCATGGCCTCGATTCCGTTCATCACCAGATTGATGATCACTTGTTGTAGCTGAATTCGATCACCGAGGACCCTAGGCAGCGCAGACGCCAACTCGCTTCGCAACGTCACTTGGTGGCTCACCAGCTCTCGTGTTACCAGCGCGCTGACGTCCCTAACCACCTGATTAATGTCGAGCGGCACCATCTCGATCTCGCCCTTTTTCGCGAGTGCGCGAATACTACGGATCACCTCGCTTGCCCGGATTGCATCTTCTATGATCCATTCGACTGAAGAGCGCGCGGCTGCAAGATTGGGAACATCGCGAGCCATCCAGCCGAGGCACGCATCGGCGTTGCTGAGGATAGCGGCGAGTGGTTGGGTTATCTCGTGGGCGATAGAAGTTGTCATTTCTCCCAAGGTCGTTACACGCGTCACATGTGCAAGCTCCGCCTGTGCCTTTCGCAGCTCTTGTTCGGCCTGATCAGCGCGAATGGTAGCGGTGATGTCAGTGCTGACGCCGCGATAGCCCAAAAAATTTCCGTTTCCGTCGAAGAAGGGCTTGCCACTAGTGCGGACGTAGATCGGAGATCCCATCCTATTTACGGTACGGTAGATGAGATCCCGGAACGGCAGGTGTGCCTGCAACGTCGCCCGATGCTGACGCCACTTCTCCGGTTCTTCTTCCATGTCGCACGCGATGTCCCAGCGAAGCAGGCCCGTTAACCCTGTCGCCAAAATTCCCGCAGCGCTGGTGTGCTCGGACAAGTGAGTGACCCGATGATCTGGCCCGGTTTCCCAGAGCCAGTCGGAAGCAGTCTCGGCATAGTCGCGAAAGCGCTGTTCGCTCTCGCGCAGCGCTACAAGCGTGTTTTCCAAGCGTTCCCTAGCTGCGTGTTGCTCGGTAACATCCATATGTGTTCCGATCAGCTCGCTGACATTACCATCGCTGCCGACGACAACGTGTGCAACGGAGTGTATGCGCCTTATCCCGCCATCTGGCAGAATAACACGGAAATCATATTCGAACCGTTCGTGCTCCTGGTCAATCGCCTGACGCTGCACCTCCTGCAACCCTGGCAAGTCTTCCGGATGGATGCGCGATCGAATAGTCTCTAGCGAAACCGGCTCTTGTGGGTTAAAGCCAAACAGGCGGTCGACCTCAGCGGAGCGATAAACGAAATCTCGTGTGTGGACGTCCCAGGACCAGCTGCCTGTGTGAGTGAGATGCTGAGCCTCGGCCAGATAGGCCTCGCTTCGGCGCAACTGCTGTTCTGCTCGCCTAGCTGCCGTAATATCGGTGGCTGCCCCAACAAACTCAATTTCACCAGAGGCGGTTCGCGTGACTCGTGCCTGCGCATGGATGTGCTTCACGGAGCCGTCAGGTAGCAGCAGCCGGTACTCGTGCTCGAAATCCCTCAGGTCTCGCATCGCTTCATCGATAATCTCTTTGACAGAAGCCCTATCATCTGGGTGCGTGCGCTCAATGACGAGTTGTGGCGCCGGTGTCGTCTGAAGATCGATTTGGAAAATCCGAAATGTCTCCTTAGACCAGAAGGCCTCGCCGGTAGAGGCGTTCCAGCTGAAGCTGCCTGTATGACTCAACTCCTGCGCGTGAGCCAAATGCGCTTCGCTCCGCTGCAGCGCAAGCTCGGTCTGCTTGCGCTCCGTAATATCTTCGCACGCCATGAGGATGACGGGGCGGTCGCCGGCCCAAAGCATGGCCTTGGCGTTTTCACGCACCCACAATACAGAACCGTCCTTCCTGACTTTCCGGACGTCCCAAGTGCGCGATTGTCCAACATCCTCAAGACACGTCTGAATGCATTTGCGGACGAATGCGCGATCCTCCTCCAGAAATACGTCGAGCACGGATTGGCCCAATAGTTCTGCACAAGCAAATCCCAGTTGTGTCGCGCCCAACGTATTGACGTTGAGGACAATGCCGGCCTCATCGACCATGAAGTACATGGCTGGATTGTGCTCGAAAATTGCGCGCCACCGTTTTTCACGATCCTCCAAATCCGAGGCACTCCGCTGAAGCTTGGCCGCAGCCACACGTGCAGCCTCTCTTTCCTGGCGGAGTTTTCCAATCAGGTACGTTCCGACAACAGAGACAATAAGAAATGCAACAACCACAGGAACATCGCGGGGATCATCGATTCGTAAACTAAACGCCGGCGGCGCAAAGTAGTATGCGAGAGCAGCGATTGCGACGATGCAAAGCGCTGATGAAGCAATGAAGCTGCCCATCAACGAAAATAGTAAGACTACTAACAAATAGGCGAACGCCGCGGCGGCGAAATGCGCCTGAAAGTACACGCAAGTCAGTGTAACCGCGGCTAGCGCTATGCTGCCCAAGGTCAACTGAGGGGCTGAACGTTTGAAACTGCTGATCCTATACATTTTGAGACCGTCCGGCCTGTTATCCGGCGGGAGAGCTATAGCATTTTAGGCAAAAATGAGGCAATCTTGAACACTTGGGTCCGCATGATAGCGTGTGCAAGATCGATCATCGGCTGCCGAACTCAGCACGCGCGGGGAAAAAACGCATTATAAACATACGTATATTTGTCCTAAACCTTCAGTAGGTGTCGCTGACGCGACTTTAGTCGAAGCTGAAACGTCCGCTTTTGCGCATCGCTCGAGCCTACGGCCAATGCGCCCCATTAGGCCGCGGAATGAGGACAGTGGTTTCAGTTCAGCCGATAGGTTCGAAGGCGCGCCTCCGGACCGGCAAGGATCAGAAAAAAGCTGCCCAATGACTCGTCTCCCCGACTCAGCCGCTCCCGCGAAGAAAGCGCAAGTTCGCCTGCCGACACAGAAGCCGGAGTCGCGCGAGTCCTACGCGCGATGATGATTCGTTCCAATCTTATCGCGCTTTAGCTGCGAAAAACTGGTTCCGCTGGAAGCGAGCGGCGTCGCAGAACGCAGGGCAGCCTCGTATGACTCGCCACGGCTTTGTCGAGTGCCATTCACGCTGATCACACCCACCATGCTCTGCTAACGCAGCGCGCATCGTAACGAGAACGACAAGCTGCGTCCGCAGGATCCCTACGTCGTCCTTAATCGCGTGAGGCAAGTGGAGCGACGTGCATATGGATCTTCGTAGGCGGACCAATACCTAGTCCGTCAGTCCCGTCATCGGCTTGGCAAAAATGTTGCACAAGCGTTCAGATGGCCGGTAGCCCTTGAGTGCGAAAGCGAAACCCTGAAAAAGCTCCTGCCTCTTTTCTCGCTAGTACCCACTTTTCTTGGAACGTGAGTCGTGATTCAAGGTCGGGATGATACCCGAAGCAAGAGAAGTCCACCTTTCGAGGAAAGATCGCAAGGTGCTTGAGGCGTGCTGTCGCTCACCGGTGACGTTGCAGCGCGATTTGAAGCGGGCGCGGATAGTTCTGTTGGCGGCGGATGGGCGCAGCACCCGGTCGATCGCCAAGGAAGTTGGGGTCCAGCCGCGGATTGTCAGCCTTTGGCGGCATCGCTATGCCGACCATGGCCTTGAAGGGCTGCAAGACAAGCCGCGGCCTGGCAAGCAGCCGATCTATACGAAGACGACCGACAAGCGGATTCTGAAGCTGCTGGATAAGCCGCCACCGCAAGGGTTTGCGCGCTGGACCGGCCCCCTGCTGGCCGAGGCGCTGGGCGATGTCGATGTCCAATATGTCTGGCGGTTCCTGCGCAGCCACAAGATTGACCTGGTGGCTCGCAAGTCCTGGTGCGAGAGCAACGACCCGAACTTTACGGCCAAAGCCGCCGATGTTGTCGGCCTCTATGTCGCGCCGCCGGCGAAGGCCATTGTGCTGTGCGTGGACGAGAAGCCCTCGATCCAGGCTTTGGAGCGAGCGCAGGGTTATCTGAAGTTGCCCAATGGCCGCGCCTTAACCGGCCAAAGCCACGATTACAAGCGGCATGGCACCACAACATTGTTTGCGGCGCTCGAAGTCGCCACCGGAAAGATCATCGCGACCCATTCAAAACGCCGGCGCCGCGTCGAGTTTCTCGATTTCATGAACAGCGTCACCGCGACTTTTCCGAACCGCAAGCTTCACGTCATCCTCGACAACCTCAACACCCATAAAAAGAACGAGGACTGGCTCAAGGCCCACCCCAACGTGCAATTTCATTTCACGCCGACAAGTGCGTCATGGCTCAATCAGGTCGAAGTATGGTTTTCCATCTTGCAGGGGCAGTCGCTCAGCGGCACCTCCTTCACGAGCCTCAAGCAGCTTCAGGAACACATCGATGCCTACGTCAACGCATACAACGACAGAGCCGAGCCCTTCGTCTGGACCAAGAAAAAGGTCCGTCAACGCCGTTTCAAAGGCCGCCGTATCACTCAGCTCTGATTCCGGGTACTAGGGTCTGTACCTAAATAGCGCCACGTGATTCTCTTGCCTACGTGTTGATTCGGGGGCGAGAGAATGCGCGCTGGTTTGTTTTGGCTGAACGACAGGCAATGGGCGCGTATCGAACCGCATCTGCCGAGGGGACTGACGGGGCCGGATCGGGACGACGACCGACGCATCGTCAGCGGCATCATTCACATGCTGCAATCGGGTGCACGATGGCGTGATTGTCCACGTGAATACGGCCCTTACACGACGATCTACAATCGCTTCAATCGCTGGGCCAAGCGAGGACGATGGTGCGCAATCTTCGAAGCGCTGGCCAAGCCTGGCGAAGACGGCGTCGTACTGTCGCTCGACTCGACCTCGATTAAAGCTCACCGGTGTGCCTCCGGCGGAAAAGGGGGGAGCACAATCAAGCAATCGGCCGCTCGCGCGGAGGCCGCACGACAAAAATCCATGCGCTGAGCGATCCGCTCTGCCGGCCGGTCGTCCTGCATCTGACTCCAGGCCAGGATGCCGATATCGCTGCGGCTCCCGATGTCCTGGCGCTCGCGCCACCCATGAGCGTGCTCCTCGCCGACAAAGGGTATGATGGCGACAAGCTTCGCGGCGAAATCATTCGTCGTGGCGCCAAGCCCGTAATCCCCAATAAATCTAACCGTGTCGTCATCCATCGCTTCAACAAACGCGCCTACAAAGGACGAAATGTCATCGAACGCTGCTTTTGCAGGCTCAAGGACTTCCGGCGCATCGCCACGCGATATGACAAGCTCGCCCGTAATTTTTTGGCCGCTGTTCATCTCGCCGCTCTCGTCGCATATTGGCTCAATTGAGTCTGGACCCTAGCCTCTCAGGGGCAGCTGCCCTGGCTGCGGCGCGGAATAATGCTGTGCGCCGGAGAGCGCAGGGGGAGTATTCGTGTCCGAATGGCGGCGGTTCAGATCCGGGACCTACCTCATGTGCTTGTAGTGTCGATAGTAGTGGAAGCGGTGGACTTGTTGAGCCGAGTCTGCAGCGTCACGTGATCGAGCTCGCTTTCCCACCAGGATACGAACACAGCCGCGATGCCATTGCCGATGATGTTGGTGAGGGCGCGCACCTCGCTCATGAACTTGTCGATAGAAAACACGATTGCCATGCCCGGCACCAGAGCTGGGTTTACTACCGATAATGTCGCAGCGAGCGTGATAAAGCCTGCGCCGGTGACGCCGCTTGCTCCCTTCGAAGTTAGCATTGCTACTAGCAGGATCGTGAGCTGCTGGCCAAAGCTGAGATCGACACCGAGTGCCTGGGCAATGAACAATGTTGCAAGTGTCATATAGATATTGGTGCCGTCAAGGTTGAAGGAGTAGCCAGTCGGCACCACCAGCCCGACCACCGGCTTGGAGCAGCCCAGCCGCTCGAGCTTCTCCATCAATTGAGGGAGCGCGCTTTCGGAGGATGAAGTACCGAGCACGATCAGAAGCTCGTCTTTAATATAGATAAGGAACTTGAAGATTGAAAAGCCGACGAGGCGGGCGATCAGACCAAGCACGACTACTACGAATAGGGCAGCAGTCACGTAAAACAGCGCGATCAGACCGATCAGATTGCCGAGTGCTGCGGGCCCGAACTTGCCGACTGTGAAAGCCATGGCGCCGAAGGCGCCGATCGGGGCCGCTTTCATTACAATAGCTATTACCCCGAACACCGCGTGCGCGACGTCGTCAATCATGCCGCGCAGACGCTCGCCACGCTTTCCCAACGCCATCAGCGAGAAGCCAAAAAGGATCGCGAACAGGAGAACCTGCAGAACATCGCCGCGAGCGAAGGCGCCGACCACGCTATCGGGAATGATGTTGAGAATAAAGTCGACGGTTTTCGAGGCTTCCGCCTGCTTGACGTAATTGGCGACCGCCGCAGCATCCGGTTTGACCGCAAGGCCATGGCCAATCCGGACCAGATTGCCCATGGCAAGGCCCAACAGCAAGGCAAAGCTGGAGACGATCTCGAAATAGAACAGCGCCTTGACGCCGACGCACCCGACTTTCTTGGCATCTTGAATATGCGCAATGCCAGACGTGACGGTGCAGAAAATAATGGGCGCGATCACCATCTTGATGAGCTTGATGAACCCATCACCGAGCGCCTTGACCCAGTCGTTTGTGGCGACAGACGGCCATAGGCAGCCAACCATGGCGCCAATTAGGATTGCGATCAGCACCTGGACGTAGAGTATCTTATACCAAGCTTGCGACGCGCGCACAGGCGCCGCGGTTGCCATGGTGGTCATGACGCTTCCTTCCCGAATATACTCGAATGTGTGCCGCGGCTCGGTGAGAGGCGACAGTGTCATACGAGACTAATCATTATAGCCTTGCGCGATTGAAGACGCGTCCGAGAGCCGGCGCGTCTTTCCAAAGGCAGGCGTTTAGTTGCGTTGTCCTTTCTCGCTAAGCAAGATATGCACCAAATCCCAAACTGCGGCGGACTAAAAAGTCGCGGACAATGGCCTCCCTTCGGTGGCATCGGCTTGAGTGCTCTTAGCCGTGTTCGCAAGGTCGAACATTAGGCTGCAGCGTAGCGCGCATTAGCGGAATGCTGGAGTGTTGAGATCGTGCAGCAGTACGTGCAGTTGGTAAAATTGCTATTTTGGATTGAACGCATTTACCGAATGGAAGTCTGGCTAGGAGCTGCGTTGCCCGGGTAGGACCTCTGATGGATGACTGCGTTTTTCCGCAAGCGGCCAATCTCGTCGATGACGCGGCGTTTGTCTCCACGCCTGTGCTGACGATGTGCAAGCTAAGCCGGTCAGGGGAGCGGCCGTCGCTCGCGGCCCCTCGCGCCTTTGCCGCGTCGCCGAACCAGCCTTACGACGAGTTTTCAGCTACTTCGTTTGCGTAGCTGCCGACCGGCAGGCTTCTTGCGATCGGTTCAGCTACCGACCCTGCGAGCACGGGATTTGAGCCGCCGACAAACCAAACAGGCATTTCTCGAGTCGAGTCTGCCGTTTTCGTTGGGCGGCTGTTGCTGTCCGCTTGGAAACAAAGATGCCAGAAACCTGACAAAGCGTTAGGTCCACTCCACGGTGACGTCGGCGTCTACGCAAAGTGCTTTCACATAAGCATAGCGCCGCCGCTGTTCGCACGTGGCACTCGAATTGCTGATGACAAATGAGAAGCTGCCGCCGTCGGGTGGGACGAAGCGGACTTGTCACAGGAGTTGCCGATGAGCCTTGCGATGCTGCTCTTGCTCGCAGAAACGGTGCGCGTAAATTTGGGGGACAGAGCGAGCTGCCGCACGAACAAATGGCTATTCGCACCACATCGCTGGGCAGCCCGACGTGCAGGCAATCACTATCGCGATACGGCGACCTGCGCTCGTTGGCGGGCTGACGCACATGGATTTTGATTCGTCAGAGATCTCGCAATCCATTGCGCTCACGATAGAGCTCGCTAGCGTGACGACCGTGATCCTCCTCGTGATTGGTGTGCCCCTCGCCTGGTGGCTGGCGCGTTCAAAGACTTTTCTGAGCGAGGCTGTCGCTGCGCTAATTGCCCTTCCGCTGGTACTACCCCCAGCGGCTCTCGGCTTTTGCGTACTCGTTCTGCTCGGCCCCGACGGACCCGGCGGCGTTCTCGCCTCTTTCTGGGGCGAGCGCACGCTCGCTCTTACCTTCGTCGGGATCGTGGTCGGATCGGTGCTCTCGGCGCTGCCATTGGTCGTGCAGCCGATACGTAACGCCTTTCTTGCGGTTGGCGATCACCCGTTGGAAATGACAGGGCGTGTTTCGCCATTGTATGGCTTCGTTGCTATCATCGCACCGCTGGCGCGACTGGAGCTCGTTAAAGCGGCCGTGCTTGGATTTTCTCACACGATAGGCACATTCGGCGTCGTGATGATGATCGGCGGAAATATTCCTGGACGCACCAAGGTGTTGTCGGCCTATGTCGTGGACTACGTCCAAGAGCCGCGCTGGCACGAGGAAGTGTGGTTGCCGCTGGTATGGTGATGTTCGCATTTGCGACAATCTTCACCTTAGCCATCATCGACAGACATTGTACCGGGCGAGGCAACGAATCATCTTAGGTTTGCCAGGGCGATCGCTCTAAACGTCCAGCCTGTCGCCGCGCACAGCCCCGTAGGCGACGAGCCCCTTGGAACCAGGGGCAGATCGGATCAAATCAGACCTAAAGTCAAGCCAACGTGCGCACCACATTCTCAGTCCCTTGCGGGCTCTGTTCCTTGCTCGGCAACCGCGTTGGTACGTGCTGCCTGCATTAGGTTCGATTATGAGCGCTTTAACGCACCGTTGGTCAGCGATCGGCAAGTCTGATTGAGGCCGGGCAATGTGGTGCCCGTCGACTGAACCAATTCTATTCAACAATCGGCATCATGAGTGCCGCCTGCAGGAGCGTAGTTCCCTTCAGCGGTGAACGATCGGCTTGATTTGTTAAAGTGCTCACATCGACGTCGAAAACTGGACACCAATAGCGTAGCAGATCAATGGCCTAGCTTCTGGGACGCTGGCCGGATTCGACAAGCCGAAAATCTTAAAGCGGTGGCTTGTTATCTTTCAGGTGTTTCGCTCTGCTGGCTTGTTTCTTGCCGAACATCACCAATCGTAACGCTGGCGACAACTCGCTTGGAAGGTTTCATGGGTGATGCAACGGAAACCTTCTACGGCGTGATCAGACGACAGGGTATCACGCGTCGCAGTTTCCTTAAATTCTGCAGTTTCACGGCCGCGAGCTTGGGGCTTGGTGCAAGCAGTATTGCGCACGCCCTGGAAACCAAACCGCGAGTGCCCGTCATCTGGCTGCACGGGCTTGAGTGTACCTGCTGCTCGGAAAGCTTTATCCGCTCGGCTCATCCCTTGATCAAGGACGCGCTGCTGTCGATGATTTCGCTCGACTATGACCATATGATCATGGCGGCGGCAGGACACCAGGCTGAGGCCATCCTGGAGGAAACCCGTGCCAGGTACAAAGGCGGATATGTGCTTGCCGTTGAAGGTAACCCGCCCTTGAACGAGGGTGGCATGTTCTGCATTGACGGCGGCAAGCCGTTCGTTGAAAAGCTCACGTCGATGGCGGAAGAGTCCATGGCGATCGTCGCTTGGGGCACGTGTGCGTCCTGGGGATGCGTGCAGGCGGCCAAGCCAAATCCGACTCGCGCGGTGCCGATCGATAAGTTAATCACCAACAGGCCCTTCATCAAGGTGCCCGGGGGCCCGCCGATCGCAGAGGTCATGAGCGGCCTCGTGACTTTCATTACCACGTTCGGAAAGCTTCCAAAGCTTGATCACCAAGGGCGTCCAAGTATGTTTTATTCCGAGCGCATTCACGATAAGTGCTACCGGCGGTCCCATTTCGACGCTGGTCAATTCGTCGAAGAGTGGGACGACACCAACGCACGCAAGGGCTATTGCTTGTACAAGTTGGGCTGCAAGGGACCAACCACCTACAATGCCTGTTCGGCCCTTCGGTGGAACGGCGGCGTTTCATTTCCCATTCAATCCGGCCACGGCTGTCTCGGCTGCTCCGAAGATGGCTTCTGGGATAAAGGGTCATTTTACGACCGACTCACGACCATCAAGCAGTTCGGCATCGAGCAGAACGCCGACGAGATCGGCATGGCCGCTGCCGGCGTGGTGGGGCTAGCGGTCGCTGCCCACGCGGCGGTCACCGCCGCGAAGCGGTTGAGGCACCGGCCGGATCGCCCTGCCCACAAAGGCAAGCCGAGTTGAGGAGGTAACGACGGTGGCCGTCCAGACGCCGAATGGGTTCAATCTCGATCGTTCCGGCAAGCGAATCGTTATCGATCCGCTGACTCGCATCGAAGGCCACCTGCGCATCGAAGCTAATCTCGATTCCGACAATGTGATCCGCAATGCAGTCTCAAGCGGGACGATTTGGCGTGGCATCGAAGTCATCCTGCGTGGGCGCGATCCGCGCGACGCATGGGCGTTCACCGAGCGGATTTGCGGGGTCTGCACCGGTACCCATGCGCTCACCTCCGTGCGCGCGGTTGAAAATGCACTAGGAATTACGATTCCGGAGAATGCAAATTCGATCCGCAACATCATGCAGCTGTGCCTGCTCGTGCATGATCACCTCGTACATTTCTATCACCTCCATTCGTTGGATTGGGTCGACGTGGTCTCCGCCCTCAAGGACGATCCCAAGTCGACCTCTACACTGGCGCAATCTATCTCGCCCTGGCCGCTGTCATCCCCTGGCTATTTCAAGGATCTACAGATCCGGCTCGGCAAATTCTTCGGATCAGGGCAACTCGGTCCGTTCAAGAATGGCTATTGGGGGCATCCGGCCTACAAACTGCCACCGGAAGCGAACCTGATAGCGGTAGCTCATTATCTTGAAGCACTCGACTTCCAGAAGGAGATCGTCAAAACCCAAGCGATTTATGGCGGCAAGAACCCGCATCCAAATTGGCTGGTGGGCGGCGTGCCGTGCGCGATCAACATCGACGGAATCGGAGCGGTGGGCGCAATCGGCATGGAGCGACTGAACATTATATCCTCCATCATCGACCGTTCGATCGAGTTTGTCGAGCAGGTCTATCTGCCCGACATTGCCGCGATCTTTTCGTACTATAAGGACTGGCTCCACGGCGGCGGTCTTTCGAGCAAAAGCGTGATGTCCTATGGCGATATCCCCGAAAAGGCCAATGACTGTTCCGGCGAGAGTTTCAAGCTGCCGCGCGGGGTCATTCTTGATGGCAATCTCAAGGAGATATTGCCGATCGACCATGGTGATCCCGAACAGATCCAGGAATTCGTCGCGCATTCATGGTATAAATACCCCGGCCATTGCTGCGGACTGCTTCCCTGGGATGGTATCACCGAGCCGAGTTTTGAACTTGGGCCAAAACTCAAAGGCAGCAAGACAGATATTAAAGAACTCGACGAAGGCGGCAAATATTCCTGGATCAAAGCGCCGCGATGGCGCGGCCGCGCCGTGGAGGTTGGGCCGTTGGCCCGATACATTATCGGTTATGCGCAAGGCAAAGCCGAGTTCAAGGAGCCCGCCGAGAGACTGCTCAAGGGGCTCAATCTTCCCGTGACTGCGCTGTTCTCGACCCTTGGCCGTACTGCGGCGCGGGCGCTCGAATGCCAATGGGCGGCGCATCAGATGCGCCATTTCCAGGATAAGCTGGTAATCAACATCAAGGCGGGCAACACGGCAACTGCCGATATCAGCAGGTGGAGGCCGGAAACCTGGCGCAAGGAAGCCAAAGGCTACGGGTTCACTGAGGCGCCTCGCGGTGCGCTCGGGCACTGGATTACGATCAAGGACGCTAAGATTGACAACTATCAATGTGTCGTGCCGACGACATGGAACGGATCTCCTCGCGATTCAAGCGGCAATATTGGCGCTTTTGAAGCTTCGCTGATCGGCACTCCGATGGCCGATCCGCAGCGCCCGTTGGAGATTTTGCGCACCATCCACTCCTTTGATCCGTGCTTGGCTTGCTCGACGCACGTGATGAGTCATGAGGGTCAAGAAATGGCCTCAATTAGAGTTCGTTAGGCCCATGCGGAACAGGGCTCAGAAGTTTCTTGCCGCCGCCGATGCGGCACTGGCTGGTCGCAGCATCCGTGGGGGCACCGCCCACATTTATGCGCTGGTGCGACTCTGGCATTGGGCTAATGCAGCCGCGATTCTGGTACTGAGTTTAACAGGCTATCTTATTGGAACCGGGACACCGGCGATATGGGGAATGGCAAGCGGCGGTTTTCTATTCGGCTATATCCGCTTTGCTCATTTCTCGGCGGGATATGTACTCAGCGCCGGCTTTCTTCTGCGTATCTACTGGGCCTTGATGGGAAACGCGCACGCCATGCAGATCTTTTGCGTGCCGCTTTGGCGCCGGTGCTTTTGGCGGGAGTTGCACCACGAGATTCGCCGGTATTCGTTCCTTGCGGTTGAGCCTGAAAGGGGCCTCGGGCACAACCGCCTTGCTCAGCTAGCAATGTTCTTCATGTTTACGCAGACGATCACGTTCATGGTCGTCACCGGCTTTGCACTTTACGGGCAAGGTGCCGGTACTGACAGCTGGCAGTACAAGGTGTTCGGCTGGGTGTTTTCACTCTGGCCGAACAGCCAGGACTTTCACACCTGGCATCATCTCGGCCTGTGGGTGATCGTGATGTTCGCGCTGGTCCACATCTACGCGGTGCTCTGGGACGACGTCGTGTCGCGCCGCAGCTTCCCTTCTATCAAGTAGGTGAGCATTGGTTTGGCGATTGACTGGGAAGCGGATGCTCAATTCAACAGAGAAAAAGCGGATTTTGGTGCTCGGCATTGGCAATATTCTGTGGGCCGATGAGGGATTCGGTGTGCGTGCGGTCGAGGAGTTTCATCGTAGCTACGCGGTCGATGATACGTCACCGTTCTCGATGGCGGCACCCAGGGGCTCTACCTCGTTAGTTTTCTTGAGGGGGCCGACTGCCTGATCGTGTTCGACGCCATCGACTATGGATTGCTGCCCGGGCAGTTGGAGCTTGTACGAGATGACGAAGTGCCAAAATTCACGGGGGCCAAGAAGGTGAGCCTGCATCAGATGGGCTTCCAGGAGGTCTTGAGCGCGGCCGATTTGCTTGGCCGCCGCCCGCGAGAGCTCGCTCTTATCGGCTGCCAGCCGATGGATCTGGAGAATTGGGGCGGTCCGCTGACCGCGCCGGTGCGCTTTCAGATTCCCCCCGCGATTAGACTGGCCTGTAAGCTCCTAGAGCAGTGGGACTCGCCGGCAAAACCGCGGAGTGCGCCGCTGCCTGCATCAGAACGGCTGTTGGCGAACAATATTGACCATGCGAATTATGAAATGAAAGGCAGAGCCGATCTAGCGGCCTGCGGCTGATTATGTGCCTTGGCTTGCCAATGACGATTGTCGAGACCGACGGTGTCACCGCGTTATGCGAGTATGGCAATGAGCAGCGGCGCATCTCCGTCGTGCTGCTCGCTGATGTACGGGCCGGCGCCAAGGTGCTCGTTCATATCGACAGCGCAGTGCGGCTCCTGGACGAAAACGAAGCAAGGCTGATCTGCAAAGCACTTGACGGGCTTGAGGCCAGCCTCAACGGTCAGAGCTGCGATCGCTTCTTTGCGGACTTGATCGGTCACGAGCCGCAATTGCCGGAGCACCTACGCTAGCGCTTCCGCTCCCTTGCACCGGCTGGGGTTCATAGACCGGATTCCAGTCGCAGGACCATCGGCTTGGACAACGTCAGGCGCTACGCCGTTGGGTCGAACGCGACTCGCGCACCTAGAGATGATTGGCATGCGCCTTGCTAACCGCCATGCTGGCAGAACCGATCATGATCAGAGAGGAGTGTGATGAAGTTGCAGCCGGCTCAGCATGCTCTGACACGGCCCGCTCCGTCCGACGACGTGGAGGGCGTTAGCGCCGATGCGCGCCTGGTCGCGCACGTTCCCAGGAAGGCGACCTTGATGCCGCTGCCGGCGGCTGATCCCCTACATATTCTGCGGATCAGTGAAGCACCCTCGCGCGGCCCTGGTGGCACACTGACCGGCCGGCCCGGCCAGCGTAGACTGTCGACGCCGCGCCTATCCCCGAGGAACAATATACTCTGCCTGATCGGCAAGAGACCGGATCGTTTGCTCACGATCAACCGCATCTCCTCACCGATCCTTTGGGCACTCGCCGGCAGCACCGGCGCCGTCAAGTGCAATACCCCTCGACACAGACAATGGAACATCGCATCGTGAAAGCAGCGATCCCCGTTGTATCTGGCGGCGCCGGCCGCGCGGCGAGCGGCTTTACCACAGGTTCTGGAACTCTCGATGTATTCTATCGCGGCGCGACAAGTGCGCTTGTCAATCGCGTTTGGCGGGTTTGCGACGAACGTGCAAGGAAGTATCCGAACGCTGCCCTGCTAATGTCAAATGTCGCTGCTGCTGTTGGGGGTCAGAGAAGCGGTGATCCGACACAATTGTACGGACTCGCAAATTTCAGCGATGCCGAGCGCAAGCTGATTGACGAATTGCTCGGGGAAGGCGAGGTGACCGGGTGGTTGCGTTGCCGGACGGCAGTTTGGCACAAATCCGGGAGTCCGTGCATGCCGGAATCTGGCGCGTGCGCATCGGAACCGAACCGGCGCACGAATATGTCGAGGTTGGAGCGATTCCGCAGATTGTCCGGCGTGCCGCAACTGACCTGACATCAACCGAACTTCTGATTGACACGCCGCCGGATGGCGCGATGAACGTTCAACCGGTGCTGGCCGAAATACGCGAGCGGGCCAGCGTCTGGCAATTTTGCATGAATGCGCATGTCATCAATCTGACGTTACTGCCAATGAGCGTTGTCGACTTGACATTCCTGCAGCAAAGCTTGGGCAACGGACCCGTCCAACTCATGTTGCGGGGCTACGGTGCCTGCAGAGTGCAGGCAACCGGGACTAGGAATGTTTGGTCCGTGCAGTTCTTCAATTCTACGGACAACATCATCCTTGATACGGTGGAGGTCGGGGGCGTGCCGATTGTTGCGTTGGCTGCCGACGAGGATTTCCAGGACTCTGCCGGACGCGTGCAGGAAATTCTCGAGGCGTACTTCACATGATGCGCTCGGGCACTCGACATCAGTTGCGTTCCCACAGACGGCGCCTTCGGATGGATCATAGCTTGCGCGGGGGGAGGGGGCAGCATTGCGCATGAACCTCACTGCAAGCAACAAAATCCATGTCCGCGTATTGCTAGCTGCCGACGTAGTCGCCTCGGTCGAGATCCAGCCGCGAGTCCGGCCGCCGCTGGGTCGGATATTCGCCGGAAAGCAGGCCTCGTCACTGCTCAACGCAGTGCCGCGGCTCTTCGCGTTATGTGCCGCTGCGCAGCAAACCGCACTGTTGACCGCGATCGAAACGGCGCGCGACGAAGTGATCACCCTCGCAAAAAAAACAGCATCGTATTGCGCTGATCGTTACCGAGCGCATCATGGATTTGGCACGGGGCCTATTTGCCGGACATCTCACGCTAGAGGTCGCCAGTGCGGCAGCAATCCGCTCCCTGATGTCGGAATTGTCAGCGCTTGTTCGCTCCGCCCAGCGAGCCTCGTGCCCCCCCTCAACGGGAAGCAACAGCGCGGATCGCGGCGGCGCTGGCCGCGCTGGGCGTACCGAATGAGGGACGCGCGCTCAGGTCCGGCAGCCCACTGTCGCTTCGCGTCGCGGCGCTTCATGAGGCCGGCTTGAAGTCGGCTCCGGCAGCATACTCGTTCCTGTCCGCTGCTGACGACTTCAACATCGCGAAGCGATTGCTCGGGGATGATTCGACGTTTTGCGATTGTCCGGATCTGGAAGGACATGTGCCCGAGACGGGTCCTTGGGCGCGCCAAATGACCCGGGATCGGTTCTTGCTGAGACCCTTCGGTGCGGCCGAGCGGCTGATGGCCAGAATAGTTGAAATCGTCCGGGCTATGTGCCTGGCTTGAGGCCGGCGCTCAGCCGGATACCGCAGAGCATGGGATTATCGAAAGATATAAGCTTGGGCCCGGTCGTGCAGCGGCCGCGGTCGAATGCGCCAGGGGACGTCTCTACCACGCTGTTGAGCTTGACGCTCACGGCCGGATATCTCGCTTCGAATTCCTGGCGCCGACGGAGTGGAATTTCCATAAGCGCGGACCGCTTGTACGGAACCTGCAGGGCGCCGTGCTGACAGCTCCGCGGCGCTGTGATGCAGTCCACGCGGTGATTGCGTCGCTGGATCCGTGCGTCGGGTTCACTCTCAATTTTCGTGAATTTCACGATGCATGAAATGGCCATTTGCATGGGGATCATTCAGATCGTCGAGGAGAAGGTACGGGAGCGATCCTCTTCGCGGGTGCGGAGCGTCTGTTTGGAATTGGGAACGCTGAGTCATGCCGCGCCTGAAGCGATCAGGTTCTGCTTTGCTGTCGCTGCAATGCGGACCGTTGCCGAAGGCGCCGCGCTTAATATCGTTGAACTACCGGGCGTTGCCTGGTGCATGAGCTGTTCGAAGAGCGTTGAAATTGCACGCCGGGGTGATTGCTGTCCTTGCTGCGGCAGTTATCAGTTGCAGGTAACCGCGGGCGAACAGATGCGCGTGAAAGCGCTGGAGATCGATTGATGTGTACCGTTTGCGGCTGCACGGAAGGTACACCGACGACCAAACACTCGAGGACAAATGATGCGAAGAGCCACGAGCGATACAATGACCATGTGCGGGACTCTTGCGATGGCCATTCTCCTCTTCGCCGGCCGGCCCACCATCAGGCACATGGCATACAGCCGCTTCCGAGCGGCGGCGCCGGCTCGGCTGATTCAAGGGTCGGGGGCATGAGCGGAAAGCAGGTCATCGAGATCGAGCGCGATATCCTGGGCAAGAATAATGGGATTGCGGCGGTCAACCGGGCCCTCTTCCTTGCCGATGACGTTCTCGTGTTTAATCTTTTATCCAGTCCCGGTGCAGGTAAAACGACGCTGCTGGTCCGTGCCGCGTCCGAGCTCAAGCGCAGCCGCCCGGTCGGTGTCATCGAAGCGACCAGCAGACCTCGAACGACGCTGAACGTATTCAGGCTGTCGGCGTGCCAGCCGTTCAAATCAATACCGGCAAGAATTGTCATCTCGATGCTGCAATGATCGGCGGAGCTTATCGCCGCTTGCCCCTGCTTTCAGGCGGCATTCTCTTCATCGAGAACGTCGGTAATCTGATCTGTCCCGCTGCCTTCGATCTTGGCGAGGCCTGCAAGATCGTGGTGTTCTCGATTACGGAAGGTGAAGACAAGCCCCTCAAATGTCCTGATATGTTTGCTGCTTCATCCCTCGTGGTGATCAACAAGATCGATCTGGCGCCGCTGCTTGAATTCGATTTGGAAAAGACCATCGAGAGAGCTGGCCTCGCAAATTCGGACAGTAGCTTGAGTGGATTTTCTGCCTGACAGCGGCGAGGATTCTTGCTGCGAATCAGGAGCGAAGATGACGAAGAAGAGCCGCCGGACGCATTCTCCGGCATTCAAGGCGAAGGTTGCTTTGGCTGCGGTCAAAGGAGACAAGACACTGGCGGAGCTGGCGCAACTGTTTGATGTTCATCCGAACCAGATCACGATCTGGAAAAACCAGCTCCTGGAAGGCGCCGCCGGCGTGTTTGGGCATGACAAGACATCGGCCGAGACGCCGGTCGATTTGAAGGCGTTACATGCCAAGATCGGCGAGCTGGCGTTGGAAAACGATTTTTTGTCCGGCGCGCTCACCAAGGCGGGCCTGCTGAGCGCAAAGCGATGATCGACCGCGGTCATGATCTTTCTATCGTGCGCCAGGCGAAGGTCCTGAAGCTGGCTCGCAGCACGGTCTACTATGAACCTCGGCCAGTTTCGGCCGAGGACCTTGCCTTGATGCGTCGGCTCGATGAGCTGCATCTCGATTATCCCTTCGCGGGAGCGCGTATGCTGCGATCGTTGCTGCGGCGGGAGGGGGTATACGCCGGTCGCCGCCACATCGCGACGCTGATGAAGCGCATGGGGATCGAGGCGGTCTATCGTCGCCCGAACACGAGCAAGCCGGCTCCGGGTCACAAGATCTACCCGTACCTGTTGCGCGGATTGAAGATCGAGCGGCCCGACCATGCGTGGGCAATGGACATCACCTACATTCCGATGCGGCGTGGCTTCGTCTATCTCGCGGCGGTCGTCGATGTGTTCAGCCGACGGGTCCTGGCCCATCGCGTCTCGATCACAATGGAGGCGGCCTTCTGCGTCCAAGCGGTCCAGGAGGCGTTGGCGAAGCACGGCAGACCCGAGATTTTCAACACGGATCAGGGCAGCCAGTTCACCAGCCTCGAGTTCACCGATGTGCTGCTGGACGCGAAGATCGCCATCAGCATGGACGGCAAGGGCGCCTGGCGCGACAACGTGTTTGTCGAGCGGCTCTGGCGCACGGTCAAATACGAAGAAGTTTATCTCCGCGCCTACGACAGCGTGTCCGAGGCGCGAGCGTCAATTGCCAAGTATCTGGCCTTCTACAATCAGGGACGCCCTCACTCGAGCCTTGACGGGCGCACGCCCGACGAGGCTTACTTCGGCACGCAAGCTATGGTGATGGCCGCATGACCGTCGCCGACGATTTTGTCGTCGCTCTGGTCGGGCTACGCCCTCCCGACGCAACGACAAAATCGTAAAGCCCCGCGTTCAGCATAACCCGGCAGGAATCCACTTAAATCCAGCGCGGCGCTGTCCAAACAACCGGGGCCAGCTCTGAGTATGCCAGACGGGTCAACCCAAAGATTGACGTGCTTGTCGTTTCGGCTCGTACTGGCGAGGGCTTTGGCGCGCTCTACGCCTGGATCAACAGGCAGGCGCGCCGTCAGAGGCGCGCCTTAGAGGACGCAAGGCGATGAGCGCCGCAGCCACCTGCGATCGAAAGCGACTGCGCGTGCGCGTGAGTGGAGCAGTGCAAGGGGTTGGCTTTCGTCCCTACGTCTATGGACTAGCCATGCGGTACGGATTGGCGGGATTTGTCATCAATGGTCCCGAGGGCGTTCTCATCGAGGTCGAGGGGCACCGTACGTCTGAGTTTATTGCCGCGTTGCCGCAGCGTGGAGAGGCTGGCCCGGTCATCGTTGTCACCAGTGCAAATCTCTACGGCGAACCCCTGCTGATCGATAACGTGGAGGCGTTGAGACAGCTCAAGGGGGTCGCCGACCTGGTCGTGACCCATGATCGCGATATCTTGGCGTGCGCTGATGATTCCGTGGTTTCGGTGGCCGCTGGCCGGGACCAATTCATCCGTCGTGCTCGCGGCTATGTTCCCGAGCCAATTCGGCTTGCAAGGTCTGTCCCGCCCGTGCTCGCCGTCGGCGGGATACTGAAGTCGACCGTCACCATCACGCGGGACGACCAAGCGTTCGTCTCTCAGCATATTGGCGATCTAAATACGGCCGAAAGCATCCGTGCGTTCGAGAAGACGATCCGGCACCTCACATCGAGCCTCGGCGTGGAGCCTGTCGCCGTCGCCCATGATTTGCATCCCGATATGGCTTCTACCCGGTTTGCGGAAGCAAATGCTCGCGCGCTAGTCGCGGTTCAGCATCACCATGCACACGCTGCCGCAGTAATCGCTGAGCACGGCCATGCGGGACCTGCGCTTGCCCTGGTGCTCGATGGCCATGGCTTTGGCTCCGACGGCGGTAACTGGGGTGGCGAATTATTGTTGTGCGAAGAGACGTCGTCCCAGCGCATCGGGCACTTAGCGCCCCTGCAGATACCGGGTGGAGATCGTGCAGCCCGCGAGCCGTGGCGCATGGCCAGCGCAGTATTACACGGGCTCGGCCGGGGTAACGAAATCGGGCAGCGCTTTGCCGCGCAGCGGCAAGCCGGCTGTCTGTCGGACTTGCTCGATCAGCCGGGCGGGACCACCACGACCAGTGCGGGACGGTTGTTCGACGCGGCAGCGGCGCTGCTAGGTATTGCGAATCTGCAGAGCTATGACGGCGAAGCAGCGTTGAAGCTCGAAGCGCTGGTGCGGGGTACTACGATTCTGGAAGCCGGCTGGACGATCGAGGGCGGCGTGCTGTCCCTTGGTCCGCTATTTTCACGTTTGATTGCTGATGACATTGACGCTGCCGGAGGAGCCGGGCTGTTTCATGGCACGTTAGCCGCTGCCTGCGTTGACTGGGTCACACGCTCTGCGCGGACAACCGGCATCAATACCGTGGTTCTGAGCGGCGGCTGCTTCCTGAACGCGGTGCTGGCGGACAAAATCCCGCGGGGGTGCAGCGATGCCGGTCTTACCCCCCTGGTACCGCGACGGCTGCCGCCCAATGACGGCGGTTTGAGCCTCGGCCAGGCCTGGATTGCGGCTCTAAAGATTGCTCAACAGCCGCCCGCCGGGCAGGAGCTGCCTGATATGTGTCTTTCGGTTCCGGCAAAGATCGCGAAAATTCTTCCCAACGAAATGGCCCTCGTGTTCATCGATGGCGTCAACCTGGAGATATCGATTGCCCTCCTCGACGAGCTCGACGTCGGCGATTTCGTCCTGGTCCATGTCGGCTATGCGCTCGCTAAGATCGATCCGGCGGAAGCCAAGCGCACGCTAGAGCTCCTGCAGGAGCTAGGCGCTGCGAAGGAATGCCGATCGTGAAATATTCCAGCGAATTTCGCGACAAGACTATCGCGCAGGGACTTGCGCGAGCAATTGACGCTGAGGTCAGTTCACAACGAGCCTACCGGTTCGTGGAATTTTGCGGTGGACACACTCATGCAATCTCCCGCTACGGTCTTGAGGATCTGCTGCCCGCGAACGTTCGGATGATCCACGGGCCCGGTTGTCCCGTCTGCGTTCTGCCGGCGAGCCGTATCGACATGGCGATCCGGCTCGCCGAGCGGCCAGAGGTCATTCTGTGCGTCTACGGCGACCTGATGCGCGCGCCTGGGTCGCAAGGGCAGTCCCTGTTGCTTGCCAAAGCGCTGGGTGCCCACATTCGGATGGTCTACTCGACCCTCGACGCTATCCGGCTCGCCGAACAGACGCCGGGCCGCGAAGTGGTCTTCTTTGCCATCGGATTTGAGACCACGACGCCCCCGACGGCGGTCATGATCAGGATTGCCGAGCACAAGCGGCTCGAGGGCCTTAGCGTGTTCTGCAATCACGTTCTTACGCCCTCTGCGATGCACCGCATTCTCGAGAACCCGAAGATCCGCAACACGGGCGGGGTCCCCATTGACGGCTTCATCGGGCCTGCACATGTCAGCACCATTGTCGGTACGCAGCCTTACGAGCCCATGGCGGAACAATTCGAGAAGCCGATCGTGGTCGCCGGATTTGAACCCCTCGACGTGCTGCAGGCTGTCCTGATGCTGGTGCGGCAAGTGAACCAAAACCGCCACGAGGTGGAAAACCAATACAGCCGTGCAGTGACACGCGAAGGCAACCGGCGCGCCAAGGAGGAGGTCTCGCAGGTCTTCGAGCTGCGTGAGCAGTTTGAATGGCGCGGGCTTGGACTGGTACCCAACAGCGGACTGAAGCTGAAGCAATCATATGCAAAATTCGACGCCGAGACGCGCTTTGCGATCCATGACCTGCGTGTCGCAGACAATCCGGCCTGCGAATGCTGCGCGATCCTGCGTGGCGCCAAACGGCCGATCGATTGCAAGTTGTTTGGCAATATCTGCACGCCGGAAACGCCCATAGGAGCCTGCATGGTGTCATCAGAAGGAGCTTGTGCGGCGTATTGGACCTATCGCCGAGTTCGCGATGAGCAGGCGAGGCAGACGTCATGAGCGTGAAAGCCTATCAACGCAAGCTCGATGTGGAGAACGGACGCGTTGAACTTTCCCACGGGGCCGGAGGCCGTGCCATGGCACAGCTAATCTCCGGCCTCTTTCATCAGGCCTTCGGTAATGAATGGCTCGCCGGCTCCAATGATCAGTCGGCGTTCGATGTTACCGCAGGCAGGATGGTGATGACGACTGATGGCTATGTGATTTCGCCACTGTTCTTTCCTGGCGGCAACATCGGGTCATTGGCTGTGCACGGCACGATTAATGACATCGCGATGTCCGGTGCGCGTCCTCTCTATTTGTCGGCCAGCTTTATCATCGAGGAGGGTTTCCGGTTTTCGGATCTCAAGACGATCGCGGAGTCGATGGGCGCGGCGGCATGTGCCGCCGGCGTCTATATCATTGCCGGGGATACCAAGGTGGTCGAGCGTGGCAAGGCGGACGGTCTGTTCATCTCTATGACCGGGATCGGGCTGGTGGCCGATGGGCTCGATCTTTCCGCTGACAAGGCAAAGGTCGGGGACCGTGTGCTGCTGTCCGGTAGCCTCGGTGATCATGGGGTGGCGATCATGTCAAAGCGTCAGAACGTTGCATTTCAAACCGAAATCGTCTCCGACTCAGCAGCGTTGCATAGTCTCGCTGCGGCCATGGTTGCCGCTGGCGGTGGCGGCATCCGGGTAATGCGCGACCCTACGCGCGGCGGGCTCGCTGCGGCTCTCAATGAGATCGCGCTTCAATCAGAGCTCGGCTTCCATCTGCAGGAATCGATGATTCCGGTGAAGCCTGCGGTTGCGGCTACCTGCGAACTGCTTGGACTCGAACCGATCCATGTTGCCAACGAAGGCAAGCTCGTCGCGATCGTGGCGCCGGATTCTGCCGATGCCGTTCTCGCAGCCATGAAGGCGCACCCCCTCGGGTCCAATGCGGCCGATATCGGTGAGGCGGTGGCTGACGATCACAAATTTGTGCAGATGACGACCGATTTCGGCGGCCGGCGAATCGTCGACTGGCTGTGGGGGGAACAATTGCCTCGGATCTGTTGAACAGGCTGCGCAACGTCCATTTCTTGGCCGCCATTTACTGACAACGCCATTAGCCCTCAGCTCAACAAGCGTTTCGCTTGATAGGCAATCCTACCTAATTGGCAAATTGCTGTCTTTGCTGCTTGAGGAGTTCGGCGAGGCTGGATTTCGGTTGTTGGCTTTTCTGCGGGCCGCGACTGCAATTCGGAACGATTCACCGGCATCGCGCAGTTTTCGACGGCTAAGTTCAGCGAACAGGATCACACGATCTACCCAGCACCCCTGGGTTTGAAATCCTGCGAAGCCTCGCAAATATCGCTGAATTCCTGCGCCATTTTGCCCGGCTGCGTCGCGATATCGCTGCGCGCTTCCGATAAGAAGGCGCGTCAGGCAGGGAGTATTCAAATGAAGGTCGGAGTTCCAAAGGAAATCAAGGCGCACGAATATCGCGTGGGCCTTACCCCAGGAGCTGCCCGTGAATACGTGGCAGCGGGCCACCGCGTGATGATCGAGACCAATGCCGGCGCTGGCATTGGTGCAACCGATGGCGATTATCGCAATGCCGGCGCAACGATCTTAACTTCGGCAGCTGAGGTATTCGCATCGAGCGAGATGATCGTAAAGGTCAAGGAGCCTCAGCCGGCCGAATGGTCCCAGCTGCGTGAGGATCAAATCCTGTTCACCTATTTGCACTTGGCCCCGGACCCGGAACAGGCTGCCGGCCTCTTGAAATCTGGATGCATTGCAATCGCCTATGAGACCGTAACTGATGCTCATGGTGGTCTTCCACTGCTGGCGCCGATGAGCGAGGTCGCGGGCAGGCTTTCGATCGAAGCGGCGGGTAGCGCTCTAAAGCGGAGTACAGGGGGGCGAGGGCTGCTGATCGGTGGGGTGCCCGGGGTTCAGCCTGCCCGAATCGTGGTGATTGGAGGTGGGGTCGTCGGTACGCACGCCGCGCGCATGGCGGCTGGTCTGGGCGCAGAGGTGACCATCATCGATCGTTCGATCATCCGGCTCCGTGAGCTGGACGAGCTATTCGAAGGACGGGTTCGCACTAGGTTTTCGACCATCGAATCCGTGGAGGAAGAGGTATTTGCGGCGGACGTGGTGATTGGTGCGGTGCTCGTCCCAGGGGCAAGCGCTCCGAAGCTGGTCCGCCGGAGCATGCTGAGCTCAATGCGCAAGAGAGCCGTACTCGTGGACGTCGCTATCGATCAGGGCGGCTGCTTTGAGACATCGCGCCCAACCACTCACGCTGATCCAACATACGAAGTAGATGGCATCATTCATTATTGTGTGGCCAATATGCCGGGTGCCGTGCCGCTAACCTCGAGCCAGGCACTGAATAACGCGACCCTGCCGTTTGGTTTGGCTCTGGCCAACAAGGGTTTTTCCGCCGTACTCGAGAATCCACATCTGCGCGCAGGCCTCAACGTCCATCGGGGCCGGCTAACATACAAGGCGGTGGCCGAGAGCCTCGGGCTGCCCTTCTCCCCGATCGAACAGGCTGCGGCCTGATCCCAGAGGCCCTCATGGGCGTTTCCTCCCTGACTAAGGCCACCCTTCGGGGTGGCTCTTTTTTTCGGCTATTAATCAACTGACCTCCGCCAGTATTGATTAGGAGTGCGGAACGAAGCAGAGGATCACCGGACGAACGCCTGCCTCAACCGCCGCCAGGATAGGGAGACGATGTACCTTCCGGTCCCATTGAGTGAAGCCGACAAGATGCGCCGCGGGCGACCTGATACTTGCCCGGACAGCTCCATGATGTCGCGACACATCGATCATAGCCGCGGCAGGCGGCCTTAAGGATCTCGGATCGTTCCCTAATGCTGGAGAAGGTGGTTTACCTGATCGCTGACGGCCGTGACACCGATCATGCGCAAACCACAGGATCGAGATCAGATTGTCATGTTCGTTGTAGGATTTGCGACACCGTATCGGGTCGGCGACCTGCGTTATCGAAATTTCTTCAGATGAATCAAGCTCAAGATGTCTGGCACAAGACTTGATAGCAAGAAACTGTTCCGCACCTTTTGCTTATGGAATAGCACTGATGGCCTACAAGATAATCGCATCCCAATGCACGGTCTGCGGTGCGTGCGAGTTCGAGTGTCCCAATGCCGCGATTAGCCTGAAGAACGACATCTATGTGATCAATCCGTCCCAGTGTACCCAATGTGAGGGGCATTCTGACGCGCCAAAGTGCGCCGTGGTTTGCCCCGTGCCAGATACTTGCGTGCCCGCATAGGAGCGGCAGCCGATGAGAGGGGCTCCTGCACGAAGCATGATGAAGATAATATCCAAAACAGCCGCCTTTGCGACCCGTCTCCCGTTTTCCTCGCTCGCTAGTACCCACTTTTCTTGGAACGTGAGTCGTGATTCAAGGTCGGGATGATACCCGAAGCAAGAGAAGTCCACCTTTCGAGGAAAGATCGCAAGGTGCTTGAGGCGTGCTGTCGCTCACCGGTGACGTTGCAGCGCGATTTGAAGCGGGCGCGGATAGTTCTGTTGGCGGCGGATGGGCGCAGCACCCGGTCGATCGCCAAGGAAGTTGGGGTCCAGCCGCGGATTGTCAGCCTTTGGCGGCATCGCTATGCCGACCATGGCCTTGAAGGGCTGCAAGACAAGCCGCGGCCTGGCAAGCAGCCGATCTATACGAAGACGACCGACAAGCGGATTCTGAAGCTGCTGGATAAGCCGCCACCGCAAGGGTTTGCGCGCTGGACCGGCCCCCTGCTGGCCGAGGCGCTGGGCGATGTCGATGTCCAATATGTCTGGCGGTTCCTGCGCAGCCACAAGATTGACCTGGTGGCTCGCAAGTCCTGGTGCGAGAGCAACGACCCGAACTTTACGGCCAAAGCCGCCGATGTTGTCGGCCTCTATGTCGCGCCGCCGGCGAAGGCCATTGTGCTGTGCGTGGACGAGAAGCCCTCGATCCAGGCTTTGGAGCGAGCGCAGGGTTATCTGAAGTTGCCCAGTGGCCGCGCCTTAACCGGCCAAAGCCACGATTACAAGCGGCATGGCACCACAACATTGTTTGCGGCGCTCGAAGTCGCCACCGGAAAGATCATCGCGACCCATTCAAAACGCCGGCGCCGCGTCGAGTTTCTCGATTTCATGAACAGCGTCACCGCGACTTTTCCGAACCGCAAGCTTCACGTCATCCTCGACAACCTCAACACCCATAAAAAGAACGAGGACTGGCTCAAGGCCCACCCCAACGTGCAATTTCATTTCACGCCGACAAGTGCGTCATGGCTCAATCAGGTCGAAGTATGGTTTTCCATCTTGCAGGGGCAGTCGCTCAGCGGCACCTCCTTCACGAGCCTCAAGCAGCTTCAGGAACACATCGATGCCTACGTCAACGCATACAACGACAGAGCCGAGCCCTTCGTCTGGACCAAGAAAAAGGTCCGTCAACGCCGTTTCAAAGGCCGCCGTATCACTCAGCTCTGATTCCGGGGACTAGCCCCGTGTTCGAAGAGAGCTGGCCCCGGTTGTTTGGACAGCGCCCCGCTGGATTTAAGTGGATTCCTGCCGGGTTATGCTGAACGCGGGGCTTTACGATTTTGTCGTTGCGTCGGGAGGGCGTAGCCCGACCAGAGCGACGACAAAATCGTCGGCGACGGTCATGCGGCCATTGCGGAGATAAACTTCTTCGTATTTGACCGTGCGCCAGAGCCGCTCGACAAACACGTTGTCGCGCCAGGCGCCCTTGCCGTCCAACGCGCCTAGTCGTCGGGCGCGTCCCCTAGCCACAACGCAATGCTGATGGCGATCTTCGCGTCCAGCAGCACATCGGTGAACTCGAGGCTGGTGAACTGGCTGCCCTGGTCCGTGTTGAAAATCGCGGGCCTGCCGTGCTTCGCCAACGCCTCCTGGACCGCTTCGACGCAGAAGGCCGCCTCCATTGTGATCGAGACGCGATGGGCCAGGACCCGTCGGCTGAACACATCGACGACCGCCGCGAGATAGACGAAGCCACGCCGCATCGGAATGTAGGTGATGTCCATTGCCCACGCATGGTCGGGCCGCTCGATCTTCAATCCGCGCAACAGGTACGGGTAGATCTTGTGACCCGGAGCCGGCTTGCTCGTGTTCGGGCGACGATAGACCGCCTCGATCCCCATGCGCTTCATCAGCGTCGCGATGTGGCGGCGACCGGCGTATACGCCCTCCCGCCGCAGCAACGATCGCAGCATACGCGCTCCCGCGAAGGGATAATCGAGATGCAGCTCATCGAGCCGACGCATCAAGGCAAGGTCCTCGGCCGAAACTGGCCGAGGTTCATAGTAGACCGTGCTGCGAGCCAGCTTCAGGACCTTCGCCTGGCGCACGATAGAAAGATCATGACCGCGGTCGATCATCGCTTTGCGCTCAGCAGGCCCGCCTTGGTGAGCGCGCCGGACAAAAAATCGTTTTCCAACGCCAGCTCGCCGATCTTGGCATGTAACGCCTTCAAATCGACCGGCGTCTCGGCCGATGTCTTGTCATGCCCAAACACGCCGGCGGCGCCTTCCAGGAGCTGGTTTTTCCAGATCGTGATCTGGTTCGGATGAACATCAAACAGTTGCGCCAGCTCCGCCAGTGTCTTGCCGCCTTTGACCGCAGCCAAAGCAACCTTCGCCTTGAATGCCGGAGAATGCGTCCGGCGGCTCTTCTTCGTCATCTTCGCTCCTGATTCGCAGCAAGAATCCTCGCCGCTGTCAGGCAGAAAATCCACTCAAGCTACTGTCCGAATTTGCGGGGCCAGCTCTGTGTCCCTCGGCATGTACAACGCACGCGAAGACATCGATGTGATCGTGCGTGCCCCTTATCAAGGCGCGACGATGCTCGTGTGATCTAACGAGCCTAAGAAGTTCACGTGGCGTCGAGGTAGCTCGCCTTGAGATCTAGAGCGCGAGATCGCGCACGTCATTACATCGCAGGTGAGCACCTGTAGGTTTCAATAAGTATGAAGGATTGGAAGCCAGACTTGCGGCCTGCTTCCGCCTTACACCGCAGAGCGTTGCTGTCGCGCATAAACTCAAAAACTCCGCCGTGAATTTCACGCGCGGCCGCCTTGTTCCATTTCGAACACCGCCAAACCAAGAGTCCCTCGCAAAGGCGAGATGTCGGATTCGCAACAACAGCCCGTCACCGTACAAGTCGCGCTAAGAAACTGTTGTTGTTCTAGTTTTAGTGCTCATGAGACCCTGGCATGCCGGTTGCAAAGTCTTGGATCAAGAAGCCGCCCTCCCAACAGCTAACCTTTTAAAGGACACCAGATGAGTCTCGCCACGACCAACAGCGTCGCAGAAATCAGGGCTCGCAACAAAGAGCTGATCGAGGAGGTGCTGAAGGTCTATCCGGAGAAAACCGCGAAAAGGCGTGCCAAGCACCTCAACGTGCACCAAGCAGGTAAGTCGGACTGCGGGGTGAAGTCCAACATCAAATCCATACCCGGCGTGATGACGATAAGAGGGTGCGCCTATGCAGGGTCGAAGGGGGTGGTCTGGGGACCAATCAAGGACATGGTTCATATTAGCCATGGCCCGGTTGGCTGCGGCCAATATTCATGGGGCTCGCGGCGCAACTATTACGTTGGCACCACGGGCATCGATAGCTTCGTGACTCTGCAGTTCACCTCCGACTTCCAGGAAAAGGATATCGTATTTGGCGGCGACAAGAAACTGGACAAAATCCTTGATGAAATCCAAGAGCTGTTTCCACTCAACAACGGCATTACGATACAATCAGAGTGCCCGGTAGGGTTGATCGGTGACGATATCGAGGCGGTGTCAAGGGCGAAATCCAAAGAATATGGAGGCAAGACCATCGTGCCGGTCCGTTGTGAGGGCTTTCGGGGTGTGTCGCAGTCACTAGGCCATCACATTGCAAACGATGCGGTACGCGATTGGATTTTCGGGCATATCGAGGCCGAGGGCAAACCAAAGTTCGAGCCGACACCATACGATGTTGCGATCATCGGAGACTACAATATCGGCGGCGATGCTTGGTCATCGCGAATTCTGCTTGAAGAGATGGGACTACGGGTAATCGCGCAGTGGTCCGGCGACGGTTCACTGGCCGAGCTCGAAGCAACGCCGAAGGCAAAGCTCAACATTCTGCATTGCTACCGTTCCATGAACTATATCTCACGCCACATGGAAGAGAAGTTCGGCATCCCTTGGTGCGAGTACAACTTCTTCGGACCTTCAAAGATCGCGGACTCACTGCGCAGGATTGCGGGTTATTTTGACGACAAGATCAAGGAAGGCGCCGAGCGAGTGATCGAGAAGTATCAGCCGCTGGTGGACGCCGTGATTGCAAAATATCGCCCGCGCCTCGAGGGCAAGACGGTGATGCTGTACGTCGGCGGCCTTCGTCCGCGTCATGTGATTGGCGCGTACGAGGACCTCGGGATGGACGTCATTGGCACTGGCTACGAGTTCGGTCACAACGACGACTATCAGCGCACAGCTCAGCACTACGTGAAAGACAGCACCCTCATCTATGATGACGTCAATGGCTATGAGTTCGAGCGCTTCGTCGAAAAACTCCAGCCTGATCTTGTCGGCTCAGGCATCAAGGAAAAGTACGTTTTCCAAAAGATGAGTGTGCCGTTCCGGCAGATGCATTCGTGGGACTATTCGGGTCCATATCACGGTTATGACGGCTTTGCGATCTTCGCGCGCGACATGGACATGGCCGTCAACTCGCCAATTTGGAAAAGAACGAAAGCTCCCTGGAAGGAAGCGCCGAGCGCCAAGCTCCAGGCTGCAGAATAACGCAACTCGTCTCGCTCTCCGGGAAAGCCCGGGCGATTCCAATCTGATAGTGAAGGATTTCACCGATGCCGCAGAGTGCCGAACACGTGCTCGATCATGTCGAACTGTTCCGCGGTCCAGAATACCAGCAAATGCTGGCGAAGAAGAAGATATTCGAGAATCCGCGCGATCCTGCCGAGGTCGAACGTATCAAGGAATGGACCAAAACGGCCGAATATCGCGAAAAAAACTTCGCGCGGGAGGCGCTGGCGGTAAATCCGGCGAAGGCGTGTCAGCCGCTTGGCGCCGTATTCGCCTCTGTCGGCTTTGAGCGCACGCTGCCCTTCGTCCACGGCAGCCAAGGCTGTGTGGCCTATTACCGCAGTCATTTGTCGCGGCACTTCAAGGAGCCTAGCTCCTGTGTCTCTTCATCAATGACGGAAGATGCTGCCGTATTCGGCGGTCTGAACAACATGACCGACGGGCTCGCGAACAGCTACAAGATGTACAAGCCCAAGATGATTGCGGTTTCCACAACCTGCATGGCCGAAGTGATCGGCGATGACCTGAACGCCTTCATCAAGACGTCGAAAGAAAAGGGCTCGGTTCCGGCAGACTTCGACGTGCCGTTCGCCCACACGCCCGCATTCGTTGGCAGTCACGTCACCGGCTACGACAATGCCCTCAAAGGCATTCTGGAGCATTTTTGGGACGGCAAGGCCGGAACAGCGCCGAAGCTGGAGCGCAAACCGAATGGAGCGATCAACATCATTGGCGGGTTCGATGGATATACCGTCGGGAACCTTCGCGAGATTAAGCGCATCTTGGAATTGATGGGCATCCAGCACACAGTTCTCGCCGACAATTCTGAAGTGTTCGACACTCCGACAGACGGCGAATTCCGGATGTATGACGGTGGTACGACGCTGAAGGATGCGGCGAACGCGATTCACGCCAAGGCGACCATCTCCATGCAGCAATGGTGCACGGAAAAAACGCTGTCATTTGCGGCAGAGCATGGCCAGGACGTTCTATCCTTCAACTACCCGGTAGGCTTATCAGCAACGGATGACTTTATCGTCGCGCTGTCACGCATCAGCGGCAAGGAGATTCCGGAGCAACTCGCGCGAGAACGTGGCCGCTTGGTTGATGCCATTGCCGACTCAAGCGCTCATGTTCATGGCAAAAAGTTCGCGATCTATGGCGATCCGGATCTTTGCTATGGATTGGCTGCGTTTCTGCTCGAACTCGGCGCCGAGCCGACCCATGTGCTGTCCACCAATGGCAACAAAGCGTGGCAGGAGAAAATGCAGGCGCTGCTTGCAAGCTCGCCATTTGGACAGGGCTGCCAAGTCTATCCGGGGCGGGATCTCTGGCACATGCGTTCACTCTTGTTCACCGAGCCGGTCGATTTTCTGATTGGCAACACCTATGGGAAGTATCTGGAGCGTGATACCGCAACGCCACTGATCCGCATCGGCTTTCCGATTTTCGACCGGCATCACCATCACCGCTCCCCCATATGGGGCTATCAGGGCGGTCTGAATGTGCTGGTCAAGATCCTGGACAAGATCTTCGACGAGATCGACAACAAGACCAACATTCTTGGCAAAACCGACTACAGCTTCGACATCATTCGTTGATGAGCAACTACACGTGCCATCGTCCAGGACTGGACGATGGCACGAGCACATAACGGTTGAGTTTACAATTTGTTGCCCTGAGAGGAAGCAGGATGAGTTCACTGGCGGCCACGGTCCAGGATATCTTCGACGAGCCGGGCTGCGCCAAGAATGGCAGTAAGTCTGAGGCGGAACGCAGGAACGGCTGTACCAGACAGTTGCAGCCGGGTAGCGCTGCGGGTGGCTGTGCTTTCGACGGCGCGAAGGTTGCGCTGCAGCCGTTCACCGATGTCGCTCACTTGGTACATGGCCCGATCGCGTGCGAAGGTAATTCCTGGGACAATCGCGGCGCGGCGTCGTCCGGCTCGGATTTGTGGCGCACCGCTTTCACAACCGATTTGAGCGAAACCGATATTGTATTCGGAGGCGAGAAGCGGCTGTGCAAAGCGATCAAGGAGATCATCGACAAGTGCGATCCGCCCGCAATCTTCGTCTATCAAACCTGCATCCCGGCGATGATCGGCGATGACATCAATGCAGTCTGCAAGGCAGCGTCGCGAAGATTCTCAAAACCGGTGATCCCGATCAATTCTCCGGGCTTCGCCGGTTCGAAAAACCTCGGTAACAAGCTCGCGGGCGAAGCCTTGCTCGACTACGTGATCGGCACGCGAGAACCGGACTACACCACGCCGTACGACATCAATCTGATCGGAGAATACAACCTTTCAGGAGAGCTCTGGCAGGTGAAGCCAGTGTTAGACGAGCTTGGAGTGCGAATTCTCTGCTGCATTTCGGGCGATGGCAAATACCGCGAAGTCGCTTCATCTCATCGCGCGCGGGCGGCAATGTTGGTGTGCTCAAAATCCATGATCAACGTGGCACGCAAGATGGAGCAACGTTACGGGATCCCATTCTTCGAGGGGTCGTTCTACGGTATTCAGGATTCAAGCGAATCGCTACGCCAGATCGCCCGCTTATTGGTTGAGCGCGGCGCCCCGGCAGATCTGCTCGGGCGCACCGAAGCGGTGATCGCGCGCGAGGAAGCGCGGGCGTGGGCTGCCATCCAGCCGTACAAGCCGCGACTCGAAGGCAAAAGGGCCTTGTTAATGACCGGCGGTGTCAAGTCATGGTCGGTCGTCTCGGCGCTCCAGGAAGCCGGGCTGGAATTAGTCGGAACCAGTGTGAAGAAATCGACCATGGAAGACAAGGAGCGCATCAAGGAGCTCATGGGGCAGGATGCCCACATGATCGACGACATGACTGCGCGCGAAATGTACAAGATGTTGAAGGACGCAGAAGCGGACATCATGCTATCGGGCGGCAAGTCGCAATTTGTCGCGCTGAAGGCGGCGGTGCCATGGGTCGATATCAACCAGGAGCGTTGCCACGCCTATATGGGCTATGCCGGAATAGTCAAGCTGGTGGAGGAGATCGATAATTCGCTCTCAAGCCCGATGTGGGAGCAGCTACGTCGGCCAGCGCCATGGGAGGCTTTGGCCAAAGCGCGGGAGCAGATGCAGTCCATGGCCGCGATCGCCGGCGATCCGGTCCTCGCCGAAACAGCGCGCCGCGCGAGGAATATCTGCGTGTGTAACAGGGTTGATCTGGGCACGATTGAGGACGCAATCTCCGTGCACGGCTTGAGGAGCGTCGCAGCGGTCCGAGAGCATACCAATGCGGCCGGTGGCTGCTGTCAAGGACGCATCGAAGATATGTTGATGTCCGAGCCATCTGATATGCGACAGGCCGCAGAGTAGGGAGTCGCCATGGCCCTGGTCACGGCGCCGACAAAAGCCTGCGTTGTCAACCCGCTGAAGATGAGCCAGCCGATCGGCGGCGCATACGCCTTCATGGGGCTGCGCGGTGCGATGCCGCTTCTGCACGGCTCACAGGGGTGCACATCCTTCGGTCTCACGCTCTTTGTCCGGCACTTCAAAGAAGCAATACCGCTGCAGACCACCGCGATGAGCGAGGTCGCGACCGTACTCGGCGGATATGAAAATTTGGAGCAGGCGATACTTAACATCTCCAAGCGCGCTAAGCCGAAGATCATCGGAATCTGCTCGACCGGTGTCACCGAGACCAACGGCGACGATGTGGAAGCGTACCTCAAACTAATCCGGAGTGCGTATCCGCAACTCACAAAGTTGCCGCTCGTATATGTATCAACGCCTGATTTCAAGGGCGCGTTCCAGGATGGGTGGGAGAAGGCAGTTGCACGCATGGTGGAGGTGCTGGTGGACCGGCCAAGTGCCAATGGCCTGCGGGATCCCTCGAAGGTAAATGTTCTACCGGGGTGTCACCTGACGCCCGGCGACCTTGATGAACTCCGTGCCTTGCTGGAGGATTTCGGATTGTACCCCTCCTTTCTCCCTGACTTGGCGGGATCGCTCGACGGGCATATCCCCGATGAGTTTACGTCAACGACCATCGGCGGCATTGACGTCGACGAGATCGCGAGCATGGGGCGCGCAGGGTGGACCATTGCAATCGGTGCGCAGATGCAGCGCGCGGCTGAGGTCATGCAGACTAAAACCGGGGTGCCTTTTCGTGTGTTCGAGCGACTGTGTGGTCTTCATCCAAACGACGATTTCATGATGTTTTTGAGCGAGATTAGCGGGCGCCCGATACCCTCGAAATATCGACGCCAGCGCAGTCAGCTCGCCGATGCTATGTTGGACGCGCACTTCCATATTGGCGGCCGCAAAGTCGCGATCGGTGCCGAGCCAGACCTTCTGTTCGATTTATCCGGCATGCTGCACGATATGGGCGCGCAGGTGACCGTCGCCGTGACGACCACTCAGTCTGAGGTGATCGAGCGAATCAGGACCAAGGAGGTTCTCATTGGTGACCTCGAAGATCTGGAAGGATTTGCAAAAGAAAAGCATTGCGATCTGCTGATCACGCATTCGCATGGAAGGCAAGCGGCGGGGCGGCTGAAAGTGCCGTTCTATCGCGTAGGTTTTCCGATATTCGATCGGCTTGGCGCGGGCCACCAAGTATCCGTCGGCTATCGTGGTACCCGCAATGTGATCTTCCAAATCGCCAATCTCGTGATCGCGCATCGCGACGAGAACGACCGACCTACACCCGATAGGTGGCGGACCACGCCCGGACTGCCACAACACGTGGGGCATCGCCGCTCCACTGGCGCGCCTGAAAGGTCAATTGCATGAAGGTCGCTTTTGCCACTCAGGATCTGAGACGCGTCGATGCTCATTTTGGCTGGGCAAAGAATATTGCAATCTACGATGTCGCGCCCAGCGGGCATGTCTTTCTTAAAGCTATCGAGTTTGAGGGCGATCTTGAGGAGGACGGCAGTGGTGACAAGTTGGCGCCAAAGATCCAGGCGATCAAGGATTGCGCCATCCTATACGTCGCGGCCATTGGTGGTGCCGCGGCTGCGCGAGTGGTGGCCAGCAAAATTCATCCTATCAAGGTGAGCAAACCGGAAAGCATTCACGTGTTGCTGGAAAAGCTCGAGTCGGTGCTGAAGGGCACGCCACCTCCCTGGCTGCGCAAGGTCCTTGCAAAGGACCAACCGCGATCGTTTGAGTTCGACGAATGAGATGATATGACCGCAAAAATAGCGCAGCAGGGCAGCGTCGTCGACGCACCATTTCTAATCGAGTTAGTCAAGCTTTGGCGCGCCCAGGATACCAATGAAGCCTGGGAAGGGAAGAGCGACCTTGATCTGCTCGAACCCTATATCCTGAACAGGGAGAGACGACGCGCATTGCCGATCATCGGTGATCCCGATCCCAATACACTATGGCGGCTTGAGTTGTTCTTCAATGCGGTCGGCCTGTCAGTAGAGAGGGAGACCGGCATTATGGTTCAGCCGATCCTGAAGCTGCATCATGAAGGCTTCGGGCGCATAGTGCTCATCGCAGGGCGGTTGGTCGCCGTAAACAAGCAGCTGCGCGACGTGCATCGCTTGGGATTCGATAATTGCGTCAAGCTGGCTCAAGAGGGGGATAGATATGTCAGCGAGGGAATTGGCCTGATTCGGAAATTTCCAGACGTGGCTAACTATTGAGGATACTCACTCATGGGCGATCAGTGAAATACTGAAGGCCGAACTAAAGAAAGTGTCCGCCAAGGCGATACAGGCCAAGATGGATCTGCACGACCTTTCGGAAGAATTGCCCATCAACTGGACGTCGATTATGGCGGTGGCGCAGAAGGCGTACGATGTCTATGTCGAACTGGAGCGCAAGAGTCGCGAGCTAAAAGAGCTGGAAAATACTTGAAGGGCAATGCATGTCATTTGCAACGCGAGACGGCCGCGACTGGATGCCACAATACCTAGCCTCGATCGATGCCAAGAAGTGCATCGGCTGTGGCCGCTGTTTCAAGGTGTGCGGTCAAGATGTCATGACTTTGAAAGGCATCAACGAGGAGGGCGAACTCGTCAACCTTGACAATGACGCGGACGATGAAGTCGAAAAAAAGATTATGGTTCTGAACGATCAGGGCGCCTGCATCGGCTGCGGTGCGTGCGATAGGGTTTGCCCGGCCAGCTGCCAGACCCACGTCCCAGCCGCAGCTGCATGAGCGAAGGGGATCTATCTCCCGTTCGCCGCAGCGCGTGGAGGGAGGCCCCGCTGGATCAGGTCAATCCGCAACGGAGACTCGTGCCAGCCGGCCCGAATGGCCCGATTTTTTCCCTGAATGGCAAGACGGAACGAGCGGAGATGCGCATGGCCGAATGCTGCTCAGCCCCGAGGCAAGCCATACCGGCTGTCTGGCGCCTGCTTGCAAGTCTCGCTCGTATCGCAGGATCCGCGTTTTGTCGAAAAGCGACTTGGCCTTGGGCGGGCGATCATATTACCGTCGTGGTCGTCTAGTCGGTTTTCCGAATAGGCACTTCCTTCGGAGCCAGTCGTGCTCATCCTATCCTGTGGCCTTCGGTTGCGGGATCGGCAGGAGCGAAAGTCTGCCGCGGTCCACGGGTTTTACAATTGTCCGGCCGATCATAGCCGCCGATCGCGTTGAAGCGCATGTGATGGTGGCACCTGTGTCTTCGCGATTCTATCCTGGGACCGGATGGTGCTGCTCCGAATTGGATGACAGTGCAATAGCACGTGCGAGTCGCGGACGCCGCGACAAAAGCACCGGGCAGCAATTCTGCGCGCACGCCGCCGATCCTCGATAGACGGCTGCATTGGTCAATGGCAGCGACGACCGAAAGTAAAGGGCGGTGCTGCAGATCTGCGCCGTTGAACGTCACATTTTTGATGATCAAGCGCGGACAATATCGCACGCCATCAGCCTGCGATTGCTGGCCAGCGGGTGCGTGACTCGCTTGCGGATTGCGCAGCCGCAGCCTCCGAGCGCCGGCAGATGCTTAGGTCAGGTTGTGGTCAGTTAGGTTGTATATTATGAACGCGAGCTTGCGCGGCATGAGCTCAATCGCGTGCAATGTTGCCGATAGGAGAGCGATCTGATGTATGGCAGAGTCGTTGGCTCATCCAGCCAATCCACAAGCGCTAATCAAGTTGATGAACCGGGAGATAGCCCCCGCTTTGCGGAAACACTTGCAGGTATGGAGCCAGGCGGGTCGTCATCTGAAACAAGGGCGTACTATCTGAATTCCGGTCCGCCCATTGTTGAGATCGACCAGCTTTCCTTCGATCGAGGGCTGCAGAGATTTTTGGGCCGCGACATCATGAACATCGCCATTAATCCGCAAGAGTACTCAGACTTCGTATCAAAGAAAGCTGAGCGGGCAGCAACGGTTGCTGGCAGCTATAGCGCCACTCACTATGATCCAGCCAGGCCCGTGCGCTTCTTCAGCTATCAATTGGGTGACGAAACAGTTGGCCTGTTGAGAGCAGGAGGTCCGGTTCGGATCAAGGGGGAGACCTTCCGGGAAAAGTTTGGGCGCAACGATCTCACGTCCGTGGTGGACCTTCGGGTCACTCATCCCCTGGTTGAGAACGCGGGCGATATTTTGCTTGAGTACCAGCTGAGAGAGGATGGTGATGATCCCTTGATCTTGTCAAAACCAGGCTTGCCCGGCATGGAACCCCGCCTAGCAGAAATGGGTTTTGTTCATGTGGGTCGAAATCACTGGGTGCTTGATCCTCACCAGCATCCCGAGGTGTGGACGAAGAATGAGAACGACCAGTGGCAGCGAGTAGGCAAGCCTACGAAGTACCTTAGTAAGGTGGAGGATGATGATGCCGCCGCTGAATCGACGGTCCAGGCGGACTATTCTGACGAAGATGATCCGTCAGTCTATTTGGAGCGCGTTTTCACGGGGCTAAGCATGGAGTAACGCAACGGCGACCCTGAGCCATTTTTCGAAAGCTGAGAGCAGTGATATCGACACTCAGTTTCGAAAGCGAATTGTTGCACGATGAGCCGTCACCTTGCTTGAAGTGCATGTTGCCGAACGCGCATGGAGTAAGGTGGCTGCAATAGCAACACCGAACCTGAAGTGATGGGCGTTTGACCGTTCAAAGCGCGGGCGCAACAGTCTTAGTTCAAAGGGGGCGCGCGCTCGCTGCGCGCGCCCTGCGCCGGCTGGAAGCGAGCACATGGCTCTTCTGCGAAGGCCGCGACGCCGTGAGACATACGCCATCGGAGGGCACCGTGGCCCCGCTATGCGGCGTGGCCATTAACGAGCAGCAGCGACATCCGCCGCGTTTGGCCGTCCGGCAAGCCCGGAGCGCGGAGCAGCAGTTCTGCAGCTAGCACGGAGGGAACGAGAAGGCTCAATGTTCCTTTGTCTGAAATATACGCCGCTGTGCAACGAGATCTGCTGAAATAGCCAAGTTTGCGCGTCGGATGACCAGACACGATTCGTTTCGGCGCTCGTACGGTTATTGCAGGGGCAATTGCACAGCGACAATTAAGTCTTGCAAGAGCAACCTATGCAGCCAACTCTCGTCTATGCGATTTGCAGCTTTAACGACATTCCGAGCCGCCAGGCCATCGGATTTCATCTTATGGTCCTCGAAGATGACGGCAATCACCGGCCGTGGCCCATCATTGTGGTGCGATGGGGCAAGAAGGTGCTTGGCTATGTCAATAAATGCCCGCACCACAGCGTCAATTTGGACTGGGAGCAGAACGAATTCCTCGATCCAAACGGTATCCGGCTGATGTGCGGCAAGCACGGTTCGACCTTCGAACTCGGCACCGGGCGGTGCGTCGAAGGTCCATGTCAAGGTAGAGCGCTTACGCCGATCGCGTTGGTAGTTGTGGATGGCGACATCTGCGCCGTCGGTGTGCATCTCGCGGAGGACGATGCATGAGCCAACAACTGAAGACCGCCCTCAGACCGGGCGGTTCTCGTTGCGGTTTTTCACAGCCTCCATCCTCTTTAGTCCGTCGTCATACGAGATTTCCTCATAGGATAGATCGAGATCCCTTGTGGCATCGAGGAGGTAATCAAGCTTGCCGGCCGGATCGAGCTTCTTGATGTCGTCCTTGTTCAGCCCGACCAAGTCCATCATCTCCTTCCAAACCGTGGATTCATCGCAGGGTAAGACGTGGAAGTTAATATCGCCGAGCTTAACTCGATACTTCGCCAGCAAATCGATGTTGTTGCAGAAAATGAAATAGCTGCCGATTGGGCTCAAGGCACCGTCGAGGACGGTCGCGACGTCAACAAGATACGCGAAGGAATGTAGGTAGCCGGCCAGCACGGGGATAGTGCGTTCTCCGTTTTGGGCGATCGTCAGAACCTGCTCAATGGAATAGTCTGGCGGTCGTTTCTCGTCCGCGACCTGAGTCTGGAACTTTAGTGCGACGTCGCCGCGAAAGCCGAACCGGCCCGGCTTGGTGGTCGCGCCTTTGAATACGGCGTTGAGAAGGCGGCTCTCCTTCTCAAGTCTGCCGAGTGCAGTGTTCTCGATAGCGGTCATTAAATCTGTCCTTGATCTATGCTCTTCACCGACGCGTTGTCGGAGCCAGATGCGATGCAAATTGCCTGCCGTCGCCTGCGTGGCGGCGTTCAGTGAAGCTCGGAAAGAAAACGCGCCGGTGGCTGGCACCGCCTTACGTGCCTTGTCAGGAACCCGACATCCGTTGCCAGCCAAGGGGCGCGGAAATGAGCATCATCAGGCGTCTGCGCGCTGGCACGTGACTTGCTCTTAGCTGGGCCTAAGCTGACGAGGCAAAGACGTGATCAACCTGACCGATAGCGCAGTCAATGCAATCAAGAGCGCGATTTCATCTTCGGAGCGGCGGGCGGGTGGTCTGCGCGTCATGATCGAAGCAGGCGGCTGCAATGGATTCAAATACAAGATGGGCATCGCCGATGAGCCAAAGCCTGACGACACCGTGATCGACTGCGATGGGCTCAAGGTGTTTGTCGATAGCAAGAGCCGAGAGCATCTGGCCGGCACAACCATCGATTTCGTGCTGGCACCGGAGAGCTCTGGCTTTACCTTTCATAACCCGAACGCGGCCACCAACTGCTCCTGTGGAAAATCATTCGGCTGATGGAAACATTGATCAGGCGATAAGGAAAGGGCAATGAACCACACCGGCCGAACCAGACCGACTGAAGAACTCGTCGATCCCCACGATGCGAGAGGGTCCCGTTCGCTGCGCGAACGAAGAGATCGGACCCAATCGCCAAGCCGAAGCTGGCGCCTGTTAGCTGATCGGCACGATAGCAGCATGCTCTTGGCGCGGCTCGACAATGCTGGCAAGCCGTACAAGCTTCCGAGCGTGAGTCTAGAAGGGATTCAGGGGCACCTGGTAGGTAAGATCGGAGGTTTGGATCGCCTGGTCCTCGTTGTTGCTGCAGGCGGGGTGGTGCAGTGAGCGAGAATCGAGCGCCGATTTACCTCGATAACAATGCAACGACGCGAACTGATCCATCCGTCGTGCAAACCATGTTGCCTTTCTTCACTGAGCAATTCGGCAATGCCTCGTCCGCGCATGCCTTTGGCAACGAGGCCGCAATTGCGGTGAGGCAGGCACGGAGAAGCTTGAGCGGCCTGCTAGGTAGTGCATACGATCACGAAATCGTCTTCACCTCGGGAGGGACCGAAGCCAATAATGCCGCAATCCTCTCGGCACTTGCAACCCAGGAAGGTCGAGACGAGGTTGTCACCACTTCGGTTGAGCACTCCGCCGTACTTGCGCTAACGGAGCAATTGGCGGCAAGGGGAGTCAAGACGCGCATTATTGCCGTAGATGCTTGCGGCCGGCTCGACATCGAGGCGTTTCGCTGCGCGCTTGGGCCACGCACAGCGATTGCCTCGGTTATGTGGGCCAATAACGAGACCGGAACGATATTTCCCGTGAAGTGTCTGGCCGGGTGGACCCGTGAGGCGGGAGCGCTATTTCACACAGATGCGGTGCAGGCCATTGGTAAAGTACGCTTAAACCTAAAGGACAGCACGATCGACATGCTTTCACTATCCGCGCACAAACTGCACGGCCCGAAGGGGGTAGGTGCGTTATATTTGCGTAAAGGGACAAAATTCCAGCCGCTGATCTGCGGCGGATCACAGGAACGAGGGCGGCGCGCTGGGACCGAGAATATTCCCGGAATCGTCGGACTAGGAAAAGCTGCCGAACTTGCGGCGGAGCGGCTTGAACCCGAGCGCATCCGCATTGGCGCGTTACGTGACCGCCTTGAGCAGGGAATTTTGCGCAATGGCGAGTGCGTTGTGCTTGGCGACATTCGCAATCGTTTGGCGAATACGACTAATATTGCCTTCGACCATCTCGAAGGTGAAGCGATTGCCCACCGTCTTAACCGGGCGGGCATCGCCGTATCGCTCGGGTCAGCCTGCAGGTCGGGCTCAATGCAGCCATCGCATGTTCTGCGTGCCATGCAGGTGCCTGCGTGGCGGATGCACGGCGCCGTGCGCTTTTCTCTTTCGCGCGAAACCTCCCTCGCCGAAGTCGATGAGGCCGTGTGCGCTGTGTCAGATATCGTGACTCGCATGCGCGCCAGCTCCCGCGCCACGGTCAGGGAGCAGACCTCGTGAAAATCATGATCCGCCGCTCTCCGGACACGGGCTTGTCAATCTACGTGCCAAAAAAGGATATCGAAGAGTCAATCGTGGCCTCCGAGTACGAGACCCTATGGGGCGGCTGGATCAAAGTCGCTAACGGTTGGGTGCTCGATTTGCCCGAGATGGCGAGCGACACACGGTTACCGATCACAATCGACGCGAAGAAGCGGGATGAGAGCGGCGACGATCCATGAAGCGCTCACGGAGATGAGCGCTGTCGATGCGGCGGATGCAAAGGTTACTCTCGCCGACCTTGGCGCCCGCCCTGGGGACCGAGATCATTGTCGTCTCTCTCGTCCTGGCATCAGGGAATTGAAAATGCGATGTGCTGAGCACACCAGATGCATCGGTCGGCTTATTCGCCGGTAAGTCGGCGCTGTCTCGGGGCTTTGGGGGTCGACTGGCTGCGGCGCAGCATATCAAGATCAGCAAACGTCGGCCCGCCGCGACGGCATTGATGAGGCGGGGTTTACTCAGCCAGTCGGGACAAGGCGATTGCACCATCATCTTTGGCCCTCATTGCTGCCTGTCATATTCGGACGCGTGTTGCCCTAGTATTGGCCTTATGATGTCCGGCTTCCCCAGTTCGGATCGGGCCAATTGAGAGCGGCAGCGCGCGAAAGCCCGTTCAGATGAGCTGGATCGGGGCGAGCCCCGCGAGAGTGAAAAGCACACGAGATGGAGCCCCGAGTGAGAATGGCGACGCATCTGTCGCTTTGCCAACAAGCTCATCATTGCTGTCTTGCAAGTGCCAACGCTATCGCTGCGCCTACTCGGTGTACTGTGGTTGCATTCGCATCATCCTCGCCACGGCATGCAAGTTGCTAATCTTCCTGAAGCGCGCTCTAGGATGATCTGTGGGCGTCGATGCTTGCAGGGGAGTGATCTCGGTCGTGGAGCGCGGAAAATATATCAAAGCAGCGGTCAATAGCGGGAAGATCATGCAGTCCATAACCGAGCATAAGGGCTGCCGCGCTTCGGCGAAGACCGGGCGGGCGAGCTGCGGCTCGCAGGCCGGCCGAGGCGATCTGCCGGTCGAAATCTGGGAAAGGGTGAAAAACCATCCCTGTTACAGCGAGGATGCGCACCATCATTACGCTCGCATGCATGTCGCGGTCGCACCTGCCTGCAATATCCAGTGCAACTACTGCAACCGAAAATACGACTGCGCCAATGAATCGCGTCCGGGTGTGGTGAGCGAGAAGCTCACCCCTGAGCAGGCAGTGAGAAAAGTGATCGCGGTCGCGACGACCATTCCGCAGATGACGGTACTTGGCATCGCTGGTCCCGGCGATGCCCTGGCCAATCCAGCAAAGACGTTCAAAACGCTCGCGTTGGTCACCGAGGCTGCTCCTGACATCAAGCTGTGTCTGTCAACCAACGGACTAGCGCTGCCAGACTATGTCGATACCATCGTGAGGGCCAAAGTTGACCACGTCACCATCACCATCAACATGGTCGATCCTGAAATCGGAGCCAAGATTTATCCATGGATCTTCTTCAACCACAAGCGATACACCGGCATCGAGGCGGCAAGGATACTCACCAATCGCCAGCTTCAAGGGCTCGAGATGCTTAGCGAACGGGGCATTTTGTGCAAGATCAACTCGGTGATGATCCCCAATATCAATGATGACCACCTGGTCGAGGTCAACAAGGCGGTCACGTCGCGCGGTGCCTTCCTTCACAATATCATGCCGCTGATCTCCGTACCCGAGCACGGAACAGCATTTGGCCTCAACGGTCAGCGCGGTCCGACGGCTCAAGAATTGAAGACGCTGCAAGATGCTTGCGAAGGGAAGATAAACATGATGCGGCATTGCCGGCAGTGCCGCGCTGATGCGGTCGGTCTACTCGGCGAGGATCGCAGCGCGGAGTTCACCAATGATCAGGTGATGAAAATGGACGTCCATTATGACCTAGAGATGCGCAAGGCTTATCAAAAAAGGGTAGAGAATGAGCGCGTCTCCAAAGTCGCGGCCGGTCAAAAGGAGTTGGCGGGAGTCTCCGGAGAGATGAGCGCGATCACTGTTCTAGTAGCCGTCGCAACTAAGGGCTCGGGATTGATCAACGAGCACTTTGGACATGCAAAGGAATTCCAACTGTACGAGCTCTCCACATCCGGCGCCAAGTTCGTCGGGCTACGTCGTGTGGAGGGTTACTGCCAGGCCGGCTATGGCGAGGAAGATAGGCTATCCGTGATCATGCGCGACATCCGTGACTGCCACGCGGTCTTCGTGGCTAAGATCGGCGGCTGCCCCAAGAGCGGCCTGATCAAGGCTGGGATCGAGCCGGTCGATCAATTCGCCTATGAGTACATTGAGAAGTCGACGATCGCTTGGTTCAGGGCCTATGTCGGCAAAGTAAAGCGCGGGGAGATCCAGCATGTGCAGCGCGGCGTGCCCCCGCGTTGGCCTGGAGATCGGATCTCTGCGGCGTAAGGAGGAATATGTGCCATTCAAAATCATCGCCTCGCAGTGCACGAGCTGCTCAGCTTGCGAGCCTTTATGCCCGAACGTTGCTATTTCGGAGAAGGGGGGAAACTTTGTCATTGAAGCGGCGAAATGCAGCGAATGCGTGGGGCATTTTGACGAACCGCAATGTGCCGCTGCCTGTCCGGTCGACAACACCTGCGTGGTTGACAGGGCCTTGCCTCGCTACCAGGCGCCCGTCTGAAGTGTGGAGCCTGACCGGCAATGCAATCGCTGGTGCTGAACACGTCCCAAACGTCGCGCTGCGAACTGGCGGCTCCGCAGGCGCCGGCGTCTGCTCTTACGGACGGTGGCCGCTCTGGATTCCTGCGATGGGGCTGTTGCTGGCGGGCAGCACAGCCTGGCGACATTTCGGCGCTCGAGGGCGCCTCGTGATGCGGAGCAGAGTGTCCCCTCGGCGTGCCCCCGCGCCGTCGGTGCATGAGGAGCGAAATATGAACAGAATTCTCCGGGATAGCGACGCCGTCGAGCTAAGCGACCCACCCGCCTTCAGCTTTGGCCAAAAGCTTCGCGCCAATCGCGTCATCCGGAATGATGGCACCTATCCCGGCAAGGAGATCGGAGACGTCTTGGTCAAGAAGGGGGAGGTGGGCTACGTCGTCTCGATCGGCACGTTCTTGCAGCAATTCTACATCTACGGCGTGGAGTTTTTGGAAAGCGGCTACCGCGTTGGCATGAAACGCAAGGAACTTGAGCCAGTGGATGCAGGCGAGGAGGTCGATGATTTGCCACTACCGGAGGAGTCATGACTCAGCGAGGTTTTCCAAAATATTGGTGGGGCCAGCGGGGTAAACCGACAGCCGACCTGATCAAGCACCGCTCATCGGTCGATACGGAGACGGACGGAGCTTCGCTCGCCGCCAGGCCGAGCCGCCAGACCGTCATCGATACTCTCAACAACAAAGCGCATGAGCCTATCTTTATCGTTGATTTTGGTGAGGAGCTGCTCATCTGCTGGAGTTCAAGAGAACATCAAAAGGCATTGAAGGGAGGCTTTCATCATGAATTCCGCACTGATGAGGAAAGTAAAACCGGGGTTGGCGCGTCATCTCAACGAGCTTGATCGCAAACGGATCGAACGCGGCTTGAGCGCGCGGAAGCGCTATCTCTACGTCTCGCCAAACGTGACGCCCGTGTGGGGCGGCTACTGCATCGAGAGTCCCTGCTGCTCGCGCAATATCGACAAGGATGGCGCGCTCGTCGATGTCGCGCTGATCCTTTATGATGGCGTGACCGGGATCTGGAAGCTGTTTCGCAAAAATCATGCGGGGGGAGTCTGGGAATTTTACAGCCTCTATCATCGCTTGATCCCTGCAATCGACGAATTGAATGCGGATCCTGAGCGCCTGTTCTGGCAATGAAGGACCACCGTCCCCGAGGATAGAAGAACGACGATGGCGATCACGACCGAGGAATTGATCGAGATCGAACGGCTGCTTGCTGCCGATAGCGACGGCATGGGTCCCTTTGTCCAGCTGCGCCGCGGGCGGGGCGTGATGCGTGAGTTCGACACTCAACGCGGGCGACCGGGATCGCATTGGCCAAAGGAATGTTGGGCCGTGAGCAATGAGCCGGCCGAATACGGCGCAGTGCTGTGCAAGCCTACCGATGATGTCTTGGAGTGGTGTCGCATGGTCGAGCAGTGCTACGACGCGCATCTGCAATCACGTGAAGGAGTCCCGCTAAGATATTCGAAATCGACCACATTACAGTCGAGCTTGTCGGGTGTCAGCTCGTGATCGTAAGCGGCCAAAATAAGGAATCGGTATGAGCTTGTAACAAATCATCATCCACGTCCGCTTCGCCCCGAATGGGCGGGTGATACAAATCGGCCAGCGTCCAGGGAAGCTCACTCCGAACGGGTGGTTCGATGTCCTCAACACCCGTGCCAGCTCGGCTTATCAGCCGCTCGCTCGTGGCCGCGGGGTATTCCGGTTGAGCCGAACTGCTGTCGATACCTTAAAGCAGGAAACGACGGGGCCGGGTTGAGCGAACCGGTAACCGCGATTTGATGAGTGAACAGATCGAGGGCGACGCCGTCTCTCCGGCCGACATTATTGTTCTGAGCGAGGCCATGGGCATTCAATCGCTGATAGCGGCGAGAACGTCGGCATTGCCGCAACTTCCCTCAATTGTGAGGCGCGCTATGACGCATTTGGTGTGCAACTTGCTCTTCGAGAAAGTTGATCGGGGGGATTGTTGCATGAATGAGAGGTCTCGATGCCGGGAGAAGAGGTTGTCATTGATCAGCAGGCGACCTTCGGACGTGAAGGTGCCTATCGCTCATCTCAGCGACGACAGCGAGTAAGGCGCCCGACCATTCCGACTGCCTTCGCAAGCGGGAGTTGGTGTCAGCAGGTGTCCATGCGCCAATGGACGGTCATCGTTGGACATTGCGGGCGGCTATGCGCTCACATCTCATCCCGACAGCTGAAATTCACTATCAGAGGATAGGCGCGTGAACTCAGAAAAAGAATTTCATCTCCCTCAACTCTATAGGCACCATGTCTTTGCGTGCAACACGCAGCGTCCGCCAAACCATCCCCACGGCAGTTGTGGCGCCTCCGGCGCGCAAGCTCTGTGGGATCGAATGGGCAAGGCGATCGAAGCGCAAGGCCTCGACGATATTGGCTTCGCGACTGCGGGCTGCCTTGGCTTTTGTAACTCTGGTCCTTTGCTGGTTGTCTATCCCGACGGAGTCTGGTATCGCGCGACCACGCCTGAGGATGTCGACGAGATCGTCATATCCCACCTCAAGCACGGCCAACGTGTCGACCGGCTTGTGATAGTGCTCAAGCGAAGCTAGAGGCGTCGCTTGGCGGCCGCTTGCCGGGTTAGCTAGCATGGTCGGCTCGACGTTGGGGGGCGGATCGTCTGAGATTAACCGGGCACTTCGCGGCCAAGATTAGGCTGTCAGCGGCGTATCGCCTTCTTATCAGGCAAATGGGAAAATGGCTTCGGTCTTAAGCGTGGCGAAACAGACGTATGATCATATTCTGAGTCGACGTTTGTGTAATGTTACTCACGTGCTGCGCGATTCGTAACTTGCAGCGCGAGCAACGCCAGCGGTTCCCTCTCTTGCGAGCTGACGCGTCGATGGCGCGTCAGCCGGCTTTCCGTGTCAGTCCGGCGAGAGTAGGAGGCGAGCTCGATGATCCTGCTGGGATCCGAGTTTATCAAACGGCCTCTCCACTCTGGCTCTGCTCTAACGTCAGAACTTGTAAGCGACGCCGCCGCTGACGAGCCATGGATCAATATGGGCGCGGCCCGTAACGGCAATCGCATTGTTTAAGGTGGCCGAGTACTCCGGCCGCAGCCACAGCTTTTTAACGTCAAAGTTGAGGCCCCAGTGGCGATCGAGCATGTAATCGAAACCGAATTGGACTGCCGCGCCGAATTGGTTTTTGATGTTTAGATCCGTGACGGAAAGCCCGGCGAGCGAAGTATTGGCTGCCGATTGGTTGAAGAATACAGTGTAGTTGATGCCCGCGCCGACATAGGGCTTAAGCGGCCCAAAATCGGTGAAGTGATATTGCAGGGTCAGTGTAGGAGGCAAGAGCCAGGCTTTGCCGATATCGAGCCCTGTGAGCGCGCCATTGCCGCTGACGTGATGGCTGGTCACGCCGAGAATGAGTTCGGCGGCTAAGTTAGCTGTGAAGAAATAGGTGATGTCGAGCTCTGGTATAGCTTGATCGCTGATCGAAAGCCCAGAGTTGGGTGATGACAGCAACGGCGTCCCTGGAACGTTGACGGAACTGCCTGCGGTATCCGGCAAAACGCCAAGCACGCGCAGGCGGATCATCCACGGGTTGCGGGGTTCAATAGGGGGAGCTTTATAGTAGACCGGCGCCGGACCCAGATCAGCACCACGTACCGAGTTGCTGGCCAACGAGGTCGCTAGCGCGAAGACCGATACAGTTGCCAGGACTGTTCTTGCTCTCATCGAATTCTCCATTCCAAAAGTCGCGCGAGAAGCCGCGCAAGGTCTCTGTCACACATAAGGAACGGCGAAAGATTTGATACCAATCAAATATGGGAGCGATCGTGCCGCTCAGTTGCATCAGGATCACAGCTGCGAAACACGTTTTGCTAAAGGAAATACTCGCGCCAAGCAAGCCGCAAGTCGAGAACGTCATTCTTCTGGTGTGATCGTCCGGAACAGGCTCATTCGCTTGATCCCATCTTCGGGCAGCGCGTGCGAGTTGCTTGGTGCAGGCATCCCTGGAGATGCTCCTGCGTCTGGTGGCCAAGCAGCGACAGCGCGGGCTCGCGATCGAGCCCGGCACATCGTATTCCGTCTAAGTCGATCAACGGTCGTCGTATCAGGAGTGGATCACTCACCATCAATGCGAGTGCGCTCGCCGCGTCGATAGAATCGAGATTGACTTCGCCCGACTTGACACGAGGCGCGGCTCGGTTGAACCAGGAGCCGACGGGCATATTGCGAAAGAAGCTGCGCAATTCGTCCGCATGCCATGGCTCCTTCAAGATGTCCTGGACGACCACGTCATGACCGGCGGACTTTAGCGCTTGAATCTGACGCGCGTTCGTGGCGCAGCCGGGCTTCTGATAAAAGATGATTGTAGCCACGGCGTACCTATGTAGGCGTGCTATGCTGGGCGAATAGCACAGGGCTGCTGCTTCCCGGGAGCCATTCGAAGTTCTTGACAGTCAACGTCAATATCAGCGCATGGTGCGCCCTCAGCGAATTTGCAAAGCCGCTGGCCCGTCTCATTTTGACTCCGTCCGGCATCTTTACTCCTCACATGGCTGAGCTTGCGCGAGCGGCAGCAAGTTCTGTTCCACAATGGCGGCATCGGCTAAGTCAGCCTATTTGGCTGTTGGCGTTCATGTTTGCGATTGTTTGTTCGTTGTCTGACAGCCGGGCAGATCTTGTCAGATCCAAAACAGCCTACGATCGCGCGCCGGCTGGTTGCTTTTGGAAACGTAATCAGAAGCTTAAGGTGCCGGGTTAGACCTTGGCACGGCTGTTGCTGATAAGCGGCAGCAACACTGAGTGAGGGCTGAGTGCACGCCGACGTGTAAGGCGAGCGATGCGCTCCTTCCCTTGAACCCGTGTGCCCCCGTTTCTGCGAGGGAAGCAAAGCTCGCAAAAGAAGCGCGCAACGTTTGGCAAATCGGTTGATGGAGAGCAGCATGGCTTCACTAAGACAAATCGCCTTCTACGGGAAGGGCGGAATCGGCAAGTCCACCACTTCGCAGAACACGCTAGCGGCGCTGGCAGAGATGGGTCAGAAGATCCTGATTGTAGGGTGCGATCCGAAAGCGGACTCGACTCGCCTTATTCTGCACGCCAAGGCTCAAGACACGATTTTGAGTCTTGCCGCGAGCGCCGGCAGCGTGGAGGATCTAGAGCTCGAGGACGTAATGAAGGTTGGCTACCAGGACATTCGCTGCGTTGAGTCCGGTGGCCCTGAGCCAGGTGTCGGCTGCGCCGGCCGCGGTGTCATCACCTCGATCAATTTTCTTGAAGAGAACGGAGCCTACGAGAACATTGACTATGTTTCTTACGATGTGCTTGGCGACGTTGTTTGCGGTGGCTTTGCGATGCCAATCCGCGAAAACAAGGCGCAGGAGATCTACATCGTGATGTCTGGTGAAATGATGGCAATGTATGCCGCAAACAATATTTCCAAGGGGATCCTGAAATACGCGAACTCAGGTGGGGTGCGGTTGGGCGGCCTGATCTGCAACGAGCGGCAGACCGACAAGGAATTGGAACTGGCGGAAGCGTTGGCCAAGAAGCTTGGCACTCAACTGATCTACTTCGTGCCGCGTGACAATGTGGTGCAGCATGCAGAGCTGCGTCGCATGACGGTGCTTGAATATGCACCCGATTCCAAGCAGGCTGATCACTATCGGAAACTAGCGGCCAAGGTTCACAATAATGGCGGCAAGGGCATCATCCCGACCCCGATCTCAATGGATGAGCTCGAGGACATGCTGATGGAGCATGGCATTATAAAGGCCGTGGATGAATCAATCATCGGCAAAACCGCCGCCGAACTCGCAGCCTCGTAAAGGCCGCGAGTCGCCGCCTTGCGAAGGCGAGCGACAGATGCCGGTCTCCCTCACCCCCCTTCCCGGGGGGGCCGGCATACTGACGATCGGCCGCGAAAACCAGAGTGCGCCGTGACGAACCACGCATTGTGAAAAACCGCAGAGTTATGTCCGAGCCGCACGTCCTTCCGTTCACGACTGCCTGTGCTGCTGACGCCAATAGCCAGTTGCACAAGGGAATTTCAACCTACCGGCTGCTCACCGGTGAACATCCTGCAAATGCCGATATCGCCATCGACAGCAATCTCGATCGCCATGCCCTGGCGTCTATCCTGGCGGCTGCCACGATGGATGGTGGCTGTCTGTCTGAGAAAGTTGGCCTGTCCGGCGTTGAATTGGCGGTCTTACTGGAGCAGCACTTTCTCCCAACCGGGATCAGGGCCCCGGAGCAGGCCGCGCCCTTCAAGCGGGAAGAGGATGAGGAGATCGCAATGCTTCGCGATCTGTTGCTCAAGCATCGCTCGACGGAAGGGGATATCGGCCGGTGGCTGGCTGCGATGATCGCGCGCCGCGCCATGGAGCCGGACCATCTTTGGGAAGCTCTCGGCTTGCGTGATCGTGGCGAACTCTCGCTCGTGATGAGCCGGCATTTCGCGCCGCTCGCCGCGAGCAATGTCAACAATATGCGTTGGAAGCGCTTCTTCTACCGCATGCTTTGCGAGGACGAAGGCCTTGCGATGTGCACGACACCCGTGTGCAATCAATGTAACGAATTCAACATCTGTTTCGGTGAAGAAAGCGGTGAGAGCCGGATGGCCGAGCGTCGGCGCGATTTGCTGTTGCAGGCCGCAGCATGGCCGGCTGTGTCCAGCGGCCGGGCATCTGAAACGCCAGGAGAGACCGCAGTCGCATCGTTATCCGAAAAGGCTTCACCGCATTTGTAGGCCGCAGGTCGGAGGAGGGCGCGGATCACCAACTTGGATGCGAGCGGACGGCCGTGTGGTTAAGGCGGCAAGATCGAGTGCTAGGCTACAGTTCACCCGTGTTGGTGCGCCGCAACGGACCTGTCGCACCAAAGGGCAACGCGTTCGGCCTCATAGCGCTGTCGCATTTGCCACGATGCATTTGCTGAACAAGGTCATAAAGAGAAGCGTGACTTCTTGCACTAGGTCGGCCGTTAGGATCACAAAGACTGCGGCGGTAACGGCGGGCGCGGTCAACAAAAACATCGCGTCCGCGCAATTATCGAAGCAGATCTTCCGCTTACCATGATGGAGTGCCGCACGGACCCGGGAAAGAGGCGCCGACGCGAGGGTCGACGCAAGGGTGTCGATGAAATATGTGGTCCCTTGCCACAATATCCATGCCGTCTTCGGGCTGTGTAGTCATCAGGAGCTAACGATGGAAAAGGTCAACCAAGTGTTAGGATATACCGGGCCCGCGAACTTCAGGTGTCAGTCATGAGAAGTCTTTCCGCGCCGTCACCGAGTTCTCATCAGATTGAGCGCAACCGCAAAACCCGCGGGCGCGTTGTCGTTACTGTTTCGGATCCGCTCAATGTGGGCGCTCACCAGAGCTAAACCGAAGGAGAATATTCGATGATCAGCTCATCCCCAGCAACCGGTATTCTAGATCGACTCGGCAAGGCCTCATCGGCAGAGGAGTTTTTTTCGCTGCTTGGCGTCGAGTACGACCCTAAGATCGTGAATGTCGCGCGCCTTCACATTTTGAAGCGCATGGGACAATACCTCGCACAGGAGAAATTTGCTGGTGCCGCAGAGCCGGAAATCAGAACTCGATGCAAGGCGATGCTGGAACGGGCATATGGAGATTTCGTGGCATCGTCACCGATCGACGAGCGAGTGTTCAAGGTTTTGAAGGATGCCGTCTCAGACTCCAAGAAGGCTGCGGCCTTCGTTCCTTTGAGCGAGTTGAAGTGACCTAGCGTTCCACTGTAAGCGAAGTCTGTCCGGCGGACGCCGAGGCGCTCCGTTAATGCGGCTTTCTATTTATCGCGGCAAGTCTCTTAGTCATGGCCCGGCCAACGGCTGTCGTATTCCCGACCCATGTCCGGATTATTCGTGACCAGGTATCAGCAGCTGTTTGATGTGTGGCGCAAGCCAATACGTCCCACTGACTTCAATCGTCTTTGCAACTGGTACGACACTTGCTGTTGTCCTGCTGATCTGATCATCGATGCCGACAGATGGTGGCGCCCACGGTGAGTTTGAAGGAGGACCCATGATGCTGCTTACAGTGCCTGCCGAGCCCCCCTGCGGCATCATATCGAGGCCTACGATGCCGTCAGGTCTGTTCGCAACGGTCTTTGACGCGGTCGCAGTTTCGTAGTGACGGTGAGATGGTAGTCAATAATAGGTGTCCCCTTCGCGCGGCTCTTGCGGCGGCTATGCACAGTAGCGTCCGCATCAAATCGGCCCCCGATCCCGCTCAAATGTGTCTGCATCTCATCGCAGATAGAAACTGCGTTACGAAAAGTGGTGCCCTCCTCCCACACGGAGTGCCAGCGCTGGAGGCTCGGCACGGTCGCGTGACAGAAGCCTTGCCAGGACCTCCATCGATGGTACCGGCGAGGCGCCGCGAACGGACTAGTCAACTAAGGCATGGAAGTGGCCGGTCAGGATCACCTCGTCCTGGCCGGCCACGGTGGCGCTCGTCGAGCCCGGCACCCAAGGATTCAGTTTGCAAGATCCCTCCAAAGCCGGCCGAATGGGTGCGCCAATTGCGACGACGCGTATTGTGGTGCGACTGGTCCGAGCGCGCAGGCGGGCAGAGCAGCCAGCCACTTGCCGGCCAAAAGTGAACTTCGGTTAACGAAAGCGAAAAAGCAACCCGTGGCGCGGGCGCGCCTATCTCCAGAGGAATTTAGACTATGAGCAAGGTCAGCAAAACGGCGATGCCAGCAGGGGCCGGCCGCGGAGCAGCCAAAAAAGAACTGCCGGAGCACTTCAAGTCGTACAAGCACGTCTGGGTCTTCGTCGAGCTGGAGCGGGGCCAAGTGCATCCCGTTTCCTGGGAGCTCATGGGTACGGGGCGTGGTCTTGCCGACAGGCTAAAGGTGAATCTTGCCGCTGTCGTTGTCGGTCCGGAGGGGCAGCACACACGCAACGCCGCACTTGAAGCCTTTTGCTACGGCGCCGATCTGGCCTATCTCGTGAGCGACAATGTGTTGTCGGATTACCGCAACGAATCTTATACGAAAGCGCTCACCGAACTCGTCAACACCTACAAGCCCGAGATATTACTGTTGGGTGCCACGACGCTTGGTCGCGATCTCGCAGGTTCCGTGGCGACGAATCTATCGACGGGGCTTACTGCCGACTGCACCACGCTGGACGTGGACGCCGACGGTTCACTTGCGGCGACGCGGCCAACTTTTGGCGGCTCGTTGCTCTGCACAATCTATACCTTGAATTACCGCCCGCAGATGGCCACGGTCCGCCCGCGAGTGATGCCGATGCCTGCACGCGTTATGCGCGATGCCGCTCGTATCGTCGTTCATCCGCTCGGCCTTGTAGAAGACGATATAGTCACGAAAGTATTGTCCTTCCTACCCGACCGCGATGCAGAAACTTCCACTCTGGCCTATGCCGATGTTGTGGTTGCGGGCGGCCTTGGACTGGGATCGCCTGAGAACTTCCGGTTGGTACGCGAGCTCGCAGCTCTGCTTGGGGCTGAATATGGCTGCTCGCGTCCTCTCGTGCAAAAGGGCTGGGTTACGTCTGACCGGCAAATCGGTCAGACAGGCAAAACCATCCGGCCGAAGCTCTATATTGCCGCGGGCATTTCCGGTGCGATCCAGCACCGGGTCGGCGTCGAGGGCGCGGATCTGATCGTCGCCGTTAACACGGACAAAAACGCTCCGATCTTCGACTTCGCCCATCTCGCGATCGTCAGTGATGCTATGCAATTGTTGCCAGCCCTGACGGCTGCATTTCGCGCGCGGCTTCTGCCAGATTCGCGCGCCAGGATCGCGGTCTAGAGGAGATATTGATGATTGAAGAGAGATTCGATGCGATCGTGGTCGGAGCCGGTATGGCCGGCAACGCGGCGGCATTGACGATGGCCAAACAGGGCATGAAGGTGCTGCAGCTCGAGCGGGGCGAATATCCCGGATCGAAAAATGTGCAGGGGGCCATCCTCTATGCCGACATGATGGAAAAGCTGATCCCCGAGTTTCGAGAGGAGGCGCCACTCGAACGCCACCTGATCGAACAGCGGTTCTGGATGATGGACGATCGCTCGCATGTCGGCATGCACTACCGTTCGGAGGACTTCAACGAGCAGAGGCCGAACCGCTATACGATTATACGCGCCCAGTTTGACAAATGGTTTTCTTCAAAGGTGCGGGAAGCTGGCGCGATCGTGCTTTGCGAGACCACCGTCACAGAGCTCGCGCAGGACGATCGTAACAGGGTCGTCGGTGTTCGTACAGATCGCCGTGACGGCGAGATACATGCTGACGTCGTCGTTCTGGCCGAAGGGGTCAATGGCTTGCTCGGCACGCGTGCGGGCCTGCGCGCCCGTCCGGCACCCGATAACGTTGCGCTCGCGGTGAAGGAAATGCACTTCTTGCCCCGTGAAACCATCGAAGCACGCTTCAATCTTAAGGGGGATGAAGGCGTCGTGATAGAGGCTGCCGGTACCATTTCCCGCGGCATGACCGGGATGGGTTTCATCTACGCCAACAAAGAGTGCATTTCGCTTGGCATCGGTTGTCTCGTCGCCGACTTCCAACGCACGGGCCAAACGCCGTATGGCCTGCTCGATGAATTCAAAAGGCATCCCTCTGTGGCGCCACTGATAGCAGGGTCCGAAGTAAAGGAATATTCGGCGCATCTCATTCCCGAAGGCGGTTACAAATCGATCCCACAGCTTTATGGGGAGGGCTGGGTCGTCGTGGGCGATGCCGCCCAACTCAACAATGCCGTTCATCGTGAGGGCTCCAATCTCGCGATGACATCGGGCCGTATCGCGGCCGAAGCGATAGGTCTGGTCAAATCGCGCGGCGAACCGATGAGTGCAACAAATCTCTCAATCTACAAAAAGATGTTGGACGATTCTTTCGTCATCAAAGATCTCAAGAAGTACAAGGATTTGCCACCCCTCATGCATACCCACTCCGAAAATTTCTTTCTCACTTATCCGCAGCTTATCTCCAAGGCGATGCAGAACTTTGTGCGCGTCGATGGTACGCCCAAGGTTGAGAAGGAGAAGGCGAGCCTCAAATCCTTTGTCAAGACGCGGTCATGGTCAGGTCTGGTCGGCGATGCTTACCGTTTTGCCAGGGCCTGGCGGTGATCGCGACAGTGTGAAGTCCAACAGTGGAAGGCAAAAGCATGAATGTCGAACCCTCCGTGCGCGTCGAAGACAAGCTGTACTACAACCGTTATCTTGTCGACGCCGGGCACCCTCACGTCAGGGTACGTGCGCACAAGACGCCATCGCCGCAGCTCCTCACACTTTTGAAGGCCTGCCCGGCGCGATGCTACGAGCTCAACGACAACGGCCAGGTCGAAGTTACAGTTGATGGCTGCATTGAATGCGGTACCTGCCGCGTGATCGCCGAGCCGACCGGCGACATCGAATGGAGCCACCCGCGCGGCGGATATGGTGTTCTGTTCAAGTTTGGGTGATGACAGAGCGAAGGGTGGTGCGGCGTTAGCCGACGCAATCTCACTGTATCTGTGGCGCGCTCACTGTCACCTGCATAGCGCCGGGTTGTTTGAGAAGACACCCGTCATCGCAACGCGACGCAAGACGTGACATGCAGATAAGCAGCAAAAGGCTCGTTGTGGCGCCACTGAGTAGCGCCACGATGCCGTCGATCTGATGGCAGAGAAAAGATCAGTCTCCTGCCTGAGGGGAGGCAGGCCCAGCGGCCTCGAGTGCGATCGCCACTGACTGTGTGATCGCAGCAAAGCGCACGGCGGTCTGGATCGTCTCCGAATTGACGCCCGCGGCTCTCAATGTCCTCTCATGGGCATCAATGCAGATACCGCAGCCGTTTATGGAGGAGACAGCAAGCGACCACAGCTCGAAATCGGACTTGTCCACGCCGGGATTGCCAATCACGTCCATGCGCAGCCGCGGCGGCATCGTCTTGTATTCTGGGTTGGAAGCGAGGTGAACGAAGCGGTAGTAGACATTGTTCATTACCACTACGGAGGCCGCAGCTTTCGCTGCGGCGATCGCCACAGATGTCATCACGCCCGAGGCTGCCGATTCCACCGCGGCAATCAGGGCTGAATTGCGGGTGGCAACTGCACTCGCTACCAGCACCCCGTATTTTCGCCGCGGCGAAAGCGTCTCATCGGCCATCAAGGAGGTCAAGTTAATCCTGACATCCTTCGCGAAATCGGGAATCTTGTCGTAGATTTGTTCGATCGGCGACATGCTGCGTCACGCAACCTTCAGTGTTTCCCCGCCGATTTCGCGGTTGCAGGGACAGAGCTCGTCGGTTTGCAGCGCGTCTAGAACGCGGAGTGTGTCCTTAGGACTGCGGCCCACACTCAGATTGGTCGCATAGACGTGCTGAATCGTGTTTTGGGGGTCAACAATGAAGGTATAACGATAGGCAACCCCTTCGGGTGAACGCACCCCGAGGCCATCGACGAGCGTTCCCTTTGTGTCGGCAAATTGCCAGATTGGTAGATTGTGCAGGTCGACATGTGAGCGCCGCCAAGCAAGCTTGCAGAACTCGTTGTCAGTCGAGCCACCCAGTACAACCGCATCTCGGTCAGCGAATTCCTTGGAAAGCCGAGCAAATTCTGCGATCTCTGTCGGGCAGACGAAGGTAAAGTCCTTTGGGTAAAAGAAGATGATCTTCCATTTCTCCGGAAAGCTCATTTCGGTCAGCGTCTCAAACGCACTCTGCCCTTCCTCTTCCTGCGCTTGAAAACCGGGCTTCACGCCTGTGATGTCGAATGGCGGCAACTGACTTCCAATTCCGAGCATGGTGTCCTCACAAACTTGCTTTTGTAGATCGTGACCTCACTGGTGGAGCAAACCATATGCCACGCATTCTTAGACCTAGAATTGGCGCAACAAGACCAGCCCAGCGGCTTGGATACAGGCGCCTTTGAGCACGAAAGTACACGGGCGCTGGCTACGCGGTTGGCGGGAAGACGGCAGCCAGACCTAAACCGAAGCAATCTCGTCCCCGACCGGTAGGCACTGCACAGCCGGCCTGGCCGGGCTATGGCAGTTTGGCGCTCGCCGCTGGTAACTGCGACGTCGTGCCGTTCAAGGTCCACAATCGGCGCGTTCGCAAGGCATCGAGGCGGCGCAGCAGCGGACGCGGGAGCTAGGGTCTGTACCTAAATAGCGCCACGTGATTCTCTTGCCTACGTGTTGATTCGGGGGCGAGAGAATGCGCGCTGGTTTGTTTTGGCTGAACGACAGGCAATGGGCGCGTATCGAACCGCATCTGCCGAGGGGACTGACGGGGCCGGATCGGGACGACGACCGACGCATCGTCAGCGGCATCATTCACATGCTGCAATCGGGTGCACGATGGCGTGATTGTCCACGTGAATACGGCCCTTACACGACGATCTACAATCGCTTCAATCGCTGGGCCAAGCGAGGACGATGGTGCGCAATCTTCGAAGCGCTGGCCAAGCCTGGCGAAGACGGCGTCGTACTGTCGCTCGACTCGACCTCGATTAAAGCTCACCGGTGTGCCTCCGGCGGAAAAGGGGGGAGCACAATCAAGCAATCGGCCGCTCGCGCGGAGGCCGCACGACAAAAATCCATGCGCTGAGCGATCCGCTCTGCCGGCCGGTCGTCCTGCATCTGACTCCAGGCCAGGATGCCGATATCGCTGCGGCTCCCGATGTCCTGGCGCTCGCGCCACCCATGAGCGTGCTCCTCGCCGACAAAGGGTATGATGGCGACAAGCTTCGCGGCGCAATCATTCGTCGCGGCGCCAAGCCCGTAATCCCCAATAAATCTAACCGTGTCGTCATCCATCGCTTCAACAAACGCGCCTACAAAGGACGAAATGTCATCGAACGCTGCTTTTGCAGGCTCAAGGACTTCCGGCGCATCGCCACGCGATATGACAAGCTCGCCCGTAATTTTTTGGCCGCTGTTCATCTCGCCGCTCTCGTCGCATATTGGCTCAATTGAGTCTGGACCCTAAGGCGGCTTCCGCAAATGGCGAAGGGTTTCGATGGGCGTGCGCCGCCCGGTATCGTTCCGACCAATAGCCGCAGCTGGGGTTGAACGGCGCCGGCCGCAAGGCATGTTTTTCGGAACGTCTGTTAAGTCCGGTACGCCTGGCTATCGTAACGATTCGGCGCGCAGGTCCGGTCAGCTCATTCCCGTTGTTTGGCGAATTTGCTGATCGCAAGGAGATGGGGTCCTGCTGCGAAGCGCCCGGGAGACGGCGGGCGCAGCCTCGGCAACCGTTTTTGTCAAGACCGGATTGTTCTGCTGCCGAACGGTTGGGAAATCGAGATCTGTTCTCCCCTCGCAACGTTCGCTTGCGAGCATAATGTGTGTGCCCCCCTCGAGTGCCGCTGCACCTGTAAGGTGATGCCTTCCTCGCTGCGCGACATCCAAAGCGGAATCGGCAGGTAGCCTCAAGATCGTCTTTGGCAGGTAAAGAACTGCCCGGAGCGCTATTCGAATCTATCTCATCTAGACTATCGATGATGGCCGCGATCTTGCTGGTGTGTTTCTCGCGTCCAGACATAGCCGTCCAAGGTGCTCATGGGGATGTGGCAGGCCTTGCAAGCCACCGCTCGGCAGCCCGAGCGGAACGGCGCGCGCGACTTCCGCGAAGAGCTATGCGGGATTTTGGGTGACGAGGCGATCAGGCGGCGTGGTTTTCCGGCACTTGGATGACCTCGATGCCGTTTTCGAATCTGACACCTGCGCTGACCTTCGGCAACTGATTTGTGCCTTTCAGCCGCCGCCAGGTCTTTGATGCGGCGCAGAGCAGCTTGAACACCATCAACTTGGCAGTCGTTGACGATAACGAACCTTTCGTGCGCACCGTTCTGTGCCGGACCGTCGCGAACACGCTTTCGATGGGATTCGTCGTCCGCAAGTGGTCCCAATGCTCGGCGGGGAATTCGTAGAACGCAAGCATTGCGTCGCGATCTTTCGTCAGGCACTCGACCGCCTTGTCGTACTTCGCTCCGTATTTCTCGGCAAAGACATCGATCGCCACTTCGGCCGAAGCTCGGTTGGACGCCAAATAGACCTCGCGCAGATCCTTCTTCATGCTGGCCTGTACCGACACTGCGACTTTGTTCAAGATATTCGCGGTTTTGTGCACCCAGCACCGCTGATGTCGCGTGGCGGGAAAGACCTCGTCGAGCGCCTTCCAGAAGCCGAGCGCGCCGTCACCGACGGCGATTTCCGGGGCGATCTTCAGCCCACGGGTTTTCGCCTCGACGAGCAGTTCGTGCCAGCTCTGCGTGCTCTCGCGCACGCCGACCTGGAAGCCGATGAGTTCCTTCTTGCCTTCCGGCGTCGCGCCGATCAGCACCAGCATGCATTCGCTGTGGTCTTCCATGCGAGCCTGCAGGAAGACGCCGTCCGCCCACACGTATACGTACCGGCGCGCCGACAGATCGCGCTTCTGCCAACGCTCGTACTCGAGCTGCCACTCCGTCGTCAGTCTGGAAACCACCCCCGGAGAAAGATTCGGCGCATCCTTGCCCAAGAGCGCCGCCAGCGCCTCCTGGAAGTCGCCCGTCGAGATGCCTCGCAGGTACAGAACCGGCAAAAGTGCATCCAAGCTCTTCGTGCGCCGTGCCCACAACGGCAGGATCGCCGAGGTGAAGCGGATCCGCTCGCCATCGCTGGTCACCGCGCGATCGCGAATCTTTACCCGGGCGACTTCGACGGCGCCGATCCCCGTCTGGATCGTCCGCACTGGACCATGGCCGTGCCGCACGAGGCGGTCGCGGCCATCGGGACGCTTCAAGCCCTTCATCGCGGCGAGAAACGCCTCGGCTTCCATCTCGACAGCCTGCGCAAGCAGCTGCCGAGCACCAGATCGCAAAATATTCGTCAGTGGATCGTCGATCTCATCGGGCTGACGCAGTGGGACAATGTTGCTATGCTCGTTCATGGCGTATCGCTCTCCTTGAGGTTCTGGCAGGCTCGACACCCGCCTCGATACGCCGCCTATCTCATTCCGTCATCACCCAGTTTCCCGCATAGCTCTTCCGCGAATACTTCCGCTCCAATACTGAGCCGTAGGGCATCAAAGGAGCGGCGCGTGATGCGCGCCAAAAGCGGCACGCCAGAGTGGCCAGTTTCAAGGGTCAGAACCAAGGTGACCTCAGCATCGCCGTGCGGCAGAGAGGCCGTTATGCGTGCTCGAAATACATTGAGGATAGAGCTTGCGCGCGGAGGTTCGCACGCAATGCTGACGTCGCCGGCAGCGATGCGCAGCCGCAGCCTTGCGCCCGGCCTTAGCGGTACTGCTGGTATCAGAAAGCGCGCGGATTTGAGGCGGAGCTTGACCAGCCCGTAGCGCCCGTCATAACCGCCGACCATAGTATCCAGACAGATTGCCGCTTCACTGCGGCTGGCGAGCGCCGGGTCGCTCTGGGTGACATTGAGCGGACCGGCCGCAGTCACGGTGCCATCTTTCATCATGACGAGATGATCGGCGAGACGTTCGATATCGGTGATGTCATGGCTGATGTAGATCATCGGCAACGCAAGCGATTGCAGGATGCGTTCGAGAAATGGCAGGATCTCGCATTTGGCGGAGCGGTCGCGCACAATGAGTGGATCGTCCAGCAGGAGTAGCCGAGGCTGGCCTAGCAGCGCACTGCCAAGGGCAAGTCGCTGCCGCTCGGTCTTGGAAAGATGTGATGGCGTACGCTCGAGCAGTGGCGCCAAGCCGAGCAATTCGACCACACCATCAAAATCGATCAGTGTCGGTTCCGAGTTTGACGCGTTGTATAAAAGGGTGCGTCGTACCGACAAATGAGAAGAGAGGATCGGTAGCTGAAATACATATGCGACGCGACGCAGATGAGGCGGTCGAAACGTCGTCTCATCTTGCCAAATCTCCCCATCAATCGCACAGAAGCCATTCGGCAGACGCTGCACGCCAGCGATGCAGCGCGCGAGTGTAGTTTTGCCGCACCCAGGCGGACCAAAAATCGCTGTGACGCCTTTGGCCGGTACGCTGAACTGCGTATCAAGCAGAATGCTCGCGAGCGAGCCGTTGAAGGCAACCTCAATATAGCCCTTCTTGGCTTCTTTGGTGAACCCGCCCATGTGCTGTATCTTCCATCTAAGTGAGGAGCCTAGCGGCTGCACTGGAGGTGATCGTTATGCTGCTGGCCATCCAGTCTATTCCGCTCCAGCACGGCGCTGCTGCTCGCAAGAGGGTATAAAGTGGGAGGGAGGCGTGCAGAGCGGTTTCAAGTCCGGAGCCTTGTTGAGCAGCTCCACGCCGGTGGATCGTGGCAATCGGTACGGTGGCCGGCGCGCTTACCTTAAGAGTTAAGCGCCGCCTTTCCAGCAACGCGAGGTCTTTGGTCTGCTTGGCCGGGCCGAGGCCTTCTGGTGAATGTTGAATGGCGCGGCTTGAGAGGTTGGGGGGCAAAGATGCCGGCTCACGCCAAAGCTGAATACTGGCCCGCGGCCGGAAATCGGCATCAATGATCCCACAGCTTCGCGAGCCGATTTGAAGTCTGCCCAGTAGCTGATCGTAGCCTCTGCACTCTCAGGTGCGACCAGCATCAGCGCCAGGTCGATTAACATGAATCGAATAAGTCTCATTGGAACTCCGGCTCCGCCTGAGCCGCTTCCTTCCCGGCAACTAGCTGATACTTACCCAGCAATCCGCGTGCCGTTCGAAGTGATAACTGGGCGGTTAGCGGCAAGGGAGGCGTTTTATCTGTCTCCACTCCGCGTCTTAAATCGCCGCATCCTATTGTAGGACTTTGACGCTCGCGTCTCCAACCGCACATGCAGGGCCGTGAGGCGGCACCCAAGGATCATGCCAAGCCTCTCGCGTTCGAGATCGTGCTTTGGCGAATATGCGGCCGTAGAGCTCGTCAATGATGCACAACTCCATGCCATCCGACTGACGCGCCATCCGATCTACTCGGCGGAGAAGGCCTGTAGACGGTCGCTTGGCGAAAGCGCTGACCGAGATGATATGCGGTGCCCGCGCGCTCAAAGTGCTTGAATCGACCGTAACGTCAGGTTGTAGGCATGGCGAAGCAGAAAACCATATTGGGAGCCAACATGGGCACATAAGTGCTAAACGGCCGATCTCTGTTTGTCGCGGTCTTCGCAATGCGTGTTGCGAGTGGCGGGATAATGATTCGGAGCGCGGCAATCATTGCAGCCGGCCCGCGAGAAGCGAGACTCATGGCTGCCGAGGCATTCCAATCCGGTAAACAGATCACCTCTCGGGGCAAAGAAAAACAGAGAAGCACAGGCGTCTTATGAGGGGTTTGGTCAATCAAGAGCGACGAATGGGCTGGACTTGCAATGCGCATCGCTTTGCAGCCGTCCTCGCTGCGATCGCGATCGCTGCGACATGGTGCACAGGACACGCTCGCGCGCGAGATCGGCGAGCCGAGGAAGTCTTGGCGTCGTGCAAATCAGACGTGATCCGCTTCTGTGACCGCTTTACAGGCCGTAGCGATGTTGACGTGGCCATGTTTTGTCTTAGGGACAATTTCAAAAACTTGCACCGCGAATGCCGGCGCATGATGCCAACCGCGGCAAACGAAAACGATGCACCGAGACAATCGCTCAACAAGCGCCCGGTAGGCCCTCATCGAGAGACGCGGCAGTTGCGAACTCGAACGATAGTGAAGTATTCAGACTGACGGGCGGCGGGGTTGGCCAGCTTGGTGGCTGAAGGTCGACCGGGCTGGAGCATCAGCCTGCCGAGGCGCAGTCGGCTGGGTGGGACCGATCCGTGATTGGATTGGCTCGATTAGCGATACAGTTGCCCAGGCGTGGTGCGGCCTTGAATTTCGAGTTTCGTGCTGCAGCAGTTGCGCTTTGTTCAGCGCTGTAGCCATTCGCGGCTTCGAGGTTTTGTGAAGTTGCTTTCGTCTCTCTGTGGCTGGTCCCAAGGGCAATCAGCGTCAGCTGTGGAGGCAGTGGACCGTACTGTCATCAATTTATGGCATTGTGGCCCGCGACTACGTAGTCGTCCGTGAAGAAGGACTAAGCCACTGATCGGGAATCTCGATTTGGGCTAAGGGGCATTTCCAGATTGCAAGGTTTTGATGCTTTGGGCGTCAGAACCTTGCGATTTGGTTTTCGTGGATTCCCTCGAAGCGGGAAGCATGATTCCTTGTCTGCATCGGAGGGAACGATGCGGCCGAAGAAGCACAAGACGACGGGATCGAACGATCTGTTCCGGGCTCGGCTCGACCAGATCATCAATATGAAGCACGAGCTGGTTCTGCTCGCCGGCAAGGTCGATTGGGACTGGATCGACGGCGAGATCGCGCCGCTCTACAGCGAGAACGGCAGGCCCGGGATCGAGACGCGCTTCATGATCGGTCTGCTGTTGCTCAAGCACATTTACGGGCTGTCCGATGAGGAGGTGTGCGAGCGCTGGGTCCATGACCCATACTTCCAGTTCTTCACCGGGGAAGAGTTCTTTCAGCACACGTTCCCGCACGAGCGCTCGGACCTGAGCCATTGGCGCAAGCGGCTTGGCGACAAGCTGGAGTTGCTGCTGGCCGAGAGCTTGCGGGTAGCGCACGAGGCCGGTGCATTACGCAGCCAGGACCTCAAGCGGGTTACGGTCGACACCACGGTGCAGCCGAAGGCCATCACCTTTCCGACCGATGCCAAGCTGCTGCATGCGGCCATCAAGGGGCTCAACCGCCTGGCGATCAGGCACGGCGTCAGGCTGCGGCAATCCTATGCTCGCATCGCCAAGGCCGCCGCGATGATGGCCGGCCGCTACGCCCATGCCAAACAGTTCAGGCGGCATCAGCGGCAGTTGCGTATCCTGCGTAGCCGGCTGGGCCGGATCATCCGCGACATCCGCCGCAAGATCGAAGGCCAGCCAGCACTGGAGCAGGCGTTCGCCCTCCCGCTCGGCCGGGCCACGCAGATCCGCTCGCAGCAGCAGCGCCAGCGCGGCTGGAAGCTCTATTCCTTCCATGCCCCGGAAGTGGAGTGCATCGGCAAGGGCAAGGCCAGCGCGCCTTACGAGTTCGGCGTGAAGGCCTCCATCGTCACCAACAACCGCCGGGCTCCCGGTGGCCTGTTCGTGCTGCACGCCAGCGCACTGCCCGACAACCCCTACGACGGTCACACCTTGCGGGACGTCATTGACCGCACCGAGACACTCACCGGCTGTCCGATCGAGCGGGCCTATGTCGACAAGGGATACCGCGGCCACGACGCACAAAATCCCCGTCGCGTCTTCATCTCCGGCCAGAAGCGCGGCGTTTTCGGTGTCATCAAGCGCGAGCTGCGCCGCCGCTCCGCCATCGAGCCCATCATCGGACACCTGAAGGCGGAAGGCCACCTCGGGCGCTGCTACCTCAAAGGCCGCGCCGGCGATGCCGCCAACGTCGTCCTCTCAGCCGTCGGACACAACTTCCGCCGCATCCTCGCCTGGCTGAGATATCTCTTGTGCCTGTTCCTGGCCCAGCTATGGCGCACGCTCGCCCGGCCAGCCTCGATCAATCCGGCTTCTTAACGGACGACTACGTATTTTTGCGGAAGTGGCTAAGTCGGCTGCGACAGCCAATGATTGCCGGAATATCAGCGCGTTTGTTTCATCGCGGTTGCCTTAGATTTCTCAGGATTACCTTCGGCTAGACTGAGCTGTAACAGATTGGGCTAGGAAACCTCTTTTGTTAGCCGCTGATCGATTTCCCCATGCAACCGCTTGATACCATTGCGGCGTTCTCTATGGGCGCTTCAGGGGAGTCGCTTCGCCCGATTGTGGTGCTCCTGACCGAATACACTTTAGAGCTCAAGGCGAAAGGAAACGCCGTCGACGAGAGCCGTTCAAAGGCAGAGAGCTGTTCATGCAGACGCTTCTCAAGGGCCTTGCGTTCGGTGCCAGGCAGGTCGGTGTTAAGTAGCCGGCGGCAGCGCCAGATTCCGTTTCGCAGCCATCTGATCTCACTTAGCGTATCATCAATCGAAGTCATCACGGATGTTGATCCTTAAGTGTAAAACATGGCGATGCTCGTCGAGCGGTCGTTCCCTGGCTCCGCATTCCTGCCGGATAGTTGAGCCGACAACGGCGTATCGCCCGCTCGTGTCCGGAGGAGGCGAGAAGTCCGATGTATGCGACGCTTATAAGTCAATATTATCCTACGCCGCGCGTTTGGCGAGAAATCGCGGCAGATCCTCGCGGTTTCAATGCGCCGCGAACGTGTGTCCTGCACAATTCCAGCGCTCATAGGGTTAAGCGTGTTTAACGCGAGATCAACAAGGCGCACTAGCTGCTCGAGTTATTTGGTCGCGGCGCAGCTAGGCTACACTGAGCTCGACACAGAAAATCTGTCGTACCAGTGACAGATGCACCTGTCCGATTATCCAGTCGGAAGGATACCGTGAAGAGCCGCCCGATCGCCGTTTGCCGGTTCACGTGACCAATGTTAAAATGGCTGGGAACTCCGCGTCGAAGAGAATTAGCGAGCCCGCGGTGTTGACATCGGGGCGCGCTGCGTCTCGTAGCCAAGCGCGTTAGCGCGATAGGCTGCAAGCTTTTGAGCTCAGCTATCGCCCAAGCGTTTGACCCCGGGGAGAAGTATGGCCGCCTCGCCTCACGTCACAGCAAAGTTGCCGGCCTAAACGCGCTGCTGCCGGCGGACCGGCACCCGCCACCAGCCGGTCCAGCACAAAGTGATTCGTCTGCGGAGAGCTGAGCCCAAGGTTACGGAATTACAAACGCCATCCGTCATTTCGTCGCTCCGGACTGCGTCAGGTTATCGACAGGTGGCGCTCGTATCATGAGCGCCGCTACTCCCTTGCAGGCTTGGCTCAATGGGCGCAGAGCTCGCAGGCGAGACCGGTGGACTGCAATATCAATTGATCCGCGAGCGAAACGCCGTCTGGATTCGCTACACTGTCTGCAGTGGGTGCTAGTTGCAGAAGCGTATCCGGGCCATTCGTGCCTGTCGGCACGCTTGTGGGATCGCACCTCACTCCTTGTGGGCCGGTGGCGCGTCAGCCATAGTGGAGGATTGGCGGTTCTAAGATGCGCCGCCCCGGCGCATTCGCTTCATTTTGCTACCGAAGAAACGATATCGATGAACACAGAACAGCTCGTCACTCGTATTCCTTCCGCAACTTCCGATTTGGAAAGCTCCGAACCAGGCTCTCCGGCCGCACCGCTGTGGGGAGAGACCTTGGCCGGCGTGCACACGTCCGCTGCCGGAGCGGTTGCCTCGCCGGAGGAGGTGCTGGCCAACTGGGCTGCCGAAGACGGGCAGGGGCAACATGGGGATCGGCAACAAGCGGTAAGCCGAACGTCGGCTTGGCGGGGGACGGGTGATCTCAATCAGCCGCTAGATCTGTCGTCTCGGTCCCTTACCGCCTTGCCTGCGCCCATTTTGGCCGAGGTGCGCCGCCTGAATGTGGATCACAATCAGCTCGACAGCCTGCCCGAGACACTTTCGACCGGCCTCCAGCGGCTCTAGGCCATCAGCAATGGGCTGACGCGCCTGCCTGCAGAGACCGTGAACTACCATCACTAGGCGTTCCGCCTGGCGGTCGCCGAAGATCTGCGGCAGGCAGCCGTCAGGCCCCGTTTACGCGAGCAGTATTTCGAGTTGGCTTCGGGAGCGAACGGGAGCTGCGAAGATCGCGTTACTTTGGTCTGGAACGGCATGCAGACCGCACGCCTGAACGCTGATGTCGAGGACGGACTCTATGACGGGCGCCTCGGCGAACTGCTCCAGAACGATCGCGTCTTGTTTCGCTTGGAAGCGCTTGACGGGATCGCGCGCGAGAGGGTCAACTCACTTCGCCGTGCCGATCCCGACGCGGATGTCGACGAGATCGAGGTTTATCTTGCCTACCAAGCCCAGCTGCGGGACGCCCTGGAGCTGCGGCACAACGCTCCCGACATGCGCTTCATGAATGTGTCTCAAGTGACCGAGGCCGATGTGGCCAGGGCCGAGGCGTCGGCGCGGGACGGGAAGCGGCGGAATTTCGGGACTATTTAGCGACGCGATGGCAACCATGGAAAGCGTGGTGAGGCGTATGGTACCCCAAGATTATGCTGAAATGCAGGAGCGGCTCGTCGGCGTGATGGGTGTACAATTTGAAACCCGCTTGGATGAGCGACTGGCTGAGCATGGTCTGACGGGCGATGCCGATGCCGAGCCGGTCCTCGGCGCCAGATACGAAACGAGATTGCCCGCGCGATCAAAAGCGCGCTCCTGCATCAGGTCCTCGGGAAGCTCGGCCTTCAGCTATGAGCGCACCTCCGAAGGAGGGTCCGTCGATCCGCCTCGCCGGTCACAAAAGTCAAAATTTAATCGACGCCTTCCGGGACGGACTGCCTGCATGACGGACTGTCTGCATGAGCCATTGCCGAATGAGCTCTGTTAATTGCGCCCGTGCGTCCGTGCGGACGATCATGGTATAGGATGGACATCCAAGAGAAGATTAGCAAAACGCAATGCGTTCACGTTGCGAGCGCCGTTGAACTCAGCGCTCAACGGCCTCTCATAGGCCAGACAAATAGATGGGGGATCAGACCGATCTCTTCAAGTCGCCCTCGTGCAACGTAGGCTACCGATGTCCGTCCCCCGCGGCCGATCCCACCTTCGCAGCGTCACACTCGAATCCAGATCGCGAAACATGCCGTAATTCCGCCGGATCCATTGATGCAGCTCGGTGGACCAGTCCTTCTCGTTGCGCAGATACCCAGTGAAGGAAAAGCCAAGCCGATCTATATATCTCTTAAGGAACAGCGGTAGTGCGGAAATTCGAATCACCCGATCGCCGTCCATCGCTTCAGGTAATCCGCCGCGCAGTGCGAATTCATTGTGGATGATGACCAGCGAGGCCGGGGGAATTCGCCGCCGCAGCATCTCGTAACCACGAAAGGAGATGCGATCTGCGCCCGCGACGAAGAGTACGACAGGGGTGACACAGCACCGCGCCGTCTCCTTGACGAAGCCAATCTCCTCGCACATCTTGAAGAATTCGTCGAAGGCGTGAAAGCCGAGATCGATTACTTTGGGTACACGATCGTGAACGATGAGAGGGTCCATCAGCTGCATCTTGCCGTATGTGTCGATCACATCCGCGGTCTCCGTGATGTTGGGCAGGTAGTCGAGCAATGATGGCTCTTTCAAGTTGACGTCAAACGACAGCGTTGTACCGTCTTTCAGCAGCAAGAACTCGCTCATGGCCCGAGCGATGAGGGTTTTACCGACCTGCGGGCTAGGTGAGCAGATGATGTAGATGGGGGTCGCTAACATAGCCAGCAGATCAATTTCGTTCTGTGCGTGGGCTCGAGCTTGCCGGATATACGGCTACTTCTCGCCGGCCCGGGTGGCGGACTTGGCCCCGGCCAATTCCGTCAAGTTGATGCGATCAAATTCGCTCCAGACATTTGCCAGCCAGTGCCGGACATAGCCGCGCAGCACGAAGGAGTTGTTCGCGGGTTCATCATTGCGTCCCTTGTTCGCGACGAAGTCTATGAACGGGACGGACGCGACTTCCACCTGCTCATACGCCATCTCGTTAAGCTTCGGGATGGTCAACTCAGTCGCATGTTTGATGCGATGAAAATAGGAATTATAAGTGGCTTGATCCCACTGGAAGAATTGAGTGTCGTTGATGAAGTTCTTGACCAGGTAGTACTTTGCACCGGTCATGAAAGTCGCGGTTTCCTCGATCTCGTCTAGCGACGCGATAGATGATCCCAGGATGTGGAACACGGCAAATGTGATCTGGCCAGACCGTGCCGAGTCCAGAAAGCCGATGTTGCGCAAGGAAGCCAGCGCAGAGGACAGTAGGCCTGCGCGAGCATCGATGACAGTGACGGACAGCCCTGAGTTCAAGGTATCGAAGATCTTCATCTGGTCCGCCGTCGCAGTCATGTCGACGATCTCAGTGATCCCGGGGTAAAAGCGCTTCAGCGTTCCCCGGGGCGACTCCGTGTCGAACGCGCGTATTTGCACGTTATTGACGCTAAAGTAGTCCAGTAGCGTTCGTGATACGGTCGTCTTGCCGACTCCTCCCTTGTCCGCACCGACTACAATTACCACTGGCTTCACCATAGAAACATCTCCTGAGCTCTTGCTATTGCCGCGCGCAAAGTGCGCTATCGGCGCGTCACTGCTTTGGGTGCGAACATGGCGGAAAGAAGGGGCAATGAACCGCCGATGCGAGAGCTCTGCAACTGATAAGCGTTTTCAACATCTAGCGAGTAACGTCGCGTGATGATGCAGCTCCGGCAATGGGAGTAATCACTTGTACTGGTGATTTACGTGAGGTTTGTGTGCGGCTGGAATATGCGGGGCAAGAATCAAAGTCTGCCCATGGTGATCGTTGGATTGCCGTAGGTTCGCTATGGATGCTGTCGCTGCCGCTATCAAATTTTAATGGGAGACCGAGTCTTACGTAGCGTCAGATTGCGAGCTCGATGAAAGCGCAAATCGGGGGGATGCTAGGCGGTCCGACTATGGCTTCGCAGACCATCAAAGGTCTACTGGATCAGATCGCCGTCTTTTCGGCATGCCGAGGAATATCTCCACGAGCTAAAGGTGAGTGGCTAAAGGCCTCTCTGCGCGCGAGAGCTAAGCACATGGGCTGCTAGAAAATAAATTGGGCGGCGTCGTCGGGCCGGTGTCTAGCTGATCGGCGCCCGGCGGGGGTGTAGTCCTGGACGGCACAATGGCCGCCTGCGCTGCGTCCTTTGGGGCGCGGCCGACGATAATTGTGAGCAGACCCCCGCCCCACAGCCGCTGCGCTGCTCTCTTTGGCGTCTTCCAGCGTCACCGCATCGACGACGGCATTCTGGTTTTCGAGATAGTCGATAGGCAACTTGTCAAGCTGATGCTGCAGTAGCGTTCGCGCCAGTTTTGATGATGTGTTGAGAGCTACCAGTTGCGAGCCCTTCAGGTAGGACTTTGCGTCATCGAGCTCCTGCTGAGTCGGTCCTTCCGCGGCGATCTGTCGGACCTGCTTCTCGATTTCTTCAACCGTTTCACCGGCCCGATCGGCGCAGGTGCCGCTGGTACCGAGAAACATGGCTGAATGATCCAGCCAGACAAGCTGCTCACGGACTGAATAAGCCAGTCCGCGCTTCTCGCGGACTTCGCGGAACAGGCGTGACGTCAGGCCGCCGCCGCCGAGAATGTGGTTGACGATACAGGCGGGCATGAAACCCGGCTCGCTGCGACGGACGGCTGGACCGCCAAAAGTCACAACTGTCTGCGGCACATCGAGCTGAATAAAGACCCGCTGCGGCGGCTTTGCTGCGATGACGTCGGCGACCGGCATCGCTTCCGCGTTGCTCGGCAGGCTGCCAAAGGTCTTATCGAGCAGCTTGCAGACGGCCCCTGGATCGACCCCGCCGACCACCGCGATTTTGAACGTGTCTTTTTGCAATGACGCGCCGGACATAACCCTTGAGATCCTCGGCCTCTATCTTCGGCACGCTTTCCAAGTAGCCATCGACTGGGCGAGCATAGGGATGATCCCCAAAAGCGACTTCGAGGAACTTGCGGCGAGCCAGCGACGAAGGATCGGTTGAGTCGTGCCGAAGGCGCGCAAGCACAGCGGCACGGTTCCGTTCGACGTCGGCGGCCTCAAAACGCGGCGAGGTTAGCGCGATCCGTAAAAGCTCGAAGGCCTCCTCCGCGCTGTCATTGATCGTGCGCAAGGCACCGCGGAAGTGATCATGGGTCACGTGAAAACGCAGCTCAATGGCATGGCGGTCCAGCCGCTGATGAAAGGTCTTGAAGTCAAATTTGCCGGAACCTTCCTTGAGCAGCCCAGAAACCATGTGGGCTACGCCAGGTCTTTGAGCGGGATCCTGAGCCGCGCCGCCGGTGAAGGCATATTCCATCGAGATCAATGGGACAGTGGAGTCCTGCACGAACCAGGCTTCTATGCCGCAAGACGAAATCAAACGCTTGATCCTGGTCCGGTCCAGTGATCGTGGTGCGGCATGCGAATTTGACGAAGCGAGCACCGCCATGGAGAGGGAGGCTCCTCCAAGGAGGATCCCGCGTCGAGTGCAAGGATGGATCACTAGAGCGTCTCCCAGTGTTGCGGGGTAGACTCTTTGACGAGATAGCCGGTTACCGCTCGTTTCTTGTCGAGCCATATCCGCGCGGCCTCATGCACCTGCGGTGCGCCGACCGCTCGGATGTCGTCCGGCCAGCGTTGTACATCCTCGATGCATAGTCCCGTCGTCAGGGCGCGGCCATACCAGTGAGCGAGCAGTTCCTGACTGTCTTGGGCGTAGGCGACTTGCGCGGTTAGCCGCGTCTTCGCCCGCTGGAGATCTTCGGCACTCGCGGGATTACGGGCAATACCGGCGATTACCTCGTCGATGCAGCGCTCGATCAGGCTGAGGTTGGCGCCAGGCTTTGGTATGACGGAAATCTCGAATAGCGATGGATCGAGCGCGGCAGAGTGGTAGCTCGCCCTGGCGGTGACCGCGAGCTGCTTTTCGACAACCAGCGAGAGATAGAGATATGAGTTAATGCCGCCGCCCATCAACTGCTCGAGCACCTCAAGCGCTGGACCCTCGCCCGCGGCCGCGCTGCGAGTCGAGGGTACGAGATAATAGCGGCGCAGGGCCGGCTGCTCGACGCGGGCATCGGCCAGTGTCACTCTGCGCTGCGCGGCCGGCGGCGGTTCCTGCGGCCGCAGGCGTTCCTTGGGAATCGAAGGTTGCGCGGGGATGCCGCCAAACGTCTCCTTCACCATGGAGCGCATTTCCTTGGTGGCTACGTCGCCAGCAACAATCAGGATCGCGTTGTTAGGTGCATAGAAGCGCCGGTAGAAGGCAAGCGCGTCCTCTCGGGTAAGCTTTTCGATTTCCTGGCGCCACGCGATAATAGGGTGGCCGTAGGGGTGGTTGAGGTAAAGCGCCGCCATCATCTGCTCAGCAAGCCGGTTACCTGGATGGTTGGCGACCCTCATATTGAATTCCTCCAGCACGACGTCTCGCTCGGAGAGCACGTTCTCGTCCTTGAGAACGAGACCGGTCATGCGGTCGGCTTCAAATTCCATCATCTTGCCGAGGTGCTCTCGAGGCACGTGCTGGAAGTAGCTGGTGAAGTCGAACCCGGTAAAGGCGTTCTGGTAGCCGCTGGCGCGCAGCACGGCCTTGGAGAATTCATCCGCCGGATGTTTGGAAGTACCCTTGAACATCAGGTGTTCGAGGAAATGCGCAAGCCCCGATTTGCCGGGCGGTTCATCCGCGGAACCGACCTTATACCAGATCATCTGAGTGACGACTGGTGTGCGATGATCCTGGATCACAACCACCTGCAGGTCGTTCTGAAGCGTGAAGCATGCTGCTCGATCTGATCTGACCGTGCCGGCATAGACGCTAACCGCCGGAGTGGTGCGCGTCGTCGAGTCCAAGGCTTCAGGTGGCCAAATGTAACCGTCGACATGTCATGAACACAACCTTGCGCACAACGTCTCAGGAGAACTTGGCGTCTCTGGAGATTTGGGGGTAGATCAAGCGCGATATACGCTGGCACAACACTCAGCAGCTTGCCGTCACACATCTCGCTCTACACGATGAGCGGCTTGACGATTTGTCTGCCAGCGAGCAGCTCCTCTGAGTACACTGCGCCGAAGTAGTCCAGGATGAACGTGCGACAACAGCGTAGTTTATCGGCCGCGCGCATCAGGTGCCGCGGGGGAGCGCGATTGAGAAGATTTGCCGCAAAAGCCCATCGGTTGTTGACGCGCGAGGTAAACAAATGCTCAGCGATAGCTTCGATGAGACAGTGGAAGTCACTTGCCGGCCGTCGCGGTTTACGTAAGGCAAAGGGAAGCCGAGCGCACCGCTCACCGTCCTTAAATCACCTGCCAACAAGTCACTCAGATTAAGGATACCAAGGGCACCGCAGATCGCGGTCATGTGATTTGCGGTTGCAAGCCGGAGCCTGGTTGGCGCATGTTAACTACTTCGCTATTTCTCCTCTCTCTTATCTGAACGACAAGATGCCAGAAGGGCGTGGATGTAGCAGTGCCGAGCGGGTTTGATGAGGATGTGATCCTCCCGGAGGACGTTCATGCCGGCAAGATTCTGCCAACCAATCATGCCGTCCGCTGCCGGCGGCTAAAGGGCTGAAAACGGTTTGCGAGCAAGTTTTTTCCCGGGAAGGCAGAGGAGGAGATCCTCACATGGCAGGACCGGGTGTCATGGAGATCGTGCGCCGCCATCGCGCGCTGTAGCTTCGCAGTGCCGATAGACCGCGTCATTTCGGCTGATACAAGGAGGCTCTTTGCTGGCGCAAGCTGCAGATCAGGAGGAACACGAGGCTGCGGAGTCCGAGAGATAATCGATCTGCTGCTCGTCCGGCTTGATTCCGCCAGACGAAAGGACCCACAGCGCAGTCCAACTCCGCCTGCGGATACGGAAAAGATGTCGGTGCTCAAGAGTACATGCAGCAGGAAATGAGATAGAGGCCTGATCTTGCCCCGCCGATCCGGCCAATCGCTCTTCGTGTGATGCCTGTAGGCTCTACATAAAGTCATATTCCTCATCATACGGATCGTTCGCGGGCTTCGCTACACTCTCGGTATACTTGGCATTGCCGCTGTTGTCTTCAGTCGCGGCAAGATACAAAGGCGGCTTACCCGCCCGCTGCCAATTGCCGCCTTCGTTCTTCCATTTGTCATCGTGCTTGGTGGGATCTAGCACCATCATCGAGTCACTAACCTCAAGAAAGCCCAACGCTGCCGCGCGGGCTTTCGCTTCCGGATTGGAAGAGTGGGAGAGAACGAGCGGTTTGTTTCCGTCGATCTGGAGCTGATGTTCAAGCAAGATATCGCCCGCGTTCTCGACGAGCGGATGAGTAACCCGGAAAGCTATTGTTGAGGTGATTTCATCTCGTCCAGGAAATTGATGGCGCCAATCATTGTTGCCCTTGAACAGCTCACTCATGCGGCCTCCGGGTTCCGTTCTCAGAAGCCCGACGCTCTTGTTCCCAAGCTGATAGCTGAAAAAGCACGATTTCTCCGAAATAGACTTCGTGCCGAAGCGAAATGCAGTGTCCGCTGTGCGTGAGCCTTTTCGGAAACCCAGCGCGAGTATCGCTGCGGATTGGCAGCAATATCCTCTATGTCTCCTCCATAAAAATCTGCCAGCTTATTCTCAAACGAAGATTTTGAGATCTCAACCACCGGCCGCTCGTCAACCAGCGCGTATGGCGGGACTGCTGCCAAAGATGCATCAACGGAGCAGCTCGATGGCGCCAAACTCAGAGCAGAGAATACATCCAAGAATCTTGGGCTATCCGTGTGGGAGCCATCGTCCGAGCTCGTTCCCATTTCATCGAGCTCGGACGCACGTTCGCTGTTAGATAGAGCTTTAGTGTTTTGAAACATAACACGTCCTGTTATGTCGGCGAGGCCGCGCCGGAGTGGGGTTCCGCGCTCATAGTAAGCCTAGCTGTCGGCAAGCTGACAGCTAAGCATCACGCTTCGCTATTCCTGCCCGCTCTTGATCGCCTTATCTTGAACGAGCCAATGCTTTCCGGCTGCCCGCCTGAGGTGCTGCGCTGGCATCGCCGGCGTCCATCTTGCCTTGAAGGGCGAGGGACAGTCCGAAATTGTTGCGCAGCATCGGGTTTGCAGGTTCCGCCGCGAGAGCTTGGCGGTATAGCTCTTGGGCTTCCTGATGACGGCCCTCGTGATCGAGAACAACTGCTTTGGCATTTAATGCGCGCAGGTCGCCAGGGGTTGCCAATAACACGCCGTCGAGCACCTCAAGCGCATCATTCGGACAGTTGCGTGCCAGCAGGGCTCGCGCAAGAGGAATAGCCGCATCAATGTTGTTCGGCTGTTGCTTCAATGCGTCGCGCAGAGCCCCTTCATCAGCATCTCGGCCAAGCGCGTGCGAAATGCGCTCGCGCGCGGCGGGGTCGATCTCTTCGCTGTCTGCGAGGTCTGATGCGGACCTCTGCTGCGGTGAAAGGCCATGTTTGTCTGCGGTAGCGCAACCAGCGAGCAGCACAACAGTCAGCATCGCAAGCAGAGCCGGCCGCAGCCTTGGACTGGCGGAGCACAGATATCGGCGGAAGCTGGTGTCATTAGATTTCATCGGCTACTCACAAGGTAGTGCTGCGCACTCTTAGCTTGCAGCTGTTAGGAGCCCTCCTGAGGAAGGCGCCTTTGGAAGCTTGACGGATCCGATCGGCCGGACCGTGAAGTCCGCGGCGAGATCTTGATAGGACAGAACAGGCAAGTCGATTCCGTTGCGCGTGAGAAAACCGCGCACGAAACGCCGGATATCCATCGAACCGAGGACGACAGGCTGGCTCTTACTTTGCGCGATGGTCGCATGAATCTGACGAAATTGTGCAAGCAGCTTTTCGCTCTGCCATTCATCCAAGACGAGATATGGGCCTACGGCGGTTTCCCGTACTGCGCCGCGGATGATTTCCTCGCTCTCACGCTCGATGATAAAGGCGACCACGACGCGATGGGCATTAGCATACCGGAAGCAGATTTGGCGTTTTAAGGTAGCACGAACATACTCGGTGAGCAGGACGGCGTTTTGCTCGCGCTCGCTCCATTCTGCCAATGCCTCCAGAAGCAAGCGGGTATTGCGGATTGGAATGCCTTCATCGAGCAAGCGGCGCAGGACCTCGGCGATCCGAGGGACGGTGGCCGTACGCAGTACCTCCTTCACCAGATCAGGGTATTCCTGCTCCATCCGAGCGAGCAATTGGCGGGTTTCCTGAATACCGACCAGGCGCTGTGCAAAGCGCGTCAATGTGGAATGGAGACGTAAGGCAAGAACTTCGCTTAGCCGATGATATCCGATTCCGGCGGCCTTGAGAGCCGCTGCATGCCGTTCTTCGATCCAGACCCGATTCGTTTCAGGGTCTTGTTGAAAGGGGATGCCGCTCAATTCGATGTTCGCGACATCGTCGTTGAGTGCCAAGTGCCCGGGATTGATCACATCACGCTCAACTGGCACACTATCGACATCGACCCTGAACTGCGACGAGGACAAGCTGTCGCCAATCTGGGCAGGGATCCGCGGAATGGTGATGCCAAGGTCCGCCGACACGAGCCTTGAAACACGCGAAATGCTCTCTTCCAGCTCGTCTTTGTCGATCGAATCCGTCAGGTTTGGTGCAAGGAACAACGCGATCGGAAGCGCTTCCGCATGTGCGGCCTGCTTTTGGACCGCTGCAGGAACCGGCGCCGATGCCGCGGCGCTAGCTCCTATTTTGGCGGCAGGCTTGTCGTCTTTGGGGCCGACCTTGACGTAGCTTGCGGCAGCGAACAGGACGGCCAGCACGGCAAACGGGGGCAAAGGAAAGCCAGGAACGAGCCCCATGAATACCAAGACGCAAGCGGCTAGCCTAAGTGCCTCCGTACTTGCGGTAAGTTGGTGAACGATATCGGCGCCGAGTCTGAGTTTGGAGGGTCCGTTGACGCGCGTGACAATGGTCGCGGCGGTAATTGACAGCAGCAGCGCCGGAATCTGCGAAATGAGCGCATCACCAATCGTCAAAAGAGTATATTGATGCAGCGCTTCATCGAGCGACATGCCCTTGGAGAGCAGGCCGATGCTTATTCCGCCAAGCATATTGATGCAGATCACGATCAGCCCGGCGATCGCGTCTCCCTTAACGAACTTCATGGCACCATCCATAGCGCCATGAAGCTGACTCTCTTGTTCCAAGGCGGCACGTCGGCGGCGTGCTTCGTGTTGATCGATGTGGCTGTTGCGTAGCTCCGCATCGATCGCCATCTGCTTGCCTGGTAGCGCGTCAAGCGTGAAGCGCGCAGACACCTCTGCGACGCGTTCGGCACCCTTGGCAAGAACCATGAATTGGACCATGGTCACGATCAAGAATATGACAATTCCGACCGCAATATTCCCTGAAATGACGAAGTCGCCGAAGGTGTGAATGATGCTGCCCGCGTCGCCTTCGGCGAGGATCAGCCGTGTTGTTGCAATCGTCAGCGCCAGCCGAAATACGGTGGAGATCAGGATGACGCCCGGCAAGGACGAGAAATCAAGCGGTGTGCTGAGATAGAGGGCAACCATCAGCAGCAATATGGCAAAGCCAAGATTGAAGCCGATCAGCATGTCGATCACGATGATTGGGATTGGCATGATCATCATGCCGATCGCTAGAAGCAGCATCAAGGCAACCATGAAATCCGGGTGGGCCGGAGCGCGCACGACAAAGCCGCGCAAGGTGTTGGCCATGATAGATCCCTATTGCTTTCGGATGAGGGCTGTACTCGCGCGCAATGACACATAGGTCTGGAAGACCTCGCGAGCCTCGGCCATGCGGCCAGCGTGCCGTAGCGCGTGACTGCGCAACAGCGTCATCGGTATGCGAGAAGAGGGTTGCGTATCAAGTGCGTCCAGCCGGTCCAGCACATGGAGTGCTTCCTCGCCGAGGCCCTCGGCGATGAGCGTGTAGGCTAGAATGCGGAGTAGACCGACGTCGTTGGAATGCTCGCGAGCTGCAATTCGCAACAGAGCCAGGCTGTGTGCGCTCTGCCCGCACGCGAGATGGACATATGAGAGTGCGCAAAGCAGGTCGCGCTCTGGCCCGGAGATCGACGGAATATCGCCGGATTTTGAGACTCCTGGAGCCAGGGGAACGGCGACGCGATGCAATCCATCAGGATCGGCCATGGCTAACCCTTGATTAAGCTGTTTTGGTTTTGTCGGAGCATTAGTAACCGCTGCAGCTCCTGCTGCAGGATTGCCAAGCACTCTCGCGCCGTCTTGTCTTCCGGCGTCGCCTCCAATGTTCGCGTCAAGCGTTCCAGAAGAACACCATGCTTGTCAGCGCGCAGTACGTCGGGATGACGAAGGCGCGGAACTACGAAGGAGAGTAGTCCGCGGGACAGATTGGGACCATAAAGCGAAGCCAATCTCGCGCGTGCATCTACCTCATTCGCTCCTGCTTCGCTTTCGAATAAAGTGACGCGTGAGATGGCGCCGACGGAATCGACCCCGAGCGCCGCTTCGCTCGCGCCATCAATTGGCAGATCATACGAAGCCGCATCCTGCCACGACGCCCGCTTCGTGCCGCTATCCGCATGGGCGCCTCCGACTTCGAGCTTATCACCTCGCGAAGGAGGCGAGCCGATGACTGGTGCGTGCTGGCCCGCATCTAACCCCTGCGATGAGTTGCCGGGCCCTACGGAGTTCTGAGGCAGCCTAGCCATAGCCTTCTCCTTCTCTTTTGCAGGGTAGAGACCTTAATAGGGCAAAGCGGCAGATCGGCCGTTGCGGCTGAGCAGAACTCGTCCATCCTCGATTCGATCAACGGTCCATCCATTACTTAAGAGCGCGCCGACGAAATACTTCTGCCCGGCAATAAGCAGATAAGGTTCGCTTCCGCGCCAGACGGCTTGGACAGCAATCGAAGACGGCATCTTTTCCTCTTTCACCGCGACAGCGTTCACAAGGGTCGGGGTACCATTGCTTTGACGATCGAACCATTGCTGGATTTCTTTCCATTTTGCGACGAGGTCCGGCGCAATCGTCCCTTCCGCGGTCACGACGCCGGGCCCGTGCCCGATCTTGACGTCAGGAAGGCCCTCTCGTTCGATCTGTTGGCGCAGTGATGCGGCCATTTCATCAGCAGCTCTCGCGTCAAAATGATCGACGGTTGGTTTAGCGGCAATTTCGACCGCGTGCGATGATCCGGTGCTTGGCGCCACCGCCCTATCGCCGGGGGCAAAGATGATTGAGACGGTGCCGATCGCGACAGAGCTGAGCAAGATCAGGCTGAGTGCCACGATCGAGCGGCGAGATCGCTTGCTCGAAGCAATTGGTTGGAAATCCTCTGCCGACCAGCGGATGGACATCGCGCCGGCATGAATGATCGCGGGAAGCGGCACTCTGACGCGCTCACCTGTTGCAATGCTAGCGTGACGGTCAATGCTGATTCTGGCAGCGAGCGCTTCGAGCTCGATCGAATCGCGCTGCGGGATGACGCGAAGATGATGCGGTTCGAGCCCTTGTTCAACGAAGATCATGTCCGCATCGAGGCCGCTGCCCACAATGCTCTCGCCGCCCGCCGTCTTTCCTTTGAGCCCGGTATAGACCCCCGAAAGCACCTCGAACTCAAGCGAAACAGAGTCGTTCACGATAATCCCCCGAATAACGAGAGAAGCCGTACGGCGGTGCCGTACGGCTCATCCAGACTTCGTCATTCACAGCGCGGCGACGGTAGCAACTGCGGTGAGCCACCCGTCTTGCAGAATTACTGGACGCGCTCGTCGGCGACCTTCTTCTCGGACGAGAGTTCGGTCGTAATTCTGCGCATTGCCACGGCCTGGGCCTGAACCTTCTGGCTCACACGCTCGAATTCAGCCATCTGGTTCTGGAAGCCGCTATCGCCGGTCTGCTGGGCACCAGCAGCGCCGCCATTTCCGCCAACATTGTCAACCGCCATGTCTATTTGCCTTTCTTTTGGGATAACGCTGGTTCTGATTTGTTACGAGGTGCGGGCCGGCGAGACGATCGCAGGAATGGAAAGGAACATGGGCGTACCGCCGAGCGTGCTGAGCCCGAGGTTCAGCTCCGGGCTCTTGCAGGCAGTCTCGTGCTTGGATTGCACCTCGGTCTTTTCGCCGGCGTCTTTGTGGTCTTCGGCCTTATCATGGTGACCCTCGTCGGGCACCAAGGTGTGGACCACCTTGTCAAAGACCTTGTCCACGGTCCCGCCCAGTGCCGAACCAATTGCCGCTCCGGCCGGGCCGCCTAGGTAACCGCCGGCGGCGCTTCCAATCATTTCTCCGATCATTGCGTTCTCCTATGTTCGTCTTGTTGCGCAGACGACTGTTCGCCTAGCTTCAGCGGCCTCATGCTAGGGGCGCTAGCTTTCGAAAAGCTGACGAGCCTCACGTTGAGGCGAGTGATATTTTGCGGCAGGCTTGCATCTGCTCGCAATCATCGGATCGCCCTGTCGCTCCCAGCGGCGCCCTATAGCCGGCTTGGATGAAGGCGAGTTGAGCCGTGCTTAGCTGCGCGTTCAGGAATGATTTGACTTGGCGGAACCTTCGCAGGCGCGTGGCTTGCAGGGTGGAGCACGGAAGCGGGATAAGGTCATCGAGCCGTGCGGATCTCAGCCCTCGCTTGTCCCGTTTGGCTAAGATGGCGGCTTGCGAAAGCTCACCTTTCGCGAAGTCTTGATGTTTGGGAAAATGCAGCGAGAGTTCAAGCTGTTGATCGCTCCTCGCAGATGATGTGCAGTTCCGGCGGGAGCGCTGATTGCGGTGAGGATGAGATGATTGGCTGATAACCGGCAACGTCGTGTCATTTGCCTGAAGACATGGGAGCACCGCTGGTACCAGACGAATCTTGCCAGGAGGGAATATTAAATCTTGCGATACGTTCAGCGAAGGATGCGTTTCGGACATCCGATCGATGCCAAAGTGCGTGCGGCTTGGCTCGCTGATCATCGTCAGCTTTTCGACAGGTGTTCGGGCTACCGTATCTGTGAGTTGAATGCGCGTGATGTGCTCGTGCGGTTACGGTGATGGGGCGAGAGAGGATCTCCATAGGCTGCCGGTTCTGGCAAGGGAATTAGTCGTTCGTTCGGATGAGCTGATCAGGCGCTCTCATGCAGATCTGAAGCGGCGGATCTTGGGTGACTATGCGCGTAACGCTCACAGTTTTACAGATGTCGTCTATGCAACAGGAGTGAACTAAATGCAGTATCTTCCCGTGGCCGGCCTGCCAGTGGTGGGTGCGCCCGACTCGATGAACGGAGTGGCGCCGGAGGGCGCTGTTGTCACTCCCACCTTCAACGCCATGTTGGGGCAATATGCCCCGGCGAGCTACCAGTACTTGCCGGTAGCCTCACCAGCCCTCGTCGGTACGGCCGTTGGGAGTGTCGTTCCGGTCGTCGTGGCGCCAGCCGTCGTTACGACGCAGGCGTACATGATGGCGCCTCCTCCTTCCACCATGCTGATGAGCCAGCTGAATCAGAATGCCGAGCCTCCTGTGGATCCGGTGTGGACGCATGAGGTCAAGGATGGCAAGGCCACGATCAACCTTGGGGACAAGTATACGATTACGGCCAATGAGAAGGATGGCACGTGGACAGTCCGCAACAACCAGACCGGCCATGTCACGGTCATTCATGGCGACCCGCACGTTGATGCCGACGGAGACGGCAAGGATGACTTCGATTTCAAGAAGGATATGACGTTTCAGCTCGACGACGGCACGAAGATTACTGTGAATAATGTCGACTACGGCAATGGCCAGGCCATCTCTTCAAAGCTTACGATTACGAACGGCCACAACGCGATCGTTGTCGAGGGGCTCGGCGACGACAAGGATGGCAAAAACAATCTGAGGGTGACGCAGTCCAACGCTGGGATGACCCTTGACGAGTTGACGTCTGATGGTGCCCAAACGATCCATGAGAGTGGACAGGGATGGGTCGATGGCGCCGGACGCGCCGTGAATCAGGCGAGTATCGACGACGGCGAGCAAGGGCGTGGGCCGGGCAACTACCAGTATGCAAGCGGAGCGCCCACCTCTACGGCGCCCGTCTTCTTCGTTCCTCCTCCGCCGCCGCCTCTTGCGATGGTGCCTGTTGCGGCTGCCCAGGTGCCCACGCAGTCTTCTCAGCCGGCGCCAGTGTGGTCACATGAGGTCAGGGACGGCAAGGCTGAGATCAAGCTTGGTGATAAGTATTCGATCTTGGTCGACGAAAATGACGGAACAGTGCTCATTCGTAACAGTCAAACAGGCAAGATCACCTCGATTAAGGGCGATCCCCACGTCGATGCCGACGGTGACGGCAAGGTCGACTTTGACTTCAAGAAGAACATGACTTTCCAGCTCGACGACGGCACGAAGATTACTGTCGACACCGTTGATATCGGCAAGGGCAAAACGATGGCCTCGAAGCTGACCATTACTAACGGCGACAATGCCATGGTCGTCGAAGGGCTTGGAGACCGCTTTGACGGTAAGAACAATCTCAAGGTGACGCAGTCGAATGCGGGCCGTACGCTTGATCAATTGACTTCGGACGGAGCCCAGACGATTTATGAACAACCAGGCTCGGGCTGGGTTGACCGGTCTGGACGCCAGGTGAACCAGGAAATCATCGACAGCAATGAGAATCCAGGCACAACGTCCGATGCTTGAGTTGGCCTGAGGTCTGGCTGGTACTGCGAAGCGGTTCCAGCTTATGGGATAAGTCACTGAAGTGGGCGCTAGCGCCCGCTTTTCGTGTTCAGTGAGGAGATGAAGATACTAGTACCCACTTTTCTTGGAACGTGAGTCGTGATTCAGTCGTCCGTGAAGAAGGACTAAGCCACTGATCGGGAATCTCGATTTGGGCTAAGGGGCATTTCCAGATTGCAAGGTTTTGATGCTTTGGGCGTCAGAACCTTGCGATTTGGTTTTCGTGGATTCCCTCGAAGCGGGAAGCATGATTCCTTGTCTGCATCGGAGGGAACGATGCGGCCGAAGAAGCACAAGACGACGGGATCGAACGATCTGTTCCGGGCTCGGCTCGACCAGATCATCAATATGAAGCACGAGCTGGTTCTGCTCGCCGGCAAGGTCGATTGGGACTGGATCGACGGCGAGATCGCGCCGCTCTACAGCGAGAACGGCAGGCCCGGGATCGAGACGCGCTTCATGATCGGTCTGCTGTTGCTCAAGCACATTTACGGGCTGTCCGATGAGGAGGTGTGCGAGCGCTGGGTCCATGACCCATACTTCCAGTTCTTCACCGGGGAAGAGTTCTTTCAGCACACGTTCCCGCACGAGCGCTCGGACCTGAGCCATTGGCGCAAGCGGCTTGGCGACAAGCTGGAGTTGCTGCTGGCCGAGAGCTTGCGGGTAGCGCACGAGGCCGGTGCATTACGCAGCCAGGACCTCAAGCGGGTTACGGTCGACACCACGGTGCAGCCGAAGGCCATCACCTTTCCGACCGATGCCAAGCTGCTGCATGCGGCCATCAAGGGGCTCAACCGCCTGGCGATCAGGCACGGCGTCAGGCTGCGGCAATCCTATGCTCGCATCGCCAAGGCCGCCGCGATGATGGCCGGCCGCTACGCCCATGCCAAACAGTTCAGGCGGCATCAGCGGCAGTTGCGTATCCTGCGTAGCCGGCTGGGCCGGATCATCCGCGACATCCGCCGCAAGATCGAAGGCCAGCCAGCACTGGAGCAGGCGTTCGCCCTCCCGCTCGGCCGGGCCACGCAGATCCGCTCGCAGCAGCAGCGCCAGCGCGGCTGGAAGCTCTATTCCTTCCATGCCCCGGAAGTGGAGTGCATCGGCAAGGGCAAGGCCAGCGCGCCTTACGAGTTCGGCGTGAAGGCCTCCATCGTCACCAACAACCGCCGGGCTCCCGGTGGCCTGTTCGTGCTGCACGCCAGCGCACTGCCCGACAACCCCTACGACGGTCACACCTTGCGGGACGTCATTGACCGCACCGAGACACTCACCGGCTGTCCGATCGAGCGGGCCTATGTCGACAAGGGATACCGCGGCCACGACGCACAAAATCCCCGTCGCGTCTTCATCTCCGGCCAGAAGCGCGGCGTTTTCGGTGTCATCAAGCGCGAGCTGCGCCGCCGCTCCGCCATCGAGCCCATCATCGGACACCTGAAGGCGGAAGGCCACCTCGGGCGCTGCTACCTCAAAGGCCGCGCCGGCGATGCCGCCAACGTCGTCCTCTCAGCCGTCGGACACAACTTCCGCCGCATCCTCGCCTGGCTGAGATATCTCTTGTGCCTGTTCCTGGCCCAGCTATGGCGCACGCTCGCCCGGCCAGCCTCGATCAATCCGGCTTCTTAACGGACGACGATTCAAGGTCGGGATGATACCCGAAGCAAGAGAAGTCCACCTTTCGAGGAAAGATCGCAAGGTGCTTGAGGCGTGCTGTCGCTCACCGGTGACGTTGCAGCGCGATTTGAAGCGGGCGCGGATAGTTCTGTTGGCGGCGGATGGGCGCAGCACCCGGTCGATCGCCAAGGAAGTTGGGGTCCAGCCGCGGATTGTCAGCCTTTGGCGGCATCGCTATGCCGACCATGGCCTTGAAGGGCTGCAAGACAAGCCGCGGCCTGGCAAGCAGCCGATCTATACGAAGACGACCGACAAGCGGATTCTGAAGCTGCTGGATAAGCCGCCACCGCAAGGGTTTGCGCGCTGGACCGGCCCCCTGCTGGCCGAGGCGCTGGGCGATGTCGATGTCCAATATGTCTGGCGGTTCCTGCGCAGCCACAAGATTGACCTGGTGGCTCGCAAGTCCTGGTGCGAGAGCAACGACCCGAACTTTACGGCCAAAGCCGCCGATGTTGTCGGCCTCTATGTCGCGCCGCCGGCGAAGGCCATTGTGCTGTGCGTGGACGAGAAGCCCTCGATCCAGGCTTTGGAGCGAGCGCAGGGTTATCTGAAGTTGCCCAGTGGCCGCGCCTTGACCGGCCAAAGCCACGATTACAAGCGGCATGGCACCACAACATTGTTTGCGGCGCTCGAAGTCGCCACCGGAAAGATCATCGCGACCCATTCAAAACGCCGGCGCCGCGTCGAGTTTCTCGATTTCATGAACAGCGTCACCGCGACTTTTCCGAACCGCAAGCTTCACGTCATCCTCGACAACCTCAACACCCATAAAAAGAACGAGGACTGGCTCAAGGCCCACCCCAACGTGCAATTTCATTTCACGCCGACAAGTGCGTCATGGCTCAATCAGGTCGAAGTATGGTTTTCCATCTTGCAGGGGCAGTCGCTCAGCGGCACCTCCTTCACGAGCCTCAAGCAGCTTCAGGAACACATCGATGCCTACGTCAACGCATACAACGACAGAGCCGAGCCCTTCGTCTGGACCAAGAAAAAGGTCCGTCAACGCCGTTTCAAAGGCCGCCGTATCACTCAGCTCTGATTCCGGGTACTAGGTGCGGCGGCCTCGATGAGGATCTTAGCTCTTAGCGTGATAGGGGCAGTCTGAGCTTTGGCGCCAATTCGTAGCGACAAATACGCCATAACTCAGGATCAGGCAGCAGCAACATGCCTCGATGCTGAGGGGTAGCGGTCCCCGGAGTTCTGCAGATATGGGCGCAGCGAGCGCCAAGTCTGCCTATGTTCCGGAAAATCTCGGAGGATCTCTCTAGCGCACGATCTCGCGGGCGGCTGCAGAACCAATCGAGGATAATAGATGACGAAGTTCATCGGCGGGGAGCGCTCGGGCTCGCTTAGAACGTCTGGTGCCCTGGCTAAAGAGCGCTCCTGATGAACCCTCATCGAAGAATATGTGACACGGCGGCATGAGCAAGTCGCTGCGGCGTCTTCCGAAAGTTGCGAGGTCCTGCAGAACGGCCGCACCGCCTGCCTGGAGGATCACCTAAGACGGTCTAGCGGCTGCTGTTGCCAAGTCCGCCTGCTTCACCCGATCGTTTTCGGTTCGGCTTGCCGTCCGTCAGGTCCTCCCTGTGCGCGTCTGATAATCCGGCCTTCAGCCATCATCTAGCTCGCTCATAGCGTCATCCATGTCTGACTGGGTATCGCTTATGACCTGGGTAGCGACGGCAACCAGAGCTTTTTCGAAGGCCCGCTGCAACAATGCTGCGTGCGAGTTGTCGCCGCCGTTCGCGGCGTTATCGGTGTTTGTGCCAGCGTCTGGCGCCGTTGCTGCGATATCGGCTGCGCCTGTGTCCATGTCATAAAACTCAGATAGCGGCGGTGCCGCGAGATGACCTATTCCTTTCGTGCTAGCAGGGGCAGCTTGCAAGAAGCTGACGAAGAGTGAGGCCGGATTGATGCCGCGATTCGTGCCCCGAGTGATCTCAGGTGGTCCGGTGTTTGGAGGTTTGTGCGAAGAACTGTGCTGGTTCTAACAACCGGTATGTTGAAGGTATTTAGGGGGGCCGGTCATACCCAGACTATCCTGATCCGCAACGCGCTTACCTTCATCTCGACGACATGGATCGCCTCGCGGTCCTTTCTGGCGGAGCTTCAGAAGACCCAGGTTGGGGCGGTCCCGCCTGCAATGGCCGGGCATGCGAGGGGCCGGCGTGCGGCGGCTCATCCTGAAAAAGGGGCGGTGCGCGATGGTCCTGCATGCGATGTCCCCGCTTGAGGCTCACCGTGCCGTGGCTCGGCTTCCGATGGGCCGACATCCAGAGTCTGCCATATCACATCTTGATCGAAGCCGGGATGTTCCTCGATCGCCTGAGCTATGGCCTGCGGCGAGAGATGCTGCTGGCCGTTGTCCGGCTCTGGCGCAGCGACGGCCGCAGGCGCGGCATATAGATTATCCTGCCAACCCGAGTCTGGCCCAAGGGGATGCGCTAAATCTGGGTAAGGCGGATAGAGGTGTCCTGTCTCCAAGTATGGAGAGTAGGGATGGCCCGCGTCGAGATAGGGTGAATAAGCCTCGCCCTGCAGCACTGGATGGGCGACTCCCTGCGCCGAAGCGGGAGCCTCTGAACCGCTGAGCTGCCGCTCGAACTCGGTTGCATCTGTAGCCGTCCGTGCTGTGTCGGGCTCCGGGCTCGTATTCGCCGGGGCGACTGCATTGAAATCCACCCTGTCTCTCCTTCCAACTGATGACGCGCATTGAGCTATGCGAAGCCTCAGCTAGCTCGGAAGCGCGCGTGCGGAGGCCCACATTGATCTTTAATGCCTCGCACTGCGTGAAGGCAGCGCTACCCAATTTCCCTCGAGCATCCGGTCTCTTATCCATCTATCGGGCTGCCTCAAGCAGGGCAGCCGTCAAGACCTCGCAGGCTCATGCTGGGGGCTTTAGCTTTCGAAAAGCTGACGATCGGATGCGACTTCAGTCGGAGCGGTCTTGCATCTTCGACCATCACTTCTGGCCTGGACCGGCTTCGCGCACAGCGCCCCCATGAAGCGGCGTTTCGGGAGAAGCTTCCGGCCGCCCGTCCCGGAAGACCGTGCTCGAGGAGCCGCGAAACAACATCAAAACCGACTCGTGTTGTGACCTCTCGGCGGCGGGACTGCGCCGGGCCTGCGCTTCCGCCACAAGGCCCTTGAGGGTCTGGTCCACCAGCGCAACAAATCTGGGTGGGCCAGAAGCAAGGATGAGGCCCTCTCCCGGGGCAGGTTTCACGATATAGCGCTCATCCGAGATGTTGAGCGCGTCGAGCGCGGCCTTGAGCGCATCGAAGCTGATTGGGTTCAATACAATGAGCCGGCTTTGCGCCTCTTGGGCGGCGGAGATGTAAAGGACAAGTCCGTCATAGTACCACTGGAGATTGTACAAAGCAGTCAAACGGTCAAGGAATTCTCGTGGCGGCAGGTCCGGCATTCGTCCACGAATCCGGCCCCTGACGTCGGCGCTGACATTGACCCTGATATTGAGATTGTTTCCGAACTCCTGCAGCGCCGCAGCAAGATCCTGATCGAGAACGGTGTAGCTATAAGGGGCGGGCGGCAGCGAAAGGGATGCAGCAGACGTGCGCAAAATTCCGACACAGATGAGAACACCGGCACAAAAAATTCTTTTTAAGATATGTACCACCGTGGACCGCGCGAGCATTCCTTGACGCCTTCCGCTCATTATGAAGTTAGAGTTTCGCCGCAGCTTGGAAGCCAAACGTGATCATTAGATGACCAAGTCAACCTGATCTCCGTCAGGTTTTCGTCAGCTCGGCAGCCTATGAACTTGATCGGTTCATCGGCTAAAGCTTAGGTCATCAAACCAGCACAATGACACACTCCATGTTGTTAGGCGCAACGCCGATCCCTCCCAGTTCAGCCGGTTGTCTTTCCGGTGCCTGCTCTCCGGCAGCTGCTGGCGAGCAGGCGCGTTTCGAGCAGTCCCTGGCGCAAGTAGCTCCCAATCAGGGGTCTGCTTTCCCGACCGCGAATCCACCCGCAGCGACTCCTCCGATATTGGAGGTCCAGCGCACGAATGTGCTGGCAAGTCCGCCGGGCGACCGAATCCTCCAAACCCTTTCCGGCATCTACCAGGGTCGAGCCGTTTCTCCGGCGATTGCGCCGGCTGTCGTAAATGGGGTGCAGCCTGGGCCGGCTGCGCAGCCACTTTTGCCGGCGGATAACGCCGGAGCCAATGCGGCTGTTAAGCCGGTTGGAGCTGATTTCGAATCGATGATGACGAATCTGCGAGACGTCTACAAAGACGTTGTTCAGGTTTCCCTCGTCTCCAAGGGCACCAGCGCCGTCAGCTCGTCGCTAAACAAGCTGCTATCGGCCGGCTGAGTAAGCTGATGACTGGCGATATGAAGAGGGGGAGCTCCGGCGGCCGTCAATCGTGGCGACGGCTTCGCGTGTTTCTTGCTATGCCCCTTCTCCTCTCGCTGATCGGCTGTAAGACCGATCTCTACACCAAAATTCAGGAGCGCGAGGCTAATGAGATGCTCGCGCTTCTCCTTGGCAAGGGCGTTGATGCTGTCCGTGTTGTCGCCAAGGACGGAACCAGCACAATCCAGGTCGAGGAAAAGCAGCTCGCTTATTCGATTGACCTGCTCAATGTTGAGGGGCTGCCGCGCCAATCCTTCAAGAATCTCGGCGAGGTGTTCAAGGGATCGGGCCTCGTTGCCTCGCCGATCGAGGAGCGGGCACGATACGTTTATGCTCTAAGCGAAGAATTGTCGCGCACGATCAGCGATATAGATGGCGTCCTTTCAGCACGCGTTCACGTCGTTCTGCCGAAGAACGACTTGTTGCGGCAAGGTGCGACCCCATCCTCGGCATCGGTCTTCATTCGACATGGCTCCAGCGCGAGGCTTTCGGCACTATTGCCGCAGATCAAGATGCTCGTCGCAAACAGCATTGAAGGGCTGTCCTATGACAAGGTCGCCGTTGTCTTCGTGCCGGTCGAGCGCGCTCCAGTCGAGCAGTCTGCCGGTCCGGGAGTCCCTGTGGCTCAGTCAGCAAGAGCCGGCTCATCGCCGTTACTTGCGCTTGCTGTAGGAAGCGCCGGAGCGGTATTCGGCATCGTCGCTTGCGTATTGCTGGGCCCGCGCATGCGTCAGTTTGGAAAATCATCGCGTAAGCTGAGCGTGTTCGGTAGGGGCTCGCGCCTGTCTGCTGACCAAGCGGCGGGCAAGATGATTGCTGATGCGTCATAGTCTGGACGCTCATGCCGCCATCAATGTCAACCACAGCCACAAAAACCAATCGCTCGTTCACGCTCGCAGCCGATCGGCTGCGCGAGCTTGCTGCCTCGGCCGATCCCGGTCGTTTCGCCGGGCTTCTTGACCCGCTGCTTTCACCTTCCACTTTGGCTCGGCTACAGCAGAGTGCCAGGCTACAGCCAAGGCTCGCCGAACTGCTTTTGGGCAGCAAGGGGGAGGTGAGCTGCGGCGACTGGAGCGAAGATGCTCTCCTGGGGCATGATCCGCGGCGGGCTGCGCTGCTCGCGGGCGGCATTTGGCATGCACGCTCCATCCTCAAGCTGTTCTCCAGGCACGATCTGCCTGTGTTGGTGGAGTTGATCGGTGCCGAGGCGCATGCTTTCGCAGTCCGGCATTTATCCTGCGCCGTCGCAACGGCCCCGATCGCCGATCCAGAGCAATTGTCCCGACAGATCGAATATGACGGGCATGCTTGTCTCGGCGCTTGGCTCGAAGAGACTTCATCGCTTGCTCGTATCCGCGTGCTTCTACGCTTGCCCGCTGGGACGGCCGCCGAGAGCTCAACTGCCGAGCACCGTAGCGCAGCAGGCCCGCTGCTTTCCCTCGTCATGGCTCATTTGCGCACTGAGGATGCTGGGGCATGACGGCCGATGCCCTCGCACCACCCGCGGCCCCGAAGATTCGGGCTCTTGGACCGCTGATCCCAGCTGCGCAGCTTGAGATCTGGCACGATGCCATACAGGCGCTGGCCGCTGCCGAGCGGCATCTGCAGCGGGTTCGAGGGTGGGCACGCCTGGCTTATGAGCGGGAACGTGCGCAGGGCCGCGCCGAGGGTGCAAAGGCTGGCGCAGAGGAAATGGCCCGGCTGATTGCGCAGGCGACTTGTGAACTGGCCCAACGCAAGGCGGTTCTGGAGCGGGAATTGCCGCAACTGGTCTTTGAGATCGTTCGCGATCTGCTTGGCGCATTTGATTCGGGCAAGATGCTGGTCCAGTGCGTTCGTCATGCCATCGAGCAAAGATATAAAAACACGGAGGTCTGCCTTCACGTATCCCCACTGAAAGCCGACCTGCTAGCCAGTGAGTTCAAGGATTATGACGGACTTGAGGGCCGGCCGAAGCTCAGGATTGAGGCGGATCCGGCGCTGAGCGCGGACCAATGTGTTTTATGGAGCGAGTTCGGCAACGTCGATCTTGGGCTTGCCGCGCAGCTGCGCGCGCTGCGCCTCGGCTTTGGCTTGACGGAGGAAGCTGAATCGTGACCGTGCAACGACCGACCCATCATGCCGCGGCCGCAGAAGGAACCGTAAAGGCCGCACTCTCATCCTTAAGATCTTCCGCCAAGCACATCGATACACGCGCTGTCCGCGGCCGGATCACGCGGGCCGTGGGCACGCTGCTGCACGCCGTCTTGCCGGAGGCCAGGGTCGGAGAACTGTGCTTATTGCAGGATCCTCGCAGCGGATGGTCGCTCGAGGCCGAGGTAATCGGTCTGTTGCCGGATGGGGTGTTACTCACGCCCATCGGGGACATGGTGGGGCTGTCCAATCGCGCAGAGGTGGTGACGACCGGGCGAATGCAGGAAGTGGCTGCCGGCCCCGATTTGCTCGGCCGCGTGATCGACAGTTTTGGCCGGCCGCTCGACGGCAAGGGCCCTATAAAAGCCGGCGAAGCCAGACCGCTGCGCGGCAGGGCGCCTAATCCGATGAAACGGCGCGCGATTGAACAGCCGTTCCCGCTCGGCGTCCGTGTCCTGGATGGTCTTCTCACATGCGGAGAAGGTCAGCGGATCGGAATTTATGGTGATGCCGGTTGCGGCAAGTCGACGCTGATGTCGCAAATCGTAAGAGGCGCAGCGGCCGACGTCACTATCGTTGCGCTGATCGGCGAGCGCGGTCGAGAGGTGCGTGAATTCATCGAACGTCATCTTGGCGAAGCCCTTCACCGTTCCGTCGTTGTGGTGGAGACTTCCGACCGTTCGGCGATGGAGCGGGCCCAATGCGCCCACATGGCGACAGCGCTAGCCGAATATTTTCGTGATCAGGGCCTTCGCGTCGTTCTGATGATGGATTCTTTGACGCGCTTTAGCCGCGCCATGCGTGAAATCGGACTTGCCGCAGGAGAACCGCCGACCCGGCGCGGATTTCCGCCATCCGTTTTTGCACTGTTGCCGGGCTTGTTGGAGCGCGCCGGCATGGGCGAGCATGGCTCCATTACGGCCTTCTATACTGTGCTTGTCGAAGGTGACGGCACGGGTGATCCGATAGCGGAAGAATCACGCGGCATCCTCGATGGCCACATTATTCTCTCCCGCGCGTTGGCCTCCCGGGAGCATTTTCCGGCGATCGACGTGTTGTCGAGCCGCAGCCGCGTCATGGATGCGATCGTGTCCGTGCCGCATCGCAAGGCGGCATCCTTTTTCCGTGATCTGCTGTCACGGTACGCTGAGGCCGAGTTCCTGATCAAGGTCGGTGAATACAAACAAGGCTCTGATCCGCTGACCGATCGGGCGATCGCCTCGATCGAGCAACTGCGGGCCTTTCTGCGCCAGGGGCAGGGTGAGGCGTGCAGCTTTGAGGAGACGATCGCATGGATATCGCGTCTGACCGCCTAAGTCCCGTTCACGCCTCGAAGCTGCGGCTCGTAAAGGACATGCGGGAGCGAAGCGCCATTCGTGAATTGTCTAACATGGAAGCCAAGCGCCACCTTGCGATCCAAGCTGTCCAACGAGCTTTCGAGCATCTTACACATGCCGAAGAGCGCCGGGCAAAGCTCGAGGCAGAGCTCTATCGGGAGATGCTAGCAGCCGATGCGATGTCTGTTTGCGAGCTGCAGCGGCGCTATCATCTCATCATCGGCCGGCTCACAGACGAGATTGCAGCGGCGCAGCAGGTTCTTGAAAATGCCCGTGCTGCTCAGGCGCAAGCTGAGACTGCGGTTCTTGAGGCGAGGGCCGTTTGGGCCAGGCGTTCAGCGGCGAGCCAGAAATGGCGTGAGATTGATCAAGACGTTCGGCGCACCACGAGTGCTCATTTCGAAGCCGCCGCCGAAATCGAAGCTGATGATGAAGTCTTGCTCCGCTACCGGCGCGGCCCGTCAGGGCAGACGGGAGGTGAGCCAGCATGATTGCAGATCCTCTCACGCGCGAGCTCGGGGCCTGCGGCGCGGAAGCCGCACCGGCCTCGGACCGGCCGGCTGAGCGCGCAGCCTTCATGCCGTCGCTGATCCTGTCGCACGCAGTGGCCTCGTGGCTTAACGAGATCACAGCGTTGCGTGCGCCTCTACAAGGCCTCCTCGGCGAGAAGCCGCTATCTGTGCGCGTGAGCCGGACCGTCTGGCAGGCGGAGCCGGCTGCGGCACCGATGCTCGACTGCGTCTTCGAAGTAGAAGGTGAAACCTTGATCCTGTCCTTGCCGGGTAAGCTTGCGGAAGCGCTGGTTCGGACCGTGCAGAATGGGCTTACCTTACCTTCTGAGCCGGCGCGTTCGCTGGTCCTGGAACTTGCGCTTGAACCCTTGCTTGCTGCGCTGGAAAGAATGACGCAGCGGAATCTGCAGCTTGTTCGCACCGAGGAAGCGCGGAGTACGCAGCCTTATCTTGAATTTGACGTCGCCTATGGTGAGCTCGCCAGCAAGGCTCGGCTGCTTCTATTCTCTCCGTTCGACGGTCCGGTGCCTCCGGCTTTCACCGTCCTCGGCGAGCTGCTCGGCCGATTACCGCGACAGGCGGCCAGGCTGCTTTCCGAACTCCCGGTCATCGTTGCAGGCCATATCGGCTCGCTCCGCGTCGCGATCGGCGTTCTTCGCCAAGCAGAGCAAGGCGATGCGCTGCTCCCGGACACAATTCCACTCGCGCGAGGCCAAATTGTTCTCGTTGCAGACCGATTGTGGGCCCCTGCAGAGATTGGCGGCGACAGGCTGGTGCTGCGAGGACCATTCCGCTTGCGATCCCACCCTCTAAAAAGTGAAGATGTGATGCCCCAAAACCAGATGCAACAGCAGCCCCCGTCAGAGGCGGATATCGACAGCATCGAGATCACACTCGTATTCGAATGTGGCCGCTGGCCGATGCCGTTGGGAACCTTGCGAACCATCAACGAAGGCCACGTGTTCGAACTTGGCCGGCATCTTGACGGGCCGGTCGATATCGTTGCGAACGGCCAACGTATCGGCCGAGGCGACATCGTGCGGATCGGCGAGGAGCTCGCCGTCAGGTTACGCGGCAGGTTGGCGCTTAATGACTGAAATTCAACCCAGCATCCTGGCGCTTCTTGCAATAACGGTCGGCCTTGGTCTCCTGGCCTTTGCTGTCGTCACAACTACAGCCTTTATCAAGGTCTCGGTTGTTCTCTTCCTCGTGCGCAATGCGCTAGGAACTCAATCGATACCGCCGAACATCGTCCTTTACGGAGCGGCACTCATCCTGACCGTCTTCATCAGCGCTCCAGTCTTCGAGCAGACCTATAACCGCCTTACCGATCCGCAACTTCGCTACCAGAGTTTCGATGACTGGGTGATGGCCGCCAAGGAGGGACAGGAGCCGCTGCGTGTTCATTTGAAGAAATTCACCAATGAAGAGCAGCGCCGCTTCTTCCTGTCATCCACCGAACATGTCTGGTCGGAGGAGATGCGCGGCAGCGTAACGGCAGATGATTTCTCAATTCTTGTGCCGTCGTTCTTGATTTCCGAACTCAAGCGGGGCTTCGAAATCGGTTTTCTTCTCTATCTTCCCTTCATCACGATCGATCTGATTGTCACCACGATTTTGATGGCCATGGGTATGTCGATGGTATCCCCCACAGTGATATCTGTCCCCTTCAAGCTCTTTCTGTTCGTCACTATCGACGGCTGGTCACGTCTCATGCACGGGCTAGTACTAAGCTACACCACGCCAGGAGGTTGACCATGAACGAAGCCAGCATCCTTACGCACCTCAGTCAATCGCTCGTGCTCTTCATGATCTGGGTTCTGCCGCCGTTGCTCGCAGCTCTGATCTCCGGACTGATCATTGGCCTTATCCAGGCGGCAACTCAGCTCCAGGACCAAACCCTGCCACTGACGGTCAAGCTTCTGGTTGTCGTCGCCGTGCTCGCCGGTTTTTCCCCGGTTCTCAGCGCCCCGCTGATCGACCAGGCCGAGCGCATCTTCAGCGAGTTTCCGGCACTCACCGCAAGATACTAGCAGAGCTTGGATGGCTGGCCTGTCACCCGCAGAGGCGCAAGTTCTCGTTCAGGGCTCGATCGAATTCGTCGCCGCAACCGGCCTGAGTGCGGCCCGCGCCCTAGGCATCATGCTGGTGCTTCCTGTCTTCACCCGGCCGCGTATCAGCGGCCTCATTCGGGGAAGCCTGACGATTGCGATTGGCCTGCCTTGCCTTGCTCAGATCAAGCTCGGTCTGCAGGCCTTGGACCCGAACACGCGCTTGGTTAGCGTTACCATGCTTGGCGTGAAGGAGGTGTTCGTCGGTCTGATGCTCGGCATCCTGCTCAGTATTCCACTATGGAGCATACAGGCAGTCGGCGACATCATCGATACCCAACGAGGAATTTCAAGCCAAGTTGCGGGGGAGGATCCCGCGACGCACAGCCAAGCGACTGGAACCGGGCTCTTTCTCGGTGTTACGGCGGTGACGATCTTCGTTCTGGTCGGCGGGCTGCAGACCATGGTGAGCGGCCTTTATGGCAGCTACCTAGTGTGGCCTGTCTATCAGTTTTTGCCTGCCTTGACAGTGCAAGGGGCAATGGAGTGTCTTGCCCTTCTCGATCGTATCATGATGACGACCTTGTTGGTCGCCGGGCCGGTTCTGGCCCTGCTGTTGCTGGTGGATATCTCGGTCATGATGCTCGGCCGTTTTGCATCTCAGCTCAAGATGAACGATCTCTCTCCGATGATCAAGAATGTTGCATTCGGGGTCATTATGGTCAGCTACACCGTCTATCTGCTCGAATATGCCGGTTCTGAAATCCTGACCTCGAACGACATGCTCGATCATCTGAGGAAGCTGTTGAAATGAGCTCTACGAGTGAGGAGAAAAAGCTTCCTCCGACGCCCAAGAAGCTGCGCGATGCGCGCAAGAAGGGGCAGAGCGCGCGCAGCTCCGATCTAGTGAGCGGCGTCAGCGCCTGTGCCGGTTTCGGCTGTCTGTGGTGGCGAGCGGGTGCCATTGAGGACAAGTGGCAGGAGACGGTCCGGCTGGTCGATAAACTGCAGGAGCAGCCGTTCACAAGCGCGGTGCCACAAGCGCTCAGCGGCTTGCTAGAACTTTCGATTGCCACTGTCGCTCCGTTGCTCGCCGCTGCCGTGACAGCAGCTCTTCTGGCCAATGTCCTGGCCAATGGCGGCTTTATGTTTGCTTCGGAGCCGCTCAAGCCGAAGCTCGAGAAACTCGATCCCATCAAAGGCTTGAAGCGTATCGTCTCGAAACGTTCGGCCATCGAGCTTGGCAAGACCCTGGCTAAAGTGGTTTTGCTTGGTGCGATCTTCTTTTTAACCGTGACCGCGAGCTGGAAAGCGCTGGTGTACCTGCCAGTCTGCGGCATGGGCTGTTTTGGTTTCGTCTTCACCGAGGTTAAACTGCTGATTGGCATTGCCGCTGGAGCTTTTCTGGTCGGCGGATTGGCTGACCTTCTAATCCAGCGTTGGTTGTTTATGCAGGACATGCGCATGACGGAAACGGAGGCCAAGCGGGAGAACAAGGAACAGCAAGGCAATCCGCAGGTGAAGCGCGAGCACCGGCGGCTGCGGCAAGAGTCGGCAAACGAGGCTCCACTCGGCATCAGCCGGGCCACGTTGATATTGCGGGGACCGGCAACGTTGATTGGTCTGCGCTATGTTCGCGGCGAGACCGGTGTGCCGGTGTTGGTCTGCCGTGGCGAGGGTGAAGCTGCTTCACAGCTGCTTGGTGAGGCGCGCGCGCTTCGCCTCAACATTGTGGAGGACAATGTTCTGGCGCGTCAGCTGCTCGGCAAGGCAAGGCTCGGCAACCCGGTGCCTTCGCAGTATTTCGAGTCAGTCGCAAAAGCGCTCTATGCGGCGGGGCTAGTCTAGGGTCCAGACTCAATTGAGCCAATATGCGACGAGAGCGGCGAGATGAACAGCGGCCAAAAAATTACGGGCGAGCTTGTCATATCGCGTGGCGATGCGCCGGAAGTCCTTGAGCCTGCAAAAGCAGCGTTCGATGACATTTCGTCCTTTGTAGGCGCGTTTGTTGAAGCGATGGATGACGACACGGTTAGATTTATTGGGGATTACGGGCTTGGCGCCACGACGAATGATTGCGCCGCGAAGCTTGTCGCCATCATACCCTTTGTCGGCGAGGAGCACGCTCATGGGTGGCGCGAGCGCCAGGACATCGGGAGCCGCAGCGATATCGGCATCCTGGCCTGGAGTCAGATGCAGGACGACCGGCCGGCAGAGCGGATCGCTCAGCGCATGGATTTTTGTCGTGCGGCCTCCGCGCGAGCGGCCGATTGCTTGATTGTGCTCCCCCCTTTTCCGCCGGAGGCACACCGGTGAGCTTTAATCGAGGTCGAGTCGAGCGACAGTACGACGCCGTCTTCGCCAGGCTTGGCCAGCGCTTCGAAGATTGCGCACCATCGTCCTCGCTTGGCCCAGCGATTGAAGCGATTGTAGATCGTCGTGTAAGGGCCGTATTCACGTGGACAATCACGCCATCGTGCACCCGATTGCAGCATGTGAATGATGCCGCTGACGATGCGTCGGTCGTCGTCCCGATCCGGCCCCGTCAGTCCCCTCGGCAGATGCGGTTCGATACGCGCCCATTGCCTGTCGTTCAGCCAAAACAAACCAGCGCGCATTCTCTCGCCCCCGAATCAACACGTAGGCAAGAGAATCACGTGGCGCTATTTAGGTACAGACCCTAGTCATCCGGAACGCAAGTTCGTCGCATTGGTTGATAGCTTGAATCTCGAGAGAGGAGAGCGCTTGTGGCGAATGCAGGTGGGAAAGGCCGGCCGATCGCGCCGTTGGTGCTGAGTCCGCAGGAGCGGGCGTACTTGGAGAGGCAAGTTCGTCGTCATCGTGCTGCGCGGTTGCTTTCCTGAGCGATGCCGCGCGATCCTGCGGTGGGCGGATGGCTTGCCAAGCAAGTCTGTGGCTGCCGAACTCGGCCTCCACGAACACACCGTTGGCAAGTCGCGCCGCCGATTTTTGAAGGATCGCTGTGATGGCTTGCTTGACGAGGCACGCCCTGGCCGCCCTCGCACCATCAACGACGATCAGGTTGCCGCCATGATCGATCGCACGCTGCGTACGACGCCGGCCGAGGCGACGCAATGGTTGATCCGCTCGATGGCTGCGGAAACTGGCTTTTCCCGCACCACGATCCGCCGAATGTGGTCGGCGTTCGGCTTGCAACCGCACCGTAGCCAGACATTCAAGTTGTCGAGCGATCCGCGGCTCGTCGACAAGGCACGCGACATCGTCGGCTTTACCTGTCCCCGCCGAACCGAGCCCTTGTCCTCAGCATCGATGAGAAAAGCCAGATTCAGGCACTCGATCGCGAGCAGCCGGTCTTGCCAATGATGCCCGGCATACCGGAGCGTCGTACGCACAGCTATGTGCGGCATGGTGCGACCACGCTGTTTGCCGCGCTCGATGTCGCCTCGGGGTTCGTCATCGGCAAATGCTACAAGCGCCACCGGGCAGTCGAGTCTTGAAGTTTTTAAAAGAGATCGATGCTCAAGTTCCTGAAGGCCTCGATGTCCATATCGTCATGGACATGTGTAGACGCCCCCGTTGGTGCAAGAAGAATCTTTCGAAGAGTGCGGAGCGTGGTCGGGCGCTGACATGTGTTCGGCCTTTTGTTGCGGCTGCCACATGCCGCTGGCCCGTATGGGAGTTCGCGGAACGGGTCCAATTCAACTTCGCGTGCTCGAGGCGCGTATCCATGATCTGGTTTTCCCATTCCTGTCTCGTGACCGTGCGCCATACTCTCCGGTTGACCTTCTCACACTCACGGTCCCTGCCGCGGAACTACTTCGCCGCAGCCGGAGCCCGATAGGTTCCGCCTCTCGCCATCAATGCCCAGACGATGCGCGCCATCTTGTTAGCGAGGGCGACGATCACCAGCATGGGCGGCTTGAGGGCAAGCATGCGCGCAAGCCAAGAATCCGCTGTCGAGTCTTTGCGCATTGCCCAGCGCACGGCCGCGCTCGCGCCGATGATCAGTAGTCGTCGCAGGGTTCGTTCGCCCATACGTGACGTCTTGCCGAGCTTCTGCTTGCCTCCGGTGGAGCGCTGCAGCGGGGTAAGCCCCAGCCATGCCGCAAAGTCGCGTTGCGACCGTGCACGTCGGCTGCGCGGCAAGACATTTAAGGATCTGATCCCGGCGCAGCTTCTTGCGGAAAAGCACGGTTCCTGATGCATCCGCGCCGTGCATCTGGAACACATTCTTCGCCAGATCCAACGCGATTATGCTAAATTCCGACATGGACGCCTCCGTTCAAGTGATGGTCAACGACACCACTTTGGCACAGCGATGCCGTGAGGGGGCGTCCACATGGGGTAATCGCAGGAGCGTGTTGCCCTAAAGACAATCAATAGTCTTGGAGGGTGGCTGTTCCCCGATAGGATGGAAATACGGGCTCACGACTGGACGCCGGGCCCAAGCATCGAATGGAGAACAGCCATGGAAGAGTATATCGGTCTCGATGTGTCGATGAAAGAGACGGCGGTCTCGATCCGTCGAGCAGGTGAACGGATCTGGCGCGGCAAGTGTGCATCTGATCCCAGTGTCATCGCCGCGCTCATCCGCAAGCGGGCGCCGGCCGTGAAACGCGTGGTGTTCGAGACGGGACCGCTGTCGGTATGGTTCTATCATTCTTTGCGCACCGAAGGATTGCCGGCGATCTGCGTCGATGCGCGCCATGATAAAGCGGCGCTCGATATGGCGGCGAACAAGACGGACGCGAACGACGCCGATGGTCTGGCGCAGCTCGCGGAAGTCGGGTTCTTTCGTGAGGTGCGCGTGAAGGGATTCAACAGCATGCTGACCCGCACGCTTGTCGCGGCGCGCACGCGGCTGGTCCGGATCACCACCGAGCTTTCGAACCAGATCCGCGGCGTCATGAAGACCTTCGGTCTGCTTGTTCCCGCCGGAAAGGGAAGCACCTTCGAGAACGTCCGGAACCTTCTGGCTGATCAGGACGGACTTGCATCCATCGTGCTTCCGATGCTGGAAGCCTGGCGTGGCATTCGCATCCGCGCCGCCGAACTCGGTCGCCAGTTGGTTCGGGATGCGCGCGAGAGTCAGGCCTGCCGCATCCTCATGTCGATTCCGGGCATCGGTGCGATCACCGCAACCTCTTTTGCCACAGCTATTGAGGAGCCTGACAACTTTAGGAAATCCCGATCTGTTGGCGCGTGGATCGGCCTGACAACGCGCCGCTACCAATCCGGAGAAGTCGATTATGATGGCCATATATCCCGACGTGGCGACCGCCATTTGCGTGGGCTTCTCTATGAAGCGGCAGCGGTCATTCTGACGCGCAGCTCAACCGACAGCGCTCTGCGGACGTGGGGACGGCATCTCCGGGAGAGGATCGGCTTCAAAAGAGCCGCCGTGGCTGTGGCACGGAAACTGGCGGTGATAAGCATACGATGCTTAAGACCGGCGAGCTGTTCAATCCGAATGCCGGAGCTGCCGCATAAGCTCGGATAGCGTTCAGAACCTGAACGCCTAAGGTATCCCTGCCAGGACGTGAGCCGAGCCATTCCGCTGATGGGGTTGCACTGCTGACTCAGCAAAGTGCGTCGTCCACATTGAAGGCTCGTCCGCGAAGCTCCATCATGCGGCGACCAATGTCGACCGCGAAGACAACCACGCACCCGGCAGCGTCTCTTGACGAAACTAAATGCTTGACGTCCCAGCAGCGATTAGACGACACCTCCGTCGGGCAACTCGAGGCCGACATCTGCACCTTCATCCACCTGCACAACCAAAACCCGAAGCCCTTCAAATGGACCAAGTCCGCAGACCAGATTTTGGCTTCCGTCAAACGCTTCTGCCACAAAACCCAGCAGACTTTATGTGGCGAACATTAGATTCACGTGACTAGGTCGTCCTGTCCTGACGCTGCGATCTGCAGGCTGGCGCTCAATCGATGCTCGCATCTTCCGCGAGGCGCCGATGCGCTCGCCCGATAGCCTCTGGGCCGCGGCCTCGCCGACCGGATCACCGGATCAGCTGCGGCGCCAAGCGCAACAACTTGTTCGCCCATTTCGGGAGCTTCAGCGCCTACACCCTCGAGGACGTCGACTTGTACCACCTTGGCTAGGGGACCCTGCCACTCGGTTGACAAGCCGGTAGTGCTGATCGTCAACTAGTACCCACTTTTCTTGGAACGTGAGTCGTGATTCAAGGTCGGGATGATACCCGAAGCAAGAGAAGTCCACCTTTCGAGGAAAGATCGCAAGGTGCTTGAGGCGTGCTGTCGCTCACCGGTGACGTTGCAGCGCGATTTGAAGCGGGCGCGGATAGTTCTGTTGGCGGCGGATGGGCGCAGCACCCGGTCGATCGCCAAGGAAGTTGGGGTCCAGCCGCGGATTGTCAGCCTTTGGCGGCATCGCTATGCCGACCATGGCCTTGAAGGGCTGCAAGACAAGCCGCGGCCTGGCAAGCAGCCGATCTATACGAAGACGACCGACAAGCGGATTCTGAAGCTGCTGGATAAGCCGCCACCGCAAGGGTTTGCGCGCTGGACCGGCCCCCTGCTGGCCGAGGCGCTGGGCGATGTCGATGTCCAATATGTCTGGCGGTTCCTGCGCAGCCACAAGATTGACCTGGTGGCTCGCAAGTCCTGGTGCGAGAGCAACGACCCGAACTTTACGGCCAAAGCCGCCGATGTTGTCGGCCTCTATGTCGCGCCGCCGGCGAAGGCCATTGTGCTGTGCGTGGACGAGAAGCCCTCGATCCAGGCTTTGGAGCGAGCGCAGGGTTATCTGAAGTTGCCCAATGGCCGCGCCTTAACCGGCCAAAGCCACGATTACAAGCGGCATGGCACCACAACATTGTTTGCGGCGCTCGAAGTCGCCACCGGAAAGATCATCGCGACCCATTCAAAACGCCGGCGCCGCGTCGAGTTTCTCGATTTCATGAACAGCGTCACCGCGACTTTTCCGAACCGCAAGCTTCACGTCATCCTCGACAACCTCAACACCCATAAAAAGAACGAGGACTGGCTCAAGGCCCACCCCAACGTGCAATTTCATTTCACGCCGACAAGTGCGTCATGGCTCAATCAGGTCGAAGTATGGTTTTCCATCTTGCAGGGGCAGTCGCTCAGCGGCACCTCCTTCACGAGCCTCAAGCAGCTTCAGGAACACATCGATGCCTACGTCAACGCATACAACGACAGAGCCGAGCCCTTCGTCTGGACCAAGAAAAAGGTCCGTCAACGCCGTTTCAAAGGCCGCCGTATCACTCAGCTCTGATTCCGGGTACTAGGGACGGTGCCATCTGGAGCATGTCTCTGGTCGTCTATCTCGAGCCGCGCTGCTACAAGTTCATACGATCACAGCGTTTATACGTCTCAAGATCGGCCCGAGTGCCACATTGCGCCGCACACGTTCGAGAGCCACAGGACGTAAGCCTGCGTGCGAGAGAAAAAGCAAGCCTCCAGCTAAACTCGAGACGCAAGGGTATTGCCGCCATTGTCCATCAACGCCGTTTTCCCGCGCGGGGTGCTTGCAACGTCTATTGCTTCACCTAACCCAACCCGCTAGCTGACACCGGACAAGCTTCGCCGAACATCGCAAGTTTGCGCCGGCAGTTAGCTCGTCGTATCGAAGCATGGATTTCGCATTCGGTCGGCAAGAACCTCTGGATGATCCCGTATAGCGGTGCCGCGGCGGTTAAGTGCCTGGCGGTCGCCTGGTTGCGCGAGCCGCCGAGATGGTTCTAATAGATCATATACGCCAGCCGGCCGAATCGGCTTCCAGCCGTCGAGGGCATCCACCGCGATTCAAAGTCGCTTTCATGTGGCCCGTCCAGAAGCGCTCGTTGGCTCAGAGGGCAGGGCCGTCAACAGGCCGAGCAGGCTGCCAGTGAAGCCTTCGAAGCAGGGTAGAAGCGATCGCCCGTTCCAGCGGCTTGGAGAATCTTAAACAATTATTGAATGTTGATTGCTGCTCCATGTACGTGCGCTCACCGACTTTGCCGCCGCCAGCCATCTACGCGCAGCCGGCACCATCCTCCATCCGATCGCCCCAGTTCTCAGCCTCTGGGCCGGCACCGGTGGGCAAAGCGACAGCACACGGACGCGCGCTTTACAGCCTATGGGCTCTGGCCGTATCGCGTTCACTGCCTCCTTTGCTGCCACGTTACCAAATGAGGTAGGTATCGCGTGTTGGCAATTGTGGTACCTTGTAGGGGATGATCGAAATGAGCGGCGAACAACTTAGTACGTTATAAGCCCTTCAAGCTAGGAGATCTCGAATGGCACCGAATGCAAGCGAAGACGAGAAACGCGAGCGGCGGCCACATGTCGGGCACGACCCGGCTCTGATATCTGGCGCTTCCGCCGATGGCGCTGGGAAATCTACGACAGCCGCATCGCCTATTCCATTTACTTTTCGGGAATGGCAGAGCTCGATTGAAGCGACAAGCAACCTGTTCGCTGCGGCCCTGAAGGACGGACTAGGTTTGGCGGCTTCCTCCCTGCACGATCAGGCCACCTTTCTGAAGGATATCGCGGACTCCAAAACTTCCTCGGAGCTGTTGCGGTGTCACCTGGATTTTCTGGAGAAATTCTGGTCGAGGTCGTTCAGCGCCGGCTCGAAGATATTGGATCATCTCAAGCCACAGCCATCACCCGCGGGAAGGCAGGCGCTTCACTGAGCTTGCGATAAGAGCCCGATCGCAGCTACTTCCTCCAGAGCCGAGGGCATATGTCGCCCACTGACGAGGGTGTGGGTCGCTTTAGTGGCTTCAGCTCACCCGCCAAATCCCACGATTGCTCTGAACTCAAGATGCCGCGAGTTATCTAAGATTCGTTTGCCATAGATACCTCTCTTTTTGTCGAATAGAGCTTTTCTTAGGCGGAGGCAGGCAACCGCTGTCCGCTCAAGGGGGCGCAGATCCGGTTGGCGGCCGATGCCGGGATGAGTGATGACGTGATCGCCACAAGCCTGGGCGTCGGCCACTTGGCGGTCTCCCACCCTTCGACGTTTTTGTCGAAGGCAACCTGGCGGAGAACCAGAGCGAAGAGCCGCCTACCGGGCAGAGCGCGAACTCAACGACAAGGAAGAGGCCCTTCTGGTGGCCACCGCCTGCGGCCCTCCGGCAGGCCGGGCGCTGGACACCGGAGCTGCTAGCTGGCGAATGCTCAGGCTGACGTGGTACCAAGCGTGCCGCCGGAACGTCGTTCTCACGCTTGACTGCAACTTGCCCACACGGGCCGCTTTCGTTTTGGGAATTGCCGGGTCTCGTCAGCTTTCAGTAAGCCAGCCCGGATACAGAGCCGTTGTGGTTAACGGGACGTGGCAGGGACAGCGCTATCTATCCAGAACGGTCAGCGCCGAGTCACGCTTTCCGCTAAACTCAACGGCAGCGCGGAGCGGCAGGGATAGTGCCTTTATCCAGCCCCCCAGGTCGGTAGGCGCCAGGCCGCGCCCGCGCTGTTTCCTGTCGCTGACCTTCTGTAGTCGGCTTTAAGCGTTCAGGGGGTGGAACATGGACGGCTTCAACTCAACATCCTCGCCTTATGCGCCGCAAGTGCGGCGCAACCAGCCGCTGCCAAGTTTGTCTCTTTATGTGCCCCCGAGCTGGCAGCAGGGAGATCCGTGGGCGCCGGAAGACCTCAAGTTGCGAATGGGTTTGCACAAGCTTCTGCCCCATCCGGATCTGAGCCAAATAAAAGTCTTACTCTCGGGGACGTGAACTAAACAGCCGGTATCGGGCCGCCAGGCTCGGAACACGAGATTTTTTTCCGCAGAAACTGAACTAGCTCCCGATTGAAGTCAGCCAAGGCGGCGAGTCGCCCGCGCTGCCTGCGATCCGAGTCGATCGTTAATAAGCCGAATTGGGCTGAACTGGACAGTTGAGCGTTGGCCAGAGTGAGAGCAGGAAGAGGGACAAAAGGTCTCTGAGCCAAGCCAGGACACGGCGGAGGTTGTGGCCAACGGCCGAGAGGAGAACGTTAGCGGCATCTCCGGCGCGGCCTTTGAGATAGCAGCGGCCAAGGTGACCTTCGTTCTTCATGTGTCCGATGATGGGCTCGATGGCGGAACGGCGGCCTAGCTCGCGCTTGATGACGCCGAAGACGCCGCGCTTCTGGCCCGAGATGAAGACGCGGCGGGGATTTTGTGTGTCGTGGCCGCGATATCCCTTGTCGACATAGGCCCGTTCGATCGGGCAGCCGGTGAGGCTCTCGGTGCGCTCGATGACGTTGCGAAGGGTGTGACCGTCGTAGGGGTTGTCCGGCAGCGAGCAGGCGTGGAGCACGAACAAGCCGCCCGGAGCTCTTTGGTTGTTGGTGACGATGGAGGCCTTCACGCAGAACTCATAGGGCGCGGCGGCCTTGCCCTTGCCGATGCACTCGACCTCCGGAGCATGGAAGGAATACAACTTCCAGCCGCGCTGGCGCTGCTGCTGCGAGCCGATCTGGGTGGCTCGGCTCAGCGGCAGGGCGAATGCCCCCTCCAATGCGGCCTGGCCCTCGGTCTTGCGGCGAATGTCGCGGATGATCCGGCCCAGCCGGCTGCGCAGGATGCGCAGCTGTCGCTGATGCCGGTTGAATTGTTTGGCATGAGCGTAGCGGCCCGCCATCATCGCCGCGCTTTTGGCCACGCGAACATAGGATTGCCGGAGCCTGACCCCGTGCTTCCTCGCCAGGCGGTTCAACCCGCGGATCGCTGCATGCAGCAGTGCCGCGCGGCGAACAGGATGGAAGTGGAGCGTCGACCATGATGAGAGGGCTACGCCGGGCTCGTGACGCAGGGAGGGCGTAGCCCGACCGGAGTTACGAGCCCGGCGTCGGCGCGATCCACAGCGGACCGCGCCGACTGGTGATCGCGGCCGGCTGGTTATGCAAGTGGTTCTTCCGCCAAGAGGAATCACTCGCGTGCCAGGCCGACACATTACCGATCACCAAATGAGGCTCTACATGAAGTACCGTCAGACCGATAGCCCACCCGTGGCCGCCGCCAAGGCTTCGTTCAGCACCTCGACCGCTTACCGGATCGAGAAGGATCGACGCCTTCCGTCGCAGAAGAAGGCTCCCCGCGGCCGTCGCCGGCCAGATCCCTTGGCCCGCGTATTTGAGACAGAGATCGCGCCGATGCTGAAGGCCGCCCCCGGTGTGCGGCCGGTCACGATCTTCGAGGAGTTGCTCCGACGCCATCCCGAGCTCGGCGCCGGCATCCGTCGCACGCTGGAGCGCCGGATCCGGGCCTGGCGGGCGATCCACGGCGAGGAGCAGGAGGTCATCTTCCGCCAGACCCACGAACCCGGTCAGCGCGGCCTGTCCGACTTCACCGACATGGGCGAATTGGGTGTCACGATCGCGGGCGTACCGCTCGACCATCGTCTCTATCACTTCCGGCTGGCCTATTCCGGGTTTGAGCACGCCCATGTCGTGCTCGGCGGTGAGAGCTTCGTCGCTCTGGCCGAAGGCCTGCAGAATGCCTTGTGGTCACTCGGTGGGGCGCCACGGGAGCATCGCACCGACAGCCTGTCGGCCGCCTTTTGCAATCTCGACCGCGACGCCAAAGACGATCTGACGCGGCGATACGAAGACCTCTGTGCCCATTACGGCATGCGGCCTTCCCGCAACAATCGTGGCATCGCCCACGAGAACGGGGCGATCGAGAGTTCGCATGGTCATCTCAAGCGAGCGATCGGCGACGCGCTGTTGCTGCGTGGCACCGCCGACTTCGACGATCTAGCTGCCTATCGTGGCTTCATCGATGAGATCGCCAGCCGCCGCAATGCCCGCAACGCCAAGCGGATCGACAGTGAACGTAGCGCACTTCAGGATCTGCCGGACCGCCGCACGTCGGACTATGAAGAGGTGATCGTCCACGTGACGTCGTCCGGCGGCTTCACCTTGCGCAAGGTGTTCTACACGGTGCCGTCGCGCTTGATCGGCCATCGGCTGCGGGTGCGCCTGTATGACGATCACCTCGACGTGTTTGTCGGCGGCACGCATCTCCTCACCTTGCCGCGCGGGCGGCCGCATCCCAATGGCAAGCACGATCAGGTCGTCGATTATCGGCACGTGATCCATTCCTTGCGGCGCAAGCCGATGGCGCTCCTCAACCTGGTCTACCGCGACCAGCTGTTCCCCCGGGAAGCTTACCGCCGAGCCTTCGACGTCTTGCGCAAACGCTTACCGGACAAGAAGGCCTGCCGGATCATGGTCGATCTCCTCGCACTCGCCCATGAGCGCGGTTGCGAGGCCGAACTCGCCAATCAGCTCACGGCTGACCTGAACGACGGCCGGCTGCCCGACCTCAACCGGCTACGTACTCACTTCGCCCCGGATCCCGCCCAGGTGCCGAACGTCGTGGTACGCCTCGCACCGCTCGCCACCTATGAATGCCTCATCGGTACCGCCGAGATCGGAGGCGCCGCATGAGCACAACCAACGTAGTCGACACCGCGCGCCTCAATCTGTTGCTCAACGAGCTGCGGCTGCCCGCCATCAAGGCGCTGTGGCCGCAATTTGCCGAGCAATCCGATAAAGAAGGCTGGCCGGCGGCGCGCTTCCTCGCCACCATTGCCGAGCACGAGATCGCTGAGCGCGGCCGCCGCCGCATCGAGCGCCATCTCGTCGAGGCGCGGCTGCCTACCGGAAAGACCTTTGACAGCTTCGACTTCGAGGCCGTGCCGATGATCTCCAAGGCGCAAATGACCGCACTCGCCGCCGGCGACGGCTGGCTCGGCAAGGGCGCCAATCTGCTGCTGTTTGGTCCGCCCGGTGGAGGCAAGAGCCACTTGGCGGCAGCAATCGGCTTGGCCCTCATCGAGAACGGATGGCGCGTCCTGTTCACCCGCACCACCGATCTCGTGCAGAAGCTCCAGGTGGCTCGCCGCGAGCTCAACCTCGAGGGCGCCATCAACCGCCTCGATCGCTTCGATCTCGTCATCTTGGACGATCTTGCCTATGTCACCAAGGACCAGGCCGAGACCAGTGTGCTGTTCGAGCTCATCAGCGCACGCTACGAGCGACGCTCTTTGCTGATCACCGCCAATCAGCCCTTTGGAGAATGGAACAAGGTCTTTCCGGACCCAGCTATGACCCTCGCGGCGATCGATCGCCTTGTTCACCACGCCACCATCGTCGAGATGAACGTCGAGAGCTATCGCAGGCGGACTGCCCTCGAGCGAAAGCGTGGTCCAGGGCGGCCACCGGAGCACGCGACACAAAAAACGCTCGCTTGATTGACGCTCCGCGACAATCAAAGCAAACAAAACTCTTGCGCGCGACAATCATCGCGGCGATCATCATCGCGCCGCGACACTGACTCGCCATCCTGATCGCCGCGCTCTTCCGACCCAGATCGTCGCGCTATACAGCAGCTTGGCGTCGGTCGGGAAGCTGATGGCCTTCGGTTGGACGGTCGTGTCGACCGTGACCCGCTTGAGGTCCTGGCTGCGCAACGCACCGCTCGCGTGCGCCACGCGAAGGCTCTCGGCCAACAACCGCTCCAGCTTGTCGCCGAGCCGCTTGCGCCAGTGGCTCAGGTCTGAGCGCTCATGCGGGAAAACGTGCTGGAAAAACTCTTCGCCGGTGAAGAACTGGAAGTACGGATCGTGGACCCAGCGCTCGCACACCCCCTCGTAGATGTGCTTGAGCAGCAGCAATCCGATCATGAAGCGGGTCGCGATACCCGGCCTGCCGTTGTCGCTGTAGAGCGGCGCGATCTCGCCGTCGATCCAGTCCCAATCGACCCTGCCGGCGAGCAGAACCAGCTCGTGTCGCATGTTGATGATCTGGTCCAGCCGGGACCGGAACAGATCGTTCGAGCCTGTCGTCCTGTGCTTCTTTGGTCGCATCGGTCCCTCCGATGCAGCACAGAATCACGGTTCGCAGCGGCAGGGAAATCCAAAATCGAAATTGCAGGTTTTTGCTGTGAAGCCCCAATCCCCTGCAATCTCAAATGCCGCCGCAACCGGAAAACAGACTCTCAATCAAGTGCTTGGAGGCTTGTTCACGGACAACATCCGAAGCTGATCGCCGAGACACGTGAGGCGACTACCAGTCCTGGGGCGAGAGCTTCGTCGCCCTGGCCGAGGGTCTGCAGAACGCGCTGTGGTCGCTCGGCGGGCCAGCGCGTAAGCATCGCACCGGGCCAAGGCCCGAGCCCGTATCAGAGTCCCGTGAATGGTGTCGTAGTTCAGGTATCCCTGCAACACGCGGCGGAGCCACGCGCCGGTATCAACGATGAACGCCTGGCGGCGGTTCGTTACGCCGTGTCGTATCGTGCCATCCTGGCATTGCGGGAGTCGATTGTCACCCGTCGGATTGTGATGCGCGTTTCGCGGGATCGTGAGCGCGGATTTCAGGGGATCGTGAGCAACGATTTCGCAGGATCGTGAGCAAGGCTTTCGGAGCCTTGCAGCGCTTCGGCCGACAACTCAACCGGCTTAGGGATGACCTCGTGGTTAACGAGGAAGTCCAATGCCTACCCAGAGATTGTCGATGCGCCGGATCAAGGAAGTCCTTCGGTTAAAACATTTTCAAGGCCTGCCAGAGCGGGCCATCGCGCGGAGCGTGGGCGTCAGCAACGGCGTTGTGCACAGCTACCTGAGCCGCGCCCGCTCTGCTGGGTTGAGCTGGCCGCTTCCGGAGGGAATGACCGATGAAGACCTGGAGCTTTTGCTTTTCCCGGCCCCACGACCAGCGTCTCAGAGCCCGCAGCGGCCGGTGCCCGACTGGAGCTACATCGATAAAGAGCTCCGCCGGCGCAACGTAACCCGTCGCCTGCTCTGGGAGGAGTATCGCGCCGTTAATCCCGACGGTTTCGGGTACACGTGGTTCTGCACTACCTACGAGGCCTGGAAGGGGCGGGTCCGACCTTCGATGCGGCAGATTCATCTGGGCGGCGAGAAGGTGTTCGTGGATTTCGCCGGCGACACCATCGACATCGTCGATCCCCTGACCGGGGAAGTGCAGCCGATGAAGCTGTTCGTCGCGGCGATGGGCGCTTCGAACTACACCTACGCCGAGGCCTGCCCCAGCGAGAGCTTGGCCGACTGGATCCGGGCCCACGTCAACTTGTTCACGTTTTTGAGCGGAACGCCGACGTTCGTGGTCTGCGACAACCTCAAAGCCGCCGTCAGCAACCCCGACCGCTACGATCCCGGCCTCAATCGCACTTATGCCGAGATGGCGAGCCATTACGGCACGGCCATTCTCGCCGCACGGCCGCGGCGCCCAAAAGACAAGGCGAAGGTCGAGGTCGCGGTGCAAATCGCCCAGCGCTGGATTCTGGCCCGGCTGCGCAATCAGCGCTTCTTTTCCCGGGCCGAGCTCAACGCCGCCATCAAGACACTCGTCGACGAACTCAATGCTCGTCAAATGCGTGGCTTCGGCTCAAGCCGCGCCGAACTGTTTGCCGAACTCGACAAACCCAAGCTAACCCCGCTGCCAGATCAGCCTTATGCCTTCGCACGCTGGAAGCGCTGCCGCCTCGCTCCCGATTATCATGTCGAGGTCGACGGCCATTGGTACTCCGCGCCGTATCGTCTGATTGGCGAGCTGGTCGATGCCCGTATCGACGATCGGACGGTCGAGATCTTCCACAAGGGCCAGCGGATCGCCAGCCATGCCCGCGCGCCCAACCGACGCGGACACACCACCATCGCCGACCACATGCCCAGCGCCCATCGCCGCTACGGCAAATGGACCCCCGCCGCGGTGATCGCCGCCGGCGAGCGGATCGGTCCTTCGACAGCAGCGTTTTTCCAGGCCGTGATCGACGCCCGGCCCCATCCAGAACAAGGCTTTCGAACCTGCCTTGGCATTCTGGCGCTCGTCAAAAGCTACGGCGCCGACTGACCGGAATGGCCAAGGCCTTCGAGGAGCAGCGCCGATCGCCCGATCTCGAAGCCCTGCCGTTCGAAGATCGCATCGGCCTGTTGGTCGACCGCGAAGCCGCCGAACGCGACACCAGGCGGCTCACCACGCGCCTCAAGATCGCCGCACTGCGCCAGACTGCTTGCGTCGAGGACGTCGATCTGCGCACCCCGCGGGGCATCGACCGCGCCGTTTTCGCCAAACTCGTCGAAGGTCGCTGGATCGATCGCCACGAGAATTTGCTCGTCACCGGGGCAACCGGCCTGGGCAAAAGTTGGTTAGCCTGCGCGCTCGGCCACAAGGCCTGCCGCGACAACCGATCAGTCCTCTATCATCGCGTTCCAAGGCTGTTCGAGGCGCTCGCGCTCGCGCGCGGAGACGGACGCTACGCCCGGCTCCTCAAAAGCCTCGGCCGCGCTCAGCTTCTGATTTTGGATGATTGGGGACTATCGGTGCTCACCGCCGCGGAACGCCGCGATCTGCTCGAAATCCTCGAGGACCGACATGGCCGCGCATCCACCATCGTCACAAGTCAGCTCCCGTGGACACCTGGCATGGAGCCATTGGGGACCCCACGGTCGCCGACGCCATTCTCGATCGCCTCGTCCACAACGCCCACCGCCTCCAGCTCACCGGAGAAAGCATGCGAAAACGCAGCGCCAAAACCATCACCCTTGACGGCCAACCAGAACACTGACTCTATCTCCCATCGGCCGTAGCGGGCTGCTCACGATCGTCTGAATTCAGTGCTCACGATCGCGCGAAATCGATGCTCACGATCCGTGAAATCCGCATTGTGAAGTGCGGATTTCGTTGGGTGCACCGCGCAGATGTGCGTGAACCCGAGGAAGTCGAACGTCTTCGGGCGGCGTTGCCCCGGCGCGAGAGGCGCTCGGCCGCGTACCGTCCAAATTCAGAATCCGGGTCTTCTCCTCATTTAGCGAAAGACCGAACTCCGCTATTCGCTCACGCAGGGCGTCGAGAAGGCGTAGGACCTCGGTTTTATTTCGAAGCCCATAAGACTGCCGCCGGCATAGCTGCCGCTGCTTCTCCACTCGTGGGTCCAGAGGTCGAAGACGTGATGCACATTCATATTTACGAAGAGCGGCGGGAGCACCGCCCGTTGCCGCGTACTTACTCGTGCTACGGGCTTCGATGTGAATTTTCATTGCACGCAAGGAACTCGCAACTGACGGCATTTCTGATTCTAGAGTGGCCAAGTTCAGAAACATGGCGAAGAAGCCCGCGCACTACATCGCACAGGCGAATCGAAAAAGATTCGGGATTAGCGGGATGAAGGAGATCGTCACGTGACAACGCCAGCGGTCAGCCGCTTGCGTATCAAATCAATCGCAAGAGCCGGAGGTCTGACGGAAGATGAGTTCCTGCCCGCCGCCGTGCATTGCCCGTCAGTAGCGGATCCGGCGCTGCAAGGAAGGCGCCGCGCTTTGGCAGGGGAGCGGAGCTGGTCGGCGACGCAGCGCCATTACGCCCGCGCGTCCTCGGCATCGTCCTGGGCGCACACCGTGGCGATGAAGGCGGAGACGAGGCGCCGTGCGCTCTTGCCGGCACGTGCCAGCGCATTGCGCATGAAGTGGACGCGGCAGCGCTAGTGGCGTTGAGAACTTCGCCGACCGTGGCCGTGATCCCTCATGAGTATCGGAGACGACGAGCCCGTAGCCCCGCAGGCCGCGGCGGACGAGCTTGCGCAGGAGCGCGGCCCAGAACGTCTCGGCTTCGGATGGGCCGACGTCAATGCCGAGCGCCTCACGCCGGCCGTCGCTGTTAACTCGACGCGATGGTCACCGCGACCGAGACGATGCGCCCCTGCTGACGCAGCTTCACGTACGTGGCCGATCCACAGATAGGGCCGATCGCCCTAGAGCGGGCGGTTGAGGAAGGCCTTCACGTTGTCGCCGATCTCACTGCACATGCCGCGCCGGTCATGCCTTCGACCACCAGCGCCATCAGCCGGAGGCCGAGTGTGTTCCCTAGTCACGAAGGCAGCATGAGCATCGTCGTTATGCGAGACGATGCCGCTCCGTCGGGGTCGATGGCCGCATCACGCATGGAAGGCAATCATCGGAACATGAGAGGCCCGATCGGGTCCACTGGATTGGTCTCCAGTGGGGGACAGCGGCGAGGCACTGCCAGAGCCGCGGTCCGAGCTGAGGTCGGGAGTCGGACTGGTCCATAGTACCTGTGAAGTCGTCGAAGGAAACGAGACGTATGGAGGGAAGGGGCCAGCCCGAGGGGAGCCCGCGCGAGAAGGCCAGGGTCCGGACACAGAGCCGGGTTGCCTTGCCGCCGAACCTCGATCGGGTGAACGCGGCGGCCAAGCGGGCTGCCCAAACCCAGTTCACGGCCTTGCTGCACCACATCGACGAGGACGCTCTGCTTCGGGCGTTTCGACGACAAAAGCGGCAGGCCAGCGCGGGGGTCGATGGGGTAACGATGGCGAAGTACGAAGAGGGGCTCACGGATAACATCCGCGACCTCTGCGGACGGGTCCACACTGGTCGCTACCGGCCACAGCCGGTGCGGCGAGTCTACATCCCCAAAGCCGATGGCGGTAAGCGGCCTCTCGGTGTGCCGGCGCTCGAGGACAAGATCGTCCAAAGCGCGGTGGCCGAGGTGTTGAGCGCCGTCTATGAGGCCGACTTCCTTGGGTTCTCCTACGGCTTCCGGCCGGGGCGGAATCCTCATATGGCGCTTGATGCCTTGCATACGGCGATCATGAGCCAGCGTGTGAACTGGGTGCTCGATGCCGACATACGCAGCTTCTTCGACTCGGTCGACCACGAGTGGCTGTTGCGGATGGTGGCGCACAGGATCGCCGATCCTCGCATCCTACGGCTCCTCGAGCTGTGGCTGCGGGCCGGTGTTCTTGAGAGCGGCGAGAAGCGAGAGACGGACAGGGGCACGCCGCAAGGGGCAGGCATGGCTCCCTGAACGCAAAAGATAACTTCCGCTTTGAACGCGTCATCGTCGGCTGGCGTGATAGAGCCGTTGTTGATTTGAGACGCAAAAGGTAATACCGTTATGTCATATGATTCGATCGACGCAAGCGCAGAAAGCCGAGCGGCTGAGGGCGGCGCGACGCTTGCTCGCGAAGAAAATCGGCATGGCGGAGGCGGCCTTGGTGCTGTCGCGCGAAAGCGGCTTGTCGCTGCGGCAGGCCTATCGCTATCTCGAAGTGGCCAAAAGCAGGGAGCGGCTCCTTCCCGCGCCGCAGCCATCAGTGACGCTCTCCCTGAAGATGCCGGCCGATCTTGCCCAAAAACTCCAGACGCATGCGACGGCTTCCAGGCTTTCGGCAAGCGAGGTGATGCGCCGAGCGGTGGCCGCTTATCTCGCGTCTGTCCGCGAAGATGGCTGAGCGGCGAAAAAAACGCGACGTTCGACTCGAATTTGCGTTCGATCGCCTCGTCGCCGTCAAACTTGAACAGGTTTACGAAATTCTCGTTCCAGATCAGGTGCGCTTCGCGCGCGCTGGCGCCGATGTGACGGGAGGCGAAGATGAAGACCGCCGCGATTTACGCCAGAGTGTCGTCGGACAAACAGAAGGAGGAGAACACGATCGCCAGTCAGACGAGCGCGCTGATCGCTTTCGCGCGCGAGCAGAACTGCGACGTGCCGGCGGAATGGGTGATCGAAGACGACGGCTATAGCGGCGCGAGCTTGTTGCGCCCCGGACTTGAACGACTGCGCGACCTCGCCGCAGAAGGGCGGATCCAAGCCGTGCTCGTCTACGCTCCCGATCGGCTGAGCCGGCGCTATGCGCATCAAATCCTTCTTATCGAAGAGTTCGCGCGCGCCGGCGTCGAAGTCTTGTTCATTCGCTCGAGACGGGCAGCGACGCCGGAAGACGAGCTGCTGCTGCAGTTTCAGGGCATGATCGCCGAATATGAACGCGCGCAAATCCTGGAACGGTCGCGGCGAGGGAAGCGCCATCGCGCCCTTCAAGGCCAAGTGAGCGTGCTTTCCGGCGCTCCGTTTGGCTATCGCTACAAGCGCAAGACCGATCACTCTGCCGCCTATTATGAGATCGACGAGCGACAGGCCGGTATCGTGCGCTGGGTCTACGAGCTTTACACCGCAAAAAGCCACAGCATCGGCGCCATCACGCGCCTGCTCAATGAGCGCCAGATTCCGACAGCCAAAGAAACAGGCCGCTGGGAGCGCTCGACGGTCTGGGCGATGCTGCGCAATCCCGCGTATAAAGGAACGGCCTGCTTTGGCAAGACGCGGATCGCGCCGCGCATGCGTGTGACGCGGCCGTTGCGATTGCGCGGCGGCGTCGCTCCTCGCAATAGCGCAAATCATGAGCTTCCTCGCACAGAGTGGATCGAAATCCCTGTGCCGACCATCATCAGCGAAGAGACCTTCGCATTGGCGAACGAGCTTTTGGAAGCCAACAAGAAGCATGCCCCGCGACGCACGATCACGCCGAGCGCCCTGCAAGGATTGTTGAGCTGCGCCAAATGCGGCTATGGGCTCTATCGCACCTCGACCAGGTCGAGCGCTCGAACCATCCATTACTACCGCTGCTTGGGCTCGGATGGCTGGCGCCGGCTCGGCGGGCCGGTCTGCGACAGTCGCCCGACGCGCCAGGATTTGCTGGACGAGGTGGTATGGAAAGAGATCGCGCGTTTACTTGAAGACCGACAGCTCATCGAAGACGAACTTGAGCGCCGGCTCAAGGCGGCGCGCAACTCCGATCCCACACAGCGCCGGGAGGAAACGCTTCGCCGCGATCTTGCGCGCTCCCGGAAAAGCATCGAGCGTCTCCTCACGGCCTATCAAGAGAGCCTTCTCTCACTTGAAGAGCTGCGCAGTCGCATGCCCGATTTGCGTAGCCGCGAACAGGCTTGCTTGTCGGCGCTGCAGGCGATCGAAGACCAATCGCAGGAGCAGGAGGTTTGTCTGCGTCTCGCTGAATCCGTGACTAGCTTCCTCGAGCGCCTCCGCTCGTCCGTCGGCGCGCTCGATATAATCGAACGCCAACGCGTGCTGCGCCTTCTCGTGAAGGAAGTCCTCGTTGGCGACGACAAGATCGTCATCCGCCACTCCATCCCCCTCCCACCCACCCCTCCCGGTGGAAAGGCGCCCGGCGCCGCCAATAGCTCCGTGACCGCTCCCCCACCGCAAAGTTATCTTTTGCGTTCAGGGAACCATCAGCCCGCTCCTTGCCAACATCTTCCTGCACTACATCCTCGATCTCTGGGCCCACCAATGGCGTCGTCGTCATGCCCGCGGTCGCGTCGTGACCGTGCGCTATGCGGACGACTTCGTCATGGGCTTCGAGAGCAAGGCAGATGCGCAGGAAATGCTCTTGGCCCTCAAGGTGCGGCTGGCCAGCTTTGGCCTGATGCTTCATGAGGGCAAGACGCGGCTGATCGAGTTTGGCCGGTTCGCGGCCGTCTCGCGTCAGCGGCGCGGCGAGCGGCGACCAGAGACCTTCGCCTTCCTCGGCTTCACCCACTACTGCGGGCGGACCCGAGATGGCCGGTTCATCGTGAAGCACAAGACGGAAGGGAAACGCCTGACGCGCAAGCTGACGGCGTTGCGCCAGGACGCCTGGCGGCTCATGCACGCGCCACTGGCCACGCAGCACGAGCGGTTCGCCGCCGCACTGCGCGGGCACTACGGCTACTATGGCAGGCCGCACAATTATCCAGCGCTCAACGGCTTCTACCGCGAAGTGCGTCGGATCTGGCTACGTTGTCTGAGACGACGCAGCCAGAAAAGTCGGCGCATGGGCTGGTCGGAGTTCGACACCCTGACGGCACGCTTCCCTCTGCCCGTTCCACGCATCACTCGCACTTGGGCGCAGGCGCGGATATGACGCGGGTTACCCTCGGGAAGAGCCGGGTGCGGGAAATCCGCCCGCCCGGATCTGTGAGGGCGAAAGCCAAATGGCTGAGCTACTCGACCGCGCCTCTCTTGCTCTGCAGAGTGCGGTGCTGCCGAATGCTTACTTGATCGATAGCTGCTTGAGATCATGGTGGCACTGGAAAGGTCGGATTTGCTCACCGCCCGGCATCGTTGAAGCGTGCTTCTAAGATCTCCGGAAGGAGGATCAGACGTGGTTTTAGGTCCGCCTGAGCAGCTGTCCGAGGTGCCGACGAGCCCCTCATTCAGCCAAATTGTGGCTGATGGAAGAGAAGAACGCGGCTTCCCGGTAGGCTCTCTGCCGTGTAGAGCTGACCGTGGATAAAAAAAGCGGTCATTGGGACGTCCCGGCTCGGCAGAAGGCCTAGATTCTGCAATATGTCGATCACGGCGGGCGAAGCCTCTTGGGAGGCGTGCGTCCAGCCGTCGCCCAAGAACTCTCCCAGTTCAGGCACTTGCGGGACTGGCTGATGGCCTGATGCAGGTGCGGCAGACGGCAGAGGAAGGTTCGGCGCCAGCGCCGAGGGAGCGTCCCTACTCCATTCGAACGGAGCCGCCGAATCAAGCCCTGGCGCAAGACCGCCGTAGATATCTGAGGAAGTCCTCAGTGCCGCAGGCCTAGCTTCGCCCGGCAAAGCGGGCCGAGGGTGATGAATGAGCTGAACGTCCTTGGGCCCTTCCGGTCCCAAGATGGCCGTGTAGCGTTCGCCGCCGATCTCAAAGTTCATGATTGGATGTTCCACAACAGGCAAGAAGTCCCACTCGCCTAACTTGGACAGCATCTCGTCGGGGGCCGGCTGGGTGCGATGGGAAAAATTCTTGGGAACGGCGAAAGAAACATCAAACGTATCGCCGACAGCGGGCGACAGCAGATGGACGAGCTGAACATCGTTGAGCCCTCCCGGTCCCAAGACGGCCATATAGCGCTCACCTCGAATGTCGTAGGCCTTTACCCGCTGTGCTGCATCCGGCAAGAGGCCCCAGCGGCGAAGCCTGTGCATCATATTCGGCGCGGCCTGAGTCCCGTGGGAGAAATGTTCGGGAACGCTCAAAGACGCATCAAAGGCTTCGCCGGCTGCTGCGATCGTCTGCTCAAGGGTGGTCTGCGCCGCAGCGCCTTCGTTCATCATCTGTCCAGAGTGGTCTTCAGAGGCGAAATCGGGCTGCCGCAAGCTCGGATGCCAAGCAGGGGCATCGAAAGGCGCTTCTTGAGCAACACTCTGCGCTGGCGAGGGAACGGTTGGACTCATCGTTGGCCAAGGCATCAGCGCATCGAAGGTCGGCGTTGGCAAAAGGTTCTCGCGGTCCGCTGCATCGAAAAGCGCGTCCTGAGGGACACTTTGCACCGGCGAGTGGATGATTGAACTCATCATTGGACCAGGCACCAGTGCATCGAAGGTCAGCGCGCGAAAGAGGTTCTCGCGACCCTCGGCATGGAAAAGCGCGTCCCGAGGGACACGTTGCACCGGCGAGGGAATGGTTGGACTCATCGTTGGCCAAGGTACCGGCGCATTGGAGGTCGCCGCCGACAAAAGGTTCGCACGATCCGCGGCATCGAAAAGCGCCTCCTGATCGACACTTTGCACCGGCGAGTGAACCATTGAACTGACCGTTGGCCCAAGCATGGTCGCCGGCAAGAAGCTCTCGGCTTCTGCAGCATCGAAAAGCACGTCCTGGGCGACACTTTCCGTAGGCGAATGGACGGCCAACCCCACTCCATGCCAGACCTGCGGAGCATTGAACCCCGGCGGCCGTGAGCTGCGCTCATCTGCATCGTCCCCAATCGGCTGCTCATCGGCCGGCATAGCTGAGGGGGTGGACGGCTGGATGACCTGGCGCGAACTGCCTCCTTCTCCGCCTAAATTGGTCTGCAGGGTAATGGCGCGATAGTCCCGAAGGCCATTCAAGGCGGAGATGAGCATCTTGTCCTTCGGGAACAACCTATCCGCGTGTCCGAGCAGTTTATCATCACTGAGGTCGGCAATGGACAAGGGTCGGAGCGCTACCGCCAACTTCCGCAGTCCGCTCGCATAGCTCTCGGCCGTTTTCCTGCCGATCTGTCGACCAAAACCTGCCTCGGCGGCATCCCTGATAAGACCCTCATCTTCCCTGGAAGGACGATAATGTGTTGAGAGGGGGCGAGCGTTGGCGTCGGGCTCGCGGTACCGACTGATCATTAACAATGCTGGCGCGATGACCCTGTCGTTTGGCAGCAGCTTCCTAGCGTTAGCGAGTAAGGCATCGTCATCGAGCCCAGCAATTGATTTGCCGGACTTCTTCAGCCCCTCGGCGAATTTGCGAAGCCGACGATCATAAATTTTGACGGTGGTCTCACTCGGCGGCGGCCCTCCATTGAGAGCAGCGGCCGATGCCGCCTGGATGAGGTGATCGTCTTCCTCAGTGACATCATGAAGCGCCGCGTGCGGATATACAGGGCCCGCCTCTCGCACGCCTGCCAGGTGCTGCTCAAACGCCACATGCTTTTGATCCGGCTGTTCCACGGCGGCATCCGACGCAGCGGACGCCTTATCGGCTGGGTTGATCGTGTTGAATCGGTCCATGTTCAGTCCGCAGGGCTCGCTCTCTCGCTATTTCGCTACTCACGTTTGCTTTCCAAAACCTGACATCGCCAAGCGGAAAGGTAGAATGAAAGGATAAATGATGGCTCGCAATTGCCTTCTCTGCGCCTTGCAGCATCGCTCGTGCGCCTGAGCGCCAGGTGCTGCACAGTAGGTTCCGACAAGCGCTTAAAGCGCCTATCGGAGCGGCTGCACATTCTGTGTTGTTGGTCCCGCTGCGTCCGGCGCTGTCGTGCTTGCTCCATCTTCTCCGTTGCCCTTGTTGCGCGCTGCGAGAGTAGAGTGACTAGCAAGAGGAGCGGCGGCGCGATCGCCATTTACCGTGCTGACAGACCGATTATCAACCAGGTCGAGCGGATCGTTCACCATCACTCCCAGGTTGTTTTTGGTCGAGCAACCAAGAGTCGGTTCGAACGAATTGTCGTCCACTGCTGGTCCTGCGATCAAAAGCGACGGACAGTTCGGAAGATGCGCTTCAAACGTAATCGCCTCGATCCTGACGGCGGAACGGCCCGATAAATTGAGGGGAGAAGCGGACAGCCGGATGTTAGAGGGAACAACCCCCATGGCGCGTGCTTCGTGCGCCACCTGCGCAATGAGCTTATGGGAGCCGCTGACATCCACATGGAGCGCATCCCGCCGGCCACCACTTGCGTCGGCGATAAAATTACGCAGCTGAAGCTTTTCGAGGGCATGGAGGCTCTGCAGAAGCAAGACACGCTTTTTCTGTTCGACCTGGACTCCTTGTTCGGCAGGATTGGGATGGATCGACGCAGTATTTGCGCAGCCCCCCAATATTGCGGCAAGGACAATCGAATGGGACAAATATCGCATGTTCATATGTCGATCCTCATTCGATGATAAAGCCGGCGTTGCCCGTCAGTCCCGGTGCGCTCGCGCGCGGCGCATCGCGGCCTTGAGGCGGCCGTGCCACCGTGTTCGTCAAGATGCGGCCTGCATCTGATGGCGGTGCGATGCGGTTGGTCGGAATACTTATCTGGCTTGGATTTGATCCCGGCCGTACGATGTAAGGTGTAACAACGATAACTAGCTCGGTTTCGCGTTTTTGAAACGATGAAGAGCGAAAAAGCGCACCAAGGATCGGTACGTCGCCGAGCCAGGGAAACTCGCCGATATCAGTGTTGAAGTTGCGCCTGATGAGGCCGCCGATTGCAAAGCTCTGGCCGCTGGCGAGCTCGACCACGGTGCTCGCCCGCCGCGTCGAGAGGGCAGGAACCGCCATACCATTGATCTTGACTTCGCCTTCGGTCGATAGTTCGCTGACTTCGGGCTTCACACGGACAATGATCTGGTTGTTGCTGAGCACTGTCGGGACGAATTCCAAGCTCACGCCGAACTGCCGGAATTGGACCGAAACCTGCCTGTTGTCCTGCATGACTGGGATCGGAAACTCGCCGCCGGCGAGGAAGCTTGCGGCTTCGCCGGACATTGCCGTCAGGTTCGGCTCAGCCAGGATTGAGGCGAGGTGCTCACTGGCGAGAGCGTCGAGAACAGCGCTGAGGTTGATATTGCCGGTGCTAAACCCGATCCCAATCGTGCCGCCGCCGCCAGCCCTGCCGGACCCTCCCGGTTTGCCGGTGGCAAGGAAAGCGCCGTTTGGGCCCGAGGCGGTGAAGTTGATGTTGAGATCCTTGACGGCGGTGCGGGAGACTTCTGCTACGCGCACGCTGAGATTTACCTGCAGTGAGCCGGCGACCTGGATCTTGTTGACGACCGGGGCGCCCGCGCCAACAAATTGCTCAGTGACCTTCCTCGCAGCCTCAACGACATCGGCATTGGGCGCTATACCGCTAAGGATCGCCCCGCGCGGGGTATAGCTGACCTGAATTGGATAGTCGCCGACCTCGGCCTTGAGCGCGGCCCGTAGATCCTCGAGTGGTTGGGTTACGACAATACGCAGCTCGGCAAGAGCCTCGCCGTTTTCGTTGAGGGCGAACAGGCTCGTCCGCCCGGACTTTTTGCCGAACACGAAAATTGTACTGCTCGACGGAGCTTGATAATCGGCAATTGCAGGGTCGGCGACAAAAATGGTCGCCGCCGGTGCGCTCAAATGCACCGTCTTTCCCTGTGACGAGGTAATATTGAGCGTGCCCGTGGTGCTGCCGGGTGCCGCACGTGGCATCTCTCCTTTGCCGTCCCGCTTGGTCTCGGCTGAGGCCGCAAGCGGAAACAGCAAAGCAAATCCGCATAGGAGGTAGCAGAGACGATTGAGAGCGGCAGAGCGTTGTGGGTTGGTGATCGCAGGCGGCTGGGTAGCGCCGGCGGCATTATTAAGGACCTTCAAGCGATTGTTGCCTTTAAGTGACGCTGCTAGGCAGCCGATGCTGTGCCAACGAGTTCAAGAGTGTAACCGACGCCGCGCGCGGTCTTGATTCTGAGCGTCGCACCCGCCTGGTTCAAATGCGCGCGTAAGCGATAAATCCCGACTTCCAGCGCATTGGTCGAAACCTCGTCATCGAACGCGTACAAGCTATCTTCCAGCGAAGCGCGCGGCACAGTGCGGCCGGCGCGATTGAGCAGATGCTCGAGAATGCACACCTCACGCCGAGCAATCCTCAGGATCCGGCCACCCACCGAGACTTGTCTGGCGATCGGATCGAAATGCAGATTCCCGAATGTCACGACCGGCGCCGTCATTTGCGTTGACCTTCGCAAAATGGCCCGCATGCGAGCGATGAGTTCGTCGATCGACACAGGCTTGGGCAGGAAATCATCCGCTCCCGCATTGAAGGTCGCGATCCGGCGGCTGAGATCATTGAGACTGCTCATCATCATTGCCGGCATTGATCGTCCTTCGCGCCGCAACTGCTTCAACCAGTCCAAACTATCCCCATCCGGCAAGACGGACTCCAGCAGTACGAGGTGGTAGTTTGCGCAATCCAGCGCGGCTGACGCCTCATCCAGCGTGGGCGTCACGTCCACCGCGAACCCGCAATTCACGAGCGTTGCCTTCACAGCGCGGCCAAAGTCCGCATGATGATCAACCAGGAGAATTCGCATCCATCGCCTCTCGTCCGTCCTCGGCAAGACTTGAGCGTGTTAGGGTTGACCAAGAGATCCGGCGACTGGATGCTGCCGGTCTGGCATGAATTCGAAAAGCCGTAGACGACCCGCAAGAGCTTGTTGGCAGGCGACCGATGCATGCGCATCCATTGACATCGGATATGTGACGGCTCGCGGCGGGTCGCCTGGGCGGGCGGCGCAGCTCAACATATCCGTTATGTTGGCAAGAGCTCTGCGATGACTTACGGGGTTGAGAGCCCTGGCGGCGCACTGATGCATCTGTGGGCGGCACATAGCAATGCCTGCATGCGCTGCGCGAATGCTAGCGGTAGTGATCGCGCGAGACTGCCCCAGCGAAAGCAAGGCACGGGCGAGATCAGCTGTATTTGTCGTCGAACAGGCTTGCGAAACCGACATTGAATACTTCCCAGTTCGTCTTGATCCGCGGTCAGTCTTGCGAGGCTGTTGGCCGTAGTGCCGTCAAGTCGCGGCATTGCAAGTGTTCCGCGCTAAAGACACTTCGCGCGCTATGTGCCGGCCAATGGGGTGTAAAAGGCCGAGATGCGACGAAACGATCAACGCGTCCTTCGGGACAGACGTCCTCTCGTTTGCCGGCGTTATCCAAGTAAGATGTCAACCGTTCCAATGCTCGGTCGCTTCCGAGGCGTTCTCCGTCCCAACTGAGCTAGTGCTGCCAATGAAGGACAAATTACGTGCGGCATTGCTGTCGTGCCTTGTCTGAGGCGGCGACGCCGGCTCCATGTCGTCGGATCGGGTGCACGGCTCAGGAACTCTGCCTTTCGTCGGCATAGGCGAAACAAAGACTGCCCGCGTTGTTCTCGCGCGCTGGATCCAGGTCTGCCTGCGAAGACGGCGCTTCGCCCAGCCCTCACAGAGCAGATGAACGATGCAAGCTCTAAAAAGGAGGAGTTGGGTAGTGTGATCAACCGAATCGGCCGAGCATTGAGTTTTTGAGACGTTCGCAATTGTTGGTACCCGTCAGGAAGAGTTCACACGAGCGGACTGTGTCGCGAGACTGTCGGAAATCCTACAATCTGACGCGAGGTGAGATTCAAGTGCAATTGAATGCTCTTTGTCGGGGTGCCTTCAGTTTGGAATCGTTGTGAGGCAACGGCGACACAGTTCGACCATGCCGTCGAACTGCGCGCGGCGGTCCGTCTCGCTGTGTACAAAGCCGTGAGCATTCGTCCGTCCAATTAAACGTCTCGCAGAAGCGCTATTGAGTGCAGAAGAGGCAGGCGCTCTTGGCAAGCGGGGTAAGCCATGACACCAGGAGCGGGGCGATCCGATCCGCCTCATGCGTGTCAATTTAGCGGGGAGACCGTGGCGAGAGGTGGACGTCCACTTGATGAACAGGAAGCAACGTTCGAGGTGAAGACTGTCGATCGCTCGAGCCAAGTTGTTCGGCAAGGGATTGAGGAGAGAATCGATTGCCAGACGTCATCTTGAATGCGGCCTCCTTATATTGCGATCGACTATGAGCCTCTTAGGCGCGCTCCGCAAAATCGATTGTTTTGATGGAACGCATCCAGGTGACGGATCGGCTGTCTTGTAGCAGCGCGGCTTATCGCGGGGAGCGAATGCCCGATGCGATCGCGGCCGAAACACCTGTTGCTTGACCGCGCGGCCAATTTCAGACCGAGTACAGAGAGGGACGCAGCGCGTTCAGCGGCGTAACTCCACCAAAGCCGCCAGCCAGCCGTGAGCTCGTATGTCGTTCGAACTCACAATGTCCAAGGCGCCGGGATGCTCCAACGAGCGCGCACAGGAGGAGGATTGTCCGACATCCTCGCGTCGCCGGAAGTGCATCTTGTCGGAGACCCAACCGCTCTGCCGCTCGACCGGCGAGTTGATCGGGCCGCCGGTCGCCGCATAAGCTTAAGCTGTTCTGCGTGTGCGGAGTTGGTACGCCGCTTCAAGGTCTTTCTTTTGGGAGTTTGGGTGCTTGAAAACCAACGAACCAGCCCAACGGTTTGGCCGAGAGACCATCTACTCATTGCTCTCGCGCTTATAGGGATTTTCTTCTCTGCCGGTGCGGTAGCTTTCCAAGTTTCCGCCCAAGAACAGGCGCTCGGTCTCTTTCGTTGGCGTTCTGCCAAGTGAGCACATCAAATCGACGTCCGCATCGATGTTGTCGTAGTCTTCAGCATTCATTCTGAGCGCAATGCTGCTCATCACGTCGTCTGGCGTCCAGACACTGTGCTTCGGAACAGTGTAGGTGTGCAGTGCGTTCGCATTGTTGGCGATCGCCCTCGCCCAATGATCGCGAGAAACGGCGAGTTTCGCCGGATCTTCGACCAACGATACGAAGGGTGATGTTGTTGTCTTGCCGCGCATATGCCAGCCAGCTTGGCGCGCCCGGTCAATAGGATACCGCTCTGGATGATCTCCAATGGAAGAATGATCCCGAGCCGTGTTGCGAACATGCAATATGGCGCTTGTGTTTTCGTCCGTATGCGGCTTGCAGTCACTATTCTGATTCTGAAAACGCCGCAGTGTGACATAAGACGACCTCACGACGTCGTCAAATACGCCGTCTCGGTCAATGCTAGGTGCGCTCGCCGGTGACCAGCGCGCCGCCTGCTGCACGGCAAGGTCGATCTCATTGCGAAGCACTTCAAGATTGGCACCTGTCAGTGTTGCTGCAAGCTGAGCGCGGGCACTGACAAATGATGGGGCTGGGCAGCTACCGGGTTCCGAGGCGGCCTCGCCTGGCGCAGACGAGGACGTGGCAGTCGCGGAATTTGCCGCTAAGCAGAGTGAAGGCGGCGTCGGGTAGGCCGAATCGAGGTCGTCTATATCCAAGTCATTCAGCTGCTGCTCGAAGCTTGCTTGATCTTCGGAATTGTGTGCCGTTGCGCTGCTCTCGGCGCCAAGCTCATCCTGTTGTCCATGGACGCGGCGCGCCTGCTGTACCACGTTGTGAACCTCAAAGGGAGTGTCCACAGCATTTCGTGGATCAACGTTCATATCTCTCTCCCTTCGAAGTGCCGGATGCCAGCCTAGATTGTTGCAGGCGCAGCTTTCGAGAAGCTGACAGACCAGAGAGGGCGCCATTTAGTTTCAGCTCTTGACGGAGTCGAATTGAGTCAGTCAGCATGGCGAACAGCCAGCCGGAAGGAAGTCGCGCGAAGCGTCGGATCAAAATCGGTGCTGCCGTTTGCCTCCTGGCATTGGTGTTCGATTGGGCTGCTATTGGATGCCTGAGATTGTTCGGATCGGCACGCCAGGACGCGCCCACCACTTCATTGTGGACGCGTGATCTAAGGCAGACAGCCCGTGCACAGCAAGATGGACGAGCCGGTGCTTGAGGTGGCGAAAGGCGCGTTCGTAGATCGTCTACTTATGCAGAGGCGAGAACTACATTCTCTCGCTCGAGAGGCCTGTGGCGGACCAGCGCAACCGGTTTGGTTTGCTGTTTCCAAGCGGACGACGCTGGATCAAGCCGGTCTAGTCGACGCGCGGGAAGCTAAGCCACTTCCGCAAACCTAACATACGAGGTTGTGATGTCGGAATAGCCATTACAACGTCTTGCGCGTCGTTGCGACAGGCTGCTTTGTACGAGCGCGCTTGTTGTCTGGAATCAGCCAAACGCATCGCGAGCATCACGACTTGGAGGCCGCAATCGGCGGTACTTATCGAGGGAGAAGAGCATATGAAGGTTACTGGCCGAGGACTAACGATCCTGTTGTCCTTGCTTTCGGCCGCGAGCGCGCCGGCAAGAGCCGACGACCCCTCGCCGAAATACACTGAAGTACTCAGAGCCCTCCAAGCGGGGAAGAATGTGAAGCTCATCCTCGATATGACCCACTGTACCAACGCGGATGGTGGCAAACCTGCGTCGGCGACGCAGGCCGGTCTGGTCATCAATGCCTTCAGGGTGACCAGCCAGAGCGGCATCAGCTTCGCCAATGCTCATCAAACGGTCGACAGCTCCGGACATGCCGTGACCGAGTACATCCGCCATAGCCTTAGCCGCGAAGGCAAGCTGACGGTGCGAGCCTCCAAACTTGTCGTCGGGACCACCGAACTCGCGAATCAAGGCGAATTCATCTGCGAAGTGCCGGATGGCGCAAAGTTCATCTGGTAACGAAGAGCACAGAGCAGACGGGCGCTTCGTAGACTTGATCCTCCATCGTGTGGACAGCTTCGCCGGGCATGATACGGATCTTTTCGATCGTCAGGACTGCCAGACTCTTTCTAGCCGTCTTTTCGTCAGGGAAGGATCAAGTTGCCTGAACTTGTTGCTCAGCTAACTCATGAATGTCGCCGATCTCCATTCGATCTTTGAGGTGGAAGATCGGCGGCTCATGCAGTCGTCGTATGGGGCTGAGCCAATACCTCTCGGTTGAACGTCCAGATGATCTCGCTACGTCCGCGCGCTGCCCGCGGCCCTCGTGAGAACATCATATTTAAGCGGATCCAGCCAGGGCCGGCGTTGTTGACGCTCCCCCTCGCCGGGCAGACGGACCGGAGGATTATAGCATGAACGCTGTTTTCGACTTTTCCAAGCATCGGAAAAGGCAAATCACCCTTTCCGGAGCCTGCGTCATCAGCCTTTTGCTCCTGACTTTTTGTACGGATTCGATGCGCTGGCCGTCCGAAAGTCGTCCAGATTCCCACCCAGAAATAGTACCTCACGCTCTTCGGTTGGGGTAGCACTCACCCATGCCAGATCGGGTTCATCATTTTCGGTTCCATCCTCGAGAATACTGACGATGTCTTCCGCCGTCCAAGTTGTGACCCTCGGCACCGTGTAGGTGTGCAACTCATTCGCGTTTTCCGCGATGACTTTGGCGCCAAACTCCTTGTCGTCGTCCGGCGAAACGAGCAGTAGTGAGGCGTCCTCGGACAGTGACACAAAAGGCGAAGAATTGGTATCGCCCCTCATGTGCTCTGCCGCTGCGCGGCCCAGATCTAGTCGTTGGCCTCCCCAGATATTCCAGGGAGCTTGCTCGTAACGCAAAGCCGCCATGGAACGCAAATGGGCCATCGCGCTTTGACGGTCCAACACATGTGGCCTGCAGTGGCTGGCGTGGTTTTGAAAGCGCTGCAGCTCCGTGTATGACGATGCCAACACGTCGTCGTAAACGCGGTCACTGTCGACGCGATAGGCTGACGATCCAGTCGCTCTTGGCCATTGTGCTGATCTTTGCGCAGCGAGTTCGATGTCTCTTCTGAGTTCCGCAAGGTTAGCGCAAGTCAACGTTGCGGCAAGCTGACCGCGCGTTCTCACGAACGATGCAGCCGCGCACCGTTCGTTCTCAGGGATAGCTTGCGCTTTCTTGTTGCCGTCCGTTACCGTCGGGTTCGATCCAGCCGCGGGTGAAGCTAATGATGCGAGGATTGGCTGAGCCTCTCCAAGCCGATGCTCAAAGTCTGCTTGCGCCGTCTCTTCCTGTTGTGGATCGAGGTTATGCATCCGAGCCTCGGATGGGTTGACGTTGTCAAATGGGGCCATTCCGGTCTCCTTTTGTCGGCCTTCAATATCGTCATGCAAAAGTTGATCAGATCAGGAGCAGGAACTGAGACGGGCGCAGTTTGTATAAGATGCACCGGTCTGGTTCTCGAACGTTCGGTGTTGAGGCGTGCGGCAGGCCCCTGACCGGCAATCCAGCTCATGCTTCTCGTCCAGATATTTGTGTTCGAGTCGGGCTCCAGTCCGGATAAAGATGCTGTTATGCTAGAAAGCCTAGCTGTCGAACAGCTGACCAGACCCAATTGCTTGAAGAAAGCCCGTGGCCATTGCGTCTGTGCCGGCGAGCCTGTTGTTTATTGCGGAGCAGAGTTTTGGCGAGATGGGCCATTGTCGCTCTCCGCTTCATGGCAGTACCGTATGAAAGGTTATGGGGAAGCAGCCCGGGGGAGGGCCCGCTTACCGTAAGCTTGAGCCGCATGGGGCAGCCTGCCTGGACTAGCTTGCATCGGCTCCCCGTGAAGGACTTTGAAAAGCTCTTCAAGAAGCTGCTGGGGATGCTAACGCCGGATCATGCCGCGGCCATCGGGCTCTGACCGGGCCGCGTGGCATGAAGATCCATTGTTGGGAATACTGATGCGATGGATCGCGTCGGCGCGCCGAGCGTTAGTCGCAAAACAAGCCACGGGGGTGCGACTTCGATCGGCCCAACTCGTTCTCCCATAGATGGACCCGTCGGCTCGCGGAGCAGGCCTAGCCGATCGCGAGCTTTGGCTAACCAGGAGGCCGGCGATCCGCAAGTGTCGAATTGCAATTGATCGATTGCGTGCCCGTAAGGACTGCGGCTCTTGCCCTCCTGCAACCGAAGTCGGAATTTTTGCTTTCAAGGTGGCGTAGCGACCATAATGCGGTTTCTGTCAGCGGGACCGTGTTTGTCAGAATCAGAACATTCTGCGCCCATGTGGAAATTACGCTGCCGATTTAGCTCGACAATTCCGACTGATGCGGCTGGCACGGTTGTTGCTGCCGATGAGGTAAGGCCAGGCTGAGTGCAGAGCTAGGTGAACGATCACTGTTCCGCCCGCAAGCCGCGGGTCCATTCCGAACAAGAAGAAAGACCTAGAATGTTGCGCATTCGGGTTAATGGAGAGTGATGTGGAGTGTCGAAGAGCTGGCGAAAAGAAACACACTTTCGGACATATCAGCGCTGCCAAACAACGGATCAGGGTTGGTGGGTGTGGTAGACAATTGCACCGATTGGCAGTGGACACGCATGACAAGAATTCGGCTGACGTGGTCAAGCGTCGGCCGCCGCGGACAGCGACATGATAAGAGTCTCGTCGACACGTCGTGTCACCAAATCCCCGGCGAGTTCGCCACAAAGCCCGCAGCCTGCGTCCATGCCAAGCACAAAGAGGTCCTCGTAATCCTGGCAGTACGGAACTCTCGACATGTCGCAAAGGATCGGCGCTGATAGCGAGTGCACCGTGAATGAAGGGGCAGAGCACTACTCAGATCCGAAAGACAAGCTTTCATCAGATGGCGAGTTCGTTCGGTACTGGAGCCGGGCTGCCGACCGGCTGCTGGCGGTTGCTGCTGTTAGGAGGCGAACCGAGGAGGCAATCAGAAGGACCGGGATTGGCTTGCAGCTATCCTCCGAGAACCTTAGCGGTCATGACCTATCAGATTTCCCGCTGCGACGCTGTACCCTCAATCGCGCGCAGCTCTACGGAACAAAGTTGGATCGAGCAGATCTTTCTGAGGCGAACCTTATCTGTCCGGGGCTAGAGCGGGCAAGTTTCATGGGGGCCAAGCTCGATTTTGCCTATATGCATGCGATGGCAGCGCAGGTCTGCAACTTCGATGATGCCAGTCTGCGCAATGTAATCGATGCAACCGGCAGCCTTTTTCACGGTTGCAGCATGAAAAGAACACGCTTTGACAACGCGATGCTCAGCGGGCTCCTCGTTTACCAGTGCGACGCGAGTGATGCTGTATTCGACGGCGCGGAATTACAGGGCTCAACCATCAATGAATGCTTCCTCCCTTCAGCGTCCTTCCGCTTCGCAAAGCTGAGCCAGGTCACGATCACGAAGGCGCATCTGGCGGATTGCTCGTTCTTTCAGTCGAAGGGAGACTGTTTATCGATCGTGCGTCCCATCTCGATCGATGGTCTCGTCTTAGAGGGCGCTCATCTTCCGTATCTGAGACTCTCAAAGGTGAGCGGGCGGAAGAGCTGGCCCCGCAAATTCGGACAGTAGCTTGAGTGGATTTTCTGCCTGACAGCGGCGAGGATTCTTGCTGCGAATCAGGAGCGAAGATGACGAAGAAGAGCCGCCGGACGCATTCTCCGGCATTCAAGGCGAAGGTTGCTTTGGCTGCGGTCAAAGGAGACAAGACACTGGCGGAGCTGGCGCAACTGTTTGATGTTCATCCGAACCAGATCACGATCTGGAAAAACCAGCTCCTGGAAGGCGCCGCCGGCGTGTTTGGGCATGACAAGACATCGGCCGAGACGCCGGTCGATTTGAAGGCGTTACATGCCAAGATCGGCGAGCTGGCGTTGGAAAACGATTTTTTGTCCGGCGCGCTCACCAAGGCGGGCCTGCTGAGCGCAAAGCGATGATCGACCGCGGTCATGATCTTTCTATCGTGCGCCAGGCGAAGGTCCTGAAGCTGGCTCGCAGCACGGTCTACTATGAACCTCGGCCAGTTTCGGCCGAGGACCTTGCCTTGATGCGTCGGCTCGATGAGCTGCATCTCGATTATCCCTTCGCGGGAGCGCGTATGCTGCGATCGTTGCTGCGGCGGGAGGGGGTATACGCCGGTCGCCGCCACATCGCGACGCTGATGAAGCGCATGGGGATCGAGGCGGTCTATCGTCGCCCGAACACGAGCAAGCCGGCTCCGGGTCACAAGATCTACCCGTACCTGTTGCGCGGATTGAAGATCGAGCGGCCCGACCATGCGTGGGCAATGGACATCACCTACATTCCGATGCGGCGTGGCTTCGTCTATCTCGCGGCGGTCGTCGATGTGTTCAGCCGACGGGTCCTGGCCCATCGCGTCTCGATCACAATGGAGGCGGCCTTCTGCGTCCAAGCGGTCCAGGAGGCGTTGGCGAAGCACGGCAGGCCCGAGATTTTCAACACGGATCAGGGCAGCCAGTTCACCAGCCTCGAGTTCACCGATGTGCTGCTGGACGCGAAGATCGCCATCAGCATGGACGGCAAGGGCGCCTGGCGCGACAACGTGTTTGTCGAGCGGCTCTGGCGCACGGTCAAATACGAAGAAGTTTATCTCCGCGCCTACGACAGCGTGTCCGAGGCGCGAGCGTCAATTGCCAAGTATCTGGCCTTCTACAATCAGGGACGCCCTCACTCGAGCCTTGACGGGCGCACGCCCGACGAGGCTTACTTCGGCACGCAAGCTATGGTGATGGCCGCATGACCGTCGCCGACGATTTTGTCGTCGCTCTGGTCGGGCTACGCCCTCCCGACGCAACGACAAAATCGTAAAGCCCCGCGTTCAGCATAACCCGGCAGGAATCCACTTAAATCCAGCGGGGCGCTGTCCAAACAACCGGGGCCAGCTCTGGATTCGGGCGAGAGCCCTGAGCGCCCCATTCGCTGATCTTCACCTATCAAATCTTGCGGGAGCGGAGCTGGAACAGGCAGACTTGACCGAGGCGCGGCTTCTGTCCGTAGGCCTGTCCGACGCGAACCTCGTGGGTGCCGTGCTTACCGGTGCATCTATTCACTCCTGTCAGCTGAATGGGGCGGATCTATCTAGCGCATCAGGTGAAAGCATTTCGATAACAGAGAGCACAATGCGAGCGGCCAAATTCACCGGTTTTCGCGGCCGCTGCGCCTTTGTGCGCGACTGCGATCTGGAGCATGCGGACCTATCCCAAGCTTACCTCTACAGGTCGATGATCACCGGTGATCCGCCGCAATCAATGGCATTGAATCACGCAAATTTCGAGGGATCAAATCTCGTTCAGGCATATCTCGCCGCGGATATGACCGAAAGTAACCTGGAGGCAACGCGAGCCGCATACGTTCGCATGAACCAATCGTCCCTGCGCGATGCGAACCTGAGTGGGATATCGCCGTTCCAGGCCAGTTTCGTAAAGGTGGACTTTTCGGGCGCTAAGATAACCACTTTCGAGCCACCATTTTTCGCCGACCGTTGTCGGGGACTGCAGGTCGCTCTGGAGGGGCGGCAGCCGCGCGAACCATCAAGCTATCTGGCTGAATTCTCATCGGTGATCAGACGGGGTCGAGAAGGGTCAACCTGACTGCTTCGGAGCTGCAAGAACAGTGCGCGCGAGCTTTGGACAGTTCGTGCGGTGGTCGAGGTGTGAGAGGGCGTAAAACCTCTTTGGTGCTCGTTGGCGTGCGCGGCCCACGAGACGCTGGGCGGCGCGCCTTCCGAGATCCGAACGCGCCACTATTTTGGCGTTCAAAAAGCGGAGTAAGAAGATGCATCTGACAGGTCTTTCCGCAGGCAAGGCGTTCATCCGGGAGGTCGCGAGAACAGGTCAGACGATTGGAACGGTCCACACTCTCGGCGCCCTGCATCTTGGGCATGCAGAGCTGATTAGAAGAGCGGCATTGGAGAATGATGTCGCGATCGTCACAGTGTACCCGAACAAGATCCAGCTTAGACCAGGTGGGAGCTACGATTTCAATTTGGACGATGATATTGGACTTGCCCTACGTTCAGGAGCAACTGCCGTGATTTCGTCGAGCGACACCGAAATGTTCCCGGTCGGCTATCGAACGTATGTATCGCAAGGTGACTGTGATTTGCGTTTAGGGGGGCCTGAAACTTATTTGAAGGAAGCCGTTACTGGAGCAATCCGCTGGATCTGCTATTCGAGGCCAACTCGCAGTTACTTCGGCCTGAAAGATATAGGTCAGGCGATCCTGGTAAAGCGCGCCGTCGCAGACCTGCTTCTCGATTGCGAGATAAGGTTTGTGCCGACCGTGAGATACAAGAACGGAGTGCCCATTTCGTCGCGCTTGAGGCGATTTAACCGTTCCGAGCTTGATGAGCTGTCCTGTCTCTTCACGGCACTCAACCGTTCAAGAGAAGAGATCGCCCGAGGAGCGTCAAGCGTGAAGGATCTGGTCGCGTCGGCGACATCTCGGATAGAGTTTCGACAGTTTAGACTCGAGTTTGTTCGGATTGTCGACGCTGATAATTTCAAAGATTTAGAGCAGGTCAAGCTCCCATTCTTAATTATTGGGGCTGCAATGGCTCATGGCCTCACGGTTTCCGATAGCATCTATGTTCCAGATCAGGATACGCTCCTAAATGGTGCTCAGGATATCTGGATCGATTTGCCTAAGCAGTCGTAGCGAGTCGATTACTCATAGATCTTCGCCCGAAAAAGTAGACGGGGTTAGGTGGCTCTTAGCTCCATGTCGATTGGGGCGATATATGCGAGCGGAATGAAGCCAAGTTCGGTTGTAGGAGCCCTCAATGAAGGCGAAGTTTCGCGCTGGGCTCGCGCGGTAGCGCTCAGATAGCGATCGGGCAGCGCGATGACGTTCGTCGGCGGCCTCTGTTAGGGCGGCGCAGGACGGTGTCACTGGGAAGAACAGGACCTAGCCGCGGCAGCCGGACCAGCTCCTTCGCCGTCAGGGCAACGACAGCCACTATGTTGACGCCGATGCCGTTCCCGGAAACGGCGAGGCCAGCGGTGGTGACAGCTCTCAGCGATCCATTGAGTAGATGGAGCCGGAAAGTCAATGCGATCCTTACTGCCCGACATGGTAGGGCTGGCTAGCCGCACTTTGAGATAGTCTGTTCGGGTAGCTTGTCACAGCCAAACGCCACGACAGCTCAAACCGGTGAATCGTAAGTTTGGATCCGTAAGCTCTCGCGAACAAAATCTGCGGAGATGTTATGAACAGGCGATTGGAAATCCATAGAGCGGATGATGGATATATTATCCCGCTCAGCGAGCTGGATGTAAGCGAGGGCAAGCGCTTTCAAGACGACAGCATATGGGGTTGCTTCGAGCGGTTGCGAAGAGAAGATCCCGTTCACTACTGTCAAAATAGCGCTCATGGTCCATATTGGTCAATAACGAAATACCGGGATATCGTAGCGGTCGACACAAACCACCACGCGTTTTCGTCACAGCAAGGTGTCACCATTGTCGAGGTGCCTGATAAGCACTGGACCCCAAGTTTCATCAAGATGGGGCCTCCCCAGCACGCCGAGCAGCGCAACACGGTGAGTCCGATCGTCGGGCCGGAAAGCCTGACGAGGCTCGAAACCTTGATCCGCTCTCGGGTCCGGATGATTCTCGATGGCTTGCCGCGTAATGAAGTCTTCAATTGGGTAACCAAGGTCTCCATAGAGTTGACGACGCAAACGCTCGCCACGCTGTTCGACTTCCCATTTGAGGATCGGCGACTCCTGACCTATTGGTCGGACGCAGCTGTTACAACTCCTAAAGCAGGCTATGCCATCGACAGCTGGGACAAGCGAAGCACCATCTTGTCGGAGTGCCTGGACTATTTCACACGGCTTTGGAACGAGCGCATCAATGCCGAGCCACGCCTCGACCTGATTTCCTTGATGGCGCATTCACCCGTCACACGCCATATGGAGCCAACTGAGTTTCTTGGGAACCTCATTCTACTGATCGTAGGCGGCAATGATACCACGCGCAACTCGATTACCGGCGGCCTCCTGTTCATGAGCCAGTACCCCTCCGAACTGCGGAAACTAACTGACAATCCCAAGTTGATCTCGAGCGCCGTGTCTGAGATCATTCGATACCAGACGCCGATCGCACATATGCGCCGCACTGCTGCTATAGACAGCATCGTTGGGGGAAAACCGATCAGGACAGGCGACAAGGTCGTCATGTGGTACATCTCCGGCAATAGAGACGAAGAGGTCATTGAGAACGCCAACAGTTTCGTGATCGACCGCAAGAATGTGCGGCAACACCTCTCGTTCGGATTCGGAATCCATCGCTGTCTTGGCCGACACCTTGCGGAACTGCAGTTGAGAGTCCTCTGGGAAGAGATTTTGGATGGGGGATTGAAGATCAAGGTCGTCGGCGAACCCGAGCGAATTGCATCTAACTTCGTGCACGGCTATTCCGCTCTCCCCGTGCGGATTGAAGCTTAGGCCATGATCGGGACAGTCTCGACCGCCGGTGTGCGGTGGGTGTGGATTGATGTGAACTATCTTGGCTTCTTCAAACTGCGCAGATGAATGGATAGAAGCGAAGGTTCTGTCGGCAGCTATTTATAACCGGGCAGACGTTGAATCGCCCGTGAAGAACGATACGTGAGGCGAATGCTTGGTGCACGCGACTGTCATTTTTCTATAGCTGTCAGTTTTCTATAAGGGGGCGTCTGGCCTGTTCGCGTCTCAGCTGATGACACCGGAACTGACGCGGTTACTCCAGCAGCATGGAAGCTGCGATAGAAGTCGAACACAAGGCCGCATCTTCTTCCTTGCGCATCCGGATGAATGCTCTTGGTCAGCTAGTCGTCAGCCAGTCGGCCTATCCAGACAGGCTGCGCACCCTCAATTATCCGGAGATGAAGCATGAAAGGCATTGGCCGAGCTGGTCCATCAGAGCTTGAGGCCGCGGGAGCCGAAAGCATTAGGGAATCGAGCCGTTCGAGCCCGGAGTCTGGTCTCTTCCCTGGGGAACGCGATCAGTCCTTCGATGCCGTCGTAGGGCGGATACGGTCTGAGCCTGATGTGAGAGCGGCGACGCTTGCGAACCCGCCGCCAACTTCGGACGTAGCGGCGCCAACGAGGGAGGAGATAAAGGCAGCAAAGCGAGAATTGAGCAGCCTGCTTGAGGAACTTGAAGCTTGCCGCCGAGCGGCCGGGCATGCCCGGAACTTGCCGGAGAGACAAGATCTGATGGATCAGGTCGTCAAAGCAGGCGCAACAGTTCTGGCGTACTACGCCAGTCTGCCACCCGATTTGGCGCGCCGAATTCTGCCAAACGATCGGGCTCGCCGGCTCCGCGATGACACTGTGAGGGAGGCTGACGAATGTAATGAAGTGGCGACCCAGATTATCTACGAGCTGGAGGAGAGCAGAAAGAAAGCACAAGGCGTGCTCGACAGCCTCAAAGACATCGCCTCGCCTGCACAGCTGAGCCGCCTGTTTACAAGCGTTGCGAACCACTATGCAGCATGCATGGAGTTGTGGGGAAAGAAGGTGCTGCGCTGTGAGCGGATGCAGTCAGTCTGTGCCGCTACCGCCCACCTTCCAGGCAGCACGCCCGCCATGCGCACGGCCGAAGATGCCGCACTAAGGCATCATACGGGCTGGGCGCTCTTTACGAAGTGCATGTATCTGCAATCGCGGATCGCTCTCGTGGAGCTTTTAGTCAACTCGCAAGCGAGCACGTTGGAACCAGACGTGCGCGACGCCCTCATGGATGAGAGCGGGAGGGTGCGCCTGCTCGGGGCCTTCATCGGAGATGTTTTTCCGGCGTTCGTCTCGACGGCCCAAGCCGTTCTGTACAGCGATGGAGCGGCGCTCGAAGCGGAGCATCGCGCCGTTCTGGAAGGAGTCATGGAACGACTTTCGGAATTTGCATCGGGGCTGAGCGGCATGCTTGACAGCCTGAGGGGGACTGCAACGGAAACTGACCTTCCGTTGCCGTTGCTGGACCAGATCGTGGAAGCTGCGTGGGTGACGGCGAACGAAGTCATGCGGCTGCTGGCATTGCAGCCAAAGACGCAAGCCACGATTGAACCGCCGGCTTGGGCTGCGCTTCCGGATAATATTGGCCCAGCGGGCGGAGGCAGTCCGGCGCGCAGAACGGGCAAAGCAAGGCCCGCAGCAGCCGCAGGAGAGGGGAGTTCGACGGCCAGCCCCGCCACGCCGCAACTCGCTAGGCCCGATGCGGCGACGGCCCCGGCGGGCAAGGTCATCGTGCTCTCGGATCTCGGTACAAAGAAACTCGCCACTCCGGAGCAGGCACGCGCGTCATCCGCTGCGGCCGATAACCTCCAGATGTGGATGGCTCCGCCATCCAGGAAAGCACTGCCGGGATTACTTGAGCGATTGGACCAGCTGCTGCAGTTCGATCTGCCGGCTCAGCAAAGCGCCGCCTCGCAAGCTCGCCACATGAAGCCCGAGGACGCCGAACACGTGTTGGATGTCGTCATCAAGCGCATGCAGACGCAGTCCTCCGAGATTGAGGCCTGTGTAGCCGCGCTGGAGGAGCCTCGCCGGCGAGGCCTGCTCACGCCTGCGCAAGTGCCTGAAGTGCACGAAAAAATAGTCCGGCTGACAAGGATGTGGTCCGAGGTTCAGGGACAGGCAAGCTCATTGAACGCGCGAAAGGCAGCAATCACAAGCGATTGCACGAAGACCTATGCGTTTCCATCGCAAGAATACCTAGAACAGTTGCGGGAAGCGGGAGAACTGGCGTCAGTGGATCCACCGCACGCCTTGAAGGGAGAGCCGGGGACGCTATTCGAAATCAAGCTGCAGCCCAGGGCGCTGCGCAGCGGTGCGATGCCAAGGCCGATGTGGGTGCACATCCATACCAAGCGCCCGGTAAATGCCTGGCAATTGGCAACGCTGGGCGATCGCGAATTCGCCGCTTGCCACGTCAAGTCCGACGAACAGCGCGGCTACAATCGGCACTGGCAGAGCGCTCGAGCCGCCGAGGGGCACGACAATGTCGTGATCCATCGCGGCAGGCTCACTCCTGTGTTCTGCAAGTCCTTGTTAAGCACCGCCGCTGGCCAGCCGTGGCAGCCCCTCCCCGATCCGGAGCACGCTTCAGCGCAGATGGCTCGACTGGGGATCCGGTGAGGTATCGTCTTGCGGCGGTGAGCCATCCGGTGACAGCGCTCATGCCTCCATCGGCTTGGCGGACTGCCTGAGCAGCGCCGAGCCCCATCAAGCTCTATCTTACAAAAGCATGGAGCCTGGAGAGAACACTCCTTTCGGGAGGGTTATCAGCCCGCAGTCCGGAGGATCGCCAATCGGCGCGCAAGCAAGCTTGCCATTGCGGGGTGTGGCGAACATCGGCGCTCGGATGAGAATGTAGGCCGCTGAGTGTTGCAAGACGGAAAACTTTGTAAAAGAAGGGACTTGAGCTGACAGCGAGTGCTTTGTCGCGGCAGGTGTCCGACAAAGGTTTCATGTGCGACCCCACGCAGCCGGCAACAATTTTTCTCTCGACAGAGCACTTGCGTCACGCAAAGTTTGCATCGGCGTCTTGCCGTAGCACCAGCGCCCCTGATGTGGGCGCACCTCATTGTAGGCAGCGATCCACTCATCGAGATCGCTCTGCAAGGCAGTGATGCTCGGATAGATCTTCTTGCGGAACACGACGCGATAGAACTCCTCGAGCACGGTGCGGTGGAAGCGCTCGACAATGCCGTTGGTCTGTGGGCTCCTCGTCTTGGTGCGGGTGTGATCGATGTCTTCGACGGCGAGGTAGAGCTCATATTCGTGATGCTCCGGATTGCCGCAATACTCGGTGCCGCGGTCGGTCAGGATCCGGTTTAGCGGGATGCCCCGCGCATCGAAAAACGGCACCACGCGATCATTCAACAGTTCGGCCGCCGTGATCGGCGTCTTGCGATCATACAGCTTGGCGAACGCCACCTTACTGTAGGTGTCAATGAAGGTCTGCTGATAGATCCGCCCGACCCCCTTCATGTTGCCGACATAGAAGGTGTCCTGCGCACCGCAATAGCCGGGGCACTCGCTCTCGAACTCGCCGTGCGCCTCCTTCTCGGACTTGGCCCTTTCCAACGCAACGAGCTGGGCCTCGGTCAGCACCAGGCCGTCCTGGGCCATCTTGGCCTCCAGCGCCGTCAGCCGCTTCTTGACGTTGGCGAGGTCGTGACGCAGCCACACCGCCCGCACGCCGAACGGGGAGATCGACAGGCCGCGGCTCCTGAGCTCATTGCTGACCCGCACCTGACCCCAGGCCGGCTGGTCGATCCCCAGCTCAACGACGGCTGCCTCGACCTCCGGCGCGACACGGTTCTTCAGGACCGGTTTCTTGCGGCTGATCTCAATCAGCGCCAGCTCGCCGCCCTTGTCGTACAGTTCCTTGAACCGGTAGAAGCTGTCGCGGCTATAGCCCATCATCCGGCAAGCCTGGCTGACGTTGCCGAGCTGCTTGGCCAATTCCAGCATGCCGACTTTCGCGCGAATGACTTCTGTTCCTGGGTCATGGTAACGTCTCCCTGTGAGACGCCGCGGGCTGCGCGGGAGCGCCCTTTGGGTGAGCGCTCCTGCTCGCCCGCAGCTCCATTCCCTGCCAGTTCAAACCTTGCCGTCAGATTAAGTCGAAACTTCTACAGACCATGACATATTCCATGTCCGGCTCGTCTGAGACCGCATCAAACATGCGCTTCCAGACGCCCGCCTTCGCCCAGTCGCGAAAGCGCGTGTACGCAGTTATCCAGTTGCCGAAGGCGCGCGGAAGATCGCGCCACGGACTGCCCGTGCGGGCAATCCACAGCGCGGCTTCGACAAACAGCTTGCCGCTCCGGCCGGGATCGCCCGGCTTGCCAAGACACAGCGGCTCCATCTTCGCCCATTGGGCGTCAGTCAAAACGAATCGGTCCATCCCAAGCTTGAATCACAACCAAGCCAGGATGAGAATCCTAATAAAAAGCCCAATTCTAACAATCTGCCAAAGTAGTGTTAGGGCGCGGATTCATTAAGGCGCAGCCATAGCCTGACTGACGCGAGTTGAACGAAGGCAAGGTAGTTGTCCTGACATCTGCTCCATTTTTTGATCTTCGCATCCAATGCCGGCGAGCCCGGGTGGATGGTCTCGTTGCTCGATGAGTTGGCCCGACACTTCTCGAGACGCCTACGAAGAAAACGGCCAACGAAACCCTCCTCACCCAGGCAACCCGGAAAGATCCCGAGCCATTCTGATGGCGAGGACACAATGACGCTGGCGCCTGCCATAGGCAATCCGCTCCTCCCGCCCGGGCGGGAGTCGAAAACTCCGGCTGGAAGCCGGGGTTTTCTTTTGTGCTATTATAGGCACCAGCTCTCGTAAACCGCCGCCAGTACAGTGCACCTCACGGCTTGAGCCGAATTGGCTTGGGCTTCGCTCCGTCCAAGGCTCGATCGTAAGCCGCAGGTGTCGGTTGGTCTGCGCTCTGCTCCACCTCAAATGGATTGGTAGAGATCTCACGTCACATGAAGTCTCCATCCGAGTCGGGCTCTGATGAAGGTTCATCATCGCTCGACGCTTTGGAGAGATACATCGAAGAATTGGTTGCGCGCTGCCATTCACCATCCCTATATCTCCACTGTTTGGACTGGGTGGGATCAAGTACCATATCATCGGGATCCACATGAACGAAGCCCAGTTGTTCTGCACGGGCTCTCGCTTCGTCATTGGCAGGACGCCAGTTCACTAGCGGCCGTTCGCCGTCTCGCCCTAGTTGGTGCTCGAGCAGAATATCGCCGGCGTTACCGACGAGCGGATGTGCAACCTGAAAATCCACGATTGATGTGACATCAGTCCGTCCGGGAAACAGTTCTCGCCACCGCTGGCTGGTGAAACCAGTCGCCATAGGAAATCCGGCTTCCGTTCTTTGGAGGCCGACGCTCGTATTTCCTAGTTGATAGCTGTAGCCGTTGTTGCACCTTTACTCGCGTCGGATCATCCCCGAAACGACCCGTGATCGCACCTACCAGGCTTGGTGGGACGGCAAGGGTAATGGGCTGCTGCGGGCAGAACTGCTTGTGGTTGTCGCGTCTGCAATTGCCTGAGAAGAGCTTGGAGCCTGACGAGCTTGCAATGCGTTATGCCGAGAAGACCCCGTCCAATGCCAGGAAATGCCTGACGCACGTGCGAGGAAGAAGCAGCAGCACCGGGCGCGCCGAGGAAACCATGCACGAACTTCAGCCGCAGCTAAGAAAAGCGATTGGGCATGGCGGGCGACACCAAATCGGAACGGTGGGCGAGATCGAGCGGAAACCAGCACACCCATGGCATTCCCCATCCTTCATTCAAAGCTCCTGCATTCTTGAAGAAGCGTAAGCGGTGTGTCTCCCACACCTTGTTTGGCGTGAGCTGATCGGCAACATGCGAGCCGTCATATACAGTAAGGTTCGCATATATGGTTGACCATATAGTTGACGCTTCAGAGCCACGGGGCCGGGTGGATATCCAGGTCGGAGCGGGGCGTCGGCGGCGGTGGAGCGCCGTGGTCAAGGGGCGGATCGTGGCGGAGTCATATGCGCCGGGCACAGTTGTGTCCGAGGTGGCGCGCCGGCACGACCTCTCACCGCAACACCTGTTTGCTTGGCGCAAGGCCGCGCGTGCCGGTCTGCTGAGCTTGCCGGCGGAGGATGCACCGCTCTTCGTTCCGGTGGTGTCGGAGCTTCGCCCCGCTGGGATGTGCGTGGAAGCGGCAACGCGGAACGGGATAACGATCAGCATCGAGATTGGCGATGCGGTAGTTCGCGCAGCGGCGGGGGTCGATCCGACCTGGCTGCGCGATGTGCTGCGGGCCGTGAGGGCGACGACATGATCGCGGCTTCGGCGGGCGTGAAGATCATGGTCGCGACGCGGCCGGTCGACTTTCGTAAAGGTGCCGATGGTCTCGCCGCGCTGGTGCGCGAGCAACTCCACCATGATCCGTTCGCGGGAACGATTTTCGTCTTCCGTTCAAAGCGAGCGGACCGTTTGAAGATTTTTGCCTGGGACGGGTCCGGGCTCGTGCTGCTGTGGAAGCGGCTGGAGCATAGCGCGTTCCGCTGGCCGCCGATCAGCGATGGCGTGATGCGTTTGTCTGCCTCACAGCTCGCCGCGCTGATGGACGGCCTGGATTGGTCGCGCCTGCATGCCCGCGACATTGGTCAGCCGAGCGCAACGTCGTGAACCCTGTGACCAATTGAATCATGTCGGCTGCAGTCTTCCACAAGGGCCCGCGAATCAGCTTGAGTACCGGGCGTGAGCGAGACCACGGATCAACTTCCGACCGATATCGAGGCGCTGCAGGCGCTGGTTGCGGCGGCACGCGCGGAGCGCGACGCGGCGATCGCAAAGTGCGACGCGGCGATCATCGAACGCGATCAGGCGCTGTCGCAAATGGATCGCCTTCAGCATCTCTTGCGCCAGCTGCAACGCGCGCAGTTCGGTCGCCGCTCGGAGAAGCTCGACCCTGAGCAGTTGCAACTGGCGATCGAGGACATCGAGCAGGCCATTGCCGGCGATGAAGCGGTCCAGGACAGGAAGGACACGGCAGGCGCACGCCAGCGTGCTGAACGGCGCCGCGCCAGCCGTGGTGCGCTTCCGGCCCATCTGCCGCATATCGACGTCACGATTGCCCCGGAGGATACCAACTGTCCGTGCTGCCGCACGCCTCTGCATGTGATCGGTGAGGAGACCTCACGGCGGCTCGACGTCGTCCCGGCGCAGTTCCGCGTGATCGTCACCCATCGTCCCAAATATGCCTGTCGGGCCTGCACGGATGGCGTGGTTCAGGCGCCGGCACCAGAGCGGCTGATCAAGGGCGGCTTGCCGACCGAGGCGATGGTCGCCCATGTTCTGGTCGCCAAATTTGCCTGGCACCTGCCGCTGTATCGGCAGGCTCAGATGCTGCTGGCGCAGGGTATCGACATCAAGCGCTCGGTTTTGGCGTTCTGGGTGGGCTATGCAGGCGCAGAGCTTCGTCCGCTCTGGCTCAGGCTGCGCGAGATCATTTTGACCGCGAACAAGATCGCGGTGGACGAGACCACAGCGCCTGTGCTCGATCCCGGCCGCGGCCGCACCAAGAAAGGCTTCTTCTGGGCGATCGCGCGCGACGATCGGCCGTGGGGCGGGGCCGATCCGCCGGCAGTGGCCTACACTTATGCGCCTGGTCGCGGCGCCGTCCACGCGCTCAAGCTGCTCGACGGTTATCGCGGCATCGTGCAATGCGACGGCTACACCGTCTACAAGACCATTGCCGACACCGCGCCTGACGCGGCGATCACGCTCGCCTTCTGCTGGGCTCATCTGCGGCGGCGCTTCTTCGACGTTGTCCAGGACGGTCCTGCCCCGATCGCGAGCGAAGCGCTCGAGCGTATTGCCGCTCTCTATGCGATCGAGAAGACGATCAGGGGCCGCAGCGCCGATGAGCGTCGTGCCATCCGCCAGGAGCGCAGCAAGCCGCTGGTGCTGGCGCTCAAGGCCTGGTTCGAGCAGCAACTCACCCGCGTCTCGGGCAAAGCGACAATCGCCGAGCACATCCGTTACGCCTTGAACCACTGGGTTGGCCTGATGCGCTTCCTTGACGACGGCCGCATCGAGCTCGACACAAATATTGTCGAGCGAAGCATCCGTCCTCTTATCCTCAACCGCAAGAACGCACTGTTCGCGGGGCATGATGAGGGCGCGGAGAACTGGGCCTGCATCGCTTCGCTGATTGAGACCTGCAAGCTCTGCGGCGTGGAGCCGCAGGCCTATCTGACCGACGTCCTCACCAGACTCGTCAACCTCTGGCCGGCCTCGCGTCTGGACGAACTCATGCCCTGGGCGTGGAGCGCCGAGCAAGCTAAAAGCCTCGCCGCTTGATGAACTCGCTTCCTGGATCGCGACCGCTCCAGCCGGCCTCGTCGCCACCGGCTCCGTGTGTTCCGACAACGTCAACAACCCGTCGCGCACCGCCTTGCGCCAGGTCGACAAATGCTGCGGCGATAGACCGTGGCGCCGCGCGACGTCCGAGACGACCGCGCCGGGAACAAAGGATTCCGCGACGATCCGTCCCTTGACCTCGCCACCCCAGCGCCGCCGAACCCGTAGCTCCGATGCGTCGACAACACGCTCGATCATATATGCAAACCGTCCTCTTCAAGACGGAACGCATATTGCCGGTCTGCTCAACAGCAACAAGGTGCGGGAGACACGCCGCTTACGAAGAAGCCAGCAATCCTGAGAGTGCGACGAATCTGTACGATATCGATCAATCGGAGAGCCTGCAGCGAAGTCCGTCCAAGATTTCACGGACGTCTCCTATGGTCACGTCTCCGCGCCTGGCCGTCGTTCGAGTCGGCGCGCATCATGTGCACATGCACAAACCTCCTAACAATGCTAGCCCGTCCTATTCGTGAGAGTGCGGCTTTGGGGCCCGATTGATGCGGCCGAACATCTTGTCTGACGAGGCGCACAGGATTGCCTTCGGCTTTTCACCGCCTGACGACCCGTACTTTGCAACGCGCTTGAGGTATAGGTTGGGCGAACGGGGGGCGGACGCCCCGCCGGTCAAGGACCGAGCGGCAGCAGCGCACCTGGCAAGCAGCGGATCAGGTCGGCTTCCGGACAGGCCGCGGCGAACGCAAGGCGAATGCGGCTCGTGGTCTCGACCACACGGGCAGCGATTTTCAAGAGCCGAAGACGCAGCGTCGCGAACTCGGCAGCGGCCAATTCCCGGACTTTGGGAATGGCCTCGCGCACGGTCAGCATCAGCCAATAAGCGGCCGTATGGAGCACGAGACGGACCTGGTTGGCGAGCGCCGAACGGCAGCTGGTGCGGTCGGAGGCGAGCTGTGACTTATGCAGCTTGTCAGATTCTCGGCTTGGCCGCGCGCGCAATACAGGCTGTCGTAGATCCACTCGGCCGAGCCGACATCGAGGCTGGTGACGACGAAACGGATGTCGAGGCCGAGCATCGCCGCCTCAATACGGGCGACAGTGCGCCGTTCGCGATCCCAGGACTTTGCCTTGTGGCGGGTCTCGGTATAGCCACGCAGAACCGGCAGGTTCTCGATGGCGCGTCGGGTGCGGATGTCGTCGGCGACCTCGTCGACTTTTCTGGCGAGAGGCTTGGTGCCGGACAGACCGAAGATGTAGTCGATGCCGTTGGTCTCGCACCACGCCATTGCCTCCGGCCGGGCATAGTGCCCGTCGCCACGGAACGTAATTTGCGTGTTGTGCCATCGCGTGCGGATATGCCGTACCAGGCGGCGCAGATGGGCACGCACCTCGACGCCGCCCGGCGTCTTGCCGGGCCGCAGCACGACGGCCACGGGCCGGCTCTTATCCGTGTCGTAGACGTGGATCGACCGCCATCGAAGGCAGCTGTGACTTTCTTGGCGTGAACGGCTGGAAACGAGGATGGCAGAATCGTATCATCGGTCATGGCGGGCGTGGTTTAAGGTGATGGGGTGGCTTCGCAACCGAATCCTACGCCGCATCAGCGCTTTACACCACGCTCGCCAGCCCTCAGGCGCACTCTTACGAATAAGACGGGCTAGCGCTCCATCTCGCCCATAAGAATTTCATCTGAGACGTATCGTGGATTGGAAATGACAGTCCGCATTTCCGCATTCTTGCCCTCGTCCGCAAACCGGAATCCCTTCTTGTAGAAAAATGCTGAAGCTCCTTCATCTTGAGAGAGAAGGGATAGCTTGGAAAGGCCCGCGGACTGCCTAGTATGATCGGCGACTTCAATCATAGCCGTCCCGACCCCTTTGTACCTCGACCGGCCGAGATTTTCTATGCTGAGAATTCGCAAACTGTTGCGCCCCGGCGCCACGGTCATCGCTCCCACCTTATTGCGTTCATTGGCATCAGTAAACAAAGAAACACTTTGGGCGTTGCCAATATTGCTACTTACTCTGTGTAGGCGGACTGACACACCTGTCCTCTTGTCAAAAGCGGAAGACGCTGGTCCAGCAGCTAAAGCGGCCGTAAAAGCAGCACCATCTGCGCCAGAAGTGCCGGCCAGCGCATCGCGCTGCTGGTCCACACTTTGCCCGTCGGAGGGCCAGTTGTTGTAATTGGTTCTCATCACAACGAGCTACTATTTGGACGAGCTGACAGAAAGCTGACAAAGCCGACGCATGAGCCGGTCCTTTACGAATAAGACGGGCTAGCGTAATGATACTCATCGTAGGATGGAACATGCGACATATTGTTAACTCGATCGTCCATGACGACCACACTCCTATGCCGGTTGCATTGTGTTTCAGGTCGTTAGACCTGACTCCGCAGATAAGCAGCTTAGCTGTCCGTAAGCTGACGCCGAGAAATTAACGGAAAACTAGGTGTTTGGCCCCGGCATTTCTGCAGCGGATTGAGTTTGAATCGTTCCGGCTGGGAAGTTCAATCCTGAATCCAAACAGACCCTAGTCGGGTGCTCCGAGAAATGCATCGACGGAGGTGCGACGAGCATCCGATCATAAGTAGGTCTACAGGTTCCGAGCGGGTAGACGGAGCGATGCGGTGATGGCCGAACTTATCCATTCGGTCGATAGATCTGATCAAGAAAATCAATTTTACCGATTGTAGCGTCGTCATATAGACCGTCACCACGGCTGGGGCTAACCTAGGGAAGCGATCTCCCAATGAAGAAGTCAGTTTTGGTGACGGCGAGCGCCCTCGCACTTGCGACCGCGGCGGTACCTCCATTTGCTGCAGAAGTTGCCGCGCAACCGCTCACCTCCAGCGTGCAGGTAGCCGATACATCGTATCCTCAGTGCGCCGATGACCCATTGAATGGTATCTGCGATCTGTTTTTTTGCTTGACCGATCCCGCGTGCGTGCTGCACTGACGACGGAAAACAATCAAGCAGAGAATGAGGATCGAGCCTCGTGCGGCCGCTGCTCCGTCAGCGGCCGCATCCTTATGCCGTTCGTTTACGCTGGCGGATGGTGCGAGCCGCGCCTTCTTGTTCTCTAAAGATGATCAGAGTCATTGCTCACTCCAGCCGGCGGGTGACGGCAGCCCGATCGCTCAACTGCAGCATCGGCGAACGTTGGGTAAACGGAGAAAGCCGTTTCAGACCGCGACGCTGCCGTTACGGCCGGAACTCCTTCACGATGTCAAGCTGCGCCAGTTTTCAGGATAGATTGCTGTTCGGGCTAGCCCCATACCGTGCTCCTGCTCGATGTTCGCATTTCGGACGTCACAGATGTCATCCTTACCTGTTCGGCTAAGCTACTAGGGCGGCGATCGTGCCGTTACAGATGTTCGTCTATGGTTTCGCTCGAAATTGAGTGGCGCCGTCTCCGGCATCATCACCATGGCAAAGAGCCCGGCCGCGCTCGCGAAAAGCATGTACCAGGCGGGCGCGAGTGCGCTCCCGGTCAAGTAGATCAGCCATGTGACGACCAGTTGAGCTGTGCCTCCGAAAATGCCTATGGCAAAAGCGTAAGTCGTCCCGAAGGCGCCACCACGAATGTTCCTGGGCAAACTCTCGGCCATGCTTACGTAGAAGGCGCTATACGGAACCGTTCCGATAAGGGTGAGCGTGCCGAGGCCTCCTAAAAGTGCGAAGGCGCTGCGGCTCTCTGCAATCCACAAGAATACCGGATAGATCATCAGCAACGCAGCTGCCTGCGGCCATATCATGACGCGCCGGCGGCCTGCGCGGTCGGCGAGCAGGCCGCCCAACAGCGCCGCAGCAATGCCTGCCATATTGCTGATGAGCGTGGCGCCGAAGGCGAGAGGCGCGGATACGTGGAGGGTGTTCAAGGCGTAGGTGGTCATATATCCCGTAACGTAAGTAGTGATCGTGCAGCTGGCCAAGATGACGAATCCCAAGCTCATGATGCGGCGAGCGGCGGGCGATCGCCTTACAGGCCGGGTGACCAGAACCGGCGCCTCCGGGCGGAGAAACGTTTCGGGTAGGACGCTCCGCAGCCAAAGTCCGAACGGCAAAGTAACGGCGCCGAGCAACAGCGCGATCCGCCATCCGTATGCATTGAGCGCCTCACTTGTCATGGTGAGCGAGAGTATTTCTCCAACCAACGCTCCAGCCGTCGCAGCGACCTGTTGGCTCGCGGGCTGAAAGGAGACAGCAAGACCGCGGGCTTTGGCTGGTGCCGCTTCCATCAAGTAGGCTGTCGTTGGACCGACTTCGCCTCCGAGAGCAAAGCCCTGCAGCAAGCGTGCGAAGATGGCTAGCAACGGAGCGGCAAATCCTATTGTCTCGTACGATGGCGTAATGGCCAATAATAGGACCGCGACGCTCATCATAGCAAAGCTGGCGGTCATGGCAGGCCGGCGGCCAACCCGATCCGAATAGGAGCCGAGCACGATGGACCCGATTGGCCTGGTCACAAAACCCGCGCCGAAGGTTCCGAGTGACAGCATGAGGCTGGCGAACTGGTCGGTTGCCGGGAAGAACGCCTGACCGATCTGTATTGCGAAAAAGCTATAGGTGCCGAAGTCGTAGAATTCGAGCATATTGCCGATGGTGGCGCCCAACACCGCCCGGCGCGTTAAGCCTTCGTCTGCCGGACTGGGGACCGGCTCCAGCCTCTCTCGAGTTAATTGCCTCGCCATCCTCAACCTGATCTGGAGCGCGAACCCTGGCCCGAACATTTCCACCAGACACCGGTCGCGCAAAGTTGCAGTCCGCTTGCCCGAACTCGTCCTTCACGGCCATTGCGCCTGTCCACATGTAGCCTGAAGCGCGTCGCTACAAACCTCACGGTAACGTCTGCAATAAGAATGCCTGCCTTTCTGGGCCGATTTGACTTCTGGTCTGATCCCAGGCCTGGCCGGTAAGAGGTAAGCGGAGCTTTTCTCCCATTTGATTGACTGGTTTCGCTTCGGCTTTCGCTCTGCGATCCTTGGCTTGTCAGAGAGCCGAGAGGAGACTGAAGGCGATGGAACAATCGGGGGAGGAAGCCGAAGCTGATGGCTTTGTGGGGAAGCTTACGCGCCGGACGCGTTCTGGATGCCGGTTATGGTCTGCGGAGATCAAGGGGCGCGCTGTTTTCGAGAGCATGAAGCCCGACGCCCGGGTATGTGATGTCGCACGGCGTTATGGTGTGAAGGCCCAGCAGTTGACGACGTGGCGCAGATTGGCGCGTGCTGGCCGGCTCGCATTGGTCACGGACGACGCGGCGGATTTCGTGTCGATCGAGCTGAGCGATCCAGTGGCGTCAGGCAAGAGCGAGGGCCCGTCGAGATTACGATTGGCAAGGTTTCGGTCCGCCTGGATGCGGACGTGTCGGCGGTGCGGATCGCGGAGATCGTGACTGCGATCGAGCGCGGCGCATGATCATTCCGGCGCAGGGACTGCGGATTGTGCTTGCTGTGCGTCCTGTTGACTTCCGGTGCGGGCACGACGCGCTGGCCGGTCTTGTGCAAAACACGCTTGGGCTCGATCCGCATTCGGGCCTGATCGTGGTTTTTCGTTCGAAGCGCGCCGACCGGCTGAAGATTTTGCTATGGGACGGCACGGGCCTCGTTTTGGTCTACAAGCGCCTTGGCCGCGATGGTCGTTTCGAGTGGCCGCAGATCAGCGACGGCGTCATGCATCTGACGCGCGTGCAGTTCGAAGCGCTGTTTGAAGGGCTGAACTGGAAGCTGCTGAGCGCATCCTCGAGGGCTTCGACGGCATCCTTCAGGTCGACGGATACCAGGGCTATCATCGGCTCGCACGGCCCAAGCGCAAAGGCGGCGTGCCGCTGCGGCTGGCCGCATGTTGGTCCCACTCAAGGCGCAAGATCATCGCAGCGACTCCGAAAGCCGGCTCACCCATCGCCGAAGCCGTTCTCGCGCGCATCGCCGCACTCTATGCGATCGAGAAGGAGATCCGTGGCGCCGACGCCCCGGCTCGGCAAACGACCCGTAACGAGCGATCACGGCCGCTCGTCGCTGAACTCGAGAGGTTTCTGCGCGAGCAAGCCGCTCGCCTGTCGCCGGGCAGCGAGATGGGCAAGGCGATCGCCTATCTCCTGAACCATTGGGATGGCCTCACCTTGTTTCTCGACGATGGTTGCGTTGAGATGGACACCAATCCCGTCGAAAATCAAATCAGGCCGCTGACTCTGACGCGTAAAAATAGTTTATTTGCTGGTCACGACGAAGGTGGTCGTTCATGGGCGCGCATAGCTTCGCTCATCGCCACCTGCAAAATCAACAGCGTGGAGCCCTACGTCTGGATGAAAGCGACGCTCAAAGCGATCGCAACCGGTCACCCGCAGTCCCGGATCGACGAGCTCCTGCCCTGGTCGTTCGGCCGCACCTCGTAATTCTCCGTCGTTGCCGCCTCCATACCCCCCGCCAGCGATTTGCAAACACGTTGATCAACAGACTGCAATCCCCACGCCAAACCTTTGCGAGTGGGACGCGAACGTCGCTTACGGTAAGAGAAATATGAGAACCTGGTGCAGTTGTCGGGCGCCGCAGACATTACGTTGCTGTGGCGGGTTTGCGACAAGACTGGCTGGCGCCGAACATGATCGACGAGGACGCGAGCCACCTCAGCGTCACGCGTTGCGTCCGCTCCTTAAACAGCCAGTCGGGGCTGCGTCATCGCCTAGACGATGCTGCCAATCAACGCGCCCGAGGCGGTCTCTTGCGCGCGAGCAAGATCACCATTCACCAGTGCTCCACTTTCCGTCGCGGCCGGATCGCCAGCGGACGGGCAAACCGCTTTCCCCCGAGCCGCTTGGGTCTGGCGACCATCAGGACCGAGGCCGTCATGCGTTCCGCGCCGCTCGCTTGCATCTTGGCTATCGCCCGAGCGAGCGCGTCGTCCAGGACGTGAGAAGGCCCAGCTGTTCGGCCGCAACACCGACGAATGCCGATCTCAAGTCGTTAGGTGAGCGCGAGCTTCAGAGTCGCCCATCTGGTCAACCATGTGGAGAGCTGCTAAGGCTAATCGATAGCGCCACACGCAGAAGCTAGCGTTTGTGTGCCCGGGCGGGCAAGCAAGAAACGGCTACGCTTCTTCGCCAGCGGACGCTTAGAGGAAGACGGCCATTTCAGCGGCGGCTTCGCCAACAATTACAACGATTTGTCTTAATCAGGACACGAGTGAATCCTCTTTTCCAACAACAAGGCGCGAGCGCCATCTGCATGACGCGTAGCATCAATAGCAGCCGGATAAAGTTGGCGGATCGTATTGCCTCATCTGACGATGAAAATCTCAGCTTGGCCGATGTAGCTCCGGCTGACGGCCTGTCCGACGTTGCATCATGGCGCGCAGGATCGGACGCACTGGGGACATCGCGGAGTGCGCATTAAACGCAGCGGCAGCCGCAGTCCCGAGATCATCGGCCAGCGCCGCACCTTTAGCCGTGCGCGGGATGATCGTCTGGGCTGCTTTGCGTCTGAGCGATTTCTTTCTTCATTTAATCAGGTGAACAGATCGCTCCGCTCTTGCCGGACTCTCAGATCGCGCTCTCGTCTGTTCTCGCGTTGGCCCGGCTATCGCGGTCATTCTGCTTATCGGACCAAGCATAGGCTCAAGTGCAGGCCAGAACAACTGGTCGCGGACAGAGATCGAAATGCACATGTTCGGTATGGGACTGGGGCTGGCTGCGGTCAGCGTCGCCTGACCTCCTAACGAGCTTTCCGTCAGATGAAACGATGCAGGACGCAGAGCTGCGCGCCGACCGCGAGTTGAGGTGGAATGAGTTCAGGATCGGAGATGATCGCATCAGACGTGGTAGATGCAGCCGCGAGTTTGTCTTTCTTCTTCGACCTTTGTCAGCTTCTCGAAAGCCAGCCTCTCTAACACTCGAACTTGGCCTCTTGATGACGAAGCTGCCCATGCCGGAATTCGTGACGAACTTCAGCTCATTCCCTCTGGGAGATATTCTAGAGGCCTTTGGTCTCTTAACAAAAAGGAGGGCTTTATGGCTCCAAGCCCGATCGATAATGCCCGTTCACCAGAATCACCGACAGCGCACGTCTGGACACAGGAAGATCATGATTTGTTCAGCGAGATCATGAATGAAGCTGGACCATCATCGTCTGCCGCACCTGAGGAAGCGGTAGATGTCTCCTTCGCCGCTCCCCAGAGATTTTCACACGGTTCGCAAATCGCCCCTGACTCGATGGTCGATAGGCTGTTCCACCGGGGTCTCTTGCCGGACTCGGACCAGCCGACAATGACCTATGAAATCCAGGGTCACCGCTACACGGCCGGTTTGGATGAGTGTAATCGCGTTCTTCTTGTTCATAACCCTGCGGAAGACCAAGTGCTTGGGGCCGGCCGGGCGGGGGTACCGGACTTCGGAGCCTTCTTCGCGGAGAACCGACGCTATGGAAGGCCGCTACCACAGCAATGGGCCACACCTGCCCTCATAGACAAGCTGCGCGAAGAAGGTTTCATGCCGACCGCCAATAGCCCCACGACCATCCATCTTAACGGACGGGCCTACAAAGCCGAACTAGCCGAAGGAGGATTCGTTAAGCTTACGCGGGTATGAGACCAACTTGACGGTGAGCCGATCGCGCTGGGTCTGAGTCGTGCGGTCACTTTGGTTGTCCTTACCTGGATAGACGGTTCATCGCTTAGCAGTGGATTGTTCGAGCCGCCAGCGGGTACGCATCATCGGGCCCGCTGGCAGCGCTCGAGATGCACGGTCATCCTGGCCATTCGTCTGCGTGGTGCCGACCTGTCATCCGGCCGGCAATATTGTCGCCGTGTTGCTTCACTCGAGGATGTTGCTGGCGCTTGACCGATACAGCTCCGGCTGTGGGCCAGTCCGAGGTTGCACCATTGCGCGCGGGATCGGAAGAACCGGGGTGCGTCGCGGAGTGCCCAAGGCACGCCGCCGCGCCCCGGTCCCGGGATCACCGGCCAGCGCCGCACTGTTAGCCGTGCGCGGGATGATCGTCTTCTCGGCTGCTTTGCGTCTGAGGGATCCCCGTGAGCGCTGCACGACGGTGTGCCGCGGCCGAACTGCTCGGGGCGGTGCTTCGCGAGGTGACCGAGAATTACCAGGGCAAACGGGGCTCGGCCGCAAGCCAGCGCTCGATGTCGGCTGGGTTCGGCAAATTGGGCAGAAACCGGTGCCCGTTGAGCACTTGCTTGGAAACGGCGGAGGCCCTGCAAGTGCGAGGCTGGATTGTCTTGGCGGACGCGAAGGTATTCTCAAGGAGGTGGCAGCAAAGATCGCCTAGCCGCAAGGACCGTCGCAAGTGGCGCAGTCGCTTTGCGTAGCAGTGGGATTGCGTGAGCGTATTTGTCGAGGAAATCGTGTCAATTTAACACTACCAAATCTGGGCGTTCTGCAAGCAGTAGCTCCACCGTAGAGTCACGCAAGATCGCATGCACATAGGCGTGTGCAACCAGCCTCAAAAACCGGAAAAGAACGTCATGGCGAACATCAATCTCAGCTCCCAATCTATTGCAGGTGCACGCGCCGGACAGCGAGCCGCCACCGCCCGGAAAGTCATTGAATGGCGAGCGCCGGCCCCGAGACGCCGAGGCTTCCACATGATCCACGGAATGAAGCCCATGGCGCGGATGCTCGCAGCAATTAGGCGCGGGCTAGCCTTGTCCGATCTTGACCGGTGCTGCGCAATCTGGTGGCTCTATCGTCTCCATTTCGGGTTCACCGGCGACGTGATGTTGGGGCTCGCCGCGGTCAGGATTGCCCAGGAGAGATCCCGCTGCGGAATTTAGGAATCGTGGGGCGCGCCTTCCATACGGGCTCGGCGCCCTGCCGCCGGTTACGTGTTTGGCTGGCGAGGAAAAGTGGCCGAATGCCGATTGCCTTTAGTCTCCCCCAGCCAATTGGGCCGCATTCACTTCTAGCGCCGAGGATCTGCCCGTGGGGGTGGCACCAAAGTGCAGGCAAATACGATGAGCAGATTGCAAAAACTGAACTTGCGCTCGCCCTTCACACGATCAGTAAGCTGAATTTGATGTCGGATGATGCTGCTCATGAAGGTCCCAGCAGGGGCAGACGACCGGGCCATAGCGGGGAGTGTAGGAATCAGGACGGTCTGGAATCCTTGGTCACGTCTGGTGATCGGGGGCAAGGACGCGCGGCTCGCATTCCATCTGGTGATCTTCTGCTGTTACATGAAAGGAAATGACCCGCGTGAGTTCGCGTGGCGATGCAAGGGCGGGTAGCTCGCCAAGCAATACTGCCCGAGTCGTTGCGCTGGATGGATCCTCGCGCAGAACCTCACCGACGCTGTGTACCCACGGCTTGAATTCCTCTGTGAGCGGCTCGTCCGTTGCAGACCGCCAGCCGTTCAACTCTCCCCTCGGTGAATAAGCCGTTGATCTTTCGCCAGGCACTTTGCGCCCGCCTCCGGCCGCCGCGCGATGAGACAACGGCCGCGGCTTCCCGGTCGGTCGGCGCCTTCGCAATGGTACGCGGAATCGGCTTTGGAGCGAATTCCGGGTCAACGGATCGAGCTCTTATCACCAGAAACGAGCTCCGGTTCGCGAGCGGAGTTGCGCTCGCCTTGTCCATGCGGGCGGTTTGCAATCGAAGCAAGCCGGTGTACAGGCGTGATCGCGACATAGTCCTCGGCGGCGAATGGGCGCCGAGGACTGGGGCCATCAGCGAACTTCAGAACGGCCCCTAAGCATCTGCAGTTTGGAGCCTCGTAACAGTGAAGCCCTTAGTTGAGCTTGTAAGACGCCTGGAAGAACGTACCCCACCGTTCCATGCTGTAGTTCGCAAATCCTAGCGAGCCGCAGCCGTTTCCGCAGTCCGCGGAGTCCGCTTCCTTTTTCGTCCACATGGCCCAATAGCGGCCTCCAACGCCTAGGCTGATATTGTTGGTGACAAAGTAGGACAGAAGGCCTTCAACCTGGACGCCGCCGCCACCATTGCCGTGTTGCTCACTAAAGGTGGTCTTTTTGCGCAAGAGATGATTATCGCGGCCCTTGAAGTCGGTCCAGGGCAGGTAAGCGATGTCCGCATTCAGGCGCCAGCGCTCGGTCAGCATAGTTTCGGCGCTCAAGCCGATTCGAGGCGCATTCCATTGAGTATCTTGGCTGCCAACGATCCTATCGTCGCTCGGCTTGATACGACAAAAGTCCTGCGGATTTGTGAGCGGAACGCAACCCCTCGAGTCTGAGCTCTGGCTGTAATAGGCCCAGCCTATAAATCCGCCGATCTTGTAGTTCGTACTGCGCAGGACATCGTAACCGGCGTCGGCCGTGTAATATGCAAATCGCCCGTTTGACTCACCTGAACGAGTATTTAGGTAGGGGTATCCCTCGTGGGGCAGCCAATCTTCATCGTTCGATTTCCCTTTGTTGAAGAACCCGATACCAAGGCTACTCTTCAAGAACACTCCCCAGGGACTGTCGACACGGCCGAATACCTCCTGCCGCGCGGCGAACAGGATGGAAGTGGAGCGTCGACCATGATGAGAGGGCTACGCCGGGCTCGTGACGCAGGGAGGGCGTAGCCCGACCGGAGTTACGAGCCCGGCGTCGGCGCGATCCACAGCGGACCGCGCCGACTGGTGATCGCGGCCGGCTGGTTATGCAAGTGGTTCTTCCGCCAAGAGGAATCACTCGCGTGCCAGGCCGACACATTACCGATCACCAAATGAGGCTCTACATGAAGTACCGTCAGACCGATAGCCCACCCGTGGCCGCCGCCAAGGCTTCGTTCAGCACCTCGACCGCTTACCGGATCGAGAAGGATCGACGCCTTCCGTCGCAGAAGAAGGCTCCCCGCGGCCGTCGCCGGCCAGATCCCTTGGCCCGCGTATTTGAGACAGAGATCGCGCCGATGCTGAAGGCCGCCCCCGGTGTGCGGCCGGTCACGATCTTCGAGGAGTTGCTCCGACGCCATCCCGAGCTCGGCGCCGGCATCCGTCGCACGCTGGAGCGCCGGATCCGGGCCTGGCGGGCGATCCACGGCGAGGAGCAGGAGGTCATCTTCCGCCAGACCCACGAACCCGGTCAGCGCGGCCTGTCCGACTTCACCGACATGGGCGAATTGGGTGTCACGATCGCGGGCGTACCGCTCGACCATCGTCTCTATCACTTCCGGCTGGCCTATTCCGGGTTTGAGCACGCCCATGTCGTGCTCGGCGGTGAGAGCTTCGTCGCTCTGGCCGAAGGCCTGCAGAATGCCTTGTGGTCACTCGGTGGGGCGCCACGGGAGCATCGCACCGACAGCCTGTCGGCCGCCTTTTGCAATCTCGACCGCGACGCCAAAGACGATCTGACGCGGCGATACGAAGACCTCTGTGCCCATTACGGCATGCGGCCTTCCCGCAACAATCGTGGCATCGCCCACGAGAACGGGGCGATCGAGAGTTCGCATGGTCATCTCAAGCGAGCGATCGGCGACGCGCTGTTGCTGCGTGGCACCGCCGACTTCGACGATCTAGCTGCCTATCGTGGCTTCATCGATGAGATCGCCAGCCGCCGCAATGCCCGCAACGCCAAGCGGATCGACAGTGAACGTAGCGCACTTCAGGATCTGCCGGACCGCCGCACGTCGGACTATGAAGAGGTGATCGTCCACGTGACGTCGTCCGGCGGCTTCACCTTGCGCAAGGTGTTCTACACGGTGCCGTCGCGCTTGATCGGCCATCGGCTGCGGGTGCGCCTGTATGACGATCACCTCGACGTGTTTGTCGGCGGCACGCATCTCCTCACCTTGCCGCGCGGGCGGCCGCATCCCAATGGCAAGCACGATCAGGTCGTCGATTATCGGCACGTGATCCATTCCTTGCGGCGCAAGCCGATGGCGCTCCTCAACCTGGTCTACCGCGACCAGCTGTTCCCCCGGGAAGCTTACCGCCGAGCCTTCGACGTCTTGCGCAAACGCTTACCGGACAAGAAGGCCTGCCGGATCATGGTCGATCTCCTCGCACTCGCCCATGAGCGCGGTTGCGAGGCCGAACTCGCCAATCAGCTCACGGCTGACCTGAACGACGGCCGGCTGCCCGACCTCAACCGGCTACGTACTCACTTCGCCCCGGATCCCGCCCAGGTGCCGAACGTCGTGGTACGCCTCGCACCGCTCGCCACCTATGAATGCCTCATCGGTACCGCCGAGATCGGAGGCGCCGCATGAGCACAACCAACGTAGTCGACACCGCGCGCCTCAATCTGTTGCTCAACGAGCTGCGGCTGCCCGCCATCAAGGCGCTGTGGCCGCAATTTGCCGAGCAATCCGATAAAGAAGGCTGGCCGGCGGCGCGCTTCCTCGCCACCATTGCCGAGCACGAGATCGCTGAGCGCGGCCGCCGCCGCATCGAGCGCCATCTCGTCGAGGCGCGGCTGCCTACCGGAAAGACCTTTGACAGCTTCGACTTCGAGGCCGTGCCGATGATCTCCAAGGCGCAAATGACCGCACTCGCCGCCGGCGACGGCTGGCTCGGCAAGGGCGCCAATCTGCTGCTGTTTGGTCCGCCCGGTGGAGGCAAGAGCCACTTGGCGGCAGCAATCGGCTTGGCCCTCATCGAGAACGGATGGCGCGTCCTGTTCACCCGCACCACCGATCTCGTGCAGAAGCTCCAGGTGGCTCGCCGCGAGCTCAACCTCGAGGGCGCCATCAACCGCCTCGATCGCTTCGATCTCGTCATCTTGGACGATCTTGCCTATGTCACCAAGGACCAGGCCGAGACCAGTGTGCTGTTCGAGCTCATCAGCGCACGCTACGAGCGACGCTCTTTGCTGATCACCGCCAATCAGCCCTTTGGAGAATGGAACAAGGTCTTTCCGGACCCAGCTATGACCCTCGCGGCGATCGATCGCCTTGTTCACCACGCCACCATCGTCGAGATGAACGTCGAGAGCTATCGCAGGCGGACTGCCCTCGAGCGAAAGCGTGGTCCAGGGCGGCCACCGGAGCACGCGACACAAAAAACGCTCGCTTGATTGACGCTCCGCGACAATCAAAGCAAACAAAACTCTTGCGCGCGACAATCATCGCGGCGATCATCATCGCGCCGCGACACTGACTCGCCATCCTGATCGCCGCGCTCTTCCGACCCAGATCGTCGCGCTATAACCTCCCCCGAAAGTCCGTCCAGTGCATGATAAGTGAGCCTGGAAATCAGTATGCTGGGGTCTTCAGGCCAGCCATACGGGACTGCGCTTTGATCCCACTGGAATCTTCCCCGGCTCAGCCAGAGCCGCGAGCCCCCTTCGAACGACCAACCGGACGTGTAGGGAATGGGTGGTACGCTGCCGGCTGATCTCGCATGCAGCGGCGAATCGGACTTTGGTGCGGCTTCTGGGTCCGCACCAAAGTGGTAGTTCAGACCAATTTTCCCAATGTGATAGTTGCTGGACAGGCTGGTCGTGCTCGCCGGCAAAATCGTAGACGGAGATAACTTCGCGGTCGAAGCGGTCGCGACGCTCGGCCCGCCAAAATGCAGATAGTCATACTCGACGTTCACCGACCATGAAGGCGTAAGGGCTTGCTCCACACCGAGCCCGATGACGCCACCAACTTGGCCATAGTCGAAATGGGTTTTCTCCTGTGGCAGGTCGCCCCCTTCAAAGTTGTTGACGATGTCGCCTCGATTATTTTGCCAGGCTGCACCTGCCTTGAGATAGGCAAGCGTTTGCCCGAGCGAGCCGAAGGCGTAACCGATGCGACCGGTCCCGGTCGCAAAGAGGTTCGGAGCTGCGTTGCAGTTTGCGCTTACAATCAAGTCTGAGGCTGCGAGGCAGGTGTTTGAGCCGCTCGCGACAGCTGCGCTGGCATCCAGTTCGAGGCCGTACACCCAACTATTGTTCTGCCAATTGTAGCCGATTTGGCCACCTGCGACGAAGGAGGGAATATCGACGACGTCGCCGTAGATCGGTGGGCCGAACGGATTGGTGAAAGAGGTTCGACCGTACCCGCCGCCTACATGCCCGCCAATGTAGCCTCCGGACCAGTTCCACACCGACGGTGGCAGGGCTTCTCGCCCGAGGTTCGCCATAGATGTACCCGTTGTGGCGATCGCCATGGTCGCAGCCCCCAAAAAGAGAACTCTTGATCGCATAAAGATTGCCCTGAACTTTCCCGAGTTGTAGTCGCGCTCGCTAAGTATCGCCGCACGGCAAATCGTCGGAGCACCAGGCCCCCAATAACGAGCCGGGGCCGCTCCGAAGATCACCGCACGACGATTGGTGATGACGTCCTCAACGTAGCAAGCCGCGTGCCGGAGCAATTCCTTTGTTCTGCAGGAGCTTACTAAGAGCGTGCCGCGTCAACTTCCCTACATTGGGTGGAAGGCGGACGAACGAGTGTCGAGGTTCGCTGCATTGCGGAGCTAGCGTCCAAGGCACGTGCATGTGCCGGAACTTTGTGGTCTGCCCGGTGAGCACAAGCTGGTTCAGCTTGGATGAGCCGTGAGATTTCAAGCCTAGTGTTCTTTTCACTCCGCGAGCTGCCTGATGGCAACCAGCCGGCCGTTGCAAGTTCAGCTCGTACTAGGGTCTGTACCTAAATAGCGCCACGTGATTCTCTTGCCTACGTGTTGATTCGGGGGCGAGAGAATGCGCGCTGGTTTGTTTTGGCTGAACGACAGGCAATGGGCGCGTATCGAACCGCATCTGCCGAGGGGACTGACGGGGCCGGATCGGGACGACGACCGACGCATCGTCAGCGGCATCATTCACATGCTGCAATCGGGTGCACGATGGCGTGATTGTCCACGTGAATACGGCCCTTACACGACGATCTACAATCGCTTCAATCGCTGGGCCAAGCGAGGACGATGGTGCGCAATCTTCGAAGCGCTGGCCAAGCCTGGCGAAGACGGCGTCGTACTGTCGCTCGACTCGACCTCGATTAAAGCTCACCGGTGTGCCTCCGGCGGAAAAGGGGGGAGCACAATCAAGCAATCGGCCGCTCGCGCGGAGGCCGCACGACAAAAATCCATGCGCTGAGCGATCCGCTCTGCCGGCCGGTCGTCCTGCATCTGACTCCAGGCCAGGATGCCGATATCGCTGCGGCTCCCGATGTCCTGGCGCTCGCGCCACCCATGAGCGTGCTCCTCGCCGACAAAGGGTATGATGGCGACAAGCTTCGCGGCGCAATCATTCGTCGTGGCGCCAAGCCCGTAATCCCCAATAAATCTAACCGTGTCGTCATCCATCGCTTCAACAAACGCGCCTACAAAGGACGAAATGTCATCGAACGCTGCTTTGGCAGGCTCAAGGACTTCCGGCGCATCGCCACGCGATATGACAAGCTCGCCCGTAATTTTTTGGCCGCTGTTCATCTCGCCGCTCTCGTCGCATATTGGCTCAATTGAGTCTGGACCCTAGTTTTTGGGAGCGTGAGTACGCCAGGAAGCTAGGAGTCGTGCTCGGACCGCTTTAGGATCGACGCGCCCATTGTCTTGCGGCTTTCGTCCCTCGCGGCATCCTTGAGCGCGTAATGATAGTTGATCGGCAAGATCGGATGGACCTCGGCCGACGAAATCGATCACACGATAGTCGCTGATCTCTTATCTAAACAGGTCCTGATATGGCAGTATGTAGGATCGTGACCAGATGGGACGGATGCTCTCTGCATTGCGCGAAGCTAAATCGGAGGCGCAAAGATCGAGCCGCGATAAGCCCTCATCAAGTGCGTTTGTAACAGCACATCTGCTACTCTGACATCAAGCGGCACAATCGGCCTATCCTAAAGGTAATATCAGGATCGGTGCCCGGGCCATCTCAGGAAATATCGAGGATCAAGACTCAAAAGTCAGTGCGAGAACGGGCACATCCGCGGAGATCCGGCGTTGGGTAAGCTCTAGAGATGCAATGAAGTCCGCCTCGAGGAGATACCTCATCGAAAGCGCTCCCGCGACGGTGCGCCAAGGAGCTCTGCGCGCCAAGGGATGTCTGTCGAACAAGGCTCCGCTCGCAAATCTTCTTGCTCGGTAAGGCAGCTAGAAAATTGGCCGAGTCGGTCGATGGCCACAACGAGTTGCCGAAAGTCTTGCCGGCGTAATTCGCCAACGGATCAAGTCGTCAGACCGCGAACTTGAATCCACCGTCGCCTAGCCCGTTGGGGCATCAAGATTCATGGATGGTTCTTCATTCCACGATACGTCACACCGTGGATCGAAAAATAAGTAATTGCAGGTCAGTTCTTCACCGGGTTGTACGTCACGGGCTGTGAAAACTCGGCGGTCGTCTTGGTATGTGTTTGGGCGGCTGCTGTGGTTCATGAAGCGGGCATTGTCAGCATTGTACTCGATAACACCATCGTAAGCCTTGTAGTCTCTTGGATAGGCATGCTTATCAAGTAGCGCTTGGAATGTTGGAGCTAGGGCTTCGTATTGTTCAGGCGTCACCGTGATGTCAACGATTGGGTTGTGAATCCAGATCAACGAACCTTTGGGCAAACGAGTCGCGGAGAAAAGTCCAATACCGCCAAACCTGTCTGGCTTCAAAATTGTGTCGACGATCAGCATTGAAGAAGTCTCCCGGAGTTACTACCCAGCAAACTAACTGACGTGAGCTGCGAAATCTGCTGCACGAATTGGTAGGCTCGTTTATCCGCGCCTCCATCACAATTTATGTCTTCTCCAGGCGTATTGGGCCGCCTGCTGCGGATCGCCTCCAGCGACAAGGCCGTGAGCTGGGAGGGCTGCAAGTCAGTCGCATTCCGAGCAAAGATCCGTGTCGATTATAGCGGCGAGCTCGTGTCGCACGATCATGACCTGTTACCAGCGCGACGGCGCGCTCGATGCTCTCGCGGCCCGGCAAGCCGCCGACAAGCCCTTCATCGCAGCTTCAAGAGCCGCCCGCGGGTGAATGCGTCAGTGCGTGCCCAGGCAACTGTGGATGTGGAGCAGATATTGCAGGCAAAGTGCGCGGGAGGCCGGCACTCGACTGCCGATTTCGCTGCACAACCGCCTCGAGGCAATCAACGTGATCACGCCGTAGTTAGCAAGAAAACGGAGGTAGAAGTTCGGCCCAACGAGGAGTTGCTAAGCGATGATGCTGGCAAGTCATCGACGCGAGCAGCGGACATCTGTGCTGCCCAGAACCGCGCCAACCTCGCAGGAGCAGCCGGAGCAAGCTATGGTCCAATAACAAGTCCAATTCCGGAACTATCTGGACGGGCTCCATGCGTTTGAGATGTCCCTCGGCGTCTACATTCGTGGGTGATGGATGAGCCGAAGGTCATCGGAGCCTCCGGGTCCGAAAAGGGCGGTGTAGCGCTCACCATGAATGTCGTATTGTTTTGTCGGATGCGCTTCGTCCGGCAGAAGGCCCCACTGGCCGAGTTTCGCCCGCATCGTGTCCGGCGCGGGTTGGGTGCCGTGCAAAAAAGTCTCGGGAACGGAGAATGATGCAGCGTAAATCTCGCGGGCCGCGGGGTACGTCCTCTGAGCCCTGGAGGACGCCGGAGCGGCTTGCTCAATCGACCGTCCAAAAAGCGATCGGGCGGTTCGATCCGTTGGCTGCAGGCTGGGCGGCAGAACGTTTTCCGGTCGAGATCCGAATTGAATGGTTGAGCCTGGCGGATTGAGTGGGGTGCTTCGCCTCATCGCCCCCGCAGGCACGAACAGCGCCGTGTAACGGTCATTGTGAACGATAAAACTGGTAGGTCGGCTGTCCTGGCTCGGCGGGACGTTGCTGCGCTCGTGCGCAGCGGACGCGTGCTGGTCGCCGTGCTGCGCGTTGAACGGACCAACGGCCGCTTCTGAGTCCAGGGCTTGGTGATGACCCTCGTTTGGTTCGAGAGATGACGATGGGCGAGCGTTATCCACCATGGCCCACAGCAGATCCTGATCGTAGACTTCCTCAGGAAGGACGAACCGGCTGCTGGCCAGAAGCGGTGCGCCGGCGTCTTCAATTAACTCGCGACCGGTTGAATTGCCGGGCTCGGTGCGCTGGCGCGCAGTGGCATTTTCTTCCGCCAGGCTTAGTGTCCTCTGCCTCTTCGTAGGTTGGCCGGTGTAATCCTCATCCACAACGACTTCGTGACCTGAGCTGGAAGCGACCGAGGCTAGCTCGTTTGCAGCCGGCCGGTAGGCGCCGCTCCAGCTGAAGTAACGAACGGCTTCTTCGGGATCCGGTGCCAGACCACCCGGGGCTGGCCGGTTGAGAGACGATGCTAGGATCGCTTCGCGTATCGGCTCTTGCCACGGATCCTGATCGTGACCTTGCGCAGTCAGTTCCTCCGGCCCACCCTGCGGCGCGCGATGCTGCGCAGCGGCGTCCTCGCGTCTGGTGACTGCGTGTTCGGGATGAGGACGGTCCGTGCTCTGGTGCTCAAGTCCCAATGCCTGGGCCAGTCTAAGGCCTTCTTCAGACAGATGAGGGTAGTAGGGATCATGAAAAACGGGATTCTCTGCGATTGTCGAGGTATCAAGCTGGGGCACTTCATCCAAGTAAGGCTCAAACTCCGCTTGCTGCTGTTGCGGTGCCGCGGCGTGGTCACGGTCGAGTGGGTTGATGCGGTTAAAAGGGTCCATGTCGACTCTCCGGTGGTTTGAGTCGGCTCGCAATGCCGATCCAATCGTGTCACTGTCTCACTCTATTAGGATCAGCTGTCGACAAGCTGACGTGCTTAGAGACTAACCGGAGTGCGATCTCAGCTCAGTCATTTCGCCGCAATCGCGACTGGTGACGAAGCCGAGCAGGCGGCATCGTTTTTGCCTGTTTGGGACGGGCTCAAATACTGTCGGCACTCTGACGCCGCGATGATCTCGGCAACTGATTGTGGCTCTTCGGTCATCCCAACGTCTCACGCTTGCTCAGCTTGCACAATCTAATACGGTTGGTGGCCGACAACGGTTCCTGGCTCGCATGTTCGTGTGCCGTACCGCGGCGGATGCTCTCGCTCGGATTGTGGTTCTCTGCTGGTGCTCGGCCGGCAAGACACAGAAAGCCAATAGGCTTTATATCGGCGATCCTTGTCCGGTAATCGCGGCCACGCACATATTTGGTGCGCTCGCAGTAAAGATGTCGAGTGCATGCTCCGCGACCGCGCCGGCTGGGCGCCGTTGAGACCCTCCATGGCCTTCTTCTTGCCGCTCAGAACCAGCTCGGGCTCTCTTTGATCGCCGGCGGACTTGTGCTGCGGCGCACGTATTTGCCCCGCGATCGATTGTTCAGGCCCCAAAAATCGCTAATAGCAAAAGATTCGCCGCATCCTTTCCAGCAGGGCCGATCGTGCCTCCTGAAATCGCGAGTCAACATACGGCCCGGCTAAGCAGGGGATCAAAGCTCCTGGTCGCCGCGCTCGGCTGGCAAAATCAAGTACGTGAAGCGGATCCAACCGGCGAGAGTCGCGCGCCCGGTCCTCACCTTGGGCCCGGCCGCCTCGATTGCGCCGATAGCTTTTGCGGTGTTGCGCGGCCATCCTTGGCCGCTTCATCTCGCCGGCGTCTCTGGAACGATTCCGTCGCGGCACCGGGCGAGCAGAACACGCGCTCTGTTGCGCAGAATTTGTAGCACGCATGATCAACCGCAGGCGGCTGAGCGAAGGGCAGGATGTTGATAGTCTCATTCTGGCCATATCGCCTCGTCGAGAAGTTCTCGCAAATTCACCATCCGCGTTGCTCCGCTGCTTCCCTAAGCGCGTCATCAGCCAGATTCCTGCATAGCTCCCGCTTTGTTCGTATTCACCCGGTCCCGTTCAAGACCTCGATGTGCAGAGCCCGACAGCACATTGCAATTGAATCGATCTGAGATCGCAAAGAGATGATTGTCTGAACCAAGCGCGCGAGTCCTGGCATGTCGATTGCTGGGAAGTGCTTGCTACACCATGCACTGAACTAGACGCAAAGGCCGAGTCAGATCCAACTTGCCGTCGAAACCAATTCTCTAGCTTAGAAGCGGCGCTGCTTACTGCCGCTCCGCCCAACGGAGCCAAGTCATGCTGAGCGACACATCCAAATTCTTCGCCTCCATTCGCATCAACAAGCAGGAAGCGCAGGAGGAGCGCCGGACCGCGGTGCGATGCGAATGGCCTGATTGCCAGAACAAGGCAACCCATCCCGCGCCAAAGGGCCGCCACAATGCGCGCGAATATTGGCACTTCTGCATCGAGCATGCTCGCGAATACAATCAGTCCTACAATTTCTTCTCCGGGATGGACGCCGAAGCGATCGCGCGCTACCAGAATGACGCGCTGACGGGCCATCGTCCAACTTGGAAAATCGGCGAGCCCATCAGCGCCCGCAAGATGACCGGCAGCCCGGCCCATTCCGAGGACGACTGCGATGCTTTTTGCATGCTCGCTGAGCTGAAGGGACGCGCCCGCGCGGAGGCCAGGCCTGAGACGCGCAAGCTTTTCAATGCCAAGCGGAAAGCGTTGCAGGTGATGGGCCTGAATGTCGATGCGACGCTCGGAGATATCAAGGCGAGGTACAGGGCGATGGTCAAGAGGCACCACCCCGATGCCAATGGCGGCGACCGCTCTACGGAGCAGCGCCTGGTCGAGATCATCAAGGCCTACCATTACCTGAAGACCGTGGTGCGGGAGAGCTAACCCGGACACGACTTGAACGGCTTCACCTCACCCGCCATTCCATAGCCCTTCATCGTGTGAAGGCTGCACCCGAGCTGGCGTGTAACCCGCTTCAGACCCTAGGCCCGAGAGGCGCAACATTTCCGCCACGCCACAAGGAGTTCTATCAACCTGCTCCCGGACCGATCAACAACGAGCCTTTGTTTCTTTCCTCGTTCATTCGCTCTCTCCTCGGGTTTGCAAGGAGGGGGCAAGTCTTCACGACGCCGATGGGAAGTTCGCAAAGGCGAGCCACAGCGAAAGTTCGAAAGTGCCGTCCTCGACTGCTCGAAAAGCAGAGCCACACTAAACTGCTGCTCCGCTGCCCGCAGGAAGGTTGGTACTGGACTTGCCTCGCGCGTTAAGATGGCACTCAGGGAGTGCCATTCGCGCCCCGTCAATGCAGGTGAGACGGCAGGCCTTTAATCACGCTCTTGATCTATATCAAATTCTGTGTCGCGCATGAGACGTTGTCGCATGTTCGACGTATGTCACATCCGCTCAACCAGAGGAGACCATCTTTCTGCGAGTGCCCCTATTATGGGGGCAAGTTCTCCGATCGGCGAGTGGTGCGAGAATTGCTGTGCGCATCGGTGGTTCTTGGAAAGTCCTGAGGATCGCATGCACGCTGTCGTCCTCGTCAAGCAGCCATTTGTTGATGTCCGCGGGTGGTGGCCCAAAATGCGCAAGCACCTGAGGGCGCTGGACCCGTCCGGGTGTGGTGTGCCGAGCTGCGAACAGTTCCATGCCGACCTCGCTCCTTTGCGGTGGCGCTCGAGATGCCGGCATGTTCTTACGAGAAGTGCTGACCGTGTCCGCCGCAATCGTTGCATGATTTGCCAGCCGTTCTTTCGAGAGACTGGGGCACTGGCACCTCGGAGAGCAGCCCGACCGGTCAGCAGCGAACAAAGTCAGCTTCGCTTTGGCTCGACCTGCCAGCGTGCGTCAAGTCGCTCCGATTATCTTCTCGGAGCGTGCTGGGACCGTGTGAAACAGTTCTGGGCCGAGCTTTCCTTTCGCGCGCGAGCTTTCAGCTGCAAGAAGCAAAGCCAACATCTGTGTAAGCAAACGGAAATAGAAAATGGATGACCAGTCGCACGGCAAAATGCCACTCGCTTCAAGCAGACGGGAAAGCCGCGGGCCCGACCTATTCAGCTTCATCGAGTGCGCTATACAGACAAGATCAATCGCAGCGCTGTTCGATCTTCTTGTGAAGTTCGCGAGCAATGAAGGCTTTGATAAAGTCGCCTACGGAGCACTCTCCTGCTCCAATGAGCGTCGTTTGCCAGAGTATCTACCGCCCCCGCCAACTATAAACTTCCCGTCTGATTGGTGCCAACGCTATGCTGAACAAGAATATCAAGCGATCGACCCGGTGGTCCGGCGGACAGCAATGCTGCCAAGGCCCTTTCTTTGGGATGAACTAACCAGTCGATATGAACTACAGCCCCGTGAGCTGCGCGTCTTACGCGAGGCCAAAGAAGCAGGCCTTAAGCATGGCATGAGCGTGCCATTGTTTGGATCGCAAGGCCGATCGGCTTTCGTATCGTTTGCATCTCCTTTCGATGATGCCGATCCACAGGATCGCATGGCTCATCTCACGACATTGGCGTCGGCGTTTCACAACGCTGTCGCGCAGATTACACCGCCGCTTGATGAGAGTTGCGAGACAGACATTCCGCTAACACCGCGAGAAACAGAGTGCCTATACTGGGTCGCAGAGGGGAAGTCAGCCTGGGTAATCGGGCAACTTGTTAACGTCACTGATAATACCGTCAATTTCCACATGAAGAACGTCATCAGAAAGCTAGGGGCGGCAAACCGGACAAATGCTGTAGCCAAAGCAACCCGGCGCGGCATCATTTAGCTCCGTACGCCTTCAAAGGAACGATCAAGGACCCTGCGTCGGCGGGCTCTTCCTTTGCGATTCATCTGCTGCGGTCGGGATAGCCGATCTCTAGTGGATTCAACGATGTACTTCAACGGAATTGGCTCAAACCAGATGACGGGGCAAGCGCATCCGGCGCGCGTGTCCGGTGTTTATCAGTGGCTGGCGTGGACCTAGGGGCGTCGGCGCTTCATGCAAGTCTCGCTGCGTCAGACTCGCCTGAGGCTGGATTTCCTAGTTCGGACAATGCAGGTCCTAGGCGGTAAATCGCATGCTTTGTCATACCGACCACGCGATCCCGGCGCTATTGATATGAAGTTCCATCCGTTTCAGATCGAGGATGTCGATCTGTTTGCCAGGAATCGCGCTGTTATAGGTTTTTGCAAGTAAGTGTTGCTAAACAGGCTGCTCAACGCAATGAACGGGTTGAAGCAACAATGACAACATCTTCATTCTCGCCACCAACCGTCTCGAGGCTCTCGAGGCTGCGCCAGCCGGCCGTCCCGGCCATATCAATCAGGCAACTGAGGTGCCGCTGCTCGATGCGACCGCCCGCGAAAGCTGGTTCGTCCCTATGGCAGGGGCTTGCCGCTGGACGAAGCCGTGATCGCTGAAGCCAGGCCCTTCACCTGAGCGGCAGCGCGGCCCTTATCGAGAAGTTGATGCTTCGCGTTGTGCAATCGAGGCTTGCCAGCTGCGGCAATGTCGGCGCGATTTCCACTAACATGAAGCTACCTGCCCGTGCGCAGCGAGTTCAATCGCGATGCGCATTGCATTGTGGCTATGGTGCGCGCCCCACAACTAGGCGCGTCCCAAGTTACCTATCGAAGGATTTGTGGTGAGGGGTCTCCAGCCGTCGACCTTGCGCATGTTGATCTGGCCGGGGGTGAGCAGGCCAGGACGGCATTGCCGCGGCGGCCGCTGATGGCAAACGGTCTTGATCTTGATCCGTCGCTCGAACTCCTCACGCGGCCGCTCAATTGCGTCGGTAGCCGGAATAAGATGTCGCGGCGCCAACTTCCGCTGCGGTGTTCTACAGCGCGGTGTATGGTGCTACCATCGGCGCAGAGGCAGCGGGAGCGCGAATGGCAGGTACGACGACGCGGGCGATGAGCCGGGGTTCGGCTCGGGAGCTTGCCTCTGCGACCCGGTGAGTTGTACCAAGAGCGCGAATTCTTCTTGTCGTTTCGCCGCAGCTCAGATGCCACTGAGGCGAGTGATTGGGGGCGGCATCCCACCGAAGCTTCGGAGAGGTGTTGTTTGGGGAGGCGGCAGGCTTCACCGGCAGCACCGATATGGCGAGGAGTGGGCCAACGCGCTGGCAAGACCCCGCTGGCCAGCGATGAAATGTTGCTCGAGGTCGTAGGAACATCATGGCGGTCTCGCGCGTGCGGACGCCTCTCGCGGAGCGAGTATGTCGGCCGGCCGCTGCAAGCAAGGCGACTGGCGCAGGGCTCTCGACCAAACCGACAAGATCGTCCCGCTCAGCGGCCAAGCGGAGGAAACTAACTGTCCCAGATTTGATGCGTCAGAGGCCCCAGATTCGTCATCCCGAATACGTTGGAACTTTCGGCAGGATAAGCCGAAGAGCAGGCCAATATATGCCCGCTATTCGAACTTCTGCCGATTTGCGTCAGCAACCCGGACAAGAGACTCTTCTCGACGCACATGGGGCAGACGCTAGCGGCCAACAAGCGGCAGGCGTTGGGCAGCTGAATGGTGATCGCCTCGCAATCGCGTTTGACGCAATAGCGATCTTGCGGCCGGTTCAACCCGCTACCTCAACTATTTTCGACTGCCAGCCCTAGTGCCAATTCGTTTGGGCAACTTCCTTCCACGATCGGCTTCGAAGTTCGCGCTAATTCGAGCGTGCAGCAAGGCTCGACAGCGAGGGACTGTCTGAGTGGCGGCAGGCACTGATCCTGAGCCCCGCGCAGCTGTTGCCGGCGCTCCTGCGGGAGGGTGGAGGATCGCGGCTACGCGCAGAACTCACCGAAACTGCCGGGGACTGCAAGTCCTTGATAGGAGTATCGCCACGGGAAGCTGTCCTGTTTGTTGATGCCCTCGCGTCACAGTGCCGCATCCGAATTCCTAGTCCTCTCATCTCGCGCACAATGGGGATTGACGAGGGAGCTCCGACTGAGTGTCGGATTCCGTTGTTCGCTGCCTTCATCTCACCTCGCATCCGCTTTTGCGCGACATCAAAGCGCTTAGATCAGCTCCTGACTAGATGAGCAAAACGCAGACCAACTTCAGTAACGGTTCTTGCTTCATGGCGCTCACGCAAAGATTAGAGTTCCGGCAATCCCAGTCGCTGGTCATGTCGCCGCAGCTGATGCAGGCGATCAAGCTGCTGCAATTATCTAATCTCGACCTCATGACCTTCGTGGAGGAAGAGCTGGAGTGTAATCCGCTGCTCGAGCGTGCCAGTGACGATGCAGCTGGGGCCGAAGCCCCGACTGAGGTCGATCAGGTCAGCGGCGATCAGCTGGCCGAGGCCCAAGTGCGCGACGCCCGGGATGGCGCCATGACCACCTATACCGAATGGGGTGGCGGCGGCTCGGGTGACGAAGACTACAATCTCGAAGCGTTTGTCGCGTCCGAGACAACATTGTCCGACCACCTGGCCGAACAACTGTCGGTCGCATTCACCGCGCCGGCGCAGCGCATGATCGGGCAGTATCTGATCGATCTCGTCGACGAAGCCGGCTATCTGCCGCCGGATCTCGGCCAGGCCGCCGAGCGGCTCGGCGCAACGCAGGAGGATGTCGAGCACGTTCTTGCCGTCCTGCAGGAGTTCGATCCGCCCGGCGTCTGTGCGCGTAACTTGCGCGAGTGCCTGGCGATCCAGCTCCGCGAGCTCGATAGATACGATCCGGCGATGCAGGCCCTCGTCGAGCATCTCGATCTCCTCGCCAAGCGCGACATCGCGAGCTTGCGCAAGCTCTGCGGCGTCGACGACGAGGACATCGCCGACATGATCGACGAGCTCCGCCGGCTCAGTCCCAAGCCGGGCATGAAGTTCGGGTCGGCGCGGCTGCAGACGATGGTACCCGACGTCTATGTCCGTCCGGCTCCTGATGGCGGCTGGCATGTCGAGCTCAACAGCGACACCTTGCCGCGCGTGCTGGTCAACCAGACCTATTATTCCAAGCTGTCGAAGAAGATCGGCAAGGACGTCGATAAGTCCTACTTCAACGACGCGCTGCAGAACGCGACCTGGCTGGTGCGCGCGCTCGACCAGCGCGCCCGCACCATCCTGAAAGTTGCGACCGAGATCGTGCGTCAGCAGGACGGCTTCTTTACCCTTGGTGTTGCGCATTTGCGGCCGCTGAATCTAAAGGCCGTTGCCGAGGCCATCCAGATGCATGAATCCACGGTGTCGCGCGTCACCGCCAACAAATACATGGCAACAAATCGCGGCACATTCGAGTTGAAATATTTCTTCACGGCATCGATCCCTTCGGCGGATGGCGGTGAGGCGCATTCCGCTGAAGCGGTGCGTCACCGCATCAAGCAGCTGATCGAATCCGAAGAGCCGTCAGCGGTTCTGTCCGATGACGCGATCGTTGAGCGCCTGCGAGTCTCGGGCATTGATATTGCCCGCCGCACGGTCGCGAAGTACCGCGAAGCCATGCGCATTCGGTCCTCGGTGCAGCGCCGCCGCGACAATATGTGGTCAACGATGAACAGTAGAGCATCGGGCGGAACTGGCCTCGATAAATAAACCCCCAGCTGTCGATTTAATCCGGAAGCGTAGCTTTGGAGGTCTCTGAAAGCGGGCCTTTGGAGCGAGATTGTTGATGGTGATGGAAGGAAGCTTCTGGCGCGGCATTTGAGGAGAGGTAGTATAGGCCGACTGCCGTCTAAGAGGGGCGAGCGTTTTCAGAGGCTCCGTCGGCGCCAAGCTCTTATTCCTCCCAAGTCCTCGCCTTGGCTTATTGTCGGCCGATATACGGCCCCGATCGGTAGCAGCCGGCTGATCTCGCACGCCAATGATCGCCACCACCTCTTCCGCGATAACTTTCCGGTTCGTTGCTACGCTGCACAACAAGGTTGTAGGGCGAATTATTGGCTTAACCATAATAGCTCGGCGCTAAATGTTGTAAAAACTACACTTGGAGCGCCCAGATTTTGGAAAATGAACAGGTTTTCGAGTGCGCAACTGTAGCCGCGCCCAGCATCGCCAAGTGCGGTTGGGCGGGATCGTCAGGATTGCGCCAAGTCGGGGCTGCTTAGGACCGGCGAGCTCATGGCGGCTTCAAGACAATCGACGACGTCCCGGCAGGAGGGACACATGACCTGGCTGAGCAGGGACAATCTGCCGAATGGCACGTGTTCTGACGAGGCGCATTCGAACTCGGCGGAAGCTAGCGACGCCGGCACACAAGTCGGCGTCGAACGCCATCGCTCATAGAGTCTTGAGATATTCGACAAGCGCTCGCCGTTCGGCGTCGGTCAACTCTGGTCCGATGATGCCGGGCGGCAGTTTCCTTAAGTCGGTTTCCTTACCCTCGAAAGAATGTCCGCGATTGCTGTTCCCAAGCAGCGACACATCGAAGTTCGTCAGACCGGCCGCACAGCTTTCGGACGACTGTGCTTTCGTCGCGAGCCCGACGTTGACCGGGTCGAACGCACGGCTGCCTACGCAAAACGACATCGGCCGCTTGGCGTGCGGCACCAGCATGTCTCTCAGGGTCGGAACAGACCCGTTGTGCAGATAAGGAGCTGTTGCCCAAACACCGTCCAATGGTCGCGCCCGGTACTGAGTGAAAAGCTGTCCCAGCTATTTAGGTTCATCGAGGGTACGATCAAGCATGTCATGCCGACCATCGTTGCCGAGATCGCCTATCAAAGCCTTGGAAGCGAAAAGCTGGTTGATTTTATCGATGAGCAGATACGCAGCGAGAAGACATCTGCAATTCGCACGCTGCTCTGCTCTTTCATGTTGCTCGAGATCGACTCGTTCCCTAGCTATAACCAGGATAAGTGAGTTTTACGAATCGGAAGATACGCCACGGTGGGTGACAGCTCTCATAACCGAGCGCCTGTACAGCTATTATCGGCAACGACCTCTGGCGGGCGCAACACGCAAAAAATTTGAGGAACTTGTTGTGACGCTAGAAATGCGCTTGGCCGGTAAATCTCGTCCAAGAGTTCGAGGAAATTATTTATCCGCCTTGAAGAAGAAGGCATTCAAAGAACCAAAGTCCTAAACTCTTATTCTGGATGAAGCGCCTCCTACAGTCAAAGATCGAGCCATGTCGCTGGACTTGCGGCGCGGATGGGGCGGCGGACTCGATCATGGCCATGGATCGCCTCAAGGGTCGCGCATGGCAACCGAAAGGCTACCATACGCCGGCCAGCTGATCGTTAGGGTCGCGCCGGGCGGCGATCATGGTTCGATGAACGCCGCTGCGCGCGGATCACGCCCGGCCTGCCTTGACCAGATCGAACCACCGCTTCAGGTGCGGATGCGCGCACCAGTCGATCCGTCGTTGATCGACCGGGAGCGGTAGCCCGCGGGTCGCTTCGTCCGATGTCGATACGTTGCGCCACGCCTTCGATCTCGCCCAGGCCATCCTGGACAACAAGCATCTCGACGTGGACTATAAGACCTTCTCGCGACGGACGGTGAGGCACAGCAAGACGCTGGAACGCGTTGAAGGCGTCGTGGTTCGGCTCCTGAGTGGCGTCCTCGAGTTTCCTCCGGGCGCGCGGCCCCGCGAGGCACTGCGGGCGATCGGGCTGGAACGCTTTGCCCCGCCGCTGCTGATCGCGGGTAAGATCGATCTTCTTGGGGCCGATCTCTCCGGAGCCACTCCGCTCATCTCGGGATCGCGCCTAAGGAGGCAGATCATGTCCGCTTCCGGGAGCCGCCGGCGTATGTTTTGACGATCGAAAACTTGGCAAGCTTCAACAGGCACGTCGCCGAGGCCGACGCCGCTCGACTGGGTGCTACGCTGTATGTTGGCGGGTATCCCTCGCTTGCCAGCCAACAGGCCCTGCGCACGATCTCGGCAATGGTGTCCGAACAAACCCCGATCTTTCACTGGTCGGATATCGATCCGGACGGCACCTGGATATTCCACACGATGGAGCGCGCCGTCGGACGACCGATCCTGCCGCATCTCGGGGCGGGCGCCGACCAAAAAGTCCGCACCCGCTCGTTGCCCACCAAACTCCGGCATCGCTTCACTGGCGGCATACTTGGCCAAAGATGGATCCAAGATCCTCGAGCAGGAGGAGCTTGATCCGATTCTTCCTACGCCCACGTAGGCGTTCGGACTGACGAGGGCGCCAGCTTGCGTAACGGGCACGCTTGGCCATTGACGTAAGCGGCTCGGTGACAAGCTGGAGCTCTTGCTGGCCGAGAGCTTGAGGGGGCGCATGAGACCGGCGCGTTGCGGACGCGCGATCTCAAGCAGCGACGGTGGAGACCACCGTTCAGCCCAAGACCATCACCTCCCGACCGATGCCAAGCTGGAATATGCGGCGATTAACCAATCGGCTGGCCCGCGAGTGCGGCCTTAAGTTGCGGCAATCTTATCTGCGCATCGGCTCAGGCGCCTCTCAGTCATCGAGCCGTGAATGGCCACATGAAGAGCGACGGGCATCTCGGTCGCTGCCATCTCAAAGGGCCGGGAGGGGGACGCCGCCAACATCGCCTTCACCGCCGTCGACCACAATCTCCGCCTCACCCTCAGCCTGGCTGAGGCTTTCGTTGGGCCTAATCCGCAACGCCTTGTTGCTGATGCTCGCGGTCGCGCTCGAGCTTCGTCCTGCAATATGGCGGGTTGAGAGACCAGATTGTTTGCGGATCGAGAAAGGTTGCGGCAATGCATCAAGCACTCGTCCCTCTTAAAAGCAGCACAATCAAGAACAAGATCGAGGCGTCCGTGCCGCAAGGTGAGATTAACAGAGGGATTCGAACGAGCTACTATGCATCAGCTCGGGCGGTTGGCCCGGCTCGGCCCTCGTTTGTAGGCTGGCTGCGCGGGGTCTGAACATGGGCCTGCATTGATCATCTCCCCATGGCTTTTGCAACGGCTGCTGTAACGCTGTTTTCTTGACTTACCCAAAAATACCCAACTTCGATCTGAATGGGTGCATAAGGGCGGAAAATCACGGCTAGCGTTACCAACACTCGCGGCCCTGGAAGACGACAGGCACGTGAACTTGAGGGCCGAAGAGCCCAGAGGAGGGACCAATGCCAAGGACGCTAGCCGCACCGCGCGGCCATTCTTACCATTTCGTCAAAGCCGCTCTGATTTGCTCAACTCTCTTGTCCGGTGCGGCCGCATCTTTCGGCCAGGCCAAAGCGGAGGATATCAACTGGCGCCAGTTCGAGGGCGCTTCGATCGTTTGGGCTTACGACATCCATCCATATGCTGACGCGGTTGCAGCACAGCTTCCTGAGTTCGAGAAGTTGACGGGCATCAAGGTGACGCCCGAGCTTTATCCGGACGATGCCTATTGGAATAAGCTGACCATCCAGCTGAGCACAAAATCGCCCTCGTGGGATGTCGTCGGCACAGGAATTCAACCGGCTTGGGATCTTGCGCCCGGTCAACTGCTTGAGCCGCTCGACCGCTATCTGAACGACCCTAAGCTCACATCGGCAAGCTATGACTACAAGGACTTCTTCCCCGCATTGCGTGACGCGCTGACTTGGCAAGTCAATGGCGGGCAGATCGAACCGGGCCGGGGTCAGGTGTGGGCCATCCCGCACGGGTTCGAAAACATCCAATTGTTCTACCGTAAGGACATTCTTGACAAACACGGTATCAAGGTTCCGACAACCCCGCCGGAAATGTCGGCGGCATGCGAAAAGCTAAAATCTGCCGATCCCGCGATCACGCCCCTGGGTGTGCGAGGAGTGCGCTTTTGGAGCAGCATCCACACGGCCGCGATCTCAATCGCCAAGTCCTATGGTGTACACGACTTCGTCGTCAAGGACGGCAAGTTGGAAACCGGTCTCAATTCTCCCGAGTCGATCGCCTTCCACAAAGACTACGTGGAGATGATCAAGAGGTGTGCTGCCCCATCCTTTGCCAACGACAACTGGTACCAAGTGGTCGATGGCATCAATTCGGGTCGGACAGCGATGGCGATCGATTCTAACATGTTCGGGTTCTGGAACGATGTTGCCGGCAAGCCCGCTTCGGGCAAGATTGCCTTCGCTCCGCCACTGCGAGCTCCGAACGGCAAGACTTTCGAATCGAACATCTGGATCTGGTCCCTGGCCATGAATGCTGCTTCCCAGAAAAAGGGAGCGGCCTGGCTCTTCATTCAGTGGGCGACGTCAAAGCAGGTCGAGCTGAACGGTGCCATCGCCGGCAAGCTCGTCAACTCGCCGCGCGCTTCGACCTGGAGCGACAAGGTTTGGCTCGACTATGCGGCTAAACCGGAATTCACAAATTTCGTGGATACCTTCAAGAGTGTTCAGGACCGGGCTGCGCTCGCCTTTACGCCGCGCGTAGGGTTTGCCGAGGCCATGAACGCCTGGGCAGTTGCCATGCAGAAGATGGTTAATGGTGCGGACGTGAAGGCGACATTGGCCGACCTCGCCTCCGAGATTCGCTCCTCCATGTAAGGCAACCGGGGAGCGGCATCACCGGATTGCCGCCTCCACTACCCCCGCGTATCTTTCGAGAAGTGAGCGATGAACCTTCGAGGCATCGACGCAACCGTGATGCTACAATCATCGGTAGGCCAACTGGCACCGCCCAAAAAAGAGCAGGTGCAAAGCGCCGGGCAGCATGCTCTTGACTGGTGGAGCCTTGCTGCGATTGCTCCCGCGATCATCATACTGCTCGGATTTCTTTTTCTGTTTTTCTATGGCGTCTTCCAATCGCTGACCGATCTCAAGTTTGGCCGTCCCCTGGTTCGTTTCATTGGGGTCACCAACTATGAAGTGGCAATCAAGACTCAAGATTTCTGGAACAGCATGCGGGCGACCACGGTGTATGCCTGCTCCGCGGTCCTCGCGGAAGCGTTCTCTGGGCTTGCGCTCGCCAAATTGTTCGCAAGCCGCGTGTTTCTTGCACAATTGATGCGGCCTGTCATTCTCCTTCCGTTGGTATTGCCGCCCATGAGCGTCGCCCTGATGTGGACCACAATGATGGATCCACAAAACGGGATTCTGAACTATTTGCTTTCGCTCGTCGGGATCGGCCGCTTCGCCTGGATTTCGGACGCCGGTACGGCGATGTTCTCGCTAGTTCTCATCGACATATGGACTTACACACCATTTTTTGCGCTCATCATCTTCGCCGGTTTGCAGGGCATTAACGAGGAGATCAGAGAAGCCGCGCGGATCAATGGCGCTAAGGGTTGGGCGACGTTCCTCCATATTGAGCTTCCACTTATTGCACCGTATATCCTGATCGCCGCAGTCTTTCGGCTGATCGAGTCGCTCAATCAGTTCGATATCATCTTCGGAACAACCCAGGGCGGTCCAGGTGACAGTACCTCCGTGCTCTCGGTTCGCGCCTACATCACAGCCTTTCAAAACCTCGCCTTCGGGCGTGGTGCCGCGCTCATGGTTGTCAACTGGTTGATCGTGCTTCTCGGGACCTTGGCCATGGTAAAATTGTGGCGGTTGGTTCGGCAGCGCGTAAGCTAGAGGAGGCTGGCAATGCGCTTCAAACGCTTAACGCCCGCAAGCTTGTTCCTTAATGGACTGGTTGTTGTCTGTACGCTCATCCTGACATTTCCCCTGGTCTGGATCGTGATGATGTCGCTGAAGCAGCAGGCCGAGGTCATGACCTTGCCGCCGCGCTTTGTCTTCACTCCAACATTTGAAAACTTCCGCGTTTTGTTCGATGCCGCCCAGGCCGGGGCGACAAGCTACGGCACCATCAAGGTTGATTTCCTGACGCCGGTCGCCAATAGCGTCGTGATATCGCTTGGCGCGGTGCTCGTATCGCTGATCGCCGGCGTACCCGCAGGTTACGTCTTGGCAAGACGTGATATCCCTAGGAAGGAGGACATCGCGTTCTTCATTCTGGGCTTCCGCTTCGCGCCGGCACTCCTTGTCGTTATACCGCTGTTCAGCGTGTTCCAAACAGTTGGCCTTTATGACACTTATCTCGGCATGATCTGGGTTTATCAGGTCGTCACGCTGCCAATGATCATCTGGCTAAGCCGATCATATATCGAGGACATCCCAAAGGACATTGAGGAGGCGGCGGCCATGGATGGTGCAAAGCCGTTCCGTGTAGTCTGGCACATCGTTCTTCCGCTTCTAAAGCCCGGCCTAATCGGCGCTTCATTGCTCATTTTCTTGCTTGCCTGGCACAATTTCGCTCTCGGCCTGATCCTCAGTTCGACGAAAGCACCGGTCACCGTGGCCCTGCTCAAGCTGCTTAATCCAGGCGTTCAGTTCTATCCGGTCATGGCTGCGGGTTTGGTGGTGACCATGATTGTGCCGATCGTCCTGATTATCCTTGGCCAGCGTCATCTCGAACGTGGCCTTACCTTCGGGGCCGTGAAATGAGCCCCAGACCATTGATGTTCTTCGGAACGACCAATCTTGACCTCTGCTTCAACGTCGAGCGGCTTCCAACGCCGGGTGAAAGCCTGATGGGAAGCTTAAAGCAGAATGCGGGAGGCAAGGGCGCAAATCAGGCGGTCGCCGCCGCTCGATTGGGGCTTCGGCCGAGCTTCTACACCCGGCTTGGCGATGATGACGCTGGCCGATCGTTGCTGCAAGCGCTGCGTGAGGCAGGTGTCCGCCTTGATGCCATTGAGGTATGCCCGGGGGAGATATCCGGTTCTGCTCTTGTCCTCGTCGGCGACGACGGCTCCAACATGATTGTCATAGACCCGGGAGCCAATGCAAATGTCACTCCGAGCATGGTCGAGAAGGCGGCCGAATTCATTGAGCGGGACGCAATCGTCGTTGCCGAAATGGGCATGCCGGTCCCCGCGCTCAATCACCTTTTTGCATTGAAGAGCGTCAAGGAATTCGATCTTATTTTCAATCCGGCCCCCGTGAGGGCGGGCCTGTCGCCCGCGGCGTGGAGGAGTGTCGATTTCGTCACACCAAACCAGACGGAAGCTTTCGAGCTCACCGGTGTCGAGGTGCATGACTTCGACGGCGCCGCTCATGCGGCTGGAAAGCTTCTCGATCTCGGGCCGAAGGCAGCGCTGATCACGCTAGTACCCACTTTTCTTGGAACGTGAGTCGTGATTCAAGGTCGGGATGATACCCGAAGCAAGAGAAGTCCACCTTTCGAGGAAAGATCGCAAGGTGCTTGAGGCGTGCTGTCGCTCACCGGTGACGTTGCAGCGCGATTTGAAGCGGGCGCGGATAGTTCTGTTGGCGGCGGATGGGCGCAGCACCCGGTCGATCGCCAAGGAAGTTGGGGTCCAGCCGCGGATTGTCAGCCTTTGGCGGCATCGCTATGCCGACCATGGCCTTGAAGGGCTGCAAGACAAGCCGCGGCCTGGCAAGCAGCCGATCTATACGAAGACGACCGACAAGCGGATTCTGAAGCTGCTGGATAAGCCGCCACCGCAAGGGTTTGCGCGCTGGACCGGCCCCCTGCTGGCCGAGGCGCTGGGCGATGTCGATGTCCAATATGTCTGGCGGTTCCTGCGCAGCCACAAGATTGACCTGGTGGCTCGCAAGTCCTGGTGCGAGAGCAACGACCCGAACTTTACGGCCAAAGCCGCCGATGTTGTCGGCCTCTATGTCGCGCCGCCGGCGAAGGCCATTGTGCTGTGCGTGGACGAGAAGCCCTCGATCCAGGCTTTGGAGCGAGCGCAGGGTTATCTGAAGTTGCCCAATGGCCGCGCCTTAACCGGCCAAAGCCACGATTACAAGCGGCATGGCACCACAACATTGTTTGCGGCGCTCGAAGTCGCCACCGGAAAGATCATCGCGACCCATTCAAAACGCCGGCGCCGCGTCGAGTTTCTCGATTTCATGAACAGCGTCACCGCGACTTTTCCGAACCGCAAGCTTCACGTCATCCTCGACAACCTCAACACCCATAAAAAGAACGAGGACTGGCTCAAGGCCCACCCCAACGTGCAATTTCATTTCACGCCGACAAGTGCGTCATGGCTCAATCAGGTCGAAGTATGGTTTTCCATCTTGCAGGGGCAGTCGCTCAGCGGCACCTCCTTCACGAGCCTCAAGCAGCTTCAGGAACACATCGATGCCTACGTCAACGCATACAACGACAGAGCCGAGCCCTTCGTCTGGACCAAGAAAAAGGTCCGTCAACGCCGTTTCAAAGGCCGCCGTATCACTCAGCTCTGATTCCGGGTACTAGGTGCGCAGGGAGCCTACTACGCCGATGCCAGCGCGACTTTCGCGCTCCGCGCATTTCCTGTGAAGGTCGTTGATACGACCGCGGCGGGGGATGCCTTTAATGGAGCTTTCGCAGCCTCTCTTGCTCATCGGTTGCCGATACGAGAAGCGATCAAAAAGGCGCTCGCGGTTGCCGCCTTATGTGTGACGCGACGCGGCGCCCAAAGATCGATGCCTAGCAGTTGGGCCGTCGACGAATTTCTGAATTCTCAATCGATCTTGGAGTTGGAATGACCGAACAGTTCTCAGTTGCAGACAGGACCGTGCTTGTGACCGGTGCAGGTGGAGGCATTGGCTCAGCCATAGCTAATGCTTTCCGTCAAGGCGGTGCGAACGTCCTGGCAACCGACGCGAATTTGGAAAACCTGCGAGTCATTCTGACTCGTTTGCCGCACGGCAATGGCATCCTGCCGATGAGCATGGATGTGTCACGAGAAGATGATGTCGGCAGGGTGCTTGATGAGATCGCCAAGCGCTTCGGCAGGCTCGATGTCCTGATCAACAACGCCGGAATAAAATCGGCTCAGGCGCTTCTGACCGGAAATGCCGATCGAATCGAAAAAACCATCCAGATCAATTCCGTCGCAGTGCTTCGTTGCGCGAAGCTGGCGATCGAGCGCTTCATGAAGAGCAAAGGCGGCCGCATCGTCAATGTCGGGTCCTCGTTGTCATCTCAAGGTGCTGTTTTCAACTACCAGGCTGGCGGCGCCGACTATTGCTTGTCAAAAGCCATCGTGCACGATGTGACAAAGCTGCTCGCTTATGAATGTGCTCCGTTCAAGATCAACGTCAACGCGATTGCTCCCGGGATTATCGATACACCCTTGCACGGGCGTCCGCGGGAGGAAACCGAAGCGCGCCATAGTGGCCGAATTCCGCTGGGCCGGGTCGGACTGCCGGAAGATATCGCAGGGCTTGCGGTGTTCCTGGCCAGCCCCGCAGCTTCCTACATGACCGGGCAGATTGTCCATGTGAATGGTGGGATGCTGATGAATGGTTAGCCTCAGCTCTAAGATCAACTGGCCGCCGATAGAAGGGATTATCTCCGATCTGGATGGCGTCGTTTATCGTGGCGGCACCGCAATAGCGGATGCCATAGAGGCGTTTACGAGATGGCAGAAAGCAGGCGTGCCATTCTGCTTTGCGACGAACAATTCAACGCATACCCCGGAGGACGTCGTCGGCAGGCTGAGAGGATCTGGTCTTTCGATCGCACCGTCTCAGGTCGTTACAAGCGCTATCACCGCCGCAGAACTCGTTCGAACCAATTATCCGCACCTAACGCGAATCTATGTCATCGGAGCTTCCTCGCTTGTGACGGCCATGCGAGATGTTGGGCTGGAGGTCACGGACCGAGCGCCCGAAGCTGTCGTGATGGGGCTTGACCGGGACATCACGCATGAGAAGCTGCGAATTGCGGTTGAGTCGATCCTCAATGGAGCTGTGTTCATAGGAACCAATCCCGATCTTCTGCTGCCGACGGCCAGCGGGTTCGAACCTGGCGCTGGTGCGACCATTGCAGCTGTGGCCGCTGCTACGCAAGTGCGGCCTTCGATCGTTGGAAAGCCGCAAGTGCCGATGATCGAGACAGCGCTCTCACGCCTCGGTACGAAGCGCGGGTCGACCATCATGATCGGAGATCAAGTTCCTACGGATATTCAAGCCGGAAAGAGGGCGGGTCTTGCCACGGTGCTTGTTACAACCGGCGTGCCAACGCGTCAGGATCCGTCCTTGATGGCTCCCGACTTCATCGTATCGAGCTTGCGCGAGATTGAGGTAAGTGCTGCTCGCGCGGCTCAACCGCGACAGAGGAGGGCATAATGGCCGACGTTCGCCTGGAGGGCCTCAAGAAGACTTTTGGGACAATCGAGATCCTGAGTAATATCGACCTGACTATCGATCACGGCGAATTTGTCATCTTTGTTGGTCCGTCCGGGTCGGGCAAATCCACGCTTCTGCGCATGATTGGCGGGCTCGAGCCCATCAGCGGTGGGCGGCTCCTCATCGACAATGAGCTCGTCAACGACATCGATGCGGCCGATCGCAACCTCGGCATGGTCTTTCAAAGCTACGCTCTCTATCCGCATATGACGGTGAAAGAGAACCTGGCCTTTCCCCTGCGCATGGCCAAAGCCGGGAAAGCCGCGATCGCCGCCAAGATAGCCAAAACAGCATCGCTATTGCAGATCGACCATCTATTGGAGCGCAAGCCTCGACAACTTTCAGGAGGGCAACGCCAGCGCGTCGCAATCGGGCGCGCCATCATGCGAGAACCAAAAGTTTTCCTGTTCGATGAGCCGCTCTCCAACCTGGACACCGATTTGCGCGTGCAGATGCGGGTTCAGATCGCCAAGCTCCACAAGCAGCTCGGAAATACCATGATCTACGTGACGCATGACCAGGTGGAGGCGATGACCTTGGCTGACAAGATCGTGGTGCTCAAGGACGGCAACATCGAACAGGTCGGCAGCCCGCACGATCTGTATCACAATCCCGCTTCGCGCTTTGTTGCAGGATTCATCGGCTCGCCCAAGATGAACTTCCTGGGCGGCAAGGTCGAAGCAGCTCATGAACATGGCATGGATGTCCGGTTGGACGCCGGGCCCACGATCTCCGTTCCGGTCCAGCCGGACCAGATGCTGGTTGGCAAGCCGGTCACTGTTGGAATTCGCCCGGACGACTTCTCCTCGTCAATGCCCGGGCAGCAGGAGATCTCGATTGAACTTGGGGTCGATTTCGTCGAGCATCTCGGCAGCGTCACGTACATCTACGGTAATGCCGGAAACGAAGCTCTCGTCGCCAGGGCGCCACAATCCGGTTGGCCCAAAGGCGCCTCCAAGTTCACCCTCACCGCCGCTCCAGCCGATTGCCACTTGTTCATGGGCAATGGAAAGGCGGTATGGCGGTTGCACGCACCTGCGAGTTGGAGCTAGTCTTCACGTAGAGCCGTGCGATGATGCGCGGCTCAGGATCGACAGGCGGACGGCTGAGGTGAAGGGAGCCGGTATCAGGCAGTTCTTCCGCAATTCCCGTTCGTTTGTCCTTGGTGCGGGGATCGGGTCGGGCATGACCGCCAGAGCCGCCGAGCGGGCGGGGGCCGATTTCGTGCTCGCGCTCAATGCGGGCCGTTTTCGTGCCATGGGTGGGGCCTCGCCTGCCTCGATCCTCCCAATCCGCAATAGTAACGAATTCGTGGCAAGCTTCGGACGGACCGAAATTCTGCCCAGCACGAAACTGCCGGTCTTCTTCGGCACCTGTACATTCGACCCCGAGCTCGATGTTGATCGTTGGCTCGATCGGATCATCAAATGGGGATTTGCCGGCGTGACCAACTTCCCATCGGTCATACACATCGACGATGAGCGCAGGTCATTGCTCGAGAAGTGTGGTCTTGGTTACTCCCGGGAAATCGAGCTCCTCGTGAAAGCTGCAAAACGCGGCCTGATGACAATTGCCTATACGCGCAGTCAATCCGAGGCGCGTCGAATGGTCGAAGCGGGCGCCGAGGCCATTTGCATCAACTTCAATCTAAACCGCGCGATTGAAAGCGGAGCCGATCCGTCGGTCAGCCTGTCTGAACTTGCAGCGCGTACGAGCGCCGTTGCGCGCGTTGCTCAATCCGTCAACAAGAGCACCATCTGCCTGCTTGGGGGCGGCCCCATTACGAAGCCGGACGAACTCCTCGACATCTGCCGCGAGACCGGAATCCAGGGTTTCATCGGAGGCTCTTCGCTGGACCGCGTGCCTCTGGAGATGTCGGTCCTCGAGGTGACGTCGGGCTTCAAGACCATCCACCTGTTGCGCGAGAAGGTGGATCTACTCGAACGGCAGCTGCAGTTGAGTGGTTTCAGGCACGGCGTGATCGCGCAGTCCTCGGCAATGAAGCGCATCCTTGAGATCACCAGACGCGTTGCGGCGACCCCCCGCCCGGTCCTCATCTGGGGGGAGGCCGGCTCTGGCAAGCGTAGAATAGCAACCCTGGTTCACGCGTTTAGCGACCGCAGGCACGCCAAAACGGCGTTGTTTCATTGCCGCCCCGGTCCGGCGATGGATATACTTGGCCCGTTGTTCGGCGCCGAGCGTCTTGAGAGCGGCAGACGCCAATTGTCACTCCTGGAGGCGTCGAGTGACGGTGCCGTCGTGCTATTGCATGTCGACCAACTTTCGCGCGATGGACAGGAGCGCCTTGCCGATTACCTCGAGACAGGCGGATTTACCCCTCTGAACGGGGTAACTGTCATGCGTTCCAACGCCCGGATCATTGCCACCGCGACCGTGGCCCGAGGCGCTGGTCTTGAAACGGTTCTGTGCGCGCGGCTTCTCGACCTTTTTACCGGGCTGGATGTCCAATTGCCTTCGCTACCCGACAGGCTTGAAGATCTGCCGCAACTCGTTCAACACTTCACCGTCGAAGCCAAAGGAGATTCCAGCGCCCAGACGCTCACGATAGAAAACTCTGCATTCCTTGCGCTCGCCGGGCACGATTGGCCAGGCAATTTGCGCGAGTTGCGGCAGGTCGTGAACCAGCTCGTGACCTTGCCATCAAGTCACATCACCGGTGAGGTGCTAAAGCCGTTGTTGGAGCCACCTTTTGGCGCACGGCCCGCGGCCTCGCTGTCCGAGCGAGACTGGATCATCGAGGGCTTGAAGAGAAACCGGCTTCACCGCGGCAAGACTGCTCGCTCTCTCGGGCTTTCGCGCAAAACCCTCTACAATAAAATCAAGAAACTGCGGATCCTCGAATAAGGCCTCATGCCCGTCGTAGCGGCTGCTTGGCCGTGGCGGCCTGCTCCAGGGAGAACCTCGGTACCGACGACGATCCATGAGAGCCAAGGCTTACGAGCCCGATATCCGATCCAATCGGCAGCGCAAGCGCCTCGGGTCGCAGATAGACGGCCCCATCCAGCTGCGAACCAAGCCGTTGCTCCGCTGCTGTCATCGTCGCGCGCAAGAGTTTTGTTTGCTTTGATTGTCGCGGAGCGTCAATCAAGCGAGCGTTTTTTGTGTCGCGTGCTCCGGTGGCCGCCCTGGACCACGCTTTCGCTCGAGGGCAGTCCGCCTGCGATAGCTCTCGACGTTCATCTCGACGATGGTGGCGTGGTGAACAAGGCGATCGATCGCCGCGAGGGTCATAGCTGGGTCCGGAAAGACCTTGTTCCATTCTCCAAAGGGCTGATTGGCGGTGATCAGCAAAGAGCGTCGCTCGTAGCGTGCGCTGATGAGCTCGAACAGCACACTGGTCTCGGCCTGGTCCTTGGTGACATAGGCAAGATCGTCCAAGATGACGAGATCGAAGCGATCGAGGCGGTTGATGGCGCCCTCGAGGTTGAGCTCGCGGCGAGCCACCTGGAGCTTCTGCACGAGATCGGTGGTGCGGGTGAACAGGACGCGCCATCCGTTCTCGATGAGGGCCAAGCCGATTGCTGCCGCCAAGTGGCTCTTGCCTCCACCGGGCGGACCAAACAGCAGCAGATTGGCGCCCTTGCCGAGCCAGCCGTCGCCGGCGGCGAGTGCGGTCATTTGCGCCTTGGAGATCATCGGCACGGCCTCGAAGTCGAAGCTGTCAAAGGTCTTTCCGGTAGGCAGCCGCGCCTCGACGAGATGGCGCTCGATGCGGCGGCGGCCGCGCTCAGCGATCTCGTGCTCGGCAATGGTGGCGAGGAAGCGCGCCGCCGGCCAGCCTTCTTTATCGGATTGCTCGGCAAATTGCGGCCACAGCGCCTTGATGGCGGGCAGCCGCAGCTCGTTGAGCAACAGATTGAGGCGCGCGGTGTCGACTACGTTGGTTGTGCTCATGCGGCGCCTCCGATCTCGGCGGTACCGATGAGGCATTCATAGGTGGCGAGCGGTGCGAGGCGTACCACGACGTTCGGCACCTGGGCGGGATCCGGGGCGAAGTGAGTACGTAGCCGGTTGAGGTCGGGCAGCCGGCCGTCGTTCAGGTCAGCCGTGAGCTGATTGGCGAGTTCGGCCTCGCAACCGCGCTCATGGGCGAGTGCGAGGAGATCGACCATGATCCGGCAGGCCTTCTTGTCCGGTAAGCGTTTGCGCAAGACGTCGAAGGCTCGGCGGTAAGCTTCCCGGGGGAACAGCTGGTCGCGGTAGACCAGGTTGAGGAGCGCCATCGGCTTGCGCCGCAAGGAATGGATCACGTGCCGATAATCGACGACCTGATCGTGCTTGCCATTGGGATGCGGCCGCCCGCGCGGCAAGGTGAGGAGATGCGTGCCGCCGACAAACACGTCGAGGTGATCGTCATACAGGCGCACCCGCAGCCGATGGCCGATCAAGCGCGACGGCACCGTGTAGAACACCTTGCGCAAGGTGAAGCCGCCGGACGACGTCACGTGGACGATCACCTCTTCATAGTCCGACGTGCGGCGGTCCGGCAGATCCTGAAGTGCGCTACGTTCACTGTCGATCCGCTTGGCGTTGCGGGCATTGCGGCGGCTGGCGATCTCATCGATGAAGCCACGATAGGCAGCTAGATCGTCGAAGTCGGCGGTGCCACGCAGCAACAGCGCGTCGCCGATCGCTCGCTTGAGATGACCATGCGAACTCTCGATCGCCCCGTTCTCGTGGGCGATGCCACGATTGTTGCGGGAAGGCCGCATGCCGTAATGGGCACAGAGGTCTTCGTATCGCCGCGTCAGATCGTCTTTGGCGTCGCGGTCGAGATTGCAAAAGGCGGCCGACAGGCTGTCGGTGCGATGCTCCCGTGGCGCCCCACCGAGTGACCACAAGGCATTCTGCAGGCCTTCGGCCAGAGCGACGAAGCTCTCACCGCCGAGCACGACATGGGCGTGCTCAAACCCGGAATAGGCCAGCCGGAAGTGATAGAGACGATGGTCGAGCGGTACGCCCGCGATCGTGACACCCAATTCGCCCATGTCGGTGCCGCGCTGACCGGGTTCGTGGGTCTGGCGGAAGATGACCTCCTGCTCCTCGCCGTGGATCGCCCGCCAGGCCCGGATCCGGCGCTCCAGCGCGCGACGGATGCCGGCGCCGAGCTCGGGATGGCGTCGGAGCAACTCCTCGAAGATCGTGACCGGCCGCACACCGGGGGCGGCCTTCAGCATCGGCACGATATCTGTCTCAAATACGCGGGCCAAGGGATCTGGCCGGCGACGGCCGCGGGGAGCCTTCTTCTGCGACGGAAGGCGTCGATCCTTCTCGATCCGGTAAGCGGTCGAGGTGCTGAACGACGCCTTGGCGGCGGCCACGGGTGGGCTATCGGTCTGACGGTACTTCATGTAGAGCCTCATTTGGTGATCGGTAATGTGTCGGCCTGGCACGCGAGTGATTCCTCTTGGCGGAAGAACCACTTGCATAACCAGCCGGCCGCGATCACCAGTCGGCGCGGTCCGCTGTGGATCGCGCCGACGCCGGGCTCGTAACTCCGGTCGGGCTACGCCCTCCCTGCGTCACGAGCCCGGCGTAGCCCTCTCATCATGGTCGACGCTCCACTTCCATCCTGTTCGCCGCGCGGCACAGGCCACATTAGATCGGCACCAACCAATCCTGGTAGGTGCTTCCAGTCCTTCTCAGCGATACTGCTTGGTAGCACCCTTGGGAATTGAGCCTCTCGGGGGGCCGCGGTGGTCGGTCTCGCTTATCCAAGGGCGAAGGCTGGCCACCGAAGTTTGCAGCGCGTGGTAGGGATAAGCGCTTCCGGAGGCGTGAGCGCCGAGTCACCGCCGCCAACTTCACTGGCCGCGCGGGCGCGGTAGGGACAGCGTCGGGTTCTCACTCCCGACGGCGCCGAGTCATGTCCGCGTGCCTCCAAGTCCGCGTGTGCGCCGCGGAGTGGAGCAACCATGATGCCAAATTTATTGCCTCGTACGATCTAAAAGAGGCAAGGTCGGACCCGCACGAGCGCTTTCTTACAAATGCGATCGAGTGCGGCTGGTCTCCCGGGAGTTTGGACCATGACGACATTCTATTTGGAGGGTTCATTTGTCGATCAAACGCAAACGGTCGCAGCACTCAACCATCAATCCAGCCTTCGACTCCAACGAGAAAGAGAGACTTGCTAGCAGCTAGGCCACATCTACGACGATTGAAGCTGCTACGTTCCGGTTCTCGTGAATAAGGGAAACTAAGGCGCGGCAGTTGGTCTCCGCGGGTACAGCAAACAGGCCAGCCTACAAGGCGCTGCTCCTTGGAGCCCACCAAATCCGGTAGTTGAGGCGACCGCGGCAGATTTGCAGAGTACGACCCCGTTTATCGATCCCAGGGGCGATGCCGGAGCAAGCTTATGGCAAGCGTTCAGTACTTCGTCACGCGCCATAAAGGCCAGTGGATGGTTGCGCTCAATTGCGAGTACTCCGGCCCCTACGCCACTGAGGAAGAGGCGATCCGCGTCGCGGTCGACGCTGCCCACAAGGAGGGAAAGGTAGGACGCGACGCTCAGGTTCTAGTTCAGGGCCATGACCACAGGTTCAGACACGAGTGGACATATGGCCAGGACCCATACCCACCGTCCGGCTAAATCGGGCTGGCGCTGGCCTTCTGGGCCGATCTCGGACACGGCCCTCAGGTGGTCACCCCGTAGTTTTGCAGCAGCGCCTTCTCGATCGCGGGCAAACAACTTGGCTTTGGCGCGCTGTCGACCAGAAAATGGCTTCGTTCTCGACGTCTTGATCCAGCGCCGAACGCGCTGCGCAGCGGCTCATGAAGAAGCTGTTGAAATACGCCGGCACGCCGCCGCGCGTGATGATCACGGACAAGCTCCGTTCGTACGGCCCTGTGAGGGCGAAGATGGGCTTTCACGTCGAACATCGCCAGCACAAAGCTCTTAACAATCGGGCCGAGATTTCTCATCAGCCGACGCGGCGACGCAAGCCGATCATGAAGGGTTTCAAATCGTCCGATCAGGCTCAACGGTTTCTGTCAGTTCACGATCAATCAGGTCGCGAACCTTTTCCACATCCCCTATCCCGGAGCCGTCACCGCCGACTTCCGTCGTGCTTCGCGCGAGCGAGCCTTTGCGACTTGGCGCGAAATCTCCGCGACAAGCCGAATCTCGAACTGAGAAGCGCCTCCTTCGGCTCGGCGGTCGATTAAGTTGACGATGCCCGACGGTCTCCTGTAATCCAAGAGGCCACAGATGCTCGGACCTCTCGTTTTTCCCCCGACCCAAGCTGTTCTTTCTCTCGGCGATCGTTTGGACCGCACTGACGATGCTGGTCTGGTATGGCTTCGCGAGCAATCTGTTCGAAGCGCCGCAAAAGGCAGGTCGGGTTGGCGACGTTCTCGTCGGCGCCGGCTCTCTGGTTCGACCTCTATTTCGCCGCGTGCGCCGCGATATTTGCGGCTGGCTGGATGTTGGTTGCGCCGCACCCCTGGGCGACGTGGTCGATTCTTGGCTCCGCGCTAATACTGTTCACCTCCTACTTTCAGGTCCAGGTCAGCGTCGCCATCAACAGCTGGTATGGGCCATTCTATGACCTTGTCCAGGCCGCGCTTTCGAAATCGGCGCAAGTGATGGTCCAGCAGTTCTACAGCGAGTTGTCGACTTTTGCCGGCATTGCTCTTGTTGCGGTCGTGTCGGTGTGATGACGCGTTTCTTCGTCAGTCACTACATCTTCCGCTGGCGGACGGCGATGAACGATATCTATGTTGCAAGCTGGCCGCGGCTGCGCGCCATCGAAGGCGCCTCGCAGCGCGTTCAGCAGGACCCCATGCGCTTTGCCAGCGGTCGGATATTCCTTCCAGGCTGCGTTCCGCCACCGCTTCCGCGGCGCGACCAGAGCCTTCGGATGATCCAGCCATCCAGCTGATGGAAGGTATCCCTCCATTGAGGCCGCCTTGTTTGACGGACGCGAGCGCTGCAGGTCCTAGGGGTAATCCTAGCATTACAGTTGCCTTTTTAGGAGATGTCTGAATCTATGGACACCATGATTCGGAGGTCGTGGACGCCAGCAGCGTCGATCGAGGAGACGCTTGCGTTGTGGGCGGCGTCGCTTCCAGAGATCAAGAAATGGATACGTCCGTTGTTCACGCAAGAGAGATGGCGTCACCTTGGCTGGCTGCTGGTCACACAGCCGGCGCAAGTTCTATGAGCTGCATGTTGCAGGAAGCTTGAAAGTGGCAACGGCGACGGTCGAGCGGATGGCGAAGCTCTGGCAGGTCGAGAAGACCATACGCGGTCAAAGCCCCGACGTAGGCGTTGCCGCGCGCCAGCAAGCCTCCACAGCGGTCGTCGCAGATCTCTTCGATCTCTGGCAGCAGACATTGCGGCGGATTTCCGGAAAATCAAAACTGGCTGAGGCAATCCGCTATGCCGTCTCGCGCCGTGCCATCTTCGAACGCTTCCAGACTGATGGTTCGCATCGAGCTCGACTCCAACATCGTTGAACGCGCCATCTGACCACAAACAATTACGAGAAAGAATAGCCTCTTTGCCGGTAGCGACGGCGGCGGACGAACCTGGGCGAACCATCGCAACACTGCTGCAGACAGCAAAGATGAATAACGTCGATCCGTGCGCCTGGCTCAGCCTAACGCCTCAGCGTATCGCCAACGGCTGGCCGAGCGGCGAAATCGACGCGCTTATGCCATGGAACCACGCCGCCTGACGGCCGCAGCTTGCCGCTTACCCTTCGACCGAGTACGTGGCAACGAAGAGTGGCAGACGCTCCGAACGCGTAAGCGCTGGCGGTGCCCATGCCAAGGCAATGGGGGCCAAGCTGGTCTTTGCGAAGCTTGACCGGTTCAACCTCAAACCGGGCTTGCTTCGGTCACCGCTGGCAACCGGCGACCCGGGGTTCTGCAGCGACATTCGTCAGCTTATCGACAGGTAGGCCTGCTAAGGGCAGAACGCTGCCACGTTGACGGCCCTCCGGGACTTATCTGGTCAACGAAATGGCAGGAAGCCTCGCAGCAGTATCGATCCATTTGCGCGTTTGGGCTCGTGTGAACAATGATCATGACACCCGGCCTGCTTCGCGACCTTGAGGAGCGGGGGTATTCTTGTTTTGGCGATGGAGATATTGATGAACACAGGACAGGCTCAGTGGAGTGCAGGTTCTTCCTCGGCCGCTTCTGAAGAGGGGGAGCAGGAAAGTTACCTCAGCGGCTTCAGCCGAGCCGTGGCGGATTTGCTCGAAGCCATGACAGGATATCGGACCCCGGCCTCCGCGCGCGCGCAGTTGCTGGACAACTGGGCGGCCGAAGAGGGGCAGGGCGAAGCCGAGAATCGGCGACAGGGACGCGCACGAATTAGGGGGGCGGACAACACTGGCTCGCACTCGCTGGATTTGTCCTCCCTCTCCCTGACCGCTTTGCCCGCCGCCCTGCCGCCAAGATTGCTGGAACTGCGCGCCAGGCACAACGAGCTAAGCAGCCTGCCCGCTAGCTTCCCACCCGGTCTTCAGCATCTTCTCATTAGCCATAACCGGTTGATCAGTTTGCCGGACGCTCTTCCGGCGACCCTCTCTCGGCTGGAGGTGGCCGATAACAGCTTGACCAGTCTGCCGGCCAACCTTCCGGCTGGGCTCGAGATCCTGAACGCAAGCGACAACCGACTAACTAGCCTGCCGGACGCTCTCCCGAGCAGGCTCACCTCGCTCGCGGTTAGTGGCAATCAGCTGACCGACCTCCCCGACTACCTCCCATCGGGGCTCATTGAACTCGATGTCAGCAGCAATCAATTGGCCGACCTCCCCGCCCCCCTTCCGAGCACCCTCCAATCGCTCAATCTCAGCGGTAACCGGCTGACCAGCCTGCCTGAGGATCTTCTTGAGGGGCGTGTACCGAATCTTAGTCTCAGCTACCCGCATTTGGAGAACCTCGAGTTCGGGGATAACCCGCTGCCGGACGACGTCCTCGCTAATCTGGCGACGGCTGAAGCGCCACCGCAGCTTGCGCAGCAATCTCTATATGAGGCTGCCGCGCAATGGCTCGCAGACGACCCGGCGACGCTGGCCAAATGGCAGCACTTTGCGGATGAGCCAGGCGCCCAGGACTACGCGCAGTTCCTGGAGAGGCTACGAGAGACCGTGAACTACGGCAATGACGAGTTTCGGCAGGCAGTGGCTGATGATCTGCAGCAGGCGGCCGCCAATCCGACATTGCGCGAGCAGTTCTTTGCGCAGGCGTCCGAGGCCAACGCGAGCTGCGAGGATCGTGTCACCTTGCACTGGAATGGTATGCAGACCGCGCGCCTCAACGCTGACGTCGAGGACGGGGTATATGACGATCGGCTTGGCGATCTGATCCAGCGCGGCCGTGTCGCCTTCCGCTTGGAGGCGTTGGACGAGATCGCGCGCGACAGGATCAACTCGCTCGCCAGCGGCAACCCGAACGTAGACGACATCGAAGTCTACCTGGCCTATCAACATCGGCTGCGCGAGCCGCTGGAGCTCAGTCACGTCGCCCCTGACATGCGCTTCCTGGCGGTCTCTCACGTAAGCGAGGATGATGCGACGGAGGCGCTCGACCTGGTCCGGGAGCGGGAAGCAAGCCAGTTCACCGACTTCATGGCAAGCCGCTGGCAACCCTGGGAGACGGTGCTGAGGCGCATCGCTCCAGACGAACATGCAGCGATGCAAGACCGGCTCGTCGAAGCCATGGGCGAAGAGTTCCAAAGCCGTCTGGATCAGCGACTGGCCGAACATGGTCTGGTGGGCGACGTCGATGCCGAGCGGGTGCTCGGAGCCCAAGTCCGAAACCAAATCGCAGGCGAGATCAAAGGCGAGGTCATGCACCGGCTGCTCGCAGAGCGCGGCCTAGAACAATAAGACTTCCCAACAGTCCCGCGGGGATATTCTTCGTTGCTCTGTGGCGCTGCCTCAAGATGGATCCTGCAATCGACATCATCTTTGAGCTGACGATTGCCGATTGGCGCTCGAGCGAGGAGGCTGAGGCGCGGCCCGTTGAGGCAGCACGCATCTACCGCCGTGAAGATCGCACGGTGTGCGGCAGCATGAAATGGTCGGCGCGCAGCCTCATTGCCGATTCCTTGTAAGACGGGATGCCCGGGCCTTCTACCGGGCTGCGGAATGCTCCGCCGGAATTCTGTCGTGACCGCGCGCCGCCTTTGCTTCGTACTCGTCCTCGGGCGAGCGAAATCGACGCGTCAACAACCGGCTTTGATCATCGCGATTGTCGCGGTCGGTCAAGTGCATGCTCTCAGTCGTTTGAACGAGCGGGAGCGCGCGAGCGGATCCATCGGAGAACGCATTGCCGAAGTTTTCGTCTTACTGGCGCACGATTTCATAGGTCACGCCAATGCCACGCGCCGCCAGCACTTCAGCACGTCCTCGACCATGCGCAAGCTTGAGAGGAAGCCGGAAATACAACCAAGCGGCATAGCTGATTACTTCCGGTGGGAAGCGATGGCGGCGATAAAGAGGGGTCCGGGCGGTCGGCGTGCTGGTCGTCACCACCCCCTCGGCGGCTCCAATTCGTTAACTTAACGCCATCCAGAGTCTTCCGAAGCCGTCGACCAGATGTGTCTCGATCAGTCTGCTGTCTTCCTCATTTAGACGGCCCGGCTTGTCGAACAGCGTCAGCGGAATGGTAGCTTCCCGACATCATGGAGCATCGCCGCGAGCCCGAGTCGCCCCAATACTTGCTGGCGAAATAATCAGCGCCGCCGCAGACAATACGTAAGCAGTGCTGAAAGGTGGCCCTCGTGAGCCAATGCGAACACAGGCTTTGAATTTCGCTTTATTTGGCTGCTCGCAACATTGGCGTGAGCGGCGGCGAAGAACCATGTTGTATTTTGCCAATGACCTCGAAGCCGTGGCTTTGATAAAAGGGGATGTGATCGGGATTCGAGCTTTCCAGATAGGCGGTAATGCCCTGCTCATCGCATCGTTGAAGAGCGTATTTCATCAACAATGTGCCAAGTCCTTGTCCGACCCAGTTCGGATCGGCCGCGATGAGAGGCAGGTACCAATGCGGCTCGGACGGATGATGTTCGGCCATTTCCTGCCGCAGGAGCGCCATATCTTCGGTGATCGCCGGGTTCAGGGACAGCGCCATTATTTCGTCTAACGCGGACTCGTCTTGCTGCACGCCAGGCGGCAGCCACAGGGCTGCGGCGCGGATCCCTTCCGTGACGTATGCTGTGCCGTGCTCGAATGCTGGTCCACCAGAGGCGTTAACGAACCGAGGCATGCTCCGAAGATATTGGCCTGCGTCAGGCCAACTCCACCGCATCAATGGATCGGCGGCAAAGCCGAGCACAATTGTCCAGACGGTGCTTGTTCGAATGTTTGCATTCGCACATTTGATATCCGACTCCGCCGGCATAATGTGGGTTCCAAATTTTCTGTCTACCTGTCAGAGTTACGTGGCACGACATAAAGAAGACGTGGCCGATCACCAGATTCCTGATATCGACCGGCTGCACCTGGGTTCTGCCCGCTGATGGTCATGTTCCGTAACGACTCAGAATAGATCCATCGCCCGGCACCGGCTCGCCGTGCTCAGCTTCCGGAGCGCTTTTTCATCACTGCAATCCCTGTGCCATACTGAATGTCGAGCGACGGCATCGTCAACTTAACCGACCGCTGAGCTGAAGGAGGCGCTTCTCAAAGGTTCGAGATTCGGCGATAGCGCTTGTCATGGAGATCTCGCGCCAAGTCGCAAAGGCTCGCTCGTGCCAAGCACGACGGAAGTCGGCAGTCAGGGCTCCGGGATAGGGGATGTGGAAAAGGTTCGAGACCTGATCGTGAACTGACAGAAATCGGTGGGCCTGGAGGAGTTGAAACGCATCATGATCCGCTCGCGTCGTCGCGTCGGCTGATGAGAATTCTCGGCCCGATTGTTGAGAACTTTGTGCTGGCGATGTTCGACCCAAAGGCCCGTCTTTGCCCTCGCAGCGCCGTACGAACGAAGCTTGTCCGTGATCATCACGCGCGGCGGCGTGCCGGCGGATTTCAAGAGCTTCTTCCTGAGCCGCTGCGCAGCGCGCGAGTCTCTTCCGCGCTGGATCAAGACGTCGAGAACGAAGCCATTCTGGTCGACAGCGCGCCAGAGCTAATGTTGTTCGCCCGCGATCGAGATAACGATCTCGTCCAGATGCCATTTGTCACCGCGAGCGGGAGCGCGCTCGCGGACCGATCGGAGAACGCCTTGCCGAATTTCGGTCCCCACTGGCGCACGGCTTCATAGGTCAACAGTGCCACGCGCCTCCAGCATTTCCTCGACTATGCGCAAGCTTAAGGGAAACGGGAACTACAACCAAACGGCATATTGACGCCGCCCCGGTGGGCTGCGCCGACAGACTTTCAGCGGTTGCGCAAAAGTACGGTGCACTGCGTGAGCGGGCTGGTGAGCTCGAAATGACGCTGCAACGGAGCCGGACGGCGCGGTCGCGGCCATCTCGTTTGAGCATTCACGGTCGCAAATCGACGCAGAGCGCGGCCCAACCCAAACAACGTCGACTGGTAGAGAAGCGTTCGCCTGAGCTGAACTTCTTGACGGTGGGGCGACCGCGAGTCACCGGACCCGGATTAACGAAGGTCGTCGAACGGCCCACGAAACCCTCGCCAAGGCGTGGGAGGCGAAATCCGCTGCTGCTGGCGCGTTCCAGTCGGCGAGCGCTCGCTGCGAGGAAGCTGCCGCGGGAATGGAGGCCGCGAAGAATCGCCGCGCTTCAGCCGAAGGGGCCTTCAATATGGCCTGTCAGGATATCGCCCGGTCGCAGGGTCAGGTGTTCCCGCTGATTGCCACCGACCCGGCTGTGTCCAGAGCGCTACGAACACGAACTCAAGAGCTCGACCGAACCGTAAATGATACGGACGCCGCCGTCCTGATGCGTCGGGACGACCTGGAGAGATCGCTGGAAGGGCTGACGCGGAGGCATCGACTGACGCCGTTGCAACCCTGACAACGGAAATCGATGCTCAACGAGCTGCCGATTGGCGTGATGCATGTCCCGGGCGCGGGAATTCAGGACAATCTGGGCGACAAGGCGAAGAAGCTCGGCATCCCGGTCTGAAAATTCGGCGGCGCGTGAGCGCCGCAAATTTCTACTACCCGACTTGAGCGACGAAATCGCGCAACTTTCGCTCCGCTTCCTCCGCCGCCTTCTCTACGGCAGGAAAGATCGTGGCCCACACCTCAGCCAACTCCGGAAACTCCATTCGCGCCTCGGCCGGGTTTCAGCGGTAGGGAAATTTGTCGTACCACGTCACTCTTTCGACGCTTGAGGGTCAGAAGCGCTACGCTTCCGCTTTTCAGTTCAACAGCAGCAGCTGTGAGCGCCAGAACCTCTGAGACACGGCCGCCACTTTGCAATAGCACCGTATAGGAAAGTCGGCGTGCAGGATCGAGCCCTTGTGCCGCGCGACGGAAGCGACGGCGCTCCGGTAGTGTCAGGTATTGTCGAATACCCGATGTCGAAAAATAGAGCGAGCTCTCCGCACAAGGGAGCCGGGGGGCTCGCGGTCGAGCGGACGATTGATTTCACAGATGGTAGATGGACTGCCGCTGTCCTTAAATGAGGAGGGGAAATGTCGCGTCCCGGTAGGATTGATTGCAGTCTGCTCCTTCTTTCTTTGCCACCATAGACCGCAGCACAGGGACAGCTGTGCGATCCGTGCCTACGCTCAGGTGAGAAATGCTGCGGTCTGCGGCCGTCTGGTTCGGCGCGCGTTCAATGTAGCGTCGGTTATGGATACGAGCGCACCGGCGCCGAACGTCGCTGTCGCCAGAACCAGCGGAAGTGTTCTCGCCACTGACAGAGCGACAATACACTCCTGACGTGGTGCCTTGGAAAAAGATGCCCCATGAAAATGGGAGCGCAGTCCCCTGCGCTCCGGTCGTTCTTACCATATACGGAAACGGTCACGCTGCCCGTTGCATCACAGCTGTAGCTCTGATCATCGCTAAAGTTCTGATGACAATATTTGGACTATGGACCGGGATGCCACCCCTTCTTGCGCAGCGTGTTGTCAGAACTTTAACAGAGTCGATTGTCAGCTCTGAAACAATGTCTGACTTCCGACGCTACAAACATTCGTAGAAGACGCAGAGCAGCTGCGATTTTCATCGACACGTCCCTTGCTTGGTTCGCGGACGAACATCTCGGATCGCTTTTCCAGGGGGGGTGCTGAAGGTTGCCTTCTCGCGTGTCGCCACGAGCGCCGTGGTCGTCAGCTTACTCTGAGGCAACATGAAACTAGGCTTCAAGCAATAAGGTCGCGTTGGCTTGGCGTCTCCGCCCTCAGCGGTCGGACTTATCAGACGTGATGCCGACGGCCATTTGTTCTTAGGACATCGAGATTGTCGATCTGCTCAGCAAGGGGTTTATACCCGGACGTCGTTTGGCGAACGCAAGTGACAAGCGTCCGCAAACAACAGGGGCCTTTGGCATGAATGTGGCATCAGGGCTCAGTGCAGGGCGGACATCGGTTAGCATGTGATGCCCCATAACATCGGGGTGAAGGAACTTCTGATGAGGGCCGTATCGATTGAGTTCACTAGTACCCACTTTTCTTGGAACGTGAGTCGTGATTCAAGGTCGGGATGATACCCGAAGCAAGAGAAGTCCACCTTTCGAGGAAAGATCGCAAGGTGCTTGAGGCGTGCTGTCGCTCACCGGTGACGTTGCAGCGCGATTTGAAGCGGGCGCGGATAGTTCTGTTGGCGGCGGATGGGCGCAGCACCCGGTCGATCGCCAAGGAAGTTGGGGTCCAGCCGCGGATTGTCAGCCTTTGGCGGCATCGCTATGCCGACCATGGCCTTGAAGGGCTGCAAGACAAGCCGCGGCCTGGCAAGCAGCCGATCTATACGAAGACGACCGACAAGCGGATTCTGAAGCTGCTGGATAAGCCGCCACCGCAAGGGTTTGCGCGCTGGACCGGCCCCCTGCTGGCCGAGGCGCTGGGCGATGTCGATGTCCAATATGTCTGGCGGTTCCTGCGCAGCCACAAGATTGACCTGGTGGCTCGCAAGTCCTGGTGCGAGAGCAACGACCCGAACTTTACGGCCAAAGCCGCCGATGTTGTCGGCCTCTATGTCGCGCCGCCGGCGAAGGCCATTGTGCTGTGCGTGGACGAGAAGCCCTCGATCCAGGCTTTGGAGCGAGCGCAGGGTTATCTGAAGTTGCCCAATGGCCGCGCCTTAACCGGCCAAAGCCACGATTACAAGCGGCATGGCACCACAACATTGTTTGCGGCGCTCGAAGTCGCCACCGGAAAGATCATCGCGACCCATTCAAAACGCCGGCGCCGCGTCGAGTTTCTCGATTTCATGAACAGCGTCACCGCGACTTTTCCGAACCGCAAGCTTCACGTCATCCTCGACAACCTCAACACCCATAAAAAGAACGAGGACTGGCTCAAGGCCCACCCCAACGTGCAATTTCATTTCACGCCGACAAGTGCGTCATGGCTCAATCAGGTCGAAGTATGGTTTTCCATCTTGCAGGGGCAGTCGCTCAGCGGCACCTCCTTCACGAGCCTCAAGCAGCTTCAGGAACACATCGATGCCTACGTCAACGCATACAACGACAGAGCCGAGCCCTTCGTCTGGACCAAGAAAAAGGTCCGTCAACGCCGTTTCAAAGGCCGCCGTATCACTCAGCTCTGATTCCGGGTACTAGGCTGGTGTTTTTGTACTTCGTGAGCGTGCTTGCGGCCTTGCTTTTGCTGGTGGTGAGCAACCGCGGAGCCATGGCAAAACGCTCCGGCTATCGGAGTGATTGTGCCGGGATGCTGATTGTTTCTTCCATCCTACTTGTTGATAATTTTCAGTCGGAATGCCAAGCCCTCCATCTTTTCAGTGACAACCAGCCCATACGAGGGGAGCTCTTTGAGCGGGGTGCGGATCTGTTCAGCTTCAATGGGGCTAATGCGGGTGCACCGTGCAACGCTGTATTGGCTCCTGTGATTCTTCCAGCGCCCTCGCGTCTGCGCTATCGATCGATGACGCTGAGCAGTGACGAGCCGTCAAATTATCCCGACGAAGACGTTCTAAAGAGGAGAGCAGACAAAGGGCCTCGAGTGGCGTCGTTCGCTCCTGCAGGATCGTTCCGGCAGAATGGTCCGGCTCTCCGTGCGGAGGCGCCTGTCGGTTCGATGCTGATGCAGAGGCTAGTTTCTTTGGCATCTCATAGTTTTACGACCTCGGCCGGGGTCAAAATTAGCTTCACGTTGATTATGGCGTCAAACCCGAGCGGTACTGCTTTTGGTCCACAGGTCTTAATGGATGCCGACAGTAAAGCTTTGGTCTGCGAGATCTCGCCCATGGATGCGGAAAGCATCTCTGCGTTTCGGCACTCGCTGGCGCAAGCCTTTGTTCAACAAGCGGCGAATCCCGGTGGGGGGCTCCCGAGCAAGGATGTCGATGATTTGTTTGCGAACAACTGGGCTGCTAATGCAACAAATGGCATTATGGGCGGTTGCCTGCTCGGGAATAATAATGAAAGCGGAAGGATAGTGTAGCGCAGCACATGGGTTGTCACGAACTCCACGAACGAGTCCGGGCCGCCAGATCCGGAATGTCCCTCTTCAACTCCTGTAACAGGAGGGCGTAATTCGCCCGATATGCTCGTCGCCCAGCCATTCCATGTCGTCGAGCACCGCCCGCTGGCCGTGGAGCGAGCCGAATTGAAAAGTGCAGTGCCTGCCGTCGCTTGATAATCGTGTGGACGCGTCGGGTTGCGGGCCATTAGCGGACAACTGGCAGGCAGCTCTTCATAGCTTAGGCGTCGGCGATCGACCATCTGGTCCGTCCCATCGAACACAGGCGGCGCGCCCTCATCAATTGCCATCTGGGCTGACGAGCGCTTGCGCGCACTAGGGTCTGTACCTAAATAGCGCCACGTGATTCTCTTGCCTACGTGTTGATTCGGGGGCGAGAGAATGCGCGCTGGTTTGTTTTGGCTGAACGACAGGCAATGGGCGCGTATCGAACCGCATCTGCCGAGGGGACTGACGGGGCCGGATCGGGACGACGACCGACGCATCGTCAGCGGCATCATTCACATGCTGCAATCGGGTGCACGATGGCGTGATTGTCCACGTGAATACGGCCCTTACACGACGATCTACAATCGCTTCAATCGCTGGGCCAAGCGAGGACGATGGTGCGCAATCTTCGAAGCGCTGGCCAAGCCTGGCGAAGACGGCGTCGTACTGTCGCTCGACTCGACCTCGATTAAAGCTCACCGGTGTGCCTCCGGCGGAAAAGGGGGGAGCACAATCAAGCAATCGGCCGCTCGCGCGGAGGCCGCACGACAAAAATCCATGCGCTGAGCGATCCGCTCTGCCGGCCGGTCGTCCTGCATCTGACTCCAGGCCAGGATGCCGATATCGCTGCGGCTCCCGATGTCCTGGCGCTCGCGCCACCCATGAGCGTGCTCCTCGCCGACAAAGGGTATGATGGCGACAAGCTTCGCGGCGCAATCATTCGTCGTGGCGCCAAGCCCGTAATCCCCAATAAATCTAACCGTGTCGTCATCCATCGCTTCAACAAACGCGCCTACAAAGGACGAAATGTCATCGAACGCTGCTTTTGCAGGCTCAAGGACTTCCGGCGCATCGCCATGCGATATGACAAGCTCGCCCGTAATTTTTTGGCCGCTGTTCATCTCGCCGCTCTCGTCGCATATTGGCTCAATTGAGTCTGGACCCTAGCACTACTTTGGGTGCGCCGGGAGACCGGCAAGGAGGAGATGGTGAAAGTCCATTGCGATGAAGGTGTAGCGAACCACATCGGCCCCGAGCCGTGCGCAGGCGTCCGCGAGGGTGTCGGCGAAGCGTCGGTAGGGGAGCATGCAGGCCAGCCATTGAGCCGCGAAACAGTGTTATCTCGGGAGCCGACGCTGTCCAAAGAGCGGAAGGCAACATGGATGAGTGCGCAATTGCGAGCACCCGTCCAACCCGGCGTGGTCGTAGACCCTGGCATGCATGGAAGCTCCTTGTACGGGAACCGGGATATCTCCGGGTCGGCCATCTTCCTCCTCGGAGGAGGTGGTCCGCAGCGGGAAGGCGAGGAGCCGTAGCCGCTGATGCATGACACGGAGAAGTCTGACTCTGGCATAGTAGCTGAGAAGCCGACGAACAAAGCTGGATTACTGGCGGCGGAGTGGGCGGAGCCAAGGCCGGGGACCAAGGGAAACGCGGAACAGCAGCGCATGCACCGGACACAGGGCCGGGCTCGCATGACCCAGTCGCTGGACCGCGTACGGACAGCCGCAAGGCTGAGGAAGAAGGACCGGTTCACCGCGCTCTTTCACCACATCAATGTCGATACACTGCGGGCGGCGTTCTTTGCGCTCAGGCGTAGGGCTGCTCCCGGAGTGGATGGCATGACGTGGCAGGACTACGAGGAAGATCTCGAGCCCCGGCTCGCCGATCTGCACAAACGGGTCCAACGAGGAACGTACCGCCCGCAACCGTCTCGCCGGACGTACATACCAAAAGCAGACGGCAAGCAGCGTCCGTTAGCGATCGCGGCTCTCGAAGACAAAATCGTCCAGGGGGCCACCGTCATCGTGCTCAACGCCATCTACGAAGGAGACTTCTGTGGCTTTTCCTACGGGTTTCGGCCCGGCAGAGGACCACATGATGCGTTGGACGCGCTCTGCACAGCGATCGAGACGCGGCAGGTGAACTGGATCATTGACGCCGACATCCAAAATTTCTTTGGCGCAGTCAGTCAACCTTGGCTGGTTCGCTTCTTGGAACATAGGATCGGCGACAAGCGCATCATCCGCCTCATTCAGAAATGGCTGAAGGCGGGTATTCTCGAAGACGGCGTCGTAACCGCTGATGACAGGGGAACGGGTCAAGGTTCGGTGATTTCACCGCTCCTTGGCAACATCTACCTGCACTACGCTCTCGACCTGTGGGCCAAACGCTGGCGACAGCGCGAGGTCTCCGGCGGCATGATCATCGTGCGTTACGCGGACGATGTAGTAGTCGGCTTTGAGCGCGAGGATGACGCACGTCGTTTCCTTGACGCGATGCGCGCGAGACTGGAGGAGTTCGAGCTGACGCTCCATCCGGCCAAGACCCGCCTGATTGAGTTTGGTCGCCATGCGGCGGCTCAACGCAAGCAGCGCGGACTCGGAAAGCCGGAAACCTTTGCGTTCATGGGGTTCACGTTTATCTGCGGCAAATCACGCCGAGGGCGCTTCCAGCTTCAACGGAAGACCCGTGGCGACCGCATGCGAACCAAACTCCGCGAAATCAAGGAGGAGCTGAGGCGCCGAATGCACTGGCCGATCCCTGCACAGGGGAGATGGCTGAGGCAGGTCTTGACCGGCCACTTTGCGTACTTTGCTGTTCCGACGAATGGCCGAGCGCTCAATGCGTTTCGGTTCTACCTGACCGATCTCTGGAGGCGTACGCTTCGGCGGCGCAGTCAGCGGACCTGTCTGACCTGGGATCGCATAACGCAGATCACCGACGACTGGCTTCCCAAGGCTCGCATCCTTCATCCATGGCCGAAGCTGCGCTTCGCCGTCAAACACCCGAGGTAGGAGCCCGGTGCCTTAATTGGGCTCGCCGGGATCTGCGCGGGGGGCGCCCAGTGATGGGTGTCCCTACCGCGAACAGATTGTTGATTTTGCCGCGTTTTATAGGATTCCCGAATCAATTTTTCAATGATTCATGGGTGGTCGGCTCTTGGAGGGCTGACCATGCCGGGATGGGAAGACGAACTCGAACGCTGGCTGATGCCGTTCTTGGACCGGCTGGGTCATAAGACCCGGCAGCGGATGTGTCCTCTGTATGTTGCGGGATTGATCGGTCCTGGCGATCGCAAGAGCGTTCAGCCGATGGCGGAACGCCTTGCCACGAGCAACTACGACCAGTTGCACCATTTCATTGCGGACGGTGTCTGGGACGCGACGCCGCTGGAGACAGAACTGCTCAATCAGGCGGACCGACTTGTCGGCGGCAGGGATGCGGTGCTGGTTATTGATGACACCTCACTGCCGAAGAAGGGTGAGCGATCGGTCGGTGTTGCGGCGCAATACGCATCGGCTCTCGGTAAAACTGCAAATTGCCAAACGCTGGTGTCTTTAACGCTTGCGCGCGGCGAAGTGCCAGTGATGGTCGCGTTACGTCTCTTTCTGCCTGACAGCTGGACAAGCGACATGCCCCGTTTGAAGCGCGCTCGCGTGCCAGTCGAACACCGAACGCCACGGTCCAAGCCGGAGATCGCTTTGGCCGAGATTGACCGCGCGATGGCAGCCAACATGCGCTTTGGATGTGTGCTGGCGGATGCAGGATACGGCCTCAGCGCACCGTTTCGACAAGGGCTAACAGAGCGCGGGCTGGCCTGGGCGGTCGGTATCCCTCGGCACCAGAAAGTGTATCCCGTCGATGTGAAGCTCATTTGGCCGATCACCAAAGTCCGTGGCAAACCACGAAAGCACCACGTGCCCGATATCTTATCGATTGCGGCAGAACAAATGCTGGCCAGCGCCAAATGGAAAACCGTGAGTTGGCGTAGCGGGACGAAAGGTCGGCTCAAAGCCCGATTTGCTGCTCTCCGTGTCCGCACCGCCGACGGCCCTCCGCAGCGGATATGGGATAAAGGTCAGCAGCATCTCCCAGGCGACGAAGCCTGGCTCATTGGCGAGCAACGTGCCTCCGGGGAGAGGAAATACTATCTCGCCAATCTTCCGGCGACGACGGATCTGCGCACGCTGGCCGCCACCATCAAGGCACGGTGGATTTGTGAGCAGGCGCATCAACAGTTGAAGGAGGAGCTTGGACTTGATCACTTCGAAGGGCGATCATGGCAAGGTCTTCATCGCCACGCCCTTATGACAATGATTGCCTACGCCTTCCTGCAACATCGTCGCCTCGCATACGCGGGGCGGAAAAAAAAGAATCAACGGGCCTCCGCCTCAACCAACCATGCCCGCCGTACGCCACGCCATCGTCGATCTCCATCCTTCGGCCGCCGCCTCAGCAATGCCCATATTGCCGAAAGCAAATCCTTGAAAAGCAGCGGCCAAAACACATTCTGCCAAAGTAGTGCTAGGTGCGATGCGCGCGAAGATCCGCGTCCCTTTTCCCAGTTGGACATTCCGGCGCCGCTCTTCCATTGCATTGTTGCGAAATTCGAGCTTCTTCTCAGCCGCCGGCCAAATGGTCGGATCGCTACTGCTCGACGGTTGCCAGGAAATTGGGGGTGGTGGTGCCTTTACCGGAGCCTGCTCAGCCAGGATGGGCAGGATGCAGCTCTTCAGCACCTCCGCGAAGCGCCTCTGCTCGGCCTTGATCTCCTCCTTCGTGGCTCCATCCTTGAGGGTGTAGACCTTCGCGCCGCTTCGGTGACGCCAGTCAAAGGGAAGCGCCACGGGACCGGGATAATGCGCGCCGTTCGCTACGAGAATGATGCGGCCCTGTGAGAGCGCATGCTCGGCGTAGCCGAGTTCGGACATGATGTTCGGGTTCTGGAGGTATTTGGGCTCGGAACGCTTTTCGGCAGGTATGTTGGGCTGAAGTGCTGCAGGGGCGGTCATGCCCACCGGGGTCATGTCCGCGACAAAGACGTTCGCGCCGGCGATCTTCTCCAGGATGGTCTTCGTGATGTCCGGGGTTCCAGCGACATTCTTGGTATCGTGATCGACCTCGGGACGCTCCGCCTCCTCATAGTCGGGATCGATGGCGATGAGCTTGCAGGCGTCCTTCAGCGCATCGCGCACAAAGTAGTGATGCAACTTCGGATCGCGATCACTCTGCCATGACCAAAATATCTTCATTGGCAAACATCACCTTCTACTGTCAGCGAGCTTTGTCCCGAGCGCTCGCATTGTGTTTAATCAGGAATACCGGCAGCCATGCAAAGTGCTCTGGCGTGGCGCCGCTCAATACGAGCAAGCCGTCAAGAGGGAGCAGTATCCTCCCAGCGGACAGCTCGCAGAAACTCATCGCGGGTCAGGGCGCAGAGAGCGAATTCGCCGCGCTTCAAGGGGCCTCCAAGACGAGACGCTACGCCGGGGCCTGCAAGGTAGAAGATGTAAGGCCCTGCATTGAAGAAGACGTGGGCTACCGCACGCTTCCACTTCTCGATGAACTGCTTGTTCGGGCCCACCCAGCGCATGATCGCGAATTCCTTGCCGTCGAGATTTACGACCCGTGATCCGAAATCGAGCGACATATTGAAGTACGTCCCAAGGAACGAGCTTTCGCTGTGAATGTGGACCAGCCAGAACATCCGGTGCCCGCGCCGATAGAAGGCCTCCCGCGCGTTTCGCTCATCCTCGCTGATCGAGGAGTGCTGCAGCTCAAGGACGGTCGCGCGCGGGGTGCCGCTGCCGACGAGGACGTCGGCGCGGTGCAGCTCTCCTGTCGTCGGGTCGCGTAGAGCGATCTCGCGGCAGGACATGTCGAAGAGTTCTTTCCAGCCGAGGTGCCAGGCTCCCTCCGGCTCGCTCCAGGGATCGCAATCACCCGCCTTGTGCCGCCAGTGGGACGTGTTCTCGACGGGCATGACGGCGGTGAGCAAGCCGCCGCAGTCGCGACACGTGGTCCGTTCTCCCTTCGCGACGGGGGCGCGCTTCTGGTCGCCGACCCAGGCATAGAGCACGTTTATTGCTCCCCTTTACGCATCGCTAAACCCAACAAGCACGACAATGGCGCTGCCGCCAGCCGGTCGGCCGAGCCTTTGGTCAAAATGCATCCTCCCCCAGCAGACATCCTACCTCGCCGTCATTAGTCGACAGGCGAGCTCCTGCTCGCCCCAACGCGCAGCGAAAGTATCGGATACCTCGAACCAACTGCCGTCATTTCCGGCGCCGTGATAGAGGCCCATGCAGGAGCACTGGCACTCATGCCCAGTCGCATTCTGGCACGCAGGAGAGCATTTCTCCTGCTCACGGTAGGGCTGAATAACGTAGACCTTGCCATATTCGGCCAACGAGCGTTCAATGAAATCGTTGAACCAAGCTTTCGGCAGTTCCCAGTATTTCTTGCCGGCAATCCAAATAGGCGACGTTCGTCTATCATTCTGAAGCCACTGGCGATTCGCTTCTGCGAAGGGAAGTCGAACGCGCAAGCGCTGCCCTCTTCCCGTCCGCCGCAGTACGACCGGTATCCGCTCCCAGACATAGTTCAGCGTCAGTTTGTCCATATTCTATCGAATTTGTTTGACCGCCGCATGACGCTCTCGGCTGTCGTCAAGCTAAGCCCCATGTCGAGGCAAAGTTTAAAGAACTCTTCTGGTGCATCCGTCTTGTCCAGACGATATTGGCGGGTGAGATCCCGAGCATCCTTACCGATCGGAATGACATCACTAGAGGAAACCCACTGTGGGTTACCGACTTTCTCCTCAAATGCTGCAATGACGTCGTCGGGAAGATCGGCACCAAACAGAAAATATCGAAGATAACGGATAAAATGTGGATGCGTGTAAATGTCGGTACCTCTGCAACCATTCTCTCGAATAGACCCTTACGCGACGCTTTGATCCTCCCCTGATGGTATCGGGGGTCATTCCAGTAATTCAGTCTTTCTTGGGGAATTGCGGATCTATCGCTCAGAGATTGGAGCAAGGTAAGGATCGGCTGCGCATTGGCTTTATAAGCTGCGTGGCCCTCATCATGATTGCGATGAGATTCCCAGAGATCGACCTTCGCGAGTATCGCGGCCTCGCTCTCAGTCAGCTTGATATGATACTTCTCCATGTATCTCCTCTTCCGGCCTGAACACTCCGAGGTCGCTTCTCCTGATATTATTGTGCGCTACTCGTCGTAGGCCATGCGGCTCCCATGCTATTAGATACTCTAATTTCGGATCGGCCCGCACCGCGCTTTTCCACGCGCACCTGCACGGCAATCCGCTCGATCATGGCAGCGACATGTGTGATGACGCCAACCTTCTGACCTCTGCCCTGTAAGGTCTCCAGCGCATCTACTGCTAAGTCGAGCGTCTCCGCATCGAGCGATCCAAAGCCTTCATCGATAAACAGCGTGTCGACAAAGGACGATCGACCCTCAAGACCTGACAGCGCCAACGCCAGCGCAAGGGAGACGAGGAAGCGTTCACCGCCTGACAGGCTTCGGGTGCCGCGGACCTCGTCGCCCATGTCGCGATCAATAATATGCAGCGTGAGATCGGACGCAGCCCCTCGCGCGAGCCTATAGCGGGGTGTTAATGCGTGGAGATGATCATTCGCCAATTGCACCATGTGGTCGAGCGTAATGCCCTGCACAAAGCGACGGAAACGATCACCGCTGGCCGAGCCGATAGCATCGTCGACTGCATGCCAGATTACGAGTTCCGCTTTCGCAGTTTCGATTTGAGCGGATAGATTTGCGGCGGCGCGGCGCGCCTCGTCGTCTCGCGCGAGCGTAGCGGCAAGTCCACCTGTCAGTTGTTGCATGTCTCCGATTTCGGTTCCCAACGTCGCGACGACTGCGGCCAATTCCTCGACATCGGTGGTCTCGTTGAACCCTTCCAGCGCCCGGTTTAGGTCATTCTGACGCGTCAGCACTGCGGTGCCCGCATCGTTCACGCCTCGATCGATCTCCCGAATTCGGACCCGTAACGCTCCACTCAATGCTGGGTCGGTTGCGATCAGCGCCGCAACCTGATCCGGCGGGCGAGCAATATCCATGCAGGCGGCGTTGAATGCCTTTTCGGCTAACGCGTTACGGCCTTTGGCGGTCTCCAATCCAGCGGCGGCCTCGTCGCAGCGAGCGCCGGCCGCCTGGAACGCTGCATCTGTGGTCGATTTTGTCTCGCGCGCACGAGCAAGAGCTTCACGGGTGGTCTGGCAAGCCTCGGTGATCCGAGCCCGGTGACTTGCTGTCGCCTCGCCATCGAGGAGTTCTGCTCTGGCACGCGCCTTCTCTCCCTCGGCCAGGCGACGCTGATCGAGAAGAAGAGCCGCCGCCGTTACCTGGGCCTGCGCGTGCCGAAGCGAGGCGTCCGCCGCCGCACGCTCGGGCGCCAGGCGCTGGAGCGTCATTTCAAGCTGGCCAACTTGCTCGCGCAGGGCGGCGTACTCCGTCGCAACCGTTGACAGCGTGAGGCTAACACCGGCGGGATCGACATCGAGGTGGTCGACGGCCAGACCTGCGGCAGCAAGAAACGGCGTGATTTCACGGCTGATGGAAATGAGGCGCTCAGCAAGGCCCGCCGCCTGGACCGTGTACTCAGTTGCCTTTAATTGCGCAGCGTGGAAATTAGAACGTCTTTGGTCGATGGAGCGCGCGGTCGTCTCGATCACCTCACCGAGCGCGTCATGCTTCCGCTGCAAACTGTCGATCTCTGTCCGAAGACGCCGGGCGCTTGCGAGCGGAGACGCAATGGCGGATCGTTCTGCGATCGCGACTGAGATGAGGGCCGCCAGTTTCGACGCAGCCTGGTCATCGAGAACGGGAGGTGCGTTCCCCTCGATCCCAGCCTTCGTGCAGAGATCGTTCAACGACGACCACTGTTCGCCAAAAGCGCTGTTGGCAGCCAGAACTTGTCCACGTGCCACATCGATGCCGCGATTTGTCTCCGCCTGGCGCGCTTCTCCAGCGGAAAGCGCGCGCGTTGCAGCGTCCAAACGTTGGCCCGTCGCGGTCAACGCGGTATCAAGTTCTTCGCGCCGACGGCGAAGCCTAGCAGCTATTTCGTTCAGCGTGCTTGGATGCGCAAGATGGGGATGGTCGGTGCTGCCGCACACCGGGCAGGCCAAATTTGGAGCCAGCAGGCTGCGCAGATGAATGGCCTCAGATGAGACCGCCTCGTCGGCGAGCTCTGCGATCGGAACAATTTCCGCACGCGCGGTCCGATCGCGGAGCTGGTCCGCTTCAGCTTCAACGATCTGGCTTTTTGCTGTGCTTACCGCCTGAGCCGCCAGCGTGTGTTCCGATTCCCGCCGTGTTAGATCTGCCGATGCCCGAGTATACTGGTCGCAGACGGTGCTGGCCTCGCGCAGAGCCTCAAGCGCGCGTTGCAGGTTGACGTCTCGTTCGTGGAGCGTCGCCTCATCGATGCCGGCGAGACTAGCTCTACGATCACCGATTTCACGACTTAAGCCATCCTTTCGCTCGCGATCCTCGGTGAGCTTCTCCAGCAGCGCAGTTATTTCATTTTGCGACAGCGTAGCTGTTTCTTCCGCTCCAGCGGCCGTCACCCTAGCTGCAGCGTGCTCCTGTTGGAGCGCTCCCCGCTTCGCTAACAAGTCCATCGCATCGCCAAGACGATCAGCAAGAAGAACGCGATCCGATCGGCTTTTTAATTGCGCCGCAGTGGTGCGGTACGATTCTGATGTCTGACCGAGAGTCTCATCAATCGTTGCCAGCGCATCGGCCTTCTCGCGCAGTGTCGCTTCCGCCTGCTGCGATTTTTCCAGCGTATCATTAAACTCGGTCCGAGCTGCCGCCAGCTCGGCGTCGAGCCTTTCGGCTTCGTTCCAAAGGGGACCAAAATTCTTGAGGACCTCTTCTGCCGCTCCGTTGGCGGTTACCGCGTCCGCCAGTTGCGTTGTAGATTCCGAGTGTAGTTTCTGCGCTTCCTCGCGTGCAATAAGCAAACCGTCGAGACGGGTTTGGGCCTTCGCTGCCGTCCGCCGTGCATTTTGCAAATCGCCTGCTAGCGGACGAAGCGGCTCGCCAAGATCGAGTTCGGCAAGAGATTGATACTCATCAGCGGCTGCCTCGCGCGCCGCGTGCGCTGCGACCGCTTGAGCCTCAGCCCGCGCGAGGTCGCTGCGGGCGGCGGCCACGCGCTTGAAGTGATCTAACCGCTCGTTGTGTTGATCGCGCTCCGCGCCTTTCTGTGCAATGGTTGAAGCAAGCTGACTCTGCTCGTCCAACAGCGCCTGCCTGGCTTCGTCATCAAGAAGCCCGATGTCGTCTCGACGCCGCTCCAATTGCTCGACACTTCTTCGTCGAGCGTCCGTGCCGTCGTGAACGCGGACCGAGATCGCTGCGTAGATTTCAGTACCGGTGATCTTCTCCAGCAATTCTGCGCGCTCGCTCTCGGCGGCGAGCAGGAAAGCGTCGAACTCGCCCTGTGCGAGGAGCACCGTTCGCCGGAACTGGTCGAATGTGAGGTCGGTTCTCCTCCCCACCGCCTCACGGACCTGAGTCTTGCCAGTCGCCACCGCGCTGCCGTCGTCGAGTCGATACAACGAACGCTGCTCATTCTGCAGCCGCCCATTTGCTCGCCCTCGCGCCCGATTGGCCTCCCAGCGGACGCGATAGCGCTCGCCATCCTGCCCAACGAAATCCACCTCGGCATATCCGCTGCCGGCGCCTCGGCGCAGGATCGCTCGGCCATCATGAATTGAAATCGCCTCCCCACTGGGATCGGGCGCATTCTCCCGTCGACCGACAGAGACGCGTGGATACTCGCCATAGAGCGCGAGGCAGAGCGCGTCGAGGATGGTCGATTTCCCGGCGCCGGTCTCGCCAGTGATGGCAAAGAGGCCGGAACCTGCAAGAGGTTCTGCGGCAAGATCGATCTCGAAAGGAGCACCAAGACTTGCCAGACTCTCGCCGCGGATAGCCAAGATCCGCATGGCTATGTCTCCGCCTGTGCGCGGTGGAAGACATCGAGATGCGTGGCATCCGGGGCTACGCCGAAGGTGCGTTCAAATGCGAGCTTGAACAGATCCTCCGGATCTCTTTCCGCAAGGCGGATCATAGGATCGGCGGAAGTCACGTCGTTTGACGCCTCGGGTATTGCCGCGACACGGGTGTCGACGATGCGCGCCGGAAAGCTCTCCGCAATGCGGTCGACCTCCTCTCTGAACCCGGGCGATAACCCTTCCCGGGCAAGCCTGATCTGGACGAATGGCCGTTTATGAAGCGGCAGGTCCGATGAGAGGTTCATTGCCGTCAGATGATCACCAAGTTCGTTCAAGCGCATATCTCCCGCCTCAGGAAGGCGGACGAAGGCAACTGGCCGGTCGATCGGGATATGTTCGGATAGAACCGTTGTTCCGTCGAGGCTCACAAGAGTGACCCCGTGCGCGTAAGGCATCTCCGTCGCCGACAAGGGAATCAGTGAACCAGAATAGCGGATGGTATCACGACCGATGGCCTGAGCCTTATGCAAGTGGCCAAGCGCCACGTAGCTCGCTTCCGCCGGGAACACGTCGTGCGGCACAGCATGCTGGCCACCAACTAGAATTCTGCGCTCCGCGCCTTCCGACTCAATACCGCCCGCGACATGGAGGTGTCCCGTTAGGACGAACGGTAGACCATCCATCGGTCCCCGTAACGTGTCGACCAATTCAGCATAGAGGCTCCGCACGCCAGCGATGACGGGCGAGTCTAAGAGCTGGCCCCGCAAATTCGGACAGTAGCTTGAGTGGATTTTCTGCCTGACAGCGGCGAGGATTCTTGCTGCGAATCAGGAGCGAAGATGACGAAGAAGAGCCGCCGGACGCATTCTCCGGCATTCAAGGCGAAGGTTGCTTTGGCTGCGGTCAAAGGAGACAAGACACTGGCGGAGCTGGCGCAACTGTTTGATGTTCATCCGAACCAGATCACGATCTGGAAAAACCAGCTCCTGGAAGGCGCCGCCGGCGTGTTTGGGCATGACAAGACATCGGCCGAGACGCCGGTCGATTTGAAGGCGTTACATGCCAAGATCGGCGAGCTGGCGTTGGAAAACGATTTTTTGTCCGGCGCGCTCACCAAGGCGGGCCTGCTGAGCGCAAAGCGATGATCGACCGCGGTCATGATCTTTCTATCGTGCGCCAGGCGAAGGTCCTGAAGCTGGCTCGCAGCACGGTCTACTATGAACCTCGGCCAGTTTCGGCCGAGGACCTTGCCTTGATGCGTCGGCTCGATGAGCTGCATCTCGATTATCCCTTCGCGGGAGCGCGTATGCTGCGATCGTTGCTGCGGCGGGAGGGGGTATACGCCGGTCGCCGCCACATCGCGACGCTGATGAAGCGCATGGGGATCGAGGCGGTCTATCGTCGCCCGAACACGAGCAAGCCGGCTCCGGGTCACAAGATCTACCCGTACCTGTTGCGCGGATTGAAGATCGAGCGGCCCGACCATGCGTGGGCAATGGACATCACCTACATTCCGATGCGGCGTGGCTTCGTCTATCTCGCGGCGGTCGTCGATGTGTTCAGCCGACGGGTCCTGGCCCATCGCGTCTCGATCACAATGGAGGCGGCCTTCTGCGTCGAAGCGGTCCAGGAGGCGTTGGCGAAGCACGGCAGGCCCGCGATTTTCAACACGGACCAGGGCAGCCAGTTCACCAGCCTCGAGTTCACCGATGTGCTGCTGGACGCGAAGATCGCCATCAGCATGGATGGCAAGGGCGCCTGGCGCGACAACGTGTTTGTCGAGCGGCTCTGGCGCACGGTCAAATACGAAGAAGTTTATCTCCGCGCCTACGACAGCGTGTCCGAGGCGCGAGCGTCAATTGCCAAGTATCTGGCCTTCTACAATCAGGGACGCCCTCACTCGAGCCTTGACGGGCGCACGCCCGACGAGGCTTACTTCGGCACGCAAGCTATGGTGATGGCCGCATGACCGTCGCCGACGATTTTGTCGTCGCTCTGGTCGGGCTACGCCCTCCCGACGCAACGACAAAATCGTAAAGCCCCGCGTTCAGCATAACCCGGCAGGAATCCACTTAAATCCAGCGGGGCGCTGTCCAAACAACCGGGGCCAGCTCTTCTACTTCACCATCTAGCCGCGTCAGATTCGGAAGGCATGCTGCGGTTGGGTAGGAGACTGCAAGCACATGAGCAGCCACCGAACCGCTTGTATCAGCGATAGGAACGAGATGACGGGCCGCCTCGACTCGCCCTTCGCGCCGCCGCACATTGCCCACGACGCGGATGTTGAATGCCTCCAACAGAGGCCGCGGCGCTTCCAACCGACCAGCTGCATCATGGTTGCCAGCAGCGATCACCATAGCCATGCGCGGATTCGCGCGGCTCAGCCGCATGAGCGTATTGTAGAAGAGCTGTTGCGCTTCCCCAGAGGGGTTTTGGCTGTCAAACACGTCGCCAGCGATGATGAGGGCATCGACATCCCGCTCCACAACGATCTCTTCGAGCCGCTCAAACACCTTGCGGTGCTCGTGCTCCCGAGAGAACCCGCGTAAAGTTTGACCGATATGCCAATCGGCCGTGTGAAGGATACGGATCATTGTGTTTATTATTCCTCCGGATCATGCACCGGAGGAGCGCCCGACCATTCTTCGGAGATTGCGCCCCAATCGACGCCACGCTCTTCGGTAAGCGTCCACACCTTCCAGAAATCCGGGTCCGCCGACTGCGGCCGCTGCGCATCGGGCAATTCATCGACCTCAACCAGCACCGGGATCGGCGCTGCCCAGCCCAAAAGAACCGCTTGGCGGGACGGAAGACTCGGCAGTTCACGCAAGAGTCCACCTACATTGTCTGGGACAAGGCGTGCGACGAGGTTCTGGTCCGCGTCATTGACGATACGGTGCAGCACAAACGTGTTGCATTGGGCGAGAACCGTTGGAGAGAGCTCCGATGGTCGCTGCGACGAAAGGACGAGCCCGAGCCCGAACTTGCGCCCCTCTCGAGCGATACGCTCGAACACCTCGCGACAAAGTTGGGTTGGAGATGACGCAGGACCATCATCATCTTTACCGCGTCGAACGAATGTGTGGGCTTCCTCCAACACGAGTACGGTCGGCAAGGTCTGGCCCTTCGGATGGCCACGGCGATATCGCTGAAGCGATTCGAAGACCAGCCGCGCCAAAACTGAAACGACGATGTGGACGATTTCGGACGGAACAAGAGACAGATCGACAACCGCGATCTGGCCGTTACTCGCCCCGTCGTCGCCGATATAGTCCTTTAGCCAGGATTCAAAGGAAGTCGGTGGATCGCGACCGATCACGGCGCCGAGCCGCTGATCAGCGAGCATACCGCGAATCCGCAGCCCGAGCGTCGAGATAAACCCCGCGAGATTACCTCCTTGCTCGGTTGCCACCCGGTCAAGATGCTCGGCGAGAATATTTACGTCGAAGAACTGTGGGGCGTCCTCACTGATAAGGGTTGCGTGACCGATATCCGGCAGCGTTTGAGCCAATGTGTCCAGCGCACTGCGGATCGTTTCGAGGTCGGAAATCGTAAAATCGTTGAAGAAATTACCTGATCGCCGGCCATCTACAATTCCCGTGATCGTCGTGGAAATCGCTGCAAGAGCGCCACTAGCGGTACCGAGGGTCTCCCCGCCAAACTGCGAACAATCTGACGCGATCGTTTCAAGGAGCCGTGCGCACTCGAATCTTGCTTTTGCTGCGCCCCCGAAAGCCTGTGTGCCAGTGTTCAGCATCGCCGAGATCCGAATCGAATAAGAACCAAGGTAGCGCCGAATCATCGCCTCTCTGGGAACTCCCTCCGTTTGGCCGGCCTTCAGCTCCCTCAGCCCCTGCATCAGCAACGGGCGTTGTGCCCCTGGCTGGGCGTGAGCGACTGCGGTCCACTCGTGCCCGCTCCAGAGCCACGCAGGGACATCGAGCGGCCGCTCTCCTCCCGTCACGGGCGGAACACGAAACAACCGCAGCTCGTCTCCGCGATCAGCGAAAGCTCTGGCATATTCGCCATTGGGATCGAGAACGATGAACCGCGCGTTGGGCACCCCCGTCTTGCCAGCCTCCTTGAGGGACTTCTCTGCGGCCTCCATAGACCATCGAATCAGACCCGCCACCGTGCATGATTTACCGCTACCGGTGTTTCCCAATACGGCCAGATGCCGACCGAAAAGCTTGTCAGGGTCCACCATGATGGCCGCGCTCGACGCCATCGGCGACGATCCTATTCTGACTCTCTTATCGTCGTCCCTCGCGCCCACGATGGCTTCGATCTGCGGGGCGGTCGGGATAAGAACTTGGTCCCCCACTGACGGAAACGCGACCACGCCACGGGAGAGTTCGTATCTGGTCATACCCGAGGCGCGGTCGCGCCGAGAGGTCAGCGTTCCCACCGGCGATAGCGACATCTTTCGGAGCGGGAATGGAAGATCAATCAGGCCGAAGTCTTTCAGGCCAGAGCGCTTTGGATAAGGAGAGCGTTCGATCCCAATCCAGGTTATGTAGGCGACTGTCGCGCCCGCTTCATTTGGGATGAGCACATACCCATTGAGACGCGGAAACCCCGCCGGAACTCCAGTATTCAATGCCGTGGAGTGCGGAGCGTCCAGTTCAAGAAGCGCCCGAACTTCGTCAGGCGCAACCGATTCGACGACACCGACAACAAGGCCCGACAATCGTTCGATTGGAGTTGTCATGATCGCCTCATATCGGCCCGGTTGCAGTCGCTGAAAGCGGCACAGTAGCCGGATCGTTGAGTTTCGGATCGCCTGGGCGATGCTTCAACAATTCCGTCACTCGACCCGATATGTAGTCGAGCGCCGGTTTTGGCAGGTAGTTTGCGACCAACGTTGCAAGATCCGAGAAATGCGGCCCGATCAGCAGCGAGACCTGTGCATCGCGCGTCTTTTCAACAAATGCTTTGAGGCGATCGTCCGCCGCATAGGCCATGATCACCAAATGGGTCGACGGAATCGTGAGCATATCGAATAGCACCCGATTCACGTGATCGTCGCCGAACCCATATCCGTAGGTCACGACAACGGCGTTAGGTCGGCAAGCTGCGGCCGCAAAATCGCGAAAGAGCTCCGCATACGGATATTGCGTTGTTTCGACGTCCTTCGCAGGATTGGGGTAGATCATGACCGTATCGACGGGTTCTTTGGGAATGTCGGTATGATCCGCAGGCGCTCCGAATGGGATGCCCTTGCGATAGATCCGCCGTTCGTCCTTATCAAAAAACCAGTCCAGTGAACCATGGAGCTTAGTGAGGCGAATGACGCCCTCCATGAACCGCGGCTCACCCCGAATGCCGGGTGGATTGTAGTGGACATCAACTTCAACGCGCGACGCCCGGAAGACCGGGTTCAGGGCACCGACAAATCTATCGATGATCCGAAGACCTGCAAAATCGCAACCATGTTCGATCAGGCGGTCGTAGTTTGTTGTGAAGACGTGCAAACGTTCACGAGATGCAGCGCGGCTCGCAAAACTCAGCAGGAATGATTGCAGAGCACCTAGGGCAGCATCTTTTGAAGCGGGATCCTTTCCAGCAACAATCCCGCTTTCCGTCTTCAACAATGAAGTGAGAAAGCCAGACATCTGGGCGTCGATGCCCTTCTTGAGGGTGTTTTCTGCTCCCTTGTCGATGACCCCCAACCCCTCGAGCAGAGCAAGCGCACTTCGAAACTGATCTTCGATGTTTGCCGCACCTCTTTTCATCGCCGTCGCTCCGGCCTGGGCGTGCGCGTCGATCGCGGCGTCATATGACGTGCCAAATGTAACCTTGGCCATGCCTGTGGCCCCTACGCCCCCCAGGTAACCAACCGCTGTGGTGAACCCACTGCCGAGCAGCAGGTTGAGGTGCTCTGCTTGGAAAACAGCAGAGAGCCACGGCTCGATATGCTTTCGAGCGCTATTGGTCAGGGAATCCAATTCATCTGGGTCAGTGGGTAGATCGTCCCAGGCGCCTGAGTGACTGCCTACGCGATAAAAGTGCTTCTTATCCATACTTACCCCCAAACCGCGATCGCGGCTCTTTTCTTCGTCAATCGCGCCATGCGGAACGGAGTAAATTTATGATCCCGCTATGCCTCATCGATTGCTGCTCCCGGCGACCATGGCCCGCTCGGCGGCCAAATTCGTTCTTCTTTCAATCCGACGACCAGGGGCATCAAGAAGAGGCGGAGATCGGCGACGGTAACGGCAAAAGCATCCGGTGCGGCTGCCATCCGATCGCGCTCCAGGAAGGCGCGCCACTGGGCGGCCCATGTTTCCGCGAATTCATCGGTCAGACCGACCGGGACAACGGATGGGAGGACCGTTCCGCGTCGCTCGAAGGTCCGCTGAATTGCCTCGGCAAGAGCGGCCCGGCGAAGCTCGAATGTTCGGGAGATTACCCAGAGATCATAGAAATCCTTGAGCCGACTGTTGGCCACGCCGAGCGTCACGAGCGCTGCGAATTTCTCAGCTACCACTGTTTCGACCGGATATGCGCGAAGGTGCGGCGTTGGGGCGTCCAGCAGGGTGGGATAGTCGATCTCGACCGCCGCGGGTGTAATGGCGTCGCCGAAACCGATGTCGACCTGGATCGGAATACGCGCCCCGGCGATAGTTGCCGTTGTGCGGACCCGCACGCCACCATATTCCAGCTCCTCACGAATCGGGGTCGCCATCAGCGCTGCGACATCAAACGTCACACCGTCATCGACGACCGGCTGCGCACAAATGGCCCGGAAGGTTTCGGCAATGGCTTCGGTGTCGCGGTCGCCGTGGCCAAGCAGATCCAGATCGCGCGTAGGCCGAAACGGATCGGCTATCCAGGTCACGAAGAGCATCGCACCTTTGAGGATGAAGCGGTCGCGGTGCGGCGACGCGCTTAGCCGGTAGAGCAGACGCTCGAGCGCATATCGCGTCAGGAGAATCTGGAAGTCCGATCGCTCGGCACGTGCCCGATCGAGGAGCCGCGCTCGCACTGATGCGCCGATGTTGCGAGGCTCACGCGCCATCGGACACCATTGCTTCGACGTAGGGACGCATGACCGACCAGACCCGCGCCTTGCGAGCGTAATGCCAGAGTTGATCCGGCTTGCATCGGCGACGGCGGAGGCCTTCGCGCAGCCCCTCCATCGCGACGTCAAGGCCGATCTTGGTTCGGTAGCGAAAGCAATCGACAATTGTCCTCGCCGGATCCGTGATAGGAACGTCGACATTCTCAATGCGGTGACGCTCGATCCCTTCGGTAAGCGCCGATCCGGTGAATCGCACGAACCGGATAGGTGGATAATCGATCTTGGGTCGCCAGGCGGAGCGATCGATCGCCATCCATACAGCCGACGGCATCTGCAGCGTCAGTTCGTGGTATTGGAGGGCCGAGGTAAGACAGACCACACCCTTTGGAACCAGAACTGCTGCCTCGGCGAGGGTATGGGCAGCCTCGAGGTGGGCGTCGGGGAGTTGATAGAGCCCACGTGCTGGGCGGACGACTGCCTCCTCCCGAACAAGACGGGCAAGCGTCTCCGGGCCGATGCCTTCGGCGATGAAATCCTTCAGCCGGAGCATTCCTCGGGTCTTCAGGAGGTCGAGCGCGCGAAGTCGCTGGGCGCTGGTGGACGGCATGGAGTGTGACGTTTCCTCTGATCTGGAAAGATATAGCAGATGTTTTATCACAAGGTCGTTGGCTTGAAAATCCCCGAATCATCGCCCATCCCCATCCTTCCTCGAAGCTTGACCGAGTGGTGTCGGACGACGACGGCATCGTCGCCGACTTAATATTTTCCTAGTGCCCGGTGAGACGGGAACGCGCGGCGAAACGCTCATGACCGGCAGTGGCTATCCTGTCAGCGTAATCCGGCCGTCCTTCAGCCGATGCCGACTGGCTTGTGCCAGATTGACCGTATTCCGCACGAAATCGAGCCGCGCAATCCCAGCGTGGTAGGCTCGAAACGCCTCGCTCAGGGCATTATCCGTCACCTCAGGCGAGACTTGATCATCCTTGCCTGTCGTGAGCGGCACATTGTCGAGTGATAGCCCGCGCCCGCAAAGAAACGTCGTCACGATGACCTCGAAGGTCATCGGTGGACGGTGATCCATATGCCCCTCGTCCTGCGCGATGCGTTCGCCCGTCACGGCGCAGGAAACCAGACCGTCAGAACCGCTGTGGGTGGCGAAGAGATTATCGCGGGCCTTGTAGAGATCGAAGCGCACCGCGCGTCGAAAGGCTTGGGCGACCTCCTGCTTACGGCTGGGTGGTCGCTGGGAGATGCAGTGCGGATAGGAGAAATCCGTGCCGCTGCCGTCGGTGCGGATGATCCGGAAGCATTGCGTCCCATGCTCGGTCATCATAACCTGAAAATGGCTGACGCCACAGCCCACCTTGGCAACATATTCGGTGTGGCGTTCGAGAAGAGCGGCAACGTCGAGGCCATCCTCGTCGCTCACTCGCTCACCGGGCTGGTGGCGGTTCAGCATGGCCTTGAAGAACGCCGTTGCGTCGCCTTGCTTCTCGAAGCTGCGTGTCGCCAGCTCGACGGGTCTCGAACGCCCCCCCCATTCAAGCCGCCCCTGCTGCTGCCGCAAACTCGAACTGCGCCTCGCAGCCATTATGCGCACATACCGGCTTTTTGAGAGTAAAGGGCCGCTGGAATTTCGTTCGACTGCACTTCTTGCAGGCAAACTGGCTGCGGAAGGTCTTGAACTCCTCCCAGCGCGCTTTCTCGTCACCAATCGAACTGTCGCCATAGGGCCCGTCCTGGAAGTGGCTGCCGAAATTCTCGATCTCGCCCTTCACCAGACTGTCGAGGAAGCGGTTGTTGACGCCCGGCACCAGCGCCGGCACTAGCTTGGCATCCTTGAGCAGGCCGGCGAGCGCAGAGGCCAATTCGCTGCGTTCGTAGGAATAGGCCCTCTCCAGCGGTCGGATGCGGACGCTGACCCCGAAATCCCGACAGATGCCGAGAAGCCACTCCTCCTCCGCCTGGCGCATCTCGTTGGCCGCCGACTGGCCCGCCGCCCAACGCGCCTCGATCATCTCATCGCTGACCTTGTGATCAGCGAAACGCGGCCCGTAGGCCGGATCGAGGCCAATGATCCGGGTGAAGTGCCACGCTTTCGCCTCGAGCTGATCCTTCAAATAATTGAAGAACCGCTCGTCGTGCGTGGTGATCAGGATCTGGCAGTCTCCGAACATGGTGGCGATGAGTCCGGCAATAGTGCGCCTATGATCCGCATCGTAGGAGGTCACGATGTCGTCGAGCGCGATGATGGGCGCGCCTGCATTAAATTGCTTGATTGCAGCCATGCGCAACGCCAGCGCCACCGAATGGATCTGGGAGTCGCTCAAATAGCCACCCGGCTGCACGCCCGTGCGGTTCTTGGCGAAATCGATCAGGAGGTTGAGCCGCTGCTGGTTCGTGTCGTCTTCCGCCGGCAACTCCAACCGGATTGGCGCGGCGCCAGCGCCCTGGATCCGCTTGTAGATGTCGTTCATCGGCGTCTGAAGCTTGTCGAGCAGAGTCTGCACCTTCTTGCGGATCTCGGCCGAGATTATCGTCGCCTGCGCCGTCAACGCGTCGGAGAGTTTCCCCAGCTGTGTTCGCGTCCGTAGGGCGAGGTCCCGCTCGCTCTGTAGCTCCAGCAGCCGATCGATCTTCGTCTTGGCTTTGATATAGGTGTGGTCGCCTTGCTTCGACTCGATGTCGACGATGGCCTGATCGAGCATAGCGAGCAGCTTGGCGATCGAGGCAACGATATCGGCCGAAGCCGGCACGGCAGCCTGAGGCCAGCCGGCGATGCCAGTTTGATATGCGATGAGATCGGCTTTCAGTTTCGCTTCATCGTCGCCGAGGAGGCCAATAAGCCCCGGTAACGCCGCCACCAATTGGGTATGAGCTTTGGTCGCCGCGGTCTTGGCTGCGTCGAGCACCTTCTTGGCGGCGGCATAATCGGCCAGCTCTTCCAGATGCTTGGCGATATGTTCTCGGATGGCCCCGGCACTGCCCGCCGCCGAGTCGGTTACGGGCGTTTCACAGACTGGGCATACAGCAGGCGCCGGTACACCTTCGGCGAAAAGCGGCTCTGCGGCTTTCCACAAAGCCTGAAACATAGTGCTCGCCGCCTTGCCGCGCTCCTCCGCTTCCTCCGCGACGGCGGCCGACAGCGCCCCCAAGGCCGCATCAAAGGTCGGAATAGCGCCGCCGACGACGGTCTTGCCGCTCTCCGCGTCCGTTACCTCAGACCACAAAGCGGCCGCCGCATTGCTGATCTGACGCAGGCCTGCAAGCCCTATCTTGTTCTCTTCGGCCTTGGCTCGCACTTCCAGCTCGATATAGGCCGGATCACCAGCCGTCAGCGCCATCAGCACTAGCACCGCGTCGAGCGGAGCCAAGACCGACGTGTTGGCGTAAGCGAGGATCGCCACCGAATCCCAGGCTTTCACCACCTGGGCCGTCTTCCGAGCAAGCTGGGTGTCTGCGCGCTGCAGTGCCGTGCCGTCCTCTGAGGCAGCCTTCACCTGCGTGCGCAGCGCGCGAATATTCTTCTGCACCTCGACCAGCGGGCCAAGCTGCAGCCAATTGGCGACATCCGTGTAGCGCTGTTCGGGCGTGTGGATTTCGACGAACGTGCGCAGCGCATGCCCGCGGATGATCGGCGGCACCGCGAAGCAGGCGTTCAAAGTCGTGGCCACCGCCGGTATCGGTCGCTTCGTCCCCGTCGCCGGTCGGCTGCCGTTGGTGGCATCCTTGCCCGAAACGACGCCAATCGTGACCGCCGGAGCGATCTTCGCCTCCTCCGACAGATTGTGCGCCATTGCGACGGGGCCGGCCTGATTGTTGATAGTGCGCTGCCCGAGCCTTTCGAGTGTGCCATCCTTGGAGAACATGAATTCCAGCGCATCGATGACACTGGACTTGCCGCTGCCATTCGGCGCGAAGATCGCCAGACAGCGTTTTTTGCTGAAATCGAACGTCTTTGGTTGGAGATACGCGCGGAACCCGGAAAGTCCCAAGGATTGGAGGAAGTAAGGGTCAGCCATTGGCCACCTCCGGTTTTGGAGGATTGGCACGTTCGCCTGCGAGTTTCAGGATGGCATCCTTGGCCTGAGCGACGGGGTTCTGAGCGGGCGCCGCCTTCAGGATGTACGTCTTCAGGATCTCCGCTAGGCCGGCATCGACACCTTCTCTTTGCTTCAGGCTTTCTCCCAATGTCGTAAGAAATGCCTCCGGCGAATCTGCCGGCTCTGCTTCACCTTCCACGCATTTAGCCCCCAGTTGTTTGCTTCTGACAATACACCGCGACTAACCAAAGGAGAATGACGCTTCCTTGAAACTACGTGCCTTTATGGGGAAAGCTTTCCCCTGCGGCCGAGCCGAGGTCTCGGCCGACCCCTTCTGCGGGGAAACCCCGCAATGCCCCATTAGAGTGAGAGGGCGGACCGGCTTCGCCATGACGGGTTGAAGAACGGAGGAGAGGCCTCCGGCGCCTGTCGTGGAGATGAACCATGATCCAAGTCGAAGTTCTGAGCGCTGGCCGCGACCACGTCGGCGGCTACAAGGTGGACGTGACCCGCGGCGAGCGCGTCGGCCGCGTATCGTCGGAGTGGTTCTCGCGACCAGCGGATGAGCGTTATCTCTCGCTGTCAGACCTCTACGCCGCCGTGCACCGCCGGACCGAGCGTAGCCGGATCCGAACGGTCGACAGCGCTGCGATTCGGGTTGATGCCAACCGCGGCAACCCCGAGCGCCTGACGCTGACTCTGCCCGGCTCCGACGCGCCGATCGCACCGACGCACTGGAGCTTCGGCCAACTTGCCAGCCTGGTTGGAGCGCCGGCGGCTTACCTCCGTCAGCTGCCGGCGCCGCTGGCCGGCATTAACCTGCAATACGGCTTGACCTCTCGTTCCGCCGAGCAGATGAAGACGCTCGAGATCGAAGAGGGTCGAGTCGAGCTACGTGCAGTCACCGGGCCCACCTACGGGCGCATCTTTGACCACGAACTCGTGGCAGCCGTTCAGCGCATCGCCGGCAATGGCACGGGCGACACACGCTGGAAGGTGCCTGGCGTGCTCGACTGGTCGACTGGCGTCTACAATCCGAACGTTGATATCAGCCAGGATACGACGACGCTCTACGCGTCCGATCGTGATGTCTTCCTGTTCCTGGTCGACGATCTCAATCCGATCGAGGCCGGCCGGCTGCGCGACGGTTCGCCCGACCTCTATTTCCGCGGGTTCTACTGCTGGAATTCCGAGGTGGGAGCGAAGACGCTCGGCATGGCGAGCTTCTATCTCCGCGCCGTCTGCCAGAACCGCAATTTATGGGGCGTGGAAGATTTCGAGGAGATCACCATCCGCCACTCCAAATACGCCGCTTCGCGGTTTGCCCACGAGGCGGCCCCGGCGCTGGCCAGCTTTGCCAATTCCTCACCGATGCCCTTCGTCAACGGCATCAAGGCCGCACGGGAGAAGATCGTCGCGCGCACTGACGACGACCGCAACGAGTTCCTGCGCAAGCGCGGCTTCTCGAAGGCCGAGACGGCGAAGATCATCGAGAGGGTGTTAACGGAGGAAGGCCGCAAGCCCGAAAGCGTGTTCGATTTCGTGCAAGGCATCACAGCGGTTGCGCGGGGCAAGACCCATCAGGATGCACGACTCGATATGGAGGCGCGCGCGAAGACGCTGCTCGACCGCGCAGCCTGATACCCGGAAAGCCGAAAGATGCGGAAAGGCGTGTCTCCGGCTTCGTGCCTTTCCGTTTGTCCTGATCGTCGGTTTGCGACGCTGCCCTTGAGAGGAAGAGGGCGGCGCCGCGCTTCATGACGGGTTGGAGATCCAGAGAGAGACTTTGGGTTGCCCGTCGCGGAGTATCACCCATGGCTACTGCCGTTCAGAAGATCACCCTGTCGTCCTCGCGCGACATTCCCTTCAATAAGCTGGTGCTCAGCCAGTCAAACGTCCGGCGTGTGAAGGCCGGCGTCTCCATCGAGGAGCTGGCCGAGGACATCGCCCGGCGTACCCTGCTCCAAAGCCTCAATGTCCGGCCGGTCCTCGACGCGGAGGGCGAGACCGGCATGTTCGAGATCCCGGCCGGCGGACGCCGCTATCGGGCGCTGCAGCTGCTGGTGAAACAGAAGCGCCTGGCCAAGACCGCGCCGGTGCCCTGTGTCGTGCGCGATCCGGCGACCGGCATTCTCGGCGAGGACGACTCGCTCGCCGAGAACGTCCAGCGCGAGCCGCTGCACCCGCTCGACCAATTCCGCGCCTTCCTGACTCAGCGTGAGAAGGGCCGGACCGAGGAGGACATCGCGGCTGCCTTCTTCACCTCGGTCAACGTCGTGAAGCAGCGCCTGCGTCTCGCCTCGGTCTCGCCCGCGCTGCTCGACGTCTATGCCGACGACGGCATGTCGCTCGAGCAGTTGATGGCCTTCACCGTCACCGCGGATCACGGCCGCCAGGAGCAGGTCTGGCAGGCCATCTCTAGCTCTTGGCAGAAGGAGCCCTATCAAATCCGCCGCATGTTGACGGAGAAAACGGTGCGCGCCTCCGACCGGCGCGCCGTGTTTGTCGGCCTCGACGCCTACGAGGCGGCCGGTGGCGTGGTGCTGCGCGACTTGTTCCAGTCCGACGATGGCGGTTGGCTTGAGGACATCGCTCTGCTCGACCGTCTGGTCGCTGAGAAGTTGAAGGCGGAGGCGGAAACGATCGCCGCCGAAGGCTGGAAGTGGATCGAGGTCGCGATCGACTTCCCCTACGGCCATGCTCGCGGCTTGCGCGAGCTGGACGGCGTACTTGCCGATCTCACCACCGAAGAGCAGGCGGCCATCGAGGCGCTCGAGGCCGAATATGTCAGGCTCCAAGCCGAGCATGACGGCGCGGATGAGCTACCCGACGAGGTAGACCAGCGACTTGGCGAAATCGAGACGGCCCTCGGCGCCTTCAATGATCGACCCGTCATCTATCAGCCTGCCGACATCGCCCGCGCGGGCGTGTTCGTCGGCATCGACGCCGAAGGCAAGCTCTTGGTTGATCGGGGCTACGTCCGACCCGAGGACGAAGTGCCCGTGACGGAGCCAGAGCAGGGCAGGGGCAGTGAACCCGATGCCGCGGCCCTGGACGGTGCTGAACCATCAGCGCCGGCTATCCAGCGCGCCGTCATCACCATCGGCGGGCAGGATGAGGAGCCCGAGGACGAGGATGATGATGCGGTGAAACCGCTGCCGGACCGCCTGCTCACCGAGCTCACGGCGGAGCGGACTTTGGCGCTGCGCGACAAGTTGGCGATCACGCCTTCGGTCGCTTTCCAATCGGTGCTGCACAAATTCTGCCTCGACGTCTTCATCCGCTATTCCTCCTACGGAACGGCAATGGAGGTCTCAGTGCGCAACGCTAGCTTCCCGGTGCAGGCGCCGGGTTTAAAGGACAGCTCGGCGGCCAAGGCAATCGACGCGCGCCACAAGACCTGGGACGAGCGCCTGCCCAGGGACAAGGCCAATCTCTGGGACTGGCTCAGCGGCCTCACCGCCGACGAGCAGGCGGCGCTCTTCGCGCACTGCGCCTCATTCGGCGTCAACGCGCTCTACGAGAAGGGCGACCGCTACGGCGGCGGCATCACGCCGCACACCGTCGAGCACCGGATCACTGAGGCCGATCGCATCGCCCGGGCCGTCGATCTCGACATGGTGGAGTCCGGTTGGCGCCCGACCGTCGAGAACTATCTCGGCCGCGTCCCGAAGCTCCGCATCCTGGAGGCGGTGCGGGAGGGGGCCGGCGAGCAGGCCGCGCAGCTCATCGATCATCTGAAGAAGGGCGACATGGCCAAGGAGGCCGAGCGCCTCCTGGCCGAGGCCGGCTGGCTGCCCGAGCCCCTGCGGATGCCCGACGCCCAACTGGCGGCGGCTGTCGATGCCGCTGAGCCCGAGGGCGATGGCGAGGCGCTGCCGGAATTCCTCGCCGGCGACGACGAAGCGGACGAGTCGCGCATGATCGCGGCCGAATAGCTCGAGCACGCGGGGCGGCTTCGGCCGTCCCGCGTCTTTTCACTGCCATTCTCACCAAAGCCTGGCGCGAGCCGGGCTTTTGCATTCTGGAGGCTATCGTGCCCTTCTTCACCATCGAGACGACCTATCATTTGCCGATCTATCGGCAGCGAACCTACGAAGCCGAAACGCTCGACCAAGCCTGCGATCTCGCGATCGCCGACGAGGGCTGGGACGACAACAGGTCGGACGTTGAAACGTCTGGCGATACCTATGTTACCGGTGCCTGGGAAGGCCGCGACGCTGCCTTTAGCGGCCGGCGCCTGGCGTTTCCCTCACGTTTCGGCGAGCAGGTCCAGCGCAAGGCCGGCCATTTCGAGGTGCTGCTCGGTCTGCTCAAGATACTCATCCACGCTCCGGAGGAAGGCTCAGTGGATGTCGAGCTTTGGCGCCGACGCGCGGACGTCGCCATCGCAAAGGCCGAGGCCATTCTGGCGGGCGAAAATGATCCGATCGAGGGAGCTGCGTCGTGACGAAATACATCGTCATCTTCGTCGAAGGCGACGAAAACTACCGCGCGGAAGCGGTCGCCGTCGCTGATGACGGCCAAGCCTCGCCATCTTGGCTGCTCGGATACTGATGAATGCTCCGTACACGGCGCGCCGCCATCCGGGGGGCGCCGTTTCTCATGTCGGGCACCGCCTTGATGCTGAGAGGGAGAGGACGGCCGGGACGGGTTTGAGCCGGCGCGGTCAGAGAGAGCGCCGATCGGCTCGCCCGTTCCCGCTCTCCTGAAGGCTTCCTCCATGACTGACCTTTCCCCGATCGCGGCCGATCAGGCCGCGCCGATCTCGCCTGTTCGCGCTCCCGAGGGCGCCAGTGTCATCATCGCTGCCGCGAGTCATCTCCTTCCGCATCTCGAGCGTGGTCGGCGCATCGACGCCGCGATTCTCCGCGCAGCAATGGAAGCGGCCTCCGGCGCATCCGATGCGACGGGCGCGTGGGACTGGAAGATGACCTATGACGCTTGCGAGGTCGCCACCGTCTTGTTCCTACGCAAATACGGAAAGGCGCTCTTCCGCAAAGCCGCTTCTCCGGCTTCTCGACTTTCCGCCTTGGACAAGATCGCGGGGCTCCTGCCGACCCACACGCGCCGCTCTGTCGAAAGCGAGACTTTCCAGCAATTCTCGACACCGCTCCAGCTCGGCCTGACCGCGCTGACCGCGGCCGCCATGACGGCGGCCGATCGCGTGCTCGAGCCGTCCGCAGGCACGGGGCTACTCGCCATTCTTGCCGAGATCGCCGGCGGCGGCCTCGTTTTGAACGAACTGGCCGAGACTCGGGCCGCGTTACTTTCTTCCCTCTTTCCGGCCATTTCCGTCACGCGCTTCGACGCGGCCCAGATCGACGATCACCTCGATCCCCCGGTCGTCCCAGGTGTCGTGCTGATGAACCCGCCGTTCTCGGCGATGGCGAACGTTTCCGGCCGCATGCCCGATACCGCGTACCGTCACATCGCCTCGGCCCTGGCGCGTCTTGCCGATGGCGGCCGGCTCACGATATCAGGCGCAAACTTCTCACCCGACGCTTCAGCCTGGCGCGACGCCCTCGTCCGATTGCAGGAACGCAGCCGCGTGGTGTTCACCGCCGCGATCGCCGGCGCGGTCTATGCCAAGCACGGCACCACCATCGAAACACGTCTCACCGTTATCGACAAGGCGCCGGCCGATGACCCGAACGTGTTCCCTGAATCGCCGGGAGTGGCGCCCGATGTCGCGACGCTGCTCCGCTGGATCGGCGAACGCGTTCCACCTCGCCTGAGCGTCGCATCAACCGGCGCGCTTCCCATGTCAGTCTCGTCAGCGCCTCGCACCGTGCGCGGCTATCTCGCGCCGGCCACCACGCAGTCGGTCAGCGCGTCGGTCGCGGATCCCGAGGCCGTCGACCTCGCGTATGAGACATTCGACTGGATCCCGCCCGAGGGGGCGTGCCTCAGCGATGCCATCTACGAAGAGTACCGGCTCCAATCGATCCGGATCCCCGGCGCGCAGGCGCACCCGACCAAGCTGGTGCAGTCGGCTGCGATGGCCTCGGTCGTGCCGCCGAAGCCGAGCTACAGGCCCCGGCTGCCGGCCAGCCTCGTCAGTGATGGCATCCTCTCCGACGCCCAGCTTGAGACGGTCATCTATGCTGGCGAGGCGCATGTTGACTATCTTGCCGGCTCTTGGACGGTTGACGAGACCTTCGACCTGGTCGCGGCCGCCCGCGACGACGCGCCGAACGCGGTCCGTTTCCGTCGAGGCTTCATGCTCGGGGACGGCACCGGCGCCGGCAAGGGTCGCCAGTCCGCCGGCATCATTCTCGACAATTGGCTGCAAGGCCGGCGCAAGGCGGTCTGGATCTCGAAGTCCGACAAGCTGCTCGAGGACGCGCAGCGCGACTGGTCGGCGCTGGGCATGGAGCGTCTGCTGGTCACGCCGCTCTCGCGCTTCCCTCAAGGCTGCGAGATCCGGTTGGCCGAAGGCGTCCTATTTTTAACCTACACTACGGTCCGACGACCGCGGCGAGAAGCTTTCGCGCGTCCGGCAGATTGTTCAATGGTTGAGCTCCGACTTCGACGGCGTCATCATTTTCGACGAGAGCCATGCCATGCAGAATGCCGGTGGGGGCAAGGGCGAGCGGGGCGATGTCGCGCCCTCGCAGCAGGGTCGTGCGGGCTTGCGACTTCAGCACGCGCTGCCCAATGCCCGCGTTGTCTATGTCTCGGCCACCGGCGCCACCACCGTCCACAACCTCGCCTACGCCCAGCGGCTCGGCCTGTGGGGCGGCGAGGATTTTCCGTTCGCCACCCGCGCTGAATTCGTCGAGGCGATCGAGGAGGGCGGCGTCGCGGCGATGGAGGTGCTCTCCCGCGACCTTCGCTCGCTCGGTCTCTACACCGCCCGCTCGCTTTCCTACGATGGCGTCGAATACGAGCTCGTCGAGCACCAGCTCACCGACGAGCAGCGGCGCATCTACGACGCCTACGCCGGCGCCTTCAGCGTCATCCACAATCACCTCGACGCGGCAATGCAGGCCGCCAACATCACTGGCGAGACTGGCACGCTCAACCGCCAGGCGAAGTCGGCCGCGCGCTCGGCCTTCGAGTCAGCCAAGCAGCGTTTTTTCGGCCATCTGCTCACCAGCATGAAGACGCCGACCCTGGTCCGCTCGATCGAACGGGATCTGGCCGAGGGCCATGCCGCTGTGATCCAGATCGTGTCGACCGGCGAGGCGCTGATGGAACGCCGGCTTGCCGAAATCCCACCTGCGGAATGGAACGACGTGCGCGTGGACATCACGCCGCGCGAGTACTTGCTGGATTACCTCGCCCATTCCTTCCCGGTGCAGCTCTATGAGCCCTTCACCGACGCCGAGGGCAATCTCTCGTCGCGGCCGGTCTTCCGTGATGGCCAGCCGGTCGAGAGCCGCGAGGCCGTCGCCCGCCGTAATGAGCTGATCGAGCGGCTCGCTTCGCTTCCGCCCGTTCCCGGCGCGCTCGACCAGATCGTGCAGCGTTTCGGCACCGACCTCGTGGCGGAAGTGACCGGACGTTCGCGACGCGTGGTGCGCAGGGGTGACCGCCTTGCCGTCGAGAGCCGTGCCGCCTCCGCCAATCTCGCAGAGACCGCCGCCTTCATGGATGACCTGAAGCGCGTGCTTGTCTTCTCCGAGGCTGGCGGCACGGGCCGCAGCTACCACGCCGAACTCTCGGCGCGGAATCGCCGGCTTCGGGTCCATTATTTGCTCGAGCCGGGCTGGAAGGCTGACGCCGCGATCCAGGGTCTCGGTCATACGAACCGCACCAACCAGGCACAGCCGCCGCTCTTCCGGCCGATCGCGACCGACGTGAAGGCGGAGAAGCGCTTCCTGTCGACCATTGCGCGCCGGCTCGACACGCTGGGTGCGATCACGCGCGGCCAGCGCCAGACCGGCGGCCAGGGCCTGTTCCGGCCCGAGGACAATCTTGAGAGCCACTACGCCCGCGATGCGCTGCGCCAGCTCTATCTGCTGCTGGTGCGCGGCAAGGTCGAAGGCTGCTCGCTCCAGACCTTCGAGGACGCCACGGGCCTGAAGCTCATGGACGCGAACGGCATCAAGGACGAGCTGCCGCCGATCACGACGTTCCTGAACCGGCTGCTCGCGCTCACCATCGATCTGCAAGGTGTGCTGTTCACGGCGTTCGAGGAGCTCCTCAATGCCAAGGTTGAGGGCGCCATCGCCAGCGGCGTCTACGATGTCGGGCTGGAGACCCTGCAGGCCGAGAGCTTCATCATCACCGATCGGCGCCCGATCTACACGCACCCCCCGACCGGCGCGGAAACCCGGCTGCTCACCATCATCGAACGCCGGCGCAATCGCCCCATGACGCTGGATCAAGCGTTCGATTATCTCGCCGATGCTCGCGCGGTGCTACTCGTCAACGAGCGCTCGGGGCGCGCCGCGGTGCAGATTCCGGCGCCAAGCCTCATGCTCGATGACGGCGAGATCGAGAGCCGCGTGCGGCTGATCCGCCCGATGGAGCACCATCATGCTTCGATGAAGATGATGGACGAAAGCCACTGGCAGCCTGCAGAGCGCGAGACGTTCGCCGCAGCATGGAACGGCGAAGTCGTCGACGTCCCCGAGTTCGCCGAGAGCACCCTTCACATCGTCGCCGGCTTGCTGTTGCCGATCTGGAAGCGGCTGCCGAACGAGTCGACACGAGTCTATCGGCTCCAGACCGACGAGGGTGAGCGCATCATCGGTCGCAGGGTCTCACCAGCCTGGGCGGCGAACGCTTGCGCGACCGCTACCTGCAGCTTGACCCCACCCGAAGCCTTCGCAGCGCTGATGGAGGGGCGCACTGTCCTCGACCTCGCCGAGGATCTGCAGCTTCGCCGTGTCCGCGTGATGGGCGTCCATCGCATCGAGCTGTCCGGCTTCACTGATGCAATGCGTGACCGGCTGCGCGCCTACGGCCTCTTCAGCGAGATCATCTCGTGGAAGCTGCGCATGTTCGTGCCATCAGATGCGACGGGCGCCGCGGCGTTGGCAAAAGTGCTCGACCACTATCAGGTCGTGCGCATCGGCGAGCGGGAGGCCGCCTGATGGCCCGCGACAACGCATCTGAGCTGGCCCGCCGTCTCGCGCGTGACGCCGAGGCGGTGTGCCGCCATTATCTGTCCAACGGAAGGCGCCAGGGCCGCTACTGGACAGTGGGCGACGTCCGTAATACGCCCGGCCGGTCGATGTTCGTCCGGCTCAGCGGACCGGAATCCGCTCCTGGCGCCGCCGGCCATTGGCGAGATGCCGCCTCGGCCGAACATGGCGATCTCCTCGATGTGATCCGCGAGAGCTGCGGTTTCACTAGCTTTCGCGATGTCGCCAATGAGGCACGACGCTTTCTGAGCTTGCCGCGTCCAGAACTGGAGAATGAGCCAGATCGCATCCGGTCGAGAACATCGCCCGCGCCCCTCGGATCGCCGGAGGCGGCGCGGCGACTCTTCGGCATGTCGCAGTCGATCGCAGGCACACTTGTAGAAGCGTATCTCCGCAATCGTGGCATCACCGCTTTGCACGAAACCGGAAGCCTGCGCTTTCACCCACGTTGTTACTACCGGCCCGACGACCACAGCCCGACCGAGACCTGGCCGGCGATGATCGCCGCCGTCACCGATCTGAACGGCCACCTGACCGGCGCGCATCGCACCTGGCTTGACCCCGGAGGCTTCAGCGAGACGACGCTCGGCAAGGCGCTGATCGACACGCCGAAGCGGGCGATGGGTGACCTGCTTGGCCAAGCCGTTCGATTTGGCATAGCGGGTGAGGTCATGGCGGCCGGCGAGGGCATCGAGACAATGCTGTCGCTTCGCTGTGCTCTGCCGACCATGCCGATGGTCGCAGCCCTCTCGGCGGCGCATCTCTCTGCCATCCTTCTCCCGGACACGCTCCGCCGGCTCTACATCGCCCGCGACAACGATCCTGCCGGTGACGGCGCCATGGCAACCTTGATCGATCGGGCGCAGGAGGTCGGGATCGAGCCGATCGTGATCTCGCCACGGCTTGGCGACTTCAACGAGGATCTTCGCCTGCTCGGATTTGACGCCCTTCGAGCCGCGAGCCGCGTGCAGATCGCGGCGCGGGACGTCGCGCGCTTTATGGAACTGGCGGCATAGCCGGAACGGGGATGAGGTGCGACGCAGCCGCTTCGTTATCGCGAGGCCGGTGATCGTGTTCCCCTCAGCGCCGGAGAGGACCTCCCCACGGCCTTCTGAGAGGGCGATCGGGCGGCAAGCGGCCCGGACCGGCAACCTCCGTGGACCGACTATTTTCCGTCGGCGGCGGAGCCGCCTTTACATCGCGAGGCAAAATAGTCGGCCCCCTTCGGCCCTCCGCTAAGGCTGCGGCCCTCCGCTCGCGCTGCGGGTGCAAGTCCGTTCCGCCCGCCGCTTTCGTCGCCATGAAGGCCGCGATGGGCGCGGTCGATCCGACGAGGGAAAGCCGCAATGACCACCGACCGCGACAACAACTTCGAGCACCACGGCTCATCCCCAACCGACCACGTCCTCCAGGAGCTCCAGCTCTATGGCTACCGCCCCTTCCAGGACGAACCCGATCCGAGGCCGCTCCCCGAAACGCACATCCTCGCCGGCAGCATCGCCGACATCTTCGGTGCCCTGGTGGTGGCGCTGTCCGATACTCGCCTGGAGCCCGACCTTGAAGACCTGCTCTGGTCGACGGTGAACGTCTTCCATCGCGCTATCGACAGGATCGAGCGCGAGCTCGACGATAACGAGCTGGCGCAGCAGCGCTCGCAGCAGGAGCAGGACGGCAGCGAGATCAAATCCGTCGAGCTGGAGCGACTGACGGCGGAAGGGCAGACGCTGATCGAGCGACGAGGCGCCTTCGAGCTGATGCGCGACCACGCCGCCGACGAATTCGAACGCCACACCCACTCCGCTTGGCGGCCGCGCAACGGATCGAGGGTCAATCACCGCAATCTGACCTCAGCGATGATCGACAGCCGCGATTTCCTGGCCGCGAAGAAGCGCGCCGACAACCAGGTGCTCATGCCGCCCGGCCCGAAAGTCGCGTTGACAGGCGGTCTCGAATTCAACGATTACCGGCTAATCTGGGCTAAGCTTGACCAGGTGCACGCCAAGCATCCGGACATGGTGCTGCTGCACGGCGGATCGTCCAAGGGCGCTGAACTGATCGCCGCCAAATGGGCCGATAGCCGCAAGGTCCCGCAGATCGCCTTCAAGCCCGACTGGACGAAGCATGCCAAGCCTGCTCCCTTTAGGCGCAACGATGCGATGCTGGAGACGCTGCCGATCGGCGTGATGCACTTCCCCGGCACCGGCATCCAGGACAACCTCGCGGACAAGGCAAAGAAGCTCGGGATTCCGGTCTGGAAATTCGGCGACGCGTGAGCGCTGCCGCAAATTCTAGCGGTCAAGAGCCTCCGGCTCGCTCGATGCCGCTGATCGTGCGACCAGCGGCGGGCCCACATGCGTTCGCCGCAGCCTTGCACCGGGTTCGCTCGGATCACACGAAAAACCTGGCATGAAAGCCAGGGCTCGTGATGAAACGGCGCCTATCCGGCCGCGACGATCGACTGCTAGTTGGCATGAGGTTTTTTGAACAAAATATGACTCTGCGGCGTCCATTCTTGAGTGTCGCGCTGATATACGTCGCCACCATCGATCGTTGGCCTTGCGATGTAGGTTAAAGTTCTATGGGACTTTCTAGTCCCGCAATGAACCGTTGTTGGCTGCACGAGAGGCAGGCGCTTCGCAATAATTACCATAGGTCGGTGGGAGATTCTAGTTTGTTGAGTGCCACGAACACGCGATCGCCCGCAGCTTCTCATTTCCGAGCCAACCTGAAACGTTGCCGCGTTTCCTCAACTTGAGGACGCTTGCATTGAAACTAGAGCTGGCCCCGCAAATTCGGACAGTAGCTTGAGTGGATTTTCTGCCTGACAGTGGCGAGGCTTCTTGCCGCGAATCAGGAGCGAAGATTGCCAAACGCCATCCGGAACTGCCCCCTTTGCGTTATGAAGAACTGCCCCCACCATCTGGGTTATTATCTCGGTTGAAGGTTGTTTCCGCCGGTGACGGGCCGGAGGAGGCAGAGCCGACCGGAGGGCCGTCACCAGCGGGCGGCGGCTGGATGAGGCCGCTCTTGCGCTTGGCGCGGAGCCGGTAACTGTCGCCGCGGATCGTCAGCACGCGGCTGTGGTGCAAAAGCCGGTCGAGGATCGCGGTGGCGACCACGGGATCGGCGAACACAGTGCCCCATTCGGCAACGCTGCGGTTCGACTTGATCAGCATCGCGCCGGTTTCGTATCGGCGGCTGACCAGTTGGAAGGGCCGCGTCAGGTTCCAGCGGCAGGTAGCCGAGTTCGTCGACAATCAGCAGCTTCGGCTTGGCCAGCGCGAGCAGTTTCGCGTCCAGACGCCGTTCGCCATGCGCCTTGGCAAGACCCGCGACTAGCGTCGTCGCCGTGGTGAACTGCACCGTGTATCCGGCCAGGATCGCGTCTCGTCCGAGCGCGATCGACAAGTGCGTCTTACCTCAGCCTGGCGGGCCGAGCAGCAGCACGTTCTTTCCGTTGGCTATCCAACGTGATGCGGCAAGATCACGGATCTGCTTTGGATCGATTGACGGCTGCGCCTGCGCCTCGAAGTCGAAGCCAGCAAGCTCCTTCACGGCCGAGAAGTGTGCGAGCTTCAGCGCCATCTCTATGCGGCGATGGTCCTTGGGTGCGATCTCGCGCTCGGATAGCAGGATCAGCGTCTCACGCGCCGACAGTTTCGCGCGCGCCGCCTCGTCGAGCAGGCTGTCGAGCTGATCGCGGATACAGAGAGCTGCAGTCGCACCAGCATGGCATCGAGCGGATCGGTCGTTGCTTCCATTATCTTCTTTGCCCGCGCCATCAGAAGCTTCCTCCCACCACGGCTTCGTGTTCGGCAAGAGGGCGCAACAACGACAGCGATGAGGACGGCGTCAGGACCGCCGCCGCGATCTCAGCCCAGCGGACCGCGCTATTGCGACCAGCAACACCATCGAGATGGGGGCGGTGTCGATGATCCGCAGCCGGCGTCCATCCGATTGCTTGTGGATCGCAACCTGGTGCATGCCATGGCGGATGCGGACCTCGCCGGCCGCGACCGTCACCGCCACGCGCTCGCCGATCAGCCGCCACGGCACCGAGTAGCCGTTCGTGTCGATCTCGACGGCGCAATCATGGCCGACGACGCGGGTCAGTTCGCGCAACGATCCGAACGACGGCTGCCCGCAGAGCGGTTTCAACCGGTGTGCCTCGTCACGCGCGAAGCGGACGATCGGCGCCTCGCCGGTCGTGCCGTGGATACGCACGTTCGCTACCTCACGCTCCCACTCGACGAGATGCGCCTCGAATGCCTCCCAGCTCGCGAAGGAATGCCCCGCAATCGCGTTCTTCTTCACGTAGCCGACGCCGTTCTCCGTCTTGCCCTTCGTGCGCGCCCGATACGGCGCGCAAGCGCGAGGACGGAAGCCCCAATGCTTCGCGAACGCGATGAGCCTGTCGTTAAACTGAACCAACCGGCTCACCGCGTCATGGCGCACCACGAGCGCGCGGGGATTGTCCATCAGCACTTCCTCCGGCACGCCGCCGAAGATCGCGAATGCGCTCTCGAGCCCGGCGAACCAGTGCTCTTGCTTCTCGGCCCGGAACGCACGGACATGCAGCAGCCGCGAATGCCCGAGCGTCGCCACGAACACAAACGCCTTGATCTTCACCCCGCCGATCTCGACCAGACGCTCGCCGAAGTCGATCTGCAGCTGCCGGCCCGGGGCGTCTCGAAGCGCGTCGTCGCCAGCGCTTCGGCCTTCAGCGCCTGGCGATAGGGCTGCGCGGCGCGTTGCAGCGTCCGCCGGCTGACTGCCACGCCTCGCTCGGCCAACAAGTCCTGGCGCCCACGTCGGCATTGCCGCGATGCCGAATGAGCCTCTCGCGCAGCCAACCTTCAAGGCCGTCGAGCTGCTTCGGCCGCTCAGGCGACTTGAACGGCTTCACCCCGCCCGCCGCCACGTAGTCCTTCACCGTGTGATGGCTGCAGCCCAGATGCCGCGCAATCGGCTTCACACCCCACCCGCACGCCTCAGGCGCAACATCTCCGCCACGTCATCCGGCGTCTTCATCACCTGCCCCCGTGGATCGCTCCATGGCGAGCCTTCAGCTCGTTCTTGCTTCATTCACTCTCTCCTCAGCTATCCGAGGAGGGGGCAATTGCTCGTGACGCTGAGGAGGCAGCTTTCCATGGCGCGCGACACGAAGATGACGAAGAAAAGCCGGCGGGCGCACTCTCCGGCATTCAAGGCGAAGGTTGCCTTGGCTAACTAGCTCCTGGAAGGCGCCGCCGGCATGTTTGGGGATGACAATCATCACCGACGATCCCGACCTGTTGCCGGGAGTCCGCCTTCGCCGCAAGACTGAACCGGCTGGTGCTGCAGGGGCTCGGCAGCTAGTCCAAACACGTGCCACGCTCCACTGCCCGCCCTTGCGGGTAGCCACGAGGTCGGCGGCGCGCTGTAACCGCTGCTCGGCCTCGATCATGGCGCGGTTGGTAAATCGTGCCTCGCCCCGTTCGTCATTGCCGAGGTCCACGAGATCAGGCGAGGCAGTCACCGCATTCATCACCTGGTTGAATGGTCCAGTCCGTCCGAATGACGATGCGCGAACATCGCAAGGTCACGCCCGGTGAAGGGCGCCTGCTGGTGGGTGATGGCGTCCAGTGCAACATGAGGGTCCGCGATAATCCGCTCGCCATTCTCCCGCGCAATTCGTCGATAGTCCTCGGCGCCCTTGGCCTAAAGACCTTCCGTCTCCATCCGCTGCCGGGGCTGCCAATCTTGTGCTGCGGCTCAAGCGCGATGCCCTGGGCCTCAAGGCTGCGGTGATCGATCCGTGCCATCGATCGAGTTCAGCCAATCGCTCGTTAACATGCTCGGCCCATTGCTCGCGCCCCCGCTCGACAAGCTCCGTGCGATTCCACTCCCACAGCTCGGGACCGAACCTAGGCTCGCCATCCTCGCCAATACTCACGCCGCGCATGGTGAGTATGACATGGGCGTGGGGTTTCGCCATGCCGTCCGTGCCGATATATCCCAATGCAAAATGAGATCAGCGGTCATGCCGGCCTCCACGAACTCGGCCACTACGAAGTCGCGGGCCAGTGTGATGCCCTGTTGCTGGTTCATCTCCTGCGAAATGGCAAACTCCACCTCGCGGGCAAGCTGCGCATCCTTTCTGATCTCACGAGCTTCAACCTCGTTCCAAAGCTGTTCACGGTCGCGCCAAGCTTCCGGCGCGTGCTCTGGCAGCATCACTTCGGAATGGACAATGCCGCTCTTGTTGGAAAAGTGCTGATCGCGGTCGATACGCGCGTCATGCAACCGCGAGCCTGAGCGGTAGGCGGCCGACGCAATCGCGCGCTGTCCTTTCGCGCGGCTGATGACTTCGACGCTGAGGTGATAGATTGCCATGACGGCAATCCAGCTACTATCAACAAGCGCACGTCGGAACGACGTATAAGCGCCCCTTGAAAAAAATTCTCGGGACGGCTCACCATAGTTCGCAATCCACCGGCTGCCTCTCCACAGGCGCGTGGCTATTCTCAGGTGCATCATCAATCGATGGAGACCGAAGATGCGCAAACGACAGGACGTTGATGCGGAGTTGAAAGCATTCGCCAACAGGACGAAACAACTGAGGGAATTGCGCGTGCGGCTGCTCGGAGAACTCGTCGTGCCGGAGCGTCGGCCAGCAAACAAGAAGGCCCAGCCGTGAGGCCGAGCCTTCTTGCGTCAGTATCTCCCGACTCTTACCTCGCTCCAAGTATCGGCAGCTTGTAGTTCACGCCAAGGCTAACGGTCTGTACGGTCGTGCTGTTGGGTGAAAGCGGTACGCTGCCAAGCCCGGCGGTGGTAAAGACGGGCGACTTGCCGAAGTCGTAGTACTTGTACTCCAGCGCCATCGACCAGTTGGGCAGCAGCGCGTATTCAAGACCGCCGCCGACCGTCCAGCCCCAGTTCGTGTTGCCATTCGTCAGTATGGTGCCGGAAATACCGCCGGTGTTGAACTGGTTAGTCTGACGATCCCAGGCGGAGCCGCCCTTGACGTACAGCAACGTGCGGTCAAACGCGTACCCGACGCGCCCGGTCAGAGCGCCAAGAGCGTCGATCTGGCTGCCGCAGTTGAAGCCGGCAATCTGCGGGCTCGGGAATGCACCAAAGCAGGTGTTGGTGCCTTGGACGTTGGCCCAGTAACCCGAAGCCTCAAGACCCAGGACCCAAGAGCCCGTCTGGTAGTTGATGCCGATCTGACCGCCGAACATGGCACCACCCAGATCAGCGTAGTCGCCCGACACCGGCGTCGGGAACGGATCCGCATAGTGGCTTCTGCCCTTGCCCGCGCCGATCGTGCCGCCGAGATAGACGCCGGCCCAGTTCGTGGGCATCACTGGTGGGGGCTCCTTATCGATCCCGTTTGCCTTGGCCTGGGCGGTGTCGAGTTCGCCGGACTTGTAGGAGGCCTGCAGGAAGCCGCCATAGCGCTCCGAATAGAACTTCGTTGTCTGTGGTGAGCCACCGGGAAACTGGGAGTAAGCGCTATCGGTTGTAAAGAACCAGTAGCGGCCGCCCACACCAACGCTGAAGCGGTCGGAGACGGCATAGGACAGCACGGCCTCGAACTGTGTGCCCCAGCCGTGGCCCGGATCAGGCGTGGGATTGATATCGGCACGGAGCCAGTGGTTGTCGAAGCCGGAGCGGCTAGCGTAAGGCAGGTAGGCAGCATCGACTTCAAGCTTGAGCCTGTCGGACAGCCTCGCCTGTGCATTGATGCCGATAGCAGCCGCCCGCCAAGTCTCGGTTTCGCTTAGGACCAGGAAACTCTTCGAAGCCTCTAGCGGGGGCCCGTTGGTCGCCTGTTGTTGGATACCAAAGCCGTTGGCGCGCTCATAGAACGAGTGATAGCCGACGTACGCACCAAGCCTGCGGCCGTCGTCGTTGATGAAGTTGTAACCGACGTCCGCGGTGCCATACGTGAACCTACCACTCTTCATGTCCGAGTTCGTGTTGGAGTAGTTGATGTAAGGGAAATCCTCATCGTTCAGCTTGCCGTCGACGAGAGGCCCGAGGCCAAGATTGCCCCTGGCGAAAAACCCGCTCTTGTGATCGAAGCGGAAGAAGGTTTCCGCGGCATGTCCGGTCTGATCGCCATAGATCAGGCGAGAGACCAGGTGTGTGGGCCGCAAGCCGTACAGGTCCTTCTGCATGCGGCCCGTGCTGCCAAAATAGCGACTCCCGGCTTCAATCGTCCAGCCGCCAAGCAGCACTGGCGTCGTCGCCGCATCGGCCCTGGCATTCAGGATCGGCCCGCCAAGGCCATAATTGACGCCTGCCTTGATCATATCAAACCGTTGCCTGAAGCCGACGGTCGAGGCGTTGTTGAACTGGTCGACGTAGTTGGAGTCCTTGCTGCCGAAATCAAAATGATCGTATTCGACAAACGCTGACAGATTCGGGCTGAATGCGTACTCAAGTCCCAATCCTCCCATCCAACCCCAACGCGTGCCGCTCTGGTTGAACTTGTTGATGTAGTGACTGGTCCGGGCATCGCTCTCGTCGGTCGCCCACGCCGCGCCGGCCTTGCCGTAAATCAGCAGATTGCCCCAGGTCTGTCCTAGCCGGCCAGCAATCGTGCCGAGCGAGGTGACGCGATTGTCGCAGGTAAAGCTGATCACGCCGTAGCGGTTGTCCGCACGATTCGCGCATTTCGCAAAGCCGTCGACATCGGCGGCGCTTGCCGCGATCTCCAGTCCGGTCACCCAAGTGCCAAACTGATAGTTAACGCCGATCTGGCCGCCGCCAAGCAGACCTTCGGCGTTGCCGCTTCCGGGGAAACCTCTGTTGGAGAAATCCGCCTGCAGCCCGGTGGCGGTCTGCCAATCGCTTGAACCGAATGCGCCCCCGAGATGCGCGCCGACGTAAATGCCGGTCCAATTCCACAGGGTCGACGGCGCTGCCGTAATCGGCGGCGCGGTCTTGACCGGCAGGTCCGCCGCGTGAGCCGGACCGTAAAGGCCCGCCATCCAGCAAATTGAGTTGCTGGCAAGCAATGCCTTCAACCAGCACGGACGAGAAAAACGAAACCGATCATGCCCCATGGTTATTGGTACGTCCCTGGTAGACTGGAAAAGTGTGAAATGGATCCGCGGAGCGGGACCGGCCCTGTACGCTGCCGGCTGATTTCGCATACAGCGGCCCGTCGGACCATTGCGCGGCCTCTTGGTCCGCACCAAAGCGGTAGTTCAGGCCAAACTTTCCGATGTGATAGTTGCTGGTCAGGCTGGTTGTGTCCGCCGGCAGAATCGCAAACGGAAGTAACTGCACTGTCGAAGCCGTCGCGACACTCGTGCCGCCAAAATGCCTTGGCTGCGCTGCTCGCGACGAGCGCAATTGGTGTCGCTCCACAAAAGATAATTCTAGATCGCATCAAAGTTTGTCCTGCACTTCCCAGTTCACGACGCGCCTCCTTAAGTATCGCCGCACGACAAATCGTCGGAGCAGACCAGACCCGCGGCAACGCGCGCCAGGTCCGTCCAGAAGACCACCGCACTGCGATTGGTGATGGTGCGCGAATGAAGCAATGCATGTGCCAAACTGAATTCGCATGTTTTGCAGGGGCTTCGGAAGAGTTTGTCGTCAACTTGCCGACTGTTGTCTCAAATTCGACAATGTGAGCTTTCGGCAGTCTCTCCATAGCCCGACATTTGCGAGGGCAGATCCAATAGGCAACGTTTATAGTTGCGTGGAATAGTTGCGCGCCGCCAAAACGGAAAACAATCAGGGCTTTGGAGTGAGTGGCGATTGTGATCCCGGATGCTCAAAAGCAACCCATACGATGGGGTGGCCGCCGAAATGGAGAAGAACACAGGACTTCCTGAAACTGATTGCGCTAGGTGATTTCAACCGGTAGGCGCCCAGTTGAAGATCACAAAGGGTCAAACGCCGATTCCACGAGCCTTTTGGGCGCAAGCTCGCGCTAATGACAAAAAATGCGCAACTTGATCTGTGACGATTCCGTCGCCGCCGTTTGCTGCTATACTGCGTTCGCGCCGCGGTGGTGGTGGAAGGCGCGACCGTCAGACCTTTATCTCACGGAGCCCACCACCATGATCACCTTGGGACCACTGCTTGTTTTCCTCGTCATAGGGTTCTTCGCCTGGCTGCTCTTCACGCTTGCAGTCTTCGCGTTGCCCGTCTTCGCCGGGGTAACGATTGGTCTTTGGGCCTTCCACACGGGAGCCGGCGCTCTGGGCGGCATCGCTGTCGGCCCCGTGGCTGGCGCCGCAACCTTCGGCATCGGCCAGCTCGCACTCGCCCTCGTGACTTGGACTTGGCTCCGGCTCTTCGTCATCATCTTCTACGTCGCACCAGCCACCGTCGCCGGTTACAGCGCTACGCATGGAATTGCCCAGATGGCGATGTCTTCACCCACGTGGCAGACGGTTTTCGCGGTCGTCGGAGCCGTTGCCATCAGCATCACAGCTTTCATCCGCTTCACTGGAATAGCCGCGGACGGACCAGCAAGACAGCGCTTGCCGCGGGGCTGATATGTGTACTGGGGCGGCGGCCTAGTACGACCCAGTCACGACGGTATCGCTTCGCCGGCGATCGATGTGGACGCGGACACGATCAGCATCATGGGCCGTTCGAGTTCTTCGGCCAATTGCGGCATCTGCTGGATCTGCTCGTGTGTCGGGGCAAACTCCTCGACCCGCCGAACTTGAACCAATCCGTCCGACGTTCACCCTCGACGGAATTCGATTGACAGGCCAAGTCTTGCGGCCCTCCTCATCAGAAATCCAGTGCGGATGTGCCGCTGCCATGAAGATCGGATGCTCAATTGTAAAGACGAAATGCCGTCAGGAACCAGCGCCTTGCGGATCAAGCGCACGAGGCGGCCTAAATCCTGAACATAGTGAAAGGTCAGTGCGCTGTAGGCGAGGTCGAAAGCCGTCTCAGGTAGGTCCAGTGTGTCGAGATCGGCGATGCGATACTCGATGGCAGTGTCCGCTGTGTGCGCCCTGGCACGCTCGATCATGTTCCGCGACAGATCGAGACCAAGAACCGAGGCCGCGCCCTGCTCGCGCATCCAGCGCGAGGCCCAGCCGAAGCCACATCTTAGACCGACGACGCGTTTCCCGCCCAGATCGGGCAGCATAGCCCGGATCGCGGGCCATTCAGGAGCGCCGTCGCGTCCATACATCTGCCGGGGCAACTGGCTGTAGCCAGCGAAGAAATCGGGATTGTCGTAAATATTCTGCGCCATGTCTGCCTGCTATTCGGCTTTTCGCCTTGCCCGGGACGTTCCTGCTGATCCAAGCAGAATTGTCGCAGTGGGCTGCGACGCGTCATGATCCGAAATCAAGCTGCACAAAAAGACATCTTAAATCTTAAATCGGGCTTCTCGCGCCGAAAACGAAAAACCCCGGCATGAAAGCCGGGGCCACGTGATGCCACGGCGTACATCCGGCTGCGACAACCAGGCGACAGTTAGCACGCGGTTTTCGAAGAAAATGTGACCTTGCGTCGTCGTTCCTGAAGTCGGCCGATTTCAAGGTGCTTGAACTTCGCACGACCATCACGTGGGGCCTTCTGTCCAAGACCTGCGATCGAGCGAGACAACGGATTCCTTTCCACTTCGCGCAGAGACTTGCCGCCGGTTCGTTGATTGATTTAGATGAGAAGGTGGTTTTTCTTTTTGGAGCAAATGACGTGGCGTTAGGTACCGTTAAGTGGTTCAACCCGACGAAAGGCTATGGATTCGTTGCGCCGGACGATGGTGGCAAAGATGTTTTCGTGCACATCTCTGCGGTAGAGAAGGCCGGCTATACCTCGCTTGTTGAAGGCGCGAAGGTCGGCTACGAGCTGGTGACGAACCGCAGCGGCAAACAAGCCGCAGAAAATCTCCGCCTAGGATGAGGCGGAGCTCGAATGCTGGCATTCTTTGAGCTAGTCCGAATCTCGCGCTTTTGAGACATTTGGAATATATCTCAGTTGGCACTCGAGGGCGGCCAAAGTCGAACGGGCTGAATCCAAAGGTGCAGTCGCCTCGCTTAGGTTGGCCCACGATTCGTCCCGCCGCGAGACAGCTACCAAGCCAATCTCAATGCTATCCTTGAGAGACCTCGGGTCTTCGCTGCATAAGGCGCGCCCCAACTCAAGCAGTGTCCTGGTCAGTGCTCGATGCGCGGAACGTTCCTTTCGCTCCAGGCCGTCGACCACGGCGAGGGCCCCGCGATAGTGCCGTATCGCTTCGATGGTTCTGTTTTCGAGGTTGCTATTGTCGCTCATCCGGTTCTCTTCTCCCTCGAGCTCTAGCGGGCATCGTCCTGCGCGAGATCCTCCTTTTGGGCTGCGCGGCTAATATGTCGTAACCGCTGCAGGGCCGGCCGGGGAAAGGCCTGGCGACGGCTGATAGCGTCACATTGAAAGGGGTTGACCGGATCAGGCATTCAGCGTGCTCGCGATTCTTCCTTGAGATACAGTGAGAGCGGCCCAGGCGTCGAGGCTCGACCGATCATCGCAGAGTGGCAGTTTCGTGGCAGTCCTTGGGCGGCGTCGACCAAATGGCGACGGATCACAGATACGGCCAGCCGCTCTCGTCAACGGGGCGTCCAGCCGATCCGAGATCGCGGAAGCGGAGATCCGTCTACCTGCAATAAAGAGAGCTCATCACCATTAGATTCGGTTGCGCCAACTCTTTCAGTGGACTCGCAGATCGCCACGTTCTCTTTGATGTCAGCTCTGTTCGGACCGAGCGCACCAAACGGCCTCTTCGATGGATTGATCTGGCCGAAGGACGGCTGACGCCTCGACCGCCTATGGCGCAACGGCGCCGATCGACTTTCTTCCCCTGCCGGCTGCGCCGTCATTCCTCGCGAAACAAGAAAGTCGCTTGGCTGCCATCCTCCGCTGACGCTTCGGCCCCTTCGGGGTGCGCCGTCGATCGCCTCCGGCCTGTCGATCACCATCGAGGCCGCAAGGTGCGGGCTCGGAAAACAGAGATCAAGGAGAACTACCATGGCGACCATCGGCACCTTCAAGAAGACCGGCAACAACGAGTTCAACGGCGAAATCGTCACCCTCTCGCTGCAGGCGAGGAACGTCCGCATCGTCCCCGAAACCAGCCGCTCGGGCGACAACGCCCCCAGCCACCGGATCTATGTCGGCCGGGTTGAGATCGGGGCCGCCTGGTCCAAGCGCTCCAATGAGGGCCGCGACTATCTCGGCCTCAAGCTCGACGACCCGAGCTTCACCGCACCGATCTTCGCGAACCTCTTCGCCGATGAGGAGGGCGAGGGCTTCAGCTTGATCTGGTCTCGTCCAAACCGTCGGAACGGCGACTGATCCGATCCGCAATGCCTCGCCCGGCTGGCCCGGGCGGGGCATCGCTAAGCTCAAGAGCTGGCCCGTGCAGAGCTTGGCGAGCCGATACACATGCCGGATCAATCCCGATCAGCGAGCGCGAGTTTGCCCCGCCTTGATCGGCCGTCTTTGATTGGCCTCTAATACGGTATCGACGATGTCCTCCCAGTCGGGGCAAATTGCGACCAACTGATCCAGCACAGTGGGATCGCGCTCGATCTGGCCGAGCGCCTGAGCGCGCCATTGGTCGTTGAAGCTGATGCTCATCAACCCCAAACATTCGACGACCGAACTGTCAGGCGGCAAGTGTTCCAAGATTGCCGTCACTATGCCGGTCCATTGTTGAAGTAGACGCCGATACTCAGCGGCGGGTCCGCTCTCCAACTTCTCTTGAAGGAGATCAATCAGCAAGAGGAAGCGAATCCGCCAAGGTTGGGGCCTGAGGTCCCCGACGTAAGCGTCCATGACTTCGCGGATGTCGGCTGGCAAGTGCTCGGACAAGGTCATAAAGCTCACTCCATCTCACTCAGCACGCCCTTCCGTCCCTGGACAGGTATGCGTCTCTGAAGACAGACCAGATTTACATAAGTCGCCTATCAACTAGGGTCTGTACCTAAATAGCGCCACGTGATTCTCTTGCCTACGTGTTGATTCGGGGGCGAGAGAATGCGCGCTGGTTTGTTTTGGCTGAACGACAGGCAATGGGCGCGTATCGAACCGCATCTGCCGAGGGGACTGACGGGGCCGGATCGGGACGACGACCGACGCATCGTCAGCGGCATCATTCACATGCTGCAATCGGGTGCACGATGGCGTGATTGTCCACGTGAATACGGCCCTTACACGACGATCTACAATCGCTTCAATCGCTGGGCCAAGCGAGGACGATGGTGCGCAATCTTCGAAGCGCTGGCCAAGCCTGGCGAAGACGGCGTCGTACTGTCGCTCGACTCGACCTCGATTAAAGCTCACCGGTGTGCCTCCGGCGGAAAAGGGGGGAGCACAATCAAGCAATCGGCCGCTCGCGCGGAGGCCGCACGACAAAAATCCATGCGCTGAGCGATCCGCTCTGCCGGCCGGTCGTCCTGCATCTGACTCCAGGCCAGGATGCCGATATCGCTGCGGCTCCCGATGTCCTGGCGCTCGCGCCACCCATGAGCGTGCTCCTCGCCGACAAAGGGTATGATGGCGACAAGCTTCGCGGCGAAATCATTCGTCGTGGCGCCAAGCCCGTAATCCCCAATAAATCTAACCGTGTCGCATCCATCGCTTCAACAAACGCGCCTACAAAGGACGAAATGTCATCGAACGCTGCTTTGGCAGGCTCAAGGACTTCCGGCGCATCGCCACGCGATATGACAAGCTCGCCCGTAATTTTTTGGCCGCTGTTCATCTCGCCGCTCTCGTCGCATATTGGCTCAATTGAGTCTGGACCCTAGTGCAATCGTGCGTTCCACCAACTACCGATATCACTGCCAAGGACTCGATTGTCTGGTTCGGACCAATGTCCACAACCGGACGCATGTACCATGAACAAACCCGCTTGAGGATCTCCATCTTCGAGCGGCACGCAGCTTGCTTCGTTTGCGCAGGCGCTCGTTATTGGACAGGAAGGGGCAGCGGAGTGCATGATGCGATCTGGAGTTCGTCTTTGGGAAGCCACAACCATTGCGCTTCTAGCCCGCGGCAGGCCGGCCCGGCCGACTTTGGGCCAGCAGTGAAGCTGTGTCTGATCCTCTGGCACCAATCCGCAAACGGCGGAGCAGAACACAACATTGGCCTCTGGCCCCGACGGTTGCGTTATTCGCGGCTTCGGCCTGAGCCTTCCCATTCTGCACATCAACGGTTTCACCCGCTCGCGCTTCACCGCATGGCTCCCGGCCCGCATAATGGCCGTCATGCGCCGGGGGGCGTGAAACGGCCGATTAGCAAGCAGCTGGCATATTCGCCGCAACAACAACAGATCAGCATCCTTCGGAGTAGGTCGCAGCTGACAGATATCGGAACGACCCACGCGAACCAAGTGGCATGGTCGGCGGACCGACAGTTCGTCAAAGCTTTGGCCAATGAGCGCGGACTGCTCGTGTTCCTGATCCCTTTGCTGAAAAAGCTGCCGCCCAAGATCGCCTATCGGAGACGCGGAGTTTCTCCGCGATCGGCATTTCGCGCTCCGCCCATCGCGCTGCTGCTGCTCCTGGGCTCTCGCAGCTTGCTCCAGTAGCTGTGCTTCCAGGCATAGTTCGGTTCGGATGAACCTGATAACCCGTCAGATCAGCCATCACATGCTTCCGCAAACCTTCCAGCGCGACGCCTTCAGCACGAATTCCCTGGGCCGAAGCGAGGCCGACTTGAAGAGATTTCAGCGTAGCGGTTCGCGTCGATTGCCGAGGGTTTCTGCGCAACCGCAAGAGGGCTGGAGCCAGTGCCACGGCTCGATGCCGAGAATTTAAGGTAACGTGTTCACCATTTTCCTGCTCGCTGTTGTGGCTAGTTGTATCAGGACGTCAAGTAAGTGTGAGTTCATGCAACTGGAGACTTCGGTCTGGCCGCCAGTCTGCGTTGGCCGCTTCATCAGATTGTTGGCCTTGCTGACCCGACGGAAAGGTTAGTGGCTGTGGCTGCGCATCGTCACAAACTGACTGCGGTTGCGCCAGGGCACGATCCGTGGCTCTTCACGTCGCTAGTCTGCGACTGCTTGCTTGCCATAGCCGTTGTCATCGCGACTGGTTTCGGCCCCGTCGTAAAGGCATCGGCGCAGAACGTCTCCTACAATACGCAGCCGCCGCGTCCGAAGCCGCCGAAGGCCGCCAACGACAACCAGATGCTGGTTCAGGCGACCGAGGTCGTCTACGACTACAATAATTCGCGGATCTCGGCGGTCGGTAACGTCCAGCTGTTCTACAACGGCACCAGCGTCGAGGCTAACAAGGTCGCCTACGACCAGAAGACCAAGCGGCTCCATGCCGAAGGCAACATCCGCATGACGGATGCCGAGGGCAAGATCACCTATGCCGAGACGATCGATCTGTCCGACGACTATCGCGACGGATTCGTCGGTTCGCTCCGGGTCGATACCGCCGACCGGACACGGATGGCCGCAACGCGCGCCGACCGTTCCAGCGGCAACTACACCGTGTTCGAGAACGGCGTCTACACGGCCTGCGCTCCGTGCAAGGACGATCCGAAGAAGCCACCGCTCTGGCAGGTCAAGGGTGCCCGCATCATCCACGACCAGCAGGAGAAGATGCTGTACTTCGAGACGGCGCAGCTCGAGTTCTTCGGCGTGCCGATCGCCTACATGCCCTATTTCTCGACGCCCGACCCGACCGTGAAGCGCAAATCCGGCTTCCTGATGCCCGGCTACTTCCCCGGCACGACGAACACCGGCTTCGGCGCCGAAGTTCCCTATTATTGGGCGATCGCGCCCGACATGGACGCAACCTTCACCCCGCGCTTCATGTCGCGACAGGGCGCGCTGCTGCAAGGCGAATTCCGTCAGCGCTTGATCGACGGCGCCTATCAGATCCGCGCCTACGGCATCTACCAGCTCGATCCCGGAGCCTTTGCCGGGCAGCCCGGAGACCGCCAGTTCCGCGGCGCTATCGACACCAAGGGTCAGTTCGCGCTGAACGACAAATGGGTCTGGGGTTGGGACGGTGTCCTGATGTCCGACTACTATTTCTTCTCGGACTATCGCCTCGCCGCCTACAGGGACCCGCTCGGATCGTTCCTGAACCTGCCGACCGATGCGATCTCGCAGCTTTATCTGACCGGCGTCGGCAATCGCAGCTTCTTCGACGCGCGCACGATGTACTGGCTGAGCTTCTCGGGCAACCAGAACCAGGTGCCGATCGTCTACCCCGTGATCGACTACTCGAACGTGCTCAACTATCCGGTGTTCGGCGGCGAGTTCAGCTACAAGACCAACTTCGTGAACCTGTCGCGTGACACCGCCGTGTTCGATCCGATCACGACGCTCGCCAACACCAACAGCCTGTGCACGACGGCGTCGGCCGATCCGCTCGCGCGCACGCCGTCGCAGTGCCTGCTGCGCGGCTTCCCCGGCACCTATACCCGCCTGACGGCGGAAGCGCAGTGGCGCAAATCCTTCACCGACCCGCTCGGCCAGATCTGGACGCCGTTCGCCAGCCTCCGTGCCGATGCGATCAACTCCTCGGTCTCGAACCAGCCGGGCGTGTCGAACTACCTGCCGGTCGGCGACACCCAGGCGATCCGCCTGATGCCGACCGTCGGCCTCGAATACCGCTATCCCTTCATCAACGTTCAGCCCTGGGGCTCGACCACCATCGAGCCGATCGCGCAGATCATCATCCGCCCGAACGAGACCTATGCCGGCAAGCTGCCGAACGAGGACGCGCAGAGTATGGTGTTCGACACATCGAACCTGTTCAGCGTCGACAAGTTCTCCGGTTACGACCGCGTCGAGGGCGGCGGCCGCGCCAATGTCGGCGTGCAGGCCACCACGCAGTTCGACAGGGGCGGCGCCGTCAAGACGCTGTTCGGCCAGTCCTACCAGCTGTTCGGCATGAACTCCTACGCGGTCCAGGACTCCATCAACACGGGCGTGGATTCCGGTCTCGACAAGCCTCGCTCCGACTACGTGGCGAGCATCGCCTACTCGCCCAACCGCACCTACACCTTCAGCGTCCGCTCCCGCATGGACGAGCAGACCTGGAACGTCCAGCGTTTCGAGGCGGAAGGCCGCGCCAACTTCGATCGCTGGTCGATCAGCGTGATGTACGGCAACTACGCGGCACAGCCGGAACTCGGCTATCTGACGCGCCGCGAGGGCATCCTGACCTCGGGCTCGCTCAAGGTCGCGACCAACTGGGTGGTGTCGGGCTCGGCGCGCTGGGACCTCGAGGCCAACAAGATCAACCAGTATGTGGTCGGTGCCGGCTATGTCGACGATTGCTTGGTGCTGGGATTGAACTATCTGAAATCCTACAATTATACGGTAGGCGGCGTGCCCCCCGTCTTGAATGAGACCTACATGCTAAGTATAGGTCTACGAACATTCGGGACGATCGCAATCGGCTTCTGAGGCACGGATAGCGGCGCATGCGGGTCACGTCGGGGGACGTCACCACCACGACCGAGGCGCGCAATAGCGGGCAGGCGGTCACGGCTGTGCTGGGAAAGCTCGAGTTCGACGAACGCGCAGAACTGTTCCACTTCAGCCATGTCGGTTTTGGGCGCGCGAGATCGCGGCTTTGGGTCATGACGTCAAACTGCTGCTACCTCAATATGTGAAGCCATTCGGTCCGCCCCGACGGCGCGTATTACCAGTGGAGGAAGGATCCACCCAGAGAGTTGTCGATTGATCTGGTAGCTGACGAGCGGTTTGGACGAGCAATCGGACGGATCGAAGCCTCGTGACAAAGGTCGCTTTAGGCGGCCGAGCAATCCAGCGGGCCGTAACGTGAGTGAAGCCTGAGCACGCCTCGAAAGTTACGATGTGAATGCCGACCCGATCGTATGGCGGGGAAGGCCGTGCGGACAGGGAAGCAATCGACGCACGCACCTGTCTGGTTCACCGGGGTAATGGGCACGGCACGTTGGAAAGGTAGTACGGGTAATCGGGGGAGACCCGTCTTGGTCGAAGGTCGCGCCTTCAGCATTGAGTAGTCGATGGACCGGACGGGAGTCGGACAGGGTCAAAGGTACCGATGAAACCGGGTAATTCCGGCGGAGGAAAGGACCCTGACTTCAGGTGCGCTTTTGAAGATGGCGAGGGAAAGGGTAGATTGGCGATGAGCCTTGAAACGCCCGATAAGATCAGGAGCCTTCAGAGAAAGAAAGCTTTATTGTAAGGCGAAGGCGGAGCCTGCCTTCCGCTTCTACGTGCTGTACGACAAGATCTGCCGCGAGGACATTCTGAGCCATGCCTACAAGCTGGCCCGCGCCAACGCGGGTGCGCCGGGAGTGGACGGAATAACTTTCGAACAGATCGACGCGTCGGGACTCGAAGCATGGTTGGCTGGCCTGCGCGATGAACTCGTCACGAAGACCTATCGGCCCGATCCGGTGCGGCGGGTGATGATCCCGAAGCCCGGCGGCGGCGAACGTCCGCTCGGTATCCCAACAATCCGGGACCGGGTCGTCCAAGCTGCTGCAAAGATCGTGCTGGAACCGATCTTCGAGGCGGATTTTGAGGACGGAGCTTATGGATATCGCCCGCGCCGCAACGCGGTCGATGCCGTCAAGGAAGTGCACCGGCTTATGTGCCGGGGCTACACAGATGTTGTTGACGCCGATTTGTCGAAATACTTCGACACGATACCGCACTCGGACCTCCTCAAATCGGTGGCCCGACGCATCGTCGACCGGAATGTGCTGCGGCTGATTAAGTTATGGCTGCGAGTACCGGTCGAGGAGCGGGATAGCAACGGGAAACGGCGCATGAGCGGCGGTAAGAGCAACAAGTGTGGCACGCCACAGGGGGGTGTCATGGTTCCCTGAACGCAAAAGATAACTTTGCGGTGGGGGAGCGGTCACGGAGCTATTGGCGGCGCCGGGCGCCTTTCCACCGGGAGGGGTGGGTGGGAGGGGGATGGAGTGGCGGATGACGATCTTGTCGTCGCCAACGAGGACTTCCTTCACGAGAAGGCGCAGCACGCGTTGGCGTTCGATTATATCGAGCGCGCCGACGGACGAGCGGAGGCGCTCGAGGAAGCTAGTCACGGATTCAGCGAGACGCAGACAAACCTCCTGCTCCTGCGATTGGTCTTCGATCGCCTGCAGCGCCGACAAGCAAGCCTGTTCGCGGCTACGCAAATCGGGCATGCGACTGCGCAGCTCTTCAAGTGAGAGAAGGCTCTCTTGATAGGCCGTGAGGAGACGCTCGATGCTTTTCCGGGAGCGCGCAAGATCGCGGCGAAGCGTTTCCTCCCGGCGCTGTGTGGGATCGGAGTTGCGCGCCGCCTTGAGCCGGCGCTCAAGTTCGTCTTCGATGAGCTGTCGGTCTTCAAGTAAACGCGCGATCTCTTTCCATACCACCTCGTCCAGCAAATCCTGGCGCGTCGGGCGACTGTCGCAGACCGGCCCGCCGAGCCGGCGCCAGCCATCCGAGCCCAAGCAGCGGTAGTAATGGATGGTTCGAGCGCTCGACCTGGTCGAGGTGCGATAGAGCCCATAGCCGCATTTGGCGCAGCTCAACAATCCTTGCAGGGCGCTCGGCGTGATCGTGCGTCGCGGGGCATGCTTCTTGTTGGCTTCCAAAAGCTCGTTCGCCAATGCGAAGGTCTCTTCGCTGATGATGGTCGGCACAGGGATTTCGATCCACTCTGTGCGAGGAAGCTCATGATTTGCGCTATTGCGAGGAGCGACGCCGCCGCGCAATCGCAACGGCCGCGTCACACGCATGCGCGGCGCGATCCGCGTCTTGCCAAAGCAGGCCGTTCCTTTATACGCGGGATTGCGCAGCATCGCCCAGACCGTCGAGCGCTCCCAGCGGCCTGTTTCTTTGGCTGTCGGAATCTGGCGCTCATTGAGCAGGCGCGTGATGGCGCCGATGCTGTGGCTTTTTGCGGTGTAAAGCTCGTAGACCCAGCGCACGATACCGGCCTGTCGCTCGTCGATCTCATAATAGGCGGCAGAGTGATCGGTCTTGCGCTTGTAGCGATAGCCAAACGGAGCGCCGGAAAGCACGCTCACTTGGCCTTGAAGGGCGCGATGGCGCTTCCCTCGCCGCGACCGTTCCAGGATTTGCGCGCGTTCATATTCGGCGATCATGCCCTGAAACTGCAGCAGCAGCTCGTCTTCCGGCGTCGCTGCCCGTCTCGAGCGAATGAACAAGACTTCGACGCCGGCGCGCGCGAACTCTTCGATAAGAAGGATTTGATGCGCATAGCGCCGGCTCAGCCGATCGGGAGCGTAGACGAGCACGGCTTGGATCCGCCCTTCTGCGGCGAGGTCGCGCAGTCGTTCAAGTCCGGGGCGCAACAAGCTCGCGCCGCTATAGCCGTCGTCTTCGATCACCCATTCCGCCGGCACGTCGCAGTTCTGCTCGCGCGCGAAAGCGATCAGCGCGCTCGTCTGACTGGCGATCGTGTTCTCCTCCTTCTGTTTGTCCGACGACACTCTGGCGTAAATCGCGGCGGTCTTCATCTTCGCCTCCCGTCACATCGGCGCCAGCGCGCGCGAAGCGCACCTGATCTGGAACGAGAATTTCGTAAACCTGTTCAAGTTTGACGGCGACGAGGCGATCGAACGCAAATTCGAGTCGAACGTCGCGTTTTTTTCGCCGCTCAGCCATCTTCGCGGACAGACGCGAGATAAGCGGCCACCGCTCGGCGCATCACCTCGCTTGCCGAAAGCCTGGAAGCCGTCGCATGCGTCTGGAGTTTTTGGGCAAGATCGGCCGGCATCTTCAGGGAGAGCGTCACTGATGGCTGCGGCGCGGGAAGGAGCCGCTCCCTGCTTTTGGCCACTTCGAGATAGCGATAGGCCTGCCGCAGCGACAAGCCGCTTTCGCGCGACAGCACCAAGGCCGCCTCCGCCATGCCGATTTTCTTCGCGAGCAAGCGTCGCGCCGCCCTCAGCCGCTCGGCTTTCTGCGCTTGCGTCGATCGAATCATATGACATAACGGTATTACCTTTTGCGTCTCAAATCAACAACGGCTCTATCACGCCAGCCGACGATGACGCGTTCAAAGCGGAAGTTATCTTTTGCGTTCAGGGAGCCATCAGTCCGCTGCTCTCCGTCATCTACATGAACCGGTTCCTGAAGCATTGGCGTCTCAGCGGTCGGTGTGAAGCATTCCATGGCCAGATTATCTCCTATGCCGACGACTTCGTCATTCTCAGCCGCGGCCACGCGGAAGACGCATTGACGTGGACGAAAGCGGTGATGACCAAGCTTGGGCTGACACTCAACGAGACTAAAACCTCGGTGAAGAATGCCCGATTGGAAAGCTTTGACTTCCTTGGGTACACGCTCGGACCCCGCCACTTCCGCAATGGGGGGCGGTGGTATCTTGGCGCGGCTCCGTCGAAGAAAAGCGTGCTGCGGATCAAGAGGAAGGTCAGCGAACTGCTGACGCCGGGCAACAAGGGCGCTTGGCCCGAAGTACAAGCACGACTGAACCGCCTTCTGCGCGGCTGGTCCGCTTACTTCAGCTATGGCTCGCTTGCTACGGCTCATCAGGCCGTTGATCGACACGTCTTTGACCGCGTGCTCGCCTTTCTGCGCAGACGACATAAGACGCCAGGACGTGGCGTCAGACGGTTCTCTGATCAGATCTATGGGAACCCTGGCGTACTTGTGCTGAACCGCGTGCGCAAAGTGTCGCCGACGTGCGCCTTGTGACGAAACCTGTCGGAAAGCCGGATGCGGGAAAACCGCACGTCCGGTTTGATGAGCGGGGAGAGGAAACGGAACGCGCAACAAGCGCATCACCGCGCCTCTCCTCGACTCTACTCAAGCGCGGGAAGACTGATGCTGCCGACGCAGAGGCGATCAGCGAAGCTGTCGCGCGCAATACCATGCGCTTCGTCCCGGTTCGTCGAACACTGCAATCACGTCCGCTATCATGAGAGCATCGACAACCTCACTCCTGTCGATGTCTACTTCGGCAGGGCTGAGGCGATCCTTGCAAGCCCGCAGCAATTGGCTCTTCCATTCGGTCGTCCCCCATCGCGGGTGTCAAGCCGCGCACGCGGGACCGCGATTTTAATCGACCCGAAGCTACCGGTCAGCGACCGCGGCAGGCTGCCGTGTCGATGCCCGTAACGGGGCGTTCCCTCATGGCCGGCCTTCATGCCGCGTCCGTAGCGCGGCCGCGCAAGGGCCGCATCGAGCTCGCTGCGGAGCAATTCCTCTAATGAGTTCCCGCGTTGGTTTCCGCACCGCCGTTTCAACCGGATCGAACCAATTTCGAAAAGCTGCGGAGCCGTCTCTCTTTCACACGGCGGGGAAATGCATCTTTGTGACATTGCTGGTCATGGCATGGTCTCCGATCCGGCGCTCCAAACGGCGGATGATTCGAGGTTGATCACCTCAGAGACTACGCCGCTTTCAATTCCAACCAATCCTGCGGCGGGACCCTGTCTGAAATCCGCCAGCCTGTCGGGAACGCAACCCGGAGCGCGAGAAAAATAGCACGTCTGGCTCTGCGCATAATGGCCCAACTCTTGCGAGGGGCGAGCGGGCAAAGGTCAGGTTGGAGATTGAGAATGGCGAGCGTGTCAAAGCTAAAGGTGTTTGCGGCCCTGAGTGCGGCCAGTGTTGCGCTTGTGCCAATATCGGCAAAAGCTCCGATATGGAGTTCGAGCGCTCAATACGGGAGCTTTTCAATCGATGGCTACAGTTGGAACAACGACGTATGGGGCAGGGGCGCAGGACCCCAGACTATCTCGGTGAGTGCTGTCAACCAGTGGGGGGTGTGGTCGAACCAGCCTGATACTGGTGGCATCAAGAGCTATCCCCACGAGGGTTTCAATGTCGGCAAACCGCTCAGTTCGATCAACACTCTGATCTCGAACTTCAATCAGGAAGTTCCGACTAGCGGCGCCTGGGACGTCGCCTACGATATCTGGGATAGCTCAAATCAGTATGAGATAATGCTCTGGACGAATTACACCGGCAATCCCGATGGTGGCGGCAACGTCAAGCCCATTTCTTACAAGTACGCTTCTTCCGGGGCGGCGATACCGATCTACACAAATGTCGATGTAGGCGGAGCGACTTGGAACGTGTTTCAAGGAGAAAATCACCATAAGGTCATCTCATTCCTGCGCACTTCGAAGACCAACAGTGGGACGGTGGATATCAAGAGTGTCCTGCAGTGGATCAAGTCTAAAGGGTACTTTGGGGAGATAAACGTCGGCAACGTCCAATACGGCGTTGAGATCACCTCCTCTCCAGGTGGGATGAACTTCAACTTCAATAATTGGACCCTGACATCGAGGTGAGTACCCACGGTCGGTGAGGTGAAGTGGCCTCGGATTTTGGACCGGCGGCTCAGATGGTGCGGATGCCGTTTTGTTTTGATAAACGGAGACCATGAAGAAGAACGAGACGGAAAATCGAAGCAGCGCTGAAGGCAAAGATCGCCTTGGAGCCGCTGCGAGAACAATCAAAGGTGACGGATCTGGCGCTACCAGCGGTGGAGAGAAAATTACGTGAGGCAACAACTCAGTTCAGGAACATTTTCGGCCAGGCAATGCGACAGCTCCCTAGCAAACATGTGGAGCTGATCGCACCGGACGAAAATCGATTCGCACAATGCTCACGCTGCGTGGGCAGCCCGTCGGGGGCTGGGTGGTTTGTTGCGGGGGCGACGTCGAGAAGTGGACTCTTCGCCTAGTCGCCCTCGATCTTCGTTCGCAATCCCCCGAGGAGAGAAACATGTCGTGGGACGACCAGCAATTCTAACGGACGAAAGCTGTGCCGCCGCTCCTACCTTGCAGTGCGCCCGTTTTTCACAAGCTCAAAGAAATAGCGAGCGAAATACGCAATTTTGGATTTTCGCATCACCACCGAACTTTCGGCACTGTTCTTGAAACGGGCCATTCCGCACCTCGCCGAGTTGGGTGAGAACGATCAATGCCCGCTGCGCGACCTTTCGTGAGCGAAGGTAGCGGGAGATGTCCCGATCGCTGTTGAGCGCCGCGCTCGTGACGTGGGCAACGGGCTTGATCGTCATGCGATCGTGGTGAGCTTGAAGGGCCGCACGCAGAACCGACGATTTCTTATGCGCCTTCAATCATCGGAAACCCTTGTTGGCCTCGATCATGCCGGCCGCGACCCATCGCAAGGTCATACCGGCATCCCGCCGGCGTTTGACGTTGCGCGTGACCCGGCGAATGGTGCCCTGAAATGGACCCCGGTTTTGGGACGAGAGGCCAGGTTGGAAAAGGGCCGCTCCGTTTGATCGACGGAGGGCATGATGACGAAGAAGACGCGACGGAAGATCGACGCGGTGTTGAAGGCAAAGATCGCACTGGAAGCGGTGCGGGAGCAGGCGACGGCTGCCGATCTGGCCCAGCGCTATGAGGTTCACCGAACCAGATCTATGCTTGGAAGAAGCAGCTGCTGGACCAGGCGGCCCGGCTTTTGACGTGGGTGTCGGGCGCGAGAGCGAAGGAAACGCGCGAACGCGAGATCGAGAAGCTGCACGCCAAGATCGGACAAACTGACGGTCGAGCGCGAGTTTTTAGCGCGGAGGTCCGGAAGATGAGCACGCCGGACCGTCGAGGAATGCTCGAGCGCGTCGACCAGGCGCTGTCGATCCGTCGGCAATGCATGTTGCTCGGCATCGCCCGTTCTAGCGTCTACCGGCCGCTACAGCCGGCCAATTCAACGACCTTGCCCTGATGCAGCGGATCGACGAGCTGATCACCGCCTGGCCATTCCTGGGCTCGCGGCGAATGACCGCGATGCTGAGGCTGAGGGGCTTGCGGTCAATCGCAAGCGCGTGCAACAGTTGATGCGCAAGATGGGCATCGCCGCGCTGGGACCGAAGCCGAACACGACAAAGCCGGCGCCGGGCCACAAGATCTCTGTCCCGATCTGCTGCGCAACATGAACGATCGACCGGCCGAACCAGGTGTGGGCGGCCGACATCACGTATCTGCCCATCGGCCGCGGCTTTCTCTATCTCGTCGCCATCATCGACTGAGCGAGCCGTGCGGTTCTGGCGTGGCGGCTGTCGAATACGATGGACGTCTCGTTCTGCGTGGCGGCTCTGGACGAGGCGCGGCGACGTACGGCACGCCGGAGATTTACAACACCGACCATGGCAAAGGCGTTCTCCGATCGCATCCGCCAGCGCGCTTCCGCTCGCGGTTACAAATGGCATCTGGACGAGGTCGTTATTTCGATCGCGGGCGAACAACATTGGCTCTGGCGCGCTGTCGACCAGAATGGCTTCGTTCTCGACGTCTTGATCCAGCCCCGAAGAGACTCGCGCGCTGCGCAGCGGCTCATGAAGAAGCGCTTGAATCCGCCGGCACGCCGCTGCGCGTGATGATCACGGACAAGCTCCGTTCGTACGGCGCTGCGAGGGCGAGCATGGGCTTTCACGTCGGACATCGCCCGCACAAAACTCTCAACAATCGCGCCGAGAATTCTCATCGGCAGACGCGGCGACGCGAGCGGATCATGAAGCGTTTCAAAGCGCCCCATCAGGCTCAACGGTTTTAGTCAGTTCACGATCAGGTCGCGAACGTTTCCGCATCCCCTATCTCGGAGCTGTCGCCGCCGACCTCCGTCGTGCTTCGCGCGAACGAGCCTTTGCGACTTGGCGCGAAATCTCCGCGACAAGCGCTATCGCCGAATCTCGGACCTTTGAAAATCGCCTCCTTCGTCTCGGCGGTCGATTAAGTTGACGATGCCATCCATGCGTCGCCCACACGTTCTTCCTTGGCCTTCTTGCATCATGGCCGACGAAGACCGAGATGCAGCCCGCAAAGCTGATCGGCCGCTACGGCAGGACGTTCTGGTGTGTTCGAGGTCAGACATACGGCTTGCCTCAACAATCGCTAGCCTTGTCGCGTAAGCGACATAGCTATCGGAAGCCGTCGGGAATGCGCATCGCTTCGCTGGCATGGAGTCTGCTCACCACCAGGGGCGTAGAAGCGACGCCACGACATCGAACGTCGTTGCGGATGGCGCGCACATGTGTTGTTCGTGAGGTGATATGCGACCTGGAGTTCTTATACGGGGCGCGGCAGCAGTTACGCTTGCCGCTTGCGGTGGCGCGAATTCGGCGGATCTCGATCCAGCGGTGAAGGTTTCATCCGACACTGTGGAGCTGGACCGGGAATTATATTGGCGTGCACGGCGGTGGCGGCTATGCCGGACATCTTCAGTGACCCCTAGGCCCATCTATCTATGGCGACGTCGTCCATACCCCTGCATCCCTGGCCGGGGGCCAGAGCGGTGATCACAGCTTTAGACCGTGCCGCCCAGTCGCCCACTCAGGTGTCTGGGAGATCGGAGCCTGATTCTGGCCCAAGACTTGCGTGCAACGTTTAGGACGCTTTGTGCGCAAGGGTCAGTGCTGGGCTTTGGAGGAGACACTGAACGCAGCTGCGCCAATTTCGTGAGGTCAACCCCAGCCTCCGTTATCCCCACACAACGAGGACGAGTGAACGATCATGTACAAGCTCGGCGCTTTCATGCTTGCGCTGCTGGGTCAGCAGGGATTGGCAGCCGCGCAGGCTCCGGCCGACAACATTGCAAAGCCGCTGCTGGTGCCGTCCGATTACGAGCGAGCGCTAACGATCGGCGCTCAATATAACCAGCTCACTGTCAATATGCCCGACGTTCCGTTCTGGCTCGCAGAGGGCGAAGCGTTCGTCTACCGACGGACGACTCAAGGCAAGCACCAGTTCATGCAGGTCGATGCTGCCACTGGCGGAAAGCAGCCGGCTTTTGATCATACCCGCCTCGCGGCGGCGCTGGCCAGGGCAAGCCTCGAGAACTATAAGGCCGACAATCTGCCGTTCGACCGTTTCGAGCTGGCCGACGATGCTCGCATGATCACCTTCAACATCGACAACACCCGGTGGACATGCGACCTCGTAAGCTATGGCTGCACAGCCAATGCCATGCACCCGGACGTCCATCAACAGATGGGCTATGACCCCACTCCGCCCGCGGAGAACGATCCGGAGAACACAAGCATATCCCCTGACGGCAAATGGTTGGCCTATACTACAAAATACAATATCTTCCTGCGCAGCGAGGACGGCTTGCAGGACATCCCTTTGACCTGGGACGGATCGGAAGGCAACTACTATGCTTTCTCGACGCTAAGATGGTCTCCAGATTCGCGTCACCTCGCGGCTTACCGCATCCGTCCAGGCCACAAACGTCAGATCCACTACATCGAATCGTCCCCGACGGACGAGCTTCAACCTAGATATTCGACGATGACGTATCCGAAGCCGGGTGATGCCTTGCCGCTGCTCCAGCCGGTGCTGTTTGACATCATCATGCAGAGCAAGATTGAAATCGACAATGCTTCCTTTCCAAATCCCTACCACCTTTCGCCGATCAAGTGGTGGAAGGATGGTCGCGGGTTCACCTTCGAGTATAATCAGCGCGGGCACCAACTCTATCGACTTGTCGAGGTGGAAGCTGCTGCGGGTAAGGTGCGCTCTCTGATTGATGAGCGCAGCATTACCTTCATCGATTACCAGCCTCTGGTGATGGACCAGCAGAAAACTGGAAAGTTCTTCCGCTACGACGTTGAGGACGGAAAGGAGATCATCTGGGCGTCCGAGCGCGATGGATACGAGCATCTGTACCTCTTCGATGGCCGAACCGGCGAGCTCAAAAACCAGATCACTAGAGGAGATTGGGTGGTTCGCGCGGTCTACTACGTCGATCCGGTCAAGCGCCAGATTTGGTTTGGTGCGAGCGGGAGGGACAAAGGGGAAGATCCCTATTTTGTCCATGCTTACCGTGTCGACTTCGATGGGAACGGACTGACCGCGCTCACTCCTGAACCGGCCAACCATCACATTGAGTTTTCGCCTAACGGCCGCTACTATGTCGACCTGTGGTCACGCATCGATGTCCCGCCGCGCTTGGCGCTGTATCGCGCCAGTGATAATGCCGAGCTGATGCAGGTTGAGAGCGCCGATATCTCGGAACTCATCGCCTCCGGCTGGCAGCCGCCCCTCAGCTTCCATGCCAAGGGCCGGGACGGCGAGACCGATATATGGGGGGTTATTCACAAGCCCCTCAACTTCGATCGAAACAAGAGATACCCGGTGGTGGAAAACATCTATGCCGGCCCTACGGGTTCTTTCGTTCCGAAGTCGTTCTCGGCCTTGGTTGAGCCGCTCACCCAAATGGGGTTTATCGTCGTTCAGATCGATGGAATGGGTACGAACAATCGCTCGCGCGCGTTCCACGACATTGCCTGGAAGAATTTAAAGGACGCCGGCTTTCCCGATCGGATTCTATGGCATAAGGCGGCGAGCGCGAAGTATTCATGGTACGATATTTCGAACGTCGGCATTTTTGGCGGGTCCGCCGGCGGGCAGAACGCGGTGAGCGCGCTGCTCTTCCATTCTGATTTTTACAAGGTGGCGGTGGCTAACAGCGGCTGTTACGACAACCGGATGGACAAGATATGGTGGAATGAACAGTGGATGGGTTGGCCGGTTGGTATCGAATATTCGCTGTCCTCCGCCATCGACAACGCCCACAGACTACAGGGTAAGTTGATGCTCGTTGTCGGCGAAATGGACCGCAATGTCGATCCGTCCTCTACCTTCCAGATGGCTGATCGGCTCATCAAGGCAGGAAAATACTTCGACATGCTTGTGGTACCCAGTGCAGATCACGGAGCGCCCGGCAATTATAGCGAGCTCAAGCTTCTGGACTTCTTCGTTCGCAATATTCTTGGGCAGATACCACCTAACTGGAACGCCCTACCGATTGAGCTGCTGAAACCCAATTAAGGGCCATGATTGCGCGAAGAGCTATCATCATTTAGGTCCAACGCCGTGGCGACTCGAACGAGCGCCCTCCGATTTCGCTTGTCTCTCAGCATTAGTAAGCAAAAGCACAGTCATCTATGACTCTTTGGGAGTTTTGGGACAGGCGCTGAACCTCCTCCGAATGAGTGGACACCTGTAGTAGGCTCATTGAGCCCGGAGGTGTCGAATGGAACGTCAACGTCGGTCATTTACCGAGGAGTACAAGCGCCAGGCCGTCGAGTTGGTGGTGTCCAGCCGTCGCACGGTCACGTCGGTGGCCAAGGAGCTCGGTCTGCGCGACTCGGTGCTGCGGCGCTGGGTCGACAAGCTCCGGCAGGAGCCGGCATCGGCGAGGTGGCGCCCCACCACGCAGGTGACGCCGATGTCGGCGGACCAGGCTTCGGAGATCGCCCGGCTGCGCCAGGAGACCGAACGAGCGCGACATTTTAAAAAACTGTCCAGAGCCGTTGCACGCTGCGCGGGTTAGAAACAGCCTTGTGCTATTCTCTGCGGCCGGGAGGGCAGCGGCCGTCAGCTTATTGGAGGCGCAATAGCTTCTTCCATACCTTGAAGACCGAACTCGTTCATCATCGCAACTACAAGACCCGCGCCGACGCCCAGCGTGATATCTTCGCCTTCATCGAGGGCTTCTATAACCGAACAAGGCTCCATTCCGCCGTGGGATATATCGCCCCGATCGAGATGGAGCTAAACGTCGCCTAAACCCGTCTAATTTTTTGGGGGAAGATCATACGGGACATTCACCGTTCAGCTGTTGCTGCCGCTAGCACCCCTGCCGGTTAAAACTCGACGGCGTTCTCAACATCGAACCAAGCATTGGGCCGAGGCTCGTCAGCTTCTCGGAAGCTAGCGCCCCATTCTGAGATCTCTGGACACTTGACCAACGCAATGCCTTCGAAGCGGCTCTTGGCTCGGCCGGTAAATTGCAAAGGTGAGTGTCGATTTCGCCGGGCTGTTGTTTTCGAGCGCGTCAATCAGCTTCTCGAACTGAACCCTCCGTAGCTCGCGCGGAGGATCCGAGCTTAGCTCGGAGGTTGAGAAACCTCTACGTTCTCCAATGAGCGTGGTGAGTCGATCGTTAATAAGCCGAATTGGGCTGAACTGGACAGTTGAGCGTTGGCCAGAGTGAGAGCAGGAAGAGGGACAAAAGGTCTCTGAGCCAAGCCAGGACACGGCGGAGGTTGTGGCCAACGGCCGAGAGGAGAACGTTAGCGGCATCTCCGGCGCGGCCTTTGAGATAGCAGCGGCCAAGGTGACCTTCGTTCTTCATGTGTCCGATGATGGGCTCGATGGCGGAACGGCGGCGTAGCTCGCGCTTGATGACGCCGAAGACGCCGCGCTTCTGGCCCGAGATGAAGACGCGGCGGGGATTTTGTGTGTCGTGGCCGCGATATCCCTTGTCGACATAGGCCCGTTCGATCGGGCAGCCGGTGAGGCTCTCGGTGCGCTCGATGACGTTGCGAAGGGTGTGACCGTCGTAGGGGTTGTCCGGCAGCGAGCAGGCGTGGAGCACGAACAAGCCGCCCGGAGCTCTTTGGTTGTTGGTGACGATGGAGGCCTTCACGCCGAACTCATAGGGCGGCGGCCTTGCCCTTGCCGATGCACTCGACCTCCGGAGCATGGAAGGAATACAACTTCCAGCCGCGCTGGCGCTGCTGCTGCGAGCCGATCTGGGTGGCTCGGCTCAGCGGCAGGGCGAATGCCCCCTCCAATGCGGCCTGGCCCTCGGTCTTGCGGCGAATGTCGCGGATGATCCGGCCCAGCCGGCTGCGCAGGATGCGCAGCTGTCGCTGATGCCGGTTGAATTGTTTGGCATGAGCGTAGCGGCCCGCCATCATCGCCGCGCTTTTGGCCACGCGAACATAGGATTGCCGGAGCCTGACCCCGTGCTTCCTCGCCAGGCGGTTCAACCCGCGGATCGCTGCATGCAGCAGCTTGGCGTCGGTCGGGAAGCTGATGGCCTTCGGTTGGACGGTCGTGTCGACCGTGACCCGCTTGAGGTCCTGGCTGCGCAACGCACCGCTCGCGTGCGCCACGCGAAGGCTCTCGGCCAACAACCGCTCCAGCTTGTCGCCGAGCCGCTTGCGCCAGTGGCTCAGGTCTGAGCGCTCATGCGGGAAAACGTGCTGGAAAAACTCTTCGCCGGTGAAGAACTGGAAGTACGGATCGTGGACCCAGCGCTCGCACACCCCCTCGTAGATGTGCTTGAGCAGCAGCAATCCGATCATGAAGCGGGTCGCGATACCCGGCCTGCCGTTGTCGCTGTAGAGCGGCGCGATCTCGCCGTCGATCCAGTCCCAATCGACCCTGCCGGCGAGCAGAACCAGCTCGTGTCGCATGTTGATGATCTGGTCCAGCCGGGACCGGAACAGATCGTTCGAGCCTGTCGTCCTGTGCTTCTTTGGTCGCATCGGTCCCTCCGATGCAGCACAGAATCACGGTTCGCAGCGGCAGGGAAATCCAAAATCGAAATTGCAGGTTTTTGCTGTGAAGCCCCAATCCCCTGCAATCTCAAATGCCGCCGCAACCGGAAAACAGACTCTCAATCAAGTGCTTGGAGGCTTGTTCACGGACAACTGGTGAGGATCAGAACAATCGAGCCATGGAACCTGACAGGCACTCCAAATCCAGCGTTGACCAGCCCGACGAGAAGCTTCGCGGCCGAGCGAGGCCCTGACCCTACGCGTCGGCATAGCAATCGTGGACCGGTTCATCATATCGTTTTACAGCTTAAGGGAGATGCAGTGAATCGTGAGGGGCTCTATTCTTCGATGTCCGCCGGATAAATTTGGAAATGCGGCAAATGATGATCGAGGACGATAAGGGGATTCGCCCCGGCATCGAAACGATGCGCGGGTTGCCTGCATTTTATGATGGTGCAGTCGTGACGACATCGTCGCTCACGAATGTAAGTCTATGTGTCGATCTGGACGCGGCGAAGCAGTTGGATCGATTACAGCCGATGATCGAACCGATAAACTACACGACGCTTTGGCAGCTGCAACCTGTGTCAAACAGTTGAAGTTCGATGCGGTTTCTCCTTTTCGCCCGATGAAGTAGTCTACGAAAATCGAGCGATGCAGTTCGTAGCGCATATTTAAGCTATCTAATGCGGAACGAACGCCGCATAAACTTCATCGGCTCCACTAGGGTTGGCGCGATTATCGCCGCCGCTTCGGCCAAATATCTCAAACCATATATGTTGGAGCTTTGGGCTCGACGCCGTTGATTGTGCTCAACGACGCGGGCGAAAAAAATGACAAGGCTGGCGCGAGCGCCAAGCAAAGGAGACAGGCGAGGGGTGTGGCCCTGCGAAGTGCACACCGCAGTTTTCCTTATTCGCGCGGGAGGGCCACTGGCGTGGAGCGTCGGTCGAGATAGCCACCAGGGAACGCAGTCAGGGGAAGGATTGGCGTATATGGATGCCATAACGCGAGCCCAACCAGCCGCGCGTCAAGCCGTACGATCAGTTTGCGGGCGATCATGTTAGCTATCGCCTCATCAATCTCGCCCTGCATTACATTCGCCGCGCCCGGCCGATCGCACAGGCGAGTTTCAGGCGAGCCTTCGTCCGCGGCCAGAAGAATTTCTCGCTCGAGGCCTCTGACGCGGTGTTCGCGCTCGATTGCTATGGCTCGCGTGTCCTCGACTATGATTTCGTCGCCGTTGTCCTGCATCGACAGCATAGAGAAAGTCGGCCCCCTCCAGGCTTTCAGCCAGGCATCGATGCCCTTGGCGACGGCATTTAGCCCCGGGCGGTTTTCGTCGCGCGGTGTGAAATGGCCGCCGACATCGTGGTCTTCGCTGTCTTCGAAGTAGTATACCTGTTCCGAGAGATCGCGCTCCGACAGCGGATACACGTAGCGATAGGGGGCGGCCGGGAGCAGCTTCAGTCCATGTTTCTCAGCTGTGTAATGATAGGGGCTGTAGCGCTGGTATCGCAAGCGTACCGCAGGTCCCGGCTGCAGATGATGCAGCAACGGCAACCAAGAGGCCATTTCCGCATACCATGCATCACACTCGCCGGGAAAGCCCCACAATAAACTCCAACTGACCCGCACGCCGTACTGACGGCACCACTTCAACAGCTGAACATTGTGCGCTGAGGTCGTTCCTTTGCGCATCAGCTTCAAAACACGAGTATCCAGGCTCTCAATACCCGGTTGAATCCAGCGGACGCCGGCGGCAGCCAGCTTTTCCACTTCGTGGCGCTTCAGGTTGGCTTTGACCTCAAAGAAGATCGCGAGCTTCTCGGGTAGCGCGGTGAGGTGAGGGAGCGCCTTTTCAAGGTAGTCAATGGCCATAATATTGTCTACAGCTTCGATGCGCGACGAGCCGTAGCGCGCCGACATCTCAATCATCTCCGCTGCGGCCTGCCCCGCGGGCTTCTGGCGGTAGGTCATCGATCCGCCGTTCAGCCCGCAAAACAGGCAATGACTGCGCTCGCCCCACCAGCAGCCGCGAGAGAACTCCATCGGCAGCCCAGCATGGATGCGGTCGGCGTAGAGCGACGCCTCAACCTCCGCAAAATAGTCCGAGAAATCCGGCAGCGGCAGGTCACGCATGTTCTCGATCACGGCGCGGGGCACTAAGTCGCGCGTCGACGCCGCGGGATAGCCGGCCTCGCGATGCGTCGGGCCGAAAACGCCAAATGGCAGGTCAGCAGGCGGGATGTCTCTGCCGCGATTTAGGATGTCCCAACACAGCGGGCCGATCAGTGCGTCGGCCTCGCCCGACACGACATAGTCGACCCATGGGAAACGCGCGTGAGTGCTGCGCCCCATTACCGACTCGCAGTTCGCTCCACCCATGAGGGTGACAAGATCAAGTGAGCGCTCGCTCAGCCGGCGCAGCAACGCGAGCGAGGGGACATGCTGGGTGAAGGTCGAGCTGCACCCGACCATAGCCGGCCGCTTCGCCAATATCTTGTCAGCCGTCCAGTCGATAAACCCGCCGATGAGCGAGCGCAGCCTAAGGAAATTCGCGCGACGCTCGGCCATACCTTTGCCTGCGTGTATCGGGTTGCGCTCGAAATAGAGGTCGAGGAAGGCGTTTTGTTCGGGTTCGAAGCCGGGAAAAGCAATGCCCGCGAACAGCCAATCAACCAGTGCCTCCTCTGGCGGGCAATTCTCAAGAGGTCCATAGTCGGCGATGCCTATGTATTCTAGAAACCAGATGTTGGCATATGCTATGGTGGATTGCAGTCCAGCCTGGGTCAGCGCTGATTTCAGCAGACCAAGCGCCAGTGACGGCCTTTCGACTGCCGACACAGGCATGTTGACTAGGACGATTGGCACAGCGATACTCATAATCATTCCACGTTATTCATGATGTGCGCACAGGTGCGTTCGCCATGCCATAGTCTCATGCGCCGGACGGCAAAGTGAATTCTGCGCGACTCCTGACCGGAGCCGTGAACATGAAGTCGCTAATTCGGCTAGTGGGCAGCCCGCTTCGAGCCACGATTTCCGCGTCACGTTCGTTGCCCGGCGACTGGACGGCATGAGCAAGCAGAGAGTGCTGGAGCCGAACGGGGAATAATTGCCTGCACGCGGCTCCGCTCTGGTATTTAGCGGCGCCACCCTCGAGTGAGACTCGCTGTTTTTCATCATTGATGAACGGACTGACGTCGTCATTCACATGGACCTATCAAAGTTTCAGGCGCGTCGTCGTCCGCTAGCAGGGATCACCGCCAGTGCAAGTTGCAGTGGCGCGCCACGAAAAGCCACGACCTCTCCGGAACCAGCGGCACCGTCGTCTGGCAGAACCATTTGATTGACCACTGGGCGGGGCAAGCCATTCTCGACTTAACCGCGTGCGTCCCAGTCGTGCACCGCTGATGCCCGAAATGAGGGCTTGGCTCGAAGCCGCAAGCGCGGAACCCCGCTGGTCTTCTTTTGTCACGCCGGTTGTGCACGCCACGAAGCCAGGGACCGTGGATGCGGAGCGGCATGTCATCGCGCTCAGCACTGCTGGATGGTGGGATGCTGCTGTCGCTTGAGGCTAAGTAGTGCCTCAATGCGAATCGGCACAATCTGCACCCGTATGGGAGGACGCGTGTTTGACTCCTTCGATGCGCCTCGTCGTCCAGTCACCGGTCTGCCAGATGAAGCAGTCGTCGAGGTCTTCTTCGATCAGCCCGGTCATGTACAACTGATCGAGCAAGTCGGCGACCCCAAGGAGGGTTGTTCCGTCAGCTGCGACCCGAATAACCAGCTCCGACATTGTGCAGTTGCCGTCCGCGATCAAAGGGCCAACGGAAATCGGGGCGATGTCGTCGAGCACGCGGTGTTCCATGTTGCGTGAGCGAAGATGAAAGCACCGGTTCCCTGCCTTATATTGCAGGTCCCTGCGGAAGCGGATCGGCAGGTCATGGGCTGGGCTCTCGAGCATATACTGTTCGATCATGCTCTGCAGCCCGCCCCGGAAACCGTCAGGCGTGCTGAAGAAGCGTTCACCCAGAATGCGGGTACCCGAGAGGCCAGCGATCGCTACCCGGCACCGGCGTCACCAGTCGTAAACGCCCCTGCCGCATATTTACGAGGAAGCCGGAAACGCAGGCGATCGTCGTGTGATTGCGTTCCAGAAAGGCGATTGCACCGTCCTTGTTAGCGCCCCTGCGCTTCTCCTTCCGCTCGCGCGCGCGCCCGACCATGGCCTTTGCTGTCTGCGCCTCCTTGCCCTGCAGGATGAGTTCGACTCCTAGCAACTCCTCAGGCGAAAAGGCCGTGTGAACCTGATTAAGATGGGCCCTGCTCAGCACGGAGAAACGATTCGTCGTCGTGCGATATAGATTGAAGAGCCCGAGCACGTGCCTGGTGAGTGCCGGATCCTTGAGTGGGGCTGCGGTTGTTGTTTGCGGTAACGCGCCCGTAATCTGATAGTAGTCGAACAGAAAGCGATCGTAGTGTGGGTTGTCCATAGGATCTGTGGCCCAGTAGCAGAAGCCCGTGCGGACTGCAGAACCAAACATTTCGCTCGCGACACCAACCACGCCCCGCCAAAGCGCTGCATGCTCTTTGCTATGTCGTAATAGCCTGTAAAGCGATCGGCCGAGAGGCCACAGAACCAACAACCGACGCTGCAGCCTTCGCTTAGCTCGAAAGCGATTATGGGGTGCGTGAGCGACGCCGCCGACACGCCCAATTGGTCATTGCAGCGCCGGATTTGCCGCTCGCGCCAAGCATGAAAGCGAGGATTGATCGTCGACATCTCGCCTTCGTCGCGCAAGAGGTCGCGATGACGCATCATCTCGCGGAGATACTCATCCCACATCACAGCCAGCGGCCACGGCGCAGACTCCGGCTTGAAGCGGTATTGTTGGTAGCCACCGCGCCAGAGCGGCAGCACCTCCATTGGATCCACATTGATGCCGTACCGCTCTGTTACCGCTCGAGGGGTGGCGATTGCCTCCGCAAGCGCCCTGCGGAACTCCTCGTCACCGACTAACCGCTCCATGAAGCGTTTGAGATGCGATAGCGTGCGCAGTTGCTCCGGGGTACGCCGGTCAAAAATCTGTCGGTAGTGCTCGGCGGCAGCGTGTGTCATTGACGAAGCTTACTTCATGTTTTCATCGCACTTCATCGCACTTCATCGCCTCCTCGAGCAACCACCCGATGCGGTCAGAGCGAAGGCATGTCAGACCTCGGCCACGACCGCTACAATAACAACCACAACAACTGCAACGGGCTCAACTGCTGTGGCGTGGTCAGAGGCCGCTTCCGCGGCTTGCGCGCCGCTCGTGGCCACCTCTGCAAGGGCCTGAACAGCGCCGGTCGAGATCGTATCACTCGAATTAAAAGTGCCACCGGCGAGCGGTTTAGTCGTCAACTTCTGTCGAGCTCGAATGCAACTTTTAGCTTCATCAGGTGTGAAGCTGTAGCCGAGGCTCTTTCCGATCGCGACAATCGATGCAAGGCCGGTAGCAATTGGTTTTACGCGTTCAAGCAGACCACCGTCGTTCCCCAGATCGTTGACGAATCGCTCTACGTCAGTTCGCGACACAGCCAGTCTCCGTGCCTTTGCTCAAAGTCGCCAAATCATCCATCTCGGGCTCACAAGCGATTGGTGCCGACGCCGTTAACAGGGCAAGAGGCGTGCCGAATTGAAGATTGCTGATTTTTCGTTTTTCTGACCCTGCGTATCGTCCACTTGGTGACACTTTGTTGCCGAACTGACAATCGGCCCGCTACGCGGGACGAGGTTTTCGTTGACAGTATCCAAACGGAGCAGGTTCTTCACGGCTGCGCCACAACGACGGAGGCAATCCGTCGAACAATACAAAATAGTCAAGAGAGCCTGGGGGCGCTGTCCAAGCGTTATGGATCAATCCGAAGACCGTCGCAAAATGGAAGAAGCGCGGTTCGGTGGCCGATCTTCCGACCGGCCCGAGAGAGCCAAAATCCACCAGTTTGTCGCTTGAGAAGGAGGCCATCATCGTCGCCTTTTGCAAGCATGCGCTGCTGCCGCTGGATGACTATGACTGCCTTTATGCTCTCCAGGCGACAATCCCGCATCTGACACGCTCATCGCTTTATCGCTGTCTTCAGCGCCATGGCATCTCACGGCTTCCGACGTGGAGGATGGCAAGGGCGTAAGGCGCAAGTTCAAAAGCTATCTCGGATACTTCCACATCGACATCGCCGAGGTTCGCACCGCGATGGGAGGGCTTTATCTCTTCGTCGCAATCGATCGAACCTCGAAGTGCGCCTTCACCGAGTTGCACGAAAAGCCACGAGTGTCACAGCCGACTTCTTGCGGAACTTGATCAAGGCAGTCCCTTACAAGATCCACACCGTTCTGACGGACAACGGCACCCACTCACCGACCCAAGCGGTGGGAGTTGGACTGTGGCCGATATCAAAGCCATGATCGAACGAAAGCAACCATTTTGGGCTCATGCCTTCGAGGTGGCCTGCGCCCGCAATGATATCGATCGTTGCCTGACCAAGCCTAAGCATCCCTGGACCAACGGCCAGGTCGAGCGGATGAACCGCACCATCAAGGAGGCCACAGTCAAGCGCTTCCACTACGACACGCATGACGAGTTGCGCAGCCACCTCGCCGACTTCGTCCGCGCCTACAACTTCGCTCGCCGGCTGAAGACCCTGAAGGGCCTCACGCCCTACGAATACATCTGCAAATGCTGGACTTCCCAGCCAGAACGATTCAAACTTAATCCGCTCCAGCAAATGCCGGGACTAAACACCTAGTTTGGAAACGCAGTCGCTGTTGGAGCTTGCATACGGACGGCGCGGGCCGCTCGCCGTCGAAGGAGAGCGGCAATCGCCGTTCTTGAACCGGGCCCGTTTCTTGAGCCGCTGGTTGGCTGCTTTCGGGCAACGCTCCCTGTTGCTGATCGCGCTGCTGCTCCTCTGGTAGGCAGCTTCCAGGTTTGGTTTGGTAGATCCGGTCTTCCTGCCACCGTTCACGGAGGTCATCGTACGCTTGCGCAAACCGGCGATCATTCACTACTCTTGAGCACAGCCAGCGAATTCACACGGCGCTTTGCGCCATCAGCAATCGATATGGCCATCTTCTCCGGAAATCCTTTTGGAAGCGCATTCAGCACCTGATCTATGGCCTTTGCGGCTGTATCGCCGAGCTGCTGGATGACAACCTTGACTGTTTTGTCGGGTAGACCGCAGCTTTTCGCAGTCTGCACGAAATGTCGGCCGAGAACCGTGTGGACGATGTAATGCCGGTTGCTGCCGATCGCCATGGCCAGCTTCATTTGGTTTTGGCTGATCTGTCCAGCGTCCAAGCTCGGTTGGGTCGAAATGATGTCGTAAAGCGGTGCAAGATGAAAACGACCGCCCGGCGCCAAATGAATGCTAAAATTCTTCGCGTGGCCATCGGTGGCGGCAAGCAGCCAGAACACGATCTGCGCCTTGAAGAAAATGGCCTGGTCGTCCTCAGGCGTATCGCTGCCCTTGAGGAAATCCGAGATTTTGCGGATGCCGGGTCCGCCATCGGATTCATACTTTCGCGCGGGTGGAACGGACAGCGCCTGGCAGCAGTCTTCCTGCGGCAGCCGCAACAGGCGGCCGTCGCGCGTCCAGATGCGATCGAACCGCTCAACTGCGAGCACGCGGCGCCCGGCGAAATCGATGATGCTTGATTTGGCGACAGGCAAGCCGAGTGCCGCAACCAGCTCAAGGCACAGATGCTCGTTTTCAACGCTGCCGGTCAGGTCGATTCCGTTCGGCAACTTCCCGATCTGCGGCTTGATAATGTGCGTAGTTGCGGTCGTGCCATGAGGCACGTGCCACTTGTCTTTCCAGTAAAGCAGCGCTGTCTTTTCCTGCGCGCCCGCGAGAGAAATGCGGAAGTCCTGGTCGGGGCCGATGCCGAGCGGATTGCTGGCAAGGTTGCCGAGAATGGCGGCGATCTCCTGATCGCTAGCGGCGCGGCCATCAATGGCGCCGGCGCCCCCGGGTGCGGCACTGTCGGGAAGGAATTGCAGCGCCCCGATGCAATCGCGGCCGATGGCGGAGAGCAGGCTGTAAGCATCGGCGCCATCAGCATGCGCGCGTTCGGCGACGCGTCGGCGGATGTCGTCATTATCGGGCAGAAGATTGTCAAAAACAGCGACGACGGGATCGCCGATATAACGATCCTCCCGCAATGGCAGCGACACGGAAACGGGGATGGCATTTTCCCACGCGAGCCACTGCTTGTCATACTGGAAATCGATTGCGCCACTGCTCTCGCGCCGCAGCCGCCCGACCAGCCGTGCGTTGAGGTAGACGTTGAGCGGCGCGCGGGCAGGGCGACGCGCCATCAGAACAGATCCTCAATCGCTTCAGCCGTCAATTTGGTGCGCGGCCGGATGACCAGCTCGAGGTCGAGCGCGGCCAGCGCATCCATCAAGATGCGCAGCTGCGTTGCAGGTTCACCGGCCTCCAGCTTCGAGACCGTCGCTTGACGCGCATGCATCTTCTCACCGAGGTCCCCCTGGGTGAGCTTCTTCTGCCGCCGGTAGCGCCTGATCCCGGCGCCGATTTGCTGGGGGGTGCGGGCAATCGTATCCATAAAGGCATGATACGCAAACGCGTATAATTTGTCAATATACGCGACCGCGAATATCTACAGATCATACGCTTTCGCGTATACTAGGCATATTGAAATTACTAAAAAGCTAAAGCTGATGATCGATGTAGAGCTGGGCTCGAATCTGCCGGTGGGCGAGAGAGCCTCCTCGACATGTCGAACGTTCGTATCACTATCGTGCCAAGCAACTCCTTGTATCCATTTTGCCGCAATAGTAACAACAACAAATTCAATGACTTGAGGCCGGATTGTTCCCGATCTGAGACCGGACACTAGCTCCGATCGGACCTTTGGAGTCTCGACAGCGATTGAGCTGGAAAGCTATATTAGAACATACTAAGAACTGATCTTCCGGTTGTGTTTTCAAGACCCACTCTCACTAACATTTTGCCCGGCAGGCCGTGCATTTAGTGCCGCCAACTCAGGATGAGGTCGGGCCCAGGAGCCGCGTCATTGACCTTGTTCCGCCATTTGCATGACGACGCCTTTTTAGCTTTTTCGCGCGATCACAAGCACCTGTACGCAGCGTGTCTGCTGGATCTGCACGAACGCTTCTTTTCAGGCGCGCCGTCGTTCCCGACGCCGCAGCAGGTGGTCCACGCCATCTACGACGTCATGCGCGCCAACCCCGTCCTCTGGAACGAGGGCGATGATTTCGGCAGCCTGCCGGAAATGATCTCCGCGAGACGCCGCCGGATCCGGAAGGCCGACGTCGCGCTCGCTTCCGAGAAGGGCGACAAGGCGCTCGGTCTTGCCCGACAACTATACGCCCGGCTGCTCGTCTGGGGATGGCTTGAAGAGGAGGAATACGGGCTTCGCGTCACTGTGGACATGGCTATGGGACCGCTGCTCGTGCTGCAACGGCTCGCGAGCCTCAACAAGGATCTCTCGCAGCGATTCGGCGGCTTGATCGTGCAAATCCGCCTCAACCTGGAGGCCGTCGAAAAACTGAGGCCTGAGATCACCGACCGCAAGCAGCGCGAAGCCGCGCTCGCCGTCCGCGAGGCGCGCAATCAGGCCGACCAGTTCACTAAGAGTCTGCGGGCCATTCTGGCCGACCTGAAGCGCGTCCGACGGACCGTCATGGAGTCGAAAACAGTCGCTACCCGGCTCGAAGCCTTTTTCGAGGAGTTCATCGAACAGCTCCTGCTGAAGGATTTCGAGTCCATCCTCACCGTCAACCATCCATACCGCTTCCGCGACGCCATCGTCGATCTCGCGCGGAGGATCTCCTACAGCCCGGAAACCATGCAGGTCCTCGCCGAGGAGTACATAGCTTCCAGCATGGCAGCCGACATCGAGGACGGTCGAATGGCCGCGGCCGACGACCTGCTGGCTATCGAAAGCATCTTCGATCAGATCGGGGAGATGTTCGACAGGATCGAGGCCTTCCGCAGGCAGCTCGAAGCCCGGGTCCGCAACACCATTAAGTACGCCGAGCGGGGCGGGCAGGGACTCGTCGGCCGGGCCGGCGGCCTGGTGCGGCGCCTGGATGCCTTACTGCGCGACGGCAGGCACCACAAGGCGACAATCGAATGGAGCATCGAGCCGCTGCGGTCGCCCTGGTCGGAGCACCATCAGGCGCCGGCCAGGCAGCCGCGCCGTCCCGTCGAAGCAAGGGAGCTCGCCGAGCCGCCGTCGGATCCGTTGTATGAACTGCGCAAGAAGCTCCGCCTCGAGTACATCGCTCGCATCGCGCCCCGCCCCGAGGATGTCAGACGATTCCTCGAGGGCCAGGTGCCGCCATTCGCGACCAGGGAAGCCCGCTTCATGGAAATCGATACCGTGGACGACTTTCTCGCCTTCGATTGCGCCCGCCGATATGCGCTGACAGGCGAGGTTCCGGCGCAGGTCGCGGCCGGGTTCGAACTCGAACCGTGCCCCGACACGCCCCCACACGACAGCGAATGGCTCCGTTGCGCCAACTTCCTGGTCAAGCGATCGGGCGCACTCCGGAAGGCGAGGGCGGCTCATGCTCAGTGAGTTCGAAAACGTCGAGCGCTCCTTCGGCGCGGAAAAGGCAGCCGACCTCCGCAAAGCGCAGCACTTCCTGCTACGGCGGCAGTTCGTGTTCGCGGGAGACCCCCGGACCGGGACAGTCTACAACACGATCATGGACGGCCGCTTCCGCGACGTGGTCGACGGCTTCTTCGATAGTTGCGGATACCGCGTCCACCGCGATCCGGAGGCGCAGTGGGCCGGCATCGTCGCCATGGACGAGGACGTGCCGCTGCCCCGGATGAAGCTCGACGAAACCATCGTCATGCTGGTGCTGGCGGCATACTGGCAGCAGGAGGTGAACGTCGGAGCAGTCGAGGACCGGGCCGTCGTAGTGGCCACTTTGAACGACCTGTTCGATCGCTACCGCGAGATGGCGCAACACGGCGGCGGTGGCGCGATCTCGGCCGCCCGGTTCCGGGACATCCTGCGCGAGGTCGCCCAACGCAGTTTGGTCGAGATCGGTGATTTTGACGACGAGCAGCAGGACTGCGAGATCAGGATCCGTCCGATGATTAAGCTGATCAGTGGCGGCGATGCCCTCCAACGGCTCGAGCGCTACGTCCGTAGCGAGGAGGCGCGGTTTCCGCAGCCCGCAGGAGACGAGGCATGATGGAGCTACGCCACCTGACGATGGTGAACTGGCACCTATTCGACGTCGCCGACATCGACGTGAGGGGACACGTCGGGGTCCTGGGCGAGAACCGGTCCGGCAAATCCACAATCCTCGACATGGCACAGGTCGTTCTCACCGGCGGGAGCCGGCGGTTCTTGCGCCTGAACGCGGTCGCCGGCGATAGCGGAAAATCGCGCAGCGGCTCGAAGCGCAGCGTCGTCGATTACTGCCTTGGGACGCTCGGCGAAGATCAGCGCCGGCGCGACGAGGCGCGCACCTACATCGCGCTCGGTTTCGAAGACACGGAAGGCGCCCGGTCACCGGTCACGATCGGCATGGCGCTCGAGGCGCGCAAGTCCGACAGCAGGGAGACCGTGCTGGCACTCTTCGTAGCCGTCGGGACCGTTCTGAGCTCCAAGGACTTCATCGAGCAGCGAGGAAAGTCGCAATTCCCGGCGCAGTGGGAGGACGTGCGCGCCCGGATCGTCGCAGCGGTCGGCGAAGGCAACTTCGTCAATCATCGCGACCGGGCGAGCGACTATGTCCGCGAGTACATGCGCCATCTTCTGCCGCATTCGTCCTTTGGCGAACAGAACGCCAGCGCCCTGCAGAAATCAATCGTCAACGCGATGACGCTCGATCACAACCAGACGGCGACGCAGTTCGTGCGGAACTACATCCTCGAGGACAGTCCGATCGGCATCAAGGAGCTGCGCGAGTCGATCCAGACATACCGCAACATCAGCGAGACCATCCGGAAAATGCGCCTCAGGCTCGAAGCCCTAAGGGCGCTTCGGGGCGTCCTCGCCGCGCTTGAAGAGGCGCTCGAGACCAAGTTCAGGGAGGAATGGGTCGCAAAACGCGCGACTTGGCTCGCGGCGCGCGCGACAAACCTGGACTTCAAGACCAAGCGGCGTACCGAGATGGCGCGCCGGGACGCCGCAGCAAAAGAACTCGAATTCATCGACGACGACGTCAAGGCCATCGATAAGGAGATCGAACGCCTCACGGCCGCGATCGCCGAGCACGATGCCAAGACCGGCAGAAAGTCCCTGCAGCAGACCGCCGATGTGGCCGGGCAGGCGGCGCACCGCGCCTCGGCGGACTTCAAGGCTCGCATGGAGAACATCCGTCGCCTGGAGCCGCTACGCGCGATGTGCGCGGACGGTTTCGAGGACTTCGTTCCTGCGCTTGAGCGTCTTCTGACCGCCACCGCCGGGGCCGACATCGGGGGCGTCTCCGACGAGGTCACCGCGGCCGAGAAGTCCTTCGCGGCAAGCGGCGCCAAATGGCTGCCGAAGATCGACGAAGCGCGTCAAAGGATCATCGCGGAGCTTTCCGGCCTCCGCGGCAGGCGCGACGAGGTGCTCGAACGGATCCGACAGCACGCCGCCGGAGGGGCGCGCGCCTATCTCGGCGACGACACTGAACTCCTCTGCCGCAGGCTGCGGCAGGGTGGAATGGTCCCGCGCGTACTCTGCGACATCATCGAAGTCGCCGAACCCGAGTGGGTAGGAGCCGCCGAGGCGCTCCTCGGTCGCGACCGGGAAGCCGTGTTCGTGGACAGAGCGGATATCAGCGCCGCCACGTCAATCTTCAAGGAAGGTCGCCGCGAGTTTCGCCATGCATCGCTCGTGAGCCTAAACAAGCTCGAGCAGTTCAGGGCCAAGCCGGAGCGCGGCACTTTCCCCTCGATCTTCCGGAGCCAGGATCCGGACGCGATGGCCTTCATCATGCGCCGCTACGGCAACGTCCGTCTCGCCGACACGCTCGACCAGTTCAACAGGCCCGGCCGGGCGATAATGAAGGACGGCCTCTACGACGACGGACTCGTCCGGAGCCATCGCTGGATCGAATCCTCGCAGTATAAGATCGGAAAGGCAGCCCAGGCGAACGCCCTGCGATCCCTGCAGGATCAGGCCGAGGAGCTGGGTCGGATCCTGATCGACAAGGGGAAGGAGGCCCATGCCGCGGAGCAGGCTTTTGCCGCTCTGAAGAACATCTGCGAGGGACGTAATGATCTGGGGGCTTGCGCGGCCGCCTTCGCGGCCGCGCAGACTGAGGTCGCTGAAGCTCAGGCCAGGCTCGATGCCCTCGACGGCGCGGGGGACGGCGGGCTTCGCGACAAAAAGAGGGCGCAGCAAAAGCTGAAGGAGAAGAGGCTGGAGGAGAGAAAGACACAGCAGAAGGCGTTCGGCGAGCATGACGGCGAGGTCAGGTCGGCGGAGAGGAGGCTCGGAGAGGGCGAGAACGTGCCCGGCTCCGAACTCAACCTCAGGGTCGCCCGGTCGATATACCGCAAGTTCTTCCCACTCTACTCCACCGCGAAAGGCAGGGCCGTCTACCGCGACCGCCTCGATGCCGCAGCCCAAAAGGGCTTCGCTGAGAAACACCGGGCCATCGCCGAGAAGGCCTTGAAGGATGCGAATGTGTCCGACAACGAGCGCGCCCGGATCGAGCGACGGGTCCGCGAGCTTCTTTACGATTACTTCGACCAGTTCGGGATGAGTTCGCAGGTCGGTGCGGAAAGCGAGCCGCTGCGGGAGGTGAAGCCATGGATGGAGCAGCTGATCTCGGATATCGAATCCAATGAGCTGCGCCAGTACGAAAGGCAGGCGCGGGATGCGGCGGAAAAGGCCTCTACCCTGCTGCGCGGCGAGTTCATCAACGCGCTCACGGCCCGGATCGGAAAGATGGAGCGGGAGCTGCAATCGTTGAACCGTAGCCTCTACGCACATCCGTTCCATAACGAGCGATATTCATTCCATCGCACCCAGATGGTGGAATTCCAGCCCATCCTGAAGATCATCGAGATCGCCAAAACCTCTCCGGAGGCGCTCGATATGCTGTTCCGGGGCGACGTGCCCGATGACTTCCCGCACAAGGATACGATCGTCGCACTCGAGGCGCTGCTCGAGGACCCCGACAAGGATTTCACCCAGTTCGAGGACTACCGCAACTTCTACACCTTCGAGATCCACATGGAGGATGTTGCCACCGGCCGCTCGACCCGCTGGGAGCAGCGGCGCGGCACCGGGTCTGGCGCCGAACAACAGGTGCCTATCTACGTTGCCATCGGCGCTTCGCTGGCCGCCGTCTACGGCAGCGCGGAGCGTCGTGCCGGCAAGCCCGCCGGTTTCGCGCTCGCCATGTTCGATGAGGCCTTCTCCAAGATGGACGGCAAGAACCAGCGGCAGATGATGAGCTTTTACAAAAACCTCGGCCTGCAGTTCGTGATCGCGGCGCCGTTCGAGAAGCGCGTCGCCGTGCTCGAGCACATGGACACCATCGTGGAGGTGGACCGCATCGGCGAGCAGTCCAGGGCCACTGTGGTGGAACTGAAAGAGAAGGCCAAGCGCGAGCTGATGGCCATCGATCCGGACCTGATGTCCGAAGATGAGCTCGCCACCCGTCTGGCCGCCGAGTAGCCATGGCTCGGCGTTTCACGGATGCGATCGGCCTGCTGAACGACCTGCTCAACCGCTTCGAGGCGGGGGCCGCAAGCCCGATCGCCCACCCGGACTACCCCGCTTTCCCATCAGTAGTCGCGGCGGACGCCTTCCTGAAACAGATCAGGGAAGCCGAAAGCGCCGGCGCGGTCTCCCTTGGTTGGGGGCGGGGCCCCATGCGCGACCAAGTGGCACATGTGCGGCTGGCCTCGGCGGAGATCCTATACCGATATCTCCGCCGTACCCCCGCGTCGCGCATCGCGGAGGATGCCGCTGTGCGGCTTGTCGCCGGGGCGGCGATGCACGACTCTCTGAAGAACAGCGCTTCCCAAGTCGCCGAGGTATGGGGGCGGGGGAAAACGTGGCACGGGGTTGCTTCGTCCGATGTCGAGACACTGCGCGACGCGTTCGTTCTCGCCCAGGCCATCCTGGCTAACAAACGTCTTGGCGTCGACTACAAGACCTTCTCGAGACGAACGGTGGGGCACAGCAAAACGCTCGAACGGATCGAAGGCGCGGTCGTGCGGCTCCTGAGCGGCATCCTGGAGTTTCCCCCCGGCGCGCGGCCACGCGAGGCGCTCCGGGCAATCGGCCTTGAGCGCTTCGCGCCACCGCTGCTGATCGCGGGCAAGATCGACCTCGATGGAGCCGACCTCTCCGGAATCTCTCCGCTGTATCTCGGAATCACTCCCAAGGAAGCAGATCGCGTCCGCTTCCGGGAGCCGCCGGCCTACGTGCTAACGATCGAAAATTTCGCAAGCTTCAACCGGCACATCGCCGAGGCGGACCCCGGCCGATTAGGAACGACCATGTATGTCGGAGGGTACCCCTCGCTTGCCACCCAGCAGGCGCTGCGGACGATCGCAGGATTGGTATCCGAACAGACGCCGATCTTTCATTGGTCGGACATCGATCCGGACGGCACCTGGATCTTCCACACCATCGAGCGCGCCGTCGACCGGCCGATCCGTGCCCACCTCATGAGTGTCGAAGTTGCCGAGCGTTTGGGACAAGTGCCGTTCAAAAAATCCGCACCCGCTCGATGTCCACCGGACTCCGGTATCGCAGCTCTGGCAGCGTACCTGGCGAAAGATGGAGCCAAGACGCTCGAGCAGGAAGAACTCGATCCAGTCCTGCCAGAGTTTCATTAGAAAATGCGCGCGGACGCTCGTGGTTGCTGCTTTGGCTGTCTCGCTCAGGACGTCATTTGTTTCAAGCGCGACAACAGCACCGCCCGCAACTACGTGCTGCGGGCAAACCGACATCGTTTCTTCATAAAAACGCTCAACCAGCATTGGCATGCCAGTTGCTTGAAGATGGGACGAAACCACCTGTGACTATGATGCTCGTTCAGCATCCGGTTGAAGTATTGAGATGAAATATGCCCGCTTGATCGATGGCAGAGGTCCCCCGATGCGCTTTCCAAACCGGGCGCCTGCCTCGCGAACTCTGCCATCTTGGGATCGCGCTCCGGTTTGCCGGGCAGAAGCCGATTGTCTTGGGGGCTCGCAACGAATGGTGGTTCTCAGCAAGAACGCCAGCGTAAAGGCGTCCTCAGGACGATCGTTTGGCATCGGATTAGCCCATGGTTCGGGGTGGGGCATCTGCGACATGCAGAGCCTGCGCTCTTGAAGCTAGGTGTCGGCCTTGCATCGGGGCTTGCAGATGGTCAATGAGCTAATGCAGAACGATTGGGATCTTGAGAACATACTCAGGCAACAGGACGAGCTCAAGGTCAAGCTGCTTCGCGCCCAATCGGTTGTCGCCGAATGTAAGGCAGGATTGGCGGATCTGGAGCGGAGGCTTGAGTGTCGAGCGGTCTCGATCGATGAACGCCAGCGCAACTCTGCGGCAAACAATTCAATACGCAACGCACGGCCGCCTAAATCGCGAAGCCTCGATAATCCTGTTAACCCGGATGCTGCCGTGGCGTTTTCGCCTCGATGGGACCGCTGAAAGCTGCCGCCGCGCACGTTAACGGCGACAGGTTTTGGGACGGACCTGGCGAAGATCTCGAGACGCATGGTGTTGCGAACCCGGCGGGCGAACTGGACAATTAGGTGCGGCCTTGCCGATAGGCTCGGCTTTTTGGCTGATCGCGGTGCGTCCGCCAGGGATGCGCGCAGAGCAGCACCAGATAGGGGACGTATCGCCGCGTCTTTGGCTAGAGCCTCCTGTTTCGGGGCTGCTCACGTAGATGTCCTGAATCGAGTGTCAAGAGCTCTCCACTTCCAGCCAGTTCGGTCGTCTTGTCCGTCTTTAAGTCGTTGAAATTTCCGATTAGGCGTCCATGGAGGGGGCGCGAGCGGGCGCGTTCAATGACCACGATGGTCCGCTATGGCCGTTGGGCAGGCGACGTGCCGAGCGGTGCTGACCGCGGAAGCCGACCATGCCTCCGGCATCGCATGGATGATGACGGAACTCACTGACTATGTCCCGCAAGCGATCACTCCGGAACAGGGCGGGTAACGGCAGTCATCTAAAAATTCGTGAGACACCAGGAAGAGGGGATCCGGTGCGAATGCGATCCGGTGCCGGCCGTAGCCTCGTCAGCTTCTCGAAAGCTTTCCCGAATACTCACTGCCCACCGATCCTGGACGAGAGGCTGCGTGGACTCACGCGCAATTGGAGTTGCACAAATGAAATCGGGGACCGGTTGGGAGCTCAATCAGTGTGAGCAGGCTGACGTTACGAAGTTGTTGGATTTTCGTACTATCGCAAAACGCTTCATCTTTTTCGCGCATAGGCAAGGTGCTGCTGCGCGATCTCAAGTCCAGGCGTCTACTGCGTCGGATAAATGTCATCTTGTGCGCGCCAGTGACGCACGCGGCGACTCGATCAAGCCAGCGCTCAATACCAGAAAAGGCACGCGACAATGATGCGCGTGACAAAAGCACGAGCAGGTCAATGACAAAGCGTTTTCGCAACTGGGCCCTATTGTCCATACTCGCCTCCATGGTTGTCGGCCCCGCCGCAAAAGCGCAAGACCGCCGGACTATCGCCGAACCTGTTGCACCTGATACGGTCTGTGATCGCCCTGTGCCTTCCGGCAAGAACGATACAGTTAGCCTACAGGAGGCCATTGAACATTGCCCCGATGGCGCTGCAGTTTATCTCGGGCGCGGCGAGTTTCACTCAGGTCCACTCGAGATGAAATCGGGCGTGACCTTATGGGTCGGACGCGGTGCGACACTGATCGCCATCCCCGAACCTGCCGCTTACGACAAGGGCCTCGGACAATGTGGTCGCATTGCGGAAAAGGGCGACGGTTGCCGGCCATTCATCAGCTTTTCTAAAACGCGCGGCGGCGGTATCTACGGAGAGGGCATCATCGATGGTCAGGGCGGCGCGCTGATCGGCGGCGGCGCGGAAACCTGGTGGCAGCTAGCCCGCCGCGCCCAAGCCCAGGGCGGCAATCAGAACGCCCCACGCTTGATCCAGGTCGATCATGCGCAGGATATCACGTTCTCTGGTGTCACCTTGCGCAACGCTGCCAATTTTCATGTCGCGATGAACCGGGTTGAAGGTGCCACGTTTTGGGCCCTCACGATCGATTCGCCGGCGGATGCCCGCAATACCGATGGCATCGATCTTGGCGCCAGTCAGGATGTGACCATCACCCACAGCTGGATCCGTACGGGTGACGACAACGTCGCAATCAAGGCCGGCGACAATGGTTCAAGCAGCCATATCTCGATCATTGATAATTATTTCGGCTGGGGGCATGGCATGTCGATCGGCAGCGAGGTGAATTCCGGGGCCAGAGACATATTGGTGCGTAATCTGACACTGGATGGTACGACGTCGGGCCTGCGCATCAAGAGCGATGTTGGTCGAGGCGGTCTGGTCGAGAACGTGACTTATGAGTACGTGTGCCTGAGGGGCAACCGGTGGCCGCTGGCTTTCGATGCAAAATATGATCCGCGCGCTCAAGGCACGAGGATTCCGGTCTATCGGCAAATCGTTCTCCGTCATGTGCATGGCGACACTGGTGTGCTGCTGATGCGCGGCATAGACGAGCGGCATGCCCTGGACGTGACACTCGAAGATGTTCGATTTGCCAATTCCGCGACTTGGCAACTTGAACATGCGAACGTCAGCGCAAATCACTCTGACGTATGGCCCCCGCTGCCCGGACGAGCTACACAACCGCCGCTGCGCGGATCGGAGGTATGTTCCAAGGCATTCCGCGACGGCAATCGGTAAGCACTACACGCGGCGCCGAACTCAGGTGGTGAGTTCCGCATCTGGGGCCAAGATTACTGGTGTGACGAAGGTCGGGCTCATGTCCCGAGTTGGTTGCTATTGGCCGACAGTTTTGCAGGGCCGGAAATGTCAAGGTGACGCAGGTTCTGATTTGGCGATGAAAATCTTGTGTCGATGCGCGACGGCTATCCCGCTGAGAAACGAAGTGTAAGATCACATGCGAATTTTCGTTTCCTCCGCTGCACTTCTGGCGGGATGTTTCTGCATCGCCGCGGCGTACGCTCATCCACTGTTGGTGTCGCATGCCGGAAATGCAGACTATCACTCCGTGCAGCAAGCCATCGACGCATTGCCGGCGGAAGGCGGAAACGTCCGGATCGCGCCAGGCATCTATCGCGAGAAGGTTAAAATCACGAAATCCGGTGTTCATCTCGCAGGGACTGGCAACAAGCCGGAGGATACGGTCATTGTGTATGGCGACGGCGCGGTCAATGTAGGAGGAACGGCCCGTTCGGCGACGCTGGATGCCCCTAGCGATGACTTCCGGCTCGAGAATCTGACCATTCAGAACGACTATGCCCTCAATCCGGCCAATCCACCTTCGCAGGCGGTAGCGCTGTCCGTTACCGGAGATAGGGACGTCATTACGCGCGTCCGCCTGCTCGGCGCCCAGGACACGCTGTTTGCCGGCAAGGGACCAAACGGTAGAATGTCACGACAATACTTCTCGAACTGCTACATCGAAGGGCATGTCGATTTCATATTTGGCAACGCCAAGGTCTGGTTCCGGCAATGTGAATTGCACGGCATCGCCAATCAAGCGGTCATCTATACCGCTCAGAGCAAGGCAACGCCGGATGAGGACAGTGGCTATGTTTTTGATCATTGCAGGCTAAGTGCCGACCCTGCTGCGCGCTATATCGCGCTTGGCCGCCCCTGGCGCTCCTACGCCACAGTGGTCTTCCTGTCGACAAAGATAGATGCACGAGTGATTGCGGAAGGCTGGCGCGAATGGGCTCCCGGCGAGACCAACAAGTTGAGCACGAGCTATTATGCCGAATATAGATCCTTCGGCATCGGTGCTAACCCATCAGGCCGCGAGCCTCATTCCCATCAACTGAAAGATGGCGAAGCTGCGAGATGGTCGCTGAGAGTGTTCTTCGCGGGTGTCACAGATTGGCTGCCCACGAACCATCAGGTTCGAACAAAGAGCAATGTTCACGGTGAAGGGGTTCCACGGCGATCCTCGGATGAATGAGGGGAGCGAGCCTGATTGTGATGGAGAGTCTTGTACAGCAACCCAACCGCCGCCGGAGCCAAACCGACGGAAAGGGGGGCCGGCGCGACGATCTCATCTGTTCGCCGTCCACCCACATGCGCCCGCTTCAGCTCGCAGATCATCTTGTCCGTTTTGGCGGATCAGTGTCGGCAAGCTCTACGGACCGTCACGTCAGCACGTCGTCATCGCTCGGGAACGGCTGATTTGCCTGTTCAGCGCCTTGCGCAGATCTCCGGAGAGCGAAGTGGGCTGATGCTTCGCGGCTATATTCGTTCGGTCGGTGAGCGACGAAAATTCCCGTGCGCGAGGCGAGGGCGCCTATCTGCGCCCCGTCGAAAGTTGCTTCGGAACGAGAGCTCAGTCGGTCGAAAAGTTGTTGAGGAGACCAAGGCGCGCCGCGGCGAAATCATCGGTTACGGAGGCGCTGCCTCAGCCAACCAACTCGGTTGACGAGGCCGCAGACTGTTCGGCAGGTTTATTTGACTTCGGGGGCGTTCCGCGAGCTCCATCTTGGCAAGCAAGTTGTGGAGTTCAAGCATGCACCGCGTTGGCAGCTTACGATGGCCAAGCCGTCGTGCAGGTGAGGTCGTGCGCGCTCGAGCGGGGCGGTCCCGAGACTGCAAGAGAAGCCTTGCGGTCCCTCAGTCAAAGACTGAGCCCGATTGAAGTGAGCGAATCGAAGTCTGCCGGATCTTCATTGCCAACTTGGCTTGCCAGGCACCGTTACTGCTGCGAACTCAGGACGCCCTGCACATCTTCTCGAAAAAGAATGTTTGGGGTCGTTTTGATGCCTGAACGCGCTCGTCGCCACTGGGCGAGAATCTCGTCTCCGAGCGGAACGTCCCTTTCGAAGGCTTACGGCGCAATTCGCCGTTTCTCGTACGACGTGGATCTCACATACGGCATTCGAGCAACAGCTCCGGACCCGGTGGACAATTTGGTCCCTCAGAACCGCAGTCAAAGCAAAAGTGCTAACGCGCGAGAACGCCTCCGGTCTGCGTCAAGGAAAAGACGTTGTGCGTCATCAATGAACGCCTGCAATAGGACAAGCTCAAGGACGACAAGATGCACGTCACGTATGATCCATTGGAGACGGTAGCGGCTATGTAAGTCCCGCCGTGATGCTTGAATTCGGCGCACGATCGACCGGCGATCCATTGTTAGATCGGTCGACCAATTTCGTCAGCTCGAACACGAAACCGGCGAAGAGGTGCGATAAAATTGGAGCAACTCCGTCCGTCGTCAGGCGGGTGCCGATGCGACGCCGGTCTCGCGCGCAGCAATATCCTGATCTCGTCAGCTTCTTGAAAGGTTGCGGCTACAACAATCGAGAATCTGAAGAGCTGCAATCTCGCCGTAATCCAGGCCGTACGGATTGCTGCAGGGTCTCTACAAACATGAGGAGAGCAGGATGGATCCGGTTGACCCATTCTTCGATTCAGGAGCCTGGATGCGGGAGTACGCCGCGCTGCCGGGGCGGGCGGGTCAGCGACGGGGCGACTCAAGCGAGCAAGGCGACTTTGAGAAGCGTATGGAGGATTTGCATCTCGATCCGTCTGATCAAAGCAAGTCAACTTCACCTGATCGGCCTCCCGCAGGAGGTGGTCGAGCAGTCCGGCGGGACGATTTCGGCGGTTCGATGCGGGCGCCGCCGCACTCCACTTTTAGGGAGAGTGCGCTAGGCGACACGCGCCGGAGCGTAGACATTCCCAGCTTTCAGCTTACCGCTGCGACGCAAGTGCCGCAGTCTAGTTTGCGAGATGATCTGTTCAGCAGCGCGCGCTAAAGCTTTCCGGACGCAGAGTCTGCCGCGTCGGCCAAAAGCGGAAAAAGCCGCAGATTATGGTCACGCTTCAAGTCGGGAATCGGCAAGGCGCTTGGCCGGAGCAGCAGTGAAAATTCGTCGCGCGACGCTGGGCAATCTGACGTCTTTTCGACGAATTTACGAATTGATTATGCGAGGCAGCCGGGCCGTATAGCGCGACGATCTGGGTCGGAAGAGCGCGGCGATCAGGATGGCGAGTCAGTGTCGCGGCGCGATGATGATCGCCGCGATGATTGTCGCGCGCAAGAGTTTTGTTTGCTTTGATTGTCGCGGAGCGTCAATCAAGCGAGCGTTTTTTGTGTCGCGTGCTCCGGTGGCCGCCCTGGACCACGCTTTCGCTCGAGGGCAGTCCGCCTGCGATAGCTCTCGACGTTCATCTCGACGATGGTGGCGTGGTGAACAAGGCGATCGATCGCCGCGAGGGTCATAGCTGGGTCCGGAAAGACCTTGTTCCATTCTCCAAAGGGCTGATTGGCGGTGATCAGCAAAGAGCGTCGCTCGTAGCGTGCGCTGATGAGCTCGAACAGCACACTGGTCTCGGCCTGGTCCTTGGTGACATAGGCAAGATCGTCCAAGATGACGAGATCGAAGCGATCGAGGCGGTTGATGGCGCCCTCGAGGTTGAGCTCGCGGCGAGCCACCTGGAGCTTCTGCACGAGATCGGTGGTGCGGGTGAACAGGACGCGCCATCCGTTCTCGATGAGGGCCAAGCCGATTGCTGCCGCCAAGTGGCTCTTGCCTCCACCGGGCGGACCAAACAGCAGCAGATTGGCGCCCTTGCCGAGCCAGCCGTCGCCGGCGGCGAGTGCGGTCATTTGCGCCTTGGAGATCATCGGCACGGCCTCGAAGTCGAAGCTGTCAAAGGTCTTTCCGGTAGGCAGCCGCGCCTCGACGAGATGGCGCTCGATGCGGCGGCGGCCGCGCTCAGCGATCTCGTGCTCGGCAATGGTGGCGAGGAAGCGCGCCGCCGGCCAGCCTTCTTTATCGGATTGCTCGGCAAATTGCGGCCACAGCGCCTTGATGGCGGGCAGCCGCAGCTCGTTGAGCAACAGATTGAGGCGCGCGGTGTCGACTACGTTGGTTGTGCTCATGCGGCGCCTCCGATCTCGGCGGTACCGATGAGGCATTCATAGGTGGCGAGCGGTGCGAGGCGTACCACGACGTTCGGCACCTGGGCGGGATCCGGGGCGAAGTGAGTACGTAGCCGGTTGAGGTCGGGCAGCCGGCCGTCGTTCAGGTCAGCCGTGAGCTGATTGGCGAGTTCGGCCTCGCAACCGCGCTCATGGGCGAGTGCGAGGAGATCGACCATGATCCGGCAGGCCTTCTTGTCCGGTAAGCGTTTGCGCAAGACGTCGAAGGCTCGGCGGTAAGCTTCCCGGGGGAACAGCTGGTCGCGGTAGACCAGGTTGAGGAGCGCCATCGGCTTGCGCCGCAAGGAATGGATCACGTGCCGATAATCGACGACCTGATCGTGCTTGCCATTGGGATGCGGCCGCCCGCGCGGCAAGGTGAGGAGATGCGTGCCGCCGACAAACACGTCGAGGTGATCGTCATACAGGCGCACCCGCAGCCGATGGCCGATCAAGCGCGACGGCACCGTGTAGAACACCTTGCGCAAGGTGAAGCCGCCGGACGACGTCACGTGGACGATCACCTCTTCATAGTCCGACGTGCGGCGGTCCGGCAGATCCTGAAGTGCGCTACGTTCACTGTCGATCCGCTTGGCGTTGCGGGCATTGCGGCGGCTGGCGATCTCATCGATGAAGCCACGATAGGCAGCTAGATCGTCGAAGTCGGCGGTGCCACGCAGCAACAGCGCGTCGCCGATCGCTCGCTTGAGATGACCATGCGAACTCTCGATCGCCCCGTTCTCGTGGGCGATGCCACGATTGTTGCGGGAAGGCCGCATGCCGTAATGGGCACAGAGGTCTTCGTATCGCCGCGTCAGATCGTCTTTGGCGTCGCGGTCGAGATTGCAAAAGGCGGCCGACAGGCTGTCGGTGCGATGCTCCCGTGGCGCCCCACCGAGTGACCACAAGGCATTCTGCAGGCCTTCGGCCAGAGCGACGAAGCTCTCACCGCCGAGCACGACATGGGCGTGCTCAAACCCGGAATAGGCCAGCCGGAAGTGATAGAGACGATGGTCGAGCGGTACGCCCGCGATCGTGACACCCAATTCGCCCATGTCGGTGAAGTCGGACAGGCCGCGCTGACCGGGTTCGTGGGTCTGGCGGAAGATGACCTCCTGCTCCTCGCCGTGGATCGCCCGCCAGGCCCGGATCCGGCGCTCCAGCGTGCGACGGATGCCGGCGCCGAGCTCGGGATGGCGTCGGAGCAACTCCTCGAAGATCGTGACCGGCCGCACACCGGGGGCGGCCTTCAGCATCGGCGCGATCTCTGTCTCAAATACGCGGGCCAAGGGATCTGGCCGGCGACGGCCGCGGGGAGCCTTCTTCTGCGACGGAAGGCGTCGATCCTTCTCGATCCGGTAAGCGGTCGAGGTGCTGAACGAAGCCTTGGCGGCGGCCACGGGTGGGCTATCGGTCTGACGGTACTTCATGTAGAGCCTCATTTGGTGATCGGTAATGTGTCGGCCTGGCACGCGAGTGATTCCTCTTGGCGGAAGAACCACTTGCATAACCAGCCGGCCGCGATCACCAGTCGGCGCGGTCCGCTGTGGATCGCGCCGACGCCGGGCTCGTAACTCCGGTCGGGCTACGCCCTCCCTGCGTCACGAGCCCGGCGTAGCCCTCTCATCATGGTCGACGCTCCACTTCCATCCTGTTCGCCGCGCGGCAGGGCCGGACGCGCGGGGTCCCTGCGGCCGATGAGGAGCTCATTAAAGATTTCCGAAACAAGGCGGCGGGTAACCTCACCGACGGCACGATCAAGAATGCGGCAACCGATTTGCGCCATTTGAGCGTGCTCCTGAGCGAGCACGGCAGGCCCTCAATTGCGGATCGAATAGCCGGGAATTGGAAAACGCGCAGCAGGACAATCCGGAGGTGGAAAACCACCAGCTGGAAGCTGAGCTCGATGAGGAGGTCGACAGGTACGCAGGCCGCCGCGGCACGCGCATCAAGGCGGCCTTGAAGAAGCTCCGTGAGGTCGGTGCCGGAAACGCCCTGGCGCCTGATCTCCGCCGACTGGCTCCTCACGGCGCGGACGCAACCCTCATCCACATGTGGGCGGCGGCGGAAAAGGCAACACACAGGATCGAGCCGAAGACGATCGACAGGCAAGCTCGCCGCATGTCTAAGCTGAGTGAGTGGCTGCGGACCCATGATAGGCCACCGATGGCCGGCCGACTTTCCACCCCCGCGTTTGTCCGGGATCTCGAGGAGTACAGGCGCGAAACCAACGACAAGAAGATCAATGCTGATCTGGTCAAACTTGGCGGATACGAGCAAATCCTGGAGGCGAACAGGGCGCTTGGATTGAGGCCTCCTGAGGATCCGGGCCAGCCTTCTTGGGAAGCTGCTCGACAGCCGCATGCACTGCAGGGTCCTCCCGCAACGCCAGCTAGCCCGAGCGCGGGCGCCTGGGATTGGCTTGGCGAGCAGATCCACGGGCCCAACATATCGATGCCAGCGCCGCCCAGCCATTGGCAGGCCGGTTCGTCGCAGCAGCTTCCCGCAACCCCGGCGACGCCGAGCGCCGGAGCCTGGAACTGGCTTGGCGAGCAGATCCAAGGACCCGCCTCACCAGAGCCAGCGCCGCACTGGGGCGCGCAAGCTCATCCGCCGCTCGAGCTTCCTGCTACACCGGCCACCCCCAGCCAGGGAGCCTGGGCCTGGCTCGGGCAACAGATGCAAGACTCCGCATCGCCGTCGTGCGTGAGGCCTCGATCGTCAAACATCTACGGCGGTCTCGACTCCTTCGTTGATCTGGATCCACCCCACACCCCACGACTTGCGTGACGATGCGCGCTCTGCGCCAGCATCTGAATTTGCAGCCGCCTCGTCGTTCGCAGGACCGCCGGGGGCGGCTCCGGAGCTGCGGGATATAGGAGCGATCGTTGGCGCCGGCTGGCGCCACGGCTCCCAGGCGGCTTCAGTCGTGTTGATCGATGTATTGGGAAATATGCATCTGCTGCCAAACCAGTTCGGGCCAAGTCAGTTTGTGATCAATGGGGAGCGCTATTTTCGGCTACGGTGGACCAGGAGGCCGCAGGGATGTTCGCCTGATCCATCATCCCCGCGTGAGCCAGCCGGATGAACCAGGCCCGTCTCAGTCGCTCTATCGTCCCCGGCCGATCGTGCCAGCCGTGCAATCCGGTGAGGGGCCCGTTGATCTTGGGTATCTGATCCGCGGGGATGGGAGCACCGAGATCGATTCCTTCCGCCCTACCTCGTCCGCGCCCTGGAAGGCCAAGGCATCTTGCCGCGGGCGGGCCAACCAACCTATTTCGAGATCCGCGGAGTGCCTTACAGGGGTGAATTGGTGGAGAGCGAAGGCCGCCAGCGCGTACGCATTTATCCTGAACGTGGCTGAAGAGGCAGCAGGGCCTGCAATCGAGCTTTCGGCGGGGCAGCTCGCGTAAGGCGTTCTATAGCGAGGCTGTTGGCAGGCGATGGATCCGTTGCAGGGGCACGGCCCGAACCGTCCAGCCTCCTCTTTGTAGAATCTGCCAAGCGATTCTACCAATTTGGTGCGTGCCCGGACATGCTTTCTGCATCCCTGATCCTTTCACATAGTCCGCCAATTCTTGTCTTGAAAACCGCAGCTACCACAGATCGAACGCATTCCTGATCGAGGGAGCACCGGCGCCGAGCGCAGGCGATGGCCAAGCGCCAAGAACTTGGCCACCAAACGAAAGTTTGCTGACAAAGGCTTTTCCTGATGGCCGCCCAAATTCCTCGGCGGGCGCGGTATTTCGCAACCTGCATAGCTTAAGGCCTCATGCCCAGTTCAGTTATTGCGCTATGCAAAGGCCCCTCGCGCTGCGTTGCAAACACCTGGTCCGCTCGGGAGCAGAGTGCAAGTGCCCACTGGACCTGGGAAGCCGATGAAAGCGAGCTTGGTGCGATAAAAATCGCTAAGGTCAGCTTCCTCCCAGCGCTTTTCCCAAATAATCTCGAAAAGGATCAATGAGGACAGAGTGTGCGGGCGGCCGCCGGCGCTCAGGCTCACCGCCCGCAGCAAGCCAGCGTTCGATAGTCCTCACGCTCATGGCGATCTGCGGCGCGATCCCGCGCGGCGACAGACCGGTGGCGCGCAAGTCGAGGATTTCGGCATGAAGTTGCGCGACGATTGAGAGCCGCGGGCGACGGCTCGTCAGATTCTCGAAAGTTTGTTCATAGTAGGACTAGCTCAATTGATTTCATGACGAGAGGCTAATGTGGAACCGCACAATTTTGACGTAACTGCCGGGCCGCGGTACAGGTCTCGCAAGAGCATCAACCCGACCGATCCGGGCAAGACGACTTTGAGCAGCAATTAAACGAGGTGCGCGAAGCCGATAACGCGATCCCTGACGGTGGGCCACGCGGTAGGCCCTCTACCAATGTGTCTAGCTACACCAGCAGTCCCCGGCCGAGCCGATGAGTGCACTTGCCAGGAGCAACCTCTTGCCAAGCGAGGTCCTCATCAACGATGAGCGTAACACAGCTGAGTTGAGAGCAGCGAAGAGGCCAAGGGCCCTAAAAAGTCCGCAAGGCGTTGCCATTGAGCAGCAGCTGAGCGAGTTCGCCAATTCAGGCGGTGGTGGAGCAATGTCAGCAGCCTCCGCGATGCAGCCGGCTCAATCAACTGGGATTGTGGTACGGGGGCATCAGTTGGACAAGCGGCCTGTTTATCCGAGGATGCTCCCGAAATCTTGAGGCTTGAGGAGGCTCTCATCAAAGGCGGGATGGTCGCCGGTGGGGCGAAGCAACATGCAGGCGCTCTTCTTAGTCGTCCGTTAAGAAGCCGGATTGATCGAGGCTGGCCGGGCGAGCGTGCGCCATAGCTGGGCCAGGAACAGGCACAAGAGATATCTCAGCCAGGCGAGGATGCGGCGGAAGTTGTGTCCGACGGCTGAGAGGACGACGTTGGCGGCATCGCCGGCGCGGCCTTTGAGGTAGCAGCGCCCGAGGTGGCCTTCCGCCTTCAGGTGTCCGATGATGGGCTCGATGGCGGAGCGGCGGCGCAGCTCGCGCTTGATGACACCGAAAACGCCGCGCTTCTGGCCGGAGATGAAGACGCGACGGGGATTTTGTGCGTCGTGGCCGCGGTATCCCTTGTCGACATAGGCCCGCTCGATCGGACAGCCGGTGAGTGTCTCGGTGCGGTCAATGACGTCCCGCAAGGTGTGACCGTCGTAGGGGTTGTCGGGCAGTGCGCTGGCGTGCAGCACGAACAGGCCACCGGGAGCCCGGCGGTTGTTGGTGACGATGGAGGCCTTCACGCCGAACTCGTAAGGCGCGCTGGCCTTGCCCTTGCCGATGCACTCCACTTCCGGGGCATGGAAGGAATAGAGCTTCCAGCCGCGCTGGCGCTGCTGCTGCGAGCGGATCTGCGTGGCCCGGCCGAGCGGGAGGGCGAACGCCTGCTCCAGTGCTGGCTGGCCTTCGATCTTGCGGCGGATGTCGCGGATGATCCGGCCCAGCCGGCTACGCAGGATACGCAACTGCCGCTGATGCCGCCTGAACTGTTTGGCATGGGCGTAGCGGCCGGCCATCATCGCGGCGGCCTTGGCGATGCGAGCATAGGATTGCCGCAGCCTGACGCCGTGCCTGATCGCCAGGCGGTTGAGCCCCTTGATGGCCGCATGCAGCAGCTTGGCATCGGTCGGAAAGGTGATGGCCTTCGGCTGCACCGTGGTGTCGACCGTAACCCGCTTGAGGTCCTGGCTGCGTAATGCACCGGCCTCGTGCGCTACCCGCAAGCTCTCGGCCAGCAGCAACTCCAGCTTGTCGCCAAGCCGCTTGCGCCAATGGCTCAGGTCCGAGCGCTCGTGCGGGAACGTGTGCTGAAAGAACTCTTCCCCGGTGAAGAACTGGAAGTATGGGTCATGGACCCAGCGCTCGCACACCTCCTCATCGGACAGCCCGTAAATGTGCTTGAGCAACAGCAGACCGATCATGAAGCGCGTCTCGATCCCGGGCCTGCCGTTCTCGCTGTAGAGCGGCGCGATCTCGCCGTCGATCCAGTCCCAATCGACCTTGCCGGCGAGCAGAACCAGCTCGTGCTTCATATTGATGATCTGGTCGAGCCGAGCCCGGAACAGATCGTTCGATCCCGTCGTCTTGTGCTTCTTCGGCCGCATCGTTCCCTCCGATGCAGACAAGGAATCATGCTTCCCGCTTCGAGGGAATCCACGAAAACCAAATCGCAAGGTTCTGACGCCCAAAGCATCAAAACCTTGCAATCTGGAAATGCCCCTTAGCCCAAATCGAGATTCCCGATCAGTGGCTTAGTCCTTCTTCACGGACGACTTCTTAGCTTTAGCCGTTGGCTCTTCGCAAAACGCAGACCGAGCATTGTTGCTCGGCAGGACAATAAGTCGCTGAGCAATGGCGGTGACGTATACGAGTTCGTCGGAAAGGGAAATCCCAAAATCCTCCTTGTAGCATTAGACCATCTCCGCACCTTTCGGTCGACGGGCGAAGTCATCGTACGCCAACGGAGCGGTCGCGCCCGCCCCCCGAACGTGGCCCCCATCCATCCCGAAAGCGCGGCACTGATGGAACCGACGCTCATCGGCGACGCCGCTGCACAGCACAGGGCCTCGTACGAAGCTAGCAGTCGGCGAGAGGAGCTTCGGGACGGGCAGGAGGATCAACCCGCCCCGTCGGCTTTCGTCCAAGGGCACGTCGCGATCAATCCCGAGCAGCTTCATCAGTGGGAGCTTTTGCAAGTGCTGGATCATCTTGATCATCAACCCATTCCGTCACCAGCCTCCGTCCCTTCGGACAAGCTTCAGCGACTGGAAAAGGACTTACAGGGCGAGTTGCACCGACACCCTGCCGCGTCGTTCTCCGCCGATCCAGAAGAGTTTAGTTTCGATCTAAAGCAATTCTCTCCAGGGGAGCTTCGGCGATTGCTTGATAATCAATCCATGCCGTCCCCCGTCTCCGTCCCCTCAGAGGAGCTTCAGCGACTAGAAAAGGACTTGCAGGATGACTTGCGCCAACACCCTGCCCCGTCGTTCTCCGCCGGTCCAGAAGGGCTTAGTTTCGATCTAGAGCAATTCTCTCCAGGGGAGCTTTGGCGATTGCTCGATGATCAATCCATACCGTCGCCAGTATCCGTCGATCCAGATGACTCGGCTCTAAATTTAGGGCAGTCTGATCTTCCCCGAAAGAGTGGAGGGGTTTAAGCGGCTTTTAGCTCCATCTCGATCGGGCGATATATCGATTGCGGAATGGAGCCGGGTTCGGCTCGTAGAAGCCCTCGATGAAAGCAAAGATAATGCGCTGGGCGTCGGCGCGGTTATGGTTGCGATGACGAACCAGTGTATGGAGGAAGCTCTCCATCGGGGCATTGTCGTAGCAAACGGCCTCGCGGCTCATCAACGCGGTGATGCCGGCGCCCGCGAGACCGCCTCGTCTCATGCAATTGGGTTCTTTGGTGAAGGTTGCGGAATTCACGGGCGCGAATAAGGTCATAAGATCAGAATCGCAATCGATGCCCGCGATTCGCCCTTGCTCCATGCCTTCCGCTCGCTGGTTTCCCCCGAGCTTACGATCGTCCAGGTCCTTCCCCATGCCGATAAAGTGGTGCTCGTTGCTCGGTCGAAGGTCGCGCTCTCGTTTCTGTCACGCTTAGCCGACTTGCCGTGGTAGGGTTCGGTCCCATGCGTCACGATAACGTCGGAGCAGAACGGCGCTTGCGATGATCAGAAGAATATCAACGTAGATATCAACAGATTGAGCGCGTGTTCCGTTTGGGGCGTGTGTGTGATGATTGTCGGGTAATGAATGTATGACAGTCCGACGCTTGCATATATCCCCGGAGCGAGATGCGCGATGTATGTTCCCGTGACTGCTGTGCTATCGCGGTGCGCAAGCTGGCCTTTTGCCAGAGCAGCATCCACTGCAAGCTTACTCCAGGCCGTGTTGGTCGCCACGAGAGCAATCAGATCACTGGGCCGGCTATCAAAAGGTCCCTTTGCATAAAGACGAAGCTCGTAATACCGGCTGATCCTGTTGCGCTCAGGTGGAGCTCCCATGACGGAGAAGCCGCCGTAGATGCCGCGAGACGGCGACCCAAGGGCGTCACTCTGCCAGAGCTGCCTGTCCGCAGCGATGTAGTGAAAATTATTTCCGCTCTCCCTTTGTTGCTTGGGATCCGCCAAATTCGTGTAGCGGCTCCTGTTCAAACCAACGCCCGCCCGCAGCCACGTGTCGGGTACGCCGGGAGCAGCCTTGCTCTTGTAGCCGGCTTCTTCGACAAGAAGGATGCCTGCATTGGCCGTGCTCCATTTCAAGCCGGTGGGATTCTCGGTTATATGGGCATAGGCACCATCTGGACTGATTGAGCGCTGGACGGAGACCTTGTTGTACAAGCGAGCGTCAAAATTGTACTTCAAGTTGGCCGCTGGCGTGGGCGCGGCATTGGTGCTCATCCCAGCCTGGAACAAGGCAGACATGTTCGATCCTGTGATTCCTCCGAACAATGTGCCGGTGAATTCATTCTGGTTTCTGAGGTAGCCAAGTTTGAGTTCTAGTGTCCTGTTGAAGAAAGTCTGGTAGTAGGCGAGCGTATTGAGTCCCACCCGATCTGGCCCTGGGCGATCCCACGTCCAGTATTGCTGCTCGGCCCCTACGACAATCTGTCCGTCGGCAATGCCAAACCGGCTCAGATCGTAGGTGACGATCATGAAGTTCGCCGACGCGAAAGTCGGATTCTGGCCCATATAGAGCTGGTTTGCGATAGTGCTTCTGGCTGCATGCGGTAGCTGGTTGCTTGCAAAGGAGTTATGTGTCCACCCGATATAGCCGATGCCGACGTCCGCCAGCGCAGATCTAACGCCCCCCTTGTCCTGATCAATCGTATCTGCAGGACCAGGGATGGGGAACCACAACCCTTTTTCACGCAGATTGTCGTACCTTTGGAAGGGATCGATCGTTTTTTGCGGTCTCGTCTGAGCAGCCCTGTCCGCATTGCCGCGCTTCTCCAAAGGCACTCCGGGACCTGCTGCTCGCGCCGGGGCAGGAGGGCGGATTGCCTGACAGATCAGGTCGATCGGGAGCTTTGCGGCCCGGTCGGAAGTCTTTCCTCTTTTGCTGGCCTGATCCACAGGGTGGTTACTAGGATCAAGTCCGCTCGCGGTTTGTGCCAGTACGGGATTGCCGACCAGACAAGCCGCTAGCGAAAGTGCGATAGCAAGCCCAGATTGCTTGCCCCTTGGTCTTAAATTGAAAGAAAGTGCTGCCGTAGCCGAGTATGTCCGGGGCGAGGTCGTCGCAAGAAGGCAATCACGCATGGCGTAGTTCGGGTCCATGTCTGCCGGCCATGAATATGCGGCCTGATTGGCCCGAAGTGAGCTCGCGGCGGCGTGTGGCACGCGCCTGCTTCCACATCGTCATTGCAAGCGCAGCCAAGCAATCCAGACCCCCCCGCAGTGGCAGTCTGGATCGCTTCGTCGCCAGCGCTCCTCGCAATGACGAGCAAGCGGCATCGCGGCTGTCGTTTCGCGTCCGTGGGGGAGGGGGACGAGCCAGAACTCGATCTATCCGAACAGAGCCACTCAGGCTTCCTGAACCTCTCAGCTCGCGGCGCGAGGATGATCTGGTCCGAAACTTTGGTTGTGCGTGACGCCGGTGCGCCCAGAGCCAGCGGAGAGCGCTGGCTCGGCAAATGCTCACGAGCGCGCGGAGCGTTCTGTCCTGGCCGCCAAAGCGTTGCGAATGTCCACCTTGCTCACTGTGCGTCAGGCGAGTCTGGCGGTGGTGCGCATCTGCATCGAAGGCGGCTTTCTGGACCAAACGGCAGCCACCCGAAAGCAAGGCTAGCCGTGCAAGAGGCTTGGCTTCACGAAGCGTTTCATTGGTATCGTTGTCACCGAAACACGAGACGATCGGCGGGCTTGAAGGCCGAAGAGCTTTTGGATTTGCGCGCGCGGCAACCACACCACAACATCCAACGTGATAGCCCAGGGGACCGGAGGAATCAGCCATCGAGCAGCTTTGGCGGATATCGGCGAGCAGTTGCTTTCTGCCGTCGGCGCGGCAAAACCTGTCTTGCATCCAAAACCTTGATGTGCGCGGCGTTCGTTGGTTACGCTTGCCACGTGCCCGTCATCTCGAACAACCTGCCGGAACTGGTAGTTGATCAGGTGCAATGTTTGCCGGTCCAATCGCGCCATTGCGGCTCGGCCGATCAGCCGTGGCGCTTACGTGGCGCGTCCCAGACGAGGTTGCTGGTCTGGGCAATGCGTGAGGCGGGGCTCCATCGAACACTTGCAGGAATCAGTGGACGGTTTGCATTCGTGCCGGGGCACGGTAAAAAATCTGCAAGGTTCTTCTGAATGATGAGAGAATGCTGCGCCATCGCCGACTACGACGAGAACCATTGCTCGCTGGTGGCGCTATCATTGAGAACGCGCGCAAATTGTCGCGTTGCTCAAGAAGGAGCGTTTCATAGGAGTAGGCGCAGCCGATCGGGAAGCTCACCAAGATTGATTATTGTCGACGCTGGCAGCTCCTGGAACGCGGGAGCATCGCGAGCTATCGCGTCGACAAAATAAGCCTGCTGGAACGAGATCTTGAGCGAGGGACAATGGACTTGATTGATCAAGCGGCCGCTTCAGACTTGCGGCCGCTCTTGCACGGGCCGTCAAGACGGATTCTCCCGGTTTTGGTGCTCCCGCTTATCCTCGTCGGCTCGTGTGCTGCTAGCGCCTGGCTTTGGGCTAACCTTGAAGAGCCTGTCGAGACGCCGGAAAGCAGCGAAGTCGCTTCAACGATGAGCCTGCCACCGGAGGACAGGGCATCCTTGTCCGAGATAAAGTGGGCACAGCAGAAAAATGGTGATGAGATCGCAGAACTCAACCGCCGGATCGATGCCCAGCGGGATGTCCTCAAAGGGGTCCTGGATCAGATCACCATACTGACTTCGCGGATCGATGCGCTGCAGAGTTCAACACCTGTCCCTTCTGCTGCTTCCGAGCCTCCTTTGTCGCCAGCCCGGGCTGTTTCGAGCGCCGCCAGGAAACGCTTCGGGCGGTCCAAACCACAGGGACCTGTTTCCGTCGGAGGCGCGCCAGTGATCGCCGGACCGAAGACAGCCGAGCCTTGAGTCTGGGACGCTGCAGGCGTCGTCGAGTGTCCAACTGTGCTCGAGGAGGTGGACCGTAGCTTCGCAAAGCTGCCTCCAGCCGTAAATTTCCCGAAGCTGGTGCGGGCGCCGGCGTCTCCAGCGGCACGTCGCTGAGGCCGTCACCATCATCAAGAGCAGTCAAGGGGAGGTGGGGCAGAGCCCTTTCGGCATGATCGAGCCGTGGCCCTGAACGGCGGAATCCGCTGCGCTTCTCCTTCAAATCAGCTTCCCTTTAGTCAGCCCTCCCGGTTTGAGGCCATATCTGAAAGATCGTTGTCATGACACCGCCGCTGCATCCTCGAAATCTGGCCTGTCTGCCGGAGGTGCCTCTTCAGATCATTCCGTCGCGAAGAGCTTAAATGTTTGAGATCTGCTCACATGCGCGGCTTAGTTAATAGGGATACGGTCGAGATAGGTGTCGAATGCGGCAGCAACAGCACGAACGAGAAACCGGTGTTCCTGCTTGACCCGAATGAATCCCTCTTCAATGTCCACTATCCCGTCTTCGGCGAGCATTCCCAGCCGGTCGGCCGAATTGAGAAGAGGAATTGGATCAAATCCGTGAGCAGCACAGATCGCTGGTACGTCGGCCTGCAAATCGCACATCAGACGCTCGATAATTGCGGCGCGGAGGCGATCTTCGGGGGAGAGGCAGTAGCCTTTTGAGGTTGCCGGACGACCAGCCTGAATGTGTTGGTGATAGGAAGCGGTTGCGCTCTCGTTCTGAACGTAACCCTCACGCAGACGGCCGATGGCTGACGGACCTAAGCCGATCACGGTTTTGCAGGTATCAGCCGAATAGCCCAGGGAGTTGCGGCGAAGCTGACCGGCTTTCTGCGCCAGCGCGAGCTCGTCGTTGGGCAGGGCGAAATGGTCGAGCCCGATCTGGCGGTAGCCAGCCGAGACCAGCGTATCTGCGATAGCCGCGGCTTGCTCGGCGCGGGCGAGATTATCCGGCAGCGCCGTCTCATCGATCTGGCGCTGACGTTTCATATAGGAGGGGACGTGAGCATAGCCGAAAACTGCAAGCCGGTCTGGCCGCATGGCCAGAGCCGTCCGTGTAGAGTCCACGCAAGATCGCACCGTCTGATGCGGCAGTCCGAAGAGGAGGTCGAAATTGATGCGGCTTATCCCATGCTGGCGAAGGCTTTCGACGACAGACGCCGTCTGCACCTCGCTCTGGACGCGGTTGACCGACCTCTGAACCACCCCGTCGAAGCTTTGCACGCCGATGCTCGCGCGATTGACGCCGGCCACTTGTAATGTTTCAACCATCTCGGCCGTGAACGCACGTGGGTCGATTTCTATGGCGATGGTAGCTGATTTGCTGAACGCGAAGCAGCGTCGCAGGAGTGCCATCAAGGCGAGAAAATCGGCCGGTGCAATAGTAGTCGGCGTCCCGCCGCCGAAATGCACGTCGCTTACCGGCAGCGCGCGAGGCGCTTGCTCTGCGACCAAACGTATCTCGGCATGCAGCGTCGCCAAGTACTTGCGGATCGGTCGCTCGCTGCGAGTGAGGCTTGTAGGGAAGCCGCAATACCAACAGATAGCACGACAGAACGGAACGTGGATGTATAGCGACACGGGATCGTCGGGCGGCAGCCGCCTCAACCATGTCTCACAAGTCTTGGCACCGACGGTCGCGGAGAAATCCGGCACGGTCGGGTATATGGTGTACCAAGGCAGGCGAGCGTCGCAATACTTGTTCAGGAGAGACGTCTGCAAAGCCTAACTTTCTCATGGTCGAGCGGCATAAAGCTGACCGATGCCCACTGTTATGTCTTTGCGTTATGTCAAACGCGTCTAACGGTTCCTGAGATCTGGCCTGCTCTCGACGTCACGGCCAAACGCAGCGTTGGGGTTCATGCCTGGAAGTGAGCGCCGCTCGTCCGCAATTATTCGGACGTTTATGGTGGCATATGAATTTCTACGAGGACGCTCGAATTAGCGCGGTGTACCGCGACTAGCCGTGCGCAGTATCAATCGCTCATCGGGCAGCGTCGTCTCCGCATTCCCCCTGGCGTGCTGCCTTTTTGCGACGGAAACAGGGATCTTAAAACCTCAGCAGGGCAGCTGAGCTTGTTGCTGGACTTCCGAGGAAAGGCCGACGTGGTTGCTCCGCAATCGACGGATGCCTCCCGTTCAAGGCCGGAGCGTCACGGAGATAAGTGACTTGCTAGAGCAGAGCGCGATGTGCGATGTGCGATTGCAGCACGTGACGCTGCGTGCGATTCAAGTCTTTTGTAGCAGCTCGCGAAAAACTTTTTTGGTTTCCAGCATAAAATCAATGAGCCTCAATTCCGCCACGCTGCTTGTCTCATTGCCGCAAGCATCATCACGGATGTACTGATGATGTTGGGGTGGCCCCGGCGCACTTCACGCCCCCGGCAAAGTGCGTCGGGACGCCTTGGTTCGCCGGCGTCTCGTTCAGATCCAAATACATGTCACTAACTCACAACGAGTTGGACGTCGTGCTGATGGCAAACGCGAGCTCGGAACGATTTGCTGTACTTTCTATTCTGCTTCATCGGTTGAGGCGTTTTGTTTCTGATAACGCCGTTGCAGCTGTTGATCGGCCAGATCGCATATCTATGCAGCGAGTCTTCATTGGCGTCGCATCAATGCGATGGACCTCCAGATTCGGTTCCACATAAGTCGCCTGGTGAGGCGTCGATCATCCCGTCACAAAACATTCCTACGCTGCGAGCTGGAGGCCATGTATGCAGGAGCCGGGGTGTAAGGTTGTGCCTCATGATTACAGAAAATGGGATTCGCATCCTGGCGTTCCAGTCCATTCACACTGGATCGATAAAGTGTCTGTTTCGAAAACCAATCGAGCGTGGACATCATCTTCGTAATATTCTCCATGAGGACGCAGCCCACACGCGCGCGAGAAAGGAGATTGCGCGGCCTTGCAGAAATACTATATTGAGAGTTCATCGCCCTATCGCTCCTAACCAAGTCGAATGCGCACCCTGGCGCGGTCCTCAGGGTAGTGAGAGCTTGCCGGATCGCCATCGATCAGGTGCTCTTCGTCCGGCACGCTTGATTGAAGCGTCGCGCCAGGCCATAGCCGAGATCGGCGTACGCCTCGTTTGCTCGCCCGGCCTGCCCGACGTTGATCCTGCAGGTCGATTGGAAGCGCGAATCGGATGCGATCTAGTACTGACCGTCCGCCTCAGGACGATGCGGAGCGCGCTCGGATCCGCCTCACCCTCGCTCGACCCTACGGCTTTTCGCGATCGTGTTGGCGGCTTTCAGTGTTGGGCAAGGCGCTCGGACCAGGCTTGAGCCGCGGCTCGCAGAAACCTTGTACTTCGATCTGACCGCGCTGGGATCGCCCGCATGAAAGATGCGCGTTTCCACTTTAAGCGCGAACCAATTGAATGCCGGCAACGAGCAGAACGGCCGCCAGTATGAATCTGATGGCTGTCTGGCTCAACCATTTCAGGCCGATTACTGCTCCAGCGACCGCCCCCGCCAGCGTGAAGATAGCGTATAGAGCCAAATCCGGAGAGGGAAATTGCCCGGTGAAAAGAGCTCCGACGAAGCCGACTGTGGAATTGGCCAGGATAAAAGGGGGTGATAGCGCGACGGTCTGCCTCGGTGATGCCCAATTCAGTGCGATGAGCGTCGGGGCGAGGAACACACCGCCGCCCACCCCAGTCAGGCCAGAAACGAGGCCAAGGACCGCGCCAATGCTCACGCTTTCCCGGAGCGGAATTTCGCCGACGCGATCGACAGCTCGTCCCCGCTGCATGATCATCACTGCGCTCGCCAGAAGAAGAACGAGTCCGGTTAGTGTTTTGTACATGTGCTCCTCGAGCACAATCAAGCCACCGGCAAGCGACGCTGGCATTGACGAAAAGAGAAGAGGGCGCAGGATTGTCCAGTCAACGACCTTGTTGCGGTTGAACAGCCAAGTAGAATAAGCCGCGACGACAATGTTGAGACCAAGCGCCGTGGGGCGCGTCTCTGTCGATGACATACCAAAAAAAGCCATTAGCGAGAGGAATGCAGTCCCGCCAGCCTGGCCAACGCTCGCATATAGCAGGGAGATGATCGCGAAGAGCAGGGAAGTCATGCTTCACATATCTTGGCGACGATCTTCGCCCGTTTTATTAGCAAGCCCATCATGATTCGTGCATCTGGTGCGGCCTAATTGTATTTCCGCTCGGGGCGGATCTAAGCGGTTCGCCGGAATCGTGCGGCCGGAGGTGTAGTCAGTTCAAGTTCCTTAGCGAGTGCCATGTGTGGACCCTCCCATCAATTGCCGAGGTTGGTAGTTGACTGGGCCCCAATAGGGGGCGTTTGAGGCCCTGAGAGGACGGCACTCGAGGGGGCGGCCGAGGTGAGCTGCCGAGGTGAGCTGCATTTGTTGCTGTAGCTTACCCCGTGCCGCAGCTCGCAATGGTACTGTCGCCTTCCCTCCCCATGTCATGAATGCTTCGAGGCACCTACCTCGCAACCAACCGTCCGCATTCGAAGTCCTTTTGCGACGATTGATTTTGGCGAAATCAACAGTTGGTATGGCACTTGCTAGTCCGATCCGGGGGCCTCTCCTTCTGGAATGCGCATGCAAAGTGTCTTCCGCATCAAACAGGTTTCGCGACTGCGCCTATCGCTTGTTGCGTTTTTGACGTGGCCCATTTCTGTCCGTTCGGTTCGTTTGTACCGGGCCTGCCGGACGGGCCCGATGAAATGCCGGACAACGATGCGGGGAGTATGGCGTCTGCATCGGATCTTCCGTTCAGCTCATCGATCGCGTCACCGACGCTGTCACACGCCGAGAATCAGCGACAGGTTAGCGATGGATGATTCGCAAGATTGGGAAAAAAGATGACACTTCTGTTGTCTTCATCTCAAAGCAGGGAATTGGTACTGACAAGACGCAGATCGAGTCTCGCACTGAAAGGTGCGTGCTCTACCTTACGTGTAGTTCAGAGCCCAAGATCTCCTCGTGCTCGCCCGAGAGACAAAGCGAAGCACCGTTCGGACGCGACTGCGTTTTCTCGCCATGCAAGCTAAACCGACCCAAGCATCTAGCCGTGCGTGCGCTCGGTTCTTGTCGCCAGCACAGTCCCGGGGCCCTCGGCCCTTCTATCACTGCCGGCATGAGTAAGATGGAGCATCCTTGTGTTCGCATGGAGTCGATCCGCACGGACGACAGGCGATGATCTCCGAGTTCGCCAGCTCGCCATCAGCGAGCACTTTGTCGATCGCCTCGGAGCAAGGATGATGACGCTATTCGGTTGTTTGACGATGCGATCATCCTGGCGCAGTCGCCGGCAGAGCAACGAATGCGGCCAATGGCGTCAGAGAAGGAAAATCGTTATGGGAAATTGGGATGATCCTGGAAATCAGCGAGAATGCAGTCAATTTTCATGTCAAGAATACGATGGGAAAGCTGGGTGCGACCAGCCGGATTCAAGCAGTCGCGATAGCTATTCGCCTCGATGTTCTTTGAATTCAATTGAGGAACGACCGCCAACTGTCACATCTTTGGCTTCCAGCTTCTGGCAAGTTGAGCACGGTGCTTTCGGTGAACTCGCAGATATAACCCTCCTTTGGGCAAGTCTGCATCTCGCGCTGGGTGAGGTTCTGGGGCTTCGTAAGGTCGGTAAGATGTGGAATCGGCCGATCTAATGCTCACTGGTCGGAGCATGGCTCTCTCCACCAGCGGGTGATTCTTTGCTCAGATGAGCCCGCACCGCTTGCTCGGGACGTCGGACAGGGGTCTAGGGAGAGGAACAGCTGAGGAAAGAACCCCGACCGCGGGCCGGGGTCCCGATTCATCCAAACGCGTGGAGATCTTTATCTGGCGAACGGCCAGCCAAACTTGTAGTTGAGCCGTGCCGTGATGAGATCGACGTCCTGGTGCGCGCGATCCGCGCCAAGGGCCGCTGGGAAGCTTATGTTGCTGCGCTGCATGAACAAGTGGTTATACTCGACGCCCGCTGACCAGTTCGGCGTGAGGCTGACTTCGGCACCGGCGCCCAGCACGCCACCCCAACGCACATCATTGTTTTTGCCAAGCTCGGTGCCGGTTGCCACCGAGTTGACGTAATAGGTGTTGCTGGTCACCGCAGCACCGCCCTTGCCATAAAGGAGCACAGCATTGAACGCGTATCCGATATGGCCCGTGAGTAGGCCGAATGCATCTGTCGTGGTGCCAACGGTGTCTGTCGGGAAGGCGGTGCTGACATTGGAGCCGCGGAAGTCGGCCCAGTTGCCCTGGCCTTCGAGGCCGTACACCATGTTGAAGATTTGCCAACGATAGCCGATCTGGCCGCCAACGGTACCGCCAGTCGAATTATGGCAGCCCTCGGAAGTGATGCCATTGAAATCCCAGCAATTGTGGCTCGTTCCCCAGCCACCGTTTGCGCCCATATAGTAGCCGGACCAATCGATAATCGGGGCCGCGACCGGCAGCGGTGCCGCCTTGACCTTGACGGGCTGCCCGGCCAGATCCGTGCCGAATGAGGGGGCGGCCGCACAGAGTGCGCCGATGCATGCAGTCAGAATAAGAATCTTTTTCATTCGCGTGTTGTTTCCTTTAGGTGCCCCAGGCACCGTGCCGTTTAACAACATGAACGCGAATTGCTGTAACTGGCGCACAACATGTCTTGGAAAGAAACGTGCCCAATCGCCCGCGGCGTCAGATTGCGGAGCTCGCGGTTTCCGCTGCTTTGCTTCTACCGAGACGCTGTGGCTCGGCAGTGGTCGCCTCGCGCGGATCATCCTCTTTGAAAATGATCGTTCATGATCACCTGCGACGCGGAGCAAAGCCAAAAGGTGTTCGGCTCCTTCCGTCGCTAAGCTGCGGCAACGCCCAGCCGCACTTACAGTACTGGATCGATGGCACGCCTCAGGCGCTTAAGGTCATTCTTCCGGCAACACGGACGTGCTATCGCTTGCAATCGCGAGCAACGCGATGCCGATCGATTGCAGGCTCGATCGCTTTGGCTCTGGAACGACCACAAGTCTAGCTCGATGGTCCGTCAACTTCGACCTTGATTGATGGGTCGGGAAGCCCACTGCGTGCTAGACAGTGCTCTTGCTTGAAGTTGCGCAAGATCGTGCCGAGCTCAAGGTCACCGTGGTCGGTTTCCTGGCGCGAGCGAATACCAGCGCGGCCGCCCCGTCTCGCCGCCGTCTGGGCCTGGTGTTCAGCTTCCTGGTCTCGGCCGCCAGAGGAGCTGTAGAGGCAACAGCTTTCTCGAGCGCTCTCGTTTCAGCGGGGCCGCACATGATTAGAGAAAAGTCTGCTCGACCACGCACTGGCCCGAATTTTCCACCGTATGAGGCGCCCTAAATGCCTTAACGGCGCCGGATGCTCTCGCCGCAATAGGCACAAGCGAGTCATTGCCCGGTCGACGGTGCCAGTTCAGCCCGCAAGTTGCGTATCGCCTCGTTGGCCAGATTCAAAGCATTCCGTTCGCCGTTTCTTATCGAGCACTCGAGGTAAGTGCGCAATCGGCTATGAAGGACGGCCTTCAGATTATGTGCCAGCAGCGGATCCTTCTCGACAAAGCTCCAAGCCTTGTCAAATGCGACGCTCACAACGGCATCTGGCACCTGCACCTGCTCGGAAAAGATCTGATCCATCTCTAACGCTCCTCGACATCCTGATACAAGGAAGTACCTTCTCAAAAGCAACCGGATTGTGTTGCGTGTCTCAGCACGAAAGACATCTGCTCTTCAACCTCTTCCACGCTACTCCCGGGACTTCAGGAGAGGATATAGATGCTTGTTGAAGTTGCGATGACCGAACGCCGTAATGCCCGCGCAATTCGAAGAAATTCTGAAAAGAGTGAAGCGAGTACGAGTTGTCGTGCCCTTCATTGCCGTCGTGGGCCTCTTGGTCGGTCACCAAATTGTGGCTTTTCCTTCATTCGGAAGATCGGCCCCCACGGGTTGCGGTTAAAGCCCAGCATGATGAAAAAGGCCGCCTACTCTTTTCCCACTCTCAAGAAGCGTTCAAACCGCAATGGCGCTTGTGACGTCGGATTTGGGGTGATGTAGCCTGTTCCGGATGAGACTTGTCTGCTTTGCGACAAGTCTCGACGCCTATTGCCGTGTGATATTCACCTGCGCGTGGCGTTCTGCTCCGGCCGTGGTGTTTGTTACCGGTCAGGCGCCTAAGAGAGGGAACGAGATGCAAGGGCAATTGCACTTTCCCCACGGCGGATTCTTAGTCGTTTGGCAAAGAAGGGCCGGGCGCCGTCGGTGTGGGTTCAATACGGAGTTGCGTAGGAAAGCCGGCGCAGCGTGGGATCGGCGGCGCGCTTCCGAGCTTTGGATACTTGCAGCTCGTGAAAGGCGTCGAGGGACAGCAAGGCCCAGCTAGATCGAATGCGTCGCCGGCGGCGTGAGATAGAGCAAGCCTGATTTCGAAAGTGGTGGCGAACTGTTGCCATATGAAAGGCCAGCGGAAGCGGCGCGCTTACGGACGGTGAGCCCATAAACAGCAAATGTCGATCCCTGGTGTGTGCGGCCTAAGTGTAACTGTCAGCCCAGCCATAAACGTCCGCTCAACGCCATCAATCTCCAAAAAGCGCAAATGAAATCTCAGTCCGCTGCCGCACGTGAAAGAATGAGCTTGGCGATCGTCAATCGATTGGCGGAAGTCCGCAGCGCGGCCGGTAATGCCGCCACAGTCTGATCAAAAAGGCGTCCCAGAATCTGAAGGTCCTCGGGGTGGTAAACGCCACGGTCTTGCGACAATCGCATTCGTCCGTGGCCGGTTCTTGTATCGCCAAGCTGGCCGAGCTCCAGTTCCGCGGTGATCATTTGGCCTATGAGGGCATTAAGTAATCGGATCGCTTCCAGCTCGTTGCCTTCTTCGCGCATGAGCCCAGCCACGATGTCGAGTTGCAGGTCGACGCGATCCTCGAGGTTTTGTATGCGTGAATTGGAAGGGTCAAGTTCCACGGTATTTCTCCAAAGTGGTGAAATGCAAGACAGGCGGAGTAGAGGTATCGTTTCCCGTTCGCCAAACGGCGGACGCTTCGCTGGACAAATGACTGCTGCAAGGATTGCAAAAGTGCAATGAGCGTCTAGGGAAAAACGAAAAGCGTTGCCGATGGCGCGGGATTTGAATGGATTCTCGAGCCGCCCAGTGCGTTCGGCAACAGCGGTGACTCTGTTCGGGGCCACACAGCTGATTGTACTGCTCTGCTTGGAGCCGCGGCAACAGCGCCGGACTGTTGAGGCGACCCGCCTGGTCAGAGCGAAAGGTCCAGCCCGCACCCCTGCGAAGGCCAACTCACCTGCCCGAGTTCTACGCTGCGGAGGCATTTACCATCGCCGAGTGTGCGTGATAGCTGTCTTCTTAGAGCAATCAAGTATCATGCCCAAAGGGGCAGGCAACGTCGTGTAGATTGCGCGCCAACTGCGACTGGTCACCGCACTGCATTCGTGCCCCCACGTGTCTTGCCGTCAAACATTGCTCGAAGCAGCCAAGAAGCACGTGATTTGCTCTGCGACCAAGTGATCCATTATCACGCGACATTCGTGAACACTGCCTTCCGTAAGCCGGCGATCGACTTATGCGGTGTTTGGCTTCAATTAGTAAAATAGAAAGTGTTGATGGGATGCATCCAGTTCGTTGATAGCGCAGGCGAGCAATCTCACCGCCTTCATCGGAGCCGGTTGATTGGTTCTCCTGCTATCCGGGCTAGGAAGCATAGGGAATGCCCGGGCAGGCGGCTGAGCCGCTGATGACCCGCCATGCTTGAGAGCGCACGAAGTAGCGGAACGAGTAGCGTTGACTTGGACGCCAAAACCTTGGTGCCCCCGCGGCCAAGAGAGACATGCATCCCGGCGCCGGCTATCCACCAGCTCTCGCTACCCGTATACTCGGCTATAGTCTAGGTAGTGGGCCTGATTGCTTCGTGCCGTCCCGCTGTCTCTTCCATTCGTGGATCTGAGATTGCGCGATATAATCCAGGCTAGAGAATGCGTAGATGCTGGTCGGGCACGAATCTGACAGAAGGCGAACGCCTCCAACAAAATCCGTGCTTGTCCATAAAGAATCGTTAGCTTCGCTTTCCTAGTCCTCAACCTTCGATCACTGGCTGCATAAGGGGCATGCCTTCAAACCTAGCAGAACGGTAAATGGCCGCCTCCGAGGCCAGTGCTGCAGACGGGATCAGACAAGGGGGCTGCTATTTGTCTATCATCGGGCGTAGCACCTTCGGCAGGGCGGCGCTCGGTAGCTCTGCGAGCGCCGCAGCGAGCGCGAAAAACGCTGCAAAAGCAGCGAATATAAAAGCGCTAGCGAGCATTGCTGCGACAACGTTCTGAGGGCGTCTCATCATTCGAGATACTTCGCGTGGGGAATGCTGCGTTGCATGAAAATCAGTACTTCTTGACACGCTCGACATGACCGTCGCGCCAGCGATAAACCAAAAATCCAGAAGCCGAGTTGTCCCTCCTTTTGTCGAACCGGTCGATCGGTCGGGAACGAAGCGCGCTGGCGACCCGGTCAGCATTGAAGGAGCCGCTCCGGTTCACCGCCTCTGCCCAGGCTTGCACAGCGGCACAAGCGTATAGTGTGTAGCCTTCACCGGGCAGCCCGGAAGCTTTGAGTCCGGCGACCGCACTGGCAGCATTGGCGTTCCCAGCGGGGTTGGGCATGAAGGTAAACAATGTGCCATTCCCAGCGCTGCCGGTAATGGCCCAGAATTCGGAGGTCATCAGCGGATCGTTCGCCATGACCGTGAGGTCTGCTTTTGCTTCTGCTGCCTGGCGTACCAACAATCCGACTTCGGTGTGGTAGCCGCCGATATAGGCGACGCGCAGCCGGTCCTTCTCCATTCTTGAGAGCAAGGCTCTGAAGCCCCTTTCACCGGCAACATAGCTTTGCCGGCTCACCTGCCGTCCCAATCGATGAAGCCGGGCTTCAACCACGTCGACAATCCCCCTGCCAGCAGTCCTCTTGTCGTCCAGCACCGCGATTTTCTCGAGGCGATAATTCGTGTGAATGTACTCGGCGGCAACGGCTCCCTGTTGGTCGTCGGGCCGCAGATCCGAAAGACAGTCCCAAGGCCGTGCTCTGTTAGTTGAGGAGTTGACGAGCCTGGTAACACCTGGACGATGCCAGCTTCGCGTAGATGTCGGAGGCCGGGATCGACGAAGAGGAACAAAAATGGCCAACCACCAACAGGATCCGCTCTGTCGTGAGCTTATTCGCGACTGCGACAGCTTGCCTAGGGTCGCAGGCGTCGTCAGCGACGCTCAATATAGTTTTGGCATTATCGGGAAGCTGGCCTGAGGCGTTCAGGACCTCGACCGCCGCAGCCGCACCATCGCGCATTTGCGCGCCGAATGCAGCGCTGCTTCCGGTCATTGGGCCAGCCACGGCGATCTTTATTTCAGAGCCGCGCGCAGACGGAGCGACGAGAGCGCAGAAGAGAAGCGCCGCAGGCGCAAGAGAGGCATGCCGCTTATTTACCATTGTAGAGCTTCCAATGCTCACCTGAAGTGAACCGCAACTGGTTGTAGTCAACCACGCCTGTAGACAGGCGTTGCTTGCTGGGCAAACCTGCGTTGGCCGGGCGAGCCGCCAACTACGGTAAGATCTACAACTTGACGTTACGTGCGGATCAAGCCCTTTTGGGAAGAGCGATGGAGGCGTCAGGGACGCGGATCGCCCGGCGGTGACAATCCTTCCGTTTGATTCCGTAAAACTCCAAGCCGCGTCGGAGAGCGGCCGGTTCACCTAGCGTTTCTTAGCTTGCCCTAACCGGCGTGTGGAACCCGCCATGAATGCGTCAGTAAGGCTGATCCTCCAATCCGCCAAGGGCAAGATCGAGATATTGCATTAGACAGGGATCCCAACCAGCCAGACTGCGGGGCGCGCTTAATCGTGCAAGTACCTTCAGGATCATCGAAACACGTGAATCGTCGCCGGCGATTTCGCTGATCAGCAAGCGTGCTGCAACCGCGACAGCCTTTGCGCGCTCTCCGCAAGGGTGCTCGCCCCCATCCATGCAGTCGCGAAGATCATCACGGATTCGCCGCCAGCGGTCCTCTCGCTCCGCAGCTAAATTGCAGGTGCACCGGGACGTCTGACTCCGCGTCTCGGCGCGCGACATGGCGTTCAGGGTGGCAGGCAGCTCATCCACACTTACCTGCGCCTCGCTGTCGATGGTCATGTTGCGCAAACGGTCGCGCAACAGAGTTGTGCGCGCGACTTGGACTTCTATGCGCTCTAGATGTTTGCGCAGCAAGTCCGTGAGTGAGGTCGTCCCCTCCATAGCTTTACGGATCTCCACGAGCGAGAAGCCAAGCTCACGCAGCGCGCGAATCTGATGAACCCGTTGCCCGCTTTCGCGGTCATACATCCGGTGACCGCCCTCAGTGCGCTCTGTCGCTGCTAGCAGTCCAGTGTGCTCATAATGGTGCAGCGTGCGCACCGTTACTCCGGTCGCCTCTGCAAGTTCGCCAATGCGCCATCGACGCCGTCTTGGTGTAGCTCTGTTCATGTTGTTCAATTTCAAAGCCTACAACCTGACGTCACGTATGATTCAAGCGGATTTCTAAGCTCCAGTTGAATCGCCTTTAATTCATGCGCGCGAGTGGTGACTATCCTTAGAATGGCGGCTGATCAACCCTCAGGAGAAAGGGTGATCAACAAGTTCGCCAGGCGTGCCAGTTCAGCCTCGCCAGCCGCCGTACGCTCCAGGATAAGTTTGGCGATTGCTGCGCAGTTTTCTGGACTCCGCATCGACGGAGGTAGCGCGTCGACGGCGCCGTCATAAAGCCGTCCGAGGGCAGATAGCTCTTCTGGATCGAACACCCCGCTGCAAAGCTTCAACGTTCAGCTCCTTGTTTGAAATTGAGTCAAGCGCAGCGCACGTCGTCAAGACGTTTGGCTGCGGTAGGGCCAAAAGAAGTCATACCTGCGGCGCAAAGCGATGAGGATGTGATGTGCTGCTGTGTGATGCGTTCAGGCCACACGCGTTCGCGATGCTAGCTTCGACGGCACGGCAAGTCCGACGATCTCTATGCTCACAATGAACGGTGGTAGGAATCCGAATAAGCTGATCATCTCCGTTCATCGGGAGCAACTACCGACCCAGGGAGTTGACGGCAAGAGCTCCGTGCCTGGCCTACCTTCTTGAGAGAGCTGCGCCCTGCCGCGGCCGTTGCAACGTAAACGCCTAGCTTCAGTGCGAAGGCATTGCTCCGTCGCTCGCCGGCCCCGTTCCGTTCCCGTCCCTAAAAGCATCAAGTCGGCAGTCTGCCGTTTCTCGCCCCCGAGGCGGAGGTGCGAAGAGCGAAAGCGCCTCTTGCCTGCCGCAAGGATCCTTTCCCCCGGCAATAAGAGCAAGCCAGGCGAGCAGGAATTGTGTGTTGAGACAAGTGTTGGAATGTGAGGTTCGTAGACTTCGCGAATGTGCTTACGGCAACGGTGAGACGGATCGCACGAAATGTCCCGGGGGCTCCGCGTCTTCCGGGCTGCTGGTCACACGGAGCTCTTGTGTAGTTGCCATGCGGGTGGCCTCCTGAAACAAAATGTCCCTCATCCACAGACTTCCCGGGTCGCTGTTGTGAAGTGAGGGCCATTGGACCGCCTCGGTGAAGGCGGGGAATGGATGCGGAAGCTCAACGATCCGAAGGGGCATCGTTCTTTGGAAATGCCTCACGAGCCCTAATGGCATCGTGCCTATGCGGTTCGTCCCAACTATGAGAGGCGGGATCATGCTGAAGCTCTGCACGAGGATGTCGATGCGCCGCGTGGGTCCGAGATCAGTCAAAAAGGAATGCTCAACTGGCGTCCGGGGCGCACCTCCGTGCTTAACTGCAACGTGACCCATCGACATATATCGATCGAATGTAAGCCGGGGTTGTAATTCCCTATTGGTGCAGCAGCCTACGCAGACGAGTCGCTCCTCGAATAGGGCCGCTCTGGGGTGCGTGCTGGACATGAAAAAATCTGGCCGGATAACAAAATCGACTTCACCGCGGCGGAGGAGCAGCTCGTGTTCATCGGTCGGCGCAGCCAATTCGAAGCTGACGGCGGGGGCTTCTCGCGTGACGCGTGCTACGACATTTCGGAAGAGCACAACTGTTACGAAGTCAGAAAGGACGATCCTGAATCGGCGGTTCAATCGAGCTGGGTCGAACGGATGTCGGGCCATAATCGAGAGTTCAATGTGCATCAGAGCCTCGCGCACAGGAGCCGCGAGCCCTTCCGCGCGTGAGCTCAAGACAAGTTCGCGCCCCCTCATTCCAAACAGTTCATCACGGAAATGCTTGCGCAGCCGGGCAACGGCTGCGCTCATTGCCGGCTGACTAAGATTGATCTTGCGTGCGGCTGACGAGAGGTTGCGCTCAGTTATTAGAGCATCCAGCGCGACCAGAAGATTTAGATCCAGACCTTTGAAACGCATCTCTTCCTATCCGGCACAAACGTCGTTGCTGCGCAATAGCGTGCGGTGGCGCCAGCGCCTGGAGCAATCGTCTTGGCCCGCCCCAATGGACATCGGCTCATTCCTGCGCCCGGGAAAGGAAGCTTGCGAGATGACCGCAACAATGGAGAGCAGGCGGAAAGCCGATCGGCAGCGGCGGGAAAGCGTCGGGAGCTCCAAGCTAATTGGTCTTGCCGGTTCCGGCCGGCCACGCAGCAGGGTCGTTCAGTCCGCTGATGGCAGATCAGCCCAGTGTTCGTCAGCGTGCCAAAGCGCGGTGTCGACAGCTGGGTCGTGCAGCGCTTGTCACGAGAGCAACCTACAACCTGACGCAATGTGCGGTTCAAGACATTTTAGTGATAGAGCCAAACATTTGCACGGCAGGCATATTCTTCTGCGATGGTTGCCGGACGTAGCCTGAATGCGTCGTGAGCGCATCAAACCGCACCTTCGAGGTCACCACGCGCACAACTGGAAAAGGCTTCGCGACCGATCGTCGCATTGCGCGTCTGTGGCTCCTTCTCACCTCCATACCCTGGAAAGACGAAAGAAAACGGGGCACGTCGAAGGTTCTACAGTGTGCCGGGGATGTTCAGAGCGCAGCTTAAGGTAAGCCTAACAGCGCCTGCGAGTTGGAGGCTCCTGGTCCCCAGATGCCATGTTGGATGCTTCCTCGAGCAATATCCGACGCATCCAGATGCTCGCGGGGTCGGTATTGTGGAATGAGGGCCACTGCAGGGCCTCTGTGAATGTGGGCAGGGGGAGGGGCGGTTGGATGATCCGCAACGGCATCCGCTTTTCGAAGTGCCTGGCCAGTCGTAAGGGCATCGTGCCGATACGGCTCGTGTCTAGCAACAGGGGCGGAATCAGGCTAAAGCCCTGCACGACGACCTCAATTCGTCTCCTCAGGCCGTTCTCAAGCAAAAACCATTCTTCGAGGTTCGGTCTCAGTGCGCGTCCGAACTTGGCAGTAACGTGCCCCATCGAGATGTATTGTTCGAACGTAAGCTGCCGGGATAGCTGCTTGTTCGCGCGGCATCCGACGCATACGAGGCTCTCGTCGAACAGCGTCGCCTTAGGGTGCGCGCTCGACATGAAAAGTTCCGGCAGAATGAGAAAGTCGACCTCGCCCCGCCGCAGCAGGTCATCCGGTTCATCAGAAAATGGCAGCAGTTCGAAGCGCACCGCGGGGGCTTCTTGCGCCATGCGGTCCACAATTCTGCGGAAAAAAACGATCGTCATGAAATCTGAGAGAATGACCCTGAAGCGTCGGCTCGATTGAGCAGGGTCGAGCGCGTCCCGCGATATGATTGAGAGTTGGATGTGCAGCAGGGCCTCGCGAACCGGACCTGCAAGCGCTTCCGCGCCAGGTGTCGGGACGAGTTCGCGACCTCTCATAGTAAAGAGTTCATCGCGGAAATAGGTGCGCAGCCGTGCGATCGCAGCGCTCATAGCAGGCTGGCTCAGATTGATTTTGCGAGCCGCCGCTGTGAGGTTGCGCGCCGTCATCACGGCGTCGAGCGCAACGAGAAGATTTAGATCAAGTCCCTTGAACCGCATGTGATGAGTCTATCCATCGTGTGGATGTGTTCTATCGAAACAATCGATTTTACCAAACTGGGGGAGGTTGGATAGCAAACTGAAGTTTGGAAAAAGCAATTAGACGCGCCACGATGGTTTCCGGTCGTTCACGTGAGCTAAGAGAAGAGCTCCCAGACGTGGGAGCGCACCATGGGCGCGCGTTGTTGTTTCTCCTTAAGCGTGGCCGTTCGAACGCCAAGCGCGTCCCGATAAACGTTGGTATGCGGATATCATCCGTTTCCATATTTCAGGTTTACCCGCGTACAATTGAGGGCGCGTTCAGCCTCATTCTAGTGTCGAAGAATAGAGGCAGACGCAGGTTGCGGATGCCAAGAATTCCAGGCGCCGTTCCAAATGGCTCGCCTGTCCAGTGCATGTGGGGCGTGTCGAAGATGTATAAAAGCCAGTGTGATCTGATGCCGCTCCGATGCGCCATCGATGAGGCTTGCGCGCCGATGGCCGGCCCTCAGACGTCAAAGCGCCGGAGGGCGATGCGACTGCAGGCACAAAAGCTCGCTGGTGCAGACAGGTTCTGGCTAGCCCAACCGCCTCGTCGGCAGCTTCCGAGTTATCGTGAGCGCGGCATCAACCGCACGAGGGTGCAATCAAGCGATCGCTCCGTCGCGCAAAGGCCAGCGGCGCGGAGTAGGCGAGCAGTGCCGAGCTCCGACAGAGCATGGCGGCGCATCTCAGCATTCATCGGCGGTTCGGCGAATAGCGAATTGACGTGACCATCCCCGCTCTTCATTCCACCGGCGCAAGGAAGCTCGCCATGAACATTGCCGTCTCCCCGACTGCGGAAGGATCTTCTGGGCGCGCTCAAGTGCAGTGGAGCCTTCGTTGGGAAAGTGAACTGCAGCTCGCCGATCATGCCGAGCTCGCGGAGTTCTTCCGCAAGAGTTACGGACCGACGGGTGCGTTCAATGCGCAGCCGTTTGAGCGGAGCCGAAGTTGGGCTGGAGCAAGACCCGAGCTCCGCGTAATTGGTTACGACGCGCGCGGGGTAGCGGCTCACATCGGGCTACTGCGCCGCTTCATCAAAGTTGGTGAAGTCGATCTCCCTGTGGCCGAACTGGGGTTGTATGCGGTGCGCCCCGATCTCGAGGGGCACGGGATAGGCCACGCAATGCGCGTGATGTATCCCGCACTCCAGGAGCTCGGCGTTCCATTCGGATTTGGCGCGGTTCGCTCGGCCCTCGAAAAACATTTGACCCGACTGGTCGAAAGGCAGGGGCTCGCCACCCTGATGCGTGGCATTCGCGTCCGCTCCACCTTGCCGGATGTCTATCCAAATTTATCGCCGACGCGCATCGAAGACGTGATCGTCGTGGTGTTTCCGGTCGGACGCTCGATAAGCGAATGGCCGGCCGGGACTGTCATCGATCGTAACGGGCCTGAGTTGTGACAGAGCGTTCCACCCTATCTACTGTCCGCTGCGACTACGCTGACGCGGGCGGAAGTCGAGCTGTCCATTTGACCTTTGACGATGGGCCAAATCCATTTTGTACGCCAGAGGTGCTCGATGTCCTGGCGCAACATCGGGTCCCCGCGACATTCTTCGTCATCGGGACGTACGCGACGGAGCATCCTGAACTCATCCGACGAATGATTGCGGAAGGGCATGAGGTTGCGAACCATACGATGACCCATCCTGATCTATCCAGATGCGGACCTACGGAGCTACACGACGAGGTGCTGACGGCGAGCGAAGCCATCCGTCTGGCGTGCCCGCTGGCCTCGCCCAGGCATATGCGAGCGCCTTACGGCATATGGACGCGAGATGTGCTCGCAGTGGCGGCGAGCGCTGGTCTCACGGCTCTGCACTGGTCGGTCGACCCTAGAGATTGGTCCCGCCCCGGGGTTGATGCAATTGTGAATTCCGTACTGGCGAACGTACGCCCGGGTGCAATTGTGCTCCTGCACGACGGATATCCTCCCGATGAGGAGGGATTGCCCAGTGGCTCTACGCTGCGCGATCAGACCAGGACGGCGCTGGCATATCTCATTCCAGCACTACAACGGCGCGGGTTTGTAATCCGTCCACTCCCTCAACTCCACTGAAAAAACGACACCCCATGGACCTGCTCGCGACGACCAGTGCTGCCGCCGTTTCATCTTATGCGCTCCTATCGACGATCTATAAGAGCGTGCAAGCGCTTTATGCTCAGCCGGCGATCAACTCATCGCTGGACAACCTTGGACAAGCCGAGGTGGTCGTTCCTGCTGTGGACGTGATCGTGCCGTGCTTCAACGAGAATCCGAACACACTCGCCGAATGTCTGGAGTCGATTGCCAGTCAAGACTACGCCGGAAAGATGCAGGTATATGTGGTCGATGACGGATCGGCAAACCGCGACGTTGTCGCGCCTGTACACCGGATATATGCGAGCGATCCGAGATTCAGTTTTATCTTGTTGGCGAACAATGTGGGAAAGCGCAAGGCGCAGATCGCAGCGATACGCAGCTCATCCGGTGATCTGGTTCTCAACGTCGATTCCGATACGATACTTGCTGCCGACGTCGTCACGAAGCTTGTATTGAAGATGCATGACCCGGGAATCGGTGCGGCCATGGGTCAGCTGATCGCGAGCAATCGCAACCAGACCTGGCTGACCAGGCTGATCGACATGGAATATTGGCTCGCGTGCAACGAAGAGCGCGCGGCACAGGCGCGCTTCGGTGCCGTCATGTGTTGCTGCGGCCCATGTGCCATGTATCGGCGTTCCGCGCTCGCCTTGCTTCTTGATCAATATGAAGCCCAATTCTTTCGTGGGAAGCCGAGCGATTTCGGCGAGGACCGCCACCTAACGATACTCATGCTCAAGGCGGGGTTTCGAACCGAATACGTTCCGGACGCCATAGCAGCCACAGTCGTCCCGCACAGTCTTCGGCCATATCTACGACAGCAACTCCGCTGGGCGCGAAGTACCTTTCGAGATACGTTTCTTGCTTGGCGCCTGCTGCCAGAGCTCGATGGTTATTTGACGCTAGACGTTATCGGGCAAAATCTCGGCCCATTGCTCCTCGCCATTTCATCACTTGCTGCGCTCGCACAGCTCCTGATCGATGGCTCTATACCCTGGTGGACGGGATTGACGATTGCTGCAATGACTACGGTCCGGTGCTGTGTGGCAGCGCTTCGTGCCCGCGAGCTGCGGTTTATCGGCTTCTCGCTCCACACGCCGATCAATATCTGTCTCTTACTGCCTTTGAAGGCCTATGCGCTTTGTACATTGAGCAATAGCGATTGGCTATCTCGGAAAGTCACCGATATGCCGACGGAAGAGGGGAAACAGCCTGTCATCCTGCACCCGAATGCCGGACGAAGTCCTGCTGGTGTAGGGGGGCGCCTGCTCCTATTCGTAAGGCGGCGTTATCGCAGCCTCCATCGAGCCTGGCGGCGACGGAGAGTGTTTCCGGTCGCGATCGTTCGACTGTCTACAAATAAGTGGTCGGCTGATGACTCAGGACGAAAACCATCAGTTATTAGAGCGAGAGTTGGCTGTCGACGACCCGTGGCGCCTCGACACTAGTGCGTTCGAGCAGCAGCGATACGCGCAAATGCTCCGGATGTCGCGCCGCGACGGAGATGCGGCGTCTGCGCTCGAAGTAGGATGTGCAGCCGGTGCATTCACGGAGATGCTGGCGCCGCTATGCGAGCGACTTACGGTCGTGGATGTCATGCCGCAGGCAATCGAGCGAACGCGACTGCGGACCGGGAAATGGTCACATATTAGTTGGGTGACCTGCGACATTCAGCGGTTCTCGACCACTGAGCAATTCGATTTGATTGTCGTGGCTGAGGTTCTTTACTACCTCAGGGACGTCGTCGAGATGCATGCGGCTATCCGCAACCTGGTGAGTATGCTTGCGCCAGATGAGACTCTCATTTTCGGGTCTGCGCGTGATGAAATATGTCAACGCTGGGGGCATGCTGCCGGTGCTGAGACGGTGATCGCTCTCTTCAATGAGAGCCTATCAGAGATCGAGCGCCGGCACTGCTGCACCGGGTCGGCGAGCGAAGACTGCTTGATCGTCCGGTTTCTGAAGCCGGGCGGCGCGTCGGCACAATCAAACGCCGGTCATTAGGCCAGGAGGACGTATGCGCATCTGCGGAATAAAGTTGACACATGACGGAGCAATTGCTGTCGTCGAGGACGGTCGGCGTCTTTTTTGCGTCGAGCAAGAGAAGCGCGGCAATGGTCCTCGCTATCAGTCCGTCGACAATCTCGATGCAGTCGTCTTCGCCTTGGCGGAGCATGGCCTGAATCCGCGCGACATCGATCAGTTCGTGATTGATGGCTGGGACGGGGAGAATGAATCGCAGTTCCAGCTCCTAAGCGGAGCGGTGCCGGTCGCGCTAAAAGGCGCGCCATATGTCGAGCGTCATGCTGAGGGCCTCCTTGATTCCGTCGACGGCTATGGCCTCCTCCTCGGAGGCGAGGAGTTTCCATATAAGAGCTACCCGCATGTCACGGGCCATGTCGCCTCAGCATATAGCACCAGTCCTTTCGCCAGCGCGGGGAAACCCGCGTTGTGTCTGGTATGGGACGGCTGTATCTTTCCACGCCTTTACTATGTCGAGCCCCAGGGCGCGCGGCTCATCGGATCGCTGTTTCCGATGATTGGCCATGCCTATGCCGCCGCGGGCCTTCACTTCGGCCCATACCGGCAGCCGAACCGCTCCAGTTGGGATTTGGGCATTGCTGGCAAGCTGATGGCCTACATCGAGCTTGGTTCCGTGGACGAAAGCATCGTGGAAGTGTTCCAGGAGCTTTATGAAACGCGCTCAGCGGCTGACACGGAGCAGGCTCGTCGCTACCGCGAAAACATCAACAATGCGGAAGCGTCTCTCGCAGTTATTCACGACTTCTTCGAGTCAAGCGCATTGCGCCTGAAGGCCAAGCGCGCGGAGGACGTCCTCGCGTCGTTTCATGTGTTTCTGGAACGTCTTCTCGTTAAGGAGATCGCGATGGTTCTGCTACGGCACTCGTCGCTTCCGGGAGCGCGAAATCTATGCATCGCCGGAGGTTGCGGTCTCAACATCAAATGGAACAGCGCGCTTCGCGCGACCGGATTATTCGATGATGTCTGGGTGCCGCCGTTTCCAAATGACAGTGGCTCGGCAATCGGCGCGGCGTGCGGCGCTATGGCAGCGCAAGATGGCTTCGAGCCGTTGGAATGGTCAGTTTACAGTGGCCCCGCCCTGCAGGAGAGCGAGGTTCCGCCGGACTGGGAGGCGGCGCCGTGCAGTCTGCCTGAACTTGCCTCGATTCTTGCTGACAACAAGCCCGTCATCTTTCTTTCCGGGTGTGCCGGGCTCGGGCCGCGGGCGTTGGGCGGTAGAAGCATTCTTGCGGCCCCAACGTCCCCGGAGATGAAGGATCATCTCAACGACATCAAACGGCGCGAACACTTCCGGCCGGTGGTGCCGATCTGTCTGGAAGATCGTGCGCCGGAGATCTTCAGCCCGGGTACGCCAGATCCTTACATGCTATTCGATCACCAAACCCGGGCGAATTGGCGCGACAAGATCCCGGCAGTGGTACATCTCGACGGCTCGGCGCGGCTGCAGACAATTTCCCGCAACTCTCCTCACAAAATTGCTGCGCTTCTCATCGAATTTGAGCAACTCACCGGCATTCCGCTGCTCTGCACCACGAGCGCCAACCTCCATGGACGGGGATTCTTTCCCGATGCTGCGGCGGCATGCCAATGGGGGCGCGTCGAGCATGTGTGGTGCGAGGGCATGCTCTGGAGCAAAACGGTCATCAAGAAGTCATCGCCTACGGAACGACTTCTGTCAGCCTAAGATGAACATGTCCAATATGGCGATCGACCTTGTCGGCGTGAGAAAGTCATTCGGGGACAAGGTTATCGTCAATGACCTGTCGTTCTCGGTTGCGCGCGGAGAGTGCTTCGGGCTGCTTGGGCCAAATGGAGCTGGCAAAAGTACGATTGCACGCATGCTCCTCGGCATGATTTCCCCCGATCGAGGCAAGATTACGGTCCTCGATGAGCCTGTGCCTTCCCGCGCTCGTGCGGCGCGCGTGCGCGTAGGCGTGGTGCCGCAGTTCGATAACCTTGAGCCCGAGTTCACCGTGCGGGAGAACCTGCTTGTGTTTGGCCGCTATTTCGGCATGAGCGCTCGCACGATCGAAGCGGTTGTGCCCTCGTTGCTTGAGTTTGCGCGGCTTGAAAGCAAGGCGGACGTGCGCGTCTCCCTTTTGTCCGGTGGTATGAAGCGGCGGCTGACGCTGGCGCGCGCTCTGATCAATGATCCACATCTACTCGTGATGGACGAGCCGACGACGGGGCTCGATCCGCATGCTCGCCACCTGATCTGGGAACGCCTGCGGGCTCTTCTTGCGCGCGGCAAGACGATCCTCTTGACCACTCACTTCATGGAAGAGGCCGAACGCCTTTGCGATCGGCTATGCGTGCTTGAGAGTGGATGCAAAATCGCCGAAGGCAAGCCAGACGCCTTGATCGACGAGCATATCGGCTGCAACGTGATCGAGATCTATGGCGGTGATCTAGATCAACTCCGGGAGCTGATCAGGCCGTATGCGCGGCATATCGAAGTGAGTGGAGAGACGCTTTTTTGTTACGCGCGATGTCCGGACGAAATCAGCGTGCACCTGCGCGGGCGAACGGACCTTCGCGTTCTGCAGCGCCCCCCGAATCTCGAAGACGTGTTTTTGCGGTTGACCGGGCGCGAGATGGAGAAATGAGCGATGGATGATGGTTATGCGTCGGTCATGCCGGCTAATGCGTACAATTGGACCGCGGTATGGCGTCGAAATTACTTGGCATGGAGGAAAGTCGCGCTTGCATCGCTTCTCGGCAACCTCGCAGATCCCATAACCAATCTGTTTGGCCTTGGCTTTGGGCTCGGACTCATTGTGGGACGGGTTGAGGGGACTTCGTACATTGCGTTTTTGGCGGCGGGTATGGTCGCGATTAGCGCTATGACATCCGCGACCTTTGAAACTCTGTACGCAGCCTTTGCTCGGATGGATGTCAAGCGCACCTGGGAGGGAATTTTGTTCACACAGCTCACGCTTGGCGATATCGTTCTAGGTGAGTTGGTGTGGGCGGCCAGTAAGTCCGTTCTAGCCGGGACAGCAATCGGGATTGTCGCTGCCACCCTGGGTTATGCATCCTGGACGTCGGTTCTTTGTGCGATACCGACAATCGCCCTTACGGGCCTTGTCTTCGCCAGCCTGGCAATGGTCGTCATATCTCTTGCGCCAACTTACGATTACTTCGTGTTTTACCAGTCGCTCGTCCTTACGCCCATGGTGTTCTTGTGTGGCGCGGTCTTTCCGACGAGCCAAATGCCCGACTCATTTCAGCACTTTGCCGGCTTGTTGCCGCTGGCACATTCGGTCGACCTTATTCGCCCAGTGATGCTTGAGCGCGGCGCCGACAATGCCGCCCTACACGTAGGCGCGCTCTGCGTTTACGCGGTCTTGCCCTTTTTCGCGTCGATCGCGTTATTTCGGCGCCGCCTGCTGCGTTGACGTGAGTTCAGCGAAACGGAGAAGTCAAAGCGATGCAGTGTCATGATGCGTTCCGCGGTAGCTCGCGAGTGACCTGGTCTGTCAGAGCAGCTTGTGAAACGGCCTTGAGAAGCCGCGATCGAGCCAGCTCTACGGCCGCCTGTTCGGCCGATCGGACCTTGCAAAGTCGTGTTGTGCTGCCTGGCACGCGCACCGGCTGCGCGTGACTGTACAGATTAGATCGGTGGGACGGCATGGCCTTCCATGGAGAACGGGATGTTGAGCATAGGACTGAGTGGCGGCCTTGACAGAATCTATGAAAGCTCTCCGGAGCTGCCGAATACATTTCTTCACGATGGCGCTGCGGTACTTGTGCAGGACGGCCGCGTAATTGCTGCTGTCGAAGAGGAGCGCCTCAACCGCGTCAAGCACTCCAACAAGTTCCCCAGCAATTCGATCCGATACTGCCTTTCTACCGCAGGAGTCGAGCTCGGCGACATCGACCGTATCGCGTTCTACGCGACTGAAGCTTACTGCAAAGCCATGCTCGAGCGCCTTTCTGTTTCTCAGCCCGTTCCGTTGGACCCCAAACTGTTGCTGCGGCAGCTGTTGGCACGGGAATTAGGGGCCGAGATCGATCCGTCCGGGTTTCCTTCGTGAATCACCACGAAGTACATGCCGTGAGCGCGTTTGCCATGTCCGGGTTCGAGCAAAGTCTGGTGTTTGCGATCGACGGCGGGGGCGATTTTCTCTCAGGCTTAATGGCGGTAGGGTCCGGGACCGTAATTGCGCAGCTTGTAAGTTTCCCGGAACACAACTCTCTTGGGCTGTTCTATCTCGAGACGATCCGATATCTCGGCTGCGGGATGTTCGACGAATACAAAGTGATGGGGCTTGCACCGTATGGTGATCCCGATCGCTATCGCGAGCTCTTCGCGCAGTTCTACGAGTTGTTGGACAGCGGTGGCTATCGCGTTCACCTGGATCGAATCGGACCAGCCCTTTTGCGCAACATCCAGGTTCGGCGAAAGGGAATGCCATTCACCCAACAGCATCGAGATGTCAGCGCGTCGCTGCAGGAAGCGCTGGAGCGGATCGTGTTTCACACCCTGCGGCACCATCGTAAAGCGACGGGCATGACACGCCTGTGCCTAGCTGGCGGGGTGGCCCATAATTGCACGCTGAACGGTAAGCTGCTTTATTCCGGGCTATTTGACGACATCTTTGTTCAACCCGCGGCGCACGACGCCGGTTGCGCACTCGGCGCTGCATTAATGGTATCAAGCGAGCTAGGCAGGCCAGCGCCGCGCGAGCGACTGCCGGACGTTTATTGGGGGCCCGATCTTGGGAACGAGCAAGCCACAGAGCTTGAGCTCAACGCATGGTCAGGCCACCTCGACATTCAACGAAGTGATGACATAGCATCCAGTGCGGCGGACTGGATGGCAAATGGCGCTGTAATCGGCTGGGTTCAGGGGCGCTCTGAGTTCGGCCCACGTGCGCTTGGTAACCGCAGCATTCTAGCGGACCCGCGGCCTGCGGAAAACAAGGATCGCATCAACGCGGTGGTCAAGAAGCGCGAGAGCTATCGCCCCTTTGCGCCATCTGCATTAGAGGAGGATGCGAGCGAGTTCTTTGAGCTCCCCGACGGCACGCGGCAGCTCCCCTTCATGAACTTCGTAGTTCGCGTGCGTGAAGCCAAGGGTAACGTGCTCGGTGCGATCACGCACGTTGATGGGACGGCTCGGCTGCAGACCGTATCGCGCAAGACAAACCCCGCCTACTGGGACGTCATTAATGCGTTCAAGAAGCGAACGAGCCTTCCGATTCTTCTAAATACCTCATTTAACAACAATGCCGAGCCGATCGTGCAGTCCGTGTCAGATGCGATCACCACGTTTTTGACGACTGATCTGGACGGACTTGTTGTTGGGCCGTTCCTCGTCAGGAAGCGGCCAGCATCACTGCAGGATTGGAGTGCGCTGGCTGCGTCATTGCCGCCGTACGCATCCCTTCATCGTGTTCGCTCCCACATAGCGCCAGATCGGCAGGAAACGGTCTGCGAGATCCGCATGGGACATTCCGCCCACTCTAGTATGCGTATCTCACCTGAGCTTTTCGAGATCTTGATGCGAATCGAGGGCGAGGCGTCGCTCGGGTCGCTTTTCGACACAGCCCTGCTGGACCAGGCCAAGCGTGAAGATCTTGTGAAGGAATTGCGGCTCGTATGGGAGCTTCGGGGCGTTCGCCTGCATCCGCTGCACGCGGCTTGCCGTCACGATAATGTACAAAGCGGAACATAGCCATGACTCATGCGCATGGCCACGCCCATGCGTGCATGTGAGGGGACCAGGCCATCCGATGCAGAGCGGGGCATCGGGCATCGGGCTTCGGGCAGGTCGATGCAACACCGTTGAAGAAAGGACGATCGTATTGAGAGAACGCGGCCCGTCACGGATAGCCCTGCTATGAAGTTCTACCGATGCAGCTCGCCGGCACCGCGATTTCAGGCCGTGACGCCGGGCGAGAAGATACGCGAGACGTCTGTACTGACGTCTCTTGTCCAACCAGGAGCGCGCGAAAAGGCAAGGCAGATGGTTAGCGGTTCGAGCAATGATCGGTTCGTAGTGTCCCGGCGACGTACGGGGTTTGGCGACTGTCTGTGGTCACTCGCGGCAGCCTGGCGATTTGCAAAGCAGACAGGACGGACGCTAGCCATTGATTGGCGGGGATCTTGTTATCTTGATGAACCATTCACCAATGCCTTTCCAGTCTTCTTCGAACCGGTTGAAGACATTGGCGGAGTGCGAGTAATTTGCGATGACGACATCAATACGCGTTCGTTTCCAGGACCATTCTTTCCAACATGGTGGAACAAGCCATCTTTCGATTGCATCTATCGACCGGACGAGCAGATTTTCAGGGAACGCGATCAACTCGATCAACTGTTCCAAAGTCAGAGAGATAGTGACGCTAACACGGTTGTGTGTGATGCCTGCCTGATGTGGCGCTGCGATCAGGAAGCGGAACGCGAAATCTTCCGGAGTATTAAGCCGCGGCCTGAAATTCAGGCCCGGATTGATGCTATCTACCGCGAGCACTTTGAGCCGTACAGCGTAATCGGCATTCATGTCCGGCATGGCAATGGCGAAGATATTATGGGGCATGCCCCTTACTGGGCGGACACGGAGCGCGCCTTGCGGCAGATCTACAATGCCATTGATGAGGCCAGGAGTTTATCCCACGCAAAACCTGTGAGGGCGTTCCTGTGCACGGACAGTGCGCTCGTCCTCGAGCAGGTTTCGGTTAAATTTCCCGATGTCTTCGCGATTCCAAAGCAGTTCCAGGCGCCTCAAGCGGGCCCATTGCACCATCCCGCCCTCGGAGCTGAAGGCGGCTTTTCTGCCCTCACCGAGATGTATCTCCTTGCCCGCTGCGACACGGTGATCCGTTTTCCGCCAACGAGCGCTTTTACGCGCTATGCGCGTCTTTTCGCCCCACGCGTTATAGAATTCGATTTGAACGATCCGGGCCGGTTGATCCTGATTGAAGACAACTCGCAAGCGCTTATGGCTTCGTGAAAGTCGCAAACCCGCGTGATCGATCTCACCGCCGCTCTTTACGTCCGATAGCCGTGGAAGTTCTTCTCCGGGCGACGATTTTCTGGCCCGCGGGCTGTCATTGCCGCAACGTTCCAGGGGCGAAGAGAACGAAGCCGCGGCCGAATGCGTTCGGCTAAGGCGCGGCTTCGACAACAACGGCCCTAAAGTGCCGCTGCGTTTTACAGAAGGAGCACGCCTTCGTCTTCGCTTCGGGCGGGCCGCAGACGGAAGCTAAACAACGCTCAATCACGGATGAACATTTCAGCTCGCCAGCTCATGCTTGGAACTAGCGCCGCGAAATCCAGTGCCGCTCAGAGCATGGCGCGATAGATCAAAAGTGGCCGCCGACGAATCTAACGTGCAAGCTTGGTACATCAGTTTTATGTTGGGGCGGCTAATGGCCGTGGCCGTTATCCCCGGGCATTTTTCGACTTCGACGAGAGGCGCCGGCCAGCCGCAGGCTCGTACGGTTGTGCGATCGTGAAAGCGAACGCGGGCTGGGTAGCCCTTTCATGAAGCGGGCGAGTGCTCGCGAACTTACGTAGCAGAGTCACCATCGCTGTCAGAAAGCTCACCTCCGCTGTCTTGAATGCGCCAAACATTCCGCGTGCGCGACATTAGGACGCAAAACGGAAGCGCATTTACGTACATCGCAGTGGCGCAAATCCTGCTACGCGTGCGCGGGCGCAAAAGTAGAGGAGGCGGCCGTGGGTCTCGATCTGCCAAATGACAATCTGATCCGAGGTCCGCTGCCCGAAGCACATTTGGATCGCCTCGTTGACGCTGTTAATGCGCGCGTTGATCGTGGAGAACCGAAGGTGATGTTACTCACCGGCGCATCGCGCGGAATTGGCCATGCCACTGCCAAGCTATTCTCGGAGGCAGGCTGGCGCATCATTTCTTGCGCACGCCAACCGTTCGACGGCGAGCGATGCCCCTGGGAGGCTGGGAATGACGATCATTTCCAGGTCGACCTCGGCGATCATCGAATGCTGCCGCGCGCAATCACCGAGGTTAAGAAACGCTTGGCCGGTGCGCCCTTGCACGCGCTGGTGAATAATGCGGGTGTGTCGCCGAAAACGCCCACAGGCGATCGGATGACATCGTTGACCACCTCAACCGATACCTGGATGAGGGTCTTTCATCTTAATCTGGTGGCTCCGATCCTGCTGGCGCAGGGTTTGTTTGATGAGCTAAGAGCCGCGTCAGGATCGATCGTGAATGTGACTTCAATCGCGGGCTCGCGGGTGCACCCATTCGCCGGTAGCGCCTATGCGACCTCGAAAGCTGCGCTTGCGAGCCTCACACGCGAATTGGCCCACGACTATGCGCCGCATGGCATTCGCGTCAATGCGATCGCGCCCGGCGAAATCAGGACCGACATGCTGTCGCCCGACGCGGAAGCGCGCGTCGTGGCAAGTATCCCGCTGCGCAGAGTGGGTACTCCGGACGAAGTGGCCAAGGTCATCTTCTTCCTATGCTCGGATGCGGCGAGCTATGTTACGGGTGCCGAGGTGCCGATCAACGGTGGCCAGCATCTGTGAAGCGGCCGGCCCGGCGGCGAAGCTGACTTGAGCTTCCCAACGGACTCACGTTCTCCGCTGACCACGCGCATACAATCAACAGAAAATGAATCGAAGGCACACGGCAAGTTTACTGTCGTGCCATGAAAAAGTGTCACGGTTCGATGTCATCTCGTCAACACTTGGCGCTAGATCGAGAGTGACATGCAAAACGAACCTCGCCAATCCGGACATGGGTCCAGGGAGGATGATCAAGGAAACGGAGACAGGCTTATGCTGCATATCCCCTCCTCGAGCGAAAGACCTGCCTCGCAGCCGGAACCGGAGCGTGCCCCCCCGGGGGAGCCGTCGCATGAGAGCGCGCTGGCCGGCATCTACGAAATATCGAAAATACTAAATGCTCCCGGCCGGCTCGAAGTCACCTTGGCCAACGTTCTCGGTCTTCTGCAATCGTTTGTGCAGATGCGACACGGCCTCGTCTCGCTGTTCAACGATGACGGCGTTCCAGAACTTACAGTTGGCGCCGGCTGGAGCGAAGGCACTGACGAACGTTACCGGACGTGCGTGCCGCAGAAAGCAATCCACGAGATCGTAGCGACAGGCAGGTCTCTTATGGTCGAGAATGTAGCCGCCGAGACGGCCTTCAGCGCTGCCGACCGGGAGGTTCTCGGCGCCTCTGATAGTATACCGGTAGCGTTCATCGGGGTCCCGATTCGCGTTGATTCGACGGTCGTTGGTACGCTGACGATCGACCGTATCCCGGAAGGCAGTTCAAGTCTTCTCGAGTACGATGCGCGGCTGCTCGCCATGGTCGCGAACGTGATAGGACAAACGATCAAGTTACATCGCTTGTTCGCCGGCGATCGCGAACAATCGTTGGTGGACAAGGACCGGCTAGAGAAACAGACAGTTGATCGTGGGCCGCCCGCTCGCGAGCGCAAGCAGCTTCAGGCACACGGGATCATTGGCGACAGCCCGGCGCTGAGCGCACTGCTTGAGAAGATTGTCGTTGTAGCCAGATCAAACAGCACGGTTCTGCTGCGTGGCGAATCCGGTACCGGGAAGGAGCTGGTAGCCAAGGCCATTCACGAGTCGTCCGTTCGTGCTAAGCGGCCGTTCGTTAAGCTGAATTGCGCGGCGCTCCCCGAGACGGTCCTGGAATCGGAATTGTTTGGCCATGAGAAAGGTGCCTTTACCGGTGCTGTCAGCGCCCGCAAGGGGCGCTTCGAGCTTGCTGACAAAGGGACGCTATTTCTTGACGAGATCGGAGAGATCTCACCTCCGTTCCAGGCGAAGTTGCTGCGAGTTCTGCAAGAGCAGGAGTTCGAGCGCGTCGGCAGCAATCACACGATTAAAGTCGATGTTCGGGTGATAGCTGCGACCAACAGGAACCTTGAAGAGGCTGTGGCAAGGAGCGAATTCCGCGCGGACCTCTACTATCGTATTAGCGTAGTTCCCTTGTTGTTGCCGCCGCTTCGCGAAAGACGCAGTGATATTCCGCTGCTCGCAAGAGAGTTCCTCAGAAAGTTTAACAGCGAGAACGGCCGCTCTCTTACTCTGGAGGCGAGTGCGATCGATGTACTGATGAGCTGTAAATTTCCGGGAAATGTCCGCGAACTCGAGAACTGCATCGAGCGGACCGCGACACTCAGTGCCGGAACATCGATTGTAAGAAGTGACTTTGCATGCAGCCAAGGCCAATGCCTTTCCACGACGCTTTGGAAAAGCACATCGTATGGCAAGACAGACCCGGCGGCACCGATGCAACCGGTGCCTGCAAAGTCCATCATCCCGCTGGCTGAAACGGCCCCTCCGCCGCAGGCTGTCTGCGAACCGGGCTCATTGGCACCTTCCGGCACAGTTCTCGTTAGTGGTGCGAGAATGGCTGATCGCGAGCGGGTCGTTGCGGCTATGGAAAAGTCTGGCTGGGTGCAGGCCAAGGCAGCGCGCCTACTCGGGCTAACCCCGCGCCAAGTCGGCTACGCGCTGAGGAAATACGGAATCGAGATAAAGCGGTTCTGAGCGCCCCGCATCGGCCTGGACTGATTCCGCCAAATCGATAAGTGAAGACGGTCCGCGTAGTTAATCTAGCAATCTGAGGGGAATGGACCGCCGGGGGCGTCGGCTTGCCACGACCCCGAGAAGGGCTCAACTATTCAGCGACAGATGGGGCGGAGAGCCTCACTTGCGAGTCGCACAATCGCGAACCGCCGGTTGCTCGAAATGCAAAGAGCTATCATCCTTATCTCAATCAAGCCGGATTGGCGAACGCAATGCTTAATGACCCTCGACCGGTCCGGGCCTGCAGGGGATTAGCGGCAGTCAATCCGCAAGCAGTCCCGCCGCCACTTGCCAGCGTGGTGCTGCGAAACAGCGCTGTCCGAGCCTGCTTTGTGCCGGCATCCCTTTCAGGAAGCGCGGGGTAGAGAGGGCGCACTACCCGGTGTTAAGCCTTGTGACAGCGAGCGGTCCCAAGCGGCGGGGATGGTACAAGACTTGCTGTTCTCTTCCCAACTGACGTAACTTTAGGAGCAACACCTTGCATAATATTGTCTGCATCAAGCAAGTTCCGGACTCGGCGCAGATCCGCGTGCACCCCGTGACCAATACAATCATGCGTCAGGGAGTGCCGACCATCATCAACCCGTATGACCTATTCGCGCTCGAGGCCGCGCTGGGGCTGCGCGATCGGTTCGGTGGCGAAATTACCGTGCTTACCATGGGGCCGCCATCGGCAGAGGAGTCGTTGCGAAAGGCGCTGACTTATGGTGCTGATCGCGCCGTCCTACTTACTGATCGCTGCTTTGCGGGCTCGGATACGCTGGCCACTACGTATGCGCTTGCAACAGCGATCCGGAAAATTGGCAAGGAATATGGTCCGGCAAACCTCATCTTCACGGGAAAGCAGACCATCGACGGCGATACAGCGCAGGTTGGTCCTGGCATCGCGAAGCGACTGGGCGTAGGGCAGCTAACTTACGTTGCGAAGGTCAGATCCGTGGACGTCGCCAATGAAACAATTGAAGCGGAGCGGCGCTCGGAAGGCGGTGTGCAGGTTCTGCACACTAGGTTGCCCTGCCTCATCACCATGCTTGAGGCGACGAATCAGATTCGGCGAGGCGCGATGGCGGATGCCTTGCGTGCCGCGCGAGCCAAAATCGTGAAATGGAGCGCGCAAGATGCAGGTGTCGAAGACATCTCCAAATGTGGGCTCAAGGGCTCGCCGACTGTCGTCAAACGTGTGTTCGCTCCCCCTGCGCGGGCCGAGAGGGCGGCGCTGGTTGAGTCCGCCGAGCAGCCGGCGCAGGCGCTAATAGACGCAATCTTCTTGAATCAACCGAAGCTCGAAACCGATCTGGCGACACTTGCTCGTGACGCCCGATCTGGACTGTCCGGGCAATGTTAGCAACGCGCTCCAAGAAATGTATCAACGCTCGCACCCGAGTCGATGAGAGCGCAACATGTCGTTGTGCAACGCGGTAAGCTACCATAAGAGTTTGCTATGCCATCCGTCGATCTCGCCATCGGCTGAGGCCGCATGTTCCGTAGAGCACGTTATCGCTACGATCGAGTCCGGAGCCGCCCAGGATTGCCGGGGCACGGCCAAACAGGCCTGCGCATATTTCAGATCTTCCGTTTTGTCGTGTTCGACCGTGGAAGACCATTGCTTCCTCCGTACCGGTCGCGAGCAAAGACGGAATACGTCAGCAACCCGGGTCACCATGCTAGCGCTGCCGTCTGCACGTCCAAAGCCCTGTCGCTGGCTTTAAGGAGCAAAGCCAACCTATGCGGCGCCTTTGAAGCAATCCGCCAATTCAGCAGCCGTGTGTATGTGAACAGCCGCTGTTTCGTTCCTGACGGCGGTGCGCAGCCTCTCAAGTGCTATGCACTTGCTATGAGGATAGGTCACAAGTGTTATACCAGCTTCTTCGGAATCTGACGGAGCAAATTCAAGAGTTGGCATGATGGTTGCTGTTAGCCAGTAAAAATTAAGAGGGGGTAACCGCGAATGCGAAGAACAGGCGAGCGGCATGCCACGAACGACCTGAGGCCCTGTGAGGTCGGTAGGCACGAATTGGATTTTACAATGCTGTACCAAGTTGACAGCGGTTCGATGAAATGGCGGCAGCAGCAACCGCGAGGGCTTCATTCATTTGCTCAGGCAGCCAAAGCTGCACCGCGCGACTAGGCGTGTCATTCGCGCATGCGGCATTAGCATCAGAATGGCATGCGCGGCGAAGTATCCAAGACGATTCTCCGCGCGCATGCTCGCCGTGGCTGCCATTGCGGCATCGGATTGCTGCTGGACTGGAAGCCAACCGGATCCTCGCCGCTCCCTCAATGAACGAAGTCCCTTCGATGCGCATGACCAGGACAGAGAAGACCGCAATCTGCCGTGGCCAGGAGAACGACGAAAGTTTGCGTGAAAGGTGAACGCAACATTAGGCCCTTTGAAGCCAATGAACTCAGCGCGGTCAATAGTCGGCCCGGACATGAAGGTAGCTTCGTCAAGGACCGTTTCGCTTCTCATCTGCAGGGAGTCAAATGATATCTCAAGCGTCTCGATTTGCACCGGATCAGCCTCCGAAGTTATCCTGCGAGTACTTGACTGAGCGAGTGCGAGCCTTGTTCGGCCCGCATCCGTTCGCCTCCCAGATGTCCGGAGACCAGGTCGCCAGCCTGCTGCCTGAATACCTAGCGATGTCACAGGCGTTCCCGTACCTGCAGGCAGGGTCGCAAAGGGACCTCATATTCGATGCAATGCATCAAAATCGGGACATTGGGAGGGACATTGAACTGACCAGCGTGGTCGCGAATTTTATCTGCTGGGATGAGACCGGTGGCCATGGCGGGATTCTCCGGGGCGGCAAGGCGGCGTTGCCCGATATTCTTTTGACAGAAAACTTTCACTCCAACCTCTTGAGAAAGGATGCTGCACGACTACTCGGCAGAGCGATAAGGCCCAACTATAGCGACAGGACGAAGCAGTACCTGCATTCTCTCTATGCCGGATTGTCATCGAAAGACCCCCTGGTTCGTTGCGCCTACATGGTCGCCTTTGAGCTCCATGCTGCAGACATGATCCAGTCGCTGTGGACCACTCTGGTCAAAACCTTCAAGGCGCGGCCGGACGATCTTGAGTATTTTCGCGGCCATGTCGGCGGAGAAGATCCCGCGGAGAAGTACCACGGAGAAATGACAGGCCGGCTGATTGGTGAACTTGTGCAGCCTGGCCTTAATGATCGCTTTTTGAATGAATTCGGCCGAGCCTATCGGCTCAGCGTCCAGTGGTGTCGCGATCTGCTCGGAACGGCGGCGCGTACGGGAGATGATCACTCCGAGATGCAACATCATGGCCGTTGTCATTGCGGCGCTATCAAATTCTACGTCAATGCACCTCGAGAGCTCTCTGCAGTTCGATGCAATTGCTCAATTTGTCAAATGTCTGGATTTGTCCACTTGCTCGTACCTGGCGATAAGCTGCGCATCGAGTGCGGCGAAGAGTTCCTCACGACATACCAGTTCAACAAGAATATTGCGCGGCACACGTTTTGCCGGCTTTGTGGCGTAAAGCCATTCTATAGGCCGAGGTCGAATCCCTCCGGGTACAGCGTAAATATCCGATGTCTGGATAGAAAGACCATCGAGCACTTAAGAATATCTGAGTTCGATGGCGCGCATTGGGAGCAAGCATTCCTGTCAATGCAGCAGGACCCGGAGTCATGCTTCGAAGATCAAAGGAGTGAGCTCGAATGGCGCGCGCAATGAAAGATAAATCCTGTCTTCTTTCAGAAGAAGTCCTGACAAAGTACCGGACTGAGCTGCTAGTAAAGGGGTCCGTCGTAATCGCCCCGCAAATGTTATTCACTCAAGACGACATAGCCAGGATCGATCAGCTGCAGGCTGAGATTCCGGAAGAAGAAGTGCGGGAGGGAGATGCGGGCGACTTGCACAGCGTCTTTGTCCAGCGCGTGAGGGTAGACCCGCCCGGCCACGCGCCTAGCAACGTGAGTGGTACTGCTTCGGGTCAGATCATGGAGCTGCTCGAAAGTAGAGATCGCAGCTTCGCGCTAAGAAAGATCTTCGGAGCATCCGCAGATTACGTGGTTCGCCGATGCCAGATGCATCGTATGCCGCCGGGGTCCTTTATCGGCATTCATTTGGATGCGGCGAGTGATCCGGATTTCGAGTACTCGGTGATTGTGCAGCTAGCGAGAGACTTCGACGGCGGTGAATTCGTGGTATATCCAACCGGGTACGAACAACACGTATTCCGGCCGCCATTTGGCGCTGTGCTTGTCACAACCTGTAAGGTCCGGCATGAGGTAAAGCCGGTATCAAGCGGGGAGCGCCGATCCCTCGTATACTTCTGTTCAAAACGCAGCGGCGTGAACCGCCGGATCATCGAGGGTTCTAACGCTCGGCCCTAGCGTGCCGCGCCTGGTATGGGTCTCTGCAAATCGTGGGCTGAGCGAGCTCTCCGGGGAATTGATGGCTTTCCCATCTTGCGGGTCCTTCGTGAGGTCCGACACGAGTCTGGTCGCAAGCGATGGCTTACATTGATCGTACGCGTCCGGTGACGGCCCCTAGTGGGCGTCTTGAGCGGATGGCCGACCTCGCTCATGGGGCATGAGCGACGTTCTGAGGTTACCAATTCCGGGCGTGAGTTCGTGGACGCGCTTGGCGAGATGATCCAGCAGGCAGGCCAGCACAAGCCTGTGGATCTAGGGCTTGGCTGTGGCGATGAAGTGATCGCTTTGGTCGTGTCATTGTTACTCCAAGCTCTGCGCCCCGATCCGGGCCTTTTCCTCGCCCGTCCATCGTCGGCGACGATCCCAGTGATCACCTCGACGCGACGATCACCTTGCTACTGGCTCGAGCATGGTATTTGCCATCGTTCCTCCTCCACGGATCCGTTCATGCCGAGCTGTATCGCGGGCGCCGAAAGGGGAGCGGTTGGGGCCTCACGCCGTTACAATGGGCCGAATATTTCCACCACAATCACCACAATCACGAGGAGAGTGGTCGCAAAGGCCATGATGACCATTCCGCTGCCCGCAGGTAGGAGGCTGAGAGGCGAGGCGATAGGATTGCAGATCGACGGCATCACACGGGGCGGGAGATTGAGCCTCTCAGTGCTATCGAAGATATAGCTAGTCGGGCGTCGGGACTCACGGACCACACATCCAAAGCTGGGTTGCATCCCCGCGGAATTGTCAGCCAGCTGGTCCCGACCGGGGTTGTCCGGCGGCTGCCCGGGAACGAGCGGCGTTTGGCTGTAGTAGGGACCACCATGCTTGGAGCTCGGTGCCACCTCGCGCAGAGCAGTCTGCCTGACAAATGCGGAACTTGCGCCAGCGGCCACATTCATGGCTTTTGCAACTCCAGATGCAAGCAGAATCAAAGCCAAGTCGAACAAGATCAATCGGATCAGCCTCATTGGGGCTCCGAAGATAGCTGCTGCGGCCGCGTTCTTTGCGGCAACTCCTGCTCCTATGCAGCAATTTACGTGCCGGCAAAGTGCGGTCTTTTGGGGCCGCTTATTTCATAGTGAAACTCGCATAAACCCAAGCCAGCGAGTGCAATCGCCCATCGTATTGTCGAGTTTCAACGTAGGCGTCGCAAATCGGCCAAGCAGGACGTGCAATGCGATTAGCTTTTGGGGTCGGCAACTGCGCTGGCAGCCTTACGCCATGACGCTCGTCGCTGTACAAGCTTCGGCGCACCGCTGGTCTCGTCCGGGCCGAACAAGAGCACTCTCATAGGGCCACCATTCATCGTCCGACCAAAGCTTGCTCGGTGATTGGGGCACCTTCGTCGCCACGTGAAGGAAGGGAGGCGCGCGTTCCCGGTGCGCGATGGAGTATCCCAGGCTTCGAAGCGATGAATTGAGCGGCTGACGATGTTTGCTACGACTTCAATAGTCGGTGTTGCTGATCGTGGGCCGCGGGCCTGTTCGGCGCAATCACAACGCACTCCACAGTGCCAGCCTTTTCATCGGCAGCAAGCGGGATCACGCCCTCCTTACGTGTGTGGTCGAATATAAGTCCATCCTTGACGAGACGATCATGCGCCGCCCGGAAGGATGCTGATCGCACATTTCTCACAGATAAAATAACGTTACAGCCGAAATAGTCGACGCCTAGCAGCCGGACGGCAATGTTGTGTAACACCGAGCCGCCACCCCAGCGGCCGTTCGCTTCATTGAACAGCAACCGCCCGTCTTGTGCGAAAATGGCGTCGATGTTGATCATTCCGCGATACCCCAGGTCTCGCGCGAGTGCCACAAAACGGTAGGCATGGGCCTGGGCAGCTAACAATTGCTCTTCCTCCAAGTCGCTTGGAAGCTCAAGTCCCGTCCAGATCAGAGCTCTTTCGGATCGGTCTGCGCTTTTACGCAGACGTATGCTTCCACTATTGACAAAAGCGATTGATGCATCATCCTGGATTGTATACTCGAGATAGAATAAAGATCGGGCCAAGTGGTACGATTCCACGACCAGCGTCTTACACGAGGCTGTTGTCATCTCAGACCACAATGCTTCGGGATCAAACGACGGCCACGAAACCCACCGAGTATCTCTGGCTCCAGGTAGCGGATCGCTCTTATTGCTGGTCAGGATGACGTTTCCAACTCCACCAGCTCCATTATCCAACTTTACAATGACCGTGCCGGTCTCGGATTTGAGGGAGGTGACGGCTTTGAACAGTCCATTTGGGTCTGTCGCGACTGATCCATGGGGGAGCGGAAGTGCAACGCTTGTTGCCAATTGACGGAAGTGGCTCTTGCGATTCAACAGATCAGGCCCGCGCTGCAAAGCGAAGTCGTCACCGGTCTTCGGTATGCCTAGAATGGCCGCCAAGCGTGCGACGCCTTCAGTAGAGTAGCAGGGATACAATTGCCAGTCTGATTTCTGGCGAATATGTCTTTTGAGCCGCTCGACAACAGTTTTGGACAGTAACGTACAATCATCGAGGATTGTCGATTGGCGGCTCGCAGGTACAAGCAGGCGAAGAGCCGATGAATGGAAATTGAGCGTTCCGCCAATGAAGGATAACAGATCGGCCGGGATCACTACCGGAGAGACTATCAGGTCGCCCTCCTGAGCAAACCACGCTGAACGAAATGCCGAGTTGGCGGCCAGCGAAAGTTGAGCTTTTGTTAGGTGGGCGCCCGACATCTGAGGCGTACCGGCATTCATAATCAGGATTCGCGGCATTCTCGACCTCCGGACATCTGGTCGTGATCAGGATGGGATCGTCATGGCAACCACGAAGTCGTTGCCATGCCGTGGCAAGGCTCTGGGAGAGGGGAGAATTTGCGCCATCTCGATGTCACCTGCGATGCAGCGGGAGAGAACGGCCCGCCTCGAATCTGCCGATCTCAATTTATGGCTCGGCCGCGTATGAAATGATCTCGCAGAGCCCGATAAACGGGCTCTGACCAAACATGGGCGATCAGCGCTTGCGCCTCGATCCGGCAGTCGCCGCCGCTTGGTCACATAAGCGGCGGGTGCGTCTTCCCATCGAGCAACGGCTCGACCGACCAGCATTCGGCTACATTTGGATGTTCCGTAAGCACTCGCTCTATTCTTGCTGGAAAGATATTCTCGCTTGAAATAATCGAGAGTTGTTTTGCCGCGGTGAAGCGGAATAGATCCATCGGCCTCGCAGTGTCCATTGTCGCCGGCGAGGCTGGGGATCTCGAGTCGGGCTCCTCTCAGGGCACCAAACTGGCTCTCCAAGGCGCGAGCGATCCGCTCAATGTATCGATTGAGGATGACATAGCTGGACGGCTTCCGTTCGAAATGAATCGCGGTCTTGTCAAAGGTATAGGTAGCGCTTCCCTCGGCCGGGGTGGAAAAATTCAGCTTGCTATTCATGCGTGTCAGGTCCGCGCATTCTGTTTGCGCCACCCGCAACGGCCCCCCAAATCCTGACGAGGCCCCGGTCATATGCTTCGGCTGGCGCTTGTACAGGCTGTGCTCACACGGTCTTGGCGGAAGCCTTCTTTTAATGGCTGTCATGGGGTGCGAACGATGGATATCGCTCGAGGGAAATCTGCCGATCGATCGATCACTCCGCTCTGCTCAGCTGCGGTGTGCATCTTCCGGTAATGATCGGCACACCACGAAGAGGTCTTCTTGCCGCGTTTTTGATATACAGGCTCGCCGCACATATAGGCCGCTCTCATATCTCCATCTTTGAAACCGATGATGCAACGGCACTGGCCTTCAACATGATGAACTAACAGGACCTTCTTAAGGCCATCGCGGTCTTTCAACTTGCTGCTCCAGCCTGCCAAACAATTTCTTCCGATGCCGCGCTGGTCACGCGGAGTCGCCCGCGCGGGCCACTCGTCGAAACCCGCGCGGGCTCACCATCTGCCAAACCTTGCACGGTCGAAACGCCTTGCCAGGTGCGGAAAGGAGCTTGAAGGTGGCGGGTTCGGCGAACTGAGTTTTGTGCGTTGCTGCGCGAGACGAGCAGCTTCAGGAAGCGGGCGCCACCTAAGCGCTTCCGATAGACTTCCACGTCGATCAATTCTGACCTTATCGGCTCCCGTGGCGAAGTGGCCGCCGGCGGCCATATTGTCAGGATCAGAAATGCCGAACCATTTAGAGCTACGTGCGAGCTCTGGCGCCGCGATCGGAACTCGCTGCACAGCCCTCCCGAGCGAGGGACTATAGACAATGAGGAGCATGACCGGCCATCGGTCAGCGGATATGACCAGCTGAGGCATTCGCAGTCCCTCACACGATAGGTGCCACGCCCGAGAGCGTACGATTTAACGTTACGTCAGATTCAAGCCCCTTTTTTGCGGCCTATGAAAACGTGACCAAGGTAATGCTGGCCCAAGCAGTCCCCCAAGGGGCTATCGCGAACATGTAGCGCCGCCGTGAGGGGGGCGAGCCCCAGTTAATGAGGGCCATTGAGGAGAGATCCAGCGAACGCGTCGGCGGCGTACCCAACGCACGTCGCCGCTCGCTTCCGGCGAAATTTGGAGTTGCTCAGGGGGCGTATGCGGGAATCACCATCGGCGGTCAGTCTGAGAAGGCGAGATATCGAAGCCAAGCTTGGCAAGTGTTTTTGGCGTTTGCGTAAAGCGCCACGCTGGCCTGCCAGTCTCTCGGCATGTAGGCGGCAACGGCGCACCTAATGCGCTCTCAGCAGAACACGTCGTTTTGCCTCGAAAAGATGCTCATCCAGGGTATCGTGCAGCGCACGCCGCAGCTCTGGCGGGATGGAGCTATCTGTATCGATCAATTCCCGAAACTTCCGGATGATGTGTTCTATTGTTGCGATCGTTCCCAGTGTTTCCATCCTCTGCCAGGGCATCATCCATTGTCTCCTTTGGCGCGTAACGCACGTTGCGCCGCGGGTCCTCACCTCAGCAACCGGGCCGAGAACAGCCTCTAGTCGGCAAAGGGGTGGCTGTCGGACACCTGCTCAGCGCGAGTTGTTTCGTCAGCGGCGCTCACTCAAATTCCGCAGAGGTGGCGCGCATTTGCAGCTGCAATATTCTTGCGCACGTAAGCTGCACTCTTGATCGCATTAGTCGAGCCTCAGCCAGCTCAGCTTTAGGCGTTTGAAACCGCAATCAAGCGAGTCAGCCGGGCGGCTGCAGCGCCGTGATCAAGTGATTCTTGGCCAAGTGCCACGCCTTGCTGTAGGTTCGAGGCGCGACCGGCCACCACCAGTGCCGCCGCCGCGTTCAAAAGTGCGGCATCACGAAAAGGGCCTGGGAGGCCGTCGAGCACTTTCTCTAACGCAATGGCATGAGACTCGCAATCACAGCTCTCCAGCGCATCGGCGCGGTAGCGGGAGAGCCCGGCTTCTTCCGGCGTCACTTCGAACGTGCGGACTGTACCGGCCTCGACCGCAGCAACAAAGCTTGTCCCGGCGAGGGATATTTCATCGAGCCCGTCCGAGCCATGAACAACCCATACCGAATCGGCACCCAGGTTCTTCAAGACGTACGCCAATGGCTGCACCCATTTGCGAGCGAAAACTCCAAGGATCTGCCGCTTGACGCCGGCCGGATTAGACAAAGCCTCGATTAGATTGAACATTGTGTGGGTTCCAAGCACGCTTCGGATCTGGCTGATGCGCTGCATCGCAGGATAGCCGGCTGACGCAAACATGAAGCCAATGCCGGCTTCGTGCACACAACGTGCGATCGCATCAGGCTTGAGATCGACCTTTACGCCTAGACTCGCCAACACGTCTGCGGTGCTTGAACGCAAAGTCGCAGCGCGGTTAACATACTTGGCGACAGGAACGCCGGCCCCGGCGACGATGAAGGAAGCGCACGTCGATACGTTGAGCGGACGCATCGCCCCGTCGCTCGCACCAGTGATATCGATGGGGTCGCATTGCATTTCCACCTTGGGCATTAAATTCCGCATTGCGGACGCGGCGCCGGTGACTTCTTCGACTGTTTCGCCGCGGACTCTCATCCCAATCAACAAGCCACCGATCTGCGAGGGAGTTGCGTCACCCGACATCATGCTGTCGAACGCTGACGCAGCCTCCTCGCGCGTCAGTATGGCGCCCGTGGCAACTTTCGCGATGATCGACTTGAGCGGTTCCATCGAACTGTGCACGTCCCTTGTCCAATCTGAGCTGCGACCGTTCAGCCAGACGTCTTTGCAGCCGAGTGCCTTGTTGCAGCTGCCTGTCTATTCGCACTCGCTATGCCGCACTTGTCCAACAGGCGGCCGACAGATGAAACGTGAGCATCTGTGGCGACGCTACAACCTGACGCTACGTGAGGGTCAAGCCCTCTCCATTCGATGGTGCCCTAGATAGGACGCCGGCGGCTGGTCAGAGGACTGCAGTCGCTTGATACCAGAACAATAGCGTCGTCTCGAGCCTGCTTGCCGGCGATATTAGGAGGGTCACAAGGCTTTTGGCTTCCGGCGCCGCCGTGGCGGGGGCCGCCGGTTAACCTTCGTGCGATGTGCTGCACGTGAGCTGGGACGACTTCTGGTAAGGAGCCGGGCGGACAAGTCGTAGCACCTTCACTTCGATCTGCTGCTCTGATTGCCGATGTCCCGCCCGGAGATCACGTATCGGCATTGCTGACTGAGGCGATCTTGCTTGGATCTGAGGCAGACAGTGATAGCAAAGCGATCTGGTATGTGACTACTACAAAGGCGTAACACGTCTTCCATACAGGCCTCTTTCTCCTCTGCGGTCGGCGCTTGATCAAGCGCGTTGGCTGGCGCGAGCATGACCGTTGTCATTGCCAGGCCAAGAGCGATGGCGCCGTAGCGAAGTCCGAGGTCCGAAGCCAACTTAGTTCGTTGTTTCTGAATCATAACATTCCTTCAATTCGGGTGGGGTGACGTTTTGTTCTTGCTGTGTGCGGAGCGCATCATCTGCCAACCGGAAAGCTGCGGATCTGCTTAGCTGGCTGTCGGCAAGCTCGTTATTCTACTTTGCGGTTCTCATTGTACGGAGCCCGTCATCCGCCGGGAATGACATTCGATGAATCGGGGGTAGGCCTGCACCGGATGGTGTTAGGCTCTCTATTTCGTCGTCCTGGGCTAGCGTACATATTTGAAGCATTCGCAAATGTCGTGATGTCAGGAATCATCTGGCTCTCAGTGGTGATCCCCACTTGTCCCAACTCGTACAATCTAACGATGCATGCGATTCAAAGTCTCTTCATAAGACCGATGGTCTAAAGCTGTCGGGGGCTGTGGACTAGGGATCGACCGCTTCGGCAGCCGAGCCACGAGCGTCGCTCCTACGTGATGATACGGAGCGTAGGTGTCGCAATTGTTTGATCTACGAATTGCATGCTCTCGGCATGAATCCGAAAAGCAAACTCTACCAACCCGATCACTGGCGAGGCCGCGCGCAAGCAACGCGAAAGAAGGCGGCAGCGCTCGTTGACGGGAAAGCAAAAGACAGGTTGCTTAAGATTGCCTTCGAATACGACAAGTTAGCGCAGCGCGCCCTCGTGTGGCGGATGCGCAAAAATGAGGACGATACGTGGCCTGAGCAAGAGCTGTAAGCGCTGCTACGGCCAATCAAGGCTTCAGCCTTTTGAACTATACCCAACCCAAGGGCGAGGCTGATATCGCTCAACAAGCAAGTCAATCCCGCCTGCTCCGAGCGTTGCGGGAGCGAGGAGCGAGGCGGCCGGGCCGTCCTATGCCATAGGACGTGAGGGCGGAGCCGGCCGCTTGCCCAACGTTCCTTCAGGTCTCTTTGCTTCGTCAGCTTCTCGAAAGCTAGCTTTCACATAACGGTAATGCGGAGTACCAGTTCTCACTTGCAGTCAATCCGTTGCGCCTAACGAGGAAGCCCGGATGCCACCTGCGCGGTACGTCGAGCTGCTACTGGTCATTTTTGGCACTTAGCCGCGGCCGCAACGGCATATCAGTGTCTTTCATTTCAGACATCTGGGTTATGCGTCGGAATTCCTATTGCGGTCGCCGGAACAGCGCACTCTAAATCCAGGTCGCAGCGCGAATTGCGCGCCGGCATCAGGTTATTCGCAGCCGTGGCGGCTGCAGCATGCGATAGGCCCTAGAAGCCTCGCGCGGTCGCCATGCACGGGAGGCTGTCAGAAGAAGGCTGTGATGACCAAGTAGATTCCAGCCCAAAGCACCGCATTTATGAGAAGTGCGACGAGGAGCTCCCAGTTCCACCTTCTCTGCGGTTGCAAGGAGGGACGATCGGCGCCGAAATGCTTGATCATTGGGGGCTTTGTTGCGCGCGAATGTACGTCTCATTGCGCTGAGCGCCGGCCAACAGAAATATGCCAAGCTTTGCATGCCTCCTATCACTCATAAGCTAGCAGTCCTCTCTTCATAGGGCGGTAGGAGAAACGATGTTCGTTGCGTCGCGACCACTCGGCCGATTGATTGCTCGTGTATCTTCGGAACGGCAAGGTCGCGTTCGGCCCACGCAGCAAGCTACATGCCAGAAGGTAGAACTGTCGGCAGCGCCTTTCATTTGATGGGTTGGTCAAACGGAGCCGCTGCGCGACGTCGGAGTCGCGACATTCCTGTCGGAAACAAAACCCGCATTACCGTGTGCAACGAACACCGGCGGCGACGCCGGTGATGCTGTGTTGAAGATGGGAGTTTGGCCTCCCGGAGCCGGCCTTCAGGGGCAGGCTTCAAACCACCTCATGCTGCCGCGTTCAAAAGGCGCGGTGGTGAGCGATGAGGAAAAAGGCGGTGAATGAAACCGTCAGGTAAGTGACAAGAAGATGAGTGCAAGCGAACCGCCGATGACGTATCGAAATGGTTTCAAGATGCTGTCAAGACGGGCGTGGGGTAGTAGCGCTCGGAGGAGTGTGGGCGGAGCCTGTTTACGGCCCACGCGGCAGCCGGTGCATAGGCGGCATGATCTCGTCACAGGCTTCAACACGGAACGTCGGAACCTGACGCAATGCGTCAGGGGCGGAGCAACCCGTAATAGTGAGGAAGCGGCTGTAATGGCCGTGGAGCAAAGGGGTTGCGTTATCCTGCCGGCGTCACTGCGCCAACCGGGAAGACCGGGAGGAGCACGGTGAAGTCCGGCAAACCGTTGCCCATCACCAAGCGGATGGTGTGGGAAGCCTATAAGCTTGTGAAGAAGGGAAAGGCGGCGGGCGTCGATGGCCAGAGTCTCGAAGACTTTGCCGGCGATCTTGAGAACCACCGCTACCGGCTGTGGAATCGGTTGGTGTCAGGAAGTTACTTCCCGCCACCAGTGCGGCGGGTCGAGATTCCTAAGGCCGGCGGTGGGATTCGTCCTCTTGGCATACCGACGGTCGCGGACCGTATCGCCCAGATGGTGGTCAAACGGTGTCTGGAGCCGGTGTTGGATGGAGAATTTGATCCGGACTCCTACGGCTACAGGCCCGGAAAATCGGCCCATCAGGCCATAGAGCAGGCGCGTAAGCGGTGCTGGCAGCACGACTGGGTCGTAGATCTCGACAACAAGAGCTTTTTCGACACGATCGATCATGAACTCTTGATGCGCGCGGTCTATCGACACACGAAAGCTGACTGGATCCGGCTCTACATTGAGCGGTGGCTTAAGGCTCCGGTCGAGATGCCCGATGGATCGGTTCGGGCGAGGACGACAGGCAGGTCTCAAGGGGGTGTGGTCAGTCCAATCCTGGCAAACTTGTTCCTGCACTACGTGTTCGATGTTTGGATGAAGGGGTCTTATCCCCACATTCCGTTCGAACGCTACGCCGACGACATCATCTGCCATTGCCGCACGCGGCAGGAAGCGGAGGAACTCAAATCGGCGCTGGAACGACGGTTTGCTGACTGCCATTTATTGCTGCATCCGGAGAAGACTAAAGTGGTCTACTGCGCTGACAGCAATCGACGGCGGTCCTACCCGCAGATCCATTTTGACTTCCTGGGCTTTAGCTTCCGCCCCCGTATGGCGAAGAACCGGTGGGGCAGGATCTTCACCTGCTTCCTTCCGGGCGTGAGTCCGAACTCTCTCAAGGAGATGAGGGCTCGCATTCGAGGATGGCGCTTGCCTCAGCACTCGCCGCTTCCGCTTGAAGACATCGCGCGTAGTCTCAGCCCCGTCCTTCGGGGCTGGGATCAATACTACGGGCGATTCTACCCGACGGAACTGCGTAGGCTCTATGAGTACTTCGATGAGCGCCTCGGCGCGTGGCTTCGGTGCAAGTACAAGCAACTGAAGGGCCATCGGGGACGGTCGTTGCGGAAACTCAACGAGATGGCGAAGCAAAATCCAAAGCTCTTTGTCCATTGGCAAAAGCTTGGACGGGCTACGGTTGGATAACAGGAGCCGGATGATGCGAGAGTATCACGTCCGGATCTGTGAGCGGCCGAGGGTGAAACTCCCTCGGCCTACTCGACAGCAAAAGGTGAGCGCCTCGCGAGCGTCATGCCGTATGACCTTGCCCCGTGGACTTAATCCAGATTGAAGTTCGCTCTGGCCGATATGAGGACCAGAGCATGAAGCGCAGCCGCTTTACGGAAGAGCAGATCATCGGGATTTTGAAGGAGCACGAAGCTGGCGTGTCGGTTGCCGATCTGTGCCGGAAGCACGGCGTCAGCGATGCCAGCATCTACAAATGGAAAGCCAAGTTTGGCGGGATGGAGGTCTCGGAGGCCAAGCGGCTGAGGACGCTGGAGGATGAGAACACGCGGCTGAAGCGGCTTTTGGCCGATCGTGGACGCCCACGGGATGAGCGAACGGCGGGCGTGTAAAGCCATCGGCTGTTGCCGCATGACCATCAGATATCGGACGACCCGGGCGGACGACGCGGCCCTACGCCAACGCATGAGAGCGATTGCCGAGGTGCGCCGTCGCTTCGGCTATCGGCGCCTGCATGTTCTGCTCAGGCGGGAGGGCTATCTGGTCAACCACAAGAAACTGTTCCGGCTCTACCGGGAAGAGAGGCTCGCGGTCCGTCGCCGTGGTGGCCGCAAGCGGGCGCTCGGGACCAGGGCGCCGATGGTGGTGCCGATAGCGCCGAATGACCGCTGGTCGCTCGACTTCGTCTCGGACCAGCTCACCGATGGCCGCCGCTTCCGCATCCTGACCGTGGTCGACGAGTGCACGCGCGAATGCCTGGCGTTGGTGGCCGACACCTCACTGTCGGGCTCCCGGGTGGCGCGGGAGCTGGACCGGCTGATGATTGAGCGCGGCAAGCCCAAAATGGTGGTCAGCGACAACGGCATCGAATTGACCAGCAACGCCATCCTGACATGGGCCGACCAGAGCCGTGTCGACTGGCATTACATCGCGCCCCGCAAGCCGACGCAGAATGCCTTCATCGAAAGCTTCAATGGCTGTCTCCGAGACGAATTGTTGAACGAGACGCTGTTCACGTCGCTGGCCCAGGCCCGCGTCGAACTCGGACATTGGCGGGCCGACTACAACGATACGCGACCTCACTCGCAACTCGGATGGAAAACACCATCGGAGTTTGCCTTCACCTGCAACCCGCGACGGGATCTGGCGCTGCGCTATGCCGATGGCTCCGCGCCAGCTCCCGCCGCTGCCACCGCCCAACCGAGCAAATCCAACAGCCGGGGCGAACTCAGGACCGGATAAAACTTGATGTGGTGGAACGGCCCGCTCCAACAGCATCAAAGTGCTAGAACGTGGTCGTTGTTCGAACGCCACAAAGGAGGGACCGTTCCGTGAAACAGGTTATCACCATCGGGCTGGATCTGGCCAAGCACGTTTTCCAGGTTCACGGGGCGGATGCCGAGGGCTCACCCGTGTTCAACCGGAAGCTACGGCGCAGCGAAGTTCTGCGTTTCTTTGAGAAGCTGCCAGCATGCCTGGTGGGGATGGAAGCATGCGGTAGCGCCCACTATTGGGCGCGCGAGATCGCAGCTCTCGGTCATGAGGTCCGGCTCATTCCGCCGGCTTATGTCAAACCCTTCGTCAAGCGTGGCAAGACGGATGCGGCGGACGCTGAGGCCATCAGCGAAGCGGTGACCCGAAAGACCATGCGCTTCGTGCCGATTAAGACGGCTGAGCAACAGGCTGCCGCGATGGTGCTGAAGACCCCGCGCTCTTCTAGTGCGGCAGCGAACGCAATCGGTCAACGCGTTGCGCGCGCATCTGGCAGAATTGGGGATCATCGCCACCGCCGGCCTGGCAAAGGTTGAGGCGCTGGTCGCAATCATACGGGATGAGACAGATGCACGCCTGCCCGCAGCAGCGCGCTTCGCGCTGATGGCTATTGCCGACGAGATTGAAGCTTCAGCCGACCAGATCGAGAGGCTCGAGCGCGCAATCGTCGCGGAGGCCAAGCACGACGAAGGACATGCGTCGGTTGACCACGATCCCTGGCGTCGGCGCCATTACGGCGGCGACCATCAAAGCGCTTGTGCCGGATCCCGGCGGGTTCAAGTCGGCTCGCCACTTTGCCGCCTGGCTGGGATTGACGCCGCGGCCTCATTCAAGCGGAGGCAAAGAGCGGTTGGGACGAATATCGAAGATGGGAAATCCAGAACTCCGCTCTATCCTCGTTGTCGGGGCAACGGCCGTCTTGCGGCTTGTCCGAAACGACGTTCGGGCGCGGCCGTGGCTGAAGGCGCTTCTCGCCAGACGCCCCTTCAAGGTTGCCGCCGTCGCGCAGGCCAATAAGACGGCGCGGATCATCTGGGCGCTCCTGGACAAGGGTGAAATTTATCGGCGTCCCGACCCATTGGCGATTGCCGCGGTGACGCAGTGACCGCCAAAACGATCTGACCGGCGCAGGCCGGCAGAGGGCGAGGTGCAACAACAGGCGATGAACCCATGGGACGAAATCCCGAAACGAGTGAAGCTACTGCCCCCAATGCGCTCAAGCGCGTAAACTTGATTTAGCTCCTCGTTCCGCGGATCTCATCGAGGCCAGCGGCCATATTGTGCCGCGCGCAAAGGCCGGACATATGACCGCACCGTTCCAATGTGTGAAATCGACTGAAAAAGCTCTTGCCTCGCGGGCCGTTCCACATATGGGGGCAAGGTCACGTAGCCAACGCGTTAAGGGCCGCATCTTAGTGAGGCCTATAAATCGAGCGATATTTGCAGTGGCAGCCAATGAGATCGGTTAATCATTGTTCCTGACCGTTAGCTGACGATCGAGGTCGCAGCGGTCCGCTGGATGTGCCAGCTAAGAAGTGCATTCCAGACGTCTGCGGCTATGTACGAGCCGATTTGGACGCCATAAAACTGAATGGTTTTCACATAATTGACGCATTAGGACTGTTCAGCCTTTGCGAGAAGGCCGCAAGGGATCAAGTACACTCCCGCAGAAGCAGCAATGTCGCCCGGAGCTATCTGGTGCGGCAACTGCGAGCATCATGAAGTCTGGATTCCGCCGCCAATAGGAGAGCATGGCATGATGAGGGACAATTCATTGAAGACGAGATGAGGCCTCAAGAGCCGCCGACTTCGCATGCTCAAGCGTGATGTGCGCTCTGCCGGCGATGAGCAGTGAATGCCTGGCACCGATCAAGACTGCTTCGCCGCGGAGAGGCTCAATGGCGGACTTACATAAGTAGCGGGAAGATTCGATCGGCGGGTCGCCTAACTCAACGTACAGATCGTGCCGCCGCCCGTCCTCAGGCAACCGGCGGCACCGAGCGCAATTCGAGCACCAGAGGCATAACTAGAGGAGCGTGAGTGATGATAGACATCTACCGCTTTTGCGGATGGTGCGTTGTAGAGTGGTTCAGGAAAGCTGGGCCGAGAATCGCGGAGGTTGACTTGTTGCGCGACAACGTCCTCTACGTAGAGTTCAGGGCTATCCGAGAGGCAAAGGAGCGGGCGTGCGAGCGCAGGTGGTAGACAAGCTGGAGGCGGGCCGGGTGCAGCATGGCCGGTTCGCGACTGCTCCGGGATCAGGCCCTTGCGGTCTCTTCTTTGTGCAGGGGCCTTGCGGGTGTGAACTAAAGATAAGTGCATTTGTCCGTCCTGGGTGGGAGCATGTCGCTGTTTCGACACCGCGGCGTTGTCCAAACTGGGAGGAGATGTGCTTTGTCAAAGACATGTTCTGGGATGAAGAAGAGTGCGTCATGCAACTGCATCCGCCACATTCGCGTTATGTGAATAACAGCCGATATTGCCTTCATTTGTGGAGACCCATTTATCGAGACATTCCGATGCCGTCTCCGAGCTTCGTAGGCGTCGTTGGATTGAGTCCCTCAGATGCGGCAACGTTGTTCGCGCGGATGAGCGCGACAGCATGACGGACTGAGTTTACAATATCCGAGCACAAGGTGAGGCCGAGCGGGTGCACAAGCACCGGTTCGGCGTCCCGATGAGATGTCACAAGCGGGTGTATGTCAGGCTCGCTCGGCCGTTGCGGCGTGCAAGGCGGGCTGAGATGAAATGCCGCTGTCAAACAGGAGCAGCCTCAGAGCGAACAACAGCATCTCGCTCGCTGATAGCCGATCACGGGGCGAACTGGGGACGCGAATTGCGCGCTCTTTGGAGGCGAAGTTTTGGGCGCCGGGCGGCGCGGCACGATGAGGGTGAGATCGATCTCAAGCCCACGACCGAGCCTGGTTTGGTGAAGGCATCGTCTAACGCAGCCATCATCCTGACTGAAGCTGAAATTACACGAGCGCGACCTCTTTCACTGTGCAAGAGTCACTAGCTGGTCGGCCACCGCCTCACACCTGCAGCAGCGCCCGGAAGCTGGGACTGTCGCACAGCCAATTTGCCATGACGGCGATAGCTTCCCTAAGCTTGTGTGGTGGCCAGCTCCTCGTCAGTTTGCCGCGATATCGGTCGCAGGCAAGATGTGAGCAGCGCGCCCTCTGAGGAGACGCACGCGGAAGAAGCCGGTGAACCAGCATGTATAATCGAGTCGATGGCGAATACGCACATACTGAGCAAGCTGAGGAATCGAGTTGGCCCGCAGACGGTAGCGAATGTGCCCAAACACTCACCGAAATCGCGCGGCTGGAGAGCCTGGCGCCCGGCGAATTGTTCGATAGAATGGGGCTCTGCTTCAGCAAGCCGCATACCTCAGATGCAATCGATGATAGTTCAAACACCTCGGGCCTCAGCACATCCTCTCTGTCCTCCAGCTCCGAGTTATCCGTTGCCACTAGCCCTGTCCGTCCTCTGTTCGATTACAGGACGGCGGAATTGCCCCAAGCCAATGTCAGTGGAATCTGTGTTGGATTGGCCGCGGAGTGGCTCCTTGATCTCCCAAGCAGCGCTTCCTCCCGAATGGGGGTTCTGCTCCCGGGCACGGAAAATCACCGCTCGGCGGCAAGACGGCAGGAACAGTCTGAAAAGCTTAAGACTCAATTGAAAGAGGATAAGGCGGAAGGGTCTCACAATTTCCAGGCAAAAAGCACAATCTTGCGTGACGCCGGCCTAGAACCATCTGCTGAAGAGACGCGATATAGGTTTGGTACATCTTCGTGCATCGACAAGATCGTAAACGAGCTTGCGCAGGATCCATCCGTCCATTTGGTCAGCTTGAAATTCGTCCAACCTGGCGCCGGCACCCACACGATTGCAACGGCAACGTCGAATGGAACGACGATCCTCTCTGATCCTAACTATGGCGAATTTACTGTTCCGTCAGATCGGGTCGGAGGGTTGTTTAAGAGTCTTGCCGAGCGCTATAGCACCCTGAACAAACGTGATATTTCGGCGGTCGTCACACAAAGGATCAGGTATGGGCATCCCAATGCAACGGACCTTGCCCTATTCCCGCGCGCGGAACCTCATCGGTAGACACGAGGCAGCCGCATCGCCCGCCTTGTTTCACCCGCCGCGGTTTCTGTGGATGTTCAATCGATGCTCTCGATGGAAGTTCTCTGGAAGTAGTGCAGAGAGGGGAATGTTTAGCGACATAGGTTCGCCGGTCACTGAGGTTTGTGAGCCCCGCGCCATCGCGTGTCAGAGCAATCGCCTGCGCTTCCTCTCAGGCCGGACCGGCGGCCCGTTAGGCTAACCTCCTCGTAGGGTTGCGTTACCCGACGCCCAATCGCGCTCAGGGGGCCGGTCGGCAACCAAGCATCCACAGAGTCGGCACTAGCTGGAGCCGATCTGCTTCGGAATCACCGCCAGCCGCTTTTATAGTGAGCTCACCAACCAAATAGCTGCTGCCGGGGGCATCGGCTTGCCGTCGCACCGGCGCCTCAAAGCCAGTCATCGCTCGCCACGAGCTCCGCGACAATCCGCCTTCTCTCGTCGCTGGACTTGATTGACGGCTTCGGTGAGGACCTCATCCGCGATCTGACTCAGTGATATTGCAGCGCTGTGTTGTTCCAAGCTTCTCAATGGAATTGTGCGCCGAGCTGGAGCACTCTTTCACGGATTAAAGTGCCGAATAGTGCGAGTGACATCGCGAAGTTTGGACGAGGAGTTCCTGCGCGGAGCGCTCGCATGGGGGGTATTTAGCTAATTCGGATGACCGGCGCCCGGTAGCGTGGATCCGATTACGCGGGAAGCAGCGGGGGCGCTGGTCGGGTGGATGGATCAGACGCTGTCTCTGCCGCGCATGCGCGACTGGTTGAAGTTAGCAGGAGCGTGACTCGGCGCCGAAATCCCCACGCATACTCGGGGCGAGCGCTGTCCCTACCACGCGCCGCTAACTTCAAGAGTCATTGTACACCGAATAGCTGTCCAAAAGCTGACGAACCCGACGGCATGCATCCGGCGAAAGCGCCTGCGCGGGTTCATGCCCTGCTGCCTAGCACCCAGCCATCTGCCTAGTGGACGACCAACGTAAAATATCGTTAGCATAGACACATTCCATCCCCTCAGCGCGTCGTGCCGGACGCGGTCCTGTCGCCGCCAAGGAACGGTCACAAGCAAGTTGAGCCGGGGCCTGCCGCCGCGCACATGGATAGGCCGATAGGCCCATGGGCTGTATTCTTCGTCGACTGGCAGGCTACAGACCGCTCGCTGCAAAAAACCCTGACATTATCGCCAGGGTTTTGCATGCCATCGAGAATTTAAGGAGGCCGATCAGAAGTCCATACCGCCCATGCCGGGGGCCGCAGGCATTGCTGGACCAGCCGTAGCCTTCTTCGGCAGCTCGGCAACCATCGCTTCCGTCGTGATCAGCAGCCCGGCCACCGAAGAGGCGTTCTGGACCGCGATGCGCACGACCTTGGCCGGGTCAATGATACCCTTGGAAACGAGGTTGCTGTACTCGCCTGTCTGGGCGTCGAAACCAAAAGAGTACTGCTCGTTGTCGAGGACCTTGCCGACCACGATCGAACCGTCCTCGCCGGCGTTGATCGCGATCTGGCGGGCCGGCCAGGACAGCGCCTTACGCACAATCTCGACGCCGGTCTTCTGGTCGTCGTTCTCGGTGCGCAGACCCTTGAGCTGCTCGGAAGCACGGAGCAGGGCGACGCCGCCGCCCGGGACGATGCCTTCCTCGACCGCCGCGCGGGTCGCATGCATCGCGTCATCAACGCGATCCTTGCGCTCCTTCACCTCGACCTCGGTCGCGCCGCCGACGCGGATCACCGCGACGCCGCCAGCGAGCTTGGCGAGACGCTCCTGGAGCTTCTCACGGTCGTAGTCCGAGGTGGTCTCCTCGATCTGCGCCTTGATCTGGGCCACGCGCGCCTCGATGTCGGCCTTCTTGCCGGCGCCGTTGACGATCGTGGTGTTCTCCTTGTCGATCATCACCTTCTTGGCGCGGCCGAGCATGTTGAGCGTGACGTTCTCGAGCTTGATGCCGAGATCTTCCGAGATCGCCTGGCCGCCGGTCAGGATCGCGATGTCCTGCAGCATGGCCTTGCGGCGATCGCCGAAGCCCGGAGCCTTGACGGCCGCGACCTTCAGACCACCGCGCAGACGGTTCACGACCAGGGTCGCAAGCGCTTCGCCTTCGACGTCCTCGGCGACGATGACCAGCGGCTTGCCGGTCTGCACCACGGCCTCGAGCAGCGGCAGCAGCTCGTTCAGCGAGGAGAGCTTCTTCTCGTTGATGAGGATGTAGGCGTCGTCCATCTCAACGCGCATCTTGTCGGCGTTGGTGACGAAGTAGGGCGAGATGTAGCCGCGGTCGAACTGCATGCCCTCGACGACGTCAAGCTCGGTCTCGAGCGATTTGGCTTCTTCAACCGTGATGACACCCTCGTTGCCGACCTTCTTCACCGCGTCGGCGAGGAACTTGCCGATCTCCTGGTCGCCGTTTGCCGAAATTGCGCCGACCTGGGCGATCTCGTCGTTCGAGGTGACCTTCTTGGAGTTCTTCTGAAGGTCCGCAACCACAGCCTCGACCGCAAGGTCGATACCGCGCTTGAGGTCCATCGGGTTCATGCCGGCGGCAACCGACTTGGCGCCTTCTCGCACAATCGCAGCGGCCAGGACGGTCGCGGTGGTGGTACCGTCGCCAGCAGCATCCGCAGCCTTCGAAGCGACCTCACGCACCATCTGGGCACCCATGTTCTCGAACTTGTCGTCGAGCTCGATCTCCTTGGCGACGGCAACGCCGTCCTTGGTAATTCGAGGTGCGCCGAACGACTTGTCGAGCACGACGTTGCGGCCTTTCGGACCGAGCGTGACCTGCACGGCGTTGGCGAGAATGTCGACACCGCGCAGCATACGGTCCCGCGCGTTTACTCCGAACTTCACTTCTTTGGCTGACATAGAAAATTCCTTCAGTCCCTATTAAGTCATCCTTTGGCGCGCCCGATGGGCTCTCCTCAGGAGGGGTGAGCTTTGCTGTGAATTAGGCGGCTTTCTTCTTGGAGAAGACATCGGTGAGAACACCCATCACGTCGCTCTCCTTCATAATCAACAGGTCTTGCCCATCGATCTTGACCTCGGTGCCGGACCACTTGCCAAACAGCACGCGATCACCGACTTCGATGTCGATCGGAATTAGCTTGCCGCTATCATCGTGGCCGCCCGGGCCAACTGCAATGACTTCGCCCTGCGATGGCTTTTCTTTGGCTGTGTCGGGGATGATGATGCCGCCGGCGGTCTTCTCTTCTGCGTCGATACGCTTGACCACGACGCGGTCGTGAAGCGGACGGAATTTCATAGAGGTCTCCTGAGCGTCTGAACAAGTTGGAGTTAAGCACAATGTGACAAGCAGCCCGTAGCAAGAGTCAGGCCAGAAATGCGCTAAGCGATCTGCCCTTCCAGTTCCGCTGAAGCATTCAGCGGCTGCGCGTGTGTTGTCCAGAAGCAAACGCGTAGAGGTGCACCAGCCCGCCCGCTGTCGTGAAAATGACATTGCGTTTCTTCGAATACTGCTTTGATCCCGGGAACACTTCAACGCTGCTCCGGGGGCCGTTGGACAGTTCGAAAGACTGCGCGTGTTGGCGGCGGTGCCGGCATTGCACGTGATCGCCTGACGGCACCATCTAGCAGCTGTGGCGGACAAAGCGTGCGGTCCACAAGCGGTGTCCATCGGCGGCGCTCAAACCCTATTGAATTCACCCTGGTCATCGTGCCGGCAGCACTTGAAGAAATTTGCACGTGCCGCGAAAGCTTGATTGCGCCGGACATCGCGTACCGCTGTGCTTTCACGGTTGCGTTCCTCGCCTGCGTTTCCGCGGAAGAGAGTGCCGGGAGCTACTATCTGAGATGGCGGCCATGAGCCGAGAGCGCGCATTTTTGCGCAATTGTCATCGAGATGAGGGGCTGTTGCTATGCACGAGGGGCCACTCTACTCGGCACGTGCCATAGATCATATCCGGCAGGTGGCGCTTGAACGAAAGCGTTCTTTCGGCCGGCGAAAAGCCAGGACGGCGATCTAACTCACTGAGGCCGCATTTTCCGGCGATAGGGTCGAGAATTGCATCGCGAGGTGCTCGATAGACTCCCTCCTTTTGATGTCGATGGCATCCAAACAGCTGTCGAGGATCGAAGGGATTGGCGGATTTAAGAGCAATATACCTTGATATACGTTGTGCAGCTGCTTCCGGCGTGTGATCGACTTCCAAGTCAAAATTCATCCGATCTCCGCGCACCATGGAAGAGCATCTGTGTCATCCGTAGAAGTACATCAGCACATCGTCTCACTTCTGCAGAAGCCGAATCCCGTCATCCTGGATATTGGCTGCAATGATGGGACTGATACGCAAAAGTTCCTCGAGCTGTGCCCGCAACCCGAGCTTTACTGCTTTGAGCCCGACCCCCGAGCGATCGCGCGCTTCAAGAAGAAGCTTGGTCCATCCCTCAATAAGGTGAAGCTGCTAGAAATCGCCATCAGCGACCGAAACGGGACGATCGACTTCCATCCGAGTAATGCAGATGGGGATGCGAAAGATTGGGACCTGTCCGGCTCAATACGCCGCCCAAAGAACCATCTTACCGAGTATGATTGGGTCCGGTTTGATCGGCCTGTCTCGGTTGAAACACGGCGGCTGGACGACTGGTGCAGCGAAGCCAAATTGGACGGAGTCGATTTCATCTGGATGGACGTTCAGGGAGCCGAAGCCGACGTTATCGCCGGCGGCATGCGGACCTTGAGCAACACGCGCTTCATCTACACCGAATATAGTGATCGCGAGCTCTACGAAGGGCAGTTGAGCCTGCAAGCCATTCTTAGCTCATTGCCATCATTTGAAGTGGCGGCTCACTATCCGCGCGCAGTGGAAGGTGATGTATTGCTCAGGAATACGCGTGTCTAGCAGCTACTCAGATCTAGCGTCTCATTCATGCAGCGCCTGATCAGCGTACTCTGTGATGGCCGTAGCTGCACAACGGTGATCGTCAAGGCGGGCGGCTATCGTTAGCCCGATTGGTGTGCGGTTTCGAGCCGGCGTGAACGCCAGCCGGTCCATAGGGAGCGGCCAGCGCCATGGTAGTCAGCGGGTCCATCCGATCCTGAGGAGCTAAGGCCGTGGTGCCGTGGCGATCGAACAGCCGATGTAGCAGCAAGGCGTTCGCACATTCATGACGTCGCTTCGTCGGTTCCGCTCTACCGGCAGTCGCCAGGATCTACTGCCGATCACGCCAAACCATCGCGCGGCCTCATCGGCGCGCCCCAAACCGGTCTAGCTTGCTAATGTCACTCCATCCCAACGGCAGAGGGCTGGCTGTATTGGAGGGCTGACATGGGTCTCTTCAGCCGGAAGATGGCCGGTTAGGCGATGCGCGATCTCATGCGGCCGCAGCGTCTCTTCCGCGCCGTCGATGCCGATCCGCCAGCCGCGGCCAAGAGCCAGATTGATCCATCATTCCGATGGAGGTGCACGGTACGCTTCACATCAATGTCGTACTGCCCTTGCCAGTGTCGGCGTGCCGCATCGATAAGCGCAAGGTTGAGTGCCAGGATATTGCGCCGTGCAGTGCTGCACGGTGCGCCCAGGCGGCACAGCCCGTGAGAGTCGAGCCCCGTCGCTCGGTGATTTGGAAAGTTCGTGGGTTGCCGTTGCGCAGAAATTCAGGTCGATCCCGCTCGGCAATCCATTCGCGTGGCCTGTGGTTTGCCCGCGCCTGATCCCTTTACTTCATGGAAAGCCGGGCTGTATTGCAGTTCCGAGCAGGGCGAGGCCAGCACTCTGAAGCGTTCCCTCGTTTAAAGCTGCGTGCTGGGCAACCACGAAGCTGTCGCACATGGCGCGTGCTAGTACCCGGAATCAGAGCTGAGTGATACGGCGGCCTTTGAAACGGCGTTGACGGACCTTTTTCTTGGTCCAGACGAAGGGCTCGGCTCTGTCGTTGTATGCGTTGACGTAGGCATCGATGTGTTCCTGAAGCTGCTTGAGGCTCGTGAAGGAGGTGCCGCTGAGCGACTGCCCCTGCAAGATGGAAAACCATACTTCGACCTGATTGAGCCATGACGCACTTGTCGGCGTGAAATGAAATTGCACGTTGGGGTGGGCCTTGAGCCAGTCCTCGTTCTTTTTATGGGTGTTGAGGTTGTCGAGGATGACGTGAAGCTTGCGGTTCGGAAAAGTCGCGGTGACGCTGTTCATGAAATCGAGAAACTCGACGCGGCGCCGGCGTTTTGAATGGGTCGCGATGATCTTTCCGGTGGCGACTTCGAGCGCCGCAAACAATGTTGTGGTGCCATGCCGCTTGTAATCGTGGCTTTGGCCGGTTAAGGCGCGGCCATTGGGCAACTTCAGATAACCCTGCGCTCGCTCCAAAGCCTGGATCGAGGGCTTCTCGTCCACGCACAGCACAATGGCCTTCGCCGGCGGCGCGACATAGAGGCCGACAACATCGGCGGCTTTGGCCGTAAAGTTCGGGTCGTTGCTCTCGCACCAGGACTTGCGAGCCACCAGGTCAATCTTGTGGCTGCGCAGGAACCGCCAGACATATTGGACATCGACATCGCCCAGCGCCTCGGCCAGCAGGGGGCCGGTCCAGCGCGCAAACCCTTGCGGTGGCGGCTTATCCAGCAGCTTCAGAATCCGCTTGTCGGTCGTCTTCGTATAGATCGGCTGCTTGCCAGGCCGCGGCTTGTCTTGCAGCCCTTCAAGGCCATGGTCGGCATAGCGATGCCGCCAAAGGCTGACAATCCGCGGCTGGACCCCAACTTCCTTGGCGATCGACCGGGTGCTGCGCCCATCCGCCGCCAACAGAACTATCCGCGCCCGCTTCAAATCGCGCTGCAACGTCACCGGTGAGCGACAGCACGCCTCAAGCACCTTGCGATCTTTCCTCGAAAGGTGGACTTCTCTTGCTTCGGGTATCATCCCGACCTTGAATCACGACTCACGTTCCAAGAAAAGTGGGTACTAGGTTGCTGCTGGTATAGAGCGCCTCAGTTCCAGCAAGACCGCTCGAGATCCTGCAGACCTCAGCGCCCTGCCGCGCGGCGTTCGTCGCGGCGAGCCGCACTTGCATCGTGGTGCTCAGATTTACCCCGCCCGTGAGCGCTTGCTTCCACAGCTCTTCCGTGGCCTCGTAAAAGAAGGAACGAGCGGAACGTAGCATAGATTCGGCTTTGGCGATTTCAAGTTGGACATAGCCGCGCTCAGCCATCACGGGCGCTCCAGTGATCGAGGCGCGGCTTCCGGCCATGGCGATCACCTCGTCTATTGCGGCTCGCGCAATCCCGATGCCGACGACCGCATGCGCCTGCGCAGCGAAAGCGACGGACGGATAACGATAGATCGGCCCATCAAGTGTTGCCGGACCGCCGCGGATCAAGGTCCATTGCTCTGGCACAATGACGTCGCTGACGACAACGTCGTGGCTTCCGGTGCCTCGTAGTCCGATGACGTCCCAATTGGGCCGGATTGTCACCTTCTCTGCCGGAATCACCGCTACACGCGGGAGGTCTCCGGCCGGATCGTCTTCCAGTTTTATACCAACTCCTATCAAATCCGCCCCGGGCGAGCCGCTAGCGAATGGCCACACGCCGTTCACGACAAATCCGCCGGCGCATCGCCTGGCGGGCTGGAGCGGGAAGAGCGCACCCGCCAATACGACGTCAGGTCCATTGGCGTACACTTTTCGAAGCGTGTCGTCCGGAAGAGCAGCGAGGTAGCGAGCTCCATCCCCGAAGCTGGCGACCCAACCGGCGGATCCGTCGGCCTCGGAGATGCGCTCGATCTGGCGGCAAAATTCGGCTGGTGTTCGCTCCTCGCCGCCGAATCGCTTCGCGACCATAGCCCGATAGATACCGATGCGCCTGAAGCCGTCGATGATCTCTTTTGGAATTTCCTGCGCGGGGCCAAACTCGTTGCGACGCGCACGGATCTCGACAAGTAGCGGCGACAGATTATCCCAGGTCGCAGCCGCGGTGTGGGATACAGGACATTGCTTTTCGGGTGAAGCGTTCATAGATCGTCCTCCGCGTCTTGTGCCGACCATGGTCGTGCGTCAGCCATTGACTGCGCACGGGGCGAAGCTGGGTGATACGATACCGGCTGGAGGACATTCTCAGAGCTGTCGCAGTTGATATCGCTTGCATGAGATTGCGCACGGTAGCTTCCCAATTTAAGGGCCGGGAAGCCAGACTGAGATGTAGCTGTTGCCGTTGCATGGAGGCTGGCCGGCAAAACAGCCGGTAGACGGCGGCGCGACATCGGCCCGTGGTTGCCGGGCTGGATCTCCGGCGGCTGGTCGGGGGGGCATGCGATGTCATGTCTTCTCCATGGACGTGTGCTCATACGTCGGACAAGCCGGGTCGAGCCAAGTTTGGAGTTCCTGAGCTATGCTCGGGAGGGCGCTCAAGCCTGCGACTTAGTTTTCCATCGTCTCAGCAATCGGCGTGCCATTAAGCATGTCTGCCGGCCTTGTCCGAATCTCGCGAGATCATTCCGCCGCGCCGTGCCACACATGCTCGTGTCTTCGTGTATACTTTCCGCCAATGTCATTGACTCAACAAGCCGCAAGCAAACCGACAGAAGCGGACCTCGATCGCCGACCGGCCAGATTCAACGTTAGTGCCAAAATTAAGACCCGCTCCGATCTCCCGATGCTACCAACAGCCCAATAGCTGTTCGTGCGACTGCGGGGAGCGCCTGGTTAGAAGCGGACCTCCAGACAGCTGGTGTTCAGCAAACGCACGGAGCTCAAGACGCTGAATTACGCGATCAAATCTGTTCGAGGCACTGCAAGAGTACCCGGCTCATGCAAGCAAAGACAAGGCGCGCTTCGAAGAGGCCCCGGGGAGCTTAGGAGGCTCGTTGCAGCACACGAGCCGTCTACCTTCTGTCCTACAGGACGCAAGAAATTCGGGCAGAATTCTGACCTGTCGACCTCTTTTGCAGCCGCCGGCGCCTCCCTCTTCGGCGGTTTTCCAATGCTGAGATTTTGGCCGAGCTTGCCAAATTCGCGCAGCATGCCTGCGCCACGAGCGTTACGACTGATGAGGGATCCACGTTCTGAAGCTAGTCTTCTGTTTCCTACTGAGCGACGCCGTGGTTGAAGAGCTTGCTTGCCAAATCTATCGGTTGTTAGATGATTTCTGGCTGGCAGACGCGGTGCGCAACATTTGAATCATTGTTCTGGTATTCGCCTGGGCGGACAAATCTGGCACAACTTACTGTGTCCGCAGCGACTAACAACCTGATGGGTTTCGCGTACACGCTATGCAATTTGCGAGCTGCCAGTTTCGTCTCGTGTCGAACTCGTTATGGAGGACGGATAGTAAATTGTCCAAAGCGGGCGGGTCGCGCGACTGTGTGCAATATCAGGCAGCGCATGCGAGATCGTGGTGAAAACAACCATGCTTTCAACGGCCTTATCATTGCGGGCCGGGTCCTTGGCGGCGAACGAGACTATCATAACGAATGATGGCAGTCCTGCTGGTTGTTCTATGTGATCTGCAGCCCTGGCTGAGCTTGGTGATAAAGCAACACCATTCATGGCGTGCTCGATCGGAGCTAGAAGATCTCAGGATCGTCGCCGGCTCTGGAGTTCACAGCCAGGCAATGCGCTTCATCGCTATCTGCTACCGGAACCACGCTATTGGGTTTGCAACTCAATATGGAGGCATGAACGCTGTCGGACGCGTTAGGTGCGTTTCTTGATGCTCGCCGCGTGTTGCTAACATGAGTAGGTAGAACATGAGGAGAATCAAGACGCCACGCATACCGAAGGACTTCCCGAAGTGATCATTATTATGGAGCGGATGGTATCCGGGGCATTTGTCGCAGACGGTGGACCAAACAGCGGAACGGAAGGGCCGTATCACACGGCAGATGATTCGCCTCGGGTGTGAATGTGCTAGCGTCAGCTGACAATATCGACCTTACCGGTGCCGATCCGATACAGGCCTCCGACGACTTTCAGCCGGTTCTGCTCAACTGCAGCCGTCAGAATCGGGCCCGTCGATCTGAGTTTGTTCACATTGTCGATCACATTTTTTCGGGTTGCGTGGGCGGATATATCGCCGGCTTGCCCTAGAGATGCGTTCACCGCGGGAGCAAGTGCGGTCACCAGGGATGAAATGTGCCCTGGCGGCGGCTTATCTTGATGGAGCGACTTGATCGTAGCGTCTATCGCGCCGCAATGATCGTGGCCTAGTACGAGGATTAGCGGCGTGTTCAGTACTGCGACCGCATATTCCATACTGGCGAGCGTATCATCATTAGCGAAGTTGCCGGCGACGCGGCAGACAAACAGATCACCGAGCCCGCTGTCGAACACAAGTTCGGGCGCCACGCGAGAGTCGGCGCAGCTCAAAACCGCCGCATATGGATTTTGGCCTTCGACCAAAGCCGAACGCTCGCGCCTGAAATCGTCGGCTCGCGATGTACCCTGGACATAACGATCGTTTCCCATCAGCAGCCGCTTCAGGGCAGCATCTGGCGACAGCAGGTTATCTGGCTTGGGCGTGCCTTTTGCTTCCCTTGCATCGGCAATTTTATTGCCGAATCGTAGGAAAACTGTCGAAGCAGCAAACAACAACAGCGAACGGCGCGAACGCGCAGTGCTGGTTAAATGGTTCATATTTGGAGAATTGGCTGCATGCATGTGTCGCCTCATCGCACGGCCTTACGCCACCCGGTGGCTTCGGCTTCCGCTTCGCTACAAAGCCAGCGTTCGCTGCGCTTCTTCGTCATATCGATTAGTTCGTAGCTGGCTTGCCCTGGCAGGTGATAAATCCGCTCGCCGCTGCGCTCGACAGTGCCTTTTATCAGGCACTCGGGGGACGGTGGTTCCGACAGCAGGACTGATCCGAGCAGTACTTCCTGCGCGTCGATCGGAACCGACCACGCGCCGATGATCATCGTGCCCTTATTGCGGCGAGGCCAGTCCCACGGAGCGATGAACGCTCCCGACCACAGTCCGGCATGGGCTGTGCTTGCCGACAACTCATAGACAGCGTGAGATGCAGCAGCCGATAGTGCCCAGCCCGAGCGTACCATCCAGACATTCACATTCTCGCCTTCGATGAAGCAGTTACCGAGGGCTCGTCTGTACTCATCGACTCTCTGGGTGTGACAATCCCAGGTTCGCCCATTTGAATGCTTGATAAGCTCGTCGCGAGCAGCTACGCCGCAGGCCCATTTGCGACCGTTGGTGTCGAGACAAATCTGGTCCGTCTCAGGAGCTTCGATGCCTGAGAGCCGAACGTTGGTTTTCTCGATCTCGATCGTATTGCCGTCGAGGATGCGCGGAGCACCGCTGAGCGTCGCGGCGCAGACCGGAGATGTGACGAGAGCGAGCAATGCGAACATAATTCCGCGGTTCACCGACAATAACCTTTCGCTCCTGATCCACGTTTCACGCACGATACGGTGCCGATACATTCGACTGCTTGACAGCATTATGTGCGTTATTCCGCCGGCATTTCCGAGCGCTCTATGAGCGCTTCGCCGGAACGCGAACCTACGGCCTGACGCTGCGTAAGGATCAAGTGATTTCTTCGGGGCGGGCGGCGGTATTCTTCGAGCATCGGCTCTCTCACTAGGACCGCGCTGTACCCTCCACCTGAGGGGGAAATCCTCGCGGGCGGGCCGAACGGGCGATGCTGAACAAACCCGAACCCCGGAATGTTGTGTTTTGCAAAAAAGGAGACCGACTATGAAGCGCCGGCGCTCGCGGTGGAGTCAGGCGTTGAGGAGCAACCTTGTTCTGGTCGGCCACGGCTCCCAGCGGCAATCTTGCCGCTGCCGACGGTTCTGCGATGAAATTTCGCATTTCACACGAAAAGATGTGAAAAATCTTGTCTGGCTCGCTCTGACCGATTTAGAAGAAGACGCAATGGAGTTCAGCGTAGACGCCCGCGCATAACTTAGCTCCTTGCGCGAGCAAACCGCGCAAATCCGATGCCTTTTCCGCCCGGCAGGATGATCGTTGATGTCGACCAGGGCAGGTGGAGCACAGTTATAGAAGTGTTTTCCATGCTTCGAAATCCGGATCTATGACGTGCAGACGAATGGGTGCCAGATAAGCTAGGGCCGAGCCAGTCTGGTCCTCGACGTTCTTGCGTACGGCTCTGAGCTTCCCGGTCTGCACGCTCCGAAATGCGCAAGCGCCCAGCGGTATGCTGGGTTGCTACCGGTGAACGGTTTCCGGTAACTTCCTCGCCGGCTTCGTCTCAGCACTCATTTCCTGGTGCCTTCGACGTTGCTACGCAAACTGATGTCCTCACACCGGGTGGAGTGAAGGCGGGAAAACCACATCTCGCAAGCTCGTGCGCGCCGCTGACACTAGGCGGAACAAACGGAATCGCGCGGCCCGACCTTCTTGCGACGGGACGGACTGCTGCGAGAAAGGCACCCGGACCGTTGCGGATGCTAAAACAAAGCAAGTGTAGAGCGCGTATGTCTTGCAATAGGTTCGAGGCGCTCCGCCACTGCGGCAAGATGTTGCTCTGCGGCGGTTTACTCAGGCCTTGGCTCTCCTAAGTCTTCCTCTTCTTTTGGCTCGGTGCGTTGGAACCAGGAGCCAGGGGGAAATTTCGCGATGCGTTTGGCAAAGGAGGATTGTGGCTCCCAATCCTGTCCTTCTCTCTTCTCGAAAGTGATGACCCCGTTGTGTGTAAAATAACGTGGTCCTTGGATACTACAATTCACCAAGAGCAGAACGCGCCACACGCCACCCTTCTCGGCCGGTTTATCATTCCGCTTCGGTAAGTAGTCCACTCCAACTGGTTCAATGATAGTGCAGCGGCCCTGCCGCAGAAGATCGCCGAGCCGGCCTTGCGGGGTAGTCACAAAGTTGAAGTTGGCCGGATCATGCAGAAAGCGAAGATTTGCGTCCCTTTCGCCATCTGCGACTTCACTGGCGATTAGGGAGAGCGCCAGGGCGCGCCAGCCCAATTCCATCGGCTTCGCATAAGTCGACGCAAGTTCAAGCGTGCCGTCGAGGGCGATCTTCCAGGCGATAACGTACTGTTCGTCCGATTTGTTGTCCCGGTGTCTGGTCCACGAAACGAAAATAAAGTCGTTTTGGCCAAGTTCAACAACGCCCCACATTTGAGGCACGAACTGTGCCACCTTCGAGACATTGGAGATAATTTGTTCTATCGTCTCACCATCTTGCGCTCGCCAAGTTGACTTCAGTCGTTCGACAAGGGGACTGTCGCTGGCCCGAATATTATTGCTCATGGCAGCCGGCCAGGCGAGGCAGATTAAAAATCCGACCACGCTAAGCCATAGCGCGGGTCTTCCAGGCATTCTCTTCATAACCCTCGGCCTATCGCGTTTCATCCAAATATCTTGTGAAGCAGGCAACCTCGAACCTGCTATGCCATCGCAAGAAGTTTACGGGGATGCACCCGCTAGCTGTCCCGCGCGAGCAGGCGCTCCCCTCTATGTCATGCGCAGCTAACTTCCCCGGCAGCGACTGCGTCAATTGGCTGAGCTGGACCTGCCCAGAGGAGGAGACTGGGCATTCCGAGGGTCTGCATTCTTCGTGCCAGGCAATAGGCGGAAAATTTCACGGAGTTTGTGTCACTCTTGTCGACTTTCCGACCTTTGCATGTTTTCGATGTTTCTGTTTGGCGTATCCGCCGCAGCTTGTGCATCCATGTCCCGCACCGGATATTTAGCAGAAGAGTTGAACGCCTCGATGCCGGATGCCTGTGGACGGAAGTGGGTTTGCCGCCATTGAGCTGTGTGGTTCGCTATCGTGCCGCCCGCGTTCGAGCTGCGTGATTGCCAAGCACCAAGCCGGCTTGATCCCAGCTCTGAAGTCTGGGTGGCACGCAAATCAACCCCTCGCCAGTTGCTAAATTTCGCCACGTGCCTTGGCCTATTCGCCGCAGATCCTTTAGTTGAGCGAAGAGCTGGCTAGCTGAGGTGCTGGGCGAACCTCTGGAAATCGCAAAGCCGCATTGAAAGCGCTCTGATATAACGTCGGTACTCCCGCCGGCAGGCTGCTTCTGTCCCTTTCATCAATTTAGCGTGCGGCTCCGCCTCAAGGCAGCTCCGATGCTTATCCGGCATCTGAGAAGGATATGTCTGATTATGACATCTCTGATGAGAGAATGTTTCTAGATGGTGAAGTCACAGAGATGCACGGTCATTCGGCTAGCGGATGTCGCAGATTAGCTTGCACATAATCTGAGAGGTTGACGGAAGAGTTCTCCTGCCGATAATCCAAGTCGTCGAGGTTCTCCGGTTCCCATTGATCCGGAGCTAAGAGGGAAGCCGGTGCAAATGCCGGCTCTGCCCCCGCAACTGTGAGCGGCGAGCCGCTGTCCGACGATGTCGCTGAAGCCTGCACGGCTTCGGGAAGGCCGGACAGCAGCGATGACCAGCAAGCCAGGAGACCGGCCCCGACAATATATTGGTCCACGGGCGGGGTGTCTCGGTGGTGCGCCAAGCAGCCGTCGCACGCGCGACTTCTCCTGCCTGCGTCCGCCATGGCCTTTGTCCCCAACAGGGGTTAACGCTATGTCTCCTCTCTCTCTTCCAGTTGCTACGCTCGGAACGCCACGCATCGGCCCAAGGCGTGAGCTCAAGCTCGCTCTAGAAAGCTACTGGGCTGGAAAGATTAGTGAACAGCAGTTGCACGAAGACGCATTCGGCCTACGCGCAGCGAACTGGGCTCGTCAAAAATCGCTCGGCGTCACGATCATTCCGTCAAACGACTTCTCGCTGTATGATCAGGTGCTCGATACAAGCGTCATGGTTGGCGCAATCCCGGAGATCTACGCCGCGAACGGAGAATCCGTTTCGCTCCAAACGTACTTCGCCATGGCCCGCGGATCGCAATGCGGCGAGCAGGATGCGAGTTGCGCCCAGAGCCCGCGGGGATCTGGCGTGCCCGCGCAGGAAATGACCAAGTGGTTCGATACCAACTACCACTACATGGTTCCTGAGTTTTACCGGGGACAGGCGTTCAGACTGTGCTCTCGCAAACCCGTCGAAGAGTATGAGGAAGCGAGGGCTCTTGGCTTTCAGACCCGCCCTGTCCTGATCGGGCCGGTCACATTTTTAAAGCTCGGCAAGAGTACCGATAGTGCGTTCCAGCCCCTCTCTCTCCTCGATGATCTGATACCCGTCTATATCGACCTTCTGCATGAATTAGCCAAACGAGGGGCAAGTTGGGTTCAGTTTGACGAGCCCTGCCTGGTCCTTGATCTGGATGAGGCGGCGCGAAATTCGTTGCTGCACGCCTATAACCGGTTCGCAAAGGAGGGACCCGCTATCAAGATCATGCTTGCGAGCTATTTCGGCGCCCTAGGCGACAATCTGGATACTGCCTTGAGCCTGCCAATTTCCGGTCTGCACGTCGATTTGGTTCGAGCGCCAGAACTATTGGATCAGATCGTTGCTGACGGCCGAAGTGATCTCGTCATGTCGCTCGGTGTCATCGACGGCCGGAATGTGTGGCGGTCGAACTTGCCGTCGCTCCGTCAGCGGCTGAAGCCCTCGATTGCGAAGCTTGGCAGGCACCGTGTACAGCTCGCTCCATCCTGCTCGCTGCTTCACGTGCCGGTCGATGTTGAACTCGAGACCGGGCTCGCGTCCGACGTCAAGAGCTGGCTTGCTTTCTCGGTTCAGAAGATGCGTGAGCTTGCGATCCTGGCGCGGGTACTCGCAGGCGACCAGAATGTTGGGCTAGCTCTTGCCGAGTCGGAATGCGCTGCGACTGCCCGCCGGACCTCGCCGAAGATCCATAATGCCAACGTCGCTGTCCGAATGAGGGCGATCGATCAGACGATGCGCCAGCGCGCCACCCCGTTTGCCCGTCGTTCCGAGATCCAAAGGGAACGCTTTGGACTACCGGCTTTTCCCACCACGACGATAGGATCGTTTCCGCAGACCACAGCGGTGCGAAATGCTCGCGCGGCGCATGCGCGAGGTGCGATGAGCGAGGAGCAATACGACAGGTTCCTCAAAGAGGAGATAGCCCGCGCCGTACGTTGGCAGGAGGACATCGGTCTTGACGTCCTCGTTCATGGCGAATTCGAGCGTAATGACATGGTGCAGTACTTCAGCGAGCAACTCGCCGGCTTCGCATTTACAAGGAATGGATGGGTTCAGTCCTATGGTTCGCGCTGCGTTAGGCCCCCGATCCTGTTTGGCGATGTAGTGCGGCCGAAGCCGATCACCGTGGAATGGTGGCGCTACGCGCAATCACTAACTAGTAAGCCGATGAAGGCGATGTTGACCGGACCGGTGACGATCCTGAACTGGTCGTTTGTTCGCGATGATATTCCTAGAAGCGAGGTCTGCCGTCAGCTTGCGCTCGCGATGCGCGATGAAGTCCGCGATCTCGAGAATGCCGGTGCGGCGATGATACAGATCGACGAAGCTGCACTTCGCGAAGGATTGCCATTGCGCCGGTCGGACTGGAAGGCATATCTCGATTGGGCCGGAGATTGCTTCCGCATCTGCTCATCGGGCGTTACCGATCAAACGCAAATCCATACACATATGTGCTACTCAGAGTTTAACGACATCATCGGTGCGATCGCTGCAATGGATGCGGATGTCATTTCAATCGAGACGTCGCGATCGAAAATGGAGCTGCTGGATGCGTTCAGGAGGTACGAATATCCAAATCAAATCGGACCGGGCGTGTACGACATTCACTCTCCGCGCGTTCCCGAGACGGACGAAATGAAGGAGCTGATCGTGCTAGCTCGGACGCGCTTGCAGGATTCTCAGCTCTGGGTCAATCCGGACTGCGGCCTAAAAACGCGCAAATGGGAGGAGGTTCGGCCTGCGCTCGCCAACATGGTCGCTGCCGCGCGCGAACTGCGCGCTGCATCCGATCCGCAAATCCGTTGATCCCGAGCTCCGGTCTGTTCTCGACAAAGCTAATTGGGTTATGGTGATTTACGCTTTCCACATTATCGAGGCTATCCTTGCCGCTGACAAAATGCCCGGTCCACTTCGTGGACCGGGGAAGGTACGGTCTCGGAGAAAAGATGGTGACGCGTTACGCTAGTTTCGTCGGCCGCGGGAGAATTGCCGGCTGCTCGATCAAGGCGACGACATTCGCCGAAAATCTGCGACCCATTCAAGCAGAAGTGCCGCAGCTCAATCATGCCATGGTACGCGGCCGTCTAGGCTGTGATTTGTCGCTCATGGGCACGTTGGCAACGGCCGCGACAGCAATGAGAAAACTAATGCTTGACGGACACCGCAAGGCACCGGCGCGGATTCGGTCCGCTCGGAGATGCCGTCAGGCTCCCTCAATCAATCCACGCTAGATAGTTTCCGAAGAGAGGACGTCAAAGGCACTCCGTACCCCAACTCACGCCAATCCATTTGGAATAACGGCTATCCGGGCCAGATACGCCAATGCGTTGGCCGCACAGCGATTTGCTCTCCGGTATTCGCGTTGATCCATCCGCCGAAGATCCGGCGGCAAGGAAAGACCACCCGGTGAATTGAATTACCCTCGATCACGGCAATCTCCAGATCCTGATCGAAGGGCGGCGCCTTTCCAAGCTGCTCCCATGTCAGATCATTAGATGCTGGGCGGTGTTCATAGCTGCGGGGTGACAAATTCAGATAACCTTGTTAACACCGCGCACATCGCTTGGGTTCTGCGCGGACGGGCCCAAGCCGATAACGTTCGGATGGCCCGCGTTCTCGATCGCGTCAGCCGCGGCGGAGGGCTATCGGCCATGCGCTGTTGTGACGAAACATGATCCGCTCGCGAACTGAAATATTTAGATCTGCGCCACGAAACGACATCTGAGCTTTGGTCGAATTGATTTGGATCAGCTCAAGGCCTCGGCCGTTGATATTTGTAGCTGTGCTGCACAAGTTAGACTGGACTCCAACTCCAGTAATCCGGCCCGGAGCAGGGTAAATGGTCCGGCCGTCTGTCATATCACGTCCCTTGTTGGTGAGACACATCTCCTTATCCTCCGGCGTCATCGTGTTGGTTGTGTGTGGGGGGCCTCCCTCACGCGCGCATTTTCTTAACACCGTTAGATGGGCGGCATCGCTCTGAGCCCATAGCAGGGCCGTCCCGCAGGCCGATAAAGTAGATGCCGTCGCAAGTCGGCGCAATTTATCATGTGGCCGGTCATTGGCCGCCGCGCGGCTGCGGCTGCGTCTGGTAGCAGTCCTAGGAACGGCAGCGGGTACCCGGGCAAGAAAGCATCATGGGCGTCAAGCATTTCGGTCCGCCGTGCGTCTGACCTTACTAGAAGACCACTTCTATCAGAGGCAGCCGCTGCAGCATTGATGCTTGTCAAAAAGTTGTGCGCGTCCGGGATCGGAGGCTCGTGACCGCTACCAGCCGCAGACGCTCGTCGACATGTTCCGAACTCGCGCTTCAGCCAGCGCCTCGCGTTCTCTGCAACAGACCAACGCGTTGAATTGAGGTGCAACCCACGCCCATGGCTAGGACAACTTTTCGCCATTGCTCCGTGCACGCCGACGGTCAATTGATGCTTCGCCTTTCACTCGGTCGCCTTGCCGGGCGCTGATAGACCTTAAGCTCCGGCGCTGAAGTCCTGGACCGGGCTTATCGAAACGTGGGCTAGGACAAGCGTGATGAGCGGCTTCTGCAATCGCGTCTTCAGGTGGACCGCCGATGCAAGTTCGGGGTTCTTGGTGCCCAGCGATCGCTTGCGCGCATAGCCGCCGGCGCATGGCAGAAATCAGCCCGCGATAAGCCTGCACTTGCGGCAGTCGTTCACAAGACTATCGCGGACAACTCGTAAAGTTCACGGCGGACTTTCTTGGCCTATCTTCGGAGGATCAGACAGACCTCTTGGGATGCTCCTTGAGGCAAATCAAATACTCCCCGCGCGAATGGCAGAATAGTGGATAAGCAAACCACACAAAGAGAGGGGGCATGCCTTCATTTAGCGTCCGGTTTATGAAGATCGTTTGCGACGATGCCGGCGGCGAGCATCGTGCGTGCCAGGCAGCATTCAAGGTCGATGCCGCCTCGCTGAGTGCTGCTGCTCAGCAGGCGGAGACCGATTTCTGCCGGCAAAGGCGGGTCCGCGATTGGACAATCTTCGCCGATGTACTGGAGCTTCGAACACCGCCTGCATGAGCCAATCCGTCCACATCATCTTCGAGCATTCCGCGAGGACGAGCTCTCCTGAGTTGCAAGGGCGTCGCACTTTCCGGGTTTCCAAGGAAGTTTAAGGTCTTCAACTCCGGCCAATGCTCTCAGTTCACGCCCGTGACATTCACCGGCGTCCTCGCCAGTCATGGTATTCTTCGGCTATGGCATCCGGCGCGACGACGTGTTCGTCGAGCATGCCTACGACATTGTGTCCGGCTCCGCGTTTCAATCGGATGAGACTTTGCCCTTTTACAGTGACCGGCGTCCACTTCGAACCTTGGCAGCGGTGCTCCGCATCAGCCTTACTTCCGCCCGCTGCCATTCCGTGCGGTAGCCTTACTGTGGCAAACGTTCCAATTATACAATTTGAACCACGCCGGCAGCCGTATATGGAATCCCGAAGGGACGGCAAATACGTCATCCGCCGGCGAACCTGCCAGGTCAGATAGGTTGAATTCGTGGTGTAGAGCACGTATCCGGCAATGGTGTAGAGCGCATCTGACCAGCCGGCCAAGGCGGGATCATCCCAGTGGGTAGAGAACAGACGATCGCGCTGCTCCGCGTCTGTCCTCTGCGGCAGCGGGCACACAAGCTGGCACGCGGGTCCGCCATCGGATCAAGGACCGCTACCTGGACGAACTGAATGAGGACGTCGAAGGAATTGTGAACACGTTGCGGAAGCTTAACGTGACCGTGCATCGACCGATGACACTCGATGCGTCCACCGTGGAGGTTCGCACCCTTGCTTGGTTGGCCGCAGTCGTGCCGCCGCTCAATGTCCGCGACATAGCGTTAGTGGTTGGAGACGAATTGATCGAGACCCCTCCTATGCTCCGCTCACGATACTTCGAGACGCAATTTCTCAAGCCAATCTTCGCGTCCTATTTCGACCGAGGCGCGCGATGGTCAGTGATGCCGCGCCCGTTGATGACTAACCGTTCATTTGACCGCTCCTACGCCCTGTCAACGACCGGTGGTCCAACGGAACCGATCCACCATCCCGGAACACATCCCTATGACGTTGGCCTCGAGATGATGTGGGACGGTGCGCAGTGTTTGCGTGTTGGACGCGACCTCGTCGTAAATATCGCTACCAAGAATCACGCGATGCCATGTGATTGGCTTGAGCGCCATTTGCAAGGACGATTTCGGATCCACCGTGCCTACAAGCTCTGCGATAGCCATATTGATAGTATGGTCATAGCGCTTGCGCCGGGGCCGCTGCTCGTGCGGTCTCGCGAGGTGGCGGACTATTTGCCAGAAGCAATGCGCAACTGGGACATGATAGTAGCGCCCGAGCCAACCAAAAATAGTTTTCCGGCTTACAACGACGACGATCTGCTGTTGTCCAGTCTTTACATTGATGTCAACGTCCTCTCGGTCGCTCCTGACGTCGTCTTAGTCAACGACGCCTGCCCCGAGCTGGCTCGGATCCTTGAACAGTTCAGCTTTCAGGTTGTCCCGGTTCGGCGCCGCCATAGACGGATCTTCGGCGGTGGGTTCCATTGCGTTACTCTCGACACGGTTCGCGAAGGCGGGCCGGAGGATTACTTCAGCTAGTACCGACGATCGTCTGCTTTCCGGGCAACGATCTGCTAAGCCGCTGCTTTGGGAGCCTCATACCTGGCGAAGCTTATGCTGCATCAGCTAGTTGGAGAAAAATCGTAGCGTAGGCTGGCATTGCCGTAGTTGAGCCACCTAGATAGACTCTCCGCCGCGTTTGAGGTCGACATTGACGGGTGCCTCTCCGGGCGCCGTAAGTCGGGACGTGCACACGCTCACATCTTGCGGCACCATTGTGCGCGTGACCGTCTTCCCTTATCAGGACGGGAGCTTTTGAATGTCATTTGATCGTCCAGTGACTTAAAGGAAACTGTTGCTTCGATGTCACCAGATCGGTGAACAGCCGATCTACGCTTGTGCGAAAAAGAGCCACCACATGTTCGATATCTATTTGAACCAAAGAAACGATCTTTTGGTCGTGCCGAGAGGCTTTGCGATCCCCGCGGGATTGGGCGGGAATTGGAAACGAAAGAAGCGGGCGGTTCGTTTCGTGAGCGACGTCATTCGTCAGGATGTACAACGGCGTGGCTACTACCGACGTCGTTTGATCTCAAGTCGGTCGAAGTCGGCAGTCGAGACCACCTCACGCTCCTAGTCAACGCAGCTATCTAATGCTGAACCGTTCTTCGGAAGAGTCCTGGCAAGATGCAGTCGAAAAGCGTTGCTTACCGCGGCGACGGCAGGCGGGTGTCGTGCAATCGGCTTTAGGAGGAAGCTCTCTTTTGAAAAGCGGCTCGCAGCTCTGGAGCTTACCTCAAAATATGTAATATGGGCTTTTCCTTAAGTCGATGGCGTGCGCGAGTTTTCAGTTGTCGATACTGAAGATACTCGCCTGCAGCCGCACGGTCTGGCGAGTATCGAAGTCGTTAAGCAGCATTTGGCTATCTATTTTAGCAGCGGCCCGGAGTGGACGGACCGTATGAAGCGGATTGCGAGCCGCGCGACCCCACTCGATGTTTTCGGCCAAAAGCTGATCGAGCGGAAGGCCGGGTGCTGGATTATCACCGAAGAGGGAAGAGAGTACTTGAGGCGCTCGAAAACTTAGATCGGGGTACTATGCAGGCGCAGGTTGAGCGAGAGATCGCGCAAGAGCCGAAAGCTGAGCTGCCGCTCCCTTTGGTTTCTCGGCTGGAAGCGAACACGGGCAGAAAGCGTCCCACGGCATGCGATTGAGCCGACGTAAACCGATGTCGACGTGGAGGAAAGCCGCTTGAACCCTTGCTGGTGGTGATGCAGTTCGACTGGATTGCGAAGTTCAATCTAGAAACAGTGTCGTTGTAATCAGTGTTGTGGAGTCGTTGAACGCGACCAAAGATATTGACCTGAGGGACGAAGGATTTGGCCTCTTCGTGCACATCAGTGTCATCGAGACGGTCGGCTAAACTGATTTCCCGGAAGGCATCCGGGTCAAATACGAGAAGGGGACCAAGAACCCCATGTATTGGTTGGCGAAGGCAGCCGACGAAGGTCTCTGCTCGTCTTTAAGCGGTCTACGCCTGTGGTGTCCTGATCGGCGGTGGACGCCAGTCGTGCTGGATTTTCAGCAAATTTCTTATCCCGAAAATTGGGCATGATCCATCAAGCGGCGGCGCTCTTTGCGCGAGTTGAATACGACCAAAAGCGAACTTGACAAAGAGCGCGTGATCAAAGGTGAGTGTGCCTTTAATCATTCTCGTCAGCCACCTCTCTAAGCAATATCGCGGAGACACAACATCTTTCCGTTCTCTGGGCGCACCTCCTTATTTGGACCTGTTGATCTCTATCGCGATTTGGCTCTCGCTTATTCGAGAGCGTGTCGGTTGTTTAGCTCCGGATATAAAGGCGTCGATTGGAACGCTATCAGAACGCGACGTGCGTATGAAGTTTACAATTGCGCAGCTGCAACAGTGCAGACACCTCGCTTCGGAAGACATGCCAAAGCTTACACTTGGCGCGATGTCCTATAATATTGTCTATTTTTTTACCGTCGTCGCGCCGAGAAAACTATGTTACAAGCCGCTCCGCTAAAAAGGAGCATTCATCGTGAAGAAAGCAACTAAGAAAAGCGTTAAGCGGCGCGAATGGACGAAGGCAGATATCAAGGAGCTCAAAGTCCACTCGAAGGCCAGGACCCCGGTGATAAAAATAGCAAAGATGACCAAACGCAGTGTCGGTGCGCTCCGCCAGAAGGCCTTAAATCTTGGAATCGGACTCGGACATCAGCGGTAGCTTGGGCCGCGCTGGTACTTGCACGGTAGGGCGGCTCGCAGGCCGCCCTCAGTGCCCATAGAAGGTTCTCTAGCAAATTGGGTTTGCCGATTCGCGCTGAGGGGTTTTTTGGATGGCGTTTCAATGTGGCGGTGGGGCTCCAGCATCCTCATTGATGGACTTTGTTAGAAAGTGTTGGTCTAAAAGGTTATGTCCGGTCGTGATTCATAATCGGCATTGAAGACATTGTCTTGCTCGTAGCCCTACCAAGGATGTTCCACATGAACGGCGGAAAAATCTCGTCTTCGTGAGTAGAGACGCGGCCAAGCGCGCTTGCTGATCGCGTTATCCCGTGGCATGTTGGATCAGGTCCGTCATTCAGCCTCCTTAGCCCCTGTCAGGGGAAGAGCGACGTTGCGGATCCGCTAACCCAAATACTTCGTGCGGCTTGGACGATTGCGCTTGTCGAAAGAAAGTTGGCCGGAGCTATAATCCAATGTGTTGACCGGCTAGCCGCGGCGCTCACTCAAGTGTGACCCCCGCGATATGACCTGATTCTTTGCAGCACTCCGCTCATATCCCGAAATGTCTTGGAGTATGCCGAGAATCAGCGAGGTGCAGTCGCATTTACATACGTAGCAACCTGCCATGTGCTCGCGCGGTCTTCGGCAAACGTCCGTATAGTTCTTTCCAACCTTCCTACATCCGAGTCAATCTTGCTGCAATTGAGCAGTTGCTTAATTTCGTTCTATTGGTCGAGCAATCGGAGGCGCGATTGCAGTTACCCTTCTGTGATCCCGCCCGATCGAAGTGAATGGGTCTTAGGTCATGAGTAGCAGCCAAAATTCTGTCGTTTCGTCGCTTTGTACGCAAGCTGTTGGTCCTCATGCGATCGGGCGGCTCGCTTTGCTTCGCCCAATCGAGCTAGCGCCGACAGGGGGGCGCGTGCCCAGCACGAGCGCCTGACGATAAGCGGACGTTTTGGTCGTTCACCTGAGTGTGCTTTCTCTCGGTCTTCCACGATCTGGGACCACACTCCTGGCTCATTTGCTGAAGCTCCATCCAGACATTGTGGCTCCGCCTGAACCCTGGTTAATGTTGGCGCTCGAGGCGTTTGGCAAGGTGGATCGGCGCCATCCGGGGGGCAGCGCACTGATTGAGGCCGCAACCTCCGAATTCTTAGGACGGATAGACCGCGCGATCGTTAGCCGCGCTTTTGCAGAAGCAGCATACGATCAGTATCTGGCAGAAGCGGGTAAGCGCATCATCATAGATAAGACACCACGCTATGGACGGTCCTTGACTTTGTTGAATCCGTCTATCCAGAAGCGCCACACATCCTTCTGATGCGCAATCCCTACGCCATCGCCGCTTCATTGAAATCGACCTGGGATTCCATGGCGGGCAGACAGCTCGCAGCCGGTCAGCGTTTCCAGTCTCACTGATCTCATGCTTCGTCTGCCCGATGGCATAATATCTTCACTCCCCGATTTGGTTTTGGGTCTTCCTAGGCTCGCCGAGCAACGTACTCGCCCGCAGGCCCATTTGGTGCAATACGAACTGCTCGTGGCGCGTCCGGACGAGGAAATCCAACGTGTACTGACAGGGCTCGGCTGTGATCCAGATGGCGTCGCATCGGCTAGCATAGGACGAGCAGATTATCTTCAAGCCAGCAGCTTTGGGGATCGAAAAAACGTGGAACGAAACGCCATCCACGGAAGCTCAGTCAAATCACGGCAATCTCAATTGTGCGTCGAGGAGATGCAAACCGTGACCGATCTGGTCGGTGCCGAGCTTTTGCTGGAACTCGGATATGAGCAGGAACTGCTGCATGCCCAGAAATCCGGAGTTCTAGACAGGGGGCGGGAGGTAACTGAACCCTATCGCCGTATATTCCGCACCTGGTGGGATATGCGAAGTACCAATGCGGGAGGATTGCCCGGCTCATCTTACGCTGGAGAGCCGGTCCACACTGCTTTGAACATTTCGGAGAACCGAGACGTGGCTATCGAGACGTTGCGAGGGGAGGTCCCGCGGCTTGAGCAGATCCTCAGCATCTCCTAAGGACGCTGGCGATGGTAACGTCTGGCAAGCTTTCTTCCCTTTTTGGCCGCCGCTCGTCGGCGAATACCTTCGGCGTAGGCCTGTACCTTCGCATCGCGAGGCAATGCTGTCACGAACATGCGCCATCCTGAGCTACGAAGCCCCGCCGCGTGTTCGGGTCATGCTCCGTTCCGCCTTTCCTGGTTGATCGCCATGAAGGCGCCATAGGCGCAGCCGAAAAGGAAGCGAAGCTCATCCTTGGCAAGCGACAGAGATGATCACTTGATGATCCGCTCTGGTCAACCGCTGGCGTGCTCGACCGCGCCCGTAGACCACGTCGGACGCGAGCTCGCATCAACGAGCCGGCCTGCAGAGGAGAGAGCAGGACAAGTACGAAGTGCGACCGTCGTCCAACCAGAGTGCCTCATCGGCGAGGTAGTTGCGCGCAACGAGCGCTGGGATGCCGGCAACTTTTGCTCGCCGCCCACGCCTTGGAACCGCCGTAAAACCGCACGCTCACCGCCGCCATATCGCTCGGTGAGACGTCCCGCGGCGAAGCGGCGTTAAGTAACTGAGATGCTGAAAGCCCAGGAATCGCTTCCAAGATAAAGCGCGCAACTTCATTGGACTTGGCTCGACGTACTCCCGGCAAATCGAGGCGACATGTTGTGTCACAAGGCCGCTCGCCAAAAGGTGTCGAACTGATTCCTGCTCGCGCAAGCATCCAAGATCGCTGGATCGCCATCAAGTGTGGCTCGCCGCGGGCTGCCAACGCCGCTCCATTGCGAGCGCAATGACGTGACACAACAGCTATGGCGGAAGGTTTAAACCGTCATGCACAGCATCCAGTAGGATCTCGCCCGGGCTGCCGAGAAGCTTCGTACCTCCATATGGCTCTTTTGGCCGGATTGCACGTAAACGGAACGATCCCGTCATTTCTCCGCAGAATCGCGCTCGCACGCGGAATACTCACGCTCGATCCAGATCTAACGTTCAAACTATTGAACCTCGCTGTGAATCCCTCGTACTCCGCTGCTTGCGTCGACTTGTCGCTGCCAAACGGGAGTACGTGAGGAAAAAGTCCCGCGAGAAAAATTCCGGAGAGGGTTGAAACGCCCGTAACGTCAAGTTGTACGATCTTCGAGCTCGCCCAGACAGCCATGTGCGTCCCAATCCCTCCACGAGCGACGGAGTGAAAATGTATCAAGTCCCAAGCAAACGCATTGGACACCCGCTGCGAACGAAGACTATCGAGTGTGCCTGCCTATCGTCCGGGCGCGACGATCTAGTACCCACTTTTCTTGGAACGTGAGTCGTGATTCAAGGTCGGGATGATACCCGAAGCAAGAGAAGTCCACCTTTCGAGGAAAGATCGCAAGGTGCTTGAGGCGTGCTGTCGCTCACCGGTGACGTTGCAGCGCGATTTGAAGCGGGCGCGGATAGTTCTGTTGGCGGCGGATGGGCGCAGCACCCGGTCGATCGCCAAGGAAGTTGGGGTCCAGCCGCGGATTGTCAGCCTTTGGCGGCATCGCTATGCCGACCATGGCCTTGAAGGGCTGCAAGACAAGCCGCGGCCTGGCAAGCAGCCGATCTATACGAAGACGACCGACAAGCGGATTCTGAAGCTGCTGGATAAGCCGCCACCGCAAGGGTTTGCGCGCTGGACCGGCCCCCTGCTGGCCGAGGCGCTGGGCGATGTCGATGTCCAATATGTCTGGCGGTTCCTGCGCAGCCACAAGATTGACCTGGTGGCTCGCAAGTCCTGGTGCGAGAGCAACGACCCGAACTTTACGGCCAAAGCCGCCGATGTTGTCGGCCTCTATGTCGCGCCGCCGGCGAAGGCCATTGTGCTGTGCGTGGACGAGAAGCCCTCGATCCAGGCTTTGGAGCGAGCGCAGGGTTATCTGAAGTTGCCCAATGGCCGCGCCTTAACCGGCCAAAGCCACGATTACAAGCGGCATGGCACCACAACATTGTTTGCGGCGCTCGAAGTCGCCACCGGAAAGATCATCGCGACCCATTCAAAACGCCGGCGCCGCGTCGAGTTTCTCGATTTCATGAACAGCGTCACCGCGACTTTTCCGAACCGCAAGCTTCACGTCATCCTCGACAACCTCAACACCCATAAAAAGAACGAGGACTGGCTCAAGGCCCACCCCAACGTGCAATTTCATTTCACGCCGACAAGTGCGTCATGGCTCAATCAGGTCGAAGTATGGTTTTCCATCTTGCAGGGGCAGTCGCTCAGCGGCACCTCCTTCACGAGCCTCAAGCAGCTTCAGGAACACATCGATGCCTACGTCAACGCATACAACGACAGAGCCGAGCCCTTCGTCTGGACCAAGAAAAAGGTCCGGCAACGCCGTTTCAAAGGCCGCCGTATCACTCAGCTCTGATTCCGGGTACTAGGCTGCATCGCCTTTCTGGCGGCAAAGCTTGCCTGACTGGGCAGTCTTACAGGTAGACCGCCGGCCGACCGGCGCCTCATAGCGCCAGAGGCGACCACGCCCAAGCCTGCACATGCGTGACAGTTGGATGAGAGCGAGCGTCGGCGCCCACTTGCGCCCGAGCGTTCAGCGCAAAAAGGCTATCTGGGAGGTCTGAAACGCATCAACGGGGAGCTTTGTGAAGGATTGCTCTCCATCCGCAATGAGAAATTGAAGGTTGTCATCCGGCGGCCTTTTGGAGCGGTCGACGCGAAACGAGACCGCGTTTCAAGGCGCTTCATTCGAAGCTATCGATGAGGAAGGCATACGCGCGCCTCCGGGGCGATGGCGCGCGTACGGCAGGTCATCGACGAACACAATGTAGGAGGAATGGTTTGACAAGACAGCGCTCTTTGCTGACGCCTGGTCCATTGTCGCTATCGTTGGCGGTGAAGAGCCAGATGCAGCTTGATCTCGCATCTCGCGATGACGAGTTCAAGGAGGTGACCGCCTGCATGAGGCGGCTGATGCTCAACTTGCTGGGAAACGCTAAGGACTATTCGGTGGTGCCCATTCAAGGAGGGGGCTCCTTTGCAATGGAGGCTGCCCTCTCTTCATTTGTGTCCCGAGCCGACAGGCCGCTCGTCTGCGTAAACGGCATCTATGGCGAGCGTGTTCTACAAATTTTGCGGCTGTGGGGGGTCGAAGCGCTGAAGCTCGTCAAGCGCGCAACCGATCCTTTGGATCCGCAAGAAATCGGCGAGTATCTGAGCCGAAATCCTGGCGTTACGCACCTGTGTTTCGTGCATTGTGAGACGACAACCGGAATCGTCAACCCTCTGCAAGAGATCGTGGAAGAGGCGAGGCGTTGTGGCGTAAAAACCATCGTTGATGGAATGAGTTCCTTCGGCGCTCTCAATATCGATCTGAGCCAGCGTGGACCAGACGTACTGGTCACATCGAGCAACAAATGCATAGAAGGGCCGCCGGGAGTAGCGTTTGTAATTGCGTCGCGCGAGCTGCTGGAGAATGCGGCTCAAGAACCGAGATCGTTTGTGCTCGATGTGAGAGATCAATGGCGCTCGCTCGAGCGCACGGGTGAGTGGCGGTCGACCCCTCCCACCCACATCGTTCAGGCAACGACAATGGCTTTGAAGATTCTGCATGAGGAGAGCATTGATGCCAGACGCTTCCGGTACGAGAAGGTCAGAGACGACCTCATCAAGGAACTCGAAGGGACAGTGTCTCCGCTGCTGTCCCCCGAGTTGCAGTCGCCGGTCTGCGTTGCGTTCAGTGCGCCGCCCGGCATAGTAGACCAGGAAGGATTCGATGGGCTGTATCGCCACTTGGCGGCCCACAATCTTTACGTCTACTCGAAGCTGCACCTTGCGACGCGAAGCTTTCGCGTCGGTTGCATTGGGGAAATCCAATCCAGCTGGATTGAGCGGTTGGGATGCGCTTTTCGTTCATATTTCCGGTCCGGTCAGGCCCGGTCAGCAAGGCCGGCGCCGGACCAAGAGGCATATGCCGCGCGCGTAAAGATGCCGGCTCAGGCAGTTGGAGACCGGCAGCTGCCGTTTTCCGCCGAGACTGCTGTTCTGCAGCGGGTTATCGGCGCGACCCGGTGACGAAAGCCGTCGCAGTGCCGATCTACCAGAATACAGCTTATGAACTCGATGGCGATCTCAACCACATCGCGGACGTCTACAACGTCAAGGCCGATGGGTTCACCTACACGAGGATTATCAATCCCACGACCCGCGCGCTCGAGAAGCGCTACGCCGCTGTCGATATGGGCAGCGACTCGCTCGCCGTTGCGTCAGGTCAAGCGGCGACGTTCCTTGCTATCGTCAATCTTTCAAGTGGCGAAGTAGGGGACAATGTCGTTGCCTCTCCATATCTATATGGCAATACCTGGAACCTGCTCCACAACACCCTAAAGCGTTTGGGAATCAGCGTGAGGACAGCAGATCCTCGAAGGCCCGAGACGTTCGAGCGAGCGATCGATGATCGCACCATCTGCCTGTTCGGAGAGGTAATATCGAATCCCTGATTCCGCTTCCCGTTAAACAGCTTGCGGAGATCGGCCGGAGGTACGGCGTGCCTCTGGTCGTAGACAACACGACTACGCCGCTGATATGCCGGCCGTCAGACCTGGGCGCTGCAGTTACAACGTACTCTGCAACAAAATATATCTCCGGCCACGGCACGACCCTCGGCGGACTAATCGTTGACAGCGGTAAATTTAGCTATCGCGGAGCTTCTCGCTTCCCCTTGTTCAATGGTCCCGACGAAGCGCATGGCGGAATTGTCTGGCACAACGCCGTGCGCGATGTCGATGACCTAGGAAAGAGCGAGTTTCTCCTCAAGGCTCGCATGACCTGGTTACGCGATACCGGTGCAGCCATCTCCCCGTTTGCGAGCTTTCAACTGATCCAAGGGCTTGAAACGCTGCCGCTTCGCATGAAGCAGCACTGCGCCAATGCCAGGATCGTGGCTGGAGTTCTAAAGGAGCATCCAAAAGTGCGTCGGGTGTTTTACCCGGGTCTCTTCGAAGGCGCCGATCGGGAAATCGTCGAACAGACACTCAACACCGCATATGGACACGGGGCGATGGTCATGTTCGAGGTGGAAGACGAACTGGCCGGGCGAAAGTTCATCCAGAACATTGACTTGATGTATCACGTTTCCAATGTGGGAGACGCCCGCACGCTCGTGACTCATCCTGTCTCGACGACTCACACCACCGTCCCGCGGGAAAAGCGCGAAGCCGCCGCCATATTTGGCGGCTCAATCCGGCTTTGTGTCGGCATCGAAGATGTCAATGACATCTTGCGCGATCTGGACAAGGCGCTTTCCGCAATCTGACAACCTGCAAGGCAATTAGGAAGAGGTTCTCATGAATCAGGCAGACGCTTGGAAACTGAGGTCATCACGCTATGAGGCCGTTCAATTCAGCCGGGAGATCAATAAGCAACTTTCGGAGCTAAGGCCCGACAACATCACAGGGGCCGCCTACATTGCGAAAGATTACGCTGTTATCGCAGCGTGCACGCTTGCGACCGTGTCTGTTTCGTGGTGGCTCTACCCGCTGGCCGTTCTCCTGATTGGTGCCTATCAGCGCGGATTGACAACCATCGCTCACGATGCAGCTCACCGCACGCTCGCGAAGAACACCACCTGGAATTATGTTCTTGGCATTCTGTTCGCCTCCTATCCCTTGTTCCAGCGACACTGGGCCTATCGGATCTCACATGTCTACTTGCATCATCCCTATCTCGGCGACCCCGACAAGGATCCCGACCTGAAGTTTTTCCTGGCCAGCGGCGTTTATGACGTGCAGCGTCCAGAGAGATACGCTTTCAACATCATCTGGAAGCCGATCTTCGGCGGCGCGACAGTGGCCTATCTGAAGTATCTCTGGACCAACCGGTTTTCGGTCGAAGATACCGAGGATCAGAGCCGCTCAGGCATACTGATTGACAGGTATGGCTTCTATCTCTTCTGGATCAGCATCTTGGCCGGGTCATATGTTCTTGGGCTGCTCCATATTGTCGTCCTGTTCTGGATCGTGCCCTATCTCACCACATTTCAGGTCCTCGGCTGGTTCATCGAACTCGCCGAGCACTCGCCAATGTGCGAAAACGAGACGCAGAACGTCTATCTCACCAGAAATCGGAAGGGAAGCTTCCTCGAGCGAGCCATTCTTGGGCAGAATCTAGATGAGTACCACCTTGAGCACCACCTTTCGCCCGGTATCCCGTTTTGGCTGTTGCGCAAGGCTCAGAAAATCCGAATGCAGGATCCGAACTACGCGAAGGTCGCCGCGACTTGGGGCGGGCTCTTTGTCAAGGGGCCTCAAGGTCAGCCTAGCGTCATAACTCAGCTGAAAGAGCGAAATCGACGGCTGTATGAGCAGTCCGTTGCCGCCGTCCGGACGCGGGGCCAGGTGGCGTGAGTCTGCAACAGCCCGAGCGCGCGCGAGCCGTTGTCGGCGTCACTTCGAACCGTCTTCTGGTCGACGGTGTGCATCGCGACTGGTTACGCCGTAAGTACGTGCAGGCACTCCATCGTCATGGGGGAGTTGCTTGCGTCGTATTGCCGACCGTCGACGCGGAAGATGCTGGGGAGGCGTTCGCCACGGCCATCATGCGCCGGCTGGACGGTGTGGTCTTGACAGGTGATGAATCGAACGTCGACCCCGCCGTCCTGTCAGCGCCTGCATCCTTAGTTGATCCTGATCGGGACGTTGAGGCTGGGATCCTTGACCGTCCTAGGGACCGGCTTTCTGCCGTAGCCATACAGAGCGCCATCGCGCTCGGAATGCCTATTTTGGGCATCTGCCGTGGGCTTCAGGAGCTCAACGTCTATTTCGGCGGCACACTCCGCCCATCGCTTGCGGAGTGGAGCCTCGAAAGCGGTGCTATGCATGCCGAGAAGCCAGACCGTCCCAGGGACCGTCAGTACGATGCCGCGCACAGCGTCAGGATATCTTCCGACGGCGCGCTCTTCCCAATCGCCCGGACGATCGAAGCCCAAGTCAACTCGCTGCACAATCAAGGCATCGAGGCGCTTGCCCCGGCGCTGAGGCGGGAGGCGTGGGCGCCTGACGGTCTTGTTGAGGCGGCTTCGGTGATTGGCGCGCCGACGCTGCAAATCGGGGTGCAATGGCACCCCGAATGGCACGTCTCAACCGATCTCCTCGGCAAGCAACTCTTCAAAGCATTCGGAGAGGCCTGTGTTGTGTACCGCGGAACGAAGAATCACTAGGGCAGATCGTGAGATTTCAAACCAAACGTGGTCAGTACAGGCCGAAAGTTGAATGCCTCAAAATCGATGCGCGCGGCCCGGTCCCTGCGAGGGCCGCGCCCCGTCGCGCGGGCACGGGAAGGGTAGACGATTGACGAATAGGTTCGCGCTGGGAGTGCTCTTTGTGGCCCTCTATGTCCTCGTGAGTGCGGCAGGCGAGGTTTATGCCGCAGCGTATTTTCAGCGAGCAGATGCGTTCGTCGCGCTCCTGCTGTCATTTACCGTGGTTTGTCTGACGTTCAATCTCTTGGCGCGCCACGACACAAGCAAGGCAGGAGTGGGGAATCGGTCCCTTTTGGTCTTCGCCGTACTCAACGTCGTGACAGCAATCAGCTGGATCGGCCTATTTATCGGCTTGAAATACGTTGAACCTGCGATCGTCGTCGCGTTCATGGTGGCGTTGGGGCCCACCGCAACTGTGTGGCTAAACGCCGTGATCAGGCGCCAGGGAGTTCCGCCAGCATCCGACATCGTCGTCAGCGCTTCGATCGCGATGATCGCGAGTTACATGATTTGGATCTCGGCCAGCGGCAACGCAGGCGTGGAGTGGGGGGCTCGATCGTCCTTTGGAATAGTCTTGGCCATCGTGGCCGGCCTATCGCTCGCCCTCACAAATGTACTTGTCAAACTGCTTTTCGACCGTGGGTTTTCCGGCCGGCAAGTGCTGGCGCATCGGTTCTATGGAACGATTATCTTGCTGCTGGGACTGGTGGACTATTCATCCATCGTGCCTGAGATCTCGCAGCATTGGTTTGCGATCGCAGCAGTTGGCGTTTCGACGATGATCGTTCCTTTGCTCTTGATCCAGCAGGGCATTCGTTACGTCGAGCCCTTCACCGTCAACATGGTCCTGTCCACCGCCCCTATCATCACCTTCCTGTTCCAGTACTTCGATTCTCGCATCGTGCCTTCGTCACATACGTTCCTTGGAAACATTCTCATTACGGCTGTCGCCGTCAGCAACATCTACTTGCAGTATCGGAGATCCGCATGAAAGAACGGAATTGTGTAATCGTAGACGCATACTCTACCGGCCGATATCTACCGGAACAGTTCAAGCGCTATGGCATTGGAACCGTGCATGTGATGTCGGCCGCACAGATTCCACCCATATTCCAAGCGCACTTTGATGCTAACCTGTATGATGAAGTCATTCGCCCCAGCGAGCGCATGGGGTATGACGACATCGTTGAATATCATCTTCAGGCCCTCCATGGCAGAGAATTTGAGTTCGTTATCGCCGGCTGCGAGTCTGGAGTCGAACTCGCCGATTCGTTGTCGGAGCGGCTGGGCTTACCTTCAAACGGCACCGCTCTATCGGCTGCTCGGCGTGACAAAGCGCGATTGTCTTGCGCGCTGACCTATGCCGGTGTGCGATCGATCAGACAAGTCGTGTCTGACAATGCTGTAGAAATCGCAAGCTGGAAGCGCGAAGCGAACTTCGACGAGATCGTGATCAAACCTCTGAACAGTACGGGAACCGAGGATGTATTCTTTTGCACGACAGATGCTGACATTCAGCGGGCACTAAGCGCGATTGTCGGGAAGACCAACCGTGTCGGAGCGTTGAATCGTTTTGCCCTCGGGCAGGAAAAAATAAACGGTCAACAATACACCGTAAACGCCATCTCGATCCACGGGAATGCCTTCGTTACGGAGGCCTGGACGTATGACACCGTTCCTATCGAGCGAGCATCATCGGTCTGTTCACTCGAGAGATTGTTGGACGGCAGCGAACCAATCGTTCAGGAGCTGTCCGACTACCTGGAACGAGCGTTGCAGGCGCTTCAGATCGCCGAGGGACCGGCTCATGCTGAGATCATCGTCGATCATCGGGGACCAGTTCTGGTTGACTTCGGAGCGAGGCTTCAAGGGACCATGTCGGCAAAAGCACGAACGATGGCGTTGGGGCACAACCATATGACCCTGACGGCCTGGTGCTACGCAGATCCCAAGGGCTTTGGTGAATATATGAGGCTGCGCGGGCCCTACAAGCGGCAGGCTCACGCACTTTGCGTCTCGTTGATCTCAGATATGGGCGGTGTCGTCGCCGGTTACCCGGGACTCGAAGCAATCCGCAAGCTGCCGAGCTTCGCAGACGCCATTGCATTCGTTCCGATTGGTCAAGAGCTTGTTCCCACGATCGACTTGGCGTCGACACCGGGCATCGTTTATCTCGTGAATAGCGACTTGACTACGCTTGAGAATGACTATCGCAAGTTGCGAGCAATGCGGATGGACCAGGTGTTCGATTTAGTGATGCAGGATCGCGACTAATGCCAACTGATCCCAGGTTCACCGGAGCGAATCCAGCCCGCGCGGCGATGGTCGGCGTCAGCGACTTCGATGGCGTTCTGCGAGGCAAACACGTCTTAGGTGAAGATCTCTCGGATGGAGATAAAGTTATCAAGTTCTCTGAAGCGGTGCTGGCGTGGGATTGTACGGACCGGGTCATTCCGGCGAGTTTCACGCAAAAGCCGCTATCAGCGTTCGGAGATGCTGACCTGCGTATTCTATCAGGCACCGGCCGTTCGGTGTCTCATCTCGGCTCTCAATATCTCTACCTCGCGGAGTTCACGGGCGCGCATGAGAACATCTGCCCGCGCGGCGTTCTGCGTAAGGTCCTACGAAGGGCTGCTGACCACGGATACGACTGCACTGCCGGGTTTGAGTTTGAGTTTATACTATTTAAGGAGAACGCAGACACGATTGAAGAAAAGCCGTTCGGTGAATGGGCTCCTTTAACTCGCGGCCCGTTCGGCTACTCGATTGCGCGCTCTATCGCGCAACATGAGCTGTTCGGTGAGATCTTGGCGCTTTGTGAGAAGGCTAGAATACCTCTCAGCGGACTACACTTTGAAACGGGACCTGGCGTGGTCGAAGCGTCACTTCGTCATTGTGATGCGCTGGAAGCCGCCGATCGAGCAACCATATTCAAGTCGATGATAAAAGCCTGGGCGCAAACGCGAGGCATGATGGCTACATTCATGGCCAAGGTTTCCGAGAAATGGCCTGGCCAGTCCGGCCATATTCACATCTCCATGTCCTCGGATAGTCAAAATGCGTTTTACGACGGTGATGCGTTCGGCAACGTCTCCGATCTTATGAGGCAATTTATCGCCGGACAACTAGAATACATGAATGAGTTCTGTGTGCTCGCTGCGCCAAACTTCAACAGCTACAAGAGATTGGTACCTGGCTCCTGGGCACCAATCTGTCCAAGCTGGGGAGTCGACAACCGCTCCTGCGCGGTTCGCGCCATTCCGGGAGAGCCATCTGCCCATCGCCTGGAGTATAGGCTGCCTGGCGCAGACGCGAACCCATATCTCGCGCTAGCATGTGCGATTGGTTCGGGAATATTGGGCGTCGAGACAGGTCCGGCACTACCGGCTTCGATCGTCGGTGATGCAAGCGTGGAAATGTGTCGTCCGTCCGCGAGACTGCCTCAAAGCCTATCAGAGGCAACATCTCGGTTTGCAGAGTCTGCAGCGGCCAGTGATGTCTTTGGAGAAAGGTTTGTTGGAGCGTTTTCTTGCTCGCGCCATTGGGAGTGGCAAGCCGTTCAACATCGGGTCACCGACTTTGAACGTCGGAGATACTTTGAGATCATTTAGCTTGGGCTCTTCGACAGTTCTGGAGATCATTCTTCTGGCCGGTGCCGGCAGGGCTACTGCGGGGGTCTGTGCCGCTAATGTTGGAGTTCATGCAGAGAAAATGTGCGTTACTCGTAGCGTTGAAGACGCCCGGCGCTTGGTTTGAGGTGTGATCTTTTCAATCAAACTTATAGGAGGCCTGAAAGAACGTACCCCAGCGCTCCATGCTGTACTTCGCGAATATGGCCGGATCACCGACGCAGCCGCTGCTGCTGCACAAAGAGTCGCCCCGCTTTTTGGTCCACATGGACCAGTAGCGCCCGCCGACGCCGACGCTGAAGTTCTTGGTGAAGAAGTAGGACAGCACGCCTTCAACCTGGACGCCGCCGCCACCGTTGCCCCGCTGTTCATCGAAGGTGGTCTCGTCGCGCAAGAGATGGTGGTCACGCCCTTTGAAATCGGTCCAGGACAGGTAGGCGACATCGGTGTTTAAGCGCCAGCGCTCAGAGAGCATGGTTTCGGCGCTTAGGCCGACACGAGGTGCATTCCACTGAGTATTCTGGCTGCCGATGATAGTGTCTGGGTTCGCCGGACAAGTGTAGCGGGGGTGGGCAATCTGCGTTCAACCGATGGAGTCGGAACTCTGTTCGTAGTAGGTCCAGCCGATAAATCCGCCGACCTTGTAGTTGGCGCCGCGCAGGAAATCGTAACCTAAGTCTGCGGTAAAATAGGTGAACCGTCCGTTTCGTTGCCGTGATGCGTTGTTGATATAGGAGAGTTCCCGATCGGCGAGCCAATCTTCATTGTTTATGTTTCCTTTATCGAAGCGCCCGAGGCCAATGTTGCCCTTCAGGAACACTCCCGATGGGCTGTCGACACGGCCAAATAGCTCTCCCGAAAGTCCGTCAAGGCCATGATAGGTGAGCCTCGATACAAGGACGCTGGGGTCTAGAGGCAAGTAGGGCGCTACACTGTGGTCCCATTGGAATCGTCCGCGGCTGAGCCAGAGCCGCGATCCGCCTTCGAACGACCAACCATCTGAATAAGCAATCGGCGGCGCGCCGACTGGAGCCTTCGCGTACTGCGGCACATAGGACCATTGCGCCGTCCACGGGTCGGCGCCAAAATGGTAATTCAATCCAATCTTTCCGATGTGATAGTTGCTGGACGGGCTCGTTGTGTTCGCCGGAACAATTGCGAACGGCGGACCCTGCACCGTCGGAGGTGTCGCGACACTCGGGCCACCGAAATTCAGATAGTCATACTCAGCTGCGACCGACCATGCGGGCGTAAGCGCCTGCTCGACGCCCAGCCCGATGATGCCACCGATGCGACCGTAGTCGAAATGGGTTTTCTCCTGTGGCACGAGTCCGCCTTCATGGTTATTGATGACGTCGCCCTGATTGTTTTGCCAAGCTGCACCTCCCTTGAGATAGGCCAGCGTGCCACCCGACGCGCCAAACGTGTAACCGACACGACCGGTCGCGGTGGCAAAGATGTTCGGACCTGCCTTGCAGTTTGCACTCACGACAAAGCCGGACGACGCGAGGCAGGTATTTGTGCCGTCTGAGACAGCACCGCTGACATCGAGTTCGACGCCAAACACCCAGCCGTTCTTCTGCCAATTGTAGCCGATCTGGCCACCTGCGAGGAACGTCGGCGTATCGACTATGCCGCCATAGATTGACGGACCGTAGGGATTGCTGAAGGAGGTTCGGCCGTACCCGCCGCCGACGTGTCCACCAATATAGCCTCCGGACCAGTTCCACACCGCCGCGGGCAGTTTCACTTCCGGCTCAAGGTCTGCCGCATTCGCCGCACCATTTGCGACGAGCGCAATTGTCGTGGCTCCCAAAAGAAGAACTCCAGGTCGCATTCAACACGTCCCCTGCAGTTTCTCGGTCCATAACCGAGCGTCCATAAGCTATCGCCGCAGCAAACCGTCGGGGCGGAGCAGACGCTAACAGCGACACGCGCCGAGTCCGTCCCGAAGACCATCGCGCTGCGATTGGTGATGATGCCGCAAAGAGAGCAAGTCGCGTGCCGAAGTGAATTCGCAGGCTTTGCGGGCACTTCGTCGCGGCGTGTATCGTCAAGCTGCTGACATTTGTCTCAATACCGACAGCCGCGCGGCCACTGCCCCACCAATACTTGGCTAGCGCGGTGTCATGGGCCGAAGCGCACGATGCGCCGGTCTCACTTTGGCTACCGGAAGCCTTGCTGCCTCAACAGGTGGAAAGACAGTGCGGAACGGGCTCGTCGCTTCGAAGATATTTGAGATCGATCTGTGCTCCCGAGCGCTCTCATCGAGAGCACTCTTCATTTGACGCCGCTCTAGTCTTCAGACGATATCCTTGCTCCTGCGGGTTGGGATCGAGGCTCTCACAGGTCTCTCCGGCGATTACACGTTCTGCGTCACTCCACAGAGTATCGGCACTGGCGTGTTTTCGGGGATAGATTGCGGCCCCTCTATACCAGCTCATCGGCTGTATCATTTATTGCGGTGTAGATTTCGTCGAGGTCTGCCGCTGTGACGCAAGACGGGGGCACGACGTAGATCGTATTCCCCAAGCGGGCGCAGCAGTAAATTTCGATCGTTTAAGAACGCCAGAAGCGGCACGCGAACGCGTAAGCCGACCGGGACCGATATTGGCGAGGTATCCTTCGTCAGCGACTTTCAGTTTAAGTTCTGTGATTCCAGTGAACCGCGCGGACCTGTTTGCTGACGCGGAGATCGCCTTGCGCGGCCGTCGTCTCGTAGAGCGCGTATAGTTGGGCTAACGCAGCGCCGGTCAGGTCGTGGAGATCCGGCGCCTCCTCCGGCGAGAAAAGCGTCCACGGGCGCTGAACCCGAGGTATGCAGCACGGCGGTGATGCGGATACGTGCGCCGAGATGCTCGGGATTTGCCGGGATGATCGTCATCGGCTCGGAAGCCGCGTGGAACAGCAGGCCATAAGTGCCGATCGCACCCCATAATCGGCAACACTAGAGTCTAGCGAACCTGAACCCGCGGTAAGCGCGCCGCAGGCAAGCGGACGACGAGCTGGCTGTCCGTGATGTCGATGACTTCCTTGCGCTTTCTCCCGTCATCGTACCGCAATTCGAACGACACTCCCGATCCAGATGGGGCAAAGGGCTCAGGCGTAAGGCTGATCCACCCCGCCCCCAAATTCAGAATGATCGGTCGATCCGCCCGGAATCGCGCGTCGAGCAGCACCAAGTCCAATCGAAGAGACTGGAGCCGCACGTTGAGCCGTCGCCGCACGCCATCACGTGGCCAGATACGCAGGGTGTGAGCGAACGTCTCCATGATGCCACCGTGACAAACCTGCCCAAAGATGGGATCGTCGGCAACGATCGTCGCAGCAGCGCGGACCGCCCCACAAAATCCCAGGTCGATCTCGCACGAGTAATACCACGTTCCACGGTGATGCGGCTGACCGAGCCATGTGGTGCCGCTCGGCGCCGGCTCGAAGCCGCCACCGGCCGCGCCGTCATTCTCCTCGCCCGGATACCAATAGCCATGACCCGCCGACGCAGGGCCGCTGTTCAGCAAAGCCCACGCGCTGAGTTGTGAGGCATAGCCGAGACGAAGGAGCGGATGCGGGTCGTCTGCATCGTTCAGCGCATGATCAAGCAGCGCCCAGCCACCCATCTGCGCCATGTAAGTCAGCGTATAGGCGTCGCCCGCAGTGTGGCGATAATCGCTGCCCAGATAGTAATAAGCAGGTTCCAGCCAGCCACGGCAGAACAGATTTGCAGCGATCTGACGCTCCGAGAAGGCACGCGCCGCCGCCTTCGAAACCCCCATGGCGACAGGGTCGTCAAGGGCCGAGCGCGCCAGTGCCTGCGTTGATTCGAAGGCTGTGGAATCGAACGGATATTCAGACTTGAACAGGTCCGCCTTCGGATCGACGAAGGCGCGCACCTTACGCGCCCAGTGCGCCTCCAACGTCGCCGCCTCGCGCGTCAAGCCCGCCGTCGTGAGCGCCGAAACCAGTTCGGGGATCACACATTCGTTGTAGAAGCCGGTGCGGTAGGCAGACCACATCACCACGCGCATCGGCACCGTGAACATGGCCAGCGCCGTACCGTAGGCGCGTACCAAATAATCTCGTGCGCTCTGGCGGGTGGGTATCGCGGGATGGTCACGCGCGATGCGGTGCATGGCCAAATACATCGCGAAGATGTGCGGATAGTCATAAGGCCGCCAGATATGCAGGCGACCCTTCGGGCCGGGATCGCTGCTTTCCCTGTTCTGCTTCCAATCGGGTATGCCGTAGAGGCCGTAGGCGTATGCCTCCTGTGTGGTACGTTGCAGCCCGCCCCAGACGAACGTGTCTATATACCGATCCAGCGCCGCCACTTCCGCCACATCAGGATGCTCGGCATTCTTGGTCGCGAGGTAAGCGGGCTTGCTCAGCCCGGGATCATCACACGTCACCTCGTAGATGCGCCAACCCTTGATCCGGTCGTAATTGTCCGGGCCAAGCAGGACCTGCGTCTCCATATTCCACTCGCCAAACAAACCGTCGTACCATTTGGACGGGTCACGATGCTGCCGCTTCACGATGAAGGTTGCGCGCTTCTTCATCATCGTCTCGACGGGCTCGGTAGCGGAGAATTCAAGAAATGTCTGGCGCGCACCCGGCTGGTGCAGGGTCAGCCGGTTCTCGCCCAATCGCGAAAAGCGAACCCGCCACAGGCGCCTGCCAGCCCGATCCGGCAACCGTTGCACCACCGTGTCGCCGGTAAATTCCGCTTCGATTCGCTCCACCGGAATGGAGGACGCGAGCGCGATGTCGACATGCAGGTCATTGGGAACCGTCATGCCCGGCATCACTTCCACGTCCACCAGACCGGCGTCCGCGATAGCCCTGCGCGCCGACTCGTAATTGGCAACCCATTGGAAGCGGAGACGGTAACGCCGTTGCTCGGCCGGCGACAGGGACAGGGAATGCGTCGGCTGTCGCCAGCGAGTCCCCGCCGCCACTGCCTCGCCGGCGGCCGCTCCGCCCAAGATGTAGGCGCACCACGTCCCACTGGCTTCGGCCGAATCCTTGTGGACATCCCAATATTCCAGTGACGTGTCCGCTTCCGGTAAGAGCATGAGGAAGGGGCCGGTGCTGTTGCCGCGAATCCAGAAGATGTGCGATCCATGCCCCGAGACGAAGCTGTGCTTCAAAACAGCCACCGATGCCGGTTGCCCTGCCGGAAATTCGGTGTTCATCGGCATGGGAAAATAGAGGTCGCCAACCTCCACGCTCGCCATGCCGTCGTTCCGCAGCATGATCTCCCACGTCAATCCAGCCTCGTCGACTGCGAGGCGGGTCGTGAGAAGGACGCCGGCATCGCGGGCTGCTAGTTCAAGGGCCGCGCTATGCATCGGCTTCGTTGCATCAACGCCGGTTCGAAGCGTATGCCACTCGGATCCGGCACGCCGAACTCTAGCGTGAGCCGTCCCCAGCACGGCTCCAGGCAGAACATAATCCGTGTCATACGCATCGTTACGATAACGCAAGGAGGTAATGCCGTCTTGTGTGCACCCAACGACGAAGGGAGAGTCGACCGCCTTCAACACCATGGCAACCTTGCGCTGCGGCCGATTGGGTGTAGGCAGCGTAACGCCCCCGAAAAACGCGCTACCCAAGAAGCTACTGCCCAACAGCATCGTACGACGCGTATACGTCCAGGCTTTAGACATGGCTTTAGACTTCGTCATCAACCGTATCCGGGATCGCTCCATACGGATGATCAAGGCGTGCCGTTTCCCGCCGTAAACGTCAACGCGACAAAGCGACATACGTTCTCAAGTACCCAGCGTTCGGTTGCCACCGCTTCGTCACCATCGGTCCTCACGGTGCCCTTGGACACCAGAGCTTGCTCGCAAGGAGGCCAAGCTGCTCTTGGGCCTAGTTGCCAATGGCAAAGACCCGGTCGATGACAAAGTTCACGGCGCGCCTGAGGCATTCGGCCGAGCGCCGCCCCTCGACATTGCGCGGCTTCCACTGCCTGCTCACTACTGCGTAGTCTTACTTAATCAGAGTGTCGCGGCTTTTACCGAGAAGATTCCTATTTTTGAGAAGACTCATCTATTCGGCGTGCGGAGAGGCTGAGATGGGTCGGGTAAAATGGGGGACGTCGCGTCGAGGTTTTCGGCGTATGTTGAGGGTTTTACGAGCGTGATCGGGGACGGAGGCCGAGCCAAACCGCTTCGCGATTACTCCGCCGGTCTGATGATGCCTTGCGATCGCAAGAGTGTCGAGCCGATGGCCGCCATCACGGCTCCTGAACGGAGAGCAGCGCAACACCAGTCGTTGTTACATTTTGCCGGTCAAGGCGACTGGTTGGGTCAGCAAGTAAATTTTGTGATTTGTAGTGCGTCGGAAGGACTGGATGTAGGCCAGCTTGGGACATGAGGAACATTAATCGTGAGCTCCGCGCTCGCGAGGGCGCCATTCCGGCACCAGCGCGAGGCAGGCTGAGCGTCGACGACTTCTGTGCCCTCAAGGAAATCACCAAATATTGCCGATGCGGTTGCGGAGGCAGCGCGCGCTCTCTGCCGCGCAATCGTCTGATGCTTTGCGACGTCACCACGACTTTCACGAGATGGGCCTGCCGACATTTCGATGTCGTCGAAATCAACACTCTCTTGGGCCGAAATCTTCCGGACCTGGAAGCTCTCGCCGTTGCACAAGTGCAACGACATTTCGCTGCGATCGGCGAGGCAGACGAACGCTGGGTGGGCGATGGTATGCATCGCATCGAGGGCGAAGAGACTGAGATCTGTCCCTTCTGCGCTCAGGACCATGCGAATTCGCCGCGCATCGAGACTACCGCGCGTACTTCAGTGAGGGCTAAAGACGGCGGAGCAGAGCAATATTGTTGAAAGATACAAAAAGAGAAGGAAGGTTTATCGCGAAATGACAAGAACGCGTAGTCAAATAGCGGACCAAAGTAATGTGTTTAGTGAATGAGTGAAGGACTTGATTCCCTTTCCAGAAAGAACAAATGTTGCCGAGAAAATACAAGAGATTCTAACAAGCGCGGCGAACCGGGCGCCGGAGGAGCCTATTTTTTGACGAATATCGAAACGTTTGCGAGGCGCCGCCGGCGCACGAAGTCGTGCCTCGCGCGCTTTGCTTGTCACCTGAGCATAGGGACGTCCTTTTATGGATCCAATCAGGGCAGCAGAAGACAGCCGATGAAATTGCCGAGCTCAATCGCAACGTCGATGCGCAGCAAGCCGAGCTAAGGCGGATCTCGGATCAGATCGCAACCCTGACCCAAAGAATCGAGGGGCTGCAGAATCCGGCGCCTGTTGCTTCTCCTGCTCCTGCTGCTTCTTTGCCCCCCGCGCGCACCACATCCAAGCCGGCCAAGAGAGACGTCCGGCCCTCGAAACCGCAGGGGCTGGTTTCCGTCGGAGGCGGGCCGCTGACTGCAGAGCCAAGCACGGAACAGCGCGGATTACCACAAAATGCCTGCCATATGAGGCTTCGCCTTCCAACCACGTCGAAAACCGACGGTCCACCATCTTGATTGGCAGGCCGAGCCTCTCATTGCTCCGCGCGGTTTCGGAAATCCTGTGCGAGTCGCAAGAAGTTCTTAAGCAGGACGTGCCCCTGTGAGGTAAGTATCGACTCGGGATGGAACTGGACCCCATAGGTGGGATAATAGCCGTGCGTGAGGGCCATGATCTCGCCTTCCTCCGAACGCGCTGTCACTACGAGGTTCTGCGCACATGACTGATCAAGCGCGACGATAAGAGAATGGTAGCGTCCGACGTCAAGCGGGGTTGGCAGTCCCTTGAATAACCCTCGGCCGTCATGCGCAACGTATGAGCGCCGACCGTGCATGGGCCGACGCGCACGCGCCACCCGTCCTCCGAAAACGCTTGCAATACACTGATGTCCAAGGCAGATGCCGAGAATTGGTACGCGTCCTGAAAGTTCGCGAACCACTGCTGTCGATATTCCTGCCTCAGTTGGGGTGCAGGGGCCGGGCGATATGACCACCGCGCGCGGGTTGAGACCAACGAGCTCGCTGATGCTGATAGCGTCGTTTCGGATCACTTCCGTTGCTTCACTGAGCTTGTGGAAATAGCGGGCAATATTGAACACGAAGGAATCGTAATTATCGACGATGACAATCAAAATGCACCAGCTGGTTCAGTACCAAATGCATCAAAGATTCGCTCTGCCTTGGTGAGCGTTTCCTCGTATTCGGCCTCGGGCTTCGACAGGGCCGTTATACCGCTGCCCGCATGAAACACAGCCAGGTCGCCGTCGATCGTGACAGTGCGGATCGCAATACTGGTGTCCATGTGCCCGTTGAAGCCGATGAAGCCGATCGCCCCACAATAGACCTCTCGCGCTATGCGCTCGATTTCTGTAATAATTTCCATCGACCGCGGCTTTGGCGCTCCCGTAATGGAGCCGCCGGGAAAGCAAGCGCGGAGCAGGCTAACGGCGTCTTCGTCTCCGGCAAGTTTCCCCGTAACGATCGACACGAGATGGTGCACCGAGGCATAGGACTCGAGATTGCATAGGGCCGGAACCCCGACCGAATGCGCAGTGCAAACGCGTGACAGATCGTTACGCAAAAGGTCGACAATCATCGTGTTCTCGGCCTGATCCTTTTCGGAAGCGAGGAGAGCAGCCGCACGGCGGTGGTCTTCCTTGGGATCAGGCGAACGCGCTATCGTGCCCTTGATGGGGCGTGTCTCGACTTGTCGCCCCTCAAGTTTCAGGAATCGTTCCGGCGAACTTGATGCGATGGTCAGCTTTCCCCATCGCAGCAGGGCCGCAAAAGGCGCCGGATTCAATGATCGTAGCTGGCAATAGAAGGCGAGCGGATCAAACGAGGTCGACAGGCGGGTGCTGAAACGCTGCGCAATATTTGTCTGGAACACGTCACCCGCGAGAATCAAGTCGATCACGCGTTGTACCGCCGCAATGTAGCCGTCGCGGCTGAAGTTCGAGCGCCACGCGCCCGCTTTGCTGGGACAACCCTTCTGTGGCGCGTTTGGACCGGCAAGCAATGCTGCAAACTCGTCGGCTCGACGAAGCGCTCGTTCGCTCCGTCGCACGCGATCCTGCTCCGGCCATCCGGTCGAGACGATCCAGCATTTGTTATCCCGGTGGTCGAAGCTGATGACCACGTCATAGAAATGCAGGATGGATTGGGGCAAACCCAGACCGGCAATTGGCGGGGCAGACAATCGCTCCAATGTCCTGTTCATGTCGTAGGCAAGGTAGCCTGCCGCTCCTCCCTGGAATGGCGGGAGATCGGGACGATGCTCTTGCGGGTACTTCGCGAGTAGCGTGCGAAGGACCTTCCATGGATCGGCCTCGAGAGTCAGTCCGTTCCAACTGGCTTGGCCGTTCGCGACCCTGTAGGTGCTGAAGGGGTCGCACGTTAGATATGAGTAGCGCCCAAGCAGCTCGTGCCTTGCTGCGCTATCGAGAAACGTGAGATGCGATCGATGCCCAAGACGTCGCATCGCTGTGACAGGTTCAACCCACTGCAACTCGCGAACGTACATCGGGTTATCGGTCACAGGCGGCTGACGTCGTGAAAGTGCCGTTCCATCTGTTGCCCCACCGATGAGAATGACTCTTATCTGTGCTGGGCCGAAACATGAGGCCCATTGCCAAGTTACGCCGGCGGCGGACTTTTTGCTGCGACAGCACCAGGATCATCCTGCCGTGGAGGCGAAAGGGGTATCTGTTGATACATCGTAGTCGGCCGCGAACCGCAGCTCGCGGAGCGGTCGGACCCGTTTAATCGATTCCTGGTAGAGATCGTGCGCTTTGTACGCTGCGAGCTCTGTCTCGCTGTCGAACTCACCATAGACCACGATGTCGATATCGTTGCCGAGCTGATCGGTCTTGCGGTTACGGGCAACCTCAAGCCGGCGCGCATGCGGTATCGTGCTGAGAAGCGAAAGACCTTCGATGATCTGGTGGATATGCGCCTCGTCCTTGGCGCTGAAGAAAACGATGTGACGAATCATGGCCGTCCGTGGAGATGTCGCTAGCGGGTGCCATAACTATCTGGGAATAGATTCGGTTGCAATGAGGCTAGTCGCTTGCCGCATGATCGTCGCTTGCAACCGTCGGCGATCTGCAATGGAGCTTGCCAGATTTGCTCAGGACGCCGGAAGGGCAAGTCGCTCAATGGTTTGAATGTGCCGCGTGAGCAGGTTACAGGCGTGATCGACGTTGCGCGTTCGCAGGGCTTGCAGAATCAGGCGGTGATCTTGATTGGAGCGCGGTCGCCAGCCCACCGATCGCGCCATCGCGAACACCAATCGAGAATTGGCAAGCTGCAATCCATCGAGGCTCGCGAGCAGACGCGGCATTCCGCACGGCGCGACCAAGGCTTGGTGAAAGGCGCGGTTGGCCATCTCAAACTCCTCGATCGTCTTTGCATTGTCTCCTTCGATTAGGGCGAGCTCGATTTGAGCCAAATGAGCTGTTGTCAGTCTTGGCCCCGAATGGCGCAATGCCACCACCTCGAGCGCGGCGCGCATTTCGGCGATCTCCTTCACTGAACGGGTATCGAGCGGGGCAACCCGAACACCGCGACGCGGCACAGCGACAACAAGATGTTGTGCCTGCAGGTGCCGAAAGGCCTCGCGCACGGGGACGTGGCTGGAATTGAATTCTCGTGCAACGTGATCCTGACGGAGTGGTGCGCCTGGCGCTAAGGCGCCGCTGATAATGCGCTCAGCGATTGAGTCCGCGATGCGCGCGACCATCGTCATGTTGTCAGCAGTGATCATAGATTATCTACCGCAATAATCGGTGCATTTGCGAGGCAGCTCGATTAGCATCTCTTCGAGGGCGATGACTATAGATAATTCACGCGATTATCTACAACTGAGCGAGATTGGGTTATGGATGCTGCTGTGCAAGTCCAACGAAAGAAAGCTAGCAACGGGGCGCAGGTTCGTAATCATTGGAACGTCGAAGAGGCTAAGGCGCTCTACGACCTTCCTTTTGCCGACCTGATGCTTCAGGCGCAGCGCGCTCATCGCAAGAACTTCGATCCAAACCACGTCGAAACTGCGAGCCTGCTCAGCATCAAGACCGGCGGCTGTCCGGAGGACTGCGGCTACTGCTCGCAAAGCGCGCATTACGCGACCGGCCTGAAAGCGACCCGTCTGATGCGTTGCGCCGATGTGGTTGCGACCGCACAGCGCGCGAAGGATGCCGGCGCTACGCGCTTCTGCATGGCCGCGGCCTGGCGCACGCCAAAAGATCGCGATCTTGATTCCGTCTGCGACATGGTCAACGCGGTCAAAGGTCTCGGCATGGAAACGTGTGTCACGCTCGGCACGCTGACACCGAAGCATGCCGCGCGCCTCGCCGAGGCCGGCCTTGACTTCTACAATCACAACGTCGACACATCGCCCGAGTTTTACAGCAAGATCATCACCACCCGCAGCCTCCAGGACCGCATCGATACGCTGGCGCATGTGCGCGATGCCGGCATCAAGATCTGCTGCGGCGGGATTATCGGCATGGGCGAGCGCGTCGAGGACCGCCTAGGTATGCTCGTGTTGCTCGCCAATCTTCCCAACTATCCCGAAAGCGTGCCGATCAACCTGTGGAACAAGATTGAGGGCGTACCGGTGGAAGACACCGCGGAGCCTCCCGATCCGATCGCGCTGGTCCGGCTGCTGGCGACCGCGCGGGTCATGATGCCGAGGAGTGTGGTTCGCTTGTCCGCCGGGCGGCAATACATGACCGATGAATTGCAGGCGCTTTGCTTCTTGGCCGGCGCAAATTCAATCTTCGTCGGCGACGTGCTCTTGACCACCAATAACCCGAAAGTTGATCGCGACGCGGATCTGCTGGCCCGGCTCGGCATCACGTCCGGGCTCGCCTGACGGAAGCAGCGCGCCCAATATGTTGCCCCTACACCAGCCTAGGTGAGAAATGCAGATAACTTTGATGAAGGGCAAAATCCATCGCGCCTCAGTGACCGAAGCTGATCTGCACTATGAAGGCTCGATCTCGATAGATCGTACGCTCCTGGAGGCAGCAGGAATGGTGATCAACGAGCGCGTCGAAATCTACAATGTAGAAACAGGGACGCGCTTTGCCACCTACGTGATCGAGGCGCCGCCGATGTCTGGTACGATGAGCCTGAACGGTGCGGCTGCCCGACTGGTGATGCCCGGAGACAAGATCATTATCGTTGCATATGCCTCATTCGATGAGGCCGAAGCAAAGAAGTTCAAGCCACACGTTGTGCGTGTGGACCGAGATAATCGCATCCTGGCAAGTTGAACCTAACGGGCCATCCTTCCTTCTTAAACGGCCAACGCATCTTTTGCGTGATTTGATGCGATCCTCGGAGTGATGAATGCGGTCGATCCAGACAGCAAGACTTAGTCCCTACGTCGCAGCGTTGAATGCCTTGAACGAAGATAAACGGCTGCGCTGCCTCAAGCCGCGCGTGGGGATCGATTTCGCATCGAACGACTATCTGGCGCTCGGGAACGCCTCGCGCATCAAAAAGGCGATGGTCGCCGCGCTCGAGGCGGGCACTCCGGTTGGAGCCGGCGGGTCGCGGCTTCTGCGCGGCAATTGCGAGGAGCATGAACGGCTCGAAACAGAAGCGGCTCAGTTCTTTGGCGCGGAGGCAGCGCTTTTCTTTGGAGGCGGCTACATCGCAAATTTTGCCCTCCTGACAACGCTCCCGCAGCGCGGCGATCTGCTCGTTCTCGATTCGCTCGTGCACGCCAGTATTCACGAGGGGGCGCGGGCCGGTCGCGCAGAGTGTCGAATTCACGCGCACAATGATCCCCAGTCAGTCGAAGACGCAATTCGCGCCTGGCGAAACAAAGGTGGAGCGGGCCGCGTGTGGATTGTGGCCGAAAGTCTCTACAGTATGGATGGCGACTTCGCTCCACTCGAAGAGCTAGTGGCAATCGCCGATCGCCAAGACGCGTTTCTGATCGTGGACGAGGCACATGCCACAGGCGCTTACGGGCATCAAGGACGAGGGCTCACGGCCCCTTATGACAAGCGCGAAAATCTCATCGTCGTTCATACCTGCGGCAAAGCGCTCGGTGCGGCGGGTGCACTTGTTACGGCCTCCGGCATCTTGCGCGATTTCATGGTCAACCGCTGCCGTCCGTTTATTTTTGCCACCGCCCCATCACCATTGATGGCCGTTGCCGTTCGAGAGGCACTCCTCACCCTGCAGAAAGAGCCGGAGCGGCAGCAACGGCTGGCCAAACTCGTTGCGTTCGCGCATCGGCAGATCACCTCGCTTGGTTTGCGCACACCATCGACCTCTCAGATCGTGCCCTACATCGTAGGTGACAATGCTCATGCAATGCGACTTGCCTCTGCTCTGCAGGCGCGCGGCTTCGATATCCGCGGAATTCGGCCGCCAACCGTCCCTGCAGGCACCGCCCGCTTGCGAATTTCGTTGACACTCAATGTTGGCGAAGCGGACGTGCGCGCGATGCTCGATGCGCTGGTTGAGGTGACGAGGGGCTCGTTTCGATGAATAAACGGATCGTCGTGACTGGTACGGACACCGGGGTCGGCAAAACGGTATTCTCCGCAGGGCTCGCCGGGCTTCTCGGCGCGAATTACTGGAAGCCGGTCCAGGCTGGACTCGAACAAGAGATCGACTCCGAGTGCATCCGCCGCCTCGGTGGCCTCTCGTCCGATCGGATTGTCCCGGAGCTCTATCGACTTCGGACGCCCGCGTCGCCCCATCACTCAGCGGAGATCGACGGCGTTCGCATAGATACAGAGACGCTTGGACTGCCGGACAGCGGCGAGCGGCGACTCGTGATCGAAGGCGCCGGCGGACTCATGGTGCCGCTGACAGCGCGCACGCTTTACATCGACATCTTCGAGCGCTGGCAGCTTCCCGTCGTGCTTTGCGCAAGGACGGGACTGGGCACAATCAATCACTCCCTGCTCTCCATAGAGGCTCTGCGGAAGCGTCAGATTCGAATCCTTGGGATTGCGTTCATTGGCGAAAGAAACGCCGAAACTGAAAGCGCGGTTTGCGAGATCGGGAGAGTGCGTTGGTTGGGACGGCTCCCGTGGCTTGTTCCCCTCACAAACGATAGGCTGCAGGCCGCTTTCAAAGACTCCTTTGTTAGCAGCGATTTCCTGAACCTATGAAGACAGCTAAGAGGTCGCCGATCTGGCATCCGTTCACGCAGCATGCTCTACAGCGGGATATGACGAAGGTGGTCCGGGGAGAAGGGGCCTATCTCTACACCGAAGATGGCCGACGCCTTATCGATGCAATCTCCTCCTGGTGGGTCGTGACCCACGGCCATTGCCATCCATGCATCGTGAACGCGATCCGAGAACAGGCAGGCAAGCTCAACCAGGTCATCTTCGCCGGATACACTCACGACCCGGCTGAGCAGGTTGCGACGGAACTATTGAAGGTCACCTCCCCAGCGCTCGAACATGTGTTCTTCTCCGATAGCGGGTCCACCAGCGTCGAAGTCGCGCTGAAAATGGCGCTCGGCTACTGGCGCAATACCGGAAGAGAGCGAACCAAAATTGTGGTGATGCAGCACTCGTACCATGGCGACACGATCGGGGCGATGTCGGTAGGTAGCCGAGGCATCTTCAATGCGGCCTACGGGGCGCTGATGTTCGAGGTGACCTCGATTCCGTTCCCGGCAAGAGATTGTGAGCAAAGAGCTCTCGATGCGCTTGAAAACGCGTGTCGAAACGAACATCCCGCAGCCTTTATCGTGGAGCCCCTGATATTGGGTGCCGGTGGAATGCTGATGTATTCGCCCTCGGTGCTAAGAGAGATGAAGCGGATTTGCGAAGCCTTTGACGTCCTGTTCATTGCGGACGAGGTCATGACAGGCTGGGGCCGGACGGGTACCTTGTTTGCGTGTGAGCAGGCCGATGTCACGCCCGATATTGCTTGCTATTCGAAAGGCCTCACGGCTGGGGCGCTGCCGCTCGCCGTCACACTGTGTCGTGCCGATATTTTCGATGCGCATTATTCTGAAGATCGCACGCGTACGTTTTTTCATTCGAGCTCATATACGGCCAATCCAGTGGCCTGTGCCGCCGCCAAGGCTAATCTGGACCTATGGCAGGATCAGGAGTATCGCTGGCGGCTGGCATCCTTGGCGAGGATGCAAGAACAGGCACTCGCGCCGTTCCGCCTCGATTCACGGTTCGCAAACGTGCGGCGCACAGGAACAGTCACAGCGGTTGAACTCAACACGCGCGATGCTGGCTATCTGGCGGACATCGGTCCGAGGCTTTTGGCTTTCTTCCAAGCGCGGGATCTGCTGTTACGCCCACTCGGTAACACGATCTACGTGATGCCGCCTTACTGCGTTACGGCGGCCGATCTTGATGAAATCTATACTGCCATCCGCGACGCTGCTGACTTGCTGATGTGAGATGCACGAGACTGTGCGATCGTCTGCAGTGACAGGATCTTGGAAGGGAAAGTGCCCGTATTGCTGCTTTTGATAGTGCAACGAGGATGCAGCCCCCAACTTAAGCGCTCCCGATCCAACTGCCGCAGTAATTCTGCGGGCTAGTCATGCAAGGCGCAGCATTTGACCGAAATGTCGAGCGAATTGCGTAAATCACGATAGAGAAATCAATTATCTTGACCAAATTCTCGGCGAGGCTATCTGCGGAAAGTACTGCTTCGCGAGGCAGCCGCACATCAGAGTCAAGGCTCTTGATGGCTGCAACAACCAGGAAGACGGACCGCCGGGCGGGCCGCACCTTCGGTGCGCGCGTGGTGCTGTGGTCAGAGGGCAGCGGGGCTTCCTAGGTAAATGTCTGACAGGAGGCGAGAATGCACATTGGCTTCCGTAATTCCCTCGACCATTCAGCCACTTGCTGCGCGATATGCGGCGGAAAGTTTGGGCTGATCCGCCATTACTGCTGGCGAACGGCTCTTTGCTCGAAGAGATGCGTCAACCGCTTCAAGGCGCGGCGGGAGGCCGATCAGAAATGGCTTCGTTGGCTTCGAGCGGCTTAGGAATGGACTGAGTTGTGCCGGTACGGCCCTGGTCAGAGAATTCGAGTGGCCCTCTAGAGCACGTGGAAATCAAGTGACAGAAACATCGGCAAAAATAATCGACTTCACGGCCTACAGGGCCAGCAGGCTGGCGCGGTCTGAGCGCGTTCGCGACGACATCTACTCGACCGCGACTCTCGCTGCGCTTACGGCGGCCTGTCACCTTTGGACGTTCCTGGCCTGCCATCCGTTTGCTTTGCTCGGTGCGCAGGCGCCGAAGCAGGAGTCTCACGAGTCCCCCTAGCGGGCAGACACGGAGATGTGCCCTAAAGACGAAGTCCCCACTGCGCGCATCTGCGCTCGGTCCGGTCGCCGTCACCGTTTGGAGAGACTGCAATCAGCCCAGAAACGCGTGCAGATGGTGGCTCGTCGCGAGCGCCGCTCCTCGATTGAGGGCGCGGCTGGCATAGCCGCTGAAACTGCACGTGAAGACGAGCCATCGGGTGGTGAAATGGATGAGGAAGGTCTTGTCTCATGGTTGCGCGACCATTGGACTGTTTTTGCGCTGTTCCCCAGTTCTAGACAACTGGGATCTCCATCCTCCATGCCATTGACAGGTTTCTCCCGCGTTCTCTAGGAAGCGCCGACGGTGTGTGCGGAGCGGATTCAATATGAGCCACAGTTCAGAGCAGCCTCTAGAGCGTGTCACGATTCCGGCACTGCAGCAGTGGAAGGATAAAGGACGGCGTGTCGTGATGACCACCGCCTACGATGCGGTTGCGGCGCGCATCGCGGATCCCATTGTCGATATCATCCTGGTCGGCGATAGCGTTGGAAACGTCTGCCTGGGATTCGACAACACGCTGCCCGTCAGCGTGGCCATGATGAATCATCACCTGGAGGCTGTTGCGCGCACGAGGCCTCATGCCTTGCTTGTGGCCGACATGCCCTTTCTCAGCTTTCATGTCGGTTCTGAGGATACGATTCGCAATGCAGGAGGTTTTTTACAGCGTGGCGCCGATGCTGTGAAACTCGAGGGTGGTGCCAAACGCATCGAGATGGTACGCGCCTTGGTCGATTGCGACATTCCTGTGATGGGACATCTCGGTCTGACCCCGCAGAGCGTCAACGTCATGGGTGGATTCAAAGTGCAGGGAAGGACAACAGATACCGCCTTGCGGTTGCTCGATGACGCGCACCGTCTGCAGGAAGCCGGTTGCTTCGCGCTTGTCCTGGAGGGCATTCCTGCCGAGCTCGCGGCGCGAGCGACCGAATCTCTCACGATACCCACCATCGGGATCGGAGCAGGAGCCGATTGCTCGGGCCAAGTGCTCGTGTTTCATGATGTCTTGGGGCTAACCGAAGGCCATCGCCCCAAATTCGTTCGTGCCTATACAAATGGATTCCAGTTGTTCCAGGAGGCGCTGTCGCGCTGGGCTGCCGATATCCGCAAAGGGGCGTTCCCGGGCTCAGAGGAGTGCTATCGGCTTCCTGATCAGCTTCGGCATGCCGTCGCCAACTGGGTGCCCTCCAGTTCAACCTCAAGGTAAGAAATGAAAGTAATTACGAAGGTGGCTGAGCTGCGTCGCGCCCTTGCAGACGTTCGCAATGCCGAAAAGCGCATCGGATTCGTTCCGACGATGGGATACTTGCACGACGGCCACCTGGCCTTGATCTCGGCCAGCCGGGAACACTGCGACGTCACTGTCGTTAGCATCTTCGTCAACCCCACTCAGTTCGGCCCAAATGAGGATCTCAGCAGGTACCCCCGCGACTTCGCGCGCGATGAAGCGTTATGCGGCAGTGCCGGGGTCTCCATCATCTTCGCGCCAAGTGCAGAGGAGATCTATCCGGCTCAATTTGAGAGCTTTGTCGAGCCGGGCGAACTCGCAAAGCCGCTCTGCGGAGCTTTCAGGCCTGGACATTTTCGTGGTGTAGCGACCGTCGTCTGCAAGCTATTCAACATGGTGCAGCCGGACGTCGCGTACTTTGGACAGAAGGATTTTCAGCAATGCGCGGTAATACGCCGCATGACGGTTGATCTGAATCTTCCGATCGAGATTGTCACTGTGCCAACCGTGCGGGAGCCAGATGGGCTGGCAATGAGCAGTCGCAACCGTTATCTCTGCCCGGAAGAACGTGATCGGAGCTTGGCGATCAGCCGTGGCTTGTTCGCCGCAGCGCATGAGTTTGCCTCAGGGGAACGCGACGCCGCAACGCTGATTGCGCTTGCAAGAAGGCATTTGGAAAGGGTCGATCGACTACAGTACCTTGAGCTTGTCGACCCTGGGACTCTAAGGATTGCTGACAGCCCTCTGCGCTATCCGGCGGTGCTCTGTGTCGCAGCGTACGTCGGCTCCACGCGGTTGATCGACAATGTAGTCCTGTCCTGGTCGCCATCGTAGCGAGATCCGCAAGTGATTGCGCTCAGGAGCAGTCGAACCGGATGGGCTGGCCCTGAAATCCTCAACATCCTGGAAGAACTCTCGAAGACGATCCGGAACTGCCCTTTGCGTGCTGAACAACTCCCCCACGCTCGAGCTCATGATGTCGGTTGGAGATTGGCTCTGCCGCTGACGGGGTGGAGCGAGGCGGGGCCGCTCCACGCTGCCGAGATCATCCGCCTGCAAGCGGGCATCGCCAAAGGAGATTCGCTCAAAATCGTGTGCTGCCAATACGTGCGATTATGGATCAACAACCACGCGCCCATGACCATGAAATTACTTCACGATGGCGCAGACGACCTCGTCAAGCTGCAAAAAGCCGAAGCTCCCTAAGAGCGGCCAGGGGCGAGTCAAGGGGGCAGTGAAGCGCGGGCGCCGGATCCTGGCCCGATTTCGTCGCCAGACGTCGGGCGGGCGCTGGTTTTTGACGCAAAGATATGCTTCACCGCAAGAATTGGTCGCGATGTCCCTCTACAGTGTAGGATGCCAGGCGCTCGGGTTTGGAGCCGATAGGTGCCGTCTTGTGAAACGACATCGGAGCAGTGGCAAGCTATTTCTACCAACTCCATCGGGGCAGGTATGCCGAAGCGCAGCAGGCGCGATAAACGGCAAATCCTCTGGCCGCAATTGAACCTGATGAGGCTCGGCAACGAGCTAGCACCGTGCGAGCATTGGCCTGCGGCAGCCGCCCAGTCAGTCCGGCGCGCAATAGATGGCCGAGCATGCTGTACATCATCGCAGAGCATGATCGCAGGGAGCTCACATTGGCCTCTGAGCTCTAGCAAGCTTGTCTGCTAGGCCCAGACGGCCGACGAGAAGACAAACGCAGGCCGATCAAGCGAGCTGCCGCAATGGATCAGCGATCGCAGAGGTGCTGGACATTGCACCGCGCTGGAAATCGGCCGACCGGCAGTCGCGGAGGCTCATGCGCTCCGATGTACTTGAGTTGCGGTCCAGCAAATGCCCATTATCTTCCCCGATGGTATGAGGGAGATCTCTCAATGCTGGACGTTGGCACGATCACGCTTCTGCGCACGATCCTGGATGAGGTTTGCGTGAGCGTCCCACCGTATGACGCCGGCGTCCGCGCCTACGTTGCCTCCAGAATCCTGGAGGCCGCCACCAGAGGTGAGACGCGCCCCGATCTGCTTAAACAGATCGGTCAGGAAGCTCTTTCCAGAGCACCAACGATGTGGCGATAGATCTAGGACATGGCTTGTCATTGAGGTGAATTTCCAAGTCACAGTGCTGAAGATCCAGCTCGCAGAGTGTATCGTGGTCGCAAATCGATGGTGGCCTAACGTCACCCAAGACGCGGCGTTATCTGATGTGAATCGGTTGGCGCGCTGCTCGGTGCCCGGCCGATCCTTGAAACGAGAGAGCAGCTCGCACAGCAGACGCCGCATCCAAGCCTTGGCGCGCACCCTTGCGCGCCACGATGCCGGTGAGGCGACGCTCCAATAACCTTCGTCCGGAAACGGGGGCGAAGTCAGTGTTCGGCGCCGGAGCGCCGTCAACTCACGCGAGCCGGTGCGCCGTTGCTGTTTACTCCTGTGTGAGCGCCGCAAGTGCCCTTTCGATCACTGTGATGTCTTGACTGACCTGAGCGATCGCTGGCTTCGGATCAATGCCGGTAACGCAGTTCAACTGCTGCAGCAACTCCCGCCGATGCGCCAGAAGGTTCTCCAGCGCGCTGCGGTTGTTTAGTTTCACATAGCCGTCGACAATCAGTCCAATCGAAAGAGACATCGAAACTCTCAAACAAAGCTGTTCTCAACGAAGATGCGTATAGCACATCGGCAAACGATGTTCAGCTCCTCGGAAGAGAATACTGACGGGCGAGCTTGTTAGCGACAAGCGTCCGGCGCCGGGAGCGTGACCGACTATTCCTTGCGCCTTCCAAGCGCCCAGCTCTGTTTGAGCGACTAGCCGAGCAGAAAGACGGCGTATGGTGAGCCAAGAACGCTGCGGGTCGTGGCGATGGAAATGCTACGCTAGCGGAAGGAGTGTTGTCACGAACTGCCATTGTCCTTATCTGCCCGCCGAACGGCTTCCGAGATGCGATGGCGGGTGGCGCGTTGATCGACGACATGCTCGCCTGAATATCTCTTCGTAGAGATTGCGACGACCTCAGGAGCGTCCAGGATGCTCGATGAATATTTGGCCCGCATTCGTGCTCACCGCACAAACATCCACCGCTATCGTCGCCTGCTGAAGTCGAACCTGTCGGATGTCGAACGTCAGTTCATCGAAAAACGCCTCACCGAAGAGCAGACCGCGCTGGAGTTCCTTTCAGCCGAGACCTTCCCGCTCGCGTTTAGCCTCCGGAAGGGGCGGACATGCCGGCAAACTAGTCGCGGAGCCGCGAACGACGCGCGCGTTCCGGGCGGCCTGATCCGAGGCGCGGTGGGACCCCACGGCTGACCCTCCCAGCTGCGCATCCTCAAAAACCGCTCTGTACCGCGGGCTGTACCTAATTTGCGGGTTCTGATCGCGGCGGGCTTTGTCGAGTCCGATCGCCAAACACTTTCGAGCAGCATCACTGACTTCAATCCGGGACCTCTTCACCAGCGGATTAAAAAGCACCACTGTTCGACCGGTTCTCGCTCAGGACTTGTTTGTACTCGGCCATATCTCGGCAGTTTGTTAGATTGGCTACACGCCTAGCCAAATCGTTCTCACTAGCCAGCTGAGACAGCCACAACTTCATCGTTCATCGGTCTGCGACCACGGCATGAGATTTGCTCTGCTGGCTGAAACGCTGCGGAACCGTATTCGCGGCGAGAGGCACAGCAAGGAAGGAAACGACTTGCCAAATCTGCGAGTGGAGACAGTTTATGTCGGCGGCAGTATCTCCAGCAGCATTCTGGTGAATACACAGGCAAGCGGCGGTACCGCCCGAGACGTGGTACATCAAGTTGGTACGCGCCCATCGGCTGCGAAATACCCTCGTACCGATATTTTTACTAGTCGCCGTCGGGCAAATGGCAGGCCTTTTGCGTGTAGCCGATCCCGTAGGACTACTGCCCAGGTTCTCCGCGGCCGACGGTCGGTTGTTTCGACGGAGACCGCAGTCGGCCGCGCGACAGGGAAGGCGCCGTTCCGGAGCAGAACAACGGCCTCCAGCTTTTGGATCAATCAGAATCGGGCAACACCATGATTGTGCGTAGTCTGCACGACATTGAAGCAACCGATCACTTCGTCGATTGGGGCAATAGTACGAGCCACCGCCTTCTGACGGATAAGGACGGCATGGGTTTTAGCATCTGCCACACCATCGTGCGCGCTAACACCGTTTCTCTTCTGCAATACCGGAATCATCTCGAAGCCTGCTTCTGCATCGGTGGAGAGGGCGAGGTCGAGGACATGGACGGCAATGTCTTTCCTATTCGCCGAGGCGACATGTATGTGCTTGACAAGCATGACAAGCATCTCCTGCGCGGGGGACCGGACAAGGACATGATCCTCGTTAGCATCTTCAACCCGCCCCTCACCGGAACCGAGCGCCACAAGCTGGACGACCCGGCAGGCTCCACATATTGAGCGATGCGAAGAAACGCCAATCCAATATGAACTGCCGCTAATTGCGAGAAACATTTACTCGAGCGATCCAGCACTGGCTCGTACCGCACGCGCGGACTTTTTACGAAATGCCCACGCGATGCGGTTAGGTTGAGCTGACAAATTTACTTTGGCATTCCAGGTCCCTTTTTTTCTTGTCCGGAATACCCGGCGGGCGGGGTCTTGTGCGATTGATAGCGCGCTTAGTTGTACGATGTCTGGCGACGCTGTTGGACAGCTGACACAGCACCGCTGTGGCTATCGCATTGATTGCACTCGATTTCACCTTTGGCACGATACATGCGTAATCGTCTAAAGGGCGCCATAGAGGAGAAGTCGTTCGATGAGAACGCTTACCAGAAACGCTGACGCGCTTGAGTAGCAGCTGCGATACCGCCGCCACCATATTTGGTGGTGCGGAACGTTGGCGGAAGATTGAGTGATCCGCTTTGGCGAAGGGTTTCGTCACATCAATGCAGGCCAGCCAAAGCCCGAAAACAGATCCGAACCGATGTGAGCGATTTGCGTGAATCAAGGAAGACGCCGTCCGATCTTGAGCGATGATCAGGTGCAGAGCATATCTGCCGCGGATGAACTGCGGGCGCGTGGGGAGGAGTTTTGGCGACGGCGGCTCGAGCAGTTTAGCAGATTGCATCCGCCTTTCGTGTCATCGTCCGTGGCTGCGGCGCCGTCCCGATGGCAGTCGAGTTCATGGTTTAGCCCAAGCGGTTTGGCTATTTCCCCACAAGATCGCTCGGAATATTTGGTAGCAGCTTGGCTGATCTATCTCGCTCGGATCACGGGGCAACAAGAGTTTCAACTGGGATGGAAGCCTGCATGGGACCGATTGCAAACCGGCTCCAAACTCGTGATGGCCTCCGTCGTGCCGATGGATGTTCGCATTGAGCTTGCTCATGATTTTGAAGAAGTACGCAAAACCGTAGCGGCCGAAGTCGCTCAGCTGAGGGCGCACGCTAGCTTTGCCCGAGATCTTATAGCGCGCTGCCCGACATTGCGAGGAGTGGTGGCGCTACGGGCGCGCCAGCCTTGGCCGATTGGCATTGCAATCACGACAGAGAGCTGTCACGCCGCTGATGCTCTGACGACGAACCACAAAGCTGGGCATGCCTTGTGCGGCGATTTGCTGACCTTTGAGGTTTGCGCTCTGGATGGGAGCTTCCGCTGGCATTTTGATGCCGCTCGATTAGCACCGAAGCAGATCGACCGCATGACGCAGCATTTGCAAACTTTGTTACGCGGCGTGATGGCCGATGCTGGGCAGCCTGTCGGCCGAATAGACATTCTGGCCGCCGACGAACGCACGTATCTACTTGAGGATTTGAATCGGACGGCGGCGCCTTATCCGTTTGAGCTATGTATCCATGAGCTGTTCGAGGCGCAGGTGCAAAAGGCACCGGAAGCGGTGGCGGTGGTCTATGAGAAGGAGAGACTGAGCTATGGCGAGCTCAATGCGCGGGCCAACCGGCTGGCGCATCATTTGATCGAGCTCGGGGTCAAGCCGGACCAGCCGGTGGCGATCTGCCTCGAACGCAGCCTGGCGATGGTAGTTGGTCTCTTGGCGATCCTGAAAGCGGGCGGCGCGTATCTGCCGCTAGATCCGGCTTATCCGTCGGCGCGGCTGCGGCAGATTGTTGGCGATGCAGAACCGAAACTGCTGCTTTGCGATGTCGCCGGTCGAACCGCATTGGGCGCCGAAGCCGTGGCCGATGTGACGGTGGTCGATCTGGAGACGGCGACCCCGACTTGGGGCGAGCGGCCGCCTTCGAACCCGGACCCGGGCGCGCTTGGCCTTTCATCGCGCCATCTCGCCTATGTCATCTATACCTCCGGCTCAACCGGAATCCCCAAGGGCGTGGAAATGTCCCATGGCGCGCTTGTGAATTCGCTTGCGGGGATTGGCACGTCAAAACTGCGCACACTTCAATTCGCGACCCTGAACTTCGATGTGTCCTGTCAGGAATTGTTCATCTGTTGGAAGGACGGCGGAGTGCTTGTGCTCGTGCGGGAAGAGACCCGGAGGCACTTCTCCGACCTGCTGGAATTTATAGAGCGGGAGGCGATAGAGCGGCTTTTCCTCCCGTTCGTGGCATTGAATCATTTTGCGGAAGTCTGGAGCGCGCAGCGCGTGCAGCTGCCCTCTTTAAGAGAGCTTTATACAGCCGGCGAGCGATTGCAGGCCACTCCACTGCTTAGGACGTTCTTCGAAGCACATCCGAACGCGAGATTGATCAATCAATATGGGTCCACGGAAATCAGCGTCATTTCCGAGCACCACCTTGCAGCTGATCCGTCATGTTGGCCCCAGATGCCTCACGTCGGGCGTCCAATCGTCAACACGCGGGTGTACCTGCTGGATGGCCATGGCGCGCCCGTGCCGTTCGGTGCGGTCGGCGAGCTTTACATTGGCGGGGCGGGGGTGGCACGGGGCTACCTGAACCGCCCTGAGCTGACCGCGGAGCGGTTCATCGCCAGTCCCTTTGTCGAGGGCGATCGGCTGTACCGGACCGGCGACCTTGCCCGTTATCTGCCGGACGGCAATCTTGAGTTCCTGGGCCGTAACGACGATCAGGTGAAGATTCGCGGCTACCGCATCGAGCCGGGTGAGATCGTCGCGCGGCTCTGCGAGCACGCCTGGGTGCGCGAGGCGGTGGTGCTGGCGCGCGAGAACGACGCCGGTGACAAGCATCTGATCGCCTATGTGGTCTGCGCGCCCGAAGCCGGCTCGGATGAGGGCGGTGGAGGCGGGCTTGCGGGCGCCTTGCGCGCGCACTTAAGTGCGCGACTGCCGGACTACATGGTCCCGAGTGCGTTCGTGCGGCTGGCCGCGCTTCCGCTGACGGTGAACGGCAAGCTCGATCGGAACGCGCTGCCGGCGCCGGCCGATCAGGCCTATGCGCTGGCGGCCTACCAGTCGCCGCAAGGTGCGGTCGAGACGGCGCTGGCGCAGATCTGGGCCGAGCTCCTTGGTGTCGAGCGCATCGGGCGCAACGACCACTTCTTCGAACTGGGCGGCCACTCGCTCTTGGCCGTGCAGATGTCGAGCCGGCTGTCACAGGCTGTCGGGGTCGAACTGCCACTGTCGACGCTGTTCGCAAGGCCAGTGTTGAGTGACCTGGCGGCAAGCATCGTCGAGCTGTTGAGCTGCTCGGGTCCGCAAGAGCTGCCGTCGATTGCAGCCGTGTCGCGGCATGAGCCGCTTGTGCTGTCGTTTGCGCAGCAGCGGCTATGGTTTTTGGCTCAGCTGAACGAAGGCAGCACCAACTATCACATTCCGCTGGCCTTGCGATTGCGCGGGATGCTCGACCGCAGCGCCTGGCAGCGCAGCCTTAACCGTCTGTTTGCACGTCATGAGGCGCTGCGCAGTGTGTTTGTCGCGACCCAGGGCAAGCCCCGGGTTGAGGTTTTGCCGCCGGACGCGGGTCTGCCAATAGTTGAGCATGATCTGCGGGAGAGATCGGATGCGGAAGCGGCATTTTTGGATCTGTGCCATGAAGAGGGGCGCACGCCATTCGATCTTGCGCGCGGTCCGCTGATCCGCGGTCGGCTGATCCGCACCGCCGACGAGGAACACGTCTTCCTGCTGACCCAGCATCACATCGTCTCGGACGGTTGGTCGATGGGCGTGCTGCTGCGTGAACTTAGCCAGCTCTACCGGGCATTCCAGGCCGGGCAGGACGATCCTCTGCCGCCGCTTGCGATCCAATATCCGGATTACGCCGCCTGGCAACGCCAATGGCTGTCGGGGGAACGGTTGCAGCAGCAGGCGCAGTATTGGCGCAGCGCGCTGGCGGGCACAGCCCGTCTTGTCTTGCCGACGGACCATGCGCGGCCTGCCCAGCAGTCGTTTGCCGCGGCCGCGGTCCCGATCACCGTCGATGCGGATTTGACGCGGGAGCTGAAGCGGCTGAGCCTGCAGCATGGCTCGACGTTGTTCATGACGGTGCTGGCGGCCTGGGCGGCGGTGCTGTCGCGTCTGTCCGGGCAGGACGATCTTGTGATTGGCGTGCCGAGCGCCAATCGGGGGCACCGCGAGATCGAAGAGCTGATCGGCTTCTTCGTCAACACTCTGGCGCTTCGGCTGGACCTGTCGGGCAAGCCGCGCGTGTCGGAGCTTCTGGAGCGGACGCGGCGCACGGTGCTGGCTGCGCAGGAGCATCAGGACCTGCCGTTCGAGCAGGTGGTGGAGATCGTGCAGCCGCCCCGGGCTCTTGATCACACACCGTTGTTCCAGGTGATGCTGGCCTGGGAGAACAATGCGGTTGGGCCATTGGACCTGCCGGGGCTGAGTGTCGAAGCTGCCGGGGAGGAGATTGATCAGGCCAAGTTCGATCTGGAGCTGAGCCTTGGCGAGCATGGCGAGGAGATCGCCGGAACGCTGGGTTATGCCACGGCGCTGTTTGATCAGGCGACGATCGAGCGGCAGCGTGGTTATCTGCTGGCGCTGCTGCGGGCGATGGCAGCCGATGCGCAGCAAGAGGTCCACCGGATTGAGCTGCTCTCGACTGCCGAGCGCACGTATCTGCTGGAGGAGCTGAACCGGACGGCGGCGCCGTATCCTGCGGAGCGGTGCATCCACGAGCTGTTTGAAGTGCAGGTGCACAAGGCGCCGGATGCGGTGGCGGTGGTCTGCGAAGATGAGCGGCTGAGCTACGCCGAGCTCAATGCGCGGGCCAATCGCCTGGCGCATCACTTGATCGCCCTCGGGGTCAGGCCGGACCAGCCGGTTGCGATCTGCGTCGAGCGCAGTCCGATGATGGTGGTGGGGCTTTTGGCGATCCTCAAGGCCGGCGGGTCGTATATGCCGCTGGATCCGGCCTATCCGTCGGCGCGGCTGCATCAGGTGCTCGACGATGCGGCGCCGCCGCTGCTGCTGGCCGATGTGGCCGGCCGTGCCGCCTTCGGCGCGGATGTGCCGGCCAAGGTGAGCGTGGTGGAGCTCGATGCTGCGGCGCCGGCCTGGGCCAGCCTGCCGGAAGCGGATCCTGATCGGCGCGCGCTCAGCCTGACCTCCCGCAATCTCGCCTATGTGATCTACACCTCGGGATCCACCGGCAGGCCAAAAGGGGCACAGAATGAGCATCGGGCTATCGTTAATCGCCTGATCTGGATGCAGGACGCCTATGGTCTGAAACCAACAGACGTCGTGTTGCAGAAGACGCCATTTAGCTTCGATGTCTCGGCCTGGGAGTTCTTTTGGACTTTGCTTGAAGGGGCAACGCTGGTACTGGCGCCGCCCGGTGCGCACAGAGATCCCGATACGTTGGTCGACTTGATCGTCAGCCAGCGCATCACGACGGTTCACTTCGTGCCATCCATGCTGGTCAGCTTTTTGGATGCGAAGAGTGTTGACCGCTGCACATCGCTGCGGCAGGTTTTATGCAGCGGCGAGGCGCTCCCTGCCGCCAGTGTGTATAGGGTTCGGCGCGTATTGCCCTGGACGGCCCTGCACAATCTTTACGGTCCGACTGAAGCCGCGATCGACGTGACATCCTGGAGCTGCCCGGCTGAGTTTGATGAGGCCATCGTCCCGATTGGCCGCCCTATTGCCAACACGCGGGTCTACTTGCTGGATGGTCATGGCGCGCCTGTGCCGTTCGGTGCGGTGGGCGAGCTCTGCATTGGCGGGGCGGGGGTGGCGCGGGGCTACCTGAACCGCCCTGAGCTGACCGCGGAGCGGTTCATCCCCAGTCCCTTTGTCGAGGGCGACCGGCTGTACCGGACCGGCGACCTGGCGCGCTACCTGCCGGACGGCAATCTGGAGTTTTTAGGGCGCAACGACGACCAGGTAAAGATTCGCGGCTTCCGCATCGAACCGGGCGAGATTGCGGCGCGGCTTTGCGAGCATGCCTCCGTGCGCGAGGCGGTGGTGGTGGCGCGCGAGGATGGTGGCGGCGAGCAGCGGCTCGTTGCGTATGTCGTTGCCGCCGGAGCTGAGGAATCTGATCTTGCCGGCGGTTTGCGGGCGCATGTGAGTGCGGGGCTGCCGGACTACATGGTCCCGAGTGCGTTCGTGCGGCTGGCGGCGCTTCCGCTGACGCTGAACGGCAAGCTCGATCGAAAAGCGCTACCGGCCCCGGGCGACGAGGCATATGCGCGGCGGACCTACGCGCCGCCTCAGGGCGAGATGGAGACGGTGCTGGCGCAGATCTGGGCCGAGCTGCTGGGGCTGGAGCGGGTCGGACGGCACGACAACTTCTTCGAACTGGGAGGGCACTCGCTCTTGGCGGTGCAGATGATGGAGCATCTGCGGCGGCGGTCACTGCGCATCGAGGTGCGCACCTTGTTCGTCAAGCCAGTGCTCGCGGATCTGGCCGCACGCCTGGGCCGCCATCACGAGGTGGCAGTCCCGGCCAACCTGATCACCGAGCGGAGCGTGGCGATAACGCCGGAGATGTTGCCGCTGATCGAGCTCGCGCAGGACGAGATCGACCGGATCATCGCCACGGTACCCGGCGGGGTTTGCAACATCCAGGACATTTACGGTCTGTCGCCGCTGCAGGACGGCATCCTGTTCCATCATTTGCTAGCGGCAAAGGGCGATCCATACCTCCTGATGTCGCAGATGGCGTTTGCCGAGCGTGGGCTGCTCGCGCGCTATCTTGCCGCGATCCAGCGGGTGGTAGATCGGCATGACATCCTGCGTACCTCGTTTGTCTGGGAGGGGTTGTCGCGGCCGGTCCAGGTGGTGTGGCGGAAGGCGCGACTGGAGGTGATCGAGGTCCAGCTGGATGGCGCTGATGGCGCTGGCGCTGAGCAGCTCAGGAACCGGTTTGATCCGCGCCGGCACCGCATCGAGCTCGGCCGGGCGCCACTGCTGCGGTTTGTGATTGCGCGCGAGCCCGGCAGCGCGCGCTGGCTGTTGCTGGAGCTGCAGCATCATCTGATCGGGGATCACGCAACCCGGGACGTGATGCATGCTGAAGTCCGGGCCAAGCTGGAGGGGCGCGAGCATGAGCTGACGGCGCCGCAGCCATTCCGCAATCTGGTGGCGCAGGCGCATCTACGCGGTGATGCCAAGGCGGATGAAGCGTTCTTCCGGGAGCTGCTGGCCGGCATCGACGAGCCGACCACGCCCTTCAACTTGAGCGAGGTGCGCGGCGACGGCGGCGGGGTTCGTGAGGCGTATCGGATGCTGCCGCCAGCGCTCCATGCGCGGCTGGCGGAACAGGCGCGGCGGCTGGGCGTGAGTCTGGCGAGCCTGTGCCATCTGGCGTGGGGGCAGGTGGTGGCGCGCAGCAGCGGCCGCGAGCAGGTGGTGTTCGGCACGGTGCTGCTGGGCCGCCTGCAGGGCAGCGCCGGCGCCGACCGCGCCATGGGACTGTTCATCAACACCCTGCCGCTGCGGCTTGATCTTGATGGGACCGCCGTCGAGGCGAGCGTGCGGACCACGCACGCCCGGCTGGCCGAGCTGCTGACACATGAGCATGCCTCGCTGGCGCTGGCGCAGCGCTGCAGCGCTATTGCGGCGTCGGCGCCGCTGTTCAGCACGCTGTTGAACTATCGTCACAACAAGGCGCCGGCTGTGCCCGGCTCCGGGACGGATGATGTCTTGTCGGGTATGGAATGGCTGGGCGGGGAGGAACGCACTAACTATCCGCTGACCCTGTCGGTTGAGGATTTTGGCGAGGCGCTGGGCCTCACTGTGCAGGTGGCGGAGCCAATCTCGGCGGATCGGATCTGCGGCTACATGCAGCGGTCGCTCGAGCAGCTGGCAGAGGCGCTGGAGCATGCCCCGGATACGCCGGTACGCGAGCTCGACATCTTGCCGGCTGAGGAGCGCACCTATCTGCTGGAGGATCTGAACCGGACGGAAGAGGCCTATCCAACAGAGCAGTGCGTCCATGAGCTGTTCGAGGCGCAGGTGCAAAAGGCGCCGGAGGCGGTGGCGCTGGTCTGCGAAAACGAGCGGCTGAGCTATGGCGAGCTCAACGCGCGGGCCAACCGGCTGGCGCATCTTCTGATCGAGCTTGGGGTCAAGCCGGACCAGCCGGTGGCAATCTGCCTCGAACGCAGCCTGATGATGATGGTTGGCATCTTGGCGATCCTGAAGGCGGGCGGTGCCTATCTGCCGCTGGACCCAGCCTATCCCAGCGAGCGGCTGCGTCAGGTTGTCAACGATGCCGCGCCGCGGCTGCTGCTATGCGACGTCGTCGGTCGCGCAGCACTCGGCCCCGAAGTGCTGACCGAGGTGACGGTCATTGATCTGGAGACGGCCACGCCCGCCTGGGCCGAACGGCCGGCTTCGAACCCAGACCGGCACACGCTTGGCCTCACATCCGGCCATCTCGCTTATGTGATCTACACCTCAGGCTCAACCGGAACCCCAAAGGGGGTCATGGTCCAGCATCGGGGGTTGGTCAATCTGCTGTCGGCTCAGGTCGGCCTCTTTGGCGCTTCTTCCAACAGCCGAGTCGTGCAGTTCGCCTCCATCGCTTTTGATGCAAGCGCTTGGGAGCTTCTTATGGCGTTTGGCTCCGGAGCGGCTTTGCACTTGCCTGCGGAAGAGATCCGTCAAGCGAGGAACAAGCTATCGGATTATCTCCGAAGCGAAGCCATCACCCACGCGACACTACCCCCAGCGTTGCTTCAGACGAGCAAGGATCCGGAACGTTTGGCTGCGCAAGTTCTCATTCTTGCCGGAGAGCTGCCTAAGCCTGAACTCATCCGAAGTCTGGCCCCAGCATCAATGGTCAATGCTTATGGCCCGACCGAGGCAACAGTCTGCGCGACGATCTGGACTTGCCCGGCTGATTTCAATGGGTCGGTGGTCCCGATCGGGCGCCCAATTGCCAACACGCGGGTGTACCTGCTGGATGGCCATGGCGCGCCCGTGCCGTTCGGTGCGGTGGGCGAGCTTTACATTGGCGGGGCGGGGGTGGCGCGGGGCTACCTCAACCGCCCTGAGCTGACCGCCGAGCGGTTCATCGCCAGTCCCTTTGTCGAGGGCGATCGGCTGTACCGGACCGGCGACCTTGCCCGTTATCTGCCGGACGGCAATCTTGAGTTCCTGGGCCGCAACGACGATCAGGTGAAGATTCGCGGCTACCGCATCGAGCCGGGTGAGATCGTCGCGCGGCTTTGCGAGCACGCCTGGGTGCGCGAGGCGGTGGTGCTGGCGCGCCAGAACGGCGGCGGCCACAAGCATCTGATCGCCTATGTGGTCTGCGCGCCCGAGGCCGGCTCGGATGAGGGCGGTGGAGGCGCGCTTGCGGGCGCCTTGCGCGCGCACTTAAGTGCGCGACTGCCGGACTACATGGTGCCGAGTGCGTTCGTGCGGCTGGCCGCGCTTCCGCTGACGGTGAACGGCAAGCTCGATCGGAACGCACTGCCGGCGCCGTCCGATCAGGCCTATGCGCTGGCGGCCTACCAGTTACCGCAAGGTGAGGTCGAGACGGCGCTGGCGCAGATCTGGGCCGAGCTCCTTGGTGTCGAGCGCATCGGGCGCAACGACCACTTCTTCGAACTGGGCGGCTACTCGCTCTTGGCCGTGCAGATGCTCGGTCGAGCATCAAATCTTGGGTTGAGTTTTAGCGCCACCGACCTCTTCCGCGCACCTGTTCTGAAGGAACTCGCATCGCAGATTTGTTTGCAAGTGCAGCCCAGTAACTCGGCGGTGATTTCCGTTCGACCGAACGGATCGCAACCACCGCTCTTCTTTGTCCCGTCAGGCTTTGGAGATTGTTCGTATGTCCTCGGTTTGGCGGTGGAAATGGATGCAGACTGCTCAGTCTACGCTCTGCCATGGCCACCTTTCGATGACGTTCGTCCACCGACTTTTGAGGCGATGGCCGCGGAGGTGATTGTTGCGATTAAACAGATCCAGCCACGTGGCCCATACCGCTTTGCTGGATACTCATCAGGTGCAATCCTGGCTTATGCAATTGCCGAGCGATTACTGAGTAGTGATGAAGTTGTGTCGTTCATGGCCTTCATCGATGTCAGTCTACCTGGGGCTTCTTCGAACGCATCACTGAAGAATTTGGCGCGAGAGTTTGTTTTGGATCGTTGTGGAACCTTGCGCGATGAATATCGCGAGGTTTTAGAACGCGACACGGAACAATGTTCCATCTCTGAGTTGCTCGAAAAGGCGCAGCAAACAGGAGCGTTAGCTCCAGATCACGATCTTCACAGTGACGTCTCGATGTATCAAAGGGCCGCGGCATTTCAACGGGCGCTACAATCGTATCGCATTCCGTCGCTCCCAATTGAAATATACCAGTTTTATGCCAGTGAGCCTCTTAGTCGTTGGGTACCGCCTGACAAGCAATCTGGTCGCGATGCAAACCTGCCAAAGCTTGGCTGGGACCTGGTCGTCGATGCGGGGGCCATTCATGCGGTACCTGTTCCAGGCAACCACGCGACAATGGTGAGCAACCCAGAAAACCGCCAAGTTCTCGCTCATGCTATTTCAACGGCCCTAATCGGCACTCTTGAATAGGCTCAAAGAATTTCTCCGAAGGCTCAGGTTCGAAGTTTCGTTTCTAGACTAGCCCCAAATATCCATCCCACAAGACAGACCGGGAGTAGATGTTGCGGGTAATCGTACCCGACGATGTTCCATTCAGCGACGCTGACGACGACACGTGCCCGAATGTGTTGATAGTCCCGTTCGTGGTGGAGGGACCTGAATACGGGCCACTCAAGATCGGTCCAGCATACTGCTGCTGGACCGCAGTGTCACCGACGTTCAGGACTAGCACGCCATCAATGTTGTTGGTCGCAAGCCAGACGAATTTCTGCATGGTGTACGTCCGCATTGGTGGAAACAACACCAACCCATCTTCAGCAACGACGCCGGCTTTCTTCCTTCCTCTGAGATAGTCGACTGAATGCTAGAAACTAGAGCGGGGGCCCGCGACGTAAGCGGCTATCCGATTGACCGGTTCGGAGGGAAGGTCCCGGCCTGCATACCTTTTGTATGGATGTTGTGATGCATCCTGCTAGTGTCGTCGCCGCAACGGCTAAGGCGAGGAGCGCAACCCCCCAGTGAAGAAATCGCTGAACTGAACCAGCCCCGCCCCACAACAACTATCGAGTTATCTTTTTTCGATACTCGTCTATCATTGCTGTCGTAACATCACCCAGTAGCACAGCGGTGCCGCGCCGCCCGGCCGCGAATAGGCGCTTCTGCTGCCGCATGCCCGGCCATTGCGCATCGTGTCATCCGGGCAGGCGCAGGGTCTGCCAGTTGCGTGATATTGTGATCCCGGCTGGCCTTAATCAGGATCGCGGCGATGGCCGCGGCGGTCAGCGCAACTTCGATCTTGCGTTTTGTGTCGGTTTGCTGTGGGGCGGGATCTTGCGGTGTCTTGGGTATTGCGGTGGCGCCACGCGGGCCGGGCGGAGCAGTCTTGGAAGCTTGCGGCTGCGAAGGGCTGCCCGGCACCGCCGTTAGCGCGAGCGGACTTGCTGGGGGGCTGGTTAGCTGCGCTACCATTGCAGGCGCAGAAGTAGAGGGTCGCCCGTCCTGACGGCCGACGGAATAAGCTCCTATGGCTGTAAGGCCCAGAAGCACGATCACAGTCCAGCCCCGCATGAGGACATTCAAGCGAAGCCGGAGCGATCGGGCAAGTTGCAAATTGTAAATCGAAGGCAAGCCCCCGTATTTTCCCGGAAGTGGCCTTGATGGAGGATTAATTGGGCACGGCCCGTCCGGCCAAAAGCGCATGCTTAGACGTTCGTCGTGTTGTTTCGAATGAGCTTCGGGCACGAAAACGTACCGGCGTTTATGCTGTACAAATGAACAGGCGTGCCGACCTTCTGGGTGATTTCGCCTTTGAGACGTTGCGGCGCGCGTGAAACCCGAATGCATTCCATTCGAGATCGAAACGGCGGTCGAGTCTATTGCAATGGTTTGCCGTCGTCACCGGCGTTGGCTCAAGGGCCTGTATGATCCGGCGGTGTTTACCGGCACCGCCCGAAGGTACATCGCAGCGTTCGGGGAATAGCACTCGATAGCTGATTGGTTGCGCCTCGGAGGTGAGATCAATTTTCCTGAAAGTGCGGTAGTTGCTGCGGGCGATCCTAACCGCGACCGAAGCTTTTCACGCCGTCCGCATGTTAGCTTTGCAGGTCAAGGCTCGCGAGCCGCTGCCGGTCCAGAATCACGATCTCGCGTTGGGTATTGCCGATGAAATCGAGGACACCATCAGTGTGCAATTGCGACACTGCACGCGAAACGGTTTCGACGGTCAAACCAAGGTAATCGGCGATGTCGCGCCGAGACATTGGGAGCGAGATCACGTCAGCAGCCGTGAGTCGTTCATCCATCTCGTGCAAGAACGCGGCAACGCGCTCCAGAGCAGTTTTACGTCCGAGCAGCAGCATATGGTCTTCGGCGTGTTGCAAGTTATTCGTCGTCAAGCTGAGCAAGGTGCGCCAGACAACCGCGTCATTCTCGGCGACCGTCTCAAGGTGTTGCCGCCTGATCAGGCGAACAGCGGTTTGGATGATCGCTTCCGCCCTAAATCGGTGGACTCCGCCGTTCTCGAGTCCAAAAATATCACCCGGCAAATGAAATGCGCCAATCTGGCGCCGCCCATCGGAGAGTAATTTGCAGGTCCGTACCGCGCCTTTCCTGACCTGGTAGACGTACTCGGCTGGCTCACTCTCGATGTAGATGGTTTTACCTTTCTTGTAAGTGAATTCACTCAAGCTGACGATCGGATTCGAGCCGCTCGATATGCCGAGCTCACTGAGCGAATTGATTAGGGATCTATGGTCTGTGGTGATGCTCACGAACATGGTTCGACACTCCTGAACCAGAATATACGAAGGGGAGCCTCGCGAATTGATCCGGCGCAATCTATGGATGTCATTGTAACAAGCGGCCATGAAGAGGAGAAGTCGTGTCATTGTGACGCAGTGCGCGCGCAGCAGTTGAGGTGACGCAATGTGTTGTCATCCGGTCGAGGGGGGCCCCGCAACGCGCGTCGGAGCGAACGAAGCGATCATGGATTGAGTGCCATACGAGTGTTCTGCTGCGCGAAGGCGACAAGTCGCGCTTAAAAGATGCGTTTCACTGCGGAGTATCTTTGAAAGGCGGCTTCGGATCGCGAGCGAGTGTGTCCAAGACCAAGGACGGGTGCGGATAATCGGCTCCGGCCCTCTTAAGCCCACCCTGATATCCAACGTCTGCTCAAGAGCCCCCGTCGAGGCTCTGCCACGGGTGATTGTCTCGCTGACGATGGTCCAACTGGACCCGACACCGGCAATTGACTAAGATCAAACCTCTAATACGGATGCTCTATCCTTCAGCGAATTAAGGAGGCAAGAGATCTCATGCCTTACCTTCTCGCTACCGGAATCCTAGCACTTCCTATCCTCGTCAGCTTTGGATCAGATTTGACCGCTGCTTCACGGGTTCATTCGTACACCCCACCGGCTCGCCAAGACGTTTATTGCCTGCAGGGCCGAGCCTGGGGATATCCGGGCAACTGCCAGTTCTCGACCTACAGTCAGTGCATGGCTACCGCATCCGGCACCTACGCTTATTGCGGTATCAATCCGATGTACGCCTTCGAGCGACAGGGAAGGCAATTGCGCTGAGGCGAACGTCGTCAGGTCAGCCAAGCAGCGTTGGATGATGGACGGACCGTTCAGACTCGTGTCGCGGTTCGCTCGACCCCAGCCGCTGAATCGGCTGATTGGTCCGTTCGTTCGACTGCGCCCGGTGCCATCCTTGCATCTGGACGGCGATATCCGCTCCTGGGGCGGGGCGACACTATTCGAAACGGATCTTCTGGCTCAGATCTCTCGGAAGATAGCAGAAGGCCCGCGCTCTTCCCAGTACTGTCTCAATCTGTCTCAGAGTTCAGCGCGGCGTGCAGCCGAGCCTTCTCCAACCGAGACCTGAGTCCATTCAAACAGGCGGCCAGTTTGGCGAACTCCTGAATGCTGACATAATCAAAGACGAACTGCTCAACCTCTTTCTGCTGCTCGTAAGGATCTTGCGAGCGATGCCCGTGAGCGACAAAAGGACGTACCTGGCATCATTCATGTCGGATTTCCGGCGCACGAACTGCTTACCTCAAGCTCCCTCGATTGCTTGGTGATGAAACCCGACTCGACTCTCATCAGCTTCGCGACAGCATTGACGGGAACACCATCTTCTTCCAGCTCCGTCAGAGCCATCAAGATCATCATTTGCGGACCAGTAATGCCAAGCGCATTCGCGTGGTAGGACCGAAGATCGCAAGACATACGTCGATTGATCTGATCTACCATGTAAAGCGCCTGAGTAGATCCTGACTGACGCGCGGCGCCTTCCGGGAGCGTGTTGCCAATGCAGGCAGCTTGGGTGGCATCTGATCTCAGGAGCTCCAGCCTCAAAATATTGCTTGCTGGCTGGCTGGCTTCAGCAAAGAGGACCGGTCCTCGCTGATCACTTTGACGCGCCCAAAGCGCCCCGATCAATCAGTCGCCACAGCTAGACCATTCGTTCCGGTTCGATTTATGAGGATATTGCCCCCTCCCCAGTGGCGATCACCATAGCTTCAACCCAAGATCGAGGCCATCAAAAGTACGCCTAGCGACGTTGATGGACAGGATCGGAGAGGTCGTCGACGGGCAGTGGCGGAAATTCGCCATTTATAGGCCCGTCAGGAAACCCTTGCAAAATTATAGCAGTAGTGCTATAAGAGAAGGGCGAATGACCACACAGAAGCCCGTAGTTTGGATCGGATCGTCAAAGGACGATCTACGAGCTTTCCCGGACGAGGTTCGCCGCGTCATGGGGTTTGCGATCAATGATGCACAAAACGGCGACGAGCATCCTCGTGCCAAGGCCTTAAAGGGCTTTGGTGGCCGGAGTGTACTGGAGGTCATCGACGATGAAGATGGCGATACGTTCCGTGCCGTCTACACCGTACGCTTCGCTGGCGTTATCTATGTCCTTCATGCCTTCCAAAAGAAGTCGAAGAAGGGGATTGAGACTCCGAAGCACGACATCTTGGTAATTCAGGCCCGGTTGAAGGCAGCCGAGGCTCATTACCAAGAGAACTACGGAAAAGGAGGCAAGAAATGAGTAAGGCAATTAAAGCAACCGCAGGCAGCGATAATATTTTCGCTGACCTTGGCTTTGCCAATCCTGAGGAAGAACTCCTCAAAGCCAAACTTATTCGTGAGCTTCGTGCGATCATCAAACGTCGCAAGTTGACTCAGACAAAGGCTGCCGAACTGCTAGGCCTTAAACAGCCTGATGTATCTGCCCTAGTGACCGGCCGCGTAGGGAAGTTCTCGATCGACAGGATTGTTCGATGCCTAGATCGGCTTAATTATCGTGTGGACGTCGTTATCCGTCATAAGCCCGTTCGTCGCGCATCCTCGCGAGCTGCGGCCTAAGAGTGGGAATGGATGGATATTGACGAACTTCGGGATGCTGAAATCCAGCTACATGGTTTGACCAAGGCCGACGGCGTCTATACGTTTTATCACGATGAGACCAACAATATCCGCAAGTTGTATATTGACGATGGACGTTTGAACGTTGCTGAGCTGAAGGTATTCGTCCTCGGCGGCATTGTGCATGAAGGAGCACCGCGACCGATTGAGATTCAATCGCTTCGAGAAGCGATGCGTATCCAGAAGACGGCTCCGGAAATCAAACTGGAGCATGTCGCCAAGGGTAACTTTCTTGACGTTCTTCGCTCCCGAAAGCTGACCACGTTCCTTCGATGGCTTATCGATAACGGGTTGATGATCCACTATCACGAGCTGGATCCATTCTACTGGTCAGTTGCAGATATCATCGATTCGATCGTGCCTGAACTTGGCAATCCGATGCTCTTGCAATACCACGTCTTGCTGAAAAGCGACCTCGTCGCAGTGCTGCGCTGCGAACTGGCCGCAACCATCCAGCTATTTCACGATTTCGGCTATCCGGGGTTATCACCCGAGGGGCGGAGACCCTTCCTCGACAGGCTCATTGAGATTCTCGAACGTAACAGTGATGTCCTCCGGCATTTCAATGCAATGATGTTGAAAGGTGTACTGCAGGCCGGACGGGCGCTGGAGAGTCTGGAGTTCATTGAAGGTTATTACCCGAACCTGCTCATCGATGAGTTCAGTACCTTTTACCAGGGACGTATCGCGATCTTCAAGAATTCGACCCACATCTTCGACATGGAGAAGGTCATCCACGACCGCCTGCTGGAAACACCTCTGACCAGCCAGGGGAAACCGGTTGCGAACTTCCGATTTGCGGATTCCAAAGCCGAGCTAGGGCTTCAGATCTCAGACGTTATTGTGGGCGTCTTAGGAAAGATGCACACCTACTTTACGAACACGGGTCATGAGGACGTCGCTGCGGATCGAGAGGCTCTGGCCGGGACGAGCCTGGAGAACGCAAAACTCTTGTCGGACCTCATCTCAGCTTCGCATGCAGCCAATGTCACGTTCCTTCATCATGTCGCCAGTGTGCACGACATAGATAAGCTTGATCTGTTTCTTCGCTTTCCAGATGGGGCTCACGTTGCATGAACGAGGCGATCAATAATCGGCATTCGCGAGGGTGGGATACTTCGAACTTCTCAGCTGAACGTCGGGAGTATTTAGATGGTGATCTTGCCTTTGAAGCAATTGCAAGATCTATAGCGTCAGAGCTGGCCCCGGTTGTTTGGACAGCGCCGCGCTGGATTTAAGTGGATTCCTGCCGGGTTATGCTGAACGCGGGGCTTTACGATTTTGTCGTTGCGTCGGGAGGGCGTAGCCCGACCAGAGCGACGACAAAATCGTCGGCGACGGTCATGCGGCCATCACCATAGCTTGCGTGCCGAAGTAAGCCTCGTCGGGCGTGCGCCCGTCAAGGCTCGAGTGAGGGCGTCCCTGATTGTAGAAGGCCAGATACTTGGCAATTGACGCTCGCGCCTCGGACACGCTGTCGTAGGCGCGGAGATAAACTTCTTCGTATTTGACCGTGCGCCAGAGCCGCTCGACAAACACGTTGTCGCGCCAGGCGCCCTTGCCGTCCATGCTGATGGCGATCTTCGCGTCCAGCAGCACATCGGTGAACTCGAGGCTGGTGAACTGGCTGCCCTGATCCGTGTTGAAAATCTCGGGTCTGCCGTGCTTCGCCAACGCCTCCTGGACCGCTTGGACGCAGAAGGCCGCCTCCATTGTGATCGAGACGCGATGGGCCAGGACCCGTCGGCTGAACACATCGACGACCGCCGCGAGATAGACGAAGCCACGCCGCATCGGAATGTAGGTGATGTCCATTGCCCACGCATGGTCGGGCCGCTCGATCTTCAATCCGCGCAACAGGTACGGGTAGATCTTGTGACCCGGAGCCGGCTTGCTCGTGTTCGGGCGACGATAGACCGCCTCGATCCCCATGCGCTTCATCAGCGTCGCGATGTGGCGGCGACCGGCGTATACGCCCTCCCGCCGCAGCAACGATCGCAGCATACGCGCTCCCGCGAAGGGATAATCGAGATGCAGCTCATCGAGCCGACGCATCAAGGCAAGGTCCTCGGCCGAAACTGGCCGAGGTTCATAGTAGACCGTGCTGCGAGCCAGCTTCAGGACCTTCGCCTGGCGCACGATAGAAAGATCATGACCGCGGTCGATCATCGCTTTGCGCTCAGCAGGCCCGCCTTGGTGAGCGCGCCGGACAAAAAATCGTTTTCCAACGCCAGCTCGCCGATCTTGGCATGTAACGCCTTCAAATCGACCGGCGTCTCGGCCGATGTCTTGTCATGCCCAAACACGCCGGCGGCGCCTTCCAGGAGCTGGTTTTTCCAGATCGTGATCTGGTTCGGATGAACATCAAACAGTTGCGCCAGCTCCGCCAGTGTCTTGTCTCCTTTGACCGCAGCCAAAGCAACCTTCGCCTTGAATGCCGGAGAATGCGTCCGGCGGCTCTTCTTCGTCATCTTCGCTCCTGATTCGCAGCAAGAATCCTCGCCGCTGTCAGGCAGAAAACCCACTCAAGCTACTGTCCGAATTTGCGGGGCCAGCTCTGTCATCGTTGCGCCTGAAAGATTGGAAATAAATGATCTCTATGTCGCAATGACTAGGGCATCGAAAACGATAACCATCGTGTCGCCTGTTCCCATCCTAAGGGCGAAAGCGAAGAGGAAGGCATCGGGAGTTACGAGTGGGGCTTCGGTTTGAGCGAGTGGGTAAAGTCCGGCCTTTCGTCCCAAGTGCGTGCGCAGATTGAGGGGTATCTCTGTTGGCCGCTGCGGAGCTTTAGCGTAGGGTTCCCTAAAAGGGAGGCTGAATAGATGCTTACGTCGCCGACGGTTGGATTCGTTAGGACTTGGCAGGAGGAGTCTAAGCGCTGGACATACACCCTCACAACTTTACTGGGGGATTGGTTGAATCAGGCAGAGAGGCAATTCGGCACGCGTGATCGGAGCTGGACGATCCTTGGAATTGAGGTGGGAGGCCCTCGCCCTGGTGTTTGGTTTCCGCAGTACTCGCAGGAAAGCAGATGCGTGGTGATTCATCTGAGCGACACTTGTCAGTCGAATGAAGAGCAAGCGCGTTTCGAACTGTCTCAGGAAATAGTGCACCTCCTTACCCCGAACGGGGGTGGCGCCGCCCTTAACATTGAGGAGGGAATTGCCACCCTGTTTGCAAACCTGGTTGGGCCAAGGCACGTGAACGCCCCTTCTTATGTGAAGGTGTTGGGCTATGTGGAGGAACTTCTGAAGATTGACCCTGAGGCGATCATTAAGCTGCGAGCGAATAGCGATAGGTTTCAGGATTTCACTCCGGAGTTTATCCAGAAGCGGGTTACAGGCGTGTCTGATCAGCTAGCCTCCGACCTTTGCACGCCCTATCGGGACTAGGGTCTGTACCTAAATAGCGCCACGTGATTCTCTTGCCTACGTGTTGATTCGGGGGCGAGAGAATGCGCGCTGGTTTGTTTTGGCTGAACGACAGGCAATGGGCGCGTATCGAACCGCATCTGCCGAGGGGACTGACGGGGCCGGATCGGGACGACGACCGACGCATCGTCAGCGGCATCATTCACATGCTGCAATCGGGTGCACGATGGCGTGATTGTCCACGTGAATACGGCCCTTACACGACGATCTACAATCGCTTCAATCGCTGGGCCAAGCGAGGACGATGGTGCGCAATCTTCGAAGCGCTGGCCAAGCCTGGCGAAGACGGCGTCGTACTGTCGCTCGACTCGACCTCGATTAAAGCTCACCGGTGTGCCTCCGGCGGAAAAGGGGGGAGCACAATCAAGCAATCGGCCGCTCGCGCGGAGGCCGCACGACAAAAATCCATGCGCTGAGCGATCCGCTCTGCCGGCCGGTCGTCCTGCATCTGACTCCAGGCCAGGATGCCGATATCGCTGCGGCTCCCGATGTCCTGGCGCTCGCGCCACCCATGAGCGTGCTCCTCGCCGACAAAGGGTATGATGGCGACAAGCTTCGCGGCGCAATCATTCGTCGCGGCGCCAAGCCCGTAATCCCCAATAAATCTAACCGTGTCGTCATCCATCGCTTCAACAAACGCGCCTACAAAGGACGAAATGTCATCGAACGCTGCTTTTGCAGGCTCAAGGACTTCCGGCGCATCGCCACGCGATATGACAAGCTCGCCCGTAATTTTTTGGCCGCTGTTCATCTCGCCGCTCTCGTCGCATATTGGCTCAATTGAGTCTGGACCCTAGACTGGTGAGTATGCTGTTCGAGCAAACCTTGGCCCAGATGGAGGCGTGATCGTGGTCTGGGTCTTTGGCTTCGGGTCTCTCACCTTTGATGGATGGCAGTCCGAGTTCGGCTGCGTGGGGTCTCAGCGCGCAACGCTTCGTGGCTATCGTCGAACCTTCAATAAGAAGTCAGTGGTTAACTGGGGGACCAAAGAGAACCCTGGCATCACGCTGAATCTGGAGCCGTTTGATGGGGCCAGCTGTGAGGGAGCCGCTTTTGAGTTTCCGGACAATGACAAAATACCGGTCCTCTTACGTGCTCTGCGAAAAAGAGAAGCGTGTGATCCGACAGATCTGCAGGTGCTGTTGGCCGACGGGCGCTCGGTAGACGCCAAGGTATACATCTATGAGGGAGTAAACCCGCTCGGTTCGACGATAAGCACTGCCAAGAAGGCAGAGATGATCCTCAAGGCCCGAGGCACTAGTGGCAGTGCACTGGATTATGTGAGGAGGAATTTTGAAGGCCTGCACGATGTGGGTTTAGAAGATCCGGCCGTTACCGAGCTATGGCAAGCAGTGCAGGCTCTCCGGGGCTAGGATTTGCCTTTGAGGGTATGGGAGAGGGTATAGCTCCGGCAGATGAGCTCGGTAGCGAGGCGATAGCAGACCATCCGTCCCGGCTGGGGCCTCGTCAAGAATGCTGCCTCAAAGTGTGACATCTATCACATTCAGGCAGGTCTAAGTCGCTGATTTAGCACAAATGCTAGCACAGAAATATTTCTACGTTGATTTAGTGACGATATCTCAATTGCTTGCGTCGATTACCATCCGTCTCGAATCGTGGTGGCTTGGTCCTTAGAGAACCATGTCTCCCCTCGTCGCGAAAGAAGGCTATCCTATACGCAGATTGTCTGCGGACACTTTGCCGGAGCTGCCGGTCTTGCGCTCGAAGCTGATCCGGGCCCCCTCAGCAAGGGAGGTGTATCCGGCCTTCTCGACTGACCTGATGTGCACGAATACGTCGGCTTCGCCATCATCGGGCTTGATAAATCCATAACCCTTTGTCGCGCTGAACCACTTCACAATACCGGTTGCCACTACAATGTCTCCATCTCAAACAACAGCGATCTAAGTATGGTTTGCGAAGGGCATCAAGCCGGTGCGCGGGGTATGCAATGTTGCTCCGGCACGATATGGAGCAACATCGTCGCCGGGCGTGAGCTTAGGGAGGGGCTAGCTGGAACGCCCATCGCGCGCCCTCAGCGGCTTCCGGCGGAGGTGCCGGCGACTGGCACTGTGGTCTTGTCGGCCCGGCGCAAGCGCGGGAAGCCTACTTGCAAGGGGTTTCTCAACCATGCCTTCGAGCGTTCGCTCCTGAGAGTCAGGTACGCTCTTCTGTTCCAGAAGAGCAAGAAAGGCCCGCCCTTTGTCCGTTATGATCCATTGTCCGGGTTCCCGCGTAACCAGCCCTTGTCCGAAAATATTGAGATCCGGCGTCTGCGCCGCCAATCGCTTCGTACGATCCGTCCACTCCGGACCGCTGGTGTAGAACACCGCCAGGTAATCCTTGAGGACGGCAAGGCTCGCCCGGCCCTCCGGTTGGCCGGCGAGAATCCTAAGTATCGAGACCTGAAAACTCACTTTCTCCAACCAAACGCGGTAGCACCAAAGCCGCAAATCTTAGCGGCACCTGCCGGACCCCGCGCTCCACTTTAAAACAAGAACCTCAAAACAAATGCTGATGCGGATCCGGCAGATTGGGACGCAAATGTAGACCGTCCTTGTCGAGCTGGGGAGGCCCTTTGATTCTATTCCTCGCTCGTTCCTGCAAGGCTGTCGGGCTGTCAAGCGTCGAACCGGCCTGATCATGGACAGCCCAAAGCTTGGCAAAACGGAGTTTGCGCCTCTCAAAGAGACAGGTTTCGAGGACGAGTGTTCGATCTAGTGTCGCCGCGTCCATACGAACGCGAATGGATGCCCCAAAGGTGTTCGCCAAAATCGTAATTCGGATGTCGAGCCTGGTACAATCTGAGGTGACGTTGCCTGCTCTTATCCCCCGTTTAGCAAAGGATTGCGGCGCATATGGGCGAGTTCATGCTGGATCTCGACGCCGCTTCAGCTTCACGGCCCTGCATCCGCTAGCCTGTCGGCCTAAGCAGCCGGACCCGAGCCATGATCGGTCGGTAAGCTGCTCGGTCGAAAGTCCGATCTAAAAACGCGAAAGGCGATTGCCGACAGCGATAGCGGGACTTCCGGCGAGCTTGCGCTCAGTATCGTACCTCGCCCGCAGCTCTTGACTGATGCCCATTATTGCGTGAACGAGAGGCGTCAAAATTTGGGAATGGCAGCTGAGAATGATGGATGTGGTTGCTGAGGCGAACGCCTCGGAGTTACCGCGCATTTTGCACAAATCCTCCCGGCGCTCGTCTTGGATTCTCGTCCTCTTGGTCTTCTTTGGTTTGTGTGCCGCGGCAGCCTGTGTTTGGACTAACATGGAGACAATTTTGGCGAGGTCGCAAGTGCTTGGGCCCGCGCCGATGCATGGCTTGTCACCTGAGGTTAGGGAAGCTCTGCTGGAGGTTCGATCCGAGCAACAACGGGCGAGCGATGTAATCGCAGAACTCAATCGCAATATCGGTGCGCAGCAAGCCGATTTGAAGCGGATGACGGACCAAATCGAAGCGTTGACCGCGAAGATCGAATCCTTGCAGAGTTCACTCGCTGCTGCGTCTGCGCCGCCAGTCTCTTCTCCGCCTGCAGCCCAATCAGCTTCGAAGCTGGCGAAAAGAGCGGTCCAGCCCTCTAAGCCAGAAGGGCCAATTTCCGTTGGCGGCGCGCCGCTGATCCCTGAGCCAGGATCTGGCCAGCATTGACGGAAGCGCTTGGGGGATCTCCGCCTCAACCAATTCCGCCTGAAGCTTGTCGGCTGTGCGTCTGATCCCGGTCTGCCCGCGTCCACGCACTGCCAGCAACCCATACTGGGGGTCCAAAGGTTGGTTTTGGTGCCAGTATACAGGAGGGTGGAGTATCTCGACCGCAAGCCGTCAGGCATGACTCTCAATTTCAGCTTCAATCATTGGAGCAAAGGCTCCGAGATCGGCGCGAGTTCTGCATTCGCGTTGTCGCTGTCCACGAATTCGGACATGCCCTCGGTTTTACGCATGAACAGAACCGCGACGATGCGCCGGAGGCGTGCCGTAACGAAAAAGCTTCCGGCTCGGTCGGCGATTATAAGGTCACCCAATACGATCTCGATTCAATAATGAACTATTGTAATCCAGCATGGAACGGAAAGGACAACTCAGCCCACTCGATATCGCCGCCGTCAGGAAATTCTATCCCTCCCGACACTCGGTCTCTTACTATCCATGGGCGCGCCCGCGCTGGCCGATCGCGCGGCGGTGCAGATTGCTGCGCGCTACAATGTCAGGACGGTTCACGTCCAGTACGTTGGCGTGATGTACAACGACAAGCAGGAAGTCGGCGGCGGCTCCGGGCTGCTCATCGGCGACAGCCTCGTGCTGACCAACAGCCATGTGATCGGACGCGAGGAGAACTACAAGAGCTTCGACGTCAATGCCCGCCTCGGGTCGCGCAATGCGAATCCCATCAAGGTCACTGCGGTTCATCGCGACGATGCCAGGGACCTGGCTCTTCTGGAGCTGTCGCAGTCCGCCGGCAATAGCCGTGGCGCCTCTCGTTGCCCGATGCCTGTGATCAACGACAACCAGCAGGCCCCGATCTATTTGCTAGGTTATCCTCTCGATCTGGATCTGAGCATTTCGAGCGGTCTGATCAGCAGCCAGACGAGCCCGAACGGCCGACGGCAGACCGACACAATCATGAATGTCGGCAACAGCGGCGGACCTGCATTCAACGAGTTCGGCGTGGCGGCATCGTCAAGTGGAACGAGGCGCAGGTTTCCGGTGTCAACTTCATCATTCCAGCGACCGTGATCACCGCAAGCCCGCTCTACAGCATGATCGCAGCCCTACCACAACCCTCTGTCTGCTGGACGAAATGGGTTGACACGACGATCTTCTTTGAGAACTGGAGCAAGCTGAACTCCACGCATGTGCAGACCCAAGCCAACGCTGGGGTGAAGATCCCCGAAATTCTTGCCGGAGCGATCCACACGATACTGCCCGAAGACCGCCGCCTTATCGTGAACGTGCCGGTATCACAGCTTGACGAACCGAAGCAGATCGAGCGCTCCTATACGGTGGATAAAACCAAGGACGACCACCCCGTCGTCTTTGCAGAGCATACTGCAGACTATGCCGAGACGTTCCCTGCAGAGCCCGGCTATCGCATTGCAGGGTGCACGTGGCACGTCGAGACCGGAAACGGCGCCAGCAATATCGCTTGTGCGGTCAACGATACCGGCGCGCAGGCTCGCTTCACCTACAAGCTCACGAGCGGACCTGCCGTCGACAGATACCGCGGATGGCTCGGCGCCACTGTCAACGTTTCCCAGATCCTTGCGACGCAGGTGCCGATCGATGGTCATGCTTTCCTTACCGGCCTGCGCTTCCAACGGGCTGCATCGGCTCGGCCCCGCTTTCCGGCAGGTTCAGGCGATACTCGTTGTCCTCTTCTGCGCGCTTGCGGCCGGTTGCGCCCACCAGGGTCCTGCTTCGCAGCCGGCGAAGCCGCATATCCACAAAGCACCACAGAAACATGTGAGCGCGTTCAGGGGATATGGCTATCGCTACGACCCCGGCTATTACCATGATTTTCGGCGCTATCATGGTTATCGGACGTGGCGGCCCACCGCCGGCGAGGCGAGCGAGGAGGCACCTCCCGACAAGAGCACTACCGGGTCCGACGTTGTGGTCAACAAGTCAGTCTTATTGATCGAGGAACCGCAATTCACGCTTAACACTGCACGCCATTTGCGGACCGCCATAAGACGCGAGGCGGCCACTGTGGTGCTTGTAGAGGTGGATGACCTCATCTTCGATAAATTGAGCCGCCTCTCTCAGATACGGTCGTAACGGGCAATAACCAGCTAGACGTTCCTCCGACCGAGCCGAGGGAAGCAGGCGCGTCTGCGCCAGAACTCTTCCGAGACGATGGGTGGTCACTGGGCGCTGAGACCTTGGGCTGCGGCTTTGAGGATGCGCGGGAAAGTGCGCCAGCCGCGTTCATGAGGAGGAACCGATCGGTGTAAGAGTAAACTGTTGCGGATGGCGAGACGGTAGATCCCTCACGCATGCTGGTGCAGGCAGATCCATATTGCATCCCAACTTCCTTAGCGTTGTAAGGCACGATAAAGCGCGGTGCTAACCAGCTATAATGTCGCGGCCATTACCCCAAGAAAGGACAGATCGTATGGGATTGCTCAAAAACGTACGAGCGGAGCATTCCTGGAAAGGCCCCCGGCCATGTGGCCGATCGAGACTCAGCATCTGCCGACGAGAACACTCCCCGGCCGCTCTAATGATTATTGTACCGCTACGAGCAGCTGCTGAACCTCTTGCGGCCTGTGAAGAACAGTTGTTGCTTTTCAAGTTGAGAGGCGCCGCATCGGGTTCATATTTTGACTGCGACGGGAACCTAGCTGCCGAATATTGCAGAGAGCGATTGAGCGCACAACCGCAGAGTTTCCATTGTGCGTGTCGTAGTCAATGTTGTCGCTTATCTAGACAGCTTGGTGGTCGCCCGTTATGCGCGTTACGCTACTCCGACCATCGATGCTGACTGGCACCTCACCGGCGACGGTTGCGCGATGAACGAGGCGATGTTGGTCGCCGTAGTCATTCACTGCATAATGTTGTGTAGCGCGATTGTCCCAGATCGCTACATCACCATCCCTCCAACTCCAACGCACAGTGTTTTCGAGCGCAGTGATATGAGACTGAAACAAATCGAACAGCTTCTGGCCATCGTATTTCGGCAGGCCAACGAAGTTTTGCACCAGAGCGCCGAGCACGAGCGTGCGTTCGCCAGTCTCCGGGTGCACGCGCACAACGGGATGCTCAGTCCGATAGATTGTTTTAGTGAAGACTTCGTCCAAGTGCTTCTTGTCGAGCTCGCTGACGCGGGCAAGTATTGCGTAGTCAAAGGCATTACTGTGAACGGCCCATAGCCTGTCTGCAAGCCCTTGGAGCGGCGGCGCTAGGTCGAGGTAGGCCGAGGCGGTGTTTGACCAGACCGTATCGCCACCGAAAGGTGGCATCACAATGCCTCGCAGCACGGCGATCTTAGGGTAGGCATCGACGAAGGTTCCATCAGTGTGCCAGAGATCCGCCCGGCTACCTGCACGGGTGGAATCAAGCTCGATGATCGACGCTGTTCCCTTGATCGCACCGAGCGTTGGATGAGGTGTCAACTCTCCGAAACGAATGGCAAAGCTCTCCTGCTCCGCATCATCGAGGTGGAGCTGGCCGCGAAAGAAGATGACCTTGTGCTCCAAAAGCAGCCCATTGATCGAGGCAATCGTCTGCTCCGGTAAATCGCCTGACAGTTTGACATTTCGGATTTCTGCGCCGATGCGCACTGCGCGTTTAATGACATCGGCGCGAGGAATGACATTGTCCGACAAGATCATTGCAGTCATGGTCCCATCTTGCGTAGCCCCTAGGCCACACTATCCGCTCGACCAGGCAGACCAGCGCGAGCGGCGACCGCTAGCTGGATCCGTCATCATCTATGGGTAGCGAGTGGCTCCCGTTGAACTCACGCGACTTCGAAAAGGTTACCGCAGCATCCGCTTCATCGAATATTGAACAAATCCCTAGTTCGATCAATTGCTAGCAGTGGTAGTTGACCGCGGCGAAAGCGTTGTATTTCGCTGAGCGTTTGCTCTTGCGTCCGCTGCCCGATGAATAGGAATCTGTTCGAATGCACGGCCACTGACACCGAAGCGATAAGAGGTCCCCTAAGAGCTGCCCGTTCCTCGCCGCAAAACGTCGATAGAACGGCAGCGTCCGGAGAACGCCGGCCGAGGTTCGGGCCATTGACGGGGGCGGTCTTCGCAGCCGCGGCGTTCGATGCCTTCGCCGGTATGAGGGAACATCTGCGCGCCACAGCACGCCTCCTTCGCTTCGACCGGGTTGTTTGTACGCTTGAAGACGAGGCCTGTGTAGCAGACGCCATCCCGGATGTCGGCAAGAGACCACGGCTTCTCGCCCGCTTTGTAATAGACACCAGTCGTGAGATTCCACGCGACGGTGCGTCATCCTGCATCTTGCGGGAAAGCTCGCCCTTGCTGTTGAGGTATTCGCGCGGGGCAATGGCGGTCTGCGCACGAGCTGGGTGATCGCCTCGCAGCCAAGTAGCCTGGCCCTGAGCTGGTTGTGGAAATGGTTTTCGAGCAAGTGCTTCTCCGCGGCCACATTGGCGTCGTCGAAGAAGACGCCTTGGCGCTGTACCGCTATTTGGAGAAGAAGCCTATATCGCCCTGCGGTGCCAGGATCTGATGTTCGGTAATCCATCCGAGTATCTGGCGAAGACGGCGGAAGTGCTTTCGATCCAGCTCAAGCCCGATCTTGTCGCGACCGACGTTGAAATGAAGGCTTCGCGTGAGTTTCTGATCCACAACGGCGGCCTGATCAATCAGCTCTACCTCGACGAGGCCGGCCGCAAGCTCGGGGCAAAATCAATGAAGAACTCGATATCTACGAAGATTTTTCGCAGACGTAGTCAGGAACGCCAAAATGTTATCCGGCGCTATCCAAGAGAGACCGAGCAGAAATATCGATGAAGACCCAACTCACAGAGTGTCGCCGGATCGGTAGTGTTCTTTCCGTACGCGGACAATGTGACCTAGCTTACTCGCGATATTGATTGTGAGCGTCCAAACCCCTCGGACAGTAGGGCGTAAGCCGTCCTTCAGTCCGCTGCTGCCGCATCGACGGCGACCAGTCATGTGCCGAGGGAACCGATCTAACTGTCGAGTTTCCCAAGATAGCGCGCCGCGCCGAGGCGCATCATCGTCATCAGCGTTGGCTGATCGCATGGCGATCGTGAGGCATCGTTGGAAGGGGAGAGCGGCTCCCAGCGCGCCAACGGGCCGCGCCGGATCGACAATTCGCTTCCCGCATGCGAGCGAAGGCGGTCTCCCGCGTCATGGTGGCGATCTCCGCGGGGGTCAGGCCGAACATCTCCTCGGGCGGCGTCGCCCAGGTCTGCGCACGGATCGGCGAGGGCATGCCCATCCGGGCAAGGAAGCCGTCGAACTTGCGAAGGTCCATGTCTGTCTGCCTTTGAAGTTCGCGCGCCGACATGCGCGAGGCGCCGTCATTCGCAAAGGTTGACATGTGCACGCCGATGACATCGCCATCCCGCGTGAAGCCGCTCGCCCAGATGAAGAAACTGGCGCAGAGGCAGGTAAAGCCGTCGGGGTCCGCGAGGCCGTCGCCTTCCGGGCGCACCTTGTCCTGCGTGGCTTGCTTAAAGATGCAATGGGGCTGGCTCGCGTTGCTTGTCGCGGAAGGGGGCACGCACTTCGCTCCGCAAGATCCGGATCTGCTCGCCGATATCATCACCGGCGTCGCCGATGCCGCCCGACGAAGAGCTCGTCACGACCTGGAGGAGATATCCCGATCGAACATAGGGCGTTACCGGCGCGCGGAAGCGCTGCCCATCATGCTGCCCTACTTCATCGCAGAAATTTGACGTAGAAAAGCTCGCGCTGGGGATCCGCAATCGCGTGCATCGTTAGATATCTTCGCCATGATGGGCGGGAGTATGTCCTGTTCTTCGTTCCCACGAGATCGGGCAAGGGTGTCGGCCTCGTTATCCCTTCGCTCCCGACCTGGCCGGGCTCGGCGATCGTTCGTCAAGGACGAGAACTGACAGCTCACCGCTGGCTTCCGTAGCCAGCGCGGTCGCGTCCTTCTCTTCGATCCGACCAATGCAAAATCGTCGGCCTATAACCCGTTGCTCGAGGTCCGCCGCGGCGAGTGGGAGGTGCGCGACGTCCAGAACATCGCCGACATCCTGGTCGACCAGGAGGGTAGCCTGGAGGAGCCGAACTACTGGGAGAAGACCAGCCACGCCCTCCTGGTTGGTGCCATCCTCCACGTCCTCTATCCCGAGGAAACAAAACCCACGCCGGCGTCGCAGCCTTCCTGTCCGATCCGAAGCGGCCGATCGAGACGACGTTCGCCGCGATGATGCGAACGGCGCATCTCAGCGAAGGCGGCGTCCATCCCGTCGTCGCTTCCGCTGCCCGCCAGCTGCTGAACAAATGCGGTAACGAACGCTGGGCGTCCTGAGTATCGCGATGTCGTTCCTGGGCCTCCACCGAGACCCCGTCGTGACGGAGGTGACACGGCGCCGCGACTGGCGGATTATCGACATCGTCGGCGGGGATCGGCCAACCACGCTTTACCTTGTCGTGCCGCCCTCGGACATCAACCGCACCAAGCCACTCATCCGTCTGATTCTCAATCAGCTCGGCCGCCGCTTGACGGAAGATCTGCAGGCCAAGGCCGGCCGACGCCGCTTTCTCCTGATGCTTGACGAATTCCCGGCGCTCGGCGGCTCGATTTCTTCCAGTCCGCGCTGGCGTTCATGGCCGGCTACGGCATCAAGAGTTTCCTGATCGCTCAGTCGCTGGACCAGATCGAGAAGGCATATGGGCCCAACACTCGATCCTCGACAACTGTCACGTCCGAATCGGGATACCGCGCTTGACATGCCGGTAGCGCATAATTTCGAAACGGCGGAACAACCCGACATCATGCTCGGAGGTAATGGTCTCAAAAATGCGAAGCATCTCTTGCGGGGCGGCCGCCGGCGTCTCGCCTTTTTGGAGCAACGCAGGTGCATACTGAAGGTTCATCAAGACGACGTCGGCGTAGACGAGCACTCACGGTGTTGGTTTTCAGCCATGGATCCGCGCGCTCCGAATTCCGCATGTGTATGTCCGATTGCCGCCGCAATGTCGTAAATCCGACAAGAGCTGCCGGGGCGATTCCGCACGAAATGCCGTAGGTGGGCATGTTCTTCTCGTCCAACAAGGCGCAGTCGAGATTTTGTGGGTGGCACGGCGGTTGCTATTGAGCAGACGGACCACTGCCGCGGCTACAGGCCAAGCCGCTGCCCCATCCCAAGTCACACAAACGTGCTTCAGTAATCAATCGACGTACCCAGACCCGGACAGAATTTACGCGAGCGCCAACGACAAGAACTTACACGAGTTCAAGGAGGCTTCTGTGGAAATGCTGGATGTCATCGGAATTGGGATCGGCCCATTTAACCTCAGTCTTGCAGCGCTTATTGAACCTACTCCGCTCCGCGCACTTTTCCTGGAGAAGCGAGACGCACTTGTCTGGCATCCGGGCCTTGCGCTGCCGAACAGCCGCCTACAGGTGTCGCCGCTTAAGGATTGCGTGACCCTGGTCGATCCTACTAGTCCATATTCATTCCTCAACTATTTGGCGCTGCATGGTCGGCTCTACAGCTTTGTCAACAAGCGCAATGCTTCAACATCGCGGCAGGAGTTTATTGAGTACTACCGGTGGGTCGCAGGGCGACTCAAGACGCTGCGCTTTTCCGAGGTCGTCAATGATGTTATTCCCTTTAGGGACGGCTACCGCATCAGCACGAATACAACCACATACTTAGCGCGCGCTGTTGTTGTTGGTGTTGGCGTAGAGCCCAAAATCCCCGCCTGTGCCAGATCTTTGCTATGTGGCACTCTCTACCATGCAGCTGACTATCTCGAGCGGCCGCTACCGCAAGCAGCCGAGCATGTGCTCGTTGTGGGAGGCGGTCAGAGTGGCGCTGAGATTACCGAGGACATTCTTACTCGTTCTGTATCCACCCAGATCACGTGGTCAACGTCGCGTTCGAACTTTTTTGCCATCGACGACAACAGCTTCGTGAATGAAGCTTATACGCCCGCGTATAGCCGTCGCTTTCACGCTCTACCGCTTCAGCAACGCCGCGATATAGTCGAGGGCGAGATGCTTACGAGCGATGGCATTTCCGTCGACTTGTGCAACCGCTTATATGAAATGCTGTACGAACGCAGCGTGGATGGCACGCTGTCCGACCGTTTTCGTGTGTTGCCCAGCGTAGTCGTGAAAGGCATCACCTCCCACAAAATGGGTTGGCGAGTAGATCTAGATGAGATCGCAACGCAGCGAAATAGCTGCATTCTAGTCGATCGTATAGTGCTTGCTACTGGTTTCCAGCCGCGTACGCCGCCCTTCTTGGAGGCCCTGCTCGAGGGAGCATGTATGGAAGATGGCCTGCCAGTACTTGGCCCGGACTATGCAGTCCGCTTCGGTCGGCCCGTGCCAGGACCAATATATCTACAAAATCAAAGCCGCGTGCAGCACGGATTGCAGAGCGCCAATCTATCTTTGGTCGCGTACCGTAACAGCCAAATTATCAATAGCCTCCTCGGCCGACCGTTCTATTTGAATACATCCGGTAGGCAGATGATTCAGGTTTACGCAACTTCGGACGCGTCTGAACGAGACGCCGGTGTGGTGGCGATGCGATCGACCCGACAGGTATCGGGTGGCACATGAACGGCGGCTCGACCTCACCGCTGCGGGGCCGGATTGCGGATGGAACGGCCAACCCCGCCGATCAGCTTTCAGGCACGCTCGACTACCGCGCCTTTGTACCATTTTTGATTGCCTCCATTGTCATTGCAGCAGCTTACGGCACTAGCTTTCTATTGCCGGACTACATGCATGCGCTCGAAACGGATGGTCAAGCCGCTGGTCTTATCATTTCCAGCGGCATGGCTACCACTCTCGTTTCCTGTTGCTTGGCAGGGTGGCTGGCAAAGCGGATAGGCCTATTGCCCACGTTGACTGTCGCATCCTTGTTTATGGCGTTAGCCATGCTTGCCTTTGCCGGCGCTGCCCTCGATACGCGAGCTGCGTACGGTGGAGGCTTGCTGGTGGGCGCTGCCTGGTCAGTGTTCTTCATTTTGGCACCGCTGCAGATCATCCGCCATCTACGGCCCTCAGCACGTATTCAGTATTTGACGGTCTTATCCGGATCACAAATGGCTGGGCTCGGCCTGGCAGCTCCACTTGGTCACTTGCTCGCAAAATACACTGGTTCGCTGGCCACGATTTATGCGGTGCTTGCGATTGCGTGCGTGATCGCCGCCGCCTGCGTAGACCTTACAAGACACGCGACGTCGAGGCTATCGGCACTGGCTATGCCAGATATCGCAATTACTCTGGCCGCGACTACGACACTCCTTCAGAAGTGCACAGCACTCCCCATCGCCATGATTGCGATTTCAGGCTGCGTGTTCGCGGGGCTGTCCACATATCAGAGCGCGTATTCCGCCTCACGTCACCTGAATTCCGATCTGTTCTTTCTCTTTTTCACTGCTACGAGCGTGATACTACGCTTCTCTGTCGCTCACCTCATGGGCAGCCTGCCGTTACGCCGACTGGCACTCACGCTCATCCTACTGACCGCTGCGTCTCTGGTGCTGTTCCTTTTCAACGATGGCAGCACATCACTCTATATTGCGGCCTCTGTCCTCTTTGCCGCCGGCTATGGGTTAAGTTATTCAACCTTGAATACGATAGCCGTCAATCTCGCCGGTGAGCACGGCGTCTCCGTGCCCACTACATCGCAGATATTTACCCTCGCATACTTTCTCGGGCTCTTCGGCTTTCCTATGGTCGGAGGGCAGTTGGTCCGTGGATTCGGCCCTGACGTGATGTTGCTTAGCCTATTGAGCGCGACCGCTCTTAATGCGGTGCTAGCAACCCGCCTCGGCCAAAGCACATCTGATCCGTCTCATTTTAGGAAGGAGCTCACACATGCTGACCGAGGCGCAACAATCGAAATGGAATAAGGATGGATACCTTCGATTGGAGAAGTTCTTCGATCCAGCCAAGCGCGACAAGATTTCTCGTTACGTTGAGGAAGTTGCACGTTGGGATGTAAGCTCCGACAAGTGGATGTTGTGGTTCGAGAAGACGAGTGACAGCAGAAAAATTATTTCCAAGGCCGAGAACTTCTTAGACTACCATGCCCCTCTACGGGACGCGCTCCTGGCCGATGGCCGCATTCGTATAGCGGTCGAGACACTCTTGAATGAGAAGACACGGATGTTGAAGGAACTTCTGATCTTCAAGTATCCGGACAGCGGCGGGTACCGCCCTCATCAGGACATCTATCATGTCCCGCACAAGATACCCGAACGCATGGTGCACGCAATTGCATCCATCGCCGTGGACGACTCCGGCCCGGGCAACGGTGGGCTCTTCTTCACGCCAGCTCGCCATAAGGAAGGAATGTTTCCGATGGATGCGGGTGGCGTGATTCACCCGGAGATCGCCGAGGCCTTCGCATGGGAGCCGGTGCGATTGAAAGCTGGGGATGTTTTCATTTTTGACGATTATGCGCCCCATTACTCCTTGCCAAACAAGAGCGATCGGTCGCGTCGTGCGATTCACTTGGTGTTCCAGCGCGCATCCACTGAGGGGCCAACACGCACCGAATACAACCGCATGAAGCGTGCGTACAACCCACCAGAAGAAGCTGTGGCAGATCTTGAGAACCTAAAGCGTCCCAATGGCATATTCTATCGCAACTGATAGCCACGTCTGAGGAAGACCAACATGTACACGACGCGGCCCGATCATTCTCTGATGCGAACCGAATACGGCGCTCTGGTCTGGCGCCTCTTGGAGCATCTCCCGGAGGGTCTCAGCCCAGCATTTGGCGCATCAGTCGCGGAGCTCGCTCCAGGCGATGCGGTCGACCCGCACGATCATCAGGAGCACGAACTGTGGCTGCTGATCTCTGGTCGTGGAGAATTCGAAGTCGACGGTCAGGTCCGTAATGTTAGCGAAACGAGCTTGTGTTACATGGCGCCACATCAGAGGCATACTATCCGCAATATCAGCCAAGATAGCGCTCTCAAGTTTATCTCGATCTGGTGGGATTGACGTGCGCACTTATTTTATCTGTCCCGCGCCGCCTTGCCCTAACGGCAAGCTACATCTGGGTCACATCGGCGGCGTGTATTTGCCCGCTGATATTTTCGTCCGCTTTCAACGCATGGCCGGCCATCGGGCCTACTACATCACGGGCTCAGACGAGCACGGCACATATACGCTCGAAACGGCACGAAAGCTCGGCCGATCCTTTAGCGAGGTCGCAGAAGGATACGTTCACAAGATCTTAGAGTGTTTGCGCGCGGTGCAAATTACGCCCGATGTGTTCGTGCGCACGTCCAGCGCGATTCACAAGGGAAATGCTCTAGCGATATTCCGCGAGCTGCAGGCGGCCGGCTACGTCGACGTACGGCAGGGCGTCCAACTGTATTGCGAACATTGCGATGAGTTCGCTGCGGACTCGCTCGCAACTGGCCGTTGCCCGGCTTGCTCATCGCCTTGCGACAGCAACCTGTGTGAGAACTGCGGGCTGGCTCTTCAGCACGACACAATCCGTGACGCCCGGCACGTCACCTGCGGCTGCAATCTTGTGCTAAGACCCATCACGCAGGCCGTGTTCGACATGCCACGTCTCGCTCACTCACTGCACGAAGCCATTGGAGAAAGCGTATGGCCCGAGCCGATACGGGCCAAGGCGCGCGCTTGGCTACACCGGGAGGTGCGCGGCTTGCCGATGACCCGCCATTTCAGGCACGGCGTGGAAGTAAAACAGCCTGACTCTCTGATCGGCCAAACGCTGCTTACATGGTTTGAGGGCCTCTGGTGCTTCGACACCGGAATTCGCGAGCAATGCGCCCGCGCCGGTCTGGACGCAAACGCGGCGTTGCACGACCAGAACACCGAGATTCTTTTCTTCATGGGGCAGGATAATCGTTTCTATTACACGCTAGGTGTGGCCGGCGCTCTGCTCGCGCGCGGCTACCCAATTCCCAAAAATCACTCAGTCCAGGATTTCTACAAGCTGAAAGGCGAAAAGTTTTCCACCAGTCGTGATCATGCTCTTTGGGGCGATGAAGTGGCGGGTGACGTGGGACCAAACGTACTCCGTTATGCGCTGGCGCGAGTGGCCAAGCCCTTTGGAACCGACGCAAACGATTTTAGTCTCGACGGACTCGTCTCGGCAGCGTCACGCATTCGGGTCTGGGAAGATGCGTTACGGCGGTGTGCAGAAAGCGCACGTACAGTAGAGAGCACCGAACTCTCCCCGAATTTCCGCCGCTTCGCTGAAGATTACGCCGATGCGGTCACCGCACTGCGTTTCTGGGATGCGCTTGATATCATCGACAGGTGCTTCGAGCTAGCTGGCTTTGCACATGCAGACGATTGGACATGGAATGCTGCGCAGATCTCGCTGTTCCTGAGCCTCCTCTATCCCGTAGTACCTGAGCTAGCGATGGGCTACGGCCAGCATTACTTTGGCGGTGCGTGGCGGCCGTCCCTCGAGACTTCGGCCGTAGCAGCCCAGCCAAAGACGTCGGTCGACTTTCCCTGTTTCAGCACGCCGATACCTGCGAACTTTGCCGCGGAGTACAATAAGCGCTTTGGCAAAGAACAGATTTCGCAATCATGACGATCCGAATGACGAAGCCATGAATTCCCGCATCTCAAAACGCAGCGCTATCGCTCAAGGTTTCGCGCCGTTCAACTCCTCAAGTGCGAAGCATGGTATCAATTTCGGCTACGCCCTGGCTGACCCGGTCATGTTTGCAGAACTGCCGTGGCCAGTCGCGTTTGACGGAGGTACAGGTGTGGCTCTCGCCGATCTGCCGCAGTATACGGATGCGGCGGGTTTGCCCGAACTCCGTACAAAGCTCGCACTGAGGTACGGTGTGCGGCATGACCAAGTTATGCTTACGGGTGGAGCTTCACAGGCCTTACAACTGCTTGCCGATGGCTGGATTGACCCCGGTGACGTGGTCCTGATGGAGGACCCCTCCTACTTGGGTGCACTGCGTACGTTTTCGATCGCGGGTGCAACCGTGGTCCAGCTAGGTCTAGCCGCAGAGGGAGTCGATCTAAACGAAGTCGAGGCAATACTGCAGACCAATGCCCGGGTGAAGCTTTTCTACACGATGCCAGCATTTCATAATCCAACCGGTCGCCAGATGTCGCGCGACTATGTGGCCAAATTGGCGGCACTGCTAGCCCGCAGTGGCGCTCTCTTGGTGCAGGACCTTGTCTATGCTGAGTTACCCTACAACGGTCCAGCGCATTGGGTGGCGCCAGGCAATAACGTGATCAATGTCCATAGCATCTCAAAAGTTGCCGGACCGGGGCTACGGTTAGGTTGGGTGCTTGCGGAGTCGGACATCATCAACAGGCTTGCGCACCTCAAACGCGACGGCGGCGTAAGTCCGGTCCTAAGTAACATCGTTTTGGGGTTGTTGCAATCGAGCGCTCTTGACTCGCACATAACACGCTTGCGCGAGCACTACCGAGCGAAGCGAGACAGCGTACATAGCTTATTGCAGCGTAGCCGGATTTGCGACCTGGGATATAGCGTGCCAAGCGGGGGCTTCTCGTTCTGGGTGCGGCTTACCCCGGGTACGGATCCGGAGAGGTTTATTGAAGCTGCAAGCCGCTTGCACGGCGTGCACCTTGTAAATGGTCGCAACTATGGCCCAGGAAGTGGCCGTCACATGCGCCTGTGTTTCAGCTATCTTCCAATATCTCTCATTGAGCAGGGGCTGGAGCGCTTAAGTCACTTGCATGCTAACCTCTAGACGCGCGTGGTGTGTTTCAGCAGAGTTTTCCGATCTGGGACGGCGTCGCACGTCCAGCTCCTAGCGACGACACTTCTGAAGGGGGCGAGCTCGCGAGGACACAACAAGTCGCTGTCCTGCTTTGTTGCCGGCCGGCAAGGTCGCCTTGGTGCGCCCCTAACCGACCTGCCCGTCACTCGCCCGAAGCTGCGAAGAAATGTATGCGGGCATGGCCAAATACATCGCGAAGATGTGCGGATAGTCATAAGCCCGCCAGATATGCAGGCGGCCCTTTGGGCTGGGATCGCTGCTTTCCCTGTTCTGCTTCCAATCGGGTGTGCCGTAGAGGCCATAGGCGTAGCCTCCTATGTGGTACGTTTCAGCCCGCCCCAGACGAACGTATCTATATACCGATCCAGCGCCGCCTATGCTCGCGACACGCTGTGCAATTGCGCAGGCGATTTGCATCAACGAGAATGGCGACGACGCCGAGCAAGCACTTGCCTGTCTGATGCAAGCTGAAGACAAATTCGGCTTCGACATTCGCTTTCGCGCGCGCGTGCCAAGATCCACTGGCGCAGACGCGATCATGTAGCGGCGCTCCCGCTGCTGACTGCCGCTGCGGAAGCCGGCGGACAAGACGCAACCGAAGCCATATCGCCCGCGAGGCAGGCATAAACGCTGCGACGCTCGGCGACTGGGCGTCGGCGAAGCAGTGGTTCGAACGTGCTCAGGTCGAGGCGGCAAAGCTTGACAAGTTACCATCGGCGCGAGCCATGCCGATCGGGTTGCTCGCCGATACCGCGCATGCCGCCTATTGCGCAAGGCCGGCCCGACATCTCAATCGTCAAGATGCGCGACGCCCTCTCCGCCTTGATAGGCGTCGAAGCGGAGGGAAGCCGGCGGAAGCCTATTGCCGCCGTGTCGTGCCCCATGGCTTGCTTTGGCTCTATCGAGAAATCGCTGGGACCAAAGCGGGGGGCAGGAAGAAGTAGTCTAGCGACCGCCGGGTGACCAGATATCTGTCGAGCGCCAGCCGAGCTGTTGCGTGAAGTGGCAACAGCCGGCTCTTCTGGAACTTGGTCTGTCGGACGACGAGCCCATCGGCAGTTACATCGTCGATCTGCAGCGCCAATGCTTCTGCGATCCGCATGCCAGTAGCGGTGAGCAGGCCGAAGAGCGTTGCATACATGGTCGGTCTGATCGAGCCCGCTGGCCGGAGTGCCGCCGCAGCACGAAGCAATCGTGCGATCTCGTCCGCACTATAGATATACGGCGGTCGCCTCTTGACGACAGCGTGGCCGAGTGCATCCGCCGCCGGAACCTGATGGCGCGGATTCTCGGCGTGCATCGCCAGCGCGAACCGCCGCACGGTAAGCAACCGGTTGCGGCGCTGCTCCGGTGACGGCGCACGTGCGGCCCATGCCAGGACCCGGGCACTTCTGATGTGCCGGTCGCCGCACTCCTCGGCGAAGCTGACGTAGCCCCTCAGCAGGATTTGCTGGACACGGAACTTGAACCCCAGCGACTGCTGCTGGTCCACATATTTGGCAAGATATCGACTCAGCATCACGCATCTCCCGGCCAGGGCTGCGCGATCTGCAGCAGCATCGTCACGTCGACTTTGGCGTAGTGTGCGGTCATGTCCGGTGAGCGGTGGCGCAGTACGGCGCCAACCGTGTCGAGCGTCGCGCCGCCCCGGAGCATGGCCGTCGCGGCCGAATGCCGAAGCAGGTTGGCCCCATTCGACGGAACGGGGATACCGGCCTTTCGTATTGCACTACGCACAACATCAGAGACTGCGCTCGAACCTGTCAGCGGCCGGATTGGTGCATTCGACATGAAGAAGATTCGAACATCGGCGACGTGCGGCCGGGCCTGATCCAGATAAGCGAGCAAGGCATCCCCGGCGTCTTGCGGCAATGGTAATCTCGTCTCCCGCCGCCCCTTGCCACGAACCGACAGTGTCGCCTGTTGCCAATCAACATCGGTGAGACGAAGAGAGAGAATGTCGCCGGCCCGCAAGCCCAGTCGTGCCAACAGCAGCAGGATCGCCCGATCACGCACGCCAGTCGCCGTGGTCTGATCGCACGTTGCAATCAACGTCTCGACATCCGACGAGCGGATGTATCGCGGCAGCGACGACAGTCGCCACTGCGGAATGATTGGCACAGCCTGATCGAGTCCAGCTCGGCACAACCCCCGTGCGCTGAGGAACCGCAAATATCCTCTCAGCGCCATCGTCATCGTCTTCACATAGGCCAGCGAGACCCGCTTCGTCTCTGCAATGATCACGTCGCGAATGAGCTGAGCATTCCAACTTCGCGGCCTGATGCCAAGCGCCGGGAGCAGCCGCATGACCATGCGACCGTGCCGATCTATTGTCAGCTCTGTGACGCAGTCCTGGAACTCGACCACCCGGCGGTGGGGCGTCGGTAATGCGGGCTTCGGCTTGCGCTGGACGATTCCGCGCTCGCCGAGAAACTCGATGAACCGGCGTACCCGCCTCACGTACTTCGCGGACACGCTCCTCTCGCGACGGATGCCGGGGCATCGACAGCGATGCCGAGCGAACCGATCGGCGACGCCATCATCGATATCAGCGACTGCGATCTTGGCCAGCGTCAGCCATTGCGCGAGGTGACGGGCTGCAGCGTCATAGCCGCTCACCGTCAAGCTCTTATGCCCCAACACCGTCAGGTGTCGTGTGAACTCCGTCACCAGCGGGTCGAGATCGCCTGCGTCCATGCAGCGCAGCCCGTGGCAGTGATCCTCACTCGACTTGGCCATTCCTTGTCTCCCTTTCGTTGCCATCAAGGCAGGAAGAAAGGCCTCAGATTATGCTGAGTGAGAAAGAGGGCAGCAGGAACTAAACTGTTGATAACGAAGCGGGTCTCGGATTGAACGGCCGCACACTCCGCATAATCGTGGGCTCCGCATAATTACGAAAGTCGACCGGCCGCGTCGCGACAATGATCTTCACGCCCGCCGAAGCCGCGATCATGTCGTCGCCCTCACGGCCCGCAGCACATCGCGCAGCCAGGCCGGATCGACCCCCGCCGCTGCGCGAACTACCGCATCGCCAATCTCGATGCTGATCGTTATCCCGTTCCGCGTTGCCGCTTCCACGCACATCCCAGCGGGGCGAAGCTCCGACACCACCGGAACGAAGAGCGGTGCATCCTCCGCCGGCAAGCTCAGCAGACCGGCACGCGCGGCCTTGCGCCAAGCAAACAGGTGTTGCGGTGAGAGGTCGTGCCGGCGCGCCACCTCGGACACAACTGTGCCCGGCGCATATGACTCCGCCACGATCCGCCCCTTGACCACGGCGCTCCACCGCCGCCGACGCCCCGCTCCGACCTGGATATCCACCCGGCCCCGTGGCTCTGAAGCGTCAACTATATGGTCAACCATATATGCGAACCTTACTGTATATGACGGCTCGCATGTTGCCGGTCAGCTCACGCCAAACAAGGTGTGGGAGACACACCGCTTACGCAGCAACACCGAACCGCTCGAGACAATCCGCGAGCATCCTGTCATTGCTCTCGATTTCGGGTTCGTGGGCGCTCGATGCCGCGCGAGCATCGCAGCGATAGCCTGTCGGTGGCGTTCCGGAATCTGAGGATCTGACACAGCACTACGCCGAGGCGTATCCGACGTTGTCAGAAGTCCGACAAAGGAACGCTTTCTTAGCTGTACAACTGCTGTCCGTCAGCTCGCCATCAGCTTGTCCGGGTATCCTCGCCGCAGGGCCTGAGCAGCCCGAATTGATGCGAAGAGACTAGCGTAGCACAGAGAGGTGAATCGTCATGTATGATCGAATCGGTGGCTCATCTACACGCACTAGCCAAACTGACGAACCGAGCCAGTCGGTGGATAGCGGCAGCTTTACAGAAACACTTGCAGATCTCGCGCCCCAGTGGAGCTCACGATCGGGGGAGTTGCCTGACAAGATGGGGGCCTGCTGCAGCAAGCCAGATACCTTGGATGCAAACGTTCAAACCTCTAGCGCCTCCGAACCCAGTACATCCTCTCCAGAGAGTCCGGCCACCTCCTTGTTCGAATACAGAACGGCCGACCTGCGTGATGCGAATGTGGACGGCATCTGCGTCGGGCTGACTGCGGAGTGGTTCCGCAATCTTAGCAACAGCCCATCAACCCGAATGAGTGCGCTCACACCCGGATCGCAAACGCACGCCTCAGCGGCTGAACGGCAGCAGCAATATCAACGTCTTAAGGATCAGTTGCGAAGCAGGGGAGCAGGATCTTCTCAGGCCGACCTTCAGGCACAAAATACCATTTTGGAGGAAGCAGGCTTGGAACCGGCTGGAGAAGAGAAGAGATTCGCATTCGGCAAGTCTTCGAACGTCAAGTCCATGGTGAACGAAATCAACGAAGACGGATCGAACCATTTACTCAGCTTGTATTTCGCTGAAGGCGGCGCCCACACAGTGGCGACGTCGGCCTCGAATGGAACGACCACGCTTTTCGACCCTAACTATGGAGAATTTACTGTTCGATCAGATCCTGACCAGATGGCTTCATTGTTACAAAGCCTCGCCAATCGTTACAGGAATCCCAACGGGCAGCATTTGTCGACAATCACGACGCAAAGGATGCAGTGAGTTGGGCCTTCAGGCCGCGGTGATTGACGCCTTCTGTGAAGGCGCGGATGCGTCGGCCGGCGCTTGCGTTCGGTCGCGGCGGGGGCAAATCTGCAGCGGATAGCCGGCTGCGTGCCGGCTTGCGAGTGTGCCGACATCGAAATCGGGGGTGTCGGCACCCCGCTATCCATGACGGCCGGCACAAATTGCAATTCTGTTTCACAATGGCCGCCTGCGGTTTGCTCAACTGACGTCGCCAAGAAACAATTGCTGCGGCGACAATCCATGCCGTCCGCTATCGAATCACGCGCTTGATCCAGACCGACTGTGCGCAGAATATGAATTTCCACGACATCAGCTTTCGTTTGAAGCACGCTAAGCCGACGCATTGATATTGGTCCAGCTGTGACTCTTACAAGCAGCTTCATCCTGAAAAGCCAAAGTCTTGATTGACAAAGCACCTTATCTTCGAACGGTGAAAGCGTCGGAGTTTTCCACATTGCCAGGGTGCCCCTGCAGGACCTGAGGGGCGCGACTCCAGCGATTGCGCCGCTGCGGGCGGCGCCACAGAATGCACCCCGGCGCTGGTCGCTAATCTAATGCGCCCTACGCTAAAGGCCAGAACCGAGAGGCATCTCCGTAGCTACTTTTGGAAGCGTTTGTTCAGGAAGTGCGTCGCTCCCATGCGAGCCTTCACGTGCCGAACGGATGCTCGACTGTCTCGCGAGCTGGCGCATCGCCTCTGGGTTTGCATCAAGGCGCTGCTGCACGGCCTCGAGCAGATGCTCATGCTTGCGTGCTTCCAGAGTGCCTATCTTGTCCTTCAACTTCGCTGCCGGCACCCCCTCAAGCATAGCTTGAATCGCCTTATCTAGCTCGCGCTCAGTCCACTCCCGGCATCGTGACGCTGCGACCGCGCCCCGTCCCCGAGCTTCCGCATCTTCGGTAGCCAGAGCCACGAAGGCGGCGAGGTCTTGCCCTCCGGACAGGCTGACGCGATCGCGTTCGATGACGCCGGCGTCATCGGAGTGGTTTCCGGCGAACCACACCTGCTGCAGCCAATCCGCTTGAAATTTCGCGCAAGGGCTGCCCCGCACATTCAGCGCGAGAGCAGGCCTTTGTCGGGCACTTACTGCGCCCGTTGTCGGCATTGAGACTGAATGCCAGAAACCTGACACTACGCGCAGCTATGTAGTGCCTGCTGAGCCTGCGAATTCACTTCGGCACGCGATTTGCTCTGTTCACGGTGTGGGACCGGTCCGGAGGCTATAATGGCGGACACATCGGGGGCACGGTCGAACCTCCTTCACCAATCCGTACGGTCGATCTATGGCGATGCCGACAGGTTCGATGTCACCCGGCGGCACAACCCGCACCTGTCGTTCGGCCAGGGGCCGCATTTCTGCCTGGGCGCAGCGCTGGCGCGTCTGGAATTGGGCTGCGCCTTCCCCGCGCTGTTCGTGCGGCTGGAGCATCTGGCGCTGACCATCGCCGCGGAGGACGTCGTCTACATGCCGTCTTACGTCATTCGCTGCCCGCAGCGCCTGCCGGTCACCTTCCGCCCTTCCATCGCTTAGAGAGTGAAGTGCCACCATGTCCGAACAACAACCCTTGCCGACGCTGCCGATGTGGCGCGTCGATCACATCGAGCCCTCGCCCGAGATGTTGGCGCTACGCGCCAACGGTCCGATCCACCGCGTGCGCTTCCCCTCCGGGCACGAAGGCTGGTGGGTGACAGGCTATGACGAGGCCAAGGCGGTGCTGTCCGACGCGGCGTTCCGGCCCGCGGGAATGCCGCCGGCGGCATTCACCCCGGATTCGGTGATTCTCGGTTCGCCGGGGTGGCTGGTCTCGCACGAGGGGCGCGAGCATGCCCGGCTACGCGCGATCGTGGCGCCGGCCTTCAGTGACCGCAGGGTGAAGCTGCTCGTGCAGCAGGTCGAAGCGATCGCCGCGCACTTGTTCGAGACGCTGGCGGCCCAGCCCCAGCCCGCCGACCTGCGGCGCCACCTCTCCTTTCCGCTTCCGGCCATGGTCATCAGCGCGCTGATGGGCGTGCTCTACGAGGATCACGCCTTTTTCGCCGGGCTGTCCGATGAGGTGATGACGCACCAGCATGAAAGCGGCCCGCGCAGCGCGTCCCGCCTGGCCTGGGAAGAACTGCGCGCCTACATTCGCGGCAAGATGCGCGACAAGCGCCAGGATCCGGACGACAACCTGCTGACGGATCTGCTCGCTGCGGTCGACCAGGGCAAGGCGAGCGAGGAAGAGGCGGTTGGCCTGGCGGCGGGCATGCTGGTGGCGGGGCACGAGAGCACCGTCGCGCAGATCGAATTCGGCCTGCTAGCCATGTTCCGCCATCCGCAACAGCGCGAACGCCTGGTCGGCGATCCGTCCCTGGTCGACAAGGCGGTAGAGGAAATCCTGCGCATGTACCCGCCGGGCGCGGGCTGGGATGGCATCATGCGCTATCCGAGGACCGACGTGACCATCGCGGGCGAGCATATTCCCGCGGAGAGCAAGGTGCTGGTCGGCCTCCCGGCAACGTCGTTCGATCCGCACCATTTCGACGATCCGGAAATCTTCGATATCGAACGCCAGGAAAAGCCGCACCTGGCTTTTTCCTACGGGCCGCACGCGTGCATCGGCGTGGCGCTGGCCAGGCTGGAGCTCAAGGTGGTGTTCGGTTCGATCTTCCAGCGCCTTCCCGCGCTGCGCCTGGCCGTGGCGCCGGAACAACTGAAGTTGCGCAAGGAGATCATCACGGGCGGGTTCGAGCAGTTCCCGGTGCTCTGGTGATGTCGCGGACGCCACGGGCGATCTCGATCTTCTCCGGAATCTGCCGCGCGCCTGTCGCGCGCCGGTCAGATCAGCCCGCCAACAGGTAACCAGGATGGACGTGCAAGAAACCACGGCAGCATGCCGGGACGCCTTCGCCGAACTGGCGTCGCCAGCGTGCATCCACGACCCGTATCCGTTCATGCGATGGTTGCGCGAGCACGATCCGGTGCATCGCGCGGCGTCGGGCCTCTTTTTGTTGAGCCGCCACGCCGACATCTACTGGGCGTTCAAGGCCACGGGCGATGCGTTTCGGGGTCCGGCGCCCGGCGAACTGGCGCGCTATTTCTCGCGTGCGGCGACCAGCCCGTCGCTCAATCTGTTGGCGTCCACGCTAGCGATGAAGGACCCACCGACGCATACGCGTCTGCGCCGGCTGATCTCGCGCGATTTCACCATGGGCCAGATCGACAACCTGCGGCCGAGCATCGCGCGCATCGTCGCAGCGCGCCTGGACGGCATAACGCCCGCGCTGGAGCGCGGGGAGGCGGTGGACCTGCATCGGGAATTCGCGCTGGCCTTGCCCATGCTGGTTTTCGCCGAACTGTTCGGCATGCCCCAAGACGACATGTTCGAGCTCGCTGCCGGCATCGGCACCATTCTGGAAGGCCTGGGCCCGCACGCCAGCGATCCCCAGCTCGCCGCGGCGGACGCGGCCAGCGCCAGGGTGCAGGCCTACTTCGGCGACCTCATACAGCGCAAGCGCACCGATCCCCGCCGCGACATCGTGTCGATGCTGGTCGGCGCACATGACGACGATGCCGACACACTGTCGGATGCGGAGTTGATCAGCATGCTGTGGGGCATGCTGCTGGGCGGCTTCGTCACCACTGCTGCGAGCATCGACCATGCCGTCCTGGCGATGCTGGCGTATCCCGAACAGCGGCACTGGCTGCAGGCAGACGCCGCGCGGGTGAGGGCATTCGTCGAAGAAGTCCTGCGCTGCGACGCGCCCGCCATGTTCAGCTCCATCCCGCGTATCGCCCAGCGCGACATCGAACTGGGCGGCGTGGTGATTCCGAAGAACGCGGACGTGCGCGTGCTGATCGCGTCCGGCAATCGCGACCCGGACGCCTTCGCCGATCCCGATCGCTTCGATCCCGCGCGGTTCTACGGCACCAGTCCAGGCATGTCGACCGACGGGAAGATCATGCTGAGCTTCGGCCACGGCATTCACTTCTGCCTCGGTGCGCAACTGGCCCGGGTGCAGTTGGCCGAGAGCCTGCCGCGGATCCAGGCCCGCTTCCCCACGCTGGCATTTGCCGGGCAGCCGACCCGGGAGCCCTCGGCATTCCTTCGGACGTTCCGCACGCTGCCGGTGCGGCTGCATGCGCAGGGGAGCTGAGATGCGCGTCATGGTCGACCAGGATCTGTGCGGAACCAGCGGGCAGTGCGTGCTGACGCTGCCGGGCACCTTTCGCCAGCGCGAACCGGACGGCGTGGCCGAAGTGTGCGTGGCGACGGTCCCGCATGCGCTGCACGCCGCCGTGCGGCTCGCGGCCAGCCAGTGCCCGGTCGCCGCCATTCGGGTCATCGAAAGCGACGCTGGCGATGGCGAGCGCGCCAGCGCCGACCCTGCGCCTTCTCCAGCGGAGGCCGAGCGGCATGCCGCGAAAGACCAGCACAATCTAGGATGACACGATGGGACGGTTTGAAGGCAAAGTGGCCGTGGTGACCGGCGCCGGCGCCGGCATCGGCAAGGCATGCGCCCTCGCCATCGCGCGCGAGGGCGGCAGAGTGGTGGTGGCCGACATTGATGGCTCGGCGGCTATCGCCTGCACCGCGCAGATCGCGGCCGAAGCGGGCCACGCGCTCGCCCTGGCGATCGACATCGCCGATGCGCAGGCGGTGGCAGCGCTGTTCGAGACGGCGGAGCGGCACTTCGGCGGGGTCGACCTGCTGGTGAACAACGCGAGCGCGATGCATCTGACCCCGCGCGACCGCGCGATCCTCGAGCTGGAGCTAGCGGTCTGGGATCAGACCATGGCGACCAATCTGCGTGGCACGCTGCTCTGCTGCCGGCAGGCCATCCCCCGGATGATCGCCCGCGGCGGTGGCGCGATCGTCAACATGTCGTCGTGCCAGGGGCTCAGTGGTGACACCGCACTGACATCCTACGCCGCGTCGAAGGCGGCGATGAACATGCTGTCGTCCTCACTTGCCACCCAGTACGGTCATGCGCAGATCCGCTGCAATGCGGTTGCGCCGGGTCTCATCATGACCGAGCGACTCCTCGCCAAGCTGGACGCGTGCATGCAAACCCATCTGCGCCGTCACCAGCTCCTGCCGCGCGTCGGCCGCCCCGAGGACGTGGCCGCGCTGGTGGCGTTCCTGCTCTCCGACGATGCTGCGTTCATCACTGGCCAGGTCGTGTGCATCGACGGCGGCATGCTGGCGCATGTGCCGACATACGCCGACGGTGGCAACAGCCGCGCCGCGCGGCCTGCCGGCGAGACCGCAGAAGCGGACGCGGCGCCGCGCTGCTGATGGACATGCTGCTCAACCCGCTGAACCGTCGGCATCGGCTGCGGCACGACATCCCGGTCGTGCCCGGCGCTTTTCCCTTGGTCGGGCATCTTCCCGCCGTCGTCTGCGACCTGCCGCGCCTGCTGCGGCGTGCGGAACGGACGCTGGGCAGCCACTTCTGGCTAGATTTCGGCCCTGCCGGACACCTGATGACCAGTCTGGATCCGGATGCTCTCGCACTGCTCCGGCACAAGGACGTGTCCTCGGGGCTGATCGAAGACATCGCGCCCGAATTGTTTGGCGGAACGTTGGTCGCCCAGGACGGCATCGCGCACCGGCAGGCGCGCGATGCGATCCAGGCGGCGCTTCTGCCCAAGGGGCTGACCCTGGCCGGCATCGGCGAGCTGTTCGCGCCCGTCATCCGGGCGCGCGTGCAGAGGTGGCGGGAACGGGGCGACGTCACCATCCTGCGCGAAACCGGCGATCTAATGCTCAAGCTCATCTTCAGTCTCATGGGAATCCCCGCGCAGGACCTGCCGGGATGGCATCGCAAGTACCGGCAACTGCTGCAGTTGATCGTCGCGCCCCCGGTCGACCTGCCTGGACTGCCCTTGCGGCGGGGCCGCGCGGCCCGCGACTGGATCGATGCGCGGTTGCGCGAGTTCGTCCGCGCCGCGCGCGAACATGCCTCGCGCACCGGGTTGATCAACGACATGGTGAGCGCCTTCGATCGCAGCGACGATGCGCTTTCCGATGACGTCCTGGTCGCCAATATTCGCTTGCTGCTGCTTGGTGGTCACGACACCACCGCCTCGACGATGGCCTGGATGGTGATCGAGCTAGCGCGGCAGCCTGGGCTGTGGGACGCCCTGGTCGAGGAGGCGCAACGCGTAGGCGCGGTGCCGACTCGGCACGCGGACCTGGCGCAGTGTCCGGTCGCTGAGGCGCTGTTCCGCGAGACGCTGCGCGTGCATCCGGCGACGCCGCTCCTAGTGCGTCGCGCACTGCGTGAATTGCGAATCGGCCAACAGCGCATTCCTACGGGCACCGATCTGTGCATCCCGCTGCTGCATTTCTCGACCTCGGCGCTGCTGCACGAGGCGCCTGATCAGTTTCGGCTGGCGCGGTGGCTTCAACGCACCGAGCCGATCCGGCCGGTGGACATGCTGCAGTTCGGTACCGGCCCACACTTCTGCATGGGCTACCACCTGGTATGGCTGGAACTGGTGCAGTTCTGTATCGCCTTGGCGCTGACCATGCACGAGGCCGGGGTGCGGCCGCGGTTGCTGAGCGGCGTCGAAAAAGGCCGGCGCTATTACCCGACCGCACATCCGTCCATGACTATCCGCATCGGATTCTCATGAGCTGGCATCGCATGCCCCGTGTGGTGAGGCAGCGGCGCCGGCGACGCGCGGCATTGCTGCACTCGGCGCGCGCGCTCGGTGCGAGGCCGGCAACACCGCGGCGGCTCGCCGCTCGCCGTGGCCGTCTCCTGGCAGGTACAAGGACATGAACAACATGCAGACTGGTTCCACGCCACACGACGACCGAGCTGGCGTTTCCGCGAACGGCATATTGGGCGCGCAGGCGCGCGGCGCATCCGGCAGGCTGCTGCCCGAGATCTGGATGCAGGACGGCGCAAAGCGGGTCGAAGAGGCGCTGGCGCGTCTTCTCTGCGCCGAAGACGACGGTGAGACCGAGCTGATGGCGGCGATGCGCTACGCCACCTTGCATGGCGGCAAGCGCACCCGCGCCTTGCTCTGTTTGGCTGCCGGCGCACTGGCCGACACGCCGGCGCACATGCTCGATGACGTCGGTGCCGCCATCGAGATGATGCACGCCTGTACGTTGGTCCACGACGATCTGCCCGCGATGGACGACGACGTGCTTCGCCGCGGCCTTCCGACCGTGCACGTCAAGTTCGGCGAAGCCACCGCGATCCTGGTCGGCGATGCGCTGCAGGCGCACGCCTTCCTGACCCTGGCGAGCCTGAATGCGCCGGGCGACAGCCCTATCGCGCTCGTGCGCGAACTGGCGCAGGCGGTGTCCGCCGAGGGGGCCGCAGGCGGGCAGGCCATAGATCTGTCGCTGGTTGGAAAGCACGTCGAGCTGGACAGGATCGTGGCGATGCACCGGATGAAGAGCGGAGCGCTAGTGCGCGCGTCCGTTCGCATGGGCGCGCTATGCGCTGTCGGCGTGAATGCCGCGCACGCTGCACTTTACTGTGCGCTGGATCACTACAGCGCCTGTTTCGGCCTGGCGTTACAGGTGATCGACGACATTCTCGACGTGACAGCGGATACCGCGGCGCTGGGCAAGACCCCCGGCAAGGACGCGGCGGCGCAGAAGCCGACCTGCGCGTCGATCATGGGACTGCAGGAAGCACGCCAGTTCGCGCTGGATCTGTTGCGCGATGCCGGCGAGGCCATCGCGCCGCTGGGGCCGCGTGCGGAACGGTTGGCGCAACTCATACAGCGGGCCAACGCGTATCTGTTCAAACACGCGCCACGCGCATGAGCGCGCCCGTCCGCATCGAGTCGCCCCTGTGCCGCTGCGATCGGCCGGCGGCAGAGTGCATCCTGCACTGTGTCCGAGTCCGCGGCGCCGATCGCAGCGGTTGCCCGCCGCGGCGCACGTTTCTGCAAACGGAACATCCCGCGTGAACGCGCTGTCCGAACATATCCTTTCCGAATTGCGCCGCCTGCTGAGCGAAATGAGCGATGGCGGCAGCGTCGGTCCGTCCGTCTACGACACGGCGCAGGCGCTGCGCTTCCACGGCAACGTCACCGGTCGGCAGGACGCATACGCGTGGCTCATCGCGCAGCAACAGGCCGACGGCGGATGGGGAAGCGCGGACTTCCCGCTGTTCCGCCATGCGCCCACGTGGGCGGCGTTACTGGCATTGCAGCGTGCCGATCCTCTTCCCGGAGCTGCGGACGCAGTCCAGACTGCAACGAGGTTCCTCCAGCGCCAGCCCGATCCCTACGCACATGCGGTGCCAGAAGACGCGCCGATCGGCGCGGAGCTGATCCTGCCGCAGTTTTGCGGTGAGGCCGCATCCTTGCTGGGTGGCGTAGCGTTTCCGCGCCATCCTGCGCTGTTGCCATTGCGGCAAGCGTGCCTGGTCAAGCTGGGGGCGGTGGCGATGTTGCCGAGCGGCCATCCGTTGCTACACTCCTGGGAAGCCTGGGGGACGTCGCCGACCACCGCATGCCCGGATGACGACGGCAGCATCGGCATCAGTCCGGCGGCCACCGCCGCGTGGCGTGCCCAGGCCGTGACACGGGGGAGCACGCCGCAGGTCGGGCGCGCCGATGCGTATCTGCAGATGGCATCGCGGGCGACGCGCAGCGGCATCGAAGGTGTCTTTCCCAACGTCTGGCCGATCAATGTGTTCGAGCCATGCTGGTCGCTGTACACCCTGCATCTGGCCGGGCTTTTCGCGCATCCCGCGCTCGCGGAGGCGGTTCGCGTGATCGTCGCGCAGCTCGACGCCCGTCTGGGCGTGCACGGTCTGGGCCCGGCCTTGCACTTCGCGGCTGATGCGGACGACACCGCCGTTGCGTTGTGCGTCCTGCACCTTGCAGGCCGTGACCCGGCGGTCGATGCGTTGCGCCATTTCGAAATCGGCGAGCTGTTCGTCACCTTCCCCGGCGAACGCAATGCCTCGGTGTCGACCAACATTCATGCCCTGCATGCGTTGCGACTGTTGGGAAAGCCCGCCGCGGGCGCCAGCGCGTACGTCGAGGCCAATCGCAACCCGCACGGTCTATGGGACAACGAAAAATGGCACGTTTCGTGGCTGTATCCCACCGCGCATGCGGTCGCTGCGCTGGCGCAAGGCAAGCCCCAGTGGCGAGATGAGCGCGCGCTGGCGGCGCTGCTGCAGGCGCAGCGCGACGACGGTGGCTGGGGCGCGGGTCGCGGGTCCACGTTCGAGGAAACCGCCTATGCGCTGTTTGCGTTGCACGTGATGGATGGGAGCGAAGAGGCGACAGGGCGCCGGCGCATCGCGCAGGTGGTGGCGCGTGCGCTGGAGTGGATGCTCGCCCGCCATGCGGCGCATGGATTGCCGCAGACGCCGCTGTGGATCGGCAAGGAACTGTATTGCCCCACTCGGGTCGTGCGCGTGGCCGAACTCGCCGGGTTGTGGCTGGCGCTTCGTTGGGGGCGGCGCGTCCTGGCCGAGGGGGCAGGAGCGGCGCCATGATCCAGACTGAACGCGCGGTGCAGCAGGTGCTGGAGTGGGGACGTTCCCTGACCGGATTCGCCGACGAGCATGCCGTGGAAGCGGTCAGGGGCGGCCAGTACATCCTGCAGCGCATCCACCCGAGCCTGCGCGGCACCAGCGCCCGCACCGGTCGCGATCCGCAGGACGAAACGCTGATAGTGACGTTCTATCGCGAACTGGCGCTGCTGTTCTGGCTCGACGATTGCAACGACCTTGGCCTGATCTCGCCGGAACAGCTCGCCGCGGTGGAGCAAGCGCTGGGGCAGGGCGTGCCGTGCGCGCTCCCCGGATTCGAGGGTTGCGCTGTGCTGCGCGCTTCGCTGGCCACGCTCGCCTACGATCGTCGCGATTATGCTCAGCTTCTCGACGATACCCGGTGCTACTCCGCGGCGCTGCGCGCCGGACACGCGCAGGCGGTAGCGGCGGAACGCTGGTCCTACGCTGAGTACCTGCACAACGGCATCGATTCGATCGCCTACGCGAACGTGTTCTGTTGCCTGTCCTTGCTGTGGGGGCTGGATATGGCGACCTTGCGCGCGCGTCCGGCGTTTCGCCAGGTCCTGCGGCTCATCTCCGCGATAGGGCGTCTGCAGAACGATCTGCATGGATGCGACAAGGACAGGTCGGCCGGCGAGGCCGACAACGCGGTGATCTTGCTGCTGCAGCGCTATCCAGCTATGCCTGTGGTGGAGTTCCTCAACGACGAGCTGGCCGGCCATACGCGCATGCTGCACCGGGTGATGGCGGAAGAACGCTTTCCCGCGCCGTGGGGACCATTGATCGAGGCCATGGCGGCCATCCGCGTGCAGTACTACCGGACCTCGACCAGCCGCTACCGCAGCGACGCTGTGAGGGGAGGCCAGCGCGCGCCGGCCTGAACGCGCAGGAGGCGGCGGCGTGCGCGCGCTGCCGTCGGCCCGATCCGACGCAACGCCGCCGCCCGATGGAGCGAGCATGAGCGACACCGCCCTGAGACTGCACGTCCACGACCAGTTCGCCAACGGCCGGCGCTTCCGCATTCTCAACATCGTCGACGACGTCACTAAGGAATACCTGGGCGCCATTCCGGAGACGTCAATCCGGGGCGGCGGGTGGCCCGCGAACTGAAGGAAATCGTTGAGCGACGCGGCAAGCCAGGAATGATCGCGTCCGACCATGGCACCGAGTTCACCTGCAACGCCATGCTGGCCTGGAGCAAGGACACGGTCATCGACTGGCACTTCATCGCGCCGGGAAAGCCGATGCAGAACGGCTTCATCGAGAGATTCATGTATAGACGGCCGCGCGGATGCAAGGGATTTCAGCAGCAATTTGGATATCGGTCGGGTGCGTTCATGTATACGGCCTATCATTGCGACCGATAGCATGGCCGCTCGCCCTGATGGAGATCGCGGATCGAGGCCTCATCAACGGGTCGCGCTTGTTGCGCTTAAAACTCTTCTGTCAATCGGCCCTTTAATTGCGGATTATTGTCAACTCTCTTTTTTTGAAGCCATTCGGCAAGACGGTAGCGCTCGACCTCCCCGTCGGCCCGATTCGGCGCGCGCCAATTGTGCACACAATCGGCGAGAAATGGGGGAGCGTGCTACGACCTGTTCACAGCCCTTTCTGTCGCGGGCCATGTCGCGCCGAGCAGCCGGGAGTTGTTGGCAATCGCTGGAATTATCGGGTAATTTTGCGCAACAGGCGCAACACGATGTCGACGAACAAATGCGGACTAAGTTATTGAAATAATTGGTGATCCCAGCAGAACAAGCACATCAGCCGGTATCAATGGCTTAGATTGGCAAACCGCCCGTTCGGGCAAGATTGATCCGCAAGCGCTTTTTCGCGCACTGGCAATCAAAAGCCGCCGGATGGTGGGCCAAAAATGCGAAGGGCCGCCTCGGCTAAGGCAGCCCCAGATCGCAATCAAAAGTCCAGTAGCCTGGAATTTAGCACCCAGTCTCCCGAGCCGCAATCCGGAACCGCCATGCAAGCTGCCTTCGCCGCTGCCCTGGCGCGGAAGATGGTGCGGCCGTGAGTGCAATTCTCGACAAGGACCGGACCCGGCGAAAGCTCCATCTGTTAACGCGCGCAAATGGCGATCTACGCCTTACCGATCAAGACTTCCGGGTGCTTTGGTATATCGCCGATGCGATCGATCACGAGACCGATCTAGCCCGCCGCAAGCAGGCCACCATCGCTAAAGATCTTGGGAAGAAGGGCGTCCGCGGCGTGCAGTTGAGCCTCGGACGGTTAGCCGAGTTCGGCTACCTCAAGTTCGAGGTCAAGGAAGGCGGGACCTACGTCAATGCCTATCGCCTTCTTCTCGAAGAGGCGAATGTGGGTTCGCCTTCTTCTGACCAGAAGGCGAACAATGGTGAGCCTTTGGATGACCAGAAGGCGAACGTCGGTGCGCTTTCTGCCGGTGCAGTCCCCAAAAAGGCGAACGAGCGTGACGAAAAAGGCGAACCGTCATTCGTACATGATCCCTTATCTGTCCCTGAAGTAGCTGCAGCCGCGCGCAATGACTACGAATTCTATGCGGCGGGGGCGATGCATTGCACTAACTAACCCCCATGCGGCTCGTAGTACGCCCGCATCGCCTTCAGATGCTCTGCCTGCTGGCGGGAGTAGTGCCGGATCGAACGAAGCTCGCCCACCAGTAGGCCTACTATCAACCAGAAGGCAGTAGCCACTAGTGCCCCGAGCGCGACTTCAGAGACGCCTTTATGCTTCATCGTCGTGCTCAAGATAGCCCTCGATAAGGCGATCCAGGTCAATCTTTCTAATCGACGCCGCGATCAATCGGTCCACCTTCATATCTATTGGGGCTTTCCACAGAACTCAATCAGATAATTGATTAGAGCTCCCCCAACTCCTGCGGTCTGAAGGTTAGGACGGGTCGAAGCAAATGCGCGAACATTGTCTGCGAGCTGGACGTTTGTCATTTTGCTCTTCGAAATGCAATTGATAATGCGTGCCTGCCTTGGCATCTTGCTCGTCAGAGGCAACGCTAATCAGCGCGTCGTAGAAACCGGCCATGTAGGCAGCGCGGATCTGCGCAGGTAACGACTCCCATCGGAAGTAAGTGAAGTAAACGGCATTCGCAGGCGCGGTGATCACAAGCGGAGCCGCTACCAATATGATTCTAATCAAATCTGCCTCGTGATGCCGTGGATTAACAACTGATCGCCGTTGCGTCGCCCCGACTCGGGCGAAGATCATCCGCCCAGCAGACGTGCGCCTCAGTTTTCGCGGGGGTGGATCGGATAGTTGGGTCAAGCTCCGGTGCAGCACTCGTTCACAAACTCTGAGGCTAGCCCACCGTTACGGCATCCGCAGCAAGCAGGTCATCGATCAGCTCGGCAAAGCCCTCTCGTACAAGAAAGCGCCGGCTAAATGCCAGGCGCTGATGGTAGGGAATTAGATATCGATCGAAGCGGTCAGATTGAAGTTGGCGTGCCTCGCGCGCCAGCTCGTCCGTTTCAGGTAGGCCTTGTTCCTTGATTGCGACCAGGAGGTCCTTAAGGTCGGCCGCAGATGTTTTTTCGACAAAGACGGCAAAGTTTTCGATCGAAGCCTTTGCGCCCTCTCGACGTAAAGCCAGCACCATTGTCTGAGCGAGGCGTGCACCTGACCAAGGAAATACAATGACGTCCTGACCGTATTGCAGAAAGCGGTGCCTATCGAGATGGTATCCGCCTCGTCGACCCGCTCGTTGGAGAAGAATCGATAGGCGGCCTTCGTGTTGGCCCAATCCTGACAAACCAACGGGATGCTTTGACCCATGTCGCTCCCGATTTGTGCGAGCAATTTGCAGAACCGGCGACCAAGCCGCTCATCCTTAAACTCGCATCCCGCAACTTCCCGATCAACCCACGTCTCGATACCGGTCGTCAATCGCTGAGCACGCGCCACCGCGCGTTCCTTCACCAAGCCCATCGAGCACCCCGCACTTCCGAATCAGGTGCTCAACAACGAATCACAACAGATTCTACTGATTCAAGATTTCGGCCGCGGCCCCCCGCTCAAATCCGACGTCAAATGTGGGTAATTGAAAGATCTCTTTGCCGCTTACAATGCGCGCGCGGCCAAGCCGAGAATCTGATCAAGCTGCATATGACGCAGCTCGCCTCCGACCGCACCAGCTGCCGTTCGGCGCTCGCCAACCAGGTCCGTCTCGCGCTCCATACGGCCGCTTATTGGCTGATGCTGACCGTGCGCGAGGCGATTCCCAAAGTCCGGGAATTGGCCGCTGCCGAGTTCGCGACGCTGCGTCTTCGTCTCTTGAAAATCGCTGCCCGTGTGGTCGAGACCACGAGCCGCATTCGCCTTGCGTTTGCCGCGGCATGTCCCGAGCCGACCTGATCCGCCGTTTGCCAGGCGCGCTGCTGCCGCTCGGTCCTTGACCGGCGGGGCGTCCGCCCCCCGTTCACCCACCCCATCCCTCAAGCGCGTTGCAAAGTACGGGTCGTCAGGCGGTGAAAAGCCGAAGGCAATCCTGTGCGCCTCGCCAGACAAGATGTGCGGCCGCATCAATCGGGCCCAAAAGCCGCCCTCTGACGAATAGGCCGGGCTAGCAGTTGACGGTGCTCAGACCGTGTAGCGGCACACGGTATATGCATGTATATGCATGTATATGCATGTATATGTAAAGAAATGCGACAGATGCGTTAATAGAATTGCAGAATCCTACATGTCGAACGCGATGCTCAAATCCAGCTGCGCCACCCCGAATTTACCGCCCCCCAACGCCTTTCCCGAAGACCCCGGGTCGCTGGCTGCCAAAGAGGTCGCGCGACTGAGCATTCTTGACGGCATGCGGGGAATTGCTGCCATCTGTGTCGCCGTTTTACATTTTTATGAACCCTTTCAGTTCGGTCCTCAGAACCGGATTCCTCACGGTTATCTCGCTGTAGATTTTTTCTTTTGCTTGTCAGGGTATGTAATGGCATTTGCCTACGACCCTTCTCGCGTAGAATTGTCACCCACAGAACTTATTAAAAGGCGTCTGATACGACTGCATCCGCTCGTCGTAATTGGCTCCTTGTTGGGCTTCGTTGTGGTTGTAATCGGACGATTCTATGCGCCTATGGCTGCTGCGTTATTCAATTTTAGTGTCACGGAGTTTTTTATTCTCCTCACCTGCAGCGTACTTCTGTTGCCGCACTTATTTGTCCACGATCCCAGCTTTCCTATTTTTCCTTTTGTCGCTCCCGCCTGGTCATTGCTTTGCGAGTATGTGGCGAGCCTAACGTTTGCTCTTTGTCTGCGCCAACTATCGCTTCGATGGTTGCTAGCGATGCTCGCCTTCGCCGCGGTTGCAACGGCATACACGTGCTACGATTTCGGAAGCCTAAACGGCGGTTTCGACCGCAGAACCTTCTGGATTGGCTTTGTACGGGTAGGTTTTTCATTTATCGCGGGCGTTGTTGCTTGCCGTATTGGCAGGCAACCGCTGTTGCCAGGGGCAGCATATTACCTTCCGCTTATCATGCTTGCGACCTTTTTTTGGCCCTTCCTTTGGAAGCCCTACGATTTCCTGATCGTCACAATCGTATATCCGCTCCTTGTTTGGCTGGGCGCTAATGCAATCGGGAGTCCGTCGATCAACCGTTTTAGCGAGTTTATCGGAGATCTTTCATATCCGCTTTATATGACCCACTACGTTCCACTCATGCTATTGTTCGGCGGAACTTCGGCAGGTTGGGTTGCGCAGATCCATGCAGCGCTAGCGGTACCAAGCATGACTCTAGTTGCAATCGCTTTTAGCTTTCTTGTTAAGCGATATATCGACGAACCGATCCGTGCCACTTTGCGTCACAGATCATTTGAGCACCTCAAAGGCTAATGCAGGCACTGCCGCAGGTATGCACGGATGTGCTTATCCTGTTCTGCTCTCAGAAGCGCTTTCGCCCCCTCTGGCCTTCCAGCTTCAGGGTAATTAGCTAGGTATGAGATGTGGGTAATTGAAAGAGCTAACTCAGGCAGACCACATGTTTCCCATTCACAATATCTTCCCGAAAGAGATGGCGATAATCGGTAAGCGGCGTGTCTCCCGCACCTTGTTGCTGTTGAGCAGACCGGCAATATGCGTTCCGTCTTGAAGAGGACGGTTTGCATATATGATCGAGCGTGTTGTCGACGCATCGGAGCTACGGGTTCGGCGGCGCTGGGGTGGCGAGGTCAAGGGACGGATCGTCGCGGAATCCTTTGTTCCCGGCGCGGTCGTCTCGGACGTCGCGCGGCGCCACGGTCTATCGCCGCAGCATTTGTCGACCTGGCGCAAGGCGGTGCGCGACGGGTTGTTGACGTTGTCGGAACACACGGAGCCGGTGGCGACGAGGCCGGCTGGAGCGGTCGCGATCCAGGAAGCGAGTTCATCAAGCGGCGAGGCTTTTAGCTTGCTCGGCGCTCCACGCCCAGGGCATGAGTTCGTCCAGACGCGAGGCCGGCCAGAGGTTGACGAGTCTGGTGAGGACGTCGGTCAGATAGGCCTGCGGCTCCACGCCGCAGAGCTTGCAGGTCTCAATCAGCGAAGCGATGCAGGCCCAGTTCTCCGCGCCCTCATCATGCCCCGCGAACAGTGCGTTCTTGCGGTTGAGGATAAGAGGACGGATGCTTCGCTCGACAATATTTGTGTCGAGCTCGATGCGGCCGTCGTCAAGGAAGCGCATCAGGCCAACCCAGTGGTTCAAGGCGTAACGGATGTGCTCGGCGATTGTCGCTTTGCCCGAGACGCGGGTGAGTTGCTGCTCGAACCAGGCCTTGAGCGCCAGCACCAGCGGCTTGCTGCGCTCCTGGCGGATGGCACGACGCTCATCGGCGCTGCGGCCCCTGATCGTCTTCTCGATCGCATAGAGAGCGGCAATACGCTCGAGCGCTTCGCTCGCGATCGGGGCAGGACCGTCCTGGACAACGTCGAAGAAGCGCCGCCGCAGATGAGCCCAGCAGAAGGCGAGCGTGATCGCCGCGTCAGGCGCGGTGTCGGCAATGGTCTTGTAGACGGTGTAGCCGTCGCATTGCACGATGCCGCGATAACCGTCGAGCAGCTTGAGCGCGTGGACGGCGCCGCGACCAGGCGCATAAGTGTAGGCCACTGCCGGCGGATCGGCCCCGCCCCACGGCCGATCGTCGCGCGCGATCGCCCAGAAGAAGCCTTTCTTGGTGCGGCCGCGGCCGGGATCGAGCACAGGCGCTGTGGTCTCGTCCACCGCGATCTTGTTCGCGGTCAAAATGATCTCGCGCAGCCTGAGCCAGAGCGGACGAAGCTCTGCGCCTGCATAGCCCACCCAGAACGCCAAAACCGAGCGCTTGATGTCGATACCCTGCGCCAGCAGCATCTGAGCCTGCCGATACAGCGGCAGGTGCCAGGCAAATTTGGCGACCAGAACATGGGCGACCATCGCCTCGGTCGGCAAGCCGCCCTTGATCAGCCGCTCTGGTGCCGGCGCCTGAACCACGCCATCCGTGCAGGCCCGACAGGCATATTTGGGACGATGGGTGACGATCACGCGGAACTGCGCCGGGACGACGTCGAGCCGCCGTGAGGTCTCCTCACCGATCACATGCAGAGGCGTGCGGCAGCACGGACAGTTGGTATCCTCCGGGGCAATCGTGACGTCGATATGCGGCAGATGGGCCGGAAGCGCACCACGGCTGGCGCGGCGCCGTTCAGCACGCTGGCGTGCGCCTGCCGTGTCCTTCCTGTCCTGGACCGCTTCATCGCCGGCAATGGCCTGCTCGATGTCCTCGATCGCCAGTTGCAACTGCTCAGGGTCGAGCTTCTCCGAGCGGCGACCGAACTGCGCGCGTTGCAGCTGGCGCAAGAGATGCTGAAGGCGATCCATTTGCGACAGCGCCTGATCGCGTTCGATGATCGCCGCGTCGCACTTTGCGATCGCCGCGTCGCGCTCCGCGCGTGCCGCCGCAACCAGCGCCTGCAGCGCCTCGATATCGGTCGGAAGTTGATCCGTGGTCTCGCTCACGCCCGGTACTCAAGCTGATTCGCGGGCCCTTGTGGAAGACTGCAGCCGACATGATTCAATTGGTCACAGGGTTCACGACGTTGCGCTCGGCTGACCAATGTCGCGGGCATGCAGGCGCGACCAATCCAGGCCGTCCATCAGCGCGGCGAGCTGTGAGGCAGACAAACGCATCACGCCATCGCTGATCGGCGGCCAGCGGAACGCGCTATGCTCCAGCCGCTTCCACAGCAGCACGAGCCCGGACCCGTCCCAGGCAAAAATCTTCAAACGGTCCGCTCGCTTTGAACGGAAGACGAAAATCGTTCCCGCGAACGGATCATGGTGGAGTTGCTCGCGCACCAGCGCGGCGAGACCATCGGCACCTTTACGAAAGTCGACCGGCCGCGTCGCGACCATGATCTTCACGCCCGCCGAAGCCGCGATCATGTCGTCGCCCTCACGGCCCGCAGCACATCGCGCAGCCAGGTCGGATCGACCCCCGCCGCTGCGCGAACTACCGCATCGCCAATCTCGATGCTGATCGTTATCCCGTTCCGCGTTGCCGCTTCCACGCACATCCCAGCGGGGCGAAGCTCCGACACCACCGGAACGAAGAGCGGTGCATCCTCCGCCGGCAAGCTCAGCAGACCGGCACGCGCGGCCTTGCGCCAAGCAAACAGGTGTTGCGGTGAGAGGTCGTGCCGGCGCGCCACCTCGGACACAACTGTGCCCGGCGCATATGACTCCGCCACGATCCGCCCCTTGACCACGGCGCTCCACCGCCGCCGACGCCCCGCTCCGACCTGGATATCCACCCGGCCCCGTGGCTCTGAAGCGTCAACTATATGGTCAACCATATATGCGAACCTTACTGTATATGACGGCTCGCATGTTGCCGATCAGCTCACGCCAAACAAGGTGTGGGAGACACACCGCTTACGATAATCGGCCGCACCCTGCTGAATTACGGCGAGCTTGAACTCGACCTGATGAATTGCATCCAGGTCGTCCGCCAATACGACATGAACTCCATCTTGAAGGCGTTTCAGGATTCGGGGAGAGAAGAGCCGCATTCAGATCGCGGACGCTCTGGGCCGCGTACCCGAGCAGACACACATGCGACCTAGACGGGACGTCAGCGTCTCAGTCGCATTCCCGCGAGCGCTCCGGCAAAAAGTACATTCAACTGGTGCCCGTGCAAATGCAGCCTACGCAGCGATCTTGTCTTCCTTGTCTGCGCCGCGCATGACGATCCTCAGGGCGTCGTTGGGCAGCGGGCGCTGCAGCGCCTTTGCCTCATCCCAGGGAGTGTGCATCCAGATGTCGCGCTCCTCCTCGGTGGTCAGGATCACGGGCATTGCTTTCGGATGGATCGGCTCGACGACCGCATTGGGTGACGTCGTCAGGAAGCCGTAGACAAGGTGGGGCCGGGGATCGGCTTCGACTTGGTGCCGCGGTCGCCTCTGAACTCGGTCCAGATGCCGCCGAAGCAGAACAGCGGCCGGCTCTCCTCGAGCGCGAACCAAACCACATCTTTCTTCTTCGTCTCGGGATTTGGCGGTACTGTCCAGAATCTTTCGCACTTTTGATCAGGCGACGGCTCCGGTTTCAGAGAGTTGTGGCTGATAGAGCGGTCGCATGTTCATGTAGCATTTGGTCGACCACGCCGTTCCGGCAATGTGCCGCAGCCGGGCCGCCGCCAAATTGAGACAGGATTGACCGTCGGGGAAGGCGCCGACGACACGGGTTCGTCGCCGGATCTCCTTCATGATGCGCTCGAGCGGATTGTTCGTTCGAATCTTCCGCCAATGGATGTCAGGAAAGGCATAGTAGGCGAGCGTCTCGTGAACCGCCTGCTCGACGAGATCAGCAGCTTTGGCCATACGGCTTGCCCGCAGATCCGCGATGACGGTCCTGGCTTTCTCGTCGGCCGCGGCGCGGCTCTCCTGGGCATGAATGGCCTTGAGCATGTGGCTCACCTCGTGGACCCGGGTCGACGGCACGTGGCTGAAGACATTGCGATAAAAATGCACCATGCAGCGTTGATAGCGGGCCTCCGGCAGATAATCCGCAACGCTTTCGACAAGACCTCGGCACGCATCCGAAACCACCAACTGCACGCCCTTGAGACCGCGATCGACGAGGTGCCGCAGAAACGATGACCAGCCGGATTTGTCCTCCTTGGCGCCTTCACAGATGCCGAGGATCTCCCGGAACCCCTCGGCATTGACCGCCGAGGCCACCAGCAGCGACACGTTGCGAACCTCACCAGCCCAGCTGCGCTTCATCACGATGCCGTCGAGGTAGAGATACGGATGCTCGCCTTCGATCCTGCGATTCCGCCACGCCTCGATCTTGGCATAGATCTTCTTGTTCAGGTTCGACACTGTGCTCGGGCTGACCCGGGTGCCCCACAGCGCCTCGGTGATGTCTTCGACCCGCCGAACCGAAATCCCGGCCAGATACATCTCGATCAGCGCCTCCTCGACCGAGCTCTCCCGCCTCCGGTAGCGCTCGATAATCGCCGTCTCGAAGGTTTGCCGACGTAGCTTCGGAACCTTCAGATTGACGTCGCCCGCCTTGGTCTGCAGCGTTCGCTCGTAGCTGCCTGCCCGCGTGTCCTGCCGGGCCGGGCTGCGCTCATACCGCCCAGCACCGCACAGCTGGTCCGCTTCGGCCTCCAGCATCGCGTTCAGTGTCTCCTCCACTGTCCCGCGGACCATCTCGCCCAGGTGATCTCGAATCCGGGCCTCATCAATTTGGATCACCTGACCCATGGCATTCCCATCGTTCATTCAAAGCTCCTTCATTCTAGAAGAAGCCGTCAATCCTGAAAGTGCGAAAGACTCTGTACGTTACCGAATGCAAAGCAGTTTTGAGATGGCGTGCAATCTTTTGACAAACATTTACGGGGCAATGCAATGAGTTCGAAAAACATCAGAATTTCATCGACATCGGTGACCAGACAGGAATGGCGTGCTGTCGACGCAGTCGTTAACACCAAGGGCAGAGATGCAACATCGTTTCATGCCGAACCGAGTGCCGCAGTAGTTACCGAACGCAGATTAGCAAGTCTGGGGCCTTCACAAAAATTACCGTCTCAATCGAGCCGGCCAATGTGTCGACGCGACAAGCGATCCGCCGGCTGAATGATGAACTGGAGGGGCGAGTCTCACCTTCGGATACGTTCGCATCCAAAACTGCATCCTGATCCGCGCTCATGCTTGGCCCATGCACTTTGCATATGAGACAACGGCGTTCTCGAGCACGGAGTTGATGCAAGGGGACGTTCTGCGAAGGACGCTAGAGCTGGATGCTCTACTGGAGGCAGTTCATCCTCATTTTTTCCACCATCCGAAGAACTTATTCTTCATCGTGCTAACGCAAAGTTGCAACCTAGTACCTCGCGGGCCAGCGGGCGGATGCAAGGCACCGTACATTGCCATTGCACCGGTGCGCAGTCTCGAATTGGTCGTAGAACGACAGGTCGGTCAATTCCAGGCTCCTGCTGTGAAATCCGATCTCCCTATCGTTGGACTTCGGGCGAGAAATAAGATCTCGGAGTTTATGGGCCGGCTTTTGAATTACAACGAGCCTGGCTATTTCTTTCTGGATTCCGAGGGCACAGATCTCAGGTAGACTGCATAGCGTTTCTCAAACTTTCCATCGCTGTGAAGGCCGATCTCCACCTAGCAACCTGCGTTGCGGCGAAGATCTTGCAATTGACAGACACGTTTCAGGCAAAACTTGGTTGGCTAGTTGGCCAAATGTATTCGCCCGTCGGAACGCAGGATATGGATGCTGACAAAGCGACAAAAAATTGCGGACTCTCAGAAGAGCGTTGCTCTGTGGTTCGATGACTCAAAAATCAAAGCGGTTGAATCAAGGTTCGCCGAACTCCGTCAGTTGGATCCCAATAAGAGTATGTCAGAGGCTGAAATTGCGGCGATGATCCGCGCCGTCCCATCCGTCCGAAAAGAGGTGATGACCCGAGCGACGGAAATCATCAAAGATACGCTTGGCGAGAACCAACAGGGAGCGGCTCGACGCTTAAGTTCAAGATTAGCGAGCGACGCTGCGCTAAAGAAGCTTTTGCGGTAGATGTCACATGTCGCGGTGACGTGACAGTCGAGCGAGCAACCAGTAGCTGGATTTCGCCGCGCAGGGCATGATCACGATCACGGATTGGTCACCTCACGCTTCGTTCGGCTCCTAGGACGCAAAGCGTCTGTGGACCCATCACGACTACTGACTTCGTAAAGTCACATAGGCGACCGACCTAGAATACTGAACCTTGTGCGCTGGTGCTGATGGCGATGACATCGCCACGGCGGCAGATCTTCGCGACGGCGGCGATGTCGCCGTCCGAAGCTCCACCCTGAAAGAGTATTTGCGCAGAAGATCGACAATAGGCCGACGGCTCAGGAGCGGCTTTGGGCGCGGCCGGAGCAGGCGCCTGACCATAAGCCGAACCCACGAGGGCCATGCAAAGCGCCGCAGGCCAATGTCTCAGCATGATCTCCGTACCTACTTCTTCGTGCCGTAGGGGCTTTGGTTCGTCGGAGCCAGTGAGATTCCTTCCTCAGATGCTTTGTTGTAGATCGCGTTTTCGGTTCGGCCCAACTTCAGGCCGATCACTCGCGTCGGTGTGTTGCCCTTCACAAGTTGTTTGAGTTGGCTCACTTCGCCTGACGTCGACTGCTTGCCGCTATTCCGGGTCGACTTCGCCATTGCGCGCTTCCTCTTATTGGTGGGTGCCGTAACGGTTCCCGGTGTTTGAATTCACATAGGTCCCGCCGCGGTGCAACGATCCCGAGCCGCCTGAAAAGCTGCCGCCGTGGCTTGAGGTGTGGTGTCCGCCGCCATAGCTGACACGGCCCCCGTGACCTCCTCCGCGAGCATCGGCCGGTCCAATTATTCCGATTGCCAAAAAAAGCCCGGCAACGAGCGTTGCTGCCCTCATATTGTTCCCCCTCAAAAACGTCTCTTGTAAATTCGCTCCTCTATCCAACTGCAACCGATGCGGGAGCGCAAGCCGTAGTGCACCGATGACACTTTCTCCACTGGTGTGTGGATGTGAGACTTTGGACCTAGGGAAAAATACGGGTAAGGGGCGACCTTAAAGGTGCAGACCGATGATAAACCGGATGGCAAAGAAGGCGCCCCCGGCGACCACGGCAGTGGCGCTAATCGCGAACACTACTCTCCAACCCTCGTCCATTGTGCCTCGCGATAAAACGACCCCCGCGGGGGCAACGCGGAGGCCGCTGTTGGGGCGCTCCAAGGCAGGGGGTCCTGAAGCGATACGGCAACGTGCACGCGGTCGGAGGGGTTCCTATGAAGGGCAGATCCTCAAAACGCGGTGGATTTCCGCATCAGCTTCAGGAATATCTCGATGAGGTCTCACTGCGAGGAGCGAACATCTCCGCCGCCGAGTTGGGCCACCACCCAATCCGCAAAAGCTCGTACCGACGATCTTTGTCGGCTTGCGCGCGGGTAGATCAAGCGGTGACCGACGTAGCGGATATCGTTGGCGCGTCCGGCCAATGGAGCGACCAAGCGCCCGCACGCCAGTTCGCGTTCGGCCAGAAGCGTTGATTCCAAGGCCACGCCCAATCCCTCTGCAGCCGTCGCGATCGCAAGAAAGCTTCGGTCGAATCTCATGCCGTGAAGCGCAGGTGCTTCTAACCCATTCGCGGTGAACCATTGATGCCACTGCACCCGCTTCACGTCGGAGCGGATGAGCGTCTGATCGAGGAGATCGGCAGGCTTCCTGATCGATTTTGCGAGCGAGGGCGAGCAGAGCGGCGTGACCGTCTCCTCCGGCAGAGGGACAATTTCGACGCCCTCCGCGCGTGGCGGACCGTAGACGATGTCGATATCGAAATCATCGTTGCTGAAGCGCGCATAGTCCGTGCTTGCAGCCAGCCGAACCTCGAGCTTCGGGTAAGCAGCGAGAAACTGTGCAAGCCGTGGTGCCAGCCATTGCGCAGCAAAGCTGGGCGCGGAATGGACGCGCACCAATTGTGGTCCGCGCGCGGCAACTTCCTCTAGGCCACGGCGGAGCTGATCGAATGCCGCTCCCGTGTGACGCATCAGGTTCTCGCCGGCCGGCGTAAGTCGCACGGATCGTGCGCTGCGCTCGAACAAAGCGGTCCGAAGGGTGCCCTCCAGCTTGCGGATGGCATGACTAACGGCACTCGGTGTCAGGTGAAGCTCATTCGCCGCATCGCGAAACGATCCGGTGCGGGCAGCCGCTTCAAAGGCACGAATTGCCGATATGGGGATATTCGACAGCATCCCATAAGTGAACCAGATTCATCGATCCGTGACAACTGCGCGTTTGTCCGTTGGCGGTCGGCGGGTCATTCCTAAGCGCCAAGGAAGAACAATTTGCGGGAGGAACTGATGCTGCTCAGCGGTAAGACGGCCATCATTTCGGGCGCGGCCTCGCCGCGCGGGATCGGGCTTGCCACCGCCCGGCGGTTCGCCGCCGAGGGCGCTCGGGTCGCCATTCTGGATATTGACGCCGGCGCTGCGACGGATGCTGCGGCATCGCTCGGAAATTCCCATATCGGACTAGGGTGCGACGTCGCCGACAAATCGTCCTGCGAACAGGCGGTCGCCCGCGTGATCGAATCCTTTGGCGGCACCGATGTTTTGATCAACAATGCCGGCATCACCCAGCCGGTGAAGTTCCTGGAGATCTCGGCAGCCGATTGGGATCGCATTCAGGACGTCAATCTCAAGGGCATCCTGTTTCTCTCCCAGGCGGTGATCCCGCATATGCGCGGACGGAAAGCCGGATCGATTGCATGCATGTCGTCGGTCTCGGCCCAGCGCGGTGGTGGAATTTTTGGCGGCCCGCACTATTCGGCCGCGAAGGCCGGCGTACTTGGTCTCGCCAAGGCGATGGCCCGAGAGTTCGGCCCGGACGGCATTCGCGTCAATTGCGTCACGCCCGGCCTGATCGGCACCGATATCACCGCGGGCAAGCTGACCGACGAGATGAGGGCGAAGATCCTGGAAGGCATTCCGCTCAATCGTCTCGGTACGGCCGAAGACGTCGCCGGTATCTACACCTTCCTGGCCTCGGATCTCTCCGCCTACGTAACCGGCGCCGTGATCGACGTGAACGGCGGCATGCTCATCCACTGAGCCAGCGAGACAAGGGTCAGATCGATGGAAACCTCGACCAACGCGCTTACGAACACGCCCAAGCTGACGGACCGCGCCCACAATATTCGCCGCAATGCCCTGCGCATGGGCGAAGTTCAGGGCCAAGGCTATATCGCACAGGCGCTCGACATCTCTGACGTTCTCGCCGTCGCCTATTTCCATGCGATGCGCTACAGACCCGAAGATCCGTCCTGGGAGGAGCGAGACCGCTTTCTGCTCTCCAACGGGCATTATGCCATCGCGCTCTACGCGGCCTTGATCGAGGCGGGGATCGTCCCCGAGGAAGAACTCGAAACCTATGGCAGCGACGAGAGCCGCCTGCCGATGTCGGGCATGGCCTCCTACACACCGGGAATGGAAATGTCGGGCGGCTCGCTCGGGCTCGGACTCAGCATCGCCGTCGGCATGGGCCTGGGACTCAAACGCAAGAAATCCGGAGCGCGGGTATACACCTTATTTTCCGATGGCGAGCTTGACGAAGGCTCGGTCTGGGAGGCGATCCAGTCGGCAGGCCACTACAAGCTCGACAATCTGATCGGCATCGTCGACGTCAACAATCAGCAGGCGGACGGTCCTTCCACGCAGGTCATGGCGTTCGAGCCGCTGGTCGAGAAGCTTCAGGCCTTCGGCTGGTTCGTGCAGCGCGTCAACGGCAACGATCTCAATGCCGTGGTCGCCGCCTTCGACGCGGCCAAGTCCCATCCCGAACTCAAGCCGCGGATCATCGTCGCCGACACGCTGATGGGGAAGGGTGTTCCCTTCCTCGAGCAGCGCGAGAAGAGCCATTTCATCCGCGTCGAGCCGCACGAATGGCAGCTCGCGCTTGCCGCGCTGGAAGCCGGGAGGCAGGCATGAAGACCGTCAGATCAGCACCGCAGCCGGGCAAGCCGCGCCTGACCACCTCAGCGATGATCGCATCGATCGCAGCCGAGGGGCAGAAGACCAGACCGGGGCCGTTCGGACACGCGCTCGTCGAACTCGCGCGCCACCGCCCTGAGGTGGTCGGCATGACGGCCGATCTCGGCAAATACACCGACATGTACATCTTCGCAAAGGAGTTCCCGGACCGCTATTACCAGATGGGCATGGCCGAGCAGCTTCTGTTCGGCGCCGCCTCCGGCCTCGCTGCCGAAGGCTTCATGCCTTTCGCGACCACTTACGCGGTGTTCGCGTCTCGGCGGGCTTACGATTTCATTCACCAGACGATTGCGGAGGAAGACCGCAACGTGAAGATCGTTTGTGCTTTGCCCGGCCTGACCTCGGGCTACGGCCCGAGTCACCAGGCCGCAGAGGATCTCGCGCTATTTCGTGCCATGCCAAATATGACGGTCATCGATCCCTGCGATGCCCACGAGATCGAGCAGTTGGTGCCTGCCATCGCGGCGCATCAGGGGCCAGTCTACACCCGCCTGCTGCGCGGCCAGGTGCCGGTCGTTCTGGACGAGTACGACTACAAATTCGAGCTCGGCAAGGCCAAGCTGATCCGCGACGGGAAGGACGCCCTGGTCATCTCATCCGGCATCATGACCATGCGCGCGCTCGAAGCCGTACAGACCTTGAAAGACGACAGCATCGATATTGCGGTGCTGCATGTTCCAACCATCAAGCCGCTCGATACCGAGACGATCTTGCGTGAAGCCGGCAAGTCGGGCCGCCTGGTCGTCGTTGCCGAAAACCACACAACGATTGGCGGTCTCGGCGAGGCGGCTGCCGCGCTTCTGATGCGTTCCGGTGTCCATCCGCCCTTCCGCCAGATCGCATTGCCGGACGAGTTTCTTGACGCCGGCGCACTTCCGACCCTGCACGACCGCTACGGGATTTCCACCGCAGAGGTCGCACGGCAGATCAAGCGGTGGCTTTAGTGTACCGGCGCTAAGCGCCAACTTAGCCAAGCCCAGGTGAGGAGCTACGCCCGTCGCATGTTGCGGCGGCGAGTGATTGCTCCTGCCCAAATGCCGGTGGTCGAGAGCCGGCAAGCGAAGAACCCGGAAAGCTGCACGTCAGCCTGCGCTGATGCAACGGGCAGCAACGTCAATGAAGGACCAGGAGGAAAACATGACTGCATCGAAGCCCGGAAGCATCAGTCGCCGTTCGCTGTTGATGGCCGCCACCACCGTTCCTCTCTGCGGGATTCTCACCCGCCCGGCGTCTGCCGCCGAGTTCGTCTACAAGTTCGCGACCGGACAGGACCCAACGCATCCGGTGAATATCCGGGCGCAAGAGGCGATCGACCGTATCCGCGAAGCGACGAGCGGTCGGCTGGAGATCAGGCTATTTCCGGCCAACCAGCTCGGCTCCGACACCGAGCTTTTGACCCAAGTTCGCAGCGGCGGCGTCGAGTTCTTCAACCAATCGTCCTCGATTCTTGCCACCCTCGTACCTAGCGCAGGCATTGTGAACACCGGCTTCGCATTCGCCGACTACGACAGCGTATGGAAGGCGATGGACGGCGACCTCGGCACTTACATCCGGGCGCAAATCGCCAAGACGCCAATCATGGCGGTTTCGAAGGCCTGGGACAACGGCTTTCGTCAGGTGACCTCGTCGGGCCGCGAGGTCCGGACGCCGGATGATCTGAAGAATTTCCAGATCCGCGTTCCGCCCGCGCCGCTGCTCACCTCGCTCTTCAAGGCGCTCGGCGCCGGGCCGACGCCGATCAACTTCAACGAGGTCTATTCCGCGTTGCAGACCAAGGTCGTCGACGGCCAGGAGAATCCGTTGCCGATCATCGCGACCGCGCGTCTTTACGAAGTGCAGAGCACGTGTAGCCTCACCGGGCACGTCTGGGATGGCTACTGGATTCTGGGCAACAAGCGCGCCTTCGAGCGCCTGCCCAAGGATGTGCAGGAGATCGTGACGCGCGAGCTCGATCGCTCCGCGGTCGATCAGCGGGCAGACATCGCAAAGCTCAGCCAGTCCCTGCGCGCCGATCTGTCGACCAAAGGTCTCAAGTTCATCGACGTCGATCGTGCCGCTTTCCGCCAGGCGCTGTCTAAGACCAGCTTTTACGCCGACTGGAAGGGCAAGTTTGGCGAGGAGGCATGGTCTCACCTTGAAAAAGCCGCGGGCCAGCTATCATGACCAGCGTGAGCCATACGCCGCATGTGGATACCGGGCTCGCGGCCGGCAGATCTCAAGCGAATTCGCGCCGATGGGTGGTGACAGCGAACATGGTGCTTGGCCACGCTGTCGCAGTCCCGGCGGCCTTGCTCGTGCTGGCGGAGATCGTGGTGCTGTCCGCGGGCATCGTGGGCAGATACGTATTCCGCTCGCCGATCGTCTGGTCCGACGAGCTTGCCGGCATTCTCTTCCTCTGGCTCGCCATGCTCGGGTCTGTGATTGCGTTCCAGCGCGGCGAGCACATGCGGATGACCGCCATCGTCGGCGTGCTCAGTGCGGAGCTCCGCGCGTTCCTGGATGTCATAGCGGCCGCGGCGTCGCTGGCATTTCTCGTGCTCGTCGTTTGGCCGGCCTATGAATTCGCCGCCGACGAGGCCTTCGTCACCACTCCGGCGCTCGAGATCGTCAACACCTGGCGTGCGGCAGCGCTGCCGATCGGCATCGGGCTGATGCTGATCGCAGCCGTCCTCCGGCTCATCCGCATCGCGAGCCTGCGCAGCTTGCTGGCCTCCCTGGCGATCGTCGCAGGCATCATCGGAACGTTCATTCTGCTGGCGCCGGTCTTGAAGGCACTTGGCAATCTGAATCTTCTGATCTTCTTCGTTTTCGTGGTCGGCGCGATGGTCTTTGCGGCCGTGCCGATCGCGTTTGCATTTGGCCTCGCCACGGTCGGCTATCTCGCCCTGACAACCAGCACGCCCGACGTCGTGATGATCGGACGAATGGACGAGGGCATGAGCCACTTGATCCTGCTTGCCGTGCCTCTCTTCGTCTTTCTCGGCCTTCTGATCGAGATGACGGGCATGGCGCGCGCCATGGTCAGCTTCCTGGCAAGCCTTTTGGGCCACGTGCGTGGCGGACTGCACTACGTGCTGGTCGGGGCGATGTATCTGGTCTCAGGCATCTCCGGCTCCAAGGCGGCGGACATGGCTGCGGTGGCTCCAGTGCTGTTTCCCGAGATGCGGCAGCGTGGGGCCAAGCCCGGCGATCTCGTTGCGCTCCTGGCCGCGACGGGGGCGCAGACCGAGACGATTCCCCCGTCACTCGTTCTGATCACGATCGGCTCGGTGACCGGTGTGTCGATCTCGGCGCTGTTCACCGGCGGGTTGCTTCCGGGCGTGGTGCTCGCGATCATGCTCGCGGCCGTGGTGTGGTGGCGATACCGCCGCGAGGACCTGTCTCACGTCAAACGGGCGACGGGGCGGCAGATTGGCCGCGCCTTTGTGATCGCGATACCGGCCATCGCGCTGCCATTCGTGATCCGGACCGCCGTCGTCGAAGGCGTTGCGACGGCAACGGAGGTCTCGACCATCGGGATCCTGTACTCGGCCTGTGCGGGACTCTTCATCTATCGCCAGTTCGACTGGCGCCGCATCTATCCGATGCTGGTCGAGACGGCTTCGCTGTCGGGGGCGATCCTGCTCATCATCGGCGCGGCGACGGGCATGGCCTGGGCGCTGACCCAGTCGGGATTTTCTGCCTCTCTTGCAAAGTTCATGACCAGCCTTCCCGGCGGAGTACCTGTCTTCCTTGCCGTGACGATCGTGACCTTCGTGATCCTGGGCAGCGTTCTGGAAGGGATCCCGGCCATCGTCTTGTTCGGCCCGCTCCTGTTCCCGATCGCGCGGCAGGTCGGGGTGCACGATGTCCACTACGCGATGGTGGTCGTTCTCGCGATGGGCATCGGCCTGTTCGCGCCACCGTTCGGCGTCGGCTACTACGCGGCTTGCGCCATCAGCCGCATCAACCCGGACGAGGGCATGAAGCCGATCGTGGGCTACATGATCGCGCTTTTGATCGGCACGCTGATCGTCGCGGCCGTGCCCTGGCTATCGATCGGCTTCCTTTGACGCATCTGCGGGACGCCTTGCGGGACAAAACCGCGAGGCACCTCGTCAGGCGAACTTCGGCAGATGCAGCGGCAGGCCCTCGCAGGGCATATCGATCTCTTCGACTTGCCCCTTGCCGACTTCAGTCACGCGTAGCTTCTTGCCCTCGAGCGTGAAGGCACAATTCGTCGGCTGCGGCCCATCCAGGATCAGCCGGTCGACGACTTCACCCCGTCGGTCCAGCACCCTGACGTTCTTCTGGTTGTAGACCGTGCAATAGAGGCGGCCATCCGTGCCGAAGGCCATCCCGTCCGGACCTTTGAAATCGGGATTGGCATTCGGTTGCAGGACGTTGCCGAAGACCTCGCGTCTAGGCGAGGCTTCGCCGAGCACGTCATATCGGTAGATCTCGCCGGTGAAGGACGCGTTGGCATAGAGGTGATTGTCGGAGCCGAAAGCAATGCCGTTGGTGAAGCGGATCTTCCGATCGAGCACGCGTAGCACCTTCATGGCCGCCGGATCGATCTCATACACACGGCCGTCCCAATCAAGGTCCATATAGCCGTCGACGAAGGCCTGGCCGTTGATGAAATCTTCGGCCGCCATGCCGGAGTCGGTCAGGTAGAGCAGTCCGTTCGGGCCGAAGCAAAGATCGTTCGGAAATAGAAAGCGGTCCGTACCTTCGCCCTGCATGCGCCGGATCTCGTTTCCGCCGTCGTCGATGCAGATCAGCGCCCGGAGGCCTGCTTCCGCGATCCAGATCCGGCCGTGGCCATCAGTCGTCAACCCGTTCGGACGCCCGCCAGTCGTCCGGATCACCCTGCGATTGCCGCGAGAGTCAAGCCGTGTGATGCAAAGGGTCGACGCGGACATTTCGGTCACATACATCGATCCATCGGGCAGGCACACCGGCCCCTCCGGAGCTCCAATTCCGGTGGCAAACAGTCTCGACGCCATTTTTTCCTCCCGTTCTCCAGATTGCCGGCGCTCGTTACGAGATGACCAGGCCGCTGGCCGGATCGATCAGCACCACGCGATTGAGGTCGATGGCGAGGTTGATCCGCTCGCCATGGCTGCTGACGTCATGAGCCTGCAACTCCGCGACCGCATCGACGCCGCCGATCTTGATGGTGGTGAATGTACGGGTCCCCGTCGGCTGAATGAGGTCGACGACGGCCGAATAGGAGACCACCCCGTCGCGCGGAGGTCCGCCGCCAGCCCGGCTGAAGTGCTGGGGTCGAATGCCCACCAGAACTTCTTGGCCATCCGCACCTGTCCGCAATTTGGCTCTTGCATTCGGAAGCGTCAGCGCACCGCCGGACTGAAACACAACTGCGGCGCAGCCGCCGCTTGTCTTGAGGGTCGCCGGGACGAGGTTGATCGACGGAGACCCGAGGAAGCCGGCCACAAAGCCCGTACGAGGCTGCTCGAACAGTTCAAGCGGAGCCCCCTGCGGAAACACCTTCATCCTGAAGCCGTCGGAACGTGATCCATCCGCTTCGCTAATCATGGCGGAATGGCTGAAGGAAGCCGGCCTGCCGGATGGCGTCTTCAACGTGGTGCAGGGTGATAAGGAAGCCGTCGACGCGCTACTGCATCATCCGAACGTCTCGGCGGTCAGCTTCGTAGGGTCCACGCCCATTGCGCAGTACATCTATTCGACCGCCGCGAATACCGGAAAACGCTGTCAGGCTCTCGGCGGCGCCAAGAACCACATGATCGTGATGCCCGATGCCGACATGGATCAGGCGGTTGATGCACTGATGGGTGCCGCTTACGGCTCCGCCGGCGAACGCTGCATGGCGATTTCTGTTGCCGTACCGGTCGGCGAGGGGACCGCGGACAAGCTGATCTCAGCCTTGGAGCCGAAGGTTCGAGGCCTGAAGGTCGGGCCGGGTACCGATCCCGAGGCCGAGATGGGTCCTATTGTCACGAAGCAGCATCTGGACAAGGTCCGAAGCTACATCGATGCGGGCGTTGCGGACGGCGCGAAGTTGCTCGTCGACGGACGCAAATTCAAAATGCAGGGCTACGAAGACGGCTTCTTCCTGGGCGGGACTTTGTTCGATCACGTCAAGCCGAGCATGAAGATCTACAAGGAGGAGATCTTCGGGCCAGTGCTCTCGGTCGTGCGAGCACCGGATTATGCGACGGCCGCGCGGCTGATCAATGAGCACGAGTTCGGCAACGGGACATCGATCTTCACACGTGACGGCGATGCTGCTCGTGAATTTGCTCACCAGATCAAGGTCGGCATGGTCGGCATCAACGTTCCGATTCCGGTGCCGATGGCCTTCCACTCCTTCGGTGGATGGAAAGCGTCGATCTTCGGCGATCATCACATGCATGGACCGGAAGGCGTCCGCTTCAACACGCGAATGAAGACAGTGACAAGCCGCTGGCCAACCGGAATACGGGCCGGTGCCGAATTCGTCATGCCGACCATGTCATGACGGCTGCCGGATACTGCTTTTGTCTGTTCTCCCAGACTGCGAGGGCCATCGGCCCTCGTTCTTTTCATAGGTCATTCTAACGGCCTCTGTCTTAGAGAAATGCTCGAGCATGCCGCAGACAGTTGTGTTCGGCCGTAGCTCGAATGGCGGGTTTTGGCGCCCAAGAAACTTAAAAATGCTTTATCTTTCATTTGGGATTGACTGACACTCTCTCCGTCATTGGCGCGATTTTGTACGCCTCCGCATTTCGACTGAGGTCGACCGCGGGCGCCGAAAAAGTTGGGGTGCGGCCACGCATACTCGGGCCACAGCGACATACGCCTTGCGGCGGCCGATCTTGTCCGAAAGACTGACGAACACGACATACAGAGGCACGGTGATGATAGTGGCGCCGATAAGCATGTAGTTCGCCGTCAGATTCTCGACGCGGAGCACTTTGGCCAACAAGAAGAGCGAATAGAATTGACCTGTGTACCGGATCACGGCCTGCGCTGGCGCGAATTCAATTCAGTATTGGTCAAGCCGGTCTAACATTTCGCGCACACGAAAAGCGAGTTTTGCCTGAGAGATCGGCTTCTCTAATAGCTCGACGCCCTCATCAAGGCGCCCTTGGTGGACCACGGCATTTCGCGAGTAACCTGTCATGTACAGGATCTTGATGCCTGGGCGGATCTGCTGTGCGCGCCGGCCCATCTCCCGTCCATTGATTCCCGGCATGACGACATCCGTCAGCACAAGATCAACCTTCGGCTCTTCCTGCAGAAGGATGGTCAAGGCAGCCTGGGCGCTGGATGCCACAACCACGCGATAATTTAAATCTCGCAGAAGCTCAGAAACATATGCACGCAGGTCCGTATCATCTTCGACGACGAGTATCGTCTCCAGTTTCTCACCTTCCGGGCGAAACTCGTCTGCATTACCCTCGGCGGGTCGAGCATCTCCATGGTAGCGGGGGAAATACATTCTGATGCTGGTACCTTGGCCGACTTCGCTGTAGATCTTCACGTGCCCACCCGACTGCTTTACGAAACCATAGACTTGGCTAAGTCCGAGGCCTGTCCCTTGCCCGAGCTCTTTCGTGGTAAAAAAAGGCTCGAAAGCATGATTGAGGACGTCCGCGGTCATCCCGGTCCCAGTGTCTGTTACGCAAACGATGACATAATGGCCCGGGGAGAGCTCAGGATTCACTCGGCAATAGTCCTCGTCAGCTAATACGTTCATAGCCTCGACCGTGAGTTTGCCGCCATCCGGCATCGCGTCGCGTGCGTTGATACCGAGATTGATAATGGCAGACTCGAGGTGGTTGGTATCAGCCTCGATCGACCAGAGACCCGCACTTCCGACGGTTTGAACTTCGATGCGTTCACCGAGGGTACGTTGCAGAAACTCCTGCAATCCATTCAGAAAAATATTCAGATTGATAGGCTGCGGATCCAGCGCTTGCCGACGGGAGAATGCGAGCAGGCGGCTAGTCAGTGCTGCGGCACGCTGCGCGCCCCGCTTGGCATTGGCGAGTGCCCGCTGAAGATTCGTGCTGTTAGTCAGGCCGCGGCTGTTCCGCTCCGCGGTCTCAAGGTTGCCAAGCACGATCATCAGGAGATTATTGAAGTCGTGCGCGATCCCGCCGCTGAGCTGGCCTACCGCTTCGAGCTTCTGAGAGGCGGCTAACTGCTGCTGAGTGCGCTGGAGTTCGTCCTGGGCCTGCTTTCGCTCGGTTACGTCACGCGTTACTTTTGCAAACCCAACCAATTCGCCGGCCTCGTCGGTGATGCGATCGATGACAACTGACGCCCAAAAGCGACTGCTGTCCTTTCGCACTCGCCAACCTTCAGCCTCGAAGCGTCCCAATTTGGCCGCTTCGGCGAGCGCCCGTTTCGGTACGCCAGTTTGAATATCTTCAGGCGTGTAGAAGCGACTGAAGTGCTGACCGATAATTTCATCCGGATCGTAGCCTTTGATGCGCTGTGCACCCGGATTCCAGGTGGTTATATTGCCGGCAGGATCCAGCTGAAAAATCGCATAATCGACAACAGCCTCGATCAATCGACGGTATCGTCGCTCGCTCTCCAGCAGATCGTTGTGGGCCTGCTGACGTTCTGTGATGTCGCGCGTGACCTTTGCAAAGCCGATCACCTGACCTTGCTCGTCGCGGATCGCATCCACGACGACTAACGCCCAAAAGCGGGTCCCGTCTTTGCGGACGCGCCACCCTTCGGAACTGAACCGGCCGGTCTCTGCCGCAATTTTCAACGCTGTTTGGGGAAGCTCTTTCGCGCGATCCTCGGGCGGATAAAACAATGAGAAGGACTTGCCGATGATCTCGTCCGCTGAGTAGCCCTTCAATCGCTCGGCACCGGAGTTCCAACTGCGCACGGTGCCATCTACATCGATCATGTAGATGGCGTAGTCCACGATGGAGTCGATGAGCAGTTGAAGCGGCCGCGCGTCGGCGACCCCGTCGAGCTTTGTTTGCAGTGTTTTCAACGGGTGGAGCGCTCCCAAACAGGTTCAACGTATTTGGATGCGGGATTGTTCCGTACACCGTGGCATTGTGCCCCTGTCGCCGTGGCCGGCCGAGCAATGCTTAAGACCACAGGATCGCAAGTGGTGAGTATCGCCGTCGAGGCTCCGGCTTGGCCGGGGAACCCTGCACGGGAGCAGAAGTTTCCATAAATCAAAGGCGGCTCCGCCTGCGGCGAAACGGGGGTTGATATGGATGAGGAAAAGCGGTTGCTCGACGGCTGTGAGCTCCCGAGGATTTCCACCGGAAATTTTGGTCTAGATGACATTCTCGGAGGCGGCTTTGATCCCGAGAGAATGCATCTGTTTGAAGGCCAACCCGGTTCAGGCAAGACAACCCTCGCTCTGGAATTTTTGCTGGAAGGAGTTCGCGTCGGCGAACCGACCCTCTACATCACGCTATCGGAGACTGAGCAAGAATTGCGTCTGGTCGCAAAGCGTCATGGGTGGTCGCTCAACGGCATTACAATCTTTGAATTGATCCCGCCTGAGACCACGCTGGATCCGAGCCAGGAACTCACGGTGCTGCATCCGGCCGAGATGGAGCTTAGCGAAACCACGCAGATGATCTTTGACCGGGTCGAGGCACTGGCGCCGGCGCGAATTGTACTCGATAGCCTGTCGGAGCTTCGCCTGCTGGCACAAAGCCCCCTTAGATACCGCCGTCAGATCCTCGCGTTGAAACACTTCTTTTCAGGTCGCAAGTCCACTGTGGTTTTGCTTGATGACCTTTCATCACAGCAGAACGATCTGCAATTGCATTCGATCGCCCATGGCGTTGTGCTTCTTGAACAGTTGGCAATCGATTACGGCGCGCAGCGGCGACGCCTTCGTGTCGTGAAGATGCGTGGTATCGAATTCAAGGGGGGATTTCACGACTTCACCATCCGGCATGGTGGTCTCATGGTTTACCCCCGACTTGTCGCAGCAGAACATCATAAGGAATTCGACAGCGACGTCGTCTTGAGCGGCAATCCGGAACTGGACACTCTTCTGGGCGGTGGCCTTGAGCGCGGAACGAATGTGCTCCTCATCGGTGCAGCGGGCGTTGGAAAATCATCGCTGGCGCTTACCTATGCGATCGCAGCCGCAGCCCGAAACGAACGCTCCGTGATTTTTGCCTTCGACGAAGGACGCGGCACTGTGAGTGCGCGAGCGAAGACGTTGGGACTTCCACTTCAAGACGGGCTCGATAAAGGCTTGATCGATTTTCAGCAAATCGACCCTGCTGAAATGGCGCCAGGCGAGTTTGCCGACGCGGTGCGGAGCAGCGTAGAACGTGCTGACGCGCGGGTAGTGATAATCGACAGCCTCAATGGCTATCTCAATGCGATGCCGGATGAGCGCTTTTTGATTCTTCAGATGCACGAGCTGCTGAGCTATCTCAGTCATCGCGGCGCCCTGACCATCCTCGTGCTGGCTCAGCATGGCCTCGTCGGACCGATGGATACGCCGCTGGACATTAGTTATCTCGCCGATGGCGTGCTGATGCTGCGTTATTTCGAGTTTGATGGCAGCGTGCGGCGCGCACTGTCCGTCGTGAAAAAGCGAAGCGGCAATCACGAACATACGATCCGAGAATTCAAACTGAGCCACCAAGGCATCACCGTCGGACCCCCGCTAAAGGGTTTCAGTGGCATTTTCGGCGGTACGCCGGTGTACAAGGGGGAGGAGGCACCTTTGATGCCTCGGGACACCGATGGTCCGGCCTGAAACGCCAAAAGGCGTGGTTTTGGTCCTGATGCCCATTGGACGGGACGCGGCAACTGTTGCCAAGTTGATCGAAAGGGCAGGCTTACGTCCCGTGGTCTGCAACACGCTTCAGGAAGTGATAGAGAATCTCGAGTGGGTCATCGAAGTCGTGGTTGTGGCGGAGGAGGCGCTCTACGGCAATAATGCCCGCGTTCTGGAGGACTGGGTGGGCCGTCAGCCACCGTGGTCCGATCAACCCTTTGTCGTACTGACCAACCGCAATGAAGGTGGCAAGTTTGCCGCGTTCAGGCGGGAGTTGGTCATTCGCCTGCGTAACGTGGGCTTTCTCGAGCGCCCCTTGCAGGCCATCACGCTTCAGGCCACGGTACTTTCCGCAGAGCGCGCTCGAAGACGACAGTATCAAACTCGTGCGTACCTTGAGGCGCAGCGCGGCGCCTCTGCCGAACTGGAGCGTTTGGTTGCGGAGAGAACGGCTGACCTTGAGCGGGCGAACAGTCAACTCCGGGAAGAAATTGCGGGTCGCGAGCGGGCCCAGGCAGCGTTGCTGCAGGCACAGAAAATCGAGGCGTTGGGCCAACTTGTCGGCGGGGTCGCGCACGATTTCAATAACCTGCTTATGGCTGTCATCGGCAACCTCGACCTGCTTTCGAAAAAACTAGGTGAAGATGCTCGACTTCACAGGCTCCTGGATGGCGCCATGGAGGGCGCCCGCCGTGGCGCCACTCTAACACAAAGGCTACTCGCTTTTGCGCGCAAGCAGGAACTGAAGGCGCAAGCTACAGACGTCCGAAGTCTTGTGGAAGACATGATAGGCCTCATAGATCGTTCGGTGGGTCCGATGGTTCGGATCGAGCTTCACGCCGAAGACAATATGCCGGTCGTCGACGTCGACCCGAACCAGCTCGAAATGGCTCTGCTCAATCTCGCCGTGAATGCCCGGGACGCTATGATTACTGGCGGCGTCCTCACGATCGGGCTGTCCGAGCAAATTGTCGACATCGACGATCAGCTTGGTGTCCAACCAGGCCGATACGTGGTGCTCTCGGTGCGAGATACTGGAGAAGGAATGGACGCACAAACGCTGGCCCGGGCCGTAGAACCTTTCTTCTCAACGAAGGGAGTCGGCAAGGGCACGGGTTTGGGTTTGTCCATGGTGTTCGGCCTGGCGCAACAATCCGGAGGTGCCCTGCGGCTCGAAAGCACCCCCTCAAGCGGGACAACCGCCAGACTTTGGCTTCCCGTTGCCAGTGAAACGTCGCCGCCTTCCGGACGCGCGCCGAACATCGTTACCCAAGCCTCGGCGCCAGCGAAGATTCTTTTTGTAGACGACGATCTTCTGATCGCCGGCAGTACTGTCGATCTGCTGGAAGACCTGGGACATCAGGTGATTGAAGCGCATTCCGCCATTGAGGCGTTGCGGCTTCTTGAAAGTGGCTTAGCTGCTGATCTTTTAATAACCGACCACGCGATGCCAGGAATGACAGGAATCGAATTGGCCCGAGAAGTGCGCCGCCAATATCCTCGACTTCCGATCTTGCTTGCGACGGGGTTCGCTGAACTGGAAGGAAGCGAAGTGGTAGACGTCGCACGTCTCGCGAAACCTTACACGCAAGCTCAACTTGCGACGGAGATCGCGCACCTCCTGCCGAATGGAAGGGATGGCTTCTAATGCCGCTCAGCGGCAGCGTGCACCTGCCGGGTAGACGGATTTCGAGCCGTCCCTTCAGGTGGTTTGTGCGCGCGCCGTAGAAAAGCGGCGCTGCGGCCTTCCGCCGGGCGGGTTCATCGTTTCCCCCATTCGATGACGAGTGGGGGTAGTGCCTGAAACGCCGGGCCGTTATACGCGTTCGCTCAGGCCGCCTTGGACTCGATCTGGTGCACGTTGGCCTGCGCCGCGCCATTGATGGCGATGCGCAACGGCGGCGGCGTGAACTATGTTTTTTGGGGCCCGGCGCGCGGCGAAGTTCAGCTTGTGCTTCTGCTTCTCCCAACGGGCGTTGCTTACGAGCGCCCTCCAATGCGGCCCGCTCGGCCTCGATAGCCTAGTCGAACTAGCCCAGCGAGGCTTGATTGGTTCTTCAGCTTTCTCGCCCATGAGACCGGCTCGCTAGTCTGCGGGTGGGATCGGCGGGGCCGCGTTAAGAAGCTGCGATATCGCGGTTACGATCTGAGCAGGGGCAAAGGGCTTTGCAAGCAGTAGGCTGTTTGGGACGCCCTCGGACGCCCATTCCTCCCCGTGAGTGCCGGTCATGTAGATGATGGGCATCGTCGGATCGATCTCCCGGGCAGAGCGACCGACCTTCCATCCATCGAGCTTTCCCAGCAGGTTGATGTCGGTCACGACCGCCCGGAATTTGGATTCGTCGTCCTGCCTGCAAAAGAGTAATGGCTTCCTCGCCAGACGCCGTCAGGGTGGACGCAAAGCCGCCGTCTGAAAGAGCTTCTTCGACCATAGCCCGAATAAGCTGGTCGTCCTCGACGACCAGAATCTTAACCGCATCGGTCAAAGCCAATCTCCCCCTGGCTGCCTCGTCGCAGTCGCGCGGCAGGGTAAGACGTGGTGGAACAGTAAGTTCCATAATTGAGATCCTACTAGGGTATTTTCCAGCAAGGCCGCGCCAAGCACTAGACGCTAGGAAAGAGGTTAGGCGCGTAACTTATCATGCTACAAGCCGAAGGCGGGCCAGCCAGGGTTCGAAGGGACGAGTTCATGCCAACCCTCACGGGGACAGAATCCGTGACGTCTCCCGTCGCATCGACCGGGGCAACCAGACAGGAACTTCCGTACCGGTTGAGGCAACAGTCCTTGCTGGGCGAGTTCGGCCGAACCGCGCTGCAGACCCGCGACATCGGCCAGATACTCCAACGAGCGACGCAGCTCTGTGCCCAGGGTCTCGAAACACCTTTTGCCAAGGTCCTGGAGTACATGCCGGAGGAAAAACGGTTGCTGGTGAGCGCAGGCGTCGGATGGGCGCCGGAGACGATCGGCCAGATATCCCTGGGCGTCGATCTGGAGTCTCCCGCCGGCTACGCGTTCCATACCGGCCAAATCGTCATTTCCAACCACCTGCAGGAAGAAACCCGCTTTCGAACGCCGAAACTACTGTCGGAGCACGGCATCAAGCGCGCCATCAACGTTCTCATCGCGCGGGGCGGCGAAGGTCATCTACCGTTTGGTGTTCTGGAAGTCGACAGCGCTGACTCGGGTCAGTTCGATCTCGCGGATGCTGATTTCCTTGCCGGCTTTGCGGGCCTGCTCGGCATCGCCATTGAGCGGCAGCATGCCGACGCCGAGCTCCAAAAAGCCCTCGAGCACCAAGCCATGTTGACTCGAGAGATGAGCCACCGTGTCAAGAACAGCCTGGCGTCGGTGGTAGGCCTGCTCCGCGTCCAGTCCCGCAGCGCACAGTCCGAGGAAGTTCAAAACGCGCTCAAGGACGCCGCTTCCCGCATCACGACGATCGCCCAGGTTCACGACCACCTGTGGCGCAGCACCAGGATCGGGTTTGTCGATATTGCGGACTTCGCGGGCGAGCTTTGCAGGAAGCTGCAAGAAACGCTCGCCTACAAGATTGACTGTAAGTTCGACCACCTGATGATTCCGGCGGACAAGGCAATTCCGCTTGGCCTCCTGATCAATGAGCTTGTCACGAACGCGGCGAAGCACGCCTACTCCGACAAGTCCGGCGAAATCCAGGTGGCGGGCGCGGGGCGCGGAGCCGATTTGCATGTCGTGGTAGCGGATCAGGGCGTGGGACTGCCGGCGGATTTCGATATGGACCAGCCGCGAGCGAGCCTGGGCTTCAAGGTGATCAAGAGCCTGCTTGCCCAACTCAATGGACGCATCGCGGTCTCATCAAACGAGCCAAAGGGCACAACAATCCAACTTGATGTGCCGCTCGATTAGAGGAAGTTCCGTCCATCCTACATCCCGGATCTGTCATGGCTTCACGAACTGATAGGCGAAGCGATCGGTCTCGCCCTTGATCGAGGGATCGAACACCTTCATCGAGTGCGGATCGTCCTTGTTCGCGAGCATTGTGCTTTCCGCGTCCAGTACGAAGCCGGCCGCCTCCACCTCCTCGCAGTGAGATTCATGCACTCGTGGATGCCAACGGCCTGCCGGTCCGGCTGGCGCTGACGCCCGACGAGGCTCACGAGAATCGGCTTGCCAGAAAGCGACTATCTTGTCTGAAGCGCGGATCGATGCAGCTTTCTGACGTGGCTACGACGCCGACTGGATTAAGGAGCTCGCCACGAAGAACGGCGCATGGGCCAACGTCCCGCCAACCCGATCTGCTTCGCTCACCGTGCACCAAGATGGTGCACCATGTTTTGCCGGCGCCCCACTGACCCGACAGCAAGCCATGCCCCACCGCTGGCATCAGCCGTTTGATTAGCCATGCCTTGAGCGGCCGCGGATCTGCATCCCCGTGTGAATTGTGAATAAAGTGCGGCAACTTCGGATCCTGCCGCGACGCCTCATCGATTTCGTCGAGATCATCCTCAATATCGTCTTCGTCTGGATCTGGCGCCGGTGTCTCCGGTTTAGGCGAAATTGGCTTGAGTATCTCCCGCGGCGCGTTTCGACAATTTTCTCGGGCGCCTTCATGCCGTCGAGCAGCGGCAACGCCCTATCAGTGTACTTGCTGGCGCTCCTGGAGATCTCGCGGGAAGTCGACCCTCTGCGAAATAGCGGCCGGCAACCTACTCGTTGCGTTGCCACACGCACGCTCGATGTTTCAGCGAGCGCCGTTCTCGTTGCGAAAGGCAGCAATGAAATCGCAACGAATTGGGTGAAACGACCGTGAACAAAACGGGACGAGGACGATCACCACACCAAGAAAGATCAATAACTTAGAAGATGCTCACTGCGTTCGGGACGCCGTGGTCTTAAGCCATCAGATCGCAACTTGAACCGAATGTCGGTATCGGTGGTTGCGCCTCCGCAATTTGAACCTGCGAAAATCTTGCCCGACCAGGCCGAGAACTGCGCACCGCTATGCAACCGAGCTCGGCGAATTGCTTAGCTAGGTACCGTAGATACAGGCCCTATGAGAAAACTTTTCGGTCGTTCCGTCAGTACGGTTCAACCAGAAGCATTTCGTACCGAAGTCAGCAGTTCGGACGTTAAAGTGGGTAATTCCGCATCCCTTCTTGGCCTCGGCATCGGGATGGTGCTCCAGTGCCGCTCGTAGAATCACTGTGTCATTGGCGCCAACCCGATCGCCCACGTCGTACCGGTGAAGCATGTCATTCAAATAAGCAACGGCGTCACCTCTTTTGGCGAAGTGCAGTGGGCCGAGGTCGATCGGCTTCGCGGGCATGTGAAACCTCCATTCCAATCAAGCGGTAGAATTGCTGTCCACGTCGTCGAGCGGCAGAAGCCGATCGCGTAGCTCGCGGACGATGATGACCGGGAAATCCATGGCTTCGAGCTGACCTTCGCGTTCGGTGACCCACGCCACGCATTCCTCCTTACTGAGATCGGTCTTCTCGTACAAGGCAACCGCGCTCATGCGGGAGAGACCGAGTTCCATGAGTGAGAGGAGGGTCCTCGACGAAATACCAAACTCAAGTTGTGTGCCGATGTCCAAGCCGTGATCAATCAGGTCCTCACGGTTGATCTGGCGGAGATGCATGTGCAGGACATCCATGTAGGCGGACAGATACTTCGGCGCCTTGAATCGCGCGACTTGCTCGACCAGCTCCATCGTGTTGCGGATCTGCACCGGAAGGCTGTAGGTCCTACCGGTGGTACGGTGCCACTCGATGTTCCCGCGGATCATCTCGGCCAACCTCAAGGACTCGGGCGCCTATCTGCTCACCACATTCATGCGGCTCGGGTCCATTTCGGCGGCCAGTCTCTCGAAGCGCCACGATGCCGCGTCGATGGCATATTGCCGAAGTGGAACGCGACCCCGCGTTCAACGAGCGGTGCAAGGCGGAAGTTGGGGCGTACGCCCTTCCGGGCGAGGTCGGCGAGCTGTGCAAGCTCCGGATCGATTGAGCCAGGCTGAGGCAGGAGCTGGCTAACCAGATCGGCGACATCCTCCGACTCTCCGGCGCCGTTCGTGTAGACGAGCGTTCCGCCTCTCTGGCCCGCCGCTGCGGCGATGAAGGCGAGGCGCTTCCTAAGTCCCGCTGGCGTGCTTGCGAGCTGGAGCGTTCCGACTGGAAGTGTCGAACCCTGCTGTCGGACGGTCAGGTTCCAGAGCTTCGGCTTGCGTGGGGTTTGGTTCGCGACGATCAGGTTCTGGAGAACGGTGGGAGCGTCGCTGTCGACGGCGACAGTCTGCACACCGTCGGGCGCGTCCGTTAGCAATGCCTCCGGGTTCTGTGTCGCGGGGCTGATGAATACGACCTTCAGCTTCGAGTTCGCACGGCTAGCCCGCTCTACGGCGTCCTGCAAGATCACGCCGCGTTGGCTGTCCTCGATTTTGTGCGCCTCGTCCACGATAAGCAGGTCAATTGAGAACGCGTCGCCGAGCACGTTGGCGAGAAGGTGCAGCCGCTCCTGCGTGGAGACTAGAATTACTTGCGCGCCTCCAGCGCGCGCCGCTTCGTACTTGTCACGGAGGGGAAGGGACGACACCTCGATGCGCTTGGTCTTGCCGAGAAGACCTTGGAGAGTGGTCTCGATCTCCGAAACTAACACGCGGGTAGGGGCGAGGTAGACTGCGACCCGGGTGTCACCCGCGCTTAGTTGGTCGATCAACCACTGAAGGACGAGAAACGTCTTCCCGGAGGCAGTGGGGGCGGACGCCGAGAGCCAACTTCCTCCGCCCGCATTGGCCAGAAGCGTTGCTGAAAATCGTTCACCTGCAGCCAAGCGCCGCTCGATTCCACCAGGATGGAACGGTCCATCTCGCGCCGCTGGGATTCAAGGCGCAGCGCCACACCTAGCCGTCCGGTCGAGACCGGCCGTCAGTAGGTGGCGATCGTTGGCTAGCGTGATGGCCCGGTAATTGGAGAGCTTGCCCAACAGGACAGCGCCCGCGTCCTTGAGTGCTTGATCGTCCGTCAGAGAGATCGCCGCAGTTGCGATCCGGAGCGCGGCCTCCTGGTCGATCCGTTGATCGGACCGCGCCAATATGCTGCCGGCGAGCAGCAGCCTTGGCCAATCGATCGCCACGGCAGAGGGGGCGGCGGGTTCGGGCACTAGGTTGTCAAGTTCGGTGCGCACGGTGAGTCGAATGATCGCATCGAGATCGTCGCGAATTCCTTCCTGAAGAAGCCACGACTGGAGACCGACTAGGCTCATTCCGTCTTAATCCCCATCGCTCTGAGAAATGCGGCGCGGAAGCCGTCGGCCGACGGCAGCGGGATGCAAAACAGCTCGATTTCCATCTGGTCGAGCTTCTCCGACTTGAGCCGCTCGCCGATCCTTTTGCTCCAAACGGCCAGTTCCGCGCGTGAGGCCTCAACGATCTCCTCCGCGATCGCCTTTACGTCATCTTTCGGATAGAACGGCGCGTCGAAGCCCACCAGGGCCACGCCGCAGTATTGGACCCGCTTGGACATCACCGACGACTTGTCAAAATACTTCTTCAGCGCGTCGGTGAGCGTCGCATCACTGAGGTCGGCCTTGTCGCTCAGGAGCACCAGATCGCGTTCCCTGTCGGTTTCCTCGTGTTCTGGTTCAATGAGGAAGGGAGCGAGTGAGGCGAGGCAGTCGCGGATCGCGGCTCCCGCGTCCTTGTAGATTTTGGATTCACCCCAGTAGAGCTTCGGGATGCCTTCCGGCATCACGCCAGCGTACACCCCATCGGCTCCATGGTAGTGTAGGCGCGTGTCTGTCTTGAGATCCATCTTGCACAGAATCTGAGGCAGCTTGAGGAAGCGCTCGGCCAATAAGAACAGCAGCATCTCGCCGCCCTCTCCGGTCTTCGCCAAATCGGTGAACGACCGCTTGGCGCGCTCGACGAGTTCGGCGACCGCCTCGGTGCTATTGTACTTGGCGTCGCGCGCTTTCGCTGCAGCGAGCTTCGAGCGCGGTATCGCATAGTCGACTACGGCGTTCCGCATGAACTCCGCCAGCCGGTGCGGCTGGACGCGGCCGTTTCCATCCACTGTGAGGCAATGACAGTGGATCTTGACCGAATGACCCTCGATGAGGACGTCGCGCTCCACCAACATGAGGTGAACGTCGAGTGCTTCCGGATTCCCTGTCAGCGCGGACGTGAGATCAGTCGCGGTGATGGTCGACAGACGGCCTACCCCCTTGTTCGTACGCCCGTCTGCCCCCAGACGAGTCAACCCATAATTGTAACCACCTAGACCTCCGCAGTCCATGTTCGGCGGGAATTGCCATCGAATCCGCGATGATCGCGAGCGGCGCTTTCATGCGCTGCGGACTAGACCAAAGCCTTCACGCGCGTCGTCGCTGTTGCTCGCAAGTCTAGAGCAGCATCGCATGCTCTTTACGAAAACATGCTCGGCAATAACGCGCCTGCCGTCTGCTCTTGGATGGTTGGCTTCTCGGAAACGACTGACCAAGGTAGGAGCCGATGTGCCCCTATTGTGCCCCCGCTTTTTTGGGGCACATTACAGGGGAAGCCAGCGACTAAATCATTGAATTCAGGTTTGAAATGGTGGGCGCACAAGGGATCGAACCTTGGACCTCTCCCGTGTGAAGGGAACGCTCTCCCGCTGAGCTATGCGCCCGGGACCATCATGCCGACGGCCGGACTTTCGGCCGGCCGGCGCATCAGAGCCCGCGATTTAGAAGTGCGGGCCGAAGGTGTCAAGTTTCGAGGCGTCCTCCGGCCCGAAAACCTTCCGTAGATCACGCAATCCAGCGGTGAAGCCGGGTTTCGGCCCGCTTACGCACCCTGCTGGCGGGCGCGGGAGGCGTGGGCCTGGAGCGCGCGGATACGCTCGGCCAGCGTTCCGCCGCCCTCGGGCAGGGTGCCTGCGGCCGCGCCGTTGCTGGCGGCGTCGTTGGCCGGGCGCGGCGCCGGCTTCGGCGGCTGGCCGGCCTCGGCCGCAAGCAGCGCCTCGATCGGCGAGTTCGGGCCTTCGAGCTGCATCGCCAGCTTTGCGACCTCGGCGGCGATGTCGTTGATGCGCTCGCGCAGCAGCGCGTTCTCCATGCGCTCGGTCGCCCAGGAGCTCTCCGCCTGCTGCTGGATCGCGTTGATGTCGCGCTGGAGCTTGGCGCGCTCGTCGCGCGCGGTGCGGAGCTGCTCCTCCAGCGCGGCCTTTTCCGCGCGCAGCTGCTCCATGGCGGCCGACGATTTGCCGCCGCTCAAGGCGGCGATCTCGACGCGGAGCTCCTTGATGGTGCGCTCGGAGCCCTCGCTGGCCTGGCGGAGCTGGTTGTTCTCGTAGTCGCGCTCGGCGAGCAGCTTGCCTTGCGTGGCGAGGCGTCCCTCGAGGTCGGCGACGCGGCCCGAGAGCATCTCGGCCTCCTTCACCTGCACGATGAGCTGGCGATCGAGCTCGTTGACGCGCTGGCTCAGATTCTCGACGCGGCCGCGTGCATCGCCGAGCTCGCGCGAGGCGGTCTCGGATTCGGTTCGCTCCTGCGTCAGCCGCGCCTGCGTTGCGGCAAACTCCTTCTCGGCATCGCCGACGCGGTTCTTCAATTCCTCGATCTGCGCGCGCACCGCGACCAGCTCGACCTGGCGGCTCTCCGCCATCATCGAGCGGTTGGACAGTTCGGAGTTGATCTTTGCCAGCTCGTTCTGCTTGTCGGTCAGCGCATTCTCGGCGCCGCGCAATGCTTCGGTCTTGGCGCTGAATTCCTCTTCAGTGGCGCGGAGCTGCTCCTTCACCGCCTTCTCGCGCGCCTCCAGCGCGAAGATCGTGGCGTTCTTCTCGCCGAGCTCGATCTTCATGCGGTTGATGGCATCGCTCTTCTTGCCGAGCTCGGCGAGCTGGCTCGTGGTCTTGTTCTTGAGCTGGTCGACGCTCATCTCGAGCCGTCGCGCCGACATGGCGAATTCGGCGCGGAGCTGGTCCTTGTCGGCCTGGATCTCGGCCATCGACAGCGGGGTGGCGGCCTCGAGCCGGCGCGTGGTCAGGCGCACCGCGCGGTTATGCACCAGCGGCACGATGGCAAGCCCGCACAGCATCGCGAGCAGGAAACCGATCGCCAGGTACATGATCGGTTCGACCATGGGCCAGAACTCCCAAAGCTAAGGAAAAATTTACCAACGACAATGCATGGCGGGCCGGCAAAAAGCCAGCCCCGCCCTGTTGTTAACGTGAATCCGGAATTGGACCGGTGGAGGGAGTCCTAGAACGGGTTCCAGGTCGCGCGCGGCGTGTATTTCAGGTAGCCGATATTGGCTCCCAGCCGCAGGCCGAGTCCGGACCGGATCGGCACCAGCACGATGTTGTTGGCGGTGAGCGCCGTCATGCCGAAGCCGCCGATGATATAGGCCGAGCCGTCGAGGCCGGCGAAGCGCTGGTAGATCGCGTTGGTGGCCGGCAGGTTGTAGACCAGCGTCATGGTGCGCGCGCCGTCGCCGCCCCAGTCGAAGCCGAGCGAGGGGCCCTGCCAGTAGACGCGCAGGTCGCCGGCGTTTTTGGTGTAGAGCGTGCCTTCGCCATAGCGCAGGCCGGCGACGAACGCGCCGGAGCCTTCCTCACCCAGGATATAGCCGTTCGGCAGGCCCCATTGGCTGACCGCCTTCTCGATGATCGAGGCGAGCCCGCGCGAGACGTTGCCGAAGAAGCGGTGACCGGCCGTCACGAGCTCGTCCGGCCCATAGGTGTTGGGTGTCGGGGACCGCTGCGGCGGCGGCAGGTTGGGCGGCGGCGCCTGCTGGGCGGAGGCCGGCACGATCAAGCCGACCATCGCGGCGAGCGCGAGCGCAGCAAGGCGTGATGCGAAAGTCATAAAAGAACCCCTGGTATCGAATCCGATCGCTTCCTTAACCTGACGCCAACAGGCACGGCTCTAGGTTGCGCCGGATGTCCCCTCGACTCGGATGTTATCCGCAGCAACTATGACGGCACAACGGCAGGAAGATAGCCCTTTGCGCCCCGGAATTGCCTTGATCGGCCGCCTCGTCTGCCTGCTGGCGGGCATTTGGATGGCCTGCGCATGGTTGCCCGCCCAGGCTGCCACCACCGAACGGATCGTCGTCAACCGCTTCAGCGGCGTCGCCATCGAGGGCTTCGATCCCGTCGCCTATTTCGTCGATGGCAGCGCCGTGCAGGGGACGGCTGAGTTCGAAGCGAACCTCTGGGGTGCGGTCTGGCGCTTCCGGAACGAGGGCAACCGGGCCTCCTTCCTGGCCCATCCCGAGATCTATGGGCCGCAGTTCGGCGGCTATGACCCTGCCGACATCGCCCGCGGCGTCACCATCGCCGGCAACCCCCGCTTCTTCGCGATCGTGGCGCAGCGGCTTTACCTGTTCAGCCGGGAAGCCAATCGCGACGCCTTCGCCGCCAATCCGGAGCGCTTCCTCTACGAAGTCGGCAAGCGCTGGCCGGCGCTTCAGGAGCAGCTCAGTCAGTAGCGGTCTACCGCCTGCGGGTCGCCCCAGGCGATGAACTCCGGGATGATGAAGCCGGTGTCCTGCCGCTGGCCGAACAGGATCTCGCCGCCCTTGCCGTCGGTGACCTTGCCGCCGGCCGCGGTCACGACCGCGCAGCCGGCCCCGACATCCCACTCCGAAGTGGGCCCGAAGCGGGGATAGATGTCGGCGCTGCCTTCCGCGATCCGGCCGAATTTCACGGCCGAGCCGACCGTCCTTCTGACGGCATTGGGCCTGTTGTCGATGAACGCTTCGCTTTTGGGATCGCCGTGCGAGCGGCTCACCGCCGCGACCCAGGGCTCGCCCGGCGCCGGCAGCTTGCGGGTATGGACCGGCTCGGCGGCACCGATGGTAGCGCCGTCAAATCTGACACACTCGGCGCCGCGGCCGACGATGCCGCGCCAGAGCAGCCCGAGTGCGGGTGCGCTGACGATGCCGAGCAGCGGCACCCCGTGAGTGACGAGGGCGAGGTTGACGGTGAACTCGTCACGGCCGGCCACGAACTCCTTGGTGCCGTCGAGCGGATCGATCAGGAAGAAGCTGTCGCGGAACGGCGGAGCGGCGAGCTGGGTCCGTTCCTCCGACAGCGTCGGGATGTCGCCCGCGAGCTGCGCCAGGCCGTCCGCAATGACGCGGTCGGCGGCAAGGTCGGCCTCGGTCACCGGCGAGCCGTCCTGCTTGCCGTCGACCCGCATCGCCGCGCGGTTGACCGCGAGGATCGCTTCGCCCGCCTTCACCACCAGCGCGGTGAGCGGCTCCATCAGGCCGGATGCGGCCGCGCCGTCGATGATCCGCTTCACCTGCATGCCTCATTCATCGGCAATTCCGTTCCTGCTCGACTTGATTCGCCCCTGGCTTTATGGCCGCCCCGAACCGATCGCAAGCTAGCTGCCGCAGGCTTGCGAATGTTAGAACCCGCAGCATCCGTCAAGCATGCGTGATTCGCGGCGTCCAGCGCCGTGCAATTCCAGGAACCCTCCAGGACCCCATTATATGTCTGACGCCTCGTCGCCCGCGACCGCTACTGCTCCCGATATGCTCGAACTCGCCGCGCTGCTGTGCTCGCGGGTCTGCCACGATCTCATCAGCCCCGTCGGCGCCATCGTCAACGGGCTCGAAGTGCTCGATGACGATCCCAAGCCCGAGGACCGCGAGTTCGCGCTCGACCTGATTCGCAAGAGCGCCAAGACGGCCTCCGCCCGCCTCCAGTTCTGCCGTCTCGCCTTCGGCGCCGCCGGCTCCTCCGGCGCCCAGATCGACCTCGGCGATGCCCAGACCATGGCGCGCGGCCACATCGAGGACGGCAAGTGCACGATCACGTGGAATCTGCCGCGGCTGCTGCTGCCGAAGAATCGCGTCAAGCTGCTGCTCAACATGCTGGTCGTGGCCCAGCACACGATCCCGCGCGGCGGTACGCTGACGATCGATCCGGTCGGCGAGGGCGAGACGATGAGCTTTCGCATCACCGCGACCGGGCACAACGCGCGCCTGCCGCAGAACATCGCCGAGCTCCTGAGCGGCGAGCGCGGGCCCGCTGCGGATGCGCACGCGATCCAGCCTTATTATACGCGGCTGCTCGCGCAGGCCTGCGGGCTCACCGTGACGCTGGCACCGGAAGGCGCAGCCATCATCGTTACCGCTTCGTAAACGCGCGCATCGCTCTCAAGACGTTAATCGAATCTTTACGAGGCGCTTCGGCTTGTCCGGAGCGCCTTATCTCTTTGTTGGTTCCGTTCTTTTCCACATACTCAACCATTATTAAACGCTTTGCGGTGAAGCTGGCCTCATTCCGAAATGGCGCATCACGCCTCGTGCGCGCCCTCCCTGTATGAAGGCCTGTTTTCATGGATGATCTGTTGCGGGAGTTCTTGACGGAGACCAGCGAGAGCCTGGACACCGTCGACAATCAGCTGGTGAAGTTCGAGCAGGAGCCGAACAACGCCAAGATCCTGGATAACATCTTCCGCCTGGTCCACACCATCAAGGGGACGTGCGGCTTCCTCGGCCTGCCGCGACTGGAAGCGCTGGCGCATGCCGGCGAGACGCTGATGGGCAAGTTCCGCGACGGCATGCCGGTGACGGGGCAGGCGGTGACGGTGATCCTGTCCTCGATCGACCGCATCAAGGAGATCCTCGCCGGCCTCGAGGCGACCGAAGCCGAGCCGGAGGGCACCGACCGCGATCTCATCGACAAGCTGGAAGCGATGGTCGAGCAGGGCATGGCGGCGATGTCAGCGTCGGCTTCGCCGATCGCGTCAGGCTCGGCGCAGCCGATGCCGGCGGCTGGCAGCGCTACTGCTGTTGCTGACGCCCCGCCGCTGGTGCCGGAAGCTCCGGCCGCCGCTGCGCCGGCCAAGGACATGACCACGGGTTCACTGATCGATCAGACCCTGGAGCGCCCGCTGCGCCCGGGCGAGGTGTCGCTGGACGAGCTCGAGCGCGCCTTCCGCGAGACCGCGATCGAAGCCCCAATCCCCGCACCCGTTGCCAAGGCCGAGGTCAAGGCTGAGCCCGCGCCGGCTCCGGCCCCTGTTGCCAAAGAGGCTGCCAAGGAAGCTGCGAAGCCTGCCGCCAAGGAGAAGGCCGCGCCGAAGAAGTCGATGGCCGACGAGGGCGCCTCCGAGGGCGACCGCATCGCCAACCAGTCGATCCGCGTCAACGTGGATACGCTGGAGCATCTGATGACCATGGTCTCCGAGCTGGTCTTGACCCGCAACCAGCTGCTGGAGATCTCCCGCCGCAACGAGGACACCGAGTTCAAGGTGCCGTTGCAGCGCCTCTCCAACGTCACCGCCGAGCTGCAGGAAGGCGTCATGAAGACGCGCATGCAGCCGATCGGCAATGCCTGGCAGAAGCTGCCCCGCATCGTCCGCGACCTGTCGAGCGAACTCGGCAAGCAGATCGAGCTGGAGATGCACGGCGCCGACACCGAGCTCGACCGCCAGGTGCTCGACCTGATCAAGGACCCGCTCACCCACATGGTGCGCAACTCCGCCGACCATGGCCTGGAGACCCCCGCCGAGCGGCTCGCGGCCGGCAAGGGCGAGCAGGGCACCATCCGCCTCTCCGCCTATCACGAGGGCGGCCACATCATCATCTGCATCGCCGACAACGGCCGCGGCCTCAACACCGAGAGGATCAAGGCCAAGGCGATCTCCTCGGGTCTCGTCACCGAGGCTGAGCTCGAGAAGATGAGCGAAGCCCAGATCCACAAGTTCATCTTCGCACCGGGCTTCTCGACCGCGGCCGCCATCACCTCGGTGTCGGGCCGCGGCGTCGGCATGGACGTGGTGCGCACCAATATCGACCAGATCGGCGGCACCATCGACATCAAGTCGGTGGCCGGCGAGGGCTCGAGCGTCACCATCAAGATCCCGCTGACCTTGGCCATCGTCTCCGCGCTGATCGTGGAAGCCGCCGGCGACCGCTTCGCGATCCCGCAGCTCTCCGTCGTCGAGCTGGTCCGGGCCCGCGCCAACAGCGAGCACCGCATCGAGCGCATCAAGGACACCGCCGTCCTGCGCCTGCGCAACAAGCTCTTGCCGCTGATCCATTTGAAGAAGCTGCTCAAGATCGACGACGGCGCGGCCAGCGATCCCGAGAACGGTTTTATCGTGGTGACGCAGGTCGGCAGCCAGACCTTCGGCATCGTCGTCGACGGCGTCTTCCATACCGAAGAAATCGTGGTCAAGCCGATGTCGACAAAACTGCGTCACATCGACATGTTCTCCGGCAACACCATCCTGGGCGATGGCGCCGTCATCATGATCATCGACCCCAACGGCATTGCCAAGGCGCTGGGTGCCGCCGGCTCCTCGGCCCATGACATGGGCGACGAGAACGGGGCGCATCACATCGGATCGGGCGAGCAGACCACTTCGCTGCTGGTGTTCCGCGCCGGCTCGTCCCAGCCCAAGGCGGTCCCGCTCGGGCTCGTTACGCGCCTGGAAGAGCTCCCCGCCGACAAGATCGAGTTCAGCAACGGCCGCTACATGGTGCAGTACCGCGAGCAGCTGATGCCGCTCGTCGCCATGGAGAGCGTCACTGTTGCGAGCCAAGGCGCCCAGCCGATCCTGGTGTTCGCCGACGACGGCCGCTCCATGGGCCTCGTCGTCGACGAGATCATCGACATCGTCGAGGAACGCCTCAACATCGAGGTCGGCGGCTCCAGCCAGGGCATCCTGGGCTCGGCCGTGATCAAGGGGCAGGCCACCGAGGTGATTGACGTCGGCCACTTCCTGCCGATGGCGTTCGCCGACTGGTTCACCCGCAAGGAGATGAAGCCGTCGATGCACTCGCAGTCGGTGCTGCTGGTCGACGACTCCGCGTTCTTCCGCAACATGCTGGCGCCGGTCCTGAAAGCGGCCGGCTACCGCGTCCGCACCGCGCCGACCGCGCAGGAGGGCCTGGCCGCGCTGCGCGCCCAGAGCTTCGACGTGGTCCTGACCGACATCGAGATGCCCGACATGAACGGGTTCGAGTTCGCCGAGGTGATCCGCTCCGACAACAATCTCGGCGCGATGCCGATCATCGGCCTGTCCGCGCTGGTGTCGCCGGCGGCGATCGAGCGCGGCCGTCAGGCCGGCTTCCACGACTATGTCGCCAAGTTCGACCGTCCCGGTCTGATCGCGGCGCTGAAGGAGCAGACCGCGGGCGCCGCCGGCGCCTCCGAGCTGAGCCGGGCAGCGGCGTAAGAGCATGATCCGGAAAAGTGTGAAGCGGTTTTCCGACGAGATCATGCTCAAAACGAAAAAGCGGGATCAGGAGATACGCTGATGGCCAACAAGACCCAGTCCACCGAAGGCGCCATGGTCGAATACGTCACCGCGATGATCGGCGGCCAGCTGTTCGGCCTGCCGATCTCCCGCGTCCAGGACGTGTTCATGCCCGAGCGCGTCACCCGCGTTCCGCTGTCCTCCCGCGAGATCGCCGGCGTCCTCAACCTGCGCGGCCGCATCGTCACCGTGGTCGACATGCGCGCCCGCCTCGGCCTGCCGAGGCCCGAAGACGGCAAGGTGCCGATGGCGGTCGGTGTCGATCTGCGCGGCGAATCCTATGGCCTGCTGATCGACCAGATCGGCGAGGTGCTGCGCCTGCCCGAGGACGGCAAGGAAGAAAACCCCGTCAACCTCGACCCCCGCATGGCCAAGCTCGCCGGCGGTGTCCACCGCCTCGACGGCCAGCTCATGGTCGTCCTCGACGTCGATCGCGTCCTCGAGCTCGCGCCCGAGATGATGGCGGCCTGATACGGCGGCACTGCCGCCGACGGACTTGCAATTGGAAGTGTCCCCGCGAAGGGGACAGGAAGCAGAGGTTCACATGCGCACTTGTCTCGTCGTTGATGATTCCAGCGTCATCCGCAAGGTCGCGCGCCGCATCCTGGAGGGCCTCGACTTCCAGATCCTCGAAGCCGAGGACGGTGAGAAGGCGCTGGAGGCCTGCAAGCGCGGCTTGCCCGACGCGGTGCTGCTGGACTGGAACATGCCTGTCATGGACGGCTACGAGTTCCTCGGCCATCTCCGGCGCATGCCCGGCGGCGACCAGCCCAAGGTGGTGTTCTGCACCACCGAGAACGACGTTGCGCACATCGCGCGTGCGCTTCATGCCGGCGCCAACGAGTACATCATGAAGCCCTTCGACAAGGACATCGTGACGGCGAAGTTCCAGGAAGTCGGCCTGATCTGAGCGACCGTCCGGAGGCTGAACGGCTCCTTCGGCGTTTGTCTTCAACTGAACCGTTTCAGTCTGAGTTGGTGAGTAATGAGTGTTGCGTTCGCAGGTAATTCGACCTCGGGTTCGTCGCGTGAAGCGGGACCGCTGCGGGTGATGATCGTCGATGACTCCGTCGTCATCCGCGGTCTGATCTCGCGCTGGGTCGGTGCCGAGCACGACATGGAGGTCGCAGCCTCGCTGCGTACCGGGCTCGAGGCGGTCAACCAGCTCGAACGCATCAACCCTGATGTTGCCGTGCTCGACATCGAAATGCCCGAGCTCGACGGCATCTCGGCGCTGCCGCAATTGCTGGCGAAGAAGCGCGATCTCGTCATTATCATGGCCTCGACGCTGACGCGCCGCAACGCGGAGATCAGCTTCAAGGCGCTGTCGCTCGGCGCGGCCGACTACATCCCGAAGCCGGAATCGACGCGCGAAGCGTCGGCCGCGGACACCTTCCATCACGACCTGATCCAGAAGATCCGTCACCTCGGTGCACGGCTGCGCCGGAAGGCCGCGGTTGCGAGCCCGCCGCTGGCGCCCGCGAGCCCCCCGCCGGCTGCGCGTGCACCGTTTGTCGCGCGGCCCGCCGCACCGGCTCCGGCCGCCAATGCCCTGTTGCCGGGGGCGCTGTCCACGCGCCCGTTCTCGACCCTGGCACCCAAGGTGCTGCTGATCGGCTCCTCGACCGGCGGACCGCAGGCGCTGATGGCCCTCGTCACCGAGCTCGGCCCGGTGATCGACCGCTTCCCGGTGCTGATCACCCAGCACATGCCGCCGACCTTCACCACCATTCTTGCCGAGCATCTGGCGCGTTCGAGCCGGCGGCCGGCAGCCGAGGCGGTCGACGGCGAGCCGGTGAAGCCGGGTCGGATTTATCTCGCGCCCGGCGGCAAGCACATGCGCGTGGTGCGCAGCGGTGCGGACGTGGCGATCGCGCTCGACGACGGCCCCGCCGTCAATTTCTGCAAGCCCGCGGTCGATCCGCTCTTCACCTCCGCCATCGACATCTGGCACGGCGCCATCCTCTCCGTGATCCTGACGGGCATGGGCTCGGACGGCATGCGCGGCGGCAAGGACATCGTGGCTGCCGGCGGCAGCGTCATCGCCCAGGATGAAGCCTCCAGCGTCGTCTGGGGCATGCCGGGCGCGGCGGCCAATGCCGGCATCTGCGCGGCGATCCTGCCGCTCAACCAGATCGGCGCCAAGGTCAACCGCCTGTTCGCGGGAGACCGCTCGTGACGCCGGTTGACTACGAGTATCTGCGCAAGTTCCTGAAAGAGCGATCCGGCCTCGATCTCTCCGCCGACAAGCAGTATCTGGTCGAGAGCCGGCTGCTGCCGCTCGCCCGCAAGGCGAGCCTGCCAGGCATCCCCGATCTCGTGCTGAAGATCAGGAACGGCGATGGCCGGCTTGCGACCGACGTGGTCGAAGCGATGACCACCAACGAGACCTTCTTCTACCGCGACAAGATTCCGTTCGATCATCTGCGCGAGACCATCCTGCCGGGCCTGATCCAGGCGCGCGCTGCGCGCAAGTCGCTGCGCATCTGGTCGGCGGCGTCGTCGACGGGGCAGGAGCCCTATTCGATCGCGATGTGCGTGAAGGAGATGGGCGCGGCCCTGGCCGGCTGGCGCGTCGAGATCGTCGCGACCGACCTGTCGCAGGAGGTGCTGGAGAAATCCAAGGCCGGCGTCTACAGCCAGTTCGAGGTGCAGCGCGGCCTGCCGATCCAGCACCTGATGAAGTATTTCACGCAAGTCGGCGAACTCTGGCAGCTCAATGCCGACATTCGCGCGATGGTGCAGTTCCGCCAGCTCAATCTGTTGCAGGACTTTTCCCATCTCGGCACGTTCGACGTGATCTTCTGCCGCAACGTGTTGATCTATTTCGACCAGGATACCAAGGCGGTGATCTTCGAGCGCATGGCGAAGGGGCTGGAAGCCGACGGCACGCTGCTGCTTGGCGCCGCCGAATCCGTCGTCGGCATCACCGATGCGTTCCGTCCCATCACTGAGCGCCGCGGTCTCTATCAGCTCAACCCGGCGCGCTCCGGCCGCCCCATGGGCGGACTGATGCCGCAGCCGCTGAAGATCGCCGCGGCGCGGTGATTGCCGAATGACAGGCGCTCTGAGAGAGCGCCGTCGTTGCGAACGATCGACAACATCTGACGAGATATCTTCCGTCATTGTGCGCGACGCTTCACGAGCGTTTGAGCCCTGCGAGTTACTCCGCTACCGCGCAATAGACCTCGCGCCGCGATGCAGCACGGTCGTGACCCTGACCAGCATCTGAAAGACCTGCTATGCTGCCGAGGGTCCCGCGGACGCGGGACCCCATTCCATCATGAACGGATTTGAGGAGGACACACCATGCGAATAGCTTGTGCCTCGTACTTTCTGTTGGTTGCGCTTTCGTTGCCCACGACTGCTCGCGCTGGTGAGCAAGTGCTCGAATTCAAGCTCGTCACCAGGCCGGTGGACGTCAAGGTCACCGAGGTCGCGAATGTTGAAGGTCAGACGGTCATGTCCGGCAAGATGTTTGGCGTTGCCTTTTTCAAGGATGGCCGCATCGCCGTGAAGGACTTCGTCAACTCCAGTGATTTGCTCAAGGGCTCGGGGCCCATGTTCGGCTACAGCACCTACACCTTCGACGATGGCTCCTCGATCACGGCGCGCTACGCCGGTGCGATCAAGGACGGTAAGGCAAAGGGCGAATATACGATCCTGTCGGGCACCGGAACGTACGCAAACGCGACAGGCACTGGCGGCTTCGAAAGTGTGCAAAGTGGGTTCAAGGGCGCCTTCCTGTACGACGGACGATTCATCGTCAAGACGCCCTGAGCCGACACGAGGACCTTCGCGCTCGCGTGCCCTTGCCGACGGCGTCGCGAGCGCATTTCACAAGATCGCATGCGGAAGAAAACGCGAGCCGTTGCCGGTGATCGGACTCTCGTCTTCGCGGATCGACAGGCCGCAGGGTTCGTGGTTCACCAGCCAGCTTCCGATCACCGGATAGAAGCCCGAGAAGTTCGGCAGTGGCGAGAGCGCCTGCCGCACGAAGCCTTCTGCACCATAAGGACCTGCGTGCTCGTCGAGCGGCGTTCCGCCGGACACCAGCGTGACATTGGCGCCTTCGCGCGACAGCAGCGGCTTGCGCACATAGGAGCTGCCGAGCTCTGCTGCCCGCACATCGTCCTCGAAGAAGGCCGGCAGCAGGTTGGGATGGTTCGGAAACATCTCCCAGAGCAGCGGCAGGATGCCCTTGTTGGAGAGCACCGCCTTCCACGGCGGCTCGATCCAGCGCGTCGGCGCGCCCTCGAGCTTTGCGCCGAAGGCGTCGTGAAACATCCATTCCCAGGGATAGAGCTTGAAGGCGAGTGCGATGTCGCGATCGTCGAGATCGACGAAGCCGCCAGCCTCGTCACGCCAGCCGATCGCTTCAATGTCGAGCAGCGTGGTCGAAAGCCCCGCCTGGCGCGCGGTGTCTTCGAGATAGGCCAGCGTGCCGGCGTCCTCCTCATTGCCGGTGGTGCCGGTGAGATGGACATGGCGGCCTGCACCAATCTCTTTCCAGGCTTCGATCAGCCGCTCGTGGATGGAGTTGAACTGGTCGGCGCGCACCGGGATGATACGGCGTTCGATCGCTTGTTCGAGCCAGGTCCATTGGAAGACGGCGGCCTCGAAGATCGAGGTCGGCGTATCCGCGTTGTATTCGAGCAGCTTTGCCGGCCCCTTGCCGTCGAACTTCAGGTCGAGCCGGCCGTAGAGGCTGCGGTCGTCCCGCTCCCAGCTCTCGGCGATCAGGCTCCAGAATGCCTCCGGAATCTTCAAGCGCTGCAGATGGCGCTCGTCGCCGATGATGCGACCGGCAAGCTCGAGGCACATCGCGTCGATCTCGCCGGTTGGCGTCTCGATGCCGCGCTCGATCTCGTCGAGCGTGAAGGCGTAATAGGCGCGTTCGTCCCAATAGCGTTCGCCGTCGATGGTGTGGAAGACGAAGCCGCATTGCGCTGCGGTTTGTCGCCAGTCGTCGCGCTCGAGACAGATGATGCGTCGCATGGATCAGCCACCGCCCGAGAAGCCATGGCCAAACGAGCCGAAGCCGCCGCGGCTCACGCTGCTGTGGCCCGAGTTGGATGACGTGCTCGACGAAGAATGGCTGGAGGAATCGCTGCTGAAGAAGCTCGAGCGCGACGATGAGCCCGAGCCGCTGCTGCCGCCTGAAGAGCTGCTTCTGCTGCTGCACGCGGTGCTCGTCTGCACCGCCGGATCCGTCCCGGGAGGAGAGGGCTCGCAAGTCCGCCGCGGCATCAGCGTGTAGGCGGTGGTGCCGACCGCGATCGTGCCCATCACCAGGAGCGCGACATGGCCGGAGCGCTTCACCGGCGCCCGCGGTGTCGGCGACACCGGCCGGCGTTTCCCGAACTCCCTGCTGGAGCGTTTGTCGGCCATGTCAGTAGATCATGCAGGCGGCGTTCAACAGGCCCGCGGCGAGCGAGGACAGCCCGAGCCAGATCGCGGGGGCAAGCTCGCCGGCGGCGATCCGCGTCGACAGGTTCGGCACCGGGACCTTCACGAGAAAGAACACGATGATCTGGACGATCAGCGCGATGGCCGCCCAGATCAGGCAGTCCAGCACATTGGCCGAATGCGCGATCGCGCTGACCAGCGGGGCCACGAAGCCGAGCAGGCTGAGGCCGAGCGAGATCGCCGCGGCCGGCTCGTTGTCGCGGATGAGCTGGAACTCGTTGTACGGGGTGATGCGGGTGTAGACGAACAGATACGCCACGATCGCGATCAGCCCGGTGCAGAAATAGACCAGGAAGGCGGGCAGGCCGGCGAGTGATTGCAGGATCATCGTTCCCCCATCGTGCAGCGACCATTCGTCGGCGGGGGGAGGATAGCGGTTCAACGGCGGGACGGCGACGAAGCCGCGTTAGCGTCCCCAAAAAACAAAACCCCGCCATTTGCGGCGGGGTCCAGGCTGGGAGGAGCGAGCCCTGCGGCTCGCGACGTAAACCCAGGATCAGGCGGGAATGCGCTCTTCGTGCTCGTGCGGCTCGCGCAGCACGTAGCCGCGGCCCCACACGGTCTCGATGAAGTTGCGGCCTTCGGAGGCGTTGGCGAGCTTCTTGCGGAGCTTGCAGATGAAGACGTCGATGATCTTCAGCTCGGGCTCGTCCATGCCGCCATAGAGGTGGTTGAGGAACATTTCCTTGGTGAGGGTCGTGCCCTTGCGGAGCGAGAGGAGCTCCAGCATCTGGTATTCCTTGCCGGTCAGATGCACGCGCTGGCCGCCGACTTCGACCGTCTTGGTGTCGAGGTTGACGACGAGGTCGCCGGTCTGGATGACCGACTGGGCATGGCCCTTGGAGCGGCGCACGATCGCGTGGATGCGGGCCACCAGCTCGTCCTTGTGGAAGGGCTTGGTCATGTAGTCGTCGGCGCCGACGCCGAGACCCTTGACCTTGTCCTCGATGCCGGCGAGGCCGGAGAGGATCAGAATCGGGGTCTTGATCTTGGAGACCCGGAGTTGCTTGAGCACGTCGTAGCCGGACATGTCAGGCAGGTTGAGGTCGAGAAGGATAATGTCGTAATCGTATAATTTACCGAGATCGACGCCTTCTTCCCCCAAATCGGTCGTATAGACGTTGAAGCTCTCAGACTTCAGCATCAGCTCGATCGACTGCGCGACGGCGCTGTCATCTTCAATCAGCAAAACGCGCATGCCAGTTCCCCATAGTCGCCGCTCCTGGGCGTCAGGTCGGCCGCATTCGCGGCACTCAACAAAACGCCTTTGAACAACTGATTCGGATCCTGACAACAGATGGTTAACAAATCCTGATTCTGGAACGCAAGTCCCCCCGGTGCAATTTTTGTCGAATCGCCCTAAGGTCTTGCGCAGGAAGCAGCTTTCGTTATCCGGCTCCGTTCAAGTTCCACTTTAAGAGACGGGCCTAACCGACTCCCGCGACTCAGCCTTCTTCTGAAGGGGAGTCACGCTCAGTCACAAAGACAGTGACGCAATGATTAACGATGCGGGTAAACACGAAGTTAAGCGCCGTTCAGAAATATGGCGAAACTTAAGAGTTTCCCCGTGAAGGCCCGGGGATCACGACGACGACCACCTTATGAAGGCCTCTTATGAAGGCGCGCCCCCTATGAAGGCCCACCGATGAAGGCTCTGGCCGAACAGATCGGCGATATCGACGGCGTCAATATCTATGGCCGTGTGGTCGGTGTGCGCGGCCTGATGGTCGAGGTGGCCGGCCCGATCCATGCGATGTCGGTCGGCGCGCGGCTGGTGATCGAAACCGGCGCCAACCGTTCCATCCCCTGCGAGGTGATCGGCTTCTCCGGCAACAATGCTGTCGTGATGCCGTTCGCCGGTCTCGACGGCGTGCGCCGCGGCTGCAAGGCGGTCATCGCCAATGCCGCCAATCAGGTGCGGCCCTCGACGGCCTGGCTCGGCCGCGTCGTCAATGCGCTGGGCGAGCCCATCGACGGCAAGGGGCCGTTGCCGCAGGGGTCCTCGCCGATGCCGTTCCGCAATACGCCGCCGCCGGCGCATTCGCGCAAGCGCGTAGGTAGCCCGCTCGATCTCGGCGTGCGCGCGATGAACACGTTCCTCACCTGCTGCCGCGGCCAGCGCATGGGCATCTTCGCGGGCTCCGGCGTCGGCAAATCGGTGCTGCTCTCGATGCTGGCACGCAACGTGGACGCCGCCGTCAGCGTCATCGGGCTGATCGGCGAGCGCGGCCGCGAGGTTCAGGAGTTCTTGCAGGATGATCTCGGCGAGGAGGGCCTGGCGCGCTCCGTCGTCGTGGTGGCGACCTCCGACGAACCGGCGCTGATGCGCCGCCAGGCCGCCTATCTGACGCTCGCGGTCGCCGAATATTTTCGCGACGAGGATAAGGACGTCCTCTGCCTGATGGACTCGGTGACGCGCTTTGCCATGGCCCAGCGCGAGATCGGCCTGTCCGCTGGCGAGCCGCCGACCGCCAAGGGCTATACGCCGACCGTGTTCACCGAGTTGCCGAAGCTGTTGGAGCGTGCCGGACCGGGCCTGGGGGAGGGCGCGATCACCGCGATCTTCACGGTGCTGGTCGACGGCGACGACCACAACGAGCCGATCGCCGACGCCGTCCGCGGCATCCTCGACGGCCACATCGTGATGCAGCGCTCGATCGCCGAGCGCGGCCGCTACCCCGCCATCAACATCCTCAAATCCGTCTCCCGCACCATGCCGAAATCGGCCGATCCGGAGTTCTGGCCGACCATCCAGAAGGCGCGCCAAGTGATGGCGACCTATGCCGACATGGAGGAATTGATCCGGCTTGGCGCCTACCGGGCTGGCTCCAGCCCCGAGGTCGACGAGGCGATCCGGCTGCACGAACCCCTGGAAGGCTTCCTGCGCCAGCGCAAGGACGAAAATGCCTCATTGGCGGACGGTTACCGCCAGTTGGCGCAAATCCTCGGTAATTTGGAAACGGAACGCTAACTTTGTCAGGTCATCATCCGATCCTACAGAGTAGCAGAGCCGGTCTTGGCCCCAATTGGGCCTGTGGGGAGACCGGTGTTGTCCCACGTGCAGCCAGGGGACTTCTGGGGAGTACGAGTCGATGAAGTCACGTGATACCCTCATTCGCCTGAAGAAGTTTCAGGTCGACGAGAAGCGCCGCCGGGTCACCCAGATCGAGACCATGATCGCCGACTTCCAGCGGATGTCGGTCGATCTCGAACGCGAGATCCAGACCGAGCAGGAGCGTGCCGGGATCAACGATCCCTCGCACTTCGCCTATCCGACCTATGCCAAGGCCGCGATCCAGCGCCGCGAGAACCTGACCCGCTCGGCCGACGAGCTCAAGGGCCAGCTCGACGAAGCCAAGGCCGCACTGGCCGAGGCCTTCGAGGAGCTGAAGAAGGTCGAGCTCCTCGACGAGCGCGACCAGGCCCGCGAACGCGCCGAGGAAAACGCCCGCGAGCAGGCCGACCTCGACAGCATCGGCCTGATGCGGGCTCGCATCGGCGCTGTCGCCTGAGGCGCTAGCAGCAAGAACCGCCGAAAATTCGCGAAACCCGGACCCGCAAGGTCCGGGTTTTCGTATGCGCTGTCCACAGCGTGGCGCCACGCCCCTTGGTGGTCGGCTTGGCCGCGCGCTATGGTGGTGCAGTGCCGGGGGCCTGCGCGGAACGCGCCTGAGCCTACGCGTTGGGGGGCTGAATGCTGACGCCAGCAGAGCTGGTCGGGCTGATTGAGGCGGTGGCGAAGGGCGATCAGGCCGCGTTCGAGCGCCTTTACGTCGCCACGCGCGCGAAACTCTATGGCGTCGTGCTCCGTATCTTGCGTCGGCAGGATCTCGCAGAGGAGGTCATTCAGGAGACCTACGTCAAGATCTGGAACAGCGCCGGCCAGTTCAATCCGGCTCTGTCCTCGCCGATCACGTGGATGGCGTCGATCGCGCGCAACCGTGCGATCGATATCGTGCGCAAGAAGTCGGAAGTCTCCATCGAGGAAGAGCCTCAGGCGATGGAGGTTGCGGCCGACAGTCCCGATCCTCTGGCGCGCCGGGAGATGACCGAGGAGCTGAAGCGGCTCCTGGAATGTATCGGCCGGCTCGAGCCGGACCGTCAGAGGCTCGTGCTTCTCGCCTATTACAACGGCTGGAGCCGCGAGCAATTGGCGGAGAAATTCGCCGCGCCCGTCAATACGGTGAAGACGTGGCTGCGGCGCAGCATGTTGGATATCCGCGAGTGCCTCGGTTTATGAGGGTTTATGCTGTGAGGGTGGTTCTGGACTGCAAGTGATGGCCTACACGGAGGACCATATCGCGCTCGCCGCGGAGTATGCGCTCGGTACGCTCGACGCCGATGAGCGCGCGCAGGTCGAGACCATGATGGCGGTGGACAAGGCGTTCGCCGATATCGTGCAGGCCTGGGCCTACCGGCTCGGCGTCCTCAACCAGATGGTCGGCACGATCGAGCCGCGTCCGATCGTGTGGGAGAACATCAGGTCCGAGCTCGCGCGGACGGCTTTCGCGCAGGAGCCCCCGGCGCTGTCCGAAGCCTCGCCGCCGCCGCCACCTGTACCGGCGTCGTCCTCGTTCGAAGCCGTCACGCCGGAAACGTCATCGGACCGCACGGAGCAACCGGAGCCGCAGCCTCTCGAAGCAGCGCAGACCGAAGCAGCTCAGCCCGAAGCCGCGCAATCCGAAACCGCGCGACCGCCGTCCGATGCGCTTCCCGACGTCGCGCCGATCTTCATGCCGCAGGTCCATGCGCCCGATCCGGACGTCGCGCGCGCGCCGCCGGCGCCGGTCGTGGACAACACCAATGTGATCCGGCTCGAGCGCCGCGTGAAGCGCTGGCGCACGATCGCATCCGCCGTCGGCGCGCTCGCGGCAGCGTTGCTGGTGACGCTGTCGCTTCAGATCTTCCTGCCCGATGCGCTGCCGGGCGGCTTGCGTCCCGCACCGCGCATCCAGACGGTCGAGGTGAAGACACCGGCGCCGCTCGCGGCGTCCGCGCAATATGTCGCGCTGTTGCAGGGCCAGGCCGGCGGCCCGGCCTTCATCCTCACCATCGACGGCGCGACACGGAATTTCACCGTGCGCAAGGTCGGCGCGACGCCGGAGCCCGGCAAGAGCTTCGAGCTCTGGCTGATCTCCGACAAGCTGCCGCGCCCGCGCTCGCTCGGCGTGATCGGCGGCGGCGAATTCACCGCGCGTCCGCTGCTCGCCTCCTACGATGCCGACGTCGTCAACGGCGCGACCTACGCCGTCACCGTCGAGCAGGCCGGCGGCTCGCCCAACGGCCAGCCGACCTCGGCGCCGGTATTTACCGGCAGGCTGATCGAGACCGTGCCGCCGTCTCAGCCGCAGGCGCCCGCGAAGAAGTAGATTTTTATCGTCGTCCTGGCGGAAGCCAGGACCCATTACCCCAAGAGCTTGTTGCAAGAGTGAGCTGTGGCCACACGGGCGAGCAACCGCACAATCCTGTGGTAATGGGTCCTGGATCGGTGCTCGCTCCGCTCGCTGGTTCAGGACGACGCTTAGAGGCATTGGGCGCGTCGCCATCGTCGCGGCAGCGCCTGATCGACGCATGTCGCCCCGGTCCACCCCGCTGTCGCATTCCGACAAGCCCGGCCAAATCCAGCCCCGCTTTGAACCTCTCCGCAATTCGCGGCGTCAAATCCCCGGAATTCAGGCGGCGCATGCCGATCATGGTGCCGGAGAGGGGCGAGAAATCAAATGGATGCAGCGAAAACGCCGGGCATCTTTGTTCACCAATATGCGGGCCTGCCGATTGGTCTGGCCTTCGAACAATGGCGCGATCGGGCCTTCGGGGCCTGCGGCCTCGACATCGGGCCGAGCCATGGCGACAGCATCGATTGCCGGCTCCAGATCAGCGTGGTCGACAATATCGCGCTGGCCATTCCCGAAGGCGCCTCCGCGCAATATACGCGCACTCAGAGCCACCTTGCCGACGGCAGCGACGATCTCGTCCTGATCGCGGCCCATGCGGGCCTCGTCCGCGTCGGGCAGAACGGCCACACCGTGGAGCTTGCGCCCGCGCAGATGGTGCTCGTCGACATGGGCATCACCGGCACCGTCGGCCATACCGACGAGGATCGCTTCACCACCATCCGCATGCCGCGCCGCGCGCTGCTCGACATCAATCCGCGCGCCGAGGAGAAGCTGTCGCAAGTGCTTGCCGACGGTGCGGTCGCCGAAACCATCTTCCGCTACCACGCGCTCGCCGCCAATCACGGCCCGCATCTAGACGCCGTCGGCCAGCGCCTGACCGCGCAGCACATGGTCGATCTCGTCGGCCTCCTGCTCGGGACCGATGCCGAGCACGCAAGCCTTATGCGCGGCCGTGGGCAGGCGGCGGCCCGTCTCGATCTCATGCGCGCCGACGTGATGGCCGCGCTTGGCCGCAACGATCTCTGCCTGGCGGAAGTTGCGACGCGCTCGGGCCTGAGCCCGCGCCAGGCGCAGCGCCTGTTCGAGCAGGCCGGCACGACCTTCACCGAATTCGTGCTGGAGCAGCGCCTGTTGCTGGCGCGCAAGCTGCTCGGCGATCCCCGCGCGAGAACGCGCAAGATCAGCGACATCGCGCACTCCTCGGGCTTCTCCGACCTGTCCTATTTCAACCGCGCCTTCCGCAAGCGCTTTGGCGCGACGCCGTCGGAACTGCGCGAGGCGTGAGCCGAGATCTTGTGCAGCGGCGCGCGCCGCAGCAGTTGGTCGGCAGGGGCTATTGAGCTATATCTGCCTGCGCGGGGCAGACCGCTCGATTCTTCGGGATAACGCAGTAGGCGGACATGACGCGTATTGTCGTGCTCGGCGCCGGGTTTGCAGGCCTGTGGGCGGCCATCGGAGCTGCGCGCAAGCGCGACGAGATCGGCGCTGCCGGCCGCGACATCGAGATCCGTGTCGTCGACCGCAATCCCTATCACAACATCCGGGTGCGCAATTACGAGGTGGACCTCAGCGAGGTCGCGCTTCCGCTTGGGCAATTGCTCGATCCGATCGGCGTCACTCACGGCCTCGGCGAGGTCGAAGCCATCGATCCGGCACGGCGCGAGATCTCGCTGGTCACGAGCGACGGCGAGGAGACCTTGGGCTACGACCGGCTTGTGCTCGCGGTCGGCAGCGAGGTGACGCGTCCCGACATTCCGGGCCTTGCCGACCACGCCTTCGACGTCGACACCTACATTGCGGCCCTGCGCCTCGAGGATCATCTCGTCTCGCTCGGGCGCAGCGTGCCGTCGCCGGGGCGTTCGACGGTCGTGGTGGTCGGCGCCGGCTTTACCGGCATCGAGGTCGCGGCCGAGATGCCGGACCGGCTGGCGCGTGCCGGGATCACCGGCAGCCGCTGCATCATCCTGGTCGATCCGAATCCGACGGTCGGCGCTACCATCGGCGCGCACGCGCGTCCCGTCATCGAGACGGCGTTGTCGGCGCTCGACATCGAGACACGCCTTGGCGCGCGTGTCGCATCGGTCGAGGCGGCCGGCGTTCAGTTGAGCTCGGGCGAGTTCATCCCGGCCCAGACGGTGATCTGGTGCGCCGGGCTACGTGCGAGCCGGCTGGCCGCGAGCCTTCCAGGCGCGCGCGATCGCCTCGGGCGCCTTCTGGTCGATCCGTTCATGCGGGTTGCCGATCTGCCTTGCGTGTTCGCGGCCGGCGACGTCGCCTCCAGCGTGGTCGACGGACTGCATCCCACCGTGATGTCCTGCCAGTTCGCCCGCCCCATGGGCCGCTTCGCCGGCCACAATGTCGTGGCCGATCTCCTGGGCCTGCCGATGCTGCCGCTGCGGATCGACTGGTACGTCACCGTGCTCGATCTTGGCAGTTGGGGCGCGCTCTATACGGAGGGGTGGGATCGCGAGGTCCGCACCACCGGCGCGGCCGCGAAGGCGACGAAGCAGACCATCAACCGCAAGCGCATCTATCCGCCGCTCAACGGGAGCAAGGACGAGCTGTTCGCTGCCGCAGCTCCAACCGTGCAGACGCCGCCGCCGACATATGGGGCGCGGTAGTGTCCCACATATCCGGTGTCATCGTCCGCGAAGGCGGACGATCCAGTATTCCAGAGACTGCAGGGGGATACGGAGAAGCCGCGGCGTACTGGATTCCCCGCCTTCGCGGGGAATGACAGCGGTGGTCTTGGCGGCATCCCGCGTGACATCCGCAGTGAAAAACATCACCCCAGACGTGAGAAAGCGCCCGTGGGGGGCGGGCGCTTTCTGTAGTCGACTTGGGGTTGGGGTCGTCTACATATCCACGTGGCGACTTTGGGGGGCTGGTAAAGAGCCGCGTGAATTCAAAAAAACTCGTCAGATCTCCTTAGCGAACGAGGGATGCGTTCGAACTGGTGATAACAACCGGCTTGCCGGCCTTGATGACGCGGGCCGTCTGGGTCAGACCTTCGTCCGAACCCGTGCGTGCCGTGATGCCGAAGCCTGCCACCGCGATCCCTGCGACGAGGGCTACGACCACGATCTTCAGGTGGGTCGAGCGATCTGCGCTGTAAATCGAGTGGTTCATGGAAGGCTCCTGCCGCCATCTACCCGAAGTAGTCGCTACCCTGTTCGGGCAGGTTCATGCTTCCGGTGCCCAACAACCTAGTATTGGGGGGATTCGTTCCCAAGGGGCGATCACAAGAGCGTGACAGGACGTGAAAGATCGCGATCAAAAACGATCCTTAATCGTGTAATTTCGTAATTATTTCAATGTCGTAATGTGCTTGTCAGGCGCCTTTTCCGCATCTGGTCGACAAGGCGCCAGGAACTCAAAAACCATTTGCCTGTGGCCGAAAAACACACGGCTTCTTAAGGCAAATCAGATGCTTCCGACCGTTTTCAACCTCGCCCTGGGGTGGATTTCAGCCTGCGACAGCACGGTCGTCTGAGCGCGGAACCGCTCGACGAGAGAGCGGACGAAGGGACGAATTGCCGCAGAGGTGACCAGCACCGGCGCCTCGCCTTCGCGCGCGGCGCGCTCGAAGGCCTCGCGTACGGCGGTCATGAACTCCGACAGTTTCGAGGGCTGCATCGCGAGGCTGCGCTCTTCGCCCTGGCCGATGATGGATTCGGCGAAGGCCTGCTCCCAGCGCGCCGACAGCGCGATCAGCGGCAGATAGCCGTTGTAGGAGGTGTTCTGCGCGCAGATCTGCCGCGCCAGGCGGGCACGGACGTGCTCGACCATGGTGGCGGGATTGCGCGAGAAGGCGAGCGAGTCGGCGATGCCCTCGAGGATGGTGGAGAGATCGCGGATCGAGATGCGCTCGGCGAGCAGCAGTTGCAGCACGCGCTGGATTCCGGAGACCGTGACCTGTCCGGGGACGATGTCCTTGACCAGCTCGCTCTGCTCCTTCGGCAGCTCCTTGAGCAGCTTCTGCACCTCGCCATAGGAGAGCAGGTCCGACATGTTGGCCTTGAGCAGCTCGGTGAGGTGGGTCGAGAGCACGGTCGCGGCGTCGACCACGGTGTAGCCCTTGAGCGAAGCCTCTTCCTTGAGGCTGGCATCGACCCAGGTCGCGGGCAGGCCGAAGGTCGGCTCGGTGGTGTGGATGCCGGGCACCTGAACCTGGCTGCCGCCGGGGTCCATGACCATGAACTGGTTCGGCCAGATCTTGCCGGTGCCGGCGTCGACCTCCTTGATCTTGATGATGTAGGTGTTGGCTTCGAGCTGGACGTTGTCGAGGATACGCACCGCCGGCATCACAAAGCCCATCTCGATCGCGAGCGAGCGGCGCAGCGCCTTGATCTGCTCGGTGAGGCGGTCGGTGCCGTCGGGGCCGTTGACCAGCGGCAGCAGCGCATAGCCGAGCTCGATCTTGAGGTCGTCGATCTTCAGCGCTGCGGAGATCGGCTCTTCGGTCGCAGCGGTGCCCGGCGCACCGGGCATGCCGGCCGCGGGCGCGGCCTTGGCAATTTCGTCAGCCTTGGCGGTTGCGCGGTTGCGGTTGCGCGCGGTCCAGGCCAGCGCACCGGCGCCGGCGCCGAGCGCGAGGAAGGGAATGGTCGGAATGCCCGGCAGCGCCGCCAGCACCAGCATGACGGCCGAGGACATCGCGAGCGCCTGCGGATAGCCGGAGAACTGCTTCATCAGGGCCTTGTCGGCGGCGCCGGAGACGCCGGCCTTGGAGACCAGCAGGCCGGCCGCGGTCGAGACGATCAGCGCCGGCACCTGGGTGACGAGGCCGTCACCGACGGTCAGCAGCGTGTAGCTGCGCCCGGCGTCGGCGAAGGACAGGCCCTGCTGCGCCACGCCGATGATCATGCCGCCGACGACGTTGATGAAGACGATCAGAAGGCCGGCGATGGCGTCGCCGCGGACGAATTTCGAGGCACCGTCCATGGCGCCGAAGAAGCCGCTCTCATCCTCCAGCGCCTTGCGGCGCTCCTTGGCGACCTTCTCGTCGATCAGGCCGGCGGAGAGATCGGCGTCGATCGCCATCTGCTTGCCGGGCATGGCGTCGAGGTGGAAGCGCGCGGCGACTTCGGCGATGCGGCCCGAACCCTTGGTGATGACGACGAAGTTGACGATGATCAGGATGGCGAAGACGATGATGCCGATGACGAAATTGCCGCCCATCACGAAGCTGCCGAAGGCTTCGATGACGTGACCGGCGGCATCCGTGCCCTCGTGCCCGTGCGACAGGATCAGGCGGGTCGAGGCCATGTTGAGCGACAGCCGCAGCATGGTCGAGATCAGCAGGATGGTCGGGAAGGCGGAGAATTCCAGCGGCGCCTGGATGAACAGCGACGTCATCAGGATCAGGATCGAGAGCGTGATCGAGATCGCCAGGAACAGGTCCAGCACGATCGCGGGCAGCGGCAGGATCAAGACCACCAGGATGGTGAGGATGCCGAGCGCCAGCGCGATGTCGCCGCGCTTGAGGATGTTGACGATCTCGGTGAGGGTGGGGACGCCGGCGTTTGTGCTCCCTACGCCCTGTCCCGCGGTGACGTCGACCATGGTAGCTGCCTCCCCGCGCGACTGCCGGCCGCGCGCCCCAAACGTCTGCGCGGCGGCCGAAGGGCCGCCGTTCCGAAAGTGAGGCACCGCACTGGCGTCCACGGGGGACCTCCCGTTTTACGCGGCTGACGACACTCGACTTCACCCGGCAATTCTTGCCGGGTGTATGGTTAGCAAAGGGTTAACGAGGGGGCGGCAGGAGGTCAGACCGGGGTGTTTCGGCCTTCCGGGTCGTCATTCCGGGGCGGTGCGAAGCACCGAACCCGGAATCTCGAGATTCCGGGTCTGGTCCTGCGGACCGTCCCGGAATGACGGGGTAGGTGGCAAAGCTACTTCGCCTTCTCCATCTTCGTCACCGTGTAGCCCGAAGCCGCCTCCTCGGCTTCGAAGGTGACCTTGTCGCCGACCTTCACCTGCTTGAGCAAAGCCGGGTCCTTGACGCGGTAGACCATGGTCATGGGTTCATCCATGCCGAGGCTCTTGGCCGGCCCGTGCTTGAGCGTGATCTTGCCGGCGCTCTCGTCGATCTTCTTGACCTCGCCGCTGATCGAGGCGCCTGGCGCCGCGGCGGCACCGAAGGTCAGGCCGAGCGTCAGCGCGAGCGCGGCGGCGATGCGGGTGATCGATTTCATGGCTCTCTCCATTGCTTCACTTGACGGTGACGTGGCCGACCATGCCGTAGTCGCGATGGTCCGGGATCAGGCAGGAAAATTCGAACGTGCCGGCCTTGCTGAACTTCCAGAGGATCTCGGCGGTCTTGCTCGGGGCGAGCCGGACCCCGTTCGGGTCGTCGTGCTCCATGTGCGGATGTTTCTTCATCACCTCGGCGTGCTCGAGGTTCTCCTTGGTGGTGGCGAGCAGGAATTCGTGGTCTTCCTTGCCGCTATTGCGCAGCACGAAGCGGATCTGTTCGCCGCGTTCGACCGTGATGTTCGACGGCTCGTAGGACATCTCGCTCATCGCGATCTCGACGGTACGTGCCGGCTTCTTGGGATCGCCGGGCTCGCCGGCCGAAAAGGTCTCATGACCGTGCTGGTCATGAGCAATGGCCGGCGCGATCGAAAGCGCAGCCAGCGCGAGGGCGAGTTTGATCGTCTTCATCTTGTTCTCCAGTTGGTGGTTCATCGAAACGCTCACATCTTCATGTTCTTCATCGGCGGCGTGCCGCCTTGCTGCCGCGCCGGTTCCGCGGCCGGCGGCGTCACTTCGTAGGCGACGGTGCCTTGCGGGAATTTGTACGGGCCGGGATCGCGGTAATCGTCGCGCGCGAGGTCCTCGCGGATCTTCATCACCGTGAACATGCCGCCCATCTCGATCGGGCCGAACTGGCCGGTGCCGGTCATCATCGGCAGCGTGTTGTCGGGCGCGGGCATCTCCATGTTGCCCATCGCCATGCCGGTCGAGCCCATCGCCATGCTGTCTGGTGCGAGCTTGCCGACGGCCTTGGCAAGATCCTTGCGCGACACGCCAATGAGGGTGCGCACCTCGTGTCCCATTGCGTTCATGGTGTGATGCGACTTGTGGCAGTGGAACGCCCAGTCGCCGGGATTGTCGGCGAGCACGTCGAACACCCGCACAGCGCCGACGGGGACGTCGGTGGTCGTCTCGGGAATCTGCGCGCTCTCCGGAATCCAGCCGCCGTCGGTGCAGGTCACCGCGAAGCTGTGGCCGTGCAGATGGATCGGATGGTTGGTCATGCTGAGATTGCCGATGCGCACGCGCACCTTGTCGCCGAGCCGCACCGGCAGCGGATCGATCCCCGGAAACACCCGCGAATTCCAGGTCCACATGTTGAAGTCGGTCATCTCGTTGACCCGCGGCAGGTAGCTGCCGGGATCGACGCGATAGGTGCTCATCACGAAGACATAGTCGCGGTCGACGGGCCGGAAATTCGGGTCGCGCGGATGCACGACGACCATGCCCATCATGCCCATAGCCATCTGCACCATCTCGTCGGAATGCGGGTGGTACATGAAGGTCCCGCTCTTCTTCATCTCGAACTCGTAGACGAAGGTCTTGCCCGGATCGATGTGCGGCTGATTCAGCCCGCCGACGCCGTCCATGCCGCTCGGCACGATCATGCCGTGCCAGTGAACGGTGGTGTATTCGGGCAATTTGTTGGTGACGAAGATGCGGACCTTGTCGCCCTCGACGGCCTCGATGGTCGGGCCCGGCGACTGGCCGTTATAGCCCCACAGGTTCACCTTCATGCCTTCGGCGAACTCGCGCACCACGGGTTCGGCGACGAGGTGGAATTCCTTCCAGTCACCGTTCATGCGGAACGGCAGCGACCAGCCGTTCAGCGTGACCACGGGGCGATAGTCCGGGCCGCTGATCGGATGCAGCGGCGGCTGCATCACCACCTTGTCCATAGTGGGCGCTTCCGGAATCGACGCAGCCTGGACGCGGCCGCTGATGGCCGACGCGCTGGCAAGCGCGGCAGTGCCCAAGAATCCTCGGCGGGAATACATGCTGGCCTCCATCTCAGTGGTCGCCGTCGGCAGACGCTGCCGCGGCGATGGTGGTTGACGTGTCGCCGCCGGAAGCAGGCGAACCGCCGCCGTTGACGGCGGTCTGCAAGTCGGACTGGGCGAGGAAGAATCTTTGCCTGGCATCGATGGCGCCGCGCAGCGACGCCAGGCGCTGCCGCGCCTCGGTGAGCAACGCAAAAATGTCGACCTGCATGCTGGAGAAGCGGAGCTGCATCTCCTCGGTGATGATTTTGCGCAGGGGGATGATCTCGCGCTGGTAATGACTGGCGATATCGTAGGTGGACCGGTAGGTCCGGTAGGCATCGCGCGCCTCGGAGCGAACGTTCACGGCACGCTCGGTCAGGCGATTGAAGGCGAGATTGTAGGTCTCCGCCGCCTGCCGCACGCGCACCTCGCCGCCGTCGAAGATCGGGATCTGGAACTGCACGTCAAAACCGCGTTCGCGGAACGGCGCCCCTTCCGGATCCTGGGTGCGGCGCGAGATGCCGGCGAGATCGAGCAGCGTCACGAAGCGCGTCGCCTCGGTGAGATTGAGCGATTTGGCCAGCGCCGTCAGCTCGAGCCGCGCGATCTGCAAGTCGATGCGATGAGCGACCGCGTCGGCCTCGATCGAAGGCAGCGCTTGTGGCCGGCGCGGCAATGGCGGCAACTGGTTGGGCAGACGGAAATCGAGGCCGTCGTCCCATAGTCCCATCAGGCGCGCGAGCCTTTCGCGCGTGCTCGTCGCGGCCTGCCGTGCGGTCGCGAGGTCGGCGGTGGTCTCGGCGTAGAACACCTGTTCGCGGGCTTGGTCGAGCTTGTTGATCGAGCCGGTTTCGCCGAGCTTGACGGCGAGTTGGGCCGTCGATTCCGCCGTCGCTTTCGCGTCCGTCAGCAGCACCGCCAGCTCGTTGCAGGTGACCGCGCGGACATAGGCGCGGCGCACGTCGGCCGCGAGCCGCAACGTCGCCAGTGCCGCGCGCAATTGGGCCTGGCGGAAGCGGTCGCGCGCGATGTCGGAGCGGAACGGCAGGGTCGCCAGCGCGAGGATGTCACCGACCACCTGGCGCTCGATCTCGTTCGCGCCATTGCCCGATATCCGCGAGATCGAGAACACGGGATTGGGCGGCAGGCTTTGCTCCACCAGCTCGGTTTCGGCCAGCGCCAGCTCGTTGTAAGCGGCTTGCAGCCCCTTGTTGTTGAGCAGCGCGATCTGCACGGCGGTCTCGGCGGTCAGCGTGCGCGCCAGCAACCGGTGGACGGTCGCGTTGACAGCCTCGGCGCCTTCTGCCGATCGGACGAAGGCGACGTCCTTGTTGATGGTCTGGCTGGCGAGGTCCGAGACCGTCGTCATGCCGCCGTCCGGCGAGAACGCCATGCAGCCGGAGAGTCCGAACGCGGTGAGCATGAGCAGGCCCCGCGCAAAATGCTGTGTCATGGCGGGTTCCTAGCGGTCTTGCTTCGGCTGCGGCGCGACGGCGTCGTTGCGGTCGCGCCACGGCGCCGGCGTCGCAGGCCGCAGGCTGGTATAGGGCGCGACGGTCGACCGATAACTGGCGCGTGCGACCTTTGCCGAGGGATCGGCAGGATCGGCGTCGGCCACTTGCGTGGTGGCCGGCATGCAGCCGGCCAGCGCGAACGCAATCACGGCCAGCAGCGGCCAGCCAAATAGAAAGAGTCGTCCACGCACCGCGGATGCGGCGCCGGACTTCGCCCCGGAAAGGGTAAGCATGATTCATCCCTGAACTGTCGTGAGACCGCAGGCCCGCGCGCGCAGACGCGCGCTGGCCCTGACGTCATCGTGTCAGATCAGGCGATGGGGGGACGGTAGAGCAGGGGCGGCGCCTCGCTACGCAGGCTGGCCACGATCTCGGGCGCGCAGGCGGAGATGGGCTGAAGCGGCTTGGCGACGACGGGCAGATCGGCCGGCAGCGCACTCACGCACATCATCGCGCAGCACGGGCCGACTGTTCCCTTGCCGTCATGATGATGCGGAGCAGGCGCGTCCTGCGCCGCGGTCTGGGGATGCGCATGCGGTCCGGCGTGGTCATGCGAAGCGCCGTCATGCATGTGGCCGGCTGGCGTCTGATGATGCACCGGCACGACGTCGGCGAGGAGCGCGTCGTCGAGGCACGGCGCCGGACCATTGCCCCAGGCAAGGCTTGCGGCCGGCGCGAGCACGCAGAACAGATAGGCGAGGGCGATGATCCGCCCCACCCTGATCCGCATCGATCGTGTCAATCGCAACAGCATTCCGCCGATAGGCTCCTCGCGCGGCAGTCTTGCACACGCAGATTGCAAACTAATGGCAAAACGCGCATCCGCCAAGCTTCTTCTTACCGCAGTGCACCGCGCATGCCCAATATCACGCCACGAAGCTTGACCGTGTTCCGATCCGCGGGCCATGGTCCGGCCCGTGCACGCCCCAAATCATCCAGGACATACATCAGACTCCTTCAGCCCTGATTCCCGTCAGGCCTGGGTGCGGCTTGTCATTGCGCTTCTGATCGGATCGATCGGAGGCGTCGGCATGTGGGCGATCGTGGTCATGATTCCCGCGGTCCAGGCCGAATTCGCAGCGACGCGCGGCGCGGTGTCGCTGGCCTTCACCCTCATGATGTTCGGCTTCGGGCTTGGCGGCGTGATCGCCGGCAAGATCACCGACCGATTCGGCATCGTGCCGGCGATGGCGATCAGCATCGCCTTCCTCGGCGTCGCCAATGTGCTCGCGGGCCTGTCTGGTCAACTCTGGCAGTTCGTGGCGGCGTATTTCCTGATCGGGCTCGGCACCTCGGCGACCTTCGCGCCGCTGATGGCGGAGGCTTCGCACTGGTTCGAGCGCTATCGCGGGCTGGCCGTGACCATCGTCGCGAGCGGCAATTACGTCGCCGGCACAATGTGGCCGCCGCTGGTGAATTGGGGCCTGCAGACGATCGGCTGGCGCATGACCCATATCGGCATCGGTCTCGTCTGCGTGGGCTTGATGACGATCCTGGTGCTGGTCCTACGCGCGCAGATGGGCGGCAACAAGGTTCGCGATCATGCCAATGCACCGCCGCCGCGGGTCGATCTCAAGCTCTCGACCAATACGCTGACGGTGCTGCTCTCGATCGCCAGCATCTCCTGCTGCGTCGCCATGGCGATGCCGCAGGTGCATATCGTCGCCTATTGCGGCGATCTCGGTTATGGCGTGGCGCGCGGCGCCGAGATGCTGTCTTTGATGATGGCCTGCGGCATCGTCAGCCGCATCGGCTCGGGCTTCCTTGCCGACAAGATCGGCGGCGTCCGCACGCTGCTGGTCGGGTCGCTGGCGCAGGGCTTTGCGCTGGTGTTCTACCTGTTCTTCGACAGCCTCGCCTCGCTCTACCTGATCTCCGCGATGTTCGGACTGTTTCAGGGCGGCATCGTGCCGAGCTACGCCATCATCGTGCGCGAGGCGATGCCGGCTGGCGAGGCGGCGACCCGTGTCGGCATCGTGATCTTCGCCTCGGTGTTCGGCATGTCGTTTGGCGGCTGGGTGTCGGGCGTCATCTTCGATGCCACCGGCTCGTATGCCGCGGCGTTCGCAAACGGCGTGGCCTGGAACGCGCTGAATATAGGCATCGTCCTGACCTTGCTGATCCGCTCGCGGATGAATTCGGTCAAGGCAAGACCGGGTTTCGCGACCTAAACCGCCTGTCCCGCCTTCAGCAGCGAGCAGCCGGTGATCTTGTAACTGCCATCGGCCTGCTGCTCGAGCGTGTAGAGCGCCTCCCAGGCCTCGCCATTGGCGTCGACGATGTGGACGCGCTGGGCGATCCAGTTGCCTTCGGTCTTGCTGTCGCCGAACTCGAAACTCTTGTGGCGGTAGACCGGCGCGTAGCCGTTTTGCACCATGGACATGAAGATGTCGGGCGCCGGAAAGATCTCCTTGATTGCCGGTGCGGCATAGGAATAGGCGGCCGTGGCATCGTCGCGGACGAACGCCTGCTCCTGGGCGCGGATGATGCCTTGTGCCGCGGCGATGTCGTCGGCCAGTGCGCAGAACGGGCTGAGAGCAACAGCGAGAAGGAGAAGCAAGGCTGCGACGCGCACGACAGGCTCCGCGTTGATATCCCGGCGGCCTTGATCCTAGCACGATTTTGCAGAACGCGGGACGCGCTATCGCTTCCGCTTGGGCGCCGGCGTCGCGGGCTTGGCGGCGGAGCGCGCCTTGGCCTTCGCGCCGGGCTGCACGCGCAGCCCGTCGACGAACACGTCGAGCATGCGCAGCACCGAGGATTGCCAGCCGGGCTGGTCGTGCATGTAGCACATGCCGATCAGAGCCCTGAGCAGGTCTTCCGGGCTGACATCGGCACGCATCTCGCCGGCCGCGACGGCGCGGTCGAGCAGCGAGCCGATCGCCTTGGTCAGCCGGTCCATCGAGAAGGCCGCAAGTTCCGACGAGCTCTGGAACGTCAGCGCCAGCGCCGCCGACATGCCTTTTTTCGTGGCCACGAATTCGACCCCGGAACGTAGCCAGCGGCGCAGCGCGTCGACCGAGTCCTTCGCATTCTTCAACTGCTCGGCAAGCTCGCTGAGCTGCTCGACTTCGCGCCGGTATACCGCCTCGAACAGATCCTCGCGCGTCGGGAAATGCCGGTAGAGCGTGCCGATGCCGACGCCGGCGCGTTTCGCCACGGCCTCCAGGCTCGCCTCCGGACCGCCCGCGTTGAACACGGCCTTGGCCGCCTCGAGCACGCGCTCGCGATTGCGCACGGCATCGGCGCGGGGCTTTCGGGTCTGGTCGGTGTGGTCGTCCATGCCGGCAATGTAGATCACGAATTGGTTAGATTGAACCCTTGGCTAGCTGCATCGCGTTGTCTGCGCATGGGCTTTTGACGAATTCCAAATATTTTTCGGCGGCCCTTGTTAAGCGGAGGGTGCCTCCGTATCTTCGCTGGGATGTTGCCCGGCTTCGTCCGGTCAACGCTGGAATCGACGGCGGCCACGGCGGTGGCGCGCCGCGCGATCACTCATGTCCATATCTGATCGGAGCCTTGTATGAACCACTCCATCAGCCTCACCGTGAACGGTGCGCGGCGCGACTTCGTCCTCGACGATCCGCGCGTCACGCTGCTCGATCTCCTGCGTGAGCGCCTCCATCTGACCGGAACCAAGAAGGGATGCGACCGCGGCCAGTGCGGCGCCTGCACCATTCTCGTCGACGGCAAACGCATCAATTCCTGCCTCGCGCTCGCCGTCAGCCATGACGGCGCCGACATCCTCACTATCGAGGGCGTCGCGCGCGGCGACCAGCTTCACCCCGTGCAGGCCGCCTTCATTGCCCATGACGGATTTCAGTGCGGCTTTTGCACGCCCGGCCAGATCATGAGCGCGATCGGCATGATGCGCGAGGCCCAGGCCGGCGACGATCCCGAACGCATCCGCGAATGCATGAGCGGCAATCTCTGCCGCTGCGGCGCCTATGCCGGCATCGTCGATGCCGTGCGCGAGGCGCAAGAACGCATGGACGAATCCAATCAGAGGCGCTCCGCATGAAGCCGTTCGATTATGTCAGGCCGGCCACGGTTACTGAAGCCGTTGCCGCCGCCGGCCAGCCGGGCGCTGCCTATCTCGCCGCCGGCACCAATCTGCTCGATCTGATGAAGGGGGGCGTGAGTCGTCCGGATCGCCTGGTCGATGTCACGCATCTCGAAGGGCTCGACGCAATCGAGCATCTCGCCGACGGGTCGCTGCGTATCGGCGCGCTGGTGAGCAACGCCGATCTTGCGCATGACCCGGATTTTGCAAAGGCCTATCCGGCCGTCGCCGAAGCGCTACTCTCCGGGGCTTCGGCGCAACTGCGCAACGCTGCGACCGTCGGCGGCAATCTGCTGCAACGGACGCGCTGCGCATATTTCTACGACACCGCCAGCCGCTGCAACAAGCGCGAGGCGGGCAGTGGCTGCGACGCCCGCGACGGCGAGAACCGCACCCATGCCGTGCTCGGCTGGAGCGAGAGCTGCATCGCCACGCATCCCTCGGACTTCTGCGTGCCCCTGGTCGCACTTGACGCCATCGTCGAGATCGAGGGCAGGAGCGGCCGTCGCGAGATCGCACTGGACGAACTGCATCGCCTGCCCGGCGATACGCCTCAGCGCGAGGCCGCGCTCGAACCCGGCGACCTGATTGTCGCGGTGCGCCTGCCGGCTGCGGCGCGCAGCTTTGCGGCGCATGCGCGCTACCTCAAGGTTCGTGAGCGCACATCTTACGCCTTTGCCGTCGTCTCGGCCGCCGCTGCGTTGCAGATCGAGAACGGCAAGATCAGGGAGGCGCGGCTCGCGCTCGGCGGCGTTGCCGCAAAGCCCTGGCGTGCCCGCGCAGCGGAAGACGTGCTCAAGGGTGTCGCGCCCACGGCCGACGCCTTCCAGGAAGCCGCCTGGCGTGCGCTCACCGACGCAAAGCCGTCCGGCGACAACGCCTTCAAGATCGAGCTCGCCCGCCGCATCGTCGTGCGCGCGTTGACTCTCGCCGCCGCCGGTACGCCGGCGCGCCTGCCGGCGCTGCCGGCCTCTCCCTTTGCCTCGACCTCCGGAGCCATCCATGCCTGAGCTCAATCTCACCAGCGCTCCCGCCCATCTGCGCCACGGCTCGAGCATCGGCCAGCCTCTGACCCGGCGCGACGGCCTCCTCAAGGTCAAGGGTCAGGCGACTTATGCGGCCGACAATCATCCGCCCGGGATGCTGTTTGCGGTGATGGCGGTCTCGAGCATTGCGCGCGGCCGCGTGGTCTCGCTCGATGTCTCTGCTGCCAAGCGCCATCCCGGCGTCGTCGACGTCATGACACCAGACCACAAGCCGCCACTCGCGATCGACCCCGAGATCAAGACCAACCCGTTCGTGTTCCGGATGGAGGTGCTGCAGAGCGACGAGGTCCGCTACGCCAACCAGCCGATCGCCGTCGTGATCGCCGAGACGCTGGAAGCGGCAACGGAAGGCGCGGTGCTGCTGGCGCCGCGCTATGAGGCGCTGCCTGCGCTCGTCGGCCTCGATGCCGGCGAGAGCTACGTGCCGCCCGTCGTCGGCGTCGGCAATCCCACGGAAAGCCACCGCGGCGATGTCGAGGCGGGCCTTGCCTCGGCCGAGAAGCAGATCGATGCGGTCTACGAGACGCCGCCGCAATATCACAATGCCATGGAGCCGCATGCGATCGTGGCCAGCTGGGACGGGGACAATCTGTCGGTCGACATGCCGACCCAGGGCCTGATGCTCTCGCTCGGGCGCATCGCCGAGCTGTTCGGCATTGCGCCTGACAAGATCCACATCCGCAGTCCGTTCCTCGGTGGCGGTTTCGGCTCCAAGGGGCTGATGTCCGGCCCGCCGACCCTCGGCATCATGGCTGCCAAGCTCGTCGGCCGGCCGGTGAAGCTCGTGCTGCGCCGTGAGCAGATGTATGGCCCGGTCGGCCATCGCGCACCGACCCGCCAGCGGCTGCGCATCGGCGCCGACGGCGAGGGGCGCCTGACCGCGCTCGATCACCATGCGCGGACCGTGTCGAGCACGTTCGACGATTTCTACGAGCCCGCCGCCGATGCCTCGCACACGCTCTATGCGGCGCCTGCGATCCGCACCTCGCACGATGCCGTGCGCGTCAACACCGGTACGCCGCTGTTCATGCGCGCGCCGGGCGAGGCGACCGGTTCGATTGCGCTCGAGAGTGCGATCGACGAGATGGCCTGGGCCTGCGGCATCGATCCGCTCGCCTTCCGTCTGAAGAACTACGCCGAGGTCGAGCCGATCACGGGAAAGCCGTTCTCATCCAAGGCGCTGCGTGCCTGCTACGCGCAGGGCGCCGCGCGCTTCGGCTGGGCCAAGCGCTCGCTCCAGCCGCGGCAGATGCGCGACGATGCCGGTCTTCTGGTCGGCTGGGGCATGGGCACCGCGACCTTCCCGGCGCTGATGTTCCAGGCGGAAGCGCGTGCCGCGCTCCGCCGCGACGGCACCGGTGCAATGGAGATCGGCGCGCATGACATGGGGCAGGGCGCCTGGACGGCACTCGCCCAGATCGCAGCCGACGGTCTCGGCCTCGATATCGATCGCGTCACGTTCAAGGCCGGAACGTCCGACCTACCCGACGCCGGCATCGCCGGCGGCTCGGCGCACACGGCGACCGCGGGCGCTGCGATCCACAGCGCCGGCGCGGCCGTAATTGCTAAGCTCGCCGCTCTCGCCACCGGCGACGAGCGCTCGCCGCTGTTCGGCGCCGGCAATGCCGGCGTGGTCGCGCGCGACGGAAAGCTGTTCCGGCGTGACGACGAGAGTCGCGGCGAGAGCTATGCCGAGATCCTCGCGCGTGCCGGTGTCGCGGAGGTCGAGGCGCGTGGCACCGGCGCGCCAAATCCTGCGGCGATGGAGGAGTATGCCATGCACGCCCATGGCGCGGTGTTCGCGGAGGTGAAGGTCGATCCCGAGCTCGGCCAGGTCCGCGTCACGCGCATGGTCGGCGCCTTCGCGGCGGGGCGCATCGTCAATCCGCATCTCGTGAAGAGCCAGCTGTTCGGCGGCATGATCTGGGGGATGTCCTTCGCGCTGCACGAGGAGGCCATCACCGACCGCCGCAGCGGCCGGATCATGAATGCCAATCTCGGCGAGTACCACATCCCCGTGAATGCCGACGTGCCGCCGCTCGACGTCATTACTGTCGAGGAGCACGACCCGCATGTGAATGCGCTCGGGATCAAGGGCGTCGGCGAGATCGGCATCACCGGCAGTGCGGGCGCGGTCGCCAACGCCGTCTGGCACGCGACCGGGGTGCGCGTGCGCCGCTTCCCGATCCGGATCGAGGAATTGCTGACGCAGTCTTGAGCGCTGCGGCGATGTCAACGAGAGCCGGGCGGAGAATCGCCGCGCGGCTCTCGCCCCGCGTCGAAGCGTCAGTTCATCTTCCGCCGGAGGGCCTTGATCGCCTCTCTCTGCGTCTCGATGTATGCGGCGATGGCCTCGCGCAGCTCGCGCGAGTGGAGCTTGTCGGCATCGCGCCGAACTTCGTCGAGCGCGGCTTCTGCATTGGCGAGCGTGATCTTCATCGGCGAGCCCTGTTACGAAGCGGCCCCGGAGTGCCTAGGAGTCCGGGGCCATAACCTCAGCACCTCTGCGCCAGGCTGCTCGGCTACGGTTCGTAATATATAGAGGTTCGGCTCGCGGAAATTGAGATGGCTCAAGCTCCGTAGGAAACCGGTGGCTCCGTAAGATCCCGGAGGAATTTGATCGGCGTCAAAACGTCGGCGGCGTACACGCCGAGATCACTTCGCACGGCTTGCCGCCGACGCAGCGGAAGCGATGCGGGCGGCGGCTCTCGAAATAATAGGCATCGCCGGGATTGAGGATGCGGCGCTCGTCCTCGACGGTGACTTCGAGCTTGCCTGAAATCACGATGCCGCCTTCCTCGCCGTCATGGACGAGATGCACGCGTCCGGTGTCGCTGCCGGGCTCGTAGCGCTCCTTCAGAATCTGCAGGCTGCGGCCGAACAGATTGTCGCCGACTTGCCGATACGAGATCGGCTTCTTGCCGACCTCGGTCAGCTCTTCGGCGCGATAGAAGATCTTGCGCCGGCTCTCCGGCTCCAGTGCGAAGAACTCGGCGAGCCCCATCGGGATGCCGTCGAGGATGCGCTTGAGCGCGCCGACCGACGGGTTCATCTGGTTGGATTCGATCAGCGAAATCGTCGAATTGGTGACGCCGGCGCGCTTGGCAAGCTCGCGCTGCGACAGCTTCTGGCGCGCCCGGATGAATCGCAGCCGTCCACCGATGTCGACGCTCATGCCCCTGGTCCCTGTTGCAGGTGTTGCGGATCGCGCAAATATGGACCAGCGGCCCCAGTGAAATCAATGGCTTGCAGGTTACCAGAAAAGGACTTGTTGCGCCTTGGAAGCCGTGCCTCTGCTATCCCGTCAGCAAAGGAGCGCGGCCGTGACCCTTCATCAGATTCCGAACACTATCAAGACCGACTCGTTCTGGATGCCGTTCACGGCCAACCGGCAGTTCAAGAAGGCGCCGCGCCTGTTCTCCTCGGCCGAGGGCATGCACTACACCACCGTCGACGGCCGCAAGGTGATCGACGGCTCCGCTGGCCTCTGGTGCGTCAATGCCGGCCACGGCCGCAAGCAGATCGCCGCCGCCGTCGAGCGGCAGCTGATGACGCTGGACTTCGCGCCCACGTTCCAGATGGGCCATCCGCTGGCGTTCGATTTCGCCGAGCGGCTCGCCGAGATCGCGCCGAAGGGCCTCGACCGGATCTTCTTCACCAATTCCGGCTCCGAGTCGGTGGACACCGCGCTCAAGATCGCGCTCGCCTATCATCGCGCCACCGGCCAGTCGAGCCGCACCCGCCTGATCGGCCGTGAGCGTGGTTATCACGGCGTCGGCTTCGGCGGCACGTCGGTCGGCGGCATGGTCGCCAACCGCCGCGCCTTCGCGACCCTGCTGCCGGGCGTCGACCATATCCGCCACACCCACGATCTCAGCCGCAACGCCTTCGCCAAGGATCAGCCGGAGCATGGTGCCGAGCTCGCCGACGATCTCGAGCGCCTGGTTGGCCTGCACGGCGCCGAGACGATCGCCGCCGTCATCGTCGAGCCGGTGCCGGGTTCGACCGCGGTGCTGCCGCCGCCGAAGGGCTATCTGCAGCGCCTGCGCGAGATCTGCGACAAGCACGGCATCCTGCTGATCTTCGACGAGGTCATCACCGGCTTCGGCCGCCTCGGCACGCCGTTCGCCGCCAACTTCTTCGGCGTCACGCCGGACCTGATGACGACGGCCAAGGGCATCACCAACGGCACCATTCCCTGCGGCGCGGTGTTCGCGAGCCGCAAGGTGCACGACGGGATGATGGTCGGCCCCGAGAACCAGATGGAGCTGTTCCACGGCTACACCTATTCGGCGCATCCGACGGCCTGCGCCGCCGGCATCGCGACGCTCGACATCTACAAGGACGAAGGCCTGCTCACGCGCGGTGCGTCGATCGCCGAATACTGGCGCGATGCGCTGCATTCGCTGAAGGGCCTGCCGAACGTCGTCGACATCCGCAATTGCGGCCTGATGGGCGCGGTCGAGCTGGCGCCGCGCGCCGGCGTGGTCGGTGCGCGCGGTTACGACGTGATGGTCGACTGCTTCAACACCGGCCTCTATTTGCGCATGAGCGGCGATAGCTTCGCGATGTCGCCTCCGCTCATCGTCGAGAAGAGCCATATCGACCAGATGGTCTCGATCCTCGGCGACGCCATCAAGAAGGTGGCCTGATAATTGCTCTCGCCGTTGCGAAAGTTCTTCTTGCAGCGGCGAGCGTGATGCCGCGGGAGTTTGACGAAGCGTGAAAGTTCTGATCCTCGGCAGCGGTGTCATCGGTGTCACCTCTGCCTACTACCTTGCGGGTGCTGGCCATGACGTGACGGTCGTCGACCGTCAACCGGAGCCGGCACTGGAGACCTCTTTCGCCAATGCCGGCGAGGTGTCGCCCGGCTATTCCTCGCCTTGGGCTGGGCCCGGCGTGCCGGTGAAGGCGGTCAAGTGGCTCTTGATGAAGCACGGCCCGCTGGTGATCCGGCCGAAGCTCGATCCGGTGATGTGGGTCTGGCTGCTCAAGATGCTGCGCAACTGCACCAGCGCGCGCTACGCGGTCAACAAGAGCCGGATGATCCCGATCGCGGAATACAGCCGCGACTGCCTGCGCGACCTGCGCCGCGACATCGGCATTCAATATGACGAGCGCTCGCAGGGCACGCTCCAGCTGTTCCGCCACCAGGCGCAGCTCGACGGCACCGGCGAAGACATCGCCGTGCTCAAGCAATATGGCGTGCCCTTCGAGGTGCTGGGCCGCGAAGGCTGCATCGCGGTCGAGCCGGCGCTCGCCGGCGTGAAGGAGAAGTTCGCCGGCGGACTTCGCCTGCCGCAGGACGAGACCGGCGACTGCCACATGTTCACGCAGGCGCTGGCCAAGCATGCCCAGGCGCTCGGCGTGCGCTTCATGTTCAATACCGGCATCGACCGCATCGTCACCGACGGCGCACGCGTCAGTGGCGTCGTGACCAGCGCCGGCGTGTTGCAGGCCGACGCCTACGTCCTGGCGCTCGGAAGCTGGTCGTCGCGGCTGGTTGCGCCGCTCGGCATTTCGCTGCCGGTCTATCCGGTGAAGGGATATTCGATCACGGTGCCGATCAAGGATGCCTCGGGCGCGCCGGAATCGACCGTGATGGACGAGAGCTACAAGGTCGCGATCACGCGCCTCGGCAATCGCATCCGCGTCGGCGGCACTGCCGAAATCTCGGGCTTCTCGAGCAAGCTCTATGACGCCCGCCGCGCCACGCTGGATCACTCCTTGACTGATCTGTTCCCGCGCGGCGGCGATCTGTCCAAGGCGACGTTCTGGAGCGGCCTGCGTCCGATGACGCCGGACGGCCCGCCCGTGATCGGCCCGACGCAATACGCCAATCTCCACCTCAACACCGGACACGGCACGCTCGGCTGGACCATGTCCTGCGGTTCGGGACGGGTGCTCGCGGACATGCTGTCAGGCAAGAAGCCGGAGGTCGACGTCAGCGCGCTGACGGTGGATCGGTACGCGCACCGGTTCGGGTGATTGACGCTGTCATTCCGGGTCGATGCGAAGCATCGAATCCGGAATCTCGAGATTCCGGGTTCGCCTCTTCGAGGCGCCCCGGAATGACGGCAATTGACTACCCCGCCCCCGTCACGCAATTCACCCACAGCACCACGGCCTTGGCATCCTGCGCCGGATTGGAAAACCGGTGCGGCCGGCGGCTGGCGAAGCGAAAGCTGTCGCCCGTCTTCAGCGACCACGTCTCGCTGTCCACCGTCAGCATCATCTCGCCATCAAGCACGAGGCCGGCTTCCTCGCCGTCGTGGGTGTAGAGCTCGTCGCCCGCGGAGCCGCCGGGATCGATGTGCACCAGGAACAGGTTGAGCCGGTTGTCGCTGCCCGCGGCGCTCAGCAATTGCTTCGAAATTCCGCTGCGCCAGAGTTTCAGTTCCGGCCGCTGAAGCCCGCGCGTCACCACCTGGTCGGAGGCACCGTCGGCACTTGGGTTCGAACCGAACAAAGCCGCCATGCCGACGCCGAGCACGTCGGAGAGCGTTGCCAGCGCGCGCAGCGACGGCGACGACAGGCCGCGCTCGATCTGGCTGAGGAAGCCGATCGACAGGCCGGTGCGCGCGGCGACCGTTTCCAGCGAGAATTGCCTGACGCGCCTGATATCGCGGATGCGGCGGCCGACCGCGACGTCCATCGCGGGCTCGGCCGGCTTGGTCATCGCCTTGGCCGGCACCGTCTTGGCCTTCAGCTTCCTGGCCGGCTTTGCGGCGGCCGGTTTGCGCATTCTTTTGCCACCGCTCACGTCAAGCCGCTTCCTTCATGTGCATGAAAACCACTTGCATCACCTGCGAAAGTGTGACCAAATTTTCATATTGGTGAAAATAGGCCGAAACGGCTTGGCCCGCAACGTCTGCGATCAAGACATCTGCGAGCGCCGCTAGCGGCCGGACCCAAAGGGGGATGCGATGGCGTTGAAGCGTTTTGTCCAGGCCGCAGTCGCGGCGCTCGCGATTGCCGGAGTCGTGCCGGCCTCCGCGCAGCAGGTGCTGAAGGTCGGCTCGACGCCGACGGGCATTCCCTTCACCTTCCTCGACACCAAGACCAATACCATCCAGGGCATCATGGTCGATCTCATCACCGAGATCGGCAAGGACGCCGGCCTCAACGTGCAGATCGAGCCGATGTCGTTCTCCGCGCTGATCCCGTCGCTGACCTCGAGCAAGATCGACATCATTGCGGCCGCGATGTTCATCACGGCGCCGCGCAAGGAGGTCGTCGACTTCTCCGACCCGATCTACACTTATGGCGAAGGTCTGGTGGTGCCGAAGAACGACACCAAGGCCTACGCCACGCAGGACGACCTGAAGGGCGAGACGGTCGGCGCCCAGGTCGGCACCGCCTTCGTCGACGCGTTGAAGAAGTCCGGCCTGTTCGCCGACGTCAAGGCCTACGACACCATTCCCGACATCCTGCGCGACGTGAACACCGGCCGTCTCAAGGCCGGCTACGCCGACTATCCGATCCTCGCCTACAACCTGAAGCAGGGCGGCTTCCCCGAGGTGCGGCTCGTCGACAGCTACAAGCCGGTCACGGTCGGCTCGGTCGGCATCGGCGTGCGCAAGGGCGACAGCGCGCTGCTCGGCAAGATCAACGCCTCGCTGGCCAAGCTCAAGGCCAACGGCACCATCGACAAGATCCTCGAAAAATGGGGCCAGAAAGCCCAGGGCTGATGGTTAGAGGCTGATCGAAGGCTGCCCGATGAAAGGCTTTTGGCACGACGCTGCCGAGTTCTTCCCGATCCTGATGAGCGGCGTCGCGCTGACGATCGTCGTCACCATCGGCTCGCTGCTGCTCTCGACGGTGCTCGGCCTGATCTGGGCGATGATGCGGGTCTCCGGCATCAAGGTCCTGTCGATGCTCAGCGCCAGCCTGATCAACGTGATCCGCGGCATCCCGATCATCGTGCTCCTGTTCTACCTCTACTTCGTGATGCCCGATCTCGGTGTCACGCTGTCGGCCTTGCAGGCCGCCATCCTCGGGCTCGGCATCGCCTATTCGGCCTACCAGGCGGAAAACTTCCGCGCCGGCATCGAGGCGATCGACAAGGGCCAGATCGAGGCGGCGCAGTCGATCGGCATGGGCTGGTGGCTCACCATGCGCCGCGTGGTGCTGCCGCAGGCGGTGCGCATCGTGCTACCTCCCTACGGCAACGTCATGATCATGATGCTGAAGGATTCGTCGCAGGCCTCGACCATCACGGTCGCCGAGCTTGCGCTGCAGGGCAAGCTGATCGCGTCCTCGACCTTCAAGAACACCAGCGTGTTCACGCTGGTGGCGCTGATGTACCTGACCATGAGCATTCCGCTGATCCTGCTGGTCCGTCACTTCGAAAAGCGGGCGGGCAAGAAATGATCGAGCTCACCGACGTTCACAAGAGTTTCGGCAAGGTCGAGGTGCTCAAGGGCATCACGGCGAAGGTCGAGAAGGGCGAGGTGGTCTGCATCGTCGGCCCGTCCGGCTCCGGCAAGTCGACCATCCTGCGCTGTATCAATGGGCTGGAAAGCTACGATCGCGGCGAGATCAATGTCGAAGGATTGAAGGTCGACCGCGATGCGCCGTCGATCGTGAACGTCCGCACCCAGGTCTCGATGGTGTTCCAGCGCTTCAACCTGTTTCCGCATCGCACGGTGCTGGAGAACGTGGTCGAGGGCCCGCTCTACGTGAAGAAGGAGGCGCGTGCGCAAGTGCTCGAGCGCGGCCGCGCGCTGCTCGCCCAGGTGGGCCTCGCCGAAAAGGCCGACGCGCACCCGCCGCAGCTTTCCGGCGGCCAGCAGCAGCGCGTCGCGATCGCGCGCGCGCTCGCGATGCAGCCCAAGGCGATCCTGTTCGACGAGCCGACCTCGGCGCTCGATCCCGAACTCGTCGGCGACGTTCTCGGCGTGATGCGCAAGCTCGCCGACGACGGCATGACCATGGTCGTCGTCACCCACGAGATGGGCTTCGCCCGCGACGTCGCCGATCGCGTGCTGTTCATCGACGGCGGCGTCATCGTCGAGCAGGGGCCGGCCAAATCGGTGCTCAACCAACCCCAGCACCCGCGCACGCAGGATTTCCTGCGCCGGGTGCTGCATCCGCTCTGATCGGTCTTCGCCATGACTGCGCGCCTGCCTCTGCCGCCCTCGATTTATGCTGACACCGCCGTTGCGCCGGTCGCCACGCCGCCGCTCGACGCCGACAAGACCGTCTCCGTCGCGATTATCGGCGGCGGCTACACCGGCCTGTCCACCGCGCTGCATCTGGCGGAGCAGGGCGTCGAGGCCTTGGTGCTGGAGGCGCAGGAGCCGGGCTGGGGCGCGTCCGGCAACAATGGCGGCCACACCAATCCCGGCCTGAAGCACGATCCCGACCAGATCGAGGCCGATTTCGGCACTGAACTTGGCCGCCGCATGATCGAGTTCTCGTACGGCACGCCGAATTTTACGCACGAGCTGATCCGTCGCTACCAGATCCCGTGCGAGGCGCGGCAAAACGGAACGCTGCGTGCGGCCTATAACGAGGCCAGTGCCGCTGCGATCGAGAAGACGGCGCAGCAATGCATCCGCCGCGGCATGCCGGTGACATATCTGAACCGCGAGCAGCTGCGCGAGATGACCGGCACCGACCGTTATATCGGCGCCATGCTGGACGCGCGTGGCGGCGACCTGCATCCCCTCAGCTATGCCCGCGGTCTCGCGCGCGCCGCGATCTCGGCGGGCGCGAAGGTGCATGGCGAGACGCCGGCGCTGTCGCTGCGCCGCGACGGCGCGCATTGGCGCATCGAGACGCCGCGCGCGGTGGTTCGTGCAGAAAAGGTGCTGCTCGCCACCAATGGCTTCACCGATGATCTCTGGCCGGCGCTTCGCCGCACCATCGTGCCGGTGTTTTCCTCGATCGTCGCCTCCGCGCCGCTCTCCGAGGAGGTCGCCCGCTCGATCATGCCGACGCGTCCCGTGCTCTACGAGAGCGGCCACATCACGGTCTACTACCGCATCGACCAGCACAACCGCCTCCTGATGGGCGGCCGCGGCCCGATGCGCTGGATCAGCTCGCCGTCGGATGTCGCCTATCTCATCCGCTATGCCGAGCGGCTATGGCCGCAGCTGAAGGGCGTCGCCTGGACCCATGGCTGGAATAGCCGGCTCGCGATCACCAAGGACCACTATCCGCATGTGCACGAGCCCGCCGAAAGTATCCTGATCTCGCTCGGCTGTAACGGCCGCGGCGTCGCGCTCTCGACCGCGATGGGCGCGCAGCTCGCCCGCCGCCTGATCGGCGGCGCCAAGGCCGAGATCGACATGCCCGTCACCGGCATCAAGCCGATCCCGATGCACGCGTTCTGGCCGGTGGGGGTGACGACCGCGGTCATCACAGGGCGCGTGCGGGACCGGCTCGGCATATGAAGAAGGCGCCGCCTTGTCAGGGGCGGCGCCTTGCAGGAATTGCAGATCGCGTCAGCAGCGGCCCTGCTTCCACAGTCCGGGCGGGCACCCGTGACCGCGCCAGCCGACCTTGCGTCCATGCGACCATCCGGGCGGCGTGCCATCGTAATGATGGCCCATCGCGTGGCCGTAACCGTGGCCGTAACCGTGGCCGTGACCATGACCACCCTTTGCAAACGCAGGGTTGGTCAGTGTGAAACCCGCCGCAATGATCAGCGACGCGGCGAGCGCAAGTTTCTTCATCATGTTCTCCAGTGGGGCGAGCGCACTTGTCCGATCAATGAACGGACTGTGCGCAGCTAAGTTCCCTGCAAATGTGGAGGAGTCGTGACGCTCGCGGAGATGCGCGATCGCGCATCGGCTCAACGCGTGCTGGCACATCCGCGCTTGCGACGTGCCCGCGGTTCACCGCTGGCACGCTCTCTCGTAAACGGACTCAGGCCTCCGCCACCGCATCGGCCCATGGCTGGAAGATCTCGACCGCGCCGAAATTGACCTCGCCCTCGCGCATCACCACGCTCGGGCAGGCGAATTTCTGCGGCAGCGCCTGCACCCGGCTCTCTTCATAGTCGAAGCGTGCGGCCAGCGCCTTGCGTGTGTCTGCCGGCAGTCTGACATCGCCGATCACGACCGCGCCCTCGCTGGCGTCGATGCGCGGCTGGTGGATCGCCGCGTCGAGGTCCATGCCGAAATCCATTGCGAAGGATGCGAGTTGCATCACCGCGGGCAGGATGCGGCGGCCGCCGGAGGCGCCGATGGCGAGACGCTTGCCGTCCCTGGTCTCGGCGATGACGGGCGTGTAGTTGGTGAGGCAGCGCTTGCCCGGAGCGAGCGAGTTGGTGGTGCCGGGCGTCGGATCGAACCACATGATGCCGTTGTTCATGGCGATGCCGGTGTGCGGCGTCACGTATTTCGAGCCGAAGGACGAAAGCAGTGTCTGCGTCACCGCGGCGACATTGCCGTGGCGGTCGACGACGGAGAAATGCGTGGTGCAGGCTGGTGCCAGATATTCGGCGCCGAGCGAGCGCTTGCCGTCGGCATCGCCCATGTCCTTGAGCCGTTCGCGATAGGCAGCTTGCAGGGCGAGCGCATATTCGGCGTAGGTGGCGGCATCGGGTGCACCTGCCGGTTTCAGATTTTGCTGCAACAGGCGCAGCGCGTGCGCCAGCGTCGGTCCGGCGGTGAGCTCCGGCGTCGCAAACACCTTGCCGCCGCGATAGGGGATCGCCAGCGGCTCGCGCAGATGGGCGCGGAATGCGGCGAGGTCCTCGACCGACAGCGAGCCGCCGTCGGCCTTGATGTCGGATGCGATGCTTTTGGCGAGATCGCCCTGGTAGAAATCACGCGGTCCGGCTTCGGCGAGGTGCGACAGCGTTGCCTTCAGCTTGTCCTGCGACAGCCGCGTCTCGGACTTGATGCCCCATGGCGCGGTCGGCGGCAGGCCGTCCTTCAGGAACGCCGCCGCGCTCGCGGGATAGCGCCGGAGGTCAGCCGCCGAGCTTGCGATCGTCAGTGTGGTCCACCAATCGGCCAGCAGGCCTTCGCCGGCGAGCGCGGCGGCCGGCGCGACCAGGTCCTTCCACGGCAGTTTGGCGTGGCGGCGATGCGCTTCCTCCATGCCGGCGACGACGCCGGGCACGGCGATCGCGCCGGGGCCGTGAATGTTGCGATCGTCCTTCACCCGCGGCCAGGGAAAGAGATCGGACGCTGCGCCTTCGCCGCTGAGCGGATAGTCCGCGACGCGCAGGCTCTGCGGGGCGCACATGCCGTAGTCGATCACCTCGGTGCGATTTTCCCTGGCGCGGTAGAGCACCATCGCGCCGCCACCGCCGATGCCGCTGTTCCAGGGCTCCAGCACGTTCAGCGCCATGGTGGTCGCGACGATCGCGTCGACGCAATCGCCGCCCGCGGCCAGCACTTGCGCGCCCACTTCGGCAGCCCGGCGCGATTGCGCGGCGACGATACCGCCCTTGGTCTTGACGGCAGGCTTGCGGACGGTTTGGGCGAGGCTGAACTGATGAGGCATGATGCGGTCTTGTGTCTGTCTTCGCTGGTCTTGGCTTCGGTGGACTTGGCTTGGTGGTGCCGACTTGAAAAGCTCCGCATTTGGCGAAGCGCGCGGACAATGGCACATTGCAGCCAACGAGAACATCCAAAGGGAGAAGCGGCATGGCTGGTGTGAAACAGGCGCGGGATGGCGCGGTCGGAATCCTGACGCTGGACGAGCCGGCGAGCCTGAACGCGATGACGCCGGACCTGCTCGGCGCGCTGGCTGCCGCCGTCGGCGGCATGACACAGGACGAGGGTGTTCGCGCGCTGATCCTCACCGGCGCCGGGCGCGGCTTCTGCTCGGGACAGAATTTGAAGGCCTCCGAGGCGCTCGGCGAGGACATCGCCGCCGGCGTGATGCGCTTCTACTGGCCGGCCTTCAAGGCGCTCCGCGAATGCCGCGTGCCCGTCGTCGTCGCCGTCAACGGGGTGGCGGCCGGCGGCGGCTTCAGCCTCGCGATGGCCGGCGACATCATCGTCGCGGCGCGGTCGGCGAGCTTCATCCAGGTGTTCAGCCGCATTGCGCTGGTGCCCGATCTCGGCTCGACCTGGCTGCTGCCGCGCCTGGTCGGCCGGCAGCGGGCGCTCGAGCTGATGCTGCTCAACGAGCCGCTGACGGCGGAACGCGCCCAGGAGATCGGCCTGGTGCGGCAGGTCGTCGACGACGAGAAGCTGATGGGAGAGGCGCTGGTGCTGGCGCGCCGTCTCGCGGAGGGCCCGACGCGCGCTTTGGTCGCAACCCGCGCGCTGGTCGAGGAGAGCGAGCACGCGACCTATGAGGCCCAGTTCCGCCGCGAGATCGAGCTTCAGGCCATGATCCGGAAAAGCGCCGACGCCATCGAGGGCCGCGATGCCTTCGTCGAGAAGCGCAAGGCGAAGTTCACCGGGCGGTGAGGAGCCCAAGACGTCAATGCCCGGGACCTGCCCGGGCATAGCGAGTTTGGAGAACCGGTTTGCCGCAAGCGGCGAGACGACAGCTTCAGAGCGCGCGGTTCAGCCGGCTGGCCTGATACTTGGCGCGCCATTTCGGGCCGGGGCCGCGCATGTAGTGCAGCTCGGGGCGGTAGGGGTCGCCGGCGACCCTGACCAGCGTCAGCCATTTGGTGGCGACGAAGTTCAAGGGCTGGCGGAGCAGGCTCAAGGACGCGATCAGCATGGCATCACCTCAATGCGGCTTGCCGAGCATGGCGGTGAAGGGGAGGTCGAAAATCTCCTCGCCGTCGTCGCCGCTGACATGGATCACCCAGTCGCGCCAGTCTTCCGCACCGGGCGTCAGGATCATCGAACGCATGATCTGGGCGGCGCGGTCACGTGCCTCGGTCAGATTGGCTACCGCCGTGCCGTACCGATCGATCAGCGTGCCTTCGGTATTCGAGCAGTGGAAATACATCTGAACCATACACGCCTCCTGTAGAAAGCGATTGGGACGGCAAACCGATACCATCGGAAACGGTCGAAAAATATTCGGGTCGAGCCCGGTAAGGGAATCTACGGAGGTTGGTCGGCACCAAGGTCGTTACAGGTTTAATCACAGGCGGGTGATCGGCAACTGGACGGAGCGCAGGCGGCATGGAACAACCCTGGACGATACGTCCGGGAGGCCGCTGTGAACGACTTCACATTCCGCTGTGAACGCCCGAGCCTGCGCTTGTTTGCGGCGGCCGTCGTCGCAGTGCTGCTCGGCCTGGCCCCGGCCTCGTCCGAGTCGGTCAGGAAAAGCGGCTATGCGATCGGCACGGAAAGCTGCGGCAGCGGCGATCTCGCTTTTCCAAGACTCCAGATCGATATGAAGGCGGGATTTTGCGCCGGCCTCGTCGCCAGCGAGGAGGATCGCCTCAAGTTTCCGCGTTCGATCGTCCAGGTGCCCGGCCGCGACCTGTTCGTGGTCGCCGACATGGGGGGCTGGGGCCACACCGATGGGCGGCTGCTGCTGCTCGATCCGCATGCGCCCCCGGGGCAGCGATTCAAGGAACTGCTGACCGGCCTCGAATATCCGTTCGGCCTCGTGATCGGCCCGGACAGGAAGCTCTACGCCTCGACCGCGGAGGCGATCTTCCGGTTCGATCCGCTCGCGGACAATCCGCGCGGTACGGTCGAGACCATCATCCGTCACATGCCGGGCCGCCGGATCACGCTGCCCGACGGCACCAGGCTCGACGAGAGTGCGCATCCGCTCAAGCAGTTCGTCTTTGACAGGAACGGCCGGCTGTTCGTCAATGTCGGCTCGCACAGCGACGACTGCATCACGCCTGCGCCGATCACAAAGCCCTGTGCGGCGGCCGAGGGCGCCTCCGCGATGGCCGCGATCTGGCTGTTTACGCCGCCGTCAGGCGGCGTCTTCCCGGCATTGAGGCCGAACGACCCTGACCCGCCGCACACCGTCTACGCGCGTGGCCTGCGGAACTCGATGGCGCTGGCGCTGCATCCGAATTTCCCCGATGCCGGCTATGCCTTCCTGCAAGGCGAGAACGGCCGCGACCTGCCCGACATCTTCAAGCCCAACGAGGAGATCAACGCGATCGAGCAGGGCAGGCACTATGGCTGGCCCTATTGCTACGACCTGTCGACGCCGAGCCCCGAGTTCAGGAGCGTGCTGCAATCCGGGACCTACAAGTCGCTCTGCACGCCCAATGCGCTCTACAAGCCGCCGTTCTCGCTGCTGCCGCCGCACGGCGCCCCGCTCGCGATGCTCTATTATCACGGCGCGAAATTCCCGGAGCTCGAGGGCAAGCTGCTGGTCGGCCTGCATGGCTATCGCCCGACCGGCAGCCGTGTGCTCGCCTACGATGTCGACGACCACGGTTTTCCCAGGCCGAGCCCGGCGCCGGTGCGCTACCATGTCAGCTGCGCGGCTGATCCGACCCACAGCTTCCAGACCGACGCCGGCGAGGTCGCTGCCGCGCCGTTCGAGGAACTGATTGCAGGCTGGCACCGCGTCAACGGCGCGCGGCCGCAAGGCGCGCCGGTCGGCATGACGGTCGCCGAGGACGGCGCGATCTGGCTGGTCGAGGACAAGAACCAGACGGTGATCCGCATCGACCGTGCCGCGGGCGACGCGCCTCAGCCGCTGCCCTGCGACACGCGCAGCCAGGCGATGATCGACCAGCTCGCGGCCTTCATCGCCAGGGACGCGCAGAACAGCGTTCGCCTCACCACGCTGCGCAAGGGCCTCGTCGAGAAGCATTGCCTCGGCTGCCATTCGGATTTCGGCCTGAAGGCAGGACAGTCGGAAGCGGAGAAGGATGCGACGGTGCTCCGCTTCATGCTGTCGCAGGACGGCTGGATCTATCCGGGCGACCCCGATTCCGGCAGGCTGCGGACGCGCCTTCGCGGTCTCGGCGCCGAGAAGCTGATGCCGCCGGGCGGCGAAAGCCTGCCGAAGACCGAGCCCGGTTACGCACGCCTGCTCGATACCGCTGACCTGCTCGTTGCCAGAATGGTTCCGGGAACGCGGATACGGATCAAGGCCGGTCCGCCGCAACGCAGGTTCTTTGGCAAAACCAACAAGGAATGCGGCGAAATACCGGCTGCCAAGGTCGTTGTCGTGACACAAAGGAGCGCTGTAGACAAACCCGGCTTCAGCCGATTCTTCCGGCCGGCCGATCCCTATCTGAATGGCGAGTGCACCGACGACGATGGCTATTACATCCGGCAGGAATTTCTGGTGCCTGTGCAGTAGCATCTTGCTCATCGCGGCGCCGTCCGCTGCTGCCGAAACCAAGCTTTTCGACAGCGTGCAGGTCACGCCCGCCAGCGAATACACTTTCGGCATCGAAGGACCCGCCGCCGATCTCGACGGCAATTTGTTCGTCGTCAATCTCGGCAAGGCCGGCACCATCGGCAAGCTGCCTGCGGGCGCTGCGGCTTCGGAGCTGTTCACGACGCTCCCCGAAGGCAGCGTCGGCAACGCGATCCGTTTCGATCGGAGCGGCGCGATGTTCATTGCCGATTACAAGAAGCACAACATCTTCACCATTGCGAAGGGAAGCACCGAACCTGCAGTCTGGTTTCACTCCGACGAGATGAACCAGCCCAACGACATCACGGTCGCGCGCGACGGCACGGTCTATGCGAGCGATCCGAACTGGAAGGGTCGCGAGGGCCACATCTGGCGCATCGCGAAAGCCGCTGACGGAACGGTGCAGGGGCAGGTGATGCCGGCGCCCCGCGCGATGGGCACCACCAACGGCATCGATCTCAGTCCGGATGGCAAGACGCTCTATGTCGGGGAATCCAGCAGCGGGCAGATATGGTCCTACACGATCAGCGGCAACGAACTCACCGGCGCAAAGCTGGTGAAGTCGTTTCAGCCCGACACCGTCGACGGGCTGCGCACCGACGTTGCCGGTCGCCTCTACGTCGCGCGCATCCTCAAGGGCACGATCGCGCTGATGAAACCCACTGGCGCGGTCGAGCGCGAGATCGCGCTGAAGGGCAAGGAACCGACCAACCTCGCCTTCGGCGGCAGCGACGGCAAGACCGTCTTCGTCACGCAGCGTCAGGGCGGCTTTGTCGAAGCCTTCCGTACCGATCAGCCGGGCCGCGAGCACTGCCTCCAGCGCGGGCGCTGCTGAGCATCAGGCGCGATCTGCTTGCGACGCAGAGCGGTGCGACAGAGGCGGCATTCTTCTTGCTTGCATCTGGCCGCCGCAGCGATCAAGAATCTGTGGCACCGTCAAAGCGACCACGGAGTGTTTGAGTGAAAGCCGTCCATACCGAACTGCACCGCAGCCATGATCCGCAATTCTTCCTGGTTCGCGGTGTCGTCAAGCGCACCACCGAGCAGCCCGAGCGCGCCGACCGCCTGCTCAAGGGGTTGAAGGACGGCAAGCATCAACTGGTCGAGCCGACGACATTCGGGCAGGGACCCCGCGCGCGCATCCACAGTCCGGAATATCTGTCGTTTCTGAGCGAGGCCTGGGACGCCTGGACCGCGCTCGGCGATTCCGGCCCCGAGATGATCGGCAACATCCATCCCGTGCGGCATGCCGCGACCTATCCGACCCACATCGTCGGCAAGCTCGGCTGGCACACGGCCGACACCGCAGCGCCGATCGGCCCGGGCACCTGGGCCGCGGCCTGTGCTGCGACGGATGTTGCGGTCACCGCCGCGCAGATGGTGATGGATGGCGAGGACGCGACCTACGCGCTCTGCCGTCCGCCCGGCCATCACGCCTATCGCGACATGGCCGGCGGCTTCTGCTTTCTCAACAACAGCGCGATTGCAGCCGCGCATCTGCGGCTCAAGCACGAGCGCGTCGTGATCCTCGACGTCGACGTCCACCACGGCAACGGCACGCAAGGCATCTTTTATGCGCGGCCGGACGTGTACACGGTGTCGATCCATGCCGATCCTGTCGCATATTATCCTTATGTCTGGGGCTATGCGCACGAGCGCGGCGAAGGCCCGGGCCTCGGCACCAATCTCAACATCCCGCTGGCGATCGGCACCGGCGACGACGGCTACATCCAGGCGATGGATGTCGCGCGCAAGGCGATCGAGTCCTTTGCTCCCGGCGCCCTCGTCATCGCGCTCGGCCTCGATGCCTCCGAGCACGATCCACTGAAGGGCCTTGCCGTTACCACGCCGGGTTTCCGCCGTATCGGCCAGGCCATCGCCAGGATGGGCCTGCCGACCGTGTTCGTGCAGGAGGGCGGCTATCTCTCGGAGATCCTGGGTGCGAACCTGACCTCGGTGCTGGCAGGGTTTGAAGAAGCGCGGTGATATCTTCGCCTCTCCCCGCGTGCGGGGAGAGGCCGGAATTTGCGACAGCAAATTCCGGGTGAGGGGGACTCTCCCCGCAAGCGGGGAGAGGGGGAAAACTCAGAACATCCCGCTCGCCGCAAGTGCCTTGCAGACGTGCTGCATCTCGGCCTCGTCCGCGACCATGTCGAGCATGATCGTGGTCAGGCCCTTCGCCGCGAAATCCTTCAGCTTCGCGCCGATCTCGGCATAGCTGCCGACGAGATAGGGGCAGTCGGCCTGGAAGGTCAGGAACGGCAACAGCCAATAGCCATTGTCCGCGAGCTCGCCGCTTTGCCCCTCGTACAGCCGCCGCTTCCACACGGAGTCGCTGTTCTCCACGGTGAGCGCGAGCAGCTCGCGATCATCGGGATTGTCGCGAAAGCGCGCCCTGGCCGCCTGCCGCGCCTCGTCGCGGCTCTCGCGCGCGAAAATGCCGAAATTCATGCCTGATACATCGAGCCCGCGATCGAGGTCCGGCGGCAACATCTGCATCTTGATGCAGCCGGTCTCCTTCGCCACGCGCTGTGCCGCCTCGGACTGGCCCGCGATCAGAAATTCCGGCATCAGCTCCGCGGGCAGGCGGGGGCGCAGTTGCAGGTTGCTCGCACGGTAGAACCGGCCCGCGACATTCACCGGCCGCGGGCTTGAGAGCAACTGGCGCATCAGCGCGACGAATTCGCCAAGACGGACGTAGCGGTTCGCATGGGAATGGTCGTCGCCGAGGCCCTGCAAGTCGCTGACCGCGGTGCCCGTGATCATGTTGAGATAGACCTTGCGGCCGTAGAACTGCGCGAAGGAGGAGACGAATTTGGCTGCCGTGAACGGGTGCATGTAGATGGGGTTGACGGCGATCAGCGGCGAAGATCGCGTCGTCCCTGCCATGATGTGCTGGGCCATTGCCCAGGGCTCGACGAACACGTCGTTGCCTTCGAACAGCAGAATGCCTTCGAAGCCGTTGCTGTCGGCGAACTGCGCCACCCGCATCAGCTCGCCGACATATGTCCTGGGGTCGCGGTTGCGCGAGATCGCGGGGAAGACGCGCAGCCGCGAGGTCGTCATTCAGCCGCTTCCTGGAGCGGCCAGGCGTTGCGGCTGATGGGAAGGCCGCCGTCCGCACGGGAGCCGTCGGCAATCGCGAGGCGATGCGAGGGGGAGGGCGAGCACAGCGAGAAGCGCCATCCCGACGGATCGTCGGCGATGTCGGGTTTGAAGCTGATCTCGATGGCCTCGCGCGACACCTGCATCGCGAAGGCGTCGAGCGGCAAATTGAGGCCAAAGCCCCTGGCCTTCAGATAGGCCTCCTTGAGCGTCCAATAGTCGAAGAAGCGCTCGATCGCCGCCGGCTCCGGCAGGCTGCGCAGCGTTTCGACCTCCTCCGGCGCAAAGAAACGATTCGCGGTGGAGAGCGGGGCGACACGCCGCGACACGGTTTCGACGTCGACGCCGACGGCCTCATGCCCGGACACGACGCAGGCGACGCAGCCATCGGCATGCGACAGGCTGAAATGCAGCGCGATCGAGGTCGCGGGCGCAGCGACAAACGGTCGCCCGTAGCGGCCGGCCCCAAAAGACCAGTCGGAGGGAGCGACGTTGGGCGCGACCCGCGACAGTGCCAGGCGCAGCATGGCATGCGCGAAAATATATTGCCGCCGATGCCGCTCGAACACGAAGCGGTCGGCGCGGACTCGTTCGTCGACCGAGAGCAGGCGCCGGCACGCATCGGCCGCGCCCGGCGCGTCAATAGTCTCGATCAGTCCGACAAACAGTTCAATTCTGTCGTCTGCCATCAATCAGGCCCATGGCGTCAGGCGGAGGCCAAATCCCCCGGTCCTGACGGAAGAATCAATTGAGCAAGAACCAACTGAGCGGAGCGTTGTTATCGGTCCACCCGGGCGAATTCTTGTCGATTTGCAGGCCGGTTTACGAGCTCAAGCTTGTGCGAGACCCCAACTCGCAGGCGAGCGGCCCGTTTTCCGAAAGATTCGTGCGGCGTCCCGGCCGACGAGTCTTACTTTTTCTTCTTGGCCTTCTTCGAGCCGCCCAGCATGGAAAGGCTGGCGTTGACGTCCTTCAGCGCGGACTGGAGCTTCTTCTTCTCGTCGGTCAGCAGCTTTTGCAGGGCCTTGCGGTCCTTGTCGCTCAACGAGGTGCCCTTGGTAAATTTGATGAAACCCATAACACTCCCCCGGATCAAAATAATCGTCCAAATCGAAACGCGAGAATAATCTTGCGCGCTGGCGCCAAATAATCAAGATGCAACTTGGTCATTCACAGCTTTGACGAGTGAACCTGTATTCGCCCGTGCTGTACAGGCGGTCAAGCAGCCCTGCGATCGAGCAATCGGTCGAGCGGTGTGTTGGGTTGGGCGGCGGCGGCCCCCAGCAGCGCGACGAAATCCTCAATCCACTCGCCGACCATACGGGCCTCGAGCAGTTCGCCCTTGTAATTGCATGAACCGGTGATTCCGGTCGGGCGCTCCTTGAGCATCAGCGACAGCCAGGTCTGGTCGATCGGCAGCACCGGCTGCCCCTCGCGCGCGATGTTTCCGATCGATTGCACCGCAATCTCCGGCAGGTCGAGCGGCTGGCGCAGCGGATTTTGCAGCGTGAAATAGACTTGGAGCAGCGCGGCCGGGTCGATCCCCTGCTGCTCCAGATGGTCGGCCAGCATGTTGAACGGCAGCTCCTGCCGCGCATGCGCATCGAGCACGCTCTGGCGCACGCGGACCAAGGCTTGGGCGAACGACAGATCCGGCGTGATTTTCGTGCGGACGATCACCGTATTCTCGAACGGGCCGACGATTCGGTCGGTGTCCGGCTGGGCGCGATTGGCCATCGCGGTGGCGACCGAGATGTCGGTACGGCCGGTCCGTGCCAGCAGCAGGGCCTTCAGGCCGGTGAGCAGGCACATGAACAGCGTGGCGTTATGCTGACCGGCGAACGCCGTGAGCCGCGCGATCAGGTCGGGTTCGAGCCTGAGCGGATGGTGACCGGTGGATGCGCCCGGGTTCGCGTCGCCGTCGAAGATTGGAGCCGCACCGCGCAGATTCTCCGTCCAGTCGGCGGCCTGGCGGCGGGCGGCGTCGGTGCCGCACCACCAGCGCTGCCAGCGTGCGACGTCCGAAAAGGCCGGCGGCAGCTTCGGCAGCGGCGCTGAGGGACGTCCGGCCAGCGCCGCATAGCGGCTCGACAATTCCTCAAACAGCACGCCGATCGACCAGCCGTCGGCAACGGCATGATGCAGCGTCAGCAGCAGCACGTGATCGTCGGCATGGAGCCGCAACAGCCGTGCCCGCAACAGCGGCGGCCGCGCGGTGTCGAACGGGGTGTAGGTCTCCTGCTCGATCAGGAGATCGATCTTCCTGAGTTCGAGCGCCTGGCGCCGCTTGTTGTTGTGCGGCCGCCCGTCGCCAATGACCTCGACGGTGAGGACCGGCCCGAGTTCGCTGGGTGTGGCGATGCGGCTGACCGGCTCCCCGCCGCTCCAGCCGAACGCGGTCCGCAGCGATTCGTGGCGGCGCACGATGTCGCCGAACGCCTGGGCGAGGGTGGCCGGATCGAGCGGGCCCTGGAGGCGGAAGGCGAAGGGCAGGTTGAACAGCGGCAGCCCCGGCAGGCTCTGCTCGATGCGAATCATCTGGTCCTGCGCGATCGAGAGCGTTGGAGGGCCGTTTTCAGCCAGCCTTGTTTCAGTGAGTCTTGGCAGGCTTGCAGCAGGCTTGTGCGGCTTCGCCGCCACGGCCTCGTCGACCCGCCGGGCAAGTTCCTCGATCGTCGGCGCCTCGAAGATGGTCTTGATCGGCAGCGAGACGCCGAGCGCACGGGCGACGCGCGCCATCGCCTGACCCGCCAGCAACGAATGGCCGCCGAGATCGAAGAAATTGTCGGTGACACTGAGGTTCTCGACCTTCAGCAGATCGATCCAGATATCGGAGAGCACCTTTTCGGTGAAACGCCGCGCCGGCACGGCCGCATCCGGCTCGGATGCTTCTTGCTGTGCGGGTGCCAGCAGCATGGACCGGTCGATCTTGCCATGGGCGTTGAGCGGCACCTGATCCATGAATAGGAATGCGGACGGGATGGCATGGCCGGGCAGTCGGCTCTTCAGGAAGTCGCGCAACTCGCTGGCGCTGACCCGGCTGCCGGGCCTTGCGACGATATGGGCGATCAGCCTGACATCGCCGCTGGCCTCGCGGCGCGGCTCGACGATGCCGGCGCGCACACTCGGATGGTCAGCCAGCGCATTCTCGATCTCCTTGAGCTCGATGCGGTAGCCGCGGACCTTGACCTGATGGTCGGCGCGGCCGAGGCACTCGATCGTCCCGTCGGCGCGGCGGCGGGCGAGGTCGCCGGTCCGGTACAGCCGGCTAGCAGCCTGGCGCAAGAACGGATCGGGCAGGAAGCGTTGCTTGTTCTGCGCGGGATCGTTGATATAGCCGCGGCCGACGCCCGCGCCGCCGATGCAGAGCTCGCCGGTCACGCCGACCGGCTGCGGCTCAAGGTTTGCGTCGAGCACGTAGAGCTGGGTGTTCGGCAGCGGCGCGCCGACCGGAACGTTGCTCGTCGCGGTCGCGGGCGGCTTGGTCAGGCGATGCAGGGAGACGTCGTCGGAACATTCCGATGCGCCATAGGCATTGATCAGCGGCACTTTCGGGCAGCGGGCGAACCAGGCGCGGCAGAGGTCGACCGGCAGCGGCTCGCCGGTCGAGATCAGGAGGCGGAGCCTCGCGAAGGCGCGCAGGATCGGCGCTTCGTCCATGCGATCGACGATCACGCGCAGCAGCGACGGGACGATCTCGAGCACGGTGATGCCTTCGCGCTCGATCTCCCGCGCGAGCAGGATCGGGTCCTGCACGATCGCGTTGCCGCAGACATGCACGCGCGCACCGACCATCGGCCCAGCGAGGAACTGCCAGACCGAGATGACGAAGCTCTGCGGCGCGGTTTGCGCGATCACGTCCCTGGCCGACAGCTTCAGCTCGGAAATCAGCGACGCCAGATGGTTCGACAGCCCGCGCTGTTCGATCATGACGCCTTTCGGCGCGCCGGAGGAGCCCGATGTATAGATGAGATAGGCGAGGCTGGATGCCGCGCGCCGCGCGGCGCGGGCCGGCTTGGTCGCCCGCGGCGCGATCGCGTCGTCGAGCTCGGCCACCTGGATGCGCTCGACCAACGGCTCGAGCAGTGCCTCGACCATGGCCGATTGGGCGCGCCCGATCAGCAGCACGCGGGCGCAGCTCGATCCGAGAATGGTCGCAAGCCGCGCCGGCGGCTGGTCGGGATCGAGGTTCAGGAAGGCCGCGCCCACGCGCTGCACCGCGATCATTGCGGCGAGCAGATCGGGTCCGCGCTCCGCGAGCAAGGCGACCACGCTCTCGGCACCGACGCCTTCGCGGGCCAGCCAGCGCGCGGCCGCCTGACTGCGCCGGGCCAGCTCGCGATAGCTCAGCGATGTGTGTCCGTCCGACACCGCAACAGCGTTCGGCGTTGTCCTGGCCTGACGGTCGAAGCGTTCGCTCAAATTGCCGCGCGTGGTGAAATTGGCCGGCACGCCGTGGCCCTTCGCCAGCAGTTGCCGGCGTTCGGCTTCGGTCAGCAGCGGCAGGCGCGAGATGCGCTGTTCCGGATTGGCGATGACGGCCTTGAGCAGGGTCTTGAATTGAGCAGCCATGTCTTCGATCGTGGCCGCATCGAACAGATCGGTGGCGTACTCGAAGAACCCGGTGAATCGGCCGTCGGCCTCGACCAGCTCGAGCGTGATGTCGAATCGCGCCACGTTTGGATCGACCTCCAGCCGCCGCGTCGACAGACCCGGAAAGCGTACCGCCTCGATCGAGGCGTTCTGGAGGATGAACATGATCCGGAACAGCGGATTGCCGTCGCTCCGGCGTGCGATCTGGAGCGCACGTAGCACCTCCTCGATAGGGAGGTCCTGGTTGCGGTAGGCATCCAGCGTGACCTGGCGCACCCGCCGCAACATCTCTCCGAAGCTGGGATCGCCGCCGAAATCGTTGCGCAGGATCAGGGTGTTGGCGAACAGCCCGATCAGACGCTCGCTCTCGATCTGGTTGCGGTTGGCGATCAGCGATCCGGTCGCGACATCCTCATGCGAGGTGTGACGGAATAGCAGGCACTGAAACACCGCGAGCAGGATCATGAAGGGCGTGACGCCCTGGTCCTGGCTCAGCGCGCGGACGTCGCCCGAGAGGGCCCTGGAGAATTCGAAATAGTGACGGGCGCCGTGACCGCTCCAGATCTCCGGCCGTGGCCGGTCGGTCCGCAGCGGCAGCGTGGTGACGCCGTCGAGCTGCGTCCGCCAGTAATCGAGCTGTTCTTTTGCCACCGGCGTTCGCGCCCAGCTCTGCTGCCACAGTGCGAAGTCGCGATACTGGAAAGTGGACGAGGGCAGCGCTGCCACGCCCTTCTTGCGTGCCGCGGCATAATGGGCGGCGAGCTCCTCCCAGAACAGCCGCTGCGACCAGCCATCGGTGACGAGGTGATGCAAATTGACCACCAGCGCGTGGCTGGATTTGTCGAACGACAGCAGCGTGACCTTCAGTGGTGGCTCGTGCGCCAGGTCGAACGGATATTGCGCGAGCTTGAGCGTCTCGCGCCGGACGACCGCGACCTGCTTGTCCGCAGGGCAGGGCTTGAGCTTGAGCTTGATCCGCTCGAATTTTGGCGGCGATTGCAGCACAAGCTGCGCCGGCTCGCCCTGCCGTTCGACGAAGACCGAACGCAGCGCCTCATGGCGGGCGCAGATCGCGGTGAGGCTCGCAGAAAGCGCGGCGACGTCGACCAGGCCTTTGAGGAGCGCGACTTCGACGACATTATAGTTGTAGCGGGTCGGATCGAGCCGCGAGAGCAGGTACATCCGCTGCTGCTGGTACGACAGCGGCGCGTCCGCTGTCGCAGCTCCGGCCCGGCGCCAGGCCGGCAGCGCCGCTTCGCGATGGGTTGCGGCGGTCTCCAGCCGGGTCGCAAGCGCGGCGACCGTAGCGCAGTCGAAGATGTCCTCGAACGAGAAGTCGACGTTGAAGCGTTCGCGCAGGCGCGAGCGCATCTGCGTCACCGCGAGCGAGTCCGCGCCGAGCGCGAAGACGTCCTGATCGATGCCGACCTGCGGCAGCTCCAGCAGACCGGCCCAGATCTCCGCGAGCTGCGTCTCCAGCGTGGTGCGCGGCAGGCGCGCCGCATCGGCGTCCTCCGCCGTCGCGATCAGATCAGCCAGTGCGTTGCGCTTGACCTTGCCGCTGGCGCCCTTCGGCAGCGCCGCCACGCTGCGGATCAGGCTCGGCACCTTGTAGGCCGCGAGACGCTTTCGCGCGAACTTGCGCAACTGGTCCGAGGTCGCCTCGGAATTCGCTCGCAACACCACGACGGCGGCGACGTTCTCGCCGAGCTTTGGGTGCGGAACGGCAAAGACGCCGGCCTCCAGCACTGCCGGATGGCTGAGCAGGACCTCTTCCACCTCGAGCGGCGAGATCTTCTGCCCGCCGCGATTGATGACGTCCTTGATGCGGCCGACGATGAAGAGATAGCCGTCGGCATCGAGATAGCCAAGATCGCCGGTCCGGAACCAGCCGTCGCGGAAGGCGGCCTGCGTCGCCGCCTCGTCATTATAATAGCCGCGGCTCATGTTCGCGCCGCGCAGCACGATCTCGCCGTGTGCGCCGCTCGCAAGCGCGCGGCCCGTCTCGTCCATGACCGCGATCTCGGGCCCCGCGGCTCGGCCGACCGATCCGAGCTTGCGCAGCTCGAACGGGTTGGCCGCGATCTGCGAGGCCGCCTCCGTCATGCCGTAGGTTTCGAGCACGGGAACGCCGAACGTCGCCTCCAGTCCGCCAAGGATCGCGGGCGCGAGCGAGGCCGAGGCCGAGCGGATCACGCGCAGCGACGAGGCCCGGGCGCGGTCCGGATTCGCTTCCGCCGCCGTCAGCAGCGCGCGATGAATGGTCGGCACCGCCGTGTACCAGGTCGGTTGCAGCTCCCGCATCCAGCCGAAGAAGGACGAGGCGTCGAAACCCTCGGTGCAGATCACGCTGGAGCCCGCGGCCAGCGCCGTCAGCAGACCCGAGATCAAACCATGGGCGTGAAACAGCGGCAGGACGTTGAGCAGGCGATCGTGGGACGTGAGCGACAGCACGCGGCCGGCATTGGTGGCGGACAGGCAGACATTGCGATGCGTGAGTGGCACCATTTTCGGCCGCGCCGCCGTGCCTGACGTCAGGAGGATGAACGCATCGTCGTCGCCGCGCGAGGCGCCGCTCGTGCTCGCCGGACCGACCGCCGGGCCCACGAACGCGCAGCCTCCGAGATCGTCGTTCGGCCCCGGCACGAAATCGATCACCGCGATATCGAGCGCCCTGGCGACGTCGCGACTGGCCGAGTTCATGTCGGCCCGGGTGACGAGCGCCGTCAGCTTCAATTCGCTGAAATAGCGTTGCAGCTCGTCCGCGGTCAGATCGGGATTGACGGGGATGCAGGCGCAGCTTGATGCGACCGCGATCAGTGCCAGCGCGCTGTCCGCGCCGCGCGGCAGCGCAACGGCAATCCGGTCAGCCGGCGCGATGCCGAGCCCGCGCAGCGTGCGGACCAGATCCTGCGTCCGCTCGCCGAGCGCGCCGTAGGTGAGGGCCGGCCGGCCAGGGGCGAGGAGGGCGGGCGCCGCCGGCGTCCTGCGGGCGTAGAAGTCGAGAAGGCCGCCGATATGGGAAAAGATCTTCGTTTCGCCGCTCGCGCCGACCGATCCCGCTCCGGATGCAATGTCCGACAATGCCATTCCTTTTTGATCTGATTGAGCTATTCTTCCTATGAGTTAGGGAACGCGTCCAGTCTGAGGTGAAGTTCGGGCCCCAAAATCTGTGGTTGAGGGGCCTAAAGCCCTTCGACGGAGTGATGGTCGGGCAGAATCACCATGCTGGAGAATGAGCCGGGCACGGGAGCGGAAGGCGGGCTGAAGCGCTGGCTCGAAGGCATCGGCCTTGCGCACTACTCCGATCTCTTCGCGCAGCACCGCCTCGATCTCGATGTCATGGCGGATCTCACCGAATCCGACCTGGTCGAGCTCGGATTGCCGCTTGGTGATCGCAAGCGGCTCCAGCGAGCGATGGCGGCGCTGTTCCAGGCTGAAACCGCGGAGGCGCCGGCCGCCGCGGCGCCCCCGCAGGCCCGGGCGGAGGTCGGGGCCGAACGACGTCAACTCACCACCATGTTCTGCGACATGGTGGATTCCACCTCGCTCTCGGTGCAGTTCGATCCGGAAGACGTGCGTGACTTGATCGCGAGCTTCCGCGAGACCTGCGTCCGCGTGGTCAAGCACTACGAGGGCTTTGCCGCCCGGTTCGTCGGCGACGGCATTTTGGTCTATTTCGGCTATCCGACTGCACATGAGGACGACGCCGAGCGCGCGGTGCGTGCGGGGCTCGAGATCGTGCGGGTGCTGTCGACCGCACGCGCGATCGAGCCGCGTGGCGCGCTGAGCCACTCGCCCGCCGTCCGCATCGGGATCGCGACCGGTCTCGTCGTGGTCGGCGACCTCGTGGGGCAGGGCACCGAAGAGCGCGACTCCGCGGTCGGAGAAACCGTGAATCTCGCCGCGCGCCTGCAAGCGCTGGCGCCGCCCAATGGCGTGGTGATTTCGGCCTCGACGCAGTCGCTGCTGAAGGGGAAGTTCGACTACCGCAATCTCGGCGTCCACGCGCTGAAGGGCATCTCGGAGAAGACGCAGGCCTGGCATGTGGTGCGTGCCTCGCGCCTGGAGACCCGGTTTGCCGCCGCGATGGGCACGCGGCTGACGCCGCTCGTCAACCGCGAGGAGGAGATCGCGCTGCTGATGGGGCGCTGGCAGCAGGTCAAGGATGGCGACGGCCAGGTCGTGGTCAAGTTCGGCGAGCCCGGCATCGGCAAGTCGCGCATCATTCAGGAGATCTTCGAGCGGATCGCAGGCGACCGCCACGGACAGGTCTCGTTCCAGTGCTCGCCCTACTACACGTCCACCGCGTTCTATCCGTTCGCCGAGCAGCTCAAATTCTCCCTCGGCCTCGACCGGGAGGATGCGTCCGCGCACTCGCTGGCGAGCCTGGAGACCGCTATCGCCGCCGCCCATGGCGACATCGAGCAGGTCACGCCGCTGTTTGCCGCACTGTTGTCCATTCCGACCGGGGACCGCTATCCGCCGCTCGAGCTGTCGCCGCAGCAGCAGAAGGACGCGACGGTCGTGGCGCTGGTCAATCATTTCCTCGGCCTCGCACGCGAGATGCCGCTCGTGATGGTCTTCGAGGACCTGCACTGGATCGATCCGACCTCCCGCGAGGTCATCGATCTCTTCGTCGACAAGGTGCAGAACGAGCCGATCCTCGTCATCATCACGGCGCGCTCCGAGTTCCAGCCCAGCTGGAATGCGCATTCGCACATCACCACCCTGGTGCTGAACCGCCTCAGCCGGCAGTTGCGCACGACGATGGTCGAGCGCGTCGCCGGGAGAGAGCTTCCCAAGGAGGTCGTCGAGGAGATCATCGTCAAGACCGACGGCGTGCCGTTGTTCCTGGAGGAGCTGACCAAGACCGTTCTCGAATCCAACCTGCTGACCGAGCGGCATGGGCGCTACGTGCTGTCGGGCCCGTGGCGGCAACTCGCGATCCCGGCAACCCTGACGGACTCGCTGATGGCGCGTCTCGACCGGATGGGGCCGTTCAAGCGGATCGCGCAGATCGGTGCCACCATCGGCCGCGAGTTCTCCTATGAGACGCTGCACGCAGTCGCCAATACGCCTTCGGAGCAGATCGAGGCGGCGCTCAATCACCTGGAGGAGGCGGGGCTGATCATGCGCCGCGGCCATCCGCCGGACGCGCTCTACTCCTTCAAGCATGTGATGATCCAGAACGCCGCGCATGCGAGCCTGCTGCACAGCGAGCGGCGCAAGCTGCATGCCCGCATCGTCCAGGTGCTCGCCGAGATGTATCCGGAGAAGACCGAGCGCGAGCCGGAGCTGCTCGCCCATCATCTGACCGAATCCGGCCAGAGCGAGGGTGCGGCGAGCTTCTGGCTCAAGGCCGGCAAGCAGGCGGCCAAGAGCGGCGCCAATCTCGAGGCGATCGGCCATCTGCACCGAGGCCTCAGCGTCGTGCAGGCCAATGCGCGCATGCAGGGCGCCGACGAGATGGAGCTCGAGCTGCGCATCGCGCTCGGCAACGCGCTGATCGCCGCCAAAGGCTATGCGGTGCAGGAAGTCGAGGAGAACTACGTCCGTGCGCTCGAGCTCGGCCGGCAGCTCGACGATGAGGAGAATACCTTTGCTGCCACGCGCGGGCTCTGGGTGTGCCACTTCATCCGAGCGGATCTGACGCGCGCGCACGATCTCAGCGTCGAACTTTTGAAATTCGCCAAGCGCGAGCGGCTGAGCGAGCGGACGCAGCCGGCGCAGCAGACCGGCTATCTGATCGAGGCGCATCGCGCGATCGCGATGACCATGCTCTATCGCGGGCGCTTTGCCGCCTCGCAGCATCATTTGCACCGCTGCATCAATCTCTACAGCCCCGATCTGCATTCCGACCTGATGGTGCGCCACGGCACCGATCCCGGCGTGGTCTCGCTGTCCTATCTCGGCTATCTCCTGTGGTTCCTCGGCCGGCCCGACGCGGCGCGCCAGCACAGCGAACAGGCGATCGCGAACGCCGAAAAGATCCGCCATCCCTTCACGCTCGCTTTCGCGCTGGTGTTCGGCGCCTATCTCTGCCAGCATTTGCGCGACGTCGAAGGCACGCGCGATCACGCCAACCGTGCCATGATCATCGCCACCGAGCACAATTTCCTGCACTGGAAGCAGCAGGCCGCGATCCTGCGCGGCTGGGCGCTGACCCAGCTCGGCGAGGCCGACGAGGGCCTCAGCCAGATGCGCTTCGGCCTCGACGAATATGAGGCGATGGATTCCTGGCTCGCCGGCTGCTGGTTCCGATGCCTGCTCGCGGAAGCCTACGCCAAGGTCGGCCTGCGCGACGCCGCCCTTCGCGCGCTGGACGGAGCGCTGGCGACCGCAAGGCGGACCGGCGATCACTCCTACCTTGCCGAGGTCTATCGGCTGCAAGGCGAGATCACCCTGTCGGACGGCAATCCGGCGTCGGTGCAGGAAGCGGAAGATCTGTTCGTGCTGTCGCTGGAGACCGCGCGCAAACAGGGCGCGCTGTCCTGGGAGCTCCGCACCGCCGTCAGTCTCGCGCGCCTGTCGCATGATGCCGGCAAGGGCGAGCAAGCGACGCTCCTGCTGACGCCGATCGTCGGCAAGTTCAGCGAGGGCTTCCTCACGCCGGACCTGAAGCAGGCGATGCAGCTCGTCAACGACCTTCGCGCGGACGCGCCCGTTCGGGAACGGATCGATCCCTGACATGAGCGATCTCGCCGCCGCGCGTGCGCGCTACGTGGAAAGAATCGCAAAGCGCGAGCGGATTTCCTCAAAGCGCCTGCTCGAAGCGCTCGCCGCCGTGCCGCGCGAGGATTTTCTGGCGAGAGGGCCCTGGCGCATCAAGAGCGAGGCGGCGCGCAGTTATCGGCTGACGCCCGACGCCGATCCCGTTCATCTCTACGACAATGTGCTGGTCGCGATCGACGCGCGCCGCAAGCTCGACACCGGCCTGCCGAGCCTGTGGGCGCATTTCATCGATTTGCTCGACGTCGGGGACAAGGACCACGTGGTCCAGATCGGCTGCGGGCTTGGCTATTTCTCGGCGGTGCTGTCGAAGATCGTCGGTCCGAAGGGCAGCGTGCGTGCGATCGAATGCGACGAGCGGCTTGCAGCCCGTGCCGCGAACTTTCTTCGCGCCTATCGCAATGTCGAGGTCGTCCAGGGCGACGGGTGTGAGGACATCGGCGCGCCCGCCGACGTCATCATCGTGCATGCCGGCTTCTCGCATCCGCATCCGCTCTGGCTCCAGTCGCTCCGCCCGCGCGGCCGCCTTCTGGTGCCGCTGACCCAGCGGGACCGCGAAGGTGCCGTCATCAGGATCACGCGCAGGGGCAAGGGGTTCGAGGCCGAGCCGGTCCAGCAGATCAGGATCTTTCCCGGCCGGGGTCGCGGCACGACCGCGCTCGACGACCGCGTCGCCGACTGGTGGCAGCGCGCCTCCGCGCTGGCGCCGCTGCGGTTTCGCGGCATCGAGCAGGGACTGCCGTCGGATGGCTGATGCTTCGTTTCATTTTACCTTGATTGCGAATGTGAGTATCCAGCGCCCCCCGGTGCGGTTATGACTATGGCTTGATGGCCATTCGAGCACGCTCCATGCATTCCGTTGCACTGCTGACTGCCAGCTATGCCAAGGATATCGAACGCTTTTCGCTGCTCAGCGAGAGCATCGACACCTGGCTGACGGGATATACGCGGCATTATGTTCTCGTTAACGATGAGGACGTGCCGCTGTTCGAGCGGTTCGCTTCCGACAAGCGCGTCATCGTTCCGGCCTCGCGGTACTTGCCGAAATGGCTCTGGGCGCTGCCGCCGGCGCTCCAGTTCATCAGCAAACGACGCGTCTGGCTGTCGCTGCTGTCGTCACCCGTGCACGGCTGGCACATCCAGCAGATGCTGAAGATCGCCGGCGTCCTCAATGCGCCCGAGCAGCGCGTCTGCATCCTGGATTCAGACAATCTGTTCTTCCGCGAATTCGATGTCGGCCAATATGCCGGCGGTGAGAAGACGCCGCTGTTTGTCACGCGCAAAGGGATCGACGCCGACCACCCGTTACACGTGCTGTGGCTCCGCACCGTCGATCAGCTTCTCGGTATCAAGGAGCGCTCGTTTCCAGCGGACGACTATGTCGGCAACGCGCTGGTCTGGGACAAGGATACCGCGCGCGCGATGACCGACGCCATCAAGTCGGCGACTGGCCTCGGCTGGGCTCTCGCACTGTGCCGGAAGAAGAAGTTTTCCGAGTACCTGCTCTACGGCCACTTCGTCGCCAATTCGCCGGAGCATCTGGCAGCACATCGGGTGACGGAAGACAGCATCGCGGTCTCGCATTGGGATGACACGCGTCTCGACCGCCCGGCCATCGAGGCGATGATGCGCGCCGCCTCGCCCGAGCAGGTCGCGCTCTGCATCCAGTCCTATTCGTCGACCTCGATCGACGATATCCGCGATGTGTTTCGTCTCAGCTCGCGCGACCGTCGCGGACCGAGCCTGTCTCCCGATCATATGGGAGACGAAGCCGAGTTCGAGACGCCGAAGACGCGCTAGAACAAGCTGCCCTCAAACGTCCCTCGTGAACCTGCTGATGACGTCCATGAACGGCTTCGGCCTGAATTCGCCGTCGAGCGGCAGGGGACGGTTCGGCTGCTTGTCCGCGCGGGCGAAGGTGCCGTTGATCCAGCTGTAGCGATCCGAGAGGCCCCAGGTCAGGATCGAGCGCACCGGGCCGCTGGTCGAGATCGCGGTCAGGAGATCATCGACACGCTTGGCGACGATGGCGTCGCGCTCGGCCGGGTTGCCCGTCAGCTTCTGATCGTCCACGTCGAGCTCGGTGACGAGAACTTCCAGCCCCCACGAGCGCAGCTCGGTGACGAATTCGGCGAGCCCATGGGTGTCGATCTCGAGTTCGGCATGCAGATGCGACTGCAATCCCACGGCGTGCAGCGGGACACCTTGGTCGAGCAGCTCCATGATCAGGTTGCGGTAGGCAGCGCGCTTGGCGATGAAGGAGTCCTTGGCCGACTCGATGTCGTATTCGTTGATCGCGAGCTTGACGAAGGGATCGGCCGCGGCCGCCGTGCGGAAGGCGAGCGGGATCCAGTTGTTGCCGAGATGCTGCGTCCAGAACGTGTCGCGCCGGTCTTTCGGACTGCGGGGATTGTCCGGGATCGGCTCGTTGACGACGTCCCACGACGTCAGCTTCTCCTTGTAGTAGGAGACGACGGTGCCGATGTGGTCGAGATACGCACGCTCGACGCCTTTGGCGTCCTTGATCTGCTTGGTCCAGTCTGGAATGTCGTGATACCAGGCCAGCGCATGCCCGCGCATCGTCAGATCGTTCGCCCGCGCGAAATCCAGGATCGCGTCAGCGCGCTCGAAGGCAAACGTGTGCGCGTCCGGGCGCAGCATCGGCCATTTCAGCTCGAGCACCGGCACGACCTGCGTGCAATAGGTGCTGATGGCTTCGCCAAGCCGCGGATCGGCCTGCAGGTCCCAGAGCGTTGCCGCTGCACCAAATCCCGGACGGCGCTGGGCAAGTTTCGACGCCGGCAAGGCTGACGCGGATGCACCCGCCGCAAGCGTCGCGGCGCTGCCGAGAAGGAATTCGCGTCTGTCGAGCCTTGCCACGGCATTCCCTCGGGAACCAATGCGCCATCGTACCAAGCGGCGCCGTGCAATGCCGGGGTTTCGTCGTGTTGGGTTAACCTTTGCCGGATGTCAGGTGCGTCAACCCATGGGCCGCTGCATCGCTGTTCCAGCGCGTTCACGCGCTGGAAAGCGTCTTAAGGCGCCTGAATGATGGTCTCTTATCAGTGATCTGCGGCTCCGGTTCGAGGAAAGGGCAAATTTAACGCTAACGCGCGAAATCCGCCGTGCTGCTCCATTCGCGGCCCGATTTGCAGACTTATGTGACACTCTTCGGGGATGCTGCGGCGCAGTCCGATCGCCACCCCAAGGTCCAACTGATCAACGGCCGCAAAACTCGCATGACCGCTTCCGGTCCCGTGCCCGCATGCTGAACCGCCATTTCTCCATCTACCTGGTCGCCTATATCCTGCCTGCGGCGGTGGGCTTCTTCGCGGTCACCGCCTACACGCGGCTGCTGACGCCCGCAGAGTACGGCGTCTATGTCGTCGGCATCAGCCTTGCCGGCATTCTGGGTGCGATCTTCTTCGCCTGGATCAAGCTGTCGGTGTCCCGCTATCAGGCGATGTCGGCGGAGGTGGATTTTCGCGGCACGGCGATGGTCGCCTTTGGGCTCACGGCCGCGGTGCTCTGTGCCACGACCCCGCTGGTCTTCCTGTTCCGCAGCGACGTCAGCGTCGAGCTGCTGCTCGTCAGCATGTTCGTCGCGATCATGGCCAATGCGGTCGATGTCGGCCAGGAGTTCGAGCGCGCCAAATTGCGCCCTTACCGGTTCGCGGCGATCTCGATCGTGCGCAGCGTATCGAGCGTGGGCTTCGGCCTGCTCGGGATCTGGCTCGGCTGGGGCGGCATGGGCCTGCTCGCGGCGTTCGGGCTGGGCTCGCTGACCGGCATCATCCTCAATCTCGTCGGCGACCGCACCAGGATCGCGCCTTTCCAGCGCAGCCAGTTCATGCAGCTGGCGCGCTACGGCCTGCCGCTGACGCTGGCCGGTCTCTCGGTCGCGCTGTACTCGACCTGCGACCGCCTGATCGTCGCTTATCTCCTCGGCAAGGACGCCGCCGGCATCTTTGGCGTCGCCGCCGATCTGCCGCGCCAGTTCATGGTGATGATCGCCTCCAGCGTCGCCGCGGCGACCGTGCCGCTCGTGTTCCGATCGCTGTCGGAGAAGAACAATGAGACCACGCGCGAGCGGTTGAACGAAAGTCTCGAGCTGCTGCTCGTCGTCGTCGCGCCCGTCGCGATCTGGCTGGCGCTGGCGGCGGACCAGGTCGCAGGCACGCTGGTCGGCGTCGACTTCCGCGCCGGCGTGTCGGCGCTGCTGCCGACCCTGGTGCTCGCCCGCTTCTTCGGCATCGCCAATCAGTTCTACGTCCAGATCAGCTTTCAGCTCGCCGAGCGGCCGTTCATGCTGGCGGCGCAGTCCTTCCTCACGCTCGTGGTGAGCGTCGCGCTGATGTTCGCGCTGGTCGCAGGCTACGGTCTCAACGGCGCGGCGCTGGCGACGCTTGCGACCGAGGCGATCGGCTTCGTCGTCGCACTCGTCCTGATGCACCGTGCCCATCCCGTGCCGTTCGACGTCAATCGTCTCGCCGGCGTTGCCGCCTCCGCCGCAGCCATGGCGGCTGCGATCCTCGTCGCGCGGTCGCAGGTCAACGGCACCGGGCTCGTCGCGCTGGTCATCGTGAGCCTTGCGGGCGGTTTCGCTTACGCCGCCGCGGCGTGGCTTCTCAATGTCGCGAACGTGCGAACGCTGTCGCTGCGTGTTCTGCGAACCTTCAATCGGAAGGCGCTGGGCGTCTAGCCGCGGTGTCTGCCGAGGCAACCGGGCCGGGCTCCAGGCGGCGGGAACTTTGCTCGAGCGAGCAATATTGACCAGTAACTTCGGTCCCGGCGGCTCATGCTGGCTGTATCACCGCCCCTTATCGGCATCTATCGGTGACTGAGAGTGCTGTAACGCTCCCGCCTGATCTCGAGGGTGCATCGCATGCATTTGCAACATTCCCACTCATTCGGTTCGTCACTTGCATCAGACCGGCGGCCGCGCTGTCCCAGGTGCGGCGAACCCATGAGCTTGGTGAGGATCCCCGGCTCATCCGCCTTTGACATCGGAACGTTCGCGTGCGCCTGCCATCACATTCGTGCTGCCGCAGTCGAAACCGATCCGATGAGATCGGCCGCGGCCCTCTGGCTCGCCAGTCACGATTTGAGGCCACCGACCTGAGCGGGTGCCCCCGAATGGAGGACCTGGAAGACTTCATCCACCTCGAAAACCTCAAAATCCTCAGACGGCAGATCGATCTGGCCAAAGACGACGTCCGGCGGCAATGGCTCATGATACGTCTGGCCGAGGAGGAGGCGAAAGGCCGGGTTGCGACCCGATAGGCGGTCGCCGGCGTACCGCCAAAGGGCCGTCGATGGGAGATGTGTGGTGAGCGGATACATATTCAACAACAGGGGAATCCGCGCCGGGGTTCTGAACGGCACATCGATCTTCGACCTCACCGGCAAGAAAGTCTACGATCTCCGGGGGAACAATATCTATCGTCTCTCGGGCGAGTTGGTCGGCCATACGCTCGACGCGTCGGGTGCTGACAAGCGTCTGGACCGCGACAGCGAAGCGCTGCTCTCCGTCCTGCGAGCACCGGAGCCTGACGAGCCCGAGAACCGTCCCGCTCCGCAAAGGCAGCCATCTGACAGCTTTGCGGAAGCAATACGTCTGCGCCGGCAGGTCTCGGACACCCCGTCCGATCGTCCCAAGAAAGGATGATCCTGCATTCCGAGAGCTTCACGAACACTTCGCACAGGCCCGCAACGACACCCGATGCGGGCCCGGTCACGCCGAAAATCTATTGCAGCGGCGACCGCATCCCGGTCGCAGCATCGTAGACCAGGATTTGCAGCATTGGGAATCTGCCGAGCAACTCGGCGCCGGCTTCTCGGGCAGCAGTTTCGCTGTCGTAACGGGTCTTGAAGTGGCCATCGACCACAAGCGTGAAGCCATCGGCCGGTGCGACGTCAGCCCTTTGAATGATTCTCGGCGCGATCTCGTCGACGTGCGCGGTCGGCTTTTTCATGGGGTACCTTCATATCGTTGCAGGAGGCGGCTCGAGGCGTTCTTGCCCCCAACTGTCTCAGTCGTCCCTCACGATCTCAGGCTTGTCATACAAGACCGCGTTCAGGAGGGAACTGTGAACCTCGATCTTGCCGTTGTAGGTGATAAAGCCGAGCTTGCGAAATTTGTTCATGAAAAAGCTGACGCGTGAGCGGGTCGTCCCGATCATCTCTGCGAGCGTCTCCTGACTGACCTGCGCCGTGATGGGCTGCGTGGCGCCATCCTTGCCAAAATTCGCCAGGAGCAGGAGAAGACGCGCAAGCCGCTTCTCGCTCGAATTGAACAACTGGTCGATCAGGTCTTCTTCGATGCGGCTGTTTCGACTGAGCAGATACTCCATGAACAACTCGGAGAACTTTGGCTCGCCCTTGAGTATCGCAAGCATAGCCGATTTCGCGATCGACGTGACCAGGCATTGCTCCATCGCCACCGTTGTCGAAATCCGCAAGGGATGGCCGTTCAGGCAACCTTCGCCGAAGAATTGTCCGGGCTCCATGATTCCGACCACGGCTTCCTTGCCCTGCTCGGAGACGACGAGAACCTTGATCCTGCCCTTCTGGATGTAGAAAACCGTGTCCGCGGCGTCGCCCTGCGAGAACACGACCTGGTTCTTGTCGAATTTCAGTATGGCTTTGCCCTCGCCGACCTTGGCGAGAAAGAGTTTTGGATCGAACGAGCTTTTCGCCGCTTTTAGCATAACGTCGTCAAGAACCTGATGGAGGGGGCTTCAGTTTAGCAGGGCCGGGGCCGGGCGCGTTAGGCAAATCTTGCGTCCGCCTTCGGGCCCCCCGGTGATCCCGGCCAGGCAATTGTGGCGGCGGCCTCGGCCGGCTCGCCATACGGCTCGCCTGCGCTCTCAATGCCGTACGACCGTCTGATGCCGGTCCTTCATGAGTGCGGCATCCAGCTCCGTTTGGCTGACCGAGTAGAACTGGATCAGTAATTGGGGGGCAGACCTCGCGGGCGTCTGAAGCAGCGTCGCCACGCGCCGATAGGCGATCCTCGACAACCCTTCGATCTGCTCGTCGTCAGTGACGACGACATATTCACCGGCGGGCTGAGTGCCCTCCAGGCCCTGAAGGACGAAGGGATTGGCGAACGAAACGGTGGTCCGTGTTGTTCTGATAGTCAAGGTGAGATCTCCTGGACGAACTGCAGAGGCGTCAGCCGCGCCACTTGTCGACCCCTCTTCGTGCCGGTCGAGGGACGGCCATCAGAGAGCCTATCGGTTGGCTCGCTCTGCTGCAGAGCAAAATTGCTCAGCTTTGAAGGAATGGTCCGCAACTGATCCTGAGCCGCGCGCCGATCATACGATCGGCATCTGAGCAGTTTTGCACATCATCCGCCCTTGCCCGGGTCTAGTCTGACGGGTGACGGAACACTGCTTGGTCGTCCGTTGGTGAGGTGAAAATGAACATATCTGGTGAAAGCCTTCTCGTCATATTGGCTGTGGGCATCGCGGCCGGTTGGCTTGCGGGCCAGATCGTCATGGGTACGGGCTTGGGCCTGGTCGGCGATCTCGTCGTGGGAATAGCGGGCGCCTTCATCGCGAGCTGGTTATTTCCGCAGCTGGGAATCCATCTCGGTTCGGGGATCGTCTCGCAGATCATCGACGCCGCGGTCGGCGCGGTCTTGCTGCTCATGATCATCGGGCTCGTCCGCGGACGAAGCCGATGGGGCGGAAGCTGGGGCGGCGTTTGGCGCAAACGCTGGTAGGCGGGCATCGTGAGAGTCTGCCTGGAACGAACGTCGCCGGGACTACTTGGTGATGGCGACCGGATATGATGCCCACTCATCATACCCGATGAATGGCGGCCCCGGTTCGCACCCCCGTGCTGGGGCCGCTTCCTTGAGCGTTCCCCTTCAGCTGCTATTTGGCTGATCTCATCGGGTCGTCCATGGATATCTTGTGGACGTTCCCGCATTTGGCACATTCGAAGATTCGAAGATTGGGACCGTCGCAGCTTGCCCCGACGTGGATCAGCATCATGCGGCTCTGGCAGGCCGGGCAGAGTGGCCGGGGTATCGGAATCAGCGTCGGTTCTGGACGAGCATAGACCTCGGACATATGAAGCTCCTGCCCATATGGCGGGGTACGCTGTACCCGAAGCCGCCGCCGATGACAGCCGATTCGCCGGCTGCGTCATAGCCAGCATGCCGCGCTCGCGTGTCAGCTTCAGTTCAATATTGCTCACATTGCCGGAAAATCGCCGCCGGTCGGTGAACATCTCCGACCTGCGTCCCTTCCCATCTCAGTCGCGGTGTGTCATGGGGGGCAGGCCAATTCGGCGGGACGCCGGCTCCCGGCGTGAGCAATATTGCTCAGCAGGACATCCAGGCTCGGATCAATATGAGTGCGTGCGGGGCAGGACCTCAGAACTGCTGCCGGAGGCGTCCGTGGGCGATAACGATACTTCTTCGGCGGACATCGGGAACAGACCAGAAATGACTGAGAGAACGCCGGAGATCCGCGCGACGGCGCGGATGCTCGCCCGCTACCGCGAGCCCGACAGTGCGCGCGGTGTCCTCGAGCTGGCGATCACGGCGGTGCCGCTCGTCATCATCTGGGTTCTGATCTGGGCCGCTCTTGACCACGGCTATTGGTTTGCGCTGCTGCTCGAGGTGCCCGCGGCGGGTTTGCTGGTCCGTCTCTTCATGATCCAGCACGATTGCGGACATGGCTCGTTCTTCCGCGGCCGCGTTGCGAACGATTGGGTCGGCCGCGCCATCGGCGTGATGACACTGACGCCATACGATTACTGGCGACATAACCATGCACGCCACCATGCGAACTCCGGCAATCTCGATCACAGGGGCTCGGGCGACATCGATACGTTGACCGTGCGCGAGTTTCGCGACCAGCCCCTATGGGGTCGGATGCTGTACCGTTTGTATCGCCATCCTCTCGTGATGTTTGGCGTCGGTCCCTCGTATTTGTTCATCTTGAAGCATCGCTTGCCGGTCGGGCTGATGCGCGGTGGCTGGAAGCCCTGGCTGAGCACAATGGGCACGAACGTCGCGATCGCGGTTCTCGTCGGCGCGATGATCCGGCTGGTCGGCTATGGGCCGTTCCTGCTGGTTCACCTGCCGATCATCGTTCTGGCGGCGTCGATCGGTGTCTGGCTGTTCTATGTCCAGCACCAATTCGAGCACACCCACTGGTCCCACGACGACAACTGGAATTTTCACGACGCTGCGCTGTACGGCAGCTCGCACTACCAATTGCCGGGTGTCTTGCGATGGTTCACGGCGAATATCGGCGTCCACCACATCCATCATTTGTGCAGTCGAATTCCCTGCTATCGCCTGCCGGACGTGTTGCGGGACCATCCGCAGCTCGCCGGCGTCGGACGGATCACACTGCTCCAGAGCTTGCGGACCGTGCGGCTGACCTTGTGGGATGAGGAGCGCTTGCGGCTCGTCTCCTTTGGAGAGGCAGCCTTGACCTCAACCGCCTCGCCGACGCCGGCGGCCGCCTCGCGGCGAGGCCGCTGAGGGTCGTGAAGGTGCGCGCCCCGCAGTGGTGTTTACTGCCGAGGTTCGGCCGGAAGGTGCCGGGCGTTTAGCCACCATTCTCAACCAAAGCCTGCCGGTTCAAAGAATATAGGCCGGTTTGCGCCGCACCGTTGTGATCCGGGTCGTGATCGCCGCGGCGCTCCACCGCAACGGGGGGAAAACCGGCGGATCCGCCCCCTCCGAGGCGGACATTCTGCCGCAGCGATCGCCGCCAGCCTCGGACCAGCCTTGGCCGGGAGCCACCCTTCCGCCCGCGCGAGCCGTCGTATATGAGAGATTTGTCGTTGGAACGTGCCGAATATCGCCACAGACGGAACGTATGGCGGCTGCGATTTCTTAATCCAAAGATCGCAATCTGAGACCTAATCGACATGAGCGCGGACTGGCATTTCGACCGGGGCATGGCATGAAAAACCGACTGACGACGGCGCAATCCACCCTGGCGATGCGGCGTTGGGCCCCTCCCGGCAGGATCGCGCTTACGGCGTTGGCCGTGCTTGCCGTGGTGAACCCGGCGACCGCGGCCAAGCAGGCGCGCCAGCCGACCGAGGCGGTGGCGCCGCGCGAGGCCGGCGAGCCGATCATGGCGATCGTGTCGATCAAGAGCCAGCAGGTCACCTTCTACGACGCCGACGGCTGGATCCTGCGTGCGCCGGTGTCCACCGGCACCACCGGGCGCGAGACGCCGGCCGGCGTCTTCGCCATCGTCGAGAAGGACAAGGACCACCACTCGACCATGTATGACGATGCCTGGATGCCCAACATGCAGCGCATCACCTGGAACGGTATCGCGCTGCATGGCGGGCCGCTGCCGGGCTATGCCGCTTCGCATGGCTGCGTGCGGATGCCCTTCGGCTTTGCGGAGGGGCTGTTCGACAAGACCAACATCGGCATGCGCGTGATCATCTCGCCGAACGACGCGGCCCCGGTCGATTTCAACCATCCCTCGCTGTTCGTGCCGAAGCGCGAAGCCATTGCGGCGGTGCCGAGCCGGGCCGACAAGCTCTCCGCCGAAGCCGAGGAGGCGACCCGGGCCGCCGACGAGGCCAAGAAGGCCGCGGCAATCGCCGCGAAGGAGGCCGCCTCGCTCCCCGCCTCGCTGCGCAAGCTGGAACAGCAGAAGGCCCGCGCCGATGCCGAGCTTGCTTTTGCCGACAAGTCGCTCGCGGCGGCAAAGACCGATCAGGCCCGCGCCAAGGCCGAGGAGCTGAAGCAGAAGGCCGCCACCAAGGCTGCCGATGCGGCGAGCCAGCTCGACACCGCCAAGGCGGCCGCGCAACCGAAGCGCGACGCCGTCGCCGCCACGAAGGAGGCCGCGAAGGCGGCTGCGACCAAGAAGGCCGAGATCGTGAAGGCTGCGACCGACGCAAAGCTCGCGCTCGAGCCGGTCTCGGTCTACATCAGCCGCGCGACGCAGAAGCTCTATGTGCGCCGGAACACGCACAAGCCGGCGCCGGATGGCGGCGGCGAGGTGTTTGACACCAGCATCGAGGTCCCGGTCACGATCCGCAATCCCGACCAGCCGCTCGGCACGCATATCTTCACGGCGATGGCGAAGAACGACACCGGCCTGCGCTGGAGCGTTGTGACGATCGAAAGCGGCGACGACGCCAAGGACGCGCTCGACCGCATCACCATTCCGCAGGACGTTTGGGATCGCATCGCGCCGACCGCATTGCCGCGTTCGTCGATCATCATCTCGGACGAGCCACTGAGCAGCGAGACCAACTACCGCACCGAATTCGTCGCGGTGCTGAGCAACCATCCCCAGGGCGGCTTCATCACGCGCAAGCCGACCGCGCCTCCGATGGACATTGCGAGCGACGACAGCTGGGACAATGGCGGCAACGGCTTCGGCTTCTTCTTCCAGCGCGATCCGAACCCGCAACCGGTCAATCCGCGCCGGCAGCGCGGCGGCCAGTACCCGTACTATCAGCCGGCGCAGCCGATGCCGCGGAGCTTCTGGTAGGACGCGCAGCCGTCGGAGAGCGAGCTCTCCTTCGACTAAGGTCGCGCCGTGATCACCAGGGCCTGAATCCTGGCTTCGACGGGGCCGGGCCCATGGCGCATTCGGATTGCCTCGGCAACGGCGTCCGTCGCGGCCTCAAGCTTGCTCGCGTCCCTTGCCTCGATCTCGTTTCGCAGCGGCGTCCCCTGGCAGTATGCGAACGCCACATATTCGGGTGTCGGCGCGCGGCTCACGGCAGGAAGCGTTTCGATTGAGATGTGGCGGAAGCCCGCTTGCTCCAGATCGGCGTTGATGACGGCCTTGTCGTGATAGCCGTGCGGCGTCCGCGCCATGAAACGCGGCGGATCGTCGGGAAAGATCTTTCCGAGCACGGCCGTCGCCTCGTCGGCGAACACGTTCTCCTCGATGCGGTCCCAGACGTTGAACACGAACGTGCCTTCCGGCCGTAAGACCCGCTTCGCCTCGGCGTAACCCTTGATGCGATCCGGAAAGAACATGGCGCCGAACTGGCAGCAGACCACGTCAAACGCGGCGTCGTCGAACGGCAGCGCGGTGGCATCCGCCGGGCGCCAGGTAATGCGATTGTCGTCGGCCTGGCGCTGCGCCGCGATCGCGAGCATCGGCTCGTTGAGATCGGTCGCGACGTAACGGATGCCGGGAGGCAGCGCCGCCGTCACGGCCCGCGTCACGGCGCCGGTGCCCGCGGCGGTTTCCAGCAGCGTTGACGGGGAGAGCGCGGCGACACGCCTGGCGATGTCGGCGGCGTAGTGGGCGAAGATCAGCGGGACGAGATACTCGTCGTAGATTTTCGGAATCGAGCCGGCGAAGACCTTGTCGGTGGAGGACATGTTTGCCTCGCTGAAGGTTCGGACACGGGGCTCACGTTAGCATGGTTTCCCCACTGTCGCGCCAGCAACGAGACAAATCCCGCCGCTCCATTCCTGGCCGTGCGCTTCGAGCAACATCGCAAGGCCGACGACCGATCCTACGATCTCCCGCCGACAACCTCCCGGATCGGCCGCGTGCCGTCCCAGTTCATCGCCGCCTGCCGGACCTTCTCGAAGAACGGCCCCTTGGTGCCGCTGGTGTCGGAGATCTCGATCACTGTTCCCGGATGCGCCTGGGTGTCGAAATAGGCAAAGCGTCCCTTGTCGCCGCCGATCTGGCCCTCGTGGCCGATCCTGTAGCCGAGCGCGAGCGCCTTGTCGTAGAGCGCCTGATAGTCGTGGCTCCAATACGACATGTGCTGGAGTCCTTCGTGGCCGGCGTCGAGGAATTCCTTGTACAGCGAGGGCGCATCGTTGCGCTGCTGGATCAGCTCGATCTGGAGGTCGCCGGAATTGGCCAGCGCAATGCTCATCTCGACGGCGGAGTCCTGGCCGCGATGGCGGAACCAGTCGGTCCTGACGCGATCCATGTAGTACCAGGGACCGACGCCCATCACCTCGATCCAGTGCTTCATCGCGGCGTGGATGTCCCGCACCACATATCCGTTCTGGCGCACCGCGCCGAAGATGCGGCTCATGCCCGCGCTCCTCTTCTTGGCCGATTCACTTGACCTCGATGCCCGCGTCCTTGGCAACCTGCTTCCAGGCCGCGATGTCGCGGGCGTTGATGTCGCGCTGCTCCTCGCCGGGGACGAATTGCGGCGTGATGCCGAGCGCAAGCAGCTTCTCCTTCACCTCGGCATCGCCGAGCGCGTCCTTCAGGGCCGCCGAGAGCTTCTTGGCGACCGGCTCGGCAAGGCCCGCCGGCGCATACATCGCCCAGGACAGGCTGCGGTCGAACGCCACGCCCTGTTCCTTGTAGCTCGCGACGTCGGGCAGGCTCGGCGAGCGCTCGCCGCAGGCGGCCAGCGCCTTGATCGAGCCGTCCTTCACCAGCGGCGTCGCGGTCGCCATGTCGAGTGTCGCAAGCGAGATGTGGCCGCCGAGCAGGTCGCCGGCGAGTTTCGCGATGCCGTTGAAGGGCACGTGATCCATCTTGATGCCGCGCTGCTGCATCAAGATCTCCGCGCAGAATTGCCCGGTCGAGCCGACGCCCCAGCTGCCATACTGGATCGGCTCGCCCTTCTTGGCGAGCGCAATCAGGCCCTTGATGTCATTGGCGGAAAAGTCCTTGGTCGCCACCAGCATGATCGAGGAGGTGCCGACGCGGCCGATCGTCGTGAAATCCTTGATCGGATCGTAAGCCAGCTTTGGATAGATCGCGGGCGCCAGCACATGCGTGGTCATGCCGCCGACGGTGATGGTGTAGCCGTCGTTCGGCGACGCCGCGACCATTTGCGTGCCGAGCGTACCGGCCGCACCCGTGTGGTTCTCGATATAGATGCTCTGCCCGAGCGTCTTGCCCATCCTGTCCGCGAGCAACCGGCCGACCACATCGCCGCCGCCGCCAGCCGCGTAAGGAAGCAGCATCCTGATCTTGTGGGTGGGGTAGGCGGCGGGATCCTCGGCCCGGACGGGCAACGCCGCCGACAGCAATGCGAGAAACGAAAGCGTGACGGTGCGCAGCATGATGGCTTCCCCTAATCCTCGAAACGAAATCTGTAAGTGTCGCCATGCCGGATCACGCGTCCGGCGGTCGGCGCGGGAAAATGGCCGGTGAGCAGATAGCTCGGCGTATCCGCGAGCTCTTCCAGCAGCGCCATCCGCGTCGCGACCGCCGCGGCCGGATCGACATCGGCGGCATTGGACAGCCACGGTGCGGCGCACTGGATCGGGTGATGGATGACGTCGCCCGACATGACGGCGTGATCGTGGCCGCCGTTGAGGTGGATCTGCATGTTGCCGGCGGTGTGGCCCGGCGCCGGCGCGAAGCGCAAGGCCGCGTCGCGATCCTCGAACAGGCGATGGTCTGTCTCGACGAATTCGGCGAGGCCGGCCGCGACCACCGGCAGCACGGAGTCTTCGAATGAGCCGTGGTTCACCGGGCTCTTCGGCGCCGCATTGTGCGCGGCCTCGAAATGCCGGTACTCCTCGCGTCCCATCAAATAGCGCGCGTTGGGGAAGGTCGGCACCCAGCGGCCGTCGAGGAGCCGCGTGTTCCAGCCGACGTGATCGACATGCAGATGCGTGCACATCACGAAGTCGACCTCTTCAGGCGCAACGCCAAGCGCCCGCATGTTTTCGAGATAAGGCTGGTTGAGGTCGTTCCAGACCGGGACCCGCGGCCGTTTCTTGTGATTGCCGCAGCAGGTATCGACGATGGCGGTCCAGCGCGGCGCGCGCACGAGATAGGAGTGATGGCTGAGGATGAAACGGCCGGTCGCCGGCTCGATATAGCGGTGATCGAGCCAGCTCCGGTTCTCCGCGATGACGGCGTCGGTGACGTTGGCGAACAGCCAGCTCTTGTCGAAGGCAAGCGAAGCGATCTCGCTGACGAGATCGACCCGCATGCCGCCGACCGTGACCTGCCGCATCGCTCAGTTCTTCAGGAGTTCGCCGAACGGCACCCAGCGCGTGCCGTCGAAGCGGATCAGCTGGAGGCTCGTCATCGGCGTATAGCGCTCCGGCGAGTTGTTCACCGTGGTGCCGTTAATCAGCATCGGCAGCTTGACGTCCTTGAGCGTCGTCGCCTGCTTCATCACATTGGCGCGGGTGAGGTCGTTGCCGGATGCCTTCAGCACGGTGACCAGCGTCTGCGCGATGGTATAGCCATAGACGTTGAGCCAATCGCTCTTGTTGGCTTCAGGCAGGTACTTGTCCATAAAGGCGAGCCACTCCTTGTAGCCGGCATCGTCCTTCAGCGCGGGGTCGGTCGCATCCTTCAGGTACTGGCTGGAGATGATTCCGGTGGAATTGTCCCTGCCGGCCGGCTCCAGCACGCCGCTGATCGAGGCCGAGACGTTGGAGATGATGGTCACGGGCTTCCACCCGATCTCGCCGATCTTGCGGATCGCCTGCGCCGCAAACTTCGGTGTCGCCGCAACCAGCACCACATCGGCGCCAGCAGTCTTCAGTTGCAGGATCTGCGTGTCCACGGTCGGCGCCGTGGTCTCGTAAGCGGCGCGCGCCACGATCGCCTCACCACCGCCGAGCCCTTCCTCCAGCGCCTTCAGATAGTCCTTGCCGAGATCGTCGTTCTGGTAGAGCACGCCGATCTTCGCATTGGCATGGCTTGCCTTGATGTACTTGGCATAGGCGATCGCCTCGTCGCGATAGGTCGGCTGCCAGCCCACGGTCCACGGAAAGTTCTTCGGGTCATCCCACTTCGCGGCGCCCGAGCCCAGGAAGAGCTGCGGTACCTTGCGGTCGTTGAGGTATTTGTGCACGGCGCTGTTGGTCGGTGTGCCGACGCCGCCGAAGATCAAGAGCACTTCCTCGCTCTCGACCAGCCGCCGCGTCTGCTCCACCGTCTTCGGCGGGCTGTAGGCGTCATCGGCGATGATCATCTGGATGCGCCGCCCGTTGACGCCGCCGTCATCGTTCACCTTGCGGAAATAGGCCTCGGCGGATTTCGCGATCTGCGCGAAAGCCGAGACCGGGCCGCTCAGCGGCGCGGTGGTGCCGATCTTGATGGTCTTGTCGTCGGCGCCGGGATCGTATTTTGCGCTTTGCGCCTGGGCGATGCTTGCCGCGAGCATGGGCAACAGGATGCAGGCCGCGGCCAGGCGAAGGCGGGCAAAGCGCGCCATGAGGTCGTCTCCCCAGATTTGCTCTCCGCCTCTCAAGGGAGCGGAGTTGAAACGCGAGAACAGGGCCCGCAACCGGATTTGCGGGCCGCGACCGTAGCCGCCAGACTGGCAAACGAACGATCGTTCGTACGGTTGACTAGCGAACGATCGTTCGTTAGTCAAGTCGCATGGCTGTCCACACCTCCAGCGCGGCGGCAGCGGCTGCGCCCACCACCCGCGAGCGCATCCTCTCTGAAGCGCTCAACCTGTTCGCGCAGAGCGGCTATGGCGGCGCCTCGATGCGCGAGCTCGCGCGCCGTGTCGGCATTCGCGAGAGCAGCCTCTACAATCATTTCGCCGGCAAGGCCGCGATCCTGGAAGCGATCGTTGCCGAACACGGCCCTGCCAGCTCGGCGAGCCGGCTGGAGGAGCCGCGCTACAAGCAGCTTGCGCGCCAGCCCGCCGCGTTCTGCCGGCAGTTTGCCTTGGACCTCGTCGAGCAATGGTCCGATCCGCGCGAGCATCAGTTCCAGAAGGTGATCACCGCCGAGCGAAATCGCGTCCCCGGCATCCGTGCCAAGTTCGCCGACCATTTTTACACGCGCGAGCAGAGCCTGATGACGGATTACTTCCGCGGCTTTGCGCTCGCGGGCCTCGTCTCGACGCCGGATCCGCGCGAGACCGCGCGGCTGTTCGCGGCGGGCCTCATCTATATCCGCCTCGAACATTACGTGATGGGCGCGACGCCGTCGTCGCGGCCGAACGTGATCGAGGCGATCGACCGCTACCTCGCCTTCTTCCTGTCGCTGATCGCGGCAGGCAATGACGACAACAAGAAACGAAAACCCAAGGGAGAAACGCGTGGCAAGGCTGCCCCTGATTGATCCGGAGACGACGAGCGGCGACATCCGCGCCTCGTTCGACCGCATGCCGGTCAAGCTCAACATCTTTCGCATGATGGCTCATGCCGAGGCCAACATGATCCCGGCGATGCGGCTCGGCAATTCGATCCTGCACAAGCAGAAGCTCAGCGCCGTCAACCGCGAGCTCTTGATCCTCCAGGCCGCCCAGCTCGAAGGCGGCGCCTATGAGTGGCGCCAGCATGTTCCGATCGCGCTCGGTGTCGGCTGTACGCAAGCGCAGATCGATGCGGTCGAGCGCAGTGACTACGATGCAGCCGGCTTAAGCGAGGCTGAGCGCGCGCTGCTCAAATTCGGCCGCGAGGTCGTCGAGAACGTCCGCGTTCCCGAGGCGACCTTTGCCGCCATGCGCCGCCACTTCAGCGACCAGGAGGTCGTGGAATCCATCGTTGCGCTCGGTTTCTACATGATGATGGCGCGCGTCACCGAGGCAACGGAAACCGATCTCGATCCCGCGGCGGGCATGAAGGTCTATGACGGCGGTAAGAAGCAGGGCGGCTGAGATGACGGAAACCGAGACCAAGCCGGAGCGTTACGTCCGTCCGCCGAGCGCGGAATCGCTGGGCGAAGCGCCGGGCAGGGGGCGCCTGAGCGGCCGCCGCATCCTGATCGTCGGCGGCGGCCAGCGCGTGTTCGATGCCTTAACCGATCCGATCGGAAACGGCCGCGCCATGAGCATCCTTTGCGCGCGCGAGGGTGCGAAGGTCGCGGTCGCCGATCTCAACCGCACCTCGGCCGAACAGACGGTGAAGCGCATCACCGCCGCAGGCGGCGAGGCATTCGCCATCGCGGCGGACGTCACGTCCGAGCCCGACGTCGTCCGCATGATCGACGAAGCGCACCGCGCGATGGGTGGGCTCGACGGCATGGTGCTCAACATCGGCACCTTCGGCAAGGTCGGTCTCGATGCCGTCAGCCCCGAGGAGTGGAACAGGATCTACGACGTCAACGTCCGCGGTCCGATGCTGTGCTGCCGCGCCGCCATGCCGAGATTCGACGATGGCGGCGCCATCGTCTTCATTTCCTCGATCGCCGCGCTGAAAGCCGGCTCGCAGATGGCGGTGTACGATTCCTCCAAGGCCGCGCTCGGCGGCCTCATGCGCAACATCGCCCATCTCGGCGCGCGCCGCGGCATCCGCGCCAACCTCGTCTATCCCGGCCTCGTCGACACTCCCAACGGCCGCGAAGCCGGCGCCGGCCGCCCCTCGCGCGGCAAGGGCCATGTCCCCTTCGGCCGCCAGGCGACCGCGTGGGAGATCGCCTATGCGGTGCTGTTCTTCCTGTCGGACGAAAGCGTCTATGTCACCGCGCAGACGCTCGCGGTGGATAGCGGGTTGAGCGGGATGTGATCGGAGCGGTCACTGCGTGGCGAGGCTACGACCGCGACGAGTGCTTGGAAGCACGATGCCCCTTCAGCGTCGCCCCGGCGAAAGCCAGGACCCATAACCACCGTCGGGTGTGGCTACGGGAACTCGCAGTTGCCCCTTCGCACCACAACCTCTCCCTGGGCTAATAGGTCTTGGCCTTCGCCAGGACGGCGGCGCTTCCCCAGATTCAGATTGCACGCGCTAGCCATTCCCTCTAATTACTTTGTACAACTGACCAAATAAGATGGTCGCGCGCCGAATGGCGCGATCGAGGATGGAAGCGCAGCATGTCGCAGGACGGATTTGGACTGGCGGGTGTCATGGGCATGCCGGTCGCGCATTCGCGCTCGCCCATCATTCATAATTATTGGCTGAAGGCGCACGGCATCCGCGGCAGCTATGTCCCGCTGGCGGTGAAGCCGGAGCGGCTGGAGGATGCGCTTGACGGGCTGATTGCGCTCGGGTTCCGCGGCTGCAATGTCACCATGCCGCACAAGCAGACGGCGATGCCGCTGCTGACCCGCGTCAACGAGACCGCGAAGCGCATCGGCGCCGTCAACACCATCGTCGTCGAGGCGGACGGCACGCTCTCCGGCTTCAACAATGACGGCAACGGTTTTGTGCAGAGCCTGCGCGACGCCAAGGCTGACTGGCGCGGCGATGCCGGGCCGATCCTGCTGCTCGGGGCAGGCGGCGCCTCGCGCGCCGTGGTGGTGGCGCTGCTCGAAAATGGCGCGCGCGAGATCCGCATCGCCAACCGCACGGCCGAGAAGGCGCAGGCGCTCGCCAGGGATTTCGGCTCCGCCGTCAGCACCATTGCGTGGGACGACCGCGGCGCTGCGCTCGGCGATGTCGCCCTGCTCGTCAACTGCACCGATCGCGGCATGGTCGGCAAGGCCGCGCTGGAGATCGACCTGTCGCGCCTGCGGCCGGAAACGCTCACCGCCGATCTCATCTACACGCCGCTGGAAACGCCGTTCCTCGCCGAAGCCCGCGCGCGCGGCTGCGTCACGGTCAACGGGCTGGGCCTGCTGCTGAACCAGGCTAGGCTCGCCTTCAAGGCTTGGTTCGGTGTCATGCCCGACGTGACGCCAGAGCTGATCAAGGCCATCGAAGCGACGTTCTGAACCGCCGGGGAGCTTTGCGCCATGACGCTGCCGGTGTCCCCCAGGATCGACTGCCACATCCACGCCATCGATCCCGCCCGCTTTCCCTATTCCGCCGATACGCCGTACCGGCCGAGCGGGCAGGAGATCGCGCCCGCGGCGCAGCTCATCCGCGTGTTCGACGCGTTCGATATCAGGCACGCGCTCGTGGTGGCCACCAACACCGGCTACGGCAGCGACAGCCGCATCCTGCTCGATACGTTGCAGCAGGGCGGCGGCCGCTTTCGCGGTGTCGCCGTCGTCGAGAACGACGTCGACATCAGCGAGCTCGAACGGCTGAAGGCGGCCGGCGTGATCGGCGTCGCCTTCAACGTGCCGTTCCACGGTGCCGATTATTATCTCAGGGCGGCGGCACTGCTGGAGAAGCTGACCAGCCTCGGCCTGTTCCTCCAGATCCAGGTCGAGCAGGACCAGTTGCTCGACCTGTTACCACTGATCGACAAATCAAATGTGCGTCTGGTGTTCGATCATTGCGGCCGGCCCTCCGTTGGGCAGGGATTGCAGGGCAAGGCCTTCCAGGCGCTGCTCGCAATCGGCCGCGAGCGCGACGCGCATGTCAAGCTGTCAGGCTATTACAAATTCTCGCAGCAGCCGCATCCGTATCAAGACGCGTGGCCGTTCATCACGGCGCTGGTCGAGGCCTTCACGCTCGACCGCTGCGTCTGGGGCTCGGACTATCCGTTCCTGCGCGCCCCAGAGCGGCTCGATTACGGCCCGCTGCTCGCGGTGCTGACACAACTGTTTCCCGACCCCGGCGATCAGCATCGCCTGTTGTGGCGAACGCCGGCAAGGCTGCTCGGCTTCGACGGCGGGACGGATCAAGCGAGATAACAACAGAGCAAAATGGGAGGGAGGACGTCATGAGGCACTTTGCAGGGCCGGTTGGCATCGCGGTTGCGGCATCGCTGTGGGCGAGCGCGGCCTGCGCGCAGAGCACGGTCTACATCCCCGACGTCATCGAGCTGTCCGGCCCCGGCGCCGTCTCCGGCACCAACTGGCGCGACGGCGTCGCGCTCGCGGTCGACGAGATCAACAATGCCGGCGGCATTCTGGGCCGGAAAATCCAGACCGAGCATCTCGACACCCAGAGCAATCCCGGCATCTCGCGCGCGCAGGTGCAGAAGGTTTTGGACAAGGACCCTTATGTCGTGCTCGGGCCGATCTATTCAGGCTCGGTCAAGGTCAACATGGCGCTGACGCAGGCAGCCGAGATTCCGCAGATCGTCGGCGCCGAGGCCGCCGACATCACCACGCAAGGTAACCCCTGGATATTCCGCACGGCCTTCGGTCAGCAATTCTCGATGCCGAAGATCGCCAACTATCTGCACGACAAGCTCAAGGTGAAGACGGTCGCGCTGGTCTGGGTCAACAATGATTTCGGCAAGGGCGGCCACGACAACTTTCTGAAGGAGATGAAGGCGCGCAATATCGAGATCGCGGCCGATATCTCCACCGAGCAGGGCCAGGTCGATTTCGGCTCCGACGTCATCAAGCTGAAGAGCGCCAAGGCCCACGCGATTTTCGTCTATACCAATGAAGAGGAGAGCGCCCGCTTCCTGATCGAGGCGAAGCGGCAGGGCTTGTCGACGCCATTGTTCGGCGAGACCACGCTGCTGAGCCAGAAGGTGGTCGAGCTCGCCGGCCCCGCCGCCAACGGCGTGCGCGGCCATGTCGGCCTTTCCGCCGACGCTCCGATTCCCGCCATCGAGGACTTCACGAAGAACTTCAGCGAGCGCTACAAGTACCGGCCCGACCACAACGGCATCAAGGGCTACACCGCGGTCTATCTGGTCAAATACGTCACCGAAAAGATCGGCAAGTTCGACAGCAAGGCTTTTGGCGCCGCGATGAAAGGCCTGACCCTGAGGCCCGACAAGGCGCCGGGCATGCTGATGGAAGCGAGCTGGGACCAGAACGGCGACATCGACCGCGCCAGCTTCCTCGCCGAGATCGTCGACGGCAAGCAGAAGATCGTCGAGACATTGCCGAAGCTGAAGGCGGGCAAGGGCGAGTGAGGGACGCCTCGCCCGCGCGATCGCTCCGCCCTCAGAGTTCGTCGAGCGCAGCCCAATGCGGGACGTGCGCGGCGAGCTTGTCGAGCAGGCGCTCGAATTCATTGCGCTCGGCCCGCGTGAGGCACGCGAGCATGGCGCGCTCCCGCTCGCGCAGGGCCGGGATGTATTGTGCGTAGAGCGCCCGCCCGGCCGCCGTCATGAACAACTGCTGGCGGCGGCTGTCCGTCTTGTCGGCGGCACGCCGTATCAGCTTCTTCTTCTCCAGCGCGATGATTCCGCGGCTAATGTTGGCCTTAAGATGGCCGGAGAATTCGCAGATCTCGCTCGCGGTCACGCCCTCTCGGAAATCCAGGAAGATCAGGGTGACGATCTCCGGCCGCGTCAGGCCGAATTCCATCTCGATCCGCCGGAATGACGGCTCGCGGTAGAAGTTCAGCACGTAGCCCATCCTGTAGGCGATCTGGAGTTCGGTGCCGCCTATCACCGCCGCGAGCGGTTTTCGCTCGGGTGAATGGCTCCCGGTGGTGTCGTTCGTCGATTTTCGGGATGGTCTCATATGAGACTTTCTGGTTGCTTTTCGATCCGGCTTGATCTTAACATCGCTGCGAGGCCCGCAAGAACGGCCGTCGACGATAGTTGTGGAGGATCGCAGGAGCATGCCGCTGGCCGGGCAGAGGGTGATGGACCTGTCGTGCGACGGCGAGGTCCGGTGCTTCCATGCGGGAACGCCGGAGCATCCAGTCTATGTCGACCAGGTGCGATCGTCCCACGCGGCCCTGCGCAAAATGCCTGTTGTCATGGTCCATGGCGCCGGTCACACCGGGACCTGCTATCTCGCCACGCCGGATCGGAGACCGGGTTGGGCGCCGCGCTTTGCTGCGGCTGGCCGGGACGTGTTCGTGCCGGACTGGCCCGGTCACGGCCGTTCGCCGTCAGGTCCGGACTTTTCGCGGCTTGGAACGCGGGATGTGGCGACGTCGCTGCTGGCGCTGATCGAGGAGATCGGGCCGGCCGTGCTGCTGGTGCATTCGGCGAGCGGTCCGATGGCCTGGTGGATGGCCGAGCGGCGTCCCGATCTGGTCCGCGCCGTGGTCGGCATCGCCCCCGGTCCACCGGCCAATCTGCTGCGCGATCTGCCCGACGATCCGGCAGCGATCCGCGCGCTGCGCGATGACGCCAGCGCCGGTCATCCCGTTTACTCGAGCGAGGATGCGCCGGTATGGCTGACGGCGGACTTTGCCGCCGCCTATTGGGCCAACGGGCCGCGCTTTCCGCACCACGCGTTCGAAAACTACTGCCGCTCGTTTGCGCCGGAGAGCGCACGAATCCTGAACGAGCGCTTCAACATCGGCGGACGGGGGCTCAGGATCGCTGATCCCGAGCGTCTGCGGGAAAGGCCGATCATGATCGTGACCGGGGACCGCGACCCGCGCCATCCGCGCGAGGTGGATGCGGCGACGGCGAGCTATCTCGGCGCCGAGTTCGTCTGGCTTCCCGATCGCGGCATCGAGGGGAACGGCCACATGATGATGATCGAGGACAACAGCGATGATCTCGCCGCCATGATCCTGGCCTGGCTCGATACGGTCGGATGCTGAGATCCCGCGCCCTGCAGGCACATTGGAGGATACCAAGGATGAGACGGATTGCGTGTGTCCTTCTGCTGCTGGCGCAGCCCGTCGCGGCACGGGCGCAAGTCAGTGGTGACGTCGTCAAGATCGGCGTCCTCACCGAGCGTGACCGCCGACATCACCGGCAAAGGTTCGGTCGTCGCCGCCGAGATGGCGGTGACCGAGATCGGTGGCGCGGTTCTCGGCAAGCCGATCCAGATCGTCTCGGCCGATCACCAGCACAAGGCCGATGTCGGCACGGCGATCGCCCGGCGCTGGTTCGATGTCGAGGATGTCGATGCGATCGTCGATGTGCCCAATTCCGGCGTTGCGCTCGCGGTCCAGAGCCTCGCACGCGAGAAGAAGCGGATCGTTCTCTATTCGGGGCCGGGGACGACGGCGTTGACCAACGAGCAGTGCTCGCCCTACGGCTTCCACTGGACCTACGATACCTATGCGGTCTCGCACGGGACCGCGTCCGCGGTCGTCAAGGCCGGAGGCGGCACCTGGTTCATCCTGGCGTCGGACTATGCCTTCGGCCATCAGCTCCAGCAGGACGCGACCAGCGTGATTGCGGCCTTGGGCGGCAAGGTGCTGGGCAGCGCGCGCCATCCGCTCAATACGTCGGACTTCTCCTCGTTCCTGCTGAGCGCGCAATCCTCCGGCGCCAAGGTCATCGGCCTCGCCAATGCCGGCAATGACACCGTCAACGCGATGCGGCAGGCCGGCGAGTTCGGGCTGGTGCAGGGTGGCCAAAGCCTCGCCGCGCTGATCCTCTTCCTCCAGGACGTGCACGCGCTCGGCCTTAGGGATGCGCAGGGCACCTACCTGACGACGGCCTCCTACTGGGACATGAACGAGGCGACACGGGCATGGTCGAAGGCGTTTTTTGCGAAGACCGGAATGATGCCGTCGATGCTGCATGCCGGCGTCTACGGCGCGGTGCGTCACTATCTCAAGGCCGTCGCCAGCGCCGGCACCGACGATGCCGGCCGGGTTGCGACCACCATGAGGACGATACCGGTCGAGGACGTCTTCTCGGAGGACGCAAGCATCCGTGAGGACGGCCGCGTCACGCGCACCATGTACCTCGTTCGCGTCAAGAAGCCGTCCGATTCGAAATATCCCTGGGACTACTTCGACATCGTGCGCAAGATCCCGCCTGAAAAGACCGTCTGGCCGCTCGCGGAGAGCAAATGTCCGCTGGTAAAGGCCTCCAGCCGCTAGATCGGAAACGGCCGTCGAACGGGTTGGCAAAGCGGGTTCGCCACGCGCATGATGCGTGCGTGATATCTCGCCCTTTTGCGATCCCGGACGACCCAAGAACATGAAAACCACGCTGCTGAAATCCGAAGACTACACCCGCTCGCCCTGGAAGAACGGCGGCGGCATCTTCACCGATATTGCGGATGCGCATCGTGCGGGCAGCCCGACGAAGGATTGGGACAGCCTGCTCTGGCGCTTTGCGTCCACGCCGATCGTCGCGCCCGGTCCGTTCTCCTACATGCCCGGCATCGACCGCTTGCAGATGGTCGTGGGTGGGCGCGGGCTGGTGCTGAAAGCACCGGGGCGGGAATTCGACGAGCGCGAGCCGTTCACGACCGTGCGCTTCACCGGCGAGCTCGAGATCGTGACCGAGCTCGAGGCGGGTCCGGTCGAGGTCGTGAACCTGATGGCCCGGCGCGGTGCGGCGGAGATCGAGCTTCTGGCGCTCCGGGAGCCCGGCGATCGGCCATTGTCCGCCGGCACGCATCTGGTTTACGCGGTTTTCGGCAATTGCAGCATTCGTCTCAATAGCGAGGAGTTTGCGGTTCCCCACGGCAGCACGCTGAAGGTCGAGCTGACCGAGCCGTCTAGGCTGGCGCTCGTCTCGGGGCTGGGGGTGCTGGGTTCAATCCAGCTCGTCGGCTAGATCGCAACTGCGTTGCTGATGCGCACGATCCGTGCAACTGGCTAGGTTGACGCGGCCCCGCCAGCGCACGATATCTGCCTTGATGCAAGCCGCCGCGAAGGGGCAGGATATGAGCGCACCAGACAAGAATCCCCCCGCGACGCTGTCCGACGGCGTCGTCGACTGGCTGACCAACGGCACGCGCGACGAGCGCTTCATCGACAATATCTTTGCGCAGATGTGCATCCGCCTCCAGCAGGCCGGCATTCCGCTGAAGCGCTCGACGCTTCATGTCCTGATCCATCACCCGCAATGGCTGGGGGCCCGCTTCATGTGGTCCGACGGCATGCGCGAGGCCGAGATCGCGCGGGTCGATTATGACGTGCGCGAGCGGTCCGAATTCATCGGCAGTCCCGCCAACGAAATGTTCGACGGGGCGACCGAGGTGCGCGAGAACCTCGAACGCGATCCGGCGCTCGGCCGCAAGCACGCCCTCTATGACGAGATGCGGACGAAGGGCCTGACCGACTATGTGGCCTGGCCGCTCTACCACACCCTCGGCAAGCGTCATCTCATCACCTTCGCGACCGACCGGCCCGGCGGCTTCGAGGAGGCGCATATCGCTGCGCTGAAGAAGCTGTTGCCGGTGCTGGCGCTGGTCAGCGAGATCCGCATCAAGAACCGCCTGGCGCGGACCCTGCTGGAGACCTATGTCGGCGCCCACGCCGGCGAGCTGATTCTCGCCGGCGCTACCCGGCGCGGCACCGGCACCACGGTTCGCGCCGCGATCATGATCTGCGACCTCAGGGATTTCACGAAAATCTCCGACAACTGGCCGCGCGACGACGTCATCGACCTCCTCAACGACTATTTCGACGCGATGTCCGAGCCGATCGCACGGCACGGCGGCGAGATCCTGAAATTCATCGGCGACGGCCTCCTCGCCATCTTCCCGCTCAGCCAGCCCAACGCCTGCGCAAACCTGCTGCATGCCGTGACCGAGGCTCGAGCGGCCATGGTCGCGCTGAACGAGCGGAATAACGGCAGCGGCCGCGCGCCGCTGAACTACGGCATCGGCGTCCATGTCGGCGACGTCATGTACGGCAATATCGGCTCGACCACCCGGCTCGACTTCACCGTGATCGGCCCCGCCGTCAACATGGCCTCGCGTCTCGAAGCGCTCACCAAGCAGGTGGGACGACCGGTGCTGCTGTCGCGCGACTTCGCCGAGCTGGTGGAGCGGAAGTCCGAGCTGGAGCGGGTGGGCGAGTACGAGGTGCGCGGCTTCAGCGATCCGATCGAGCTGTTCGCGTTTCACGGCTGAAAGCGCCGGGCGAAAGGCCTAGTAGAATCCGGCGAAGAACCGGATTGCGAGATATGCCCCTGCGACGACAGCCGCGGTGGCGCCGATTGCAAAGACGACCCTCAGGCTTTCGTCCATCGATCATTGTCTCCTTGAGACGACCCCGACTCCGCAAGGGGGGCTGAGAGCCGGAGCCGCCAAAGTGCCGGTGTCTTGTGGGACCCGGTCTGCGCCAACGTCCGAGCGATGCGCCGGTTCCTGTCAGCCTCATTCCAGGATCAAGCGATTGCGCGAACGCACGGTTGCTGCGGTGCGCCCTCCCTGCGCGCGTCGCAAGTCGTGCGGATGGGCAATATCGGACGCATTGTCAAAAGAAATCTCCGCGCAGAACGCCTAGGTTGGCTTTACTGGCGGCCCTGCCAATGGTGCCGCACGAACGCATCGACGACAGTCAATGCTGCTGGCTCGATGCAACAGAAAAGGTGATCGACGCATCGGATGCGATCCCAAGAGGAGACGCCAATGCCAAGCTGTTCCGAAGATATTCGCAGTCGAACCGGGCGCTGTGCCGTGTGCGACGGCAGGTTTGGTCTGGTCCGCTACTACTCTTGGCGAAAGCCCCTTTGCTCGAAAAGGTGCCTCGCACGTTTCACGGTGCGCCGGCAGGGTGACTGCGACTGGGTGGGCCGATTTCCGTTGGTTTTCGACACGCTTTCAGAGAACCGCGCGAGGCTCCTATGACCATGCTGATGTCGCGACGAGGAAAGGAATATCTCGAGACGGCGCAGAGCCTGTTGCGCGCAGCCCGGACCATGACGGACGCCGTGGTCGCGGCTCGGCTCGAGATGCTCGCCGCTGACTATCAGCGGCGCGCCGAAAAGGCATCAACGGTCGATGCGGCGAAATCATCGGCGCGTTCGACCGGCACTGGATACGAAGGGTACCCGTGAGGGCGGGTTGCGCCGCCGGTTTGGTCGCTTAACCAGGCCGGCTTGCCAGTTTCCTCTTTTGCCACCTGTGGAGCCGATATGGGCGAAGTTGTTCGACTGGTCACAAGGGCCGAGCGCGAACGAGCGCGTTTGATCCGGGAAGCGCGCGGCATCTGTGACGCCGTCTTTCCACCGACCGATCCCGACGGCAAGCAGCCTGTCAGGCCGCGGGTCGACCACCCGGGCGGCGATGCAAAACCCGAGCAGGTTGAAGGAGTTCTCGTGACATGATCAAGATCATTGCCGTGCTCTGCAGCCTCTCGTCTCCGACAGACTGCCGTGAGCAGATCGTCACGACCTCGGACTTCGCGGACGTGACGATGCAGTCCTGTCTGATGGGCGCGCCGCAGCTTGCCGAATGGATGGCGCAGCATCCAGCCGAACGTCTCGCGGCGTGGCGCTGCACGATCGGCAGGCAGGAGGCTCGCAGAGGAGCGTAGGGTGCGAGTTGTCGAGGCTCGCTGATTGCGTCCGTCACATCAGGAGAAGCGGAGCCGCCACCAGGCGCCGGCCGCCGCGCGCCGGACGGCTTCACGCCGGATCGTATTGCAAACGCGAGGGTGTACCACTACGCTTTGAACTCGGTAGCCCAAACGTTCCTACGATTGGCCGCGCGTTCATGCCAAAATTTCTTCGCATCGGAGTCCATTGGTCGAACGTATCGGGGTACACGTCGAAGGCGTGGTGCGTCAGGCGCGTTGGCCCGGTGATTTTCCTGAAATGGGGTGCCGTGGAGGTCCATGGCACCGGTGCCGGGCGAAAGGTCTACTGGACGCGTCTGCCGCAGGAGAAGACAATTCGTTGCGGCACGGTGCAGCGCGCCCAGGACTATGCCAAGGCCGCGATCGCGCGGCGGCGGAACCATCGCTACGAGCCGTTGACCGGGCCCATTGCGAACCGGCGCCGGTCGGCCGGCGGAAGCGCCGAGCCCAAACAGGCGCTCGCCACCATCCTGATCGTCGATATCGTCGGCTCCACCGCAAAGGCCGCGAAGCTGGGCGATGCGCGCTGGACCAAGATCATGGGCCACTATTACGCGGCCGTCCGCAAGGAGCTGAAGACCTCGCGCGGCAAGGAAGTCGTGACGACGGGGGACGGCGTGCTCGCGACGTTCAAGGCGCCGGCGGCCGGCGTCAGTTGCGCGACCGCGATCCGCGAAGCCGTGCGTACGCTGGGCCTCGATGTCAGGGTGGGGCTGCATGCCGGCGAGTACACGGTGAGCGGCGGCGAAATGGTCGGGCTCGCCTTCCACATCGGCACCCGCGTCGCCGCCAAAGCGCGCGCCGGCGAGGTTCTGGTGTCGAGCGCGGTCAAGGACCTGATGAAGACGCAGTCAACGTTCAGCTTCAGGGATCACGGTGTGCATCAGCTCAAGGGCGTGCCGGAGCGGTGGCGGCTCTATCGGGTGGAGGGGTAGGTACCTCCGGCTCGCAAACCCTGACCTCGCCTTGAAGATCAAGCGACCTCCGTTGCTCACTCGGTCGCCTCCATGTGGTTTCGGTCCACCACCCGCAGCGTCCTCCGCACCATGCCGTCGACAATTGCCGTCGACTCGCTTGGACGCAGATAGATCGCCGTGGACTTGAGCAGCCATGGCAACACCGCCTGCTCAAGCCGCTCCTCATAGGCGAGGCGCATCATGTCGAATGCCTGCAGGCCGGGCCCTGCCAGAATGACATGGTGTGGGCGCAGCACGGATATCGTTGCCGCGACCGCCTCGGCAAGCGCGCGACCTGCCTGCTGGAAGAGGTTCTCGAGGCGCGGATCGCCGCCCAGCGCCCGCTCGCGCAGCAGAGCCATCTGCGCCTCGGACGGCTGCTGCGAGTCCGCAGGCGGCAGGTCGAGAAAGGTGCGGGCGTCGCGGTAGAGCGCATAGTCGGCAAGATAGGCCTCGATACAGCCGCGCTGGCCGCAGCGGCATTGCGGACCGTCCGGCGCCAGCTTGACATGGCCGATCTCGCTGCCGGCGCCCCAGTGCGCTTCGCCATCGGCGACAACGCCCATCCCGATGCCGTGACCGACCATGATCGTGGCCGAGAGGCCCTCCGCCAGCGCCGGTTCGGCGGCCGTGAGGGCGAGCGCAACTGCGACGGCGTCGTTCGCCATCACGACCTCGACCCCGAACGCCTGACGTATCGGCGTCGCCAGATCGACGTCGGTGATCGACAGCGCCGGGCTCCACAGCGTCCGGCCGGTATCGGCGTTCACGATACCCTGCAGCGCAAGCCCGATTCCCAACAGCTGATGGCGCGGCGTCGCCGTCGCATCAAGCATCGCATTGATCTGCGCGATGACCAGATCGCGCAGTGCGCCTGCATCGAGAGCGCGCGTCGGGAGAGCTAGTCGCGACTGCGCCAGGCCAGAGCCTCCGAAATCGGCGATCAGCGTCTCAATCAGGTTCATGCGTACGGAGACCGCGATGATGCGCCCGAACTCCGGGTTCAAGGTCAGCAGCACGACCGGCCGGCCACGGCGGCGGCCATTCAGCCCGTCCGCATCCTCGTCGTCGGTATCGTCGGACCATGACGTTGCCGCTGTCTCGGTCTCGCACAACAACTCTTCCGCCATCAGTCTCGACGTCAGACCGGAAACGGCGGGGAAGCTCAGTCCCGTGCTCCGGGCGAGCGCCACCCGGGGCAATGGCCCCTGGCGTCGCAAGAGTTCGACGAGGCGGCCGCGGTTCGACCCGCGGGCCAGGCTGGAAACGCGTCGCGGTGGCTCAATCTGGTCAACCATGCTGTCCATTTAATTCTGTTAGTGAATTTAATAGGTGCGTGTCTCGGTAGTGTTGTTGAAAAAGCACAGCCAAAGGGAGTCGTTATGCGTCATATTTACTATTATAATACCCCATGTACTATCTAAACTCGAAGAGTGAGCAAGTGCATCCTGATTTTTCTGTTTTGCTCTGCGACATTTCTTCGCTGTGTGAATAAAATAAGGCGCAAAAAGCGCCGTGAAGTCGCCTGATGCGGGGCGACCAAAGGGAGGTGCACATGAACGGATCAAGGACGAAATTGATAGTGCCGCTGCTCGCGGCCGCCGCGCTCGCGATGACCGCGGGAATGGCGCAGGCGCAGCAGAAAAAGACCATCGCGCTGGTTACCAATGTCGCGGCCGATTTCTGGACCATCGCCGGGCGCGGGCTCGAAAAGGCGCAGAAGGAGCACCCGGACTACAATATCGAATTGATCGTCACCAACGAAGGCACGGCGGCGGGCCAGCGGCGCGAGCTGGACGACCTCCTGGTGCGCGGTGTCGCCGGCATCTCCATCTCGGTGGACGACGCGCCGCACGCAACCGAACAGCTCAACAAGGTTGCGGCCAAGACCGTCTTGATCACGACGGACAGCGACGCGCCGCAGAGCAATCGCCTCGCCTATATCGGCACCGACAACGTCGCGGCCGGGCGGCAGGCCGGCGAGGAGATCAAGAAGGCGTTGCCGAACGGCGGCAAGATCGCGCTGTTTGTCGGCACGATGGACGCGGACAACGCCCGCGAGCGGGTGCAAGGCATCAAGGAAGCGATCGCCGGCACCAAGGTCGAGCTGGTCGACGTGTTCACCGACCAGGTGGACTTCGCCAAGGCCAAGGCGAACATGGAGAACGTGCTCGTCAAATATCCCGACATCGCACTGCTGTCCGGCCTTTGGAGCTACGAGACACCGCTGATCTATGACGCGGTCAAGGCGGCGGGCAAGGCCGGCAAGGTGAAGATCGTCGGCTTCGACGAGGACCAGCGCACGCTGCGGGGCGTTTCCGACGGCACGATCGAGTCGACGGTGGTGCAGCAGCCGTACGAGTTCGGCTATCTCTCCGCCACCAACATCATCAAGACGCTGAACGGGGACAAGTCCTGGATCCCGGCGGGCGGCAAGCTGATCGTACCGACCAAGGTGATCAGCAAGTCCAACGTCGCGGAGTTCACCGCAGATCTGAAGGCCCTGCTGAAGAAGTAAGTAGCACCGCCTTTCGACGCCCGGCTGGCACTGCCGCCGGGCGTCGTGCGGGAGGAGATGAATGGCGGAAATCCTGTTCGAACTCGCCGGGATCAGCAAGTCCTATCCCGGGGTCATGGCCCTCGACGATGTCAGCCTGCGCGTGTACCGCGGCGAGGTGCTGGGCCTGATCGGCGAGAACGGCGCCGGCAAATCGACGCTGATGCGCGTGCTGGGTGGCGTGATCGCGCCAACCCAGGGCGTGATCCGCATCGGCGGCGTCGACCGCGCCCGCATGACGGTGAGCGAGGCGACGCAGGCCGGCATCGCCTTCGTGCATCAGGAATTGAACCTGTTCGAGAATCTCGACGTCGCCGCGAACGTCTTCATCGGACGCGAGAAGCTTGTCGGCGGCCCGCTGAAGCTGGTGGACAATGCTGAGATGCGCGCCCGCGTGACGCCGCTGCTGGAGCGGCTGGGTGCCGATTTCGCTCCTGACACACTGGTCGACAATCTGTCGATCGCCGAGCGCCAGATGGTGGAGATCGCCAAGGCGCTTTCGATCGACGCCCGCGTGATCATCATGGACGAGCCGACCTCCAGCCTGACGATTTCGGAGACCGAGCGGCTGCTCGAGGTGATTGCCGATCTGAAGGCGCACGGCATCGCGGTCATCTATATCTCGCATCGGCTCGGCGAGATCATGACCTGCGCCGACCGCGTCGTGGTGCTGCGCGACGGGCGCACGGTGGGGGAGCTGGCGCGAGACGAGTTGAGCCATGCCGCAATGATCCGGCTGATGATCGGCCGCGACCTGAAAGCGCTGCATACGCCGCCGAAACGGCCGCCGCAGCCGGGTGGCTGCGACATCCTCGGCCTCGTGACATCGGCCTTTCCCGATCGGCAGATCGATCTCTCCGTGCGGCATGGCGAGATCCTCGGACTGGCGGGGCTGGTGGGTGCCGGTCGCACCTCGCTTGCCCGCGCGGCCTTCGGCATCGATCCGCTGCTGGGTGGCGAGATCAGGATCGACAACGCGCCGGTCGATGTCGCATCGCCGCGGGACGCGATCAGGCAAGGCATCTATCTGATGCCGGAGGACCGCAAGAAATCCGGGCTCGTGCTGGAGCTGCCGATCCGGGAGAACGTGACGCTGGCAAGCCTGCTGAATTATGCCCGGATGTGGCTGGTCAGCGGCGCGGCCGAGCGCAAGGTGGCGAAGGAGCAGGTCAGACGCCTCTCCATCAAGGCGCCGAGCGTCGATATCGAGGCCGTCACGCTCTCCGGCGGCAACCAGCAGAAAGTCGTGCTGGGCAAGTGGCTCTCCATGCAGCCGCGCGTGATGTTCTTCGACGAGCCGACCCGCGGCGTCGATGTCGGTGCCAAGAGCGAGATCTACGCGCTGATGCGCGAGCTCGCCGACCACGGCGTCGCGATCGTGATGATCTCCTCGGACATGGAGGAGGTGATCGGCGTTTCCGACCGGATCGCGGTGATGCATGAGGGGAGTGTCAGCGGCGTGCTGGAGCGCCCGCAGTTCAGCGAATACAACGTGTTGCAGCTCGCAATGGGCCAGGCGCCGGAAACCGTGGAAGCGGCGGCGCCATGATCAAGAAGGAACTCGGCCTGGGCCTGCTGCTCGTGGTGATTTCCGCCATCACGGGCCTGATCAATCCGGCCTTCCTGTCGCTGGTGAACCTGCTGAACATGGCCAATCTGATTGGCCTGTTCGGTGTGTTTGCGCTGGGCGAGGGGCTCGTGATCATCACCGGCGGCATCGACCTTTCGCTCGGCTCGATGTTCGCGCTGCTCGGCGTCATCTTCATCGATCTTCTGACGACTCATCAGGTTCATTGGCCGCTGGCGCTGCTGGCCGTGTTGCTGGGCGGGCTCGTGCTGGGCGCCATTCAGGGTCTTCTCGTCACCCGGCTGAAGATGCAGCCCTTCATCGTGACGCTGTGCGGGTTGCTGATCTATCGCGGCGCCGCGCGCTACTATACGAGCGACTCGACGCGCGGCTTCGGCTACGGCGACGAGGCCGGGACACTGAGCAACATTGCCTCCGGCAACTTGGCGGGCATCCCGAACACCTTCATCCTTTTGATCGTCCTTGCGCTCGTCCTCGGCGTGCTGCTGCATCGCTCGGTCTACGGGCGCTGGCTTTATGCCGTCGGCAAGAACGAGGAAGCGGCGCGCTTCTCGGGCATCAACACGAATCTCGTGATCGCAACCGCCTATATCATCAGCGGTGGGCTGGCCGGCGTTTCAACAGTCCTGTTCGTGTTCTACACGAACTCGGTGTCTCCGAGCTCCTTCGGCAATTTCTATGAGCTCTACGCGATCGCAGCTGCCGTCCTGGGCGGGTGCAGCCTGCGCGGCGGCGAGGGCTCCATTCTCGGTATCGTGCTGGGGACTGCGCTGCTACAGGTGCTGCAGAACCTCGTGAATATCCTGGGCATCCCCAATTCCTTGAACTTCGCGGTGATGGGGACCGTGATTCTGATCGGCGTGCTGGCGGATCAGCAATTGCAGGCGCGCCGGCGGCGCAGGCAGGCCCTCGCGGGCCTCGCTCGCACGGCGCCGAAATCGACACCGTTGCAAGGACAAGGCGCGTCACCGCGCGCCGCGGATGCCTTGCCGGTGAGAACGAGTGATCAAGCATGACGAATCCACGCTCCAGTTGACACAAGGCCGCTTCGTCGGCGGCCGCTGGGGGAGGGAGTGCGTTCCTGGCTCGAGGGCTTTGGGCCGGAACGTGAGGCAAAACAAGCAAAGCCTGAGACGGCGGGAGGACGAGTAAGATGTTGCGCAGGTTTGTAAACACCGCACGAGTGTGCAGTGTGGGGATTGCTTTCTCGTCGCTGCTGGGCGGCGCGGTGCATGCGGCCGATTTTTCGACGAAAGCTGCACCTGTTCCTTATGCTGCCGACGATTTCTGGACGAGACCGTATCTATTCGGCGATCTCGGCAGGACGAAGCTGAAGGAGCAGGGCATCGAGCTGGGCCTGACGCTGGGTAACGAATCTGTCGGCAACGTCACGGGTGGAAGCAGGAACACCGCAGCCAACGCCGGTCAGCTGTGGTTCGGCGCGAAGCTCGATATGGGGAAGCTCGCGGGCATCCCCGGCGGCACGGTCGGTCTGACGCTGGTCGACCGCTTCGGCAAGAATCTGAACACCGAAGCGGACATTCCCGCCTTGCAGCTGACCAACGAGGTGTTTGGCCGCGGCAATATTCTGCGCCTGACACAACTCTACTACTCGCAGAAGCTTTTCGATGACCGCCTCGAACTCAAGGGCGGCCGTCTTCCGGTCGGCTCCGACTTCTTCTTCGGCCTGTGCGAGTTCATCAACCTGACCTTCTGCGGCGGCCAGCCCGGCAACATCCAGGGTGGCTACATCTACAACTGGCCGGTGAGCCAATGGGCCGGTGTTGTCCATTACAAGCTGGCGCCGGAATTCACGATTTCGGTCGGCGTCTACGATGCCAATCCGAATTATCTGACGACGTCAGACCCTGCCATCTACTTCCTGCCGGGCATCCCCGCCTCAAGCCGCGCCAGCGGCGTGATGGTGCCGGTGGAGTTGGTCTGGGCGCCGTCGGGGCCGCTGAACGGGACCTGGAGATTGGGCGGCTGGTATGACAGCGCATCGACCATTGATGGTGGCCTTCCCGGGGTCATCTCAACCATCCCCGGCATTGGAGGCGTCCCGGATCAAAATCTCGGGGATCAACGCGGGCGCTACGGCGTCTACGAGTCCATCCTTCAACGCTTGACCGTCGACGGTCCGGGCGCGCAGGGCTGGTACACTTTCCTCAACACGACCGTTGCCGATCACCGGACGTCGTATCAGGACTACCAGATCGCCCTGGGCTTCCGGCATACCGGAACGTTTAGCTGGCGTCCCCAGGACGAAGTCGGCTTCGCGGTGGGCACGACCCACGTGAACTCGGCTGCCCTCAGCCCCAACGCCGGCGGCAACGAAGTTCCGATCGAAGTCTGGTACGGATGGCAGGCGACCGGCTGGCTGAACCTCAAGTTCGACGCGCAGTATGTGATCAATCCCGGCGGGCGTGGGTATAACGCCGTGGGCGTGAAGACGGACAATGCCGTGGTTCTTGGTATGCGCACCGAGGTCCACTTCTGATTCACGGCAACCTGCCCGGATCAGGACATCGAGCGAGCCGGCAGTGAGAGGTGCATGCCCCCATCGGGGCATGCCCGGAAGTCACCGTTCCAGATCGAGGATCCTCATCACCCGGTTCAGCTCAGCCCGCGCGTTTCGGTACCGGAGTGTTGAGCAGCTGCTGCTCCCACAGGAACGCGATGCCGCTCCCGCCGGCATGCTGCAGGATCACCTCCGTCAGCTTGACGGCTTGATCGGCCCTGGCCCAGTCGCGCTGCCATTCGGCCGCCACAGCCAGCCAAGTCATCATGTTGGCGCCAGCCGTAATCATGCGCTGGATGGCGACCTCGTGGGCCTCGACCGAAACGGCGCCGGACGCATCTGTGACCACAGTGACGTCCCAGCCTTCGCCGAGGGCCTGGATCGTCGGCATCGCGACGCATATCTCGGTCCACAGACCGGCGATGATCAGCTGCTTGCGGCTCGTGGCCTTGACCGCGTCCACCACCTTCTTATCCTGCCAGGTGTTGATGAACGTCCGGTCGATCACCTCCTGTCCGGGGAACACTTCGGTGATCTGGGGGAAGAGCAGGCCACCCCGCTCGGCAATCACGCTCGTCAGGATCGTGGGGACACCGAAGGCCTTTGCCGCCTTCGCGAGAGCTGCCGTGTTGTTGATCACCATCTGCGGTTCGTGGCTGTTCACGTTCGCAAGCTGGTAGGGCTGGTGGTCGATCAGGACGAGCACTGAGTCTTCGGGACGAAGAAGCGAAGCAAGGCCGTTACGAAGTTTCATCATGACATCCTTTGTTGCCGTTCAATGCGGCATCGGTTTTAGGGAGATGCTCGCCAAAGGCGGGCCACCTGCAGGGCTTATTGCCGTTCCCGCGTTCGATGCGGTAGTACCGTTTTGAGGCAAGCTGTGTCGCGAAATGAGGAACGCCAAAGTGGACATCGAGGAGCTGCGGACATTCGTAGAAGTTGCTGATGCTGGCGGAGTTTCGCCTGCTGCGCTCCGGCTCGGCGTCTCCAAGTCAATCGTCAGCCGACGGCTCTTGCGGCTTGAATCGGAACTTGGTGTCCAGCTTCTTGCACGAACCACCCGCGGCGCCGCTCTAACGGAAGCTGGGGTGACGTTCCGAGACTATGCTGCCAGAGTCTGCACCGAGATCGACGTAGCCAAAGAGACGATCCTGCCTGCCGGCGAGCTTCGTGGACGCTTGCGAGTTGCTGTGCCGCTGTCCTTCGGCTCGAACTACTTCGCCCCCATGATGGCGGAAATGGCGCGACGACACCCTCAGCTCCAAATCCACACCTGCTACAGTGACCAATTCGTCGATCTCATCGCAGGAGGTTATGACTGCGCGATTCGGATTGGCTATCTTCAAGACTCCAATTTGATCGCCAAGCGCGTCGGACCGATCTACGGCAAGTTCGTTGCGAGTCCTGGCTACGTCAAAGAGCACGGGTCGCCTGAGACACCCGAGGAACTCGTCGCCCATCAAGCGCTCATGCAGGGCACCGAAACTTGGCAGCTCATGGACGGCGACAAGATCATCACGGTTCGTCCACAGGGTCGCTTCAAGGCTGACAACGGCACTGCTCTGGCGGCCGCCGCAGCAGCAGGGCTCGGGATTGCCTACCTCCCCGATTTCCTCACCAATGAATTGCTGGCATCGGGTGCGCTTGTTTCCGTCATGACCCGTCATCCACCACCTCCGGCGGGTGCCTATGTCATCCGCCCGCCAGGCCAGCATCCCGCGCGGAAGATCCGGGTCCTCACGGAATTGCTGATCGAGCATTGCAATCCGGTCTCGGGATAACGATCAGCTTCGCCTTCACGGCAAAACGACCCGCGGACCTCACGCAGAGCAGCCCAGCTCGGAACGCGATCTCTCGATATCCCGCAATAGTCCTGCAGGCCATCGTAGCCCTTCTACCCGCGGCGAGAATGCCGTAGGAAATGGCAGCGACGAGGATTGGACATGGCAAAGCAGACCGAGAAGAAGCCGCCTGCACTCAAAGGCGTATCGGCAGCCGAACGGGCGTTAGCGGTATTGACGGCATTTCGCCGGGGCGACGGCGCCTTGAGCCTGGCTGAGTTGGCCGAGCGGACCGGTCTGGTGAAGAGTACGATCCTGCGGCTAGCTCTATCGCTGCAACGTTACCGGCTGCTCGCGCGCCTGCCGGACGGTTCTTATCGGCTCGATGCGGAGACCTTGCGTCTGGGGACAGCCTATCAGCAGGCGTTTCGTCTGTCCGATCATGTCATGCCCGTGCTTGAGCAGCTCGCGGCGAAAACCGGCGAGACGACGTCCTTCTATGTTCGAAACGGCGAGGAGAGGCTGTGTCTTTTCAGGGTGGAGACCACCAATCGGATCCGGATGACCGTGCAGCCGGGCGACACCCGTCCCATGGACAAGTCCGCCATTGCCCAAACGCTCCGCCGCTACGAGTCCGGGCCACCTGGGGCGGATGACGAATTGCCGCTGTTCACCTCCGGCATCACGGATCCTCATGCGGCCGCTCTCGCCATGCCCGTATTCGGCATCGGCGACTCCCTGGTCGGGGCGCTGGCTATCTCCGGGCCGGTCAGTCGGCTGACGGCGGCGCGCGCAGAGCAAATCAAGGGGGCGCTGGTCGAGGCTGCAAACAGGCTCACTTTGGCATGCGGGGGAACCCCGCCATCTGGAGCCGGAAAGAGCACCCGCAAACGGGCGGCCAGCGTGTCTGCGTAAAACGCAACGACGTTTCATTTTTTCTTGCCCGGTCGATCGACGCGACTTATAAGGCTCGCCATAACAAAGTATGGGGAGGACGAACGTCGTGGCTTCAGCTTCGCTCACGCGGAGGACGGTCTTGGCCGGACTCACTGCATCCGCGCTTCCCCGGTTTGCGACAGCGCAGGAGGTGCGCTGGTCGAGCGGCTCGGAGAAGCCGCGCTTCGTTCCGCCGCCGGGCGCGACCGATTGCCATTTCCACACCTATGACAAGAGCTATCCGGTCATGAAGGGCGCGACGCTGCTGCCCGAGGACGCCTTGCCCGAAGATTATCGCGCCCTGCAGCGCCGGATCGGCACAACGCGGGGCGTCATCATCCAGCCCTCGACTTACGGTACGGACAACCGGCTGCAGATTGCGTCACGACAGGCGCTTGGGCCGGAGAACTTTCGCGTGGTCGCCGTTGTGCCCGAGGACATATCGGATACCGATCTGCGACGGCTCGACGAGCAGGGTGTCCGCGGTGTCCGCTTCAATCTCGGTTTTCCGGGAGCGTTGACGGTGGACTCTCTCAAGTCGCTCGCGCCGAGACTGGCCAATCTCGGTTGGCACTGCCAGATCAACATGCGTCCCAAGCAGATTGAGGACAATGCGGACCTTCTGGCGTCTTTGCCCGGGGGCCTCGTCCTTGACCATTTGGCCCAGATACCGCAGCCGGCTGGCCTGGAGAGCACGCCTTACAAGATCATCCGCGGCTTGCTCGATCGCGGCAAGACCTGGGTGAAGCTGTCGGGTCCCTATGTGTCGAGCAAGCAGGGTGCGCCGGACTACGCTGACGCAGGAGCCGTCGCGGCGGCCTATGTCAAGGCGGCGCCCGAGCGAATGGTCTGGGGCAGCGACTGGCCGCACCCTTCCGAGAAGGAACGCAAGCCTGATGATGCGCACCTGCTCGATCTTTTCGCCGTATGGGCGGGAGGCGAGGCCGTGTTCAAGCGCGTCCTCGTCGACAACCCTGCCGAACTCTACGGTTTTCCCAAGGTCGTGCCATGACGTTCTTCGGCCCACCGCGTCGGATCGAAACCAGCATCTTCACACGGCTTCCGGACCAGTTCCGCAAGCCACGCCGCACCGCCTGGGCGGACGCCAATCAGGGCGGACGTGAGATCGACTCCTTCCTTGAAGGGCCATCCTTCGATCGGCAGGGCCGCCTGTATGTCACCGATATTCCGTATGGACGCATCTTCCGTGTCAGTGCGGAAGGCGCGTGGGAGCTCGTGACCGAGTATGACGGGTGGCCGAACGGGCTGAAGATTCACCGCGACGGCCGCATGTTCATCACCGACTACAAGCGCGGGATCATGCTGCTGGACCCGGCCAGCGGCAGCGTAACGCCGTTTCTGGAGACGGCGGCAAGCGAGAGCTTCAAGGGCGTGAACGATCTCATCTTCGCGCCGTCGGGTGATCTTTACTTCACCGATCAGGGCCAGACCGGGATGCACGATCCCACGGGCCGGGTCTGGAAGCTCACGCCCGATGGCCGGCTCACTTGCCTGATCAACACGATCCCGAGTCCGAACGGCATCGTCGTCGACCACGAGGAGAGCTTTCTGCTGGTGGCCGTGACACGGGCCAACCAGGTCTGGCGCGTGCCACTGCCGGCCAGCGGCCTGACGACGAAGGTCGGCATATTCTCGCACCTGCACGGCGGTCCCGGCGGCCCCGACGGCTTGGCGCTGGACAGCGGCGGCAACCTGCTGGTCTGTCACACCGGCTTCGGCTCCGTGTGGCGGCTGTCACCCCTGGCCGAGCCGCTCGACCGCATCGTTTCCTGCGCGGGCGTGGGCACGACCAATCTTGCGTTCGGTGGACCGGAACGAAAGAGCCTTTTCATTACCGAGAGCCGCACGGGAACACTGCTCCGCGCCGAACTCGAAACGCCGGGCATGCCGCTGTTCTCGCACACCGACTAGGTCAGCGCCCGGCTCGCGATCAGTTCGGTATGCATCGGAGCAGGTGGCCGCATATCGCAAACGCGCGGCAGCCAGTCTCTCTCCAGGCCTCCCGGACATCGTAACCGGCGGCCAGCACTCCACTTTTCCAGGGGAGCGCCTCCGATCGGGCGACGCAAGCGCTTCGCTGTAACTTCTATAAAATGAAACTGCGTTTCATTATAAATTGCAACATCGTTCTATTTTTGCTATGGCGCGTCATGGCCGGGAAACATCGGCCGGTCTCGGAGGGAACAATGGCAAGTGTCTCTGCCGCGTCGGTCGGCGCCGGCTTCACACCCGAGCAGGAGAAAATCCTCTCGAAGTTGCTGTGGCGGATCGTGCCGTTCCTGCTGCTCTGCTACATCGTCGCTTATCTCGATCGGGTGAACGTCGGCATCGCCAGCCTGACGATGAACCGCGATCTCGGCATCTCGCCTTATGAATTCGGCTGGAGCGCGGGGCTGTTCTTCTTCGGCTATTTCCTCGCAGAAGTGCCGAGCAACCTTGCCTTGCAGGCGATCGGTGCTCGCAAGTGGATCGCCCGCATCCTGATCACCTGGGGCCTGATCTCGGCCGCAACGGCATTCGTGGTCGGTCCCGTCAGCTTCGGCGTCATGCGCTTCCTGCTCGGCCTCGGCGAAGCCGGCTTCACGCCGGGCGTATTCCTCTATTTCACATACTGGTTTCCGGCGCGCGTCCGGGGCACGGCGACTGCGGCGTTCCTGCTCGGCATTCCGATCGCGAACATCGTGGGCGCCCCGATCTCGAGTTCACTGCTGACGCTCGACGGCTTGGCCGGCTTGCATGGTTGGCAGTGGCTTCTGATCCTGGAAGGCCTGCCGGCGACGCTCCTTGGCTTCGTGTGCTTCTTCACGCTCACCGACAAGCCCGAGCAGGCCAAGTGGCTGAGCCCCGAGGAGCGGAGCTGGCTCGCGGAGGTGCTGGCGGCGGAGCGTCAGGCCATCGCCGCCAAGCACTCATCGCGGCTCAAGGACGCCTTCGTCAATTGGCGGGTCCTTGTCTGCGCCGCCGTCAACTTCTGCGCCATCATCGGCTCCGTCGGGCTTGGCCTGTGGATGCCGCAAATCATCAAGGGCCTCGGCTTCAGTGTCGTTGCCGTCGGCTTTATCGCGGCAATTCCCTACATCTGCGGCGCCGTCACGATGATGCTGTGGGCTCGCCTGTCGGACAGGGGCGGGGAACGAAGCTGGTTCGTGGCATCCGCGCTGCTCGTGGGCGCAGCGTCACTGATTGTCTGCGGCTATGCAACATCGTCCGCGCTGATCTCGATCGTCGCGCTCTGCGGCGCCGTGATCGGGATCATGTGTTACCAGTCCACTTTCTGGCCGATCCCGTCGAGCTTCCTCACCGGCAGCGCTGCCGCCGGCGGCCTCGCGATGATCGTCTCGATCGGCAATCTCGGCGGCTTCGTCGGTCCCTATCTCATCGGCATGATCCGGCAGTCGACCGACAGCTTCTCATGGGCCCTGATCTCGGTGGCCGCATTTCTCACCTTGGCCGCCATCCTGATCCGCGTGGTTGGTGCCAGTCTCCAGCGACCGGGCGGGGCGACTGACCGCCACACCAGCCCGATCGCAAGCCTCTCGAAAGGAATCTGAAGATGAGCGAAAAACAGCAGTTCCGCCTCGGTCTGGTCGGCTATGGCGAGATCGGCAGCACGTTGGGAAAAGGGCTGCGCGAGGCCGGACTGCAGCAGATCTTCTGCTACGACAAATACGCCTTCGACGGTCCATACGCCGACTTGATCCAGAGCCGCGCCAAGGCGGCAGGCGTCACGCTGGTCAAGTCCAACAAGGAATTGGCTGATACCGCGGAGCTGATCTTCAGCGTCACGCCGGGCTCGGCGTCGCTCGAGAGCGCGGATGCGTTTGCACCCGTGCTCGATGGCCGCCACACCTTCCTCGACTTCGCCTCCGCCACTCCGAAGGTGAAGTACGGCGTGGCCGAGCGGCTTGCCAGGACGGGCGCCACGCTCGGTGACGGCTCCATCATGGGGACGCCCAAGCACGGCTATTCGATGCACATGATGTCGAGTGGTCCCGCCGGGCAGCGCGTCGTCGATCTGCTCGTGCCCTGGGGCATGAGCATCGCATTCGCGGGCGAGAAACTCGGAACGGCTTCGGGCATCAAGATCCTTCGCTCCGTCCTGATCAAGGGCATCGAGGCGCTGATCGACGAGACGCTGTTGGCGGCCCGGTCCTACGGTCTGGACGAAACCGTATTGGCCTCGGCGTCGAAGACGCTCACGCGTCCGTTCATGGACACCGTCGAGAGCCTGACGCCCTCCGGCGTCATCCATGCCAAGCGGCGCACCGAAGAGGTCGAGATGGCCGCCGAGGCGGTCGCGGATGCCGGAATCGAGCCGCTGATGGCGCGCGCCACGGCGGCGCGGCTCCGCTGGAAGGACAGCCTGGGTCTGAAGGAGCATTTCAAGGGCGTCGTTCCCGAAAACTACAAGATCGCCATCGATGCGATCGTGGCCAGGACGCAGGCCGGGGCGAAGGCGGCCGAATAAGGCCAAGCCCGCCGGGAAGACAACAGGGAGAGAAACGTGACGGCCGCCCGAACGGAAATCGACCAGATCGAAAAGGTGACGATGCGCAGGGTTATCCTGCGCCTCGTGCCGTTCCTGATGATCTGCTACTTCTTCGCGTTGCTCGACCGCGTCAACGTCGGCTTCGCAGCGCTACAGATGAACAAGGATCTGGGGCTGACGCCGGCGATGTTCGGCTTCGCCGCCAGCCTGTTCTTCGTCTCCTATTTCCTCGTCGAGGTGCCCAGCAACCTGGCTCTGCAAAAGGTCGGCGCCCGGCGCTGGATCGCGCGCATCATGATCACCTGGGGATTGGTGACCGCGTGCATGGCGTTCGTCGTCGGGCCGTACTCGCTCTATGCGATGCGCTTCATTCTCGGTGCGGCCGAGGCCGGCTTCTTTCCCGGCGCCATCCTCTATCTGACCTATTGGCTGCCGTCGCAGTATCGGGCACGCATCCTGGCGACGTTCACGGTTTCGATTCCGCTCGCCACGTTCCTGGGCTCGCCGCTTTCGGTCGGCCTGCTTGAACTCGACGGCGCGCTCGGTCTGCGCGGCTGGCAGTGGCTGTTCATCCTGGAAGGGCTGCCGACGGTTCTGCTGGGTCTTGCGTGCCTGTTCGTCCTGACCGACAAGCCCGCGCAGGCGTCCTGGCTGACCCTGGAACAGCGGGAATGGCTGACCCGGCGCATGGAGGCGGAGGCCGCCGCGCGCAAGCCGGTCGGGCATCTCACGCTGTGGCAGCTCGCCACCAACAAGCATTTTCTTGTCATGGCCCTGGTCTGCTCCGGCGCCTCCGCCACGGGCAGCGTGCTGTCGGTCTGGCAACCGCAGTTGCTGAAGTCGTTCGGCCTCTCCAACCTGCAGACCGGCTTTGTCAATGCGATCCCGTACGGCATCGCGACCGTGCTCATGGTGCTGTGGGGCCGCCATTCGGACAGGACGGGTGAGCGCCGCTGGCACACGGCGATCCCGCTCTTGTTCGCAGCAGGTGGTTTTGCGGCACTGGGCATGACCGGGACCGCGGTCGCGCCGACCATCGTCATGGTGACGTTCTGCCTGGTCGGTGCATATGCCTTCAAGGGACCGTTCTGGGCACTTTCGGCAAGCTGGCTTTCGGCGAGCACGCTCGCGGCGGGGCTCGCCGGGATCAACGCGATTTCCAACCTGATCGGCGGCGGCCTGATGGTGAACGTCGTCGGAGTCGTCAAGGAGCGGACAGGCAGCTTCGTGCTCGGGATGTTGCCGCTTGCGCTGCTGTGTGCCGTGGCCGCGGCCTGTGTCCTCGTGCTTGGACGCAACGTCGCGCGCGCGGCGGAAATGGCGGCGGTGAAGCCATGAGCGCACGCAGCAAAGGACCGCAGCGCGCCATCACGCGACGCGGCGTTGTCATGGGCATGCTGGCTTGCAGCACAGGCGCCTTGGCTGCCGGCGCGATGGCTGCCGGGGTGGAGCAGGCGGTGCCCAACAGCACCGGGTCGGCGGCGCCACGCCTGGACGCGAGGGCGGGCGCGTGTGACTGTCATCATCACATCTATGACGAGCGGTTTCCCGTCTCGCCGCATTGGCGCCAGGGCTTTCCGCCCGGCGCGACGGTCGCCGATTATCGGCTGCTGCAGCAGCGGCTCGGCACCACGAGGAGCGTGGTGGTTCAGCCGTCGACATATGGGATCGACAACCGGTGTCTTGTAGACGCGCTGGGCCAGCTGGGCGCCTCGTCGCGAGGGGTTGCCGTCGTTGACACGGATGTCAAGGATGCGGAGCTGCGGGCGCTTGCCGATGCCGGCGTTCGCGCCATCCGCGTCAATTTCGTTTCTCCGCAGACCTGGGGCACGACGACACCGCAGATGCTGACCACGCTCGCAGCGCGGGTGAGTCCGCTCGGCTGGCACGTGCAGATCCTGATGACGGGCGATCAGGTCGCCGCCCATGAGAGCGTGATCCGGTCGCTTCCTACAAGGGTGGTCATCGACCATCTCGGCCGCATCCCTCAGCCGGAGGGCGTCAAGCATCCGGCATTCGCCGCGATACGCCGCATGCTGGATGGCGGCCGCACCTGGGTGAAAGTGACCGAGCCCTATGAGGACAGCAAGCTCGGGCCGCCCTATGCCGACTCCGGCGACGTTGCGCGTGCCTACGTGCACGCAGCGCCGGAGCGCATCCTGTGGGGCACGGACTGGCCGCATCCCACCCAGCGCGGGACCAAGCCGGATGACGCCCAGCTGCTCGATCTCCTCGCGGACTGGGTGCCGGACGAACCTACGCGCCGGCGCATCCTGGTCGAAAATCCCGCCGAGCTGTTCGGCTTCTAGCCGCCAGGCGACAGGCGTCTCAGTCGATGTTTTCGCACTTCAACTCGCGCAATTGCCGGTCCACCCAGGAGGCATCGTGCGTGCCGGCTTCGATGTTGACGATCTGCTTCTGCTCGGCCTCGAACTTCGCCGTTGCGGCCTTGAACACCGCGCCCGTCTGGTCGAACGGCACGCAGAGCAGGCCGTCGTCGTCGCCAATGATGAGGTCACCCGGTTCGATCACCATCCCGTCGATCGCAATCGGCACATTGATCTCTCCAGGCCCGTTCTTGTAGGGGCCGCGGTGCGTGACCCCGGCCGCGAAAACCGGGAGCTCCTGGCCGCGAATATGACCGGCGTCGCGGATCGCGCCGTTGATGACCACGCCGGCGACCCCTCGCTTGGCCATTTGCATCAGCATCATCTCGCCGATGATTGCGTTGGTCAGATCGCCGCCGGCATCGACCACGATGATGTCGCCGGGCTCGGCGAGCGCGATCGCCTTGTGCACCATCAGATTGTCACCGGGAGGTGCCTTCACTGTCAACGCGGGGCCTGCGAGCCCGCCACCCTGATGCATGGGACGAAGCCGGGCGCCGGCTGCCGTCAGGCGGGACATGCTGTCGCTCACATTCGCGACGGGCAGGCGGGCAAAGCCTGCGACGACGTCTTCGCCGACCTTTCGTTTCCGCGGCAAAACTCGAAATCCGGCAGACATCGGTGTTCCTCCACTCGAAGGCGACTATATTTTAGAACGACGTTTCATTATCAGAAAGACGGGCGTTGACGCAAGGCGATCCACCTCGCGTCAGAGTTCCCCCTATGCTCGCGGTCGAACATGGCGCGGGACGCCTCTGCGGCGCCGCGGCAGGTTGCCGACAGAGCGGCAGCGAAACGAAAGTCCGATAATCCGTTGACGTATTGGTGGGCTGCTAGCGGCTCTTACCTTGGTATTGGAGAGGTCATCAGCTCAACATCACCGCACGCCCGTGCCCTTGCAACGCTGGCACTTCACCACCTTGTCGCCCTTCTTGAGCAAACCTTTGCCTTCACAGTTTTTGCATTTCTGCTTCTTCTTGATGTTCGGGCCTTTTTCACTGGTCATGAAATTCTCCTGCCGCGAGAGAGCGGTCTTGTCCGGTAGCTCAGCGGAACAGCCGAGCGTCGCCGGGTCAACCCCGAACGGTCATCTATGCCGGCTTCGGCACCACCAGCACCGGAATGCTTCCGTCCACCAGGACCTCGGATGTCTGGCTGCCCAAAAACAGCTTTCTGAGGCCGCGTCGTCCATGAGAGGCCATGACGATCAGATCGCAGCCCCTGGACTTCGCCGTTTCAATGATAGCAGTCGCCGGGTGCGCATTCGGAACGTGCAAAAATTCTGCAGGCGCACCGATCTGCTCCGACATCGCGCGGGCGTCATCAAGCACTTTGCCCGCACGGGCCTTGCAGGCCGCGTTAAAGCTGTCAATCTCGTCCCGCGTCGGAATCCATCCCGAGTCGTGTCCGCCCCCATAGTCAACCGGCATCGCTTCCGTCACGGTGATGATTGTCAACCTGGCGTTCAAGGCCTTCGCCAAGGCAATGCCATGCTCAACGCCTCTTCTCGCGACGTCCGATCCATCCGTGCTCAAGAGAATGTTGGCGTACATTCGGTGGCCCCTTGCTCGTCGAACAAAGTGATGCCCGGGTAGTATGGTCCGATACGCGGGGCGGGTCTATTGCCGCGGTGACAACCAATACGGGTCGTTCGTTAGATTCATGAGCCTTCGAACCCGCGAAGCGGCGGGAGCCCACGCTTCGCCTCTCGTTCTCCGCGCGGCTGCGCCACGCGTAGCCCGCAGGGTTCAGATACCCGCCTTCGCCCTTTGGGCTTCGGCGCGGCAGCCTCACTCGCTTCGCCTTGGATGTGTGGCGCTGGCTCGCCGAGCCGAAGCTCGCGAAGCGAGCGAAGGCTGGTGGGCCCGGCAGGACTCGAACCTGCAACCAGACCGTTATGAGCGGCGGGATATGGTTCAGCTTCGTTGATCTTGCTGTGCCGTTGTTCGGGTTGGATCGCGTTCGTTGCATTTTGGCGCGGTCGTTTCTGGTGCGAAACTGGTGCGGTGCGCGTGGTGGTTGGTGGGAACGGCGATTGCGTCGATCTCCGTAAGCGAGCAGCAAGACCTGCGTCGCGGTACGGAGCGCTGTCGACCTCGCCTTGCGGACAAGGGAAAGCGACCCCGCATCAACCATCTGCAACGCCGGCTCACGGCCGTCCTTGTGGCAGAGGTGGTTAGCTACCTGTCGGCGCAGCCCCAGATCACGCGTCCCGCCTCAATTCAATGTCGGCGCCACTGCTCGCCATTTTTTGTGATGCGACAGGTAGACTTGGGTGCTAAATTGTTCTTCAGGCGTCTATTTGGAAGTCTCGGCAAGCGGTACTCACAGTCCGGCTCGAGGCGGTGCGATGCCCAAGATCCTGCTGGTCGAAGACAACGAGATGAACCGCGATATGCTCTCGCGACGCCTCGTGCGCGGTGGGTACGAGGTCATCATTGCCGAGGACGGAGCGCGCGGCGTCGCGATCGCGACGAGCGACAGGCCAGATCTCATTTTGATGGACATGAGCCTACCGGTGATCGACGGTTGGGAGGCGACGCGCCAGATCAAGGCGACGCCCGAACTGCGCAAGATCCCTATCATCGCGCTCACGGCGCACGCCATGGCGACCGACCGGGACAAGGCCCTCAAGGCCGGCTGTGACGACTACGACACAAAACCGATCGAGCTGCAGAGGCTGTTGGGCAAGATCGAGACGCTGCTCGCAGCTACGGGACAATGGAGGAGCTAGAAATTCCGGACAGATGACGAGCTAGCTACACGGCTTCAGGAGGTTGTCGTCGCCATATTGCGGCCGGCGTAAGAACACACAAAATGGCCGCTCGCCGCGCTCCAGATGGAGATGGACTCTGGCCAGGCGGTGGGTGCAGTCCTGCGAATTTCATCGCCGGCACCGGCGATCAGCTACCCTGCTCAGGCGGACGTCCTGACCGGGGCAGAGGCCCGATCGGGGCGGAGAGTTTGTCTTTGTGATGGAGACGACTCATGAAAACAGCGCAGTACGAGTGGTCCAAAAGTGACGGGTGGCGGCCGAATTTGCCAACTGGCGAAGTCGGACGTCAGAGTGTCGTGTTCGTTTTCGGTGCTAGGTCGTTGGTGCAGGCAGGCAGCCTCGTGGGCGAGTTGCGCGACCACTTCAAAGGGGCCGCCATGCTTGGTTGCTCGACTTCCGGCGAGATTCTCGGCGACGTGGTCGTCGACGACTCTGTGAGTGCCACCCTTGTCGACTTCGAACATACGCGACTGCGGTTCGCCTCCGCTACGATTGGTGACGCAAAGGCGAGCTACAACGTCGGCAAGGAGCTCGCGCAGCAGTTGAACGACGCCTCGTTGCGCCACGTGTTCGTGCTTTCGGACGGCTTGCACGTCAACGGCTCCGACCTGGCGCGCGGTCTCGCGAGCGGCGTCTCGGAAGGCGTGTCGATCACTGGCGGCCTTTCCGGAGATGGAACCAACTTCGCCGAGACTTGGGTCATTGCCGACGGTGGCGCTGGCCCTCAGCGCGTGGCGGCGGTCGGTCTGTATGGCGACGATTTGCGCATTGGCTACGGATCGATGGGCGGCTGGCAGGCATTTGGGCCCCTGCGCACCATCACACGGGCCGAAGGCAACATCCTCTATGAGCTGGATGAGCGTTCGGCGCTCGATCTCTATAAATCGTACCTGGGCCCCCACGCCGACCAGTTGCCAAGCTCTGCCTTGCTTTTTCCCATCCTGGTTACCGAGGCAAAGGGCGGCCAGGGTGTCGTCCGAACCGTCCTGTCTGTGGACGAGCAGAAAAAGTCAATGACGTTCGCGGGCGACATCCCACAGGGCGGAACGGCGCAGTTGATGAAGACCAATGTCGACGATCTGGTCGACGGCGCGACCGCTGCCGCCAACGCCAGTCTCAGCGGGCTCGGCGGCAGGCGACCGGACCTTGCAATTCTGGTGAGCTGCGTCGGTCGTAAGCTCGTGATGAAGCAGCGCACCGAGGAAGAAGTCGAAGCAATTCGAAATGTCTTCGGGGCGGATGCGAAGATTTCCGGGTTCTACTCGTACGGCGAGCTTTGCCCCTTCATGCATGGCGGCGACTGCCGCCTTCACAATCAAACCATGACAATTACAACTTTCGCCGAGGACTGAACGGTCACAGGGCACAGATGCACAGGCTGCTACGACGCCAGCTCAGAAAGCACCTCGGTGTGGAGGGCGAAGTACCGGCTGCGTTGCAGTCTTTCGTGGCGGCCGTCGATTCCGCATACACCGATTTCGATAGCGATCGGGCGATGGTCGAGCGCTCGCAAGAGCTGAGCTCGAAGGAGCTGTCGGAGGCACGCGACAAGGCAACAGAGGCGCAGCGCCGGTTGGTCGACGCGATCGAGAGCATCTCCGAGGGTTTCTCGCTCTACGATGCCGACGACAAGCTGGTTATATACAACCGGCGGTACCGGGACATGCACGGCACCGCCAGCATCAATGTCGTGAATCAGGGCGTATCGTTCGAGACAATCCTCCGCAACGCGACCGCGAGCGGCGAGATCCGCGACGCGGAGGGGCGCGTCGAAGCCTGGATCGAGCAACGCCTCGCTCAGCATCGCGATCCCAAGGGCACGCATGTGCAACGCCGCTCCGACGGGCGCTGGATCCAGATCAACGAGCGCAAAACCGACGACGGCGGCACCGTGGCGACCTACACCGACATCACCGACGTGAAGAAGGCGGAGCAGGCGATCCAAGAGAGCGAACAGCGGCTGCGCGTCATCGCCGAGGCCGCGCCTATGGCGGTGGCGATCGTAACCTTTGATGACGGAATCATCCGGTATGCCAATCGGCGCTTCAGCGAGATGTTCGAGCTCGAAGGTTCGTCTGCCCTGGGCCTGCAAGCGAAAACCCTCTACGCAGACCCGCAACATCGCGAGCGCTTCATCGGCGCGCTCACCGAGCACGGCCATGTGGAGGGCATGGAGATGCTGCTCAAGCGGGTTGGAGGCGAGGAGTTCTGGGCGCTCATAGCTTCTCAGCGCGTCGAGTTCGAAGGGCGCCCGGCGATGATCAACGGCCTCGCCGACATCAGCGACCGCAAGCGCATGGAAGGCGAGCTGCACAAGGCGATCTGGGCGAGCGAGCAGGCGACACGCGCGAAGTCGGACTTCGTAGCCAACATGAGTCATGAACTGCGCACACCCTTGAACGCGATCATCGGTTACAGCGAGATCCTGTTCGAGGACGCCCAGAGCGCCGGCCGCGAATCGGAGATGGCGGACCTGCGCAAGATTCAGGATGCCGGCAAGCATCTGCTCGGCCTGATCGACAACATCCTCGATCTTTCCAAGATCGAGGCTGGCAAGATGACGCTCTATCTCGAGACCTTCGAGCTCCGCCCCATGATCGATAGCGTCGCGGCGACCGTCACCCCGCTGGCCAAGAAGACCGGCAACGCTCTGGTGGCGAACTGTGCTGACGAGATCGGCACGATCCACAGCGATCTGACCAAGGTTCGGCAGACCCTGTTCAACCTTCTCAGCAATGCCTGCAAGTTCACGCGGAACGGGACGATAACGCTGACCGCGCTGCGTGACACGAATGCGGCTGGCGAATGGATCGAGTTCCAGGTGCGCGATACCGGCATCGGCATGACGCCAGATCAGCAGGCCAAGGTGTTCGAGGCCTTTACTCAGGCGGACGACTCGACGACCCGCGTCTATGGTGGTACGGGGCTGGGCCTCGCCATCACCAAGAGCTTCTGCCGGCTGATGGGTGGCGACGTGACGCTGACGAGCGAAGCCGGCAAGGGGACGGCGTTTGTAGTTCGTCTGCCGGCGGTAACACGCGCTGCATCGGACACTACAGTCTCGGCGGCAGACAAGCGTTCCGAGGGTCCGCAGGCTGCCGAGCCCGAGCATGCGCCGATCGTTCTCGTGGTCGACGATGATCCCAATGCGCGTGAGCTGCTGCGCCGACACCTGCAGCGCGGCGGTTACGCCGTTCGCCTGGCTGCCAATGGCGAGGAGGCGATGCAACTCGCCCGCACGCTGCACCCCGATGTCGTCACGCTCGACGCTCTGATGCCGCAGATGGATGGCTGGGCCGTGCTCAGCGCCATGAAAGAAGATGCGGTACTCGCGGAAATTCCTGTGATCATGGTCACGATCGTCGACAACCAGGGCATTGGCTTCTCGCTCGGTGCCGCCGATTACCTGGTCAAGCCGATTGATCGCGACAGACTGGTCAGCGCGGTGGAAAAGTGCTGCCCAAGGGGCGCGCCGCGACACGTGCTGATAGTCGAGGATGACGCGTCGGCCAGCGAGCTGATGGGGCGCGCCTTGCGGCAGATCGATTGCATGGTGACGCAAGCAGAGAATGGTCGGATTGGTCTTGAGCGTTTGAATGAGGCTTCACCCGATGCAATTCTGCTCGATCTGATGATGCCGGAGATGGACGGGTTCGAGTTCATCGCACGGGTGCGAGCCGAGTCCCGCTGGCGGAGCATCCCGGTCATCGTCGTCACCGCAAAGACGCTGACCGTTGAGGATCGCTCGCGCCTCAACGGCCAGGTACAGCATTTGGTGCACAAGGGCGAATACAGCGGCAAGGCCGTGCTCGCGGCGCTTGACGAGCTGGTACCCCTGCACGCCCGGCGCGCGCGCGCGGATCGGCCATGAGTATCATTGACACCGACAGCGCGCGCGCTTGGCGCATTCAGCTTGCCCATCTTCGCCAGGAACTGCAGTCCCCGGTCAACGCCTTGCTCGGCTACGCAGAGATCCTGCACGAAGAGGCGTCCCGGAACGGGCGCTTGGACATCCTCCCCGATATGAACCGTATCCTCGGCGCAGCCCGGGATCTCGCCGGCAAGGTCGACCGGCTGATGGACGGCGATCGCGCCAAGAGCCCGCCCGGCTCAGCGGCCACCACGCAAGAACAGGATCTTCGTCACGAGCTGCGCACGCCGCTCAACGCGATCAAGGGCTATGGTGAGATGCTGCGCGAGGATGCAGCCAGTTTCTCAAGCGACTCCCTGAGGGCGGATTTCGATCGCCTGCTGGCTGCGGCCACCGACCTGTTGCTGCGCCTCGATCGCATCGTGCGATTCTCGGTTGATGTCGAGGAGACGAGCTTGGCTCCCGATCAGACCGGCGCGGTCATGGTTAGCGACCTGATGCGCAGCCTCGGGCCGGTCCGGCAGTATGCTGCCACCGAAACCGGTTCTATTCTCGTCGTGGACGATATCGAGGCCAATCGCGACCTCCTGTCGCGCCGACTGACCCGCGACGGCCATCGCGTCTCTTCGGTGGCCGGCGGCCAGCAGGCGCTGCAGGCGCTCGCCAACGATGAGTTCGACCTCGTCCTGCTCGATTTGATGATGCCCGATATCAACGGGCTTGATGTGCTGGTGCGCATGAAGGCGGATGAGCGGCTGCGCCGCATTCCGGTGATCATGATCACGGCCTTGGCGGAGACCGAGAGCGCCGTCCGCTGCATCGAGGCCGGGGCCGAGGACTATCTGCCGAAGCCGTTTGATCCGATCCTGCTGCGCGCGCGGATCAATGCTTGCTTGCACAAGAAGCGCTGGCGCGACCGCGAGCAGAAGTATCTTCGCCGCATCGAGGAGGAGACCGCTAAGTTTGAGCGGCTGCTGCTGACAATCCTGCCAAGACAGGTGATTGGCCGTCTGAACCACGGCGAAGCCATGATTGCCGACCGCTTCGAGGGTGTGAGCGTTCTGTTCGCCGATCTGGTGGGCTTCACCGAGCATTCGTCACGGGTCACGCCTGCAGCGATGGTCGAGTACTTGAACCGGTTGTTCTCGGAATTCGACGCGCTTGCCCGTGAGCTCGGTGTCGAGAAGATCAAGACCATCGGCGACGCCTACATGGCCGTCGCCGGTTTGCCCGATCCGAACCCCGATGCGATCGCAGCGATCGCGAAAATGGCACTTGGCATGATCGATCGGCTGGGACGCGTCAACAGCCATTTCGGCTGGCCGTTGCAAATCCGGATCGGCATACATTCGGGCCCCGTGGTTGCCGGCATCATCGGCGCACACCGCTTCATCTACGACGTGTGGGGCGATACCGTAAATGTCGCCAGTCGGCTCGAGGCCTACTCTCTGCCCAATCGAATCCATGTGTCCCGGGATATCGCCCGCCACCTCGTCGGTCGCTTCGCGCTGGAGCCACGCGGCAGCATTGACGTGAAGGGCAAGGGCAAATTGGAGACTTTTTTCTTGAGCCGGATTTAGGCTCGGCGCGGCTGCGCCACGCGTAGTCCGACGAACGAAGTGTCGGGACCAATCAGAAGCGAGTCGATTAACTCATTGATTTGTAACGAGCCGCCAAAAATTCATGAGTCGATGAACCAAGCATTCATGAGTCGATCTGGCAGAAAAACCAAAATTTGTGAGTCGATACACTCAACCCACACGATGTGGCGCAGCGCGCTGGAAGGTAGGCGCTATATGTAGCGGATCGGCCTTGTACTTTTAGTCTGAGATTGGGTGGGCGCGGTTTGCGAACGAGGTCTGCAAGGGCGCGACCTTTGGGTTTTCCACGGCCTCGCACGCTAAGAGGAATGTCGAGCCTTTCGGGCGCCGGTCATCAATGGCAAGAATCATTCTGGCCACAGGCGGAGAGCCGGATCGTGAAAGTGGTGCATATCGACGCGACACTTCGGATCGTGTCGCAGATAGAAATCGAACCTCATAGCCGGGAGCTCATCAGGCTCTGTGGCTCCTCGGGCCGGCCGAAAACTGCCATCACGTTGCCCAGTGGGGATGTGCTGCTCTGCGCGGAAGGCAGCTCAACGGCGCCGGGATTCACGATCGGCGGATCGCCGACTTTCAGATCAAACGCGGTCCTTCTCGGCAAGCGGGACAGATGGCGGCAGTATACGGCTCCCCGCTTTGGAACGGAGAGAATTGAAGCGCTCCTTCGATGGGTAGAGGCGAACCCGAGCGAGGTAGAGCCAAGGGAGGGCGTCCAAGCGATCTTGATAGACCCGGCTCAACGGACAATCGAGGCCGTCAAAATTGAGCAATCATTGAAGGCTGTCGAGGACATCATCGGCGAAAAGATCGTGCTGGCTTTCCTTGCACCCGGCGGAGATCGTGTCTACGCCGCGGCCAGCGCACAAGGGCCGAAATGGCGCAAGGACGACGCGCACTTCATCGGGCGCTGCGTGATAGTCGGTTCCTCTGAAGGCGGGCTGGTGGATGTGGCAGCGTCGCTGGAAACGCTCAAGAAAGACGTACGTTTCGCGGCCGAACGGTCGAAACGTTGGGTTCGTCACGGCGTCTCCGACGCATCTTCGCCAGGGAGGGCGCCGAGCTAGACTGCAATATAAGTTAGCGTGGATAGAGGGCGATCGAAGGGAAAGGTGCCGGTCAAAGGACATGACGGCGGTAGGGCGGGAGCCACACGGGCGAGCAACCGCAGCTTCTGGCGAGCGCATGATCGCTGAAATTAATCGCGTTCACGAGGTAATGCCCAGGCGCTCGCACGCCGCACTTGCGTGCCGACGCGATACGCCAGTGCGTGTTGTCAAGCTGTCGATGGTGGCGGAGAGAGTGGGACTCTCTTCCCGACAGCGCCTTACGCGCGAAAAACGCCGAAAAACAAGGATTCCTGAAAAGCCCGGCCGAAGTTTGTGACCACCGCCGTGTACCACCGATTTGGTAATTTCGTACTATCAAACTCAACCGATTTCGAGGCGTCTCAGGGTACGTTGCGCCGGCAATCGGACGCTCTGATCGACCCTGTTCGTGGAGCCATGGATCCGCGAAGCCTCAATCGAGCCGCTTCATGTTAGGCGCCACATTGTGAGGATCACCGGCTACGACCCCGAATGACGACCCATGCGAGAGCAAGTGACGGTCTCCGAAGAGAAACACCACTCGGTCGGACCGTGCGGCTTGCTTGTAGGATTTCCGCCGGAGATCGCGGCCGCTGATGCTACCAAACGGTTGCCGGCAAAGCATCATACACGACTCTTTACCTTAAGTTGCATTGCGTTTAGCCTATCCCTTTCTTGGGGGGCGACAGATGAATTACAAAGCGATTCTTTCGTTACCGATATTGTTGCTTTTCGCGGGATGTGGGACACATCTACCAGAACTAACCAGTCCACAAGTGCTACCGCGCGACCGGCTGATCGCGGCAATACATTGTGAGCTTGCCGATGCGATCCGAGAACAGCTCCTCGAAGGGCCCGCTCGTCATTTCCTGATCGACTGGCAGGCGGCCTACACAATTACCCTCAAGGGAAACGAGACCGGCACCCTCGCCGCGGACGCCAACAAGTTTCCTGTGCCGTTTGACCGCGCGGCATCTTCGGTTCTTATATCCGCGGGAGCCGACGTCAAGGGCACCGCGAACCGCACCGCCGTGCTCAAGTTCAGTCTGAATGTCGTCGACATCGATCTACGTGCGGCCCCCTGCGCCGAGGCGCAAGCGACCGGGACCCATCCATTTTTGCGAGGCAACCTCGGTTTCGGTCAATGGCTGAACGAGGCCCTCGATACGAGTCTGTCGGACGGCTTCATTGCGAAGCATCCGGATCGTCTCACGAGCATCGGTCATACGTTCCAATTCGTCGTGCTCGCGACTGCCGGCATCAACCCAACCTTCACCATCGCTCCGCGCCCCGTAACGATCAATCCGTCGGTCGGAGTTTCACGAGAAGAGGATAATAGCGTCGACGTGGTCCTAGCCAAAAGGTCGTCCGGAGGAGGTGGCTCGACGACGGTTTCCAAGGTTAAAACGCCCGAGCAGACAACAAAAGTAGACGGATATCGAAGAGAGAATGAACAAGCCCGACAGAGAATTGCCGAGGCGGACGCGCTTTTGGGATCTCCGGAGGGGCAACGGTTGGCCCAGCTTCAAACCCAGATCCGGGGTAGGGAAGCCGCAATTTCGGGCGTCGGAGGGAGCGTAAGACCCGGACTTGCCGGTCCCAACAGTCTGGATTTGCCAAACGATCTTGCTACACCGCTGCAAGAAAAGGCGCGGCGAGACTTTTCGGAACTACAGGGTCTAAAAGAAGAATTCGCAATAAGTGGGGGCGCCAACTTCGAGCAGCAGCAGAAGGATCGGAACGAGGCCGAGAGAAGGATATCCGAGAACCAAAGTAAGATCCAAGCGATCGAAGCGGACCCGAAGGGGGTTCGTGTTACGCGCGCTCCTGCGGCCCAGCTACCTCCTTCTGAGAACAGCAACATCGCGGCGACGCAGTTGCAGCTCACGTTGGAGCGCGTCATCGGCAATAAGCTGAACGGCTTTTAGAGACGCAAGACACCGAGCAAGCCGGAAAGTACGCAGGTCCTCGATAGCTGGACGTTACCTCGATCACGACGGGGTACTCCGCGTGACACGGTTGATCTCCGGGGGCCACGTGCACGGACTCGGGAGGTCCAACCGCTCGTCCACGGACGAGCGGTTGATCTTGTTTCCAGCGAACCCTTCAGTCGGCGGATCTGAATCGGGTGAAAGCCCCCTCCGTCAGTTTGTCGGCCGTTCGCAAATCCGAACGTCTGATATCGGTATCCGTCGTGCTGAGCGAGCCGGGCTCGGCCAACCTCGTTCGAAAATCATCGAAGGAACGGGCCGATGCGGATACCTGCGGCGCGGCCGGCGCTTTTAGAAAATCGATCAGATTTTGGCGCCTGCTCGGAAGAAAGAAGTCCTTCAGAAGGATGGAAATGTCACCGTTTTCGTCGATGTGCACGAATCCCGGCATATCCGGCCATTTGAGCTCGGTTCCGGGCCCAAGGCTTGCTATCGATTTCCCCCCGGAAAAATGATGACATCCACCGCAGCTCTGCGCTCCGATGCGGTTCAATATCTGCTCGGACGTCATGCTGCAGCCCTGGCTCAGCTTGGCGCTATCCAGCTTCGGTTTGATCCGAGGGAGAAGACCCCCGCCTTTTTGCGCGTTGACCAAGGGGTCGTCGTCGGACCCGGACGCCGTGCTTTCGAATGTATTGTATTTGTCGCTGATGGGTACGCCCATTTTGAATAACAACGTGTCAAGCGTCGCCTTGCTTCCCTTTGAGAGGGCCTGCTCATCCGTGTCGGCTATCGCGTCGACGTAGGTCGCGATCAGTTCGTTAGAAAATTGCTGACGCAGCGCCGCTAAGCGGGGATCCTCCCCGGCGATCGCCTGCCCGTACAGAGAGGGAAGTGCGTTCGCCTTGACGGTATCGGGAACGAAGTTCAGCGTACCGTCGGCGTTTGGCCTCAAATGCCATTCGCGAAGTTGCCAGAGAAATTTCGGTTGATTCACGAACAAGTTCGCCCTCACCTGGCCGAACGGGAGGCCGTACTGCAAGTAATGCACGACAGGCCTGGTTTTCCCGGCGAGGCCCTTGAAGTAGAACATCTCAAGTTGAGTGGCGAGTTCGTCTCCAGACTTTCCCTTCAATCCGTCCCAGAATTCCGCAACCGCCTTACAACCCTCGCCGCCCTTCTGAGGCTCTGGATTGTCCAAGGCAGCCTCAAAGATAATCGTCAACCGATTCGTCGGGCTGACCGGATTTCCTTTTTCATAGACGATCCGATGCTCGCCGCAATACTTCCAATCGGCGGGGGCCAAATCGAGGCGGTTGAAGAGCCCCACAATGCGCATCTCATCCGGGTCTCCTTTCGTCATCATCTTCGAGGGATCGAGACCCACCTCGCCAGGCCGAGGAGTTAGGGGTAGCGCTATTCGCGATTCCGGGTTCACGTCGCTTTTGTCGTTGAACGAGTTGATCATAGAGCTGAGCAAGCCAAGCCGAGCGGCGGGGCTGTCGGCGACGCCGCCAAAGGAGCTGATTATGGCTCCCAAGGTTCTGCCGAAGGAAAAATCGACCTTAGGGTTTTTCAAGACTGTCGCATCCGTGACGATCACGGTGCGAAGTTCACCTGGGTCCGTTATGGCCTTGACTGCGCTCGGTGCGGCACAAAATCCTGGAGCTTGAGCGCGCGCAAGCTGCGAGGAAGAGAGGCTGATGGCGATCGCCGCAATAAGGAACGTAGGACGCTTGATCATCGGTTTCCCCAAATGGATTTCAGAACACATGAATTACGAATGGCTAACAACAGCCATGGCTTGATCGGCTGCTCCTCAGGGCTTGACGACATTGATAGTCGCGTTCATTGGGTGAAAATTGCAGTGATACGGAAGAGGTCCCACGTTCGCGGGGACAGTGATGCTGTAAGTTTCCTTTGACTCGATCGGGTCCTTCTCCGGAAAGGCGCCGTCCTGGTCCGGACTAATCGTGTGCTGGGTGTTCGTCGTGTTCGTCCAAGTGATCGTATCGCCGGGATTCGCATCGACGCTCTGAGGCTCGAACCTGAACGGCCCGCTCATGATGCTTATTGATACTGTCTTTGCCGACACTGGATCGCAGCAGAGACCCAGTGTCGTCGCGCTCGCCAAGAAAAACAAACTAAGTTTCACGAGAGCCTCCTGTCGCTAGGGGATGACTTCCACGGGAGCCATGAGGCCGGAGTCCTCATGCTCCAGAATGTGACAATGGAATACGAACTTGCCGATCTGCTCTTCGGCATCGAAATTGATCACGATGAAAACACGCCCAGCCGCCTCGATCGGCATCGTGTCGTGCCAGATGTAAAGATCGTCCGCGCCTTTTGCGTTCTGCAGTTTCGCGGTGGGATTCGTAACGGTGGTCTGCGGGTCGATGCCGTACCGGCTTAGGTCTTTGTCCGTCGCGATACGGAACTTCGATTGATGAATGTGGAAATTATGCAGTTCACCGGTGGGATTCGAAATCTCCCAAAGCTGACCATGTCCGGTGCTCAACGAGACACAGACATGCTTGGGCGATTTCGGGTTCGATCCAACGTCGCCCCCGTCCCAATTTACGCTGCCGTCGCCCTTGAGATAGCGTTCGAACGGAATCGGTCCTACTGTCGTGCCGGCCACAGCCCTGAACATCCCGATCGGGTGCACCCCGGTCAAATTGGGAGGAGCAACAAGCTCGGTGCGGATGCCCCAGCCGTCCACACGTTGAGTGAAAGTGATCCGTCGATGTTCGAGCTTCGTGGCGTCGAGATCTCGGACACAGCCCACAGGCAGGGCGGTCGCTGCAAGCGGATGAGTTTCCGAGGGCTGCTGCAGCGTCGTGACGGTTTGCGGGGCTAACCTCAATGAAAGCGTCCCTGGCGGCGGCCCGGACGGTTCGAGTACGATCTGCGCCAGTTGGACTTGTGGCCAATTATCGCCGGTCGATGGGTCGCTGCCCGTTTGAAGACCTTCGGTCTGCAGGACAAGCAGGCGCTTGTTGGGGTTATCGGCATCGTTACGAATATAGATCTCGGCCCGCCCGGCCGGCATAAGCCGCAGTGCATCCGTTACCGGCGCGATTGGACTGGGCGACGCGGCTGACTTCGTCGTCGGAACTACCCCGTCGACGCTCAGCAACTCGTAGGAGACCCTCACGCCTGGCGCTGCAGCGTCAAACAGCGAAAGTACGTAGCTGGCGGAAGCACTAGTATTGGCGATCCGCAACAGAAGATTTCGACCGCTATGTACATCCCATGTAGGAAACCGATCGCCATTTACCGTGAACAACCAGATCTTTGACGCATCGCTTCCGCTGCAAAATCCCGGGCGGTCCGCCACCGCGGCCGACGTGCCCAGGCATAATGCGGGGTCTTCGATAGGCATCCAAGCCGCGGGCGATCCTGCCGCTTTGTCCGGCGTGGTACCTGAGACGATCTGGATGTCTCTCAGCAGCGCATGGATGACGTCGGTCTTCGCTCGCAGGGCGTCCGTGGTCGCATCATCGGGACCAACGACATTCGAATCCGGTCTGCCGATTGAGATCAGTCCAGACATTCCGCCGGCGAGTTGGGATGCGGACACGCCATGCAGGTGAGCGTGATACCAATAGAGGCCTGCCGGGTGCGGAATGATCCCACTCGGCAGGTCGAGTATACTGGCCGGAAGGGCCGTCGGGATCTTGATGTTGTAGTCGAGCGATTGGCCCCGACCAAGCTGCGCGAAAACATTGTCACCGTCCCCCTTCGCCGTCACAGCCGCGTTATTCGGCGTAACGATAAGGCCGTGGGTGTGGAGATTCGTCTGGTCCGACGCGCTCGACGCATTCTGACCGTGATGATGGGCGCCTAAGCGAATGCCCGCTGGCGCAAGCGCGTTCAAGAAGCGAACCTTGAAAAGATCTCCCGGACGAAGCTCGACGAGCGGACCGAGGTACGAGCCGTTATAGTTCTGCGTTTCGGCGATCTTGTACCCAGCCACCAATATCGGCCCAGTCGTGGCGGTCAGTTCGAGCGTCAACGTGGCCGGTCCGTCGGGCACCTGCCCTTCGCGGTCGACTCTGCAAAATTCACTTCGATTCTGCGGAGGAAAAACGCTGCATCTTTCGAGAGCCGGAGAAAGATTCTGCCCTCGGACCGAGGCTGCAGACAAATTGAGAACGCCAAACAACAAAGAAGCATAGCAGAGCGATCTGAAAATACACATTGGCCCCTTCCTCGGCACGGCTCCTAATCTCCCGAACGACTTTCTGTACGAGCGCAGTTCGATCCTCTTTCAAATATCGTCGCTGTCCGAGCCTTGTTTCGACCGACCGATCCCGCGCGCTTACGACTACTGTATCGACGGACCACGTGGCTCGGCCTGATGGCCTCGGACATGGTCCGAAAAGGACGGTTCGTTCATTTGAAAGGAGACGATAGTCGATTGTCGAATACCGATACCGACGGAATATCTTTGAGGAGGCCTTTGACGGCGGAGGCATCGATCGTCATCATCTTCACCTTGTCCTGCGGTGCCACGCTGGCCTTTGGCACGACATCCAGTTTGAAAGTACCCTCTCCGATGGGCTTGAGATCGCATTTGAAGTTGTTGCAGTTGTTTCCGAGTGCGGATTCGATATCCGCTGCAGGCCGCTCCGTTTTTAGTATGAATGTTCCGCCTGCAGGCGCAGACGGGATCGTGTCGATCCCTGATGCCCCACCATTCGTGCCGACGGAGGAGGTTGCACCCGTTGCAGCGGTGCTGGACGCGGTCTGACGGACGAGCTCCAACCGCGGCAACTTCGTGCCGGTGCGAACGTCGACTGTGGTCGGCGCTCCAGTCGTCAAACGACTTTCGAGCTGCGTGACCGACTCGTTGGGAAATTCTTGCCGCAGTAAAGCCATGGCGGCCGCAACATGCGGAGCCGCCATCGAGGTACCGGTCTTCATGCCGTAGGTCGAGCCAGGAAGGCTGGAGATGATGTCCGTACCGGGCGCCGCCATGTGCACCATCGAGGCGACGTTCGAGTAGGTGACGTCGAGAGACCCGTCCTTTTTTGTCGCGGCAACCGATACGGTGGACGATATGCAGGCTGGCTCCGCGACTCCATCTGGAAAATGTTGGTTACCCGCTGAAACTACGGTCGGAATGCCTTTAGCCCTCAAGCGCTCTATGATCTCGGTCAACGCGGAGCGTTTATCGCACGGGGCATCAAAGTATCCGCTCCCCAAGCTCATGTTGACGGCGGCGACCTTGAACTCCGTGCGATGTTTGAAAACGTACTCCAACGCCCTCAGTTGATCGGACGTGAAGCTCCTTATGCACTTGCCCACAGCGCCACAGACACTCTGATCTTCAAAGAGAGAGTAAACCTGGATCAAAAGCAACTTAGCGGCAGGGGCGACGCCGCCAAACTGCTTAGCCGAGAAATTCATGTTGTGGCCGGCGATGATCCCGGCAACGTGAGTTCCATGTTCACATCCAGCGACGTCTCTCGGACACTGTCCGGCCGAGCCGGCCACCGTGCCAACGTCAAATCCCCCTATGCAAAGGGATTTCACCTGAAAGACGTTCGAATGGTCCGTGGAGAAGCAAGCTTCGGCCACGATGGCACCGGATAGCGCCGGATGATCGGTTTGAGCGCCCGTGTCCAGGACGGCCACAGACTCGTTTGTCCCGCTGAATCCCAAGCTATGCATCTTGTCTCCACCGATGAATGGAACGGAGTCCATCAATGTGGGTGGCATGGGGATGTCGCGCGTCACGAGAACTATGTTCGGATCCTCGCGCAGCCGCATCAAAGCGGCCGCCGAAATCTCAGCCGCAGCAACGGGAAGCGCCCCGATCGGTTTCACGTTCTTGGCCGTGTCGGACAACGCGCCGGCAACGTAGTCGCTCGCGCTCGCGAAAGACGCCCCACCGTTGATTTGCTCGGGATCCGGACGTGTCACGATGAGCACGCGAACCAACGGAGCCGAGTTGAGCTCGGCACGGACCCCACTTTCGATCTTCTCCTGGCAAACGGCGCTTGTCGGCAATAAAAACCCAACAAAAAGTAATGCGACGGCTTTCATCAATCAGCCCTCACGTAAAAGAAGCAATAAATGTTCTAAGACACCAAAGATAGATTTAACCTTTGGTTGTATCAGAATGCAAGTCCCATCGTGCATCTGGATGCAACATCCTCGATGGTCGACGCCCCTCCAGTTCGCGAAACTGCTGATCTCACGTAACATCGGCAGTAGAAAGAGTGTGCCCTCTTTCCCGACGCCGCGGGTGCACGAAAATCGCCGAAAAACAAGGATCCCCGAACGGCCCAGCCGGAATTTATGGCCATCGCCGTGGACTCCTGATTTCTGCCCGTCTAGCCATGAGTCTCGACCGATTTGGAGGCGGCTCAGGGGCGCCTCGAAGCGGGCGCGTGTCTTTGCCTTCGCCGGTCGCGCAACATCTCCATGAGCCTCGGCGGCCGGTCGGTCGATATCAGCTTGTCGACGAATTCCACCTCCGAATGGTCGAGCCCGTAGACGTACTTCACGGCCTGTTTGGCGACCTGAGAGTTGACCTCGAGCGCCAGTTCCTTGGGCGGCCAGTCCTTGAACTTCCTCTCGGTTTCTTCGGTGTTGGTCGCGACGAACAGGCGGTGGGGACCGATGGGGAGGGTCAGGTAGCATTCGGCTTCGCTAAACGTCTTCGACATGAAGAGTGGCCTGTCGGACGTGAGAAACGGCGGCGCATCGTCCGGCGTCACCACGACGCACCACCGCATCGCGTTGAGTAATTGCCCGATCCCTTCGTGATGCGTCAATTCCGGCAGACCGTTCATGACCCATCGCCCGATGTATTCGGGATCCCTCTTTTCGATGAACTCCTCGATCGTCTCGGGATCGTCCGGCTTGCGGTTGGCGGCATATTTCTCCCTCAAGCTCGGAAGATCAAGTTTCCATTGATCTTCCTCGATCTGCGCGAGGGCGGCCACGTCCTCCGGCATCCGCATCATGAGCGACATCAGAAAAAGCGACCAGGCCGACCGCCTCTCGGCATCGTTCCGGACCTTCTCGACGCCGGCCTCGATGACGTCCAAAGCTTTCGCCGCGAAGTTGTCGACCGGACTCATGAACTTGTCCTCGACCTGCTGCGCGATCGATTTGGGAACGCCGGGCTTTTCGTAGAGCCGGTCCTTGAAGGCGGTCTGGATCGGATAGACGCGCTGCCGATGGATGTTCTTGTGGGGGCGGCTGAATTCGCAGATTTTGTCGTCGTCTCCGGCCCACCGCCTCAAATAGAACTGCGGAATATAATGGTGTCGGGTGGACTGCTGGGCCGCACCGCGCAACCAGATCATATTGGGGCACGCCGCTTCCGTCTCCGCGGTGCAAGGCCGGATGTACGGATGGCCGCAGAAGCCACACACCATGGCCCGCGGCGGCGAGGCCGGCGGCATGGCATCATCGTCGCTCATTTGCGTAGGCAATCGTTTGCAATGCTTTGTTCGCGTCGCCTCTCCCCTGGTAGAGGCCAAGCAAGTCTCCTTCGTCCTCGACGGTTTCGATGCGAAAAAGCGTCCAGCGTTTATCCTTGCCCTGCACGATACGGAAAGTACGACCATTGCGACGGCAATAAAAGGCGGCGGAGCCGCCGATCGGAGTCCAGCCACAATCGGCTCCGGAAAGGAAGCGGTGTTCGAGCTTTACCCGCTCATCCTCTTTCAGCTTGCGATATCGCTCCTCCTGCTCTCGCCGGAGCCTCTCGTCCTCCCGCTCCAGATGCTCTTGAAGCGCCCCGATGATTGCGCGCATCTCGGTGCCCTGCGCCTTCTCGGCGAGATACAGCGCCAGGCAACCCTCCCTGAGGTCTTCGTTGGGATAGCTCGTGTGGGGCTCCTCCCAGATCGCGCGTAACCGCTGCTCCACGTCTGTCTTGGTCAACTGCGGACCGGGCAAGCGATTGAGACAGGCGAGCAGGTCTTCCGTGGGGATCCAGCACGGAGCAGCAGCCTGAGCCACCTCTTCCCGTCCAGCTTCCCACTTACCCCACACCGAGCCGGCCCGATCGACAGCGTTCACGATATCCCGCGCAAGTTTGTGCACGCTATGAGGATCGCGCAAATGCCGTAGCGACGGGCTCCTCACGTAGTCGAAGAGAAGCGAGGCCACGGCATACTGGCGGTCGGAGTTCATGCGCGGCCCCTCCGGTTCGTGCGCTCGACATCCTAGCAACTTGGGATGGTGGCCGACCAGAGCCTGCACGCCAAGGATTCGACGACCGGATCACCCGCGATGCCCGTCTCAGGGCTTCGGCCGGCTTCAAACGCGATTGGAGAACCGGGTGAAGGCCGTCAGTCGCCGCACGCCCGGCTCGACGTCGCGCCCGTAGATCTCGGTCTTCAGGAACGCGATCTCGTCTTCCAGGGCGGTCTCGTCGACGTCTATGAACCAGCTTTTCGGTCTCCCGTCGCTGCCGTCGTTCCAGCGATAGCCGCGGCGCTTCAGCGAATCCTTGAGGTCGAATGCGCTCTGCTCTGCCCAGACCCGCAGCGTCGCCTTGCGCGCGGTCTCCAGCAGGAGCGCCAGCGCCGGCGAGCCGGTCGTCGGCAATTCGAAATCCAACACCTCCAGCAGGGCATGACAATCGTCGACGGCTCTGTGCGCCTGGTGGAAGAAGCCCGCGCCGTTGAGCAGATAGCCGAGTTGCGCACCGGCGAAGCCGTGTTTGCGCCAGTCGATCTCACTCATGCTGCAGCCCCATGCCTTGTGCTCGAACAAGGGCCAGTAGCGTTCGGCAAACTTTCTATCGAAGCCGCTGTTGTGAGCTATGACGATGACCGCGCCTTCGACGAAGGCCGTGATGGCCGCGTCATGGAATCTGTGACCGGTTACCATCTCGTCGGTGATGCCCGTGAGTGCCGTCACCTCAGCCGAGATAGGGCCGCTCGGCTCTCCGGCCGACGTTCCTTCGTCATCAGCATCGAAATTGCTCCTGCCGGACGAATCCTTCCGCCCTTCTGCTCGTTCCGGGGCGGTTAGCGCGGGTCAGGGATTCCGAATTGGCAGAGCGTGGATTTGTCCACGTGTTCCCTTGCGCGCGCGATGGACAGAGGTCCATCATTCAAGAAGCCTGCGGATCGCGAACTCCAAGCCTCCTGTTGTGGGTAGCCATCCGACCTGATGTAAAGATGTACCTATGGCGACGCCCCGTACTCGTGATGCTATTCTGTCGGCATACTTCGGATCGATGGCAGCTTCTATCTGGAAGCTACTGCCATCGATCGATGTCGAGGCCAGCAGGCAGAACTACACGTTCATGGACATGGACGTGTTCAATGATTTGATCCGGCAGAATCCGGAGCGAGCGCAGGCGATCTATTGGCGCGAGATGACCTTGCGGATTCATCTTGCCTGTTGCGCATCCTTATTGCGACACGCCGACTGGCTGGACACGCTGCTGCTCGCAATAGAACACGAAAATTTTTTCGGCACTTTGGCGGCCTGCCGTGGCCTCCTCGAATCCGCGGCCGATACGTTCTATTCGCTGGGCGCGGTACCAAAGACGCTTGCGCCGAACCTGGCTCTAATCCGGGCACGAATTAAGGAAAAGCCAACCGATACGATCTTCCTTTCGAAGGAATTGGAGGACGCGCTGATCCATTTTTCGCATGGACGCAAACTGCGACGTAACGAAGCCGCGGAACCGGTGCACGCCGCGAAGCAGATGCGCGAGTATCTGGATAGTCTGAAGCGTGGAGGCGTTTCCGACGTCCATGACTATTACAGCGAGCTCTGCTCGATCGCTCATCCGTCGGCGGAGACAGTTATGCTTTGGTTCGAGGCAGAGAAAGACGGAGATCAAGTTGTCTGGCGGCGCTCGAGCGACAAGCACAGCGCCAGGATCGACAGGTTTCTTCTCGGCTGGAGGGAGACCAACGAGCTTGTGGTTACTGCTGGCTTTATGCCGGCCTTGATGAGTCTGCGCATCCTCCACAAGCTCGATTTCCTTCCCAAGATCCCCAGCCTCAGATTGCTTCCTCTAGAAAAAATGCCTGCCTGGAAGGAGTTGGAGCGCCATCTTCGACGGTGATGGCCTTGCCTTCCGATATGCTCGGTCGGCAGGCGAAGAGGTGTGGGGTTCGCGCCAGGTCAGGCGCTGGAATTCTCCGTCGACCATGGATCAGCTCGACCGTCTGCCTCGGTTCGCTCTATTCTAGGTGACTGGTGCCGGATCTTCCTTCAGCCCCCGGGCGACGATCCGTAGCGCACCGTCTGGAAGTGGCCGCTGCAGCTTCAGCGCCTCCTCCGCCGGCGCGGTCATCCAGGTCTCGACCTCGTCCGGCGTCGTCAGGATCACCGGCATCGCCTTCGGATGGATGACGAAGACCTCAGCGTTGGCCTCCGTCGTCAGGAAGGCGTAGAGGTCGTTGGTGGTCTCGCCTTCCTTGACCTTCCGGACGGACGTCCAATTGGTCCAAATGCCGGCGAAGCAGGCGAGCGGCCGTGTCTCGTCCAGCGCGAACCAGATGTCGCCGCCCTCGGCCTTGTTGAACTCGCTGAACGAGTTGAACGGCACCACGCAACGGTGTTCCGGACCCAGCCAGCGGGTCCAGTGCTTCGACTTCACGTTTCGGATGTTTGTCGTTCCGGAATCGGGCTCCATCCGGAGCAGTTCCTTGAAATCGACTTCCTTGCCCTTGGCTTGCAGCTTCTCGGCGCGCTTCTTCGTCGCGTCCATCAGCGCCTTCGACGAGGATGGCATGCCCCATCGCGCAGTCGCGAGCTCGCGGCCGGCGGCGCCGTTCCGGATGATGGGCGCCTTGTAGTCGGGAAAGACGCCGGGCATCGGCGCGAGGTTGCCGACGTACCGGTTGACGACGCGGAACAGCGCGCTGATGGCCGCCTGGTTGGTGGTGATCGAGTAGAGATTGCACATGTCCATAGTTCCAAAACGGGTAATGCGTTCAAGCTGAGGACGCTTCTAGCGGAGAAGATCAATGAACGAGTCGACTCCCTTGGATGCCAACACGTTGATGATCCGCTCGACCCGCTGACGTGTTTTCTTGCTTTGCGAAACCTTGCCGGCGGTCAGCATCTTGCGGAGCTCGGCGGGCTGCACCATGAGCGCGTACCGGCTGACGGAGAGGTTCGTCGCGATCCCTTCGAGCACCTCGATCACCCGGTCGATCTTCGCGTCCTCAAGCCTCGAGAGTCTCTGGAAAACGATATAGAGGTCATTGGGAGCGTAGCCGGCGCCCAGCGCGTCTGTAAGTTGTTCGAGAAGCCAGTCCACATCGACGTTCCATAGAAACCAAAGGCCTATGGACCCAATCTCGTTGGCGTAGCGACTTCGGTCGGGGCTTGCCTTGGCGGCGGAAAGTCGCCGCGACCAATATCGCTCGGCGCGCTCTTTCAAGGCCGAGGATTCGGCCCTGCCCAATCCGATCGTTTGGCCGATCAGGCGCATGGCGTCCTGACGCTCGGATATCGGCGCGTTGTCTAGGAAGAGATTCAACAATTCCTCTGGAAGCGTCCCTCTGACGTGGAAGGTGATCAGATATCCGGTAAGTCGATGGTCGTTCGTCTCGCGGACACTCGCGTCACCGGACGACATTTTCCCGATCTCGCGGAGGTAGCAGTCGCGATAGGATGGCTCTTCGAAGAGGTTGTCGATCGGGCCCGCGTCGTCGCGCAGATGCGTCGACCAGGCATATTCACGCAGAGACTCGTCGTCGGCAGGCAGCAGCGAAGTCAGGTGATCCCTGAGCCAGCATCCTTCGATCTGATAGAGGCAATTCAGGTATCTGCCCATGACCATGCGGGGCGCGGCATGTTTGCCGGTTTGATCGGCCAGGAACTGAACCAGCATGGACCGAAGCGCTTCGGCAGGCGACAGTGTGGTCGTAGAAGGTTCGCACGTCGATGCGGCTCCATTCGCATGAAGCCAATTCAGGCCGAGGATGCTCAACTCGGCGATGCCGCCGCTCAGTATCTGCCGGGCGTCGTCGAACGACTGCGGCTGCGGCATCCTCCGCGTTTCGTCGGGCTCGGGAGTCGTCGAAGCGATCGCGTGCAGCGACGTTACGAGTGAGAGAACCTCGCCGCCATGTCGGATATCGATGGCCGCGGTCTTGCGGAGGCCGGACACCATCAGCGCGATGCATGCGCGCAGGAGAGGATAACGGTCGGCATCCTCCGACTGCCTTCCCAGCCGCCGGACGACGGTCGTCATGAAGGGCAAGAGAGACGACCAGTCCATCTTGGTGCCATTGAACGCCGGCGTATCCAGGCCCTCGAGGAAGCGCCGCACGAATATCGACGGAAGGTCGATAACTTCGCTCGCCCTTTTCGAATAGGCGAGGGGATCCGCCGAGACCGCGGTTCTGAATTCGCCGGCCAATGCCGTCGTCTCGCGCGCCGCTTCCCGATCCGAATCCGGAGCGCGACTGCGAAGGAAAGTGATCGTCGCGTCGACGCCGGCAGAACTCATGTCCTCGCTGGACCGCGGGCTCGTCACGAATCCCACGAACCGATAATAGCGGTCACTCGGCGTGCCGAACTCGGCGGCGCCGGCCTCGAGCGCGCGCTGGCGTTCGACTGGCAGAACGTCGCTCCAGCCGCCGACGATATCGTGGACGGTCGCGAACCGGTGCTCCCGCGCGTCCCATTCGTTCGGTTCCCGGTGATGGACCTCGACGAACCATTTTCGCCAACGATCTTCCTCTATGAACGAGTCCACGCGATCGAGGATCGCTTGTTGCTCCTGGGCACCGAGCGACGGAAACGACGCCTTCGCCATCAGGTCGTACTCGGTCCGGCACCAAGACGCTCCGATAAGGTCGGCGTCCGTCAAGTAACGCGTAGCCAACTCGGGCAGACTGCCGGACGAGGACGCCACCACGCGCATCGCGATGCGCTCGAAGACCATGCCTTCGCGGGAGCGAATACGTGCGACCACATCGTTCGCCTTCGACACGTCGACACGGATCGCCTCGGTGGCGGCCTCGACGATGGCGGCGGCGAGCGCCGTCGGAATGTCGCGGTGTTGCGGATTTTCGTCGATGTCACCGAAAAGATGATTCGAGAGATCACCGTGTTCGTCGACAGGTAGATACTTCCGAATGACGGCCACTCGATGCAGCAGCTCGCAGAACAATTCAAACGCGGGTCGAGGCGCGGCAGTTATGAGGTCCGTCGCCGTATCCGAAAGGAAGTGCTCATACATCGAATGGTCGTGCAGCGTTGCCAGATGTTCGTCCTTGGAGAAGACCTGGAAGTAGGCGGTGGCGATCCGAAGTGCCGCGTCTCCGTAACCTGCGCGAGCGAGACTCTTCATTATGTTCGCCGGATGCAGCAGGAAGAACCGTTCGCCCGGCACCAGCCAACCGGAGATCGTTTCCGCCAGCATGGCGGCGTCCGCCGCGGGAAGCGCGGCCGCGATCTCCACGCCTGAGAGTTGCACGTCCGGATGCGTGGATTCCGCCAAAGCGCGGATCGCGCCGACGACCATGGCGCGCGTAGACGGGTTCGGAGATGCGGCCATTCGCAGTAGATACCGTCCGACCGACCATTGCCGGAAGCCGGTATCGTCCTCTTCCGGCGTGAAGAACGGTTCACCTATCAGCCCCTTCTTCCGAAGATGAGGCAACCAATCTTCCGACGTCAGACTGTCGTAGAACCTGTATTGAAGCTGTCCGGCTCCCGGGACTTCGGCGACGAAAGCCTTGATGCCCAGCGCCGCCGGCATGGCTGCGATTTCGATCGCTCTCTGGATCAGAGCTGCGTAACGATCCTGCAGCGCGACGGCGATACCGCGCATCACCACGTCCATCGGGCGAGCGAATTTCCGTCGAAATTCTTCGTCGACGCGCAGCCCCTTGTCGAAATTTCGCTGGTGGACTGATTTGTTGATGTCGCGGAGGAGCAGCCAGTTCGACACAACCTCGGAGTCGGGGGCCAGTCCGAGCCGATCGCTGATGCGTTCGATCTGAAATCGGTGGTTCTGCCGGGGTTTGAGTTGCTTGGATAGGCTCTCAAGCACCTCATTGTCGTACCCGAACGCCTTCACGGCTTCCAAGGCCTCATTCCTGGTTTTCTCGGATTCCGCGCTTTCCGTCGGTATGGCGTCCATCGGCGCCGCTAGAACCGCGCGGACGAGTCCTTCCAGCTCGCGAAGAGCGTGTGCGGCGGGCGGAAGGTTCGCCAGTAGAGGTAACGTGCCGCTGACGATCTGGCAGAAGTCGATGTAGCGATTGGCCACGGCGGTTCCCAGAAGAAGCCGGAGCGTTTCCGCGGTCTCGGTCTGTTCGGACGTGAGGGGTACGATGTGGGCAAGGGCGGAAGGGCTCATATCTCTAGCACTCGCACTACGCGCGCATCCACACCCGCTTGGCTGGTCCTACCAAAATAGAGATTGCACATCGTCAGGTCTCCAGAGCGGCCTGGCGAGGGCGCTGCGTCAACTGTAGCAGCGTCGCCGGCGGCCGGCGATTGGCCTTGGCGCACTTGCTGCAGCGGAGCCGATTCGCGAGGTCGTGGACGAACGTGGTCGGCGGATGGCGCAGCGAAGCCAGGTCTACGTCCCGCTTGGTCATGCACCGTGAGCACTTGATCTCGAGGCAGGAGTAGGCAGCGTTGATCGCCTGGTCGATGGTCGGCGAGGGATCGACAGGCCCGCCGTTTGCCCACATGCGCTCGTTCCAGGATTCACAGAGCAGCTTGTCGGCCTGCCTGATGAGCGCCTCGCCCTTGGCGCGGGCATCGGCAGACTGGTCTGCGAGAATCGTGGTCATCGCGCGCGCCTTACCCAGTTCTTGCTGAGCGCTTTACGGTCGCGGCCGCTAAGGGGCGTCGGATGGTGCTTAGGTGCCATGGCAGCGCCTGATTTCGGTCGCGCCGGCGACTACTCGAACGCAGGCCAGCAGCCGTCCTCCTCGTGCCTTCCGGTCCGGACCTGGCAGGTGTTGTCGAGCAACCTCTGCCCCACGTCCTTCCAGAGCACCTGCGGGCCGTAGAGGCGGGCCGCATCGGCCTTCTGGACTTCCACGATCCGTCCGCAGCGGCGGCAGGAGACCCGCAGCACGTGCTGCGGCAGGTCGGCGAGCCGCCGCATCCGCAAGCCGGCGCCGGACCGTCTGTCGTCGGCGGGGGCGTCCCTCAGGAGAGCTTCCCAGTATTCCGCAGGTAGATCGTCATCCGGGCCGATCGGCTGTCCTGGTGCGTTCTTGCCGACGGCGGCCATCTGCTTCGGGGTGGGCATGCGCGAGCTCGCGGGTCGGTCGGTCATTCGTCAATAAGAACATATAGCGAACATCGAGTCCAGCGCAGGGTCGTTGTGGACGGTATGGATTTCACGCGTCCCTGCCCGCGACTGGTGCGTGCATCTGCTGCCGCCGGCACTACATGATGGGAACCGAAGCGGGCTTCGGAACAGGAACGGTCGGCACATGGCGAAGAAGGGCGGATCGCAGCAACTCAAGGATCAGAACCGATGGCAGCTATGGTTGATCATCGCCGTCAATGCCGTCGCAAGCGGCAGATCTCCGGCCAGATGGGCGGTCGCGTCGTGCAGCGCGAGCGCCGCCGCGCGGTCTGGCTCGACCGCCAGGAGATCCTGCTCGAGGGTCGCCCGCGAGGGCGATGCGATCGCGATCCGTTTCGTCGACGCTGACGGCAAGGTCGGCAACGCGCATCTGTTGCAATCGCCGTGGAAGCCGGGCGATCCGGTCTGGCAGGGCACCATCGACGGCCACTTCGTTGCGGTGCAGACGCGGCCGATCGCCAACGGCATTCGCCTCGCGCATCAGGGCGTCGAGGTGCCCGTCTATGTCTGGACCGAGGCGGAAGCGGCCTCGGCGCGGCTGATGCCGGTGATGACGGCGTCCGATACCGGCAAGAAGCTGCTGTGCCCGATGCCCGGCTTGATCGTTTCGATCGCGGTGACCGAAGGGCAGGAGGTCAAGGCCGGCGAGACGCTGGCCGTGGTCGAAGCCATGAAGATGCAGAACGTGCTGCGAGCCGAGCAGGACGGCACCGTCAAGAAGATCTACGCCACCGCTGGCGGTGGATGCGCTGATCCTGGAGTTCGCGTAATCGAGCTCACCGCCCTCGATGAGACGGATCAACGACCTGTCACGCTCTGCAGCACGACAGTAATGCCACCGCTCTGTCGGGGTCTCGGAGCAACTCCCCCAGCCGCGCTCAAGATAATTGCCAACCGTCATCGGCGCTGCGACGCCTGCTATCGTGAGATCCCAAACCATTCAGGTGTTCGAATCGTTCGGTTCATCCCGGAAATGAAGAACCATCCGTGCAAGCGCGCAGCGCGCGGCACAGATCAGATTTGATGTTCATCGCGACCCTCCTCCTGTGCGTTTCTTCTTACTCCCTGAAGTCTTGCTTGCCGCCCGCTTACGCCCTGGATGGCGCCGTCCTGGCGCGCTCGGCGTCTGCTTCGTGATGAGCTGTCGACTTCCGACTGCGGCGAGTCCCTCGGTGAGCCGAACCGTGAACTCGTCGGCGATGGCGCTCGGCGATAACCCGCCGTCGCGGCGGTACCAGTGTCCGATCCAGTTCAACGAGCCCGCGACGGCAAAGGCGGCCAGCTTTGGGTCGCAGCGTCTCGTCGAACCGTCCGCTTTCGCTGGCCCAGGCAGCCGCCCCAGCTACAGTCGCCGTCCGCGAGGCCGGCGCCACCATCGTTGCCCCTCGCGTGCTGAAGGACATGCTCTACCGGTCTCCTTGAACGTCCAGAACGGGCCGGTTACGGATTCGACCAGAGGGTGATTCTTGGGCTATTGGCAATTGGGAGCATTCTCGGTCACCGCTAGATGTTGTAGGCGTTGCGGACCGTTGGGGGCGGTGCGTTATGGACATCAGAAACCAGGGCCAGGGCGTTCATGCGCGCGAAATCCATGGTCTCGGTGTGCTTCGACGGCTGCCGGACCAGTGGTGTGCCTACACGAACCTCGAGATTTCGATCGGACCGGGACAATACCGGGAGATCGATGCTGTGGTGGTCACGGACGACCGCATCCTTCTCGTCGATCTTAAGGATTGGAAGCACCGCATCACATGCGGCGAGGGGCGCTGGTACCACGACGATCTCGACATGCCGTCGCCAGTCTCGAAAATCCGGTTCGTGGCGCATAAAGTCCTCGAGTCGTTTCGAACGTATCTGCGCGAGCACAACGAACGACGAGGCAGCGGTGACGCGAAATTGCGGGCGCCGCTCATCCAAGGCGTTGTCGTGCAGTGCGGGCCGGCATCGCTGGATGAGATCGTGGACAACGAGAAGTCCAGCGCATTCATGCTCGACGATTTCATGCGCTTCATCGTCGCGCCAGACACACGGAATTCGCGTCTTGGACCGTCGCCGCACGCCGATCGGCGAAATCCCCTGACGGCCCCCGGGAGCCCGTGGCGTGCGTTCTTCGCCAAGTTCTTCAACGCTTCGCACGGCCCGTTCAGGCCGGGCAAACGGCGCTACGGCACCTATAGGGCACTCTCGGACCGGCCGAGCTTCGTGCACCGAGACGTCGCATATCAGGAGTTTGACGTCGAAGATGAGAACGTCGGCGCCTCGACTGGCCTTCTGCGGCGATGGGACTTCTCGCGACTGGATACGCGCTTCCAAACCGAGACCGGACGAAACGAAATCGCGGGTCGCGAGCGCAAGGTGATTGCCTACCTTAACGATCGCAATCCCAACATCGGAGCCATGATACTCCAGCCGAAAGTTGACGACCGGGAACGCGGGATCGGCTATTGGGAAGTATTCGAGACGCGGCGACGACTGAAGCGACTTTCGGACTTCGCCGCGGCGGACGCCCGGCATCTGGCGAAGCTCGAGAGGCTTGAGCTCGTCCGCCAGTTCTTAGCGAGAATGAAGGCCATTCACGAACAGGATGCGGCACACCTTGATATAGGCCCGCACAGCGTCTGGATAGAACCTCCGAACCTTGTGCGGTTGTCTCACCTGTTGGCGGCCAGAATCGACGATGTGGAATCTCTCGGCGAGCGTCGTTATTCGTTTCTGTCCTCCTCCAGAGTACCCGACGAGGCCGACGGTAACGCCGCCGATCCCAAGTCTAGGGATTGCTTTCTCGCCGGGCTCGTGGCCCACCAGATGGTTTTCGACGCGGTCCCTTCGGCCGCAGAAGTGGGTGCTCCGCCGAAATGGGACAAGGCGGTCGATCCTGACGATTCCTTTCAGGCGATCCACGCCTGGTTCGAGAAAGCGCTTTCGTGGACAGGAAACGAACGTTTCTCCGACGCAGGTGCGATGCTCGACGCGTTCAACGCCGCCGCTAACGGAGCCCTCCCGGCCGGGCAGACGTTAGCCAGGTTGGAGCGGTACCGCGTCTGGAAGACGCAACGCCAGATCTCGACTGAGTTGCCGAGCGAACGTGACATCTCGTCGGACGACTTCTCCGAAAGCTGGATGAGTCGTTACGAGGACGCGCAGGTCTTCGTCAAGATGTGGAAGAGCTCGGCGTGGGGAGGGCGACAGAGCGAGCTCCCTCGCGTCCTCGATTTCATCGAACGGGCGGACTATCTGAGGATCTCGCCTCCGGCCGGGTGCGCTCCTCTACGCAAGATCGCCTGGATGCCAGACGCAATCGTCGTGTTGCGCCAATGGGTCGACTTCCCAACGCTTCAGGAAACCATAGCCGGCAAAACCGGACCTATCGCTTCCGCCGAAGGCGGGCTGGCGTTATTGGCGAAGCTCTGCCGGCTGATGATCGATCTTCATGAGAGCGGGTTCGCGCATGGAGATTTGAAGCCTGCCAACATTCTAGTACCCGACGACCCGGACCAGACGCCAGTCCTGATCGATTACCTCGAATTCTCCACCGAGGCAGATGGGGACGTCGTCTCTTCGGCCTATGCCCCTATGTCGGGCGGGGACCGGTTCGCCAGAGATCGCTTTGCGCTTACCAAAATCGCCGAGGAGGTCTTCCTGGCGTGCGAGATCGGAGGAGAGAACGCCATCGCCTTGGCCAAGGCGATACGCGACTGCAGGGAGGGGCCGCCGGCGAATGCGACACTGCTGCCGCTATCCGAGTGCATTGAAAAGATTCTCACCCCCGAGGTCGCGGCGCCAAAGTCCGTCGTACGAATTTCGATCAAGAACGCTGAGCCGGGTCCTCTTCTGCCCGACGAAGGCGTTTTCGGTCTGAGACTCGGACGAGGCGGGCCGGTGTTCATGATACGCGGCGCGTCCGAGGAGATCATGGTGAAGCTGTCGTCGGACGGACTTCCCGTCGCCGCGTCGCGGAGGCCGCTCTCGCAGCAGCAGGTCGCCAAATATTCGCGGCACGAATTCGCCCGGTTGGAGATCGAGCTGCACGTCGCTGCGTCGACGAGAAACGACTTCGACGGCCTGCGTCAGATTCTGGACGACGCCCGGTTCCAGGAAGCATGGCGGACGCGTAGCGGCGCGTTGGTCGAGGCGGAGGCGCCCCCCGAGGAGCAGCAGCTCGAGGGCGCCGAAGTGCAGGAATCCGCCGGCGGCGACGAGGGTGGCGATCTGGCGGAAGATGCGCTCGCCGCGGAAATCGTGTCCGAGGCTCCCGCCTCGGACGTCGACGTTCCCGCTCTCTGGCGATCGCTCCTGACTGCCGAGGAGGACTTCTCTGTCGAGGGAACTACTGCGGGCGAGAGCGTCTACCGGCGGGAGACAGGCCGGCACGTCGTCCCCTTCGAATTCGAACAGGGCGAACTTAACTTCGATCGGGAGGACAAGGTCTTCGTAGAGCGGTTCGACCGTCGCCGACAGATATGGCGTGAAATCGGTCTCCTCGATATCGAAAGATCTCGCCGGGCGACGATCGTGATCGATGCGAACCGCCGGTTTCCGGACGCGCGTGACGGCCTTATTTCCGACGAAACGAAGCTGCGGTTCCTGAGCCATTGGGAGACGACAAGCCGCTCCAGACGCGAAGCGGCCTCCGAGCGGATCCTTAGCGGCCAAAGCATCGTGCGCGACCTCATCGATACATTCGACGTTCGGAGTGATGCCGTGCCGACGGTCTTCAGCAGCGTCGTCACGGCGGAGGAGGTCAAGACTGAGTACGGTTTCAACGATACGCAGGCGAAGGCGTTCGAGTTCCTCACGCGCGTTCAGCCGGTCGGCCTGCTTCAGGGACCGCCGGGAACCGGCAAGACCAAGTTTATCGCGGCCTTGGTCCATTTCGTCCTGTCCAAAAATCTCGCCCGGAACGTTCTGCTGGCGAGTCAGTCGAACGACGCCGTCGACAACGCCGCGGAGGCCGTTCTTTCGTTGTTCGGCCTCAAAGCGCGGCCTGCGATCGTGCGGGTCGGGCAGGAAGGCTCTATCTCCGATCGCCTTCTGCCGTACCACGCTGCGAGGGTGGAAATCGGGTACAAGCAGAAACTTCAAGCGGACCTGAAAAATCGAATGAGAGTTGCGGCGCGCAATCTCGGTATTTCGGCCGCCGCGTCCGACGACCTGTTGCGGCTCCATCAGTCGATCGACCCCGTCTGGATCAGGCTCCGCGAGGTAATGGAGGCAACGGAAGACGGTAGCGACGACAAACGCGCGGCTGGGCTGCGGCGGACCGTTCTCCGTATGGCAGGAAAATTTGGCGCCGGTGAACCGGAAATCGAGGACGCGATCCGCGAGGGACGGCTGATGGATGCGCTCGTGCAGCATATCGCCTCGAAGCACGAGATCGGGAACCTCGACGTCGCGGAGCGTTTCGCTTCGATCTTCAAATTGACCGCCGACCTCATCGGGTCCGTTTCAACGCCGGAAAGGAGCTTCGAAAGCTTCCTCGCGGGAACCCGTCAGATCGTCGCGGGCACCTGCGTGGGCCTCGGGCGCACGTCACTCGGTCTACGGAAGACGCCCTTCGACCTGGTCGTCGTCGACGAGGCCGCGCGCTGCACGTCGAGCGAACTGGCCGTCCCGATCCAGTCGGGTCGATGGATCGTTCTTGTCGGCGATCAAGCGCAACTTGAGCCGCATCACCGGCCCGAAGTGATATCCGATGTCGCCGTGGCCACCGGCTTGCCCAAGCGGGAAATCGTCCGCAGCGATTTCGAGCGAATCTTCGATTCCAGATACGGCAGGGAAGCGGGTCGGAAGCTCACTCAACAGCATCGGATGCTCGCTCCGATAGGCCGTATGGTGTCGACTTCGTTCTACGGCGGCGAATTGACCCACGAACGCACGACTCCCGTTATTCCGCCGAAGCACCTGCCGAAGCTGTTGGACCGCGCCGTCACCTGGGTGGCGACCGATAATCTGCAGCTCAGGTCCTTTCAGGATCCAGATCCAAAAGGTGGGTCCAGCCTCGTCAACAACGTCGAGGCCGACGCGATCCTCAAGATCATCAAGCTTTGGGACAGCGATCGTGCGTTCCGGCCCTACCTCGACCGCATACCGGGATCGACGATCGGAATCATTTGCACTTACGCGGCCCAGCGGGATCTTATTCGGCACCGGCTTCGCCTGTCTGGCCTCAGCGAGGCGATGAAGTCGAACGTGACGGTAGGCACCGTGGATAGCTATCAGGGCAAGCAGAACCCGATTGTCGTCCTTTCGCTCGTGCGCAACAACGACAGCGGTCCGGAAGAATTCAGGCAAAGGACGATTACTCAAGGCTTCATGGCTAGACCGAACCGCATCAACGTAGCCTTGAGCAGGGCAATGGACCGTCTGGTCGTCGTCGGAGCGCGCACGAGATGGCCGCTGGACGGGCCCATGTACCGCGTCTCGCAAGCTTTTGCGCGCGAACTGTCTTCAGGCTCCGCGCGCTTGGTCGATGTATCGAGACTGGACGAGACAAGCGGCCACCCACCTCCGCCGCGCTCGAGGGACGCCAAGCGCGGCCATCCGTTCCGCGGGAGGAATAAGTGAGCCCGAGCAAACTAAGGCTTTCGCTGCCGAGAGGCGTCAGGACGCTGGACTACGACGAGCCGTTCGATGTCGCGGTCTTCGATCTGCTGTTGCCGTGCAGGACCTTCGAGGTGAAACACAAGGTGACGGAGTCCGGTCGCGTGTCGATGACCGCGGAGTTCCTGCTCCGCCTGCTTCGCGCCTCCGATGGCTTCGGCGAGACTGATTTCGAAATGTTCTTCGGGTTCGACGCTGCCGAGCGAAGCTTCGTTCTAAGAGAGGCGGAAGAGGCGGGATACGTGAAACGAGAGGACGGGCGGCTCTGGCTTACGGAGGTCGGACGCGGTCTATTCAAGGAAGGCGAGGACGAACCGGTGATCTATGAGGTTGAGCAGCGGATCGTTCGGGCGGGCTTCGATCTACTCTCCTTCGCCCCAGCCGTCATGGAATCGTTCAGCAAATTCGATCACGGGCTTCCCGAGCTGAAAGTCGCGGACACGGCGCGCGCTGCGGCCGCCAAAGACACCGTCCGCGACAAGTTTCGCCGCTTTTACGGAGAGTTCTCTTCGAGGACGCGCAACGATCCGCAGAAGCGGCGATTTCTCTATTCGGTCGATCACGTCGAGCCCGGAAATCGCTTCAGTAATGTCGTACGCGTCGTCGTCAAGTCGACCCTTCGTCAGCCTAGTGCGATCGAACCCGATTTATCCGATTGGAAGGTGGGATACGAGATCGAGGACCGCGGCGAAGTCGTGGAAAGCTGCGCATCGTTCCTCACCGGCCTTTCGCGCGACCATCATCCTGGGGATGTAAACGGCTTGAACCTCTTGAGCGAGGTCGCCCCCGAATTCATGGCTTCGTTCTCGCGCGGCGGCACAATAAGCCCGAGCCTCCTTCTTCGACGCGGTGTAGGCTCGAAAAACGGCACGGAAACTTCGGCTGCTCCGGCCTTCACGGACGCGGTCGCTGGCTCTCTCTTCACCAATGCAAACTTCCTCAAGGTAGCCGACGCACTCAAGAACGCATCGGATTTGCGAAAGTCGCGTCCTCGTTCCTGCCTGTGGCTGATACCGCAAACACGCGAGTGGGGCGCCACGCGAGCCTTGCCGGCTATATTGGATCGGATCTCCGACCGACTTGCCTCGCCCGACCCGGAAACCCAGGGCGAAGAGCCGCCTCGGACGATCGCGTTCGTAGCGGGTAGGCCGACGGAGCACGTCAGACAAGCATTCGACCTCGTAATCTCAGGTCATGACGTCGCTGGCATTCCGCCGGGCCTTGAGATCTTACTTGTGCCCGGCCTGGTGGCGGCGATCTGCCTTCATCTCCCGGTGGAAGCAGCACGCGCGTTTCCGACTCCCTTGGGCCTAATCTCTTTCGACGACCACGTGGTTGAGCGCGTCCGAAGCTTGCTGGAAGAATACAGCCGTTCTTTCACCGTAGCCGGCAATGGAATGACCCTGACGGAGTTACGATCGATGATGGAGCGGGTTTTGGACTGAACGCTGGCTGCGGCTTTACGCCAAGGTCTTCGCCGGCGATATTGGCATCATCATGTGCGCCAGCAGGAGCCGGTCAGCGAAGCATTGGACCCCGGCTTTCAGGACAGAGCGGAGGAGGAACGTAAGATAGGACTATCGACGTGTCTTGCTCCCGTCGGTCGGTTTCGCGCGCACCGTCGAAGGACGCTTGTCATGCGAAAAGGCGGATAGATCAAGCGTGAGACTACGCAATTGCTCGGCGCTCTCCGAGTCATGATTTGCCAGCAGATTTACGAGGTCCTCCTGATCGGGCTGTCCCATAGCCAGACGATAAAGCAGGCGCTGATTTCTCAGACGCGCGAAACGTCGGACGTCGCGGCTCTGAGGCAGTGCGAATAGGTGCCGTTTGATTTCCGCGTTGGGCATCGTCCACCATGGGCTCATCCCAGTGTCGTCCCCGTAGGACCTATCAGCCTCGCGCGCGATCACGTCCCATGGGGAAGATCCCAGTTCGCGCGCTTCGTCGAGGGCTGTCTTGCCGAGCGCCTGGGCCAACGGTCTCCGGACGGTCAGACCGCCGAATCTTTGGATACGCCCTTCACGTTGTTCAAGATCGACCGGGCTCGAGCAGAGATCCCAGTGGCCCAGCCGATCACACCAACTGTGAAAGTCGAGCCCCTCTTGGCCGACCGAAGTCGTCACCAAGATGTGGGGCCAGAACGGCGTATTGAACGCTGCGCGGATCTCCTCCGCGCGCGCTGCCGGAGGATCTTCGGCTCGTCGGTCCTGCCGTTGGGTCTCGCTCTCCGTCGCGCCGAAGGGCACTGCGGCGTGACAGCGAATCCGCAGCCGATCCTTTTCGCCGACATCCTTGAATGCGAACGTTCCGACGTTCGCTGCGAGCGCGGCAGCGAGGTCGTCGATCAGCTCAAATGGGGCGATTTTCGACTTGCGCAGCCAGAAATGTTCGTCGAGCGCCGCTTCCAGACATCCATCGGTGCAAGCGCGTTGAAATTTCTCGGTAGCGTTTCCGCCCGGCAAGACGGACCAGAAGACGGGGCGGTCCAAATAGAACCGGAAGCTGGACCAGCAGAATTTGACTAGACCAAGATAATGTTCGCTCCCGGATTGGAATATCGTCGGAAGGTGTCGGAGCAGGGCTCGGCCAACGACATTTCCGGGGGCGCCCAAAGCCAGATCAACCAAGGCGTCCAACTCCCATGATGAAATCCAGGCGATCGGCTCGGCATCGTCGCGTTGGCCCAACAGCAGTTGCAAGGTGGCGTCATCGGAGGAGACCTTTTTCCATGCCTTGCGGACCGGCTCGTAGTCGTTGGGGCGGACTTTCGCATGCGCACGCTCGATAGCCGCCAGGACCGCCCAAGCCGGTTTTCGACGACGATTTGCTCGCGCGCTAGGCGCCTTTGGCGCGATCGCCTTAGGAAGTTCCTTGATGATCTGCTGCCGCACGGTCGCGCGTACTTGCTTCATCGTGGAGTTGATCTTTGCGCGCAAAGGGTCGACGCAAAGGATTAAGAACGGAGAGGGGTAGAAAAGCGCGAGCGTCGGACCTTGGTTCCGTTTCGGATTCAAGTGCCGTTTCTTCCAGGCGTCGGAGTATGGCAGGTGCGCCTTGCCCCCGAAGCGCCTCTCCACCTCCAGACTCGTAAGGGCCGCCACGCTTTGAGGCGTTGCGCGGAAGCGGCTGAAGATCAGCATCTTCGGAGAAGTTTCGGCCTTTACCCAAGGGCCGGACGGCGTCCACCAGGCGAGAGACGGCGCGACCCATGGCAACGCGAGAGAGGCGGGTGGCGCCAATGCGTTCAACGCGCGAAGCTTCGCGCTTCCCCATCCATCTTTCGGAGCCTTGAAGCAATTGGTCACGCCTAGGCGAGGAACGCTGCGGGACGTCGGAAATTTGACGCCCTTCGAGATCTGATACCGATCGCCGAGCGACTGCGCCGGGAGCGGTACCGACAACCAGTACGCTATCGCGCTCCCTTTGAATTTGTCGCGAACGTTCGCTGCGAAATGACGGTACACGTCGAGGTCGTGCGGCTCCATCGAGCTGGGTTGCTGCAGATCGCCGACATTCATCGCGACGGGTCGTTCGGTCCGCGACATGAACGGCGTCAACATCGCTTGCAGTGCCCGCTTGATCTCACGCGCTTCGGCCATTGGCTCGGTTCTTTCGTGCGGAGCCAGCCGTCCGATCGCGTGCAGAAGGTCGCCGAAGCGCCGGAATTTCTTCTGGACAGCCGCCCGCACCGACGCTCCCCCGAGGAATTCCACGATGTCGAAGAATTCCTGATGGGGTTGGGCTCCGGCCTCTGTCTCCCAGCGCTCCGCATAAAAGCGATACGGCGTGGCGGATAGCAGCAGCAGAGGCGGAGGCGTTCCGCCTTCCGCTCCATCGAGAAGAACGCGCGCAAGCGGGTTGTCGACTTTGGCATCGAACAGGTCGCGATAGCATTGAAACTCGTCGAATACGACGATATCGGGCGGCATACAAGTCAGAGCGGCACGAGCGAGTGCCTTTCGAAGACGCCCGAGAACATTACCGGCCTTGGAGCTATCCACGGCGGCCAGAATTCCGTCGCGCACGGGAAAACCGAATTCTGCTCGCAAGGCGCTCGCATAGGCGTCGATGAAGCGTCGTGAGACGTTTTCCATCCTTTCGCGCGCTTCGCCGACTGCCCATGGCCAACTGGTTGTCGCGCCGTGCTCGAGAAAACCTCTCGGAAGGTCCTGCCGAAGGTCTGGGTAACGTTCGTCCAGCAGGCAACCGATGAAGGCCCGCTCGAGCGCCTTTCCGCCGTAGAGCCGCTGCGAGCCGGAGAACGACGTCTTCGGCGTGAAAGCGTACAACCTCAACGCCCGGGAAGGAGGCTCGAACGGCATGAGTCCGACACGGTCGACGGACGAAAGAGCGGCCTTTGCGTCCTTCTCGTCCAGAAAACGCAATAGTTCGGATTTGTTCTGATCGGCTACCTTGAGGCCGCTCGTAACATAGTAGACCGTGAACTTCCGGGCGTCGGCCGCCAGTTCGGCGATCGTTTCCCGCGCCACGATGGTCTTGCCGAGACCGACCTCGTCGGCGACGAGAAAACGTCGCGTGCGATTGCCTCCGCGCAACGCCGCGATGACGGCTTCCACCGTCGCCCGCTGGAAAGGCTTTACCCTGGACGTCATGACGCAAGCCGCTCGCGCGCCATTGCCCAGATCTCCGCTAGTTCGTGGAGGTCCACCCGGTCGGCCTCGCTGAGGGTCTGGTCGTGGGCGAGAATTGCGTCGACGTAGGGGCCGAAATGGCGGTCGACGCGGGAGAAAGCTTCGGGATCTCTGGCCCAGGCCGACAAGATGTCTTCGAGCGTCAGGCCGTCATAAATGACCGATTTCCCGTTCCGTGACGACTTGCCCGGCTCTTCGTCCCATTGAGTTGGGTCGGAAGAACGGACGTCGCCGTTCAACCTCGTCCGCATCCATTCATGAAACGCGCGCAGTCCCATGTGACGGGCAAGAGCCGCGATGTCACGGCCGGCTTCCAAGGCGGGCGTGACCTCGACCCGCTGCATCCACGCGAGCTCTCCCTCCTGTCCCGCGATGCGGACCTGAACGAATTCGCTTTGCAGCGCAAGCGGGACGGATCCCAGGGCGAGTACGCTTACGCCCGCCGGCCACGCCAGCAGGTCGCCGTTGGCAAGTCCGACCGAGAGCTCGTGCGTAGGCTCGGCGAGTTTCGGGACAATCCCAGCATCCAACGTGAATTTTTCCGCATCTCTCAGTAGGCGAGGGCTCCACGTAGCCATGAGCTCCCGACGCGACTTGTCGAGAGCTTTGGCTGCATCGGTCACCGTGGACGCCATCGCGGCGATCTCATCGATGACCACAGGACTAGCGGAGTCCGCCAGGAATTGCAGACCCCGCCGAAACTCGTCGCCGGCTTTCAACTCCAGCATGATTTCCGAATTTCTTCCGAACCATGCGCGATCCGTGGCGTTCGCGCTTCCTATTCGCACGACGCACTCCGATCCCATGTCGAAGGCGTAGATCTTCGCATGCAGGGACAACGGTGGAGGTTCCGCATCGTCGCCCGTGGCGGCATCGGGCTCGCCGGGGACCGACGGCGCCTGATCGATGGCTGCATCTGGAGCGGCGTAGGCGAGGACGCGGGAGAAACCCGCCAGCGGCTTGCCTGCCTTGCCGGCTACTTCGATGAGGGCCGGCATCGAGGAGATCAACGTTCTTCGCCCTTCGGGTCCCCACTTGGACGCCATCTTCACAAAACCCGGCGACAGAAAGGGACTCACGATGGTGATGCCGCGAACGCTGCCGGCCGGCGGTTCGACCGGAAGCCCAACGTTCTCGCCGAGACCGTCCAACAGCGAGCGGATGGAATATCCGGACGGCGCCTCCCACCAGATCTGTTCGAGCTCCACAGCCAAGGCATGGGCGTCATCGCGACCTGCATCCGCCGCGAGTTTCGCGGCGACGGCTCCGATGCCTGGGAGAAGAGCCTTGTTCTTCCCGCGCTTCAGCCCACCTGTCACGAGGACACCGACGTCCAGATCGCGCGAGCGCGTGAGGTTTCGGCTTCCGATCCAGAGCCGCCATGACGAGGCGAGCGACGGCGCGTCGTAGGCGACGAGTGCGATCTTCGGATGCCAGCTTCTCGTCCGCTCGTCGTGATTCTGCTCGACGATGAATTGATCGAGGATGCCTGCGATCTTGGGAAGGGCCACAGGGCGGGCGATGCGGCCCCGCTGGATGAGGATCTTGACCTTTCCGGACAGTCTATCGATCGCCTGAGCAAAATCGACGACCGTGCCGCTACCCTTCTCGTCGTTCCGACCGATCAACGCGAGGAGCATCGCGGCGACGGCCGAGACGTCGACCGAATAGGTAGCGAAGAGAGCGAGGCGCACCGAAGCCGTCGGGTCTGGACGCAATTCGTCGAGATAGGGCTGCCCTTGCCAGGCCGGGCGCTTCTCGCTCATGCGTTTCCCGTCAAATCGTTGAGAAGACGCTTGATGTTGCCCCATCGGTAATGCAGCGGTTCAGCTTTCCCATGTTTCTCCGCTTGCCATTCCAATCGCCGGTCGATCCCGAACTGGTTGTCGCTCAAGCGGGTCCGGTCCTGCTTCCGAAAGCGTTCTGCCCGGGCATACGTTTCCAGCAACTGCATGGGGTCATGACTGCCCTTTCTGATCCACTCGTGCGTCTCCGAAATCACCTTGTTGACCGGTCCGGGGAGATTGCCGACTTCGTCGTGGAAGGCGTCAAGGTTCAGCGCCGCAGCCTTTTTTCCCCATGACGCGATGGTCGCCGGCAAATGATCTCGATGGATTGTCGTGGGAGACCGCTTGTCGCGGACCGTCTTGATGGTTTCGACCTGCGCGGCATAGACCGCCCGTCCGATCGCAGATAGAGCGGCTGCTTGTCCTGCGCGCGTGAGCATGGGCGCCTCGTCGCCAGCCAGCGCGACGATCGGCTTGTCCCAGCAGTATGACGCATCCGCTATGGGTCGATCGACGAGCCGGGACAGCAGGGAAGGGCGGGAATGATCTCCGGGCCGGCGCACAGCCTTGAGCTTGCTGGAAAGGAAACGACGTTCGGTCTTGGGCAAGGTGAGCGAAAGTTTCCCGGTTCCGCTCCAATCGCTCGGAGGATCAGGCAATCCGACGATCGGCCACGGGACCCCTTCTAGCGGCTTACCGTCATCATCGAGCAATGCACGGCTTCGCGATGCAACCAGAAGATCCGCCATCTCCGCGCGGCTCCAAGGACGTCCGTCGGGTCGCAAGCCGATCAGACCCCACTTGGAAAGGGCGGTCCAGTACACGTATGCCGGCGGCTGGCTGATCGGCTTGGGGTGGACTTCGCCACCGATGACGCCATCCTTCTCGCCGGCCTCGCCGTCGAACTTCAGGCGTCCAGTGATGTCGTGTTCCATGTCGACATAGGCTTGCGCGAAGTCGCGAGGTACGGGTCTCTTCTGACGAAGTGTCTCGAAAATCCAAGGTATCAGCAGAGCGTATCGCAACCGCGTGTGCAGCACCGATGTCCCGGGAAAGAAATGATCGGCGTAGCGTTGGTGGATGATCAGGAAGCCGACCTCGTCGCGCACTCCCGCCGTTCCCCCGAACATCGATTGCTCGGCCTGCCCCAGCGCCTTCTTGGAGAGAAAAGTGAATCCAAACGACGACATTCAGCCCCCTGCCGCAGCGGTCGCTCGTCGCCGCGGCGCAAATCGATTCTACTCGTGATCAGCGACAAGCGCGCCGCTTGATTTTCAATGTCAACAATCCGGTTGGCCCGATCAAAGAAACCCTCGGACAGTAGCGGAGGAGAATCGGATTTGTGAAGCCAGGATCAGCTTTCGTTTTCCATCGAGACCAGTTCGCCGGCGATGTCTTTCGAGTTCTTCACCCAGACGGGCACGTCGGCCAGATCTTTGTCCTGTTGTCTGATTGCTTTCAGCAGGCGCATCTCGTCGAGCAGATAGAACAGCATCGCTCGCCGCACTGGGATGACTGACAGACCGGCGGTCATCCGGTACTCCCGAGCGATCATCGAGCGTTGCGTCGGCGACAATCTCGGGTGGGGTTCGAATTCGACGTCGACCGTCTTGTGCCAGTCGTCGTCGAGTGTCGCGGGAACGGGGGCATGGTCGGGCAGAAGATCCGACGACAGCACGCGGGAAAGGGAGAAATCCAGGAACCGCTTGCGCGAGAAGTCGAATGCTCTGACATGGTAGCGACCGGACGCCTTCACGACCGCGTGCGGACAGACCACGCGCTCGCTGGCTTCCGCGCTGGTCATCGACTGGTACCTCAGGCGGCAACTTTCACGGAGCTCCGTGGCGGCAAGAAGTGCTCGGACGTCGTCCGGTTCGATCCGGTGTTCGGGGGCGCGCAACAGCTCCAGTGGACATGCTGCGTCCGGTCGTGCGTCCGGAAGTCTGGACAGCCAGAGGTCGTCAAGGGAACCCGCTATGCCGAACACGGGCACGAATTTCTCGGGTCGAAGATAGGTGCCCGCCCCCAAGACTCCGGCGGCTGCGGGGCCGGGTTTCCGCTCGGCGGGCGGCGTAGTGGACAGGTTGCGATAGGTCTTTATATCTATTTTTCCTTGTACGTCGGATATGCCAAATTTTGCGGCATGATCGGCGAGTCGCAAAAACCCGAACCAATTCAACCTGTCGTCGACGTGCTTGAGGCGAGCCTTCAAGGAGCTGCCGCCTCTCAAGGATTCGAGTTCGTATAGTGACTTTACAGACATTTAATATTCAGTTTTAATATTCGGATGGTGAATAATCAATCAGATTCGGAGGAGGACGTCGAGATCGCGCTCCGCGTGCTCAGCCGGGGATTCGTCGATCTGCATCAAGGCGTCCGGGCCGGCGAGATTGTGGATCCCTATGCGTTGCCGCAGACCATGGGCGAGGGGATGCGGATGCTGTCGAGATTGTGCGTGATGGCGGCCGTGGAGGATCTCGGCGACAGCATCCACACTCTCTCCGACATCGCCCGACGCCTCGCGGTCGGCGAATGGGGTCTTCCGCAGTTCGCGCCACCGTTCCGGTTAGCCGAGGCGAAGCTCCTCACGTCCGAACCGGTCGCTCCCACCGAGGAATGCCGCGCGCTGGCGAGCAAGGGCGGTGCGGATGGAATCCTTGAAGGCGTACATCACCTGCAGCTTCGCGAGATCGTGCAGCGGGTGCGCAGCCAGAGCCGCCTCCAGATCTATTCCGTGCTGCGCGAGCGGATCGTCCGCAAGCCCGTGTACGAGCGACGCGAGCTTTCCGGCTTCCTCGAGGACGAAGGCATCGTCGCCGCCGACGAGGTCATGCGCCAATGGTCCTCGGACATCCCGCTCGGCGCATTGCGGCGCGACGGCTCGTTCGCCATCTGCGCGAACTGTGGCGGTCTTCTCTATCCGCACCGCGACGCCGCTCGCTTCCCAGATGGCCGGTGCAAGATCGGACCCTGCCGGGAGGAGGTGCCGTCTTCGACGGCGGGGCAAATCGTCGAAGACGCCGCGGGCTGGCGGGTCTTCAAGGACGACATTCTGGCCTACTGGGTGGGGCCCGGCCTGGCGGAGATCCGCCTGTATGACGACCTCCGCAGGGGTGGGGTGGACGTGCAGCTCTATCCCCGTGACGATGCCGCCGACGTCGGGCGGACGCACGAGCTGGGCATCGACGTGAAGAGCTACGCCTGCCCGCGGTTGCTCGGGGACACGCTGTCCGAACGGCTCGGTGGTCTGACGACCTTCGACGAACGGTACGTTGCCATTCCGGACGCGATCGTGAACCGCCGGCCGGGCTATCTGGAGGATCTCCGCTACGCCTATCGTGGGTCGACCAGCGTCGTGTTCGGAAAGGTCAGCGAGATCGCCGCGAGGATTCTCGGATGAGGGTCGCTCCGGAAGGATACAGGCCGGCGTTGCGCGCCCAGTGGATGGCGTGCGTTATGCACGACATCTTGGGTCTCGGGTCGCTCGCCGGCGCGCCGGCGCTGTTCTCGGGCTATCGATCCATCGTCACGCATCCCGCCCTGTCCGAGGCGCGCGTCGCGCTGCGGAACCTTCGGCTCCTCGGCGTCAACATCGAGTCCGAGGCGCACCTCCAGGAGGCGGTGACGGAAGCACGGGCTTGGGAGGAGGATCACTCGTCCGCGGACGATTACGTCGAGCCGCCGTTCGAGATCTCGACCGATCCCGGCACCGGCTTCGCGATCCGCGAGCGCGTCCGTCGCGACGACGCCCGTCGCGCCGGCATGCTCGCCTCCCTGCTGGAGGTACTGCCTCACGACCTACAGAAGGCGCTTCCCGCCGACCACACGCGCCGATTCCGCTTCCGTGTCGACGGGGATAGCGGGCCCGACGTGATCTGCGACACCCGCGAGATCGCCACCTTGCCGCCTCCGCCGCGGACGGCTCCGGAGATGCACCAACGCGCGCCGATCAGCGTGACCATAGCGGAGCTCGAAGGCGTCGCCAGGGAGCTCGACGAGGAGGATGCGCGCGATCCGACGCGGGTACCGCGCAACTTCTTCACGCGTTTGAGGTCGGAGCAGGGGCAGGCCGTCTTCTCGGTGCTGTCGCCGCAGGGAGCGGGGCTCGCGCCGACGGATCGGATCGAACTCGACGACGTCAGTCACATGATCGGTCTTCCCGGGGCTGGCAAATCGACCTTGATCTTCCTGCTGGTCATCCTTCTCGCGCGGCGGGGCCGGCGCATCACGCTGCTCGTTCCGTCGATCGAGTTCGCGCTCGCGCTCGATGCGGACCTCACCCGATACGCCGTGCCGACGGCGCTGCTCGTCGGACAGTCGCCGGATGCGCGGCGAAGACATGCGACACGGTTGGCGGAGCGTATCGCGACGCTCGACAGCGCCGGCTTCGGCCAGACGGCGCCGGGTGCGGAATTGCTCGGGACGCGCTGTGCTCTCGCCGGTTTCGTGTCCGTACCTCCGCCCGGGTTCGACTTCCCGCATGACCGCCCGCCTTGCAGGTCGCTGCGCCAGGCCGCGGTCAACAAGGACGGGAACGAAGGCAAGGAGGGCAACAGGCTCTGCCCGCTCGCCGTCGCGTGCGGACGCCAACGCTCGTCGCGACGGCTTGCCGACGCCACTGCTCTCGTCCACATCGGGCACGTGATCTCGACCGAGGTCGTCGCCTCGCCGCATTTCTATGCGGAGCGGATGAGGGAGTTCGAAATGCTCGCCCGCACCAGCGATCTGGTGATCATCGACGAGGTCGACGGCGCGCAGGCCGCGCTCGATCAGAAGGGCTTCGCGGAACTCGATCTCTTCGGCTCGTCCGATTCCTACGAAACCATTCTTCTCGACGACGTCTTCGATCCGGTGGCGTCGGGGCGCGGCTTCGCTGTGTCGAATTCGATCGAAAACTACACGCTGGCCTCCAACAGATTCATGCGTCTGAACCGCGGGCTGCGCGCTCATCTGCTCGAGCGGATGGTCGAGGAAGGCGGTGTCCTTTCCCGGTACAAGGACGCCTTCGTCACCGGAAATTCGATCCTTGCCGGCATGTACCTCGATCCCGAGGTTGACGAGGAGGAACACGGCAGCGCCAGGTTCGATCTGATCAGGCGGCTCTTTGAGCAGTTGGTCCGCTCCGTCCTGACGTCCGGCGTCGGAGGCGACGGCGAGGACGAGCTTTTGGATCTCGATCTCGAGCGCGTCGCGCGGGATCTCGGCGTCGAGCATGCGGCGCTGGTCGCGGCGGCCACGCGCTTCCGCGACGCGCTCTTCGCGCTACTCAATGCGCGCCTGGTCGAGCGGTTCGCCGAGCATTACGACCGGATGCAGGAGGCATTCTTCGGGATCCTCCCGCCGCGCTCGGAACTGGATCCGCAGGAGGCCCGCATTCTGTTCCGCTTCCTCGTCGAGGTGACGACGGTGGTGCTGCAGTTCCTCGCGCTCGTGCCCGCGCAGTATGCGATGATCGCCGAAGGCGTGCATACCGAGCGCGTGTTCGGCCAAGGCGTTTCGCTCGACATGCGCCGCCACCTGCCGGAATCCCTCATCGGACGGCTGTCGGGCATCCGCTTCTCGTACGAAACCGACGAGCGCGGCAAGCGCAAGCTCGCGTTGCAGTACTTGTCCTTTGCGGGCGTACCCCGGCTGCTTCTGTACCACCTTTCGAAAATGCTGACGGAGGACGGGATCGAGGGCCCGGCCGTTTTGTTGGCGTCGGCGACCAGTTACCTCAAGCCAAGTCCGAGCTATCACGTCTCCGTCCGGCCGAACTACGTCCTCCGCCGCGAGGGCGAGCGCGAGGCTTGGCGCGATAGTGTGTACGCCTTCAGGCCCGTGCGCGACCCAGACCGCCCGGGCGAGTTCGTGAAGGTCAGCGGCGCCGGCACCGAGCGGGATCGCAATCACGCCCTTCAGCTCCTCACCGATCAGTGGTTCGGCGGGGCGGACCCGTACGTCCGACAGTTGCGCGAAGACCAGTTCGATCCGGGCCGCCGGACCGGCATCGTGGTAAACTCCTACGAGCAGGTGCGTCTCATGAAGGCGCACCTGAAGCGGACTTCGTCGTCGGCCCACCGCGTCATCGGCGTGACGTCGGATATCGCCAAGATCCCGCTGCAGGAGCGCGCCGAATGGGTCTCGGCCAGCCAGGTGGAGATGCTGGGCACGCGCGACGACTGGGACGCTATCATCTTTCCGATGAAGGCCATCGGTCGCGGCGTGAACATTGTGTTCCCGGACGGCGACCGCGTGCGCGACGCGGTCCTGGGTTCGGTCGCGTTCTTCGTCAGGCCCCACCCGACCGCCGACAGCCTGTCGTTCACCGGCGGCCTGGCGGGTCAGTTGGCCTTGCAATTCGACCAGAAGAACATTCCTCCCGGTGCCGACATTCCGCGGCTGGCCAGGGAGTGGCGGGGCGCCCGCGACGATGCACTCGAGTCGCTGCGGCGGCTGCTACGCCGGCCGCAACAGATGAGCCGGCTCGGGCCGATGATCCGTCCCTTCGTCGCCGACGGCATGGTCGATCTGCTGCAGACCATCGGTCGCGCGATGCGCAACGGTTGCAAGGCGCGCGTGTTCTTCGTGGATGCGTCCTTCGCGATGAATTCGACGCAGAATCGGCGGGATAGCCAGCGCTCGAGCATGATCGTGGCGATGCGCGACGTCCTCCAGGAGCTTCTCTCGTCCGCCGACCCGGTCGAACGCGAGATCTACCGGCTTCTCTACGAGCCTTTCCTGCATCCCTTGCGGAATTGCGCCAACGTGATCTTTCCGGAAATGAATCCCGAATGACCGAGGAGGAAAGCCTTTTCATCCGATCGTACGGGGATCAGTCCATCCTCGAGAGCGCGTTCGTTTGGCGCGGTCTGCCCCCGTCGGCGTCTTCGCCGGTGCCGCCGCTGCGTTTCGGCTGGACCTCTACAACGAGAGATCTTCTCAGGCGCATCGCGCGCAAGGCCGCCGACACGAAAAAGGCCGAGGGTAAGGAGCTCCCGTATTCCGACCTGAGGGCAGCCCTGCAGGCGCGGATCGGCGGCCTGATTTTGCTCGACAGCAGATTTTCACGGACCGACGATACGCCGCTGTTCGCCGCCAGCGGCGAGGCGGCCGACATCGAAGCCGCGGCGCACCGTTCCGTGGCGGCATGGATTCAACTCACGCTTCGTCCCTGGGCGGAAAATCTCGGAACGGATTGCGGCGACATCGACGCGCTTGAAGATAAGGGCCGGCGGCGCGAGCTCTTCGCCCAACTCCCGTCGCCTCCCGTGCCTGAGCCGGCCAACGTGCCGGACGCGTTGCGATCCGACTTCCGGCAATACGCCGACATCCTGCTCGCGATGGTGGCGTCGAGCCTGGAAGGCGTCGAACTCTTCGACGGACTGGGCGCCGTCCATCGGGTTCTCGACCGCGAGTACGGAAACTCGATCGCGTTCGAGACCTGGCCGTCGGCCTTGCCGGGCGGCGAGGACCTGTTCTCAATGGTGGCAATCATCAGCGTCGAGACGCGTCCGTCGTCCCGTCTGCCGTTTCTGGTCGTGAAGGCGGCCAAGCGCATCTGGTGTCGCGAGTTCCCGCCGGCGAACCGGCTGTACGGGCGACGCCGGATTTCGGTCCGCGTGCTCTCGCGGACTTCGCCGGCGCGCGCTGTGACGTTATCGGCCAGATTGGAGCAGGGTCTGCCGAAGACGCAGATCAACGCGATCGTCTACGAGGCCGGTCGCGAAACCGGGGAATCTTTCGTAGAGGACCTGACGTCGTTGGTCGCCTCGCGTGGGCGCGCCCCCGATCTCTTCGTGGGAGTGCCGTTCCGGTACGGTTACAGGCCGGAGCCGAAGGTCGCTCCGGGCGTGACGCTGCAGGATCAGGTCGATCTCTTCCGGAAGGTTCAGGACCTGATCGGCGGCTTCGGTTTCCAGGAGCCCCGACTCAGGGAAGTCGACGCGAAGATCAAGCGGCCGAAGGAATCCCATGACCAGGCGACCCTACACAACCTGATCAACCATCATTTCGGGCGGGTGGAAGAGGAGGATGTGCCGGCGAGGGTCGAGGAGTTGTTCGGCGTGCCCGAGAAGAAGAGGCGGGGCCGCGAAGCTCCCGCCAAGACCGTACCGCTCGAACCGTTGGTGCAGGCCAACCAGGAGCGGCTTGATAAGGCCTTCGGCGAGGGCGTCCCGATCGATCTGATGTTCGTTTGCCGGCGCGAGGAGGAGGGGCGTCTGTTCGCTTCCGTCGTCTCGTTGATCTTCGGAGATCGGGTGAACGTAGTCCGCCACGCGATGCCCGACGGCGTGCACGGCACCCGCCAGCAATTGGACGGCGACGCAAGGAATAGCAGGCTCAAGAGGGCCGCCGCCCGCAGGGAAGCTTGGTTGCCGCTCGCCGGGCGGATCCGGACCGAGTTTCCTGGGGCGCCCATCATCGTCCAGGCCGCGCTCAAATACGACGGCAAGGACGAAGACGAAGTCAACAAGAGCGTCGGCCGGAACACGCTGGCTACGGTCGCCGGCAGCAACGTCCAGTATCTCCTTCCGCCGACGGCTGGCCATGCCGCCGAATACATGCATCGCATCCAGGCGGCACTCTACGACCTGCTATTCGGTCATGCGGGGCTCGGACCGGTGCCGGCACCCATCGTCGAAGCCGCGTTCGTCGATGCTCCGCGGCCCCGTGCCATCGTCGGCATCTCGATCGTGTCGCAGGCCAGCTCCCGCACCGGCCGCCCCGAGGGAGCGACGATCGCGGTCGCGATGAAGACCGATGTCGCCACGGGCCGCATATCCGGGAGGCTTGGATTTCTGCGCAACGGCGCTATGGATACCGGCAAGTTCGAGGCTCTCTCGAAGACGCTGATCACGGTCGCCTCGGCCGGAATCACTTCGCTCGGGGAGAAGCAGCCCGACAGGCGCGAAAACTTCCTGTCTTTCGTGCGGCGCGTGTTGGACGAGGTCGCGGCCGAAGACGCCGACGCGTTGGTGCTGGTGGATTCCACCTCCGCCCGGTCGCTGTGGTCCTGGCTTTCCGACGAGAACATCTCTTCGGACATCTATCTCGAGGACGTCGCCGCCGCGCCTCCGTCGTCGTGGAAGAAGCTTCGTTTCGTCCGCGTCAGAGAAGGGTCCGCCGGGCGGCTTTCCGTCCTGACCGAGAGGAAGTGGACGCCCGTCACGCGCGAGGGTCTGCCGGTCGCCGCCGACCCCGTCGAGGAAGTCTACGCCACCGCCGCGGAGCGCCTCATCGAAAGTTTGCCCGAAGGGAACGCGCGGGCACGCCACTATCTGACCGCGCACGGCTTCGACGTCCGCAATCGCGGAGCCCGCGGGCAGTCCGTCTATCGCGGCAAATCAGGTTTCCAGAAGTTCGGGGCCCCGACGCCCGCGGATTCGCCCGTCGGGAAGAAGATTCTGATGCGGACGGCGCAGGTCAAGCCGTGGGACGTGCCTTCGAGAATTCCCGTCACGCTCGAAGTGACAGTTTTGCCGTCGCAGACCGGCGACGAAGACGCCATCGCGGCCTTGGTCGCCGGCCTCCGCAACGGCTACGCCCACACGGGGGACGGCACCTTCCTGCCGGCTCCGCTTTCGTTCAGGTCGAAGATCATCGACTACATGGATCGATACGGCACCGGCGCCGCCGAGGACGAGCCGGACCCTGACCCGATCGATGATGGCGACGATCGCCGGGACGATGACGAAGACGCAGTCGGGCGGGATGATGTGATCGGCTACGCCGAAACGCGTCGTTGGTTCGAAGGCACGGTCGACGTCGACGAGGACGAGATTCCGGACTTCGACGAGCCGCCGGCGGAAGACGCTGCGCCATCGCCGCCTGCGCGATCGCAAAGTCCGCCGGCGATCCTGCGCCTCCCGGAAACCCGACCGTCCGAGTTCGCGCCTGTCGCGGATACGTCAATCAAGGTCCCAGTCATGCTCGAAACGCTCAAGACCGATGCAATCGCGGACAGCCCGAAGCCGGAGCAGTTCCCGATGGAATTGGAGGATCTGGTCACGCTCCTGCGGAGCAGGTCGGCGCCGCTTCCGGCTTTCGTGACCGAACACTTCCTCGCGAACGCTATCAACATCGTCCCTCGCGATACGCGCCTCATGCACGATGACCGCGAGTGGATACGGAAGGCGACCGGCTATCCGTGGCCGGAGGAACGTCCTGGCGCCGACGACATGCCTCGTCTCTACGAGGAAGCCCTGCGATATCCCGCGTTCGCGATCGTCTTCCAGCACCAGTTCTTCCCCGACGACAACAACCGGGGCGGTCGCGGGCTGCCCAAGAACCTGATCATCGTGAAGAATGCCGACGCGTGGAAGCGTCTGCGTATGAAGGGACCGATACCCAAGGGAGTAAATGGAGTTCCCTTTCTGCGGCTCCTGCATAGCGTCCAGAACGGAGGCGACAAGGAATCGCATCTCGCCGAGGCTCTCGGTCTACCGGGACAAGCTGCTTGGGGCGCGCGGTGCTCTACGGCGACCGATGGTCTGGAGAAGCTTGACGCCGAAGGCGAGGAATGGGCCGACCTGGCCAAATATCTGCGCGCGGTGCTCGGTCCTTTCCGGCAATTCGGGCCCGACAGGACCATCGGCGAGATCATGGAAGAGGTCGTGATCCCCCAGGCGATGAAGCAGGTGCAGGTCGAAGCGGCCCCAACCGCGGAAGCGATCGAACCGGCAGGCTCGGCGGCCGCGCCCGACGCCAAAGTGGCGGTCGCGCATGAAGCCGCGGTATCCGACGAGCCCCTCGACGATCTCTCCGCGATCGAAATTGCTTGGCGCGCCGAATGCGACGGGTTGGTGGCGTTGACGGGCGCACTCTCCTCCATCGAACCGCAGGCCGCCGGCGACAGCATCGATGCCATCAAGGCGAGCTTGTCCGTTTTGGAAGACTTGAGATGCCGGGCGGCGCGCCTGCCGCCCGCGAGGGTACCGACCGCCGAGCTGCATCAGAACCTTCAACGTCTGACGGCAAAGGCGGCTGATGCACTGAACTCGCTGCTCGGCGAGTCGTCGATTGCTCCCCATCTTCTCTCCCGGCTCTTTCGATTGCCGAAGGAGGCGAGGGAGTCCGAACTAGCTGCGGCCGAGGCCCTCCGCGTTCAAGCCGATGCGGCGATGGCGGAGGCCGATGCCGGAGCGGCGGAGATCGAGCGACTCGAAGCGACGCTTCCCCGCAAGACCGCAAGGGCTCAGGCCGTCGCGATCGACGACAACAGAGAGCGGGCGCTACGTCGAGTTCTCGAGCACGTCGGTGCCGCCATCGACGTATTTGGAAAAGCGAGAGATACGGGCGATCCATCGCCGGCTCCGCCTGAAGAACCCGTTGCGACTTGCGTCGAAGCCTTCGCCGTCTCGAACGAGCCGCTTAACGTTCCCGCTCCGGTCCCGGTCGCGCATCCGTCGGCGGAAGCCCCAACCGCCGACGCGCCGGATCCCGATGACGACATGCTGCTCGACGCGGATGTCCACCAAGTGCTGGCTGAACCGCCGATCCGGACGGCGACGGCGGAGACGACAAACGAAGTCGTCGGAGATCCGCTACTGCAGGAAATCACGACTCGGCTGGACACGTTGTTCGCCGCCGGCGAATTCGGCTTGGCCTACCATCTTCGCCGCTGCGCGGTATCCGTGCTGCCGGCATCTCCGGACATCTATGCGGAAGAGGAACTCAGACTTGCCGCCGCCGACGGGCGAGCCATGGGGTTGTCCGGCCAGGACGTCCAATTCCTGACGTCGTCCAGAAGCGAAGCTCTCGCCGTCGCGCAGTCGCTCGCGGATCGGGAGGACGATCGGTCGATAGCCAGGTTGACGATGCTGCTCGCCACCGCGATTCCGGCGGCACTGTTCCGACCGGACGACGGCGCCGCGGTGCCGCTCGTCGAAACGATCACGTCCTTGAAGGCCTTCGAGCACCTGCGCAGCGCCTACGCGATCATCGAGGAGAACCGTCGCTTCAATTTCCCGCTGACGGCAGCCAATCTGATGGCGATCGAGGCCCACTCGCGCGAGAACTCGTTCGTGAGCGACGCCGTGGCATCGATCAAGGACACGGTGATCGGACTTCGATCGGCAAAATTCCGGTTTCAGTACGGCGAGCGGATCAAAGCCGCACTCCTGCAGCCGCAGGGCCTGTTGGGCCGCCTCCTTTCGAATCTGACGGAAACGAGCCATGACATCGCTCGCGAGGTTTCGGAACGGCTTCATCGACGGGAAGACATCCTTCTTCTCCTCGACGCCGCCGGCTCGGAGGGCGCGAGCCAGGAGGTCGACCTTCAGGCGCGGGAACGCATTTTCGCCGCCCTTTCGCGGGTCGGTCAGCAGTGCGCCGATCTGGTAAGGGCGCTCGAAGGCTTGGCTACGCTGCGCAAGTCCGCGCAGCGGCTCGAAACGGTCAAACGGCTGCGCGATACGGCGTTGGCGGAGATCGATGCCTTGCTGGCGCGGCCCGCTCCGGAGGGGCCGCGTCTGACGGCGGCGGCGAGCGGACATGCGGCGGCCATACTCCGCACCGTACGCGACACCCTGAAGGGGCTGTCCTCATCCGATCGAAACGTGCCCCCGCTCGCCGTCGGATTGCACACGCCTCTGCTTTGGCTCCCCAACATGACCTGGACCGGCGGCTGGATGCCTTCACCGTACACCGAGGAGCGCGTGCTCCAGGAGATCATAAATGCGCAGATTCCACTGAAAGGTGCCGACCCCGGCGCCGCTATCGCGCAAGCGTTCGAAGCCCGCCGCGCGGAATCCGCTTTCGTGCCGGCCTACATGCTGGTGAACATCGCGCATTGGTTCGGCATGAGCGAAGCGGCCGCCGAATCGCTGCGGTCCAAACTCGACGCCGACCGCGAAACCAAAAAGAACCAAGTCAAGTCGCGGCTGGCCGCGGCCGAACGCCTGATCGAGCGCATGCGTCGCATGGCGGTGGGTTCGCTCGATCAGTCGGCCCGATTGAAAGAGACGCTTTCGACCATCAATCCGGACAATCTGCCCGCCGAGCTGTCGCCGACATTCTTGCCGGAAACGCTGGGCGGGGATCGCGTCGAGGACTTCAATTCCGCGTTCGCCAGGATCAAGGAGGTCGAGAACGAAGCGCAGCGGGAATTCGACAAAACGGCCGCCGAAATCACCGGCAGGATCGCGGCACTCGACGAAGAGAAGAAGTTGGACCCGGAGACCGCCGTCGAACTCCGCAATCTGCTTCAGCGGCGGGAATTCACCACGCTGGCGGACTGGCTCAACATGTTGCGCACGGGCGCCCCCCGCCGCCAGCATCTTCCTAGCGGAACCCTCAACGTGCGCTTGGCCGAGTTCAAGGAGCTGCTGCCGCTGCAGGAGTTTTCGGCCGTCGACGTGCTGAAGGCGGCGCGCGCGATGGACGAAGGCCGCTCGTACGGCACGCTCGACTACAGCCATCTCGAACCTGAGCAGAGACAACAGGCGGCGAACATCGCGAGGAGCCTACTGCCCGCCTTGAAGCGCCATATGAAGTCGGCCTCGGGCTCGCAGGTGAAGGATACGCTCCAGACCGTCGTGTCGCAGTTGCTGTTCGAAGTGGCGAAGCTGGATCCCGACGAGGTTCTCACCAAGGTGAAACAGCAGGTCTACGTGTTCGACGCGAAGGTCTCGCTGCCGTCGGTGGATTCCAAGTCCCTTCTGCTCCCGGAGTTCGGCAGCCTGACGCAGGGCTCCTGGCGCATCTGCGTGGCCACATCGACGACGCCGCAGCCGGCTCTGCTGGACTTGGCCGAAGGCGCTGCGCCTCGCGGCGTTCTCCTGGTCTATCTCGGCGTACTCAATCCGGAGCGGCGCAAGAACCTGCGGCTGGAACTGTTCAAGCGCAGGAAATCGATGCTGGTCGTGGACGAGGCTCTCGTCACGGTCGCGCTCGCGGATACCTCGGACCATCGCAGGGCCGTCATGGAGATTGCTCAGGGATACTCCGGCGCCGATCCCTACCGCGACTACAACCGCTCGGCTGTTCCTCCCGAAATGTTCAAGGGCCGCTCTTGGGAGAGAAGTGCCATCGAGCATTCCTTCGGTTCCCACATCGTCTTCGGCGGCCGGCGCCTCGGCAAGACAGCGTTGCTCCGGCAGATCCATGCGACCCCTCCGGCGAACGCCATTTTCGCCTACGTCGACGTGGACTCCGTCGTCGATGCGTCGAACGCGTTCGAACAGATGTCTCGCCGCATCCCGATCTTCACGTCACCCGTCAGGAACGAGGACGAATTCACCGCCACGATCGCCAAATGGCTGGATCAGGACGAACGACGCCGGTTGTTGCTACTGATCGACGAGGCCGACAATTTCGTACTGTACGAGAGCCAGCACAATTTCCGCTGCATCCGTACGCTGCTTCGCCTGATGGCTGACACCGGCAATCGGTTCAAGTTCGTCCTCGCGGGTCTGCACAACGTATCGCGCATCGCGCGTACCGAGAATTCGCCGCTGGTCCACATCTCCAACAACCCGCTGGAGATCGGTCCCCTGCTGGGCAAGGACGTCGACGACGCGGAATTCCTGATCCGAGGCCCGCTCGCCGCTATGGGCTTCGAATTCGAGAATAGGGAAGATGCCTGGCGCATCCTGAGTTTCACGAACTACTATCCGGTTCTCATTCAGGTGTTCTGCGAGGAGCTGCTCAAGATCATCCACGAGCGCGTGCAGCAGACGAACCGTCTGCCGGACCTGATTTCGACGACGTTGGTCGAGCAGGCGCTCGAGTCGGCGGACGTTCGAGGCAAGTTGTTCCTGACTTTCGAGAAGACGATCAATTCGATTGAAGGTCGCTACGAGCTCCTTACGTACATCCTGGCGGCCCGCGAACTGGTGGACCACGGGTCCGGCATGTCCGCCGAAGGCATGACGCCGGCCGAGGTCGCCGAGCGGGCGATCGAATACTGGCCCGCAGCCTTTCCTCGGGGTAGCGATCCGATCGAGATCGAGTATCTGCTCGAGGAGATGGAAGGCTTCGGAATCGCGCGGCGCACCTACTCGGGCGGGTTCGCGTTACGGTCACGCAGCCTTCTGGAGTTGATGGCTTACGACGAAGCCGATCTGACGAGCAAGCTGGAGCAGTACCACAAACGGCGCCCGGATCGGATCTTCGATCCCAAGAACAATCGCAGAATCCTTGGAAAGCCGATTCCGATGGTCGACAGCAACGGCCACCTTTCTCCATTAACGAACGGTCAAGAGGCCGACCTCCTCGCGCCGTTCGCACCTGCCGCAGCGGTAAAGGCGGATGGATCTCCGATGTCCTCCCGCGCCCACGGCATCGGCGTCGTATTCGGCACGGAGTGGGCCGGCGTCCGGTTCGTCGAGGCGGCTCTGATGGACGCCGAACGGACGAAGGACGGACTGGTCGAGGTGGAGCCCCGGACCTACGAGGCGAAGAAGGACCTCTTCGACGATGTGAAGCGGCCGTCGCGATCGGGACGGCCGCGCGTGCTCGTGGTGTCCTCGAAGACGCCGTGGCGTCCGGACTGGATCCTCGAAGCCGAGCGGCTTGGTCGCGTGAGGAAGGGAGAGGTGCGGATCGTCTTCGTAGGCGATCCGCTCCACGCCTCCGCATGGTCCGAGGATACAGCCGTGCTGAAGCGCATCAGGCCCCTGGTCAAGTTGGTCCGGCTCCGCCCGGTGACGCGCTCGTACCTCGGATCCCGCCTCGAGTCGCTTCAGCTTTCCGGAGACCTGATGGATCGCATCATCGAGGCGACCGGCGGTTGGTCGGAGACGGTCGGACCTCTCATGGCCCGGATCGCCGAGCGGCCGAGCCAGGCTTCGACACTGATCGAGGCCGACAAGCAGGCCCTACTGGCGGCACCCGGTCTCTACGACCGCTTGGGCATCCAGCCCGTTCTCGCGGCCTTCTTCCGCGAACTCGCCCAGTATGCGCATGGCTCCGTCATCACGTATCGGGATTTCCAGCACCTCTGCACTACGGACGGCAGGAAGATCGTTCCGAGCATCCTGGCGGTGTACAGCGACGTCTTGGGGATCATCTCGTTCTCCCCCGACCAGTCCGGCAATCGCAGTCTGCACAAAGTCGACCTGAATCAGTTGGTTCTCGCCGCACTGCTAAAGGCGGAGTGACGGATGGATCGCGAAGCTTTGTGGTGGGCCCAAGCCGGACCGTCGAGCGTTCTCAGCAAGATAGCGCTCGCAGTTTCCCGAAAGGAGAAGGTCGTCTGCATCTCGACGCCGACTCCGCGAATGTCCGGGTTGGCGGCGGCGATCGAACGCAGGCTCCGTACCGAGCTCTCGCTCGACAGCGTGTCGATCGACCTGACGGCGGAGGATCAGTCGCAACCCATCGCCCACATGCTGGCCGGATTCCTCGACGTGTCGGCGATCGAGATCGGCACGGTAGCCGAGTTCGCCGTCCATCCGAGCCTTGTCGACCGGGTAATGATCGTCGACGGACTGGACCGAACGCAACTGCGTCGCTGGAGCCTGTTTCTGCGACAGCTCATGGCTGAGCCGCCGGAGGAGACCGTCGTCGGACCGGTTCTGCTCGTTCTGCTCCCGACCGGGCTCGATCGGGACGACCGATCAGCGCTCTGCGGACCCGCGCCCCTCGTTTCGACCCAAGGGATGTGTGATCGGTACGACAGCGCAAGCTATGCCGCCGCGATCGGTGCCCGTCCGGCCCAGGGGCTGACCTCGCGCGTCGGACACGCCGCCGCGATCGAAGTGGCCGCATGGTCGCGCGAGCTTCTAGAGGAGACGGTCGGTTGGGACGCCGCCGACCAGATCGCGCCCTTTCCGTTGCTCGATCGTCTGGTCGCAAAAAGACAGTATCCGTTTCCGTGCTGGGAAAACGGCCTGGTCGACTACTGGGACGACGAGCCGGCCGCGCACGCCGTGGCCGCGCTCCAACACGGATATGTCGACCACGTGCGGCGGAGAGTCTGGAGCGCTCAAGCCAGCGTTCTGCTGCCATTCACCCATCGCGTCTTGCGGTCGCTGATCTCGAGGTATCAACACGTACTCGCCAGGAAGGTATCTCCCGCCAAGCCCTACGTCCGGAAGATCAATGACCACGTGAAGACGATCGAGGACTTCTGGAAACTCGAGTTCTACGACCTGAAGGAATTCACCAAGGACCTGCTCAGCCCCAACGAGGCGAATCTGCTGGGTCAGGCCGGCTGGATACGCAACAAAGTGGCCCACTTCGATCTGATCGAACCGGAGGTCGTGTCGCGGTTTTCCGATTACTACGAAGCGACGATCGGCGATGTCGACTTCGACATTCCGGGTTGGAACTGGCCGCGCTGCGGGCAGAGCATGACGCTTACGGTCGGTCCTTCCGGAGCAGGTAAATCGACCTGGTCGGCAGCGCAGGGCGTAGATGTGGTCTCCTCCGACGAAATCAGGAAAGAGCGCAGTCCGGACGGCGAGGTGCGCGGCGCCCAGTCCGAGATCTTCCATGAAGTGCGCATGAGAAGCGCCAAGGTCCTCGGAAACGGGCGATCGGTCATCGTCGATGCGATGCACATCGAATCGGATGACCGGCTACGGCAACTGGCGATAGCCCCAGCCGACGTGCAGAAACGATACGCGCTCATCGACCGGCCGCTTGCCGACAAGCAGCGGGACGGCGGCTGGAGAGGACAGAAGGGCCTCGTCGACAAGTATCATCGTTTGTTCGCCGACCAGGCGGACGCCGCACTGACTGCGGACGGCCGAGACGACGTCGAGGTGATCGACCTTCGTATTCAGAAGGGTGAACAGGCGGCAGAATAAATCATCGAGTTTCTTTGCCGGCAGAAGGCGCCGAACGTTGTCTTGCTGGCGCGCCTCTCAATCGCGCGTTCCGCGCACCACATCAAGAAACTCGGCCCACACTTCGAGCGAAGCGGAGCTCTTGGCAAGGTTGCACCCTACATGGGTCACGTGGACGTTGTCGGAGTGGTAGCCCTTGTTGGCACTCTCGATCCGGTCCGCCGACATTCGGAGCAATGCGTTTTCCTCGCCGGGCACTATCGGTTCACAGCATAATCCGCACCTGCCGCGCTGGCTCCGCCATAGCTCGTTGAGCAGTTTGAAGAGGTCCGAAAAATTCAGCGAACTGCGCTCGGGGTAGGTACCGGTGCGTTCGGTGCCAGCCCGTCCGACGGAGCCCAGGATATTGTTCACGAGCCGAGTGATGTCCCGGTTCAGCAATTGATCCTCGGGGATCGGGTGCAGCCTTCGCTCTACATACGACGGAATTTCGACGGCGGACAACCGAAGTCCGAGCAACGTTGCGCGGTCGCTGCCCTCGACAGGGATCGGTTTTCCGCGAGTCGTGGGATTCGAAAACCTGCGGTAGGTCTCCGTCATGGACGTCTTTGCTTCCGGAAAATCGGAAAACGTCCAGCAGCGGACGATCGGCATCGACAGCTTCCATCGATCCGGGTGCGTTTGTTGCGCACGCCTCCATGTTTCTGGCTCGACCAGATCTCCGGTGGCGACTACGATGTTCGGCGCCACGTCGACGATAGACATCAGGCGTTGCCGATGCGCGGGATCAAGCGTGTCTCGTGGATTTCCGGTGCCGATCGTGATCACGAAGTCGCGGCCGCGGGAATAGATTCCGCCGAACGTATTGGCGACCCCGCGTTGCGAGAACGAGAGCGCAGGCCACAGCGCGCTCGCGGGTGCCCATTCGCTCTTGGCGTAGAGGCGCGTGTCTTGCCCAACGAGATCTTCCAGAACCATCAGATTTGCCGTTTATGTGTCGGAAACAGCCTGTTCTCGGCTTATAGGATGAGGATCATCGCGGCGATGAGGCGGCGCCGTCAACCGGCAAGACGGACCCAGTCGACGTGCCCGGAGGTCATGTACACGATGGCGCCCCGAGTCGATCCGGTTGCCCGAAGGTAATGAGCGAGTTGTCGCCGATAGGTCGAGAACTCGGCCTCCTTGGGATCGATGTCGCTCTTCCAGTCGAAGACGACTCTCCCCTCGTCGTCGTGGGCGAGTGCGTCGGCCCGGCCGCCGACCAGATCGCCGGGGCCGGCCGCCGTACTGTAGACCGGCACCTCCGCGACGAGCCTTCCGCGGTATCTGTCGACGTCCGGCAGTCGCAACGTCCGCAACGCGGTCGAAGCGAGCTCCCGTACGTCGATCGCGGCGTGCGTCGGCGCCATCGAAGACAATTGATCGAATAGTTCGTTGGACCGGGCGGTCGCGGCTTCCAGGTTCTCCTCCAACTCGCCGGAGATGAGCTCCTCCATCAGCTTATGGAGAAGGATACCCCGCATGCGGCCTCCTTCGACCGTGGTCTCGGCGCGTGGCAGCTCTTCGCCCGTCTCGAAGGACAGTTCGTCCGTGATGACGTCGGGATCGCCGTCGCTGGGCTTGATCCAACGGACGCGCGGCGCGGCTTCGATGCGCGATCGCTCTTCCGCGAAGATCTGCGCGGTCTGCCCGTTCGCCACCGGAACGCGTGAGGCGACGGGCGCGCGGGGGAGACGGCCGATGTCGAGTTCGGGAACGGTGTCCAATTTGAAGTCGAGAAGCTTCGCCCAGGAAGCGTCGTTGCTCCAAGAGAAGTCCGGAATGACCAGGAGCTCCATCGCCCGCGTGCATGCGACGTACAGGAGCCGCACGTTCTCGTCCCTCTTCTCGGCCTCTTCCGTCCGCAGCGCGTCGCCCAATCCCGGCGGCACCACCTGGCCCAGCGCCCAATGCAGGCTTTCGTCCCGTCGCCGGTGGACGAACGCCTCGGCCCGCCGCGGCATGGACGAGCGGTTGATCGGAATCACGACCGGCCACTCCAGCCCCTTCGAGGTATGCACGGTGACGATCTCGATCGACTGCCCGTCGGCCTCCATCAAGCCCTCAGGCGCCGCCGATCCGCTCGACCATTCGTCGTCGATGTCGCGGGCGAACTGGACGAAGCCGCGGACGTCGTAGCTTCGGGCCCGTTCGACGAAGCCGTCCACGTTCGCGAGCGTCCGCGCGGCCTGGTCGCCGCTGCGGGCCGCGACGATGGCGCGGATGCGCAGACGCTCGATAGCCTCGGCGAGAACGAAGGCGGGCGCCGTCGCGTTGATGCGGCGGCGCAGGTCATTCAGAATGGTCAGCACTTCCCGTGCGACCGGATTTCGGACCGCCGCCAGATCGGTCCGGAGAGACAGACCTGCGATCCGGTCGCCGTCGACTGGAAGATCGGCGGTGATGTCGAGCAGCTCCTGCTCGGTCAGGCCTACGAGCGGACCGCGCATGAGCGCTCCGAGCGCCAGCGTGTCGCGGGTGTCGGCCAGGGCGCGGATCAGCGCCACCAGATCCTGCGCTTCCTGCCGCTTGTAGAGGTTCTTCCCTGCCTGCGAGGCGAAGGGGAGGCCCGCCTCTTCGAGAGCGCGTTCGTACCGCCAGAGGTCCGTGGAAACCGGTGCGAGCAGAGCGATGTCGCCCGGACAAAGGCGCCTGGTCTCGCCGTCGTTGAGCTTGATGTCGATGTTGCCGATGAGGCGCGCGCATACTTCGGCCACGGCCTGGGCTTCCTCGTCGCGCGCACTGTCGACTCTCGTCAACGGGGGAAGCTCCACCGAAACCTTCGCCACGCACGGCAAGCCGTGCTCGCCTGCGGCCCTAGTGGTCTGCAAGGCGACGTAGCCGGCCTGCTGCGCCGACAGCCGTTCCTCGAAGCAACGGTTCACGTGATCCAGTATCTGGCCGCGAGACCGGAAGTTCGCCGTCACCCTGAGGATATTGTCGGGGAATTGCGCCTCGATCGTCTCGCGCACCCTGAGATACGTAGCCAGATCCGCGCCGCGGAATCGATAGATGGCCTGCTTCGGGTCGCCGACGACGAAGAGTTGGCCCGGTCTGAGCGATCGCTCATGCCAGGCGCGGTCGTCTTCCGCTGCTCCGCACAGCAGAAAGATGATCTCCGCCTGCACGGGATCGGTATCCTGGAATTCGTCCACCAGAAGCCGCGAGAAGCGTTCCGCGGCGGTCGTACGGACGGAAGGATGGTCACGCAACACTTCGCGGCACGTGAACAAAAGGTCGTCGAAGTCGAGGACAGCGGCCCGTCTCTTGAATGTCTCGTACTCCGTCATCACATCGTCGAGCTCGGCCGAGAATATCCCGATGATGGCTGTCGCGATCCGGCCCATCAACGCGCCATAGGCCTTGCGACATCGGCCGAAATGCTCTGCGGCCTGGTCCGCCAATCGCTTGCCGTCCGCGCCGCCGGCCTTCCGCCAGAGCGTCCGACGTCTGTATTCCCGAAGGTCGGACGTGTCCTTGCGCATGATCGGCAGCCACACGGGGTGCGCGAGCTCCAGCAGGCCTTCGAAGTCGGGCATTGGATCGAAGCGTCCCCGGAAGTGGGAGACCAACGTCTCGAGCGCGACGATGTCCGGATCGGCCTCGGGGGGCACGTCGACCTGATCGCACCAGCGCCGGAATTCCCGCACGCTTTCCGCGAACTCGACGTCCGCTCGCGCGTCGAGATCGGCGGGCAGCGGCCGTGCTCCCCGATGGCGTCGGCGGAATTTGGCGAAGCTGCGCAGGAGCCCTTCGGCGTCGATCGGATCCCGCCGCGCCACGGACGCGATCGGGTCGCCGGCCGCTGGCGCAGTGCGGTCGAGCCTGCCGCGCCACCACCGGTCGAAGATGGCGTCGAAAACGAAATCGGCCTGATCTCCGTCAAGGACGTCCGCGCCGGGATCGACCGCGGCTTCGACCGAATACGTCCTCAGAAGGTCGTGGCAGAACGAATGGATCGTTCCGCAGGTCAATTCGTCGAGGCGCTTCGCGGCGCTGCGTAGCATCGCGGTCTGGGCGGCGTCGGGACCGGAGGGCAGGGCCGGCCGGAGCTCGTCCGGAATCCGGCCCTCGAGTATGCGATGGAGATAGGAGGCGATGCGCTGGCGCAATTCGCCCGCCGCGAGCTCGGTGAACGTGATTGCCGCGATCGACCGCGGATCGACCCCGCGCGCGAGCAGCATCACCACGCGACCGGCGAGCAGGGACGTTTTGCCGGTGCCCGCTGCAGCTTCGACCAACAGGCAGGAGTCCAGCTCGGTCAACGCCCTGAGACGTTCGGCCCCGTCGACTATCTCCATCACGGAGTGCTCCAATATCGCGAGATGGCCGCGTTGATCTCGTTGCTTGCGGCCAGCTTGCGCCTTTCGTAGCCGGGCGACGCAGGCATGGCCAATCGAAGTTCGTTCGACCTGTCGAAAGAAAGCCGGCCCGAGGTGACGACGCCCTTCCTCATCATCGAGACCGCGACGTTCACGAAGGCGGCGATCTGCTCGACGGCGGCGTCGAGATCGGAAAGCCTGACGGCGAGAGTATCGCCGCGAAGATAGAGCAGCCGGGCGACGACCGTCGGTTCACCGTCGAGCAGTTGTCGGCAGGCCAGTCCATACAACGCCCGCTGCAGCTCGGACCCGCCCTCGATCACTATGCGTCCCGCGTTCCTGGGCGCCTCGCCGGTCTTGTAGTCCCAGACGCGGACGGCGGTGCCCGAGCTGTTGAGATCCAGCCGATCGATCGAGCCGCCGAGCGTGACGGTTGTCCCGGGTATCGCGACCGGAATGGTCGGATCCCACGGCAGTTGCCGCTCTGTGGCGACGGTGTTCGGTTGGCCGAACGGCACTTCCGTCCAGCTTCGGGTGCCCGCATCCGCTATCTCCTTCCGCAGCAATCCCGCGAGGGCCAACGATGCCGCGAAATCCACGGTATTGCGCCACAGCAGCGCCGGTGGCGTCTGTCCCAGCAGTGGCCACGCGTCCCTGACGACCGAAGAGGCGTCCGCGAGAGCGGTTTCGATCTCCGCGTCCGACGCGCGTGCATATCCGGGATTCGGCTCGAGCGCGTCCACCGCGCGTCGGAGAAGCTCGTGGACCAGCTTGCCGAACTCGTCGGGGGCGATCGTTAGCGGCTGTTCGCGATCACGAGGCGCATTCCAGCCGAGCGCGTAGCGCCACACGAAGCCGAGCGGATCCCGCAGCATCCTTCGCAGGGATGTCGCGGACTGCACGCGTTCGATTGATCTCACGACGACCGGATGTTCGGCGTCGAACTTCCCGTCGTGCGGCGTGAACCGCTCGAGATGCCAATCGCGCCAGCAGGCGTCGGCCGATCGCACGCGATCAAGCTGCGCCGCATCCTGCGGGCGGGCCATGATGCGATCGGCCTCGTTCCAGGCGTGCTCCGGAACGCGCGCTCTCGAGAGCTGCTCTTCCGGCCGGCCTTCCGGAAGAGGGCTTCGGCCCACGCGGCTTCCCTGCGCGCTTCGGCGCCCACGGGAGAGCACCGCTCCGCCTGTCGCTGCCTCGACGACGATGCGGAAATGCCGACGGTCGGCTTCGGCGACTGGATCGAGATCGAGGATCGCGCTCGACAGAACGTGATCCGGAACGATGGAGTCGTTGCCCTGCCGGCGAGGCCAGTGGCGGTCCGTCAGCCCGAGAAGTCGGACGTGCGGTCGCGGCGCGGTGGCCAGCTCCCGTGCCGAGCACCACACCACGGAATCGGCCGCGTCGTGATCGGATTCGATGCGCGAGGACCGCAAAGAGAGCTCGATGGCCTCTGGAGGCGCGCTGCGCAGCGCGCTCTGCCATAGCTGCAGCGCCCTACCGTGTAGAACGAGAGGCGCGGCTTCGGCCGCCGCCGAGATGCCCCGTGCGAGGATATCCACGATCGGCAAAGCGCCCAGCCCGCCTTCCAGAGATGCATCGTTCGCCGCGGCCGCCGAGATTGCGCGTCGCCATTCTTCTGGGCGAGACAAGGTCGCGCCGCGCGGCAGCGAGGCCAGCCAATTCGCGGGCAGACTTTCGAATGCGCCGCGCTCGCCCAGGCAAAGGGAAACGAGACGTCGCAAGCGTTGCTGATTCAGACCATGTTGGAGCACGTCCGCCAGCGCGGCGCACCGCTGACCATCACGGGTCGAAAGCGCGGGGATCCCGTGCGGGAATGCCAATCCGAAGCCGGCGTCCGGCGCGAGGGCGCGGAAGTGATCGTCCCACGGCGTCGTTCCCGCAGACACTATCGCGATCTGGTCCGGCCGGGCGATGCCGGAGGCGATCAGAAGGCGCGCCCACCGCAGACTTTCGATAACCTCGTGGTGCGGATCGGCGCACGACACGGCGGCGGGCGCTGGACGGTCGACCTCCGGCGGCCGCACGATCCTTCCCGCGAACCAGGCGGTTTCCGCGTGCGGCGACGCGATCCATTCGACCGAGACCTCTTTCGCCAAGGCGTCGATCAGGGGCCGCCAAAGCGGGGCGATCCAGGAAAGGCGATCGACCGTCAGCGGTCCGATCGTACGGGCCGCGTGCCGCATCTTCGACAGAGCCTCGTCGCGCAAATCGATCGGTAGCGCCGTCGCGAGCGGCAGCTCGCGCCGAACGCGGTCCTCGATCAAAGCCAAATCCGAAAGCCGGGCATTCTTCGGGCCCGTACTCCGAAGCGAGACATCGGCGTCCCAGACCTTGCGGAGGGCGCGGGAGACAGCTCTCGTCATACCCGGAAGGTGCCGCACCTTCTCGATCTCTCGAAAACCGCCCGCCGCGAGAGCCTGCTGGATGGCACGATCGAGCTGTTCCGAAGGTACGGGCGACCTGAAGCCACTGGCGAGGCGCGCAGCCAAATTCGGCAGGGTCAGGACCTGAAGGCCGCATTCGTTTGCTCGGGCAGCGGCGGCACGACGCATCTGGAACGCGAGCGGACCGCCGACTATCGATGTTCGCAACCGGATCATTGCCGCCAAGACGTCTAAAGCCGGGAGACGACCGAACACCTTGAAATGATTGGGTGCTCGTTCATTCGGAAGATTTGTGATGTTGGCGGAGATAGGCCTTTATGGCCTGCTCGGCGACCTCGTACGCCGGCCTCTCTTCCAGAATGGCAGCGCTCTTCAGAGCCTTGACCGTATCCGGGTGAAGATAAAGCAGGGTCGCGCGGAGACCTTTCGTCTGGGCGTTGTTCTTCACCTTGGATTTGGGTCGCGGCAAGCGCGGCTCCTATGGTCAGATATCTAAGTATCTAAGAATATCGCCGCTATAGCCGAACGCAATCGATTTTGCCCGCATTACTGGCTTTTCCACGATATTTCGCCCTATTGCCACGCCCATAATTTTTAGATATCTAAATATCTAATAACGAACGTTGACGATAAAACGAGGGTTTAGCTTGGCGCGCTCTCCCAATTTTACGAAGGGCTTTCCCGGCGGCTGGGGCGCCGTACGGGGCAATGGCAGACATCTCGCGCGACGTCGCCGGTCGGAGAAAGCGGTGCCTTCCTTCAAAAAGTTCTTCGGTGCGAAGACCGTGGTGCCGATCACGATTGCCTCGAAGCTGCAGTTAGATCTGGCCATACAGTGTTCGCTCGACCCGGAAATCAGGGCTCTTTCCTTCCTGCCCTGGCTGAATTTCCGCGGTGAGACGGTCGACGTCGGGATGATGGTCGCCGATTTCGACGTCGGCCGCTTCGTTCTGGACATCGTCGAGGATCGTCCCCTTCGCGACATCGATACCGAAGGAATGCACCTCTTGGCGATCGCCGAGCGCGGCATCGGCCTGATGGAATTCGATGCCGAGGATATCTTGTCCGAGCCCTTCGCATCGAACTGCAGGGAGGTCTGGAGGCATCGGCCGACCGCACCGTTGCCTTCGACCCAAGCGTCGATTCTTGGCGAACTGAGCCGTCACGGGTCCATCACGATCCGAGAGCTTTCGAAGGCGATCGGTTTCGACGGCGACATTGCGCCCGCCGTCTATTGGTTGGCGTGCGCCGATCTCGTCGAACTCGAGCTCGCGCCGGCATTGGGCGGCGAAACTCTCGTCTCGATCCGAAGCTCCAGGCTTGCGACGCCAGGCGAACGCGTCGTCGGGGAAAAGTGATGGTACGGCATCTCTTTCCGCATTCCGATGGCGTGGCGTCGTCGAATTGCGCCGACGTCTTAGCTCGCCGCGCGAGCGCATCCATTGCGGTCCCGGCGGATGACTGGCGGGAGAGTTTGATGCGATCGCATCCAGACTTCTTCCCTAGGCTGCCAGGCGGGCCGGCGTTGCCTCTTTGCGGACCCGGTTGGCGCGACATCATCGAGCGGTGCTGCGTCCGGATCGAGGACGCGCTCTCCCGCCGAGAAATCTTCCGTTTCGAGCGGATCGCGGAGTTTCAGGGCGTGCTTCGATTCTATTGGGGCGGTTCGCTGTCGGCTCCGTCGGAGGCCGAGGTACGCCTCGCAATCGATCTGGCCGAGGCCCGGAGCCAGTGCGTCTGCGAAATCTGCGGCGGGCGAGGGCGCCTTCATCGACACGACAACTCGTTCGAAACTCGCTGCTCGGCACATGCCTATGGCAGACCGGTGCCGGTCAAGCCCGGCATCGAGAACATGCATCTGAGGCAAAAGACCGTGGTCGGACGCGTGCGCGCTATTGTTTGCAGCCTCTATGATTTCGAACACGACGCGTTTTTGGACGTCGGCCCGAGTGAGCTCTGACATGGCGGCACCCCTCCATACAGATTCGGGGTCGGCACCGATCGGATCCTTCCTCCGGCCTCGGGATAAGCTGCGACTTTGGGTCATGTCCGACATACATCTGGAGCTGACCCGCGGCTGGGATTTGCCTGCAGAAGACGCGCGCCCGCAGTTCGACGTCTTGGTGGTCGCCGGCGATCTCGTGCCGCGGGCCGAACGCGGCGTGAAGTGGCTGCTCGAGCACGTAAACGACCGCCCGGTGATCTACGTGTTGGGCAACCACGAATTTTACGGAACCGACGTCGATCGGACCGTCGAGAAGGCCCAGGCCGCGGCCGCCGGCACGAACGTGCGCGTCCTTCAGAACGGGATCGCCCGGACCGGGAACGTCACTTTCGCCGGCTGCACGCTCTGGACAGATTTCGCGATCAACGGCGACGCTCGTCGCTCGATGGCGATCGCCGCGGAGCGCATGAACGACTTCAGAAAAATCAGGACGAACCGCTACGCCGAGCGCTTCCGGCCGTCGCACGCGCTGGCCAGGCACAAGGACTCGCGCGCGTTCCTGGAGGCCGAACTGCGCAGACCCCGGGGCGACGAAAAATTCGTGATCGTCAGTCACCACGCGCCAATTCCTGAGATGTCCGTCTCTCCAAGCGGATCGGGCGACGATCCCGCGCTGGACGCGGCGTTCCGCAGCGACCTCCGGGCGTTGATGTCGCCGGCGCCGGACGACGGGCGCGGCGAGCTTCGCCCGGCCGACCTGTGGGTTTTCGGGCACACGCACCAATCCTTCGATGCCGTTGTCGGCGGATCGACTCGCGTCCTCAGCAACGCGAAGGGGTATGGGCCGTGGCCCGGCCAACAGGCCACCTGGGACAACCAAAACTTCGACGAGAAGCTCGTCATCGAGATCTGAAAGGATTGGAAATGCGCGACCCGGGCGATACCGAGGACCCCCGAAGCTCCCCACGCAATGTCCGACGGGGCGGAGAACCGCGCGCGAAAAGGCAAACGCGCGAGAGGTCGCCCGGCATCGTGGTCCGCCTGGCGCCTAAACGCCTCGTCGACTTGCACGCGAAGCCCGGCACCGTCCTGCTCGACCGTGTGTTCAACCATCGGCTTCGTCGGTTCGAAGATCCGGAGGACGGCGCCGAGATCGGTTTCGACATGGAACTGAAGGAGGCCTCGTCGCCGGCCGGCTCTGAACCCGTGGCCGCGCTGGTCGCGGCGACGTTTGACGCCGCGACCACGCCAGCCCTCCGCCGCAGGCTGCGCCACGGCCAGGCCCTGTGCGTCGTCGTCCAGGTCCCGACGCCAGCGTGGGCGGAGCCGGTCTCCACCCACTACCGGGCCGCGTTCGGCGAGCGCTGGATTCAGCGCGTCAATTACGGCGCGGGCCAGACCGAATTCCAGGACCGGTCCGGATCGAACGCGGTCTCGCTGGCTCTGTCGGCGGGGCAGTCCGTGGTCGGCATTTCCGCCGACGCCAATCTGCTGCCGCGCACTCTCGTCGGCGCCGCCGACCTCGTGCTTGCCTTGGCGCCCCCGAACGCCGCGGTCGTGAAGGCGGCCATCGCGCGCGTGGCTGGCTGGGCGCCGGTGACCCTCGAAGATTCGACCGTCGCGGGCCTCGATCTCGACGACATCGTCGCTGCGCTGCGTCCCGGCACCGGCTCTCAGCGCATCGTGCAGCGGCTCGCATCGGCCGCGGCCGCCTTGCGCGCAAGCCGAAATCTCAAGCAGGAGGACAAGTGATGTTAGTCGTGAAAGTCGAGCTGTGGTCCGGAGGCGTCGGAGGACTGCACGAGCCGATCGGGACCCTTCATATCGGGAACCTCAGCAATCTCGCTGACGTGTCCGACTATCGGGTCGTCGCCATGGAGGTAGCTAATCCTCTGACCGGCGAACCGCCTGGGACGGCCGATTTCAAGGTCATGGGCCATCCGCGTCGGCAGCGTGTCTGGAGCCTGCTGCAGCGGGCCTGCGAAGAGGCCATGAAGGCCGACTGGGTCGATCTCCCGAGCGGGCGTCGGCCGGGTCCGAAGAACTAGCGCCTGTCGGAGGCTCTTCATGCTGATGGTCACCATCGAGCTTCTGCCAGCAGGATCCGAATCCTTGCGTCGTCCCATTGCGTCGATGTGCATCGACAACGAGGGCGGGCTCGACGACGTGTCGGACTACCTGGTTACGGCGATGGAATTGGCGAACCCGTTGACGGGGACGTCTCCCGGATTTGCCAACGCGTCGGTCTCGGCTCACGACCCCCGGCGGGGGATCTGGTCGCTGCTTCGGAAAGCCTGCGAAGAGATCGACAAGGCGGGATGGACTGCTTTCCAAGCCGAGGAGGACGGTGGACAGATCTGACTTGGCAGGATTCGAATCTTGCCTCCGCGGCCGGCGGTGGAGTTCAAACGCGGGCAGGAAGGGGCGGTACCTTTGAGCGGCTTGCGTAAGCTAATAGTGCGTCGAGAGATAGAGCTTGCCGAAGAAGGCATTCTCGCGACGATCAGGGAGTCCGAGTCCGGTGGGCCCGTGCGTCCGCTGATCACGGGGTGCGAACCGCATCCGACGGGGCGGCCGCTCTGCATCAAGGCCGGACATCGTTCTCTTCCATGGGAATCGATCAAGGTCGAATACCCTTTCATGGAAATCGCGGAGGTCGCCAGTCCGATCCGGTATCTCATGAGCCAGCCCCACAGGCTGACGATGCGGGTCGCCGGACCCGAGCGCACGCTCGACTTCTTCCCCGACTTCGAGCTTGTCGCAGACGCGCGCTTCGTGCGGGCCCTCGACGAGGGCACGCCGTTCTGGCTCGCGGCTATGCAATGGAAGCCCGACGGGGCGCCCTTCGACGGCCGACACGTCGTCGTCGAAGCGAAAGACGACAAGGATCCGCGGAACAAGGATCCGGATTATCTGCACAAGCTCGGGCTGGCGACGGACGTGTACGACCGCATCAACTACGCGTTCTTCGCGATCGTTCGTTCTCGCGATCTGCCTACCGCGGACGCTTGGAGCGCCGGCCACGACGTGTGGCTCGATCGGAAGACCGCGGTGACCGCCATCGACGTCGCCCGCGTTGTGCAAGTGCTGACCGCGGTGGGTGGTGCGGCCCCGTACTCGGTCGTAACGGCGGCGATCGGGTCGGGGCCCGCCGGGCGCGCCGCTCTCGCGGCGTTGCACGTCCGTCGCGTGGTGAGCATCGATCTGACGGTGGACATCAAGCGCGACCCGACCGTGCATTTGATGAACGACGGTGCAGCGTTGTTGTGATGTCCCTGGCCTCGCTTTGAAAGGAAAGCCCATGTTGTTTCGTTCACTCGATAATTCGTCAAAGACTGAATTGCTGACGTTTTTGGTGTCGCGCTACGACGCCAATCCGGTTGCTCTCAGTGATGTCGCCATATCTAGGTTTATCGACGCGAATCTCCGAGCTTCTGGCTTCGACGTTCGGGTCTCACCGAGCATGTTTCGTCGCGTGCTCAAGCTGTGGAACAGCCCCGAAGGCAGCCCCATGGCCACGGATAACGATCCGCGCTTTCCGCCGGTCGATGATGGCGAAGCGTTGCCATGACGGCCATACAGATACTCAAGCGCCCCGATCTGATCGGTCAGCAGCGGGCCGCGGACGAGCAGGTCGACCTCACGCCGCTCGATGTCAAGATCGACGAGCCGTATGTCGTTTGGCTGAACGACGAGCCCGCGCCGGTTACTGTGGAGTTCAAGAAATTCTATTCCAACGGTGTCCTGAAGTTCGTGAGGGCGTCGACGGACCAGGAAATTTTCATTCCGAAGGACGATTGGGAAACCATGCGTTCCGACGGCCGCGCCTGCCGCGTTCAAGTTGCCGGTCGCGGCCGCGATCCGAAAACGCTCGAAGATATCGACCCGCTGAGCCTACTGAACCCCAACGAGCCGAACATAAAGCCGAAGGAAAAGGCGAAGCGTTTGCTGGCGAAGAAGCGGCTTGATGAGGCTCGCGTCCTTCGATTCTTGGCGGTGGCATACGACGAGATGCCGGCGGGCGAGGGCCACGTCGGAGTGAACAGGTTCATCAGGGACGCCCTCGAAGGGACAAACTTCGAATGGACGCCTTCAGCCGGCGCGCTGCTTCGGGCGCTCAAGCGCTGCGGCGAGCCTGGAAATCGCCCGCTGAGCGCTTTCTTGAGCAAGCGTGGCCAGAAGCACGGAGGTCGGCGCTGGCCGGATAAGGTGCTCGAGTACGCCGTCGAGATGAACACGACGTTCTGGGCGAAGCGTGAAGTTCGCCAGAAGGAGGTCATCGCCGAGTTCTACGATTGCCTGAAAAAGGAGAACGATCGGCGTGGGGCCGAAGTAACCAAGCTGAACGAGGCGCGCAGGGAGAAGGGGCTTCCCGATCTGCGCGACGAGGAGATTTCATACGATCTGAAAGCGCTCCCCCGCCCGACGCGAGAAACGCTCCGCCTCTGGATCAATGCGGGCGAGAACTACTGGTCATACAAGACCAAGTACGGGGAGGAGAAGGCGCGTCGCCGCTTCATCGGCCGTGGTCGTCCGATCAAAGCGACCAGGGCGCTAGAATTTGTGATGATCGATCACACGAGGATCGACGCTTGGGCGGTGATCTACGACGAGGACGGCGTGAAGACACTCGTCGAACGCCCGTGGCTGACCCTAGCTATCGACGTCTATTCGCGGATGATCGTGGGCGCCGTCATCACTTACGAGCACCCGTCGGTGTACTCCGCGCTTCTCTGCCTGCGCCAGGTCGTCCGCAGGAAGAACTTCCTCATCGATCGCTTCGGGCATCACAAGGGGGCAACGGACGGTTGGGGCAAGCCCGGGACGGTCATCGTCGACAATGGCTGGGAATTCGTCGGAATGAGCTTCCAGGTGTGCTGCGAGGCCTGCGGCATCGACGTGATTTGGGCGCCCGTCAAAACTGGGGAATTCAAGAGTTACGCCGAGCGCGCGTTTGGCACGCTCAACACGATGGTTTGGCATAGACTCGAAGAGGGGATCCCGTTCAAGGCGCACGAGATGAGTGCGCTCAACCTGCATCCGGAGATCAAGGCGGTCCACACGAAGGAGTGGTTGCTCGACAAGATGTGGGAGGCCATCGTCACGATCTACCACGTCGAACCGCACGGCGAGGAGCAGATCGTGCCGGCCATCCGCTGGCGCGCCAGCCTTCTCGACAAAGGGCGACCGACTGTGGACGACGTCGCCGAGCTGGATAAAGTGTTGGGTCGGTCCCACATCGTCCTCCTTACCGCGGAGGGCGTCAGGCTCGATAACCATCGCTTCCACGACCAGAAGACAACGACCGTTCTGCTGGATCGCCTGCTTCGTTACAGCAAGAAAAAGGACCAGCGGAAGGGACCGAAGTCTAGCGGTACTATATTTCTGCTGGGAACGTCGGATCCGTCGGACTGCTCCTTCATCTTGTTGTGGGATTTCGTCCAGAAAAAGAACGTTAGGCTCCCGAACGTCAATCCGAATTTTTCGACGGGGCTCTCTTGGAAGACCGCGGCGGAGATCAAGAAGTTCGCAAAGGAACAGAACCTCGCCTTTCATACCGACGACGAGCGCTACGCCGCGCGGGCGGCGTTCAGCCGCTCGCTTAGGGAAGACATTCCATTCATTCCCTACCGCGATGCGCGCAAGGCCGCGACCGAACTCGATCGCCCCCAATTGGTCGACGGCGACACCGTGGTGCGCGTGAAGGGGCCGCCACTGACCGACGGATCCGAACCGATGGATATTCCGCAGGGCCTGCCCGCGCGGGAACGTGAAGGCGACCGTTTGCGCGAGAAGGCGCCCCGCAGAGGCGGCGCGGCGGCCACTCGGAAAGCGACAAAGAAGCGTGCCCAGAACCAAGACCGCAAGAACGCGGAGCGAGGGCGGAGCGAACCGGTCAAGCAGATCGAAAAACAGAAAGCCGAGGTCTCGGCATCGTACGCGATGACCCGTGAAGAGTCGCTGGCGAAGTTGGCGGCTCTTAAGAAGAAAATGGGGGCATAGCCATCATGTCCATCAGAGGCAAGATCGGGTCGGCTTTCAACGACATTCGCATTTTCAACGATCGGCTTCTCGATGCCCATGATATATTCGATGACCTCAGGCAGGTCACGCGCGAGTCGCCTCAAGAGCCGAAACGCTGCGCCACGATATTCGCCCCGACGCATAGCGGCAAGAGCATGTGCGTCAAGACGTATCTTGAGACGCGCGTCGTAGACGAGGCGATCAAGCGCGGACTGTTTCCAAAGGACATGAAACGCAACGAGATCGCGAGCAAGCAGCGCATCGTCATCTACATCACCTTGGAGGGAGTGACGACGATCAAGAATCTCGCCGAGGAAATTCTTCGCGCCCTGAACGTCGAAGCGGAAGGCAATACCCAGCAACTCCTCAAGCTTTGCTACGATCATATCGTAGCGCTGGGAGTGGAATTGATTATCGTCGACGAAGTCCAACATCTCAGACCGACGAAGCAGCGCAGCAAGTATGCCGAGAAGAACGAAAACGACGCGGGTATCGCGAACACTCTCAAGGTCATGCTGATCCGCGGCGTGTGCCCGATGGTCTTCATCGGGGTGACGGAAGCCCGTACCCTGTTGTTCGGCGACGACCAACTCGACGGCCGGGTTTTGGAGGAAATATCGTTCGATCGACTGGACTATGGCGTGGCCGCTCAGCGGGAGATGTTCATCGAGTATCTCGGCATGCTCGGCCTGAAGTTGAAGGAGCATGGCTTGTTCGAAGAAGAATCTAATCTTCTCGATGGCGACATCCCCGAGTGTCTCCACGTCGTGTCCGGAGGACGCGTTGGCTATGTCTCGCGCATTGTGGAGCAGGCGGCAGTCATCGCTGCGAAGGCCGGTAGTCCTTGTGTATTGCGCTCGCACCTTGAGGCGGCCGTCGACAAGTGGGCGATTCCGCGGCTAATCGACTACAATCCCTTCCCGACCGGCGTGCGGAAGGCCGAGCTGAAATGAGGTTCGCTTTCCCCATTCAGCCGATGCCGGACGAGTGCCTCGGTGGACTTGTCCTGCGTGCGACGGCGTCCAACTTCCGCAGAAGTCCGCTGACCGCCCTGCGAAGTGCCGGTATCGTCACGCACAAGCCCCAGTCGCTTTGCAGCAGATCGCCGGATCTCGCGAAGACGATCGCTGACTTCGTCGGCACGGCGGATGTCGTGAGCGTGGCGACCAAATTCCATCCTCAATTGGATGAGCATGCCGGGAGGATTGATTTTTTCGGAGAACCCCTTCGGGCGTTTTACCGGGATGCCCAGAAACGTCGCGTCTCCCCCCGCGCGCTCAAGCTCGGCGGATGGATGCGCGCAATGTGGTCGGTGAAGTTATTCGGGTTCGACCCAGCCACTAAGGAGACGCTAATCGATTCTTGCCCGGTCTGCGCCAAGCCGCTCGGATGGACGGTGACCTACGGCGTCGCCTTTTGCGATCACTGCTATCGACCGGAAAAATTCTTGGGCGCGATCTGGAAGTATCCGGGAGTTGATCTGCGTGATTTCCCGCAACCGATGGTCGAGGTGAACGATCTCCAGGCGCTTGATTTCGTCACGAACTTGATCGACCCGGCGCCGGGAAGGAAAGAGGTCGCCCGGCGCCTTGTCCCGGAAATGTGGTCCGACTTGTCGAATGGAGATATATTCGAAGTTGTGCTCCACTTTGCGAGCATGCAGCTTGCCGAGAGCTGGGACACGAAGCGCAACGCCATCCGCAGAAGGGCGAAATCCGGCGAGGGCTGGGATAAGTTCACGCCCGAGGTGCTGTCCGTTGCAGGGCGCGCCCTCATCGACGGGGCAGCAGGCCTCGAGCGGTTCGGCGACTTCCTGCGTGATCAAAGTAAGGAAAAGTCCCGCGAGAGGACGTATGGATGGTTTAGCGAGCTCGGGCCGCTCGGCATCATGGACCGGAACCTGTGCGCTTCGGCGAGAATGATCCTCGGTAACGCGGTGACGACGTATTTCGAAACTCGCAGCGATCCCGACATGAAGCCCATCGCCCACCTCGCCGAGAAATACGGCGTTCTCCGGTCGGGACTTAGCGAGCTCGTCAAGAGCGGCCTGATTCCGGCGATCAAATTCGACAACCTTGAGAAATCTCCCGTTCTGGTTTCGGAGAAGGCGTTCAAGCCGATCGCCGAGCGGAAGCAGGAAGTTATTTCGGGAACGATGACGGCACCCAGGGTCGGCGTCCATCTAAAGGATCTCGAAGAGCTCGAAAAAATCGGACTGCTTGTCCGCGTCGATGGTCCAGTGCTCAAGCTTCTGCGATCGTCCGTCTACTACACGAAGAGTTCCGTTGATGACTTGGCCGCGAAAATTTCGCAGAAGGCGGTAGTCGATGAGGGCGACGACACGGTTCGGCTGAGAGTCGCCTTGCGATCGGTCGGCGCTCGGAGCGTGCCATGGGCGGTCATAGTGGCGGCGATCGCCGACGGTCGCCTGGCCGTGACGACCGTGAAGCCGTCTGCCATCTCGTTGGGTGAGAGGTTGGCGATCCGTGACCTGAGCTCTTTGCGGCAGTTGATCGAAGAGCGAATGGCCGAAGCTACCCCATCGCTGCAATGGGTCGGCAAGTTCGAAGCTGCGGAGCTGCTGGGCACAAACGATGTAGCGGTGTGGCGCCTCGCGAAGGTCGGAAAGCTGAAGCAGCACGCCGACGCGCCCGTAAATTCTCCGTTCAAACGCGCTGAAATCGAAAGGTTGGCGAAGGAGACAATCTTCACGCCGGAGATCGTTCGGATCGGCCGGTTCCGGACCTACCGCGAAGCATCGACGTGGCTCGCGAACCAGGGGCTGAATCCGGTTCTTGAGCTCAAGAAGGCCGGATGGAAGGTGTACTTTCGCGCGAAGGTCGAGATGGCCCTTAGCGCCAGGATCGAGCAATTGCCGAAGCCCGAGCGGAAATTGCCACCTCCTCGCCCGAAAGGCATTCTTCACGGACCGGAATCTCCAGAGGGGCGCGCGGCCGCGAGGCAGGAGGCGCAAGACCATACGCGCATCGGCTATGCAACCGCGGCCTCCGTGCTCGGTTGCTCGATTTTTGCCGTTCAGAGATTGGTGGCCATCGGGAAACTGATTGCAGACGCCACGGTCACCCCGTTCGAACGTCGGCATGTCGAGGCGTTGGCGAAGGCGGCAATCTTCCTGCCGGAGATCATGGCGCGCTCGGGCTACAAGCAGGATCGGAACGTCATCAAATGGCTGAACGCCAACGAAGTTCGGCCGGTGCTTCGGCTGAAAGAGAATAAGGTGCCGATGTTCGATCGGACCGCCGTCGAGAATATTCTGGGACGCCCGGTCTCAATCGGAAACGCATACCCCAAGGAGACAAAACGCAGACTGCTTGCGCTGGTGGATGGTGGAAGCAGCGTCCATCAGGCCTCAAAGACTTGCGATGTCGAATATACGACGGCGAAGGCTTGGGTGAGGGCTAGGCGATCGCTACTCCTCAAGACGCCAGTCGCTGGCGTATCTCGGATGCATCTTGGGTAAGTCGGAGAATCTCTTGGGCGTGCCGGTGCGCTGACGCTGCCTGATACGATGCGCCCAAACCTGCGATCTTGTAATCCGGTCGCGGCGCACCTTCAGCTTGACGCGATCCAACTCGCGGAGCGGCGTGACGGGAATCGCCTTCAACACCGCCTTTTTTGCTTCGATCACTTCCGGAAATGGATCCACAGCGCCGTCGCGACGTTTCAGCGTCAGGGCGTACAGATAGAGATGCTCTATCGTCGCGAATATCTCCGCGAGAGCACCTCCGAGGGTGTTGGTCACGCCAGAGCGGTTCTGCTTCCGGGCGGCATGACCGTTCTCCTCTTGAGCAGTCGTTTTTTCCGCAATACGTTTTCTAAAAAGGGGACCGAAGCGCTTCTCGATCACTTTCAGCCGCTTCTGGACTTGCCCCGAGTTCAGTTTTGCGGCTTCGGAGGTTGCTTCGAGGCCATTCCTGGGCTGGATTTGGCATTGGTCGACCACCGTGACCCAGAGGAATAGATCCGCCAGCGAGATGTCGTGCTCGCGCTCGGTCCGCTTCCGCTTCGATTTCGAATCCTTCTTCGTTGCCGAGGATTTTGCGGCTCGTTTCGCCGGAACTCCTTTCACTGATCGTCCCCCATTCCCCATCCCCGAGGAGGCTAAGGGAAGAAGGTGAGTGGTTCGCTAACGTTTGAATCGAAACCGTCCAATCGCGCTCGCCGCGCCAAAACTGATAACTTGTCAGAATATCGGAGTCGCGTTTTCCGAGGCGACAGACTAGGGTGTTTTTGGCGGCGGTGGACTGAAGTGCGAAGGATCTAGAGACGGTTTTCGGCGAGACCGGTGGAGACGATTGAGGCGGAATCGTACTTGACCTGGTCTACCCGGGCAGAGGCAGGAAAATCGGCGGGAGGCTCCGGTTTTCAAGCGTCGGACCTGATCTAGGACGGAAGTGCCGAACGGGTTGGGCGACTCAACTTTGAGCAGTAGGGCCTGATCAGTGGCGAAGTAGGCTGGGCTGCCCAGGACGAACGTGGTTCGCTTTCAAATCTTTTGTCGGCAATAGCCCGGTAACCATTGGTTAACCGGGCAATTGCCGTTTGCGCATCTGGCCTACACGCCGGGTGGGTCGGGCCAATTACCCTAAATCAGCAAAATCGACTCGTGATTTCTTGGAAATCGGCGAAATCGACTCACGATTCTTGGTAAATCGACTCACGATCGTTTGGAATCGACTCGGACCAAATTTGGCGCGACACGAAGGGCGAAGCGTGGTGGGCCCGGCAGGACTCGAACCTGCAACCAGACCGTTATGAGCGGCCGGCTCTAACCATTGAGCTACAGGCCCCGCCGCGAGACGGCCGCGGGAATGCGTGCGGCCGGCAACGGTGCGCGGTTCGTTTACAAGGCTGGAGGCGAGGGTGCAATGCCGGCCCTGGCGGATCGGGAACGCCGATGCGGCACCGCAGGTGATTTTCGAATACCCGAAACTTGCGATGATGCCCTTATAGTCCTGTTTTGCCCGACGGCGCAAATCGGCTCCGGCACGGTTCGTGGGGTCGCTTCCATAACCCCTTGTAATTGCTAGCCTCGTCTACTGTGCATGGGGTTGTTTTCGCAGTTTTTGATTTGAAGGGGCCTGTCGGCCCCCTTAAACGTCCTGTCGACGCGCGGCAAGCCCGGCCGCGGAGCCGCCGCTAGTCCACCGAGACCCCGGCGAACTCCACCACCTTGCGCCACTTCTCCGTCTCGTCCACGACCAGCTTGCCGAACTCGGCCGGCGTCATCGGTTTGGGGATGCCGCCGGTCTCCGCGAGGCGGGCCACCAGCTTGGGGTCCTTCAGCGCCTCGCCGACGGCCTTGTTGAGGATCTCGATCACCTCTGGCGGCGTGCCCTTCGGCGCGGAGATGCCGTAGAAGCCGACCGATTCGAAGCCGGGCACGGTCTCGGCGATCGCAGGCACGTCGGGCACGCTTGGCCAGCGCTTCGGCGAGGTCACGCCGAGCGCGCGGACATTGCCGCCCTTGGCCTGCTCCAGCGCGGACGGCAGATTGTCGAAGATCAGCTGCACCTTGTTGGAGATGATGTCGGGGAAGGCGATCGCCGAGCCGCGATAGGGCACGTGCACCATGTCGCATTTGGTCATCACCTTGAACAGCTCCGCCGACATGTGCACCGAGGTGCCGTTGCCGGACGAGGCAAAGGAGATCTTCCCGGGATTGGCCTTGCAGTAGTCGATGAACTCCTGAACCGTCTTCACGGGCATCGCGTTGGAGACGACCAGCATGTTGGTGAGCTGCATGATGCTCGCGACCGGCACGGTGTCGCGCAGGAAGTCGTAAGGCAGCTTCTTGTAGAGCGAGGTCGAGATCGCGTTGTTGGGCGCGACGAACAGCAGCGTGTAGCCGTCGGGGGCTGCGTTGATCGCGGCGGCGGCGGCGATGTTGCCGCCGGAGCCGGCGCGGTTCTCGACGACGAATTGCTGGCCGAGATGGTCCGACAGCCACTGCGCCATGATCCGCGCCACGATGTCGACCGGGCCGCCGGCGGCGAAGCCGATCATCCAGTGCACGGGGCGGTCGGGATATGCGGCGGAGGCAGGAGGTGCGGCGCTGAAAAGACTTAAGAGAAAAACCAGCCCGAAAACATAGTTACGCAAAATTCGCAACATGACGCCTCCCATTGCATTATTGTCGTTGGGCTGCATGCTTTCACAAAATCGGGCCGCTGCCTACATCGTCGCAAGTCGGTGTTGACGCAGGTCCGCCGGGAACGACCATGAGATTCGCGATCATCCTTCTCGCCGCGGCGCTGCTCTTAAGCCCCGCTGCTGCTCAAACCGGAGGCACGGCCATTCCGACCACGACACTCAGCCTCGGCACCGCAACGCCCGGCGGCGGCTTCCCGCTCTACGGCAACGCCTTTGCGGAGGTGATGAACGCGGCCGATCCGCAAATCACCATCGCACCCCGCAACACCAAGGGCAGCAACGAGAACATTCCGCTGTTGGAGAAGGGCGAGCTCGATCTCGCCTTGGTCGCGGGCGAGCCGGCCTACGAGGCCTTCGCCGGCATCGGCCGTGCGAAGGTGCGGCTGAAGATTCTCACCGCGATCTATTCCAACCCCGGCATGTTCGTGGTGCGGGCCGACAGCCCCTACAAGACCATTCGCGATCTCGTTGGCCAGCCTGTTGCGTTCGGCGCCAAGGGCTCGGGCCTGCCGATCCTCGCGCGCTACGTGCTCGATGGCCTCGGGCTGAGGCAGGACGAGGATTTCAAGGCCGTCTATCTCGACCGCGCCGGCGACGGCCCCGCGATGGTCGAGGACGGACGCGTCGCCGCGCTGTGGGGCGCCGGCATCGGCTGGCCCGGCTTTGCCGCGGTGGCATCGAGCGCATCAGGCGCGCGCTTCATCGCGCCCAGCGAGGAAGAGGTCACGCGCATCCGCGCCAAGCATTCGTTCCTGAAGCCGATGATCGTGCCCGCCGGCAGCTACCCGAAGCAGGCCGAGCCGATCGCCTCGCTCGGTTCGTGGAGTTTTGTCCTCACGCGCGAGGATCTGCCGGACGATGTCGCCTACCGGCTGGCGAAGACGCTGCATGGCGTGGAGGCGACGTTCTGCAAGAAGCTCGCGCAGGCCTGCGAGACGACCGCGGCGAACACCGTCGCGGCCGCGCCGAAGCCGGAGCTGATTCATCCGGGCGTGATGAAGTACTTTCGCGAGATCGGGGTGGTGAAATGACGGTCGCTCCCTAAGCGGCCGTCATTCCGGGGCGCGCAAAGCGCGAACCCGGAATCTCGAGATTCTCAGGTGCGCAATTGCGCACCGTAGTTCGGTGCTTTGCACCGCCCCGGAATGACGATCGCTTTAAGCGATCGTCACTTCTTCACCATCGCACACGCCGGGTCCGGCGGCCCGAACGCCTTGTCGCCCGAGATGGTCGTGAGGATCTTGTAATAGTCCCACGGGTATTTGCTTTCCTCCGGCGTCTTCACCTGCACCAGCCAGAGGTCGTGCACCATCAGATTGTCCTCGCGCAGCTTGCCGTTGCGGGCGAAGAAATCCTCGATCGGCTTTTCCCGCATCTTCGCGGCGACCTTGAGCGGATCATCGGTGCCGGTCTCCTTGACGGCGTTGAGATAGTGCATCACGCTCGAATAGACGCCGGCCTGCCACATCGACGGCATCTTGTTCATCTTGGCGAAATAGCGCTTCGACCATTCGCGCGTCTTGTCGTCCATGTCCCAGTAGAACGAGGTGGTCAGCAACAGGCCTTGCGCCGCCTGCAGGCCGAGGCCGTGGATGTCGGTGATCAGCGCCAGCAGCGCCGCCATCTGCTGGCCGCCCTTGAACACGCCGAACTCCGAGCCAGTCTTGATCTCGTTCATGTTGTTCGGGGGGCCTGCCGCAATGCCGATGATCTTGGCCTTGGAGGCCTGCGCCTGCAGCACGAACGATGAGAGGTCGGGCGTTGCCAGCGGCGGCTTCACCGAGCCCAGCACCTTGCCGCCATTGGCGGTGACGACGCTGGAGGCATCGCGCTCCAGCGAATGGCCGAAGGCGTAGTCGTCGGTGATGAAGAACCAGCTGTCGCCGCCGCGCTTGACCACGGCATCCGCGGTGCCGACCGCGAGCGCGCGGGTGTCGAACACCCACTGGATCGCGTAAGGAGAGCAGAACTTGCCGTGGAAATCGGCGGTGCCGGTGGAGTGGGTGATGAACAGCCGCTTCTTCTCGTTGGCGATGTTCTGCACCGCGAGCCCGACCGCCGAGACCGGCACGTCGACGATCAGATCGACCTGGTCGACGTCGTACCAGCGCCGCGCGATGGCGCCGCCGATATCGGCCTTGAGCTGGTGGTCGCCGATCACGATGCTGATCGGCTTGCCGAGCACGGTGCCGCCGAAATCGTCGATCGCCATCTGCGCCGCCGTCACCGAGCCCTGGCCGGTCGGCGCGGAAGCGGGACCGTTCATGTCGGTGAGCACGCCGATCTTGACGACGTTGTCGGAAACCTGCGCCATTGCGGCGCCCGGCAGCAGGGCTGCCGCCAAGAACGTCGCTGCAAAGCCGGCCGCGACCGGCAGTCCAAATCTTGCTGGATTCACGCTTGTCCTCCCCTGATCCGGCTCGTTGGCCGGTGTTGCCCGGGTATGCCCGGCTGAATTGGTTTCTTTTGCAACTATTTGGGGGCGGGCGTCAATGTCAGGCGGCGAAGCGGATCTGCCCCGCCGGCGAGGGGTCGTAGCCGGTCAGCTCCTCGGCGCGCTGGCGCAGCCTTCTTTCGCTCAGGAACCGGATCAGGGCCTGCATGGTGGGGCGGAAATAGCTGCGCTGTCGCATCGCCAGATCGAGATTTTCCCAGACCAGCGGCACGAAATCGAGGCCGGCCGAGCGCGCCGCCGCGCGTGTCGCCACCCCGCAATCGGCCTGGCCGGCGCGGACCATTTCGGCAAGATCGGGCCCGGTCAGGGCCGGCGTCTCCACCCGGCGCAAATCGCGGGTGGTGGCGTCGGCGCGCTTCAGGAGCACGTCGAGCAGCATCTGCGCGCCTGTGCCCTGTTGTCGCATCGCCATCCTGGCGCCGAGCGCGAGCACGTCGGCGAGACCGCGCAATCGCTTCGGATTGCCCGGCGGCAGCACGAGACCCTGCTCGCGGCGCGCGAATGCGACCAGCAGCGCGTCATGCAGGTCCGGAGCGTCTCGCAGCGCCGTCACATTGGCGTCGGAGGCAAGATTGCCGGAGGCATCCAGGCCGTGGAAGTGCACTGCGACAGCCGTCACCTCGTCGCGCTGCAGGCGCTCGAGCCCGCGCGCGCTTCCCTCGCTCATCGATCCCAGGCCGGAGCCGGATTCGCGCAGGCTCCAGTCCAGGAGCTCGTCCTGGCTCCCGCCCACGACGGGTGGCGGCTCCGTGGCCAGCATGCCCGCAGGGCGCGCCAGTCCGGACAGCACCCAGAGATCGAGTTCGTGCCGCGGGAAGAGCCACTTCCCGGTCACCTTGCTACAGGGGATCGCGCCGGTGGTGACGAGTTCGTAGAGCTTGCGTTCGCCAAGTCGGAGATAGTCAGCGGCTTCACTGGTCGTCAGGAATTCCATCCTGCATTCCTATGCAAATTCTTGCTTCTTTTTGGACTTTCGTCGCAGGTGGAATTCTGCAGTTCATTTTCGGTCCGCGGGAACCATGCCCGATCATCTCGTTGCTTTGCAACACATCCGCAGGCGCCTCTTCCGCTTTGGTGAACGATCCTGAAGCGCTCACATGGTGCGGGCCTTGCTGTCGCGCTCGCGATTGCAATCGGCTGCCGCTCAATGCATTGCCGGAATTTCCCGAACGGCAGCGCGCGAGGGGCAAATGCGTCACGAGTGCGGCGCAATCGATCCTCATGATCGTGGCCGTATCCAATGGGAACCAGCTCATGGCCTTTCGCCGCCTGTCCGTTGCACTCGCGCTTCTCTGCGGCCTGACCGCGGACATCGGAGCGTCGTTCGCGGAGGACCGCGCCATCGTCCTGGCCTCCACCACAGCGACGCAGGATTCGGGCCTGCTCGATCATCTGCTGCCGATTTTCCGTGACAAGACCGGCATCGACGTGAGGGTGATCGCGCAGCGCGCCGACGAGGTGCTCAACGAGGCGCGCAAGGGCGATGCGGACGTCGTGCTGATGCATGCGCGGCCACAGGAGGAAAAGTTCGTCGCCGAAGGTTTTGCCGTGAAGCGCTTCGACGTGATGTACAACGACTACGTGCTGATCGGGCCGAAGAGCGATCCTGCCGGCGTGAAGGGCAAGGACATCGCGACCGCGCTCAAGGCGATCGAGGCCAAGGGCGCGCCGTTCGTGACGCGCGGCGATCGATCCGGCACCCACGCCGCGGAGCTCGCGCTCTGGATCGTCGCCGGCATCGACATCGCCGCTGCCAAAGGCGCCTGGTACCGCGAGGCCAAGGAGGGCATGGGCGCGGCGCTCGAAGCTGCGCGTGTCGCAAATGCCTATGTGCTGTCGGACCGCGGCAGCTGGATCGCCTTCAAGGAGCGCGGCGATCTCGACATCATCGTCGAGGGCGACAAGCGGCTGCTCAACCAGTACGGCGTGATGTTGGTCAACCCCGAGAAGTTTCCGAGCGTGAAGAAGGAGCTGGGGCAGACCTTCATCGACTGGCTGATCTCGCCGGACGGGCAGGCGGCGATCGCCGGCTACAGGGTCGACGGGCAGCAGCTGTTCTTTCCGAATGCGGACAAGTCGGCCGGCTGACATCTGCATCTCCGGCGGTTGCCAAACGCAGCGTTGCATGGTCCATCATGGCGCATGACCCAGCGCCTGCCGCCATCGCTGACGCCGCTCGACACCGCGCTTGCCGCGTTGCTGCGAGACGTTGAACCGATCACACCTGTTGCGTTGCCGCTGACTGAAGCGATCGGCTGTATCGCGGCGGACGCTCCGCTGCTTGCGGCCTATCCGCCGCACGACATTGCCGGCATGGACGGGTGGGCGTTGCGCGCCAATGATCTCGTCGGTGCGTCCGCCTATTCGCCGTCGCCGCTGGCGACGGCGCCGGCCTGGGTCGATGCCGGCGACGCGATGCCGGCGGGATGCGACTGTGTGCTCGATGCCGACGCCGTCGAGATGTCTGGACCGCTCGCGCAGGTGCTGGCGGAGGGCGTGCCGGGGCAGGGTGTCCGCCGCGCCGGAAGCGACATCGCCGTTCGCACGCTTGCCGGCACAGAAGGATATCCGGTCGGTCCGGCCGCGCTGATGCTCGCCGGCGTCGCGGCGGTGGACAGGCTGAGCGTGCGGCGGCCGCGGCTGCGCATCGTCAATGTGCCTGATACGACGACGACGGCGCATATGATTGCCGGGATCGCGCGCGTCGCGGGACTGGATGTGAGGGCGTTCGAGGCCGCCGCGCGCGATGGCGCATCGATTGCAGATGCGCTCGATGCTTCCTCCTGCGACCTGCTGCTGATTGTCGGCGGCAGCGGCGTCGGCCGCCGCGATGCCGCTGTCGCGGCGCTGGCCCGGCGCGGTGACGTGATCGCCCATGGCATTGCACTTCAGCCCGGCCGCACCGCCGCGGTCGGGCGGCTCGAAAAAGTTCCCGTCGTTGCCTTGCCCGGCTCGCCGGATCATGCGCTCGCAGCCTGGCTCGCGCTCGTGCTTCCGCTCGTCGATCGTTTGTCGGCACGGCAGCTGCGCCGGCACGTGACACGGCCGCTCGCGCGCAAGATCGCGTCCAGTGTCGGCATTGCCGAAATCGCACTGCTGGCCGAGGACCATCATGCCTGGATGCCGCTTGCGGTGGGGGAGTGGCCGTTCCAGGCCATTGCCCGTGCGGATGCATGGCTGATCATACCCGCCAGCCACGAGGGATTTGCAGCGGGCGCATGCGTCGATGCCTATCTGATGCGGGAGTGATATGGGTTCCGGCATGACGATGATCCCGCAATCGCAAGACCGCAGCGCGCTCGAACAGGAGCAGTTCCTCAAGATCCTCTCGCGTGAGGAGGCGATGGCTCGTTTCGAGGCGGCGCTGTTTCCCCGCGCGATTCCGAGCGAAACGCGCAAGCTTGCCGATACGCTCGGCACGGCGCTCGCCGAAGACGTCACCGCCCCGATCGACGTCCCGCCGTTCGACCGTTCCAATGTCGACGGCTTTGCCGTCCGCTCGGCGGACCTCGCCGCGGCCGGCGAAGGTGCGCCTGTCCGCCTTGCGTTGAACGGCGAGACCATCCACTGCGGCACCGCGCCGAGGATGCAAGTTGCCACAGGCACCGCAACGCCGATCGCCACCGGCGGCCCGCTGCCGCGCGGCGCCGACGCTGTCGTCATGGTCGAGCACACCCAGCCTGCCGGCCCGGATGCGGTCGATGTCCGCCGTGCCGCGTCTCCCGGGCAGTTCGTCTCCTATGCGGGCTCCGACATCGCACGCGGCGAAGCGCTGCTGCGCGCCGGCACGCTCGTCGGCTCACGCGAGATCGGGATGCTGGCGGCCTGCGGCATTGCCGAGGTGGCCGTCGCGCGCAAGCCGCGGGTCGCCGTGATCTCGACCGGCGACGAACTGGTTCAGCCCGGCGAGGTGCTTGCGCCCGCGGAGATCCACGACACCAACGGCGCGATCGTCGCGGCCGCGATCGACGAGAATGGCGGCGAGGCAATCTTCCTCGGTGCCATTCCCGACGACGAAGCGAAGCTCGAATCCGCCATGCGCCGCGCGCTGGCGGACGCCGACATGCTGGTGCTCTCCGGCGGCACGTCGAAAGGCGCGGGCGACCTGTCCCACCGCATCATCAGCCGGCTCGGCCAGCCCGGCGTCGTCGCGCATGGCGTGGCGCTCAAGCCCGGCAAGCCGCTGTGCCTCGCGGTCTGCGACGGCAAGCCGGTCGTGATCCTGCCGGGCTTTCCGACCTCGGCGATGTTCACCTTCCACGACATGATCGTGCCGGTGCTGCGCAGGATGGCCGGCCTGCCGCCGCGCTCCGATGCCAAGGTCAGCGCGACCGTGCCGGTGCGCATTGCCTCCGAGCTCGGCCGCACCGAATTCGTCATGGTCTCGCTGGTCGAGGGCAGGGGCGGCTTGATCGCCTATCCCTCCGGCAAGGGCTCCGGTGCGATCACCTCCTTCGCGCAGGCCGACGGCTTCCTGCGCATCGATGCGCTCGCCGATCAGATGCCCGCGGGGACCGAGGCCGAGGTGACGCTGTTCACGCCGCATGTGCGCGTGCCGGATCTCGTCATCGTCGGCAGCCATTGCACCGGCCTCGACCTCGTCACCGCACAGCTCGCGCATGCGGGCCTCACAGTGCGCTCGATCGCGGTCGGCAGCCTCGGCGGGCTTGCGGCAGCCAAAAGGGGCGAGTGCGATCTCGCGCCGATCCATCTGTTCGACGACAGAAGCGAGACCTACAACACGCCTTATTTGGTCGAAGGGCTCGAGCTCGTGCCGGGCTGGCGGCGGATGCAGGGCATCGTGTTCCGCAAGGGCGACAAGCGCTTCGAGGGCCTCAGCGCAAAGGACGCCGTTGCCGCCGCGCTCACGGATCCCGCCTGCATCATGGTCAACCGCAACCAGGGCGCCGGCACGCGTATCCTGATCGACCGGCTGCTCGGCGGTGCGCGCCCCGAAGGCTATTGGAACCAGCCGCGCTCGCACAACGCCGTTGCCGCCGCCGTCGCGCAGCAACGCGCCGACTGGGGCATGACCATTGCGCCGGTCGCCCATGCGGTCGGTCTCGGTTTCATTCCGCTCGCGGAAGAGCATTATGACTTTGCGTTGGTGACGGCGCGCAAGCAGCGTCCGGCGGTACAGGCCTTTCTCGACGCACTTGGCTCGGGCGAGGCACGTACGGCACTGGAGCGAGCGGGCTTCCGGCCGGCGTAGATGATAGACGACGACGCGGCCTTCAAGCCGTGCGACAGGTTGGGGGACGCGATGGCAAGGCCGCTTTCGGTCGCGATCGTCGGTGCCGGCATGGGCGGGCTTGCGACCGCCGCGGCGCTCCGGCGCGTCGGCATCAATGTGATGGTCTACGAGCAGGCCTCCCAATTCGCCCGCATCGGCGCCGGCATCCAGATCGGCTGCAATGCCATGAAGGTGTTGCGCGCGCTGGGGCTGGAGGCGCGGATGCGCGAGGCTAGGCCGCGTCATCCAGCGCCGCGAGCCGCTCGGCCTCGGCGATGTCCTCGACCGTATTGGCGTTGAAGAACGGATCGAGCGGCTCGACCGGCCACGTCACCGTCGCGAGCGGATAGCGTGCGGTCCAGCGGTCGATCTTGCGCAGGTCCTCGACGACGAGGGCGTGGCGCAATTCGTCGCGCAAGGCAACGCGCCACAGCCCGATCACCGGATGCGTCTGGTCGCCCGATGCGGCGACCGCGAGCTGCGCGCTCTCCCGCTCACGGGCTTCATGCAGGCGCGCGACGAGATCGCGCGGCAGGAACGGGCAGTCGCCGGCGGCACTGAGCACCCATTCGATCCCCGGCCGGTTCGCCGCGGTCCAGTCGAGCGCGGCGAGAATGCCGGCGAGCGGGCCGGGAAAGCCGGGTACGTCGTCGGCGACCACCTGCAGGCCGAATGCGGCGAAGCGCGCGGGATCGCCGTTCGCATTGAGGATCAGTCCGCTGCACTGGGGCGAAAGACGTGCGATCACGCGCTCCAGGATGGTGCGTCCGCCGATGGTGCGCATCGGCTTGTCGCCGCCGCCCATGCGTCGCGCGAGGCCGCCGGCGAGCAGCACGCCTTGCGTCAGCGGAGTTTCAGTCGTCACCACCTTCACCCTTGCGCTTGTGCTTGGCTGACTCCTCTTCGACGTAAGCAAGGTTCTGGTCGTAGACGATCCGTTCCTCGCCCGCGAGCGCGATGAAGCGCTTGCCGCGGGTGCGGCCGACCAGCGTCAGGCCCACCTGTCTTGCGAGATCGACGCCCCACGCGGTGAAGCCGGAGCGCGACACCAGGATCGGAATGCCCATGCGTACCGTCTTGATCACCATCTCCGAGGTGAGACGTCCCGTGGTGTAGAGGATCTTGTCGCCGGCATCGACGCCGTGGCGGTACATCCAGCCCGCGATCTTGTCCACGGCGTTGTGGCGGCCGACGTCCTCAGTGTAGCAGAGCGGCTCGCCCTCCTTGCACAGCACGCAGCCATGGATCGCACCGGCCTCCAGATACAGCGAGGGCATGGTGTTGATGGTCTGCGTCATCTGGTAGAGCCAGGAGGTGCGCAGCTCCGCCTTCGGCAGTGCGACGCTCTCGACCGCTTCCAGCAGATCGCCGAAGGCGGTGCCCTGCGCGCAACCCGAGGTCTGTGTGCGCTTCTTCAGCTTGGCCTCGAAATTGGTGTGATGCGAGGTGCGCACGACCACGACCTGGAGGTCGTCGTCGTATTCGACCTCGGTCACCGCGTCATTATATTTCAGCATGTTCTGGTTGAGCAGATAGCCCAGCGCCAGATATTCCGGATAGTCGCCGATCGTCATCATGGTGACGATCTCCTGGGAATTCAGGTAGAGCGTCAGCGGCCGCTCCATCGGCACCTTGATCTCGACTCTGGCGCCGGTCTGGTCGGTCCCGGTCACGCTCTGGGTCAGGCGCGGGTCATCCGGGTTGGGGACGATCAGGGGCACCGGGGCTTTGTCGATCTTCATCATGGCCACGACGTTAGCATGACATTCGGGTCAAGCCGATATAAGCATGCTGGCGGAAAGCGAAAATGCTGCCTCGCCGTCATTGCGCGCGGCGAAGCAATCCAGAACTATACCGCGGTGGCAGTCTGGATTGCTTCGCTACGCTCGCAATGACGGGGAGAGGCCGGCGGTTCCATCGGCAGGCGTGTCGTTGGCGGAGACGGATCGGTTATGAAAGTCATCGGCCTTGCGGGCTGGAGCGGTGCGGGCAAGACCACGCTGTTGACGCGGCTGATCCCGTATTTCAGCGCGCAAGGCCTGCGCGTCTCCGTCATCAAGCATGCGCATCACCAGTTCGACGTCGACGTGCCCGGCAAGGATTCCTGGCGCCATCGCGAGGCGGGCGCGGCCGAGGTGCTGGTTGCCTCGTCAAATCGCTGGGCTCTGATGCACGAGTTGCGCGGCGCGGCGGAGCCGCGGCTGCCGGAACTCCTGAGCAAGCTTTCCGCGGTCGATCTCGTCGTGGTCGAGGGTTTCAAGCGCGAGCCGCACCGCAAGATCGAAGTCCATCGTGCCGGCAACGGCAAACCGTTGCTGTTTCCCGACGATCCCGGAATTGCCGGGATCGCGACCGACGCCCCGATTGACACCCGGCTGCCGACCGTCCATCTCGACGATATCCCGGCCGCGGCGTCGCTGCTGTTGCGTGTGGCGATGCCGGTCGAGGAAGCGGTCGCGAAAAGCGCTGCTATGCGCTGACGAGGCACCATGGCGCAACTGTCTGACGATTGCTTTGCCTTTGGCGGACCGATGATGTCGGTCGACGAGGCCGTTGGCCTGATCACGACGCGCGTCAACGCGATTGCCGATCTCGAAACCGTGGCGCTGGTCGATGCGGACGGGCGCGTGCTGGCCCGAGACATCGCCGCGCCCCTGCCGCTGCCACCCTTCACCAACTCCGCCGTCGACGGCTATGCCGTGCGCGACGCCGATCTTCCGGACAGCGCGGAACGGGCGTTTCCGCTCGATGGCCGCATCCAGGCCGGCGGCCTTGTTCAAGCGCCGATCAGGCCCGGCCACACCGCGCGCATCTTCACGGGTGCGCCGATGCCGCCGGATGCCGGGACCGTCTTCATGCAGGAGGATGTCCGCATCGATGACGCCGCCAGGATCGTGCTGCCGCCGGGGCTGAAGCCGGGCGCAAACGTCCGGCCCGCGGGCGAGGACATCCCTCAAGGGCACGTCGCGCTGCGCGCCGGCCAGCGGCTGCGGCCACAGCATGTCGCGCTCGCCGCGGCGTTCGGCCTGACGCGGATCGACGTCGTCAGGCGCATCCGCGTTGCGGTGTTCTCGACCGGCGACGAGCTGGCGTCGCCGGGCGAGCCGCGCGCCGCCTCGCAGCTGTTCGACTCCAACCGCTTCATGCTGATGGCGATGCTGCGCCGGCTCGGCTGCGAGGTCAGCGATCTCGGCATCCTGCGTGACGAGCGGACTTCCCTCGCGAATGGCTTGAAGCAGGTTGCAGGCAGCCACGACCTGATCCTCACCACCGGCGGCGTCTCGACCGGCGAGGAGGACCACGTCAAGGCAGCGGTCGAGAGCATCGGCTCGCTGGTGCTGTGGCGGATGGCGATCAAGCCCGGCCGGCCCGTGGCAATGGGCATCATCGGCGGCACCCCGCTGATCGGCCTGCCCGGCAATCCCGTCGCGAGTTTCGTCACCTTCGTCCATGTGGTGCGGCCGACGGTGCTGGCGCTGATGGGTGGTTTGCCGGAGCCGCTGTTGCCGATCCCGGTGCGTGCGGCGTTCACCTACAAGAAGAAGATCGGCCGCCGCGAATATATTCGTGTCTCGTTGCGGAGGGGACAGGATGGCGCGCTGGAGGCCATCAAGTTCCCGCGCGAAGGCGCCGGGCTGTTGTCGTCGCTGGTCGAGACCGACGGCCTCGTCGAGCTCGGCGAGGACATCACGCGTGTCGAGCCAGGGCAGAGCGTGGGGTTCCTGTCCTATGCCGATCTGCTCTGACCGGTTGCGTTGACGCCATTGATCGGTCCCGCCATGGTTGCGCCCATGACCAGAACCACGCTCGATCTCACCGGGCTGAAATGCCCGCTGCCCGCCCTGAAGACACGCAAGGCGCTCAAACCGTTACAGCCGGGCGATCAGCTCGAGGTGTACTGCACCGATCCGCTGTCGGTGATCGACATTCCGAATCTGATTCGCGAGACCGGCGACACGGTGGAGATCACCGAGCGCAACGACGCGCGCATCGTGTTCTTGATAGAAAAGGCAAATGGTCCGATAGGCAACACCAATGGTGCGCTGCGTTCCTGACGCGTTACCGCGTTGATACCGACCTTTTGTCTATCGACATCGATCATGGCTTCTGCCCAAATTGACTTTCTCCGTGCGGGCGCGGAGGTTGAGTGTTGTCTGCGATACGCGGATCAACGGGCCAAACACGAAGCCTGCACGTGGTATCGGGCATAGAGCCCCGCTCGAGGGGTTAACTTTTCGGAGGCGCGTGACCGATCCTGGCGCGCGCCGGATGATTATGCGGGGCAGCGGGGACAGCTGGCTGCACCGTGAATGGCTGAGGATCAGGATCTTAGCGGCAGGCTGCTCAGAAGGGCGGCTTAGGGGAGGACTGTATGTCTACTATTGAGAGCGCTGGAACGATATCGGGCGCTGGCTCTGGCTTTCTTGATCGCGAGCGGACGATTGCGACCGCCGGCTTCAATCGCTGGCTGGTGCCGCCTGCGGCGCTGTGCATCCATTTGTGCATCGGCATGGCCTACGGCTTCTCGGTGTTCTGGCTGCCACTGTCGCGCGCGATCGGGTTGAACGCGCCGAAGGCGTGCCCCGACATCTCGCTGTTCCAGGAGTTGTTCTCCACCACCTGCGACTGGAAAGTCGCGAGCCTGGGCTGGATGTACACGCTGTTCTTCGTGCTGCTCGGCGTTTCGGCCGCGATCTGGGGCGGCTGGCTCGAGCGGGTCGGTCCGCGCAAGGCCGGCTTCGTTGCCGCGTTGTGCTGGTGCGGCGGCCTGTTTCTCGGCGCGATCGGCATCTACACCCACCAACTCTGGTTGATGTGGCTGGGCTCGGGCGTGATCGGCGGCATCGGTCTCGGCCTTGGCTATATCTCGCCGGTGTCGACGCTAGTGAAGTGGTTCCCCGACCGCCGCGGCATGGCGACCGGCATGGCCATCATGGGCTTCGGCGGCGGCGCCATGATCGGCGCGCCGCTGGCGAACCTCTTGATGAACTACTTCAAGACCCCGACTTCGGTCGGCGTCTGGGAGACCTTCGTCGCGATGGGCGTCATCTACTTCGTGTTCATGATGATCGGCGCGTTCCGTTATCGCTTGCCGCCGCCCGGCTGGCAGCCCGAAGGCTGGACCCCGCCGTCCAAGGCCAACGCGATGATCTCGAAGAACAACGTTCATCTCAATGACGCACACAAGACGCCGCAGTTCTGGCTGATCTGGTGGGTGCTCTGCCTGAACGTGTCGGCGGGTATCGGCGTGATCGGCATGGCCTCGCCCATGCTCCAGGAGATCTTCGCCGGCAAGCTGATCGGCCTGCCGGACGTCGGCTTCAACGCGCTCGATGCCGGGCAGAAGGCGCAGATCGCCGCGATCGCCGCGGGCTTCGCCGGATTGCTGTCGCTGTTCAACATCGGCGGCCGCTTCTTCTGGGCGTCGTTGTCGGACAGGATCGGACGCAAGAACACCTACTACACCTTCTTCATCCTCGGCATCGTGCTCTATGCGCTGGCGCCGACCTTTGCGGCGATGGGCTCGAAGCTGCTCTTCGTGCTCGGCTTCGGCATCATCCTGTCGATGTATGGCGGCGGCTTCGCGACCGTGCCGGCCTATCTCGCCGACATGTTCGGCACGCAGTTCGTGGGCGCCATCCACGGCCGGCTGCTGACGGCATGGTCCACCGCGGGCATCATCGGCCCCGTCGTGGTCAACTACATCCGCGAGTTCCAGCTCGCGGCCGGCGTGCCGCGCGATCAGCTCTACAACACTACCATGTACATCCTGTGCGCGATGCTGATCGCGGGCCTGATCTGCAACTACCTGATCAAGCCGGTCGATCCGAAGTGGCACATGAAGGAGGCCGATGTCGCCAAGTTGCAGGCGGCGAGCGCCAGCGCCGCCGCAGCCGGACCGCACGGCTCTTACGGCATCGGGTTTGGCGGGCTTGACGCCAAGGCGGCGCTGTTCTGGGCCTTCGTCGGCATTCCCCTGCTCTGGGGTGTGTGGAAGACGCTGGAGAGCGCGGTCAAGATATTCTGATCGCCATCAAGACAGCCGCGGGATGCTCATCATCGGTGTCCCGCGGCGTTCGCCTTTCAGACATCATCAAGACTGGTACTTAGGGGATTTAAATGCTTCGCACCCGAATTTGCCTTGCGGCCGTGTTGCTGGTCGCTGGCCTTCATGCCGCGTCCGCGCAAACCGCGGCGGCGCCTGCCACCACGGCACCGGCCGCGACGACGGAGGCCAAGCCGGGCAAGATCAAACTCACCATGCAGAAGCTGAAGGACATGAAGGCGAAGTGGTCCGCCAACAAGCCGAAGCTCAAGGCCTGCCGCGCCGACGTGAAGTCCAAGGGCCTCGCCGGCGACGATCGCTGGTTCTACATCGAGGAGTGCATGAACAAGACCTGAGGTCGGGTTCCACCAACAGTTCGAGGCAAGGGGCGTGGAGCGTGTTGGCCCCATGCCCCTTAAATGCTTATCGGAATGGATGAATTCTCTTGGCATCTGGTATGCCAACGGCTAGACTTGGACGTGTTTTAAAGAAGGTTTACGAGACTCATCGATGAGCCATGACGTGCACGAGGTCCGCTCGTTCGAACATCCGGGCGAGGGGCGGAAGCGAGCCAAGGCCACGCCCAAGGGGCGGCAGGTCGATCCCACCGCCGCACACGAGATCGAGCAGCTGCTCGGCGATCGCCCGCGGCGGCGCGACCTCCTGATCGAATATCTCCACCTGATCCAGGACAAATATCACCAGATCTCGGCGGCGCATCTTGCGGCCCTCGCCGACGAGATGAAGCTCGCCTTCGCCGAGGTGTTCGAGACCGCGACCTTCTACGCGCATTTCGACATCGTGAAGGAAGGTGAGCCTGATATCGCGCCGCTGACGATCCGCGTCTGCGATTCGTTGACCTGTGAGATGCTCGGCGGTGGGCAGCTGTTGCAGGATCTCCAGCGCAGCGCCGGTCCCGGTATTCGCGTCGTACGCGCGCCCTGTGTCGGATTGTGCGACGCGGCCCCGGTCGCGGAAGTCGGCCATCATTTCGTGCATCAGGCTACGGCCGCCGAGGTGCTGGCCACGGCAGCGCGCGGCGACGTTCACGCGCACATTCCTGCTTATGTCGACTACGACGCCTATGTGCAGGACGGCGGATACAAGCTGCTGGAGCGGCTGCGCTCCGGGGCGGTCAGCAAGGACGATATCCTCAGGCTTCTCGAGGATTCCAGCCTGCGTGGTCTCGGCGGCGCGGGCTTCCCGACGGGACGCAAATGGCGCGCGGTGCTTGGCGAGCCCGGCCCGCGGCTGATGGCGGTCAACGGCGACGAGGGCGAGCCGGGCACCTTCAAGGACCGCGTCTACCTCAACAACGACCCGCATCGCTTCATCGAGGGCACCCTGATCGGTGCGCATATCGTTGAGGCGTCCGACGTCTACATCTACATCCGCGACGAATATCCGGCCGCACGCGAGATCCTGGAGCGCGAGATCGCAAAGCTGCCGCCGGGCGGCCCGACGTTGCACATGCGCCGCGGCGCCGGCGCCTACATCTGCGGCGAGGAATCTTCGCTGCTCGAGAGCATCGAGGGCAAGCGCGGCCTGCCCCGGCACAAGCCGCCTTATCCGTTCCAGGTCGGCCTGTTCGGACTGCCGACGCTGATCAACAACGTCGAGACGCTGTGGTGGGTGCGCGACATCGTCGAGAAGGGCGCCGACTGGTGGAAGGGCCACGGCCGCCACGAGCGTCATGGCCTGCGCAGCTTCTCGGTCTCCGGCCGCGTGAAGAATCCCGGCATGAAGCTCGCGCCGTCAGGCATCACCGTGCGCGAGTTGATCGACGAATATTGCGGCGGCATGGCCGACGGCCACACCTTCTACGCTTATCTTCCGGGTGGCGCCTCGGGCGGCATCCTGCCGGCGTCGATGGACGACATCCCGCTCGATTTCGGTACGCTGGAGAAATACGGCTGCTTCATCGGCTCGGCCGCGATCGTGATCCTGTCGCAGAAGGACAGCGTGCGAGCAGCGGCCCTGAACCTGATGAAATTCTTCGAGGACGAGAGCTGCGGCCAGTGCACGCCGTGCCGCGTTGGAACCCAGAAGGCGGCGCTGCTGATGCAGAAGCCAGTCTGGAACCGCGCGTTGCTGGAAGAATTGAGCCAGGCGATGCGCGATGCCTCGATCTGCGGGCTCGGGCAGGCGGCATCGAATCCGCTTACCACCGTGATCAAATATTTCCCTGACGAGTTCAAGGAAGCGGCCGAATGACGAAGATTACGTTCGAGCTCGACGGCAAGCAGGTCGAGGCCAGTCCCGGCGAGACCATCTGGCAAGTCGCAAAACGCCAGGGCCGCGAGATCCCGCATCTCTGCTACTCGCCGGCGCCCGACTATCGTCCCGACGGCAATTGCCGCGCCTGCATGGTCGAGATCGAGGGCGAGCGCGTGCTCGCCGCATCGTGCAAGCGCACGCCGTCGGTCGGCATGAAGGTGAAGACCGAGTCCGCGCGTGCGGTTTCCGCGCAGAAGATGGTGATGGAGCTGCTCGTCGCCGACCAGCCGGCGCGCGAAACCTCGCACGATCCGGACTCGAAGTTCTGGCACTGGGCCGAGACCACCGGCGTCACCGAGAGCCGCTTTCCCGCTGCCGAGCGCTGGGCGACCGACGCGAGCCATCCGGCGATGCGCGTCAATCTCGATGCCTGCATCCAGTGCGGCCTGTGCGTGCGCGCCTGCCGCGAGGTCCAGGTCAACGACGTCATCGGCATGGCCTACCGCAGCCATGGCTCGAAGATCGTGTTCGACTTCGACGATCCCATGGGCGAGTCCACCTGCGTTGCCTGCGGCGAATGCGTGCAGGCCTGCCCGACCGGCGCGTTGATGCCGGCCGTGATGCTCGACGAGAACCAGACCCGCGTGACTTACGCGGACAAGAAGGTGGATTCGCTCTGCCCGTTCTGCGGCGTCGGCTGTCAGGTCACGTACGAGGTCAAGGACGAGAAGGTGATCTATGCCGAGGGCCGTGATGGCCCCGCCAATCACAACCGTCTCTGTGTGAAGGGCCGCTTCGGCTTCGACTACATCCACCATCCGCACCGCCTGACCAAGCCGCTGGTGCGGCTGCCTAATGCGAAGAAGGATGCCAACGACCAGGTCGATCCGGCCAATCCCTTCACCCATTTCCGCGAAGCGAGCTGGGAAGAGGCGCTCGACATCGCCGCCAAGGGGCTCGTCAAGATCCACGACACGAACGGCGCGAAGGCGCTCGCCGGCTTCGGCTCGGCCAAGGGCTCGAACGAAGAGGCCTATCTGTTCCAGAAGCTGGTGCGCACCGGTTTCGGCTCCAACAATGTCGACCACTGCACCCGGCTGTGCCACGCCTCGTCGGTGGCGGCGCTGTTCGAAGGTCTCAGCTCGGGCGCCGTGTCGGCGCCGTTCTCCGCGGCGATGGACGCCGAGGTCATCATCGTGATCGGCGCCAACCCGACCGTGAACCATCCGGTCGCCGCGACCTTCATCAAGAACGCGGTCAAGCAGAACGGCGCCAAGCTGTTCGTGATGGACCCGCGCCGGCAGACGCTGTCGCGCCATGCGACCAAGCATCTGCAGTTCAAGCCCGGCTCCGACGTCGCCATGCTGAACGCGATGATCAACACGATCATCACTGAAGGCCTGACCGACGACCAGTACATCGCCGGCTACACCGAGGGTTTTGAGGACCTCAAGGAGAAGATCAAGGAATTCACGCCGGAGAAGATGGAGGCGATCTGCGGCGTCCCGGCGCAAACGCTGCGCGAGGTTGCACGCACCTATGCGCGGGCAAAATCGTCGATCATCTTCTGGGGCATGGGCATCAGCCAGCACGTCCACGGCACCGACAATGCGCGCTGCCTGATCGCGCTCGCGCTGATCACCGGCCAGGTCGGCCGCCCCGGCACCGGCCTGCATCCGCTGCGCGGCCAGAACAACGTGCAGGGCGCCTCCGATGCCGGCCTGATCCCGATGTTCCTGCCGGATTACCAGCCGGTCGGCCGCGACGACTTGCGCGGGGCCTTCGAGAAGCTGTGGCAGCAGGATCTCGATCCCGTGCGCGGCCTCACGGTGGTCGAGATCATGAACGCGATCCATGCCGGCGAGATCAAGGGCATGTATATCGAGGGCGAAAACCCCGCGATGTCGGACCCCGATCTCCAGCACGCACGCCACGCGCTCGCCATGCTCGACCATCTCGTGGTGCAGGATCTCTTCGTCACCGAGACCGCGTTCCACGCCGACGTCATCCTGCCGGCCTCGGCCTTCGCCGAGAAGGAGGGCTCCTTCACCAACACCGACCGCCGCGTGCAGCTCGCGCGACAGGTGATCAAGCCGCCGGGCGATGCGCGGCAGGATCTCTGGATCATCCAGGAGATCGGCAAGCGCATGGGCCTGCCGTGGAATTATGCCGGCGCCGGCGATGTCTACACCGAGATGGCAGAGCTCATGCCGTCGCTCAAGAACATCAGCTGGGAACGGCTGGTGCGCGAAGGTGCCGTCACCTATCCGGCGGACGATCCGAACAAGCCGGGCAACGAAATCATCTTCACCACGGGCTTCCCGACCGCGAGCGGCCGCGGCAAGATCGTGCCGGCGAAGGTCATCCCGCCGGATGAATTGCCCGACGCCGAATATCCGATGGTGCTCTCGACCGGCCGTGTGCTGGAGCATTGGCACACCGGCTCGATGACCCGCCGCGCCCAGGTGCTCGACCAGATCGAGCCGGAGGCGGTCGCCTTCATGAGCCCGAAGGACATGCACAAGAAGCAGCTCGCGCCTGGCGATTTCATTCGCCTGGAGACCCGCCGCGGCGCCGTCGAGGTCAAGGTCCGCTCCGACCGCGACGTTCCGGAGAACATGGTGTTCATGCCATTCTGCTACGCGGAGGCGGCGGCGAACCTCCTGACCAACCCGGCGCTCGATCCGTTCGGCAAGATCCCGGAATTCAAGTTCTGCGCGGCCAGAGCCGAACGCGTGGAGATGCGCGACGCTGCGGAGTAAGGGCGGCGCTCGTTGGGCGGCGCGATATCCGCCAAACACTCCGATGTCGTCCTGGCGAAAGCCAGGACCCATACCGCGGAATCTATCGAGCGCGGACGGTGGCAATACCCAACGACAAGTCTTCGCCAAACCGCTCCCTGGGGTAATGGGTCCTGGCTTTCGCCAGGACGACCCGGGGAGAGTTTGCGCCGTACTCGTCGCTTCGCTCCCAGCAATGACGGTGGTAAATGTGACCCATGTCCAAAGTCACTCCCGCCACACGCGCGCTCGCGGCCGCCGATGTAGCCTTCACCGTCCACGCTTACGACTATGATCCCGATGCGGAGAGCATCGGGCTCCAGGCGGCGTCGGCCCTCGGTGAGAATCCGGCGCGCGTGTTGAAGACGCTGATGGCGCTCGTCGACGGCAAGCCGGTCTGCGTGATCGTTCCGTCCGACCAGGAGGTCTCGATGAAGAAGCTCGCCGCCGCCGTGAGCGGAAAGTCGGCGCAGATGATGAAGCCGCTGGAGGCGGAGCGCGTCACTGGCTTCAAGGTCGGCGGCATCAGCCCGTTCGGGCAGCGCAAGCCCGTGCGCACGGTGATCGAGCAGAGCGCGCTCGCGCATGACTACGTCTATCTCAATGGCGGCCAGCGCGGCTTGCAGGTGCGGCTCAAGCCCGCCGACGTCCGGGATGTCTCGAAGGCGGTCGCCGCGGATGTGCTGGCGTGAGCGCAGCGCTCTACTGCTTCTGCAACAATTTGAGCCGGCAGCGCAGCGCCTCGCGGATGTGTGCTCGCGCCAGCTGTTCGGCCCTGTCGCCGTCGCGTGCGGCGATGGCGTCGATGATGGCCTGGTGCTCGCCGTGGCTGGTCGTGGGGCGTCCCGTCACCGTGAAGGTGGTCGGGCCGAGCAGGGCGATCCAGTCCTGCAGTTCGCGGGAGGCGTTGTCGAGATAGCGGTTGCGCGCGGCGCGGCAGATCGCCTCGTGGAAGGCGCGGTTGAGCCGCGCCATCTCGATCGCGTCGGTCGCGGACGCCTCGACGAAGGTCTGCTCGATGTCCCGGAGCGCGTCGATTTCGGTCGCCGAGGCGTGCTCGGCGGCGAGGCGCGCGGCGGCGCCTTCCATGATCTCGCGCATGGCGTAGAGCTCGAGCACCTCGGAGATATCGAGGTTGCGGACGATCAGGCCGCGGCCGCCGGCGGGCTCGACGAAGCCGCGCGCCGCGAGGCGGCCCAGCGCTTCGCGAACCGGCGTGCGACTGACCTTCAGCCGCTGCGCCACTTCCTCCTCGCGCAGGCGATCGCCCGCGCGGTAGCTGCCGGCCTGGAGCGCCTCGCAGAGTGAGCGGAACACCGCTTCGCCCAGCGCGACGCCCGCGCCGCGCGCGATCGATCCTGCCTTTGCCGGGCGTCTCGACATGCATCCTCGAAGCAAAAAGCGCATCCTGCCCATGCAGAGATGCGGCTTGCGCAGCTTCTGTATATCTTTGTATACAAAAGTACGCAATGGCGGACCGGTTGACCGAGGCCGCCGGCGGGCAGAATGTCTCCAACTTCGTCGCATCGGGCAGACGGCATGAGCAGCAAATACGACGTGCTGGTGATCGGAGGCGGCAACGCGGCGCTGTGTGCGGCGATCGCGGCGCGTCGTGGCGGCGCCTCGGTGCTCGTGCTTGAAGGCGCGCCAAAATTCTATCGCGGCGGCAACACCCGCCACACCCGCAACATGCGCTGCGCCCATGACGCTGCCACCGAAATCCTCACCGGCCCCTACACCGAGGAGGAATTCTGGAAGGATCTGCTGCTGGTCACCGGCGGGCAGACCGACGAGGAACTTGCGCGCCACATGATCCGGGAGTCCAAGGACATCCTGAACTGGATCGTGGAGCAGGGCGTGCGCTGGCAGCCCTCGCTCGGCGGCACGCTGAGCCTCGGCCGCACCAACTCCTTCTTTCTCGGCGGCGGCCGCGCGATGCTGAATGCGCTCTACCTCACCGCCGAGCGGCTCGGCGTCGATGTCGAATACGATGCCGAGGTCACGGACCTCGTGATCGAGGACGGCATGTTCCTGGCCGCCCGCCTCAAGCGGCCGATCAAGGGCGAGACCGAGATCCGCGCGACGTCGCTGGTCGCCGCGGCCGGCGGGTTCGAGGCCAACATCGAATGGCTGAAGCAGTATTGGGGCGAGGCGGCTGACAACTTCCTGATTCGCGGCACGCCCTATAACCGCGGCTCGATCCTGAAAATGCTGCTCGACAAGGGCGTGCAGGAGGTCGGCGATCCCACCCAGTGCCACGCGGTGGCGATCGACGCCCGCGCGCCGAAATTCGACGGCGGCATCATCACGCGTCATGACTCGGTCGTCTTCGGCATCGTCGTCAACAAGCACGCCCAGCGCTTCTATGACGAGGGCGAGGACATCTGGCCGAAGCGCTATGCGATCTGGGGCCGGCTGGTCGCGGCGCAGCCCGATCAGATTGCCTATATCATCTTCGATTCCACCGTCGTTACCTCGTTCATGCCGACGCTGTTCCCGCCGATCGCCGGGCAGACGGTCGCGGAGCTTGCCAGCAAGCTCGAGCTCGATCCGGCCGCGCTGGAAACGACCATCACGGAGTTCAACGCCGCGGTGAGGCCCGGCACGTTCGACCACACCATCCTGGACGACTGCCGCACGGAGGGCATCACGCCGCAGAAGACGCATTGGGCGCGGCGGATCGAGACGCCGCCCTATCTCGCCTATCCGGTGCGGCCCGGCATCACCTTCACCTATCTCGGCACGCGCGTGACCAAGGAAGCGCGGATGCTGATGGCTGACGGCAAGCCATCAGGCAACATGTTCGCGGCCGGCGAGATCATGGCCGGCAACGTGCTCGGCAAGGGTTATGCCGCCGGCATGGGCATGACCATCGGCAGCGTGTTCGGGCGGATCGCAGGGCGGGAAGCGGCACGTCATGCGAAGAACTAGGGACCAAGAAGAAAGGTGATGGGAGAAACCATGTCGCGTATTGTCATTGCCTCGATCACGGCGCTGCTGATGGTCGGCCACGCCCGCGCCGCCGAGCCGATCACCCTGCGCGACATGGGGTCGTTCCATGTCGGCGGGCGTCTTGTCGAAATCTCCGGCAAGCCGGTGAAGGAGGTCGTGTTCGCGCCTGGCGGCGTGCCGGCCAACGTCGATCCCAATGGCACGTATCAGGTCGAGCAGATGTACGTGCAGTATTTCCTGCCGGCCAACGAGAAGGGGGCTTATCCGCTGCTGATGTGGCACGGCGGCGGACTGACCGGCGTCACCTACGAAACCACGCCTGACGGACGCGAAGGCTGGCTGAATTATTTTCTGCGCAAGGGATGGGCGGTCTACAATTCCGACGCGGTGGAGCGCGGGCGCGCAGGCTGGGCGCAATATCCTGATATCTTCAAGAGCGAGCCTGTCTTCCTCACCACGGCCAATCCGTTCGAGCGTTTCCGCATCGGTGATGGGCCAAACTCCTACGATCCCGATCCCGCCAAGCGAAAGGTGCTGCCGGGCAACCAGTTTCCGGTCGAGGGCTACCAGAATTTCGTCAAGCAGAACGTACCGCGCTGGACCACAACTGATGATGCGACCATCGCCGCCTATATCGCCGAGCTCGATCGCGTCGGCCCCTCGGTGATCCTGTTCCACAGCCAGGCCGGCAGCTTCGGCTTCAAGGTCGCGCAAGCCCGGCCTGACAAGGTCAAGGCGCTGATTGCGATCGAGCCGGCCGGCATCGGTGATCCCGCGAGGGCGGATGTGCTGAAGAACATTCCGACCCTCATCATCTACGGCGACTATATCGAGCGCGATTCGCGCTGGCCCAAGATCCGCGCCAACGGCATCGCCTTTGCGGACGCCATCAAGGCGGCCGGGGGCAACGTCGACATCGTCGACCTCCCACAGGCTGGCATCAAGGGCAATTCGCATATGGTGATGATGGACAAGAACAACCTCGAGGTCGCGGCCCTGATCCAGAAATGGCTCGAGGGCAAAGGCCTGACGAAGTAGAGCCATGCACGGAACCCAAATTCTGGACGAAGCCGACCGCCTGATGACGGTCTGCAATTCCTGCCGCTACTGCGAGGGTCTTTGCGCGGTATTTCCCGCCATGGAGATGCGCCGCGCCTTCTCCGACGGCGATCTCAATTATCTCGCCAACCTCTGCCATTCCTGTGGCGCCTGCTACGTCGATTGCCAGTTCTCGCCGCCGCACGAATTCGACGTCAACGTCCCGAAGACGCTCGCGGTCGCGCGCGCGGAGTCTTATGCGGCCTACGCCTGGCCGCGGGCGTTGTCCGGCGCCTTCGCGCGCAATGGTCTCGTGATCAGCATCGTCGCTGCGCTCAGCATGGCCGCCTTTATCTTCGGCTTTGCTGCGCTGAACGATCGCAGCGTGCTGTTCGGTGTCCATACCGGGCCTGGGGCGTTCTACAAACTGATGCCGCACAACGCGATGGCTGCGTTGTTCAGCGCGGCACTCCTCTATGCCATCCTTGCACTTGTCATGAGCGTGCGTGCCTTCTGGCGCGATATCGGCACGCCGATCGGCGGCAGAGCGGACGGCGGCTCGATTTTCCAGGCGATCCGCGATGCCGGCGAGCTGCGCTATCTCCATGGTGGCGGCGTTGGCTGCTACAACGAGGACGACAAGCCGACCGACCGGCGCAAGCTCTATCATCACCTGACGTTCTACGGCTTCCTGCTGTGCTTTGCCGCGACGTCCGTCGCCACGCTGTATCACTATCTCCTCGGACGCGAGGCGCCGTATCCGTGGTGGGATCTGCCCGTCGTGCTCGGCGCGCTCGGCGGCATCGGCCTCATCGTCGGGCCGATCGGCCTGTACGTCGCGAAATTGCGCAGGGCGCCGGAACTGCTGGACGAGAACAGCTACGGCATGGATGTCGGCTTCATCGCCATGCTGTTCCTGACCGGTCTCACCGGCATGCTGCTTCTGCTCCTGCGCGAGGCCGCGGCCATGGGGCCGTTGTTGGCGCTGCATCTCGGCGCCGTGTTTGCGCTGTTCATCACCATGCCCTACGGCAAGTTCGTGCACGGCATCTATCGCTTCGCGGCGCTGGTTCGCTATGCACAGGAACGGCGGACGGCGCCGTGACCCGTTACCTCGGCCGAAAATGGCCGTTGCGCAGAAAAGCGATCGTCTGTGCGATCGCGGCGGCGTGACGCGGCAGCCCGGTGTGGGACGCCTTCACGACGACATGGTCGGTCATGCCGGCAAGCATCGTGCTCTGCACCGACACCCGTCCGTCATTGGGCTTCGGCAGAACGAAGAGACCGGCGACAGGATCGATGAAGCGGTTTCCAGCGATCACACCGACCGGATAGTCGATGGCGGGGAGGGCATTCGGTGCGGTTGCGGGCGTGGTGGTCAGCTCGAGGCCGGCTGGCCCGTAGAATGCGCGGTAGGGCAGCAATCCCTGCAGGAGATCAGCGACCTCGCTGCCGCTGTTCGGCGTGCCCAGCATCACGACGCGGGCAAGCCGGGCGGGGCGGTGTCTTGCGATGTAGGCGCGCGCGACGAGGCCGCCCATCGAATGCGCGACGAAATGCAGCGGCGCGTCACGTTCGGCGAAACGGGCGATCGCCGGATGAATGTCGTCTGCGATCGCCGCGATCGGCTTGCTGCGGCTGGAATAGTCGACGTTGAGCGTCGTGAACCCGCTGGCCCGGAGCGCCCGCTCCAGCTTCGTCAGGGACGCCGAGGTCCGCGCGATGCCGTGAAGCAGAACCACTCCGGGGCATCGCGCGTCGCCTGGCTCAGGCGCCTCCTGCATCTCGTTTACGCCACCTCGCGCTCCGGCGAAGACGCCTGCTCGCGGGCCATCGTCGTTGCCGTGACATAGTCGGTCTTGCCGGTGCCGAGCAGCGGCACCTTGTCGACCACCATGATCGCGGCGGGCACGGTCAGCTCGGACGCGCCGATCGCCTTGGCCTGGCCCTGCATCGCGCTGCGCTCGGCGGTCTTCTCCGTCGTCAGCAGCACGATGCGCTCGCCCTTGCGCTGGTCGGGGATCGACACGGCGACCGAGCCGGCCTGCGGCCACAGCGTCGCCGCGATGCTTTCGACCGCGGACAGCGAGACCATCTCGCCTGCGATCTTGGCAAAGCGCTTGGCGCGGCCCTTGATGGTGATGAAGCCGGCCGGGTCGATTGCGACGATGTCGCCGGTGTCGTGCCAGCCTTCCGCGAGCACTTCGAGCACGCCGGGATTTTCGGCCCTGAGGTAACCGAGCATCACGTTCGGTCCGCGCACGGAGAGGCGGCCGCCGTCCTCGATGCCGGGGACCGGATCGAGGCGGCTTTCCATCAGCGGCGACAGGCGACCGACGGTGCCGGGGCGGTTGGCCATCGGCGTGTTCATCGCCAGTACCGGCGCCGTCTCGGTGACGCCATAGCCCTCGAGGATGCGGATGCCGTAGCGCTCCATGAACACCTGCCGGGTGCGGTCCTTGACCGCCTCGGCGCCGGCGATCACCAGACGCAGGGTGCGGAAGTCGTAAGCATGCGCCGAGCGCGCGTAGCCGGTGAGGAACGTGTCGGTGCCGAACAGGATGGTGGCGCCGGTCTGGTAGATCAGCTCGGGCACGATCCTATAGTGCAGCGGGGACGGGTACATGTAGATCGGAATGCCCGCGAGCAGCGGCATCATCATCCCGCCTGTCAGCCCGAAGGAGTGGAACACCGGCAGCACGTTGAACACCTTGTCATTGGCGTTGGCATCGACCCGCGCCAGCGCCTGCGCCGCGTTGGCGAGGATGTTGCGGTGGGACAGCACCACGCCTTTGGGCGTGCCTTCCGAGCCCGACGTGAACAGAACGACGGCAGGATCGTTCGCCTGGCGGGTGACCCGCGGCGCTGTACCTGCGAGCAGGCCCTTGATCTTGTCGGCCACACCGATCGAGGCGCGGACATCTTCGAGATAGACAATTCGGGCCTCCGCGGAGATCGCGGCCATCAGCTTGTCGAGCTTGCCCTTCTCGATGAAGGCCTTCGAGGTCAACACGGTCTTGACCTGCGCGGCCTTCATGGCGGCGAGGACGTTGACCGGGCCGGCGGAGAAGTTGAGCATCGCCGGGACCCGGCCGATGTTTTGCAGCGCCATGAAGACGACGGCGACGCCCGCGGAGTTCGGCAGCAGCACGCCGACATTCTCGCCGACGGCAGTGCCGTCTTCCAGCTTCCGGCTCAGGACCTGCGCGCCCAGGATCAGCTTGCGATAGGTCAGCTTGGTGCCGAGCGCGTCCTCGACGATGACCTTGCCGGTGTCGCGGTCGCGATAGGCGTGTCCGAGCGCTTCGAACAGCGAGTGATCGAGCATGGCGTTCTTGACCAGAGCGTCGATCATCACGTCCTGGAGCGCTGCACCCGCGGCGTTGCGGCGTGCCTTGCCCTTCAGCGCCGGATCGACCGGAAGCTTGACCGGCGGCAGGATCGTGACCGTCACCCGCGGAAACCACGAGCGCTTGATCTGGCTGCTGTTGAGGTAGCTGAGATGCGAGCGCTGCGCGCCTTCGATGCGGACGGGCACGACCACGGCGTCGGCCTTGTCCGCGATCATCGCGGTGCCGTCATAAACCTTCATCAGCGAGCCGGAGACGGTGATGCGTCCTTCCGGAAAGATGACCACCGGCTCGCCGGCGGCAACCAGCTTGATCAGGTCGCGCGCGGCCAGCGGCTTGGTCGGGTCCATGGTGTAATGCTTCACCACCCGCAGGAACGGCTTGGCCCACCAGGCCTTGGCGATGCCGGTATCGACCGCGAAACTCGCGTCGATCGGCAGCACGGCGTGCAGCAGCGGGCCGTCGATCAGGCTGACATGGTTCGGCGCGATCAGCATGCGCGTGCCGGATGGCGGCAGGTTCTCGAGGCCGCGGATCTCGGTGCGGAACAGTGCGCGGAACAGCAACCCGCCGAAATCGCGCACGCCTTCCTTGCCCCATTTCGTCAGCACGAACCACACCGCGCCGAAGCTGGCGACGCCAAGGCCGAAGAAGATCCAGCCGACATGGAGGCCTGCGGCCTGCAGCAGCGCGACGAACAGCGAGCCGACCACCATGAAGGCAGCCTGTAGCACATTGCCGGCCGCGATGATGCGGGCGCGCTCGGAGGGGACCGACCAGGCCTGGACTGCGGCGAAGGAGGGGACGACGAACAGGCCGCCGCCGAATGCGAAGGCGACGAAGTCGATCAGCATGCGCAGGCCCGCGAACGAGGTTGCGAAGTCGAGCGCGGTGATGTCGTGACCCTTGGTGGTCACGCCGATGGCCCAGGCGAGATCGAGGCCGGCAAACCCCATGATGATGGCGCCGATCGGCACCAGGGCGAGGTTCGGGCGAACGTGGCTCAGTTGCGCCGCGAACAGCGAGCCGATGGCGATGCCGATCGCGAAGATCGCAAGACACAGCGTCACCACGCCTTCGGTGCCGCCGACGACCTCCTTGACCAGCGCCGGCAGCAGCGACAGCACGATGGCGCCGACCAGCCAGAACCAGGAGACGATCACGGTGCCGTCCCACAGACGGTGGTCGGCGTGCAGCGTCTTCAGTAAGCCGAGCGTCGAGGTCCAGGGATTGGCATCGACGGGCAGATCGGGCGCGGAGGGCGTGGTCTGCGGAATGCGGGAAGCGAAAGCCCAGGACAGCAGAGCCAGCACCACCACGGCGGATGCGACCCAGCCCATATGGGCGGAGCCGGCCACGAACTGGCCGCCGGCGACGGTGCCGAGCAGGATGGCCATGAAGGTCGCGCCTTCGACCAGCGCATTGCCGGTCGCGAGCTCGCCGAGCTCGAGCTGGTCCGGCAGCATGGAATATTTCACGGGGCCGAACAGGGCGGCGATGATGCCGAACAGCGCGAGCGCTGCGAACAGCAGCGGCACCGAGTGCAGGAAGAAGCCGGCGGCGGCAAAGCCCGCGGCGAAGATCTCGGTGAATTTGAGTCGCCTTGCGACGACGGATTTGACGTATTTGTCGGCGAGCTGTCCGCCGAGCCCGGACAGGATGAAATAGGGGAAGATGAAGACGGCGCCTGCCACCGTCACCAGCGCGTCGCCGTGGCCGGTCGCGGCACTGTAAAGCAGGATGATGACGAGTGCGTTCTTGAGCACGTTGTCATTGAGCGCCGAGAAGAACTGCGCCCAGAACAGCGGCGCGAAGCGGCGTGACGACATCAATTCCCTGATCATGACTAGTCCTGTTTTGGAAAGGCAGCCTGAGGTTGCTTCGTGGGCGGTGAAAGCGTCACGACCGGAAGGGAATGGGACGAACGATTGCAGAGTGACGATGGTCGTCGGCCTGCTCTGTCCCCTCGATCCCTCCGATCCTGTTGGTCTCCAAATGGTCTCGTTAGGTTCGCAAATTTCCGGTTGCGGCCGCGTCGGCTTTGGGCGGAAGGGCCGCGCTGACCCGGATATGCGACGGGCCGTGAGCAAAAACTGAACCGCACCGGTAAGGCCCGCGACATCGGCCGCGAATGTCGGAAAATGGTAAGTCCTTCATTGCGGCCTTTTCTTGCATTCGAACCGCTTCGCGGCGGGTGCCTCAGGTGAGGTGAGCGAGGTGGCGAAAGGGGGAGAAGCGACCAAGCAGGCTGAACCTGCGGCCTTCGCGACGGGCGCGGCCACGGTTGGCGCGCCACATCCGGAAGGTCGCGCGACGCTCAGCGAGCACGCCGGCAATGTCGCAGGCATTGGCGATGCGATCGATCGGCGCCATCACGAGCTTGAGGGCGGCCCGGCCAAGACCGGTCACGAGGGCTGCGGCGTCGTCGACGAAGGTGGTGGCAATATCAACAGCGAGGGTTTGCATTTTGCAGGTCTCCGGGTTAATTTGAACAATGTTCACATGAGTAGCTTGAAAATGAACAATGTTCAAGAAGAATCTCTGCGCGACCAAAAAAAAGTTCGGCGACGGCTCCTGATCCTGGAGATCGCCCGCACTATAATTTCTTCTAAGGGTTTGAGATCATTGAAGGTTCGTGACGTCGCCGAAGCCGCCGGCTGCTCGGTCGGCAGCGTCTATAACGAGTTCGGCGACTTCGACGGGGTGATCCTGACCGTCAATCGGGAGACCGTTCAGGCGCTCACATCGCGGCTTTCGGGGGTTCCGGCCGAGGATCCGGTCGGCCAGCTCTACGGGCTTGCCGAGGCCTATCTCGAATTCTTTGCGGAGCACGCGAATTTGCTGCGTTCGCTGTTCGAGCATCGGATGGAGGACGATCGCCCCTATCCGGACGACATCCTTCAGATGGTAATGGACGCCTTCGCGCTGATGCACCCGCCGCTGGTGCGGCTGCTGCCGGATGCGGATGACGTGAAGATCGCGCTGTTGTCGCGCACCCTGTTCTCCGCGGTGCACGGCATCATCTCGCTCGGTCTCGAGGAGCGCATGGTGGCCGTGCCGCCCCAGTTGCTGCGCCAGCAGGTGGAGCAGTTCCTCGACGCGCACCTTGCGGGCCTCGGGATTCTGCCTTTGCGCCGATAGGGCGGGCGGCCTCAAGCGCGGGCCGCTTCGCGTGGCCGTGCTGCAACGAGGACGACGTCGGCCCGCACACCGTCGACCTGAACCCGGTTGCGTCCCTTTTCCTTGGCGCGATAGCAGGCGGCATCCGCGCGCCGCATCGCGTCCTCGAGCGTGGTGTCGCGGTCGGTGATGCAGGTGATGCCGATGCTGGCAGTCACTGCAAAGCAGCGATCGTCCCAGGCGAAGCTGAACAGCTCGAGCGCTCGTCGCAGCCGTTCGGCGATGTCCGTTGCGTCGAACGGCGAGCACCGCGGCAGGATCAGGCCGAATTCGTCGCCGCCGAGCCGGGCCACCAGATCATGCGGGCGCCGGTCCTGTTGCAGGAGGCGCGAGACCTGGCAGAGCAGGCGGTCGCCCGCAAGATGGCCGCAGCTGTCGTTGACGTTCTTGAACTGGTCGAGGTCGAGCAGGATCAGGCCCAGCGAGCCTGCCGCGATATTGTCGAGCTCGCCTTGCAGGCGCGCCTCGAAGGCGCGGCGGTTGGCAAGGCCCGTCAGCCAGTCGTGCGACGCCTGCCAGGCCAGGCGCTCCTTCTCGGCATGCAGGGCATCCTCGAACGCCTGTCGTTGCAGCACCAATCGCCGCGTGTGCCAGATCAGCAGCAGGATCAGCGTCACGGCGGTGAGGATGTTGATGCTGGTCAGCGTCAATTTGATCGCGCGGGAGCCTTCGCCCAGGACGGTGGAGAAGCGGTTGGCATGCACCGTGAACTGGGTGTTGAGCTCAGAGAGCCGCGACGACAGGAATCGCAGGCGGCCGCTGTCCTGAACAGGGCCCTTCTCCAGCTCGGACCGGATGACCTCGCCGAACACGCTCAGCTCCAGCAGCATCGGATCGGTGGCCGCCCACTCGCGGATCGCTTCCTGGAGGAAGCTGACGCGGTTGAAATAGCGAAACAGCCAGATCAATCCCGGAACGTCATCGGGATGGTTGCCGCCTTGCAGGAAGCCGATGCGGGCGGCTTCGACGTCGACGGGATCTCGCTCGAGCGCCCAGCGTGCGAACTCGTCGCCGATCGGAACGGCGAGCGAGGCCTGGTATTGCGCGAACTGGCTCGGTTCGCCCGAATGCAAATAGCTATTGAGGAAATAGACGGCGTTCTTCTGCGAGCGCGACCACAGCGCTTCGCCCGCGACATAGGCGCGGACCGATGACATCACCTCGAGGCTGAATCCCGCAATCGCCGCCTGAAGCACGACGACCATCACGAAAGGCGAGACGAGCTTGATGACATGAAGGAAGCTGTGTCCCTTCGTCGACGCCGATGTCCTGCGAAACACCCTTAGTTCCCCAAATCGATCAACGACCCCAGCGGAGCGTTGCGCCTGCAACGTCAAGTAGAAGGGATGGTTGCTTAACTCGACCTGAAAGACGCGGGGGACTGCGCCGTAGGGTGAAGGCGTCGTGACGTGGATGCGCGCAGATCGCTTCAAATACTGAGGAAGCGGAACTGGCGCGGAATTGGCGAACCAATGCCGCGCATTCGTGGCGTGCGGTTTACCCGATCGAGAGAATTGCTAGACCAGCACCGGCTTGCGCACGCGGCCGACGTCGCCGAACACGCGCAGGTAACGCTCGATCTCCGAGGGGAGGCCGGTTGCCTTCTCCGGATTGTCGGAGAGCTTGACCGCCGGATGGCCGTCGACCGACGACACCTTGCAGACCAGCGAGATCGGATCGAGATTGAACGAGCCGTCCGGGGCGCAGCCGACGAAGTCGTTGGTGAGGTTGGTGCCCCAGCCGAAAGAGAGCCGCACGCGGCCGGTGAAGTGGTGATAGGTCTCCTCGATCGAGCCGACGTCCATCGCGTCGGAAAAGACGAGCAGCTTGTCCCTCGGGTTGCGGCCCTTCTTCTCCCACCAGGCGATGATCTCCTCGCCGGCCTGGATTGGCGGCGCGCTGTCGGGGCGGAAGCCGGTCCAGTCGGCGACCCATTCCGGCGCATCGCGTAGGAACGCTTTCGTACCGAAGGCGTCGGGCAGTGCGATCAGGAGGTTGCCGCCGTAGGTCTGACGCCACTGGTCGAGAATGCGATAGGGCGCCCAGCGCAACTCCTCGTCGTCCTTGGCGAGCCCGGCCGCGACCATCGGCAGCTCGTGCGCGTTGGTGCCGATGGCCTCGAGGTCGTTGTCCATCGCGAGCAGCACGTTGGAGGTGCCGATGAAGGAGGGGCCGAGGCCTTCCTTCACCGCCTCGACGCACCAGCGCTGCCAGAGAAAGCCGTGACGCCGGCGGGTGCCGAAGTCGGAGAGCCTCAGGTTCTCGAGCTTGCGCAGCCGCTCGACCTTGGTCCACAGCTTGGCCTTGGCGCGGGCGTAGAGCACGTCGAGCTCGAAGCGGCCGCGGCCCTTGATCGCCGCGCGCGAGCGCAGCTCGTTGAGAATCGCGAGCGCCGGAATCTCCCACATCGTGGTGTGGGTCCACGGCCCGTGGAAGTGCAATTCGTACTGCCCCTCGACCTTGCGCAGCTCGTATTCGGGCAGGCGGAATTCGGCCAGCCAGCGGATGAAATCCGCCGAGAACATGTGGGTCTTGCCGTAGAAGGTGTTACCGGCGAGCCAGATCAGCTCCTTCTTGGTGAAGCGGATGGTGCGGGCGTGGTCGAGCTGGGCGCGCAGCTCGCCCTCGTCGATGATCTCGGCGAGCCGCACATGGCGCGAGCGGTTGATGACCGAGAAGGTCACCTGCTGATTCGAGTAATCTTCCCGAATCATCTGTAACATCAATAGCTTATAAAAGTCGGTATCGAGCAGGCTGCGGATGATGGGATCCAGCCGCCAGCTGTGATTGTAGGTCCGGCTCGCAATATCGGTCACTGTCATGGCCGAATTCTAGCGTGGCGGTCCGCGCGCAACCAGTGGGTTTGGCGAGGGGCGGCCTGAATTTGGGAAAGGCCTGTTGGAAGGCTGCCTCCCGTCACCGCCGGCCCGTACCGGAAGATGGCTTCGGCCTGATCCGGCAACGACGCCGAACATCCTGATATCGAGGGCGGTGCGAAGACGCGCCTATCCGCGGCCGCTGCGCGCGCAGCTGATTGCCTCCGCGAGCACGTCGCGGTCGCCGATGTGATTGGCGAGCAGCAGGATCAGCCGAGCGTTCATGCGCAGCGCTTGCTCTTCGTTCAAATCCCGCTGGCTGCCGATCAGTTCGGCATAGAATCCGTCTGGATCGGCGATATTCGGTGAGCGGTTGAGCATCATGCCGCAATCTCCTTCTGCCGTACGGCGTCTTGAGCAGTAGCGCGCAACAGCGCCGCGGAGATCTTTCCTTCGTCGAAGCCGGCCCAGCGCGCGGCGACATATTGGTCGGGCCGGAAGAGGTATGTGGTGCCAGTCGACGTGCCGTAGCGACTCGCCAGAACACCCCTGGGATCATCAATGTCACGCCCGACACGGATGACCCGTGCCGCGATTGGCCCGACCTCGATCCGCTCGTTGTCCACCGCTTGGTCGAATGTCACGACGACGAAGCCCGCGCCAAGGCAGTTGAGAAACCAGTCGGGCTTGCCGCCAATCGTCACCGGAGCGTCCGCAGCGTTGGTGCCGGGCCGCATCTCGCCGTCGAGCAGGCTGTCGTCGAAGGTATTGAGGGGCGAGGTAACGTAAGGCGTTGGTGTCGACAGCCGGCCGCTGTTGACCAGTGGGCGCGCAAAGCCGTGATGCTGCGCGAGTTCGAGCACGGCGTCGCGGAAATGGCGGCTTACCTTGGTTTTTGGTGTGATGAAGTCGGTCGCTCGCGTCGAGTTCAGGATGTTGTCATCGGCGGCGTATGCGCGTTCGTCGTGATAGCTGTCGAGGAGCGCCTCCGGCGCCTCTCCACGCAATACCATAGCGAGCTTCCAGGCGAGATTGTCGATGTCCTGCACGCCGGTGTTGGCGCCGCGGGCACCGAACGGTGAGACCTGGTGTGCAGCATCGCCGGCAAACAGCACCCTGCCGTGGCGGAACTTGTCGATCCGCCGACAGGCGAACTGATAGATCGAGACCCATTCGAGCTCGAACTCCGTATCCTCGCCCAGCATCGCCTTGATGCGCGGGATGACCCGCTCCGGCCGCTTCTCCTCGTCGGGATCTGCGTCCCAGCCGAGCTGGAAGTCGATGCGCCATATGTCGTCGGCCTGCCGGTGCAGGAGCACGGACTGCGCGGGATGGAACGGCGGATCGAACCAGAACCAACGCTCGGTCGGGAAATCCGCCTTCATGGCGACGTCGGCGATCAGGAAGCGGTCCTCAAAGTACTGCCCCTTGAATTCGGCGCCTACCATCTTGCGCGTATCGGAATTGGCGCCGTCGCAGGCGATCACCCACTGCGCCTCCATAGTGAAGATGCCATCGGGCGTCTCCACCGCGAGCTCGGCATGATCGGCCGCCTGCTTGAGGCTGATCAGCCGGTGCTTCCAGCGTAGATCGATGAGTGGGCTGGCGCGGCACCTGGCGACCAGGATCTCCTCCAAATGATATTGCTGGAGGTTGATCATGGCGGGCCACTCGTGGTCGCTCTCGGGCAGGAGGTCGAACTGGTAGGAAAGCTCGTCGCGAAAGAATACCTTGCCGACGTTCCAGCTCACGCCGCGTTCGACCATGGGATCGGCGCAGTCGAGCCGGTTCCAGATCTCCAGCGGGCGCTTGGCATAGCAGACGGCGCGTGAGCCGATGCTGACGGTATCGTTGTCGTCGAGCAAAACAACCGGCTGGCCGCGCGCCGCGCAATCGAGGGCTGCGGTGAGCCCAACGGGACCTGCGCCGATGACGACGATCGGGTGCCGTTTGACGATGCCCTCGGCCTGTTCTTTCGAGCGCAAATAGCCGAACTTCGGATAGATGTAGTTCGTCATGTCCGGTTCCTCGCGAGTCGTGCCGAATTCAATGTGCGTCCTGAAACTCTTTCTCGTGCATCCAGGCGTTATGCCGTGGCGGACGCTTGGTGCGCGACCATTCCTCGACCATCTCGTGCGCGACCGATTTCATGCGGTCGATCTGGTCCGGCGTGGCGGTCCAGGCCGCGATCTCGAGGCGGTGGCCGCTCGGATCGCGAAAGTAGATGGACTTGAAGATGGTGTGGTCGGTGACGCCGACGACGTCGAGGCCGGCAGCTTCCGCGCGCGCCCGGGCTTCCTCGAGCTCGGCGAGGTCCTTGACCTGAAAGGCGATGTGCTGGGTCCATTCCGGCGTGTTGGGATCGCGGCCCATGGGCGGCGAGTTCGGCAGCTCGAAGAAGGCGAGGATGTTGCCGTTCCCTGCATCGAGGAAAATGTGCATGTACGGATCGGGTGCCTTGGTGGAAGGCACGCGATCCTCGGCGATCGCGCCGAGAAGATCCATGTTCAAGACCTTCTTGTAGAACTCGACGGTTGCCTTGGCGTCGACGCAGCGATAGGCGACGTGATGGATCTTCTCGATTTTCATGGCGGCGTCACTCCCTTTGATGGTTGCGGAATTAGTATCAAATGTTACAATCTCCGGGGTTGATCTGGATCAATCTGCCCGGAAAACTTTTGCAGGAATGCAAGCCAGGGACTGAGCGGCATGGCGGGACGTTTGCGCGAAGCACGAAATAGGGCAGCGGGTCCGGCGCAGGATGCCGGCACCGAGCTCGATCTGCAGCAGTATTTTCCGTATCGGCTGGCGCGTCTGGCCGAACAGGTGTCGCTGGCCGTGGCCGAAGTCTATTCGGAACGCTTTGCGCTGACGCGTCAGGAATGGCGTGTGCTTGCCATTCTTGGCGCGCGGACCCAGATTGCGACCAAGGAAATCGGGCCGCTCACCACGCTCGACAAGATGCAGGTCAGCCGCGCCGTCCAGGGACTGGAGACGCGCGGCATCGTCAGCCGAAAACATGCTTCTGATGACCGTCGCGAGCTGATCGTTTCGCTGACGTCAGCAGGCCGCGCGCTTTTCCGCAAGATCGTGCCGTTCGCGCTGGAACGGGAGACGAGGCTGCTTGCCGTGCTGACTTCGGAGGAGGTCGAGGTTCTCGACCGCGCGATGCGCAAGCTGTCGGCGGAATTGACCTGAAGTTCGGACGTTCCCGATTCTGCCGTTCATGCTCCTGCGGCGGTCTCTGCTACCGTCTCGAGCTGGTTCCTGATCCAGCGATGGGCCGGGTCTTTCTGGTAGCGCTGGTGCCAGACCATGAACATCGGCAGCTCGGCCAGGGTCCGAGTGCCCGAGGCCAGCGGAATTCGGGCATGTGCGAAGCCCTGCATGACACCGGACGCGAGCAGGCTCGGCATGCTCGCGAGCATCTGCGTGCCGCGCAGGAACGACGGCACGCCTGAAAAGCTCGGCACGGAGATGGCGATGTCGCGGTGGAAGCCGTTGGCCGCCAGCCGGCGGTCGAAGTCGAGCCGCTCATTGTCGGTGTAGACCACGGTGATGTGGCGCGCTGCGAGATAGGCGCTGCGACCGGCGGGCGCGGTACGTGCCTTCGGGTCAAAGTAACAGACATAGTGGTCGCTCAGCACGCGCTTCTGCACGATGTCGACGCCGGACGGCGGCAGCGGCGTGATCATGAGATCGCACCGGTTCTCGCGCAGCATCGCGGGGGAGGGGGACTGCGAGGGGATTACCCGCAGGTGCAGGCTCTTCACCTGTTCGCTGACATGGCCGAAGAAGCGCGGCAGCAACAGGTCGCGCTGGAAATCGTTGGCGGCGATCGTCAGCGAGAGCTGGGCCTGCGCCGGCTCGAAGCTGACGCCGCCGGCAAAGCTGCGCATCTCGTCGATCAGCGCACGCGCCTTCGCCGCGAGGGCCTGGGCGTGCGCGGTGGCGACGATGCCGCGGCCGGACTTGGCGAACAGCGGATCTCCAGCGATCCGCCGCAGCTTGTTCAGGCTGTGGCTGACGGCGGATTGCGTCAGGCCGAGCCGCGTTGCCGCCGCCGTCACCGAGCCTTCTTCCAGCACGGCGAGGAACAATTCGAGGGCATGGCCGTCGAGGGACAAATGATCTATTTTTTTCATGGAATTCATTATAATCGATCTATTTATCTTGAGAATAGGTGGCGGCATTATCGTTCAATAAGCCGCGCACCCGGGACCCCGGGATGCCCTAGGGAGAGACAACGCCGATGAATGCCCAGGCGACAGCCTTGCAGGATCCCCGCCTCAACCGCGCCGAGCCGTTCACGCCGCCGCTCGGCGACGGCGGCTTCTTCCAGCGCGACCGTTCCATCCATCCGCCCGCGTATGCTCCCGGCTACAAATCCTCGGTGCTGCGCTCGCCGCGCCAGGCGCTGCTGTCACTGGAGAATTCGGTCTCGGAAATCACGGGACCGGTGTTCGGCCACAACGATCTCGGCCCGCTCGACAACGACCTGATCCGCAACTACGCCAAGGACGGCGATCCCGTCGGCGAGCGCATCATCGTCCACGGTCGCGTGCTGGACGAGACCGGCCGCGGCGTTCCGAACACGCTGGTCGAATTCTGGCAGGCCAATGCCGGCGGCCGCTACCGGCACAAGAAGGACACGTATCTGGCGCCGATCGATCCGAATTTCGGCGGCTGCGGCCGCGCGCTGACTGACGACACCGGCTATTATTATTTCCGCACCGTGAAGCCGGGTCCTTATCCCTGGCGCAACTTCGTCAACAGCTGGCGTCCCGCCCACATCCACTTCTCGGTGTTCGGCTCGGGCTTTGCGCAGCGGCTGATCACGCAGATGTATTTCGAGGGCGATCCCCTGATCCCGGTCTGCCCGATCCTGACGACGATTCCGGACAAGGATGCGCTCGATCGCCTGGTCGCGCCGCTCGACCTCAACGCCTCGACACCGTTCGATTCGCTCGCCTACCGTTTCGACATCGTCCTGCGCGGCCAGCGCTCCACCTATTTCGAAAACCGCACCGAGGGGAACTGAGCCGATGCCGCAGCCGCTCCACTATCTCAAGGAAACCGCCTCGCAGACCGCCGGCCCCTACGTCCACATCGGCCTGATCCCGGCCATGGCCGGCTTCGATATCTTCGAGAAGAACTTTTCCAACGTGCTGGTGACGCCGAACACCCGGGGCGAACGCATCACGCTGGAAGGCAAGGTGCTTGACGGCACCGGTACGCCGCTGCGCGACGTGCTGCTGGAAATCTGGCAGGCCAATGCGGCCGGCCGCTACAACCATCCGGCCGACCGCTCGGCCGGCGCGCTGGAGCAGGAGTTTCGCGGCTGGGGCCGCGCCGGCTCCGACTTCGACAGCGGGCTCGTGACCTTCGAGACCATCAAGCCCGGCGCCATCACCGACAAGGCGGGGCGCAAATGCGCGCCACACGTCAATGTCTGGATCGTCGCGCGCGGCATCAATATCGGTCTCAACACGCGGCTCTATTTCTCGGATGAAGAGGCTGCCAACGCCGGAGACCCCGTGCTCAACCTGATCGAACAGCCGGCGCGGCGCAAGACGTTGATCGCAACGCGAAGCGAGCGCGCCGGGAAGGTCGTGTATTCCTTCACGGTCAATTTGCAGGGGCCCGAGGAGACCGTGTTCTTCGACGTCTGAGAGTCGTGCGGCCTCCCGCAGGGATCACTCCACCTGGTCGCCGCGATCGATCGCTACGCGCGCGAGGAATTGCGGTAACTGGCGCATCTCGCGCGATCCCGGCCGATTGGCCGGATCGCGCCCCACTTTTGGTTTCAGTTCTGCCAAATCAATGAATACGTCCGCCTGTCGGCGCAGGTCGTCGGCGACCATGGCTGGCTGAGTGCAGAGTGTGGAGACGACCGTTACGCGGACACCGCGGCGCTGCAGCGCTTCCACCAGCGAACGAAAATTGCCATCGCCCGAGAACAACACGATCTGATCGACGTGCTCGGCGAGCTCCATCGCATTTACGGCGAGGTCGACATCCATGCTGCCCTTCACCTTGCGGCGGCCGGTGATGGCGTCGACGAATTCCTTCGTGAACTTGGTGACGACGGTGTATCCGTTATAGTCGAGCCAATCGATCAAGGGGCGGATCGACGAATACTCCTGATCCTCGATGAGGGTCGTGTAGTAGAAGGCCCGCAACAGCGCACCTCGGCTTTGGAATTCGCCGAGCAGACGCCTGTAGTCGATGTCGAAGCCGAGCGCCTTGGAGGTGGCATGGAGATTGGAGCCATCGATAAAGAGTGCGATCTTCTCAATCGAAGACATTCTGCGTAAATTTCCAGTTGCACGCGAAAGGCGGCCGATCCCACCGCCAGGGCGCGGTGTGTCGGCCGGAAGAACAATGAAGGCACCGATGGCTTGCCGAAAAAGCAGCGCAGACGACCGGACAGGGGCGGCCGTCTTGCGCCCAGGTTAGGGAGGATCCAATGCCACTAGCGCCAGGGCGCCGAATGCAGCCAGGCTAAGGCGCGCGCGTTCCCTACTCAATTGTACTGAGGTAAAGGGCCTCTATCCAAAGGATAGGGCCCGATATACGAAGGTAAGTGGCAGCGCGGGCAACAAAGGCCATTGCGGTTCCCAGCGTGGCCTTCGACCATGGGCGCGGCTGTTCGATCGGCTGATGTGTCAGCCTTCATCACCATGCAGCCGGGTGCGAAAGGCGCGCGGCGATAGCCCCGTGGCGGCGGCATAAACGCGGCTGAAATAGGCGGGGTCCTCGAAGCCGAGCGCGTAAGCGATCGTCGAGACCGGCAGGTTGGTGTAGACGAGGTTGCGCCGCGCCTCGCGGATCAGGCGGTTGAGGATCAGGTGCGAGGCGGTGTCGCCGGTCGCCGCCCGCGTCACCCGGTTGAGATGGGTCGGCGTGATCGACAGCGCGCCTGCGTAGTCCGCGACGCTCCAGCGTTCCAGATGATGCTGCTCGAGCAGCGCCTCGAAGCGGCGGAACAGGCCGGATTCGGCAGTGCCATTGCCACCGGTCTCGCTCGTGAGCGCGCGGGCCACCAGCCCGATCATGGCTGCCGACAAGGCGCGCAGCACATGTGCGCGGCCGAAATCTCGGGCGGCGTGTTCGGCGAAGATCTGCTTCATGGTGGCGCGGATCTGCGGGGTGCCGCGCACCACGCCTGATTGTGACAGGGCTCCGCGCAGGCCTTCGGCGGCGAGCAGCGCCTCGTCCAGAATCTCCGCCGCGATGGTCAGCACCCAGCCTTGGGTCTCAGGCACGAAGCGGAAGCCGTGGACGTGTCCGACGGGTACGTTGACGATCTGCATCGGCTTCAACGGCACCACGCGTCCGTCGAGCGTCGCCTCGCCGCCGCCGCGCTCGATCAGCAGGACCTGGTGCAGCCGGGCATGGCGGTGCACGGCCAGGGTCCAGTCGTGAAGTACGGAGCGGGACGCGATCGTCTCACAATGCACGACGTCGGGCAGGTCGCCGGACTCGCCGAACAGATTGTAGACCCGGATCGCGGGGGCAGGGGCGGCGCTTTTCATGTTCGAATAGTACAAGACAAAGACGAAACCCTCCATCGGTTTGCGCGGCTGAATCTGCAAAAAAGTGCCGACGGGAGGACGCGAAAATGAAAGTTCAGGTCTGTATCATCGGTGGCGGGCCGTCCGGGCTGCTCTTGTCCCAGCTCCTGCATCTGAAGGGCATCGACACGGTCGTGCTGGAGAAATACAGCCGCGACCACGTGCTGGCCCGGATCCGCGCCGGCGTGCTCGAGCACGGTTTTGCGAAACTGATGCGTGAGGCGCAATGCGGCGAGCGGATGGACCGCGAAGGCGAGATCCACCGGGGGTTCGAGATCGCCCATGACGGGGTGCTCTCCCACATCGATCTGCACAAGCACTCCGGCGGCAATTCGGTGCTGGTCTACGGCCAGACCGAGCTGACGCGCGACCTCTACGAGGCGCGCGACCGCCTTGGCGGCAAGGTCGTGCACAATGCCGAGGACGTGACGCCGCATGATCTCGCGTCGGACCGCCCCTACGTGACGTACCGCTCGAACGACGAGATCGTTCGCGTCGATTGCGACTACATCGTCGGCGCCGACGGCTTCCACGGCGTCAGCCGCAAGTCGATCCCGAAGGACGTGCTGCGCGAATACGAGAAGGTCTATCCGTTTGGCTGGCTCGGGGTGCTGTCGCGCACCAAGCCGGTCTCGTCCGAGCTGATCTATGTGAAGCACGAGCGCGGCTTTGCGCTGTGTTCCCTGCGTTCACAGGTGCTGAGCCGCTACTACATCCAGGTGCCGCTCACCGACAAGGTCAAGGACTGGTCGGACGACGCGTTCTGGGCCGAGCTGAAGCGCCGCCTGCCGGAAGAGGTCGCCGGCCGCTTGATCACGGGGCCCGCGATCGAAAAGAGCATCGCGCCATTGCGCAGCTTCGTCGCCGAACCGATGAGCTATGGCCGCCTGTTCCTCGCCGGCGATGCCGCCCACATCGTGCCGCCCACCGGCGCGCGCGGGCTGAACAGCGCCGCCTCCGACATCTACTATCTCTATCATGCCATGCTCGCACATTATCAGAGCGGCGATGATTCCGGCCTCGAAGGCTATTCCGCCAAGGCGCTGGCGCGGATCTGGAAGGCGCAGCGTTTCTCCTGGTGGATGACGATGCTGCTGCATCGCTTCCCCGATCGTCTCGACTATGAGGATCGTCTTCAGCAGACGGAGCTGGAATATCTGTTCTCGTCCGAAACGGCGCAGCGCCTGCTCGCGGAGAACTATGTGGGCCTGCCGTTTTGAGCGAGATGATCGCGCAACACGCGATGCTGCCCTCCCTTCTCCCCTTGTGGGAGAAGGTGGCGCGAAGCGCCGGATGAGGGGTATGTCTCCGCGAATTCAAGTGAGAGTTGGATGCGCCGAGAGAAACCCCTCACCCGTCTCGCCGCCTTGCGGCGAGCCACCCTCTCCCGCAAGGGGAGAGGGGAAGCTAGCGCTCTCGGCTGACGCGGCTACTTCCCTTCGAGCGTGTTGACCGGTGTCCATTCCAGCGGCGGTGGATTTGCGACAAGCGCTCTCGCGCGCTTTGCAAACATTGACGATGGCGGATCGACCTTGGCTAGCCGGTCGAACGCATCAACCGCCTTCGCGAACTCCCGTGCGCGCCAGCAGGCCAGTCCTTCCGCATACAACGCCGTCACCTTCTTCTGCTCGGCACTCTCCCCGTCTCTCTCCGCCAGCGGCTCGAACACCTTGATCGCCTCGCCGCGGCCCTGCACCCTGATTGCGTCGAGCTCGCGCCAGGCGAAGGCGTCACCTGTCTGCGCCACTGTCGCCTCCGAGGCCATGATCGCGGTGCCGTAATATTTGTTCGCACCCTCGAGCCGCGAGGCGACGTTCACGGTGTCGCTCATCACGGTGTAGTTGAAGCGGCGGCGGGAGCCGATATTGCCGACCACGGCTTCGCCGCTGTTGAGCCCGATGCGGTGCGACAGGCCGTGGCCCGCGAAGGCGGCGTTGTTGGCGTTGAGGTCCGCCAGCTTTTCGTGGCACTTCAGCGCCGCGCGGACGGCATTGCGCGCGTGGGCGGGATCGTCGGCCGGCGCGCCGAACATGGCGACGATGGAATCGCCGATATATTTGTCGACATAGCCGCCATGGCCTTCGATGATGTCGGTCATGGCGGAGAGATATTCGTTCATCAGCGTGACCAGCTCGCCCGGCGTCATCGTCTCTGCGATCGAGGAGAACCCGCTGAGGTCGGAGAAGAACATAGTGACGTTGCGCATCTCGCCGCCGAGCGCCGGCATCTTGCCGGAGGCTACCATCGTCTCGATCACCTCGGGCGCGAGATAAAAGGCGAAGCTCTTGCGCAGAAAACGCTCGTCGCGATCGGCCAGCATGAAGCGGTAGCCGATCATCATCGCGAGCGCGGCGAGGCTCGCGAGCGCGGGTTCCGTCAAGGGCAGCGCCAGGGCATGCACGAACGCTCCGACGGCCACGCCGGCGTAAACGGCGGTGAGGGCGAGCCAGGCGATCACAGCGCCGCCAGGCGCGAGCATGCAGGCCGCGCAGGCGATGATCGCCGCGAACGCAATCGTGAGGATGGTCCGCGCCGGAAAGCCGAGCTCGGTCACGGCATCGCGCTCGATCAGGTTTCGCACGACGGTGGCATGCACGAACACGCCGGCGATATCGCTGCGGGCCTTCTGCGCGGTACCCGCCGAGGCGGGCAGGGCGCAGCGCGGCGCGGGCGAGCCGTCATATCCGCCGGAAAGCCGCATCGAGGTGAGCTTGCGGTCCTCGAAATTGAGGACGGTGCCGAGCAGGACGACCTTGCCCTCGAAGGCGCGGCGGAAGAAGTCGCGGTCGCCCTTCTCGACGCAGGCACGCAGGTCGGCGAAGGAATAGGCCGGGATGTCGCGGCCCATGCCACGGTAGTTGAGCGTCAACGTGTTGGGGACCGCGCTCGGGATCGTGTAGTCGGACGGCTGCATCGCGCCGGATGGCTCGGTTCCGGGCGTCGTGCCGAGCGCGCGCGCGGCGAGTTCGATCGCCATCGCAGGGACCGGCTTGCCGTCGATGGCAAAGCTCAGCGGCATCCGCCGGATCACGTCGTCGGGGTCGGTATGGACGTTGAGGGCGCGGATATTGTTTTTCACCGCCAGTTGCTGCGCGCGGTAGGGCCTGTCCGGATGGTCGTTGCTCAGGATCTCGCCGAGCACCAGCTTGCCGCTGTCGGAGAGTTGCCGGAGTGCGATGAGGTAGTCCCGGTCAAAACCCTTCATGCGGCTGCCGAGTGGCGCGTCGCCGAAGGGAATCTCTGACTGCTCGATCGAGCTGGGAAAGATGACGTCGAAGCCGATCACCTTGGCGCCGCCCTCAGTGATGCTTCCGAGCACGCGGCCAATTTCGCGCGTCCAGGTCAGCGTCGGCGATCCCTTGAAAGGGGGCGTGTCGTAGGTCTCCCCGTCGATGGCCACGACGACGACCGGCGATGTCGCGGGATCGCGGCGGTCGCCGACCAGCTTGCCGCGCATCGCGGTGAGGATGTCGAGCGACAGGCCCTGCAGTATTTGAAGCGGCGGAGACGTGAAGACCGCGCCCGCGAGGAGCGCAATCAGGATCGCTGCAACGATGTCCCGCCTTCCGATCCGCCGCATCGCCCCGTCGCAAGCCGCCTATTCGAGCCGCAGCAGGCGGCCGACGATCGGCGTCGGTGATGAGGTGGCGCCGGCGTCGACCTGGAAGGCATAGCGCTTGGCGCCGAGAATGGCGAGATAGCTGCCGCCGGGGGTCAGCGACTTCCCGGCCTTGGCAAAATCATAGAACTTGCCGCCGATCATGGCTTCGCTTTTGAGCGGCACGGTGATCGTGGGTTCCTTGCCGTCGGTGCGCTCGATCACCAGCGTGCTGCCGCTCTTGGCCTGCACCAGCGGTGCGACGCCGTAGATCGTCGGCAGCTTGGCCGGCGCGCCCTTGGCGTCCGAGCGCATGGTGCGGAAGGTGGTCGCGGCGCTCTGGTTGGCCTCTCGCTCGGACAGCTTCGCCGCGTTGGTGTCGCAGGGCACCTTGTCCCGCTTGACCTCGCCGAGCTGTACGGTGCTCTGCTCGGCGCCGACCAGCACGACGCCTTCGCTGATCGTCTCGCGCAGGCAGGATTTGAGATAGCTGAGCGTGACGCTGGCCTTCGGGCCGAGCTTGATGATCTTGCCCGGCGCCACATAGTCCATGAACGCGATGCCGTCGACCTTGCCCTGGACGTCCTCGACGATCGCGGCCGGGGTCTCCGCCAGGGCGGGGGTCGCCACACAGAGCGCGCCGACAACGGCGCCGATCAGGCTTCTCATGGGGATTCTCATTCAATTCTACCGATGCTCTACCGGTCCCGTCCTGGTTCGATGCTTAGCAGAGGAGCGCCCAGGCAAGTGTGACCGGAATCACTCTTAGACATTGGTGCACTGTATCAGGAACAGGTTCAAACCGGCGACCGGAGAAAACAGAGCCGCGGCAAGCTGTTGCCGGGATATGCGATCTCAGGCGGCCGGAACGGCCTGCGGCGAACGGTCTTCGGCCGGCCGGCCCTCGACGGCTCTCTCCATGACTGGGGCGAGCGTCGCCTCCGTCTTCTGAAATGGCGTCGCCTGCTGCCCGGCAGCGATCTCCATGACTTCGTTCCAGCGCGACAGAAAAGCCTCGACGCAGGCCGGGTCGAACTGCCGTCCCTGGTTCTCGACCAGGTAGTTGCGTGCCGCCCCGAGCGGCATCGGCTCTTTATATGGCCGCCGCGTCGTCAGCGCGTCGAACACGTCGGCGACAGCGACCACGCGAGCGGCCACCGGGATCTCGTCCGTCTTGAGGCCGTTCGGATAGCCTGCGCCGTCCCAGCGCTCGTGGTGGCCTGCGGCAATTTGCGCACCGAGCTGGATCAGCTCGCAACTGGAGTCCGCCAGGATCCGTTCGCCGATCGTGGCGTGGGTGCGGATCACCGCCATCTCCTCGTCGGTCAGCCGGCCGGGCTTGAGCAGGATATTGTCGGGAATGGCGACCTTGCCGACGTCGTGCAGCGGCGCGGCGAGATAGATGTCGCGGCAGAGCCGGGCCGGCAGGCCAAGCTGCTCGGCGATGATGCGGCTGTAGCGGGCGACCCGCAGGGTGTGCTCGCCGGTGTCGTTGTCGCGGTATTCGACCGCGAGCGCGAGCCGCAGGATGATCTCTTCCTCGCGCTCGCCGAGCTTGCGTATCGCGGCCGCGACTTCACTGGCCAGATGCGCGGCGCGATCGTTGAGCTTGCGTACGGCTGCACCAAGCTGAATCAAATTCCGTAGACGCACCGTCATCTCGACGCTCTGCGGCTGCTTGGGCAGGAAATCGGTTGCACCGGCCTGCAGCGCTTCCATCTTCACGTCATCGGTCTGCCGCGACGTGATCATCGCGATAGGGATGTCGACGCAGCCGGGAAGGGTGCGGAGCGTGCGGATGAAGCTGATGCCGTCCATGTGCGGCATCTCGTAGTCGACCAGCACGAGGTCGAAGACGCGCTCCCGTGCGCAGGCCAGTGCCTGCACGGGATCGAGGAAGGTGGTGGCTTCGACCAGACCTTCGGCCTCGATGTGACGTTTCAGGAAGTTGAGGACGGAACGGCTGTCGTCAACCAGAAGCGCTTGGGTCAGCATCGGCGGCCGGGGCTCTCTTCGCTGGCAAGGGCACGAACCGACTGCATAACCCGAGCGAATTTAACGCGAAGCAAATGCGCCGTGCGTGCGCACGCGCTGCGATATGCGCGCCTCGCATGCGATTTCAGCAGGCTATGCACCGTTGCATGCAATTGCGCGAAGTCCTCGGGAATGTGACCCGTAGTTGTACGGACCTCTCCGTTAGGGGTTTGCTCACTTGATTCGCGTCAAACGTGTATCGGAATTTTGCAAGGGCGGGGGCAGCGATGGCGCTCAATCCGACGGAGCCGAAGTGGTCGTTGCGGTTACCCGCCGATTGCAGCATCGCGGCCATTCGCAGCGTCTATGACCTCATTCGCGAGGCGTTCGGCCGCGAGCAGCGGCTCGAGATCGATTGTTCGCGCGTCGACAAGGCCGACGTGACCTCGATCCAGCTTCTGCTGTCGACCGCCAAGACGGGCGAGGCCCAGGGCCGCCCGGTGGTGCTCACCGCATTCTCCCAATCTCTGCGCAACACCCTTCGCCGCGCCGGCTTCGCCAGCGAGGCGATGATCGAACAGCACTTCCCGCAAAAGAAAGATGGCACCTGATGGCCACGATTCTGACCGTCGACGATTCCCCCAGCATTCGGCAAATGATCAAGGTCGTGCTCGAGCCGGCCGGTCATAACGTGATCGAGGCCGGTGACGGTGCGCAAGGGCTCGCCAAGGCCCAGGCCGGCAAGCTCGACCTCGTGATCACCGACCTCAATATGCCGGTCATGAACGGGCTGGAGCTGATCCGGGCGCTGCGCAAGCTGCCGAGCGCGGTCGGCATGCCGATCGTGTTCCTGACCACCGAATCCAACGACACGGTGAAGCAGGAGGCCAAGAGCGCCGGCGCCACGGGCTGGATCACCAAGCCCTTCAAGCCGGAGCAGTTGCTCGCCGTCGTCGGCAAGCTGGTGCGCGCATGAGTGCAATGGACCCGACCGAGGTCTTTCGTCAGGAAGCCAGTGAGCTCTTCGAAGTTCTTGAAGGAGCCCTGCTCGATCTCGGCCTGCGTCCCGATGACCGCGAACTCGTCGATTCCGCCTTCCGCGCCCTGCATACGATCAAGGGCTCGGGCGCCATGTTCGGCTTCGACAAGGTCGCCTCCTTCACCCACGAATTCGAGACCGCGTTCGATCGCGTCCGCAAGGGCGAGATCAAGCCGACGCAGGAACTGATCTCGGTCGCGCTCGCCGCCAAGGACTATATCCGCGCCCTGATCGAGGATCCCCAGTCGACCGATGACGTCATCGGCGAAGGCATCCTCGACGACCTCAAGCGCTTTGTCTCGTCCGACCAGCCTGTTGTGCCGGTCGCCGGGATCGCGGAGGCGGCGGCGCCGGTCGAGAGCAAGCAGGCCGGCTGGCACCTGTATCTGGAATTCGAATCCCACATCCTGCGCAACGGCTCGAACCCGCTCGACCTCCTGGAAGACCTCTGCAAGCTCGGCCCCTGCTTCGTCGTGCCTGTTACCGACGGCATCCCGTTCCTCGACGAAATGGAGCCGGAGGATTGCTATCTGAAGTGGGACGTCAAGCTGCACGCGGCCTGCGACAAGGACGCGATCGACGACGTCTTCATGTTCGTCCAGGACGAGATGAAGCTGACCCTCTCGCCCTTGGAGCATGTCGAAGCGCCCGCGCCGATGCCGCTATTCCAGCTCATCGACGAGGAGCCGGCGCCTGAGGCCGAGATGCCTGCGCCGGTGGTCGAGGCTGCTGCCGCGCCGATCGCCGCGCAGCCCGCCGCAAAGGCGGAGCCCAAATCTGAACCGAAGCCGGAGCCGAAGGCCGAGGCCAAGCGCGACGATCGCGGCATCGCCACCGTCCGCGTCCAGGCCGAGCGCCTCGACGAACTGATGGACCGGGTCGGCGAGCTCGTCATCGCCCAGGCGCGGCTGACCCAGCTCGCATCGTCCGGCTCCGACCTCTCGATCAAGATGATCGCCGAGGAGATCGAGCGCCTCGCGTCTTCCTTGCGCGACACCACGATGGGCGCGCGCATGGTGCCGATCGGCTCGCTGTTCGGCCGCTTCCGCCGCCTGATCCACGATCTGTCGCGCGATCTGTCGAAGCCGGTCGAATTCGTCACCACGGGCGAGGACACCGAACTCGACAAGACCATGATCGAGTGCCTGGCCGATCCGCTGGTGCACCTGATCCGCAACGCCATCGACCACGGCATCGAAGACACCGCAACGCGCGCCGCCAACGGCAAGACCGAGCAGGGCCGGATCGAGCTCGCCGCCGTTCATTCCGGCGCGCAGGTGCTCGTCACCGTGAAGGACAATGGCGGCGGCCTCAACACCGCGCGCATCCGTGCCAAGGCGGAAGAGCAGGGCCTGATTGCAGCCGGCGCCGTGGTGACCGATCACGAGATCCACCAGTTCCTGTTCCACCCGGGCTTCTCGACCGCGCAGACCATCTCGGCGCTGTCCGGACGCGGCGTCGGCATGGACGTGGTCAAGCGCACCATCGAGAACATGCGCGGCACCATCGACCTGTCGACCAAGCCGGGCCAGGGCACCACCGTGACGCTGCGCCTGCCCTTGACGCTCGCGATCATCGAAGGCCTCCTGATCCGCGTCGGCGAAGGCCGCTACATCATTCCGCTGTCGGCGGTGGAGGAATGCGTCGAGCTGACGGCCGAGGACGAGCGTTCGCGCGGCCGCAATTTCCTCAACGTCCGCGGCAACCTCGTTCCGTTCCTGCGCCTGCGCGAGATCATGTCGTCGTCGGGGGTGCCCGACCGGCACCAGAAGACGATCATCATCTCGACCGGTGAAAGCCGCGTCGGTCTCGTCGCCGACCAGATCATCGGCAACCACCAGACCGTGATCAAGTCGCTCTCCAAGCTGCATTCGGATGTCACGATCTTCTCGGGCGCGACCATCCTGGGTGACGGCACGGCGGCGCTGATCCTCGACGTCGCGCAGCTCGTCGCGCTGGCGCAGTCGAAGGTCGAGAAGCAGCACATCAGCGAGGCGGCGTGATGAACGAGACTTTGGCCGGCGAGCATCAGGCCGACGCGATGCAGGTCGTGATGATCGGCCTCGGCGAGGAGAAGTTCGCGCTCGACGCGGGCCTCGTGCGCGAGATCATCGATCCCGTGCCGGTGACCAAGGTCGCCGGCGCACGGGCTTTCGTTCCCAGCGTGATCAACGTACGCGGCAACGTCATTCCGCTCGCGGACCTGCGCATCCGCTTCGGTATGCCGCAGCTCGACAACTCGGCCGACACGCGCATCGTCGTCATCGAGCTGGAGCTCGACGGCGAGCCCGTCCTGGTCGGCGTCACCGCCGACAAGGTCTATGAGGTCACGGAGATCTCGCAGACCGACGTGCAGCAGACGCCGCGCGTCGGCATGCACTGGAAGCCGGAGTTCATTCGCTTCATCGCCAAATGGCGTGAAGAGTTCGTCATCGTTCCCAACATGGAACGCATTCTGAATTGAAATGAGTCCCAGGGGTGGGACTTGAGGTTTAGGGGCTGGAAATGAGATTTACGGTCAAAGCGAAGCTGGCCAGCGCATTCGGCCTGGTCATTGTCCTGTCCATGGTCGCCGGCGGTGTCGCGTACATGAAGCTCGGCGACATGATGGCCACTGCTGACAGCATGGTCCTGCGCGCGACCCGGATGGAGAAGGCGACGCAAATCGAAAAGGATATCCTGCTTCAGCTGCGGGCGGAGAAGAATTCAATTCTCGGAGCGGAAGCCCAGGCCGAACAGTTTGCCGCCGATGCCGCCAAGATTCGTGACCAGGCGCTGAAGACCAAGGACGAGGTCTACGCGTTGGCGAGCGAAGCCGGCAGGAAGCTGCTCGACAGCTTCGCTGTGACATACGCCAAGATGAATGTGTATCAGGAAGAGACGTTCAGACTGGCCAAGACCGACAAGGCAAAGGCGACCGAACGCTCCATGGGCGACGGTCGCAAGGTCGTCGCGGACGCGATGGAAGCCATGAGCGCCTATGTCGGCAACACGAAAAAGCAGATGGCGGAGCAGGCGGTCCAATCCAAGGAGGAAGGCCACCAGGCGCAGTTCGTGCTGATGACGCTGCTCGGCATCTCGCTGGCGATTGCGATCGGGGCTGCGCTCTGGATTTCCATCTCGATCAGCCGTTCGCTGGGCCGCGCCGTTGGCCTTGCCGGCGCGGTTGCGGAGGGCGATCTCAGCCAGACCATCCCGTCCGCCAGCAACGATGAGATTGGCGACCTCGTCAGGTCCCTGAACGTGATGGTCGAGAAGCTCCGGCAGATCGTCGCGGAGGCGTTGACCGCCGCGCAGAACGTCTCGGCCGGCAGCCAAGAGCTCTCCGCCAGCGCCGAGCAGCTCTCGCAGGGCGCGACCGAGCAGGCCTCGTCCGCCGAGGAAGCTTCTTCCTCGATGGAGGAGATGGCCTCGAACGTGAAGCAGAACGCCGACAACGCCAACCAGACCGAGAAGATTGCCGCGCAGTCCGCCAAGGATGCGGAATCCAGCGGCGCGGCCGTCGGTCGTGCGGTTAACGCGATGCAGACGATCGCCGAGAAGATCACCATCGTGCAGGAGATCGCACGGCAGACCGATCTGCTGGCGCTCAACGCCGCGGTCGAGGCCGCGCGGGCCGGCGAACACGGCAAGGGCTTTGCGGTGGTCGCTTCCGAGGTCCGCAAGCTCGCCGAGCGCAGTCAGGCGGCCGCGGCCGAAATCGGCACGCTGTCCACGGAGACGGTGAAGGTCGCCCGGGAGGCCGGCGACATGCTGTCCAAGCTCGTGCCCGACATCAAGAAGACGGCTGAGCTGGTCCAGGAGATCACCGCCGCTTGCCGCGAACAGGACGTCGGTTCGGCCCAGATCAACCAGGCGATCCAGCAGCTCGACAAGGTCGGCCAGCAGAACGCCAGCGCCTCCGAGCAGGTCTCCTCGACCTCGGAGGAGCTCGCTTCGCAGGCCGAGCAGCTCCAGTCCACAATCTCGTTCTTCCGCATCGACCATGCCGGCCGCGGCGAGAGCGCGGCGCCGGCACCGATCGATCGTGCCGTTACCCAGCTCCGCGCCAAGGCGGCGCACATGGCTGCGGCGGATCGCGGCGTGAAGAAGCCCGCGCCTGTCCGCAAACCCGCACGTGCGATGAAGGTCGCCGGCAGTGGCGGCTTCGCGTTCGACATGCACGACGGCGAAGACGACCGCGACGCCGAATTCCAACGCTGATCAGGCGGTCCGGCCTCGTGCCGGATCGTGCTCATTCGCAAACCCCGGGACTGCAGCATGGCCGCAACCTCGCAATATCTGACGCTCGGACTCGCCGGCGAGACGTTCGGCATCAGCATCCGCAACGTCCGCGAAATCCTCGACATGCGGCCGATCTCGCGGCTGCCGCATGCGCCGAACTTCCTGCTCGGCATGATCGACGTGCGCGGCAGCGGCTATCCAATCGTGGACCTCCGGACCAAGCTCGGCCTGCCGAGCGTGGCGACGACCGAGGCGACCCGCATCATCATCCTCGACGTGCCGATGAAGGACCGTCTGGTCGGTGTCGGCTTCGTCGCTGATTGCGTGTTCGAGGTCACCGACATCGACGAGCAGGCGATCGAGCCCATCCCCGAGGTCGGTGGCAAATGGCAATCCGACTACGCCGCCGGCATCGGCCGCAAGGGCGAGAAATTCGTCGTGATCTTCGATCTCGCCAAGCTGATGGCGCATGACGAGATCCCGGAAGGGCGCGATGCGCCCCGCGCCGCCTGAGTTTGCAAGAGTTAAGCATGGTCAAGCGTATGCCCCCCAATTCGAACCAACGAGATTGACATGAGATTTACCGTCAAAGCCAAGCTTGCCAGCGCCTTCGGCGTCGTCATCCTGCTCTCCATGATCGCCGGCGCGGTCGGCTATGTGAAGCTGTCGGACATGGTCGGCACCACCGAGACTCTGGTTAGCCGCGCGGGCCGCATGGAAAAGGCCGCGGAACTCAAGGAAGGCATCCTGTTTCTGGTGCGCGCCGAAAAGAACTCGATCCTCGCGGCGACCGATGCTGAATACGATCAGTTCGTAGCCGACCTCGCCAAGAATCGCGAAGCGCTCGTCAAGTCCAAGGACGAGATCCACGCCGCCGCCAGCGAAGGCGGCAAGAAACTGATGGAGAGCTTCTCCACGGCGTTTGCCAAGCTGAGCGCCTATCAGGATGAGACGGTCAGGCTCGCGAAGTCCGACAAGCCGAAGGCCCTGGACCGTTCCATGCATGACGGCCGCAAGGTGGTCGCGGACGCGCTGGAAGCAGCCGACGGCTACATCAAGAACGTCAAGAAGAACATGGCGGAGCAGGCCGAGCAGTCCAAGCAGGACGGCGCCCGCGCCGAAATGCTGCTGATGAGTCTGGTCATTGCCTCGCTCCTGATCGCCGCTGTTGCCGCCACCTGGATCGCCCTCAACATCAGCCGCGCGCTGGCACAGGCCGTCGGCCTCGCCGACGCGGTGGCGATCGGCGATCTCAGCCGTAAGATCGAGTCGTCCAGCAATGACGAGATCGGCGATCTCATCAAATCGCTGAATGCGATGACCGTGAACCTGAACGCCACTGCGGCCGTCGCCAACGAGATTGCGCAGGGCAATCTCATGGTTGAGGCCAAGCCGCAGTCGGACAAGGACACGCTGGGCCTTGCCCTCGAGCGCATGGTGGAAAAGCTCCGCCAGATCGTGTCGGAAGCTCTGACGGCGGCGCAGAACGTCTCTGCCGGCAGCCAGGAGCTTTCCGCGAGCGCCGAGCAGCTTTCGCAGGGCGCGACCGAGCAGGCCTCGTCAGCCGAGGAAGCCTCGTCCTCGATGGAGGAGATGGCCTCGAACGTGAAGCAGAACGCCGACAACGCCAACCAGACCGAGAAGATCGCCGCGCAGTCGGCCAAGGACGCGGAGGCCAGCGGCGCAGCCGTCGGACGCGCCGTCAACGCGATGCAGACCATCGCCGAGAAGATTACCATCGTGCAGGAGATCGCGCGCCAGACCGACCTGCTCGCGCTGAACGCGGCGGTCGAAGCCGCGCGCGCCGGCGAGCACGGCAAGGGCTTTGCAGTCGTCGCTTCCGAAGTGCGCAAGCTTGCCGAGCGCAGCCAGGCTGCGGCGGCAGAGATCGGCACGCTCTCGACTGAAACAGTCAAGGTCGCCCAGGAAGCCGGCAATATGCTTGCCAAGCTCGTTCCTGATATCAAGAAGACCGCCGAGCTGGTCGAGGAGATCACCGCTGCCTGCCGCGAGCAGGACGTCGGTTCGGCCCAGATCAACCAGGCGATCCAGCAGCTCGACAAGGTCGGCCAGCAGAACGCCAGCGCTTCCGAGCAGGTGTCCTCGACCTCGGAGGAGCTCGCCTCGCAGGCCGAGCAGCTCCAGTCCACTATCGCTTATTTCCGCATCGAGCAGGGTGGAAAGGGCCGCGCGGCCGCACCGATCGACCGGGCGGTCAATCAGTTGCGCGCCAAGGCGGCCACCATGGCGGCCGTCGAGCGCCCGGCCAGGAAGCCGCCGGCCAAGCCCGCGCGTGCCATGAAGGTTGCGGGCGGCGGTGGCTTCGCCTTCGACATGAACGACGGCGAGGACGATCGGGACGCCGATTTCCAGCGCTAAGGCTCTCTGAGGGATCGGCCCCCACCGGGGGCCGATCTGTGATTGCGTAAACGTGTAGGATTCAAGATGGCCCGGGTGGCCCGACATTCAGTGCAGGCGGCCATCTCGGACCGGGGCCGGCGACCATGATGCCCGCCGTGCAGGACATGGCCGTGCATCTGTCGGACCGCCACTTCCGGACCATTGCCGAATTGATCGAGGGCCAGGTCGGCATCAAGCTGCCGCAAGGCAAGCGGCTGATGCTGGAGGGGCGGCTGCACAAGCGCGTGCGCGCGCTGAACTTCTCCGACCTCAACGAATATGTCGACAACCTGTTCGGGGCGGAGCATTTCGACACCGAGCTCACCCATTTGATCGATGTGGTGACGACCAACAAGACCGACTTCTTCCGCGAGCCCCAGCACTTCACTTTCATGCGGGACGTCGCAATCCCGGCCCTGCTCAAATTGCATGGACGGAAGAACGCGAACCTGAAGATCTGGAGCTCGGCGAGCTCCACCGGCATGGAAGCCTACACGACCGCGATGGTGCTGGACGACATGACGCGGAACGGCTCGCGGTTTCAGTACCGCATCCTCGGGACCGACATCTCGACCGCGGTGCTGCGCCTTGCCAAGACCGCGATCTACACCCGCGACGTTCTCGCGCCGGTGCCGGAGCCCTTCGTGAAGCGATACTTCCTGTCGTCGCGGGACAAGTCGCGCGGCGAGGTGCGGGTGGTGCCGGAATTGCGGCGCATGACGCATTTCATGCGGATGAACCTCATGGATGCGTCCTATCCCGTCGACCGCGACGTCGACATCATCTTTTGCCGCAACGTCCTGATTTATTTCGAGCGCGAGACGCAGCGCAAGGTGATCGAGCAATTGTGCAGCCATTTGCGGCCCGGCGGCTATCTGCTGGTCGGACATTCGGAATCGATGATTCACAGTGCGGTGCCGGGTTTGAAGCAAGTTCAGCCAACCATTTTCAAGGTCTAGCCGGAGCGCAACCAGAATGCCGAGGGAGAAAGTTCGCGTGCTGATCGTGGACGATTCGGCGTCGGTGCGCCAAATCCTTCAGACGATCCTCAATGACGATCCGGACATCGAGGTGATGGGGACCGCGTCCGACCCGTTCGCAGCCGCGCGCCGCCTCCAGAACGAGATCCCCGACGTCATGATCCTCGACATCGAGATGCCGCGCATGGACGGCATGACGTTCCTGCGCAAGATCATGGCGCAACGTCCGATCCCGGTGATCATCTGCTCCTCGCTGACCGAAGAAGGCTCGAACGTGATGTTCGAAGCGTTCGAGGCGGGCGCGGTCGACATCGTGCCGAAGCCGAAGATCGACACGCGGCAGGCGCTGCTCGAATGCTCCACGCGGCTGCGCGAGGCCGTCAAGTCGGCGGCGCGCGCCCGCGTGCGCCCGCGTGCGGAGCGCCGGGTGGTCGAGAAGAAGCTGACGGCCGACGCCATCATCCCGCCGCCGGTGCAGGGCAAGGTCCGGCCGACGACGGAGCGCATCGTGTGCATCGGCGCATCGACGGGCGGCACCGAAGCGCTCAACGACGTCCTCGAGATGCTGCCGCCGCACTGCCCTCCGCTTCTCATCGTTCAGCACATGCCGGCGGGGTTCACCGCGGCGTTTGCAAGACGTCTCGACAGCGTCTGCCAGATCCGGGTCAAGGAGGCCGAGGACGGCGAGCCGGTGCTGCCGGGCAGCGCCTATATTGCCCCGGGCGCCCGTCACATGCTGCTTCAGCGTATCGGGCTGCGCTACCAGATTGCGATCAAGGACGGTCCGCCGGTGTCGCGGCATCGCCCCTCAGTCGACGTGCTGTTCCGCTCGGCGGCCCAGCACGCCGGCGCCAACGCGCTCGGCGTCATCATGACCGGCATGGGCGACGATGGCGCGCGCGGAATGCTGGAGATGCGCAAGCTCGGCGCCTCGACGCGAGCACAGGATGAAGACAGCTGCGTGGTGTTCGGCATGCCCAAGGAAGCCATCGCCCATGGCGGGGTCGAGAAGGTCGTGCCGCTGCACCATATTCCGCGCGAGATCATGCTCTGGTATCAGGCCGGGCACGTCGCGGTGGCAGGTTGATTGCAATGTCCGCCATTCCGGCCACCACGCTCACTGAAGCGACCGCGGCGATCGAGGATGTCTCGTCGCGCATCGAGGATGTCTTTGCGCGCGTCGGTCGGGAGCTCGGTCGCGGCCACATCATCTTCAAGGAGCTGAACCAGGGCCTCGCCACGCTCTCCGAGGAGCTCTCCGGCGCCGAGATCGAGGGCGCCGCGACCGCGCTGCAGGAGATCGCCGCGCGGCTCAGCGAGCTGGCGCAGACGCTGCCGGCCGAGAGCGCACTGCTTGCGACGATCGGCAAGAGTACGGAGGAGGCGTCCTCGCTGCTCAAACCGCTGTTCAAGCACATCGGAATGATCACCATCATCGCGCGCAGCGCGCGGATCGAGGCGGCTTCGCTCGATGGCGACCGTGAAGGCTTTCTCGCCTTTACGCAGGAAGCCTACGATCTCGGCAAGGCCGTGCAGCGCTCGATCGAGGGCTGCGCACGGGACCAGCAACGTCTGTCGGAAGCCGTTGCCACCGCCTCCGGCCGGCAGAAGGAGTTCGAGAGCCGTTACGGGAACCAGCTGGTCTCGGAGAGCGCCGAGCTCGGCGAGGCCTATGGCGGATTGCGCGACCAGCGCAGCAAGAGCAGCCATGTCGCCGATCTCGCCAGCGCCAGCACCAGGAAGATCGCCGAGGCGGTCGGCAGCGCGATCATTTCCTTGCAGGCCGGCGACAGTACGCGCCAGCGTCTCGAGCATGTCTGTCACGGTCTCGGTCTTGCGTCAGGACCTTCACCAAGCCTCGTTCCCGAACCCGTCACGAGCGATGACGGCGCGCGCGCCATCTGCCTGTTGCAGGCCGCCCAGCTGAGGGACGCCCAGCGCGAGTTCGGTGGCGACATCGGCCAGATCGTTCGCGCGCTGGCGGCTATCTTGAATGATGCGGCCAGCGTCGTAGGCCACGGCCGCACCCTGTTCGGCGGTGAGGATGGCGGCTCGTCGTCGTTCCTGACGCGCATCAAGCAGATATTGGCGCATGCCTCGACCCTGATCGCCACCTGCGAGGGCGCCGGCCGTGCGGTCGATGACGCGCTGGCCATTGTCGAGGATACGCTGGCGAAATTTCGCCAGGCGATCGCCGGGCTCGCCGATGCGACCGTCGACATCACCCTGATCGGGATGAATGCCGGTCTCAAGGCAAGCCATCTCGGCAGCCGCGGCAGCGCCTTCGTCGTGATCGCCAACGAGCTCAAGGCGACTGCGGACCAGGTTTCGGCGGGGGCGGGGCGCCTCCGGCCCGTGCTCGACGGTATCGAGCGCTCGGCCAAGGCACTGAAGGAGCTTCGCGTGCAGGGCGATCCCACGCAGCTTGCCAACCTCGAGCCGCAGATCCTCCAGGCGCTGCGCGAGGTCGAGGCCGGCAACGAACGGCTCGACAAGCTGATGAGCCGGCTCGTCGACGAGGGAGCGGAATTCGAGAGCCTGATGAATTCGGCGCAAGGCCTGATGAGCAAGCTCGGCGAAAGCTCCGCGACTTTGCCTGCGGTGGCCGCGCGCCTCGAGACTGCGAGTGCGGTCGCCCGGCGGCCGCAACCGGGTGCGCAGGACGAGGCCATGCTCGACGATCTCTTCGCGCGCTACACGATGGAGCGCGAGCGGGACGTCCACCGGGAGTTCCTGCAAACGCTCGGGCTTGCGTCGGTCGCCGCCACGCGGCGCGTCGAGGCGGTCGAGACCGCCGACGACGGCATAGAATTGTTTTGACGTCGGTGCCGTCGCGTCGCGCGCCGGCGGCAATTCGATGGATCGGGTTTTCGGGGCGTTAACCCTGCCGAAAGCGCTGGCGGTTTGGTCATTGTCGCGCCCCAGAGTTGGTTGCAAATACCCGTCAATTTTCACGCCGAGAAATTCGTATGTTGAGAGACGGCAAATACGCTGCCTGGTTCAGGACGCCGCGCGGCCAGGGCACCGGCGTCGTGGATCTGATCGAGGGCCGGATCTCGGGTAGCGACAGCTTCTTCACCTATGGTGGCTCTTATCGTGTCAATGAGAAGCACTTCTCGGCCGTCTTGACCGTGAACCGGCACACCGATGGTCCGCCGAGCGTGTTCGGGCCGGACGAGGTCGAGGTCGATCTTGCGGGTGTGTGCAATGGCCTGGTCGCGACCTGCTCGGGCACGGCCAAGGAAGCACCCGACGTCAAATTCGAGGCGACGCTGATCTACAGCCAGGAAGATGCGCCTGCCGCCGACGCTCGATGCGCGGTCGTGAAGCTCAATGCCGACAAATTGCCCAAGAATCTCGACAGCCGCTCCCGGCCGCGCCATCCATTTGCGTCGCCCAAGGATACAGCAAAGGATCCCGCGTCTTAGCTTTGCATTGACGCTGTTGTCGCGAAAACCCTTCGTCACCGCATTGCGGCAACCGTGCCTTTAGAGGTGAAATCTAGGTTGAGGTCCATAACAAAAGACGGACAGGGACATGCCTCAAATCTGGATGACATATGACGAACTCGCGACGCTCAACGGCTGTAGTGCTGCCGAAGCCCGGCTTCAGGCGCAGCATCTGTCGCTCGATCGCCGCAAGAGTCGCGACGGTAACACCCGCGTCAAGCTGAACCTCGCCTTGATGGCCCGGTTCTTCGAGACCATTCGCGAAGCCGAATTCGGTCTCGATGATGCGATCGCGGCGTTGCGTGAAACCCATCGGCAGATGTCGGGAGTTCTCGCGACCCAGCAGGAAAGCCTCAGGCGCGGAGTGGCGTAGGTCCGCCGCGCCCTCGGCCGCGCTAAGACGGCGGCCTTGGCAGGAAAGCCAGGATGGTTTGGGCCAGAAGGACGCCGACGGTGCCGCCGGCGGCCTTTTGCAGCACATCGATGAGCCGCGGATCACGATCCGGCGTCACCGCCTGCAAAACCTCGAGACCGACTGCAACGGCCACTACGAACGCGCAAGCCAGTTTGACGCGCCCCGGCAGCAGGAACGACAGCAGGAAGCCCAACAGGCCGTAGGCGCTGAAGCGCTCGATGACGACGACCGAGTAGGCCTCCGCATGGCCCATGAGCGCCGGCCTGCCCGCGAGCTTGGCCAGCGTGGCATAGATGATGAGCGCGAGGCAGATTCCGGCGGCTGCGATGAGATGGTTGCGGCGCATGGCGCCAACATAACCGGTCGGCCCGCTGGTCGCTTTCGAAAGCCAGGAACATCGTTAAGGTTCATAGACCTTCGCGGGCATGAACCGAGGTTCACGAGCGAACGGCAGAGACGGCCCATTTCGGCGGTTGCGCATCTGACGACGTCAAGCGTGGCGATGCAGTCGCGATTTCATGCTGAATTGGCTGGGGGCGTCATCAACTCGCCGGCTCCCCGGTCTTGTGACCCACAATCTCACGGCCACGAACAGGATGTTGATGCCAAGCCAGATCGACATCACGATCAGGAAAGAGCTTGCCATGGCGCCGCCTCCCGCATTCCTTTCGGGAACAATGCGGGGCGCGGTCGAGAGTTCCGGCTTTGCGGAGGGGCAGCCGATCGTCCCTGCCCAAATTCTCGTCATTGACGAGCCGGGCCAGCCGGGTCAGGCACGAAGCCGCGCGCCTGACCGCATGACGAAGTCGTCGGCAGGAGGGCGACGTTCAGCGCCGATTGTAGGACCAGCCCTTGTCGACATCGGTCGGGTAGTGGGCTGCGAAGTACGGATTCTTGAGGCAGTTTCGCGCAGGATCATAGATCCAGTCCGCGCACTCGCGGTAATTCAGAAATCTGCAATCGAAGCCAAAGGCACACCATGGCGCGCCATTCGGAAATCCGAACCGCACGGGGACTTGCGCCGACGCCATCGAGGGCAGAGCCAGGAGCAAAGCTACAGCCAGTGCGCGGGACAACATGATCCATTCCTCCAACAAACGATCGGGCGGACATCGAAGCCCGTCGATGATCAATCTTCATCGCCGGGCAGCTTAACATCCAGGCGCGGAGAGATCGAGTGCGCTGAAGGCGTTCGGGCTGCGTCGATTGGCGGCTTTCCGCTCACCGGTCGATCGGGCAGGCGCGCACGTCCGTGAACTGTCGCGCACGGCCGGCGCGACGGACGCTAGGTCTTCTTGCTGCCCTTGGATTTGAGCGACAGGCCGAGACGCAAGGCCATGCGCTTGATCGCATCGGGCGAGCGACCGAGAAGCTTTGCCGCCTCTTCCAGCGAAGTCGAAGACTTGGCCAACTCCATCAGCCGGCGGTCTTCCTTGAACGACCAGGGCCTGCGCGCCATAACCGAATTCATCCTCTCGTCGACACAACGACAAAGCCGCCAAGCGGACCCATGTTCGCTCGACGGCTTTGCTTGGGTGGGGCCGGGCTTGGGGCAGCCCGGTGTGAAGATGGATATGCGATCCCTCGGCATTCGCAACAAACAACGCGGATTAAGCTAACCGCTCAACCTTACCGCGATGAAATCGGCGCGCGGCGCTCCGTAGTACCACGGTGTTTTTGTGAACCGCGGTCGATCCGCGCGCTCCGACAGCCGCGATCGAGGATGTTCTGTCATCATGTCCGGCTGTCGCGGAGCCCGCGGACGGCCTTCGCCAAGCCCGCTTTCGAAGCCTCGCGGGGACGCCGGCCGGGCTCGCGTCCGGCCTTGCCGGAATCCACGGCGTCGCGGAGATCGTGGCCGAACCGATCCGCCACGAAGCCGGCCTCGTCGCGTACCCGTTGTGCGGAGCTGGGTCGCCGCATCCTCGACTGACGGGCGCCATACCCGGAGACATCATCTTGCAGCGATCACTTGATCTTGCCGCGATCACCTGCGCGCGATTGCAGAATCGTCGTCGCGGCGGCTGCGTCGCGCGGAATCAATTTGAATTGAATCACCGCGCGGTGTCGATCGCAACCGCTCCGAACGAGAAGCGATCCAATCGCGACGACGCGCAAGGTGCAAGCAAATCCCGACAAGCAGCATTGCGCTTCGCTCAGACGACTCGTCACGAGATCGTCGAATTCGTTCGGCTATGTTCGCGCGAACGGCGAAGAACAAATCAAACAATCAGAAGACCGAGATGCTTCAGAGAGCGCGAGCGGCACTTCCCCTCACGAAGATCAGAGAGTGGGCATTCGAAGGCGCATTTTTCAGCGTTGCGCTGATTGCGATGGCGGGCTGGGTGTACTTCATCACGCTGTTGCTGGTGCGGTTGTTCCTCTGGTTCTTCGGCTGAGCGCGCGGCGGACCACTTCGCAAGCACGGTGCTGCCCAAAAAATCTCGGGCGTGGCAAGAAAATCAGCGGCGCTCATCATGATCTCGACACAACTCGAAGATGACACTGGCGCATCGTGTTGGCGATGGCGCGGACGTGTATTCCGATGATTTGCAACCGGCGTGGCACGGTTGTAGGCAGGGGCGTGGATGCAGGGGAGTGGATCATGACGGGAACGCGGGTAGACGCCATCACCAGTTCGACGAACACGGCGCCGCGGCGCTATTTCGTCGATGCGGGGGGCCGGCGTGTCCTGATTGGGCTGACGCCCGAGGAGACGTTCGAGTTCGAGCGGCTCGACAGTGGCCAGGCGCCGGGCCGGGTGCAGGTCGCGTCCGGCGGCCGTGACGTGTGGCCGGATGCCGGTGAGCGGCGCCGGCTCGAGCTCTACGAGAAGCACGAGGGCGCCTGGAGGGCCTGGATGGCGCAAAGCCGCACCGAACGGCGCGAAGGCTTCAATCTTTATTAACCATCCCGGACCCATTTTCTGGTCTGGCGCCTCGAACCGGAAAGTGCACGCATGTTTCAGCTCTTCTTGCGGGCCCGCACCCATAACTTCCTGAAGGACCGTTTCGGGGGAGAGCAGACGTTCCGTGCGCGCTCGCCCGAGCGCGACGCCGAAACCGATCGCACGCGGATCGAAGCCATCATGATCGCGATCGAGGACGCGCTCCATGCGGCGGAGCGGGAGCAATCGGGCCTCAATCGCCGGGTGGAAGACGTGCTGGCGCGTGCGGCCGTGACCTTCGGCAACGGCGATGACGAATATCTCGAGCGCGAGGCGCTCGACAATCACCACCAGGATCTGTTCGACAAGGAGATCCTGAACGGCCAGCGCCGGCTCAAGGAGCTCGGTGCCTCGATCGCGCATTTCAAGTTCCTGAAGGCGGCGATGCTGAGCCGCTTTCCGGAATATCGGCCTCCGGCAAGCTCCACCAATTAGAGTGTGGCGCGCGAGCGCGGGCGGCTAGATCGCGAGCATGCTGTTGCCCTGGATGGACAGCAGCGTCAGATTTCCGGTGGCGTACGCCCCGGTATCGATGTTGGCGCGGTTCTCCAGCAGCTCGGCCTGCCGCACCGGCGTGTGGCCGTGCACGACATACTTGCCGAAACGCCTCTTGCTCTGGAGGAATTCGTCCCTGATCCACAACAGGTCGGATTCGCGCTGTTCGGAGAGCGGAATGCCCGGGCGCACTCCGGCATGGACGAAGAAGAAGTCGCCGCATGTGAATGTCGGCCGCAGCTGGCGCAGGAACGCGATGTGCTCCGGCGGCATCGCGGATGTGAGTTCGCGCACGAGATCGGACTGTTCGTCCTTGCTGAGGCCCGGCGCGGCCGACACGCCATACGACATCAGGGTCTGGAGCCCGCCGAACTGAAACCATTCGGTGGCGCGCGAGGGGTCCTCCAGCACCGAGGTGAAATAGGCCTCGTGATTGCCCTTGAGGAAGACCGTGTTGCGGCGGCGGCTGCGCCTGATCAGGAGGTCGAGGGTGTGGCGCGAGTCCGGTCCGCGATCGATGTAGTCGCCGAGGAAGACCTCGATCGCGCGATAGGGCCGGCTGTTCGCCATGTCCGCATCGATGACGGCAAACATCTGTTCGAGCAGGTGCGCGCAGCCGTGGATGTCGCTGAGCGCATAGATGCGCACGCCGTTCGGTAGCTTCGGCCGGGGCGAATTTCGGGGCGCTGTCGTGGGCATGGGGCCCAACTCTTTCAGAGAGCTTCGCCCGGGATGTCAATATGCTATCGACGGAATCGGGGTGCCAAGAGCCGCTTTTTTCCCGCCTTCTGATGCTGAAGGCTCATCAGAGCTCTGCGAACCGCCGATCCTTGCTGCTTCCAGGCCGACTAGCCGAAGCTCCGGCTGTCGAACGATGGCGCGGCCTTGCCGCGATAGACTGACGCTCGCACGCGGACCAGAGCCGCGCCGCAGAAATAGCCAAACTGGAGCACCGCCGCAAAGACGAGAATCGTAACAACGGTGTGACCCGAATCATGTCCCTGCCAGACCGCGCCCGCGCCGAGGATCGCTGCACCGAGAATGATGGCAGGCGGCAGGATGAAGACTCGGAATCGGCCTCCCAGCAACGATCCGATCAGCAGGCTGAAGACGACGACGGTACTCACGACACAACTCCTCGAATTGGTCACGAGTGTTAATGGCCGCGGGCTAATAACGACTTAAGCGGCATGGTTGAACAGTCGTTCAAATGCGCGCGACGCGCTGCGCGAAAATGACGCGATTTGACAGAAATCGCGGCGCATTGCCCGCATAATTGTCACGTGTGTGACAGCAGTTTGAGCATTCTCTCGATGCGATACTGCGTTGCAGAAAAATCGATTTGATTTTTTCGGTGCACTGCCGCAATGTCGCTTTGTTTAGTTAAGATATACTTCGGCGCACGTCGAAAAATTTCGATCGATTTGCTCGCAATCGTGATTGCGGGTGCGTGACGAGGCAGCGAGGTTCGGATGGCTGTAGCAACTTACGGTTCGGAAAACTATTATTCGGCTATATCGAACCGACGCGGTGCCCTCCAGAGACCCCTCCAGGTGGCTTTGATCGCCGGCGACTTCCTCGCCGTGCTGCTCAGCTATTTCGTCGCGAGCGGTTTGTATCGCGTGCTTGTCGTCGAGCAGGATTCGTCCGTCGGAGCCGGTCTCGTCGTCGGCGCGGTGTTCGTGACCATCGCCTATTTCCAGGGCGTCTACGATCATCACCGCCTGTTGAGCACGGTCTGGCAGCTGCGCAAGGCCCTGGCGGTCTGGCTGATCTCGTTGACCATCCTCGCGGTCGAGGCGTTCCTGCTCAAATCGTCCGCGGATCTGTCGCGCGGAACTACGCTGCTGTTCGCTGCGACCGGCGGCGTTGCCTTGGGCGGGCTCCGCGTGTTGTGGCGCCTGGCCCTGACCTCGAGCTATGCCAAGGGCCGTCTGGTCGATCGCAAGGTCGTGCTGCTCAGCCTCAAGCCGCTCGATTTCACCTCGACCCGCTTCAAGGATCTGCGCAAGCATGGCTTCAACGTCGTGCGGCATTTCGTGCTCGAGCCGTCCGAAGAGGGCGCAGGCTGGGATAGCGAGATTCGCGACATCATTCGTCAGGGCCGGACGGCGGACGTGGAAGAATATCTCCTGGTCATCGACTGGGACGAGATGCCGCTTCTCCAGAAGCTGAGCCAGCATCTGCGCGTCGTTCCCCAGCCGATTCGTCTCCTGCCGGATTTTCCGATCGCGGATCTGGTGTCGCGTCCGTTCCAGCCGGTCAGCGGCACAGTCGCGATTGAGATCCAGCGTGCGCCGCTCAGCGTGTTCGAGCAGGCGCAGAAGCGCTGCCTCGATATCGGCCTTGCCTCGTTCGCCCTGCTGCTGCTGGCGCCGCTGCTGGTGACGGCCGCGATCATGATCAAGCTCGATTCCAGGGGCAACGTGATCTTCAAGCAGTCCCGGCGCGGCTTCAACGGCAAGCAGTTCGAGATCTGGAAGTTCCGTTCCATGACGGTGGCGGAGAACGGTCATGTCGTCACGCAGGCGACGAAGAGCGACGCGCGTGTCACCCGTGTCGGCCGCGTGCTGCGTCGGACCAGCATCGACGAGCTGCCGCAGCTCTGGAACGTTCTTCGCGGCGAGATGTCGCTGGTCGGGCCGCGCCCGCACGCGCTTGCGCATGACAATTACTACGACCAGCTCATCAGCAATTACGTGTACCGGCATCACATGAAGCCGGGCCTGACCGGATGGGCCCAAGTCAACGGCTTCCGTGGCGAGACGCCGACCATCGATCTGATGGAAAAGCGGGTTGAGTATGACGTCTGGTACGTCAGCAACTGGAGCATCTGGCTCGACATCAGGATCATCCTGAAGACCGCGCTGGCGCTGATTCATCAGGAAGCCTACTGAGCCGGACTGAATCTGGCGCGCATTCGTCGCGCTGGATGCCGATCACGTCCGTGCGAGGCGGAGACGGCCTGCATCTTGCAGCACGCGATCTATCGCCCCCCATCGGCCATTGGAGCCACCGAAACGCGGAGCCTTGCAGATTGAGCCATCGCCTTGTCAGGTCAGCCCTCATGCTGTTGCTGCTCGCCGTCGCGGTTGTCGCGTCCTGCGCCGATGCGCTCGCATTGGAATGGGGCGTCGGCGGACCGCCGCAGAAGCGCAGGGATCTCGAGCCGATCTTTCAGCTGATGAAGGCGCGAGGGCTGACGCAATACAGGACTGGCCTCAATCTCACGCAGGATGCCGAGCCGGTCGAAGCGCCGATGTTCCGGAAAACCGTCGCGCTGGCCAAAAGATATTCGATCACGCTTCATCCTCTCATCAACTTCCCCTTCCGCTATGGCGACCGCACAGACAGAGGGCGCTATCCGAAGGGAGATGGGGAAGCCCTCTACAGGCAGGGCTACGATCGGACCTACGCGTTTGTCCGGCAGTTCAGCGCAGATGTCCTCGACTGGGAGCTGGAGAACGAGATCAACCTGCTCGCTCTCGATTCCGACGGGAAGAAGTTGTTCGGGCGCGGGATGACGGCGGCTGACTTCGAAATGCCGGTGATGGAGGACTGGGCCCAGGTGTTGCACGGCGCCTCCGATGCCATCGACCAGATCAATCGCGAGACCGGAAGCCATCTGCGCAAGGTGTTGAACACGACCTCGACGATGCTGGGCTTCCTGGACTTCATGGAGTCCAGGGGCGTGAAATACGACGTGATCTCCTACCACTATTACGAGGTGGCGGGGCAGAATCCGCATCGGCATTGGAATGGACGAAATTTGCCCTTCGACCTGTTCAAGAAGCTCGCGTCCTATCGCCGCCCGGTGACATTCAACGAGGTCAATTGCGGCGAGATCTACAAGCCGGCCTATGGAAACCAGCCTGGCGATGCTCTGACGGAGCAATGCCTGCGGACGTTGCGGGACACCTTCCAATATCTGAAGAACCAGAAAGACGTCGAGATCGAAAGCGTCATGGTCTACGAGCTGTTCGACGAGCCGCAGAAGAAGCCTCCGGAGAACAGGTTTGGGCTGATGTACGAGATCGACAGGCCCAAGGTCGCGCTCTTTCTGCTCTCGGAGTTTGCGGGCGGCCGTCTGTCGGCTGAAGAATTGACAGAGTTGAGAACCAGGGGACTGTAGCTCTCGGTCTCCGTGCAAAGAGAAGAACCAGCAATGTCCCTACTTGGATCCGACCGCCCCAACGCCGAAAAGTCGGGCAGTATTCTAGGCTTCAACGGACTGCGCGGTCTTTCGGTCGTTCTGGTCTATCTCAATCACAAGTGCGGACTGCAGTTCTACTCAGGCAGCGTCGGCGTCTGGATCTTCTTCATCCTGAGCGGGTTCCTCATCATCGGCGAGCTCAACAGGCAGCGCAGCAAGGCCGAGACGGCCGCGTCCCGGCCCGCCGCGGAAATCGTCACCTTCTGGGTGAAGCGCGCGACGCGCATCTTTCCTGCATATTATGCGCTTCTCGCCATCCTGTTCCTGACCCGGGCGTATTTTCAGCACGCGGGGCCCGACCTCGGCTTCCGCTATCACGTCGTGTACCTGTCCAACTACTGGATCGGCAGCGTCATCGGCGGGACCGCAGGTCCCTTCGGCGTGCTCTGGACGCTCTCGGTCGAGCAGCAGTTTTACGTGGTCGCGCCCTTCCTGTTCATCCTGCTTCCCCTGGAGCGCCATTTCGTCACCTGCATGTGCGTCGTCGCGCTCGGGCTGGTCGGCCATTTCCTGATGTATTCGTCGGGCTTCAATCACACCGCCATCCACACCTTGTCGCCCTGGAATTTCAGCCTGATCGCGTTCGGTGGCGCGATCACGATCCTGCATCTGCACAGGCAAGGATGGGCTCCGAACGGAAACGGCACGTTCGCGTTTCTCCTCATTTTGGCGTTCGCGTTGTGCTCGAACGGCGTGATTTACGACGCGCCTTCGTATCTTTTCCCGGTGATCGACACTGCGATCGGGCTTTGCCTAGTCGCCCTGGTGTGGTGGGTTCGCGCCAACCAGGAAAGTGTCGTTGTTCACGCACTGGAGTGGAAGCCGCTCGAGCATCTCGGGAAGATCAGCTACGGCTTCTATCTCGTGCATAACTTCATCCCGAACCCGCTCGGCAAGGCGCTCACGCTCTATGGCGGGATGTCGGTGCCCAACAGCGTGAAGATCAGCGCGGGCGCAGCCATCGGCTTCGTGATCTCCTACGCGGTCGCGCATGTGTCCTGGAAGTACTTCGAGTCGCCGATCCTGCGCAGCCGCCGCGGGCTGACCAAGTTCTTCCTGCAATACCTGCCCGACAGCCCTTCCCAGGGCGTGCCGCGAACCGAACTCAAATAGGCGAGGTGTTTGCGTGGCGCCGAATGTCGCGGACATCGGCGCACACGCCGAGGGCCCCTGCCAACCTCAACGGCTCGTACGAACGCCGTCGCCGTCGGTTGGATAGCAGCGATGGCGGACCCGCAGGCCTTTCTCCGCGACGAAATGCGAGAACAGGTCCCGATCGGCTTCCGGCGCCGCGCAAGTGCGTTCGAGCAGCGCGACGCGCGCCTCCATGCCCGCCGCCTGATAGAGCGTGGCGGCGCTGGGGAACAGGCGGGCCTGGAAGATGTCGGCGAAGTCCTGTGTGGCGTAGTCCTTGAGCTCCGGCGAGACCGCGTTGAAGACGCGAAGAGCCAACGGTGCGCGGATGAGCTGGAGCCAGGCCTCGTGCGGCGCGAAGCGATAGGAAAGATCCAGCAACTCCGCTGTTCGCGGCCCGAAGCCGACCTGGCGGATTTCGGCCCAGTAGCGGCCGAACCAGCCCAGTCCTTCCGTCGGTGCGCACGTCAGCAACGCGAGGCTCGTGGACGCGACGGCGTCTGCGTCGATGTCGATCTGCTTCAGATCGCCTGCGCGGGTCGAGTCGTCGGCGATTGCGAGCTGGAGCAGCAGGAGTTCGCGCAGCGTCTTGGCGCTGCATAGCCGGCGGGCGGACGGCAGATTGTCCCCCACGATCCGCCTCAAGCGATCGGTTTCATAGCGTTCGCCGCGCGCCACGCGGCCGGCGATCTGCGGGACCGCGGGATTGGTCACATCCGGGACAACCGATGCGACCCAGAGCAGCGCGACAGCGGCGAGAGCGATGGTCGAGCCGCGCAGAAGCCAGCGAAACGCGGATCCCGCCGGCTGCTGTGCCGGCGGCTCGGTGCTAGGCGCCCTCGACATAATAGCTGTTGTAGTGCGAGCCCTTGTACGCCTCGATCCGCTTCAGCATCTTCGGATTGGCGCGATTGAGCACGGCGCCCAGGAGCTTCTTCTGGATGCCCTCGGAGCTGGCCATCGATTCCTGGAGCGCATTGCGGCTCGTGCGACCCCACTCGATCACGTAAACCATCGCATCGACGAGGTGGCTGACGGCCTTGGCGTCGGCCACCGGCATCACCGGCGCCAGATCGATGACGATGTACTCATACTCCTCGCGAACCACCGCGAGCAGGTCGGCCATCGACTTCGAGGCAATGACGTCCGCCGAGTTCACCATGCGCGAGGCGACGACGGAGGGCAGGAAGTCAAGCCCGCTCTCCTTGCTGCGCTGGATGTGATAGCCGAACGAGTGCGGATCCTTGAGGGCTTCGACCAGACCGGTCTTGGAATGTGGAGCCAGCGCCCGCGTCAGCGAGCGAGTGTGAAGGTCGCCGTCGATCAGCAGTGTGCGGTGGCCGGTCAACGCGGTCAGATGACCGAAATTGGCGGCGACCGTGGTTTTTCCTTCCTTCGGCAGGGACGACAGGATGCCGATCACCTTGACCTCGCGCGAGAGGCGCGCGACGTCGATCGACACCTTGATGTTCCGCAGCGTCTCCGCAAACCGCGAGAACGGATGCTCGACGACGTAGCTCGATATGTTTGCTTCCGGATGATCCGCCGAGGCTCTCGCCGGGCGAATGTCGGGAAGGACGCCGAGGCATTTCACCCCGAGCTGGTCCTCGACGTCGTTCGGAGACCGCAGTACGTCGCTCATCAGCTCCTTCGTGAAGGCGGCGCCGAAGCCGAAACAGAGGCCGCCGAGCAGGCCGCCGGCCAGCGCCAGCAGCGTCTTGGGCGAGCTCTTCTTGTCGGGCTTGACCGCCGTGCTGATGATGCGCGCTTCGCTGATCGGGAAGCTCTGGTTCTGCGTCGCGTTCTGAAGCTTCTCGAGGAAGTTGTTGTAGAGGTTGCGATAGGTGTCCGCCGCGCTCTCGAGATCGCGCAGCTTAACCTGCGCCTGGCTGGTGCTGCCGGCCTGGGACACGAGATTCTTGAGGTTGTCCTCGAGCGCCGTCTCGCGGCTCTTGGCGATCTCGTACTCGCTGCGATACGCGTCCGCGATACGGCGCACTTCGTCCGCGATGGCCTTGCGCAGCTCGTCCATGCGGTTGGACAGGTTGACGGCCGCCTGGTGGGTCTTGCCGTAGCGGGTCGACCAATCGGCATATTGGGCCGCAAGGTCGAGATACTGGGCGCGCAGGCGGGTGATCACGGTGTTGTTGAGGGCGTCCGTCACCGTCGGCTGGACCAGGTCCTTGTCCAGCAATGCCTCGATCCGGTCGAGACGGGCCTTGGCCTCCGCGGTTGCCGCATGCGCGGCGATGAGCTGAGAGTTGACGTCGGCGAGCTGCTGCTCGCTCATCAGGCCCCGGCTGGTGCCGACGATGTTGTTCTGCGCCTTGAACGTTTGCACGGCGCGGTCGCTCGCTGTCGCTTGCTCACGCAGCTCGGCGCTGCGTTGCTGGAGCCATTCGCCGGCGCGCTTGGTCGACTGATATTTCGCTTCCAGCGCGCCCACGATGTACGCGTCCGCGATGGCGTTCGCGATCTGCGCCGCCTTGTTCGGATCGATCGAGCGGAAGTTCATCGAAAGGACATAGGTCGTCAGCACGCGCTCGACCTTGAGATTCTTCTGAAGCAGCTCGACCGCGCCACGCTCGACGCGCTCCTTGCTCGGAGGGCCATCCGATCCGAACATCGCGATGACCTTGCCGATGACCAGCGGAATCAATCCTGGGTCTGAACCGTTGAACTCCGAATCCTCGGTGAGCTTCAGGCGCCGGACGATCGACAGGAGCAGGTCGTCGGACTGGAGAATCTCGACCTGGCTGTCGACGAAGCCCGGGTCGATCAGCGCGTTGGCGGTTCCGCTGTCCTTGTCCAGCACCTGGGTCTGACGCGTATCCATCAGAATGCGCGCATTTGCCGTGTACATCGGCGTCGCAACGATCAGGTAGACGAGAACGAGCGCGAGCGTACCGGCCACGATGGCGACGATCAGCGGCCATTGGCGACGTACGATGTCCAGAGCGCGCTCGGCGCTAAGCGTCGTGCCACCGACCTCGATGGCATATCTCGGACGTTGCGGAAACTGGTCTCGTGGCTGAAACATCTCTGGGAATCTTGAGGTTGTCACTCAGGGAGGGGAACGGGCTTGAACGGGTCGGCGAGTTCGGTCTTCCATTCACCCGACATCAGGCCGGCGCCCTGGCTCGAGCCTGCCGGCTGGTTATTGGCTGTAGATGGGGCAGGGCTCCCCGAAGCGGGCGCGACCGCCGTATCCTGATCCGCGAAATATCCCTTGAGCACGGAGCCGTCGTGCAGCTTGGCGACGAATTCGCTGATCCTGCGCGCGACGTCGGGTTTGGTCGCGACGCAGCGCTCCTCGGCACGGTGAAGCCCGGCGCCGATTGCGATGCGATCGGCCTGGCTCGCCTCGCGCAACATGTCCCGGACCGGCTCGAGCGCCGCGATGTCGGTCACCAGCAGCCCGGTTAGCCGTCCCGAAAGCTTGTCCCTGTCGTTCTTCGACTGCCGCAACAGAACCGAGGGATCTGAGACGAAGGCACTGATCGCGGCCGATGGGGCGCGTTCGCCGCGATCGACGCATTGCGCATGCGCCGGCGTTGCAAACGCTGCGAACAGCGCAACGGCGACGGCAATCGGCGAAGCCCGGAGAGGACCACGCAACAAGCTATCGAGTTTGAGGAGGATCGCGCTCATATCTCGTTGCGAACTATGGATGGCGTATCGATTTAGACCGTAGGTCCTTGATGGCCCAAAACTATGTCAAATTCTTGTGCGGCGCAAAATATAACCCAGCGCGGACCGAATTGCCATCCTCCGCACCGCGATTCAACATCAACGAAGCTGCTGCTGCGATCAGACGCAGATTCAGCAAATGATTGCATCAAGGTCGCATGCCTTAAGCACGATTCTTAGGCAAACGCCATGGTCAAGACAAAGGCGCGAGGGAATGGTCCAGGGACCATCTCCTCGCGCCTGTCGATTGGGGGCGGGTAGAGTGGAACGTCGCGCGATCTATTGGACGGTTCGCAGCATCGCGAGACGCATGGCGCGCAGGCGCTCGCCATGCTCGCCGATCGCGACCCAGAATTGCGGGTTGCCGCCGGACTGCATCGAGATCCACTCATAGTCCGCCGCGTTCCAGGGGCGCACCGAAGCGGAAAGATTGTCGAGAACGAAGTCTCCGTCGGCGAGACGCGCGACCAGTACAAGGTGGCCCCTGCCGCCCGTCAGGACAACTGCAAGTCGCAGCGCCGATCTGGGCCAGCCCATCTCGATCAGCTGATGGCGCTTGGTGACCGCGTAGTCGTTGCAATCGCCGGCGGACGGCGCAAGCGTCCAGCGCGCCACCATCGGATTGGTGGATTTCTGCATCGGAGTGATGGACGCGTTGACCGAACTGTTGACCTCGCGCAGCATGCTCATTGCCCGCTCGCCCGAAGGCAGGGTCCGTTCGGCGGTGTCGGCGGCGCATTCGGCGTCGTAGTTCATGCAGAACTTGACGAATTGCAGCGGCGCGAGCGCATTGTCGTACTCGCTGATGAATGCGCGCTTTGCCTGGTTCTGTGAACCGTCGTTCAGCGTGTCGGCCTTGGCTGCCGCACCGGCCGTCGCGACCCCGATCGCAACCAGCGATTTGATAATCCAGCTCATGACATCCCCATTTCGCGTTTTCTTTTTGACGCTACGGGTATCTCACAAACGATTTGAGCTTTGGTTCCGCGGAAATTTACAATTGTAGCGAAATTGGCCGGTTTTGAGACCGGCCGGGCAGGGGTGGTTAATCCGCTGTCAACGCGGCGGTTCCAGTCGTCAACGCGACGGGCTTACGGAGGTCAGAACCGCGGTCGACGTCGCTGCAAACAGCGTTTGCGTCTGCGACTGGGCGCTGCCGCCGCTCTGATTCAGTACGACGGGCACGGTCGAGGTTGCCGCGCCACCGCGCGCCTCCGCGGCGGTCGAGCCCGGTCCGCCTCCGGCAGTGGTTTCGCCCGTCGGATCGGCGCCCGCCGTCACTTCGGTGGCGATATCGCCGGTGATGCTGGTGAACGACTGGATCAGATCGGGATTGTCTGTCTTGAGAACCGCCTGCTGGATCAGCTGGGCAACCTGAGGCTGCGTCAGCACGCAGGTGGAAGCCGCAGTGCCGAGTCCGGCGCCGATGGCGCGGCTCTGATCCGCGCTGCTGGCCTTCGCTAATGAGGCGATGCCCTCGACGGTCTCGGGACGTGCGGTCAAAAGGTCGCGGACAGCCGATGCGAGACCGCCCTGGCCGTCCTTGAACTGATCGAGCAGGCCTCCGGGATTGGCCAGAAAGTCGGTGGCGCGCTCCGCCGAAACGATTCCGGTGTTGGCGACACAGCCTGCACTGACGCCGGTCGCAGCAAATGCAGTCGGCGACCAACCAAATAATGTTAGTGCTCCGACAACCACAGCGAAGCGCTTACCAGAATTCCAACTCATTGCCCTGCCCATTTCCATTCTTTTTACTTTAACTCGATTTGCGCAGATTTGCCACGTTCTTTTCGCAATTGTGACGGCAGCGATTGCGCGAGGCCACATCCGACGATAGCCGCGAAAAACACGCCATATCCTGGGATTTGCAGTGAAAAATCGATGCAGCTATGTGATACGCCCAATACGGCGACGCTCGCGCCGATGACGGGTATGTAGCGATCGCGCTTCCTGCGCAAGCTTCCGGTAAGCAAATGGTAAAAGTACCAGAGGCTGACGAGCGCGATCACGGCAAAGGCGGGAATGCCCAATTCGACGGCAATTTCCACCGGCGTGCTGTGGGCACGATCCCAGATGCCGAGACTGCCGAGCACTGCGGGCCTGTAGGCGGGAAAAACAGCCTCGAAATTGCCGAGCCCGATTCCGAGCAGCTGATGATCGGCGATGATCCCCAATGAGGCCTGATAGGCTGCAATCCTCTGGGGATCGATCAGCCCATGTTCGACGATTCGCCCTGCGACGAGGCCGCCGACGAGTTGCAGGAGCACGAGCCCTGCAGCCGCCGAGCCGCCAAGGACCAGCCATTTCCGCGATCTGCCGAGTTCGAGCGGCACGAGATAGAGGATGATGGCCAGCACGAATGTGCCGACCGACAGCAGAAGGCCCGCGCGCGATCCGGTCATGGCAAGCGCAATCGTGCAGATCGCGAAGCCCGCGCCAAGCGCCACCGGCGTGGAGAGCATCTGCTCCAGCTGCGCTCGCCAATCCGGTTGCTCCGGCGGCCCGCTCTCCTGGCGGTGCATGGTGCGCAGGAGCGGCACCAGAAACAGCAGGGCGCAGGTGCCCCAGAACGTCGCCGCCGTGTTTCGGTTGACAAACGTTCCCGTGACGAAGCCGAGATAGGCTTCCTTCTGCCGGAATAGGACCACGTCAGGCGCGATCAGCTCCGCCAGGATTCCGTAGAGTGCATACAGGCACCCGGCCCATGCCAGTATTCGTAGCAGTGAACGGGCAGCTCTCGCATCGCTTGCAAGAATCACCGCGCGCGTGAAGGCGAGTGACAGCAGCAGGACCGACCCGAACGCCAGCCACGGTCCGCGTGCGGTCATAGAAAGGCGGTCAGGCAGGGCAAGACCGAACGACCGTCGCGGCAGTTCCCAGATGGTTGCGGATTGTGCAGGAGGGCCGCTCCACATTTGCAACGTGACGATGACGCCCACTGTCGCGACGGTCACTGCCGCCGGAATCAGCAGCATGGCGTTGCGACGGCTCACCGCTGAGAGATCGGCGGTCAGCAGGCTGCAAACGAGCAGAAAATTCCAGAAGCAAATCCACGCGAGGTCGAGGGATCCGAGCGGAAGTGGCGCCAGCACAAACACGGCTGCGGCGAAAAATCGCGATATCGCGCCCAAAGGCCCCTCTGTCGTTCTGCTCAGCGCCGACGGAGCTATCAGAACCTCGCATGAGATCAAGTTAATGCGAGCTGGCGTGTTGACCGTCATTCGCACGATTGCACGGAATGCGGCGGAGGTTCGCGCGCGCAGCCCTGATCTGTTCCAAACGCAATGCCCGTTGCCTCACGAAAGCTGAATTGAAGTTTATGAGCACGTTGCCGAAGCCGGAGCACAGATGTGTCCGGCTTCTTGCTGCCGCATCTTGTGTGCAGTGTCCGGCGCCGGAGATCGGCGGTTCGGCTCTTTTCAGTTGAATAAACCACCCGGTGGAGGCATTATATTGCACCGCAGCATTTCGCTTTGGTCGAATCGTAGAGCGTCTTTCAAGTGCTAGCTCATCAAACGAAGGCGCACTACGTTCCACTGGACAGCGTCCGCGGCCTCGCAGCCCTCTGCGTGGTCGTCCATCACTTCGTCGGATCGGATCCGCTCGCCGCTGCGCTGCCTCACCGCGCCTGGATCGACGTCGCGTTCTTTCACAATTCCTGGCTCTTCGTCGATTTGTTCTTCGTGCTGAGCGGCATCGTGATCTCGATGAGCTACGTTCAGTCGGAATTCAGCGAGTTCGACTTCCGAACGTTTACCCTGCGTCGGATCGCACGCATCTATCCGCTGCACATCGTCATGCTGTTCGCGTTTCTGGCGTTCCGCCTGATGCGGCTATCGCTGACCGAAATGGGCCTGCTGCACTTCTCCACCAACGAATCGGCGGATCTCCAGGTTAACAACGTGTACTCGTTCGTCGCGAACGTGTTTTTGCTCCATGCCATGGGCGTGCTCGACTATCTGAGCTGGAACGGCCCGAGCTGGAGCATCAGCGCCGAATTCTACACCTACATTGTATTCGCCGGCGTCGTCGTCCTGGCGCAGCGCCTCGGCTACATCAGGCTCGTCTATGTCCTCAGTGCCGTGCTGGCCGTCCTGGGCGCGGCGCTCATCATCTTCGTGCTCAAGAATGAAACGCTTGATTTCCAGACCAACGGCTTCACCCGATGCTTTCTGGGTTTCTTCATCGGCGTGCTCACGCTTCGCTTCGTCACCGGGAGAGGCCGCGCGGTGAGCCCTCTCGTTCAGTCGGTTTGCCAGATTGGACTGGCCGCCGTTGCCGTCGTGCTGGTCTGTGTCGTCGGCTTCGATGAACGGCTCAGCTTCGTCGCGCCGGTCGTTTTCGCCGCTCTGCTGGGCTCGCTGATGGCGTTTCCCGAGCGGCTCCTGCCGAAGCTGTTGTCTGTTCGACCCCTGGTGTGGTTGGGCAAGCGCTCCTATTCGATCTACATGGTGCACGCCCTCGTCCTCGTTCTCATCCAGTACTTCGCGCGGGGCGTGGGGCCGGCGCGTCTGCAGATGGTGGACAATCTTCTTCCCGGACTGGCGGCGTCGCTGCTGCTGGCCGTCTTCGTCGTGGCCGTGCTTGCGCTTTCCAACTTCACCTATCTCCGGGTCGAGATGCCCGGTTCGCGGTTCGTGCTTCGGCTGTTCAGCCGCCGTGCCGTTCCCTCTGTTGCCGCGGCGGAGTGAGGCGCGATGTCCAGCAGCTCTTCGGCTCTCCCGAGTTCGGACTGGCGCATCGTCGATCCGGTGCGGATGCCTCTGCATCATCAGCAGGAAGGCAGTGCATTCTTCAATCTCGAGGCGATCGCACTCCTGCTTTATTTCTACCGCGACGCGCTCGCAGGCGCGCTGCGCTATTATCTGGCGGTCCTCAAGATCAGTCCGCTGTGGTTCCTGCCCGACATTTTTGCCCTGGTCTGCATTTTCGCCTTCGTGCAGCGCTACATCCTGATGGGACGGAACCTCGTCGCCATCCTCACGCTGTTCTACATCTGCTTTGCGCTCTACCTCGGATATGTGTTCCTGGGTTATTTCAGCGGCATGATGTCGTCGTTCAAGATGATCGCGCCGGTGTTCGTCGGCTTCTGCTTCTGCGGGCGTAATTTCGGCGATTACGATCGACTACAGCGCTGGCTTCACCCGATCTTCTACCTGACGATCGTCGGGATCATATTGTCGTCTCGCTTCCAGATGCCGTGGGTGGGCTATGCCTACGAGACTTTCGGCACGACGCGGCAGGCGACGCGGCTGTGGTGGTCGGCTTCCGAGACACGCCTGGCGGGACTGGCTGCCGACAGCACGATGGCCGCGTTCTTCGTGTTCATTTCCTTTGTGATCATCTCGGTGCGCCGAAGCCTGCCGTGGTGCCTGTTCTGGACGCCCATCGGTCTGTACGCCATCAAATTGACCACAAACAAGACGTCGCTCGGCGTGATGGTGATCTACGTTCTTTGCCTGATCATCGTTCGTCTCGTTCCCGAGCGCGAGAAGTTTCCCATGCTGCGGCGGATGGCGCTTCTTTCGTTCCTGTCGATCCTGGTGCCGGCGGTGCTGATCGCCTTGTTCTCCGGCAACGGCCTCGTCAGCATGTCGCGCGGCCTGTTCAGCCTGCAGGACCGCGTCAACAACAGCTGGCAGCTGCCGTTCGTCTACATGGCCGATCTCATGCCGGTCGGCTTCTTCGTCGGCTGCGGCCTCGGTTGCTTCAACTATCCGCAGCTGCTGTTCTCGAACAAGCTCAGCTATTACGTCCCGGTGGATAATTTCTACCTCGGCACCTACCTGATGTTCGGGCCGATCTTCGTGGTGTTCATGATCCTGGTCATCCTCGCGGTCGCAAGGACCAGGGACATCTACAAGCTGTCTTTCGCGGTCGCCATGAACCTCTTCACCATCACTGTCTTGGCCTATGGCCCGGCAAGCGGTCTGATCATGCTGGGCGTGGCCTTCAGCGAGGTCTTTGCGCGGGAGAAGGATGACAGGACCGCCTCGAGTGCGGCACCGCTCGCGCCTGACGTCGAGGATCTGGTTTCGCGGCCGGCATGATCGCCATGGTGCTTCATGCAATGAACTGCGGCGCGCAGCGCGGGCTCCGGTCCGTTACCTTCTTTCATCTTGAGATCGGATCGTGGTGGTGAGCGGAGACAGCAGGAATTTCGTAGAGGCGATACAGGGGCTGCGTGGTGTCGCGGCGCTCAGCGTGCTGATCGTGCACCTCCAGGACATGCCGCTTCTGGCGGGCTTCCTGCCCCCCATCTGGCCGTGGCTTGAAGCGACGGTCAACATGGGCGGGCACGGCGTCGAGCTGTTCTTCATGATCAGCGGCTTCCTGATTCCGGCGAGCCTCATGCGCCATCGCAGCGTCGGGAAATTCTTTCTCGATCGCGCCCTGCGTATCCTTCCCGTGTTCGTGATCCTGCACCTGATCCTGTTCACGGCAGGGCCCCTGGTTGGCTACAAGTTCTTCAAGGGGATCGATCTGCCGACATATCTCAAGCTGTTCCTTGTCAATCTGGCGTTCCTGCCGGACGCACTGGGATTGCCTATCGGCCAGCAGAACGCCTGGACCCTGAGCTACGAATGGGCGTTCTACATCCTGTTCGCGCTGGTCTTCGTGACGGTGGTGCGGCGGAAGAACTGGCTTCTGGCGGCGCCCTTTATCCTGCTCGGTCTCGCGGGCATCGCCTTTCGGCCGATCGCCGCGTTCTTCCTTGTCGGATTGCTGTTCAGTCTCGTCAGCCTGCGGATCCGCGTCGTCGGCTGGCCCGGGTTGCTGGCCGGCATCCTTTGCGGGGCCGCGATGTACGTGTCGATCGAATATGTGCATCCGCTGGTCGGCTTGCTCCCGGGGGCGCTGCTGTTTGGAATGGTCCTTGCTCCAGACTCCGGTGTTGCCGTTGCTCTGAGCGGCAAATTCCTCCAGTTCCTTGGAAAGATCAGCTATAGCCTCTATTTGGTCCATCCTTTTGCGCTATTCCCGTTGCAGGTGATCGGAGTGAAGCTGGCCGCGCACGGAGTCAATCTCTGGCTCCTCTGGGCTGGATTTGCAGGTCTTGGCTTAATTGCCGCGCTGATAGCGGGTACGGTCAGTTACGAGCTGATCGAAGTGCGACTGCGCCGTTTGCTGGATCCGGCGCTGCGAGGACTGTTTTTCGGAGTGCGTCGTGAAGCCCGTTATGTCGCCTGAGCGCATGCGCTCGCCATCGTTTCAGCCGGATCACATGCGGGTAACGTCATGATCATCAAGAATCTGCTCTCGATGTCGAGCGTGAACGTCGTGAAGTCGGCGGTTCAGTTCCTCATCACGCTGCTGATCACCTATTTCGTGACGCCGACGGAATTCGGGCTCGTGGCGTTTTCGCTGCCGTTCATCGCCTTCATCTCCATGCTGACCGACCTCGGGCTGTCGAGCGCGATGATCCAGAGGACGTCGCTCACGAAGGAGGAGGCCGGTGCGGCGACGACGCTGATGGTCGCGATCGGGATCGGCTGTGCATTGGTGCTGGCCGCCGCATCGAAGCCGCTCGGAGCCGCCGTCGACATGCAGGGACTGCCGGCCGTGCTGGCCGCGCTCTCCGGTTCGGTCGTCTTGTCCATTTCCGCGATGGGACCGCGTGCGGTTCTGGAGCGCTCGCTGCAATATCAAACGATCGCCCTGATCGAAGCCGGGGCCGCGATGGCGTCCGCGACGGTGGGCGTGGTCGGCGCCCTGCTCGGGTGGGGGATCTGGGCGTTGATCGCGTACTATGTCCTGATGCAGGCGGTGCGCGCCGTCGCGTTCTATGTGAACACCAGACGCCACATTCATCTGAACTTCAAATGGCGCGGCGTCGCCCTGATGCTGTCGTTCGGCGGCTGGGTGCTGGCCTCGAACGTCCTCAACTTCACTGCCAGAAACGTCGGCAATCTCCTGATCGGCGCCAAGTTGGGCGCGGCGGCGGTCGGCCTGTTCGGTCTCGCCTTCCAGTTCATGACGCTTCCGCTGATGATTCTCTCCTGGCCGGGCGGAGGGGTTCTCATGGCCACCTTGAGCCGGATGAGCGGCGAGCGGGAACAGGACCGGCGCAAGGCGGCAATTTGCGCGGTGCTCGGCATGACGGCGATGATCACGTTCCCGGCGATGATCTATCTGACCTTCGGGCTGAAATATCCCGTTGCGACATTCCTTTCGCCGCATTGGCAGGAGGTGCTGCCGCTGATCGCCATTCTCGCGCCCGCGGGTGCCGCGCAGTCGATTGCGGCCTATGCCGGCCCGATCCTGCTGGCCCACAACCAGGCGCGGCTCCAGTTTTGGGTGAGCAGCGCCAATAGCGCCAGCATGATTCTTGCTTTTGTCGTCGCACTGCCGTTCGGACTCACGGCCGTCGCCGTGGTGTACCTCGTCGTGTCGATCCTGGTTTGCGCTTTCATGCTGATGATCGGAGCCCGCAACTGCGGGGTTCCCTATGCGTCGTTGTTCGGTTCCCTGATGCCCGCCACCGTGGGGACGTCCCTGGGGACGTTGTGCGCGCTCGTGGCGACGAAGGGCGAGGTCGCAAGTCTGTCGCATTGGCTGATCGCGACGGCCGTTTATGCGGTCGTCGTGCTTTGCAGCTACGTGATATTCAGGCGTCGTATCTGGAACAGCATGCAGTCGCTGCTCGGCGGATCGGTTCCGCCGATGCAGGCAAATCTTCCCTCGGCAGGTTAGTAGAGATCGGTTGATGTCTTCAGGAGAGGGAATGGACGACAAGTCCCAGCCGGGAATTCCGTGGCGCGAGGACCTGATGGCAAACACCGGCAGGTCCGGCGTTGGAGCCGCTATCGTCGCCTTGCTGACGAGCCCGGGCTTTGCCGTGATCACGACGTGGCGGATCGCCAAGATGCTGCGCTTCCGGACGCGCTGGGGTCATCAGATCACCTGGCTGCTCGTGAGGGCGCTGATGCGGCGAGGCTGCTACATCTCGGTTCTCGCAGAAATCGGACCGGGACTGATCCTGCCGCATCCGACCGGAGTCGTGGTCGGCGAGGGGGCGCGGATCGGCCGTTCCGTGATGCTGTATCACAACGTCACGCTTGGCCGGCGCGCCTGGGATGAGCCGGGTTGTCCGACCATCGGGGACGATGCCGTCATCTATACCGGTGCCGTAATCGTCGGCCCCATTTCGATTGGCGCAGGAGCAAACGTCGCCGCCAACGCGGTTGTGACGCGTGACGTTCCGCCGCGTTCCGTCGCTGCGGGAGCACCTGCGCGGGTCGTGCGCTCGGAAGCACCCGATCGGATGCGCGCTTAAAGCAGCAAGGCGGGGCCCAGGGCCCTGCTGGTTATCGGGGCATTGCGCTCGAAAGAGGCCTCTTGTTCAACACCTGCTTTTCGGGCGGTTCAGTGTTGTTCGGAACCGTCACCCGTTCCGCGCTGCTCGTTTGTTCGCGGACCGGCGAACCGTCCTACGCATGGGCCTGAGCAGGTTCCGTTGGTTCGAGCGATGTCGCGGTCGCCCATGATGCGACAAGCGGCAAATTGCATAGATTCCGGCCATCATCGTGACGTCCTTCTAATCGGCCTTGGCGGCAAAGCGGTCACAATTCTGATTGCTGGCTATGTATAGTTGTGTCGGGAAACGTCTAATCATGTAACCGAGGGCCAGCCGATGTCGTCGATCATTACCGATTTTTCGCAAGTCTATCCCTATCTCGACGGCTCGAAGTTCAAAGACACCATCGTCGTGCAGTATCGGGGCGACGGCGACGTCAGATACAGATGCGACGTCCTGGTGGACATCTGTCGGGGCAAGCGGGTCTTGCATGTCGGGTGCTGTGACCATCTGCCGCTCATCAAGCGCAAGATCGACAACCGGGATTGGCTGCACGGCCTGATTACGGAATGTTCCGAATACACCGTCGGCGTCGATATCGATGCGGACGCGGTGCGGGAAGCGTCACGAGTTTCCGGCCTCGACAACATGGTCGCGGGAGACGTGACGTCGGGTCAAAAGATCGAAGCAATATCCGGCCGGAAGTTCGACATCGCCGTGTTCGGCGAAGTCGTCGAGCACATTCCCAACCCGGTCTCGTTCCTGTCGCGCTTCAGGGAGAACTACGGCGACGTCGTCGACCAGATCGTGATCACCGTTCCGAACGCCTTCAGGGGCGGCAACATCAAGGGTATCCTGAAGAACGTCGAGACGATCAACAGCGATCACCGGTTCTTCTTCACGCCCTATACGATCGCCAAGGTCGCAATCGATGCCGGGTATGCGCCGGTCGAGGTGAAGATGGCGACCTTCATGCGCGCCGGAATGCTGAAGTCGCTGCTGCTGCGGCAGCTTCCGCTGCTCGCAGAGGACATCATCTTCATCGGTGCGGCCACGCGGCCGCACTGACGTCGTTTCATCCGTTCATCCGTGTTCCGCCATCGGGCCGGCAGGCGTACCTGCCGGCCCGATGCGTCGTCAGACGAACAGGAAGTTGCCGTGATCGAGCGTCGCCGAATTCACATTCTTCAGCAGGATGGAATCGGCCGAGGTGAGCTGGATCAGCGTGTCGGAGCCCGATTGCGAAATCTGGAGGTGGCTGTAGTCGGCCACCAGTGATTTCAGGATTTCGATCGTGTCGTGGTTGGACGCGGTTCCGGCGTGGAAGCTCTTGATCTGGTCGTTGCCGCCGTCGAACATGACGGTAGTCGTGCCCGGTGCGGAGGAGAAGACGTCGTTGCCGGTGCCGCCGGCCAGCGTCAGTCCCGCAGTCACGGCCGTGACGGTGTGGGTGCCGTCGGTGTTGAGGACGTCGATCGAGAGCAGCGAGCCGCTGGTATTGTAGCTGTCGTGTTCGACGGCGCCCGGCAGGCCGGAGACCTTGAACTTGAAGACATCCGTCGTTCCGTCGGCGTTGTTGAGGGTCTCGGTCGTCTTGACCCCGGTAGAGTCGTAGACATCGGTGACCTTGCTGCCGTCCGACTTGATGACTTGCGTGTAGTCGAGCGTGCCGTCTGCGTGCGAACGGATCAGCGACGTCATCTTGCCCGCAGCGTCGATGTGCTGCTGCTCCGTGACGTAGCTCTTGCCGGTGATGTTGTAGATCGTGTTGTCGTGCGAGCCGTCGGTGTTGTTGGCATAAACCGCGGTCTTGACGCCCGACGTGTACACCGTCGTCGAGTTCGAGCCGTCTTTGTTCAGCACGTAGTCGCTGGTCAGGCTGCCGCTGCTGTCGAACAGCTTCGTCTCCTTGGAGCCGTCGGCGTTGACGACGTAGATCGAAGCGTTCAACCCGTTCGCGTAGTTCGTGGTCGTGACGTCGCCGCCCGCTGTCTTGTGGATCTCCTGGCTCAGGGCTCCCGACGAATCATAATTGTCCGTCGTGGTCGAGCCATCGGTTGAGTTGAGGATCTCGCTGGTCTTGTGGCCGGTGCTGTCATAGAGGTCGGTGACCTTGCTGCCGTCGCTGTTGATCACCTGCTTGTAGGCGAGCGTGTCATCGGCATGGAGGCGGGTCAGGGTCGTGAGCGTGCCGGCCGCGGTGAGGTGCTGGATCTCGGTCGTGTAGCTCTGGCCCGTGATGTTGTAGAAGGAGTTGTCATGGCTGCCGTCAACATTGGTGACATAGAGCTTGGTCTTGACGCCGGCCGAATAGACCGTGTTCGAGGACGAGCCATCCTTGTTCTGGACCAGGTCGCTGGCGATCTTTCCGCTGGAATCGTACAGCTTGGTGTCCTTTGACCCGTCGGCGTTGACGACGTAGACCGACGCCAGCAGCGAGCCATTGTAGTTGGTCGTGGTGGTGTTGCCGGAACTCGTCGTGACGATCTCCTGTTTCAGTGCTCCGGACGCCGCGTCATAGATGTCGGTCGTCGTGGCCGACGACGTGACGGTGACGACGGAGATCTTGTGACCCGTGGAGTCGTACTGGGTCGTGACCTTGCTGCCGTCGCTGTTCAGCACCTGGCTATAGGCCATCGTGCCGTCGGCGTGGGTGCGGCTGACCAGCAGCAGCTTTCCGCTCGGGTCGATGTGGTCGTGCTCGGTCGTGTAGGACTGGCCGGTGATGTTGTAATAGTAGTTGTCGCGGCTGCCGTCGGCGTTGGTGACGTAGGCCTTGGTCTTGACACCGGCCGTGTAGACCGTGTTCGAGGACGAGCCGTCCGTGTTCTGAACCAGGTCCCCCGAGATGATGCCGTTGGAGTCGTAGAGCTTCGATTCCTTCGAGCCGTCGGCGTTCACCACGTAGACCGATACCAGCAGCGAGCCGTTATAGTTGGTCGTTGTCACGTTGCCGGAGGTCGTCTGCACGACCGTCTGCTTGAGGACGCCGGCGGTGGTGTAGAAATCGGTCGTGGTGGCCGTCGACGTCGTGGTGACGACCGAGGTCTTGTGACCCGTGGAGTCGTACTGGGTCGTAACCTTGCTGCCGTCGCTGTTGAACACCTGGCTGTAGGCCATGGTGCCGTCGGCATGGGTCCGGCTGACCGACAGCAGCTTGCCGCTTGCGTCGAGATGATCGTGCTCGCTGGTGTAGGACTGGCCGGTGATGTTGTAATAATAGTTGTCGAGGCTGCCGTCGGCGTTGGTGACGTAGGTCTTGGTCTTGACACCGGCCGTGTACAGTGTGTTCGAGGACGAGCCATCAGCATTCTGGATCAGGTCGCTCGCGATGATGCCTTGGGCGTCGTACAATTTCGACTCTTTTGACCCGTCGGCGTTGACGACGTAGACCGACACCAGCAACGAGCCGTTGTAGTTCGTCGTGGTGACGTTGCCGGAGGTCGTCTGCACGACCGTCTGCTTGAGGACGCCGGCCGTGGTGTAGAAATCGGTCGTGGTCGCCGACGCCGTGACGGTGATCACCGAGGTCTTGTGGCCCGTGGAGTCGTACTGGGTCGTGACCTTGCTGCCGTCGCTGTTGTAGACTTGGCTGTAGGCCATGGAGCCGTCGGCATGCGTGCGGACGACGGACAGCAGTCTTCCGCTCGCGTCGAGCTGGTCGTGCTCGGTCGTGTAGGACTGGCCGGTGATGTTGTAATAGTAGTTGTCGTGAGTGCGGTCGGCATTGGTGACATAGACCTTGGTCTTGACGCCGGCCGTGTAGAGCGTGTTCGAGGACGATCCGTCCTTGTTCTGGACGAGGTCCGCGATCAGATTGCCGCTTGCATCGTAGGTCTTGGTGTCCTTGTCGCCGATCGGCGAGACCGTGACGTCACGCACCATCTTCCCGTCGGTATAGGCGATGTTCTCCGACGAGCCGTCGGTATTGAGCGTGACCTTGCTGGTGATGACGCCGTTCGTGAAGTTGGACGTGCTGGTCGATACAAGCCTTGCCGAGGAGTCGTAGACCCTGGTCACGCTCCAGGTATCGGTCGAGTTGGTGACGGAGAACTGGTAGCCGCCCTGGATCGCCGCCAGCGCGTTGGTATAGTGCGAGATCATGTACTCCATGGTCGCGATCGAGGCGACCGGAAGCACGTGCGTGTCGGTGAGCGTGATGGTCTGAAGCGAGGTCGAGGCGTTCAGCTCGGACATCTGCGACACGATGTCCTCGGCGGTTCCGCTGACGTCGGTCACGGCGGGCGGTGTCGTGCCGCCTCCTGTCGGAGCGTCGATCTCGATGATCAGGGGATGATCCGTGATCGGAACCACGATCTGGCTGACGTCGGTGTAGGTGGCGATCGGCGAACTGCCCTTCAGCGGGTCGTAAACGTTGATCAGATGGTGGACGCTGCCGAGGTTCACCGTGACCGAACTGGTTGGGTTCGAGATCTCGGTGTCGGTGGCGTCGTTCCAGATCTTGGGTTCCGCCCAGACCACCAACTCGTAGGCGCCGTTGCTCTTGCCGAGAACCATGCTGTTCCCGGACGCCGGCAGACCGTCGAGCGTGTAGTTCAGCGAAGCCGTCGGCGTGTGGCCGCCGGTGCCGTCGTCAGCCAGGATTGTCGTCAGATTGTGGATCGCGGTCGCCGCCAGCTTCGGGGTTCCGTCGCCGTTGAACAGGCCCCAGTGCGATTCCGGATCGGTGGGGTCGTTGCTCGCCGAAGCGTCGAGCAGCTGATAGAGATAGGTGGTGCTGACGCCGTCCTTGTAGGCGTCGACCAGCGTGTTCAGGATCGACTTGGCCTGCACGTTTTCGCTGGCGCCAACATAAGGTGTATCGCTCTTGGTCGTATAGCCGGTTTCCGTGATGACGACGGGATCGCCGGGTGTGATCGACGTCGCGTTGCCGAGCAGAGCCTGGAGGGCTGCCGCGGGGGTCAGGCTGGTGCTGACATAGGCGTGGGAGTTGGCGTAGTCGGTCGCTCCCGACATATCTCCAAGTTTGGCGTAGTCGGTCGTGTCGTTGTAGCCCAGTGACAGATTGTAGACGGGGATGTCCTTGAGCGCGGCGTCGGCCTTGATTGCGTTATAGTAGGCCGCCTGGAACTGTGCCGCGGCGGAAACGCTGGAGCTGCCGTTGTAGCTGAAGCCCTGGATGTTCGCCTCGTTGAGGCCTTCCAGCGCGATGACGCTGCCGGGATGACTGGCCGCAAACTCCTTGACGGACTCGAGATAGGCTTGGAGCGCTGCGGTTCCGCCTTCTGGAACACCCGACGGAACCACGAGATCGAATTTGTATCCGTCCTTCGCGAGTCCTTCGACGATCGGTTGCGCCTCGGGGCTCGTGGCGAGTCCGCCGCGCAGTTTGGTCACCCCGAGATATTTGAGGTCGTCCTCTACGAGGGCGAGGTTGTCGTAGGCGCCCCACGAATAACCGACATGGACATTGACGCCGATGGAACTGATGAAGGTGCTCGCCGACAGGATCGTTTGATCTGGTGATGCGGTGGTCATCGGTATTTCAGAGCCTTTTCTGGAACGCGAGAGTTCGTTGCCGCCTGTGTCCGTCGTATCGGCCAATCTCTGTTTTTCGAGTTGGTGAGATCGGTAAAAATGGAAGCACCCCGGAGATTCTCTCGCCGAGACTTTCCTGCGCGACGCTCACAGCGCACGAATCTGCTTAGACTGAGCTTCATCTGTGAAGACCACGCTAATGTGCTTGCAGCATGACGTCGCGATGGCGATGCAACGACGATGTTCGAGCGATGTTGTGCCGATGCCTAATCGCAACGCATTTGCTTCTCGTGCGGGCAGATTTGTTTCCAATGTCTTGCGTCAAGCGCTGTTAGGAGTCGTAGAAACACGGATCAAGCGTCGAATGTGACACTTGGTCTTGCGCCGAAGTCGACTGGAGCCTTCCAAATTTTCCCGAGAAGCTGGCAAGCAGTGCCACGGCACTTTCGCACGCAATTTTTTTTCTTCTCTCCTGGTGTTGTGGTGGTCGCGTCGATGTCGATGAAATTTTCGTCTGCCTTCCGAACGGGCAGGGGGTGATCTTCACTGGCATTGAAGCGGGAGGTCGAACGAACGACACGATCGGACGGGCGCGCGTCGCGGAGGCGGGGCGAATATCGAGGATGTGCAACCTGGCGTTGCTTTCGCGATCCGCGTGGCAGGCTCACCCCGACCGAGGCGGCGGGGGCGCGTGAAGGCAACGTCGAGCGATGCGGCCATGCCGGGCGGAGTGTCGCAGATCCGCAACGTCAATATGTTAGGCGCGCAAAGCTATGGCGGGCAAACCGCTGGCACGGCACGAATTTTGCCGCTAAGCACTGGTTAAAGTCTCGTTGATCGAACGGAGTAGAAGGCCATTCCTATGCAGGATCCCATGTCGGGCGCCCCGAATGTCATGTTTCTGGTTGAGGTCGTGAATTGCAATGACGGGATTGCATCCTATTGCGAGACCTTGGCCACGGGGCTGCACGCCCGCGGCGTGCAGATCCACCTGGTCTCCGGCATCGTGCGGTCGGACGAGAAGTCCGAATACAAGCGCCAGAAGCTGGCGGCGGCGGTCAAGCAGTGGCACGTCGTTCCCGGACTTCGCAAGCTGCCCTCGCTGTCGATCTTCATGCAGCTCTGGAAGCTGATTCGGGAGAACGACATCACCGTGATCAACGTCCATGGGCTCGGCATGCTGATGTGGGGCAGGCTGCTCTCCCTGCTCACCGGCGCGCGCTGCGTCGCGACCTATCACCCCTCGGCGCTCGGGAACATCGAGAAGGTGCAGAATGCGCCGCAATCGACTTTCAGCCCGGTCCAGATCCTGTTCTTCAATCTTTTCTTTCCGCACACCCTCATCCTGATGTCGGAGGAATCGCTCCGGCATCTCAGGCGCTACGTCTTGTTCGGCAAGAACCGGATCGCCAAGGTGTATGGCGGCGTCGATACGGTGCATTTTCGGCCGCCGTCGGATGCCGAGCGCCGCGATGCGCGCGCGAAATTCGGGGTTGCCGAGGGTGAGTTCATGTGCCTGCTGGCGGCCCGTCTCGCCTGGGTGAAGGGCCATGATTTGCTCATCAAGGCGGCGCGCAGGATCCGCGACAGCGCCAGTCCTTCGCCCATCGACATCAAATGCTACTTCGTCGGCAGCGGCGGCGCCGAGCGCGAGAAGGAAATCAAGTCGTTTGCCTTCGCCGACGAGAAGGACAAGGACACGTTCAAGTTCCTCGGGTTCATGGGCGACGTCCGCGAAATCCTCTGGGCCGCCGATGTGTTCGCGCTGCCGAGCCGGTTCGAAGGATTCCCGCTCGGCGTCGCCGAGGCCATGGCGACGGGGCTGGTCCCGGTGCGGACCCCGGCAGGGGGCGCTTCGGATCAGATCATCGACGGCCAGACCGGCTTCATCGTGCCGTTCGAAGACGTCGACGCGCTCGTGGGGGCGCTCGAGAAGTTGGCCGATCCCGCGTTGCGCGCCGCGCTGTCGCGCAATGCTCTTGCGCGCGCCCAGCAATATTTCGGTGTCGGGCCGATGGTTGACCAGACCCTCAGGATCTACGGTTTGGCGGGCGATGCCAGCGGGAATCCGCTGGCCCATCCGATGCAGGCCTAGTTCGAACTGCGTGCCGAGGCCAGCAGATCGCCTCGCCACGTCACCAGGACGACGGCGAGCCCGGCGAAGGCGATCTTTCCCGCGAGCCAGAGCAGAGAGGCCGACGGAGCTGCCGCGAGCATGGCGATCGCGGCGGCCGCGACGGTTGCCTCCACGATCAGCAGCGCCCGCGGCGCAGCGCGGAACCGGATCAACGGGCCGCTGGCGAAGAGGATGATGAGTGCGGTGGCCAATGCCGCACTCGCGATTTGTCCGGCGACCGATATGTGCAGCAAGGCGCCGATCGAAGCGGCCGCCGATACCAGCACCAGCTGGCACGCCGCGACGACCACCAGCCTGGTGGCCGATTTGGTCAGATGCGGCACCACTGCGAGCGTGGCCTGAAGGTGAATGTGGAGGAAGTAGAAGACCGCCGCGATCGGCGCTGCGTTGAGAAAATCGACCAGCAGATCGGCCGGGACGAACAGATGCGCCGCATCGGGCAGAAGGCCGATCAGCCCCCCCAGCATCACGATCGTCGCGCAGAGGATGAAGTCGAGCATGCGGGCGGTTGCTCTGCGCGCCTCTCCGTCGACGTCGCGCTCGAACTGCACGACGACATTGGGGTAGCTGACGGTGTGAATGGCGGTCACCAGAACGGAGAACGGCCGCTGCAGGAGGTCGATCGCCATCGAAAAACCGGCGGCTCCCGTCGACGTCCGTCCGAGTGTGGCGATCACGATCAGGCGCAAGGTGACGGGGACGGAGAGATGGATGACGGAGGCGGCCGCGGCCATGATGCCGTATCGGCAGAAATTGCGCCAATCCGTCAGCAGGGCGTGTCGCGACGCCCGCTGTAGCGAGGTGCGATGCACGATCAGGCTCACCAGAAGCGCCGCGCCGTAGCCCGCGGCGATGCCGCACAGCGTCGCCGCCGCGGTGCCGTAGAGCAGCGCCGCCGTGACGGCGCCGGCCAGGAGCACGCTGGCGCGCAGGATCAGGAGGACGGATGCGGTCGCCAGCCGATCGGACACGCGCACGATCATGAAGTACAGGTCGGTGGCGCCCTGTAGCACGGCCATCGCCAGCGCGAGGGCGACGACGCTTGTCTCGAGCGTGCCCACCAGCCCCGCCACGCTGCCGACGAGCAGCAGAACCAGCGCGCTGAGCAGTCCCGCGCTGAACAGCGAGAATCGCAGACGCGCCGCCTCTTCTCCGGAAGCGGCGGCCAGGAAGCGAACGCCGGCCAGTTGCAGCCATTCGAACACGAAGACGCAGAACAACTGGCTCGCCGCCAGTGCCAGCGAAAACGAGGTGTATTGGGCTGGCGAGAGGATATGGCTGACGGCGAAGATCAGAATGATCGCGGACGCACTCTGGTAGATGTAGCTGCCGAATGCGAGCAGGCTGATCATTTCTGGCTACGCGTGAAGGAAAACATGGCGGGATGATTGAAGGCCGTCGGTGGCATCTGCGTCCGCCCCCATTACGTGCGAGGCATGCCGCGGCCGCGCATGAGCTGGTCGTAGACGTTGCGATAGCCGGTGACCACGTCGTCAAAGGCCCATTTGTTGATGCCGGATTTCAATCGTCCGCTCATCTCCACGATCTGCTGGGGAGCCTCGACGATCGCCGAAATGCTCTTGGCGATCGAGTCCGGATCGGGAGACGTCAGCCAGCCGGTCAGGCCCGGCTTGATCGCCTCCTGGATGCCGCCGAACGGCGTGCCGAGCAGGGGCTTGCAGGCGGCCTGGGCATCGGCGACGACGAGCGGACTTGGATCTTCCCAGACCGAGGGGACGACCACGACGTTCACCTGTTCGTAAAACTCCTTCGGCTGCACGAAGCCGAGAAACTCGATCCGCGCATTGGGGGCGAGCCCCTTGATCTGCTTGCGCTGGCTCTCGGAGGCATGACCCGCGATGACGAGCCGGATCCGCTCCGGCGGGATCGTCGCGATGGCGCGAACCAGATTGTAGATGCCTTTTTCTTCGGTCAGTCGCCCGATGAATCCGAATGTGACGGTGCCGTCGAGCATCGCCGTCTCTTCGCTGCCGACGTCGGCCGTCGAGGCGTTTCGAATGACGATCTTCAGCGGTGTCTGCGTGAAGAGACCGAGCCCGGTATGGATGTCGAGAATGCGCTGGCTGACGCCGACGACGGCGTCCAGATGTCGCGTCGCCCCGCGGCGGCGAAAGGTCAGGATCTGGCAGCTCATGCAGCTTGCCTTGCAGGCGTGTCCGTCCGAGAAGCGCGAGCAGCGGGGGCAGGTGAGATAGTAGTCGTGAAGCGTGTGCAGGACCGGAATGCCCAGTTCCGCCGCGGTTCGCCACACCGCCGTCGTCAGGCCGGAGAGATTGTTGGAATGCAGGATGTCCGGTTTGAATGCCTTGATCCTGGCGGCGACGAGCTCCGACATCTGCTGCCAGTCCTCGATCGCGTGCCAGATGCCGCGCACGGGCGCGCTGTGCTGCTTGGCGAAGGGAAAGTAGATGTTGTGCACGGCCGCCGAGTGCACGTCGATGCCGTTGCAGGTCTCCATCTGCTGGTTCGGTGTGGAGGCAGCACGTATCACTTCCACGCTGTCGTTCTGGCCGACCAACGTCTCGGCGAGGCGACGGACGAAAGTTTCCGCGCCACCGACCACCTTCGGAGCCAACGGCGTCGGATAGAGGGATGACGTGATAAGGATCTTCATCGAAAAGGTCTGTCCAGCTATCCTGCCAAATGGCTTCGTGAAATCTCCGTTTCGGCCTATTGCCGGCTCGTTCGACTGTTATTCAAATAGACGTCCAAATATTGACCTGTCACTGAATCGGCAGAGAACCTCTCGGCAAACCCGGGCTGCGGAGGCCGGGCGAGCTTCCAGCGTGATCTCTCGTTGACGGCCTTCAGCATCAGTTCTCCCAGTCGCTTATGATCGTTGGGCTCGTAGGACCCAACCATGTTGGAAAACCCCGCGATCTCGGGAATCCCTCCTGCTGTGGAGCAAATAGTTGCCCGGCCGGCGTTGATGCTTTCGATCAACGTCCGGGGCAGCGGCTCCGGCCAGACCGAACTCACCAGGCATACGTCGATGCTGGCATAGAATTCGGCCGCCTTTGCAAAGCCAAGCCATTCGACGTTCCTCCCGCTGCGGCTTTTGAGCCCCCGGACGTAATCCTCAAGCCCCTTTCCGGCAATTTTCAGTTGCCATCCCTGGTCGGGGAGCTGCTCGGCGGCTTTTAGTACCACTTCGATACCTTTTTCCGCCTCGAGCCGGCCGATGAACCCGAATATCAGGTCATCCGAGCTCGAGGGAGGTGAGGGTACTACGGAGCTTGGATCGGCGATGTTGAAGATGACCCTGCCATCGGTGCCCGGGAAGTATTTCAGCCTGGTATGCTGGTCGAGCACGAACTGGCTGTTCGAGACCACCGCATCGACCATGCGCGAGGCCAGCAGATAGGGAGACGTCATGGCCGCGCAGAGGGTGCAGCGCTGCGCACATGTCGCGTCTCCGCGAAACAACGTCGAGCGTTTGCAGAGCAGGGAATAGTCGCGCAAGGTGTGCACGATCCGGATGTTGCGCCGCCTGGCTTCCGCCCACAACGAGACCGAAAATCCGGTGAGGTTGTTGGTGTGGACGACCTCGGGTTTTTCGAGATCGAGAATCTCGGCGAAGCGCGCCGCGGACTTGCGATTCCACGTGTCCTGGAGATGCCACTTCAGGCGCTGGACCGAGGAGGGCTTCCTGTCGTTGCCGAACGGCCAGTAGTCGTTGTCCAGCGGCACCCGGTAGATGCGCACGCCCCTGAGCTCGTTGACGGTGCGATCCCGCTTGTTCTGAAGGCAGACCACGGCAACCTGGTGGCCGCGCTGAACCAGCGCCTCCGCGAGCAGCGACACAGACACTTCGGCGCCGCCGATGATTTCGGGCGGATAGAGCGTGTTAACGATCAGTATCTTCAAGGATAGCCCCGGATTGCGCAGTCCGCCGCAGCGTCAGTTCGATGGCCGAATCTCGAAATCCGGCACGGCCGTGCCCTTGACACTGACAAGCAGGGGCGTCGTCGATAACGCCGTCCAGGCGCCGGCGGCAGGGCCCGGTGCTTGCTGACATACATAGCTGATCTCGGCATTCGGTTCCGCATTTTTTAATCGAACTTCGAAGCGCTTCGACGGATTCTCCGACCAGAGCGCCACTTTCGTCTCGGATCCGCTGTCGCTGCGGATCTGCACGACGCCCGGCATCGGCGTGGTTCGCGCCGCCTTCAGGCTCGTGCGGATGAAGGCCCAGCTTTCGCGAATGGAACACACCGCGGGCTTCGGCGAATTGTCGAAATGATAGATGCCGAAATTGTCCTCGAGTTCGCCGGGCTTCGTCCCGCTGTCCTTGAGCTCGTAGAGCCATATCCCCTTGAGCCAGGGACCCGCGGTCGATGACCAGAGGATGATCTGCGCCATGTTGTCGGCCGAGAGCTGCTCGTTCACGCCGCATTTCGCGGTCGGGGTCGGCCAGCCCGTTTCGGTCAGGTAGATCGGATAGTTCGGATTGCCGGTCGCCTGTGCGACGCGTTGATGAAAATTTTCCAACCGCTCGATCGCCTCAGCCGCGGTGCGCCCGGCCGGCGGCAGGCAATGGTTGTAGATGTGAATGGACATGCCGTCGGCGATGCGAGGCAGGTCGGTCTTCAGCAGGGCGTCGGTCCATTTCCAGCCCGGATCGTCGCCGAGTGCGCCCACCACGAAGGGCGCAGAAGGCGCCGCCTGCTTGACCGCCGGCTGCACCAAACGGGCAAGCGTCACGTAATTTTCGACCGTGAATTGCGGCTCTGCGCGCGCTCGGAGATTGTACTCGTTCCACAATTCGAAGACGGGCTGCCGCGCTGCGACCGCTTGCGCGGCCGCCGCAGCATAGGTGACGAATCTCTGGCGCGCTTCGTCGGTCGTCGGCGGATCGGAGTTCGGGACGAGGTGATGGCCGGCTCCGAGGATGAGCAGAGGAATTCCGACGCCGGACCTGATCTGGGTCTCGAGGCGGCCGTTCAGGGCGTTGAAGCCGAGCCGCTTGCCGGGCAACTCGAAATCCGACCAGGGGAAGTCGTCCCGGAACGCGGTGACCCCGAGCTCCTTCATCTGCTTGATGGCCGTCGCAGGTACGTAACCGCGAGCGCTGGTGACGCCGCCCAGGCCCTGGTGCGTACCGACGCCCAGCAGGAAACGTTGGTCGAGCGGTTGCGCGGTCTGCGCGTTCGCAGGATATGAGAGGCCGGTCGCGGCGCAGAGACCGCACATCAGCATCCGGAAACGACGCAAGGCTCGTTTCCTCTTTGGCTCCGTCACGCTCGTATCCACTCCTGCTCGCGTCAACTCGACAAGGCTAATCCTCTTCTGTGGCCCGAATTGGGTGAGGCGACCTTGTCCGCGCGCCCCCACGGAGCGCGCCGAGTTGGGCTATTTGGAGTTCACGATCACCGTGCTGATGTTGTCCGCATTCGTGGTCGCCGCGTTCAGCGGGTTCATCAGCTTGACGAATTCGGTCGACGGCGATTCCGCCACCGAAATCACGTCATGATCGCGCATCCTGAACGTATCCGCCTGGAACCAGCCGTCGGGCTTGCTCATGTCGAACTTGTAGACGGCGGGGATCGTCTTGGTCGGGAACTGGGATACTTCGACCCCGATACGCTCCAGGAGCGGCTTCGGCTCGAAACGGTAGACGTAGATGGACTTGGAATCCGCACGGTTGCCGTCGAGGCCGCCCGCCTTCGCGATGGCTTCAGCCAGCGACATGTTGTCGTTCTCGAACGAGAAGCGGCGATTGTTGGTGCCGCCGATCGATCCCGGCGACGGCGTCGAACCGAACACCATGTAGACGCGCGGAATGCGGGTCAGGAAGACGACGTCGCCCGGCGCGAGCAGGACGTCCTCGCCGGGGTGGTGCACCACGGTCGACATCGACTCATTGTAGGTGCGGCCCTCGCGCTTGATCGTGATCGTACTCTCGTAGGAAGGGTATTTCGGGCCGCCGGCGCGCGCGATCGCGCCCATCAGGCGAATGCCGCCGGGGTCGACCGGAAAGCGGAGCGGCGAGTTGACCTCGCCGAGCACGCTGATCTGGTTGCCGCGCTGCTCGGCCACGCTCACGACCGCCTGCGGATCGATGGCGCGGTCCTTGAGGCGCTCGCGGATGATGTTCGACACGGCGCGCGGCGTCAGCCCGGCGACCTTGATCGATCCGGCGTAGGGAATGTTGATGTTGCCGGACTGGTCGACCTGCTGACGCGGAATGTCGACGAAGTTACCCGGCCGGACGCCCGCTTCGCGCGGAATGAACAGGCCGCCCGCCTGCGCTTCGTACACGGTTACGGTGACGATGTCGCCGATGCCGATCGTGACGTCGCGATAATTGCCGCCGGGAAGACGCGAGAACACCATCCCGGAGGAATCGGTGAAGGCGTTGGTCGCCTGAACGATCGCCGGATTGACCGGCATCAGGGCATAGGCGAGCGGTGCGGTCGGCTCGGTGACCAGCGCAGCGTTGGTCTGCGTGGCAACGGCATCCGGAGAGTCCAGAGGGATGAAGCCCGCGCAACCCGCCAGCGAGATGCCGACAGCAGCCAGCGCCAGGATTCGACTAATCCCGAAATCAAAAGAAAAACGTTCGGTCTTAGCCACCACCATTCCCTCGTACTCATTTAAAATCGGAATCACCGTACCAACCATCGTGCGGGTGAGTCACTGCTGCCTCTTCGACTTTATGGTAAAGCACTTATGGCTGTGACCTTATTGCAACTTGTGAACCGAGATACACGTCGGAATCGCTGTGCAAAATTTGTGCGCGACGTACTCTTTTATAAGCAGTTCGCAAACTAGACATACACGTGTCCGATCGATGTCACGATTGAGGCCGCGGCTGAACTAGTGAGCTGCGGCGCGGAGATGGAATTGCATCGTCGCGAGATGAGATCGCCTAAACTTCAAGTCTTGGATCCGATTTTGAGTGACTCTGCGTTGTGTTTTCGTCGTCCTGCGGCGGGCACGGAGCCTGAGCGGACGCCCTCGCCGGGTGATCGCACCGATATTTCTGCGGCGGGATTCCACCTCCGTTAACGCTTAGATTCGGAAGCTGGCCGCGCGCTGGCGTCCGTAAGGTCTTCCTAATCCTGATCCGCCTAGTTGTCGGTCAAACCAAAAGGGAAGGCGAAGACAATGTTGCACACCGGATCACTGCTGTTCGCAGCCGGCTTTCTCACCTGCGCGATGATGGTCGCCTCCGCAATTGCTTGGTCGTTCTCCGACAACCGTGTGAGTGACGGCGAGTTCGCGCAGGGCGATGCCCGCCGGATGGCTTGATCGCACGGCCGCTACGACCGAAGATTGTTCGGGAAGTCGGATTGCAGCTTCGCCTGCTGCCCGGATTCGCTTGTCCGCACGTGCAGGACGTCGGCATAGACCTGGCTCAGGGTGCGGTGTGTCTGCTCGATGTCGTAGAGGCGGCTGAAGCGCTCATATCCGGCCCGGCCGACCGCAGGCAGGTCCAGCCGGCTTGCGCGCTGAAAACCTTCAACCAGCTTTTCCGCCGAGACCTCGTCGCACAGCACACCCGTCGCATTGTCTTCGACGATTTCCGGCAGGGCGCCGATGCGGAAGGCGATGATCGGCTTGGCCGCCCGCATGGCCTCGATCGCCACCAGGCCAAACGCCTCCCAGCGTGACGGAATTGCGACCATGTCGGCCTGGTCGAGCTCGGCCTCGATCTGGTTGCGGTTCATCCAGCCCAGGAAGGAAACGTTGGCCGGCAGATCGCTTTGGCGGAATTTGCTGACGACCGACGCGCCGATCAGGCGCACATCCAGCGTGTTTCCGAGCGCGCGGGCCGCCTCGATGAGGAGATCATACCCCTTCTGGCGGTCGAGGCGTCCGATGAAGAGGACCTTGATCTTCTCCGATCGCCACGGCGCTGCGCGCGTGTCGAGCACGGGCCGCTGCTTGGAAATCCCGTTGTGCACAAGAACGAGGCGGTTCGCCGCGATCCCGACCTGCATCGCATCGGTCCGCTCGCTTTCCGAGATGCACACGATGCGGTGGGTGAATTTCGACAGCACGAGCTCGGTGAACTTCGTGACTTCGCGGCTGAGGCGGCCGGTCTCGCGGCCGAAGGCCCATCCGTGCGGGCAATAGACGATGCGTGAACGCCGATAGGTCAGCCAGAGCACCGGGCGCACTACGAGCCCGGCGAAGGACGAGTGAAGATGGATGACGTCGGGCCGAAACTCCCGGACCGCACGCATGGTCGCAGACAGCATGCGAAACAGGCCGACCGCGTTGCGGCCGTCGCGCGGAAACGTGGTGATGGCATCATCCTCGATGTTCACCAGATCGCTGCGATGATCGGACGGGACGACATAGTTGACGTTGCCGCGCCCGAAGCTCGCGCATTGATGCGGATGCAGCTCGTTGAGGTAGGTCGCGATGCCGCCTCTGACCGTTTCGGCGACATGCAGGACTTTCAGGCCGCTGGACAACGGTCATTCCTTTCTTGGCTTGCAGGCGCCGGATATTGCAGGCGCGCGTCTAACGTCTCGAAGCAGCAATATTTGGGCCGCGTCATTGTGTCTGACGGCTGGATGCGGCGTGGGGAGCGGGTTTGGCGAGGAATTCGAGCATCGCTGCGGCGGACTTGGCCCAGGAATATGTCGCCAGTCGCCTCTGCTGCTTCTCCTGTTCCGCCGGCGAGATCCGGCCGAGTGCAATTCTTTCGTGCATTCGTGCCGAAAGCTCGCCCGCGTTGAGGGGGTCGAAATAAACGGCCGCGTCGTCGCAAGTTTCGCGCACGGCTGCGGCCGAACTCGCGATCACCGGGCAGGCGAAGTACATCGCCTCCAGGGGAGGTATGCCGAAGCCCTCGTAGAGGCTGGGAAAAACGAACGCGGCAGCTCGAGCGAACAGCGCCGCGATCTCCTCGTCCTTGAGGCGCCCGGCGACGACGACGCCGGTTCTCGATTCCATGGCGTTGCCGCCAAAGACCTTGCTGTTGTCGCCTCCGACCACGACCAGCGGAAAATCCGCGCGGCCAAGCCGCTCGGCGGCGCGAATGGCGGTGTCGACATTCTTGTTCTTCGTCATCGAGCCGACGAAGAGGAAGAACCCGTAGGGCGCAAGATGCAGCTTTTCGATGATCGAGAAATCGGGCACGACGGTGGCGAAGTGCTCTGCGCTGTTGGGGATGACGGGGATCGACGCAGGATCAAGCGACAGCGCCTCGGCAAGTTCGTTGCGCGAAAACGTGGAAACTGTTGCGATCGTTGCTGTGCGTGCCAGCAAATGGCCGAGCGTCCGATGCAGGGCGAGGTAGCGCCAGCTGAAGAAGTCCGGACGTTTGAAAACCTGCGCATCGTGAATCACGACCAGGTGGTCGCGATGAAGCACGGGGCCGGAATTGGCGAGGCTGATGAGGCGCGTGCCGGCGGCCGCGCGTGCCAGATCGATCTGGTCCCACGCGTGCCCCTGCAACGATCCGACCTGCCTGACGTTGATACGGCGAAGACCGGGGAGCGGCTGCGCGTTCAGCGGCGACAGCACTTGCCACTCTGCGTCCAGGAGTTGTCGCGGAGCCTCTCCGCTCGCCAGCAAACGGTCCATCGCCTTGACGATTTCGGCGGCATAGCGCTGCACGCCGGTTAGCGACTGTGACAGGAACCTGCCATTGATGGAGAGTTTCAAAGCCGATCTTTTTCTTCGTGAGTGTCTTGTTTTTCGTGGGTGTCTTACGGTGGGTATCCTGCGCGAACGTTGCCTCAAGACTGAGCATTCGCGCCGAATATACGATCTATGCGGTGTAACACATGTGGAGCTATCGTCCGAGCATCCTCGCAGGCGGATAGCATGCGAGGATGCATGGCGCCATCATGTTTCCTACACATTTCGATGCGCTTACATGAGCGCCTGATTTGACGATTGTCGTGATCGTCCGAACCTTGCCTCTCATGTCCTGGTCTGGCATTGCATTCGCGGAATCAACGAGGTGACAAATTTGCGGCCAGTGATCGTTACCGGTGCTGCCGGCTTTATCGGAATGCACGTTTGTGAACGGCTGTTGGCGCGTGGCGAGCAGGTCGTTGGCATCGATGCGCTCACTCCGTATTATGATCCCGCGCTGAAACGTGCACGCCTTGCAACGCTCGAGCACCGTCCGGGGTTCAGCTTCCACGAGATCGATCTTGCGGACTTCGCCGCGGTGACGCGCGTTTTCGACGAGGTCTCGCCCGATCGCGTCGTGCATCTGGCGGCGCAACCCGGCGTGCGTGCGTCGATCGACGATCCCATCACCAGCATCCGCGCCAATTGCGACGGCTTCGTCACCGTGCTCGAGGCCGGGCGGCGCCATGGTGTGGCGCATCTCGTCTACGCTTCGTCGAGCTCCGTCTACGGCGCCAACCGCACCCTGCCGTATTCGACCGAGCATTCGGTGAACCATCCGGTCAGCCTTTACGCCGCGAGCAAGAAGGCCAACGAATTGATGGCGCACACCTACGCGCATGTTCACAAGCTGCCGGTGACCGGTCTGCGCTTCTTCACCGTCTACGGTCCGTGGGGCCGGCCCGACATGGCCGCCTGGCTGTTCACGCGCGCGATCTTCGCCAATGAGCCAATCAAGATCTTCAATAATGGCGACATGTGGCGCGACTTCACCTATGTCGACGACATCGTCGAGGGCGTCATCCGCACCCTCGACCGGCCCGCGACGCCGAATCCCGCGTGGAACGCGGAAGCGCCGGAAAACTCGACGAGCTATGCGCCGTATCGCGTCTACAACATCGGCAACAACCGGTCGGTCAATCTGATCGAGTTCGTCGAGACGCTGGAGAAGATCATCGGCAAGCCGGCGATCCGCAAGCTGCTGCCGATGCAGGCCGGCGACGTCCTGGAGACGCGCGCCGACATTTCCGCGCTCCAGCGCGACGTCGGTTTCGCGCCTTCGACGCCGCTTGCGGAGGGTCTCGGCCGCTTCGTCGAGTGGTATCGAAAGTACCACGGCGTGTAACCCCGCGATCGCGCCAACACCGTGTTCCGCATCCGGACCGATGGTTAAGTGCAGCGCACCGGTCGCATATGTCGACTGCACATGCGGCGCGTTTTGGGAAATGTCCGCCGTTGCCCCGCGCAAGGCGGTGAAGGTTTGTTCGACAGGTGATGCAGGCTGCCCTAATGTTGGGCGTGCGGTCGGATAGAGAATTGGTCTAGGGTGTTCAGTGGAGCATCCGTCTTCAACGGAAAGAGTCTTTCATGCGAATCGCGATGATCGGAACGGGCTATGTGGGACTGGTGTCCGGGGCCTGCTTTGCGGATTTCGGTCACGACGTCACCTGCGTCGACAAGGACGAGAAGAAGATCGCGGCGCTCCATCGCGGCGAGATCCCGATCTACGAGCCCGGGCTCGACGAGCTGGTCGCGACCAACGTCAAGGCCAAGCGGCTCGACTTCACCACCGACCTGTCGAAGCCGGTCGCGGACGCCGATGCCGTCTTCATCGCGGTCGGCACGCCGTCGCGCCGCGGTGACGGCCACGCCGATCTGTCCTACGTCTACGCCGCCGCGAAAGAGATCGCGCAGTCGCTGTCGGGCTTCACCGTCGTGGTGACCAAGTCGACCGTGCCGGTCGGCACCGGCGACGAGGTCGAGCGCATCATCCGCGAAACCAATCCCAACGCCGACGTCGTCGTCGCCTCCAACCCCGAATTCCTGCGCGAGGGCGCGGCGATCCGCGACTTCAAGTTCCCGGACCGCGTCGTGGTCGGCACCTCCGACGAGCGCGCCCGCAAGGTGATGGGCGACATCTATCGCCCGCTGTCGCTGAACCAGGCGCCGCTGATGTTCACGGCGCGCCGCACCGCCGAGATGATCAAATACGCTGCCAACGCGTTCCTCGCGACCAAGATCACCTTCATCAACGAGATCGCGGACCTTTCCGAAAAGGTCGGGGCCAACGTGCAGGAGGTCGCGCGCGGCATTGGCCTGGACAACCGCATCGGCACCAAGTTCCTGCATGCAGGTCCCGGCTTCGGCGGCTCGTGCTTCCCGAAGGACACCAAGGCGCTGATCAAGATCGCGCAGGACTACGACGTGTCCTTGCGCATCGTCGAATCCGTGCTGGCCGTCAACGAGAACCGCAAGCGCGCGATGGCGCGCAAGGTCAGCCAGGCGCTTGGCGGCTCGCTGCGCGGCAAGACCATCGCCGTGCTCGGCCTCACCTTCAAGCCCGACACCGACGATATGCGCGATGCGCCGTCGATCCCGCTGGTGACCGGCCTGATCGACATGGGCGCCAAGGTGAAGGCCTTCGATCCCGTCGGCATGGAGCAGGCGAAGAGTGAGCTGCCCAGCATCACCTATTGCGAGGACGCCTATTCCTGTGCGCAAGGCGCCGATGCGCTGGTTGTCGTCACCGAATGGGTGCAGTTCCGCGGCCTCGATCTCGACCGGCTGAAGAGTGTCATGGCGCAGCCCGTCGTCGTCGACCTCCGCAACATCTACAGCCCCGAAGACATGCACGCCGCCGGCTTCACCTACGAGAGCGTCGGCCGTCCGTCGTCTCAGGCCTAGTACACGAGCCGCGGGGCACTGAGCTTCGCGACCTTTCGCCCGCCTCGTCCCGAGGCGGGCGAAATCGTCTTCGATGCGATATGATCGGTCACACGAAGCGGTCGCGCCCGGCCCGTCGGCCTCGCTGCCGCTATGGAGATTGTCATGACCGACGACACGCACTCGATCCGCAGCGGCGGGCTGACCGCGACCATCAAGGCGCACGGCGCCGAAATGTGCTCGCTGAAGAGCGATGCCGGCCTCGAATTCGTCTGGCAGGCCGCACCGGCCTGGCCGCGCCACGCGCCGCTGTTGTTTCCCATCGTCGGGCGTCTCGCCAACGACGAGCTGCGGCACCGGGGCAAGACATACCGGATGACCCAGCACGGCTTTGCGCGCGACAGCCGCTTCACGTGGGCGGAGCGCGGCGAGAGCCGCTGTGTGCTCGTGCTCGAAGACAGTGAGACGACGCGCGCGCTTTACCCGTTCGCGTTCCGCCTGACGGCCACCTATGCGATCGACGACGCCGGTCTCGATCTCTCGCTCACGATCGCCAACACCGGCAAGGAAACATTGCCGGCTTCGCTCGGTGGCCATCCCGCATTCAACTGGCCGCTTGAGCCCGGCGTGTCCAAGGAAGACTATGCGCTGACCTTCGCGAACGCCGAGTCGTCGCCCGTCCGCCGTCTCGACGGCGGCTTGCTGCGCGCGGCAACGGAGCCAAGTCCCGTCAGCGGCACCGTGCTCCCCTTGTCCGAATCCCTGTTCGTCGATGACGCCATCATCTTCGATCGCATCGACAGCAATTCGGTGCTTTATGCGGCCGGGCCGAGTGCATCCAGCGGGCCCTGGCTAAAGATGTCCTGGCGCGGCTTTCGCGAGCTTGGCGTCTGGTCGAAACCATCGGGCGCGCCGTTCCTCTGCATCGAGCCATGGCGCGGCTATGCCAGCCCGGCCGGCTTCGACGGCGCGTTCAGTGACAAGCCCGGCCTGATGCATATCGCAGCCGGCGCCGAAGAGCGCTTGTCGTTCCGGATCGAGGTCGCATCGTCCTGAGATCGGTGGCCTTCAGACCTCGATCCGCGTGAGGTCCTCGCCGAGCACGACGGGACCCGAATAGTCCTGCCGGACATCCGCGAGCAGCGCGTTCAGCATGGAATCGTCGGTGCGCGGCCGGTGATGGGTCAGCGCGAGCTTCTTCACGCCGGCCTTGGCCGCGACCTTGCCGACCGTGTCGCCGCAGGCGATCGTGAATTTCGCAAGCCGGCGGAGGTGCTCGTTGTTGATCTCCGGCGTCGCGAGAAAGCAGCACTGCACCAGCAGGTCGGCTCCCTCAGCCAGTCGCTCCAGGCCGGGGCAGGGGACCGTGTCGCCGGATATCGCGATGACCTTGCCCTCCGCCTCGAAGCGGTAGCCGAGACACATCCAGCGCGCGAGGAAGGCCGGCGGCATGTCGAGGCCATCGCCATGCGAGACGAGCTCGGCGCTGATCTTCCAGCGCCCGGTGTCGAGAACCGGGCCCGGAATGATGTCGGTTGCGATGACCGGCTTCCAGCCGCCGAAGGTCGGCTCGCCCCGATCCCGCCAGGTGATGTCCTTGTCGTAGACCTGTGTGACCAGCGTGTTGACCAGCCGTTCGGTATCCGGCGGCCCATAGATGCGCAGCGCGTCCTTGCGCCCGTGCATCCATGAATTCAGCATCACATCGTAGAGGTCGCCGATGTGGTCGAAATGGTGATGGGTGAGAAAGACCGTGTTGATGGCGCCAAGCGGCACGCCGGCCTTGCTGAGCTGCACCATGACGCCGCGGCCCGCGTCGAACAGGATGTTCTCTTCGCCGAGCCTGATCAGCGTGGTCGTCGCCATGCGGCGCGGGTCCGGGCGCGGGCCGCCGGTGCCGAGCAGTATGACTTCCATGGCGCCTACTCCAGCGTCCAGATCCCCCGGGGACTCACATTAGATTTGAAGTCCGCGGCGGGGCAAGCCGCATCGGGCGTCGGAGGCGCTGCCGTTTCTCCGAAGTGACGGGCTTCTTTGCATAAGCCGGTGGTTGAATCCGGGTCCCGATGTGCGCGGTCGGCCGTCTTGGGCCGGCTCCCGGCGCTCGCGCGAGCCGTGCCTGCGCGATGATGCGCGGGATGAGAATTGTGGGCCAATTCATACTTTATACGTCGAGACTGTGACCAATATTGTTTAGGCAACACAACACGCCTAGTATTCCAGCAGGCAATTTCGGGGGCTCGAACCAGTTGTGAATGTTCGTTCACAGGACAGCGCGTTGCGCGACGACTTGAATTTTCAGGCCGGCCCGCAAGCACACAGGACATCCACCATCGTGGCTGATCCCGCACGTCAGGACGTGCGTCCCGCAGGCCGCGAGCGGCTGATCGTCGTCGAAGACGATCCGGTGACGCGGACGATGCTGGTCGGTTACTTCGGCGAGAACAATTTCGACGTGGTCGGCGCCGGCTCCTGCGCGGAATGCCGCCAGGCGCTGCGTGGGCGCGCCGACCTCATCTTCCTCGACGTGCAGTTGCCCGACGGCGACGGCTTCGAGCTCGCCAAGGAAATCCAGGCGACCAGCAACGCGGGCATCATCTTCGTGACCCGCCGCGACACCGACGTCGATCGCATCCTCGGCCTCGAGATCGCGGGCGACCACTACGTCACCAAGCCGATCAATCTGCGCGACCTGCTTGCGCGCGCCCGCAGCGTGCTGCGGCGGCGCTCGATCGACCGCAAGGCGGCGCGCAACCACAATTCGATCGCCTTCGGCGACTGGATCATCGATCTGACGCGGCGCGAGCTGCTCGGCAACGACGGCAAGCCGGTGTCGCTGACGCGGGCCGAGTTCGACCTGCTGGCGGCGCTTGTCGGCGCCGACGGCAGGCCGCTCAGCCGCGACTATCTGATCGAGGTCGTCAGCAACCGCCAGGCCGAGGTCGACATCCGCACGGTCGATGCGCTGGTGGCGCGGCTGCGCCGCAAGCTCGTCGGCAGCGGCACGCCCGTGATCGCGACCGTCACCGGCGTCGGCTACAAGCTCGCGCTCAGCGAACGGCTCTAGCCTCATCCGTCGAAAGACCTGATCGCCCTCGCGCCTACCGCGCGCGGGCGCTCTGGTCCGTTATTGTCCTTTGCGCGGCCCCGACCAGCCGGTCATCGACCGCGTAGAGCGCGCAGGTGGGCGACCATTTCATGCAGGCGCTGAGCGAATCGCGCTGGGCATCGTCGGCCGTCGCGCGCCCCGAACGCCAGCCGTAACCGCCGTTGGGCGACACCGCAAAAGCTTTGTGCGGCACGGTGCTGGCGAGATAGCGCGCGAACTCGGCGCGCGCGGCCTCGTTGAGCTGGCTCGGCGGCGGCAGCGGATCGGGCGGACTGAGGACGTCGTGGCCGAGCCCGCGCTCGCGCAGGAAGGCGTCCACATACGGCGTCCATTGCGGACGGCCGACCACGGAATAGAGATAATGGCCATCGTCGCCGTAAGGCGCCGCCGCGACGAATTTCACGTTGCCGCCGCCGCCGCGAAACCCGTCATAGAGCCGGCGGGCGAGATCGGGCCCGAAGAACAGGTCGTTGGTCGCGTAAACCCACAGCATCGGCACGCGGGACGTCTTTCCGAAGGTGGCGAAGGCCTGCACCAGCCCACCCTCGTTGCAGACGTCGTCGTCGTCGCGCGAGCCGCGGCCGCCGGCAAAGCTGATCGCGGCGACGAGACCGGCCGGTGCCTGCGCTGTCAGCGCGACGGTGGCGAGCCCGCCGGCGGAATGGCCGGCCGCGATCATGCCCGATGTCGTGACGTCGGCCCGACGTGCCATCGCATCGATCGCCGCGCGCAAATCCGCGACCGCAACCGCCGCCGCCGGCAGGTAGGCCGCGTTGGCGCAGCCGCCGACGCTGTCGACGCGTCCACCGGGCGAGGTGCCGTAGCCGCGCCGCATCACGATCAGCGCAGCAAAGCCGCGCCGGGCGTATTCCAGCGCGATGCCGTAATATTTGTGCGCGGACATGGTCGGGCGGTCGTCGAAATTGCGCGGCGAGCCGTGGCTGAGCAGCGCGAGCGGATAGCGCTTCGTCCCCGCCGGGCGCACCAGGAAAGCTTCCAGCCCCTGCGGCCCGGCCTCCGTCATCGGGATGCGGAGGTCCTCGGTGTAGAACTCGGCGGCGTTCGCGCGAGCCGCAGCCCCCGCGATGGCGAGCAAGATAAGCACGGGCAGATGCCAGCGCGCGAGGTCCATGCGTGGATGATTCTCCGTGGCCGCGCGGATCATAACAGAACCGCATGACCCGGCGAACGGGCGTTGCCCGGATCTAGCGTCCGCCCCGATCGTTCATCTCAACGTCTGAAGATAGGCGATGACATTGGCCCGGTCTGCGGGGTTCGGCAGCCCCTTGAAGAACATCTTGACGCCGTGGACGTCGCCGCGGGGGTCGGCGAGATAGGCGTCCAGCGTTGTTGGCGTCCAGGCCTGCTTGTTGGCCTTCATTGCATCAGAATAGGCGAAGTCCGGGACGATTGCGGGCTTGCGGTCGATGACATTCCAGAGACTTGGGCCGACCTTGTTCACCCCGATCACCGCCGCGTGGCAGTTCTCACAGGTCCGCTGGAAGACGGCCTTGCCCCTCGCCGGATCGCCCTCCGCGGCGGAGGCGGACGACGTGGCCAAAGACGATGTGGCCAAGGCCAGCATGAGCACGAAGATCAGACGACCGGTCATCTTAGTCTACTCCCCCACGGAATCAGCCAAGGAATCAGCCAAGGGATCAGGCGGCTAATCCCGCAAATCCCCCGCCTTCGTTCATCAATCGGAAAGCAGCGTGCCCTACGCGGCGCGGCGGCGTCTTTGTCCTGCATCAACCGATATCCGGGACCAAAGTACGAGGGCGCGCCATGCGTAATCGCCATGGATCATCCTGTGCGGATTGGCGTTGTCGGTTGATCGTTGACCGGAGCGCGGCATTGGGCCGGTTTGGCGACGGGCTGGCCGATGGTATGGTGTTCTAGTGCGTCGTTCGAAGGGTACAGGGGAGTTGCAGTGGCAGAAGTTGATCCCGCGGCGGGTAAGCCGGTTGCGCCGAGCGCGCTCGCCAATATTCCGCGGCTGGTGACGGCCTATTTCGCCGGCAAGCCGGACGTGGCTGATCCGGCGCAACGGGTGGCGTTCGGCACCTCCGGCCATCGTGGCACCTCGTTCAGGAACACCTTCAACGAGGGCCATATCCTCGCGACCACGCAGGCAATTTGTGACTACAGAAAGGAGAAGGGACTGACCGGCCCGCTCTTCATCGGCATCGACACCCACGCGCTGGCCGAGCCGGCGCTGGTCAGCGCCGTCGAGGTGTTCGCGGCGAACGGCGTCGACGTCATGGTCGACAAGGACGGCGGCTACACGCCGACGCCTGTCATCTCGCACGCGATCCTCACCTACAACAAGGGCCGCACGTCGGGCCTCGCGGACGGCGTCGTCGTCACGCCCTCGCACAATCCGCCGGAAGACGGCGGCTACAAATACAATCCGCCGCATGGCGGCCCGGCCGACACCGATGCGACCTCCGTCGTCGAGAAGCGCGCCAACGCCTATCTCGCCGACGGGCTCAAGGGCGTCGCGCGCATGGACTATGCCAGGGCGAAAAAGTCCGCGACCGTCCACGCCTACGACTTCATCACGCCCTACGTCGCCGATCTCGGCAACGTCGTCGATCTCGATCTCGTCAAATCCGCCGGCATCAATATCGGCATCGATCCGCTCGGCGGCGCCGCCGTGCATTACTGGCATCCGATCATCGAGCGCTACGGCCTCAAGGCCACGGTGGTGAACGAGGCGATCGATCCGACCTTCCGCTTCATGACCGTCGACTGGGACGGCAAGATCCGCATGGACTGCTCCTCGCCTTACGCGATGGCGAGCCTGATCGCGATGCGCGACCGCTTCGACGTTGCCTTCGCCAACGACACCGATGCCGACCGCCACGGCATCGTGACGCGCACCGGCGGCCTGATGAATCCGAACCATTATCTGGCGACCGCGATCTCGCATCTGTTCGCGCACCGCCCGAACTGGAGCAAGGATGCCGCGATCGGCAAGACCGTGGTGTCGAGCTCGATCATCGACCGCGTGGCCAAGAAACTCGGCCGCAAGCTGGTCGAGACGCCGGTCGGCTTCAAATGGTTTGTCGACGGCCTCCTCACGGGCGGCTTCGGCTTCGGCGGCGAGGAGAGTGCAGGGGCCTCGTTCCTGCGCCGCGACGGCACGGTGTGGACCACCGACAAGGACGGCATCATCCTCGGCCTGCTTGCCGCCGAGATCATGGCGAAGACCGGCCGCGATCCGAGTCAGCTGTTTGGCGACCTCACGGCCGAGTTCGGCGTGCCGCATTACGCGCGCATCGACGTCGCGGCGACCACACCGCAGAAGAACATCTTGAAGTCCGTCACGCCCGAGCAGTTCGGCCTGAAGGATCTCGCCGGCGATCCCGTCCGCGCCACGCTGAGCAAGGCGCCCGGCAACGGCCAGCCGTTCGGCGGCATCAAGGTCGAGACCGATTTCGGCTGGTTCGCAGCGAGGCCGTCGGGGACCGAGGACGTCTACAAGATCTACGCGGAGAGCTTTCGCAGCACCGAGCACCTGAAGCGGATTCAGGAAGAGGCCCAGGCCGGGCTGGCGAAGGTGTTCGGGGTGTAGTTGCCCTTAAGAGCAGAGCAAAATCACACGCGCTCACGATAGATCGTCATGCCCGGGCTTGTCCCGGGCATCCACGTTCTTCACACCGCGTGGCAACGCGTGGATGGCCGGGACAAGCCCGGCCATGACGCTATTGAGGCGCTCGTGACTAAGCTCTCAGGCCATATGCGGTGAGGATGTATACTGGATAGCCTATAATGGTAATTTAGTAGGGCTATTTTGGCCTTGAATGGCTCTTTTCCCTCCTCTATTGTATACATAACGTATTCATAAGCGGTGGGAGTGAGACCGATGACAAAACCCTTCCCGATGAACGCCTGGTACGCCGCCGCCTGGGACGCTGAGGTGAAGCCGGCGCTGTTGCCGCGGACGATCTGCGGCAAGCACGTCGTGATGTACCGCAAGGCCGACGGCGCGGTGGCAGCTCTCGAGGATGCCTGCTGGCATCGCCTGGTGCCGCTGTCCAAGGGCCGGCTCGAGGGCGACACCGTCGTCTGCGGCTATCACGGCCTGAAGTACAATGCGCAGGGGCGCTGCACCTTCATGCCCTCGCAGGAGACCATCAATCCCTCGGCCTGCGTGCGCGCCTATCCCGTGGTCGAGCGGCATCGCTACATCTGGCTCTGGATGGGCGACCCCGCGCTGGCCGATCCCGCGCTCGTGCCCGACATGCACTGGAATCACGATCCGGCCTGGGCCGGCGACGGCAAGACCATCCGCGTCAATTGCGACTACCGCCTCGTGCTCGACAATCTCATGGACCTCACCCACGAGACCTTCGTGCACGGCTCCTCGATCGGAAACGACGCGGTCGCCGAAGCCCCGTTCGACGTCACCCATGGCGAGAAGACGGTGACGGTGACGCGCTGGATGCGGAACATCGAGCCGCCGCCGTTCTGGGCCAAGCAGCTCGGCAAGCCCGGCCTTGTCGACCGCTGGCAGATCATCCGCTTCGAGGCGCCCTGCACCATCGCTATCGACGTCGGCGTGGCGCCGACAGGCACCGGCGCGCCGGAAGGCGACCGCTCGCAGGGCGTCAACGGCTTCGTGCTCAACACCATCACGCCGGAGACGGAGAAGACCTGTCACTATTTCTGGGCCTTCGTCCGCAACTATCAGATCGGCGAGCAGCGCATCACCACCGAAATCCGCGAGGGCGTCTCCGGCATCTTCCACGAGGACGAGCTGATCCTCGAAGCGCAGCAGCGCGCGATGGACGAGAACCCGGATCGCGTCTTCTACAACCTCAACATCGACGCCGGCGCGATGTGGACGCGCAAGCTGATCGACAAGATGGTGGCGAAGGAAAACGCGCCGCAGCACCTTCAGGCCGCGGAGTAGCGATATGGCCGAGCGCGAGGTCGACCGCTCCGTCTCGCAGACCGTGAAGGCGCAGCTCGCGCTGCGCGACCAGATCCTGTCGGGGTCCTTGCGTCCCGGCGAGCGCATCTCCGAGCTTCAGGCGGTGGAGACGACGGGTGCCTCGCGCACGCCGGTGCGCATGGCGCTGGTGCGGCTGGAGGAGGAGGGCCTGTTGGAGGCGATTCCCTCCGGCGGTTTCATGGTGAAGGCGTTCTCCGAGCGCGACATCTCCGATTCCATCGAGCTGCGCGGCACGCTGGAAGGGCTCGCCGCGCGCTTTGCCGCCGAGCGCGGCGTCTCCGCGCGCGAGCTCGAGCCGTTGAAGGAATGCTCAGCTGCGATCGACGAATTGCTGCGCCAGGTGCCGATCTCGGTCGACGCCTTCTCGTCCTATGTCACGCTGAACGCGCGCTTCCACGCGCTTCTCACGGAATTGTCGCGCAGCCCGCCTTTGATCCGGCAGATCGACCGTGCCTCCGCGCTGCCGTTCGCCTCGCCAAGCGGCTTCGTGATGGCGCAATCGGCGCTGCCCGAGGCGCAGCAGATCCTGATCATCGGGCAGGAGCACCACCGCGTCGTCATCGACGCCATCGAAAACCGCGAGGGCGCGCGCGCCGAAGCGATCATGCGCGAGCACGCGCGGCTCGCCGTACGAAACCTGCGGCTCGCGCTGCGCAACCGGACTCATCTCGACCTCTTGCCGGCGCTCGCGCTGATCAAGACCGCAACCGACCAGGGCTAGTCACCATGCGCTTCATCGAAACCTGGACCCCGGCGACGCTCGTCTCGACGCGTGACCTTGCGCCCGGCATCCGCGAATTCCTGATCCTGCCCGACCAGTTCGACGGCGCCGCCTATCCGGTCGGCAGCCACATCAATGTCAGCGTGACCATCGACGGCCTGCCCGAGACGCGGTCCTATTCGCTGGTCGGCGAGGCCTCCGCGCGTGGCTTGCGGATCGCGGTGCGCCGCGCCGAGGATTCCCGCGGCGGCTCGCGCTATATGTGGCAATTGGCACCGGGCGCGCGGCTCGACATCACGCAGCCCGCCTCGCTGCTCGCGGTCGACTGGGCGCGCGACAATTATTGCCTGATCGCCGGCGGCATCGGCATCACCCCTATCCTCGGCGCGGCGCAGGCGCTGGCGCGGCGAGGGGCAAACGTCACGCTGCACTATGCCGTGCGCTCGCGTAGCGAGGCCGCCTATCTCGACGATCTCGCCGGGATGCTCGGCGACCGCCTGGTGGTCCATGCGAGCGACGAAGGCCGCCGGCTCGATCTCGACGCGCTGTTCGCGTCATTGCCGCAAGGTGCGCTGGCGCTGTTCTGCGGCCCGATGCGGATGCTGGATGCCGCGCGCCACGCCTGGATCGGCGCCGGCCATCCGCTTCCCGATCTCCGCTACGAAACCTTCGGCTCCAGCGGCACGCTGCCGACCGAGACGTTTCGCGTGCGCTTGAAGGACACGGACATCGAGCTGGAAATTCCCCGCGAGCGCTCGATGCTGGACGTGCTCAATGCCAGCGGGCATGACGTGATGTACGACTGCAAGCGCGGCGAATGCGGGCTGTGTGCCATCGACGTGGTCGACGTCGACGGCGAGATCGACCATCGTGACGTCTTCTTCAGCGACCATCAGAAACAGAGCAACCAGAAGATCTGCGCCTGCGTCTCCCGTGCCCGCGGCACCATCACCGTGGACACGTTGCTGCGCGCGGACGCGATCTGACCGGGCTGGAAGGCGTACCCGGAAAACGCGATCGGCCTGAAGGCTTGCGCATCCGCTCTGCGTGACGAAGCGGGCTTCGTTTGCCGCGCCAACGAGCCGGCAAGAGCGCTTCGTACGGTCCACCAATCATGATAGGATTGCTCTCGGCAGTCAAAGTGTTCAGCCGGTCTTGGACAACAAGGGTGGAGGTTCTGCCATGAAATCCAATTCGGTCTCGCGGGCAGTCGATGAGTTCGCCACAGGGAGTGCCGACTCGCTGATCTTGATCGGCCGCGTTCTGCTCGCATGGGTATTCGTCGGAAGCGCCTACGGAGCAATATCCGACTTCAGCGGCTCCGTGGGTTATTTCAGGTCCCTGCACCTTCCAGCACCTGAGCTGTTCACCATGACGAACATCGCACTGGAAGTATTGATATCCGTTGGTTTGATATTGGGCGTCGGCACGCGCTACTGTGCAATTCTGACGTTTGTGTTCGTCGTGGCGGCAACGGCTATCGCGCACCGCTACTGGGAGTATCCCGCGGGCGCGCAGCAGATTGGTCAATACAACCATTTCCTGAAGAACATCTCGATCATGGGAGGCGCGATGTTGATCTTCGTCACCGGGGCAGGCCGGTTCAGTTTCGATCGGGCATCGTAGCCGACATCACTTCAAGTTGGGCTTGAAAGCTTCCGCGATCACGCGGCGGACGCTCTTTGAGAACGGTTTCAGGGCCTTGCTCAGGAAGGCGAACAGAAGCATCAGCCATGTCGCAAGCGCGGCACACCACAGCACGACGTCAAATATCTCAGGCATGACGATGCCCCTCAAAAATGACTACTCTGAAATGGGGGCAAGTGTTGCTTAGTGGAGCCGACACAGCAAGTCATCTTTAGAGGTAGCGCGCCGAAACACTCGGAAACCACTCTCAGAACAGCGGGTAGCCTTAGGTCATGGAAGCAGACCAATCCCATGATACCGGCGACTTTCCGGCTGTATGCTCTACGCCGCGTAGGTCGCCACCAACTTTTTCGTGTCGAGCAGCGCGAGCACGCCATCGGCCGACACCGGCCGGCTGATCAGATAGCCTTGGACTTCGTCGCAACTGATCTGGCGCAGATATTCGAGCTGGTCGGCTGTCTCGACGCCCTCGGCGACCACGGCGATGCGCAGGTCGCGTGCGAGCGAAATCACCGACTTCACGATCGCGGCACAGTCGGGCTGCACCAGCATGTCGCTGATGAAGGACTGGTCGATCTTGATGCGGCTGAACGGCAGCTTGCGCAAGTAAGTCAGTGACGAGAACCCGGTGCCGAAATCATCCAGCGCCACGGTGACGCCGAGTTGCAGCAGCGCGTTCAGGATCGACGCGGCCGAGCCGTATTTCGACAGCAGCATCGATTCCGTGATCTCGACCTCGAGCCGGCTGGGCGAGACCTTCGCGTGGGCCAGCGCCTGCACGATGGTCTGGAGGATGCCGGTGTTGTGAAACTGCGCCGCGGAGAAATTCACCGCGACCCTGATCTCTTCGGGCCAGTCCGCCAGCGTGGCGCAGGCACGCCGGATCACCCATTCGCCGATCTCGTGGATCAGCCCTGTCTCCTCGGCGATGGGGATGAACTCACTCGGCGGCACCAGTCCGCGCGAGGGATGCTGCCAGCGCAACAGCGCCTCGAAGCCCGTGATCCGGTTCTCGGCGAGGTCGAGGAACGGCTGGAACGCCAGGAACAGCTCGTCCCTGGCGATCGCGCCCTCGAGGTCCGATTGCAGCGCCTTGCGGTCGCGCGACACCCTGTCGTCGCTGTCCTCGAAGAAACAGACCGTGCCGGGTCCCGCCTTCTTGGCGCGGTAGAGCGCGGCGTCGGCATTCTTCATGACGTCGAGCGCCGTGTTGCCGTCCCGTGGCGCCAGCACGATGCCGACGCTGGTTGCGCCCACGATCTGGCGGCCTTCGATCGGGAACGGCTCGGCGAACGACGCGACGAAGCGCTCGGCGATCTCGAGCGCATCTTCGGGCCGTGCCAGATTGGCCATCACCAGCGCGAACTCGTCGCCGCCGATGCGCGCGACGTGCTCGGCTGCGCGGGTGCAGCGTTGCAGGCGGCTTGCGACCTGGACCAGGAATTCGTCGCCGGCGGGATGGCCGAACTTGTCGTTGACCTCCTTGAAGCGATCGAGGTCGAGCAGCAGCACCGCGAACTCTTCGCCCGACAGGGCCAGCCGCTTCAAGGCGGCATCGAGCGTCTCGTTGAAGGCGAAGCGGTTGGGCAGATGCGTCAACGGATCCTGCCGCACCGTGCGCTCGGCCTCGACCTGCCGTATCACGCGCCGCGCAAACGAGAACGAATTGACGAACACGGCGCGGAGCAGCACGGTCCCGTAGACCGCCACCAGGATGGCGATCAGCAAATAGGCCACATCGTTGCTGCGTCCAAGGCAGATGGCGATCCCGAGGAAGAGAGGCGCCGTGAATGCGATCGCCGCGATCGGAATCGTGGCGAAGGCAAATGCGCCGCCGGCAAGCATCCCGGAGCACAGGCAGGTGATGACGAGTTTTCCGCCGGTGTCGGCGTCGGCGAAGAAGGCGACCGGTACGATGCCCCAGACAGCCCCGAGCACGAAGGCGTTGCGCACCAGCCGGTGCACGGCGCGCCGCGAGACGAATTGCGGCTTGGTGATGCGGCGCGAGGCATGGGATTGCACACCGAACGCGATTGCGGCGCCGGCCACGGTGACCGCCCAGATCAGGGCGAACGCCCTGTCCGGCGACTGCCACAGCGCGATCGCCAGCACGGCGGCGTTGCAGGCATTGGCGAGCATGATGCCGACCGAATAGCCGAGCACCAGCGACATCTGTTCTGCGCGGATGTGACCGGCCAGCGCCTCGTCGGTTGCGGGACCGCCGAACGCTGACAGATCGCCGGCGAACAGCCGCGCGAAATAGGTGGTCAGTTGAGTCCGCATTCCAGAGCCTAGCAGGATGGGCCGTTCGTCCGGCTCGATCGGGAGAATTCGCTGCAAACCTTTGACGAACTATGAATTATCCCCGCTTGGCACGGTCGCCGCGACCACTTCTGCGTGTTCCAATCGACAGTATCGATAACAAATCGATACAAATGCGGCACCCCGCGTTACGGTTGTAACCGCAGGAGCATGTTCCCTGCCAACTCCGCGGTCATGCCCCGCGATCCGGCTACGCCAAGGCTTCGCCGAGGTTGAGGTCCAGGGACGCCGAAGCTTTAGCGTAGGCCGCAGGCGGGGCATCCAGTACGCCGCGGCCTATCGATTCATCGCGACTTTCTCTGGAATACTGGATCGCCCGCTTTCGCGGGCGATGACAGCAGTCGGGTGGGCAAAGTGACGCCTGCCTAACGCCTGCCCATCAGCGGAAACGTCACCGCCCCAGCTGCTTCGGGTCGTAATAGAACCGTTCTTCGATCAACTCGTCACCCCGCCAGGTCTGCCACGCGATCTCATCCAACGTTCGGACGACCCCTTCAGCGCTGGTGAAGCTGAACCGCCAGCGTGTCGCGACAGTGTCGCCCTCGATCAGGCTCGGCCCGATGCGCGCGGCCTTGACCTCCTTGGTCGCTGCCAGCACACCGCGCTCTTTCGCTGCCAGTGCTTCCCGGCCGACAGTCGGCGCGGCGTTGTTTTCATAGGTGGCGGCGTCGGGCGCATAGAATTGTTCGATCGCGCCGACGAAGTCCCCGTCCTCCAGCCGCTTTGCAAAAGCTTCGACGATCTCACGGCTCGGCATGGCGCACCTTTCGATTAAAACCGACTGTTGGTCGGTAAATACCGACCGGTAGTCGAAAAGTCAACTGGCTGCGTGAAGCGAATTCGATTACACGAGATTGATGAGATGAAGCCCAGCCAGTGCCTCAACGAAGATGCGTTCCCTCCCCCCTTGTGGGGGAGGGCTAGGGAGAGGGGTAGCTCAGCAAAGAGTGCCAGTTGTTGATGATGCACCGAACGGATGCGCGATCGATGGAATCCCCGTGTGGCACCCCCCTAACTGACCCTCCCTCACATGGGGGGAGGGAACGGAGGGAGCGTCGCTCGTGGCCGAACTCGCTTCGATCTCAACTCACCGCGCTATAGACGAGACGACATGGCGAAACAGGCGGAGCGGCGGGCGGCGACATCGGAGGCGATCCTGACGGCGGCGCGCCGCCTGTTCGGGACGCAAGGTTTTGCCGCCACCACCATGGACGAGATCGCGGAGGGGGCCTCCGTCGCCAAGGGGGCGGTCTACCATCACTTCAGGACCAAGGAGGCGGTTTTCGAAGCCGTGTTCGACCTGGTCTCGCGCGATCTCGTTGCGGAGATCGACAGCACCGCGCGGGTCGAGAAGGACGTGCTCGCTGCGATGGTCGCCGGCACCCAGCATTACTTCGCAGCGACCGCCAAGGGACCGACCGGTCAGATCATCCTGCGCGACGGCCCGGCCGTGCTCGGCTGGGAGCGTTGGCGCGAGATCGACGCCAAGCATTTCGGCGGCAAGCTGCCGCGCGCGATCGCGGCCGCCATGGAGGCCGGCCTGATCGCGCGGCAGCCGGTCGAGCCACTGGCGCGGCTGCTGCTCGGTGCGGTCACGGAGGCTGCGGTCGCCTGCGCCGGGCGCGCGGATATCGCAAGGGCGGGCGCGGAATATGCCCGTGCGTTCAAGTCGCTGGTCGAGGCGCTGCGTCTGCGCGCATGATCGTGGTAAGTGACGAAACTGGAAACGCCCACACCAACAAGAACACTGGCAAGACATGACCGCAAACTCCTCTCTCGCACCAATCGATCCCGAATTCGACTACATCATCGTCGGCGCCGGCTCCGCCGGCTGCGTGCTCGCCAACCGCCTGTCTGCGGACGGCAAGCACAGCGTGCTGCTGCTCGAGGCCGGCCCGAAAGATTCCAACATCTGGATCCACGTGCCGCTCGGCTACGGCAAACTGTTCAAGGAGAAGAGCGTCAACTGGATGTACCAGACCGAGCCGGAGCCCGAGCTGAAGGGGCGCCAGGTGTTCCAGCCGCGCGGTAAGACGCTGGGCGGCTCGAGCTCGATCAACGGCCTGCTCTATGTTCGCGGCCAGCACGAGGACTATGACCGCTGGCGCCAGCGCGGCAACACCGGCTGGGGCTATGACGACGTGCTGCCCTATTTCAAGAAGGCCGAGAGCCAGTCGCGCGGCGCCGACCAGTATCACGGCAGCGACGGCCCGCTGCCGGTCTCCAACATGACCGTGACCGATCCGCTGTCGAAGGCCTTCATCGACGCCGCGGTCGAGACCGGTCTGCCCTACAATCCCGATTTCAACGGCGCCACGCAGGAAGGCGTCGGCCTGTTCCAGACCACGACGCGCAACGGCCGCCGCGCCTCGACGTCGGTCGCCTATCTCGGCCCGGCGAAGACGCGCGGCAACCTCAGGATCGAGACCGAGGCGCTCGGCCAGCGCGTGCTGTTCGAGGGCCGCCGCGCCGTCGGCGTCGAGTATCGGCAGGGCGCAACTGTGCGCCGTGCCCGCGCGCGCAAGGAGATCGTGCTATCGAGCGGCGCCTACAATTCGCCGCAGCTGCTGCAACTCTCCGGCGTCGGCCCCGGCGATCTGCTGCGCAAGCACGGCATTGACGTGGTGCTGGATGCGCAAGGCGTCGGCCACGATCTCCAGGACCACATGCAGGTCCGCATCGTGATGCGCTGCTCGCAGAAGATCACGCTCAACGACACCGTCAATCATCCGCTCCGCCGCACGCTCGCCGGCGCGCGCTATGCGCTGTTCCGGAAGGGCTGGCTGACGATCGCGGCCGGCACGGCCGGCGCGTTCTTCAAGACCAGCCCGCGGCTCGCCTCGCCCGACATCCAGGTCCACTTCCTGCCGTTCTCGACCGACAAGATGGGCGAGAAGCTGCACGATTTCTCCGGCTTCACCGCCTCGGTCTGCCAGCTCCGCCCCGAAAGCCGCGGGACCTTGCGGATCCGGAGCGCCGACCCGACCGTGCCGCCGGAAATCCGCATCAACTACATGTCTACCGAGACCGATCGCACCACCAACGTCGAGGCCCTGAAGATCCTGCGCAAGATATTGAATGCGCCGGCGCTGAAGCCGTTCGTGATCAACGAGTACGATCCCGGGGCGAAGGTATCCACGGATGGAGAGCTGCTCGATTATTGCCGCGAGCGTGGCAGCACCATCTACCATCCGACCTCGACCTGTCGTATGGGCAACGACGCGCTCGCGGTGGTGGACCAGCGGCTGAAGGTGAGGGGGCTCGAAGGCCTTCGCGTCGTCGACGGCTCGGTCATGCCGGACCTCGTATCGGGGAACACCAACGCGCCGATCATCATGATCGCCGAAAAGGCCTCCGACATGATATTGGAGGATGCGCGGTAAAACCCGCGCGAGAAGGAGCAGACAGTTTGGCTACGCGACTGAAGATCGGCACACGCAAGAGCGCGATGGCGCTGGCACAGACGGAAGAGATCGCGCGCCGCCTGACCGCCGCCGTGCCCGGTCTCGACGTCGAGATCGTCAAGTTCGACACCACGGGCGATCTCGACCAGACCAGCAAACTGTTGCCGCATGGCGGCAAGGGCGGCGCCTTCGTGGCGCAGATCCGCGCCGCCGTCCTGTCGGGTGAGCTCCAGGCGGCGATGCATTCGCTGAAGGACATGCCGGGCAACGAGGACACGCCCGGCCTCGTCATCGGCGCCACGCTGTCGCGCGATCCGCCAAGCGATGCGCTGGTGCTGCGCGACGGCGTGACGCTGGAGGCGCTGCGCCAGTCGCGCGGCAAGGGTTTTAAAATTGGCACCAATGCCGTCCGCCGGGCCGCCTATGCGCGGCGGTTGTTCCCCGATGTAGAAGTGATCCACTTCCGTGGGGCTGCTGACACGCGCGTGCGAAAGCTCGACAATGGCGAGAAGCAGCGCCTGCCGGATGGCGGCGCGGTGGGGCCGGCCGATGCGCTGATCATGGCGCGCTCGGGCCTTGATCGCGTTGGTCTGGCGAGCCGCATTGCCTACGAGTTTACGCCGGCGGAGATGTTGCCGGCGGCGGGGCAGGGCATCGTCGCCGTCGAATGCGCCGCGCAGGACTGGCAAACGCGAAAAATCCTGTCATCGATCGACGATCCCGCCGCCCATGCCTGTGCCGATGCTGAGCGCGAGGTGCTGTGGGTGCTCAACGGTCACTGCAATTCGCCGGTGGCGGGCTTCTCGACCATCGCAGGCGATCAGATGTCGCTCACCGCATCCGTGCTCGACCTCTCCGGCAACACCATCATCGAAGCCTCGCGCACAGGCTCCGCCAACCGGCCGCGTGAGCTTGGCCGTGCGGTGGGACTTGAACTGCTGGGGAAGGGCGCTGCCGAGATCATCGAGCGCAGTCGGCCGCGCTAGCCTGCTGCTAAACGCTCATCGGTGCGATCATGTAATTCTGCGCCTGTCTTGCCCGACGAGTCAAACGTGACCGCGGCAGGGCTCAGAACCATGCCGACCGAAATTCTCCAATGATTTGTACTGTGCATCTACTGTGCATGGGGTTGTTTTCGCGTTTTTTGTTTCCGCCCCTTCGGGGGCGGGACTTGTCACCCCCGCACGCGCTTCAGCATCTGCTCGACATGGGCGATCGGCGTTTCCGGCTGGATGCCGTGACCGAGATTGAAGATGAAGCGCCCTTGCGCAAAGTTCGCCAGCACGTTGTCGACCGCGCGGTCGAGCGCGGCCCCACCCGTGATCAGCACCAGCGGATCGAGATTGCCCTGCACGGCGACGCGTGATTGCACGCGCTCGCGGATGAAGGCCGGCTCCGCGGTCCAGTCGATGCTGACGCCGTTGACGCCGGTCGCCTCGACATAACCAGGCAATTGCGCGCCGGCGCCGCGGGGAAAGCCGATGATCTTCGCGTCCGGCACTTTTGCGCGCACGCCCTCGACGATGCGCCGCGTCGGCTCGACCGACCAGCGCGCGAACTCGGCGGGCGGCAGCACGCCGGCCCAGGTGTCGAAGATCTGCAAGGCATTGGCACCGGCTGCGAGCTGCGCCAGCAGATACTCGATCGAGTTGTCGACCAGCACGTCGATGATTTTTGCAAACGCGTCCGGATGCCGGTACGCCATCATCCGCGCCGGGGCTTGGTCGGGCGTGCCGTGGCCCGCGACGATGTAGGTCGCCACCGTCCACGGCGCGCCACAGAAGCCGATCAGCGCGGTCTTGGGATCGAGTGCGCCGCGCACGATCTTCAGCGCATCGAACACCGGCGCGAGCTTGCCGAAGTCGGCGCGCGGGGCGAGCGTGGCGACCTTCGCAGGATCATCCAGCGGCTCGAGCCGCGGGCCTTCGCCGACCTCGAAGCGCACGGAGCGGCCGAGCGCGTAGGGGATCACCAGGATGTCCGAGAAGATGATCGCCGCATCGAAGCCGAATCTCCGGATCGGTTGCAGCGTGACCTCGGCCGCAAGTTCCGGGTTGAAGCAGAGATCGAGGAAGCCGCCGGCCTTCGCCCGCACCTCGCGATATTCCGGCAAATAGCGGCCGGCCTGGCGCATCATCCACATCGGCGGGATGGCTTGGCGCTGGCCGGAGAGCACGTCGATGAAGGGCTTTGTCGCTGACTGGGGCACGAAGGATCCTGAGCAAGGTTACGGCTCCTGATACACCGCCGCGGCCTTCAGCGGAACAGGGGAACAAGCGCAATTGGGCCGCGTTGACCAACCAATGGAGGAGATCATGGTTGAGTCATTCAATCCCGCGCCGCACGACAAGCACGCCGACGATCTGCATGAGGCACTCGTCGCCGATCGCCATGCCAAGCTCGATACCGGGCTCAAGGACAGCTTCCCGGCGTCCGATCCCGTGAGTGTCGCCCAGCCGACACCCTCGAAGGCCGATGCAGATGCGGGCAATCCCTCGCTCTGGGACAAGGTTAAGGCCATCTTCAGCTAGCGGGAGGGGCGCCGGATTCCGATAGGTTCGCTAATACCCTGTTAGCGATGCGCTGATCCTTGCGTCCGTAGGACTACGGGAAAGCGCAGGTATCACGGTGTATTTCGGCAGTCATTTCAGAGTTCAATAACAGAAGCGGCAGAGTTTCCGAACGATCGGAGAATTCTGCCGCATGAGCGCTGCTACCCAACGAGCCGGATGGAGCCGCCTGCCGCTACGCGCGGCGGCGTTTGTCGTGCTGACCTGCGCGACCATCCTCGGCGTCAGCGCCTGGCGTGAATGGGCCGCTCGCGACGCGGTGCTCAAGGGCGCCGAGACCGAGATGGCGAACGTTGCGCGCTCGCTGACGCAGCATGCCGAGGACAGCCTCGATCTGCTCGATTCCGGCGTCGTCGGCGTCGTCAGCCGGCTGGAGATGGACGGCACCGACCCTGCCACGATCGCCAAGCTCAGAAACCTCATGGAGGTGCGCAAGAAGGCGACGGAGCGCGTGCACGGCTTCGCCATCATCGACGACCATGGCAACTGGCTGACCTCGCCCGGCACGATCGGCTCGACGCTCAGCGACGACGCGTTCTTCCGCCATCACCAGCTCTCCCCGAAACGAGAGGCCCATCTCGGCCGTCCCGTGAAGAGCCTGCTCGATGGCGAATGGGTCCTCACCCTGTCGCGCCGCTTCAACAAGCCGGACGGCAGCTTTGGCGGCGTGGTGCTCGCGACCATCAGCTCCGGATATCTGTCGCATTTCTACGAGCAGTTCGAGATCGGCCGCAACAGCTCCGTGGCGCTGACGCATGGCGACGGCCTGATCGTCGCGCGCTACCCGAGCAACGAGAAATTCGTCGGACGCAGCGTCGCCGACAAGCCGCTGTTCCGCAACCCGAGCCTGCAACGGCCGAGCGGCGCCTATCACTTCAAGTCGCCGCTGGACGGCGCCGAACGCGTCAGCTTCTTCAAGCGCTCTGGCCGCTATCCGTTCTTCCTGCTCGCGACCGTCGACAAGGACCAACTGCTGGCGCCCTGGCGCGCCGCCGCGATTTCCCGCATGCTGTATGTGCTCGCGCTGGTCATGTTGATCGCGATCATCGGCGCGGTGCTGGTGCGGCAGTTGCAGCGGGGCCAGCGCATGGCGGCGGCCCTGGTCGAGAAGGAAGCACATTTCCGCCTGCTCGCAGAAGGCTCCAGCGACATGGTGACCCGTATCGGGCTCGACGAGCGGCTGCGCTATGTCTCTCCCTCGTCGGTCCGCGTCGTCGGCTGGCGGGCCAGCCAGCTGATCGGAACGCCCGCGCTCGCGGGCGTTCAAGCGGACGACCTGCCGCAGGTCCAGGCCCTCGTCGATGCCATGAAGCGCGGCGAGAAGGACGAGGTGCGCGTCACCTATCGCAACTCGCACCGGAAGAAGGGCGAAGTCTGGCTCGAATCGACCATGCGGGTGACACGCAAGGACAACGGCAGCGTCGACGGCGTGGTCGCGATCTCGCGCGACATCACCGAGCAGAAGACGCTGGAAACCAGGCTCGAGACGCTCGCGACTGAGGACAGCCTCACCGGGCTTGCCAACCGCCGCTGCTTCGACGACCGTCTGAACGACGAATGGGCGCGTGCCTATCGCGACCGCTCCAGCCTCGCCCTGCTCATGATCGACGTCGATCATTTCAAGGCCTACAACGACGAATATGGCCATCCCGCGGGCGACGCCTGCCTGCGCGTGGTCGCAAAGATCCTCGCGGCCGAGATGCACCGCGCCGGCGATCTGGCTGCGCGCTACGGCGGCGAGGAATTCGCCATGCTGCTCCCCAATACCGATGCGGCCGGCTGCGCCCGGATCGGCGAGCGGATCCGCGAGGCCATTCACCAGGCAGGCCTCGTCCACGCCTCGAGCCCGATTTCGGCATCTGTGACCGTCTCGCTTGGCGGCGCGACCTGCCGGCCGTCGTTCGAGCGCACCGCAGGGTCCGCTTCGCTGGTGGAGGCCGCCGACCGCGCGCTCTACGCCGCCAAGGATATGGGCCGTGACCGGCTGATGATGTCGGGCGAGGTCATGAACCTGCTGCCCAAAGCGTCCGGTCAGTAAAGGCCGTCCGGCAGCAATATCGCTCAATAATGCGGCGGGCGCTCGTTGGCGGGGCCCGGCGCATTCGTCTCGGCCTCCTGCAGCCGCTCACTGAGCTGCGCGATCTGCCGCGTCAGCGCGTCGATCTGCTTCCACTGCGCGGTGATGGTCTGGTTCAGCGTCTCGATCGTGTCGTCCTGGTAGGCGAGGCGTGTCTCCAGCGTGTCGATGCGCTCGCTCAGCGTCTTGATCTCATTGGTCACGTGTTGCGTCCTTGTCCCGTTCCCGCAGTCCGTGGCCGAGCGCGACGCGCTCGTCGAACACGAAGCATTCGCCGCGCCAGCGGCTCTGCGCTTCCGGCACTTCTTCCAGATATTTCAGGATGCCGCCCTTGAGGTGATAGACCTCGGCAAAGCCGCGCGCGAGCAGGTGCGCGCTCGCCTTCTCGCAGCGGATGCCTCCGGTGCAGAACATCGCGATCCTGCGGTGTTTTGCCGGATCGAGCCGTTCCGCGGCAAAGTCCTTAAACTGGCCAAAGCTCTTGATACCGGGATCGACCGCGCCCTCGAACGTGCCCATCGCCACTTCGAAGGCGTTGCGGGTGTCCAGCACCAGCGTGTCCGGCGCCGCGATCAGCGCGTTCCAGGCGGCGGCATCGACATAGGTGCCGACCTGCCGGGTCGGATCGGCAGCCGCGTCCCCGAGCGTGACGATCTCCTTCTTCAGCCGCACCTTGAGCCGGCCGAACGGCATCGCCTCGGCGGTCGAGAATTTCAGCTCGAGGTTGTCGAGCCGGCCGCCGAACATGGTCCCGTGTGCGAGCTCATGGGCGAAGGCGTCGATGGCGTCAGGCGCGCCGGCGATCGTGCCGTTGATGCCCTCCTGCGCCAGCAGCACGCTGCCCTTCAGCGCCAGACCAGCGCAGAACGCGCGCAGCGGCTCGCGCAGCTCGCGGTAATCGGGCAGGGCGGCGAACTGGTAGAAGGCGGCGACCTTGGTGACCGAATTATCGTCAGACATGGGGCTCGTTTAGCAGGCGGCCGGCGCCCAGAAAACCCGCATGGCCGGAGCTTGCAAAAGGTCTATACGCCCAGCGGATGGCAGCCATTTCCCTGGCATGCCAGCATTGCCCCGGCGGGCCGGAATGTGTCATGTAAGCCCGGTTTTTCCGAGAGGGCGCGCCGTGCGCGTGCACGGCCCAAGAGAGCAAGAATTCGCATGAGAAACTTCCATTTCCCCGGCAGGTCCACGGTTCACGCCACCAACGCGATGGTGGCGACCTCGCATCCGCAGGCCTCGCTGGCCGCGATCGAGGTGCTGCGCGAGGGCGGCACGGCAGTGGACGCGGCTGTGGCCGGCTCGGCCGTGCTCGGCGTGATCGAGCCGCAATCGACCGGCATCGGCGGCGACTGCTTCGCGCTGATCCAGCCGCGCGGTGAAGGCAAGATCATCGCCTATAACGGCTCCGGCCGGGCACCGAAGGCGGCGAATGCCCACTGGTATCTCGAGCGCAAGATCACGTCCGTGCCGCTGACCTCGGCGCACGCGGTCTCGATCCCCGGCGTGATCGACGCCTTCGCGACCGTGCTGCGCGATCACGGCAAGTTCGGCTTCGACCGCCTGCTCCAGCCCGCGATCAAGGCGGCCGAGGAAGGCTACGTCGTCGCCCCCCGCATCGCGTTCGACTGGAAGAACCAGTTCGAGAAGCTGAAGGGCGGCACCAACACCGTGCGTTACCTGTTGCCGGGCGGCAAGCCGCCGGTGGCCGGCGACATCATCCGCCAGGCCGAGCTCGGCAAGACGCTGCGCGCGATCGCCAAGGACGGCCGCGACGCCTTCTACAAGGGCGCGATCGCGGAAGACATGGTCGAGACCCTGCGCGGCATCGGCGGCCTGCACACGCTCGACGATTTCGCCGCGCATACCACCGAAGTGACGACGCCGATCGGCACCATGTACAAGGGCTACGACGTCTGGCAGTGCCCGCCGAACGGCCCGGGCGTCACAGCGCTTTTGATGCTCAACATCCTGTCGCGCTTCGACCTGACCAAGTATGCGCCCGTCAGCGTCGAGCGCTTCCATCTCGAGGCTGAAGCCGCGCGCATCGCCTACATGAACCGCGAGATGCATGTCGCCTCGCCCGACCACATGAAGATCAACGTCGCAGAGATGCTCGAAAAGGGCTTTGCCGACGAGTACATCAGCAAGATCCGCATGGACGGCATGCTCGACCTGCCGAACGTCGCGCCGCCGATGAACCCCTCGACCATCTACATCACGGTGGTGGACAAGGACCGCAACGTCTGCTCGTTCATCAATTCGGTCGCGCATTCCTTCGGCTCGGCGATCGTCTCGAACAAGACTGGCGTGCTGCTCCAGAACCGCGCCGGTGGCTTCCGCATCCAGCCGGGCCATCCGAACTGCATCGAGGGCGGCAAGCGCCCGCTCCACACGATCATGCCGGGCCTGCTCACCAAGGGCGGCCGTTCCACGATGCCGTTTGCGGTGATGGGCGGCCAGTACCAGCCGACCGGCCAGACCCATCTGTTGACCAACATCCTCGACTATGGCTGCGACGTGCAGGAGGCGATCGACATGCCGCGCGGCCTGCACTACGAGGGCCAGTACCAGCTCGAGGACAGCGTGCCGGCCGACATCGTCGAGGGCCTGAAGAAGCTCGGCCACAAGACCACCAGCGTGGTCGGCCCGCTTGGCGGCGCCCAGGCGATCTGGATCGACTGGGACAAGGGCACGCTCACCGGCGGTTCCGATCCGCGCAAGGACGGCTGCGCGCTCGGGTATTGATCGAGGGCCAGAGCTGCAACGTTACGGCTGGAAACTGCACCCTCGTTGCGCTAGACACCTCCCGCCTCAAACGGAAGGTGTCTTATGCAGCGTTTCCAGCGCGTGCTCCTCGCCATCATGTCGGCACTCGCGATCACCGTGATCGCCGGCGTGTCCGATTTCGTTTCCACCACGGCCTCGGCCCAGACCGCAGGAAAGACCATGACCACAGCTTCAGGCTTGCAAATCATCGACACCGCCGTCGGCACCGGCGCCTCGCCGCAGCCCGGCCAGATCTGCGTGATGCACTATACCGGTTGGCTTTATGAAAACGGCCAGAAGGGCAAGAAATTCGACTCCTCGGTCGATCGCAAGGAGCCGTTCGAGTTTCCGATCGGCAAGGGCCGCGTGATCGCCGGCTGGGACGAGGGCGTCGCCTCGATGAAGGTCGGTGGCAAGCGCACGCTGATCATCCCGCCGCAGCTCGGCTATGGCGCGCGCGGCGCCGGCGGCGTGATCCCGCCGAACGCGACGCTGATGTTCGACGTGGAATTGCTCGCGGTGAAGTGACGGCGCAGCGTCATTCCGGGATGGTCCGCAGGACCAGGCCCGGAATCTCGAGATTCCGGGTTCGCTTCGCGCCCCGGAATGACGGTGCGAATGGACAAAACAAAAAGACCGGCCTTGCGGCCGGTCTTTTCGTTTGCAGCTCTGCGCGCGTCACTCTGCCGCGCGCCTCGCCGCAGCCGCGGCGCGATCGATCGCTTCCTTCGCGGCGTCCTTGGCATCGCCCATGGCCTGCTGGCCCTTGCCCTTCACCTCCTGGACCACGCCTTCGCCCTTCAGGCGGTCGGAACCGGTTGCCTCGCCGATGCCCTGCTTGGCCTTGCCGATCGCCTCGTTGGCGTTGCCTTTGATCTTGTCGGTCGTGCTACCCATGAAACTCTCCTTCCAGTTCTATCGCGGGGACAACACGGGACGACTACGAGCGTTCCTTTTTTGGTATGGCTTGATGCCGCGGCTTTGGTTAGTTTGCCGCGCACGGAACCAACAGAAAGCAAGATCATGACGGGCCATGACCACACGCATTCCCACCATGCACACGATCATGACGATCGCTGGAAACATGACGGCGTGCGCGTCATTCCCGGCAACCAGCTCGATACCAACGTGCCGTCGACGGCCGGCATGGACCGCGCGGCCGCCATCAACTTTGCACGCGTCGGCGCGCAGAAATTGTGGGCGGGCACGGTCAGCATCAAGCCCGACGCCAAGACCGGTGCACATCACCACGGCCATCTCGAAAGCGTCATCTATGTGGTGAAGGGCAAGGCGCGGATGCGCTGGGGCGAGAGCCTGCAATTCACCGCGGAGGCCGGCCCCGGCGATTTCATCTTCGTTCCGCCCTACGTGCCGCACCAGGAGATCAACGCCAGCCCCGACGAGGTGCTGGAATGCGTGCTGGTGCGCAGCGACGGCGAGGCGGTGGCGATCAATCTCGATATCGAGCCGGTCGAGAAGCCGGAGACCGTGCTGTGGATCGATCCGGTGCACCGGGACCCGAACGAGAAGAAGTAAGGCCGGCCCGGGCCTGCCGGTTCTGTGCGACAGAACTACGGCAGACGGGCCTGAAAAAAATATCCGGAAGCCGTGTCGGATGGCCGTCTGCCTGTCCGTCCTTGGGCAGAACCCCGCCCAAGGAGCTTCCGATGCCCAAGATGATCTTCGTCAACCTGCCGGTGACCGACCTCAAGCGCGCCACGGCCTTTTACGAGGCGGTCGGCGCGGTTAGGAACCCGCAGTTCTGCGACGATACGGCGAGCTGCATGGTCTTCTCCGAGACCATTTTCGCGATGCTCCTGACCCACGACAAATTCCGCCAGTTCACACCCAAGCCGATCGCGGATGCGAAGACCTCGAACCAGGTGCTGCTCTGCCTGTCGGCCGACAGCCGCGACGAAGTCGACGCCATCGTCGGCAAGGCCGAGGTCGCGGGCGGGGTGGCCGATCCCAGCCCGAAGGATGAGTACAGCTTCATGTACGGCCGCAGCTTCGAGGATCCGGATGGCCATATGTGGGGTGTGAATTGGATGGACCTCGCGGCATTCGCCGCGCAGTCCGAGATGGCGAACGCCTGATCGAAAATCTGAGAGCATTGAAAACCTGAAGAGGAGCGTTCTCCATGTCCAAGCTCGTGCCCTGCATGTGGTTCAACGGCGATGCCGAGGAAGCCGCGAAGTTCTACGTCTCGCTCGTTCCGAATTCGGAGATCACGCACGTCCAGCGCAACGTTTCGGACGGCCCATCCGGCAAGACAGGCTCCGTGCTCGTCGTCGAGTTCACGGTGGCCGGGCAGCCCCTGGTCGCGCTCAACGGCGGCATGAAGATGGAGTACACCCACGCGATCTCGCTGATGATCCATTGCGACGACCAGGCCCAGGTCGACAGCGTCTGGAACGCCTTCATCGCCCATGGCGGCAAGGAAGAGCAGTGCGGCTGGCTCAGGGATCGCTGGGGCGTGGCCTGGCAGGTCGTGCCGAAGGTGATGTTCGAATTCCTTACGAGCCCCGACAAGGCCGCGGCCGCGCGCGCGATGCAGGCTATGATGAAGATGGTGAAGCTCGACGTCGCCGTGTTGCGTCAGGCGTTCGAGGGCAAGTCGGCGGCGTGACGGCGGCACAGGTGCCGTAGGGTGGGCAAAGGCGCTATTGCGCCGTGCCCACCATCTGTCCCCAGTTGAGAGAGGAGTGGTGGGCACGCTTGCGCTTTGCCCACCCTACGAGACCGGGGCTGCGCGTACCAAGCCGCCGCTAATAATTAATCCTTAGCCCCACGCCGCCGTGGATGGTGTTCCCCACCGGCTGCGGACCCAGCGTGCCGTTCGCAAACAAGTCCACGATCCAGCCCTTCTGCACGCGGAAGCCGAGGCGGCCGCCATATTCGAACCAGCCCTGGTTGCCCATGGTCGGCACCACCATGCCGTCGCCGGTCACGGTGGCGACGATGCCGCTATGGCTGGCGAACGACTGCACCCAGCCGCCGTTGATGTTGGCCTCGATGTTGCTGCCGAAGAGATGCGTCCACTGGCCGCCGATCTTGACCAGGCTGGTGCGGTCGGTGCCGGTCGCGATCGTGGCGTCGAACGGATTGAACGCCACGGCGCTGTCCGAATAACCGGACACGCGCTGCCAGAGCTGCCAGACCTCGATTGAGGCGGCGACCTCGTCGCGCGGCGAGATGCGGCTCATCCAGCCGGCGCGGCCGTAGACGGCGTAGTTGGAGGCGTTGGTGGAGCTCGTGACGCTCACCGGGCCGAGGCTGGTGTTGTAGCTGCGGGTGTAGCGCGCCTTCTCCCACGGCGTCAGGATCGTGCCGATGTCGAAGAACGGGCGCGACGAGCCCCAATCGGTGAAATCATAGCGCAGCGCGAAGGCGCCGATCGGTGCGCTGGTGATGTTGTAGCCACCCTCGCTGTATTGCGTGTAGGCGATGCCGGCGAGCAGCGACAGATTGTTGGTCAGCTCCTTGCGGCCGTGGATGCCGGCCGAGAACGAGCCGGCCGAGCCGAACGCGCTGATGCAGTCGCTGCAATTGACCTGCTCGTTGACGCCGAGCAGCACCGTGCCGAGCACCCGGTTGGTGATCATCTGGTTGAAGCGCTGGTTGGCGAGACCGCCGATCGAGTTGCCGCTGGAGTCAGCGCCGGTCGGCGTCGGGCTCGGCGCGGGATACGGACTCGGCGACGGATACGGGCTCGGTGACGGATACGGGCTCGGGGACGGCGCCGGCGAGGGCGAATATGTCGGTGACGGGGTGGGCGTCGGTTCGCCGCACTCGGACTCGCAGGCCGCCTGCGCAGCCGCTGGACGGGCATCGAACGCGACGAGCGCAAACGCAGCCATTGCGGTCAGCACGCCGGCGAGAATGAAGCGCCTCAGGTGGAGTTTCGCCATCGTCACCGTCCGCACAGCATGCCGTCGTCATGGACGGCGGGCGTGATGGTCGGCGAGGCGTTGGCATATTGGTTGACCGAGCATAGCCCGGCATTCGCGGCGCAGGTCGCGGCAAAGGTCCAGGGCGGCGTGTTGGTCTTGGTGATGCTGACCTTGCCGCCCGTCGAAGTGATGACCGCGGTATCGCCGGGCTGGGTGAGCTGCACGCACTGGAAGCTCGTCGTGCAGACGCTGGCCGCGCCGTCCTGAAGCACGACGACGGACCGGCCGCGCTGGGACAGGATGTCGAGCGTGGTGCCGCGCACGCCGATGGTCGCGAGCGGCGTCGTGATCTTGTAGGCGGTCTTCTCGGAATGTCCGGTGACGAAGCGGAATGCGCCTGTCGTCATGCGGATCGCGACGTCGCGATAGCTGTGCTCGTCGTTGAAGACGGTGCGGTCGAGCTTCAGCGTGGCGCTGGGACCGAGCGACAGATTGGTGCTGTCGGCCATGACGAAGCGCGCCGCGCTGTCGGCGCCGGTGCGCACGGTCTCGTCGCGCAGCATGCTGTCTCCGACGCTGATCGGCGTCGTGGTCGCGGCGACGCGCACCACCTCGTTCTGGATCACGACGGCTTCGCCGACGCGCGTCTGCGCCTGCGCGCAAGGCGCCGCGCACACTACGGCCGACAACAGAGAGAGGAAAAGCCAGAAACGCAAATTCATTTCGCAACCGATCGATGTGTCCCTGATCGTACCGGATCGCGCGCGCTTGCGATGTGGCGAAATTATCACAAGCGGCGCGGGACATGCGCTATGCTTAGTGACAGTTGCGGCAGAATGCGTTCAATGAAAAGCGTCATCCATAGTTTTCTCCGCGGTGAAGCAGATTTGCCACGCAAAACATCCCCACAAAAGCCGCTTGAATTGCCTGCGGTTCCGAAGATGTCGCGGAGCGCAGTGATTGCTGTCGCAATTTTCCTGATGGCGCATCTGGCGCTGCTGATCGGTCTTACCGCGCCGGAGAAGTTCGTTTTCGACGAGGTGCATTACGTCCCGGCGGCGCGGCAGATGCTTGCGCCGGTGATGTCGCAGCCGATGCTCAATCCGATGCATCCGCCGCTGGCCAAGGAGCTGATCGCCGCGTCGATTGCGACGTTCGGCGATAACGCGCTCGGCTGGCGCTATCCGGCGACCTTGTTTGGCGCGCTTGCGATCGTCGCGATCTATCTGTGCGGCCTCGCGCTGTTTGCCGCGCAAGGGCCCGCGATCGCCGCGGCGCTGATCGCGGCCTTCAACCAGATGCTCTACGTGCAGGCGCGCATCGCGATGCTCGACATCTTCGCGCTCGGCTTCGGACTGCTCGCGACCGCCGCCTTCATGCATGGCTTTCGCAGGGAACGGCCGCATGCGCTGTTCGCGCTCGCGGGCGGCCTGTTCGGCTGTGCTGCGGCCTGCAAATGGAGCGGCCTGTTTCCGCTCGGCATCTGCATCGTCATCGTCGCGGTGATCCGCCTGATGCAGGGCTGGCGCACGCTGTTCGCCGACGCAAGGCCGGACGATTGGTATCGGCCCGACCTCTGGCCCGACTTCAGGGCGCCGCATGTCGCGCTCTGCTTCGCGGTGCTGCCGGCGATGACATATCTTGCCGCTTTCATTCCGCTCTATGGATTGTCGCTGCCCGATCTGATCGAGGGGCAGCGCCGGATCTTTGCCGACAACACCACCACTGCGATCGCCGGCCACACCTACATGAGCTCGTGGCCATCCTGGCCGCTGCTCGCCCGCCCGGTGTGGTTCCTGTTCGACAAGACGGCGGAGGACAGCGTGTCGGCTATCGTCTTCCTCGGCAACCCGCTGGTGCTGTGGCCGGCGCTGGCCGCGCTCGCGATCGTGCTGCGCGACGTCGTCGTCGCGCGCCGCTGGGACGCGTTCCTGATCGCGGCGTTCTATTTCGGCCCGTGGCTCGCCTGGGCGCTGCTGCCGCGCACGCTGGGTTTCATCTACTATTATCTGCCGGCCGCGACCGCGGCGTCGCTTGCGCTGGTCTATGTGCTGCGCCGGAACGGCCTGCCGCGCTGGCTGCTGTGGGCCTATGTCGGCCTCGCCGCGATCGGATTTGCGATCATGCTGCCGATCTCCGCAGCCTTCATCGGAACGTCGATGCAGGGCTTCAACCGGCTGATGCTGTTCCAGAGCTGGATCTAGTACCCACTTTTCTTGGAACGTGAGTCGTGATTCAAGGTCGGGATGATACCCGAAGCAAGAGAAGTCCACCTTTCGAGGAAAGATCGCAAGGTGCTTGAGGCGTGCTGTCGCTCACCGGTGACGTTGCAGCGCGATTTGAAGCGGGCGCGGATAGTTCTGTTGGCGGCGGATGGGCGCAGCACCCGGTCGATCGCCAAGGAAGTTGGGGTCCAGCCGCGGATTGTCAGCCTTTGGCGGCATCGCTATGCCGACCATGGCCTTGAAGGGCTGCAAGACAAGCCGCGGCCTGGCAAGCAGCCGATCTATACGAAGACGACCGACAAGCGGATTCTGAAGCTGCTGGATAAGCCGCCACCGCAAGGGTTTGCGCGCTGGACCGGCCCCCTGCTGGCCGAGGCGCTGGGCGATGTCGATGTCCAATATGTCTGGCGGTTCCTGCGCAGCCACAAGATTGACCTGGTGGCTCGCAAGTCCTGGTGCGAGAGCAACGACCCGAACTTTACGGCCAAAGCCGCCGATGTTGTCGGCCTCTATGTCGCGCCGCCGGCGAAGGCCATTGTGCTGTGCGTGGACGAGAAGCCCTCGATCCAGGCTTTGGAGCGAGCGCAGGGTTATCTGAAGTTGCCCAATGGCCGCGCCTTAACCGGCCAAAGCCACGATTACAAGCGGCATGGCACCACAACATTGTTTGCGGCGCTCGAAGTCGCCACCGGAAAGATCATCGCGACCCATTCAAAACGCCGGCGCCGCGTCGAGTTTCTCGATTTCATGAACAGCGTCACCGCGACTTTTCCGAACCGCAAGCTTCACGTCATCCTCGACAACCTCAACACCCATAAAAAGAACGAGGACTGGCTCAAGGCCCACCCCAACGTGCAATTTCATTTCACGCCGACAAGTGCGTCATGGCTCAATCAGGTCGAAGTATGGTTTTCCATCTTGCAGGGGCAGTCGCTCAGCGGCACCTCCTTCACGAGCCTCAAGCAGCTTCAGGAACACATCGATGCCTACGTCAACGCATACAACGACAGAGCCGAGCCCTTCGTCTGGACCAAGAAAAAGGTCCGTCAACGCCGTTTCAAAGGCCGCCGTATCACTCAGCTCTGATTCCGGGTACTAGTGCCCGCTCGCGTGCATAGGCCCGGTAGAATTCTCTTGCCTGAATCAATCAGCGCGTGTGGACTGGCCGCGATCTTCGGAATCGGAGAGGCGGCAGGTGGGAACGGCGGAGCGCATCGCCAGACCGGATCAATCCAACGCCGACTGGCTGCGCGCCGTCGTCGATACCGCGGTCGACGGCGTGATCCTGATCGACGCCCGCGGAACCATCCTGATGTTCAATCCGGCCTGCGAAGGCCTGTTCGGCTATTCCGCGGACGAGGTGATAGGCCGGAACGTCAAGGTCTTGATGCCGCCGTCCTACCGCGACGCTCATGACGGATACCTGCACAATTATCACACGACCGGCGACCGCAAGATCATCGGTATCGGCCGCGAGGTGGTGGGTCAGCGCAAGGACGGCTCGACCTTCCTGATGCATCTCTCGGTCGGTGAGACCAAGCGGGCCGGGGAAGAGTCGATCTTCGTCGGCATCATTCACGACCTCACCGGGCGCGAGCGGGTGGAGCGGGAGCTGCGCGAGAGCGCGGCACGGCTGCGCGCGGTCGTCGATACCGCCGTCGATGGCGTAATCCTGATCGATTCCGACGGCATCATCCTGAAGTTCAATCCGGCCTGCGAGAGCCTCTTCAAATATCACGCCGACGAGGTCCTCGGAGAGAACGTTCGGATGTTGATGCCGGAGCCCTACCGCTCATGATGGTTATATTCGCAATTTCGTCGCCACCGGCGAGAAGAAGATCATCGGCATCGGCCGCGAGGTGGTGGGCCGGCGCAAGGACGGCTCGACCTTCCCGATGGATCTTTCGGTCGGCGAGGCCAAGCAGGACGGCTCGTCCATCTTCGTCGGCATGATCCATGACCTGACTGATCGCAAGCGTACCGAGGCCCAGCTGATGCAGGCGCAGAAGATGGAGGCGGGGTCGGGCAGCTCTCCGGCGGCATCGCTCACGATTTCAACAATCTCCTCACCGTGATCGTCGGCAACGCCGAACATCTGGCCGAGCAGTTGGTGGCGCGAGGGGATTTGAAGCGGCTTGCCGACGACATCTGTAGCGCCGGCGAGCGCGGCGCGGAGCTGACGCAGCGCCTGCTCGCCTTCAGCCGCAAGCAGCTGCTGCGGCCGGTGGAGACCGAATGCAGCAAGCTCGTCGAGTCCATGCACAAGCTGCTGCGACGGACCCTTCGCGAGGATATCGAGATCTCCACGAATTTCGATCCCGCGCTGCGGCAGGCCTTCGCCGATCCGGTGCAGCTCGAATCGGCGATCCTCAACCTCGCGCTCAACGCTCAGGACGCGATGGTATCAGGCGGGCGCCTGACCATCTCGACGGCGAACGCATCGCTCGATGTGGGCGATCACAACACGCATCCCGACGTCGGGCCGGGCGAGTATATCGTGATCGCCGTGACCGACACCGGTTCCGGCATGCCGAGGCGGGTGCTGGAGCGGGCGTTCGAGCCCTTCTTCACCACCAAGGAGGTCGGCAAGGGCAGTGGGCTCGGGCTCAGCATGGTCTACGGCTTCGTCAAGCAATCCAACGGCCATGTCACGATCTACAGCGAACCGGGCCTGGGGACGACCGTGCGGATCTATCTTCCGGCCGTGCTGGCGAAGACGCAGAGCGCGCCGCTGGCGGTCGAGAAGGACGTGGTGCAGAGCGGCTCCGAAACCGTGCTGGTGGTCGAGGACGATCCGTTCGTCCGCTCCTATGCGGTGATGAGCCTGGAGAGCCTGGGCTACAGGGTGATCTCCGCGGTCGACGGAAGGAGGCGCTCCAGACGCTCGCCGCAGCGCCGCACATCGACCTGCTGTTCACCGATGTCGTGATGCCCGGAGGCGTGAACGGCTGGGAGCTTGCAGGGCTCGCGCGCAAGGCAAGGCCCGAGATGCGCGTGCTGCTGACGTCGGGTTACGCCCTCGAAACACTGGCGGCGAACGGTCACGTCCGGCAGGGCGCCCCGATCCTTGAAAAGCCTTACCGCAAGGCGGAGCTTGCGCGCTTGGTGCGGGAGGCACTCGCCGCAGCGGTGCCGGTCTGAGCCGGGGTCCGCCTGCCGCGCGGGCGGCGGGCGGTGGGTCGGCACTACAGCGCGATGAGATTGAAATGAATCGTCATCGCGCTGTAGTTCATTGTCTGAGCATGGTCTTTTCGGAAAGCCGCTGCGCACTTTGCGCTAGCGCGGCCCTCCGGGTCCGGATCATGCTCTAGATCATTTCGACGCGGTCTTGGTGTCCATGTTGACGACCTGAACGCGGCGGTTGATCGGGTCGGCGCCGTTGGCGGTATCCTTCAGCTTGGTCTTGCCGTAGCCGACGGTGACGAGATCGGTGCCGTTGAGGCCGTAGTTCTGCACCAGGTACTTCTTGATGGTGTCGGCCCGACGTTCGGAGAGCCCTTGGTTGTACTCTTCGCCGCCGATCGCGTCGGTGTGTCCGGCGACCACGAAGGTCGAGCCCTTCAGCGCCGGGTCGGAGAGCGCCTTGCCGAGCGCCTGCACCGACGGCACCGACGTCTTGGCGATGTCGGCCGAGTTGTAGTCGAACTGGATCTCCAGATCGATCTTCGGCTTGGTCGCAGCCAACTCGGCGATCTGCTCGCGTTCGCCGGTCGAGAGCGACCGGGTCGAGCGGTTGCGCACGGTGTTCAGGAACGTCGCTTCCTTGGCCTGCACCGCCGGATCGGCCTGCGGACCGGCGGACAGACCGCGGGTCACCGGCTTCGGCTTCAACGCATCCAGGATCTTGTCGGAAGAGATGTTGTTGTCGCCGGCCAGTGCCAGGCCCGCCGTCATTGACAGCGCGGCCGTGAGCGTAATCGCCTTCAGTGCAAAAAACTTATCAAAACGGGTCATTGTGGTATCCTCGCTGTTACGCCTGATGACGATTTGATGCTGCGAGCATAGGGCAGGTTCAAAGCCCCCGATGTGATCCTGGTCACGGTGGCTGCAGGAGCCTGCGGGCTCATCCTAGCGCACTTTGCGCCGTTTCGGAGTGCGCGACCGGGCTGCTTTGCTTCCGGAGGGAAGGTCAGGCTCGGCAGGCCAGCAATTATCGTCGCGTCTTCTTTGAGGCCGGTTCGATCCTTCACGACCCAAACGTGATCTAAATCACATTTCTCTTCCGTGGAAGAGATCACACTGGGGGCGTCGGTGGTTCTTGATCTCTGGAGAAAGACCATGCGTTTCCTGATCGCGGCAGTGTCCTTCGCAGCCTTCGTCTTCAGCGGTAACGCGGCGTTCGCCGACAAGCGCGTTGCCTTCGTGGTCGGCAACGCCGCCTACAAGAATGTCCCACAGCTTCCAAACCCCGCGATCGACGCCAGGTCGATGGCACGGGTGCTGCGCAATGTCGGCTTCGACGTGGTCGAGGGCAGCAACCTCAGCCGCGACGCCATGACGGCGAAGCTGCTCGAGTTCGGCAAGAAGAGCGAAGGCGCCGATGTGGCGCTTTTCTTTTATGCCGGCCACGGCATCGCTGTGAACGGCACCAATTACCTGCTGCCTGTCGACGCCGACCTCAAATCCGAGATGGACGTCAAGCTGGGCGCTGCCATCAACGTCGATCTGACGCTGGAGCAGACCATGGCGGATGCCAAGGTGAAGCTGGTGTTCCTCGATGCCTGCCGCGACAATCCCTTCGCCGCAAAGATCCGCTCGGCCAGGGCGACGCGGTCGGTCAATGTCGCGAGCGGCCTTGCCGAGATGAAGTCGGGCGAGGGCACGCTGATCGCGTTCGCAACCGGCCCCGGCCAGACCGCGCTCGACGGCGAAGCCGGCACCAACAGCCCGTTCACCCGCGCGCTTCTCGCCAATATCGCCCAGCCCGGCATCGAGATCCAGCAAGCGATGACCAGGGTCCGGGCCCAGGTCAACGACGAGACCAACAAGGCGCAGCTGCCTTGGGGCCACACCAATCTCACCGGCACGGTCTATCTCAATCCGGCGGCCATGGCAGCGCCCGATGCCGCAGCGTCGGCATCCGTCGTCGCGCAGGCCGGCGAGGTCGAGCTCGAGTTCTGGCGCTCGATCAAGGACACCAACAAGGTCGAGGAGCTCAACGCCTACCTCACCAACTATCCGAACGGCACCTTCAAGCCGCTGGCGCTCGCCCGCATTGCCGCGCTCCAGGACGGCCCCTCGACGACGACGCGCAACCTCACTGCCGGCGTCGATCCCGCGACCTTCACGGATACGGCCGACCAGGTCTCCGAAGACCAGATCGGTCTCGACAAGAACCAGCGCCGCGACGTGCAGCGCCGCCTCACCGGCCTCGGTTTCGACGTCAGGGCGACCGGCAAGTTCGACGAGGAGACTCGCACCGTGATCAAGCGCTGGCAGGCGGCGCGCGGCTATCCCACGACCGGCTATCTCAACAAGCTTCAGCACAAGGCGATGCAGTCCGAGATCGTCTCTGCCCGCGTTACCGCCTCCGACGAGTCCGAGGACGAACTCGCCCGTCGCCGCGCGTCCGGTGGTGGCGGCCGCCGTGCTCACGGCGGTGGCGGTGGCATGGGCGGGCCGGGCGGCTTGTTCGGCCACATGATGGGCGGCCTGTTCCGGCGGTAGTTCGGCGAACGGCGATGCGTGAAGGCAGCTCGATCCCGGGCCGCTTCCGCTTTGGAAACCCTTGCACACCGATGGCCGCAAAGCCGTCTCCGCAGGGCCCGCTCGCGAACAAGAAATCGGCCAGATGCAAGCCTAGCAGAGTTCTTCGCCATCAACCGCAGACGAAGGGGAGCCGAGTTCCATCCAGTGCCGAGGCCGAGTGATTATCAGTCCTATCGCAGCGGCCCGCCGGATCGGTCTGTGTCCCTGAGCTCCATGCCCATCTATATCGGCGCGGCGATGATCGCGGTGGCGATCCTGCTGTCGACCCTGATCACGGGCCTGACCTCCCGCTATGTCGGCCTCGACGGGCCGAACGACGAGAACATGTGGCTGGTCGACCGTCTCACCGGCAACGTCTACCGCTGCCAGGCGGAGGGGCGCGGCAAGGCCTCGTGCGAGCCCGATATCGCCACCGGTAGCCTCAGCGATCGGCCCAGAGCGCCGAAAGACGGCCGTTGAGGCCCTTCGTCTTCGCAGCGCAGCAAGAAAATTGTCTTCGCCGCGAAACGTCCGCGCGAGAGAATACGTAATTGCGAAGGCCGGCATGACGCCGGTTTCGTTTTACGGAGGAGACTTTTCCATGAAGATGTTGCTCACGACCGCAGCTTTTGTCGCGTTCACTCTTTCGTTGTCTCCCGCCTCCGCCGCCATGATGGCGTGCACCGGCGAGAACATGATGAAATCGACGGCCATGATGATGGGCACCGCCGACACGCCGGCCAAGATGGCGGCCAACAAGGAAATGGCCATGGCCAACACCGACATGAGCAACGGCAAAATGAAGAGCGGCTGCATGCATTACATGAAGTCGCAGAAGGCCATGATGGCGAAGTAGGCCTCGTTCATGCCGAACGGCCGCGCTGTCAGCAGATGGCAGCGCGGCATTTTCTTTTGTTGCTCCTGGTCCGCTGCTTTCTCCCGGTGCGAATCCCGCTACATTGCTTCCTGCAATGTCACGCGCGCCCAAACCGATCCCACTCACCACGACACAGGCCCGGCAGATCTGGCTGCACGCCCAGCGGCTTGATGAGCGCACCCCGTTCGGCGAGGGTGCGCAGGCCGTTGCGGATGCGACCGCTCATCTCGGCTACGTGCAGATCGACACCATCAACGTCATCGAGCGCTGCCACCACCACATCCTGTTCAGCCGCATTCCGTCCTACCGCCGCGCCGATCTGCGCCAGGCCCAGAGCGTCGACAGGAGCGTGTTCGAATACTGGACCCATGCGCTATCCTACATCCCTTCGAACGATTTCCGCTTCTTCCTGCCGGCGATGCGCGAGCACCGGCGCGAAGGGCACAAATGGTTCGCCTCGGTGAAGCCGGCCGACACGCGCAAGGTGATGCGGCTGGTGCGCGCCGCGCCGCTGACGATCCGCGACATCGAGGACGACGTGCTCACCGAGAAGGAGCATCTGTGGCAGAGCCGCAAGCCCTCGAAGCGCGCGTTGCAGCTTGCCTTCTACACCGGCGCCGTGACCATCAGCGAGCGCCAGGGCATGCTCAAGACCTACGAGCTGATGACGCGCCATTTCGGCTGGGACAAGCTGCCGAAGCCGGCATCGGCAAAGGACATCACGGCCTATCTGCTCGATCGTGCGCTGCGGTCGCAGGGCGTGGTGAGTCTCGATTCGGTCTGCCATCTCGACGCGCCGAGCAAGAAGGCGGTCGCGCGCCTGATCGCCGCGCGCGTCCGTCGCGGCGAGCTCGTCCCTGTCGCGATCGACGGCGCCGGCAAGCAGGAGCATTGGGGGGCGCCCGCGGTGCTGGAGGCCGGCGGTGAGGGGCCATCGCCCGATCTCGTCCACATCCTCTCGCCGTTCGATCCCCTGATCATCCAGCGCAAACGCACCAGTCTCATTTTCGGCTACAACCATCTGTTCGAGGCCTATGTGCCGAAGGCCAAGCGCAAGCTCGGCTATTTCGCGCTTCCGGTGCTGGTCGGCGACGAGATCGTCGCCGCGCTCGATCTCAAGACCGACCGGCAGGCGAAGAAGCTCCTGATGCAGAAATGGACCTGGGTCGGGGAGGGGAGGAAGACCGCGGGGCGCAAGGAGCTCAAGCGTGTGATCGAGGAAGAGCTCGATCGCTTCGAGCGGTTTCAGCTGGCGGATTGAGCGAGGCTGCGCCTCTCAACGAGCCGATCGATCCAGACGCCGAACGCAATCCCAGCTGCGTAGGCGACCAGATTCCACAGCGAGAACATGCGTCCGAGCAGCAGCGCGCCGGCGGTGGTCAGCCGGAACGCATCGAGCCACGGCGTGTGCACCAGCCGGGAAAATTCGACGACCACCGCGATCGCCGCCGCGATGGCTGCAAGCTGCATCCGCGACAGCCTTGGCAGCAAAACCCCGACCAGCACGAACACCATCGTGGCCCACAACAGCGAGCCGCCATACTTCACGACGAAGGCGGGAAGGCCGAGCGGGAAGCCGTACCAGCGCAGGGACAGTCCGCAGGCGATCACGACCAGCGCCAGCCCGGCCCGGACCAGGGATGTCCGAAGCGGCGCTATGGGTTTGACCGGCTGCGCCCCATGCATTGCTTGCTCCATTGACTCTTTCGCGGCGATGCTCAAAACCCCGGATCAGCCCATAAAAGCAACAACCCCGGGGGGAAGCCATGAGCCAGACCACGACCTATGCCGGTTCCGCCGGCACAGCCAAGACGGAAATCGAGACCTCGACCATCCGCGCCATCTCCTGGCGCCTGATCCCGTTCCTGGTGCTGGCCTACTTCTTCTCCTATCTCGACCGCGTCAATCTCGGCTTCGCCGCGCTGACCATGAACGCGGAGCTGAAATTCACGCCGCTGATCTTCTCCTGGGGCGCCGGCATCTTCTTCATCGGCTATTTCATCTTCGAGGTGCCGAGCAATCTGGCGCTGGAGAAGTTCGGCGCCAGCCGCTGGATCGCCCGCATCATGGTGACCTGGGGCATCATCTCGGCGCTGATGGCGATGGTCAGCGGCGTGACGAGCTTCTACGTCCTGCGCTTCCTGCTCGGCGTCGCCGAAGCCGGGTTCTTCCCCGGCATCATCCTCTATCTCACCTATTGGTATCCGGCCGAATATCGTGCCCGCTTCCTCGCGGCCTTCGCCATCGCCGTCCCGGTGTCGACCGTGATCGGTGCGCCGGTCTCGGGCCTCTTGCTCGGGCTCGACGGCGTGATGGGGCTGAAGGGCTGGCAGTGGCTCTTCATCATCGAAGGCATCCCCTCGGTGCTGCTCGGCATCGTCACCTGGTTCTACCTCACCGACAGGCCGGAGAAGGCGGATTGGCTCTCGGCCGAGCAGAAGGCCTGGCTCAAGGCGAAGCTCGATTCCGAAATCGCCGCCAAGCAGGCGGTGAAGCATCTGTCGCTCGGCGAAGCGCTGTCCTCGCCGAAGGTGATCGCGCTCAGCCTGATCTATTTCGGCTTCGTCGGCGCGCTCTACGGCATGCAGTTCTGGCTGCCGCAGATCGTGAAAGCGTTCGGTCTCACCAATGCCCAAACCGGCTTCGTCACCGCGATCCCGTATTTGTTCGGCACCGTCGCGATGATCCTGTGGGCGCGGCATTCCGATGCGACGCGCGAGCGCGTGATGCATGTCGGCGCGCCGCTGCTGCTCACCGCGGTCGCGCTCGGCGTCTCCTCCTATCTCACCGACCCCACCCTGACGATGGTGGTGCTGACGGTGGCCGCGATCGGCGTGTTCTGCTGCTTCGGCGTGTTCTGGACGCTGCCGACCGCCTGGCTCTCCGGCACGGCCGCGGCCGGCGGCATCGCCCTGATCAACTCGATCGGCAACCTCGCCGGCTTCGGCGGGCCGTATTTGATCGGCTGGGTCAAGGAAGCCACCGGCCAGACCTCGACCGGACTGCTGGTGCTCGCGGTGCTGCCCCTGCTCGCCGGCATTTTGGTGTTTGTCGGCGGCCACGACAGCAAGCACGAGTTCGCCGGGCAGGGGCGGTAGAGCGCCACTCACGACTGTGTAGCCTGGATTGCGCTGCGCCCCATCCGGGCTGCGAGCTGTCTCCTCCAACGTCGCCCTGGCGAAAGCCAGGGCCCATACTCCGCGGCTCCTCTTGGGGCACGCGGGGAGACGGCCTCTTCCAGCAACCGAGTTCAGGGTAATGGGCCCTGGCTTTCGCCAGGGCGACAGGGATCACCGCCCCTTAACGATCACGCTTTCCTGATGACTGACGATTATTGACTTTTATCAGTGATTAGTCGACATTCCTCTCATTGCAGTCGCAGGAGTGTCCTCCGATGTTCGTCCGGTCTGTTTTATCCAGCTATTCCAAGCTCTTGGCGGGTGTGTCGCTGGCCCTGATGGCCGCTGCGCTGGCCGGGTGCAATGACACCGTCGCCGAGAAGGCCGAGCCTCCGCGGCCGGTCCTGGTCGCGACCGCGCATTATGATGCAGAGACGCCGGAGCGCAGCTTCGTCGGCACCGTCAGGCCCCGGATCGAGAGTGATCTCGGCTTCCGTGTCGCCGGCAAGGTCGCCAAGCGCCTCGTGGAGGTCGGCCAGACCGTCGAGATCGGCCAGCCGCTCGCCACCCTGGACGAGGTCGACCTGAAGCTCCAGGCCGAGCAGTCCGTGGCCGAGCAGACCGCGGCGACCGGCGTGCTGGCCCAGGCCGCCGCCGCCGAGCAGCGCGCCAAGGATCTGAAGGCCAAGGGCTGGACCACGGACGCGCAGATGGATTCGAGCCGCGCCGCCGCCGATGAGGCCCGCGCACGGTTGAACCGGGCCGAGCGCTCGGTCGAGCTGACCAAGAATTCCCTTTCCTACGCGACGCTCAACGCCGACGCCCGTGGCGTCGTCACCGCAACGCTGATCGAGCCCGGCCAGGTGGTTGCCGCAGGCCAGGCTTCGATCCGTGTTGCCCGCTTTGCCGAGAAGGAAGCGGTCGTCGCGATCCCTGAGACGCTGGTCGGACGTGCCAAGTCGGGCGCCGCCAGCGTCACTCTTTGGTCGGAGCCGGGCAAGAAATATACGGCCAAGCTGCGCGAGATCGCGCCCACCGCGGATACCGCCACGCGCACCTATCTCGCAAAGTTCTCGCTGCCCGAGGCCGACGACAAGGTTTCGCTCGGCATGACCGCGACGCTGACGCTGTCGGACGCCGCCACCGAGCGCGTCGCGCGGCTGCCGCTGTCGGCGCTGTTCAACGAAGGCGGCAAGCCCTCCTTCTACGTCGTCGACGACAACGGCGCGGTGACGCTGAAGCCGGTGGTGGTGAAGTCCTACGAGAGCAACGACGTCATCATCACCAGCGGTGTCGAAGAGGGCGCCAGGATCGTCGCTCTCGGCGTGCAGAAGCTCGATCCGGGCCAGAGGGTGCGGGTCGTCTCGTCACTGTCTTTCTAGGGGCGCCCCGAAGGGCGAACTCTATGGTGCGCAATTGCGCACCTGAGAATCTCGAGATTCCGGGTCTGGTCCTTCGGACCATCCCGGAATGACAAGAGAAGTCGAGTTTCGTCGTGTGAGGTGAGTTTCGGCCCAAGCGCAAATGCTGGGGCTGAAGCGGCGAAGCGATCCAGAACCTGCCCAGCCCCCTGGATTGCTTCGCTGCCTCGCGACGACGGGTTGAACTGAGTGGCTGTCTTTTTTGCAACTGGATCGTCTTTTCGGAGAGAGCGATGAAGCGCTTCAACCTTTCGGCCTGGGCCGTCAGCCATCCGACGCTGGTCCTGTTCCTGATGCTCGTGCTCGGTGTCGCCGGCTTCTTCTCCTATCAGAAGCTCGGCCGCGCCGAGGATCCGTTCTTCACGGTGAAGGTGGTCAACGTCTCCGTGATCTGGCCGGGCGCGACCGCGCAGGAGATGCAGACCCAGGTCGCCGATCCCATCGAGAAGAAGATCCAGGAGCTGCCCTATTTCGAGAAGGTGCAGACCTATTCCAAGCCGGCCTTCACCGCGCTCCAGGTCACCTTCCGCGACTCGACGCCGCCGAAGGACGTGCCGTACCTCTTCTATCTGCTGCGCAAGAAGCTTGTTGACGTGCAGGGCCAGCTGCCCGCCGGCATCCTCGGACCCGTCGTCAACGACGAGTTCTCCGACGTCGATTCGATCCTCTACATGATGACCGGCGACGGCGCCGACTATGCCCAGCTCAAGAAGGTGTCCGAAGGCTTCCGTCAGCGCCTCCTGAAGGTGCCGGGCGTGACCAAGGTCGACGTCTACGGCAATCAGGACGAGCGCATCTTCGTCGAGTTCAGCCACGCCAAGCTCGCCACCCTCGGCATCACGCCGCAGGCGCTGTTCGACTCGCTTGCCAAGCAGAACAACGTGACCCCGGCCGGCACGGTCGAGACCTCCTCGCAGCGCGTGCCGCTGCGCGTCACCGGCGCGCTCGACGGCGCCAAGGCCGTGGCCGAGACCCCGGTCGAGAGCAACGGTCGCGTCTTCCGCCTGGGGGATATCGCCACCGTCACGCACGGCTATGTCGATCCGCCGAGCTTCGTCGTGCGCCAGGAAGGCAAGGCCGCGATCGGCATCGGCGTCGTCACCGCCAAGGGCGCCAACATCCTCGATCTCGGCAAGGAGGTCGAGAAGGCCACGGCCGAGTTCATGAAGGCGGTGCCGCAGGGCATCGATGTCAAGCTCATCGCAGACCAGCCCAAGGTGGTCGAGCACGCCGTCGGCGAGTTCGTGCACTCCTTCATGGAGGCGCTCGTCATCGTGCTGTTCGTCTCGTTCCTGGCGCTCGGCTGGCGTACCGGCATCGTGGTCGCGCTCTCCGTGCCGCTGGTGCTCGGCATCGTCTTCATCGTCATGAACACGATGTCGCTCGACCTGCACCGCATCACGCTCGGCGCTCTGATCATCGCGCTCGGCCTGCTCGTCGACGACGCCATCATCGCGGTCGAGATGATGGTGGTGAAGATGGAGCAGGGCTGGGACCGTATGCGGGCGGCATCCTTTGCCTGGGAATCCACTGCGTTTCCGATGCTCACGGGAACGCTGGTCACGGCCGCTGGCTTCCTCCCCATCGGCTTTGCCAATTCCGCGGTCGGCGAATATGCCGGCAGCATCTTCTGGATCGTGGCGATCTCGCTGGTCGCCTCCTGGTTCGTGGCGGTGATCTTCACGCCCTATATCGGCGTCAAGCTGCTGCCCAACATCAAGGTGCACCACAACCACGATCCGCACGCGGTCTATGAGACCCGCATGTATCGCGGTCTGCGCGCCGTCGTGCAGTGGTGCGTCAATCACCGCATCACGGTGGTGGTCGCGACCGTCGGCGTCTTCGTCGCCTCGATCGTCGGCTTCGGTCATGTCCAGCAGCAGTTCTTCCCGCTGTCGGAGCGGCCCGAGCTGTTCCTCCAGCTGCGCCTGCCGGAAGGCACGGCCTTCAACGTCACCGAGAAGGCGGTGAAGAAGGCCGAGACGCTGCTCAAGGACGACCAGGACATCGAGACCTATACCGCCTATGTCGGCCAGGGCTCGCCCCGATTCTGGCTCGGCCTCAACCCGCAGCTGCCGAACGAGGCCTTCGCCGAGATCGTCATCGTCGCCAAGGGCGTCGAGGCGCGCGAGCGCATCAAGGCCAAGATCGAAAATGCGGCTGCCGAAGGTTTTCTGTCCGAGGCGCGCGTCCGCGTCGACCGCTTCAACTTCGGTCCGCCGGTCGGCTTCCCCGTGCAGTTCCGCGTGATCGGTCCCGATGCCAACAAGGTGCGCGAGATCGCCTACCAGGTCCGCGACGTCATGCGCGAGAACAAGAGCGTCAAGGATGTCCAGCTCGACTGGAACGAGCAGTCGCCCTACCTCAAGCTCGTCGTCGACCAGGACCGCGCCCGCGCCATGGGCCTGACCCCGCAGGACGTGTCGCAGGCGCTCGCAATGCTGATCTCGGGCTCGCAGGTCACGACCGTGCGCGACGGCATCGAGAAGGTCGGCGTGGTCGCCCGTGCGGTCCCGTCCGAGCGCCTCGACCTCGGCGGCGTCGGCGACCTCACCATCACCTCGCGCAATGGCGTTGCCGTGCCGCTGCAGCAGATTGCCAAGATCGAGTACTCCCACGAGGAGCCGATCATGTGGCGGCGCAACCGCGACATGGCGATCACCGTGCGCTCCGATGTCGTCGACGGCGTGCAGGCGCCCGACGTCACCAACCAGATCACGCCGAAGCTGAAGGCGATCAAGGATCATCTCGAGCCGGCCTACCGCATCGAGCCGGGCGGTGCGTTCGAGGAATCCGCCAAGGGCAACGCCTCGATCTTCATCCTCTTCCCGGTGATGGTCATGGTGATGCTGACGCTCTTGATGATCCAGCTTCAGAGCTTCTCGCGCCTGATCCTGGTGTTCCTGACCGCGCCGCTCGGCATCGTCGGCGCATCCCTCGGCCTCAACGTCGCCAACGCCCCGTTCGGCTTCGTGGCGCTGCTCGGCCTGATCGCGCTCGCCGGCATGATCATGCGCAACGCGGTCATCCTGGTCGACCAGATCGAGACCGACGTTTCTCATGGCTTGACGCGCCGGGAGGCGATCGTGGAGGCGACCGTCCGCCGGGCCCGTCCGGTGGTGCTGACGGCGCTGGCCGCCATCCTCGCCATGATCCCGCTGTCGCGCTCGGCGTTCTGGGGCCCGATGGCGATCACCATCATGGGTGGCCTGTTCGTGGCGACCTTCCTCACACTCCTGTACCTGCCGGGCCTCTATGCCCTGTGGTTCAGGAAGAGCCTGGACGAGGCCGGCACCCCCGAGCAGCCTGCCGCGCCGCAGCATGGGAGCGATGACCCGCACGCAATTCCGCTTGCTGAAGCGGCTGAATAAGTGAGAAGAAGTGCTGATTGACGAGTCCTGACAGATGACACTGATTGCGGAACATATCGAAGGCGACACCCGGGATCGTATCCTCGAGGTGGCCGAGCGGCTGTTCCGCCAGATCGGCTACCAGAAGACCACGGTCGGTGACATCGCCAAGGAGCTCAGGATGAGCCCCGCCAATGTCTATCGCTTCTTCGAATCGAAGAAGGCGATTCACCAGGCGGTGGCCCGTTCGCTGATGGGCGAGGTTGAGATCGAAGCGCAGCGGATCGTGGCGAGGCCCGGTCCGGTGCTCCCGCGCTTCCGCGAGCTGCTCACCACCATCCATCGCATGAACACCGAGCGCTATGTCGGCGACAACAAGCTGCATGAGATGGTCGAGATCGCGATGCAGGAGGACTGGGACGTCTGCGTCGCCCATATGGAGTGCATTGCCGGGGTGATCGGCCAGATGATCGCGCAAGGCGCGGCCTCCGGCGAGTTCGAGGCCCCGGACCTGCAATTGGCCGCGCTCTGCGCCTCCACGGCGATGATGCGCTTCTTCCACCCCCAGATGATCGCCCAGTGCGCCACCAAGCCGGGCCCGACCATCGACCAGATGATCGATTTCGTCATCGCGGGTCTGTCGCCGCGTTACTGATCAATGTTTTGAGTTGACCGTCATTCCGGGGCGATGCGAAGCATCGAACCCGGAATCTCGAGATTCCGGGCTCGGTCCTGCGGACCGCCCCGGAATGACGGAAAACGGAGAAGCAAGCGCGTGACCGACAAAGACCTCTACTTCTACGAACCCTCCAAGGGCCACGGCCTCAAGCACGATCCGTTCAACGCCATCATTGCGCCGCGGCCGATCGGCTGGATCTCCTCCCGCGACACCAGGGGCCACGTCAACCTCGCGCCCTACAGCTTCTTCAACGCGTTCGCTTACGTGCCGCCGATCATCGGCTTCTCCTCCACCAACTGGAAGGACACGGTCGAGAACATCAAGCAGACCGGCGAGTTCGTCTGGAATCTCGCCACCATGGATCTTGCCAGGCACATGAACGCGACTGCCGCGCATGTCGCCCCCGAGGTCGACGAGTTCGAGGTCGCCGGCCTCACCGCCGTGCCCGGCAAGCTCGTCAACGTGCCGCGCGTGGCTGAGAGCCCGGTCGCCTTCGAGTGCAAGGTGTCCGACATCGTCCGCCTCAAGGGCGCCGACGGCAGGGAGGCCGATGCCTGGCTGACGCTGGGCGAGGTCGTCGCGGTCCATATCGACAAGGCCATGATCAAGGACGGCGTCTACCAGACCGCCGCCGCCCGCCCAATCGTCCGCGCCGGCCGCCGGGGCGACTATTTCGAGATCAAGCCGGAAAACATGTTCGAGATGGTCCGGCCGGATTAGGTCCGGCCACCGCTCTCTCCACACGTCATTCCGGGGCGACGCGTAGCGTCGAGCCCGGAATCCATACTCCCGATCGTGGTTATGGATTCCGGGTTCACGCTACGCGTGCCCCGGAATGACGGTGGCAAAAGCGGCTCTCCATCCCTCCCGGAACTGCCCCCACGCCTGGCCGTTATGGCCCCTGGGGCGGCCGCCCGGCCGCGTCAATTTCGCAGGGGAAGTGTTCACCTCCGCCAGCCACTTTCCGCTAAAATGTCGGTCACCCGCGCTGATCCATGAGGTCCGCCATGAGCTTCCGCCGCGACACCATCACAAAACCGATCTTCTCCTGGGCGCGCGGCGTGCTGCCGGCGATGTCCGAAACCGAGCGCGAGGCGCTGGAGGCCGGCGACGTCTGGTGGGACGCCGATCTGTTCACCGGCAACCCCGATTGGGCGAAGCTGCTGAAGGTCCCGCAGGCGACCCTGACCGACGAGGAGCAGGCCTTCCTCAACGGCCCGGTCGATGAGCTCTGCGCCATGCTCGACGAGTGGAAGATCTTTTGGGAATGGCGCGATTTGCCGCCGGATGTCTGGCATTTCGTCAAGCGCGAAAAGTTCTTCGGCATGATCATTCCGAAGGAGTTCGGCGGCCTCGGCTTCTCGCCCTATGCCCATTCGGAAGTCGTGCGCAAGATCTCGACCCGCTCGATCGCTGCCGCCGTCACGGTGATGGTGCCGAACTCGCTCGGCCCCGGCGAGCTCCTGATGCGCTTCGGCACCAAGGAGCAGCAGGCGCGCTGGCTGCCGCGGCTGGCCAACGGCCGCGACATTCCCTGCTTCGGCCTCACCAGCCCGGAAGCCGGCTCCGACGCCGCCTCGATGGTGGACAGCGGCGTCATCTGCAAGGGCACCTTCGAAGGCCGCGAGGTCGTGGGCCTCAGGCTCAACTGGCACAAGCGCTACATCACGCTCGGCCCCGTCGCGACGCTGCTCGGACTCGCCTTCAAGGCCTATGACCCCGACCACCTCGTGGGCCAGCAGGAAGAGCTCGGCATTACCGTGGCGCTGATCCCGAGCAATCTGCCCGGCGTCGAGATCGGCCACCGCCACCTGCCGTCGATGCAGGTCTTCCAGAACGGCCCGAACCGGGGCCGCGACGTCTTCATTCCGCTCGATTACGTCATCGGCGGCAAGGAGCGCCTCGGGCAGGGCTGGAAGATGCTGATGACGGCGCTTGCCGCCGGCCGCGGCATCTCGCTGCCGTCGCTGTCGGCCGCGGGCGCTGCGTATGCCGCGCGCACCACCGGCGCCTACGCCCGCATCCGCGAGCAGTTCGGCATCTCCATCTCCAAGTTCGAAGGTGTCGAGGAGCCGCTCGCGCGTATCGTCGCCACCGCCTATCAGCTCGACGCGGCACGGCGGCTGACCTGCGCGGCGCTCAATGCCGGCGTCCATCCCGCCGTCATCTCCGGCATCATGAAGCTGCACGCGACCGAGCGGATGCGTACCGCCGTCGACGACGCCATGGATATCCACGGCGGCAAGGCCGTGATCGAAGGTCCGCAAAACTATCTCGGCAATCTCCACCGCGCCGTTCCGGTCGGCATCACGGTCGAGGGCGCCAATATCCTCACCCGCAATCTCATCGTGTTCGGGCAGGGCGCGATCCGCGCCCATCCCTATCTGCTCGACGAGATGAACGCGCTCGCCGACACCGACCGAGAACGCGGTTTGACGGCATTCGACACCGCGTTCTGGAAGCATGTCGGCCACAGCTTTCAGACACTCTTTCGTGCCTTCGGCCGGAGCTGGACCTTCGGCGCGTTCGCGTCGGCGCCGGATGCGGGCGACGCCACGCCATTCTATCGCCAGCTCTCGCGCTATTCGGCGGCGTTTGCGCTCTGTGCCGACATGGCGCTGCTCACGCTCGGCGGCGCGCTCAAGCGCAAGGAGATGCTGTCGGCGCGCTTCGGCGACATTCTGTCCGAGCTGTATCTGCTCTCGGCCGCGCTGAAACGCTGGCAGGACGAGGGCCGGCAGACGGAGGACTTTGCCGCGCTGGAATGGTGCATGGCGACCGGCTTCAAGACCATTGAAAATCGGCTCGCCGAAATCCTCGCCAATCTGCCGAACCGCTTCGTCGCGGGATTCCTCAAGCTCGTGGTTCAGCCTTTTGGCGCCCGTGTGCTCGGCCCGTCCGACCGGGTCGTGCATCAATGCGCGAGCCTCGTGCTGGAGCCGTCGGCGGTACGTGACCGCCTGACGGCCGACCTCGCTTATGTCGACGATGACGGCGGCTTTGCCCGGCTGGAGCGCGCCTTCAAGCTGGTCGCGGGCACCGATGCGATCGCCAAGCGCATGCGCGCCGCGCACATCAGCGACTGGAAGGAGGCGGTCGCCAAGGGTGTGATCACGCAGGCCGAGGGCGAGCAGCTCGCCGCAACCCGCGAAGCCGTCGCGAAGGTGATCGAGGTCGACGATTTTGCGCCGGAGGCGCTGTCGCCGATTTACAAGAAAACCGGAGATGTGCATCAGTTCTTCCAGGAACTCGGTGAACAGAGGGCGGCGAGCTGATGGCACGACCGGTATTCATCGTCGACGGCAGCCGGACGCCGTTCCTGAAGGCGCGCTCGGGGCCGGGGCCGTTCACGCCGGTCGATCTCGCCGTGCAATGCGGCCGGCCGCTCCTGGCGCGCCAGCCGTTTTCGCCCACAAGCTTCGACCAGGTCATCCTCGGCTGCGTCAACGTGATCGCGGACGAGATGAACCCGGCTCGCGTCGCGGCGCTTCGGCTCGGCATGGGCGAGGACATGGTCGCCTTCACGGTGCAGATCAATTGCGGCTCCGGCATGCAGTCGATCGACACCGCCTACCGCTACATCCGCGAGGGCCACGCCGACATGATCCTGGCCGGCGGCACCGAGGCGCTGAGCCACGCGCCGCTGGTGTGGCCGAATTCCGGCGTGCGCTGGTTTGCCGGTCTTGCCACGGCGAAGGGCGTAGCCGCGAAGCTGGCCGCCGCCTTCAAATTGCGGCCGCGCTATCTCAAGCCGATCATCGGCCTCGAGCGCGGCCTGACCGACCCCATCACAGACTTGAACATGGGCCAGACCGCCGAGGTCGTCGGCCATCTCTTCGGCATTACGCGCGCACAGTCCGACGCCTACGCAGCCGAGAGCCATCGCCGGCTCGCACATGCGCAGGGCGCGGGTTTTCTGAAGGGCGAGGTCGAGACCGCCTTTTCCCGCGACGGCAAGTTCTTCGACCATGACGACGGCGTGCGGCCGGACTCCACGGCCGAGACGCTCGCAAAGCTGAGGCCGGTGTTCGAGCGCCCCTGGGGCCAGGTCACCGCCGGCAATTCCTCGCAAATCACCGATGGCGCCTCCTGGGTGATCCTCGCATCCGACGCGGCAGTCGCAAAGCACAAGCTGACGCCGAAGGCCGTCATCGTCGACAGCAACTGGGCCGCGCTCGATCCCAGCATCATGGGGCTTGGTCCCGTGATGTCGGCGACGCCGCTGCTTGCGCGCAACAACCTCACCATCAAGGACGTCGAGACCTGGGAGCTGAACGAAGCTTTCGCAACTCAGGTGCTCGGCTGCCTCGCCGCCTGGAACGACGACAAGTTCTGCCGCGAGATTTTGGGGCTCGACGGCGCGGCCGGTGAGATCGACCGTGACAAGCTCAATGTCGACGGCGGCGCGATCTCACTCGGCCATCCCGTCGGCACCTCCGGCAACCGCATCGTGCTGCATCTGGTCAACGCGATGAAGCGGCTCGGCACCCGGCGCGGCGTTGCCACCGAATGCATCGGCGGCGGGCTCGGCGGCGCCATGCTGATCGAGGCGGTGTGACCATGGATTCCAGGATCATGACCGCGCTCGGCGACCGCGTGCTGACGCTCGGGCCTCAGCCCGCGGCAGACAGTCCATACAAGCACTTCAAGCTCACACGCGATGCCGACGGTGTCGCCTGGCTGCTGTTCGATCGCGCCGATGCGAGCGCCAATACGCTCTCCTCCGACGTGATGGAAGAGTTCGACGCGGTGCTCGCCGCGATCGAGACCGAACGCCCCGCAGGTCTCGTGATCCGCTCGGCCAAACCGTCCGGCTTCATCGCCGGCGCCGACGTCAACGAATTCCGCGGTGCCAGCGATCCCGAGATGGTGGAGACGCGCATCCGCGCCGCGCATGCCGTCGTCGACCATCTGGAGGCCTTGAGGCTGCCGACGGTCGCGGTCATCCACGGCTTCTGCCTCGGCGGCGGGCTCGAGATCGCGCTCGCCTGCCAGTCGCGCATCGCCATCGAGGGTGCGCGCTTCGGCTTCCCGGAGGTGATGCTCGGCCTGCATCCCGGTCTCGGCGGCACTGCCCGTTTCACGGCGCTGGTCAATCCGACCCAGTCGATGGCCTTGATGCTGACCGGCCGTACCATCGATGCGCGCCGCGCCAAATCGCTAGGCCTCGTCGACACCGTGACGCAGGAACGCCACGTCCGTGGCGCCGTGAAAGACGTGCTGTTCGGCCGGCTGAAGCGGGCCAAGCCTGGCCTGCTGACGCGGGCGGCCAATCTCGGGCCGGTGCGTGGACTGCTGGCCAAGCGCATGCGCTCGGAGGCGGCGAAGGCCGCACCGCGCGAGCACTATCCGGCGCCTTACGCGCTGATCGATCTCTGGGAAACGCATGGCGACAGCAAAGCCGCGATGCTGGCGGCCGAGCAGGCCTCGTTCGCCAAGCTGATGGTGACGCCCACCGCGCAGAATCTGATCCGCGTCTTCTTCCTGCGCGAGCAGATGAAGAAGGCGGCAGGCGCCGGCAACGCGGTGAAGCATGTCCATGTCATCGGCGCCGGCGCCATGGGCGGCGACATCGCAGCATGGTGTGCGGGGCAGGGGCTGCGGGTCTCGCTCGCCGACATGAAGGCGGAGCCGATCGCAGGGGCGGTGAAGCGTGCGGCCGAGCTTTACGGCAAGATCATCCGAAAACCCACCGAGGTGCGCGACGCGCTCGATCGCCTGATTCCGGACATGGACGGCGAGGGCGTCCGCAACGCCGATCTCGTCATCGAGGCGGTGCCGGAAAAGCTGGAGCTCAAGCAGAAAGTCTATGCCGGTCTCGAGCCGAAGATGAAGCCGGGTGCGATTCTTGCGACCAACACCTCGAGCATTCCGCTTCAGGACCTGCGCACCACGCTGGCGCGGCCCGATCGGCTGGTCGGGCTGCACTTTTTCAATCCGGTGTCGCGGCTGCAATTGGTCGAGGTCGTCAGCCATGACGGCAACGATGCACAGGTCTTGAGGGAGGCACTCGCCTTTGTCGGTGCGATCGACCGCCTGCCGCTCGCCGTGAAGAGCTCGCCCGGCTTCCTCGTCAACCGCGCGCTGACGCTCTACATGCTGGAGGCAATGGTGATGCTGGACGAGAAGATCGACCAGCGCCTGATCGACGCCGCGGCCGAGCAGTTCGGCATGCCGATGGGGCCGATCGAGCTTGCCGACCAGGTCGGGCTCGACATCTGCCTCGATGTCGGCGACATGCTGCGCACCAAGTTCGGCGATCTGCTGCCGCCGACGCCGGCATGGCTGCGCGAGAAGGTCGCCAAAGGCGAGCTCGGCCGCAAGACCGGCAGGGGCTTCTACACCTGGAAGGACGGCAAGGCCGAGAAGGTGCCGCTTCCCGAGACCGGCCCGCGCGTGACCGACCAGATGATCGACCGCCTGGTGCTGCCGATGTCCAACGTCTGCGTCGCGGCGCTGCGCGAGGGCATTGTCGAGGATCCCGATGCGGTCGACGGCGCCATGATCTTCGGCACAGGGTATGCGCCGTTCCGCGGCGGCCCGCTGAACTATGCGCGCACGCGCGGCGTGGATAATGTCGTGTCCACCTTGCGCGAGCTCGCCGATCGGTTCGGCGGTCGTTTCGCGCCCGATCCGGGCTGGGACAATTTGAAATAGGGATGATGTCGGCAAAAGATGCTATTATGGGTAGTGGAGCCCGTGGAGGAGCATCGCCGATGCCGACGATCCCGTTCTTCAAGCATGCGACCTTGCGCGAGATCATCATCACGCGGCTGTGTTGTGCGGCTGATGCCGTCGTGGTCCTGTGCTGCGCAATTTATCTCGTCGGATGTTACCACGCGGCAGGATTGCGCTGGCCGTGGCTGATCGTGGCACTCCTGATCGGTTATTTCCTCGCTGATTTTTTTTCGGGGCTGGTGCATTGGGCGGTCGACACGTGGCTCGACGAGGGGGGGCTCGGCCGCGGCATCGCGATGACGCGAGAGCATCACACCCATCCGAGCCACGTCCTGCTCTACGAATTCCTCGACCAGGCTTCCCTCGGTGCGGCACCGAGCGCCGTGGTGGTCGGCATTTCGGCCGCGATCACGGCGTTGTTCCCGGTTTCCGCACTCACTTACGCGCTGATGATCGTCTGGTTCGTGATCGCGACTTGCATGCTGTTTGGCATGAGCTTTCATAATCTTGCGCATTGGCGGGTCCGCCCGCCGCTCCTGCGCATGGCGCAAAGGCTGCATCTGGTCTGCTCACCCGAGCATCATTTGCGTCACCACCGCGACCACACTGTCCGCTATTGTGTCATCAATGGATGGGCCAACTATCCGTGCGACAGTCTCCGGCTTTGGAGCAGGCTGGAACGGCTCGTGACGGCAACGACAGGGCGCACGCCGCGGGCCGACGATGCGGAGTGGCAACGCAAGCTCAACGATACCGGAATCTTCGTCGAGACGCCGCGGCCGGCTGGATAGCGCAAGCTTGTCGCGTGCCGATGTTGCGCAAGGCGCCGCGGCTTTGTATCCAGAGCCGAGAGCCGCGGAGATCAACCATATGACCGACACGCACGTCAAAACCCCTTTCAGCTCCGATACCGAGCCGAGCGGCGATCTCTGCATTCGCACGCTGGCGATGCCCGCCGACACCAACGCCAATGGCGACATTTTCGGCGGCTGGCTGCTCAGCCAGATGGACGTCGGCGGCGGCGTGTTCGCCTCGAAGGTCGCGAAGTCGCGCACCGTAACCGTTGCGATCGAGGCGATGAATTTTCGCAAAGCGGTGTATGTCGGCGATCTCGTCTCGGTCTACGCCAATCTCGTGCGGGTCGGACGCACCTCGCTCACCGTGCATCTCGAAGCCTGGGCGCTTCGCCGCAGGGAGGCGGACCCGTTCCTCGTCACCGACGGCAACTTCACCTATGTCTCGATCGACGATCACGGCCGTCCGCAGTCGATAACCCCCACCGATACGCCGATCGCGACGTAGCCGTACGCGGCGCATCACCGCGCGACGTTGCGTCCGCGGTCGTCGCGTCTTCGCCAAGAACAAGTCATAAAACGGATGAGGTCCCGGCGTACTCAATTGCGTGTCGATTCGGGGTGGAAACGGCCTCAAATGCCCAGGAACCTTTGGGCAGAAGTGTCGTTATTTGCCCGCACTTGAGGAATCCACGGGCCATGCCGGACAGCTACATCATCGAAGTTAATTCACAGACCGCAGGTATCGTCGTTCGCTCTCAAGGAGGCTATTGCTTCTTCGCCTCATCCGACCGCTTCTACCGCCTCGAAGGCCAGCTCTTCCGCAACGCCCGCGAAGCCGAGCGCGCTGCGCGCAAGCTGGTTAACGGCGATGTGAAGGAAGCGGCGTAGTCTCTGTCATTCCGGGGCGCGCGTAGCGCGAACCCAGAATATTTTGCCGCGCACTTCGTCTTGCCCTCTCCCGCAAGAAGGGGAGAGGGTAAGAAGCGCCATCACAATTTCGTCGCCGCGCGTGACAGCAGCTTCCAGTCGTCGCCCTGCTTCTGCCAGTTCATCAGGATGTGAAGGTTGGTCGGCACTTTTTTCCCATCGGCCGCCATCTCCTGTTCCGCGACCCAGTGGAAGCGCACGATCGCGGCCGGGCCGACGACCTTGATGGTCGGGTCCTTGTATTCGATCGACAGGAATTTCGATTTGCCGTCGGTGGCGTTGGTGATGAAGGTCGCCTTGTCCTCCACCTTGCCGCTGGAATGGCTGTAGCTCAGATCGTCCCAGCACAGCGCGCCGAGCGCCTTCGGATCGGCCGCGATCTGGGCGAGGCGGAAGGCCTCGACCTTCTTCGCCACGGCTTCTTCGTCCGCCGCCGCGGCCAGCGCCGGTGTCGTAAGGGCGAGCGCAGAGATGGCAAGAGCTGGAACGGCAAGGGTCGAGAGAGCCAGATCGCGTCGGTTGATCGTCATCGTTTCCTCCTTTTTGCTCTTGATGAGAGTGTTACAGCCGCGCGCGGCTTTGTCGAGTGGTCACGTCGTCGTCATGCGCATGCGTCATTGCGTGATCGCAGCCATATTGATACGTGTCGCGCATCGATGCGTCGTGCATTTGGGAAAGTACGGAAATGATCGAGGCCAAGGACAATGCGACGGGCAGGGCATTGCTGTTCGACATCGACGGTACGCTTGCCAATACCGACCCGCTGCACTTGAAGGCTTTCAACGAGGTGCTCGGCCCTCGCGGCCATGTCTTCGATCACGCGCGGTTCTCGAGGGAGCTGCAAGGGTTCGCCAATGTATCGATCGGTGAGCGCTTTCTGCCCGACGAGGCGCCGGAACGGCGCGCCTCGATCCTCGATGAAAAGGAGGAAGTCTTCCGCGCGCTCGTCGCCGGGCAGATCGAGCCGCTGCCGGGTCTGATGGCGCTGCTCGACCGGGCGGACGCGGCCGGCGTTCCCATGGTTGCCGTGACCAACGCGCCGCGTCTCAACGCCGAACTGCTGCTCTCCGGCCTCGGCATCACGGACCGTTTCAAGGCGCTCGTGATCGGCGACGAGCTGCCGCACGGCAAGCCGCATCCGCTGCCCTATCAGGAAGGCTTGCGCTTCGTCGGCGCGAGGCCGGAAACCTCGGTCGCATTCGAGGACTCCCGCACCGGCGTGCAATCGGCCACCGCGGCCGGCATTCCGACCATCGGCATCCGGACCAGCCTCAGCCATGCCGACCTGGTTGCCGCCGGCGCGGTCGCCTCCGCCGGCGCCTTCGACGATCCGGCCCTGCTCGCGCCTCTGGCTGCCGCGATGGCGTGGTGAGAGGCCTCATCCGTTAACCGTGATCGGCGGGCGCATTGACCGATGGCGCGAACCGCCGCACCATGCACCTTCCTGATTTGAGGGCATTGCCGTGACCGGATTGACCCATCGCCAAGCCGAAATCCTCAACATCGCGCGCGCCTCCGGCCGCGTCATGGTCGAGGAGCTCGCGCGCCGGTTCGAGGTCTCGGCGCAGACCATCCGCAAGGATCTCAACGACCTCTGCGAACGGCGTTCGCTGACCCGCATCCATGGCGGCGCCATCATCGCCTCGGGCGTGGAAAACCTCGCCTATGAGGCGCGCCGCTTCGTTGCCGCCGAGGAGAAGAAGGCGATCGGGGCTGCGGCCGCATCGCTCATCCCGAACGGATGCTCGCTCTTCATCAACATCGGCACCACGACGGAGGAGGTCGCGAGCGCGCTGACCTCGCATGAGGATCTCCTCGTCATCACCAACAACCTCAACGTCGCGATGCTGCTCTACCGCCATCCCCGCATCGAGGTGGTGGTCGCCGGCGGCACGGTGCGGCGCGCCGACGGCGCGGTGGTCGGCTCGACCGCGACGCAGCTGATCGGCCAGTTCAAGGTCGACTACGCCATCATCGGCGCATCCGCGATCGACGAGGAGGGCGCGCTGCTGGACTTCGACTATCGCGAGGTGCAGGTCGCGCAGGCCATCATCGCCAATGCCCGCAGTGTCATGCTGGTCGCCGATTCCACAAAACTCCGCCGCAGCGCGCCGGTGCGCATCGCCCACATGACCCAGATCCAGACCTTCGTCACCGACCAGGAGCTTCCCGAACGCCTCGCCACCATCTGCCACAGCAAGGGCATCGAAGTGGTGGAGGCGATGCCGAAGGGGGCGGACATCGATGATGTGCAGGCCGATGCTCAGGAAGCTGCACCCGAAGTGGCGCCGGTGGTGCGGTTGAGATAGGGCTATGGGTCGTCCCACGGATTGAGCAGGGGGACGCCGAATGCAGCGAAATCCTTCACGTTGCGCGTGACGAGCGAGAGGCTGTGCGCGAGCGCGGTTGCGGCAAAGAAGCCGTCCATGACAGACAATGTGACGCCGCTCCTGCGGCTCTGAGCCATCAGGTCGCCCCAGTGCTCGGCCACCGCGTGGTCGATCGGCAGGACGCGGTCGGCAAACCGCGCCGGTAGATCGTGGGCGAGCCAGGCGGCCAGTGCCGAGCGCCGGCGGCCGTCCTCCAGCAATGCGATGCCGCGGCGAAGCTCGGCGATCGATGCGACGCTGATGAACGCACGATCTTCATCGATCGTGTCAAGCCAAGCCAAGACTTTCGGCGAGGGGGCTGGCCGCTGAACTTCCGACAGTACGTTGGTGTCGAGCAGCAGGTTCACGGCATCTCGTCGCGCGGCGCATCGTGCATGCGTTCAAGTGCGAGGTCGGCGCCGCGCAGCGGCGAGGCCAGTAGGAATTCGGCCAACGTGCCTTTGCGTGCGGTCTTGCGGGCCCATTCCTCTGCGGAAACGATCACGGCGTTCGGCTTGCCGTGACGGGTGATGATCTGCGGGCCGGTTTGGGCGCGGTCGATCACCTGGGACAGTCGTGCCTTGGCGTTGGCAAGCGTCCACGTGTCATCAGCCGGAAGCGTGTCGGGTGCAGTGTTGTGATCGGCCATGCCAGCAAGAACCAATATGACTATTATGACTATAATCTATCGTGGCTGACCATTCAAGCGCGCTATTGCTTCTCGAATTGCCGTCTAAGCTGCTCATTTCCTCGTCCGATTGCCCACTAAAAAGTTCCGCTTTCACTTCCCTTCGCCTCTCTTTCATCTTGCTTTCGCTTTTCGGTGTGATCTAATCAAAAACGAAAGTAGTCGCTCGAAGGAACGAGCGAGTCGCCGGGGGATGCGTCTGTTGGAGCGTATTTTCGACCTCGCCATTATCGGAGGCGGTGTTAACGGCTGTGGCATCGCGCGCGACGCGGTGGGCCGCGGCAACACGGTTTTCCTGTGCGAAATGAACGATCTGGCGAGCGGGACGTCGTCCTGGTCGACCAAGCTGGTGCATGGCGGCCTGCGCTATCTCGAATATTACGAGTTTCGCCTGGTCCGCGAGGCGTTGATCGAACGCGAGATCCTCTGGGGCATCGCGCCCCACATCATCCGCCCCTTGCGTTTCGTTTTGCCGCATCACGCAGGGCTGCGCCCGGCCTGGCTGCTGCGCCTCGGCCTGTTCCTCTATGACCACATCGGCGGCCGCCATCTGCTGCCGGCGACCCGTTCGGTCGATCTTGGGCGTGACGAGGTCGGCCGCCCGCTGATCCCGAATCGCTACAGCCGCGCCTTCGAATATTCCGACTGCTTCGTCGACGACGCCCGCCTCGTCGTGCTCAACGCGCGCGATGCCGCCGACAAGGGCGCCGAGATCCGCACTCGCACCCGTGCCACCGAGATCCGCCAGGCCGACGGCGTATGGACGGTCAGCATGGTCAACACGCTGACCGGTGCGCGCTCGCAGGTCCAGGCCCGCGCGCTGGTCAATGCCGGCGGCCCCTGGGTCGAGGACGTGCTCGGCCGCGGAGCCGGCGTCAACGCAAAAGCCAAGGTGCGCCTGGTGCAGGGCTCGCATATCGTGGTCAAGAAGCTCTACGACCACGACCGTGCCTACATGTTCCAGAATGCGGACGGCCGCATCATCTTCGTGATCCCGTACCAGGACGATTTCACGCTGATCGGCACCACCGACCGCGACTATGACGGCGATCCCGCCAAGGTGAAGGCGACGCCGGAGGAGATCCAGTATCTCTGCGCCGCCGCGAGCGAATATCTGGCGAAGCCGGTGACTTCAGAGGACGTGGTCTGGACCTATTCCGGCGTGCGGCCGCTCTATGACGATGGCGCCAGCGAAGCCAAGGCCGCAACGCGCGACTACGTGTTCGAGCTCGACACGCCCGGCGGCTCGCCGCTGCTCTCGATCTATGGCGGCAAGATCACGACCTACCGCCGCCTCGCCGAGGAGGCGCTGGAGCGGCTTTCGCCCTATCTTCGCAGCGCGAAAGCGCGCGAGGGCTGGACCGGGAAATGGCCGCTTCCCGGTGGCGACATGGATGTGTCCGACATCGACGGGCTGATCGCCGAGCTCCAGCGCGGCTATCCCTTCCTCGGCCATGCGCATGCGCGCCGCCTCGCGCGCGCCTATGGCACCCGTGCGATCAAGCTGCTTGGCGATGCGAAATCGGCCGCCGACCTCGGCCAGGCCTTCGGCGCGACGCTCACCGAGCGCGAGGTCCGCTATCTCATGGCCAACGAATGGGCGGTTACCGCCGAGGATATCGTCTGGCGCCGTTCCAAGCTCGGCCTGCGACTATCTGCCGACGAGGTCGCTGCGCTTGACGACTGGATCAGGACCAACGCCGTGCTGCAAAGTCCCCTGCTGGAAGCGGGAGGACGCTCATGACCGTCACGCTCGATCACGTGACCCGGACCGTCGATGGTGTCGCGCACATCCGCGACGTCTCGCTGACGCTCGAGAGCGGCACGCTCAACGTGCTGCTCGGGCCGACGCTGTCGGGCAAGACCTCGATCATGCGGTTGCTCGCCGGCCTCGACAAGCCGACCACGGGCAAGGTGCTGGTCAACGGCAAGGACGTCACCGGCGTCGATGTGCGCCAGCGATCGGTTGCCATGGTCTATCAGCAATTCATCAATTACCCCTCGTTCACGGTCTATGAGAACATCGCTTCGCCCTTGCGCGTGCAGGGCAAGCCGCGCGAGGAGATCGAGGCGCGCGTGGCGGAAGCCGCAAAGCTGCTCAGGCTCGAGCCGTTCCTGAAGCGCACGCCGCTCCAGCTCTCCGGCGGCCAGCAGCAGCGCACTGCGATGGCGCGTGCGCTGGTCAAGGGCGCCGATCTCGTGCTGCTCGACGAGCCGCTCGCCAATCTCGATTACAAGCTGCGCGAGGAACTGCGCGCCGAGCTGCCGCGCATCTTCGAGGCCTCGGGCGCGATCTTCGTCTATGCCACCACCGAGCCGACCGAGGCGCTGCTGCTCGGCGGCAATACGGTGTGCATGTGGGAGGGCCAGGCGCTTCAGATCGGCGAGACGCCCAGCGTCTATCGCCGTCCGCAGACGCTGCGGGTTGCCCAGGTATTCTCCGACCCGCCGCTCAACCTCGTCGGCATCGAGAAGAAGAACGGTTCGGTGCAATATGCGGGAGGTATCGCCGCGCCGGCGTCCGGCCTCTATTCCGCTCTCGCCGACGGCGCCTATCGCGTCGGTTTTCGCGCGCATCAGCTTGCGCTCGCCAATGGTGAGACCGACCGCCATGCCTTCCATGCCACTGTCACGGTGACCGAGATCACCGGTTCGGAGAGTTTCGTGCATCTGACCCGCGACGGATCGAACTGGGTGGCGGTGCTGCACGGCGTGCACGAGTTCGAGCCCGGCCAGACCATCGATGCCGTGCTCGATCCCAATGATGTCTTCGTATTCGACGCGGCTGATCGCCTCGTCGCAGCTCCAAACTCGTGAGGGGGATGCGCCATGGCCCGCATTGACCTCGTCGATCTCGCCCACTCCTACGGCGGCAACGCTGCGCCGCAGGAAAGCTTTGCGCTGAAGCCGGTGACCATGACCTGGCGGCAGGGCGGCGCCTATGCGCTGCTTGGGCCGTCCGGCTGCGGCAAGACCACGCTGCTCAACGTCATCTCCGGCATCATCACGCCGTCGCGGGGGAAAATCCTGTTCGACGGGGTGGACATCACACCGCTGTCAACCCAGAAGCGCAACATCGCCCAGGTGTTCCAGTTTCCGGTGATCTACGACACCATGACGGTGGGGGAGAACCTGGCGTTTCCGCTGAAGAACCGCGGCGTGCCGAAAGCCGAGATCGACAGGCGCGTCGCCGAGATCGGCCGTCTGCTCGACCTCGATCCCTATTTGAACCGCAAGGCGACGCGGCTCACGGCGGACGCCAAGCAGAAGATCTCGCTCGGCCGCGGCCTCGTGCGCAACGACGTCGCCGCGGTGCTGTTCGACGAGCCGCTGACCGTGATCGATCCCGAGTTGAAATGGCAGCTGCGCTCGAAATTGAAGGCGCTGCATCGCGAGCTCGACCTGACGATGATCTACGTCACCCACGACCAGACCGAGGCGCTGACCTTCGCCGACACCGTCGTCGTCATGCATGACGGCCGCGTGGTGCAGAGCGGCACGCCCGCCGAGCTGTTCGACAAGCCAGCGCACACCTTCGTCGGCTATTTCATCGGTTCGCCCGGCATGAACATCCTGCCGGCCGAGGTGAGGGGCCGCGAGGCGCGCATCGGCGGGAATGTCATCGCGCTGGGCCGCAGCTACGACAATCTGCCCGCGGGCGCGAAGATCGAGATCGGCGTGCGTCCGGAGTTCGTCGACGCCGTCGCGCCGGCACCTGGCCTGCTCACCGCAAAGGTCGAACGCATCGACGACCTCGGCCGCATCCGCTTCGCGCGCGTCCGCATCGGCGAGGCCAAGATCGCGGCGCGCGCGCCGGCGGGCTTCACCAGCGCGGACGGCACCGCCGGGCTGAAGTTCGATCCGTCGCACGTCCACGTCTATGCCGACAGCCTTCTGGTGGAGGGAGCCGCCTGATGGACAAGACCATCAACCAAAAAGCCTGGTTCCTGGTGCTGCCGGTGTTCCTGGTCGTCGCCTTCTCGGCGGTGCTGCCGCTGATGACGGTGGTGAACTATTCGATGCAGGACACGTTCGGCAACAACCAGTTCTTCTGGAACGGCGTCGGCTGGTTCAAGGAGCTGCTCGATCCCTCGACCGATCTCGGCGGCCGCTTCCTCGCGTCGCTCGGCCGCAATCTGTTCTTCTCGCTGGTGATCCTCGCCATCGAGGTGCCGCTCGGCATCGTCGTTGCGCTGTCGATGCCGCGCGACGGCTGGACCGTCGCGGCCTGCCTCGTCATCCTCGCGCTGCCGCTGCTGATTCCGTGGAACGTCGTCGGCACCATCTGGCAGATCTTCGGTCGACCCGACATCGGCCTGCTCGGCTATACGCTCAATGCGATGGGCCTCGACTACAACTACGTGTCCAACGCAGTCGACGCCTGGGTCACGGTCATCGTGATGGACGTCTGGCACTGGACCAGCCTGGTCGCGCTGCTCTGCTACGCCGGCCTGAAGTCGATCCCGGACGCCTATTACCAGGCGGCGCAAATCGACGGCGCCTCGCGCTGGGCCGTGTTCAAGGCGATCCAGCTGCCGAAGATGAACCGCGTGCTCTTGATCGCGGTGCTGCTGCGCTTCATGGACAGCTTCATGATCTACACCGAGCCGTTCGTCGTCACCGGCGGCGGACCCGGCAACTCGACCACCTTCGTCTCGATCGAGCTTGTCAAGATCGCGCTCGGCCAGTTCGACCTCGGCAAGGCCGCCGCGCTGTCGCTGGTCTACAATCTGATCATCCTGATCGTCTGCTGGATCTTCTACACCGTCATGACCAATGCAGGCGTCGAGCGTAAGGCACAGGCGGAGAAGGAGCCGGCGGCGGAGCCGAAACCCGCAGGTGTGCTCCAGCCTGCGCCCGCGCTCAAGCCGAAGGAAGGAGTGGCCTGATGCATTCGATTCCCGGCCGCCGCCTCATCATGGGGCTGTTCCTGGTCTTCCTGCTGCTGCCGATCTACTGGCTCGTCAACATGAGCTTCAAGACCAACAGCGAGATCGTCTCGACGATGACGCTGTGGCCGCACGCCCCGACGCTCCAGCACTACAGGCGCATCTTCACCGACGAGAGCTGGTACTCCGGCTACATCAATTCGCTGGAATACGTCGTCCTCAACACCATCATCTCGATCTCGGTGGCGCTGCCGGCGGCCTACGCCTTCTCGCGCTACCGTTTCCTCGGCGACAAGCACCTGTTCTTCTGGCTGCTGTCGAACCGCATGGCGCCGGCGGCGGTCTATGCGCTGCCGTTCTTCAACCTCTATTCGGCGATCGGGCTGTTCGATACGCCCTGGGCCGTTGCGCTGGCGCACTGCATCTTCAACGTTCCGCTGGCGGTCTGGATCCTCGAAGGTTTCGTCTCCGGCGTGCCGCGCGAGATCGACGAGACCGCGTTCCTCGACGGCTATTCCTTCCCGCGCTTCTTCATCAAGATCCTGGTGCCGCTGATCGCCAGCGGCATCGGTGTCGCGGCCTTCTTCTGCTTCATGTTCTCCTGGGTCGAGCTCTTGCTCGCGCGCACGCTGACCTCGGTGCAGACCAAGCCGATCGCGGCGATCATGACGCGCACGGTGTCGGCCGCGGGCATGGACTGGGGCCTGCTGGCCGCGGCCGGTGTGCTCACCATCATTCCGGGCGCGCTGGTGATCTGGTTCGTCCGCAATTACATCGCGCGCGGCTTCGCGCTCGGCCGGGTGTAGGGAGGCATCGATGGAATCTATTGCATGGATGGCCTGGACGCTGCCGACCGCGATCTTCTTCGTCGCGCTCGCCTGCACGCTGGCCGTGATGACCTGGCTCGCCGCGGTCTATCCCGAGGCCGAGCGCGTCGGCGTGCTCAGTATTCCGACCACGCGCGGCGACCGCCTGTTCATCTCGCTGATTGCGGCCGCCGTCATCCATCTCGTGTGGATCGGCCTCGTCGGCACCGACGCGCTCGCGACGCTGCCGATCGGCGAGGATGGTTTTGAGATTTCGAGCCTGTGGCTCGCAAGTGGAATTTCGCTGGCCACGGCCGTGCTCATTTTCCGCACGGTCTGAAGCTTGCGAAGGGACGGCCAGATCCGGGGGCAACCCGGGCCTGTATAAAATTTTGTCGCTGCAACGGAGGAACAACATGCGACAGTTTAGGAGAAGGAAAGGTCCATTGACCAAGAGCAGTTTTCTGACCATGTCCAGCACTGCCGCGCTTCTGGCGGTGTCGTTCACCGTCTCGACGCCGGTTCGTGCTGCCGACGACGCCGCGATCCAGAAGTGGATTGCGGAATTCCAGCCCTCGACGCTGTCGAAGGACGACCAGAAGAAGGAGCTGGAGTGGTTCGCCAAGGCCGCCGAGCCCTTCAAGGGCATGGAGATCAACGTCGTCTCGGAAACCATCGCGACTCATGAATACGAGTCGCAGACGCTCGCCAAGGCGTTCTCCGAGCTGACCGGTATCAAGCTCAAGCACGACATCATCCAGGAAGGTGACGTCGTCGAGAAGCTGCAGACCCAGATGCAGTCCGGCAAGAACGTCTATGACGGCTGGATCAACGATTCCGACCTGATCGGCACGCACTTCCGCTACGGCCAGACCATCGCGCTGTCGGACTACATGACCGGTGAGGGCAAGGACGTCACCGACCCCATGCTCGACGTCAACGACTTCATCGGCAAGTCGTTCGGCACGGCGCCGGACGGCAAGCTCTACCAGCTGCCCGACCAGCAGTTCGCCAACCTCTACTGGTTCCGCTACGACTGGTTCACCAACCCCGACTACAAGGCCAAGTTCAAGGCCAAGTACGGCTACGAGCTCGGCGTGCCCGTGAACTGGTCGGCCTATGAGGACATCGCCGAGTTCTTCACCAACGACATCAAGGAGATCAACGGCGTCAAGGTCTACGGCCATATGGACTATGGCAAGAAGGACCCGTCGCTCGGCTGGCGTTTCACCGACGCCTGGCTGTCGATGGCCGGTAACGGCGACAAGGGCATTCCGAACGGTCTGCCGGTGGACGAGTGGGGCATCCGCATGGAAGGTTGCCGTCCGGTCGGCTCCTCGGTCGAGCGTGGTGGCGACACCAACGGTCCGGCCGCGGTCTACTCGATCACGAAGTACCTCGAGTGGATGAAGAAGTACGCGCCGCCGCAGGCCCAGGGCATGACCTTCTCCGAGTCGGGTCCGGTGCCGGCGCAGGGCAACATCGCCCAGCAGATGTTCTGGTACACCGCCTTCACCGCCGACATGGTGAAGCCGGGCATCGCCGTGATGAACGCGGACGGTACGCCGAAGTGGCGTATGGCTCCGTCGCCGCACGGTTCGTACTGGAAGGAAGGCATGAAGCTCGGCTATCAGGACGCGGGCTCGCTCACGCTTCTGAAGTCGACCCCGGCGGATCGCCGCAAGGCGGCCTGGCTGTATCTCCAGTTCATCGTCTCCAAGACGGTGTCGCTGAAGAAGAGCCATGTCGGTCTCACCTTCATCCGTGAATCCGACATCTGGGACAAGTCGTTCACCGAGCGTGCGCCGAAGCTCGGCGGCCTGATCGAGTTCTACCGCTCGCCGGCGCGCGTGCAGTGGACCCCGACCGGCAACAACGTGCCCGACTATCCGAAGCTGGCGCAGCTGTGGTGGCAGAACATCGGCGATGCGTCGTCCGGTGCGAAGACGCCGCAAGCCGCAATGGACGCGCTGGCCGCTGCCCAGGACTCCGTCATGGAGCGCCTGGAGAAGTCCGGCGTGCAGGGCGCCTGCGGTCCGAAGCTGCACAAGAAGGAGTCGGCCGAATACTGGTTCGCCAAGGCCCAGAAGGACGGCACCATCGCTCCGCAGCGCAAGCTCGCCAACGAGAAGCCGAAGGGCGAGACGGTCGACTACGACACGCTGATCAAGTCGTGGCCGGCCACCCCGCCCAAGCGCGCCTCGCTGCAGTAAGGTACGCCTCATCACGACGAGCAAAGGCCGGGAGCAATCCCGGCCTTTTTTCTTTGCGCGCGCACCGACGCGCTGGATCGTACCTACGTGTCGGGATTGGCGCCGTCGGACCGGCGATCACACCAGGAAATCGTGATGGTGATTGACCGGCGCCACCTTCTCCACGAAGTCGATGATCTGCGCGAAGGTCTGGTGCGCATTCTGCGACAGCGTAACGTCGTGACCGGCATTCTTGACCACGAGTTGCTCGAAGTCGGACGAGTTGGGATAGAAGGCGCGTTCTGCAGCAAAGGTTGAGGGATCGGTCTGAAACAGCAGGTCGTGATCGCCGACGACTTCGAGCACGGGCGCTGTGATTCCCACCGAGCGCGCCGGATCGAGCGCGAATGCGAAGTTCAGTTCGGCGGCCGTGCCCATGCCGATATGCGAGGCGTCCCAGGCAAGGATCTTGGGCGAGGTGTTGTTGCTGTCAAACAGGAAGCTTCGATCGTCGAAGGTCAGGTACCCGTCGGGCTGGCCGGCGGCCGGGCGAATGGCGTTGGCGAACTCGCCGGCGCCTGCCGGGTTGACCTCGTGCCGAAAGCCCGTGAGCACGAGCGCGTCGGCATCGTGGTATGTGCCGGCCTCGGTTTGCGCGATGCCTGAACCCAGGGAGTGACCGACCAGGACGATCTTGGAGAACCCGTAGCTGCTCAGGGCGCCACTCTTGATGGACCGAATGATCTGATGCAGCTCGTCGGCCTGATCCTGGATCGTTGTCAAATCGGCCGGCGGTTTGTCGCTCGTTCCCGTCCCCAGCCGATCGAGATTCAAGGTCGCGTACCCGGCGTCATTGGCCGCATCGACGAACGAATATTTTCCGTTACCGACCGGGGGATCCCAATATGTATGGTCATACGAGAAGCCGGGCAGCAGGATCATCAGCGGTCGGCCCTCGGTCGACCCGGGCGAATCCAGCACCGCGTGCATGTTGAAATCGCCGGACGTCGCCGTCGGAGCGACAGACAGAACCAGGTCCTTGTGAATGGCATGGTGGTCTTCGTGGCCACGGAAATCGAACCGGTGACTTTCGCCTCCCCATCCGGCGCCATCGTCGTCCCATCGTACGTCATCGTCGTTCAAATGGCCGGACCGGCCGAAAGCAAACTGCCTAGAACTCGTCATGAGATTTCCCCTTCGACCTGGCCGCAACAGACTTCGCCGTTCACATCTCCGGCGCTTCGCTCTTGAAGAGCGCGCATCTCATCGGGGGCCTGCGCAGCAGAGGCGTACGCTCTGCATGCGACCCCACGTGCAAGGCGCACCCGTCAGGCACGCGGATGTTCGCGAAATTGCCTGTGCTTGACGGGTTGAACCCTATGTTCCAAGGTATCGGTCGCCTATCCCTGTTTTCTGGGATGCCCGGCTTCACGATGATGGCATGGGGTGGTGATGGCGATTTCACTTTCTGCGCGCGAAGTGACGCTGCTGAAACGCGTCGGCGAAGGGCTTCTGCAGCCCCTGCGACCCGATTGGCTTTTGGCCAAGCCGGATCTCGCTGCGGATTTAAAGCGCCTGCTGGCGATGGATTTCATTGGAACGACGCGGTGGAATCAGCGAACCGGCCGCTACGAGAATCCGGCATGCTCCGGACGCGGAGTGGAGATGGCGCGCGCCTATGTCGAGGAGTTTCAGCGTTGCGATCCGATTTCGCCACGGCTGCGTTCCCGTCGCGGGCCGACCCCGATCTATTCGGTCATCAACCGAACCGAGCTCGAGCGCACGCGATATTTCAATGAATTCCTGCGCGTCCACCAGACGACGGATGGTATCGATCTCCACCTCTACGACGGTGACACAAGTGTCGGCGACTTTCGCTTCTGGCGTGCTCCCGGCCGGGCCCCCGTCGGATCTCGCGAAGTGGCGCTGCTGACCTTGCTGCAGCCGATCCTCCTGCGCGCGACCAAGGACGTGCACAGCACCAGCACGGCAGCAGGCCACCGCCTGCCGCAACTGACGGATCGGGAGAACCAGATCGTCGGTCTGGTCGCCGACGGTCTGACGGACGGCATCATCGCCCGGAAGCTGGGGATCAGCTACTGGACCGTCCGCTCACACCTCGACCATGTTTTCGAGAAGCTGGAGACGCCCAATCGGGCGACTCTCATCGCGCGTATCCACCGCGAGGGTCGGTGACGCCGTTTCCGCGGCCCGCGGCGGACGCGACGCCGATCCAGCTCGATCTCCACCGAGCCGGTCTGGATCGTGTCGTCGCTTCGCTCACAATGATGGCGTGGAAGGCGCGCAGCCTCTACTGCGCCGCTTCCGCCGCTTCGAGCGTCGGGTAATCCGTGTAGCCCTTCGCGCTGCCGCCGTAGAACGTGTTCTTGTCCCAGTCGTTCAGCGCCGCGCCCTGCTTCAGCCGCTCCACAAGGTCGGGGTTGGAGATGAACGGCTTGCCGAAGGCGATGAGATCGGCCGCGTTCGCGTCCAGCACCTTGGTCGCCAGATCGAAGTCGTAGCCGTTGTTGGCGACGTAGGCGCCGGAGAAGCGCTTGCGCAAGGACGCATAGTCGAACGGTGCGAAGTCGCGCGGCCCGCCGGTGGCGCCCTCGACGACGTGGAGATAGACCAGCTTCAGCGCGCTGAGGCCGTCGACGATGTGATCGAACAAGGCTTGCGGATTGCTGTCGGAGACGTCGTTGGCGGGCGTCACCGGCGAGATGCGGATGCCGGTGCGCTCAGTGCCGGCCTCGGCGGCAACCGCCCTGGAGACCTCGAGCATCAGCCGCGCGCGGTTCTCGATGGAGCCGCCGTAAGCGTCGGTGCGCTTGTTGGCGCCGTCCTTGGCGAACTGGTCGAGCAGGTAGCCGTTGGCGCCGTGAATCTCGACGCCGTCGAAGCCGGCCTCCAGCGCATTCTTCGTGGCGCGCTTGAAGTCGTCGATGATCCCCCGAATTTCGGAGAGCTCGAGCGCGCGCGGCTCGGAGACGTCGGCAAAGGTGCCGTTGACGAAGGTCTTGCCCTTGGCGCGGATCGCGCTCGGCGCAACCGGCGCTGCGCCATTCGCCTGCAGCGCGACATGCGAGATGCGGCCGACATGCCAGAGCTGGATGAAGATCTTGCCGCCGCGCTCATGGACCTTGTCGGTGACCTTGCGCCAGCCGGCGACCTGGTCCTTGGAGTAGATGCCGGGGGTGTCCTGGTAGCCCTGGCCCTGCTGCGAAACCTGGCTCGCTTCGGTGATCAGGAGGCCCGCGGACGCACGCTGGCCGTAATAGTCGGCGGCGAGCGCGCCGGGGACGAACGTGCCGGGAACGGCGCGGTTGCGCGTCAGCGGCGCCATGACGAGGCGGTTGGCCAGCGTGATCGGGCCGAGCTTGTAGGTCTCAAACAATTTGGTCGAACGGCTCATGGGAGTGCTTCCAGGCGGTGAGAGGTCCGGAACACTTGTGCATCGCGGCAATCAGCGCAAGGGAGGAGCCATACGGAAAGTGCAGGCGAGCTACGCGGCAACGCCCGCGTAGCATAATTCATGTGCAATCTTGGCCGCGACAGCGGATTTCGGCTATCGCGGCCGTGCGATTTCGCAAATCAGCTCGCGCCGAGGAAATCGCGCTTGCCGATCTCGACGCCGTTGTGGCGCAGGATGCCGTGCGCGGTCGTGGCGTGGAAATAGAAGTTCGGCAGCGAGAACGCGCTGAGGAATTGCTGGCCCTTCATGGTGATGGATTTGTCGGGGCCGGCCGGGAAGGTGACGTCCTTGGTGTCGGCGCCCTCGAACTGCGCGGGCTTGAACGACTTGACGTAGTCGATCGTCTTGGCCAGCCGCTGCTTCAGCTCCTCAAACGTCTTTTCCGTGTCGGGCGTCGAGGGCACCTCACTATGGGTCAGCCGCGCGCAGCCCTTGGCGGCGAAGTCGCTGACGAGCTGGATCTGCTTCGACAGCGGCAGCATGTCCGGAAACAGGCGGGAGCCGAGCAGGACGCTCGGGTCGACCTTCTTGGCCGCGCAATGCGCCTCGGCTTTCGTGAGCAGGCCGGTGAGGCTGTTCAGCATCTGCAAATAGGCGGGGACGACGGCGTCGTAGAAGGACATGTGATGCTCGCTTCAATGGTGAGGAATCTCAGGAGAAAACCTGATCCACTCACATGGGAACGTCATGGAAAAATACAATCGCAGGAGCCGCTTTTGCGATGCGAAAATTCTAGTGCCCGCGGCCCATCCTTCGAGACGCCCGCCTATGGCGGGCCCTCAGGATGAGGTCACGTTCTGCGGCGAAAGATTAGACCCTCATGGTGAGGAGCCCGCCAAAGCGGGCGTCTCGAACCATGCAGGCCGAGCTCTTCCGGCAAACTCTCGCTGCCATATGCGATGACTTTGCTCTCAAGGGCATGAGGGCGCGCAGGGCCTACCGCACCACCCCCGCTGGCTGCGCCTGCGCCGTGCCGCCGCGCATGCGCGCGAGCAGCTCCGCGGTCGGCCAGGAATCGGCCGGCAGGCCGTATTTGGTCTGCATCGCCTTCACGGCGGCGCGGCTCTGCTGGCCGAGCACGCCGTCGACCTTGCCGACATTGAAGCCGGCCTGGACCAGTAGCTGCTGCAATTGCTTGAGCTCATTGAATGGCAGCTGCGCGACCGGCGCCGCCGGCTTGCGCATCGGCGCGGCGCCCGCGATGCGGGTGGCGAGATAGCCCGCGGTGGTCGAGTAGATCAGCGAGTTATTCCACTCGGTGTAGGCGGCGAAATTCGCATACGCCATGAAAGCCGGCCCGAAGCGTCCCATCGGCAGCAGCACGGACGCCGCGAGATTGTCGTTCGGCAGCGGCCGGCCGTCGGGATAGGTCACGCCTAACTGCGCCCATTTCGAGCGCGGCTGCTGCACGGTGAGATCGGTCTGCTCCCACGGCAGGTTCTGCGGCACCTTGATCTCCTCCAGCCATGGCTCGCCGCGCCGCCACTTCAAGCCGTTGGCGATGTAGTTCGCGGTCGAGCCGATCACGTCGGGCTCGCTGCGCAGGAGATCGCGCCGTCCGTCGCCGTCATAGTCGACGGCGTAGTTGACGTAATGCACGGGCAGGAACTGCGTCTGTCCGAGCTCGCCGGCCCAGGAGCCGATCATCTCGTCGGCTGTGAGATCGCCGCGGTCGATGATCTTCAGTGCGGCGATGGTCTCGTTCACGAACATCTCCGAGCGGCGGCAGTCATAGGCGAGCGACACCAGCGATTTCAGCGTCGGCAGGTTGCCCATGTTGGCGCCGAAGTCGCTCTCCAGGCCCCAGAACGCAGCGATCACCGCCGGCGGCACGCCATATTCCTTTTCGGCGCGCGCGAAGGCAGCCGCGTGGGCCTTGATGTGCTGCTGGCCGTTCTGCATGCGATAGGGCGCGGCCATGCGGCCGGCGAACTCGGTGAAGAGCTGGCCGAACACGCGCTGGCCGCGGTCGCGGTTGACGATGCCCTGGTCGTAGACGAGGTAGGGCGAAGCCTCCGAGATCGTCCGCTGCGATACGCCGGCGGCCACCGCCTGCTGTTTCACGTCGGCCAGGAAGCGATCGAAGCTCGCCCCATTGTGGCACGAGGCTGCGCGCGGCGAGGGCGCGGTGGCCTTGGGCGCCGCAGGCCTTGCGGGCGGCGGCGCGAACTGGGCCGAGGCAGTGGCGGAGCATGCGAGGAGCGCGACGGCCGCGATCAGAAATCGGGTCTGGAGCATAGGGGTTCCGGCGGGGAGGGAAGGCGTGGATTCGCTTGAAGTCTAGGTGAAGTGACGGCCTCAGGCCATCCTTTCCATGCCATGCCAATAAGCGGAATGCGAGGGAGCGGATGCCGCGCCAGCCTAGCCGAACAGACGCATCAGCAGCGCTTTTCCGACCGGAAGCGCCCTGACGCCACGATAGGCGCGGACATACTCGCCGGCATAGAACGCCCGGATCGCATGCACGCGCGTATCCATGCCTTCCTCGAACCGCACCGCGAATCCGTCCGTGGTTCGTCGCACAACGATGGCCGCGATCGAGCGGCCATAGATGCGGCAGTCGATCGTGCTGCCGGGTGCCGGCGGATCGGGATCGATCAGCCGGGCGCCGGTAATGGAGATATCGGCGAGCCGCGCCAGATGCCACTTGCCGTCCTGACGCAACAGGATCGGCTCATTGCGATCGAAGCGCTCCGCCTTGCGCTTGCGTGGCTGCTCGATGCAGACGAAGCAGACCACGGTGAGGATGAGCGCGTTGTAGAGGCTCCAGGCCAGGGCCAGTCCGCCATAGGCGATGTTCTCGCCGCGCAGGTGCAGGATGAAGGCATAGGCAATGGCCGCCAGCGTGATGAGGAGCGCGCAGCCATAGATCCGCAGCAGCGGCCATTCGACAAATCTCCTGTCACGGTCGCCGCCCTTCGCCGTGACCTTGAACTTGTGTCCCTTCGGCTTCAACAGGCCGGCTGCCACCGCCTTGAGCACCGCGGGCGCGGCGATGAGTTGCGAGACGTCCGTCATCATGGCGAGCGAACGGCCGTGTGACAGCCAGGCCATGCTGAGCCCGTGCCAGACGTAGAACGGCAGGAAGAAGCGCAATAGCTCGGTGAGGTCCGCCTGCACCGCCTTGATGCCAAACAGCAGGAACAGCCAGGGCACCATCAGTCCCGCGACCTTCGACGTGTAGACCGCCGACCAGCTCATGAAGGCATCGACCAGCGAGAGCCGGTCGATAAAGGACAGCTTCGAGTCCTGCGAGAACGGTCCGCTGCGGCCGCGCACGATTTGCATCAGGCCGAGGCACCAGCGCGCACGCTGGGTGATGTATTCCTTCAGCCCCTCCGGCGCGAGCCCGATCGTCAACCGTTCGTTGAGATAGATGGTGTTGAAGCCGCGCTCCTTCAGGCGAAGGGTGACGAGGTAGTCTTCCGTGACGGAGTCGGTTGGAAAGCCGCCGATCTGCACCAGCCCGGCGTAGCGAATGAGCGATGAGGTGCCGCAGCAGAAGGCGACGCCCCAGGCGTCCTTCGCCGGCATCAGGATGTCGAAGAAGAAGCGCTGCTCGTCGGGCCATACATCGGTTGCAGCGAGGTTGGTCTGGATCGGGTCGGGATTGATGAAGTGCTGCGGCGTCTGCACCACGCCGACCGAAGCGTCGTCCATGAGGGAGATAGTGCGCGCGAGGAAGTCGGGCCGCGGCACGAAGTCCGCGTCGAGAATGGCCACGAAATCCGGTCGTTCCGGCAGGGCGCCGACGTGCTTGAGTGCATGGTTGATGTTGCCTGCCTTGGCGTGGTGGTTGTCGGGCCGCGCGAGATAATGGCAGCCGAGTTCGCTCGCGAGGCGCCGCAGCCAGGGGCGCCTTCCGTCGTCGAGCACCCAGACGCGATAATTGCCGTACTCCATACCGGTCGCGCCGATGATCGTGCGCTCGAGGATGGATCGTTCCTCGTTGTAAGTGCAGATCAAGACGTCGATCAGCGGCGCGTGTGGATCGATGGCTCGGCCGTCGATCCTGGCCGCACCTGTGCGGTCGATGGTCCGGCTCAGAAACAGCAGGGACAATGCGACCGCGACGAGCGAGGCCGCCTCCAGCAGCATGAAGGGATAACCGATCACGGCGTCCGCCGTCAGATGCGGTGGTGGGAGTGTCGCGGTGACACGCCAATAGAGATAGCGGAGCAGGAAGACCAGCGACACGACGGCCAGGAACGAGCGCGCCATCGTGCTGTCGCGCCGGAGCAGCGGCACGACCGCCATGAAGGCGCCGAGCGTGATCAGGCCTGGCGTCAACGCCGTCATCACGGTGCGGTCTCGCGCCGGGCAAACACAACGCGGCCGGTGCGCCCCACGGTGCAGGCGTGGGCAGCGGCATCGCCAGGCGCCACGGTCACGCGATAGGGCTCCTTGCTGAGCGCATCCGGATTGATGGCGAGATTGGCGGGCGCGCCGGCGGCGCCGGTCAGATTGACCACGGTGCCGGAGATCGGCTCGCCGCCGTCATTCGGCTCGAAGCTGGCGCGGTCGCCGAGCTGCAGGCGATTGTAGACGTTCTCGGTGACATTGGCCGTGATGACGGCGCCGCTGCAATCGAGGATCTTGAGCAGGGGTTGGCCGGCCTGCACGTCCTCGCCCGGCGAGGTCATCATCTCCCAGACGCGGCCCGCAACGGGTGTCGTGATGTTGGCTTCGGACAGATCGGCGAAGCGGGCCTCCTCGATGATGATCTCGTTGGCGAGCCAGGCGATCTCGGTGTCGGTGCGCGCGAGATCAGCCTCGAGATCGCCGGCGCGCTGACGCATCTCCTCCTCGCGCTGCACCGAGCTCGGGCGGTCGTTATAACTGTCGCCGAGGAACGAGCCGTTCTGTGCCGCCGTGAGCTCGACCTTCGCGGCATCCAGCCGCTTGCGCGCACCGAGCTCGGTTTGCTGTGCCACGGAAAGCTCGCGCGTCAGCCGCGCCAGCTCGACCGTCGAGACATTGCCGGACTTCGCGAGCGAGGATGCGCGCTCGACGGCGGCGCTGGCTTCGTCCCGCCGCGCTGCCGCCGCCTCGATCGAGGTCTGGATCTCGGCGATGCGGGCCTCGAGCTGAAGCACGCGTCCCTCGCGGAATTGCGTGGCCTGCCGCGCCAAATCCTTTTGGGCTGCCTGGGCCGCGGCAAGCTTGGCGGCAACGCTCGGCCGCTCGATCTCCAGGCGCGATTTCTGCCGTCGCAGATCGTCGAGCCGGGTGCGATCCCCGCGCGAGTTCACGACGCGCAGGAGCACGGTTCCGGCGTCAAGTTTGGCCTGATCGGTAATGGGCTGGGCGGCGACCACGCGGCCGCCGATCGGCGTGCGCAGGGTGACGAGACGAGAATTCAGCACCGCCTCGACGCTCGAATACTCCCAGATCGCACGCAGCGGCAGCCAGCCGAACACGGCGATGATGGCAAGTCCAATGGCGATCTTGGCGCCGCGTCGCAGATGCGGCCAGCGCGGCCCTGGTTCTGGCGCCGTCTGCGCCTCGCATGCGTGGCCGGTTTCGTCATCGGCGAACAGCTGCTCGTGCAGCGCCTCCTGTAATCCCTTCGCGTCGGTCTTGGTCTCGCTCTTGGTCTCGTGAGGGGAAGGAGTGGATGCGGGGTCGATGGAAGCGGCGCGTAAGCGGTCTACCATGACGGTCACCTGGTTGACGGGGAGCCCACGGAACCGGTCAATGCGCAACAACCGTGCGGTGTGCCCCGCTACCGCAGATTTAGCCGAGGCTGGGCTTTCCAGGTTGCTAAGCGTTCGCGCGTGTTTTTGTGCAAGCTTTAGCGACTGGGGAAAGGCTGGCCGCGCGGCTTTGGATCTGCGGCTCCGCGCCGCATGAACCCTTGCGATGCCCGGCGGCATTCATACTTCGAAGATGCCGGCTGGAGGCTCGCCCGCGGCCGGTTCGGGAGACGGCCATGAACTATCTTCGTACCGCAATGCTTCTCGCAGGCCTCACCGCCCTGTTCATGGGCGTGGGCTATCTGATCGGCGGTGCCTCCGGCGCCATGATCGCGCTCGTCATTGCCGCGGCGACCAATCTCTTCACCTACTGGAACTCCGACCGCATGGTGCTCTCGATGTACGGCGCCCATGAGGTCGACCGTTCGACCGCGCCGGAACTGGTGGGTCTCGTCGCCGAGCTTGCGGGCCGCGCGGGCTTGCCGATGCCGCGTGTATTCCTGATGGACGAGGCGCAGCCCAACGCGTTCGCGACCGGCCGCAATCCCGAGAACGCCGCCGTTGCCGTCACCACCGGCCTGATGCACCAGCTCAGCCGCGAGGAGCTCGCCGGCGTGATCGCGCATGAGCTTGCGCATATCAAGCATCACGACACGCTGCTGATGACGATCACCGCGACCATCGCGGGCGCGATCTCGATGCTGGCGCAGTTCGGCATGTTCTTCGGCGGCCACCGCGACAACAACAACGGCCCGGGCATCGTCGGCTCGATCCTGATGATGATCCTCGCTCCGCTCGGCGCCATGCTGGTGCAGATGGCGATCAGCCGCACCCGCGAATATGCCGCGGACAATCTCGGTGCGCGCATCGTCGGCCAGCCGATGTGGCTGGCCTCGGCGCTGGTGAAGATCGAGGGCGCCGCACATCAGGTCCCGAACTTCGAGGCCGAACGAAATCCCGCGACCGCGCACATGTTCATCATCAATCCGCTGTCGGGCCACGGCGTGGACAATCTCTTCGCCACCCATCCCTCGACGCAGAACCGTATCGCGGCGCTCCAGCAGCTCGCGGCCGAGCTCGGCGCGCAGGCGGCGCCGTCGGTCGGCGCCAACGAGAACTATCCGCCGGCGAGCCCGTGGGGCCGCTCATCTTCGCGCGGTCCTTGGCGTGGTCCTTCGCAAGGTCCTTCTCGTGGGCCTTGGGGCTAATCCGGAACCGGCAAGGATTTGCGCGTGGCTTTGTGACCTGGCGCACACAGGATCGTCCCGGCCGGTGTTAACACCTCGCCGTGACACTTCCTTCGAAAGGGGATGCGTGGCCGGCCCGTCGCCGGTCACCGTCGAAGATGACCAGAGCTGCCGTACCATTGCTGATCGTCCTGGGCGTGCTGATCGGCCTGTCCACGCATATGGTCGTCAATTGCGGGGACGAGGACGAGCCCGACATCTGCGCGGCCGTGATCGGTTTCTCGCCGCTCCGCGGTTCTCTGATCGCCTTTGCCTATGAAGGGCGCGGGCGGATCGCGCTGCGCCACGGCGACTGGCGGCGGGCGATCGCGGATTTCGACGAGGCCATTCACCTCAATCCCAATCGCGCCTCGCTCTATCGCGACCGCGCGGAGGCGCGCCGGCAGAACGGCGACCTCGAGCTCGCCATTGCGGATTACGACGAGGCGATCGCGCATGATCCCAAGCTCGCCGCGCCCTATCACCAGCGCGGTCTTGCGCTCGCCGCCACCGGCGATCTCGATCGCGCCATCCTGAGCTACAACACGGCGGTCCGTCTCGCCCCCTCCGATGCGCAGGCCCGGCTCGACCGTGGCCTGGCGTTCCTCGCCCGCGGCCAGGCCGACGATGCGCGCGCCGATTTCGAAGCCGCTCTCGCGCTGCCCGCCGGCAAGGATGCCCGCACGCGCGAGGCGGCGCGCGCCAAGCTCGCCGAACTCGCCAGCGCCGAGCCGACCCGGGTTTCAGCACCGCGGCGGTGAGGGGAGTTGTCTCCCTCTCCGTTCTTACGGGGAGAGGGGCTCTCTCCACGCATGAGGCTGTCGAGAGACCGGTACCCCCTCACCCGGATCGCACCGGACGATGCTTCGCATCGCCGAGGCGATCCGACCTCTCCCCGCAAGCGGGGAGAGGTGAAGGGCGCGGGCGCGCCTACTTCGCCTTCTTGGCTTTCGCCTTCTTCGCCTTGGCCGCCTTCTTCGCCGGCTTCTCTTCCTTCGCCTTCTTCTCCACCTTCGCCGCGATCGGCGTGCTGGCCGCGATTCGCATCGATCGTGCGTAGCTGTCGGCGACGTTGTCGGCGGACATCTGGAGGCGCTTGGCGGCGGCGGTGGCCTGCTCCATGGTGGTCTTGGCCATCATCTTGAAGCGGTCGCCGGTCTCCTTGCCCTTGGCCTTGGCCGCAAGGCCGTTGAAGCGATCCCGCCGCTCCTTGGCGCGGGTCATCAGGCCCGTATGCAGCTGTCTGGCCAGTTGCCGGATCACGACATCCAGGTCGGCGTCCGCCATGTTCTTCTATCCCCTTGAAAACAGTATCGATGCGGGCGGGACTATGCAGATCGGGCCCCGCCTTGGCAATTCCCGGCCGGGCGTCATCCGCAGCTTCCGGGACCCAAAACAAAAAAAGCCGCGCATTTTGCGCGGCTTTTTGCCTGGTTGGTGCAGATGGGCTAGGTCCGCCTCACTTCAGCGAGGCCACCGGGCCGCTTGACGCAGTCGGGTCGGGGTCGAAGCCGAACACGCCGACCAGGTATTTGTAATAGTCCGGCATCTTCTCCTTGAGCGTCTCGCGCGACTTGGGGTCGTGGAATTCGCTCTTTCCGGCCAGGAAGATGCTGGCGGTCACGGCAAAGAACTCCATGGGATTCTTCAGCGCATAGGATTCCTTGGGCAGGAGGTCCTTGGACTTGGCCAGGGCATAATAGCCGATCACGCCCTTGTTGGCGTAGCCGTCCGGCAACAGGCGCGCGTGATAGGCGTGCAGCAGTTCGTGCAGCAGCACCGCCTCCTTCTCGTACCGCATCATGTCCGGCCGCAGCATGATCACGCCGAGCCCCGAATCGACGGCGAGGTCGATGGCATTCGGATTGGTCCAGCGCTGCTTGTTGGGGTCCCAGACCGTCAGCGTCCGGGGAGCGGTGCGCTGCATGTCCGGCGTGACCCTGCCGTAGCACGCGGTCGCGGCGCCTTCGTCGAGGCAGGCCAGCTCGCTCGCGACGATCGGAACGGTATGGAAGAAACGCAGCACGCGCGGGGAGAGGCCGGCGCCTTCGACGACGTCGATCTGGCGCTTCAGATTGTCGGTGAGCTTGTCGACGTCCTTACGATCGGAGTTCTCCGACAGGTCGAACATGTAGCCGCGGTAGCTCTGGAAGCCCGGCGGCAGCGCCTGCGCTGCCTCGGCGGATGCATCGAGCGATCCGGCATTGGATGGACTGGCGAAAAGCGCGCCGACAATGGTTGCGGTCAGCAGCAACGCAATGCGCATGATGAACCCCCTGATGTCACTTCGCCCGGCAGAATAGGCCACCGTTGTTTGCGAAACGTGAGTGGGGCGAGACTAGGGCAGCGATGTTGAGGCGTGCTTAACCATTGGTTGCAGATCGCGCAGACGGATTAGTGCCGGGTTAACCAAGGAGGGTATCCGGGCCCCGCGCTTCGGCGTAACATCCAGTCCGGGCACAAAGCCCACATTAATAGCCGGGAGGAGGAAGCCATGTATGCCGCCATCCGTCAGGCCAAGGCGAAAAGCGGGAGCGCGGAGGAGCTGGCGCGCCGCATCAAGGACGGCGCCGTTCCGATCATCAGCGACGTCGACGGTTTCCGCGCCTATTACGTCGTCTATGCCGGCGACGACACGGTCACAGCGATCTCGATCTTCGACAAGTTCGAGCAGGCGGAGGAGGCGAACCGGCGCGCGATCGCCTGGATCGAGAAGGATCTCGGCCCGCTGCTCGCCGGCGACGCGCGCGCCGCCGCGGGACCGGTGATCGTGCATACGCTGGCGTAGTTGGACGGATCGCTGCCTCCCAATGTCGTCCTGGCGAAAGCCAGGACCCATTACCCCAGGGAGGAGTTTTGCGACGCGTGGCCGCCACCTGCGCTTGCATGATAATTCGGTGGTTGTGGGTGCTGGCCTTCGCCAGGACGACAGCGAGTTTGTGGCTGCATCTAAAGCCAAGCGCGAGCCTTCGCCCTCACAACTCCCGTGCGTTCGAGAACGCGAAACTCGACACCCGCCGCGTCGTCTCGTCCAGGATCAGCGTACGCGTGATCGGCGGCTCGGCGCGCTGGGCGCAGTTTTCGCGTTCGCAGAGGCGGCAGTTGACGCCGATGGGCGTGCCTTCCGTCTTCTCCAGGTCCATGCCGGCGGCGTAGACGAGGCGCGCGGCGTGGCGGATCTCGCAGCCGAGGCCGATGGCGAAGCGCGGCTGCGGCAGCGGGTGCGGCGCGACCGGGCGGCGCACCATCTGCGCGATCGAGAAATAGCGCGTGCCGTCGGAGAGCTCGATCACCTGTTTCAGCAGGCGATCCGGCGTGTCGAAGGTCGAGTGCACATTCCACAGCGGGCAGGTGCCGCCGAATTTCGAGAAGGGGAAGGTGCCGGACGAGAAACGCTTGGAGACGTTGCCGGCATTGTCGACGCGCAGCAGGAAGAACGGAATGCCGCGCGCGTTCGGCCGCTGCAAGGTGGTGAGGCGGTGGCAGACCTGCTCGAAGCCGGAATTGAAGCGCTGCGCCAGCACGTGGATGTCGTAGTTGAGCGCTTCCGCCGCGGCGAGGAAGGCCGGGTAGGGCATCATCACGGCCGCTGCGAAGTAATTGCCGAGCGTGATGCGGAACAGCCGCCGCGGCGCGTCGTCGAGCGGGCCGGCGCGGTTGATGATGGTCTCCAGCTGCTGCGCGCATTCGCCAAGGCCGAGCTGGAAGGCGAGCTGGAACGCGCGGCCGGGCGGGTCGACCAGTTCCGAAATCAGGAGCTGGCGGCGGTGGCGGTCGAAGCGCCTCAGCGTCTCGCGCATCACATCGACAGGCATGATGCGGGTCTGGATCGAATGCTTTTCGCGCAAGCGCGCGGCAAGGGCCGCGTAGAGCCCTTCGGCCGGCACGTTCAGCTCGTCGCGAAGCGTCTCCGCGGCCTGTTCGAGTTCCGGAAAATAGTTGCGGTTCGCCTCGATCAGCTCGCGCACGCGTTCGACCGGATTGGCCTCATAGCGCGTGCCGACGTCGCGGTCGGCCATTTGCGCGGCTGCCAGCGTCTCGCCCTGACGGGCCTCGGTATAGGCCGCGTAGAGGCGCTGCAGCGCGTGGGTGACGCCGGGACAGAGTTCGGCGAGGTCGCGCAGCTCCTGCTTGGGTACGTCAATCTGGCGGAACAGGGGATCGGAGAAGATCTCGTTGAGCTCGGCAAAGAATCGGTCCTCGTCGGCGGTGGCGAGGTCGCGCAGGTCGAGGTCGTAGGTTTCGGCCAGCCGCAGCAGGATCTGGGCGGTCACCGGGCGCTGGTTGCGCTCGATCAGGTTGACGTAGCTCGGCGAGATCCCGAGCCCCTCGGCGATCTGGGTCTGCGACAGGCCCAATTGCTGCCGGATCCGCCGGAAGCGCGGGCCGACGAACAGTTTCTTCCCGGATTCGGCGGGCATTCTTCAGATCTCCAGGGCCATTAAGGACAGTCTCGCTGACCTATAATTTACAAACTTTACAAAATAACATCTATTACATGTTCTGATGTTACATGACATCACCAATAAAAAACAAGCCATCTATACGAAGTTTCCGTTTTCGCGTTTACGTCGTGACACGCATTTCGCAATGCACTGTCAAGAATGTCGATGGCCAGCCATCGCCATCGTCAGCGAAAGGATCAGGCACATGAACTACCAGCCCCGTGGCATCAGCACTTTCCAGGCGCCGGCCTCGTATCAGAGCGAGATCGATGCAGCGAAGGCGCTCCTCGAGACCCAGCCGACCTGGAACGGGGTGTCGGCCGAGGCCGTCGCGCGCATGCGCCTGCAGAACCGCTTCAGGACCGGCCTCGACGTCGCCCGCTACACCGCGGCGCTGATGCGGGCCGACATGGCGGCCTATGACAACGACCCCACCAAGTACACCCAGTCGCTCGGCTGCTGGCACGGCTTCATCGCCCAGCAGAAGCTGATCTCGGTCAAGAAGCACTTCGGTGGCAGGACCGATCGCACCTACCTGTATCTCTCCGGCTGGATGATCGCGGCGCTGCGCTCCGAGTTCGGACCGCTGCCCGACCAGTCGATGCACGAGAAGACCTCGGTGCCGGCGCTGATCGAAGAGCTCTACACCTTCCTGCGCCAGGCCGACTCGCGCGAGCTCAACGACATCTTCCGCAGCCTCGACAAGGCCCGCAAGGAAGGTGACAAGACGCGCGAGAAGGAGCTGATCGAGAAGATCGACGGCTTCCAGACCCATGTCGTGCCCGTCATCGCCGACATCGATGCCGGCTTCGGCAACGCGGAGGCGACCTACCTGCTCGCCAAGAAGATGATCGAAGCGGGCGCCTGCGCGCTCCAGATCGAGAACCAGGTCTCGGACGAGAAGCAGTGCGGCCACCAGGACGGCAAGGTCACCGTGCCGCACGATGTCTTCCTGGCGAAGATCCGCGCCTGCCGCCACGCCTTCCTCGAGCTCGGCGTCGAAGACGGCGTCGTCGTGACCCGCACCGACTCGCTCGGCGCTGGCCTCACGCAGCAGATCGCCGTCAGCCACAAGCCCGGCGACATCGGCGACCAGTACAACAGCTTCCTCGATTGCGAGGAAATCACCGCGGAGAACGCCCGCAACGGCGACGTCATCATCAACCGCAACGGCAAGATGATGCGTCCGAAGCGGCTGCCCTCCAACCTCTACCAGTTCCGCCCGGGCACCGGTGAGGACCGCTGCGTGCTGGATTGCATCACCTCGCTGCAGAACGGCGCCGACCTGCTCTGGATCGAGACCGAGAAGCCGCATATCGAGCAGATCGCCAAGATGGTCGATCGCATCCGCAAGGTGGTTCCGAACGCCAAGCTGGCCTACAACAACTCGCCGTCGTTCAACTGGACCCTCAACTTCCGTTGGCAGGTCTACGACGCGATGAAGGAAGCCGGCAAGGACGTCAGCAAGTACAACCGCGCCGAGCTGATGAAGGCGGAATATGACGACACGCCGCTGGCGAAGGAAGCCGACGAGCGCATCCGCACCTTCCAGGCGGATTCGGCCAAGCGTGCCGGCATCTTCCACCACCTGATCACGCTGCCGACCTACCACACCGCGGCGCTTTCGACCGACAATCTGGCCCGGGAGTACTTCGGCGAGCAGGGCATGCTCGGCTACGTCAAGAACGTCCAGCGCGCCGAGATCCGTCAGGGCATCGCCTGCGTGAAGCATCAGAACATGGCCGGCTCCGACATCGGCGACGACCACAAGGAGTACTTCGCCGGCGAGGCCGCCCTGAAGGCGGGCGGCGCGCACAACACGATGAACCAGTTCGGCTAACGGCGGAATTGATCAGTCCGGGGTCCCCTCGGAGCCCGGACTGGTCACGCACCTCAACAGGAGACTGACAATGACCAAGGGCAGCAATTTCTGGGTGATCGGCGGCGAGTTCGGCTCGATGAACTTCCACAAGCTCGTGGAAGGCTCGGCCCAGGTGCAGGGGCCGTTCAAGACCCGCAAGGAAGCCGAAGATGCCTGGCGTACGGTCTCGGAAGAGAACCGCCACAAGGCCGGCGTCCGCTTCTCCATCGTTGAAGAGCCGTCGCGCGTCTCGGCCTGACGGCTGCCTGACCAATCAAGAAGACGTCCAAGGACGGAGGGTCCCATCCGGCGCAAGCCGGGTGGGATCGTCTGTTTTTGGCACAGGTAAGACAGCTGTGGGTGCCGTAAGTATCTGGAATTGTGGACCCTTTGCGGAAGGTGTGGTTGCTGATAGGTTAATGGAGGCAAGTGAGGACGAGGCCGACAATGTCAGAGCCCGAGACCAGCGGGACCCATCCCAGCCAGCCGCGCCCGGTGCGGCTGCGCGACGCGCTGCTGCGCGCGCGGATCGAGGCCGCCGACCGGACCGGCGTCGTCGTCGATTTGCGCGATGCCGAGGTGGCGCGGCTCGAGATCCTCAACGACGCGCTCGATCCCCTGTTTGCACAAGTGCCCGAGCAGATCGACCTGTTCGACCGCGGCATCAGCCAGGGCGATACGCCCAGACTCTGGATCGACGTCGTCGCGCACATCATGATGGGGCGCGACAAGCGGATGTATCGCTTCGTCCAGGACACCCGCTTCGGCCGCATCGTGCTCGCCGAATCGCACGACACGTCCGTGATCGTCGAGGCCGTCACCGACTATGTCGCCCGCCGCATGATCGAGCGCGAGCATGCGATGGTGGTCCTGCCCGAGCCGAAGCCGGAGGCCGCGGAGCGGCCGGCGCGCTCGCGCGTCTGGCCGTTCGTGTTCGGCTTCATCCTCGGCGCCGCCGCCTTGTTCGGCTTCGCCGTTCTGGCGGCCTTGCGGAGCTGGTGAATTTCCCACCGCCGTCATTCCGGGGCGCGCATCAGCGCGAACCCGGAATCCATCGGGCCACAGCGTATGCGGCTGAATGGATTCCGGGCTCGCGCCTTTCGGCGCGCCCCGGAATGACAGTGGCCTCAAACCAACCTCGCATGCTTGATCTGCCCAATCTGAAATCCGGACCCGAGCCCGCGCACCGTCTGCTCGCAGCGCCAGCCGGCATTGTCCTTCTCGATCGTGAACAGATTATACGCCGCCGCCGGGTAGCGCCCGTGTGCGAGCGCGGACGCCGACGGCACGCCGATCGCGGGAATGTTGCCGTTGGGGCCCTCGAACCACATCGTCGAATGAATGTGGTCGTGGCCGTGCAGGACCAGCTCGACACCGTGGCGCTTCAAGAGCGCCAGCAGATCGGCCGCGTCCGTCATTCGCTTGTGGCGCGCATCGGACTTTAGCGGATGATGCACCAGCAGCACGCGGAAGACGTCTTCGGTCGCGAGCCGCTCGAGAACTCGTTCGAGCGCTGCGAGCTGAGCGCGCCCGAGCGTGCCCGTCGCCATCAGCGGCAGGGTCGGCACCGCCGTGGACAGGCTGATGAGCGCGAGCGGCCCGCGCCGGCGCAGGGCCGGAAAGCCGGCGCTTCCGTTGTCGCTTGCAAGATAGGGCGCAAAGGTCTCGCCGAAGCGATGATAGGTGGCGCGGACATAGGCGTCGTGGTTGCCGGGAATCGTGGTGACGCGGTCGGGCGGGCCGACGCCGTCGAGCCAGGTGCGCGCCGGCGCGAACTCCGCGTCCAGCGCCAGATTGACGAGATCGCCCGTCACCGCGATGTGGTCGGGCGCCTGCGCCTTGACGTCGGCAACGAGTGCGTCGAGCACCTCGCGGCGCTGGTACTTGTGGCGGTTGCGCGTCCAGTTGACGTAGCCGAATACGCGCTTGCCGGCGAGCTCGATCAGCCGCGGCTTCGGCAAAGGCGGCAGATGCGGGTCGGACAGATGGGCGAGCGTGAAGGAAGCCATGGCGCGCGAGTGCCTCGCTATTGCTCCGCTGTAATGGCAAGGTCGCGAGGACTGCGCAAGCGCAGCCTGAAGAGGGGACCAAAGAGAACCTGATGGGAGATCGTCTGAACCGCATCCGACGGAAGTTCGAGCCGCTGCTGCGGCGAATCTTCCACGCCTATTTCCTGCTCGTTCGCGGCATGACCCTCGGCGTTCGCGCCGTGGTGCTGGATTCCGACAACAGGGTGTTCCTGGTCAGGCACAGCTACATCTCCGGCTGGTATCTGCCCGGCGGCGGCGTCGATCTCGGCGAGACCATGGAGCAGGCGATGCGGCGCGAGCTCAAGGAGGAGGGCGACATCGACCTCACCGCAGACGCCGCGCTGCACGGCATCTTCCTCAACAGTCACGTCTCCCGCCGCGACCACGTCGCGGTCTACGTCGTCAGGCAGTTCAGGCAGGATCGCCTGCCCGAGCCCAACCACGAGATCGTCGAATGCGGGTTCTTCGCGACCAATGCGCTGCCCGAGGGCACCACGCCGGGCACGCGGCAAAGAATCGTGGAAGTGCTGGATGGCACGCCGTTGATTGCGACATGGCGGTGAGATCAACCGCCGCTTTGGCCGTTGGCGGGGCTCGACACCGGTCTCGCCCGTGCAACCGATGGCTATCTCGCGGACAAGCTGCACAGTATCGGTTATCCGGACTGGAGCTTCGCGACCATCCTCAGCCGCAGCCCGGCCGGCAGTTCGGCCCGGTATGAGCCCGATGGACCGCAGCCCTCCGAGATGTTATCCCGCTCCCCTCATTGACGCGTTTTCATGACGCGAACCCGGGTCCACTTCGCTCGAAGACGCATGCCGACATGAACGATCTCTCGCTCACCATCCTTCCCGAAGCTGCCGGCGACGCCCAGGCGATCGAACGGCTGCACGAGCGCACCTTCGGCCCCGGCCGCTTCGTGCTCAGCGCCTACCGCATCCGCGAGCACGTCGACCATCTGCTCGAACTGTCCTTCACCGCTCGCATCGGCACGCTGCTGGTCGGCTCGGTCAGGCAATTGCCTGTGCTGGTCGGCGAGACGCCGGCGCTGCTGCTCGGGCCGCTCACCGTCGAGCCGCCGTTCCGCGACCGCGGCATCGGCCGTCTGTTGATGGAGCGCGCGCTGAAGGACGCCAAGGAGCGAGGTCACCGCCTGGTGCTGCTGGTCGGCGACGAGCCCTATTACAGCCGCGTCGGCTTCAAGCCGGTCCCCAAGGGGCGCGTCACCATGCCGGGCCCGGTCGACGCCGCCCGCATCCTGGTGTTCGAGCTCGTCGACGGCGCCTTCGAGGGCGTGTCGGGAGCGGTCGTGCCCGACTGGAGCAAGGCGCGGGGGTAGCGGCGTGTGATGCCGCGACAGCCTGCTCGCTCGACGTGGGTGTACCGGGGCCCGCAGGCCCCGGCTGGAGGCGATCAGAACTTGAAGTTCGCGAACGCCCGCACGCCGATGCCGGGCATCAGCACCTCGTCCTTGGTGTAGGACACCGAGTTGCGGATGCTCTCGTTGAGGAGATTGTTGCCGACGACGCCGGCAATCATCTCGCGCGCACCGAACCAGTTGCGGTCGAGCTTGGTCTTGTAGCTCACCTCGGCCTTCAGGAGGTTGTAGCCTGCCGTCGGCGTCTCCGCGATCACGGCGACGTTGTTCTGCGCGAAGGCGTGCAACAGGTTGACGCGCATCAGCCAGTTGTCGTCGCGCCAGAACACGCCGCCGCCCATTCTGAGCGGCGGAATCCGCGGCACGTTGGTGCCGTCGGTGAAGGTGGCGCGAACCACGTCGAGCTGGTTCTCGATGCCCCAGATGCCGCCCTGGAACGCGCCGACGTCGAGCTGCGACTGGAATTCGCCGCCACGGAAGTTCGCGTTCCGCTGCGAGTAGACCGCCTGGTTCAGCTCGGCCCCGGGCGTGCCGCACGAGGCGAAGTCGTCGCCGCACATCACGCCGGTGAGGCGGCGGAAGATGAAATTGTCGAAATGCGTGTAGTAGACGGTCGCCTCGAACCGGAACGGCCCCGTCGCCTTGCGCACGCCGAGCTCGACGGACTTTGCGGTCTCGATCGTCAGGTTCGGATTGCCGATGTCGAACGTCGCGGTCGCATCATGCGCGCCGCGCGAGAACAGTTCCGCCGCCTTCGGCGCGCGCTCGACATATTGCGCGGTGATGCTGCCGACCATGCCGCCCGGCAGGTCCTGCAACAGGCCGATGCTGCCGCTCTTCGGCGTGTAGGACGGATTGCGCGCGATCGCCACCTGCGGCGTGCCGTCGGGCAGGAAGTCGGCCGGGAAATTCGGCGTCGTGCCGTGCAGCTCGACATGCTCGATGCGGCCGGCGATCTGCGCCCGCGTCGCGTCGGTGAACTTGAACTCGTTGAAGGCGTAACCAGCAACGCGCGTGTTGTTGTTGGGGTCCCACAGGCCGTTGAACAGCGTGCCGGGATTGTCCGGGCTCGGCGCGGTCAGTTCCTGGTGGCCGACCTGGAAGCCCAGCGCCGTCGTCACCTCGGCGAAGCGCGCGTTGAACGGCATCAGCTGCACCTCGGTGCGGATCTCCTGCTCCTTGTTGGTAAAGGTCTGCCGCACGCCGTCGCTGTTGGGGTCGGCGGGATCGGCAAGCCCGATCTCGTTGTGCCGGTAGTCGGTCGCGCCGGCCCAGAACCGGATCGTGTCGATCGCGGCCGCATCGGGACGGTACTCGCCCTTGACGTTGATCTTGGTCTGGTGACCGTCGATGCGCGTGTTGTGGTCGGCGCCGTCGATGCCGGGGATGTGGTAGAGCGAGTCGTTCTGCGTGATCGCAGCCCCGATATAGCCGCCCTGGAAGAAGTAGGAGCCGCCGATCGAGGCGCCGTCCGAGCGCGTCGCCGAGTTCGGCTGGCGGCCGTTGGCGACGGATCGCGTCTGGTCGTTCAGATAGGGATAGCTCGGGATGCCGTAGTCCGTGGTGGTGCGGCCATAGACGTCGGCATGGAAGGCAAAATTGCCGCCGCCGGTGTCGAGCAGCACGCCGCTTTCGACGCCGCGATCGACCGAGCTGAATGCGGAGCGCGTCTCGGCCGTGACGCAAGGCGAGGTCTCGGCGGTTGCCAGCGGCGCCTTGGTCGGGAGGCCGTAGGTCTGGAACGACGGAGCGCAACTCGGCAGCGCATCCGGAATCCGGTTGTTGGTCGCGCTGACGACGCCGCCGATCGAGGTCGAGCCGTAGCGGAGCGCAGCCGGCCCGCGCACCACCTCGACCTGGTTGGTCGCGAGCGGATCGATCGGGACGAAGTGATCCTCGCCGAGGTCGGAGGCGCCACCCGAATTGGTGCCGTTCTCGACGATGCCGACGCGGTTGACGTCGAGCCCGCGGATGATCGGCCGGCTGGAGGCGCCGGGCGCGAAGCTCGAGCCGGTGATGCCCGGCTTGGAGAACAAGAGATCGCCGAGCTGACCGCCGCCCTCGCGGCGGATCTCCTCGTTCGGCACCACCGTGACGGTGGCGAACTGGTTGGTCACGATGGGCAGCACGCCTTGCTGAGGCGCGGCGGCAGACGCCGCGGCTGGCGGCGTAGCTTCGGCCGCGTGTTGCTGGCTCCGCGACCGTCCGGTGCGCGCGACATGGACCGGGCTGCGGGTCGGTACCACCCTGCGCACGATCGGGCTCGGCGCCGTCACGGTGATGGCGGGGAGCTCGGCCGACGACTTGTCCTGCGCAGGCTGTTGTACCGGCTGTTGTACCGGTTCTTGGGCGAGCGCGGATGTGGCGGCGGCGCCGAGCAGGAGCAGGCTTGCTCCTGCGAGACGCTGCACGCGTCGCAATTCAAATGACATGGTCCTGATTCCAGTCAGGCGCCGTCCGCATGCTTGTCTGATGATCGGAGGCGGCCTGCCGTCGCGGCGCGACGGAATTCGACTTCAACGGCTCCCGGGCGATCGTCCGCGCGTGTGGCGCGGCGAGCCCGGGCGTGATCAAGCGATGTCGAGAGTCAGGACGCGGGTGGGGCGCGGGGCTGGAACGCCGTGCCGGCCGATTTCAGATGGATGAACTCGGCGTCGATGGTGCGGTGGAGCAGCTCGATCGCCTGCGGCAGCTCCAGGAGAGGCGGCGTCGCGGACACCACAGTGCCCGCCATCGCGACCACGGCGCAGATGGCGCAATTGTCGTCGCCCGGCTGCTCCCGGTCGGATCCTGAAGGCGATTGCTTCTGGACCGCGGCGCGGTCGGTCGAAGCGATCGCCTTGGCGGTGTCGGTCTGCTGGAGCGAGGCTTGGGAGAGGGAGGCGGCCTGGACGAACCAGTGGCTGTGGCCGAATGCCAGCGCGAATTGCACCAGCATCGCGAACAACGCGAGCCGGGCGCCGTGCCTGATATTCGACCGGAACCACTTCATCTGGAAACGCCACCCCACATCGCGAGGATCACCCTCTGATACCGCGATGTTATAATGTAACATCGCAGGAACGAGGAACGGATGTCAACGGCAGGTCGGCCCCGCGCCTGCAGGCAGCCGACCCGATGTGTCGTTCGGGCAACTAACGCCTGGTGGAAAAGCCTGGCCTAGCGCCCCGATGGAGGTGCGTTCCCTCCCCCCTTGTGGGGGAGGGCTAGGGAGGGGGGTAGCCCTGGAAAAGGTGCCGATTATTAACGCATCGCGTGTGAGTGCGCGACGGAAAGAGTCCCCGTGTGGCACCCCCCTCCCTGCCCCTCCCCCACAAGGGGGGAGGGAACGGAGAGAGCGTCGCTGTTGGCCGAATTCGATTCGACTTCAAGCTATCGGGCTTCACCGCCCTTCGCGGACCCAGGTCGCGGCGAAGGCGCCGAGCAGCAGCAGCAGGCCGATCAGGCCGGCGAAGATCGGCAGCACGCCGACGCCCTTAACGACGCTGGCGTCGCGCATCCGCACGCCCATCCAGCCGTCGCCATGGAAGACGCTCACCGAGCGCACCGGCACGATGCGCGGCAGCTCGACGCTGGCGCCATCAACCACGCGCACGGCATTGCCGCCGGTCGCCTGCGTCAGCGGCTTCAGGGTCTCGGTGGTGGAGGTGACTTCCGAAAACTCCTTCGGATTGGTCGGGCCGACATTGATCAGCGCCTTCAGCGTGCCGTCGGTCGCCTGCCACAGGCCGAGCTCGTTGGCCGGCAGGCTGGCGCGCCACTCGCCGGGATCGCCGGCGTTGAGCGTCAGGTCGCGCGACACGCCCGATGGCGAGGTCACGCTCACCGGCTGGACGCTGTCCGACATGGTCTGGCGCACCACCACGAGATCCTTGCCCTGGACCTGGAGGCGCAGCGCTTCTTCATCAAGATCCGGCTGCTTCATCAGCCAGTGCGACATCCGCCGCAAGAGATCGAGATGCGGGCCGCCGCCCTCATAGCCGCGCGCCCACAGCCAGATGTGGTCGGAGAGCAGCAGCGCGACGCGTCCCTCGCCGAAGCGCGACAGGAACAAGAGCGGCTTGCCGTCGACGCCCGTCATGACCGGCGGGTTGACGGAATTGCGGGTGTCGACGGTGCGGAAGAACCGGCTCCAGCGTGGCGGCTCGCTGGCCGAGCCCTCCAGCCCGCGCGTGACCGGATGGCGTTTGCCGATGTCGGACAGGTGCGCATAGAACGGCTTCTCGGTCACGCCGACCGGCTCGGCCGGCAGCACCGAATCCAGCGGCGTGCGCCAGATGCTGGTGTTGGAGGCATAGTCGGGACCGGCCGAGACCAGCACCGCGCCGCCCGCGCGCACATAGCGCGCGATGTTGTCGAAATAGGCGATCGGCAGCACGCCCTGGCGGGCGTAGCGGTCGAAGATGATCAGCTGGAATTCGTTGATCTTCTGCTGGAACAGCTCGCGGGTCGGAAACGCGATCAGCGACAATTCGTTGATCGGCGTGCCGTCCTGCTTCTCCGGCGGGCGGAGAATGGTGAAGTGCACGAGATCGACGCTGGCGTCGGACTTGAGCAGATTGCGCCAGGTGCGCTCGCCGGAATGCGGCTCGCCGGAGACCAGCAGCACGCGCAGCTTGTCGCGCACGCCGTCGATGGCGACGACGGCGCGATTGTTCACCGGCGTCAGCTCCCGCTCGAGCGGCGAGGCCTCGATCTCGACGATGTTCGGGCCGGCATGCTTGATGTCGACGTCCACGCTCGCGGTCTGGCCGCTCGAGAGCGTGCGCTCGTTGATGACCTCGCCGTCGCGGCGAACCGTGACCTTGGCGCGCTCGCCGGAAACGCCCTGGTCGTCGAGCCGGTAGGTGATGGTCTGGTTTTGCCCGACGATGCCGAAGCGCGGCGCCGCCGTGATCGCGATGCGGCGGTCGCGCTCGTCCTTCTGCCCGGTGATCAGTGCGTGCACCGGCGCCTGGAAGCCGAGCGCGGCGGCGTTCGCGGGAATGTCGTGGACGCGGCCGTCGGTGATCAGGAACGCGCCGGCGACGCGGTCGACCGGCACGTCCGACAAGGCCGAGGCGAGGGCGCCGAACAATCTCGTGCCGTCGGTCTCGCCGTCGGCCTGTCCGGCGTCGACGACGCGGACCTCGAGGCCCTTGATCTTCTTCAGTCCGTCGACCAGCGCTTCCTGCGCCTGGGCCGCCTCGCGATTGCGGTTGCCGAAATTCTGGCTCGGGCTCTTGTCTACGACGACCGCGGCGACCGAGGTGAGGGGATCGCGGTCCTCGCGGGTGAAGGAGGGATTGGCGAGCGCCAGCAGGAACAGCACCAGGGCGGCCACGCGCACCGCGGCGCCGCGCGCGCGCGCCAGCACCAGCACGAGCGCGATGACGACGATCGCGGCCAGCGCGAGCCAGAGGACGATCGCGGGAACAAGCGGCGTGAACGCGATGCCGTAATTCATCAGACAGACCTATCAACGTCATTCCGGAGCGATGCGAAGCATCGAATCCGGAATCTCGAGATTCCCCGGTGCGCAGTGCGCACCTGCGGTCTGGTCCTTCGGACCATCCCGGAATGACGGGGCGTGTAGCTCAAGCTCGTCACGCGCATCTCTATTGCCCCAACCGTTCGATCAGGGCCGGTGCGTGCACCTGGTCGGCCTTGTAGTTGCCGGTCAGCGTGTACATCACGATGTTGGCGCCGGCACGATAGGCGAATTCGCGCTGGCGGGTGTCGCCGCCGGTCACCGGCAGCATGTACTGGCCGTCGGGGCGCACGGCCCAGGCGCCGGCAAGGTCGTTCGAGGTGATGATGATCGGCGAGACGCCGTCGCCGCCGCGCGCCGGACGCTGCGCGCTCTCGTCGTCGTCCTCGCGCGGCAGGGTCTCGACCCAGGTCTGGCCGGAGTTGAAGCGGCCGGGGAAGTCGCGCAGCAAATAGAAGGTCTTGGTCAGCACGTGCTCGCGCGGCACCGGCTCGAGCTCGGGCACGTCGAGCGAGGACAGGATCTCGCGCAGCGCCCGCATGCCCGGCGTCTGCGAGGCGCCGTTGTCGCCGGGCGGCGCCTCGATCGCGTCGCGGGTGTCGAACAGCACGGTGCCGCCCTGCTTCATGTAGGCGTCGATCTTGTTGATGGCGTCCTGCGGCGGCTTGGGCGCGCCGGGCACGATCGGCCAGTAGATCAGCGGGAAGAAGGCGAGCTCGTCGCGCGCCGGATCGATGCCGACGGGATCGCCGGCCTCGAGCGCGGTGCGTTGCGCCAGGAACAGCGTCAGCCCGGTCAGGCCGGCCTTGACGATGGAATCGACGTCGGCATTGCCGGTCACGACATAGGCGAGGCGGGTCTGCGACACCGCCTTCATCGCGAACTCGTCCGCGGCGCTGTCGGCGCGCGCGGGCGCCGGCGGCAGTGCAGAGAGGCCCGCAAGCACGAGGCCGAGCAGGATCATTGCGGGCGCGGCGCGGCGGCGCAGCAGCGCGGCGAGGCCGCCGCCGAGCACCGCGACGATGATGGCGTCGACCAGGAACAGAGCGAGCGCCGTCGACAGCAGCCAGCCGCGCAAGTCGCGCGGCTCGGCATTGGTGTAGGTGGCGTGCCGGGCGCGCAGGCTCGCGGTGTTCAGGGCTGCGATGCGGTCGGCGCTAGCAAGCGTGTTCACGGCGAGCGGTCCTTCTGCAGGACCATAGAAGCCCGGCGGATGATCGGGTGTGGCGCGGTCGCGATAATCGGCCGGAAGCGGCTTTGCCGTGGCCGGCGGCGGACCGAAGGCGCCGAAGCCGTCGAGCATGTGCAGCGGCGCCACCGTCTCGGTGGTCGCCTCGCTGGCAACGCCGGCGCCGGGCTTGGTGGTGTATCCCGACATGTCGACGACCCGCCGCAGCATTTCGACGAAGATGCCCGACATCGGCAGATCCGACCAGCGCATGTCGGCGCTGACGTGGAACAGGCTGACGACGCCCTTGCCGCGATGCTCGCCGGTCACCAGCGGGGTGCCGTCTTCCAGCGACGCCCAGCTCTTGGTGGCGAGCACGGCATCGGGCTCGGCCAGGACCTGGCGGCTCACGGTGACGTCCTTGGGGACCACGACGCCGGCAAACGGACCGTCGGCCGCGAAGGCGGCGAGGTGTTGCGGCTTCTCCCAGGTCAGGCTGCCGCCGAGCGTGCGGCCGCCCTTGCGCAGCTTGACCGGCACGAGATCGTCTTCGGCCTGCGCCAGGCGGGGCCCGGCGAACCGCACCAGCACGCCGCCCTGGTCGATCCAGGCATTGAGACGCTCGCGGATTTCAGGCGCGATGGTGCCGACATCGGCGAGGATGATCATCGGCAGCTTCTGGTCGAGGAACTGGGTGATGCCCTGCTGCGGCGAGCCCTTGTCGGCGAGCCGCACGTCGGCGAACGGCGCCAGCGCGCGGGTGAGGTAGAAGGTCGGCGCCAGCAGCGGCTGCGCGGTCTCGCTGGTCGAGCCCGAGACGATGCCGATGGCGCGGCGGCGCCAGCGCTTGTCGAGCAGCTGCACCGCGCCGGCGGAGCGCTCGCCCGATATCTCGAGCCGCGTGATGTCGTTGCGCAGCTCGACCGGCAGGTCGAACGAGGCCTCGGTTTCCTTGTCCTGCGGGCCGAACGAATAACGGGCTTCGCCGATCGGCGATGCCTTCTGGTCCAGAGCGCGCACGGTGCCGACGGCGATGCCGCCGTCGGTGCGCAGCACCTTCACCGTCATCCTGGCGGCGGCGTTCTCGGCCGCGACCAGCGCCAGCGGCGAGGAGGTGCCGCCTTCGAAGATGGTCAGGCTGCGATCGCCGATGGTCTTGCCGAGGGCTTGCACGAATTCCTCGCCGCGCCCGGTATCGACGCCATCCGACAGCCAGGCGATCTCGCAGTCGCCGGTGGCCTTGAGGAAGCGATCGACCGCTGCGAGGGTTTCGACGCGCTCGATCGAATAGGGCTTTGGTACCAGCTGGCGCAGCGCGACGCGCGCCGCCCCCGCCGGCATCAGGGTGATATCGCGGTTCGGCTCGGACAGCGGCACCAGCGCGATGGCGCGGCGGTCGTTGTCGGCGTTGGCGATCAGCTCGTCGGCGGCCCTGATCCTGACGTCCCAGTTCGAGGCCGCGCTCCAGCCGTCGTCGAGCATGATCATCAGCGGCGCCTTGCTGCCCGCGAGCCCGGTTTGCGGATTCCAGATCGGGCCGGCGGCGGCGAATATTACGAGGGCCGCAGCCAAAAGCCGCAGCGCAGTCAGCCACCACGGCGTCCGCGAAGGCGTCTCTTCCCTTGGCGCGATGTCGAACAGCAGGCGCGTCGGCGGAAACTCGATCCGGCGCGGCCGCGGCGGCATCACGCGCAGCAGCCACCACAGCACCGGCAGGCTGACGAGGCCGATCAGGAGCAGCGGTTCGGTGAAGGCGAGCGGCAATCCCATCATGCGGCCGGCCCCGCTTTGATGGAGGTGGTGCGCGCGCCCGACTTGCTCACCTGCATGCCGGCATGCAGGAACAGCAGCAGCTCGGCGGCGGAGCGGTCGGTCGCATGGGTCGTGAACAGCCAGTCGAGCTTCGAGGTCTCGGCGCGGATCTGGTCGCGGTGCAGCGCGAGCCGCGCGGTGTAGTCCTGCGCCCAGCTTTCGGCGCGGCCGGCGGTGATCACGCCAAAACCTTCCGGCTCGACGAACTCGACGCGGCCGGAATAGGGGAAGGACTCCTCGGCGGGATCGACGACCTGCACCATTGTGCCATGCGCGCCGGAGCCGGAGAGCCCTGCGAGCGTCGTCCTGATCTCGGCGATCGGCGACCAGAAATCCGACAGCACGATGATCTCGGCGAGCGCGGAAGGAACGAAGGAGGGCGGCAGGCTCAGCCGGTCGGCATCGTCATGCAGCATCGCCTGCGCCATCTTGTCGATGACGCTGCGGCTCGCGGTCGGCGCCATCAGCCCGGGAATGCCGACGCGCTCGCCGCCGGAGACCAGCAGTTCGGCCAGCGCAAAGGCGACGATCAGCGTGCGTTCGAGCTTGGACTCGCGCGCGGTCTTCGAGGCAAACGCCATCGACGGCGAGCGGTCGGGCCAGATCCAGACCGTGTGCGAGGCTTCCCATTCGAGCTCGCGGACATAGAGATGGTCGTCGCGCGCCGAGCGCCGCCAGTCCACGTTCTGCGACGGCTCGCCGGAGACGAAGCGGCGGTATTGCCAGAAATTTTCGCCGGAGCCGGCGCGGCGCCTTCCGTGCAGGCCGTGGATGACGTTGGCGGCGACGCGGCGGGCTTCGAGCACCAGGCGCGGCAAGGAAGCGGCGAGCGTGCGGCTTTCGCCATCGGCACGTCGGATCGCGATGATCTCCTTCGTTGTGTGCCCGTTCTCGGCGGCCATCAACCGATCCGTGTTTTCAACTGCCGGATCACGTCCGGAATCGTGCGCCCCTCGGCGCGCGCCTGGAAGGTCAGCGCCATGCGGTGCTTCAGAATAGGTTCGGCGAGGTCGAGCACGTCGTCGACCGAGGGTGCGAGCCGTCCGTCGATCAGCGCACGGGCGCGCACCGCCAGCATCAGGGATTGGCTGGCGCGCGGGCCGGGGCCCCAGGCGATGAACTTGCCGGTCTCGCCGCTGTCCGGACCCGGACGGGCCGAGCGCACCAGCGACAGGATCGCCTCGACCACGGAATCGCCGACCGGCAGGCGCCGGATCAGCCGCTGCGCGGTGATCAGCGCATCCGCGGTCATCGATCCCTTCGCCAGCGTCTCCTCGGCGCCGGTGGTCTCGAACAGGATGCGGCGCTCGGCGTCGCGATCGGGATAGTCGACGTCGATCTCCATCAGGAAGCGGTCGAGCTGCGCTTCGGGCAGCGGATAGGTGCCTTCCTGCTCCAGCGGGTTCTGGGTCGCGAGCACGTGGAACGGCTTCGGCAAATCGTGCCGCGCGCCGGCAACGGTGATGTGCTGCTCCTGCATCGCCTGGAGCAGCGCCGACTGCGTGCGCGGGCTGGCGCGGTTGATCTCGTCGGCCATCAGGAGCTGCGCGAACACCGGACCTGCGATGAAGCGGAAGGAACGCTTGCCCGCGGTGCTCTCGTCAAGCACCTCGGCGCCGAGGATGTCCGACGGCATCAAATCGGGCGTGAACTGGATGCGCTTGGCGTCGAGACCGAGCGTGACGCCGAGCGTCTCGACCAGCTTGGTCTTGGCAAGGCCCGGCACGCCGATCAGCAGCGCATGGCCGCCGGAGAGGATGGTGACCAGCGTGTTCTCGATCACGCGGTCCTGGCCGAAGATGACGGACGCGATCGCGTCCTTTGCCGCCCGAATCTGGCTCGAGACCTGCTCGGCCGAGCGGACGATTCCATCCTCGAGTTTCTCGACACTCTCCGCCATCCGTTAGCTCCTTCAGCCTGCCGCGCGGCTCGCTCGCGTCGTCATGTCATCGCATCAGGTCAGATGCATCAAATCTTCACTTCAAGCGAAGACGTCAAACCAAGTCATGGCCCCTATGCTAGACTTGCAGGAAGGCCATGTATTCGTTGAATTAACCTATCCCCACCTTATCGGCTTAAGGGTATGTAGGGCATCACGAAGTGGCGACCTCCACACCGGACTAATCCGGGGTGGAACCGTTCGCCGATGGACAGCGTAAACCTGCACCAATCGTGCCAAAGGACAAAGTCAGGGCAAACCATGGCGAACCAAGGGCAGAGCGCCGATCGTGGTCTTGAGGGGCTGACTGCCGCCGCCAAGAGTGCTGCCAGTGCCGAAGGCGCCAAAAAGGGCCTGCCTCCGGTGCATCTATGGAATCCGCCGTTCTGCGGCGATCTCGATATCCGAATCGCGTCCGATGGTACTTGGTTCTACATGGGGACGCCAATCGGGCGTCACGCGCTGGTCCGCCTGTTCTCGACCATCCTGAAGCGCGAGGGCGACAAGCATTTCCTCGTGACGCCGGTGGAGAAGGTCGGCATCCGCGTCGACGACGCGCCGTTCATGGCGGTCGAAATGCAAGAGGACGGCGAGGACAACCATCGCGTGCTGCGCTTCCGCACCAATGTCGACGACTGGGTCACCTGCGATGCCGCGCACCGGCTGCGCTTCGAGCAGGCAGTGGACGGCGGGCTGACGCCCTATCTGCACGTCCGCGCCGATCTCTGGGCCAAGGTGACCCGCGCGCTCTATTACGATCTGGTTGACATGGGCGAGGAGCGGATGGTCGATGGCCAGCCGATGTTCGGCGTCGAATCGGCCGGCGAATTCTTCGCCATGGCCGATGCGGACGAGGTGAGGGCCGCGCTTTGAACAAGCCTATCCTGAAAAGCGAGCCTGTCGCGCTTGGCGCGGCGGATTTCTTTGCCCGTTCCAGGGCGAAGCTCGGCTTCGACGTTCCGTCCGGCCTCTACGATCCGAACATCATTCCGGCCTCGGGCGATCCCGGGACCGACAAGATGCTGGAGATCGTCGCGCGCGAGCAGCCGGTGCGGCCGGCGGCGGTCCTGATCGCGGTGGTGGACCATCCCGAGCCGACCGTCCTGCTGACGCAGCGTTCGGCGCATCTCAACGACCACGCCGGCCAGATCGCCTTTCCCGGCGGCAAGATCGACGCGACCGACACCTCGCCGCTCGATGCGGCACTGCGCGAGGCCGAGGAGGAGGTCGGGCTGTCCAGAGACTTCGTCGAGCCGATCGGCTATCTCGATCTCTACGGCACCGCCTTCGGTTTCCGCATCCTGCCGACGGTCGCGAGGGTCCGGCCCGGCTTTGCGCTCACGATCAACCACTCCGAGGTTGATGATGCGTTCGAGGTGCCGCTATCCTTCCTGATGAATCCGGCGAACCACCAGGTGCACAGCAAGGAATTCCGCGGCATGGAGCGCTTCTACTATGCGATGCCGTTCGCGGAGCGTTACATCTGGGGTGCAACGGCCGGAATGCTGCGTGTGCTGTATGAGCGGATCTACTCATCATGATCCGGACGGTTCTGACCGAGATCGGAATTTTCCTCGTTCCCTTTGCCGTCTATGCGTTGTTCCTGGCCGCCAGCCGGTCCGGCCTGTTCGTGCAATCGTCCTGGCCGGTCACCATCGTCGCCCGCCTTGCCCTCATGGCGATCGTGCTTGTGATCGCGGGTCTGATCGGCCTGGCGCAATTCTCCGGCGCCGGCCCGGAGTCGACCTACGTTCCCGCCCATATCGAGAACGGCAAGTTCGTGCCGGGCACGGAAAAATAGGGGCCTGCCGATGAGCGCGGAGCCGATCCTCGCCGATGCGCCATGGCTGATCTCCGGCGGCACCGCGCGCGTCCTGCAATTGCTGGGCGCTGATGGCGAGGAGGCGCGGGTGGTCGGCGGCGCGGTGCGCAACGCGCTGCTCGGTCTTGTGCCCGGCGACATCGACATCGCGACCACGGCGCGGCCGGAGGAGGTGGTGCGGCGCGCCAAGGCTGCCGGCATCAAGAGCGTGCCGACCGGCATCGACCACGGCACCGTCACGCTGGTCATCGACGGGCATCCCTACGAAGTCACGACCCTGCGCGAGGATACCGAAACCTTCGGCCGCAAGGCCAAGGTCGCGTTCGGCCGCGACTGGGTGAAGGACGCCGAGCGGCGCGACTTCACCATGAACGGCCTGTCGGTCGATGCGACCGGTGTCGTGTACGACCATGTCGGCGGGATCGCGGATGCAAGAGCGCGCCGCGTGCGCTTCATCGGCGACCCCGACCAGCGCATCGCCGAGGATTATTTGCGCATCCTGCGCTTCTTCCGCATCCACGCCGCCTTCGGCGCCGGCGAGCCCGACCGCGACGGCTATCTCGCCTGCATCCGGGGACGCGCGGGCCTTGCCAGCCTGTCGGCCGAGCGGGTGCGCATGGAGATGCTGAAGCTGCTGGTGGCCGGCGGTGCGTCCGCCGCCGTGCTGGCCATGGCCGAGGGCGGATTGCTGCAGGCGCTGATCGGCGGCGTCGCCTATACCGGGCCGCTGGCGAGCATGGTCGCGATCGAGCGCGAGCTTGGCCTGCCGGCGAGCGTCACCCGGCGCCTGGCCGCGCTGACGGTGGCCGTGACGGAAGACGCCAAGCGCGTCGCCACGCGCCTGCGGCTCTCCAACGCCGAGGCCAAGGCGCTGGATTCGATGGGGCACCGCTGGTGGCGGTTTGCCACCAAGGACGAGGCCAATGCGCGGCGGCTGCTCTACCGGCTCGGTGCCGAGCGCTATCACGATCGCGTGTTGCTCGGCTGGGCGCGGGCGGCGGGCGACGTGCATTCGTCGCGCTGGCGCGAACTCGCCGAGCTGCCGCAGCGCTGGACTGCGCCGAAATTTCCGCTCCGCGCCGCCGACTTCATCGCGCGCGGGATGGCGGAAGGGCCCGCGCTCGGACATGTGTTGACACTCGCCGAGGACGCTTGGCTTGCGGCGGATTTTCCACTAGAGGAAGCCGCGCTCGCTTCCATCGCAGATCAAGCTGCGGCACGCGTCAGCCGCGAACGGAAAACGTGACCATCGTCTCGGGCTTCGCCGACATCTCGATCTTTCAGCTTCTGCTGGTCGCGTTGATGGCGTTGTTTGCTTCGATCATCGGTGGTCTCGCCGGCTACGGCACCGGCGCGCTGATGCCGCTGGTGCTGGTGCCCCTCGTCGGCGCCGAGCCCGTGGTGCCGATCATCGCGATCTCCGCGATCTTCACCAATTCGAGCCGTGCGCTCGCCTATGTCCGCTATGCCGACCGCCGCCGCGCGCTGATCGTGCTGGCCTGCGCGGCGCTGACGACCGCGCTCGGCGCCTACGGCTATACGCGCCTCACCAATGCGGGCGCCGCGCTCGTGATCGGCACCATGCTGATCCTGAGCGTGCCGCTGCGCCGCGTGCTCCGCCGCCGCCAGGTCAGGATCGGCGACACCGGCCTTGCCGCAGGCTCCGTCGGCTACGGCGTGCTGGTCGGCGGCACCTCCGGCTCCGGCGTGATCCTGCTCTCGCTCTTGATGGCCGCAGGCCTCGAAGGCGCCGCCGTGATCGCGACCGATGCGATGATCTCGCTCGGCACCGGCCTGATCAAGATCTCGGTGTTCGGCCTCGCCGGCGCCGTGAATGCGCAGGTGCTCGCCTTCGCACTGCTGATCGGGGCGATCGCGATCCCCGGCGCATTCCTCGCCAAGGCGTTCGTCGAGCGGATGCCGGTGCACATCCACACCGCGATCCTAGATGCGGCGGTGATCACCGGCGGGCTGGTGATGATCTCGGCGGCGGCGCGGCAGCTCGTCGCGTAGGTGATCCTCGCGGCATTTGCGTCTGGATCGCGGATATTGGCCCCGTCGTCATTCCGGGGCGCGCCTCTTGGCGCGAGCCCGGAATCCATTCATCCACCGACGCTGCAGCCCGATGGATTCCGGGCTCGCGCGGCGCGCGCCCCGGAATGACGAGACGGGCCAGGGCGTGTGCCCAGGAACGTCAGGTTTCGCGCCCAAACCGGAAATCGCCAGGCATAACCGCCATCGGCGGCTTTTGACCCAACTCAGATATCGGCGCGAGCTTCCGTCTCGCGTTTTGCGTTCAGGACCACGGCGGCTCTTCGCCCGCCGCGGCTGCCTCATGGTTGATCGTGACGCCCGCCGAACGCAACCCGGTCAGCAAGACAGTTCTTACCGAGGCGGGATCAAATCCAATATCCTTGGCGTTTGGTGGATGTGCCTCGCTGTCCTTCAATCGGAGCGCCAGGTGCAATTGCTCGCAAAGGTGCTGAACGACGCGATTGACTTGATCGTCAGTCATCGTTGGCTTCCTCCTGCTACCTTTTGTTCGACTAGGTAGCACAAAATAGGGCGGTACGCGATTGGACGGCCCCAAGCCCAACCCCACACTCGTGGACGGGCCGGCCCGTCTGGTACGCCGGAAGTGACTGGCAGCGATGGGACATTGAGTCCAATCAGCGCATGCGGATGAGCTTGACTAGTGCCGTTCGGCTTCGGCTTCCTGTTCCAACTGCAGGATGCGCGCCCGTAACGCGTCGAACGTCTCTTCGGCGGCCTCGCTGAACAGCGGATCCTCAGGATTGGTCATGGCCGAGGCGATCTCCGTCCAATCCTCAGGCTCGAGAGCCTTCAGGGCGGCGGGAAAGAAATCGCGATCTTCCTTCATGATGTGGCGCCGCTCGTGCTCGATGAAATCGCGAACGATGGCATCCACGTCCTGCCGAAGCAGTTCGCGGTCGGCAAGAACGTTGTCGACCGCATGAGCGACGCGGCGCAAGAGTTCGGCCCCTTTCTGGTGTTCGCGGGCGAGATCACCGACCTTCGCAGCCGCAGCCGGATCGCGAATTTGCAACTTGGCGAAGACCAGGTCTTCCTGAGGGTGGTGGTAAACCTCCGGGTAAAGCTCGAAGTAGCTGATAACCGCGCCAATAACCTCATAGTCGGGGCGGTCGCCGCGGTCGAAAACCTCAAGTTCCCGCTCGAGGATGGCGAGCAGTTTCTCAATGTTGCGGTGCTCTTGGCTTAAGCGCTCAATGATCATTGGTGCGATCCACAAGGTGACCGATTGAGAAGCTCTTGAAAGCTTAGCCCCAAGTCGCCTCAGCGCTTTGCGCTAGATCAAGCTCCGGAGGCATGGTGCGCCATCCGCCTGTTCTATGTCGCTTATTTTGCCAATAGCGCGTCACGAATGGGAGGTCCGGGCTTGGACCGAAGCGGAACTCACCCAACAAAAGTGGAAACTCTTCCGCTGGTAGCTGTTTCTCGATAGCTCAACCTTTTAACGAATTATTAGGAGGCTCTACCGCAACTAGTTCTAGAAGAAAACAACAACCCTACCGGGTTTCAATACCCGGAGTAATCGCGTGAATGTACCCGCTCTCCTGATCCCAGAAGATCTCATCGATCGCGGTGCTCGCTCAGATCGATCGGTCGCGACCACTGTGTTCGCCCTGCTCGCCATCGCGTCGCTTCTCCCCACGCTGCTCACGCCCATTCCGGCGATGGTCGATTACCTCAACCACCTCGCCCGCATGTATCTTCTGAGCCAAATGGGCACCGCCAATGCCAATCCATATTACCAGGCGGCCTGGGCCTTCTATCCCAATCTGGCGATGGACTTGGTGGTCCCGCCAATGGCGCGGCTGATCGGCGCCGAGAACGCGACTCGGCTGTTTCTTCTTTTCGGCCAGTTGTTGATCATCGGCGGCGCGCTTGCGCTCGAATGGGTTGTGAAGCGGCGCGTTCACCTCGCCGGCTTCGCGGCGCTCTTGTTCCTCTACTGCCTGCCGTTCACGTGGGGATTCGTCAACTTCGAATGCGCTCTCGGCATCGCGCTCTGGGGCATCGCCGCTTATCTGTTCGCCGCCGAGCAACCAACTCCGGTACGTTTCGCCGTCAACACAGCTTTCGTGGTGGTGCTGTTTGCGGCGCATTTCTTTTCCTTGGGGATCTATGGCGCGACGCTCGGGTTCTATGAGCTGTGGCGCGCCTTCGACCGGAAACTGCCTTACCGCGACGCCGCGCTCCGGCTCGTCACGCTCGCAATACCGGCCGTGGCGCTGTTGGTCGTCATGCGACTGACCGCGGGCTCTGTCGGAAGCGAGGGCACGTTTTGGTATTTTGACTACAAGCTGCTCTGGCCATTTTTTATCATGAACGGCTACAGCATGGCTGTCTCGGGGGCGAGCGCGCTCGTGCTAATGGCTGCGTTATACGTCGCCGCAAGGTGCGGCATGCTAAAGCTGCAGCCTGCCGGGATCTGGGTCGCAACTGGCTTCGCGCTCCTCTACCTTGCGATCCCGCCAAGGCTATTCGGCACGGCGTTCGCGGATATTCGGGTTCTTCCTGCGGCCGCTTTGATCCTTCCCGCCTTCTGTTCGCTGTCACTGCCGAGCCGACGATGGACGATGGCCGCGCTCGCCATTGTCGGCGGCATCACGCTGGCCAATCTGGCCGTCGTGCTCGTGGTCTGGCTGTCGTACCGTGGAGACTATTCAGCTTTCATTCGGTCTTTTCAGAAGATTGATCGTGGTTCGAAGATACTGATCGGGACCAGCGGAGAGGGCGATGATCCACCGTTCAAGGACCTCACTCAGTATCCAATGTATTATGCGCCGACCCTGGCGGTGCATTACGCCAATGCTTTCGTGCCGAACGTATTCGCCGAGGCCGGCAAGCAGCCGGTTCAGGCGCGGACCGAGGTCCGCCGTCTCGCCATTCCCTACGGTGGGCCTGTGCCGATACGCCTGCTGAGTGCAATCGCCGCAGGCCAGATGACGGCGTCCGACGACGCCGCCTTCATCCGCACCTGGTATCGAGATTACAACTATCTTTATCTGCTCGGCACCGGCGTGGCGAACCCGCTGCCAGACATGCTGAAGGAATTGGACAGGTCCGAGCGCTTCGTTCTCTACAAGATCCGCCGCACACCTTAGAGTATTTTCCTCTACGCGACGGACATGATTTCTCATCATCGATCATTCGCTGGAGCCCGTTTGCTCCTGACATTTTTTCTATAGGCATCCGCGGACGGCGGGCTCGCCGCAGCGATGCCGGCTGCGCGCTTAGCGCAGCAGTTGCCCTCGTGTAAGCGTGCCGATGATGAAGTTACGCCCGCAACTAGTCATCTGGAACGGAAGTTCGTGACATTAGTTGATCGCTCGGATCTCTAGAGAGGAGAGCGCTCGTGGCGAATGCAGGTGTGAAAGGCCGGCCGATCGCGCCGTTGGTGCTGAGTTCGCAGGAGCGGGCGTACTTGGAGAGGCAAGTTCGTCGTCATCGTGTAGCCCGATCGCTATCTGAGCGATGCCGCGCGATCCTGCGGTGTGCAGATGGTCTGCCAAGCAAGTCTGTGGCTGCCGAACTTGGCATCCATGAACACACCGTCGGCAAGTGGCGCCGCCGATTCTTGAAGGATCGTTGTGATGGCCTGCTTGACGAAGCCCGCCCGGGCCGCCCTCGAACCATCGACGATGATCAGGTTGCCGAGGTAATCGAGCGGACATTGCGTACGACGCCGCCCGACGCAACGCACTGGTCGATCCGCTCGATGGCTGCGGATACTGGCTTTTCTCACACCACGATCCGCCGAATGTGGACGGCGTTCGGCTTGCAGCCGCACCGCAGCCAGACATTTAAACTATCGAGCGATCCGCTATTCGTCGATAAGGTGCGCGATATTGTCGGGCTTTATCTGTCGCCGCCTAACCGAGCCGTTGTCCTCAGTGTCGATGAGAAAAGCCAGATCCAGGCACTCGATCGCGAGCAGCCGGTCTTGCCGATGATGCCTGGGGTGCCGGAACGTCGCACGCATAGCTATGTGCGGCATGGTACGACCACGCTGTTTGCCGCGCTCGATGTCGCTTCCGGCTTCGTCATTGGCAAATGCTACAAGCGCCATCGGGCGCTCGAGTTCTTGAAGTTTCTCAAAGAGATCGACGCTCAAATCCCTGAGGGGCTCGCTGTCCATATCGTCATGGACAACTACGCTACCCACAAGACCCCCAAGATTAAAGCGTGGCTCGCTCGCCGGCCGCACTATCATGTCCACTTCACGCCGACTTCCGCGTCGTGGATCAATCAGATCGAGCGCTGGTTCGCTGAACTCACCAGAAAGCAGATCCGGCGAGGTGTTCACACCTCCGTCAGGCAGCTCGAAGCCGACATCCGTACCTTCATCGAATTGCACAACAACAACCCGAAGCCCTTCAAATGGACCAAGTCCGCAGACCAGATCTTGGCTTCCGTCAAACGCTTTTGCCACAAAGCCCAGCAGACTTTATGTGGCGAACTTTAGATTCATGTGACTAGGCCGTGTACTCATAAATCAAGATTCACTACCGCGGCTGTGAACGATGTCCGCTATCCGACGTTTTGCGGACTCAATCCGGACATCGCCTCAGGTCAGAAAAGTGCCACCCCGGACGTGCGGAGCAAACTAACGGATAGTCGTTTCTGATAGCGCAGGCGAGCAGGGGATAGTTCCTGTTCGTCGGGGATTGTCTTGCGATCCCGGTCACGTTGAAGCTGATTTCGGCGTCACGACGATAATGGCCGCGCACGGCAACGACCCTTTAAGGCGGTAAGTGTGCGGATGAGCGCAATCGAAATACATCGAATCGCCTTGGCCCAGCGTGAAGTCCTCTCCCTCCAGGTTCACCACAAGCTCGCCATCCAAAACGTAGATGATCTCCGCGCCCGGATGCTCGTGAGGCTCCGACTGCTCGTCTTCCTTTACAAACTCGACGTAATAGCCGTTGAGCTTGCGGTCGCTGACCGGATAGTCGAGCGACTCGAAGCAGTAAGCGGGCGAAGTCCGTCCGGCCTTCTCCGGAAGACGAATGCGGTCCGCCTTGCGCACGACCGCATGTACCGGCCGGTCGCTGTCCTCTCTGAAAAAGTGATCGAGCCCGACGCCGAACACTAAAGCGATCCGCAACAAGGTCGGTAGCGTCGGAAACAGATGCCCGCGTTCGATTTTCGACAGCATCGCCGGCGAGAGACCGGTGTGCTCGCTTAGCTGGACCAGCCCCAGCTTTTTGCGCAGCCGCAGCCGGCGGATCTTTGGGCCGATGGCGTAGCCCTTAAGGGCCGTGATCAGAGTCTCCGATAGCATGGTTCCGGTCTCATTTCATCCCAGTTCAAAGATGGAACGTGCGTTTTATCCTCACGAAAACTAGTTTGCATATCACGCTAATGTGCCCTTGATGAAAATTTGTTTTACTACCATTCAAGAAGGGCAAGGCAAAACACGTTTCTCCCGTCCCTCGAAACCGGAACGCGGGCCGCCAAGCCGGCCCCCGCAAGTTACAGGAGCTAAAAGATGAGCAGAGTAGGTATTGCGTCGAAGGCCGCGGTCGTCATGGCCGTGGTAGGTTTGGCGATCGGCAGCACTTTCGCGCGCGCCAGCAATCAGGACATTGTCGACACGGCGGTCGGTGCCGGCCAGTTCAAGACGCTGGCGGCGGCGCTCAAGGCGGCCGACCTGGTTGCTACCCTGAAAGGTCCCGGACCGTTCACGGTGTTCGCACCGACGGACGAGGCATTTGCCAAGTTGCCGGCCGGCACGGTGGAGAACCTGCTGAAGCCCGAGAACAAAGCGAAGCTGACGGCCATCCTCACCTACCACGTGGTGCCGGGCGCAGTGAAAGCTGAGCAGGTAACTAAGCTGGACCAGGCCAAGACCGTCAACGGAGCAATGGTGAAGGTCACGACCAAAGGAGGCAAGGTGACGATCAACGATGCTACCGTCGTAAAGGCTGATATCCCGGCCTCGAACGGAATGATTCACGTCATCGACAAGGTCATCCTGCCGCCCCAGAACTGATCGGCCATATCCCTCAACGGATCGACCGCCGGTCCGCCTTGCCCCAAAGCGGACTGGCGCCTTCTCGACAAGGCCCCCCCCACGAGATGCGATCGCTACTGCTCATCCGAGACAAGAGAACCACTGACATTCTTTTGCCGAACAACAGCGACGAAGATCCATTCGAATGAAAATGCGCGCGGCCGAACTCGGTAGTTTACTTTTGTTTGTTGCGCTCGTTCTGGGTGGCGGCCTTATCATCGGTTTCGCGACCGTGCCCGGTGCATGGTATGCGGCGCTAAGCAAGCCGCCTTTCAGTCCGCCTAACTGGATCTTTGCCCCGGTTTGGAGCATGCTTTATATTATCATCGCGATCGCTGGATGGCGTGTTTGGAGAGAGGGCCGCAACAACTTACCGATGAAGCTATGGTGGGGACAACTGGCTCTGAATTTCGTTTGGTCACCCATATTCTTCTCAGGCCATCGCATCGATATCGCCCTTGGCGTAATCGTGCTGCTTCTGATGACGATCGTTGGCTTCATCATGATAACCTGGCGATGGGATAAGATCGCATCTCTGCTGTTCGCGCCTTACGCGGTGTGGGTGGCATTCGCTTCGGTTCTGAACGGCGCAATCTGGCTATTGAACTAACAGGAGGCCGGATGCGCCGCCGCATTGTCATCGTCAGTGACAAGATGCAAAGAGGCTACCGCTATGTATTGTCTGCGCCGGCCGGGCGCGATTTCGACCCGCAATTCCGGCCCGATTTGACGCCGAAGCAGATGCTGGAACTCGGCGTGTTCTGCGGCAAATACCTCACCGATTGTCGTGACGAGTTTCCCGCGAGTTGGTTCGCGCGGGCGAAGCTCTCGCCTTTTGGCCGCGACTGCCTTTGCAACTATTTCGGCGTGGACGCCAGCCAAAGCTTGTCGGAATGGCGGAGAAAGGGCTGGATGCATCCGAACGATCCGCGCGGCTGGTTCCAGTGGTATTGTCGATACTACCTAGGCCGGCGCTTGCCTGAGGAGGACACGCGACAGATCGGGCGCTGGAAGGCCATGAGGCGACACGTGTCACAGATCAGGAAGCATTGCGAACTGTGCGACCCGACTTGCCGGCCGCGCCAGCGCCAGGCGTTGTTACATTGGGCCTACGACAGCCGGAGAATTTAGACGTCGCGTCGTCATTACCGCCCCGCACAGCGCGACACCTCATCCTATGACGCGGTGATTGCCGCGAGTTGTTGCTCGACGTCAGTTAAGGGTCATTCGCGTCGCTTTTGTGCATCAGCAGCATGTCCGCTATCCGGCTCATCTCGGACTTACAATTCCTCGTTGCGAACACCGAGATAGACGTGATTCAAGCTCTCAAACCGGGGCCTCGAATCATGAGATACGAACTCACGGACTTTGAGTGGGCCGCCATCAGGCCGTTCCTTCCTAACAAGCCGCGCGGCGTACCGAGGGTCAATGACCGACGTGTCCTAAACGGCATCTTCTGGATATTGCGGTCAGGCGCACCATGGCGCGATCTGCCGGAGAGCTTTGGGCCTTACACGACCTGCTACAATCGGTTCGTCCGTTGGCGAATGGCTGGCATCTGGGACCTGATCATGAAAGCCCTCGCCGAAGCTCATGATGGCTCCGTCCAGATGATCGACACTTCCATTGTTCGCGTCCACCAGCATGGAGGTTGCGCGGGAGGGAGCGAAAAAAGACTGATGGGCCGGTCGAGAGGTGGGTTAACAACCAAAATACATGCCTGCGTGGATACCAACGGATTGCCCGTTCGTCTCGAACTGACGACCGGTGCGGCCCATGATAACCGGCTCGTCACCGGGCTGCTATCTGATCTGAAATCAAGGGCGATGCTGCTCGCTGACCGTGGATACGATGCAGATTGGATTAGAGCGCTCGTCAGTGAACGCGGCGCTTGGGCCAACATTCCTCCGAAGCGAAATCGCAAAGATCCTATTTGTTTTAGTCCGTACCTGTATCGGGCGCGCAATTTGGTCGAGCGTTTCTTTAACAGGATCAAGCAGTGTCGGCGTGTTGCGACTAGGTACGACAAACTCGCGGCAAACTACCTCGCCTTCATCAAACTTGCATCTATCCGAATTTGGTTACGCACTTATGAGTCCACGCCCTAGTCATCTGGAACGGAAGTTCGTGACATTAGTTGATCGCTCGGATCTCTAGAGAGGAGAGCGCTCGTGGCGAATGCAGGTGTGAAAGGCCGGCCGATCGCGCCGTTGGTGCTGAGTTCGCAGGAGCGGGCGTACTTGGAGAGGCAAGTTCGTCGTCATCGTGTAGCCCGATCGCTATCTGAGCGATGCCGCGCGATCCTGCGGTGTGCAGATGGTCTGCCAAGCAAGTCTGTGGCTGCCGAACTTGGCATCCATGAACACACCGTCGGCAAGTGGCGCCGCCGATTCTTGAAGGATCGTTGTGATGGCCTGCTTGACGAAGCCCGCCCGGGCCGCCCTCGAACCATCGACGATGATCAGGTTGCCGAGGTAATCGAGCGGACATTGCGTACGACGCCGCCCGACGCAACGCACTGGTCGATCCGCTCGATGGCTGCGGATACTGGCTTTTCTCACACCACGATCCGCCGAATGTGGACGGCGTTCGGCTTGCAGCCGCACCGCAGCCAGACATTTAAACTATCGAGCGATCCGCTATTCGTCGATAAGGTGCGCGATATTGTCGGGCTTTATCTGTCGCCGCCTAACCGAGCCGTTGTCCTCAGTGTCGATGAGAAAAGCCAGATCCAGGCACTCGATCGCGAGCAGCCGGTCTTGCCGATGATGCCTGGGGTGCCGGAACGTCGCACGCATAGCTATGTGCGGCATGGTACGACCACGCTGTTTGCCGCGCTCGATGTCGCTTCCGGCTTCGTCATTGGCAAATGCTACAAGCGCCATCGGGCGCTCGAGTTCTTGAAGTTTCTCAAAGAGATCGACGCTCAAATCCCTGAGGGGCTCGCTGTCCATATCGTCATGGACAACTACGCTACCCACAAGACCCCCAAGATTAAAGCGTGGCTCGCTCGCCGGCCGCACTATCATGTCCACTTCACGCCGACTTCCGCGTCGTGGATCAATCAGATCGAGCGCTGGTTCGCTGAACTCACCAGAAAGCAGATCCGGCGAGGTGTTCACACCTCCGTCAGGCAGCTCGAAGCCGACATCCGTACCTTCATCGAATTGCACAACAACAACCCGAAGCCCTTCAAATGGACCAAGTCCGCAGACCAGATCTTGGCTTCCGTCAAACGCTTTTGCCACAAAGCCCAGCAGACTTTATGTGGCGAACTTTAGATTCATGTGACTAGCTCTACTTTGGCAGATTTTGCGATTGAGCGGCGGGACCGGATTCACAAATCAGTTTTTCAATGATTCATAGGTGGTCGGCTTTTGGAGGGCCGACCATGGTGGGCACGACGTCGGATTGGGAAGATGAGCTTGGACGCTGGCTGAAGCCATTCCTGGATTGTTTAGGTCACAAGGCGCGGCGGCGAATGTGCCCGCTCTATGTTTCGGGGCTGATTGGACCGGGCGATCGTAAAAGCGTCCAGCCGATGGCATCGCGACTGGCGCCGGGCGACTATGATCAGTTGCACCATTTCATCGCTGACGGCGTCTGGGACGCGGCGCCGTTGGAATCAGAACTGCTCATTCACGCCGACCGGCTCGTCGGTGGCAAGGATGCGGTGTTGGTCATCGACGACACCGCGATGCCGAAGAAGGGCAATCGCTCGGTTGGTGTCGCGCCGCAATATGCATCTACCCTTGGCAAGACGGCCAATTGCCAAACGTTGGTGTCGCTGACGCTTGCGCGGGGTGAAGTGCCGGTGATGGTGGCATTGCGTCTCTTCGTTCCCGAGAGTTGGACGAGCGATCCGGCGCGTTTGAAGCGTGCCGGTGTTCCAGTTGAGCAGCGCGTAGCGCGAACCAAGCCAGAGATCGCGCTGGCCGAGATTGATCGCGTGATGGCAGCCGGTGTTCGCTTCGGCTGTGTACTGGCAGATGCCGGATACGGTCTCAGCGCGCCGTTCCGTCAGGGTCTCACGGCCCGCGGGCTGGTTTGGGCAGTCGGTATCCTGGGGCGTCAGAAAGTATATCCGGCGGGGGTGAAGCTGATCTTTCCAATAGCTGGTCGGGGGCGCCCCCGTCAGCGGCACATTCCGGATCTGTTGTCGATGCCGTCGGAAGACATGCTTGCTGACGCCAAGTGGAAAAATGTGAGTTGGCGGCTGGGGACCAAAGGCAGACTGCAAGCACGCTTTGCCGCCGTTCGCGTGCGGATCGCCGACGGGCCTCCACAACGGATCAAGGATAAGGGTCAACAGCATCTTCCCGGCGAAGAGGCGTGGCTGATCGGCGAACACCGCAGTTCGGGGGAGAAGAAGTATTATCTGGCAAATCTGCCAGCCGAGATGGACCTCCGACAGTTGGCTGCAACCGTCAAGGCACGATGGATCTGCGAGCAAGCGCATCAGCAACTAAAAGAGGAGCTCGGTCTTGATCACTTCGAGGGGCGGTCCTGGCACGGGCTTCACCGTCACGCCCTCATGACGATGATTGCTTACGCCTTCTTGCAACACCGCCGCATCGCCAAAGCGGGACGGAAAAAAAAGAATCAACGGGCCGCCACCTCAGCCAAGCCTGCCGGCCGTGCGCAACGCCATCGTCGATCTCATTCTTCGGCTACCTCGTCAGCGGTGTCCGCACTGCAGAAGACAGATCAACGAAGCGCAACGGCGTGAATAGATCTGCCAAAGTAGTGCTAGTGAGAACAATGAGAACAATAAGTCCCGACGCATCAGATGGCACCTGTCCGTAAGTCTGGTCGTGGCCCTTCTGCACCATGTGGCGATGTCCGCTCCTGCGCCGCGATTGGCGCAAAAGCGGACATCAGACGCTCCGGAGCCGAGCGCTCCGATCTAACTAGGACGCGGCCTTAGCCGCGCCTATTCCTCGTCTTCGTCGTCCTCGTCCTCTTCTTCATCCTCGTCCACCTCTTCCAGGTGTTCGAGCACGGCGAGCGGCAGCGTCTCGCGAAACAGGTCGCCTTCCACGCCCATCCAGAGGCAGATCACGTCGTCGCCTTTGACTTCCGCGACGGTCAGCGGCTGGCCGCCGGATTTGAGCATGACGATATCGCCGGCTTTCAGTTCCATGGATGGTCCTTTCGGGTTGATTGACTTGAGAGGCTAGCAAGCCGGCATGACACGCCGATCACGGACTGCGGGATCAGTGGATGTGCTGCGGCAGCGCGCATCCGCTGCCAAGGCTGCTGAAACGCCGACGACGGAGCTTCAGGCCGGGAGCGGGACCATGACGGAGGCAAGGGCGCCTGCGCGATGGGTTGCGCAGGGGCTTGTCTGTCCCATGCGCCGCGATGATGGCATCATGCGCCTGTTTCGCCCGACGGGTCAAACGGTTTCGTAAAATCCGTAAGCCGTTGATTTTGCTGCAGCCGGCTACTGTGCATGGGGTTGTTTTTCGCGTTTTTGTTTCGCGCCCTGGTTACGACCGGTCCGGCACCAGCTCGGTCAGCGAGCGGATGATGCGATCGGGCCTCACGGTCGAGCCTTCGGGCAGGCCGTCGCCATGCACGTCGATCCAGATCGAATAGATGCCGAGGCGCTGCGGCGTCACGACTTCCCATTCGAGGTTGTCGCCGATCATCCAGGTGTCATCAGCGGCGACGCCGAGGGTCTCCATCGCGTGCAGATAGGCGCGCTCCTCCGGCTTGCCGAAGCCGTGCTCGCCCTCGATCTGGATGTGGTGGAAGCGGTGCGCGAGCTCGAAGCGCTCGACCTTGGCGCGCTGGGTGTCGGCGGCGCCGTTGGTCACCAATGCGAGCTTGATGCCGAGCGCCTTCAACTTGTCGATCGCCTCATGCGCGCCGGGGAAGACGAACATCTCCTCCTCGCGATAGGCGGTGAAGCGGTCCGCGAGGCGGACGGCGAGATCATCTGGCAGGGCGCGGTGGCCGGCGGCCGCGAGCGCGGCGAAGCCGCCCTTGACCGTGAGGTGCCGGGCCTCGGCGAGCTTCATCCGCCAGGCGGCTTCCGCATTGGCCCAGAATTTTCGCGCGAAAGCCAGGACCGCGGTCGCGACCTCTCGCGGCGGCAGCGGCGCAAGCTCCTCGGCAAACTCGTTCGCGATCGTGTTCCAGGCGATCTCGGGCCGGCCATAGGCCGACAGGATGGTGTCGTCCATGTCGATCAGCATGGCGCGGGGGAGCGGCCTCATGATGGTCATGGCCATTTCACCTCCGGCGGCAGCGACGACAGGATCGAATCCACATTGCCGCCGGTCTTGAGCCCGAAGATGGTGCCGCGATCGTAGAGCAGGTTGAACTCGACATAGCGGCCGCGCCGGATCAGTTGCTCCTCGCGGTCCGCAGCGGTCCAGGCGCTCGCGAAATTGCGCCTGACGATATCAGGGTAGATCTTCAGGAAGGCGCGGCCGACGTCCTGGGTGAAGGCGAGGTCGGCGTCCCAGTCGCCGCTGTCGTGCCAGTCGTAGAAGATGCCGCCGATGCCGCGCGCCTCTTTGCGGTGCGGCAGGTAGAAATACTCGTCGCACCATTTCTTGTACTTGTCGTAATCGGCAACGCCGTTCGGCTGCACGCAGGCCTCTTTCATCGCGGCGTGGAAGGCGATGCTGTCGGCGTCGTCCTGCGTGCGCCGGCGATCCAGCACCGGCGTGAGATCGGCGCCGCCGCCGAACCAGGCCTTGGTGGTGACGACGAAGCGCGTGTTCATGTGCACGGCGGGCACGTGCGGATTGCGTAAGTGCGCGATCAGCGAGATGCCGGAGGCCCAGAACCGCGGATCGTCCGCCGCGCCCGGAATCTGAGCGCGAAACTCGGGCGCGAACTCGCCGTGCACGGTCGAGCAATGCACGCCGACCTTCTCGAACAGCCGGCCCGACATCATCGACATCACACCGCCGCCGCCGGCCGCACCGCTATGATCGGTGCGCTGCCAGGGCGTCCGCGTGAAGCGGCCAGCCTCGCCCGGATAGAGGCCTTGCGGGGCGTCGTCCTCCAGCCGCTCGAAGCTCGCGCAGATGTCGTCGCGCAAAGCTTCGAACCAGGCGCGGGCGCGCGTCTTGCGGTCTTCGATTGTCGAAACGTCCATATTCAATTCCCGAACGGACCTGCCGTAGGGTGGGCAAAGGCGCCCTTGCGCCGTGCCCACCATCTATCACCATTTGTCTTGATTGGTGGGCACGCTACGCTTTGCCCACCCTACGAAATCTAACCTTGCGGACCGTAATAGGTGCAGCTCTCGTTGCAACTGTCGCGATGGATGCTGACGCGGGTGAGCTTGCCGATATGCTGTAGCCGCTCCCAGACGAAGCGCGACAGGTTTTCCAGCGTCGGCTTGCCCAGCGCCTCGATCTTGTTGAGGAACTTGTGGTCGAGCGTCAGGCGCACATCCTCGATGGCGCGCTGGAGCAGGCCGAGATCGACCACCATGCCGGTCTCAGGGTCGGGCGTGCCGCGCACAGTCACCTCGGCGCGGAAGGAGTGGCCGTGGATCTCTTCGCTGGCTGCGCCAAAGGTCGTTCCCGACAGCGAATGCGCCGCCTCGAAGCGGAACGATTTCGTCAATTCCCACATCTGTTCGAAAACCAATCCTATCTGATGCCGAGCGATTTATGCGTCTGCACGCTCAGCCGCCATTGCGGATGGCGCAGGCAGTAGTCGATCGCGCGCGCGGTGTTCTCGGCAACCTCGGGCCCGTCCATCGGCTGCAGCGAGAAACGCTCGAAGGCGAGGCCCTCGAAGGTTTCCGGCGCGGCGAGCGCCTGCGGATAGACCAGCTTCAGCTCGTGGCCGCGGCGCAGCACCAGCTCGCTGCCGCCCTTGGGGCTGACGCAGATCCAGTCGAGGCCATCCGGTGCGGCAATCGTGCCGTTGGTCTCGACGCCGATCTCGAAGCCTCGCGCATGCAGCGCATCGATCAGCGCGTCGTCGACCTGGAGCAGCGGCTCGCCGCCGGTGAGCACCACGTAGCGGTTGTCGTTGGAGGCGGTCCATTGCGCCGCGATGGTGTCGGCGAGCTCCACGGCCGACGCGTAGCGGCCGCCGAGCGTGCCGTCGGTGCCGACGAAATCGGTGTCGCAGAACTTGCAGGTCGCGTCCTGACGGTCGGCCTCGCGCCCGCTCCACAAATTGCAGCCGGCAAAGCGGCAGAACACGGACGCGCGCCCGGCATGGGCGCCTTCGCCTTGCAGGGTCAGGAAGATTTCCTTGACCGCGTAACTCAATGGTCTCTCCTCAACATATCAACCTTGCGGGTTCCGGATCTGCCGCAGCGCCTCGCCTGCGGCCATCGCCGCGGTCATGGCGACATTGAGCGACCGCAGTCCCGGGGCGATCGGGATCACCAGCCGCGCATCCGCGGCCTCGACCACCGCGTCGGTGACGCCGGCGCTCTCGCGCCCGAATAGCAGGATGTCCGACGTCTGGTAACGGAAATCGCGGTAGTCGGTGGCAGCCTTCGTGGTGAACAGCAGCAGCCGGCAGCCCTGTGCCGCGCGCCACTCCTCGAATTGCGGCCAGGAGACATGGCGGGTGATGCTGACTTGGTCGAGGTAATCCATTCCCGCCCGGCGGAAATGCCGGTCGGAGACGGGGAACCCTGCCGGTTCGATGATGTGGGCGGCCAGCCCAAGGCAGGCGCAGAGCCTGAGAATCGTGCCGGTGTTCTGGGGGATGTCGGGCTGGAAGAGCGCTATCTGCATGGGCGGCGGCGGGTTGGTTGTGGGCCGGAAATGTCTCAATAAAACATCGCTGGCCGCGGAATTCGTGCATTGCACGCTTCCCCGCCGTTAGCGGGCTTGCGCTCGCCCGGCAAGGGTGCCAATAGAACGATTCTGGACTGCTGTTTTCGCTTGTTTTGGCGGGGACAAGCGAAGTTCTGCCGCCGCGGGGGGTCGCGGGCGCCGGCAGCCAGTTCTGGGGACCTTGGGGGCCCCCGGAGCGGTTCCACCGGTAGCATAAGAAGAAAGGGTTGGAATCGTGACGACAGCGTCTTCGGCGGACCATCCGACACGCCGTGATTTCTTATTCGTTGCAACGGGGGCAGCTGCAGCAGTAGGGGGCGCAGCTGCGCTCTGGCCCTTCATCTCCCAAATGAATCCTGATGCCTCGACCATCGCGGCCGGTGCGCCGATCGAGGTCGATCTCAGCCCGATCGCCGAGGGCCAGGACATCAAGGTATTCTGGCGCGGCAAGCCGATCTACATCAGCCACCGCACCAAGAAGCAGATCGACGAGGCGCGCGCCGTCAACGTGGCGAGCCTGCCCGATCCGCAGAGCGACGAGGCCCGGGTCAAGTCCGGCCATGAGCAGTGGCTGGTCGTGATCGGTATCTGCACCCATCTCGGCTGCATCCCGATCGCTCATGAGGGCAACTACGACGGGTTCTTCTGCCCCTGCCATGGTTCGCAGTACGATTCGTCCGGCCGCATCCGTCAGGGGCCCGCGCCCGCGAACCTGCCGGTGCCGCCGTACCAGTTCGTTTCCGACACCAAAATCCAGATCGGCTGAGCTTCGGACCCTTGTCCGAAGCTTCGCGCCGTCTCGTCGTATTATTTCCTCAGGATCGCATCATGAGCGGACCATCCGACTACCAGCCGAGCAATCCGGCCCTGCAATGGATCGAGCGGCGCCTGCCGATCCTCGGCCTCATGCACTCCTCCTTCGTCGCCTACCCCACTCCGCGCAATCTGAACTACTGGTGGACGTTCGGCGCCATCCTCTCCTTCATGCTGGGGATGCAGATCCTGACCGGCGTGATCCTGGCGATGCACTACACGCCGCATGCCGATCTCGCCTTCAAGTCGGTCGAGCTGATCGTCCGCGACGTCAACTACGGCTGGCTGCTGCGCAACATGCATGCCTGTGGCGCGTCGATGTTCTTCTTCGCGGTCTACGTCCACATGCTGCGCGGCCTCTATTACGGTTCCTACAAGGAGCCGCGTGAGGTGCTGTGGATCCTCGGCGTCATCATCTACCTCCTGATGATGGCGACCGGCTTCATGGGCTACGTGCTCCCCTGGGGCCAGATGAGCTTCTGGGGGGCCACCGTCATCACCAACCTGTTCTCCGCCATTCCCTATTTCGGCGAGAGCATCGTGACGCTGCTGTGGGGCGGCTATTCGGTCGGCAATCCGACGCTGAACCGCTTCTTCTCGCTGCATTATCTGCTACCGTTCCTGATCGCGGGCGTCGTCGTGCTCCACGTCTGGGCGCTGCATGTCGCCGGCCAGAACAATCCTGAGGGCGTCGAGCCGAAATCGGAAAAGGACACGGTGCCGTTCACGCCGCATGCCACCATCAAGGACATGTTCGGCGTCGCCTGCTTCCTGCTGCTCTACGCCTGGTTCATCTTCTACATGCCGAACTATCTCGGCGACGCCGACAACTACATTCCGGCGAATCCGGGCGTGACGCCGCCGCACATCGTGCCGGAATGGTATTACCTGCCGTTCTACGCGATCCTGCGCTCGATCCCGAACAAGCTCGCGGGCGTGATCGGGATGTTCTCGGCGATCATCATCCTGTGCTTCCTGCCCTGGCTCGATGCCGCCAAGACCAGGTCGTCGAAGTACCGCCCCCTGGCCAAGCAGTTCTTCTGGATCTTCGTCGCGGTCTGCATCCTGCTCGGCTATCTCGGTGCGCAGCCGCCGGAAGGCATCTACGTGATCGCCGGCCGGGTCCTGACGGTCTGCTACTTCGCCTATTTCCTGATCGTGCTGCCGCTGCTCTCGCGCATCGAGACGCCGCGGCCGGTGCCGAACTCGATCTCGGAGGCGATCCTCGCCAAGGGCGGCAAGGCGGTGGCCTCCGTCGCCATCGCGCTCGTCGCCGCCGGCGCGCTGTTCCTCGGCAGCTTGCAGGACGCGCGCGCCAACGAAGGCAGCGACAAGCCGCCGGGCAACAAATGGTCGTTCGCCGGTCCCTTCGGCAAGTTCGACCGCGGCGCGCTCCAGCGCGGCCTGAAGGTCTACAAGGAAGTCTGCGCCAGCTGCCACGGCCTGTCCTACATCGCCTTCCGCAACCTCGCGGAAGCCGGCGGCCCCAGCTATTCGGTGGCGCAGGTGGCGGCGTTCGCGTCGGATTACAAGATCAAGGACGGTCCGAACGATGCCGGTGACATGTTCGAGCGCCCGGGCCGGCCGGCCGACTACTTCCCCTCGCCATTTCCGAACGAGCAGGCAGCCCGTGCGGCGAACGGCGGTGCGGCGCCGCCCGACCTGTCGCTGATCACCAAGGCGCGCTCCTACGGCCGCGGCTTCCCCTGGTTCATCTTCGACTTCTTCACCCAGTACCAGGAGCAGGGCCCGGACTACGTCTCGGCGGTGCTCCAGGGTTTTGAGGAGAAGGTGCCGGAGGGTGTGACCATTCCGGAGGGCTCCTACTACAACAAGTACTTCCCGGGCCACGCCATCAAGATGCCGAAGCCGCTCAGCGACGGCCAGGTCACCTATGACGACGGCTCGCCGGCCACGGTCGCGCAATATTCCAAGGACGTCACCACGTTCCTGATGTGGACCGCCGAGCCGCACATGGAAGCGCGCAAGCGCCTGGGCTTCCAGGTGTTCGTGTTCCTGATCATCTTCGCCGGCCTGATGTACTTCACCAAGAAGAAGGTCTGGGCCGACTCGCACTGAGCGGCGCGAGACGAGAATGAAAAGGCCCCCGCTAGGGGGCTTTTTTGTTGCCGTCATTCCGGGACGATGCGTAAGCATCGAGCCCGGAATCTCGAGATTCCGGGTTCGCACTTCGTGCGCGCCGGAATGACGGGACTGTGGATTGCGCCGCGCGCCCCCAGCGGCCAAAATGCCGCCAATCGCTCCCTCAGAAACTCACCGGAGGACATCATGGGAACCGCCATCACCTTCAAGCGCCCGGACGGCAAGGACGCATCGGGCTATCTCGCCAATGCCGCGCGCGGCAACGCGCCGGGCGTGGTCGTGATCCAGGAATGGTGGGGGCTGTCGGACCAGATCAAGGGCCTGTGCGACCGCTTTGCGCTGGCCGGCTTCGACGCGCTCGCGCCCGACCTCTACAAGGGCAAGGTGGTGCCGTATCACGACATGGAGAGCGCCAACAAGGAAATGAACTCGCTCGACTTCATGGACGCCACCACGCAGACCGTGCGCGGCGCCACGCAATATTTGTCGCGCAACGGCGCCAAGGTCGGGCTGACAGGCTTCTGCCTCGGCGGCGCCGTCACCATCATCGGCGCGACCAAGATCCCGGAGCTTGCGGCCGGCGTCGTGTTCTACGGCATTCCGCCGGAGCAGGCGGCCAAGCCCGCCGACGTCAAGATTCCGCTCCAGGCCCATTTCGCCAACAAGGACGATTGGTGCACGCCGGAGCTGGTCAACGGCTTCGAGAAGGCGATGAAGGCCGCCGGCAAGTCGCTGGAGCTGTTCCGCTATGACGCCGAGCACGCCTTCGTCAACGAGCAGCGCCAGGCCGTGCACGACCGCGAAGCCGCCGAGCTCGCCTGGGGCAGGGCGACGGAGTTCTTCCGGAAGCATCTGGGGTAACGGGGGCGGCCTGCGGCGCGAGCCAACTAACGTCTCTTGCTGGACCACGACTGCAATTGCCTTTTGCAACTATAAGCCGTAGTTGCATGGCGTTTCGCCATGGTGAACGTGGGAGGCGTAATGATCGAAGGAAGCCGGTTAACAACAGTTGTCGTGTCTCTCGATGCGCTGGAGGCGGCTCAAGCACCTGAGAAGGCTGACTACCTGACCGAGGCGGTGGTCTACTACGTCAATGAAATTCAACGCGTCGGCGTCTACAAGGGACGTGAACTGCCGGCTGTGGCCATGCAGGCCTATCACGCCGACTACTATCTCGCTCAGGTCAACAACGGCGGTCACAGTCAGTTCATCGGTAACACGGGCGTTGCGATGCTGCCGACGACATCTGGCGATGCGCTCGCTGGACTGAAGGCTATGGGAGCGGCCGCGCAACACCAGATCCTGCAGGAAATGATGGACTGGGTGAAAGCCAATACCGGCGAGGCTGCACTGCAAAACGGCTTCGGAGAGCGCGCCGCGCCGCTCGATGCGCTTGACCGTCGCTTCTATGAGGCCGAACGACAGCAACCAATGACGCAGCTGGCAGCCCGGTGGATCGCGAACTGGCCCGAATTGCGCGCCGTAGCCAAGCAGCAATACGCATCCGAAATCCAGCGGCTTGCGCAACTTAATCCGCATCTGTCGCAGCGACGGATCTGGCGAGGCGTTCGCCAGATCCGCTTCCAGATGACTGACCGCTTGCAAATCACGGTCGCCGCAGCATGCGGGGCGGTGGCGCCCGAGCCAGAGCTCAAGCTCATGGTTCTTGCAGGAAGCAGTATGGAGGTGGAAGGGCAGCAATGCATGGCCTTCGGCGTTAAGACAGACAAGGGCGCGCGACTCTGCGTTTATGAGGATGCGGGTGGACAACTTTATGAGTACGGCCCGGGCAGCCAGAGCCCGAAGCCTGCGGAAATGCATGAAATTTTGAAGAGCTTTCCGCCATCACTGGTGGGCGGGCGGCTATCTGTTGTGGGGGCTGACGCGATCCGGAATTTCTCGAGGATCGCCGAGCAAAACCTTGCAGCCGAAGCCATCGACCTGCTGTTGCGGAAGTCGGGTCTGGATCCGACCGCGATGATCACGGCGTTGGACGTGAGCGACGACCGGGCGGCATGGCATGCGGTCACAGGGAAGACCTGCGTTTTGATTGAAACCTTGGGCGACCGCGCCAACATGATCGGACCTGACGGCAGGCCCGCGCTCACGGTCACGCGGGCCGAAATCGAACGACATGCCGCGGAGGCGGCTGTGGGGCGCGACAGCCTGGAGATCCAGGCATAAGCCGCAACGCGATCCGCGCCATTTTGGTGATCGAGGCCGCCCGGCCGCCCTTGACGCCGTCCCCGCGCCATGGTGAGTATCCGCCCATGAGCACCGCCGTCCGCCCAGCCCGTCTTTGGTGGCGCACCTCCTAAGAGGTGGCCGGTGCGATTTCTTTTCCCAAAATCGTCGAAGGTCGCCCACGCAGTGCGGCGGCCTGATCGTTTGTCCTGTGTGGCGTTCCCTCGGCAAGTTTCGTAAGAGGACGACATGAACAGGACAGTCTTTGCCCTCCCGGCCAGAAGCGATTACGTGACCCGCGGCGGTCTCGCGATCACGCGCGTGGCGGAGCAGTTTACCGGCGGCGCGAGCCGGCTCGACGATCTCGTCAACCTGCTCGACCGCCGCCGCGGCGTGGTGCTGTCCTCGGGCACGACCGTGCCGGGCCGCTACGAGAGCTTCGACCTCGGCTTCTCCGATCCGCCGCTCAAGCTCGAGACCACAGGCGTCAATTTCAAGCTGGAAGCCCTGAACGAGCGCGGCCAGGTGCTGATCGCCTTCCTTGCCGATGTCCTGCGCGAGCCCTGCGTGGTGATATCCGAAAAGACCGCTTCGCGCCTCGCCGGCCACATCATCCGCGGCGATGCCCCGGTCGAGGAAGACCAGCGCACCCGGCGCGCCAGCGTGGTGTCGCTGGTGCGCGACCTCGTCGCCGCCTTCTCCGCCAATGACGACGGGCTGCTCGGCCTGTTCGGCGCCTTCGCCTACGATCTCGTGTTCCAGATCGAGGATCTCGTGCAGAAGCGCGCGCGCGAGAGCGACCAGCGCGACATCGTGCTCTACGTTCCCGATCGCCTGCTGGCCTATGACCGCGCCACCGGCCGCGGCGTCGTGCTCAGCTACGACTTCACGTGGAAGGGCAGATCCACCGAGGGCCTGCCGCGCGAGACCGCCGACAGCCCGTACATGAAGACACCGCGCCAGGGCTTTGCCGATCATGCGCCCGGCGAATACCAGGCCACCGTCGAGACCGCGCGCGCGGCCTTTGCCCGCGGCGATCTGTTCGAGGCCGTGCCGGGCCAGCTGTTCGCCGAGCCCTGCGATCGTTCTCCGGCGGAAGTGTTCCAGCGCCTCTGTGTCATCAACCCGTCGCCCTACGGCGCGCTGATGAATCTCGGCGACGGCGAGTTTCTCGTCTCCGCCTCGCCCGAGATGTTCGTGCGTTCGGACGGCCGCCGCGTCGAGACCTGCCCGATCTCGGGCACCATCGCGCGCGGCACCGATGCGATCGGCGATGCCGAGCAGATCCGCCAGCTCCTGAATTCGGAGAAGGACGAGTTCGAGCTCAACATGTGCACCGACGTTGATCGCAACGACAAGGCGCGCGTCTGCGTCCCCGGCACCATCAAGGTGCTGGCGCGCCGGCAGATCGAGACCTACTCAAAACTGTTCCACACCGTCGACCACGTCGAGGGCATGCTGCGTCCCGGCTTCGACGCGCTCGATGCCTTCCTCACCCATGCCTGGGCCGTCACCGTGACAGGTGCGCCGAAGCTCTGGGCGATGCAGTTCGTCGAGGATCACGAGCGGTCGCCGCGGCGCTGGTATGCGGGTGCGATCGGCGCGGTGAATTTCGACGGCAGCATCAATACCGGCCTCACCATCCGCACCATCCGCATGAAGGATGGTCTCGCCGAGGTGCGCGTCGGCGCCACCTGCCTGTTCGATTCCGATCCCGCTGCCGAGGACCGCGAATGCCAGGTCAAGGCGGCGGCGCTGTTCCAGGCGCTGCGCGGCGATCCGCCAAAACCGCTCTCGACCTTTGCGCCCGATGCGACCGGAAGCGGCAAGCGGGTGCTGCTGATCGACCACGACGACAGCTTCGTGCACATGCTCGCCGACTATTTCCGCCAGGTCGGCGCCAGCGTCACCGTGGTCCGCTATGTGCATGCGCTCGACATGCTCAAGCAGAAGAGGTGGGATTTGCTGGTGCTGTCGCCCGGCCCGGGCAGGCCCGAAGATTTCGGGATCAGGAAGACGATCGATGCGGCGCTGGAGAACAAGCTGCCGGTGTTCGGCGTCTGCCTCGGCGTGCAGGCGATCGGCGAATATTTTGGCGGCGAGCTCGGCCAGCTCACGCATCCCGCCCACGGCCGGCCCTCGCGGGTGCAGGTGCGCGGCGGCCGCCTGATGCGCAATTTGCCGAGCGAGATCGTGATCGGCCGCTATCACTCGCTCTATGTCGAGCGCGACAGCATGCCGGAGGTTTTGTCCGTCACCGCCAGCACCGAGGACGGCGTCGCTATGGCGCTGGAGCACAAGACCCTGCCGGTCGCGGGCGTGCAATTCCACCCGGAGTCGCTGATGTCGCTCGGCGGCGAGGTGGGCTTGAGGATTGTCGAGAACGCGTTCCGGCTGGATGCGCGTGTTGATTGAGAGGCACCAATGACCTTTGACCACGACCTGAAGGCGAGCGTTCGCACCATTCCCGACTATCCCAAGCCGGGGATCATGTTCCGCGACATCACGACCCTGCTCGCGGATGCGCGCGCATTCCGCCGCGCCGTGGACGAGCTCGTGAACCCCTGGGCCGGCAACAAGATCGACAAGGTCGCCGGCATGGAGGCGCGGGGCTTCATCATCGGCGGCGCGGTGGCGCACCAGCTCTCCGCCGGCTTCGTGCCGATCCGCAAGAAGGGCAAGCTGCCGCACACCACTGTGCGCATCGCCTATTCGCTGGAATACGGCATCGACGAGATGGAGATGCATGTCGACGCCATCCAGCCCGGCGAGCGTGTCATCCTGGTCGACGACCTCATCGCCACCGGCGGCACCGCGGAAGGTGCGGTGAAGCTGCTGCGCCAGATCGGCGCCAATGTCGTCGCCGCCTGCTTCATCATCGACCTGCCCGAGCTCGGCGGCGCCGCCAAGCTGCGCGCCATGGACGTGCCGGTGCGCACGCTGATGACGTTCGAGGGGCATTGAGCGACGGCGGGCGCAGGATATCGCCCGGGTAAATTCTGGTCGGTGCAGGCCGAGGACGGGCTTCACCTCTCCCCGCTGGGGAGAGGTGAGTCGTCCGTGAAGAAGGACTAAGCCACTGATCGGGAATCTCGATTTGGGCTAAGGGGCATTTCCAGATTGCAAGGTTTTGATGCTTTGGGCGTCAGAACCTTGCGATTTGGTTTTCGTGGATTCCCTCGAAGCGGGAAGCATGATTCCTTGTCTGCATCGGAGGGAACGATGCGGCCGAAGAAGCACAAGACGACGGGATCGAACGATCTGTTCCGGGCTCGGCTCGACCAGATCATCAATATGAAGCACGAGCTGGTTCTGCTCGCCGGCAAGGTCGATTGGGACTGGATCGACGGCGAGATCGCGCCGCTCTACAGCGAGAACGGCAGGCCCGGGATCGAGACGCGCTTCATGATCGGTCTGCTGTTGCTCAAGCACATTTACGGGCTGTCCGATGAGGAGGTGTGCGAGCGCTGGGTCCATGACCCATACTTCCAGTTCTTCACCGGGGAAGAGTTCTTTCAGCACACGTTCCCGCACGAGCGCTCGGACCTGAGCCATTGGCGCAAGCGGCTTGGCGACAAGCTGGAGTTGCTGCTGGCCGAGAGCTTGCGGGTAGCGCACGAGGCCGGTGCATTACGCAGCCAGGACCTCAAGCGGGTTACGGTCGACACCACGGTGCAGCCGAAGGCCATCACCTTTCCGACCGATGCCAAGCTGCTGCATGCGGCCATCAAGGGGCTCAACCGCCTGGCGATCAGGCACGGCGTCAGGCTGCGGCAATCCTATGCTCGCATCGCCAAGGCCGCCGCGATGATGGCCGGCCGCTACGCCCATGCCAAACAGTTCAGGCGGCATCAGCGGCAGTTGCGTATCCTGCGTAGCCGGCTGGGCCGGATCATCCGCGACATCCGCCGCAAGATCGAAGGCCAGCCAGCACTGGAGCAGGCGTTCGCCCTCCCGCTCGGCCGGGCCACGCAGATCCGCTCGCAGCAGCAGCGCCAGCGCGGCTGGAAGCTCTATTCCTTCCATGCCCCGGAAGTGGAGTGCATCGGCAAGGGCAAGGCCAGCGCGCCTTACGAGTTCGGCGTGAAGGCCTCCATCGTCACCAACAACCGCCGGGCTCCCGGTGGCCTGTTCGTGCTGCACGCCAGCGCACTGCCCGACAACCCCTACGACGGTCACACCTTGCGGGACGTCATTGACCGCACCGAGACACTCACCGGCTGTCCGATCGAGCGGGCCTATGTCGACAAGGGATACCGCGGCCACGACGCACAAAATCCCCGTCGCGTCTTCATCTCCGGCCAGAAGCGCGGCGTTTTCGGTGTCATCAAGCGCGAGCTGCGCCGCCGCTCCGCCATCGAGCCCATCATCGGACACCTGAAGGCGGAAGGCCACCTCGGGCGCTGCTACCTCAAAGGCCGCGCCGGCGATGCCGCCAACGTCGTCCTCTCAGCCGTCGGACACAACTTCCGCCGCATCCTCGCCTGGCTGAGATATCTCTTGTGCCTGTTCCTGGCCCAGCTATGGCGCACGCTCGCCCGGCCAGCCTCGATCAATCCGGCTTCTTAACGGACGACAGGTGAACACCGAGTTCGCCGGCCGAGTGCTCTACGACCGCTGCAGGATCAGGCTGAGCTCGAGCTCCCGGAACGCGAGGTAGTTGCGCCGGGTCCACTGGTGCAGCTCGGTGGAGGCGTCCTTCTCCTGGCGCAGGTAGCCGGTGAAGGAGAAGTTGAGCCGGTCGATATAGGTCTTGAGGAAGCCGGGCAGGGCGGGGAGGCGGAACAGCCGGCCGCCTGCCATCGCGGCGGGCAGCTCGCCGCGGACGACGTATTCGTTGTCCACCGTGATCAGGTTCATCCGCGGGATCTGCTCGCGCAGCATCTCATGGGCGCGGGCCGAGACGCGGTCGGTGTCGGCCACGAACAGGATCTGTGGTGCGACGTGGCGGCGGGCCGCCTCCTTCAAGAGGCCGATCTCGTCGGCCATCTTGAAGAACTCGTCGAAGGCGTGGAAGCCGAGGTCGATCACCTTGGCAACCCCGTCATCGACGATGACGCGGTCCATCAGCTGCATCTTGCCGTAGGTGTCGATCACGTCGGCCGTCTCGGTGATCTTCGGCAGATAGTCGAGCAGCGACGGCTCCTTCAGGTTGACGTCGAAGGCCGCGACGTTGCCGTTCTTGAGCAGCAGGAACTCGCTCAACAGCCGCGCCAGCAGCGTCTTGCCGACCTGCGGGCGGGGCGAGCAGATGATGTAGACGGGTGTCGCGGGCATCACGAACTATTATCTGAGCGAACTCACCGCCCAATCCAGCCGTATCAGCCCGGACTCCGCAACTATTTTTCGCTGCTGCGGGCGCCGGGCTTTGAACCGACGATGTCGGTCAGGCGGATGCGGTCGAACTCGCTCCAGACATTGGCCAGCCAGTGCCGGACATAGCCGCGCAGCACGAAGGAGTAGTTGGCGGCCTCGTCGTTGATGCCCTTGTTGGCGACGAATTTCAGGAACGGGACGGAGGAGACCTCGACCTGCTCATAGGCCATTTCGTTGAGCTTGGGGATGGTCAGCTCGGTGGCGTCCTTGATGCGGTGGAAGTAGGAATTATAGGTCGCCTGGTCCCACTGGAAGAACTGGGTGTCGTTGATGAAGTTCTTGACCAGGAAATATTTTGCGCCGGTCATGAAATTCGCGGTCTCGGCGATTTCGTCCAGCGAGGCGATCGAGGGGCCGAGGATGTGGAACACCGCGAAGGTGATCTGCCCGGCCTTGGCGGCGTCGAGGAAACCGATGTCGCGCAGCGAGGCGAGCGCCGGGGAGAGCAGGCCGGCGCGGACGTCGATCACTGTGACCGACGGGCTGGTCGCGTTGAGCGTATCGAAGATCTTCATCTGATCGGCCGTCGTCGTCATGTCGACGATCTCGGTGATGCCAGGATGGAAGCGCTTCAGCGTTCCGCGCGGGGATTCCGTGTCGAAGGCGCGGGTCGGCACGTTGTTGGCGGAAAAATAATCGAGCAGGGTGCGCGATACCGTGGTCTTGCCGACCCCGCCCTTGTCCGCGCCCACCACAACCACTGCCGGCTTTGCCATTGCTGTCCCCTAACGCGCGCCCCCGATCGCGAGGTCGCAATCGGCCGGGCCCCAAATCGATGTCCCGAGTCTGCTGTTGGGCGCGAACATGGCAGAAACAAGGGAGAATTCAATTCCGCAGGCCCCGGTTGCGGCAATTCCCGAGGTTTTTCCAGATTGTCGTGAAACTGGCCATGGGCGCGCGCTTAATGGCGGCCCCAGGGCCCCATGGGATTCCCGATCGGGTTGCCGGCCGTGGTTCCGGAGGGGCTGGGCGCTGGTACGGGCGGCGGATTGGCCGGGCCGGCTGCGTCGCCCCATGGTCGCTGCGACAGCGGCGGCGGGGCGTCCTGCGGGGCTCCCTGCGCCTCGGGCTGTTCCGTCTCGTCGGTCGGGTCCGGCAGCGGACCTGGATCATGGCCGCCAGCGAACTTGACCAGCGCGTCGACCCGGGACTGCACCGACGGGTGGGTCGCAAACAGATCGGCAAAACCCTCGCGCGGATTGTCGACGCAGAGCTCCATCACCGCGGAGGTCGCGCCTGGCAGCTCGCCGCGGTTCTCGATCTTGCGCAGCGCCGAGATCATGGCATCAGGGTCTTTCGTCAGCTCGACGGAGCCAGCGTCGGCGAGATATTCGCGCGAGCGCGACAGCGCCAGCTTCACCACCTGCGACATCAGCCAGGCCACCACGATCAGCACGACCGCGATGATGATGACGATCACGGCGCCGCCCCCCGAGTTCTTGCTGTCGCTCGACGACGAGGACGACCGCGACGACGACGAACCCGAGGACCATGAGCCGCCGGAGTTCCAGCTCAAATTCGTGAACAAGCGGAAGAACAACTCGCCGAAGAAGCCGACCACGCCGGCGATGATGACGGCGACCACCATGAGCTGCACGTCGCCGTTCTTGATGTGGGTCAGCTCGTGGCCCAGTACCGCCTCGATCTCCTTGTCGTTCAGGGCGTTGAGGAGGCCGGTGGTGACGGTGATCGAATATTGCCGCGGGTTGAGGCCGGTCGCGAACGCGTTCAGCGCCGGGCTTTCCATGATCTTCAGCTTCGGCATGGTGATGCCGCGCGAGATGCAGAGGTTTTCGAGCAGATTGTAGAGCCGCGGCTCCTCCTTCCGGGTGACGTCGTGTCCGCCGGTCACGGCATCGATCATCGACTGGTGGAAGAAATAGGCGATCACGACCCAGACCGCCGTCACGACCGTCGCAACCGGCGCGGCGACTTTCAGGTCTAGGAAGGCGTGGCTCAGGTAGAAGGCGACGGTCTCATTGCCGTTGATGACGACTTCGGCGACCAGCGCGCCGGCATAGACCAGCACATAGACCAGCGCGAACAGGCCGGCGAGCAGCAGCATCGAACGTAACTTGTTCGAGGCGATGTGCGTGTAGAGACCATACGCGGCCATGGCTGCTTCCGTTAGCTCCCGTCATTCCGGGGCAGGCCGCAGGCCTGAACCCGGAATCCAGAGCTTAGTGTCTCAGGCGAGGTTCCGGGTTCGCGTCTTCGACGCGCCCCGGAACGACAAAGATGAGAAACCGGTCACGCGACAATCAGAACTTCACCTGAGGCGCGGCCTCGACCTCGGTGCGGCTGGCGCCGAGATCGAAGAAGTCCTTCTTGGTGAAGCCGAACATGCCGGCGAACAATGCGGCCGGCATCTGCTGGATGCCGGTGTTGTATTCCTGGACCGCGCTGTTGAAGAAGCGGCGGCTCGCCGCGATCTTGTTCTCGAGGTCGGAGAGCTCGCTGGCGAGCTGCTGGAAGTTGGCGTTGGCCTTGAGGTCGGGATAGGCCTCCGACAGCGCGATCAGCCGGCCGAGCGCGCCGGAGAGCTGGTTCTCGGCGGCGGACACCTGCGCCGGGCCTTGCGCCGACATCGCCGAATTGCGTGCCTTGATGACGTCGTCGAGGGTGCCGCGCTCATGCGAGGCGTAGCCCTTCACCGTCTCGACTAGGTTCGGGACCAGGTCGTGGCGTTGCTTGAGCTGCACGTCGATATCGGCAAAGGCCTGGCCCACGCGCTGGCCCAGCGCCACCAGGCGGTTGTAGGCGCTGAAGGCCAAGAACACGAGGACGACGATGACGCCGAGAACGATCCAGCCGGTCGACATGGAGAACTCCTGAAGGGGATTTAAGGCGGGCGCAGCCTAGACCAAAATGGCGCAGGGCGAGAGCCCCGGCGCAGAGGGGAGGTAAGGCTTGGTCGGATCAGGAACCATCCGAGTTCAAGGCAAAAGCGCCGATCGAGGTTAACTTTCGGCAATGACGGCGTCGCCCCAGCGCCAGCGCCGGGCACTTGCATAGGCGGCCTTGTCGCGCCGTGGGATCTTGGCGAGTCCGACATCGTCCCCGGTGCAAAGCTTCGCCGTGATTTCGGCCTTGCCGACATCCGGCGGCGCCAGCACGCGGGCGGCGCGCGTCGCGGGCGGCGTGCGGGTCAGGGCGACGTAGATGAAGCGCTCGTCCTCGAACGGCACGTCGGCGCCCTTGATCTGGCGGTGGGCCTGGGAGCGCGGCAGGCGCTGGGAGAAATGGCACCAGTCGGGCGCAATCAGCGGGCATGGCCTTTCGTGCGGGCAGGGCGCGGCGACGTAAGCGCCGGCTGCGATCATCTGCTGGCGCAGCGCGAGGATGCGCGCGTAGCCGGCCGGCGTGCCGGGCTCGATCACGACCAGCGCATGGCGCGCTTTCGCCCACATCGTTTCCGCGAGTTTGCGTTGATCGGCCTCACCGAGCTCGCCGATGATGTAGCTTGCGACGACGAGATCGGCTGGCGAGACCTCGGCAAGGTTGCCGCCGGCATCGCCGGGCAAATAGCGGCAGCCCGCCAGACGCGTGCTGTCATGCGCGAGTTCGAGGGCAAGCCGGCTCAGGGTGGCGTTGGCGTCGAGCAGGGTGAAGTCCTGCAGCGAGGGAAACGCCTCCGCGGCGGCCCAGCTTGCGGTGCCTGGACCTGCGCCGACGTCGAGCAGCGTCACCGGGGCGAAGTCCGGCGCGATCTCGGTCAGCGCATTCAGGCTCGCCGCCACCGCCGCGTAGGTGGCCGGCATCCGCGCCAGCGCATAGGCGAGCGCATCGGCTTCGGACTTGATCGTGCCGGAGCCGCCGCCGGCGCGATAGGTGTTCGAGATCTTCTGGGAGCGCTGTGCCGCGTCGCTGCGCGAAAAGCCCTGGAGCTTGCCGTCGAGGGCGGCCTTTAGCTCAGCGGGAAGCGTGGGCGAGATCATTTTCATTCGCCGTCATTCCGGGGCGCGCGGAGCGCGAACCCGGAATCTAGAGATGGTGGCGCCAGATTCCGGGTTGCTGCGCAGCGCCCCGGAATGACGGCCAAAAACGTCACGCCACGTTCTGGTCGAGAATGTCCACCGCCTCTGAGAGGCTCACCGACACGAGTTGCGAGACGCCGCGCTCGGCCATGGTGACGCCGAACAGGCGGTTCATCCGCGCCATCGTGATCGGGTTGTGCGTGATGATGATGAAGCGCGTGTCGGTCGAGCCGGTCATCTCGTGCAGCAGGTTGCAGTACCGTTCGACGTTGTGGTCGTCGAGCGGTGCGTCGACTTCGTCCAGCACGCAGATCGGCGAAGGATTGGTGAGGAACACGGCGAAGATCAGCGCCATCGCGGTCAGTGCCTGCTCGCCGCCCGAGAGCAGCGACAGTGTCTGCGGCTTCTTGCCCGGGGGCTTGGCGATGATTTCGAGGCCGGCCTCCAGCGGGTCGTCGCTCTCGATCAGGTGCAGTGCGGCCTCGCCGCCGCCGAACAGCTCGACGAACAGGCGCTTGAAGTGGTTGTTGACGACCTCGAACGAGGTCAGGAGGCGCTCGCGCGCTTCCTTGTTGAGGCTCTGGATGCCCTGGCGCAGCCGCTTGATGGCTTCGACGAGGTCGTCGCGCTCGGTGACGAGGCCGGTGTGCTGGGTCTCGACCTCGCGCAGCTCTTCCTCGGCGCGCAGGTTGACTGCGCCGAGGCGCTCGCGGTCGCGGCGCATCTTTTCGAGGTCTTCCTCGATGTCGTGCAGCGGCGGCAGCTCCGCGCCGGGCTCGATCTCGGCAAGGCCGGCGACGGCCTGCGGCTCGACCTCCAGCATGTCGCGGATCTCGCGCTCGATGTCCTCGAGCCGGCGCCGCGCGCCTTCCATGCGCTCCTCGGCGCGGGCGGTGGCCTCGCGGGAGCTGGAGAGCGCCTCGAGCGTCAGCTTCGCGACGCGGTCGGTCTCCGCCATCGCGCTTTCCGCGGTGGCGAGCGCGTCGGCGGCCATGCGGCGGTCGTTTTCCGCGTATTCGATCTCGGTGATCAGTGCGCTGCGCTTCTCTGCGAACACGGCGGGGGCGTTTTCGAGCTCGCTGCGCTCGATCGTGAGTTCGGCGATGCGGGCCTGGATGGTGTCGATGTGGGAGGCCGCGCTCTCCTTGCGGTTCTGCCACTCGGTGCGCTCGGCGAGGATTGCCTGCACGCGGCGGTCGGCCAGCTCGGCCTCGCGCGCCAGCGCCTGCGCCTCGGCGCGGACCTGGGCGGCCATGCGGCGATGGGCTTCGATGTCGCTGCGGACGGCGGCGAGACGGGTCTCGGTGTCTTCGCTCGACGGCAGCTCGCTGATGCCGGCCTCGGCGTATTCGTAGGCGGCTTCGGCCTCGGCGCGGTCGGCGGCGAGACGGCTGTGCGCTTCCGACAGCGTCGCCTTGCGCGCGGCGTGGCGGCTGATCTCGCGCTCGGCCGTGGCATGGCGCTCGCGCGCGACGTTCAGCTCGCGCTGCGCGGCGCGCCAGGCTTCGCGGCTCGCGCCTTCGGTGCTGGCCGCAATCTGCAGTTCGGACTCGGCATTCTCCAGCGCCTGGCGCTTGATCTGCGCGTCGATGCGGGCCTGCTCCAGCTCGTTCTCGATGTCGACGAGGCGCGCGCGCTCGGCAAGGCGGCGTGCGGCGCCGGTCGGGGCGTGGGCCGCCGCGACGAAGCCGTCCCAGCGCCAGACGTCGCCCTCGGGCGAGACCAGCCGCTGGCCGGTCTTGAGCTGCGAGACCAGCTCGGCGCCGCGCTCGCGCGGCACCACGCCGATCTGCGCCAGGCGGCGGGCCAGCTCGGCCGGGGCCTGCACATGGTTCGCGAGCGGCACCACGCCTTCGGGCAGCTCCGGATCGCCGTCGGTCTCGCCGACATTGGTCCAGCGCATCGGCGCCGACGGGTCGATCGGCGCATCGAGATCGTCGCCGAGCGCGGCGCCGATGGCCTTTTCAAACCCCTTGTCGACGGTGATGCCGTCGATGATCGGCGGCCACAGGTTCTTGGTTTCGCCGTTGACGATCTTGGAGATCGTGCGCGCCTCGGTCTCGAGCCGCTGCACGCGCTTGTCGGCTTCGTTCAGCGGCGAGCGCGAGGATTCCAGCGTCTGGCGCGCGGCGACGTGCGCGGCTTCGCTCGCCTGCGCCGCGGCCTCCGAGGCCGCCAGCGTCTGCTCGGCGGTCTCGACCGTCGCGGTCAGCTCGTCGAGGTCGCCGAAGCCGCCCGTTTCATCGGCAAGCTTCTGCTCCTCGGCGGTGACGTTCGCGATCTCCTGGTCGAGCCGGGCGAGCTTGTCGCGGTGGGTGCGGACATTGGCTTCGAGCTGGTTGCGCTTGGCGGTGAGGTCGGCGAGCGCCGTGGTGAGCTCGGCGAACTGCTGCTCGGTTTCGGTCAGCACCGCCTCGGCTTCGCCGACGCGCTCGTCGACGCCGGAGCGCTTCTCGACGCGCGACTTGATCTCTTCCTTCAGCTCGGCGTCTTCGCTGTCGAGGCGCTGGAGCGCGACGTCGGCGTCCATGGTTTGTTGCTGAGCACGGGAAATGTCGCCTTCGAACTGGGCGAGGCGGCGTTCGAGCTCGGCGACGCGCTCCTTGGCGCGCTCTTCCTCGCGGTCGAGCAGTTCGCGGGCATTGGTCAGGCGCTGGAGCCCGGCCGCGGCGCGCGCCTCGGCATCGCGCAGCGCCGGCATCTCGGCGGCGCGGATCGCCTGGATGCGGGCGGCTTCGGCCTGGTGCTGGGTGCGCTCGGCCATCTCGCGCACGGCAAGATCGTGGGTCTGGCCGGATTCGTTGACGTCGGCATGGGCGCCGATCCAGCGCAGATGGAACAGGGTGGCTTCGGCCTTGCGGACCTTGGCGGCGACCTCGCGATAGCGCACGGCCTGGCGGGCCTGCTTCTTCAGGCCTTCCATCTGGCCGGAGAGCTGGCCGATCACGTCCTCGACGCGGGTGAGGTTGGTTTCGGCGGCCTTCAGCCGCAGCTCGGCTTCGTGGCGGCGGGCATGGAGACCCGCGACACCGGCGGCGTCTTCCAGCACGCGGCGGCGCTGCTCCGGCTTGGCCTGGATGATCTCGCCGATCTTGCCCTGGTGGACGAGGGCGGGCGAGCGCGCGCCGGTGGCGGCGTCGGCGAACAGGATCTGCACGTCGCGGGCGCGCACGTCGCGGCCGTTGATGCGATAGACCGAGCCGGCCTCGCGCTCGATGCGGCGGGAGATCTCCAGAAGCTGGCTGTCGTTCATCGCCGCCGGCGCGGTGCGATCGGCGTTGTCGATCGTCATCGTCACTTCGGCGTGGTTGCGCGCCGGACGGTTGCCGGATCCGGCGAAGATCACCGCGTCCATGTCGGCGGCGCGCAGCGATTTGTACGAGGTCTCACCCATCGCCCAGCGCAGCGCTTCGACGAGATTCGACTTGCCGCAACCGTTGGGTCCGACCACGCCGGTCAGGCCGGGCTCGATGACGAAGTCCGTGGGCTCAACGAAGGACTTGAAGCCGTGAAGGCGCAGGCGGGTGATTTTCATAAGCACGCATCTCTGTTGGCAGGCGCGAATCCCCCTGCCGGGACAATACCATGGAAGGCAATGTCGCTATCCGGGCGAGTCGCGCGAGGCGCCTCATGCGGCTGGACAATGGCCGCGGTGCGCCGCGAGGGCAACCGGCGAAAGCCGCTTTTCCCAAGGGATTTATCCCGGGAATGATACGGCTTTCGAGATGCGAATCAGGCGTTGAGGGCGAAGAATCAGCTCTTCAGCAGCGGATTGATCTTCTTGGCGAATTCCTCGAACGAGGCCTCGCCCTTGATCTTCTCGCCGTTGATAAAGAAGGTCGGCGTCGAATCCACCTTCAAAACGTCGCTGGCGTATTTCTGGTCGGCGGCGATCTTGTCGAGCAGCGCCTGGTCCTTCAGGCAGGCTTCGACCTGCTGCTGGGTGAGGCCGGCCTGCTTGCCGATCCGCGTCAGGGTCTCGGTGGTGTTCTTCATCACCCAGTCGTTCTGCTGCCGGAACAGCATGTCGGTGACAGCGAAGTATTTCGGCGCATCGCCATTGGCGATGCAGCGCGACAGCATCGAGCCGGCGGCGGCTTTGATGTCGAGCGGGAACTCGCGGAAGACGTAACGGATCTTGCCGGTGTCGATGTATTCCGCCTTGATCTTGGGGAACACCTGCTCGTTGAAGGCCGCGCAATGCGGGCAGGTCATCGAGGCGAATTCGGTGATGGTGACGGCGGCGTCCTTCGGGCCGAGCGCCATGTCGGGCAGCGACACGGGCTTGGCCACGTCACCGGCGGCCTGCGCCATGGCGTCGGAGATGAACCGCAATGGGGAGAACCCGGCGACCGCGGCAAGCCCGGTCAGCGACAGCATCGTGGTGAAGGCGCGGCGGGTGATGATCAAGGTCGGCTCCCGGATTGGCGTGGTCTTGCCCGAAGTTCCCATTTGGGCGGCCTGTCGCTAGCTTGAAACGTCGTTTGAGGCAATGGCGGGCCGCGGGAACGGGTCCAGATTGACCGCGAAATGAGGCTCAATTTCGCTTGATGGCCGCCCCGAGCCGCGCCAGCGCCGACTTGAGCTGTTCATCTTCGATGTCCCCGAGGGTCTCCTCCACCTTGGCGACACTCTTGGGGTCCGGCGGGCCCGGCCGGACCGGCCGCTTGGCGCGCGACAGGGGGGCCTGGCGGAAGGCGAGCTTGCCGACCGCGCTCCAGCCGAAGAAGCGGTTGACCCGTTCCAGGATCACATCCGCGGAATGCTGGATCTCCAGCGCCATCGGCCCCTCGACCCGCAGCACGAGCGTGGCCGGCTCCTGCGGCTGGCCCTCGACCGGTCGCGGCCATTGCATCTTGAGGGGCTCGGCATGCGCCGCGATCTCCGCCCCGGCAATCTGCGCCCACCGCGTCACCAACTCGCGCGCGGCAAAGCCCTGTTTGGCGTACGCCTCGGCAAAGACGTCGTTGAGCAGCAGCGAGAGCGGCTTGGCGCTGATGGGGCCCGGCTTGGGCGGGAATTTGGACATGGACCCTTATAGCACTGCGGCGTGAGAGCCACAGGCTCTTCGCCGTCATGGCCGGGGCTCGCCCCGGCCATCCACGTTCTCTTGCGAAGAAAGACGTGGATGCCCGCGACAAGCGCGGGCATGGCGTGGAGAGGTCGGTGCGTTGTCGTTACAGTGGGAGCATGAGCCCCAAATCCGCCCTGAAGGCGAAATCGGAACCCAGTCAGCCGGAGACCGCATCGCGCCCCTTGGCGCTGCTCGCCTGGTATGACCGCCACCGCCGCCACCTGCCGTGGCGGGCGGCGTCTGGTGAGGCATCGGACCCTTACCGCGTGTGGTTGTCCGAGATCATGCTCCAGCAGACCACGGTAAAGGCGGTCGGCCCTTACTTCGAAAAATTCGTCGCGCGCTGGCCGGATGTCACCGCGTTGGGACAGGCTTCGCAGGACGACGTGCTGCGGATGTGGGCGGGGCTCGGCTATTATTCCCGTGCGCGCAATCTCCATGCCTGCGCGGTCGCGGTGACGCGCGAGCATGGCGGCGTCTTTCCCGACACGGAGGAGAGGCTGCGCGCGCTGCCGGGCATCGGGCCTTACACTGCGGCCGCGATCGCCGCGATCGCCTTCGATCGCCGCACCATGCCGGTCGACGGCAATATCGAGCGGGTGGTGTCGCGCTTGTTCGCGGTCGAGGAGGAACTGCCGCAATCAAAACCGCTGATCCAGCAACTGGCGGCGACGCTCCTTGCCGACGCCCGCGCCGGTGATAGCGCACAGGCATTGATGGATCTCGGCTCTTCGATTTGCACGCCGAAGAAGCCGGCCTGCTCGCTGTGTCCGCTGAACGATGATTGCATCGCACGCGCGCAAGGCACGCAGGAGAGTTTTCCGCGCAAGACGCCGAAGAAGAGCGGGACGCTGCGGCGCGGCGCTGCCTTCGTCGTGACGCGCGGCGACGAACTGCTGGTCCGCAGCCGGCCCGAAAAGGGCCTGCTCGGGGGCATGACGGAGGTGCCGGGCTCGGACTGGCTCGCCGGTCAGGAGGACGCGACGGCGAAGCAGCAGGCGCCTGCGCTGAAGGGCCTGTCGCGCTGGCAACGCAGGGTGGGCGTCGTCACCCACGTCTTCACGCATTTTCCGCTGGAACTGGTGGTCTATACCGCCAAGGCAGAAGCTCGCACGCGGGCACCCGCGGGCATGCGCTGGGTGCCGATCGCGACGCTGGCCGGCGAAGCGCTGCCCAACGTCATGCGCAAGGTGATCGCGCACGGATTGCGCCTCCCGCCGGCCCCATCCTCCTGACACCACGCTGGCAGCAGGGCCGCGTTAACAGGGGCGACACGGAGGCTCCCCAATGGTCAAGACCGCGCTCGACAACTTTCCCAGGCCGCCCTGTGCCGAGCTGCTGGGATGGCGCCTGCTCGATGCCCGTCCGGAGGACGGCTGGATCAAGCTCGGCTTCGAGGGCAAGCCCGAATTCTGCAATCCGGCCGGCTTCATCCAGGGCGGAATGCTCTCGGCCATGCTCGACGACACCATGGGCCCGGCCGTGCTGGTGATGAGCGAGGGCCGGCTCTACACCACCACCATCAGCATGACCGTGAACTTCCTGAGCCCCGCAAAGCCCGGCCCGATCATCGGCGAGGCGACGGTGACGCAACTCGGCAAGACCATTGCCTTCGTCGAGGCCAGGCTGATGACCGAGGACGGCACCGTGCTTGCCACCGCGACCGCGAGCGAGCGGCTGCTGGAAGCGGCGAGAGTGGTTCGCTGATCCAGGTGCGGCGGGCCCATTCTGCTCGAATAGGAGGGGATGCCTCGCGCAGCGCGGAAGCGGACAGAGATCTACCCGCGCGTGCAATCGCAGAATTTGCTCGCGAATTCCTTGCGCACGCAATGAGCGTGCGGCTCGTTGTCGGCTCTAGCAACGCGAGCATTTGACTCGCGCATATTGTCGCAGCCCGCAGAGAAAACAGGTGGATCCGCGCAATCCGCAGGCGAATCGCGACGGTCGAGGCGCCATCGACGTGACTTGCGGCAAATTGACCAATTCATATTTTTGGCGGAAACTTTGAATGTTGCTGCCCCGATAAAAATTTCACAAACCTGAACGGGATGATTGTCAAGCTGCGCGTTATTTGAGGCCTTGAGGTGAGTCATGGCGCTTGCGCTTATTGAGACCGGTCACACCAACGTCGATCTTAAACCGTCCCCGATTGAGCCATCCTGGATCATTGAAGGAAATCCGGAAGCGCGCTCGCACCTGCTGTCAACCAGCGCGTGCGGCACCGCCACGACCCTGATCTGGTCCTGCACCATGGGCAAGTTCAACTGGTACTACGATCTCGACGAGACGATCATGATCCTTGAAGGATCAACGGTGATCGAGAGCGATGGCATGCCACCGAAGCGCTACGGTGTCGGCGACGTTGTCTTTTTCCGCGAGGGCGCGCACGCCAAATGGCACATCGAAGACTATGTGAAAAAGGTCGCCTTCCTGCGCCAGACCAATCCCGTCGGGCTCGGTTACGCTATCCGTGCCATCAACAAGCTTAAGCGCATGTCGTCAACCTTGGGCGGTCGTCGCTCCACCTAACTCGCACCCGTCAACGGCATTGCGGAGTGTGAAGCAACGACCTAGGTGCTCGCGCCTCTCGCATCGGCGCGCCGCGGCACGATCGGCGGCTTGGCATTCAGCGCCTCGACCTGGAACCCCGCGACGCGCTTGTAGTTCGCGGCGATGTCTTCCAGCTCGTGCTGCGACAGCACGTCGGTGACGACCTCAAAGCCGTCGGGCGCGCGCTCTTCGACCAGTTGCATCACCTGCTCGGGTCCGTTCTTGCGGTTGAGCAGGACGAGGTCGGTGGTCGCCGGCCTCCGCTCGGCCTCGTAGGCGAGCAGCGCTGCCTGCGTCGGGCCATGCGCCAGGATCTCGCGGGCGATGACGCGGGCATCGAGGATCGCCTGCGAGGCGCCGTTCGATCCGATCGGGTACATCGGATGCGCGGCATCCCCCATCAGCGTGACGCGGCCGAACGTCCACTGTGACACCGGATCGCGGTCGACCAGCGGATATTCGTAGGCGTGCGGGCAGTTCCGGATCAGGCCGGGCACGTCGAGCCAGTCGAACTGCCAGCTCTCGAACCACGGCAAGAACTCCTCCAGCCGCGCGGTGCGGTTATAGTCCTCGCGTCGCCACTGGTAGGTCGGCGGCATGTGGCGCTCGGCGACCCAGTTGATCAGATGGTTGCCCGCCGCATCCGGCACCTTGCTGATCGGATAGCAGACGAATTTCAGGATCTCGTGCCCGGCCATGATCATGGTGCGGCCGGTGAGGAATGCCTTTGCCGGCGTCACGCCGCGCCAGAGGATGCGGCCGTTCCAGATCGGCGGGCCTTCATCGGGATAGAGCTTTTCTCGTGCGGCGGAATGGATGCCGTCGGCGGCGATCATGATCGCGCCTTCGTAGGTGCCTGCGGCCTTGCCGGTCGCCTTGTCGATGAAATCGGCGCGGACGCCGTCCGCTGTCTCGGTCCAGCCGGTCAGATGATGGCTGGTGAGGATGCTGTCGCGGCCGAGCCGCTCGATTGCGGTGTCGAGCAGGAGCTGCTGCAGCGTGCCGCGATGGATCGAGAATTGCGGCCATTTGTAGCCGGCCTCCAGCCCGCGCGGCTCACTCCAGATCGGCTTGCCGTGCTTCGAGAAGTAGGCGAGCTCGCTTGTGCGCACGCCGCTGGCATCGAGCTTGTCGATCAGCCCGAGCTCGATCAGCTCGCGCACGGCATGCGGCAGCACGTTGATGCCGACGCCGAGTGGTTTCAGCTCCGCGACGCTCTCGAACACTTTTACGGGAACGCCGATTCCGTGCAGGCTGAGCGCAAGCGTTAGCCCGCCGATGCCGCCGCCGGCGATGAGTACCGTCATGACAAAGCCCCTCCGATTGCGGGCGTCTTGGCACAGGCGGGCGGATGTGGGCAACTGCGAAGAGGATGTCGTGCTATGGACCTCGGGGCCGACAGTCGTTAATTTCCAATTTTCCCATGAGGTCCGACATGCTCAAGCTCTACTACGCCACCGGCACCTGCGCGCTCGCTACCTACATCACCCTGGAGGAGGCCGGCGCCGACTACACGGCTGAACGGCTGAGCTTCAAGGACAATCAGCAGAACAGCCCGGACTATCTCGCCATCAACCCGAAGGGCCGCGTGCCCGCGCTGGTGACCGACCGCGGCGTCCTGACCGAGACGCCGGCGATGCTGGCCTATATCGCGCAGACCTTTCCCAAGGCGAAGCTCGCGCCGCTCGACGATCCCTTCGACTTCGCCCAGGTGCAGTCGTTCAATTCCTATCTCTGCTCGACCGTGCACATCAACCATGCGCACAAGATGCGCGGCGCGCGCTGGGCGACACAGGAGAGCTCGTTCGCCGACATGAAGGCGATGGTGCCGAAGACCATGGGCGCCTGCTTCGCCCTGATCGAGCAGAAGATGTTTAGGGGGCCGTGGGTGATGGGCGATCAGTTCACGATCTGCGATCCCTATCTTTACACCCTGTCGACCTGGCTCGAAGGCGACAGCGTCGACATCAACGCCACGCCGAAGATCGCCGATCATTTCAAGCGGATGTCGGAACGGCCTGCCGTGCGCAAGGTGATGGACGCGCAGAAGGCGTAAGAACGGCCACATATTCCCCTGTCGTCCCGGGCAAGCGAAGCGCAGACCCGGGACCCATAACCCCAGGGAGAGGTTTCGGCGCGAGCTGACAGCCACGAGTCTTCGCCAAACAGCGCCCTGGGGTTATGGGTCCCGGATCGGCGCGCGCTTGGGGCGCGCTTGTCCGGGACGACACCGTGCTTGTTGAAGCTGCATCCTATCCGGCCCTCCGCTTCTCCAACTCCCGTCCCGTCTCCAGCATCAGCCGCCGCAGCCAGATCGAGCCGGAATCCATCTGCGCGCGGGTCGGATAGAACATGAACTGCTCGTCGATGCCGGGGTCGAGCGGTGGGGTCACGGTGTCGAGGCCGAGCTGCCTCGACAGCGCCGCGATCAGCCGGCGCGGCACGAAGGCGACAAGGTCGGTGCGGGCGGCGACGTGCAGCGCTTCGAGATAGCCTGACACGACGAGTGCAATGTGCCGCTCGATGCCCTTGGCTCGCAGCCAGGTGTCGATCAGATCCTCACTATTGCCCCGGATGATCACGCCGACATGGCGCGCGGCGAGGAACGTCTCGCGCCGCTTCAGCTTGGCTCCCATGGGATGGCCGCGCCGCACCGCCAGCGCGTCGCTGTCGGTGTAGAGCAGCTGGCGGTGAAAGCCCTTGAAGGCGTTGCCGATCGAGATCACGAGGTCGATGGTGCGGGCGAACTCGGCGTGGAAGATCGCAGGCCCCCGCCACGGCACGACATCGACGCGAACGTTGGGCGCGGCCCGCGTCACTTTCTCCATCAAGGGCGGCATCAACAGCTCGACCGCGAGGTCCGGCATCATCAGGCGGAATTGCCGTTCGCTGCGCGCGGCGTCGAATTCATCCGGCACGAACAGCCCGCGCACCTGATCGAGCGCCTGTGCCAGCGGCGCGCGCAGGGCCTGTGCCCGCGGCGTCAGCTCCATGCGCGCGCCGGTGCGCACCAGCAGCGGGGCGCCGAAGATGTCGCGCAGGCGTTGCAACGCGTGGCTCGTCGCCGGCTGTGACAGGCCGATCCTCATGGCCGCGCGGCTGACATTGGCTTCGCGCAGCAGCGCGTCGAGTGCGGTCAAGAGGTTCAGGTCAAGCGAATTCAAATTCATGAGGCGAATAGATATCATATTGGCTATCGATTTGAAGAATGCTGATCGGCGGACGATGATCTCCCCGACGCCACCACACGGAGATGCCGCCATGAGCGCTGCCGCCAACAAGAAACTGATGCAGGATATTTTCGCCGCCGCCGCCAACCCCGATCCGGGCGCGCGCGACCGCGCCCTGTTCACCGCAAGCCTCGCCGACGATGCCAGATGGGTCGTGACCGGCCAGTATTCCTGGTCGCGCACCTTCACCGGCAAGGAAGCGATCCTCAACGATCTGCACGGCTATGTGCGCACCCGCCTGCGCGACCGGACGCGCACCGTTGCCCACCGCTTTATCGCCGATGGCGACATCGTCGTGGTCGAAGCCAAGGGCGACAACGTCACGCCGGAAGGCGTGCGCTACGACAACGATTACTGCCTGGTGTTTCGCCTGGAGGGCGGCAGGATCAAGGAGATCCGGGAATATTGCGACTCGGTCCTGACCGAGAAGGCGCTCGGCCCGTTTCCGCAAACACCCGCGAGGGCCGCGAGCTGACCGGATTGATCGACGTCGCGCCGACCGACCGACCCGGTCCGTTACGGCCGTCAATGGTCGTGCGGGCCTGGCGGACGCTGGTGGAGATCATGCGGATCGGGCGGGAGCGGTCCCGGGCCCGGTGCCAGCTCGCTGCCATGACCGAGCGGGAGCTGCAGGACTGCGGGATGACCCGGTCGGAGATTGCGTACGAGCTGCATAAGCCCCGCCGGCGAAGTTAAGATCGGAAGGCGTTGCCTCGCCCCCGCTGGAAGCGGTCGAGAACGCGCTTGGCAAAATGACGCAGGGGCGGCCTGACGAACGTCCATCGGGACGCTCCATGCAGCGATCTGCATGCGCCTGCGGGCCTTGCGCCAAAACCTTGCGCAACTGCCGATAAAATCAGCAGTTCTGCTGCGATCCTTCGCGCGCACGCGCGAAGGATTAGAAGGTTCAATTAACGAGTGTCCCCCATTGTGTCGCGGTGCAGCGTGGGTCGCCGAGCAACGACCCACGGCTGCCAGGGTGGCCGGTGACGATCGCCGGACGTTCGGCCGCTCGAATTCACATGCATCTGGGTGGACAGTGGGAATGCCGAAATTTCGTTTGCGGATCAGGGGACGCCTGTACGCAGGCTTCATGGCCTTGGTGGCGGTCGGTCTCGTGATGGCGGTGGTCGCCATCTGGAACTTGCGGGCCGTGCAGGATCAGGTCGCAAAACTCTCGGCGTTCTCGGACAGCACGGCGCGGGTTCTGGAGATCTCGACCCATCTCCAGGCGATCCAGCGGGCCAATCTGCGCTACATCTACGACGCCAGCGAACCTGCGATGAAGGAAGCTTCTGAACGGGAAGCCGCGGCGACCGAGCTGTTGAAGGTCGGAGCGCAGGGGACGGCCTCCGAGGAGCGGCGTAAGCTCTACGAAGATCTCATCACCGACATCGCCAGGATGCGGAGCCTGCGTGACAATCTCGGCGACGCCGTCAACGAGGCGCGAACCGGCAAGGCGACGCTGTTGCCGAGCGGCGACGAACTGACCGTCAAGATGGGCAAGCTGGTCGATACGGCGCGCGCAGCCGTTGACGAAGACACCGCGGCCCTCGTTGCGGACCTCGAATCCAGGCTCCTTCTCGTCCAGATCGCGAACTGGCGTTTCTTGGCCCTGCGCGACACCAAGGGGCCGGCCAACTTCAGGACGAATGTCGACAGGGCCATGCAGCGGCTCACGGCGCTCGAAAAGAGCCCGCAGGCGACGGAATTGCGCGCCACGCTCGCGCCGGTGAAGACCTCGCTCGGAATCTACAAATCCGCGTTCGAGACGACGTCGGCCGCGATGCTCCAGGCCGACGAGATCTATCACAAGAACCTCGCCCCGCTCATCGTCGAGAGCATCGGCAAGCTCAAGGTCGCCGAAACCACCCTGAAGAAGGACTACAAGGATTCGCGTACCACCGCCGAAGCCGTGATCGAGGGCACGACGTCCGTGCAGGCGATCGCGGGCGGCCTCGCCGTTCTGTTCGGGTTGATCGTCGCCTTCCTGATCGCCCGCAGCATCGTCGGTCCCCTGACCTCGATGACGCGCGCGATGGGGCTGCTCGCCGGTGGCAATCTCGAGGTCGAGATTCCCGGCCGCGGCAAGGCCGACGAGATCGGCGACATGGCCAAGGCGATCGAGGTGTTCAAGAACAACATGGTCGACACCGAGCGCATGCGCGCGGAGCAGGTGGAGGTCGAGGCGCGGCAGGCCGAGGGCCGCAAGAAAGACATGGTCCGGCTCGCCGACCAGTTCGAGCAGGCGGTCGGCGAGATCGTCGACACCGTGTCGTCGGCATCGAACGAGTTGGAGGCCTCGGCCGGCACGTTGACCACGACCGCCTCGCGGGCCCAGGACCTGTCCACGGAAGTCGCCAGCGCCTCACAAGAGGCCTCGGCCAACGTACAGGCGGTTGCCTCCGCGACCGAGGAGCTGTCCTCCTCGGTTTCGGAGATCGCCCGCCAGGTGCAGGAATCCGCCCGCATCGCCAGCGAGGCGGTGGGGCAGGCGAGCAGGACCAACGACCGGGTCGGCGAGCTCTCCAAGGCCGCCGCCCGCATCGGCGACGTGGTCGAGCTGATCAGCACCATCGCCGGCCAGACCAATCTGCTGGCGCTGAACGCCACCATCGAGGCGGCGCGCGCGGGCGAGGCCGGCCGCGGCTTTGCCGTGGTTGCCTCCGAGGTCAAGGCGCTGGCCGAGCAGACCGCGAAAGCGACCGGTGAGATCGGCCAGCAGATTTCCAACATCCAGGCCGCTACCGAGCAATCCGTCGGCGCCATCAGGGAGATCAGCGGCACGATCGAGCGGCTGTCGGAGATCTCGTCGACGGTCGCGGCGGCCGTGGAGCAGCAGGGCGCGGCGACGCAGGAAATCTCCCGCAACGTCCAGCAGGCGGCCCACGGCACCCAGCGCGTCTCGACCAATATCGGCGACGTGCAGCGCGGCGCCTCCGAGACCGGTTCGGCCTCCTCGCAGGTGCTCTCGGCGGCGCGCTCGCTGTCGGCCGACAGCAACCGGCTGAAGCAGGAAGTCGCGAGGTTCCTGAACTCGGTCCACGCCGCCTGATCGGCGCGGGCGTCTCAAGAGCAAAGGTCCACGCGCATGCGCGTGGACCTGCGCGGCGCGGGTGGATCCTTCAGCTCGATCGCGCGGGCAGCTGCTCGATGCCCGGATAAATTCGTCGATACAATTTTGCTGGGCGTGCGACTCGCACTGCGCCCTGGCGCAAACCGCGTCGGACAGTTTCGATTGCCACATTCCTGTTCAGATGATTGCAGACCTGGCGGTGCCCGCCATCTCCGCGGGCATTCTTTCGTGCGATCCTCCGTAGTCGACGCGTGGCAAATGCAGCATTGAATTAAGAAGTATTCTTCATGGTGTCGCGGTGCAGCGCGAATCTCCGAAAGGTGATTGCGGCTGGGCGGGGGGCCGCTGCGACGTCGGGGAGTCGTTCGGTTACTCCATCTCTCTTGCTATGGATGGACGGTGCAGATGCCGAGCTTGCGTTTCAGAATCCGGGGGCGTCTCTACGCCGGATTTTCGGTTCTCGTTGTCGTTGGCTTGATCATGGCCGCGGTCGCGATCTGGAATTTGTGGGCGGTCCAGGGCCAGATGGCGCGGCTATCCGCACTCTCGGACAACACGGCCCGCGTCCAGGAAATCTCGATCAACCTCCAGGCGCTGCGGCGCGCCAATCTCCGCTACATCTATGACGCCAACGAGCCGGCCTTCAAGGAGGCTGCGGAGCGGGAGGGGGCGACGGTGGAGCTGCTGAAGGACGCGGCCAAGTCGACGGTCTCCGAGGAGCGGCTCAAGATCTACAATGGCCTGATCGGTGACGTCGAAAAGATGAAGTCCCTGCGCGAGAGCATGGGCACCGCCGTCAACGAGACGGCGAAAGGCAAGGCTGTTCTGCTCGCCGGCGGGGATGAGCTGACCGCCAATAGCGGCAAGCTCGTCGACGCCGCGCGTGAAACTGGCGATACCAGCGTGACCGCCCCTGTCGCCGATCTCGAATCCAAGATCCTGCTGGTTCGTGTCGCAAACTGGCGCTTCCTCGCCGTCCGGGACGCAAAGGGGCCGGCGACCTTCAGGACCAATGTCGATCGGGCGCAGCAAGCGCTCAAGTCACTGCAGGAGGCCGGTCTGCCGGACGAGGTCAAGGTCGCGTTCGGACCGATCAAGAGCTCGCTTTCGGCCTACAAGGCGGCGTTCGAGACGACCTCCGCCGCAATCCTCCAGGCCGATGAAATCTACCGCAACAGTATCGCTCCCCTGATCGGCGAAAGCGTCGACAAGCTCAAGATGGCGGAGACCGGATTGAAGGCCGACTACCAGAAGTCGCGCGCGGCCGCCGATGGCGTCATTGCCAATACGACCTGGATCCAGGAAGTCGCCGGCGGCCTTGCGATCCTGTTCGGCAGCCTCGTCGCCTTCCTGATCGCGCGCAGCATCGTCGGACCGCTGACCACGATGACCCGGGCGATGGGAGCCCTCGCCGGTGGCGATCTCAAGGTCGAGATTCCGGGCCGTGGCAATCGCGACGAGATCGGCGACATGGCCAAGGCGATCCAGGTGTTCAAGGAGAGCATGGTCGAGACCGAGCGCCTGCGTCACGAGCAGGTCGAGGTCGAGGCGCGGCAGGCCGAGGGCCGCAAGAAAGACATGGTCCGGCTCGCCGACCAGTTCGAGCAGGCGGTCGGCGAGATCGTCGACACCGTGTCGTCGGCATCGAACGAGTTGGAGGCCTCGGCCGGCACGTTGACCACGACCGCCTCGCGGGCCCAGGACCTGTCCACGGAAGTCGCCAGCGCCTCACAAGAGGCCTCGGCCAACGTACAGGCGGTTGCCTCCGCGACCGAGGAGCTGTCCTCCTCGGTTTCGGAGATCGCCCGCCAGGTGCAGGAATCCGCCCGCATCGCCAGCGAGGCGGTGGGGCAGGCGAGCAGGACCAACGACCGGGTCGGCGAGCTCTCCAAGGCGGCCGCCCGCATCGGCGACGTGGTCGAGCTGATCAGCACCATCGCGGGCCAGACCAATCTGCTGGCGCTGAACGCCACCATCGAGGCGGCGCGCGCGGGCGAGGCCGGCCGCGGCTTTGCCGTGGTCGCCTCCGAGGTCAAGGCGCTGGCCGAGCAGACCGCGAAAGCGACCGGTGAGATCGGCCAGCAGATTTCCAACATCCAGGCCGCTACCGAGCAATCCGTCGGCGCCATCAGGGAGATCAGCGGCACCATCGAGCGGCTGTCGGAGATTTCCTCGACGGTCGCGGCGGCCGTGGAGCAGCAGGGCGCGGCGACGCAGGAGATCTCCCGCAACGTCCAGCAGGCGGCCCACGGCACCCAGCGCGTTTCCACCAATATCGGCGACGTGCAGCGCGGTGCCTCCGAGACCGGTTCGGCCTCCTCGCAGGTGCTCTCGGCGGCGCGCTCGCTGTCGGCCGACAGCAACCGGCTGAAGCAGGAGGTCGCCAGGTTCCTGAACTCGGTCCACGCCGCCTGATCGGCGCTGGCGTTTCAAAAGCAAAGGTCCACGCGCATGCGCGTGGACCCGGGTTGAAGGCGTGGCGCGATCAGGCGACCTTGGTCATCATGTGCTTGAACATGTTGGCGCGCGCTTCGTCGTCCATCTCGGCCTTGAAGGTGAACTTGTCCTTCAGCCCGATCGCGCGCACAGCCGCAGGGCGCGCCGAGATCTCGTCGACCAGGCGCTTTACGTTCGGATATCGTGCAAAGGCGTCGTCGCCGAGCTTGAATGGCACCATCCGCGCCCAGCCCCACAGCGCCATGTCGACGATCGAATAGCTGTCGCCGACCATGTAGCGGTGGTCTTTGAGGTGGCCGTGGAGAATCTTGTAGTGGCGATCGGTCTCGTACTGATAGCGGTTATGGGCGTAGTCGTGGTTCTGATCCTTCGGCGCGAAATGCTTGAAGTGCACGGCCTGGCCCGAATACGGGCCGACGCCGGTGGCGATGAACATCAGCCATGACAGCGTCTCGCCGCGCAACGACGCGGCGGGCAGGAATTTTCCGGTCTTCTCGGCGAGATAGAGCAGGATGGCGTTCGAGTCGAACACGATCGTGCCGCCGTCGTCGATCGCCGGCACCTTGCCGTTCGGATTGATCTTGAGGAAATCCGGCGTGAACTGCTCGCCCTTGCGGGTGTCGATCTTCACCGGCTCGAAAGGAAGGCCGGACTCTTCGAGATAAAGCGCGACCTTGGTCGGGTTCGGCGAACCGTTGAAATAGAATTTGAGCATCACACATCTCCCCAGTGTTTCTTGCCGAGAGTGAACGCAGCGTCATCGCCGCGGGGTCGGCCTGTCTTGCCTGAAGCTCGTCGGGGAGGGCAACCGGCGAGTTTGCCGGGCGGTACCTGCGCGCCGCGCAGATCAGCCGGCGTAACAAAGGCCGATCGCCGCCGTAATAATCATCCCGGCGCCGACGGCTTCCAGCCGCAGCCCGAGCCGCGCGGCAAGATGCATGTCGGAGGCCCGTGCCGATCGCTCCGATCCGCGCGAGTAGCCGTGCACGATGACGTCGTGATTGAAATCGTCGTGCGCCTCGTTGCTGCTGGCGAGCCCGACGCAGACCACGAGCACGCCGAACAGAGCGAGGCCGAAAAATCCCAGCAGCGCGATCAGGAACATCGGAAACATGCCGAGCAGGAAGATCGGCAGCAGCGGCACCAGCAGCAAGGTCTCGGACTGTCGTCGCATGAGAGCCAACCGGTCAGGACGGGGCTGATCGGTCGAATCTAGTCCTGGTTCCGCTGGCTTTCAACCACCGCTGTCACTCCGGGCGCGCCTCTTGGCGCGAGCTATGATGCGCAATTGCGCATCTGAGAGTCCATTGGGCGGCGTGTGCTTGGGTTCGATGGATTCCGGTTCTCGCTTCGCGAGCCCCGGAATGACGGAGGAGAGGGAGGACTACTCCGCCGCCATGCCGGAGCGGATCTCGGCGCGGAGCTCGTCGATCAGCTTGAGACCCTTCTTGGTCTCGACGTGCCAGAAGGTCCAGCCGTTGCAGGCCTGCGCGCCCTGCGCCACCGCGCCGATGCGGTGGATCGAGCCGACCTTGTCGCCGAACATGATGGCGCCGTCGGCGCGGACCAGTGCGCCGAGCTTCTTCTTGGCGTCGAACAGCTTCGTGCCGGGCATGATCATGCCGCGCTCGATCAGCTCGGAGAACGCGACCCGCGGCGCCTCGCGCGCGGTCATGAACGGGGCAAGGCTTGCCTCCGGCAGCGGCTCGACCGCGGCGATGCGGGCCTCGGCGGCCTTGGCGTAGGTCTTGTCGCGCTCGAAGCCGATATAGGAGCGGCCGAGACGTTTGGCGACGGCGCCGGTGGTGCCGGTGCCGTTGAAGGGGTCGATCACGAGATCGCCGGGCTTCGATGACGACAGCAGCACGCGCGCGAGCAGGCCTTCCGGCTTCTGCGTCGGATGCACTTTCTTGCCGTCGGCGCCCTTGAGGCGCTCCTCGCCGGTGCAGAGCGGGATCAGCCAGTCGGAACGTGCCTGCACGTCCTCGTTGGCGGCCTTCAGCGCTTCGTAGTTGAAGGTGTAGCCCTTGGCCTTCTCGTCGCGCGCGGCCCAGATCATGGTCTCGTGCGCGTTGGTGAAGCGGCGGCCGCGGAAGTTCGGCATCGGGTTGGTCTTGCGCCAGACGATGTCGTTCAGGAGCCAGAAACCGAGGTCCTGCATGATCGCGCCGACGCGGAAGATGTTGTGATAGGAGCCGATCACCCAGATCGTCGCCGACGGCTTCATCGCGCGGCGGGCGGCAAGCAGCCAGGCGCGGGTGAAATCGTCATAGGCGGAGAATGAATCGAACTTGTCCCAGTCGTCGTTGACGGCATCGACATGGGATTCGTCGGGGCGCTTCAGATCGCCCTTGAGCTGGAGATTGTACGGCGGATCTGCGAACACCAGATCGACCGAACCAGCCTGAAGCTTCGACATCTCGGCGACGCAATCACCGAGGATGATGCGATGCGACGAAGACTCAAAATTTGTGCGGGGCGCCCTTGCAGACGCCCCGCGACGCGACTCTACCATGACTCAAGAACTCTGACTCAGGCGACGCTGTCGGCGACGCGGGACCAAACAACCGACTGACCGTTACATTGAAGGGGCAAAGTAAAAATCGACTTAATCCGCCGCTTTCGTGTGCAGGCCTCGCATCGCGCGTCGTGCGTGGTTCGCTGTTCGCATTCGCCGAGTTTTACAGTGTATTTCTCGTTTCTTCGCGCTGCGGGAGCCGCTGGAGCTGCGAAACGACTCCAAATTTCTCTCGGAAAAAATTGCTCAACCCTCGGAAAAAATTGCTGGCATCGGCATGCTGTCGCACTAGGCAATAATTGCCGAGCGGGATATTGATAAAGGCAACGGAAATTTTACGTATGTGGCGCGTTGAGCTTTGTCGCATTTGCGCCCAATTGACGCCATCAAGGACTTAAGGGAAGCCCGCCATGCGCTACGATGATTTCCGCCGCAGCGACGACATCGAGGATCGTCGCGACGAAGGCGGCGGCGGGTTTGGCGGCGGCGGAGGCGGCGGGTTTGGCCTGCCCATGGGCGGCGGCGGGCTCGGCATCGGCACCATCATCGTGCTCGGCCTGATCGGCTACGCCTTCGGCATCGATCCGCGCATCCTGATCGGCGGCGCCGAGATCCTCACCGGCGGCGGCCAGGCGCCGAGCTACCAGACCGATCGCCAGTCGACGTCGGCCAAGCGCGGCGCGCCGACCGACGAGATGGGCAGCATGATCTCCGGCATCCTCGGCGAGATCGACGACCGCTGGAGCGAGATCTTCCAGGCCAGCGGCCAGTCCTACACCGGTCCGAAGATCGTGCTGTTCCGCAACGCCACCAATGGCGGCCGCTGCGGCATGGCGCAGTCGGCGATGGGCCCCTTCTACTGTCCGCCGGATCGCACCATCTTCCTCGACACCGGCTTCTTCCGCGAGGTCGAGACGCGCTTCCGCGGCTGCTCCGGCAAGTCGGCCTGCAATTTCACCACCGCCTACATCATCGCGCATGAAGCCGGCCACCACATCCAGAACCTGCTCGGCATCATTCCGCGCGTGACGCGGCTTCAGCAGCAGGCCGGCAGCAAGGCCGAGGCCAACGCGCTCCAGGTCAAGGTGGAGTTGCAGGCGGACTGTCTGTCCGGCGTCTGGGTCAACCGCGAGGCGAAGAAGCGTCCGAACTTCCTGGAAGCCGGCGACATCGACGCCGCGCTGACCACGGCCAGTGCGATCGGCGACGACACGCTCCAGCGTCAGGCCACCGGACGCGTCGTGCCCGATTCCTTCACCCATGGCTCGGCCGCGCAGCGCAAGCAATGGTTCATGACCGGCTACCAGCAGGGCACGGTCCAGGCCTGCAACACGTTCGGCGGCGGGTCGTAGTACACTGGACTTCGTGCCCCGGACGTAGCGCAGCACGAACTATGATGCCCAATTGCGCATCCGGGAATGCAGGAGTAGTGGCGTCATCCTGAGGTGCTCGCCTCTTCGGCGAGCCTCGAAGGATGGCGAGCTCCCGGCCCATCCTTCGAGGTGCGCCCTTGCGGTGCGCTTGCGCCGCAAGAGCGCGCACCTCCCGAGCGAACGCAAATGCGTTCGTCCGGGGATGACGGCGGTGGCCGGGGAAACAGGAGTGAAGTCGTGGCCTCGATCGACGAAGCAAAACAGTTCATCCCGCTCAACATCGCGGTGCTGACCGTCTCCGACACGCGCGCGCTCGCCGACGACAAGTCCGGCCAGACGCTGGCCGACCGCCTCACCGGCGCGGGCCATCATCTTGCCGCGCGCGAGATCGTCACCGACGACGTCGAGGCGATCCGCGCCGTCATCCGCCGCTGGATTGCGGATAGCGGCGTCGACGTCGTCATCACCACCGGCGGCACCGGCTTCACCGGGCGCGACGTCACGCCGGAGGCGATCGAGCCCTTGTTCGAGAAACGCATGGACGGTTTCTCGATCGCATTCCACATGCTGAGCCACGCCAAGATCGGCACCTCGACGATCCAGAGCCGCGCCACCGCGGGCGTTGCCGGGGCAACCTACATCTTCTGCCTGCCCGGCTCTCCCGGCGCCTGCCGCGACGGCTGGGACGGCATTCTCGCCGCTCAGCTCGACTACCGCACGCGCCCCTGCAATTTCGTCGAGATCATGCCGCGCCTCGACGAGCATCTGCGCCGGCCGAAGGCGCAAGGCGCGACTGCGTAGTTGCCGGCGTTGACGCTTTCTTCCCTTCTCCCCCTTGTGGGAGAAGGTGGCGCGAAGCGCCGGATGAGGGGTTCCCTCCGCGGAGACCTGTGCTCGCGGAGACATACCCCTCACCCAACTGAGCCCGCGTCTACCGGCGTCGCTGCCCTCTCCCACAAGGGGCGAGGGCATCGCGATGCGCATCTCGCTCTTTGCGACACTCGTTCTCGACTAGAATTTGTTGGTCAGCGAACTCCACACCATCAGCCACATCTGCCGGCACGCCTCCGCGTGCAGGCGTCGCGCCCGGCGCTTGTAGAGATCGACGAGCTCTCCGGTGATGCGGTGCGCGGATTGGTGCCGCTGGTGCATCAGAGATCGCGCTCCCAGGTTTCGCCGACGAGGTTCTGGCCGAAGCTGCGGTGCGGCTCGGTGGCGACCAGCTTGAAGCCGGCATCCTGATAGATTTTTCGCGCGGCTGTGAGATTGCTCTGCGTCCACAGTGTCATCCGCCGATAGCCGCAGGCCCGTGCGAACGAGACGCATTCGGCGACCAGCCGCTGGCCGAGACCCTGTCCGCGTGCGGCGGGGTCGAGCAGCAGCAGCCGCAGCTTGGCGACGTCGTCGCTGGCCTTCACCAGGAACACCGAGCCGACCGGGCGGCCCTCGATGTCGGCGATCCAGCAGCGCTCGCGCGAGGCATCGTAGGAGGTCATGTATTTGGCGACGATCTCGGCCACCAGCGCCTCGAAGCCGGAATCGAAGCCGTATTCGCCGGCATAGAGCGCGCCGTGGCTCTGCACCACCCAGCCCATGTCGCCGGGGCGGGGATCGCGCAGGATCGCGCGCGGCGCCGGCGCGCGCGGCAAAGCGAGCAGCCGCTCGATCGTCTCCATCGCTCCGGTGAGCCGCCTGCGCTCCTCGTCCGGCAGCGGCCGCAGCATCGCGGCGACGTCCTCCTGGGACGAGCGCTCCAGCTTGGCGAAGGCCTGGCGGCCCTTTGCGGTCAGGCTGAGCTGAACCTGCCGGCGGTCGCTGGCAAGCGGCTTGCGCGCGATCAGGCCGCTCTCGTCGAAATTCTGCACGATGCGGCTGAGATAGCCGGCGTCGAGCCCGAGCGCGATGCCGATCTCCTTGGCCGATTGCTCGCCTCCATGGGCGAGCTCGTAGAGCACGCGGGCCTCGCTCAGCGAGAACGGGCTCTTCAGGAGCTGCTGGTCGAGAACGCCGAGCTTGTGGGTGTAGAAGCGGTTGAAGGCGCGGACCGCCTGAACCTGGTCGTCGGCGACCTGTCCGGCCGCAGCGCTTGATGACGACGAGCTTGATGGCAGAGGGCTTGACGGCATGGGTCACCTCAATATTTGCCATTGTCAAACAATTATTTGACGTTGGCAAGTATCAAGGGCGAGTCTAAAAAGTGACTTCAGCCGACCATGACGATCCGGCTGCGCAGCATGGTTCGGGACGAGCGGCCGAGCCGGCGCAGCAGCCGCGCCTCGGAGCGGCGGGCCTGGGGCGGGTAGCCGCCGATCCGGTCGTAATGGTCACGCGCGATCAAAAGTCCCTGATCGCCGAGCGGGCCGACCAGCTTGCGGGCCACGGCGCGGAGCATGTCGCGGAATCCGGTGTCGGCGTAGGGCGAGCGGGCGTAGCGGAACACCGCCGCGCGGTCCCGGCCGCTGCTCGCGACGGCCTGGATGAATTGGGTGGTCTCCTCGATCCAGCCGGTTTCCAGCACCGCGCCTGCGGGCAGGAACATCAGCCAGGCCGACCGGGCCTGGAGCGCACCGGCGGCCAGCGCCGCGCCCTGCGAGGATCCCTCGAAGCCGATGAAACGGCAGCCGGCGACGTCGGCCACGCGCTCGATGACGCCGTTGCGGGTGCCGTCGACCAGGAGCACTTCCCGGACGATGCCCGCGGCGGCGCCGGGGACCAGCGCGGCCAGAGTTGCGACCGCCGTCTGCTCGACGCCCTCGGTCGGAATGATGACGCTCAGCATGGTTGAGGCTTCGATGTCCGCACTTCGGGAGAAGCGTAACTTGTTATGATGTTGTCATAAACACGCGGCAATGCCGAGTGCAACTTTTCGGCGGGGGCTCCGCCGTTCGATGGTAAACTGCCAGAGCCATCGCATCCAAAGATGTCCCGCGCGGGATGGCAATGTTGCTGAATATTTCGGCGCAGCTTTGTCTTGACCGTATTAACCCGGAGTTTCGTTCCGATCTTGCGCGCCACGCAGGCGGATCGCAATCCTACGAGAGGAGGATGCGAGCGGAACGACGCCCGGGAACGGGAAAAGCAGGCAATCCATTGTGCTGAAGAGGGCTTCGTATGACTGCCGATCAACTTGCTGTTAGCGCGCCGTCGACATCTCCCAGGCCGGCCGCCGCGCCGACCTTGCGGATCCGGGCGCTGATGCTGGGCGACCGCATCAATGCTTCGGGCCTCGAGCTCGGCGCGCTGGTGTCGTCGACGCCGGCCGCCTTCCGCGTCCATGCCGGCCTTGCCGTGATCTTCCGCTACGGCGTCGTGGTGCTGATCGGCCTGTTGCCTTCGGAGGAGAAGGTGCTGATCGACAGCCTGAAGCCGCGCGTGATCGGCGAGCTCAGCCCCTATGAGGAAGAGACCGCGCAGGCGCAGCTCTGCAACGACGAGAACGCCGAGGTGATCCAGCCGGGCGGGCCGATCTGCCTCGCCAAATTCTCCGACGACCGGTTGCTTCTGGTTGCCGACGCGCTCGCCAAGAGCACGTCGCTGGCGCGCGACGAACGGCGTGTCGCGGCCGTGTTCGACGTCATCGAGCCGTTCGCGCGCGAGCTCGCCGAGCGCGGCCGCACGCCGCGCCGGCGCAGGGCCATTCTGCAACTGATCGGCAACGCGCTGCTGGTGCAGCAGCGCGTCGCCGGCCGCGTCGCCGTCGCCGAGAAGCCCGACGTGCTCTGGGAGAAGCCCGAGCTCGACCGGCTCTATGCCCGCCTCGAAGACGAGTACGAATTGAAGGAGCGCCTCGACACGCTCGAGCGCAAGCTCACCGCCGTGTCCGAGACGGCCAATGCGCTGACAGACATCATCGACACCGAGCGCTCGTTGCGTCTCGAGATCGCCGTGGTGGTGCTGATCCTGATCGAGGTCGCGATCGGGTGTATCCAGATCTTCGCCGGCATTCACTGAGCCGCGGCGGCGCGTGCCGGCGGATCGAGGTCGCCGGCCTGCGATTGCCATTTCGCGATCTCGGCGAGTTCGGCGTCGGGGCGCGTCTCCACCGTGCGGCAGCGTCCGAGATAGAGTTGTCCCGCATCGCCCTCGATCGTGATCCAGTCGCCCTCCGACAATGTCGCGTCGGCAAGCTGGGCCTGCCGCGAGACAGGATCGATCTTCAGCGCGTGACAGCCGACCACGCAGGGCTTGCCCATCTGCCGCGCCACCAGCGCCGCATGCGAGGTCCGCGCGCCGACCGCCGTGACGATGCCGGCCGCCACCGCGAAGCCTGCGACGTCCGCGGTGCTGGTGTCGGGACGCAGCAGGATGACCGGATCGCCTGTGGCCGACAGGCGCTGGGCGCTTTCGGCGTCGAAGACCGCGCGGCCGACGCCGATGCCCCCGGACGCGCCGATGCCGATCGCCGCCGGCTCGCCCGCGCAGACCAGTGCGGTCGCGGCGAGCGAGGCGAGGTCGATCCCGGCGATCCGCTCCAGCGCCTCGTCCTGCGTGATCAGCCCCTCATGCACGAGGTCGATCGCGATCCTGACCGCCGCACGCGGCGTTCGCTTGGCCGCGCGCGTCTGGAGGATCCACAGCCTGCCATCTTCGACGGTGAACTCGACGTCCTGCACGTCGCAAAATTCACGCTCGAGCCGCTTCAGGATATCGCCAAGCTCGGCTTCGGTCCGCGGCAGTGCGCGCACGATCGCATCCTCGGCGTCGGGGGAGCGGCGCCCGGACACGACGTCCTCGCCCTGCGCATCGAGCACGAGATCGATCATCGGGCGCGGTGCGCCGGTCGAAGGATCGCGCGAGAAGGCCACCCCGGCACCCGATGCCAGCCCGCCATTGCCGAACACCATCGCCTGCACCGTGACGGCGGTGCCCTGGAGCCCTTCGAGTTGCTGGAGTTTCCGATAGGTCTTCGCCCGCTCGCTCGTCCAGGACCGGTAGACGGCTTGCGCCGCGGCCTCGAGCTGCGCGACCGCATCCTCGAGCCACCCATCGGCGTGATCCTCGACCAGCGCCTGTTCGTCGCCGGCAAGCCGCTCCAGCGCTTCGCTGTCGAGCGCACGATCGTTCTCGGCACCTTCGGCCTCGACCAGTTCCGAGATGCGGGCCGCGAATGCGGCGGCGTCCAGCCCGAGCACCGTCTCGCCAAAACTCTCCAGGAAGCGCCGCCGGCAGTCCCAGGCGAGCCGCGGCCGGCCGGTCGCACGGATCAGGCCGTGCACGGCATCCGACGTGCAGCCGACATTGAGCACGGTGTCGAGCATGCCCGGCATCGATCGGGCGGCGCCCGAGCGCACCGAGACCAGCAGCGGCAGCCGCCGGTCGCCGAACCGCCTTCCGGTCGCGCTCTCCAGGAAGGCAATTCCTTCCTTGAGCCCGTCGCTCAGATGACGCTCCGCATGCGCGTGCCCCGCGATGATGTCGGCGCAGAGCTTGACCGGCAGCACGAAAGCCGGCGGCACCGGCAGGCCCAGCGCCGCCATCCGGGCGAGGTTGGCGGCCTTGGCGCCGATCTCCTCGGCGGGACGCAATTCGGTCGCCTCGGCGCCGATACGCACGATATGCATGGTGCTTCCCCCTAGGCTGCGAGATCGATCATGATGTGCCGGCGCAACAGATGCCCGAAGCCGGCGAAACGGTCGGTGGCGCGCTCGATGGCGCGGGCAAGCTCGAGCACCGAGAGCGAGGTCGCGACGTCGAAGCCGCCGCCGAAGACCAGCGCGGTCGTCGCACGCTCGTGGCCGTCCGCGGCATGTTCGGCATCGATCAGGCGGCTCACGGCGGACAGCGCATCCTCGGAATCGGCGCGCCGCCCTTCCGGCACGTCGGTGGCCGCGGCGACGCCGCTGGCCGCGACCTCGGTCGCGGTCATCGCCACCACACAGAGTTCGGCGAGTGCGGTCAGCAGCGACGGATCGGTTCGCTCCGGCATCAGCGAGGCGATGAAGGCCGCCTGCTCCAGTTCGTCGACGGCCTCTTCGGCGCGATCGATCAACTGGGCGATCGTTGGCCGGGCGTTGAGCCGGTCGACTTCCTTGCGCGTTTCGAGCGCAATGCGATCGGCCTTCTGTTCGATCGCGCCGCAGCGTACCGCCAGCAGCTTGCGATCGGCCGGCTGGCCGGCCCGAAGCGTTGCAATATGGCGGGAGATCGCCGCAACGAGATCATGGGCAAGCCCGATCTGGCGCAGCACCGCGGCGAGCAGGGTGCCGTCAACGCGCTCCAGATGCCGCACCAGGTCGGCTTCGATCTGGTCGCGGACCGTCCTGACGGAGCGACCTGCGAGCAGCGCCTCGGTGGAGGCGCGCAGTGCCGCCTTCAGAAAATCGATCGCGGCGGCGCGGCCGAGCGCCTGGTCGAGCGCGCTCGCCGAAGCCGATGCGCGCGGGGGCGGCGTTGCGCACCGCCGACCCCAACAGCTCGTTGCCGCCGAGCTCGAGAAAGCCGCGATGGCCGATCCGCTGTCGCGCCGCCCATTCCAGGATTCGTGTGGCGTCGTCCTTGGCAACCCAGGTCCGCAGCAGCTTGCGCGCCTTGTTCCAGTCGATCAGGAACACCAGCGCGGCGCCCACGGCCGCGAGGAATTCGTTGCGATCCGCGGCGTGAGCCGGCTGATACTGGCCGGTGACGAGATAGAATGAATTGTCTTCGCCGAGGCCCGCGGCGGTGTGACGGTCGAGCCCGCTCCAACTCGCCTCGAACTTGTCGAACAGCGAGATGAAGAATTTTGCCCGCGCCAGGTGTACGTCGGTGTAGGTGACAGTGACCGCGTTCTTCTTGACCGCGATCACCACCACATGGGCGTCCGTGGTGCCGATGTCGTTCTGGATCAGCAGCCGGCCGCCCGAGCGGGTCGCCATGGTGTCGAGACCGGGGTGGTTGAACTTCAGCCTTCGCGTCTGGTTCAGGCCTTTCATGAAGGCCTCCACCGCGCCGCGATCTTCGCCGTGCAGGCCGAACACATGGGCACCGTCGAGCGTTTCCTCCGAACAGTTCACCGCAAGCTTGTTCAGCGCCTTGTGCAGATCCATCACCAGCCGATGGAGGCTGTCGCCGGCCGTCTCGGCAACGCCGGTCAGGCGCGCAATGCGGGAAAGATCGATTTCGTTGGTGGCATCGAGCAGACCCGCGCTTCGGACGGCCGTCAGCCGCGCGTTCGCCTTGTCGCCGTCCGACGGCGCGCCGGCGCTGACGGCGCGGATCATGGCCGCAGCGTCGTCCTGGATCTCCTTCATCAGCTTGGCGAGGTTCGGCGCCGCGAGCCGGGACGGTCCGACCAGATGGGCGCCGCCGATCAGCGTTGCGATCGCGGCTGGTGCAATGCCGGCGGCGTGACTCTCGACCGCAAGCTCGCTGGCGGGACGATCGGGATCTTGCGCATGCCGAGCCGCCGCCTGGAGCGCACTCATCCGCACCTTGATGCGGTCATTGGCGGCAAGCCCTTCCGCCACCAGCGCGGGCAACAGGATGTCGCCCTGTCCGAGTTCTTCGATGATCTGGGTTTTCATGGTCTGTCCGCGCAACGGTTGATGCCGTCCTTATGCCGCGAAGTTGCGACGGCCTCATTGCGACAGATCATTCATAAAACCGTCACGCAGCGTGTCGTTCGCGCAGAAGCGCGGCGCAATGGCGCGCGATCGCGATCTCTTCGTTGGTGGGAATGATGAAAATATCGACCGCACTGTCGCCGGTGCCGATCCGCTCGCGTCCCTCGCTATTCGCCGCTGCATCGATGCGCACGCCGAGCCAGGCGAGACGCTCGCCGATCGCGCTGCGGATCTCGCTGGCATGCTCGCCGATGCCGCCAGTGAAGACCAGACAGTCCAGCCCCTGAAGCGTGGTCGCCATCATCGCGATCTCCTGCGCCGCACGGAAGGTGAAGAGATCGATCGCGTCCCGTGCCGCAGCCTCGCGGCTCGCAAGCAGCGTGCGCATGTCCGCGGACATGCCGGAGACGCCGAGCAGGCCCGACTCGTGATAGAGCAGGTGCTGGACGTCTTCGACCGACATCCCCTCGTGCTGCTGCAGATAGAGCAGCACGCCGGGGTCGATCGTGCCGCTTCGCGTCCCCATCACGAGGCCGTCGAGCGGCGTCAGTCCCATCGTGGTGTCGACGCTGCGGCCGTTGCGGAGTGCGCAGAGACTTGCGCCATTGCCGAGATGCGCGATGACGGTGCGCTTCGCAACGAGCTGCGGCGCGATTCCGGCGAGGCGGCCCGCGACATATTCGAACGACAGCCCGTGAAAGCCGTAGCGCCTGACGCCGCGCTCTTCATAGCGCCTCGGAATCGCAAAGCGGCTCGCAGGCGGTGCAAGTCCGTGATGGAAGGCGGTGTCGAAGCAGGCGATCTGGGTCAGCGCGCGACGGATCGCGGAGAGGGTGCGGACCGGCGCGAGGCAGCGCGGCTGGTGCAGCGGCGCCAGCGGCGTCAGGGCCTCCAGCTTCGCGGTGATATCGTCCGTCAATTCGACCGGGCCTGAATGATCCGGCCCGCCGTGGACGATACGGTGGCCAACTGCGCGCAAGCTGTCTTGGCCGAACCGGTCGTCGATGAAGGCGAGCGCGTCGGCGAACAGGTGGCCGCCGTCGGCATCGGCCTCGTCCCGCCGCTTCTCGAACAGGTCTTCGCCCGCGGGGCCTTTCACGACGAGCCGGGGCCTGGCCTCGTGCTCGTCGAGCAGGCCCTTGCAGAGCAGCGCAGGCTCGGCCGCCGAGATCTCGAACAGGCCGAACTTGATGCTCGACGAGCCCGAGTTGAGGACGAGAACCGCCTCTGGCGCCGGCATGGCGTCAGCCCGGCTTGCCCGGCCAGACCCAGTCGCGGATCTCGGGCATGTCCTCGCCGTGTTCGCGTACGTAACGTGAGTGCTCGAGCAGCTTGTCGCGGAGCTGCTGCTTCACCTGCGCGGCCCTGGTCGCAAGACCCGGCACGCGTTCGATCGCCTCGATCGCGAGGTGGTAGCGGTCGAGCTCGTTGAGCACGACCATGTCGAACGGCGTCGTCGTGGTGCCTTCCTCGGCGAAGCCGCGCACATGCAGGCCGGCATGGTTGGTGCGGTTATAGGTCAGCCGGTGGATCAGATGGGGATAGCCGTGATAGGCGAAGATCACCGGCTTGTCGCGCGTGAACAGGCTGTCGAAGTCGCGGTCGGACAGGCCGTGCGGATGCTGGTCCTGCGGCTGCAGCGTCATCAGGTCGACGACGTTGACGACGCGGATATTCAGATCCGGCAGCGCCTTGCGCAGCAGGTCGACGGCGGCAAGCGTCTCCAATGTCGGCACGTCGCCGGCACAGGCCATCACCACATCGGGCTCGCCACCCGCGTCTTCCGTGCCCGCCCAGGTCCAGATGCCGATGCCGACATCGCAATGCGTGGCGGCGTCCTGCATCGACAGCCATTGCGGCGCCGGCTGCTTGCCGGCGACGATCACGTTGATGCGGTTGTACGTCCGCAGGCAATGGTCGGCGATCCACAGCAGCGTGTTGGCATCGGGCGGGAAGTAGATGCGAACGATGTCGGCCTTCTTGTTGGCGACGAGGTCGACGAAGCCGGGGTCCTGATGACTGAAGCCGTTATGGTCCTGGCGCCAGACATGCGAGGTCAACAGATAATTGAGCGAGGCGATCGGCCGCCGCCACGGCAGATGCCGCGTCACCTTCAGCCATTTGGCGTGCTGGTTGAACATGGAATCCACGATGTGGATGAAGGCCTCGTAGCAGGAGAAGAAGCCGTGGCGTCCGGTGAGCAGATAGCCCTCCAACCAGCCCTGGCAGAGATGCTCGCTCAACACCTCCATCACGCGGCCGTCCTGCGCAAGATGCACGTCGTAAGGCTCGATCGGCTCCATCCAGACACGTTCGGTCGTCTCGAACACCGCATCTAGCCGATTTGATGCCGTCTCGTCCGGGCCCATGATGCGGAAATTGCGCTCTTGCGCGTTGAGGCGAATGACGTCGCGCAAAAATCTGCCGAGCTCGCGCGTCGCTTCTCCCGTGACGGCGCCGGGCTGCGGCACTTCGACGGCAAAGCTGCGGAAGTCCGGCAGCTTCAGCTCCTTCTTCAGCAACCCGCCATTGGCATGCGGATTGGCGCCCATGCGGCGATTGCCCTCGGGTGCCAGCGCCTGGAGCTCGGGGACGAGCGCGCCGCTCGCGTCGAACAGTTTCTCCGGCTCGTAGCTGCGCATCCAGTCTTCGAGCACCTTCAGATGCGCAGGGTTCTCGCGGCAGCTTGCGACCGGCACCTGATGCGCGCGCCAAAAACCTTCGACCTTCTTGCCGTCGACTTCCTTCGGACCGGTCCAGCCCTTCGGGCTGCGCAGCACGATCATCGGCCAGCGTGGCCGCTCGATATTTTTGCGCCCGTCGCGGGCGTGCTGCTGGATCGAGCGGATGCTGGCGAATGCGACGTCGAGCGCATCCGCCATGATCCGGTGCATCAATTTGGGATCGTCGCCCTCGACGAACAGGGGCTCGTGGCCGAACCCGCGGAAGAGATCGCGGATCTCGCTGTCAGACATTCGTCCGAGCACGGTCGGGTTGGCAATCTTGTAGCCGTTCAGGTGCAGGATCGGCAGCACCGCGCCGTCATGCGCCGGGTTCAGGAACTTGTTGGAGTGCCAGGACGCCGCGAGCGGGCCGGTTTCGGCCTCGCCGTCGCCGACGACGCAGGCGACGACCAGGTCGGGATTGTCGAGCGCCGCGCCATAGGCGTGCACCAGCGCGTAGCCGAGCTCGCCGCCTTCGTGGATCGAGCCGGGCGTCTCCGGCGCGGCGTGGCTCGGGATGCCGCCGGGGAAGGAGAACTGCCGGAATAGCTTGCGCAATCCGTCCGCATCGCGCGCGATGTTAGGATAGATCTCGCTGTAGCTGCCTTCGAGATAAGTGTTGGCGACCATGCCCGGGCCGCCATGGCCGGGACCACAGACATAGAGCACGTTGAGGTCCAGCGCTCGGATGACGCGGTTGAGATGGGCGTAGATGAAGTTCAAGCCGGGCGTCGTGCCCCAATGGCCGAGCAAACGCGGCTTGATGTGCTCGGCCCGCAGCGGTTCGCGCAGCAGGGGGTTGTCGAGCAGGTAGATCTGCCCGACGGAGAGGTAGTTGGCGGCGCGCCAGTAGCGATCAAGGAGATCGAGGTCGCTGCTCGCGGCGGCCGATTGTTGTTGATTTGTCATGTTCCTGCCGACCTTCACCCGGGATCGTCACCAACCGAGTTCCGGCGCGATCGATCCTTCGCGGCATCAAACGAGATCGTGGTGACGGCGATGTTGCGTGAGGTCAAAGGCAGGCGCCCGAAGTTTGGGCGCCTCTACTGTGCATGGGGTTGTTTTCACGTTTTTTGTTCTTGTTCTTGATTTGTTCCTTTGGCGTGCTATCTTGGCTTCATGAGTCCAGCATCCTCTCATGCTCTCAAGCACCCGCCGGTCACGGCGCCCTCCGAGCCGGCGGGTGCGCCTTCTGATTTCCCCGAGCTCGCTGTCGCCATCGACAAGCAGCGCAGGCGGGGGCGGGGCGCGCAGTCCAACGCCAGCGGCCGCTATGAGGCCGAGGCGCGCGTCGCCTTCGACGACGGCTGGCAGAGCCTGGAAGAGCTGCCGCCGTTCAAGACCACGGTCGCGGTCGACACCTCGCGCAAGGTGATCACCCGCAACGATTCGCCCGATATCGGCTTCGACCGCTCGATCAACCCCTATCGCGGCTGCGAGCACGGCTGCGTCTACTGCTTCGCGCGGCCGACCCATGCCTATCTCGGCCTGTCGCCCGGGCTCGACTTCGAGTCAAAACTGTTCGTCAAGCCGGAGGCCCCGGCGCTGCTCGAGAAGGAGCTCGCAGCAGCAGGCTATGAGCCGCGGATGATCGCGATCGGCACCAACACCGATCCCTATCAGCCGATCGAGCGCGAGCGCAAAATCATGCGCGGCATCCTGGAGGTGCTGGAGCGCGCTGGTCATCCCGTCGGCATCGTCACCAAATCGGCGCTGGTGGTGCGTGACATCGACATTCTCTCGCGCATGGCCAAGCGCAACCTCGCCAAGGTCGCGATCTCGGTGACTTCGCTCGATCCAAAGCTGGCGCGCACCATGGAGCCGCGGGCCTCGACGCCGCCGAAGCGGTTGGAGGCGCTGAAGCAGCTCTCCGATGCCGGCATTCCCACCACCGTGATGGTCGCGCCAGTGATTCCCGCGCTGAACGATTCCGAGATCGAGCGAATTCTCGATGCGGCCGCCCATGCCGGCGTCAAGGAAGCCTCCTACGTGCTGCTGCGGCTGCCGCTGGAGGTGCGCGACCTCTTCCGCGAATGGCTGATGGCGAACTATCCGGACCGCTATCGCCACGTCTTCACGTTGATCCGCGACATGCGCGGCGGCCGCGACTACGACGCGAAATGGGGCGAGCGCATGAAGGGCACCGGCCCGATGGCCTGGACCATCGGCCGCCGCTTCGAGATCGCCTGCGACAGGCTGGGGCTCAACAAGCGTCGCGCAAAACTGACGATGGATCACTTCGCGCGGCCGAAGCGGAACGGCGATCAGCTCAGCCTGTTCTAGGAGCCGAGGCGAACGAGGTGTGTCATGAGTAAGGAACTGCCGCCCCCGGTGCCGCGGCTCACGGTCATCACGCTGGGTGTGAGCGACATCCGCGCCAGCATCGCGTTCTATGATACCCTCGGCTTTTCGCGCCGGCTGAAGGCGACCGGCGAGGCCGTCGCCTTCTACGATACCGGCGGTCCGGTGCTCGCCCTGTTTCACTGGGGCCAGCTCGCGGCCGACGCGGTCTTGCCGGATAAGCCCAGGCCGACGAATTTCCGCGGCATCACGCTCGCCTGGAACTGCGCCACGCGCGAGGAGGTCGATGCGGTGCTGGCCTTCGCTGTCGACAAGGGCGCCGCGCTGCTGAAAGCGGCGCACGAGACCGACTATGGCGGTTATTCCGGCTATTTCGCCGACCCCGACGGCCATCCCTGGGAGGTCGTGGTCGCGCCGGGCATCGAGGTCGGTGAGGACCGGCGGGTGCATCTGGCCGAGTAGGCGGCTCGCCTGAATAACGGGAATTGCGAGGGGTTCCCGGTTGCGCAAGCAGGGCCGCTTGCGCACGATCCCCGCCATGATTCGGGATAAATCCGCCAAAAGACCGGCCAAGGACGCGCCAAAGAAGGCTGCTGTAAAGGAGGCCGCGCCCGTCAAGGCGAGCTTCCGCCGCGAGCGCGCGCTGATCAAGCGCGGCATCTGGCCGGTTGCGGGCTGCGACGAGGCCGGCCGCGGGCCGCTCGCAGGTCCCGTGGTGGCGGCCGCAGTGATTCTCGACCCCGACCGCATTCCCCGTGGCATCGACGATTCCAAGCGCCTGACGGCGGAGCAGCGCGAAAAGCTGTTCGACAAGATCTGCGCCACCGCGCAGGTCTCGGTCGCGGTCGCCTCGCCCGCGCGGATCGACCGCGACAACATCCTGCGCGCCTCGCTGTGGGCGCTGAAGCGCGCCGTGGTGGCGCTGCCCGAGGCGCCCCGCCACGTCTTCGTCGACGGCCGCGACCGGCTCGATACGGCATGCGACTGCGAGGCCGTGATCGGCGGCGACGGCATCGTCCTGTCGATCGCGGCGGCGTCCATTGTCGCCAAGGTGACGCGCGACCGGCTGATGTGCGCGCTGGCGCAGGACTGCCCGGGCTATGGCTTCGAGCAGCACAAGGGCTACGGCGTCCCCGAGCATCTCGACGCGCTGAACCGCCTCGGCCCGACCGTCCACCACCGCAGCTTCTTCGCCCCCGTCGCCGCCGCCCGCGCCAAGCACATGCCCTGGACAGTCGAGCCGGTGCGCGACTTGTTCGCGGCGACCGAGGTCGAGGTGCAGCTGGAAGCAAGCGTTGAGATCGACGCGTCGGCGAATCTCTAGGGTTTAGTCCCGCAACCTCCACATCGTCATGGCCGGGCCTAGCCGTCCGAAGAATGGCGTCGCTTCCGCTCGCCTATGTCTCGGCCATCCACGTCTTTGCCGAGGTACGAAGAACGTGGATGCCCGGGACAAGCCCGGGCATGACGAGCAGACGGTCGTTGCCACAACGCGTAGCGCCCTTTATCAAAACACTCGTGAGCGAATAGGGCCGGCTGGACGGGTTGGCTGCATCTTTCGGGCGTTGCATGCGGTTTACCTCCCTGGTCATCGAGCTCATTCGCGCCCGGCCGCGGCTGATCGTGTGGATCGTCGTGCTGCTCCAGGCCGCGATGTGGCTGTTCGTGGCGCTGGCGTTCTATCGCAGCCCGCCCGGCACCCTTGCGACCCTCCTGGCCTTCGGCAGGGAATACCAGGTCGGCACCGATCTCGGCCCGCCGCTGCCGGTCTGGCTCGCCGACATCGCCTATCGCGCCGCGGGCGGCCACATGTTCGGCGTCTATGTGCTGGCCGAGGTCTGCGAGATCGCGACCTTCATCGCGCTCTATCATCTCTCCCGCGCCGTGGTCGGCTCGCAGCAGGCGGTGCTGGCCGTGCTGCTGACGATGACGGTGCTGGCCTTCTCCTCGCCCGCGCTCGATTTCGGCCCGCTGGTGCTGGCGCGACCGCTGTGGGCGCTGCTGCTGCTGCATTCCTGGCAGATCATCGGCCAGCGCCGCGGCAACGCCTGGTTCGCCTGGTCGATCGAGGCCGGGCTCTTGCTGCTGACGACGCCCGCGGCGGTCTTCCTGCTCCTGCTGCTCGTCGTCTTCGCGTTTGCGACCGCCGGCGGCCGCCGCACGCTGCTCGCGCTCGACCCGCTGTTCGCGCTGATCGTCGTCGCCGTGCTCGCGCTGCCCTATGCCGTCTGGCTGATGCGCGCCGAGACGCTGGTCCTGCCGGCCCTGCCTGCGGTCGCCGAGCTGAGCACCCGCGCGATCCACGCGGCCTGGCTGCTCGGCGGGCTCGTGCTTGGCGCGGCGGCGATCCCGGCGCTGACTTTCCTCAACACCGGCCTGTTCCTCGCCAAGGGCGAGGAGGCGCCGATCATCTACCGCCCGCCGGTCGAGCCGCTGGCGCGCAACTTCGTCTATTTCTTCGCGCTGGCGCCGGCGCTCGGTGCGGTGCTGATCTCCGGCCTGTTCGGGCTCGAGTCCGTCGTCGGCGGTGCCGGCGTGGTACTGGTGATGTCGGGGCTCGCCGTGGTGGTGGGTGCCGGCGATCTCATCGCGATGCGCCGCGCGCGGATGCTGCGGACGGTGTGGGCCGCCGCCGTCGTGGCGCCCGCCGCCGGCGTCGTGCTCGCCGTCCTGTTCCTGCCCTGGACCGGCGCCAATGAGATCGCGACCTCGATGCCGGCGCGTGCGATCTCGGATTTTTTCGATGACAGCTTTGCCCGCCGCACCAACCATCGCCTGCGTGCGGTGGCCGGCGAGACCCAGCTTGCGAGCCTGATCGCGCTGCATTCCGGCCGCCCACATCTGTTCATCGATGCCGAGCCCGCGCGCACGCCGTGGATCAATCAGGCCAAGTTCAGCGAGACCGGCGGCGTCGTGGTCTGGCGCGCCGCCGACACCGCGGGCACGCCGCCGCCGGACATCCTCAAGCGCTTTCCCGGCATAGTGCCGGAAGTGCCGCGCGCCTTCGAATGGCTGGTGACCGGCCGCCAGCAGCTGCTGCGCATCGGCTGGGCCATCGTGCGGCCGAAGGGGGCCTAACCCGTCATTCCGGGGCGCGGCAAAGCCGCGAACCCGGAATCCATTCATCCACCAACTCTGCCGCTCGATGGATTCCGGGCTCTCGCTTCGCGAGCCCCGGAATGACGGTGTGTGTGGTTACACCGTGCCTTGCCCCAGCACCTTCGCGATCGCCCGCAGATCCTGCCAGGCCAGCCGCTTGTAGGACGGCGAGCGGAGCAGATAGGCCGGGTGGAAGGTCGGCAGCGCGCGGATGGTGCGCCCAGCGGTCTCGTAGTCGAACCAGCGGCCGCGGGTGCGCATGATGCCTTCGCGCGTTCCGAGCAGCGTCTGCGTCGAGGGATTGCCGAGCGTCACCAGCACGTCGGGGTTCACCAGCTCGATCTGGCGCTGGATGAAGGGCAGGCACACTTGCGTTTCCTGCGGCGTCGGCGTGCGGTTGCCGGGCGGCCGCCACGGAATCACGTTGGCGATGTAGGCCGTGGTGCGGTTGAGGCCTATGGCCCCTATCATCAGATCGAGCAGCTTGCCGCTGCGCCCGACGAAGGGCAGTCCCTCGATGTCCTCGTCGCGGCCCGGCGCCTCGCCGACGAACATGATGCGCGCCTGCGGATTGCCGTCGGCGAACACCAGCCTTGTTGCGGTGTGCTTCAGCGCGCAGCCCTCGAAGCCCTGCATCAGCTCGCGTAGCGCCTCGAGCGTCGGCGCGGTGCGCGCAGCCTCGCGTGCCGAGGCGATCGCGACGTCGGGCGCGGGTGCGGCCTCGCCTCGGATCACCGCAGGCGCGGCGACCGGCCGCGGCGCCTCGACCGGCGCTGCTGCGCGCGGGACCGGCGGCGGGGCGGCGATTTCCGCCAGGCGGTCTATCGGCTCCTCCGTAAGCGCGCAGTCGACACCGGCCTCCAGATAGAAGGCGAGAAGCTCTCGGACGGTGGGGGCGGGTTCGGGGATCATGCGAAAGTCAGACTTTTATATCAGTTTGGGGCGCCATGCATCCCACTGGAACGCATTTCCGTGGTTGTCCTATCCGGAAAAATCGGAAACAAGAGGGCGCAAACGACCGAGGACCGTCTCAAGGGCTGAGATCAGATGAGCACCGAAGAACTTCCCCCGCGCGAATCCATGGAATTCGACGTCGTCATTGTCGGCGCCGGCCCCTCGGGCCTGTCGGCCGCGATCCGGCTGAAGCAGCTCAACGCCGATCTCAACGTCGTCGTGGTGGAGAAGGGCTCCGAGGTCGGCGCGCATATTCTCTCCGGCGCCGTGATCGATCCGGCCGGGCTCGACAAGCTTGTTCCCGACTGGCGCGAGGATTCCGACTGTCCGCTGAAGACGCAGGTGAAGGACGACCGCTTCTACTGGATGACGGGCGGCGGCGCGATCAAGCTGCCGAACTTCATGATGCCGCCCCTGATGGACAACCATCACTGCTACATCGGTTCGCTCGGCAATGTCTGCCGCTGGCTGGCGCGCAAGGCCGAGGCGCTCGGCGTCGAGATCTATCCGGGCTTCGCCGCGGCCGAGGTGCTCTATGACGAGGAGGGCAGGGTCAGGGGTATCGCCACCGGCGACATGGGCATCGGCCGCGACGGCAAGCCGAAGGACTCCTTTACCCGCGGCATGGAATTGCTAGGAAAATACACGCTGTTCGCCGAAGGCGCCCGAGGCAGCCTGACCAAGCAGCTGATTGCGAAGTTCGCGCTCGACGCCAAGAGCGAGCCGGCGAAGTTCGGTATCGGGTTGAAGGAAGTCTGGCAGATCGATCCCGCCAAGCACCAGAAGGGTATGATCCAGCATTCATTCGGCTGGCCGCTCGACCTGAAGACCGGCGGTGGTTCGTTCCTCTATCACTACGACGACAATCTCGTCGCCGTCGGCTTCGTCGTGCATCTGAACTACGACGATCCCTATTTGTCGCCGTTCGACGAGTTCCAGCGCTTCAAGACCCATCCGTCGATCCGCGGCACCTTCGAGGGCGGCAAGCGGCTCGCCTATGGCGCGCGCGCCATCACCGAGGGCGGCTATCAGTCAGTGCCGAAACTGAGCTTCCCCGGCGGCGCGCTGATCGGCTGCGCGGCCGGCTTCGTCAACGTCCCGCGCATCAAGGGCGTGCACAATGCGATGGGCACCGGCATGCTGGCCGCCGAGCATGTCGCAGCAGCGCTTGCGGCCGATCGCGCCAATGACGAGATCGTCGAGTACGAGAACGCGTGGCGTTCCTCCTCCGTGGGCAAGGACCTCTTTCTGGTCCGCAACGTCAAACCGCTGTGGTCGAAGTTCGGCACCGTGCTCGGCGTCGCGCTCGGCGGACTCGACATGTGGTGCAACACGCTGTTCGGCGCCTCGCTGTTCGGTACCCAGTCGCATTCCAAGCCCGATCGCGCGACGCTCGATCCGGCCAAGAGCCACGCGCCGAGGAACTACCCGAAGCCGGACGGCAAGATCTCGTTCGACAAGCTGTCGTCGGTATTCCTGTCCAACACCAATCACGAGGAGGACCAGCCGGTCCATCTCCGGGTTGCCGACATGAACCTCCAGAAGACCTCCGAGCACGACGTGTTCGCCGGTCCCTCGAATCGCTATTGCCCGGCCGGCGTCTACGAGTGGGTCGAGGAGGGTGCGAGCCCGCGCTACCAGATCAACGCCCAGAACTGCGTCCACTGCAAAACCTGCGACGTGAAGGACCCCAACGGCAACATCACCTGGGTTCCCCCGGAGGGCGGCGGCGGTCCGAACTACGAGGCGATGTAAGGGCGGTCCAATCAGCGCGGACCTGGTCACAAAGGGTGATCTGCCGCACGTTCGCGTGAGAACCGGGCCGCGGCCACCTGTCGCGGCCACGATAAGGCCATAGTGGCGGCGTCTTGGGGCGCTCTTGTCCGATTTGGGGCGTTCGGAGGCGATCGCCCGGTCCGAATCCTTGCGGTAAACCGCCAAAAGCGGCATTGTCCGACCTGACGGTTCCGGGTCCCGATGCCACCGGCCGCGTTCGCATGCGAGACGGCTTTCTGCTGCAAACCCAGGCACTACCAACTCAAGGCGAGCCCTGATGCTTTCAAATCGTTTCAACCGCTGGACTGTCGCCGCCATCGCCCTCATGGGCACAGCGATCGCGACGGTCCCCGGCAGGGTCCTGGCGCAGACGCCGGATCATCCGTCCGATACGGCGGCGCAGTTTCCGACCCGGAACGATCTGAAGTCGCTCACGACCTCCGGCAGCTATCTCGCCGCCCGCCACGCCAGCGTCGAGCGCGACGCAACCTCGGCCGCCGCATTCTACCGCTCGGCGCTCCGCACCGATCCGAAGAACAACGAGCTGCTCGACCGTGCCTTCATCTCCTCGGTCGCCGACGGCGACATCGACGAAGCGGTCAAGCTCGCCGAGCGTGTCCTCACCATCGACAAGACCAACCGCGTCGCGCGCCTCGTCGTCGGTGTGCACGATCTCAAGATGAAGAAATACGCGACTGCGCAGACCAACATCAACCAGTCGATCCGCGGCCCCATCACCGATCTCGTCGCCACGCTGCTGTCGGGCTGGGCGGCCTATGGCGCCGGCGATTCCAAGGGTGCTGTCGCCACCATCGACAAGCTCGCCGGTCCGGAATGGTATCCGCTGTTCAAGGATCTCCACGCCGGCATGATCCTCGAACTCGCCGGCAAGGAGAAGGACGCCGGCACGCGCTTCGAGCGCGCCTACAAGCTCGACGATTCCATGCTGCGCGTCACCGAGGCCTATGCGCGCTGGCTGTCGCGCAACAAGGATGCGGCCGCCGCGACCACCGTCTACCAGGCCTTCGACAAGAAGCTCGCCCGCCATCCGCTGATCGTGGAAGGGCTGCGCGACACCAAGGCCGGCAAGAAGCTGCCGCCGCTGGTCGATTCCGCGCAGGCCGGCGCTGCCGAGGCCCTCTACGGCATCGGCGCCACGCTGACCCGCCGCGGCGGCGAGGATCTGGCACTGGTCTATCTCCAGCTCTCGCTCTACCTCCAGCCGACCCATCCGCTGGCGCTGCTCTCGCTCGCCGATCTCTATGAATCGGTGAAGCGGCCGCAGATGGCGATCAAGGTCTATGAGCGCGTGCCGTCGACCTCGCCGCTGAAGCGCAACGCGCAGATCCAGCTCGCCATCGATCTGGATTCCGCCGACCGCACCGATGAGGCGATCAAGATCCTCAAGGGCGTCACGTCAGAGGATTCCAAGGATCTCGAAGCCATCATGGCGCTCGGCAACATCGAGCGCGGCCGCAAGAAGTTCGGCGACTGCGGCGCGACCTATTCGCAGGGCGTCGACGTGCTGCCGGCCGGCAACGACAAGGCCAACAGCGTCTGGTACTATTATCGCGGCATCTGCGAGGAGCGCTCCAAGCAGTGGGCCAAGGCCGAAGCCGACATGAAGAAGGCGCTCGAGCTGCAGCCCGACCAGCCGCATGTCCTCAACTATCTCGGCTATTCCTGGATCGACCAGGGCGTGAACCTCGACGAAGGCATGAAGATGATCAAGCGCGCCGTCGAGCAGCGTCCCGACGACGGCTACATCGTCGACTCGCTCGGCTGGGCTTACTACCGCATCGGCAACTACGAAGAGGCGGTGAAGAACCTCGAGCGCGCGATCGATCTCAAGCCCGAGGATCCCACCATCAACGATCACCTTGGCGATGCCTATTGGCGCGTCGGCCGCACGCTGGAAGCCAAATTCCAGTGGTCGCACGCCCGCGATCTCAAGCCCGAGCCGGATGAGCTTCCGAAGATCGAGGCCAAGATCGCCAACGGCCTCACCGAGGACAATTCGAACTCTTCGGCCGCGCAGGCGGAGAAGAAGAAGGACGACGGCAAGGGCGGCTAAGCTGAGTGAAGTTGGGGGCGTGTCGCCGATGCCGGCGTTGATTGAAGAGGGGCGCGCGAAGGTCAATCTGAGCCTTCGCGTGGTCGGCCGTCGTGCCGACGGCTATCATGATCTCGAAAGCGTGGTGGCGTTTGCCGATTGCGCCGACCGGCTCACGTTGGAGCCGGGCGGCGAGCTGAAGCTCGCCACCACCGGGCCGCTGGCCGCAGCATGCGGCGATACTGCCGACAATCTCGTGTTCAAGGCCGCAAAGCTTCTGGCCGAGGCCGTGCCGAACCTGAAGCTGGGCGCCTTTGCGCTCGACAAGGTGCTGCCCGTCGCGGCCGGCATCGGCGGTGGCTCGGCGGATGCAGCGGCAGCGCTGCGGCTGCTGGCGCGTCTCAACAACCTGTCGCTCGATGATCCCCGCCTCCAGAAGGTCGCGCTCGCGACCGGCGCCGACGTGCCGGTGTGCCTGTATTCGCGCGCCTGCGACATGACCGGCGTCGGCGAGCAGCTGCTGCCGCTCGCGCTGCCGAGCATGCCCTGCGTGATGGTCAATCCGCGCGTGCCGGTCGCGACCAAGGACGTGTTCCAGGCGCTGGGCCTGCGCAACGGCGAGCTGCTGGTCGGCGCCACCTCCGTCATCGGAGCCCCGGCCTGGCCGGAGGAGGGCGCCTCGATTGCCGACTGGGTCGAGGTTCTCGAAACCGTCGCCAACGACCTCGAAGCCCCCGCGATGCGCATCGAACCTGTCATCGGCGAGGTGCTGGAGGCGCTACGCGACTCCGCCGGCGTCAAGCTCGCCCGCATGTCCGGCTCGGGCGCGACCTGCTTTGCGATCTATGGCGCGCCGGCCGAGGCACATGCTGCCGCGGAAAAGATCCGGCGCGATCACCCCGGCTGGTGGGTGCATGCGGGGACGTTGAGCTAATTTAGGTATTTCTCCGACGACACTGCCGTAGGGTGGGCAAAGGCGCGATAGCGCCGTGCCCAACATGCATCCAAGTGACGCGATCGAAGTGGTGGGCACGCTTCGCTTTGCCCACCCTACGGCAGTGGAGCTAACCCGCGCCGTCCTCGGCCAGCCCGAGAAACCGCCGGATCTCACCCAACACCTCCTGCGGCTTGTCATGCTGCAGCCAGTGCCCCGCGCCGGCGATGGTCTCGACACGCGCCTGCGGGAAATAGCGCTCCAGGCCTGCGGCCCTGGCACCCGCCAGAAAGCTTTCGCCGGCATTCAGCAACAGCGTCGGGCAGGCGATGCGCGACCAGAGTTCGACGTGATCGTCCGGCCAGAGCCGGTGCGGCGCAGAGGCGCGCTGGTAGGGATCGAACTTCCAGCTATAGGTGCCGTCCTCGTTCCGTCGCGCGCCGTGCGTTGCAAGATGCAGCGCGAGGTCGCGGGAGAGCCGCCTGTTGTGAAGCACCATCTGCGCTGCGGCATCCGCGAGGGTGGAATAGCGGCGCGGCGTGCGGTCGTGCAGCTTGTCGAGCTGGCCGACCCATTTGCTGATGCGCTCGTGCGCCGGCGGCTTCGGCGCGTCCGGCAACATGGTCACGCCGTCGAGCACGACCAGCTTCGCGACCTGCTCGGGGAACGATCCTGTAAAGATCAGGCTCACCATGCCGCCCATCGAATGGCCGACGAGAGTCACTTGAGGCGCTGCGACGCCGCGGACGAGCTGGGCGAGATCGTACACATATTCCGTCAGCGCGTAGCTGCCGCCCTTGGTCCAGTCGGAATCGCCGTGGCCGCGCAGGTCGGGCGCCAGCACGTGAAAATGCGGTTGCAGCGATCTGGCGATGACGTCCCAGCTGCGGCAATGATCGCGGCCGCCGTGGACCAGGATGAGCGGCGGCGCGCCCTCGTTGCCCCAATCGGCATAATGCAGCCGCAGGCCGTGCGATTCATAGAAGCGGCTTTGCGGGGCGCTAGCCATTTGCCGGCCGCCGCGCCAGCGCGAGCGAGAGTCCGAGGCCCGCGATGAAGACGCCGGAGCCCTGGGTGAGGCGCCGCATCAGGTGCGGCCGTCCGATCAGTTGCGTGCGCGTCGCGGACGCCATCAGCACCACGACGACATCGGCGAGCGTGTTTAGCGTCACCGAGATCGCGCCGAGCACGATGAATTGCAGCGTGGGGTTCGATCCCATGGGATCGAGGAATTGCGGAATGAAGGCGAGGAAGAACGCCGCGGTCTTCGGGTTCAGCGCCTCGACCAGCACGCCGTCGCGGAATGCGCGCCTGTCGCCGACGGGCTCGCTTTCGAGCGACAGTGCGCGGCCGGCGCTACGAAACGTCTTGATGCCGAGCCAGACCAGATAGAGCGCGCCGACGAATTTGACGGCGCCAAACAGCTCGGCGCTGGCGAGAATGATGGCGGAGATGCCGAGACTGCCGGCGACGACATGAACCAGCCCGCCCAGCGCCGTGCCTGCGGTCGAGGCAAAGCCGCTGCCGCGCCCCTCGGACAAGGTCCGCGCCGCCACGTAGAAAATGCCGGGGCCGGGAATGGCGGCAATGAGAGATGCCGCGGCAAGGAACAGCCAGAAATTCGTGTCGGTCATCCTGCTGTCGTAGCGATGCTTGGGGCGATTGCAAGGCCCGTCGTTTAGTCCATCCGGCGGAAGATCACGCAGGCATTCACCCCGCCGAAGCCAAATCCGTTGGAGATGGCGTGCCGCATCGGCATCGGCCGCGCGCTACCTGAGACGATGTCGATGCCATCAGCGCTCGCGTCGGGGTTCTCGAAATTGAGCGTCGGCGGCGCGACCTGATCGCGCAAGGCGAGCACGGTGAAGATCGCCTCCAGCCCGCCGGCGGCGCCGAGCAGATGGCCGGTGGCCGATTTGGTCGCGCTCACCGCGATGCTGCGGCTACGGCCGAACAGCGCGCCGATCGCGCCAAGCTCGCTTTCGTCACCGGCGGGCGTCGACGTCGCATGCGCGTTCAGGTGCTGCAATTCGCCGGGCTCAAGCCGCGCCTGCCGCAGTGTGATCTCCATGGCGCGGCGCGCGCCGTCGCCATCGGGCGGCCCCGACGTCATGTGGTAGGCGTCCGCCGTCGTGCCGTATCCGACGATCTCCGCGATCGGTGTCGCGCCGCGCGCCAGCGCATGCTCGAGCGTCTCGATCACCAGGATGCCGGCGCCTTCGCCCATGACGAAGCCGTCGCGGTCGCGATCGAACGGGCGCGAGGCGCGCCTCGGCTCCTCGTTGAAGGAGCTCGACAGCGCGCGCGCCGCGGCGAAGCCGCCGAGGCTGACGATGTCGATGCAGGCCTCCGCGCCGCCGCAGATCGCCACATCGGCCTCGCCGGCGCGGATCATGCGCGCGGCATCGCCGATCGCCTGGACGCTGGCGGCGCAGGCCGTGACCGGCGTTCCCAGCGGTCCCTTGTAGCCGTATTTGATCGAGACGTGGCCGGCGGCGAGATTGGCGAGGAACGAGGGGATCGTGAATGGCGAGAGCCGGCGCACGCCGCGCTGCTCGGTGATGCGCACTGCCTCCGCCATCGCCGGAAAGCCGCCGACGCCGGAGCCGATGACCGTCGCGGTCCGTTCCAGCGCGCTCGCGTCCTGCGGTGTCCATCCGGCCTGTGCGACCGCTTCGGCGGTGGCGAGCAGCGCGAACAGGATGAAGCGGTCCATCTTGCGCTGGTCTTTCGGCGCGGCGGCCTGCGCGGGATCGAAGCCGCCGTCCGCATCGCCGGCCTTGTCGGGCACGAGGCCCGCGATGCGCGCGGGGAGCGCCTGCGCCCATTCGGGCAGGGGACGCAGCCCGCTTTGGCCTGCCAGCAGCCGGCGCCAGGACAGTTCGACACCGCAGGCGAGCGGCGACACCGCGCCCATTCCCGTCACGACGATACGACGCATATCAGTCTCCAGCCGGCGCAATGGCCGGGTTCATGGCCTTGAGCGAAGCGAGCCGTTTGCGCATCCCGCGGCTGGCGCGCGGCCCAGCGATGATGACCGCATTGTCGAGCGTGATCGGCTGCATGTCGGCGGCATCGACCACGACCGGGTCGAACGGACGGCGATCGGCCCGGCTCGCCAGCAGAATGGATTCACCCTTCGGTGCGAGATGCCTGTTGCCCCAGGCGAGCAGCGCGGCGACCACGGGGAAGAAATCCCGCGCCTTGTCCGTCAGCACATATTCGTAACGCGGTGGCCGCTCGCTGTAACGGCGGCGGACGAACATGCCTGACGCGGTGAGATGGGCGAGACGCCGCGACAGGATGTTCGGCGCGATCCCGAGATTTTGCGAGAACTCGTCGAACTTCGTCGCGCCCTGGAACGCATCCCGCAGGATCAATATGCTCCACCATTCGCCGACCGTCTCCACGGCGCGGCCGACCGGGCATTCCAGGATGGAGGGGGATTTGGGCTGCATGGCGGGAGGATAGGAGAGTAACTTGCAAAATGCAAGTTACTAGGTGAGCAGCTTCATCGCGCGCGGGCGAGTTGTGCGATTGCGAACCTGTCTCTGTGATTTGAAAATGCGAATTGGCGAGCAGGGCTTGCGCGCCTTGCTCCGTCGTTGCGAGCGCAGCGAAGCAATCCAGACCGTTTCCGCGGAGGGACTCTGGATTGCTTCGCTGCGCTCGCAATGACGATCTGGGGGCAATGCGCACTGATCGAACACCGTCACCCTGAGGTGCTCGCCTCTTCGGCGAGCCTCGAAGGGCGACGGCCCGGGCCGTGCAGGCTCCCGGCGCGATGCTTCGCATCGCGCCACTCGCGCCTCAGGATGACGGGGTTGATAGCAGAAGCAGAAAGACCCTCAGGCCGCTAATGCGACCGCGCCAGGCAGAACGCCACGACCTGCTCCAGCGCGCTCTTCATCGGCGACGACGGGAACAGCGCCAGCGCGTCCACCGCCATGGCGCCGTAGTGCTGGGCGCGGCTCAGCGTGTCCTCGAGCGCGCGGTGCTTGTTCATCAGGCCGATGGCGTGGTCGAGGTCGGTATCGCCGATCTCGCCGCGCTCCAGCGCCTTGATCCAGAAGGCGCGCTCGGTGTCGTTGCCGCGGCGGAAGGCGAGCACGACCGGCAGCGTGATCTTGCCCTCGCGGAAATCGTCGCCGGTGTTCTTGCCGAGCTTGGCGCTCTTGCCGCCATAGTCGAGCACGTCATCGACGAGCTGGAAGGCGATGCCGAGATTCATGCCGACCGAGCGGCAGGCGGTCTGCTCCGCCTTCGGGCGGTTCGCGATCACGGGGCCGACCTCGCAGGCGGCCGCGAACAGCTCGGCGGTCTTGCCGCGGATCACGGCGAGATATTCGTCCTCGGTGGTCGCGGTGTTCTTGGCGGCCGCAAGCTGCATCACCTCGCCCTCGGCGATGGTGGCGGCCGCCGCGGAAAGAATGTCGAGCGCGCGGAGCGAGCCGACCTCGACCATCATGCGAAACGCCTGGCCGAGCAGGAAGTCGCCGACCAGCACGCTCGCCTCATTGCCCCAGAGCATGCGCGCCGACAGCTTGCCGCGGCGCATCTCGCTCTCGTCCACGACGTCGTCATGGAGCAGGGTGGCGGTGTGCATGAACTCGACGGAGGCCGCCAGCTTGATGTGGCCGTCGCCGGTGTAGCCGGCAAGGTTCGCCATGGCGAGCGTCAGCATCGGCCGCAGGCGTTTGCCCCCGGAGGAGATCAGATGGTTGGCGACCTCCGGGATCATGGTTACGTCGGAACCGGTCCGCGACAGGATCGTGGCGTTGACGCGCTCCATGTCACCGGCGACAAGGGCAACCAGCTCTTCGATCGACGCGCCGGGAGTTTCGAAAGGTACGATGACGGCCACGCCGGTCTCCAATATTTGCCCCGGAAGGGCTATTCTGATGGAAATACAATAGAAACTGGAGGCGGACGCGGCAAGTGCCGCGGAACCATTGACATTTGCCGCTTAACCCCTTTCAGGCAGGAGACCTGCGTTTTGCGTGAACTGGTTCGGACCAACGATATGGTGCTGGTGTCGGCGATCGGCGCGCTGCTCGACGGCGCCAATATCCATCATCTGGTGCTGGACCAGAACATGAGCATCATCGAGGGCTCGCTCGGCATTTTGCCGCGGCGGATCCTGGTCCATGAGGACGACGCCCAGGAGGCCCGGCAGCTCCTGACCGAGGCGGGGCTCAGCCACGAACTGCGCGGCGATGATTGAGGCCGACATCACCGAGGACGCCTTTCTCGGCGGCCAGTTGCGGCTGAAGCAGAAGCGGTCCGGGCATCGCGCCGGGCATGACGCCATCCTGCTCGCGGCGGCGACGGAGGCGAGAGCGGGCGACCGCGTGGTCGATCTCGGCGCCGGCATCGGCACGGCCGGGCTGGCGCTTGGCCGGCGCGTGGCGGGGATCAGGCTCAGCCTGGTCGAGATCGATCCGGAACTGGCGGAGCTCGCGCGCGCCAATGCGGCGGCGAACGCGATTGCCGCCGAGACGATCGTGCTCGACGTCACGGCCGATGCGCAGGCTTTCGTGGCACATGGGCTCGTGCCCGACAGCGTCGATAGTGTGCTGATGAACCCGCCCTTCAACGATCCGGTGCGCCATCGCGGCTCGCCGGACCAGGCGCGCCATATCGCGCATGTGGCGACGGAGGAGACGCTGCATGCGTGGGTGCATGCAGCGCGGCGTATCCTCCGGTCGAACGGTGTGCTGACGTTGATCTGGCGCGCGGATGGAATCGCCGAGATTTTGGCAGCGCTGTCACGCGGCTTCGGCAGCCTTGCGATCCTGCCGGTTCATGGCGAAGCGGGACGGCCCGCGATCCGCGTGCTGGTGCGCGCGATCAAAGGCGGCAGGGCGCCGACGCGCCTGCTGCCGGGCCTCATGCTTAACGAAGAGTCACACGTGCCTAAAAAAGAGGTGACGGATATTCTGGAGGGAAGGGCAGTCTTGCCGCTGGCGGAGCTGTGACGGCCTACTGCGGCAGCGATTCCGACTGCTGTTCTTGCGGGGACGTAAAGCGAATCGCCGTGAAAAGCGCACCGATCAGCATCAACAGCAGATAGATCTTCATGGCGTTTCCTCCGCTGCTTCATTGCAGCTTCCCGACGGGAATTCTGCAAAACACGTTCCAGGCACTTTCAATGACAGTCGCGTGATAAAAAATGGTTAAACAGAGGTAACGGCATGGCCGAACAATTGAACGATCGTGAGAGTTCCGGCCTGGCCGACAAGCTCATGCAATATCTGCCGGCGCGCTTCCGCCCCGGCACGGCGGTGGTGCCGGTGGTGCGGCTGTCAGGCGTGATCGGTGCAGTGACGCCGCTGCGTCCGGGCATGACGCTCGCAGGCGTCGCGCGGGTGCTGGAGCGGGCCTTCTCGATGCGGAACGCCAAGGCGGTGGCGCTGGTGATCAATTCGCCCGGCGGCTCGCCGGTGCAGTCGCGCCAGATCTATCTGCGCATCAAGCAGCTCGCGGCGGAGAAGAAGCTGCCGGTGCTGGTGTTCGTCGAGGACGTCGCGGCGTCGGGCGGCTACATGATCGCCTGTGCGGGCGACGAGATCTTCTGCGATCCGTCCTCGATCCTCGGCTCGATCGGCGTGGTCGGCGGCAGCTTCGGTTTCCAGGACGCGATCAAGCGGCTCGGCATCGAGCGGAGGCTCTATACCGCCGGCGCGCACAAGGCGATGCTCGATCCGTTCCTGCCCGAAAACCCCGACGACGTCGCCAAGCTCAAGGCGCTCCAGCGCGAGATCCACCAGATCTTCATTGCGCTGGTGAGGGAGAGCCGCGGCGCGCGGCTCAAGGGCGAGGACGACACCTTGTTCACCGGCGAATACTGGGCCGGCGCGAGTTCGATCGCGCTGGGGCTGGCCGACGGCATCGGCGATCTCCGCTCAACTCTTCGTGCCCGCTATGGCGAGAAGGTTCTCACCCCCGTGATCGCGCAGCCGACCGGGCTGCTGTCCGGCCTTCTGGGGCGCAAATCGCCCGGCGCAGGCCAGCTTTCGGCCCTGGAATCAATGGCCGGGCTGCCGGACGAGCTGATCTCGGCGGTCGAAACGCGGGCGATTTGGGCGAAATTCGGGTTCTAGGGCGCGGTCTTCCGCGCCATTTGGTCCCAAGGAGACTTGAAGCCGGGCCAATTGCGGCGCGGCCCGGTCTGCGCAAGAATGTGCGTGGGGGCTGAGCACTAGACAAGGATCGACCGATGCCGCCGTTCGTCGCTTTCGCGGGCGTCCTGGGCGGGCTTGCCGTGGTCCGCTGGGCCTACAAGACCGCTGTCCGGATCAACCAGGAGCTGGAGGAGATGCGCCTCGCGCGCGTCGCCGAGGCCGCCCATATGGGGGACATCCAGACGCTGAAGCGTGACCCCGTGACCGGGGCGTATCGCCCGGGTTAGCTGCACCTTCCACACGGCGTCATTCCGGGGCGGTCCGCAGGACCGAACCCGGAATCTCGAGCTTCCGGGTTCGCCCTTCGGGCGCCCCGGAATGACGGCCATTTCCACCCCCTTTGCCTTGATTCCCATCCCTGCCGTCGATACGGTCCCGCGCGATTCAAAACCCCCCGCGAGAGCCTGATCTGACGATGGACGCCTCCTTGCCCGCCCATATGCGCCCGGAACGCTCGTTCCAGGGCTTCATCCTCGCGCTCCAGCGGTTCTGGGCCGAGCAGGGCTGCGTGATCCTGCAGCCCTACGACATGGAGATGGGCGCGGGTACCTTCCATCCGGCGACCACCCTGCGCGCGCTCGGGCCGAAACCCTGGAACGCGGCCTATGTGCAGCCCTCGCGCCGGCCCAAGGACGGCCGCTACGGCGAGAATCCGAACCGGATGCAGCACTACTACCAGTTCCAGGTGATCATGAAGCCGTCGCCGCCGAACCTTCAGGAGCTGTACCTGAAGTCGCTCGCCGCGATCGGCATCGATTCCGCCGTGCACGACATCCGCTTCGTCGAGGACGATTGGGAGAGCCCGACGCTGGGCGCCTGGGGCCTTGGCTGGGAATGCTGGTGCGACGGCATGGAAGTCTCCCAGTTCACCTATTTCCAGCAGGTCGCGGGCTTCGAATGCGCGCCGGTCGCGGGTGAGCTCACCTACGGGCTCGAGCGCCTCGCGATGTATGTGCAGGGCGTCGACCGCGTCTACGACCTCAATTTCAACGGCCGCGATGGCGACGCCAAGGTCACCTATGGCGACGTCTTCCTCCAGGCCGAGCGGGAATATTCGAAGCACAACTTCGAAGTCGCCGACACCGCGATGCTGTTCGAGCAGTTCAAGATGGCGGAAGCGGCCTGCCGGAAATATCTCGACGCGGGCTGGCGCGAGGGAAACCGGAAAGAGCACCTGATGGCGCTGCCGGCCTATGACCAGTGCATCAAGGCGAGCCATGTCTTCAACCTGCTCGACGCGCGCGGCGTGATCTCCGTGACGGAGCGGCAGAGCTACATTCTTCGCGTGCGCGAGCTGGCAAAGGCCTGCGGCGAGGCCTGGATCCATACTGAAGCGGGCGGAGCGGCCTGATGCCCGATCTTTTGCTTGAACTGTTCTCGGAAGAAATCCCCGCGCGCATGCAGGCGAAGGCGGCCGACGATCTGCGCCGCATGGTCACCGACAAGCTGGTCGCCGAAGGCCTCGTCTACGAGGGTGCGAAAGCCTTCGCGACGCCGCGCCGCCTTGCGCTCACCGTGCACGGAATCCCTGCGCGCCAGCCCGACCTGAAGACCGAACGCCGCGGACCGAAAATGGGCGCGCCCGATGCGGCCGTGCAGGGCTTTCTGAAAGCGACAGGTTTGAAGTCGCTGGACGAGGCCAAGATCCAGCGCGATCCGAAGGGCGACTTCTACATCGCGCTGATCGAAAAACCCGGCCGCGACGCGATCGACGTGCTTGCGGAGATCCTGCCCGTCATCATCCGCACCTTCCCCTGGCCGAAATCGATGCGCTGGGGCGCGCGTTCGGGCAAGCCGGGCTCGCTGAACTGGGTGCGTCCGCTGCACGCGATTACCGCGACGTTTGGGCTCGAGACCGAAGAGCCCGATGTCGTGAAGTTTGCGGTGGACGGCATCGAAGCCGGCCAGACCACCTACGGCCATCGCTTCCTGGCGCCCGCCGCGATCAACGTGCGCCGCTTCGAGGACTATGAAGCGAAGCTGCTGGACGCGAAGGTCGTGCTCGATCCCGAGCGCCGCAAGGACGCGATCCTCACCGACGCCAAGCAGCTTGCGTTCGCGCAGGGTTTCGATCTCGTCGAGGACCAGAACCTGCTCGACGAGGTCGCCGGCCTCGTCGAATGGCCGGTCGTGCTGATGGGCTCGTTCGAGGAGGAATTTCTGGCGACGCCCGCGGAAGTAATCCGCGCCACGATTCGCAACAACCAGAAGTGCTTTGTCGTGAGCGATGCCAAGACGGGCAAGCTCGCCAACAAGTTCATCCTGGTCGCCAACATCGAAGCCACCGACGGCGGCAAGACGATCATCGCCGGCAACGAGCGCGTCATCCGCGCGCGGCTCTCCGATGCGAAGTTCTTCTACGAGACGGACCTCAAAACCAAGCTCGAGGACCGCTTGCCGAAGTTCGAGCAGATCGTGTTCCACGAGGAGCTCGGGACGCAGGCCGCGCGCATCACGCGCATCGAGCGGCTCGCCGCCGAGATCGCGCCGCTTGTCGGCGCCGATGTTGCCAAGACGGCGCGTGCCGCGCATCTGGCGAAGGCGGATTTGCTGACCGAAGTCGTCGGCGAATTCCCGGAGGTGCAGGGCCTGATGGGCAAGTACTACGCGCTGGCCCAGGGCGAGGATGCCTCCGTCGCGGCGGCGTGCGAGGAGCACTACAAGCCGCAGGGCCCCGCCGATCGCGTGCCGACCGACCCGGTCAGCGTCGCGGTGGCACTCGCCGACAAGCTCGACACCCTCGTCGGATTCTGGGCGATCGACGAGAAGCCGACGGGCAGCAAGGACCCGTATGCGCTGCGTCGCGCGGCGCTCGGCGTGATCCGGTTGATTGCCGAGAACACGTTGCGGCTGTCGCTCATGAAGGTGGCTGCGTCCGCACTCGCCGGCTTGTCGGTGAAGCCAGCCGATGTGCAGAAGCTTCCGGGTGACCTGCTTACCTTCTTCGCCGACCGCCTGAAGGTCCAGCTCCGCGAGCAGGGCGCGCGGCACGATCTCGTTGACGCCGTGTTCGCCCTCGGTGGCCAGGACGACCTGCTGATGATCGTTCGCCGCGTCGATGCACTCGGCAAATTCCTCGAATCCGACGACGGCAAGAACCTGCTGGCCGGCACCAAGCGCGCCAGCAACATCCTCTCGATCGAGGAGAAGAAGGACAAGCGCACGTTCGATGGTGCGCCGGATGCTGCGCTCTACAGCCTCGGCGAGGAGAAGGCGCTGGCGAAGGCGATCAGTGAGGTGCAGGCGGAAGCAAGCGCCTCCGTCGCCAAGGAAGACTTTGCCGCCGCGATGAGCGCGATGGCGAAGCTGCGTCCGCCGGTCGATGCGTTCTTCGACAAGGTCCGCGTCAATGACGATGATCCAAAGGTGCGCGAGAACCGCCTGAAGCTGCTGAACGAGATCCGCAGCGCCACGCGTGCGGTCGCGGACTTCTCGAAGATCCAGGATTGAGGCGCGGCCGAGCGGCAAACACTACTGTCATTCCGGGGCGCGCGAAGCGCGAACCCGGAATCCATCGTGCCGCGCGTGATGCAGAGAAATGGATTCCGGGCTCGCACCAAATGGCGCGCCCCGGAATGACGAAGCGCAAAAAAGCCCCACCCGGCGGGGGAAACCGGGCGGGGCCTGATGTCCGATTCTAACACTGCACGCGTCAGCCTGATTTGACGCGCCGGACATCGAGTTGAACGATGCGTTTTCGAGCGAAGTGGATACCGGTTCGCTCGAAAGGAACGTGTCCGTCGAGGATCTAGTCCAGCACCTCGACGATGCGCCGCGAGCGCGGCTCGACCAGCACGGTCTCGCCGTTCACGACGGTGTAGCGATAGGTGGTGGCGCCGAAACGTTGCGGCACGTCATAATAGGTCACGCCGCTCTCGGGTAAGGTGGCGCCAACCACCACGCGATCCGGAATGCGAAAGGCCGGTACACGTTGTTCGACCACATAGTCGCGGAATGCTGGCCGCTGCTCGACCGCAATCGTCGGGCCGCCGTCGACCACGACGGGCGCGCGTCCAACCGTAATGCCTGTTTGCGCCTGTGCCGCAATCGGCGCACCGAGCGCGACGCCAAGCGCTGCGAGAGCGAGAATCCTGTTCCGCATGGGCAACTCCTTCGACATGATTTCAGCCGGCGCCAGTGGCGCGACCGGTTGCCAATGCTGCGACGCGCGCGATGTTCCGGAAAATGCCTTGCCGCATTCGCGGCATTTTTGGGCAGTTTTCGCGAAGGGGGGAACTCGTGCGACCCCTAGTGCGTCTCTACCCGCGGAACCGGGTCCGCTATGATCCGCCCGCGATTCGCCCCACCACCACGGAAAGATAATTCATGCACATCACTGTCGCCCACATTTCGCCGATCCTGTCGTTGATTGCGGGCGTGCTCATCCTGATCATGCCGCGGCTTCTCAACCTCATCGTCGCGATCTTTCTCATCATAAATGGTGCGATAGGGCTCGGATTGTTGAAGTGGCTCCATCTCTAGGCCTTCATTTTCCGGAACTCTTCGACTTGCGCGGGCCTGCCCAAAGTGGTGTAAGGCGCGCGATTTCCCTTTCCTCTCGCAGGTTGTGTGCAAGCTATGGCCAAAGCCGCCTCGAAGCCTAAGAAAATACCAGCGAAATCAAAGTCCTCCGTCAAGGCGAAAGCCGCGCCGGCGGCTCGCAAGGCGCTTTCCAAGAGCGCCCCGAAGCCGATTGCCAAGCCCGCGGCCAAGTCGGCTGCGAAGTCCGCCGTCAAGGCGGTTTCAAAGGCTGCGACCAAGCCGGTTGCGCCGAAGGCCGCTGCCAAGGTCGCTCTGAAGCCGACACCGAGCAAGCCTGCGCCAGCTGCGGCCAAGGCCGGCAAATGGGTGTTCACGTTCGGCGACGGCAAGGCCGAGGGCCGGACGGAGATGCGCGACCTGCTCGGCGGCAAGGGCGCCAACCTCGCCGAGATGGCCAATCTCGGCCTGCCGGTGCCTCCCGGCTTCACCATCCCGACCTCGGTCTGCACCTACTTCTACGCACACGGCAAGACCTATCCGAAGGAGTTGCAGTCGCAGGTTGAGAAGGCGCTCGACCATGTCGGCAAGTTGACCGGCAAGGTGTTCGGCGACACCAAGAACCCGCTGCTCGTCTCCGTGCGCTCCGGCGCGCGCGCCTCGATGCCGGGCATGATGGATACCGTGCTCAATCTCGGCCTCAACGACGAGACCGTGGAAGCGCTCTCGGAACTGTCGGGCGACCGCCGCTTCGCCTATGACAGCTACCGCCGCTTCATCACCATGTATTCCGACGTGGTGCTCGGTTTCGAACACCATCACTTCGAGGAAATCCTCGACACCTTCAAGGACAGCCAAGGCTACACGCTCGACACCGACCTGTCGGCTGAGGACTGGGTCGAGCTGGTCGGCAAGTACAAGGACGCGGTCGCGCGCGAGACCGGGAAGAATTTCCCGCAGGATCCGCACGACCAGCTCTGGGGCGCGATTGGAGCGGTGTTTTCATCCTGGATGAACGCACGCGCGGTGACCTATCGCAAGCTGCACGACATTCCGGAATCCTGGGGCACCGCGGTCAACGTGCAGGCCATGGTGTTCGGCAACATGGGCGAGACGTCGGCGACCGGCGTCGCCTTCACCCGCAACCCCTCGACCGGCGAGAGCAAGCTCTACGGCGAGTTCCTGATCAACGCGCAGGGCGAGGACGTGGTGGCGGGCATCCGCACGCCGCAGGACATCACCGAGGAAGCGCGGAAGGAATCCGGCTCCGACAAGGCGTCGATGGAAGCGGCGATGCCCGAGGCCTTCAAGGAGCTGACGCGGATCTACACGCTGCTCGAGAAGCACTACCGCGACATGCAGGACATGGAGTTCACGGTCGAGCAGGGCAAGCTCTGGATGCTTCAGACCCGCGGCGGCAAGCGTACCGCCAAGGCGGCGCTGCGCATCGCGGTCGAGCTCGCCAATGAGGGCCTGATCACCAAGAAGGAAGCGGTGACGCGGATCGATCCGGCTTCGCTCGACCAGCTGCTGCATCCGACCATCGATCCCAACGCCAAGCGCGACGTGATCGCGACCGGCCTGCCGGCTTCGCCCGGTGCGGCCTCCGGCGAGATCGTGTTCTCCTCGGACGAAGCGGCCAAGCTTCAGGCCGACGGGCGCAAAGTGATTCTGGTCCGCATCGAGACCAGCCCCGAGGACATCCACGGCATGCACGCCGCCGAAGGCATCCTCACCACCCGCGGCGGCATGACCTCGCATGCGGCGGTGGTCGCGCGCGGCATGGGCAAGCCCTGCGTCTCCGGCTGCGGCACCATCCGCGTCGACTACGGCCGCGGCACCATGAGCATCGGCTCGCGCACCTTCAAGACCGGCGACGTCATCACCATCGACGGCTCGCTCGGCCAGGTACTCGCCGGCCGCATGCCGATGATCGAGCCGGAGCTGTCCGGCGAGTTCGGCACGCTGATGAAGTGGGCCGACCAGGTCCGGAAGATCGGCGTTCGCGTCAACGGAGATACGCCGGACGATGCCCGCACAGCGATCAAGTTCGGCGCGGAAGGCATCGGCCTGTGCCGCACCGAGCACATGTTCTTCGAGGAGACCCGCATCCGCACGGTGCGCGAGATGATCCTCTCGGAGGACGAGCAGTCACGCCGCGCAGCGCTCGCCAAGCTGCTGCCGATGCAGCGTGCCGACTTCGTCGAGCTGTTCGAGATCATGAAGGGCCTGCCCGTCACGATCCGGCTTTTGGATCCTCCCCTCCATGAATTCCTGCCGCATACCCATGCCGAGGTCGAGGAAGTGGCGCGCGCCATGAACACCGACCCGCGGCGCTTGGCCGACCGCGCGCGCGAGCTGTCGGAGTTCAACCCGATGCTCGGCTTCCGCGGCTGCCGTATCGCGATCGCTTACCCCGAGATCGCCGAGATGCAGGCGCGCGCGATCTTCGAGGCCGCGGTCGAGGCCGAGAAGCGCACCGGCAAGGCCGTGGGCCTCGAGGTGATGGTGCCGCTGATCGCCACCAAGATGGAGCTCGACCTCGTCAAGGCGCGCATCGACGCCACCGCACAGGCCGTGATGCGCGACACCAACACCAAGCTCGCCTATCAGGTCGGCACCATGATCGAGCTGCCGCGCGCCTGTCTGCTCGCGGCCGAGATCGCGGAGAGCGCCGAGTTCTTCTCGTTCGGCACCAACGATCTGACGCAGACCACCTACGGCATCAGCCGCGACGATGCCGCGAGCTTCCTCGGCACCTACGTGTCCAAGGGCATCCTTCCGATCGATCCCTTCGTCGCGCTCGATCAGGAGGGCGTCGGCGAACTGGTCAAGATCGGCGTCGCGCGCGGCCGCAAGACCCGCCCGAAGCTCAAGGTCGGCATCTGCGGCGAGCATGGCGGCGATCCCGCTTCCGTCGCCTTCTGCCACAATATCGGCCTCGACTACGTCTCCTGCTCGCCCTACCGCGTGCCGATCGCCCGCCTCGCCGCGGCGCAAGCCGCACTCGGCAAGGCAGTCGCGAGCCAGGCGTAAGGCGATTTGAAATGTTGAATGCGAAGAGGCGGGGCCCAACCCCGCCTCTTTCATTTTGAGCGGCACTCTTGCCACGCCGTCATTGCGAGCGCAGCGAAGCAATCCAGAATCCCTCCGCGGCGGCAGTCTGGATTGCTTCGCTCCGCTCGCAATGACGAGACTGTTGAACGCGCATGCCGCCACACTCTCGGTGTCATCGCCCGCGGGGCATGACTGCTGTGGTGTGGAAGCGCTGTGTGCAAACGCCAACGCCGGGAACTCGTCGCGCGTCCCGTAATGATACGTGCGCGCAAGAGTTCCTTCACCATTCGCGTTGACCAGATGTTTACCGCTTCGCGTGAGGCGGCATTTACCAAGGCGCATCATTGCCCCGTGAAAACACCTGCAATCGCTTGAGTGTGCCGCGCGCGCAACGCCGATTAACGCCCCGGCAACCTAAATTGGATACTTACGAAAAAGATCGAATTGCACGGATGTACTGCGGTTCGATTTGTCTGGCGTTAGCGTAGCGTGAGCGTATCGATGTCAGTGTTGCGTAACCATCCGAAGGGCGCGCGGTTCGCGTCCTTCGGCATCGGTCTCTGCATCTTCGCATTGATGCCGAGAGAGACCGGCTATCAGGATATTGCCTCGCTGCTGGCGCGTCAGCCCGGCGTCGCCGAGCGTTGGCAGAAGCAGGTGTATTCCGCGGCGTCCTCGATCCAGCTCGCCACCTACAGTTTTTCCCGCCCCATCGGCACCTCGGTTCCGCAGAGCGCGATGGTTCGCCTCGCAAGCCTCGATGGCCGTGACGTCACCGGCGCGATCAGCCGCAATCCGGCGCTTCAGGCGCCGCCGCGCTACCAGGCCGCCGACTTTCCCAAGGTCGATCGCTCCATGAAGGGTGATCGCCTCGCTATCGTACCACCGACGACGTCTCCCGACGCTGCCGCACCGACCGCAACCCCCGCGCAGGAAGATCCCGCGACGTCGAACAGCTCGGTGTTCGGCGCCAAGACTGCCGCGTTGCCGCAAGCGATGTCGCCGGAGTCCGCAGCCGCGCTCGACCCCGAGCTCCAGGAAGCGCTTCGCGCGCCGCCGTTGCCGCAATATGCCAATCCGCCGAAGGCCAGCGACCTTGCGCGCTCGTTCGCGGTTCAGCCGCTGGAGGCGCTGAAGCGGGCCACGGCGCCCGCCGCGCCGGCGCGCGATCCCTTCAGCGTCAAGACCGCGAACCTGTTCTTCGGCAGCTCCTCGCTCGGCGGCAATCTCGAGAGCATCGAGAGCTGGCAGCCCGGCGCCGAGCCGCTGATCGTGATGCCCGACCCCGACATGAAGGTGACGGCCTCGCTGACGCCGCCGTCGGAGGAGATCGCCAAGGACATCGAGAGCGGCGAGAGCGTCGCGCCGAAGGGCGAGGTCAATGCCGACAACCAGCGCGCCAGGTCGCCGGCGGAGCGGCTCGCACTCGACGACAAGTCGCGCGCGAAATCCGAGAAGTGCCTCGCGGAAGCGGTCTACTTCGAGTCCCGCGGCGAGGCCGTGCGCGGCCAGATGGCGGTCGCGCAGGTTGTGATGAACCGCGTGTTCTCCGGCAAATATCCCGACACGGTGTGCGGAGCAGTCTATCAGAACAAGCACCGCCATTTCGCCTGCCAGTTCACCTTTGCCTGCGACAACAATCCCGACGTGATCCGCGAGCCCGAGATGTGGGAGCGCGCCAAGAAGATCGCGAAAGCGATGCTCGACGGCCAGATCTGGCTGCCCGAGGTCGGCAAGTCCACGCATTACCACGCCTATTGGGTGCGCCCGTCCTGGGTCGCCGAGATGAAGAAGATGTACAAGACCGGCGTGCACACCTTCTATCGCCCGCGCGCCTGGGGCGACGGCAGCGAGGAACCGAGCTGGGGCTCTCCGGCCCAGACTGCCGCACTCTCCGCCGAGCTCACGCAGGAAGCCAAGAGCTCCGCCGAGATGGGTGTGAGCGAGCGGCGCTGAGATAGCTTACGGCTGTCGCCGTAAGCGCAGCCGTGCTCCCTCGCCCCGCTTGCGGGGAGAGGGTTGGGGTGAGGGGGACTCTCCACGGGGACGGTGAGAGTTAGACTCGCGGAGACTCCCCCTAACCCGGAATCCGCGCTTTCAGCGCGAATTCCGGCCTCTCCCCGCAAGCGGGGAGAGGCAAAGAAATCACGCCTCGATATCCAGTGCACAATCGAAATTCGGCGCCGAATGCGTCAGCGCGCCGGACGAGGCGTAGTCGACGCCGGTCGCTGCGATTGCGGCGATCGAGTCCAGCGTGACGCCGCCGGATGCTTCCAGCTTGAGCCGTCCCTCGCTCATCCGCACCGCCTCACGCAGCGTCGCAAGGTCCATGTTATCGAGCAGTACGGCGTCAGCCATCCCCGTGTCCAGCACCTCGCGCAGTTGCGCCAGCGTATCCACCTCGATCTCGATCTTGATGAGATGGCCGGCGTGGGCGCGTGCGCGCTCCAGCACGGGGCGGATGCCGCCGGCGACCGCGATGTGGTTGTCCTTGATCAGGATCGCGTCGTCGAGGCCGAAGCGGTGGTTGAAGCCGCCGCCGCAGCGCACCGCGTATTTCTCCAGTGCGCGCAAGCCCGGCGTGGTTTTTCGCGTGCAGCAGATCCGCATCCTGCTGCCTTCGGTGCGCGCGACATAGTCCGCCGTCAGCGTCGCGACGCCCGACAGCCGCCCGACGAAGTTCAGCGCGGTCCGCTCCGCGGTGAGAATGGCGCGCGCGGGACCGGAGATCGTCAGCACGTGCTGCCCGCGGGCCATGCGCGCGGCGTCGCGAACATGCGCGCGCACCTCGATGTCGGACGACAGCTCTTGCAGCGTCGCCAGCGCCAGCGGCAGGCCGGCGATCACGCCGGACTGGCGTGCGACCAGGATCGCCTTTGCTTTTGTCGCCTCCGGGATCGTCGCGAGCGAGGTGATGTCGCCGGCGCGGCCGAGATCTTCGTCGAGCGCGCGGTGCACGGACTCGTCGATCGCGAGCGGCGAGAGGAAGGCGTCGGGATAGAGCAGGGATGTCGGGGTGATCATAGAGGACTCCGTCAGGCGATCATGGGTTGCGCGATGCGCGGCATTGGGCGTTCGGTGAGGTTTTCTGCGACCTCGCGCGCTGCTGCGAGGGTGGTCATCGTTCTCTTCGCCTGCGCGGGGAGATCAGCCGGATGATCGGAGCGGAAATGCGCGCCGCGGCTCTCGCACCGCGTCCAGGCCGCAGCGGCGACGAGCAGGGCTGTTGTCGCCATGTTGCGGACAGCGATGCTCGTTGCGTCACGTTCGAGCGCAGCGAAGCTGTGCACGGCCTCCGCAAGACCGTCACCGTGACGGATCACGCCGACATGCGCGCTCATCGTCGCGCGCAGCCGCTTCACGACCGCGGCATCCGGTGCGCCGCCGCGCGGCGCCACCAATGCGTCGGGAAGGCGGGCAGCCGAGGGGATGGCGCGGCCGGCGATGTCGTCGGCGATGCGTGCGGCGTAGATCACGGCCTCCAGCAGCGAATTCGAGGCGAGGCGGTTGGCGCCATGCGCACCGGTGGAGGACACTTCGCCGCCGGCCCATAGCCCGTCGATCGAGCTGCGGCCGCGCCCGTCCACCGCGATGCCGCCCATGTGGTAGTGCGCGGCGGGCGCGATCGGGATGGCCTGCGTGGCGGGATCGATGCCGGCGGCGATGCAGCTCGCATGCACGGTCGGGAATTTGTCGGCGAAGCGTGCGCCCAGCGCCTGCCGTGCGTCGAGGAATGCGCCGCGCCCGGCCGCGATCTCGGCGAACACGCCGCGGGCCACGATGTCGCGCGGCGCGAGCTCGGCGAGCGGATGACGCGCCAGCATGAAACGCTCGCCATCGGCGTTGATCAGCGTCGCCCCTTCGCCGCGCAGCGCCTCCGTCGCCAGCGGTGCCGGATCGCGGCCGACCATGATGGCGGTGGGGTGAAACTGCACGAATTCAGGATCGGCGATCACGGCGCCGGCGCGCGCGGCGATCGCAAGGCCCGATCCGCTTGCTTCAAGCGGATTGGTGGTGACGGCATAGAGATGGCCGAGGCCGCCGGTCGCGAGCACCACCGCGCGTGAGGCGAGCAGGACCGGCGGGGCGGCAGGATTGCCGGCCTCGCGCAGCTGAAGGCCGGAGACGGCGCCGTCTTCCGTCAACAGCGCTTCGGCGACGAAACCCTCGATCAGCCGGATCGACGGCGTCCGGCGCGCGGCCTCGCCCAGCGCCGCGATGATCGCTGCGCCCGCACCGTCGCCGCGCACATGCACGATGCGGCGCGCCGAATGCGCAGCTTCCCGCCCCACCGCGAGCCTGCCTTCGAGATCGCGGTCGAACGGCACGCCATAGGCGAGCAGGTCGTGGATGCGCGGCGCGGCCTCGCGGGCGATCCCGAGCGCGACCGCTTCGTCGACAAGGCCGCCGCCGACGGCAACCGTATCTGCGGCATGTGCTTCCGGAGTATCGCCCTCGGCCACCGCCGCGGCGATGCCGCCTTGCGCCCATGCGGACGAAGCGCCCTGTCCGAGCGGTGCCGCCGAGATCAGCGTCACCGGCCGCGGCGCGAGCTTCAGCGCACAGAACAGTCCGGCAAGGCCGCCGCCGACGATGACGACATCGTCGGTGCTGCGAGTGAGGTTGTGGATGTTGTTTGTTGTCATGGCTTTCTCCAAGCTCTCAACCGTCGTCCCGGCGAAGGCCGGGACCCATACTCCGCAGCAGTAGTTGTTTGGCTAAGCTGCTTGACGTCGTTCTCTGCAACCACACCTTCCTGTGGTTATGGGTCCCGGCCTTCGCCGGGACGACACTGTGGGTGTTGCTGCTGTTTGATGCTCAATTCTTCAGATTGATCATCCGCTCGACCGAGCGTCGCGCGCGCACCGCAAGCGCGGGATCGATCGTCACCTCCTCGCGTAGCGTCAGCAGGCTCTCCAGAATGTTGGCGAGCGTGATGCGCTTCATGTGCGGGCAGAGATTGCAGGGGCGGAGCATCTCCACGTCAGGCAGCTCGGCGCGTACATTGTCGGCCATCGAGCATTCGGTGATCATCACGAGCCGCCGCGGCCGCTTCGCGCGCACCCAGTTGATCATGTGTGCGGTCGAGCCGGTAAAGTCGGCCTCGGCCAGCACGTCGGGCGGGCATTCGGGATGGGCGATGATCTGCACCGAGGGATCGGCCTCGCGAAGCTCACGCAGCTCTCCGCCGGTGAAGCGCTCGTGCACCTCGCAGGCGCCCTTCCAGGCGATGATCTTCACGTCGGTCTTCGAGGCCACGTAGGTCGCGAGATAGCGGTCGGGCAGGAAGATCACACTCGGCGCATTGAGGCTCTCGACTACCTGCACCGCGTTCGACGAAGTGCAGCAGATGTCCACCTCGGCCTTAACCTCCGCCGAGGTGTTGACATAGGCGACGACGGGAACGCCGGGAAATTTTTCCCGGAGCAGGCGAACGTCGGCGCCAGTGATGCTGGCGGCAAGCGAGCAGCCGGCGCGCGAATCCGGAATCAGCACCGTCTTGTCCGGGTTGAGCAGTTTCGAGGTCTCCGCCATGAAGTGCACGCCGCACTGGACGATGATGCCGGCCTTCACCTTGGTGGCTTCGACGGCGAGCTGGAGCGAGTCGCCGCCGATGTCGGCAACGCAGTGGAAGATCTCCGGGGCCTGGTAATTGTGCGCGAGGATCACTGCGCCTCGCGCCTGCTTCAGCTCGTTGATCGCCTTGATGGTCGGCGCCATCAGCGGCCACTCGATCGGCGGGATCACGTGCTTCACGCGCTCATAGAGCGGCGCGGTGGCGCGCTCGACCTCGTCAGTCCATTCCAGCGAGGGCATCGGCAGTATCGATCCCGTTCGTGCCGGCGCGGCGCGTGGGAAGGGCGTGATCTGGTTCGTGGCTTGGCCCTGCGGCCGGTTGGCAAAGTCGTCGGGGCCGTAAAGTCCAGTGATCGGCATCAAAGCCTCCCGCTCGTGTTATTATGCTCAATGTGAGTATATTCGGGGCCCGAGAAATCCGGCCGAGAGGCCGGGTCGCACGTCGTCATCGCCCTAATATGCTCAATCTGAGTAAATCAAAGATATCACGCATGGCCGGGAGTTGCTAGGTCTGCTCGCACACATTCCCGTCAAGTCGCGCTCCGCGGCGCCGGACCAGGTCTGGTTGAAACGCAATGCTCGCGCAGCAGCCCTTCGGAGAACGCAATCATTTTTGACTTGGGATGTTCATGCATTTGCATTAAACGAGCTGACCTGTGGCTGCCTATTTCGGATCCGCCAACGACAAGATGAGGAACACCATGTCGACACAAGTGGGCGAACTCGGTCCGGTCTCGCGTTCCTCCACCTGGCGCACGCCGGCAATCATCATCCTCTGCGGCTGCGCCATCGGCATGCTCGGCTTCGGCCCGCGCTCGGCGCTCGGCTTCTTCGTGCAGCCGATGAGCCATGAGTTCGCCTGGGGGCGTGACGTGTTCGGCCTCGCCATCGCCGTGCAGAACCTGTTGTGGGGATTGGGCCAGCCGGTCGCCGGCGCGGTCGCCGATCGATTCGGCCTGTTCCGGGTGATGTGCGTCGGCGCGCTGCTCTATGCCGGCGGCCTGCTCCTGATGCGCTACTCCTCGACGCCGCTGTCGCTGAACTTAGGGGCGGGCGTGATGGTCGGCTTTGGTCTTGCCGGCTGCTCGTTCAACCTGGTGCTGTCGGCGTTCAGCAAGCTGTTGCCGCCCGAGAAGCGCGGCCTGGCGCTCGGCGCCGGTACTGCGGCGGGCTCGTTCGGTCAGTTCCTGTTCGCGCCGATCGGCGTCGCGCTGATCGACAATTTCGGCTGGCAGCAGGCGCTCACTGTGTTCGGCTTCCTGATGCTGCTGATCATTCCGCTGTCGCTGGCGCTCTCGACGCCGCCGGTCGCAAGCACGGCAAGCGCGGCGCCTGCGGATGAGCAGACCTTCATGAAGGCGCTCGCGGAAGCCTTTGGCCACCGCTCCTATGTGCTGTTGGTGCTCGGCTTCTTCACCTGCGGCTTCCAGCTTGCTTTCATCACGGTGCATCTGCCGGCGTTCCTGGTCGATCGCGGCATCTCGACACAAACCGGCGGCTGGGTGATCGCGGCGATCGGCCTGTTCAACATCATGGGATCGCTCAGCGTCGGTTATCTCCAGAACTCGCTGCCCAAGCGCTACATCCTCTCGACCATCTATTTCACCCGCGCGCTTGCGACGCTGGCCTTCATCTCGTTCCCGATCACGCCGTTCTCGGCGATCGCGTTCGGTGCGATCTCCGGCCTGACCTGGCTGTCGACGGTGCCGCCGACCTCGGCGCTGGTCGCGCTGATGTTCGGCACGCGCTGGCTCGCGACGCTCTATGGCTTCGCCTTCGTCAGCCATCAGGTCGGGGGCTTCCTCGGCGTCTGGCTCGGCGGCATCGTGTTCGAGCGGTTCGGTTCCTACACGCCGATCTGGTGGCTCTCGATCCTGTTCGGCGTGCTCTCGGCGCTGATCAATCTTCCGATCGTGGAGAAACCCGTCGCGAGAGCGGTTGCGCAGCCTGCCTGATCGGCTAAACATCCCCGTCAAACAAGTCAGGGAGTTCAGCTGTGGCCACGTTCAAGGCGATCCGGATCGACAAGGCGGACAAGGGCACCACCGCGCAGCTTACGCAGTTCGACGAAGCCGAGCTGATGGAGGGCGACGTCACCGTCCGCGTGGAATGGTCGACGCTGAACTACAAGGATGGCCTCGCGCTCACCGGCAAGGCGCCGGTGGTGCGCCGCTTCCCGATGATCGCCGGCATCGACTTCGCCGGCACGGTCGAGCAATCCTCGCATCCGCAGTGGAAGGCGGGCGACAAGGTCGTCTGCACCGGCTGGGGCATGGGCGAGACCCATCTCGGCGCTTATGCCGAGAAAGCGCGGGTGAAGGGCGACTGGCTGGTCGCCCTGCCGCAGGGCCTGTCGGCGCGCGACGCCATGGCGATCGGCACTGCCGGCTTCACCGCAATGCTCTCGGTGCTGGCACTGGAGAAGCACGGCCTGTCGCCGAAGAGCGGCCCCGTGGTGGTGACGGGCGCGGCCGGCGGCGTCGGCTCGGTCGCGACCGCCGTGCTGTCCAAGCTCGGCTATCACGTCATCGCCTCGACCGGCCGCACCTCGGAAGCGGATTACCTGAAGCACCTCGGCGCCGCCGAGATCATCGACCGCAACGAATTGTCGGCGCCGGCCAAGCCCCTCGCCAAGGAACGCTGGGCGGGTGGTGTCGACAGCGTCGGCTCGACCACGCTGGCCAACCTCCTGTCGATGACGAAGTACGGCGGCGCGATCGCGGCGTGCGGCCTTGCCGCCGGCATGGACCTGCCGTCTTCTGTCGCACCTTTCATTTTGCGCGGAGTGTGCCTTCTCGGCATCGATTCCGTGATGTGCCCGATCGAGCCCAGGAAGGCCGCATGGCAGCGTCTGGCGTCCGATCTGGACCGGTCTAAACTATCTGAAATTACTCACGAAATTCCGCTCGCTGAGGTTTCCGAATGGGGCGCGAAAATCCTGTCCGGCCAGGTCCGCGGCCGGATCGTGGTAAAAATTGTCTAACGGCGTTCAGACTTTACCAACCAAGCTGCTTCAATGTCGCCATGGTTAGTATGGTAAGCAGCGGGTAAAGAGATAAGGCATCGCCCGCTGCGGGGGTCGGTTCGGAGTTGAGCATGCTTGCGCGTATTGTGTTGGGGGCTGTCACGGCTGCGGCGACGATTGCGCCGGCCATTGCTGGAGGCATGAACGCCGACGAGGCACGTCGCTTCGTCGCCGGCAAGGTGTTCGCCTTCACCTGTTTCGACGGCACCCGCGGCGCGGGCCGAATCCTGGATGACCTCGGCGCCGCCGGCGCCGTGCAGTTCTCGGGCGCGGGCCCGGTCCGCCATCTCCGCCTGCCCGGCAACACGCTCCAGATCCGTGGCCAGAACGTCTGCGCCTCGATCAAGGGCATTCCGTTCGAGCCCTGTTTCAACCTGGAAAAGACCGACGATCGCAGCTTCCGCGGCTCGGTGTCGGGCATGGGCTTCGCCTATTGCGACTTCCACCACCAGGGCGGCAACCAGATGCTGATGGCGCGCGCCGTCGCGCGGCCGCGCTCGCTGCGCTCTTCTGAGCACACGGGGTCGGTCGCTACGCCGAACACCGAGGTCGCCGCGCGCGTCGAGACCCCGCGTGTTGAGAGCAGCCGGCTTGAGCCGGTGAAATCGGAAAGCAAACCGGAGCCCGCGAAGAACGAAGGCCCGCTGGAGCTGCGCCGCTCGACCCAGTGAGCGGCTGCGCGGGACCGTCCGCGCACTTTCTCGTTGAAGACGTCCATCGAACACGAAGCCGCCGCGCCGTAGTCATACGGACGGCGGCTTTCATGCGTTGGTAGCTGTTCGCGTCCCAGTTTGCGTACGGCCGGGGGGCGCGGCCCGATAAAAGGGTTCAACGATGTCGCTGTACTTCTTCCGCATCAGTACCGGTCGCTATTCCGGCGCCGCCGATCAGCCGTATGAGTTCGAGGATCGCGCGGCCGCGTGGACCGAGATGACCGAGGTCTGCGCCAATCTGCTCGGCGGCATCTCGCGCACCCTGAAGCCGAATGCCGAGTGGTGCATGGAGCTGCTCGACGAGAACAAGAAGCCGGTGTTTCGCATCAGCCTCGTCGGGGAGACGGTGAACTGACACCGCCGCGAATGACGGCGCGGGCGTTAACGAACGCGAAGCATGCAAATCCGAGAAGCTTCATTTCGCTGCGCGTGAAACGTGTGGAAGTCCACAGATTTAAGCCGCGTTTTCCGTACTTCTACCTAAGACGCGAGGGTCCCGCTTAACGTTAATGAGTAACCTGCCGGTTAGCCTTCCCGGGATGTTCACGCGCTTCGTCGCGGCAATGCGTATCCCGGGGAAAAGTTCGATGATGGTCATTCAGAATCTGCGAATCGGCACCAAGCTCGCCATCACCTCCGCGCTGACAATCGGGCTCGTCGCGCTGATGATCTTCCTCCAGATGAGCGGCAGCACCGAGGTTCAGAGGCTCGGCAACGGAGTATCGGGACAGCAGACGATCGCGCAAAACGCCGCGGAAGCGAAGGCCTCGGTGCGAGGGATGCAAATCGGCATTCGCGACATCCTGACCTCGTCCTCGCCCGCGGAGATGCAGAAGGCGGTCACCTATTTCAACGACCGGCAGACGGCGGCCCTGAAATACTCCGGCGAAATGGCCAAGCTCTCGCGCTCGGCGGAAAATCGCAAGCGGATCGATCGCCTGACCGTGCTGATCGGCGAATTCGGCAAGGGTGAGCTGCAGATCGAAGCCATCCGCAAGCAGGAGCTCGCGCTCGATGGGAAGAAGGACGGCGAAGCGGCGGCGCAACTCGCAAAGCTCGTTGCCGAGGTCGATCGCATCCGCAAGGGGACGCTGGCGCCGATCAACGAAGAGATCTCCGAGCTGGCCAATCAGATCACCGACTTCGCCAAGCAGAGGAGCGTCGAGACGCGCACCGAGGCAGAGGCCGAAGCCGCGTCGGTTGCGCGGACGTCGCTCGTCACCGGCGTGCTGGTCGCGCTGGTTCTGATCGGTGCCTGCATCTTCTCCGTCTTCAGCATTGCGCGGCCGATGCGCGCACTCACGGCCGCGATGGAGAAGCTCGCTGGCGGCGACTTTTCCGTGGTGCTGCCAGGCCTCGGCCGCAAGGACGAGGTTGGCGAGGTCGCCGGTGCCGTCGAGAAATTCAAGATCGTGTCCGAGCAGAAGGCGCGCGAGGAAGCGGAGGCCAAGATGCGGCAGGATCAGATCGCGGCCGAGCAGCGCAAGGCCGAGATGCGCAGGCTCGCCGACAGCTTTGAAGGCGCCGTCGGTGAGATCGTTGGCACGGTGTCGTCGGCCTCGACCGAGCTCGAGGCATCCGCGACGACGCTGACCTCGACCGCCGAACGCACGCAGCAGCTCACCACCGTGGTTGCAGCAGCCTCGGAGGAAGCTTCCACCAACGTGCAGTCGGTAGCGTCCGCGACGGAGGAACTGTCGTCCTCGATCACCGAGATCAGCCGGCAGGTGCAGGAATCCGCGCGCGTGGCGAGCGAGGCCGTCGGCCAGGCCCGCACCACGACCGAGCGCGTCAGCGAGCTGTCCAAGGCGGCGACGCGGATCGGTGACGTCGTCGAGCTGATCAACACCATCGCGGGCCAGACCAACCTCCTGGCACTCAATGCCACGATCGAGGCGGCGCGCGCCGGCGAAGCCGGCCGCGGCTTCGCTGTCGTTGCCTCCGAGGTCAAGGCACTCGCCGAGCAGACTGCGAAGGCGACGGGCGAGATTGGCCAGCAGATCGCCAGTATCCAGACCGCGACCGAGCATTCGGTCGGCGCGATCAGGGACATCAGCGACACCATCGAGAAGCTGTCGGAGATTTCCTCGACCATCGCAGCGGCCGTGGAGGAGCAGGGCGCGGCGACGCAGGAGATCTCCCGCAATGTGCAGCAGGCCGCGCAAGGCACACATCAGGTCTCGTCCAATATTACGGACGTGCAGCGTGGCGCGAGCGAGACCGGATCGGCCTCCTCGCAGGTGCTGTCCGCCGCGCAGATGCTGTCCGGCGACAGCAATCGCCTCAAGCTCGAGGTCGGCAGATTCCTGGAGACGGTGCGCGCCGCCTGAGGGCGGCCGTCCTCACTGGTCACCCGACGGCTGCAACCGTCGCGCGAGGACGTGCGGTGGTTCGCATGCGTTCGCGGCTGGATGCGCGATCAGAAGAGCTGCACGGTTAACCTTCCGGAAAAGCGATGCAGGCATCATCTCCGCAATATTCCGCGCGCCCAGCCGCCCTCCCTGCATTGCGTATCAATCGTCTTGGAGCACATTCCATGAGTGGCCTTTCCATTCGCCTCACCCACAAGGTCATGGCGATCGGACTGTTCGGACTGTTGGGTCTCGTCGCCTTCGGCGCGATCTACGAGATCGGCAGCCTTTCCCAGGACGCATCGCGCGACATTGCCAATCGTGCCCGCGCGATCGCTGATCTCGACAAGCAGCTCTCGATCGAGATGCTGGAGGCACGCCGCAACGAGAAGAACTTCTTGCAGCGCCGGGCCGAGAGCTACGCCAAGGCGCATGCCGAGCTGATCGGGCCGATCAACCGCGATTTCGATGAGGTGCAGCGGCTGATGGCGGCGGGCGGCATGAGCGTGCTGTCCGACAAGATGAAGCAGGCCCAGGACGGCTTCAAGCGATACGCGTCGGACTTCGGCGCATTGGTGGCCGCCGAGACCAGGCTCGGTCTGAACGAGACGGTCGGCCTGTCCGGTTCGCTCCGCGCCGCGGTGCACGACATCGAGGCCAAGCTGAAGGAGATCGACGATCCCAGGACGACGACCTGGATGCTGATGATGCGCCGGCACGAGAAGGACTTCATGCTACGGCGCGACCCCAAGTACATCGCCGAGGTGAAGAAGGCCGCGGTTGAATTCTCCAAGGCGATAGAGGTCGTCGCAATCCCGACGGCGGCGATGAACGACATCATGGCCAAGCTCCAGAAATACCAGTCCGAGTTCACGGCCTGGGCCGAGACCGCGCAGCAGAGCGCGGCCCTTGACGCCAGCATGATGAAGACCTTCCGCGAGGTCGAGCCTGTCATGGCGGAGGTGCGGACCGCGGTCGATGCGATGTCCAGGCGGGCGGACGCCGCCGAAGCTGCCACGCGCGAGGCCGTGCGTCTTTGGATGGTCGTCGCCTTCGGCGTCACCGTCATCGTGCTTGCCGCCGTCGGCTTCCTGCTGGGACGCTCGATCTCGAAGGCACTCGGTGCGATGATCGGTGCGATGACCCGGCTTGCGCGCGGCGAGCTCTCGATTTCCGTTCCCGGCGTCGGCCGCAGGGACGAGATCGGCGAGATGGCCGGTGCGGTCGAGGTGTTCAGGACCAACATGGCGGAAGCCGAGCGGCTGCGCGCCGAACAGGCGGAAGCGGACGCGCGCGGGCGCGAACAGCGCAAGGCCGACATGCAGCGGCTCGCCGACAGGTTCGAAGGCGCGGTCGGCGAGATCATCGAGACCGTGTCGTCGGCGGCAACCGAGCTCGAGGCCTCCTCCAACACGCTGACGCAGGCCGCCGAGCGCGGCAACGGGCTTGCCACCGCCGTGGCGGCGGCCTCGGAAGAGGCGTCCGCCAACGTGCAGTCGGTGTCATCCGCGAGCGAGGAGATGACCTCCTCGATCTCCGAGATCAGCCGCCAGGTGCAGGAATCGGCGCGCGTCGCCGACGTCGCGGTCGGGCAGGCCCAGCGCACCAATGCGCGCGTCGCCGAATTGACCAAGGCGGCCTCCCGGATCGGCGACGTGGTGGAGCTGATCAACACCATCGCCGCCCAGACCAACCTGCTGGCGCTCAACGCGACGATCGAGGCGGCGCGGGCGGGCGAGGCCGGCAAGGGCTTTGCGGTGGTCGCAACCGAAGTGAAGGCGCTCGCCGAGCAGACCGCGAAGGCCACGGGCGAGATCGGCCAGCACATCGGTGCGATCCAGGCCGCGACGGACGACTCCGTCGGCGCGATCAAGGAGATCGGCGACACCATCGCGCGGATGTCGGAGATCTCGTCGACCATCGCGGCCGCGGTGGAGGAGCAGGGCGCCGCGACGCAGGAGATCTCCCGCAACATCCAGCATGCCGCGCACGGCACCTCCGAAGTCTCGGCGAATATCGCCGACGTCCAGCGCGGTGCCGGCGAGACCGGAGCCGCCTCGGCGCAGGTGCATTCGGCCGCGCATTCGCTGTCTCAGGAGAGCAACCGGCTGAAGAGCGAGGTCGCGCGCTTCCTGGAGTCGGTGCGGGCGGCGTGACGGCGTTCCGTTCGATGTTGTGCTGCGTCGACCGCATCGCAACACGAGATATCAGTGCTGCCGCAACAGATAGTTGCAGGGAAAATAACGACGACGCGGGCGGTCCCGTAATTTTACGTAGGTTCCTGTTAACGCCTGTTTGCGACTATTAGGCGCAATCTCATGGGATAAGAACCAGCCAGCATCGATGAATTGACTTCCGCCCTGTCGCCCGTCGCGACGATTGCGGCGCAGGCGATTCACGCGTTGCCGGGTATCATCGGGATTTGTCGTGATGTCGAAGTTGTCGATCGTCTTCAAGCTTCTGGCCGTGTTGTCGGTCCTCGTGCTGTCACTCGCCGGCGTCGGCGTGACCGCGATCGGCACCATGCAGAACATCAATGCGCATACGGTCGAGATCGCGGAGAGCTGGCTGCCGAGCGTGCGCGCGCTCGGTTCGCTTCGCGCCGACATCAATGAGCTGCGCGTCGCGCTCCGTCTGCATCTGATGCAGGACAGCGCGGAAGGCAAGGATGCGGCCGAGAAGCGCCTCGCCTCGCTGCAGGGGCGCATCGACCAGACGCGCAAGGTCTACGAGCCGCTGATCACGACCGCCGAGGAGCGCTCGCTCTACGGGCAATGGACCAAGGCGTGGGCCGAGTATCTGAACGGCGTGCAGGACGTGATGGCGCTGTCGCGCAAGAGCGTCGGTCGTTTCCCGATCGAGGCCAACGAGCTGTTGCAGACCAAGGTCGCCAAGATGGCCCAGGCGGCCGATCCGTTGCTCCAGAAGGGCATCGAGCTCAACAACCGGGGTGCAGAGCTGGAGACCAAGCAGGCGGCCGACAGCTACGCCATGATCTTCCGCGTGCTGGTCGGCATCATCGTGTTCTCGGTCGTGATTGCGATCGCCGCCGCCTATTATCTCGTGCGCGACGTTTCGCGTGGTATTGCCTCGATCATCCGTCCGATGCAGTCGCTCGGCGAGGGCGACCTTTCGGCCGAGGTGCCGCATCGCGGCGAGAAGACCGAGATCGGCTCGATGGCGGATGCGCTCCAGATCTTCAAGGAAGCGCTGATCGCCAAGAAGGCTGCCGACGAGGCCGCCGCCGACGACGCCGAAGCCAAGATCGAGCGCGGCCGCCGTGTCGATGCCATTACCCGCAAGTTCGAAGCCATGATCGGCGAAGTCGTCGGCACTGTCTCCTCGGCCTCGACCGAGCTCGAGGCGTCGGCGTCGACGTTGACCAGCACCGCGCGGCGTGGGCAGGAGCTCGCGACCGTCGTGGCGGCAGCCTCCGAGGAAGCCTCCACCAACGTCCAGGCCGTGGCCTCCGCCTCGGAGGAGCTGTCGTCCTCGATCACCGAGATCAGCCGCCGCGTGCAGGATTCGGCGCGGATGGCGGCGGAAGCCGTCGAGCAGGCGGCGCGGACCAACGAGCGCGTCAACGCGCTGTCGCAGGCCGCCTCCCGCATCGGCGACGTCGTCGAGCTCATCAACACGATCGCAGGCCAGACCAATTTGCTGGCGCTGAACGCGACCATCGAGGCGGCGCGCGCCGGCGAGGCCGGCCGCGGCTTTGCGGTCGTCGCCTCCGAGGTCAAGGCATTGGCCGAGCAGACCGCGAAGGCGACCGGCGAGATCGGGGCCCAGGTTTCGGGCATCCAGGCTGCAACGCAGGAATCCGTCAGCGCTATCCAGGAGATCGGCGGCACCATCGAGCGGCTGTCCGAAGTGTCCGCGGCGATCGCCGCGGCCGTCGAGGAGCAGGGCGCCGCCACGCAGGAGATCTCGCGCAACGTCCAGCAGGCCTCGGTCGGCACGCAGGAGGTCTCGGCGAACATCACCGACGTGCAGCGCGGTGCGATCGAGACCGGCGAGGCCTCGACCGAAGTGCTGTCGGCGGCGAAATCGCTGGCGACCGACAGCACGCGCCTCAAGGTCGAGGTCGCGCAGTTCCTGGATTCGGTCCGCGCGGCCTGATCTTCAACTTCCCGTCTGTGGAGCCGGCGGCGGAGCCTGCCGCCGGAACAGGATGCGCTGGTAGAGCCATCCGATCGCGACCAGCACGACGCCGAGGCACATGAACGACAGCGCGCGGTAAACGCCTGTCAGCGTCGACATGTCGATCACGAAGGCCTTCAGGATCGTCAGCGCGATGACGGCGGCGGACGCAAGCCGCGCGCGCTCCGAGTTGACGAGGATGCCGACGCCGAGCAGCACCACGCCGAAGGCGAGCCAGCCGATCGAGTAGGTGTATTGCTCGGCCCCCGTCGTCTCGCCGCTGGACAGGATCGGGCCGTGATAGAAGCGGCGGATCTCCAGCGTGACATAGGCGAGCGCGAACACGAGCGCGCCGCCAGCGATGGTGTTGGCATAGGCCTTGCCACGCTCGCCGACCACCGCATAGGACAGCAGCAGCATCAGCACCGCCGGCAGCGCGTAGCCGAGCAGCAGCAGGTTGAACACGGCGCCGCCGACGTCGATATGCCACAGCAGCGGGTTCTCCAGGATCAGTAGGCCGAACACGCTGATGAGCCCGCCGATGGCCGTGAGCACCACCGCGCCGACATTGTGCACGATACTGCGGCTGCGCAGCCTCAGCCGTTCCAGCCCGATCGCCATGGCGAACGCGACGCAGACTTGCAGCGCGCATTCGAGCAGCGACGGCGCAGACGTCATCTGGCCTCCAGTCGCAAAGTGCCGGATCTCCATGAAGGCGAGCAGCGCGGTGAACAGGATCGCGGCGGCTTCCACCATGCGCAGCGGCGCATCGTCGCCGCGGCGGCGCAGGAAGATGCTCGCGCCCCAGAACGAGACTGCCGGCAGGCCGTAGCCCCACAGCAGCCAATTGAAGATCGGCGTCGTGCCGACGGCATCGCCGACGATGCGCGGATCATAGACGATGCGCGCGGTGACGATCGCGGCGAAAATGGCCGCGAGCCGGCGCAGGACCGGGATCGGGCGCTGCAGCGAGATCCAGGCGGTGCCGAGCGACATCAGCGCCAGTGCAATCGTGAGCCAGCCCTTCTCGAGCGCGAAGGTCAGCGCCAGCGCCAGCGCGCCGAGCGTGCCGGTCGCGAACAGCGCGACGGAGGTCGCAGCGCCCGGCCGATCTTCGCGGCGCGCAAGCGCTTCGGTGGCGGCGGCAAAGGCCGCGGCAAGCAGCACCGCGAGGATCGCGAACGGGATCGAGCGATCCAGATGGGCAATGCGTGCATAGAGCGCAACGAGGATCGCAATGGGCGTGGCGACACCCGCCGCCGACCACACCACCGGAATGATCGCCGAGTTCGAGCGGCCCTGCGCGAAAAAGCCGGCCATGCCGAAGCCGGCGGCGAAGATCGCGGCCGTCACCAGATGCAGCGTCACGGAGCTGTCGGTCGCGACCGGTCCGATGCCGGGCAAGGGGCCGCCGGGCAGCACCAGCATGTCGGGATTGGCGCGCACCGCCCACTCGGCGAACACGATGAAGACGGTCGCCGCGGCCGCGCCCAGCGCGCCGGTCGCTGCCGGCGCGCGCCAGGCGACGAACAGCGTCGCACCGACGAGAAGCGTGAAGGCGATCAGCGCCAGATCCGCATGCGCGCTCGACAGCACGATCAGCATCGCGCCGAACAGATAGGCGCCGAGCGAGCTCGACGACACCGGCTCGATCTCGCCGTCCTCGATGCTGGGCCCGAACATGAAGCCGCAGACGACGAGCAGCGCAGCCAGCACGAATCCCGCGATCGCATGGAAGGCGTGCGGCGCGACCTGCACGTCACTGGTGTCCAGACCCGGGAAGATCCAGAGCACAGCGAAGGCGATCGTGGTCACCGCAAGCCAGCGCCACAGCCGGATGCGGGCAAGGCCGAAGCTCGCGGCGGTGACGATCGCAAGATAGATGTAGAGCGCCCAATAGTCCGGCTTGCCGCTGGAGACGAGGAGCGGGGTCACGAACGCGCCGACCACGCCGAGGCCGGCGAGCGCGGGCCCGTGCAGCAGGGCGGCGGCAAGCGTGCCGAGTGCGACGAGGCCGAGCAGCACGAAGGCGGTCGCAGGCACGAGGAAGCCATAGAGCGCGTAGGCGGCATAGATGGTCGCGAACGCGACGGCCGTGCCGGCCGCGGTGAGGATCGCGGGAATATTGGCGATCGGCAGCGCCGCGATGTTGGAGATGCTCTCCTTGCGCCGCGACCATTCGCCGGCGCCGAGCAGCGCGGCTGCGAACAGGCCGCCGAGGAACACGCGCACGCCGGGGCCGACGAGGCCGGCCTCGATCGAATAGCGCACCATGAAGAAGCCGCCGAGCGCGAGCGCAAGGCCGCCGATCCACACCACCCAGCGCGTGCCGAGACGCTCCTCGAAGCCAGGCTCTCTAATATCAAGCGCCGGCAGCGGAGGCGGTGCATCGGCTCCGGTGCCCGCTTCGAGCGGTGGCGGCGCAGCCACTTCGGTGACGAGCGGCGGCGGCGCCTCGGCCTCGGGCGCGAGCGGCGGTGGCTCGGCCGGAGTTGTCGCGGGCGCTTCAGCCTGCACCGGTGCGGGCATCAGCGGCGGCGGCTGCACTCGCCGTTGCGTGTAAACCATCTCTTCGAGCGAGCTCAGCCGGCGGCGCAGCTCGGCCGCCTGGTTGGAGGCCTTGATCGCGATCAGGAAGGCGATGATCGCAATGATCAGCGCAAAGACGTCAAACGGGCCGTCGAACATGAAGCCTCCAGGCAACCGGCGGGCAGGGGCCGATCGCGCAAATGTCGTATCTAGCGCCGGGAGCGCATGCGCAAGCCCGGCGCGGGCCGCTCCTGGAGCACGTCGCGGCGGAAGCGGTAGAGCGCCGCCGGCCGTCCGCCAGTCTGTGTCGACATCACGCCGGTCGGTTCGACCAGGGCTTCCGTTTCGACCAGGCGGCGGAAATTCTGCTTGTGCAGGTGCCGGCCGGAGATCGCCTCCACCGTATGCTGCAATTCGGTGAGTGTGAACTCGGCGGGCAAAAGTTCAAAGACCACAGGACGATACTTCAGTTTTGCGCGCAGCCGCGCGATCGCGGTGGCGAGGATCCGGCGATGATCGAACCGCATGGAGGTGCCGAGTGCGGGAAGCGCCTTGCGTGCTAATGCCGCAGGTCGGCCGTCGCGCCGCGCCTCCTCGATCAGCCCGGCCTCATAGAGCAGCTCGTAGCGGTCGAGCACGCGCTCCTCGTCCCAGGGCGCGCCATCGAGGCCGAAATAGAACCGCACGCGGTCCCTGCGCGGCAATGCGCGCGTCGTCTCCGGCGTCTCCTGTTCCGCCCATGTCGTCAGCGCCGGGATGATGTCGCGGGCGATGATCGCCGGCGGCTCCTCGCGCCAGTCCTCCCAGGGGAGGAAGCGATACCACGGCTCGAAGCTCGCCCCGGTTGCTGCGAGTTCGCCGTCGACGGCGCGGGTGAGTGCGAGATATCCGATCGACACCATATGCGCGCCGGTGTCGCCGGCCTCCGCATGACGGCCGCGATCGCCGAACGTATAGAGCTGCTCGACATAGCCGAGCCGCAAGCCCGCCTGCTCCTCGACCCAGGCGCGCAGGCCGATCTCGAAGGTCCGATGGCTCAGCGCATCGAACGGGCCGAACGGCAGGCCCGCCAGGCCGTCGCTGCCGCGCGCGGTGAGGATCAGCGGTTCATGGTCTTCGATCGCGACGATCGCGGCGGTCAGGCCGATCTCGATCGGCGTCAGCAGCGTCTCGCTCATGCGGCTCACTTCGCTGCTGTCATTCGAGCTCGATCACGAAGGGGCGACCCTCGACCATCATCGCGCCCGGGCCCATCTCGTCGAGCGCGCGCAGCATGCGGCCCTCGCGTCCCAGCGCGCGGTCGGCGAGGCCGACGATGCGCCGGTTCGGCGATGCGATCGGCGAGGCCGCGCGGATCTTCTTCGCGATCTCGATCTCGTCGCGATGCGGATTGAGGGCGCAGGCCGCGGCGAAGGCGCTCGCGGTGGAGCGGCTGATGCCGGCGTAGCAATGCACCACCAGCGGCGCGCTGCGTTCCCAGCGGCGCACGAAGTTCAGCACCTGGTCGATATGGGCCTCCGACGGCGCGACAAAGCCGTCCATCTCCTCGGTGATGTCGTCCATCGACACCTTGAGATGGTTGGCCGGCAGCACCGACACCGGCCGCGCCACCTGCTCGACATTGGCCATCACGGTCAGCACGTGGCTGGCCCCGGTGAGGCGGACGGTTTCGGGAAGCGCGGCGAGGGAACAGACGTGGATCATGGCGGACCTTTTCGTTGATTATAGCCGCGGCCGTAGGGTGGGCAAAGGCGCATCGCGCCGTGCCCACCATTTCGCAACTGCGCTCATCTCGCCTTGTTTGGTGGGCACGCTTCGCTTTGCCCACCCTACGAAGGGATGATGCTACGCAAACACCGCGCCAAACCGCTCCAGGAACTGCTTCTCAGCCCGCGCCGCCGTCCAGGGCGTGAGATAGTCGCGCCGGACGCTGTCGGGCAGGCCGGGATCCTTGCCGAACAGGCGCCTCGCCTCGGCATCGCTGAAGCCGGCGAGCTCGGTCGCCTCGAGGTAAGCCGCGCCGCGATCGGCGGCCTTGATGGCCAGCGTGATCTCGTCGGGCAGCACCGGCGGCAGGCCGAAGCGGATGTGGATGGCGCCGAGCAGGCGCTTCTCGACCGCCTTGTAATGGCCGTCAAGCACGGCCTTGAACGGCGAGATCATGTCGCCGATCACGTATTCGGGCGCGTCGTGCAGCAGGGCTGCGAGCCGCACGCGCTGGTCCACGCGCGGCGTTTCGTGCCGCATCACGGTCTCCACCAGCAGCGTGTGCTGCGCGACCGAGAAGATGTGCGCGCCTGTCGTCTGCCCGTTCCAGCGCGCCACGCGCGCCAGCCCATGCGCGATGTCGGCGATCTCGATGTCGAGCGGAGAGGGATCGAGCAGATCGAGCCGCCGGCCCGACAGCATGCGCTGCCAGGCGCGGGACTCCGCGCCGCGTGCCGACTTCTTCGCGCTCATTTGACCTTGAGGCGCGGCTTGCGCTGCGTCTTGCCGCAGCTGGCGTGACAATGGCAGTCGACGAGATGGTCGTTGACCATGCCGGTCGCCTGCATGAAGGCGTAGACGATGGTCGGGCCGACGAACTTGAAGCCGCGCGAGGACAGCTCCTTGGAGATCTGCACCGACAGCGGCGTGGAGGCCGGCACGCTCGCCGTGGTCTTGAAGTTGTTGACCTTGGGCCTTCCGTCCATGAAGTCCCACAGCAGCTTCGAGAAGCCCGGCCCCTTCTCCATGATGTCCAGATAGGACTTCGCACTCAGGATCGCGCCGTCGATCTTGGCGCGGTTGCGCACGATGCCGGCATCGTTCATCAGCGCGTGCACCTTCTTGGCATTGTAGCGCGCGATCTTCTCCGGCTGGAAATCGTCGAAGGCTTTGCGGAAATTGTCGCGCTTGCGCAAAATCGTGATCCAGGACAGGCCGGCCTGGAAGCCATCGAGGATCAGCTTCTCGTACAACGCGCGGTCGTCATATTCAGGCACGCCCCACTCGGTGTCGTGATAGGCGACATAGAGCGGATCTTCGCCCGGCCAGGGGCAGCGGGTCAGGCCGTCGGGATGCAGGCGAGGGGCGCGGCTCATGCGGTGGGCTGCTTGGCTGGAATGCGTACGACTTCAGGTTCGGCGAGCGTCAAGGCAAGTCCGCCAGCCGTGAGCGGCTGGCCGGCATCGAGCGCGTCGGCGACGCGGTCGATGCGCACCAGCGCGATGCCCTTGCCATCGGCAGAAGAGCCAATGGTGCCGACCGGCTTGTCGCCGGCGAGAATGGCAGCACCAATCTCGGGCGAGGGTCCGTCGAGCAGCACCTTGACGCTGCGGGTGCGCGCGGTGCCGCGATGCTGCATGCGCGAGACGACCTCCTGGCCGACATAGCAGCCCTTGTCGAAATCGACGCCGGCGAGGCGGTCCATATTGGTCTCGTGCGGGAATGCATCGCTGTACATGAAGTCGAGCCCGCCGCGCGGCACGCCAAGCGCGATGCGATGTGCCTCATAGGCGGCCGCGTCGACCAGCTCGGCGCCGATGAGGTCGGACAGCTTCTGCTTGAGATCCTCGGGGATCAGGATGCGGGTGCCGAGCCCGTCATGGCGCGGATCGGCGAAGGCAAGGTCCGGCTGGGCCGCGAGCGCGCCGTCCCAGGCGGCGAGCACGCCGAGATCGTCGGAGAGGTTTTCCACGGTGGCCTTGGCGCGCAGCTTGTAGAATTTCAGCTTGGTCGCGAGGCCCTCGGCCAGCGCTTTGGGGCAGTCGATCAGGAACCCGCCGCCATGGCCGGCCGGCACCTCCGTGATCAGGAAATCGACGATGATCTTGCCCTGCGGCGTCAGCAGCGCGCCGAATCGCCCCAAGCCCGGCTTCAGCCTGTCGAGGTCGGTCGTGACGAGGCCGTTGAGGAAGTTGCGCGCATCCTCGCCCGCGACCTTGACCACGCCCCGGTCGGGAAGAAACGCTGATTTCATGAGAAAATCTCTTGCGACATGTTGCTCCGGAACGTAAGCCCGCAGCGCATAAACGACAAGACCTCGAGCCCTGCGCTTGGGGATGAGAGGGGCCTTCAGCCATGACCCAGCGTTTCGATGTGATCCTCAGGGGCGGCACTGTCGTCAACCAGGACGGCGAGGGCCTGCGCGACATCGGCATTGCGAGCGGCCGCATCGCCGAGATCGGCGCGCTGTCGCAAGCCTCCGCCGCCGAGGTGATCGACTGCAAGGGCCTGCACATCCTGCCCGGCGTGATGGACACGCAGGTGCATTTTCGCGAGCCCGGGCTGGAGCAGAAGGAAGACCTCGAGACCGGCTCGCGCAGCGCCGTGATGGGCGGCGTCACCGCCGTGTTCGAGATGCCGAACACATCGCCGCTCACCGTGACCGAGGCCAGCTTCACCGACAAGGTGAAGCGCGCCCGTCATCGCATGCATTGCGACTTCGCCTTCTTCATCGGCGGCACCCGCGAGAACGTGCAGGACCTGCCGGTGCTGGAACGCGCGCCCGGCTGCGCGGGCGTCAAAGTGTTCATCGGCTCCTCGACCGGCGCGCTGCTGGTCGAGGACGACGAGAGCCTGCGCCGCATCTTCCAGGTGATCCGCCGCCGCGCCGCGTTCCACGCCGAGGACGAATACCGCCTCAACGAGCGCAAGCCGCTGCGCATCGAGGGCGATCCGCGCTCGCATCCGGTCTGGCGCGACGAGACCGCGGCGCTGATGGCGACGCAGCGCCTGGTCAAGCTCGCGCATGAGACGGGCAAGCGCATCCACGTGCTGCACATCTCGACCAAGGAAGAGATCGAGTTTTTGCGCGACCACAAGGACGTCGCATCCTGCGAGGCGACGCCGCATCATCTCACGCTGGTCGCGCCCGAATGCTACGAGCGGCTCGGCACGCTGGCGCAGATGAACCCGCCTGTGCGCGGGGCCGATCACCGCGCCGGCATCTGGCGCGGCATCGAGCAGGGCATCATCGACGTGCTCGGCTCCGATCACGCCCCGCATACGCTGGAAGAAAAGCAGAAGACCTATCCCGCTTCGCCCTCGGGCATGACCGGCGTGCAGACGCTGGTGCCGCTCATGCTCGATCACGTCAACGCCGGCCGCCTGTCGCTGGCGCGGTTTGTCGATCTCACCAGCGCCGGCCCCGCGCGCCTCTACAACATGGCCTGCAAGGGCCGCATCGCGGCCGGTTACGACGCCGATTTCACCGTCGTCGACTTGAAGCGCAGCGAAACCATCACCAACAAATGGGTGGCGTCCAAGGCCGGTTGGACCCCTTACGACGGCGTCCGCGTCACGGGCTGGCCCGTCGGCACCTTCATCCGCGGCCGCCGCGTGATGTGGCAGGGCGAGCTGGTGACGCCATCGCAAGGCGAGCCGGTGCGGTTTCTGGAGACGCTGAAGGCGTAGGGCTTGGCGCGCCGCGGCACGGTGCGTGCCTCAGACTCGGTGTCATCCTGGCGAAAGCCAGGACCCATAACCCCGACCGGATATTGTTGCGAAGACTGGTGGCCAGATCTGCCCGCAGCCATATAGTGCTGTGGTAATGGGTCCTGGCTTTCGCCAGGACGACGTTGGAGAGGTCATCGCATGCCCCAACCGGCACCCCTCATCTCCACCGAACAACTCGCCGCCATCCTCGGCGATCCCGCCTTACGCCTCTACGACTGCACGACCTATAACGAACCGGTGCCGCCAGGCAGCGACTTGCCGTATCGTGCCGTTCCCGGCGACAAGACCTTCGCGGCGCGCCACATCCCCGGCGCCGATTTCCTCGATCTTCAGGGCGAGTTCTCCGACGCCTCCGCGCAGCAGTTCTTCATGATGCCCGGTGTGGCCCAGCTCGAAGCTGCCTTCGGCCGCCATGGCCTCGATGCGTCCAAGACCATCGTGCTCTACAGCATCGGCACGATGATGTGGGCGACGCGGTTCTGGTGGATGCTGCGCTCGCTCGGCGTCGACGCGCTTGTGCTCGACGGCGGTTTCGACAAATGGAAGGAAGAGGGGCGACCGGTCGAGACCGGCACACCGAAGGGCTACCCCGCCACGACCTTCAAGGCCACACCGCGCGCGGGCTTCTTTGTCGACAAGAATGTCGTGAAGGCGCGGATAGGCGATCCCGCGACCGTGATCGTCAATGCGCTCGGGCCGCAGTTTCATCGCGGCCTCGAGCCGAGCCGCTACGGCCGGCCCGGCCGAGTTCCAGGCAGCGTCAACGTATCAGCCGCAACGCTCACAAATGCGGACAAGACGCTGACGAGCCTTGCCGATGCCGAAGCGAAATTCGCCGCCCAGGGCGTTACGCGCGACAAGACCGTGATCTGTTATTGCGGCGGTGGCATCTCGGCGACGATCGACCTGTTGCTGCTGACGCAGCTCGGCTTCGACAAGCTGACGCTTTACGACGCATCGATGGGCGAATGGGCGAGGGATCCGTCGCTGCCGATCGAGACCGACTAGGGGAAGGTAAGAAAGTTGGGAACCTTTCCCTTGGGCCGGCATCCAATGTCTGGAACCAATGGAGACAAGCAGGTGACCGCAATGCAACGGACCGCAGCCGGCCTGTCCGCCGGCGCCAAGACTTCAGAATTCAGGGCCTCGGAGGCGGAACTGGTCGATCGTGCGCGAGGCCGCGACGAGTCCGCGCTGCGCGAGATCATGCAGGCCAACAACCGCAGGCTCTACCGCCTCGCGCGCGGCATTCTGCGCAGCGACAGCGAAGCCGAAGATGTGGTGCAGGAAACCTATGTCCGCGCCTTTACCCATCTCGATGGCTTCCGCGGGGAATCCGGGTTGTCGACCTGGCTGTCGCGCATCGCCATCAACGAAGCGCTCGGCCGGGCGCGAAGTGCCAGGCCCCATGTCGAGCTCAGCTCGGTGCCCGAAGCCGCGCTCGAGGCGCAGATCATCAAATTTCCCGTCTCACCCGCAGGCGATCCGGAAAGGACCATGGCCCAACGTGAAATCCAGCGCGTCGTCGAACGCGCAATCGACGAGTTGCCGGATGTCTTCCGCATGGTCTTCATCGCACGCGTCATGGAGGGCATGAACATCGAGGAGACCGCCGATCTGCTCGGCGTGAAGCCCGAAACCGTGAAGACGCGGTTGCACCGCGCCCGCACCATGCTGCGCGAGAACGTCGAGAAGGAGATCGGTCCGGTGATGATGGATGCGTTCCCGTTCGCGGGCTGGCGCTGCGAGCGCCTGACCGTGTCGGTGCTGAAGCGGCTCGGCGTCGGCGGCTGAAGTTTTTCGGGAACGTTTGCGCGAAATTCCCATCCAACACCTGTGAAGCAACGCGCCGGCGGACCCCGTCCGGCAGCACAGGAGTGTCAAACCATGTTCATTCGACGGAGCGCGGCTGTTGCCGCAGCAATCTTGTTGTCGAGCCCCGCGCTGCTGCAAGGCGCCGGCGCAGCCGACAAGCCGACCGATCCGCAGATCGCCCATATCGCCTACACCGCGGGCGTGATCGACATCAACGCCGCCAAGCAGGCGCAGAAACAGGCGCAGAACAAGGACGTCAAGGCGTTTGCCGAGGACATGCTGCGCGACCACGAGGCCGTCAACAAGCAGGCGCTCGCGCTGGTCAAGAAGCTGAACGTCACGCCCGAGGACAACGACACCAGCAAGGCGCTGTCGAAGCAGGCGAGTGACAAGCTGGCTGAGCTCGACAAGCTGAGCGGCGCGGCCTTCGACAAGGCCTATGTCGTCAACGAGGTCGCCTACCACAAGGCGGTCAACGGTGCGCTGGAGACCCAGCTGATTCCGTCGGCGAACAATGCCGAGCTGAAGAGCCTGTTGCAGACCGGCCTGAAGATTTTCCAGGGCCATCAGCAGCACGCCGAGCACGTCGCGGCCGAGCTGAAATAGGGAGCGTGGGATGAAGCCGGGACGCCTCGCTTCGATCGCGCTTGCGATCATCTTCCTGCCGATGGCCGTCCCGGCGCACGCGGCGACCATCGAGATCACGATGGAGAATCTCGTGATCTCACCGACTGAGGTGTCGGCGAAGGTCGGGGACACCATCAGGTGGGTCAACAAGGACGTCTTCGCCCACACCGCCACCGCGAAGAACGGCGATTTCGACGTGACGTTACAGCCCGAGAAATCGGCGACGTTCGTTCTGAAGAAGGCGGGAGCGGTCGACTATTACTGCCGCTATCATCCCAACATGAAAGCGACGCTCAAGGTCGAGCCGTGAGGGAGGAGGGAGTGCATTCCCAATCGTGGCGGGAATATCTCCCGGTCATCGCGAGACTAATGCTTGTCCGGGGGAGCCGGCTTCCGTGCGATAAACGCAGCAGACTTCGCGAACCTGTTCACCAGATCCCGTTCGCCAAGTCATTCATCCGTCAACTGGCCCCGCCCGCGTGGCGGGGTCATTTTCGAAAAGGCGCTTACTGCCGGGAGATGTCGACGGAGAATTCGCCGTTGCGGATCCGGCCGGGAAAGCCCTCGACGAACTTCGCTACCGCGTCCTCGCCATAGGTGCCGACGAGCTCGGCAAAGGCCGCAAACAGGCTCGCCTGCGCCAGGCAGTCGCCGTCGACGCCGTCATGGCGCGCTTCGGCCCAGGCCTCGTTGAGATAGCTCAGTGCGGCCTGTTTCTGCTCGTGGTCGGGCAGCGGCGCGCGGGCGGGGGCGTAGGAAATCGGCTGGCTCATGAAACTCGATCAGGGCTGGGGCGCGATCCACGGCGATGCGCTGTGCGAGTGGTGTAGCACGCGTATTAACGCCCGCTAGGCCACATCTTTAAGAACGGTTAATGGCTGTGAACAAAGACGATGACAGGGTTCCCGTCGCCGTCATTCCGGGCTCGTACTACGCGCGCCCCGGAATGACGGCGAGATCAGTTCGCGTAGCGCGCCGTGAGATCGCGCGAGATCTTCGAGCCTTCCTCGATGTAGCGGCGGATCGCGACGGTGGCGGCCGGCGTGCAGCTCCGGTAGGTCTGCTGGAAGCCGTTATAGCCGCGGTTGAAGCCGGCGATCATGCGGGTGCGGCGCTCTCCGGAGGGGGTTTCGGCATCGATCAGCGCCTGCATCTCGCTGCGCCATTTGTTGCCCTCGTTGGACCCGCAAATGCCGCGCAGATAGTGCAGGCCGCCGAGGATCTCCGCCAGCCGCTGCAAATCGGCGTCAAACGGCGCCGCCACGTCCTGGGCCCTCGTGGGCACCGAGGCGCAGGCGAGGATCAGGGCAAAAATGGCCAGAAATCGCGTCGACATCGGCGGGGTGTATGCCCCCTCAGGGCGGCGGGCGCAAGGCGGGCTGCGCGAGCGGTGTGCTCCCTCCCCCGCTTGCGGGGGAGGGTTGGGGAGAGGGTGCCTCCGCTAGCGAGAACCCCCCAGAGGAGAAAGCCCTCACCCGCGCCTTCGGCGCGACCTCTCCCGCAAGCGGGAGAGGTATAGCGGCGCCCGCGGCTCGGCCTATGCCTCAATCAAGCGCGCGGCGGATTGAATGACCTCCTCCAGCCCCCCGGTCAGCTTGATGTCGCCGAGGCTCGCCAGGGCATCGGGGGCGATCCAGCGGTAGTCGTCGAGCTCGTCGTTCAAAACCGGCTCCCGGGCCGCCCAGCGGGCGGCAAAGGACATGATCAGGTAGTGGCCGGCGCCGGCCGTGGCCGGCAGCACCTCGCGCCAGCCGGCAAGGCCAATGATCTCGATGGCGAGCCCGGTCTCCTCGTCCACCTCGCGCACCAGGGCCTGGTGCAGCGATTCGCCGAACTCGACCCGGCCGCCGGGCAGCGAATAGAACCCCTTGGCGGGCGATCGGGCGCGGCGGGTCAGAAGCACCTTGCCATCACGAAAAATCGCGGCGCTGACCGCAATCTGGGGATGGGTGGGCTGGACGACCGCAGACACGGCTCAGTTTGCCATGATGGTGTCGACGTCGGCTTCCGCCCCGCCATTGATGATGCCGCCGCAGGCAGCGATCAGCGGCTTGACCCAGAGGGTGGCCTGCTCGGCCAGGCGGACGCGGGTGGTGTCCTTCTCGACCTCGCGCATGGCCGAGCCGACCGCGGTCAGAATCGAGGTCATCGTGTCGGTGAGGTGGTCGAACTGGGCGCGCACGTTGGGATCGGCCTTCTCATAGGCTTCGATGGCGAGGTCGCGTGCCTTGAAGTTCGACGCCGTGAAATGCTCGGCATAGGACAGCGGCGACCAGGTCAGAAAGTCTTCGGCGCATTCCGGCATGTCCGGGACCATTTCGAGCAGCATCACCGCTTCATTGAAATGGTTGAGATAGTCGGTGGCAAGCCCGGTCCGCGGGTTGATGTTGGCCACGCGCAGCCGTTCGGCCCAGGCCGCTGCCTCGGGGCCCGTCTGTACATGCGTCCGCGCGGGTTGGGAGGCCATTGAGCTCATTCGCCGCAGTGTTAACGTTCGGGGTTAAAAGGACCTGAACGGACCCTATATAGACGCCCAAGGATGTGTGGACGCTTCGTCATAACTTCGGCCCCCGCGGCTTTGCGGCAACTGTTCGGCTATGTCGAGCAGCCGAATTTCCCGCCCCGGTACAATGTCGCCCCGACGCAACCGATTCCGGTCGTGCTGGTCGAGAACGGCGCGCGCCATTTCCGCCTGATGCGCTGGGGTCTGCTGCCGGGCTGGGTCAAGGATCCCAAAGGCTTTACGCTCCTGATCAACGCCCGCTCGGAGACGGTGCTGGAGAAGCCCGCCTTCAAACGCGCGATTCGCCGGCGGCGCGGCCTGATCCCGGCCGACGGGTACTACGAATGGAAGGCGGTGGATGGCCGCAAGCAGCCGTTCTTCATCCATCGGGCCGACGGCGCGCCGCTCGGCTTTGCCGCGGTGTTCGAGACCTGGGCCGGGCCGAACGGCGAGGAGCTCGACACGGTCGCGATCGTCACGGCGGCGGCGGGCGAGGACCTCGCCGCGCTGCATGACCGCGTGCCCGTGACCATCAGCCCGCGTGATTTCGAGCGCTGGCTCGACGTTCGCGGCGACGAGGTTGACGCGATCCTGCCGCTGATGATCGCCCCGCGCATCGGCGAATTCGCCTGGCACCCGGTCTCCACCCGCGTCAATCGCGTCGCCAATGACGACGAGCAACTGCTCTTGCCGATCAGCGCGGAGGAGATGGAGGCGGAGCTGGAGGCGTCGAAGCCGAAGAGGGTCGCGCGGAAGGCGGCGGCCGCGTCATCCGATGACGGGCAGGGGTCGTTGTTTTAGCCAAGCTGGCGCCATTCACTCCGTTGTCGTCCCGGATTTGCGCTGACGCTTGTCCGGGACGACAGCGGAGTTTTTTGCTGGAGAGTCACACAATCTCCCGCGCCCGCAACGCCGCGATCTCCGCCGCATCGAAGCCCAGCTCCTCGAGCACCGCGTCGGTATCCGCGCCCAGCTCCGGCGCCATCCGGTCCAGCTTGCCGCCGCCATGCGCGAGCCTGAATCCGCTGCCGGCAAAACGCAGGCGACCATAGGGCGTATCCAGCTCCTGGATCGCACCGCGTGCCTTCACTTGCGGATGATCGATCACTTCCTCGACCTTCCAGATGCTGGCGCAGGGCGCGCCGGCATCTTCCAGAATCGTCTCCCACTCGCGCGCCGGCTTTTTCGCGAGCGCCTCTTCGATGATGGCGCGCAGGGCCGGCTCGTTCTCGTTGCGCGCGAACCAGTCGGCGAAGCGCGGATCGGACAGCGTATCCTCGCGGCCGAGCGTGCTCATCAGCGCGCGGTACTGTTTCTCGTTGTTGACGGCGAGCAGGATGTGGCCGTCGCCGCATTTGAACAAATTCGCGGTGGTCCGGCGGCTCACCGCCTGGTTGCCCGAGAGCTGCTGGCGATGGCCGGCGACCGACCAGTCCGCGATCTGCCCGGAGAGAAACGCCAGCGTCGCTTCCAGCATCGAGACGTCGATGAGCTGCCCCTTGCCGGTGCGGTCGCGCTGGTATAGCGCGCTCGACACGCCGAACGCGGCCGTGGCGCCCGAGAGCACGTCGCAGACCGCAAAGCCCGCGCGCGTCGGCCCCGTTTCAGGGTGGCCGGTGATCGCCATGATGCCTGACAGCGCCTGCATCTTGCCGTCATAGCCGGGCCGCAGGCGGTCCGGGCCGGTCTGGCCGAAGCCTGAGACGGCGCAATAGATCAGCTTTGGATTGATCGCGGACAGCGCCTCATAGCCGATGCCGAGCTTGTCCATCACGCCCGGCCGGAAATTCTCCATGACGACGTCGACCTGGGCGGCAAGCTTCTTCACGATGGCGATTGCATCGGGCTTCTGCAAATCGAGCGTCAGGCTGCGCTTGTTGCCGTTGATGGCCTGGAACGCCGGCGCGAGCCCGCGCTCGGCCCATTCGCGGCTGAGCGGCGTGCGGCGCATGTCCTCGCCCTCGCGCCGCTCGACCTTGATGACGTCAGCCCCCAGCAGCGCGAGCTGGTAGCTCGCATAGGGGCCGGCCAGCACTTGCGTGAAATCCAGGATCTTCACGCCCTCGAACGGTCGCGTCACGTCGCTCTCCCTTTTTGTTTTGGTTGCCGGAGGACGTCAGGCGGCGCGGTTGCCGCGCGCGATCTCCTTCTGCTTGTCGAATTCGGCGCGGCGGCGCGCCAGCTCTTCAGGCGAGAGCTGCGCGACATTGTTGTAGTCGAGCTTCCAGGAGGCGTCCTCGCTCCAGCGCAGCGGCGACTGCATCGTCGTCTGCGGACCGCTCGCGGTCTCGAGCAGCCTGAGTGCGAGCTCGAGCGTTTGCGCCTGCGAGGTGACGTCGTGCGGCTTGCCGGCGGAATTGCCGAGCGGGAAGTCGGAGAACAGGAAGCGCGGCACGGCGGCGTGCTCGATGATGTCCTTGGCGCAGCCCATGATCACGGTCGGAATGCCGTTCCGCTCCAGATGCCGCGCCACCAGCGCGGTGGTCTGGTGGCAGACCGGGCAGTTCGGCACCAGCACCGCGACATCGACCTTGTCGGCAAGGCAGCGCGCCAGAATCTCCGGCGCGTCGGTGTCGAGGGTGACGCGATGGCTGCGGTTGGTCGGCGCGCCGAAGAAGCGCGGAGCCACTTCGCCGATCCGGCCCGCGGCGGATGCCTTCAACAGCTGCGGCAGCGGAAACCAGGTGCCGCTGTCGGTCGCCGAGGTGTGCTTGCGGTCGTAGCCGATGTGCGAGATGCGCAAATCGTGCGCTTTCGACGTGTCGCCGTCATAGACCTGGTAGAATTTCGCGCTGCCATTGTACGCTGCGCCCGGCCCCTGGTCGCCCTTGGCGGGATCGTACGGCGCAGCCGTGGTGATGATGGTGACGCGCGATTGTGAAAGCGGTTTCTTCAGCGGCTGGAACGGCGCCTCGACATGATGTGCCCAGCGGTACGGCGTGGTGTAGCCGATCGCCGCGTAATAGTCGCGGGTGCGCTGCATGTAGGGGACGGGGGAGTCGTAGTCGGGCGCAAAGCCGAATTCGTCGTCGCGCGAAGCGGACATGGGCGCGTCTCCTGGTTCTTGTTGAGAGCCAGACTAGAGATAGTCGGCTGTGAGCTCAACAGGGGGAGGGGCGGCGCAGGCCAGAATTGCTTGCCGCGATGGCTCGCAGCGCGGCAGGTGCGCTCCCTCGCCCCGCTTGCGGGGCCGCGACGAGCTCCGCTCGCGCTCGGAGGGTTGGGGTGAGGGGGAGCCTCCGCGAGGATGGTGAGAGTTGGATTCGCGGAGGCTCCCCCTCACCCGATCGCTTCGCGATCGACCTCTCCCCGCAAGCGGGGCGAGGTGAAGACAGCACCTACCTGAACAGATGCAGCGCCGCATATTGCAGCAGCATGATCGCCTTGGCGTCGATGATCCGTCCGTCGGCGATCATCGCCAGCGCTTCGTCGATGCCAAGCTCCAGCACCTCGATGTCCTCGCCCTCGTGCTCGAGGCCCCCGCCGTCGCTGACGCGCATCTCCGGTTCGTATTCGGCGACGAAGAAGTGCAGCTTCTCGGTCACCGCGCCCGGGCTCATGAAAGCCTCGAACACCTTGTGGACGTGGTGCAGGCGATAGCCGGTTTCCTCCTCGGCCTCGGCGCGGATGCGCACCTCGGGAGAGGCATCGTCCAGTACGCCGGCCGCGGCCTCGATCAGGAGATCGTCGTAGCCGCGGATGAACACCGGCAGGCGGAACTGGCGCACCAGGATCACGGTGCGCCGCGCGCGATTGTAGGGCAGCACGGCGGCGGCGTTGTCGCGCTCATAGGTTTCCCGGTGCTGCGTCTGCCACTCGCCGTTGGCGCGCCGGTACTCGAACGTCGTGCTCTTCAGGGGAGTCCAGTTATCCGAGAGCACGCGAACGTCCTTGATGCGGACGCGGTCGGAAATGGTCATGGCTGTTTTCCGGGAGCTAGGGAGTCGAAGCGCGGCCGTCGAGCCACTTCTGGAACATCAACGAGGTGGATTCCTCGAAGCCCAGCGACTGGTAGAACGCGTTGGCCTGCGCGTTCTCGCGGCGGACCAGGAGCTGGAGCTTGGCGATGCCGGCCTGGCGCAGCCAGTCCTCGGCCGCCGCCATAATCGCCCGGCCAAAACCGCGCTTGCGGCCATCGGGGTCGACGGCGACGTAATAGACCCAGCCGCGGTGGCCGTCATGGCCGACCATCACGGTGGCGACGATCGCGCCGGACTCACGGCCGATCAGCACGGTCGAGTTGTCGCGCCGCCGCGCCAGCGCGATGTCGGCATGCGGGTCGTTCCAGGGCCGCGTCAGGCCGCAGCGCTGCCACAGCGCGACGACCGGCTCGACGTCGGCGTCGCTGACCGCATCGATCGTAAGTGAGACGCTCACAGCACCTTCCCCGGATTCATGATGCCGAGCGGGTCGAGCATTGCCTTGATGGCGCGCATCAGCTCGATCGCGGTCTTGTCCTTCACCTCGGGCAGCTCGTCGCGCTTGAGCACGCCGATGCCGTGCTCGGCCGAGATCGAGCCGCCCATGCGCAGCACGATCTCGAACACCACCGCGTTCATCTCGTGCCAGCGCGCCAGGTAGTCCGCGGTGTCGGCGCCGATCGGCTGGCTGATATTGTAGTGCAGGTTGCCGTCGCCGAGATGGCCGAACGGCACCGGCCGCGCGCCGGGGATCAGCTTCACCACGGCGGCATTGGCTTCGTCGATGAAGGCGGGCACGGCGGCGACGGGCACCGAGATGTCGTGCTTGATCGAGCCGCCCTCCGGCTTCTGCGCCGACGACATCTCCTCCCGCAGCTTCCAGAAGCCGTTGCGCTGGCTGAGGTTGGCCGCGATCACGGCGTCGTCGACGATCCCCTCCTCCATCGCGCGGGTCAGGATCGTTTCCAGCGGCGTGCGGGCATCGTCGCCCGGCGAAGACAATTCCATCAGCACGTACCAGGGATGCTTCTCTGCAAGCGGATCGCGCACGTCGATGCCGTGGCGGACCGAGAAGTCGACCGCCATCTCCGACAGCAGCTCGAAGCTCGTCAGCGCATTGGCGGCTTCGCCCTGCGCGATCGTCAGCAGCTTGAGCGCCGCGGCCGGCGACTTCAGCCCGACGAAGGCGGTCTCGACCGCCCGCGGCTTCGGAAACAGCTTCAGCGTCGCCGCCGTGATGATGCCGAGCGTGCCTTCCGCACCGATGAAGAGGTTGTGCAGATTGTAGCCGGTGTTGTCCTTCTTCAGCTTCGACAGCACGTTGAGCACGCGCCCGTCCGCGAGCACGACCTCCAGCCCCAGCGCCATCTCGCGCGCGACGCCATAGGCGAGCGCGGCGGTCCCGCCGGCATTGGTCGAGAGATTGCCGCCGATGGTGCAGCTTCCTTCCGCGCCGAGCGAGAGCGGAAACAGTCGGTCCACGTCGGATGCCTTCTGCTGCGCGATCTGCAGCACCACGCCGGCCTCGCAAGTCATGGTGTTGGAGGCGGTATCGACCTCGCGGATCTTGTCCAGCCGACGCAGCGACACCACGACCTCGCCATTGTGCGGGGTCTGGCCGCCGACGAGCCCGGTGTTGCCGCCCTGCGGCACCAGCGCGATTCTGTGCGCGGAGGCGAGCTTGCAGATTTCGGAGACTTCAGCGGTCGAGCCCGGACGCAGCACCAGCGGCGAGCGGCCGTGGAACAGATTGCGCTCCTCGGTGACATAGGCCTCGATGTCGGCCGCATCCGTGATCGCGTGGCGCTCGCCGACGATCTTGCGGAATTGCTCGATCAGCTCGGGCGCAAGCGGAGGAGTGGCAGGCTTGTTGATGTTCATTGTCTCGTCTCTACTTCGCTCTTATCTCTTGCACATGATCTTATCGGAAAACCGCTACACGCTTTGCGCTAACGCGGCCCTTCGGGTCCGGATCATGCGCTATCTCGCCACCGCAGCCCGGCGCAGCCGGTCATTGATCGCTTCGCCCAGATCGTCTTCGGGAATCGTCATCACCGCGATCGCCCGTGGCCCCTTCGCATCGAGGGCGCGAAGATAGCCGAACAGGTTGGCGGCGGCTTCATCGAGATCAGCGGTGGGCGACAAATTCATGACGGCCGCTGCGGCGTCAAGGCCGGGCAGGCGTGAAGGCCCGAACGCCAGCAGCGCCTCGCCCGGCGCCACCTCGCGCGCATTGAGCCGCACATTGGCGCGCGGCGCGTAATGCGAGGCCAGCATGCCCGGCGCCAGCGGCTGGCTGTCGTCGCTCCCGGCCTCGGCCGGCGGCCGCGCCAGGGCTGCGCCGAGCACGGCCTCGATCCGCTCGCGCGACAGTCCGCCGGGCCGGAGCAGCATCGGCGCGTTGAGGCAGCCGACAATGGTGGATTCGACGCCAACCGCGACCGGCCCGCCGTCGACGATCAGGTCGATTCGCCCGGAAAGGTCGCTCTCGACATGGGCGGCCAGCGTCGGCGAGACGTGGCCGGAGATATTGGCGGACGGCGCCACCACGGCCCCGCCAAAGGCGCGCAGGATCGCCTGCGCCACCGGGTGGGCGGGAATCCGGATCGCGACGGTGTCGAGGCCCGCGGTGGCGAGATCCGCCACCGGGCAGCCGTCCGTCTTCGGCACCACCAGCGTCAGCGGCCCCGGCCAGAACGCCTCCGCCAGCTTCAAGGCGCGCGCGTCGAACCGGCCAATGGCCTGCGCGGCGGTAATGTCGGCGACATGGGCGATCAGCGGATTGAAGGCCGGCCGCCCCTTGGCGGCATAGAGATGGGCGATCGCGGTGGCATTGGCGGCGTCCGCGCCGAGCCCGTAGACCGTCTCGGTCGCAAACGCGACCAGCCCCCCGGCGGCCAGCGTCCGGGCGGCGGCCCTGGCGGCGGCATCGCCAGCCGGTAAAATCAGCGTTTCAAGACCCGTTTTCACAGGGATAAAATTCCTCAACTCGGCCGCTTGCGGTGCGCCAAACCCGACGCTATAAGCCGACCTCTTGTCGGAGTGTGGCTCAGCCCGGTAGAGCACTGCGTTCGGGACGCAGGGGTCGCAGGTTCGAATCCTGCCACTCCGACCATTCTTTCAAAAGTTACCGTTTTCCAGAGGCTTGGCGGACCGGCCGCCGGCGCCTCGGGAGCGCCTTTTTGCAACGATTTTCGGGGCGGGTCCACGGCCGATTTGGCCCAAGCAGGGCCGTCTGTGCGCGCGGCATGGCTCGCAAAGCTCGTCCCGCCGGCCAGCGCCTTGATGGCGTGAAGCGCGTCGCAAGGTTCACGAACGCGAATGGTGTCGTTGGAGCAGGATTCGCTCCGGCTTCTTCGGCTGCCGAAAAGTTCAACTTAAGCTGGCATTCATTTTGTAATACACATTACGCATTGTTTTTTTTCTTCTTAAGGCATTGCGCCATGGAATTGACCCCCAACAATTTGGACCAGCTTTCCGGCATTGCCCAATGCCTTGACGATCAGTGGGCCCCGCCGGATATCGCCCAGGAAGCTGCAGAAAGTGAAAAGCCGCTTTCCGACTACGCCAAGCGGATACAGCCGGCGATGAAGATGGAGTTCTTCAAGGCGCTGCTCACGCTGCGTTCGGTGGTGGTCAATCGCGCGTACCTTCTCCACAATGAGGCGGTCAAGGAGCTCTATCTCGGCGGAGATTCGGAGGCGGAATCGTTCGAAAGACTCGTGCAGGAACGCGCAATCATCCCATTCCTCTACGACGAGCGGCAGCTCTCGGACTTCAAGGGCACGGACCTGTCCCGCGATGTCGAGGACTACTGGGTCAAGGCCGAGGCGAAGGGTACCAACAAGCTGCGATTGAGTTGGGACGACAAGCGAAACGGGACCCTGATCACCGATCACATTTCCAAGCGCTTTGGAGGTTTCTTCAAGACGATCGACGATCTCAGGCCTGATCTGCTTCGCAACGACTTCTCGCTTTCGACATTCGATGACGAGAGCATCAGGCAGATGCTCAAGAATATGCGCGACTTTGCCAATCGGGTGCAGGACGAGACCGGCCGCCCGGTCAAACGCAAGGAAATCTATCACGAGTTCGTCTGCGTCGGCGGCCTGCACAAGGACCACCTGGTTTTTGATCTCAAGAAGCCGCTGGCCATGCAGATCAAGGCGCTCGCGGACCTCAAGTACAACGTCAATTTGCCGGATGTTCTCAACCGCTATGTTGTTACGTCCCAGGGGTCGACCAGCCGTGAGTGTTTGCAGGAGATCAAGGAGCTCACGGAGGGTATCAAGGAGGTGGACGAGAAGGAGTTGCAGGATCTCATGATGGCTGTCGCCGGGGTCGGTCTGGACATCGCCAGTAAAGCCGTTCAATTGACCGACATTGGTTCGGTGAGCCTGGACGACATCGTGGCAGTCCGGAACGATCCGATATGGGCGTTGCATCATCAGATCGCTGTCGAGAATCTGCCGGACAACAAGCGGCCGATGTCGGAGCAGAAGTTTGTTCAGGATCCCCTGGAGTCCATTCGGCGCGTCTCCGGTTCGCTGGGCAACGTCGTCGAGCGTTTAGGCCAGATCCAGCGCGACAGTCGCCTCCGCGAAGCCACTGAGCGTTGGGAGGTTCGACTGAGTGCGCTGGGCATTTTCGAAATGGTCGCCTCGGAAGCCGGCCACGCGTTTGGCTTGCCACATCTGCCCGAGGATCCGGTCAGCGAACACTCGCTGTCGCGAGGGATGGTGCCTCTCGTCGCTCACGCGGTCGTCTATCTCGAGGGAGGCGGGTTGAAGTATGAAATCAAGCAGCCGGTCTTTCAGGGTAAAATCTGGGCGGAAACCGCCGCAAAGATCGCTCGGGAGGTTCGTAGCCGGCTGTCGTTCGAGGGGACCGAGATTGCGCCGACGGGCGATCAATTGCGTCCCGACCAGCAGGGCGGCGGACTTGAGGTCAAGGATCGGGACGATTGAATTGCGGCGCGACGCGCGGGAAGGCGGGCGGCGGGCAAGGCATTGCCGCCAAAACGACAAGAAGCGGCTCGACCGTGATCGTGGTTCACTGGCCGGCTGGTGGCAGCGGCAGGCCCGTATCAATCTTTATCGTTGACCAGGGGAAATGATGCTCGATCCAGCAGCCGGCATCGAGGCCTATTTCGAGGCGCTCGCCGAATACCCCCGGCTCTTCGAGCCGCGCCGATATCGGCGGCTCGTGCTCGACCGTGCCCGCCTGGAGAGCTACGCGCGCGAGCATGGTGTCGCGCTCGGGCTTACCTTCTCCAACGACTACGTGCTCGTGCTTGTCGATCTGGTCGAGGTGGGCGAAGGCCCGGCCACGATCGTCCATCCTTATTTTCGGATCGTCTCGCGCGGTCAACTGCTGGGTGGGCACAATGTCGTGGTGGTGGCCACGGTTGCCGACCCGAAGCTTGGGAATGTCGGCGACATCGTGATGGTCGAGCAGGAGCGTCATGCGCTCGGACGGCTCATGCTGGAGCTGCCGCGCGGATTTGCCGAGCCGGGGATCGGGTTGGAGGCCAATGCCTTGAAGGAGTTGGAGGAGGAGACCGGCTATCTCGGTGCCGAGCCTCGGCTGATCGGAACCGTCTTGACGGATACCGGCCTGATGGACAACGAGGTCCACATCGTGCACGCCTCGGTCGTCGGCCGCCGGGAGCGATCTCCCGAGATCCGCGAGGTCATTACCCGAACTCTGTTGATGCCGGCCGATATGATCTGGTCGAAAATCCTGTCGCGTGAGATCAAGGACAGCTACACGCTCGAGGCAATCGGGATCTGGAGCAGGCTGTCGACGCACAGCACTTCTCGATGATGCTCGCTACCGCCGCGCCACCAGCACGCCCACCAGGAACGCCACCATCAGCGACGGCAGCGGCGCCTCGCGCACCATGCTGCGGACGATGTCCGGCCAGTGCTGCTCCGGGACCAGCCTTGGAGACCTGACTTCGGCGATCGGCGTCATGCCCCAATCCGACGCGAGGTCGGCGATCTCGCTCGCGGCCAGACGCGAGCCGTCGCGGACGCGGAAGATGGCGGCCTCCGATCGCTCGCGCGGCGCGAGCGCCATCAGCGTCGCGATCGCCGTGCGCAACGTCATCTCGCCAAAACCTTGCAGCCTCACCGATTCCTCGGGCTCCGACGTCATGCGAGATCCCTCACAGCGCGAAGTGGTGCGCGATGGTGAATGCTGCCGTCGCGCACAGGACCAGCGTGGAAACCGCGCCGGCCACGCCGCGCGCGAGATGGGCTCGCGTCAGGTGCCTGGTCATGATTTTGCTCCATGCTCTGCATGGCAATGGCGGCGGCGGATGTTGGTTCCCAACGCCCCACCGAATCGCCGCTGTCCCGCCTACTTCCGCAGCAATTCGCTCAATGCCGCGGTCGCCTCGGCGCAGCGGATGTCGTCGATCTCGCGCGACAGGCTGAGTGCGCTTGATCTCAGCTCTTCGACCTTCCAGCTCTCAGGATGCTGGCTTTCGAGCTGACTGAGGCGCTTGTTCAGATCGTCCAGTCTGGATTGGAGCTGCCCGATGCTGGCGGCCCCGTTCACTTTCCAAACGCGTTGTGCACGCATCGTAGTTCCCCTGTAGTCTCACGGCGTTGTGAGCGGGGTTCGTGGCTGGAATGGGAGTTTCTTTTGTCCGGCTTCAGACCGTGGGGAACCGTTGCAAAAGGGCAACGCGCGTTCCTGCGCGTCGACCGGCGCGGACAGTGCTACCGCCCATAGCCCGCGCCCTCCTGCATATGCCGTGGCGTTGCCTGGTCGGGCCCGGCACTGTTCGCGTCAGGCGGCGTGCGGCCAGTCGGTTGATCGCTTTTCAATGCGGCTTTCCAGGATCGCGATGCTCACCTGGAGGTTGTCGCGCCGGGCTCTCAGGTTCTGCGCGAGTATCGGGTAGGCGAGATTCTTTGGATCGGAGATTCCGGCCTTCCGCTCTTCCTCCAGAATGTCGGCGTCGAGCAATTGCGCGCGCCAACGCAGATCGGAGATCAGGGCGTGGAGCTGTGTCGGGATAGTCGCTTCGAAACGGGACGTCGGCTGCATATGATCGCCTCACTATGAAACAGGCCCACTGCGGGTCTGAGGGATTGGCGGAAGAGCAGCAAGGAGAGTGCCAGCGCGCCGGCCGAGGGCGAAGGCCTGCCTTGTCGTTGGGCATCGTGCCGGACAGCGAGGCTGTGCGCGTGACGCGTCGCGCGTTAGGGTCTGCCTCGACGTGATTCCGAAAGAGAACGAAGGAACGACGCGTGGCGAGATTTGTGACTATCGCGGCCGGCCAGCTTGGCCCGATTGCCCGAGCTGAGACGAGGACGGAGGTCGTGGCGCGGCTGATGGCGTTGATGCGCCAGGCGCGGGCCAACGGCTGCGACCTGATCGTCTATCCCGAGCTCGCCCTGACCACGTTCTTTCCGCGCTGGTATTTCGAGGACCAGGCGGAGATCGACGCCTTCTTCGAGCGCGAGATGCCGGGGGCGCAGACGCAAGCGCTATTCGACCTCGCGCGCGAGATCGGTATCGGGTTTTACCTCGGCTATGCCGAGCTGACGGTCGAGGCCGGCGTCGCCAGGCGCTACAACACCTCCATTCTGGTGGACAAGAGCGGCGCGATCGTCGCGAAATACCGCAAGGTTCATTTGCCCGGCCATGCCGAGCATGAGCCATGGCGCGAATTTCAGCATCTGGAAAAGCGCTACTTCGAGCCCGGCAGCGGCTTTGGCGTGACCAATGCCTTCGGCGGCGTGATGGGAATGGCGATCTGCAACGACCGCCGCTGGAGCGAGACCTACCGGGTGATGGGCCTGCAGGGCGTCGAGATGGTGATGATCGGCTACAACACGCCGGTGCACAATCCGCCTGCGCCCGAGCACGACGATCTCTCGCTGTTCCACAATCACCTGGTGATGCAGGCCGGCGCCTACCAGAACGGCACCTTCGTGGTCGGCGTCGCCAAGGCCGGCATCGAGGAGGGCGTCGACCACATCGGCGGCAGCTGCATCATCGCACCTTCGGGTGAGATCGTCGCGGCGTGCACGACCAAGGGCGACGAGATCGCGCTGGCGCGCTGCGACCTCGATCTCTGCAACTCCTACAAGCGCACCACCTTCAATTTCGACGTCCACCGCCAGCCCCGCGCCTACGGGATGATCGTCGAACGCAAGGGCGTGACGACGATGGCGGATGGGACACAAGTGCCGACGAAGGGGTGATGCTCCCGCCCGTTGTCTTGCGTTTCCGTCTCTCCCGCGTCGTCCTTGCGAAAGCCAGGACCCATTACCACAGGGAGAAGTTTGGCGAAGACTGGTTGGGCGGGACTAATACTGCCTTAAATCGATAAACCTCGCGGTATGGGTCCTGGCTTTCGCCAGGACGACGGTTGAGTTGAGCGCTTCCCAGATCCGCGGAGCGTCACGGTTGCCCGACGGGCAAAACACCTGCGAAGCTGTCAACCCGCCTTCGCTAAAATATTCCACTTTACCGAAATTCGGAAATGGCGTACGTCTCGCCCATCCCGGCTCATCCTTGAGGGGCGATCTTGTGTCGTCACGTTTCGCGAGCCGGGCTTGCGGTGGACGCGGCAGCGTCGGGTGCGAGGCCAAGGGCAGGGCGGATTGCTCTCCGTGAGCCCAGAACTTCGTGCTGGATGAGCGGCGCTGTCAGGTTCGTCTCGTCTGTAAGTCTCCGGCTCCGTCGACAGGGCTGGGAAAACTGCGGCGAAATGGCGGGCCGTGCGTACGGCAAAACCGTGTGGTCCTGGCCGTCGTTGCTACGGTCAAGCCTTGGCGGATGCGGCAGTCGCGTCAACCGGCGCGGCGCCGGTGAATTTCGCTGGGGTGAGGGAGGCCAGAACGAACTCGGCTCCCGGGAGAGCACGGCATAAGCCGTCCAACCACTGCGCAGGGAAGGCCGAGTGATTGGCTACACCTGTATGCTGCTGTGCGGTTCTTTTGCGCTACATCTTCGCGCAGCGGACCGCGGGTGCCAGCCGGCACCCTGCCTTCCCTGCGCCCTCTTGGCTCAAGAGTGTGGAGCGACGAGGCAAAGCTCGGGCGAAATGCGCCGCGAGGATGCGAAGGCGCGTCTGCGAGTTGAGATGCGAGTTAGAGGATGACGACGATGCCCCTTGCTCCGTCATTGCGAGCGCAGCGAAGCAATCCAGAATCCCTCCGCGGAAAGACTCTGGATTGCTTCGCTGCGCTCGCAATGACGATGTGGAGGCGGACGTGCGCCATTTCATCACTGTCACCCCCGCGCAACAGCGAAGCCGTTGTCGCCGGAGATGCGCGCTCAGTGGCGCAACCGCGCCGTTGAGCAAGCGACTGGTAACGGCACGCGGCAGGTCCCCCCAATCACAACCAGGTGTCTTGATTAGGGAACAACCATTCCCTATTATCCCGCAATGCAAAAATCCGCCCGCCGATCGCAAGCCATTGCTCAACCACCCGGTCGTCCCCGGGAGTTTGACATGGACACCGCCCTGGACGGGGCGGTGCGGGTGTTTTGCGAGCGCGGCTATCATGCCACCTCGATCGGTGACCTCACTGCCGCGATGCGGCTTGCCACCGGCAGCGTCTACAAGGCGTTTCGCGACAAGCACGCCGTGTTCCTTGCCGCCTTCGAGCGCTACGCCACGGTGCGCCGGGAGCAGACCCGCAGCGCGGCCGCGCGCGGTGTGAACGGCCGCGAGCGGCTGCGCCATGTGCTGCTGTCCTATGTCGAGCACTCCCAGGGCAGCGAGGGGCGCCGCGGCTGCATCGTGGTCGGCAGCGCGGTCGAGCTCTCCGCGGTCGATCCTGCGGTCCGCGCCCGCGTCAATGCGCAGCTCGCGACCAACGAGAACTTCATCGCCGGCCTCATTCGCGAGGGGCAGGCCGACGGCTCGATTCCCCGCCATGTAGCGGCCGACGACACCGCGCGGCTGATGATCTGCATCACGCAAGGAATGCGCGTCGTCGGCAAGGCGCGCCTGCCGCTCGACGGGACGCGCCTCGTCGGCGTCGCGATGAAGCTGCTCGCCTGAATTCTTGTCATATTAGGGAATGATCGTTCCCAATCTCTGGAGACCGTGTAAATGACGATGAATGCCACCATCGAGACCGCGCCCGAACCGGATGCGGTGTCGCAGCGCCTGACCTTCGTGCTTGCCGCGGCCTGTGGCATGGTCGCCGCCAACATCTACTATGCCCAGCCGCTGATCGCCCCGATCAGCGCCGCGCTGGGCCTGTCGCACGCCGCCGCCGGGCTGATCGTCACCATGACGCAGATCGGCTACGGCACCGGGCTGCTCTTCATCGTGCCGCTCGGCGATCTCGTCGAGAACCGTACGTTGATTTGCTCCGTCATCACGCTCGGCGCCGTGGCGCTGCTCGCAGCCGCGTTCGCGACGCACGCCCTGCCGTTCCTGATCGCCGCGCTGTTCATCGGGCTCGGCTCGGTCGCGGTGCAGATCATCATTCCTTATGCGGCGCATCTGGCGCCGGAGGCCATCCGCGGCCGCGTCGTCGGCAACGTCTCGACCGGCCTGATGCTCGGCATCATGCTGGCGCGCCCGGTGTCGAGCTTCGTCACGGCGGCCTCGTCATGGCATGCGGTGTTCTTCGCCTCCGCGGCGCTGATGATTGTGCTCGCAGCCGTGCTCTGGATGGTGCTGCCGACGCGCAAGCCGGTGGCGCGCATGCATTACGGCACGCTGCTGCTGTCGATGCCGCATCTGGTGCGCACCATGCCGCTGCTCCGGCGGCGCGCACTCTACCAGGCGAGCCTGTTCGGTTGCTTCACCCTGTTCTGGACGGTCGCACCACTCCAGCTCGCCTCCGAGTTCGGCTTCTCCCAGCGCGGCATCGCGCTGTTCGCGCTGGCCGGTGTCGCCGGCGTGTTCGCCGCGCCAATCGCGGGGAGGCTCGCCGATCGCGGCCATAGCCGCATCGCGACGCTGATTGCGATGTTGCTGGCGGCCGCGGGCTTCCTGGTGACCTATATCGGCGCGGCCGGCTCGATGCTGAACCTCGCCTGCCTGGTCGTGGCCGCGATCGCCATCGATATCGGCGTCCAGGGCAACGTGGTGCTCGGCTTCCGCGCCATCTTCGCGCTCGGGCACGAGCATCGCAGCCGCCTCAACGGCCTCTACATGGCGACGTTCTTCGCGGCCGGCGCGGCCGGCTCCGCGGTCGGCGCCTGGGCCTTCGCGCAAGGCGGCTGGGCGCTCGCATCGGGAATCGGCCTCGCTCTGCCCGTCGCGGGCCTGCTCTATGCGGCCACGGAGTAGCGGCGGGATGGTGCGATGCGGCGTTTACCAAACGCCCGGGCATGCGTTTTCCGCCTCGCGATTTCCCTGCCGCTGTAGTACTTTGGTCGCAAGCGGGCCCGGTTAACGGGCGGCAGGGGGAGGCTGATGAGGCGTGCGGGGCTGTTTGGCGTACCGTGGGTACGGCCATGGTCGTGGCAGGCGTTTCTGCTGGGATTGGTCGTCGTCGGACTATCGGCGGTGTTTCAGGGCATCTGCGTCGCGCTCGGCGCAAAACTCTATTTCGCGGCGTTCCTGCCTGGCCTGTTCGTGCTCGGACTTGTCGCGGGCGCGCCGGCGGCGGCGTTCGCCGCGTTGCTCACCATTCCGCTGGTGTGGTGGGCGTTCATGCCGCCCTTCTTCGAGTTCAATGCGCTGACCAGCGCAAACACCGATTCCATCAACCTGTTCTGCCTCCTCGCCGTGCTCCTGATCGGCCTTGCCGATCTCTGCCGGGAGACGATGACGATCGTCAACCGCGGCGGGCTGAAGCGTTCGGGCGAGAGCGCGGCAACGAATTCGCAATAAATCGGCGATGCGCTCGCGCCCACGTTGCGCGCGCGCAACAGTCCGGCAACCATTCGCAAGCTTGCCGCGCGCCGCTAACTTTTCGAAAAAGATTTGGCCGCAATTTCTCCCCCGGGAATGACGAGGGAGTTTTCGGACATGAACGGCCAGATCAACGGACACGCCATCTTGGAGAACGTGCGCCGCTATCGCGGCATCGCATCGCTCTATCGCCAGACCGCTGCATTCCGCCCGGGCCAGAGCTGGTCGCTGCTGGAGCAGGCGAGGGATTGGGAAGCGCGGGCGCTGTCGGAGCTGGAAGCCTATTTCGCCACGCACATGGATCGCGCCGCTCCGCGCGCGGCCTGATCGTTAACCATCGCCGCAAGCAGACCGGCGACGAACATCGGCGATCGCTGGCTTCATTCGGCAGCGGAACCCGTGGCGACTACGGGGTTACCCCGGCGCCCGCACATGATAGCCAGTCGCCCGGATCTCCTTCACGTCGGCCGGGGGCGAGCGATGACCACCTTCAACCGTATCTTCACGACAGAGCGCCTGCTTCAGATCATCGTCATCCTCGCGGCGACGATCGCAATGAAGCTGATGGGCTGAGCATCGGCGAGCTAGCGCTCGCCGAACTCGGGCACGTCGGGCAGATAGTTCGACCCTTCCGAGCCCAGAAAATCGAACATCGCCTGCGCCGGCGGCAGCAGCACCTTGTCGCTGCGGCGGATCACGTACCATTGCCGCACGATCGGCAGGCCGGCGACGTCAAGCACGATCAGGCGGCCCTCGGCAAGCTCGTGCGCCACGGTGTGGGCCGAGATGAAGGCGATGCCGAGCCCGGCGATCACCGCCTGCTTGATGGTCTCGTTGCTGCTCATCTCCATGCCGATGACCGGCTCGAGGTCCGACTTCTGGAACATGCCCTCCATCAGCGTGCGCGTGCCCGAACCCGGCTCGCGGGTGAGGAAGGTCTCGTGCACGAGGTCGGTCAGGCTGAGGCCGGAATCCTTCTCCAGCCAGTGCCCCTTGCGCGCGACGATGATGTGCGGATTGCGTCCGAGCTGACGGACGTCGACGCTGACGTCGGCCGGTGGCCGACCCATCACCGCGAAATCGAGGTCGTAGCCGTGCATGGCCTCGCGGATCTCCTCGCGATTGCCGATGGTGAGCCTGATCTCGATCTTCGGGTACCGCTTGGTGAAAGCCGCGATCGCATGCGGGACGAAATACTTCGCGGTCGAGACCGCGCCGAGATGCACGGTGCCGCCGGTTCGCCCCGCGAGCAGGTCGAGCGCGCCCTGGCAGTCCATGATCGCGGCCTCGACGCGCTCGGCGAGCGCCAGAACCTCCTTGCCGGCTTCCGTCAGCAGCATGCCGTCGCCGGTCCGCTGCACCAAAGGCAGGCCGGCGAGGTCCTGAAGCTGGCGCAACTGCTGGGTCACAGCCGGCTGCGTCAGGCCGAGATGGCCGGAGGCCGCCGTCACGCTGCCCTTGGCCGAAAGCGCCGCGAGCGAGCGAAGCTGCCGGATCGTCAGATGCCGGAGCTGGGCCGCCGCATGGCTGGGGCCATTATAAGAAAATTCTTTGGCGCTCATTATGAATAGAAATTTTCCTTATTAAGCTTCCCCTGTCAATCTCCTCATGCCGGGACCGACCGCATCGACCTCCACCGGGGAGGGAAATGGATGCGGCGCCGGCCAGGGGATGGACGCAGATGACCGGGCAACTCAGGCTGGACGACCACCTTCAACGGTACTCGGAGACCGCACCCCACGCGCTGGCGGTGGCGACCGCGGTCGATGCCATCGCGGCGGCGGCGATCGAGATCGCCGACCTCATCGGCGCCGGCGATCTCGCGGACGCCTCGGGCCTGACCACGGGCCGCAACAGCGACGGCGACGTCCAGCGCGATCTCGACGTGCAGGCGGACGCGATCCTGCGCCGCTGTCTCGGCAAGCTGTCGATCGCAGCGCTGGCGTCGGAGGAGATGCGCGAGCCGCAGATCGGCGACCGCGCGGCCAGGATCTGCGTTGCGATCGATCCGCTCGACGGCTCCTCCAACATCGACATCAACATGACCGTCGGCACGATCTTCTCGATTCTGCCCGCGCCCGACGATCTCGCGCTCGCCTTCCATCAGCGCGGCTCGGCACAGTTCGCGGCGGGCTTCGTCACCTACGGTCCGCAGACCTCGCTGGTGCTGACGCTCGGCGACGGCGTCGACATCTTCACGCTCGACCGCAAGGCCGGCTGCTTTCGCCTCGCGCGCAGCGCCATCCAGATCTCCGAGGCGGGCGAGGAGTTCGCGATCAACGCGTCGAATCGCCGGCATTGGGATCCTCCGGTGCGTGCCTTCATCGACGAATGCCTCGCCGGCGTCGAAGGCCCCGCCAATCACGATTTCAACATGCGCTGGGTCGGTTCGCTGGTCGCGGAGGCCTATCGCATCCTCACCCGCGGCGGCGTGTTCCTCTATCCCTCGGACGCGCGGCCCGGCTATGGCGACGGCCGCCTGCGCCTCACCTACGAGGCGCATCCGATGGCCTACATCATCGAGCAGGCCGGCGGCTCGGCCTCGACCGGACGCGAGCGCATCCTCGACCTGTCAGCGCAAAGCCTGCACCAGCGCGTGCCGCTGATCATGGGCTCGAGCAACGAGGTGCGGCGCGTCGAGGAGCTGCATTGCGATCCGCTGCTGGTTGCCAGCATCTCAGCGCCGCTGTTCGCGCGGCGCGGCTTCTTCCGGCTGTAAGCGAGGCGTCCCATGTCCAGGAAGCATCCGATCATCTCCATCACCGGCTCCTCCGGCGCGGGCACCACCTCGGTCAAGAAGACCTTCGAGCAGATATTCTTCCGCGAGAAGGTCAATGCCGTCTACATCGAGGGCGACGCCTTCCATCGCTACGACCGCGCCGAGATGCGCACGCAGATGGCGAAGGAGGCCGAGCGCGGCAACAGGCATTTCAGCCATTTCAGCCCCGAGACCAATCTGTTCGAGGAGCTGGAGCGTGCCTTCCGCGACTACGGCGAGACCGGCACGGCGGTGACGCGACACTATGTGCACGATGCCGAGGAATCTGCGCTGCACGGCACGCCTCCCGGCACCTTCACGGAATGGGAGCGGCTGCCGGAGAATTCGGACCTGCTGTTCTACGAAGGCCTGCACGGCGCCGTCGTCACCGACAAGGTCAACGTCGCGCGTTATGCCGACCTCAAGATCGGCGTCGTGCCGGTCATCAATCTCGAATGGATCCAGAAGCTGCACCGCGATCGCAGCGCGCGGGGCTATTCGACCGAGGCCGTCACCGACACCATTCTGCGGCGGATGCCGGATTACATTCACTACATCTGTCCGCAATTCACCGAGACCGACATCAATTTCCAGCGCGTGCCGACCGTGGACACCTCCAATCCGTTCGTCGCGCGCTGGATTCCGACGCCGGACGAATCGATGGTCGTGATCCGCTTCAAGAACCCGCGCGGCATCGACTTTCCCTATCTGCTCTCGATGCTGCCGCACAGCTGGATGTCGCGCGCGAATTCGATCGTGTGTCCCGGCGCCAAGCTTGATCTCGCGATGCAGCTGATCCTGACGCCGCTGATCATGCAGCTGATCGAGCGCAAGCGAAACCTGAAGTGAACAAGGGGAGAATTCGATGAACATCTCCGTCCATGCCGAAGCCGACGTTACGGCTGTCGCGCATAACGATCTCGCCAACGCCGTCCGCTTCCTCGCGGTCGATGCCATCGAGACATCGCAGTCCGGCCATCCCGGCCTGCCAATGGGCATGGCCGATGTCGCGACCGTATTGTTCTCGCGTTTCCTGAAGTTCGACTCGGCGCACCCGAGCTGGCCGGACCGCGATCGCTTCGTGCTTTCCGCGGGCCATGGCTCAATGCTGCTTTATGCGCTGCTCCATCTCACCGGCGGCGCTGTCAGCCTCGACGACATCAAGGCGTTCCGGCAGTGGGGCTCGAAGACGCCGGGCCACCCCGAATATGGTCACACGCCGGGCGTCGAGACCACGACGGGGCCACTGGGGCAGGGGATTGCCACTGCCGTCGGCATGGCGCTCGCCGAGCGCATGGCCAATGCGCGGTATGGCGATGGGCTCGTTGACCACTTCACCTATGTCATCGCGGGTGACGGCTGCCTGATGGAAGGCATCAGCCAGGAGGCGATCTCGCTTGCCGGCCATCTCCGGCTTGGCCGCCTGATCGTGCTGTTCGACGACAACGGCATCTCCATCGACGGGCCGACGTCGCTTGCGACATCGGACGACCAGCTCGCGCGCTTCGCCGCCTCCGGCTGGTCGGTGCGCCGCGTCGATGGGCACGATCCCGAAGCCGTTGCGCAGGCGATCGCCGAAGAGCGCGAGACCGCAAAACCGTCGCTGATCGCCTGCCGCACCGTCATCGGTTATGGCGCCCCGGACCGGCAGGGCACCGAGAAGGCCCATGGCGCGCCGCTCGGCACCGAGCAGACGGCGGCGGCGCGCCGAACGCTCGGCTGGGATTATCAGCCGTTCGTGGTGCCGATCCCGATCCTCAAGGCGTGGCGCATGATCGGACAGCGCGGGCAGGTCGAACGTCTCGCCTGGCTCGATCGTTACGAGAGTGCGACGCCCGAGCAGCGCGATTTGTTCGTCGAAGGCAAGGTCGTCGCTCTGCCGGCCGCCTATGCGCTGGCCGCGGCGAAGTTACGCGAACGCTTTGCGAGCGAGCGGCCGAAGCTCGCGACGCGGCAGGCCTCGCAACAGGTGCTCGACGGCATCGCCGGGACAATTCCGGGCCTCGTCGGCGGCTCGGCGGACCTGACCCATTCGAACCTGACCCATGCCAAGCCGCAGACTCCGGTCACGCGCGGCGCGTTCGCCGGCGACTATATCCACTACGGCATCCGCGAGCACGGCATGGCCGCTGCGATGAACGGCCTCGCGCTGCACGGTGGCTTCATTCCCTATGGCGGCACGTTCCTGGCGTTCTCCGACTATAGCCGGCCGGCGATCCGCCTTGCCGCCTTGATGCGGCTGCGCGTCATCCACGTGATGACGCACGACTCCATCGGTCTCGGAGAGGACGGCCCGACGCACCAGCCGGTCGAGCATCTCGCCGCGCTGCGCGTGATCCCGAACCTCCTGGTGTTCCGCCCGGCCGACGCGGTGGAGACGCTCGAGGCCTGGGACTGCGCCCTAGCGGCGGAGCATCGTCCCTCCGTGCTCTGCCTGTCGCGGCAAGCCTTGCCGACGTTCCGCAGCGATGCGCGCGGCAGAAACCGAGTTGCGCGCGGTGCCTATCTCGTGGTCTCGCCGGACGGCGGCCGCGATGTGACGCTGATGGCGACCGGCTCGGAAGTCTCGATCGCGCTGGAAGCCGCCCGCCTGCTCGCGACCGAGCACATTCGCGCGGCCGTCGTCTCGGCGCCCTGCCTCGCGCTGTTCGAGGAGCAGCCGGAGGATTATCGCGCCACCGTGCTCGGCACCGCGCCGCGTGTCGGGATCGAGGCGGCCGTGCTCGGCGACTGGCCGCGCTGGATCGGCGCCGACGGTGAATTCGTCGGCATGCGCGGCTTCGGCGCCTCGGCGCCGGCGCCGGTGCTGTATCGCGAATTCGGCATCACCCCGCAAAGCATTGCGGAAGCCGCCCGCCGGGCGATCGCCCGCAAGAGCCAATAAGGAGGACGACCCTTGGCCCGTATCACCCTTCGCCAACTGCTCGATCACGCCGCTACCTGCGGCTACGCGGTGCCGGCGTTCAACATCAACAACATGGAGCAGGGCATCGCGATCATGCAGGCGGCCGCCGAGGTCGATGCGCCCGTGATCATCCAGGCCTCGCGCGGCGCGCGCAGCTATGCCGGCGATCTCATGCTTTCGCACATGATCGACGCGCTGGAGCGGACCTACCCGGACATCCCGCTCTGCATGCACCAGGACCACGGCAATGACGAGGCGACCTGCGCGTCCGCCATCGCGCACGGCTTCACCTCGGTGATGATGGACGGCTCGCTGAAAGCCGACGCCAAGACCGCGGCCGACTACGACTACAACGTCGCGATCACCCGCCGCGTCGTCGATCTCGCCCATTGGGTCGGCGCCTCGGTCGAAGGCGAGCTCGGCGTGCTCGGCTCGCTCGAGCATGGCGGCGGCGAGCAGGAGGATGGTCACGGCGTCGAGGGCAAGGTCAGCCACGACCAGCTGCTGACCGATCCCGACCAGGCCGTCGATTTCGTCCGCGCCACCAAAGTGGACGCGCTGGCCATCGCGATGGGTACCTCGCACGGCGCCTACAAGTTCAGCCGCAAGCCCGATGGCGATATCCTGGCGATGCGGGTGGTCGAGGAGATTCACCGCCGGCTGCCGAACACGCATCTCGTCATGCACGGCTCGTCCTCGGTGCCGCAGCCGCTCCAGGACATGTTCAACCAGTTCGGCGGCGAGATGCCGCAGACCTGGGGCGTGCCGGTCGAGGAGATCGTGCGCGGCATCAAGAGCGGTGTGCGCAAGGTCAATATCGACACCGACTGTCGCCTGGCGATGACTGCCGTGTTCCGCAAGGTCGCGGCGCAAAGTCGCAATGAGTTCGATCCGCGAAAATTCCTCAAACCCGCGATGGACGCGATGCGCGACCTCTGCCGCGAGCGCTTCGAACAGTTCGGCACCGCGGGCCACGCCGGCAGGATCAAGGTCGTTCCCCTGAGCGAGATGGCGCGGCGTTATCGCGCCGGCGAGCTCGATCCGCGCGTCGATGCCCGAGAGTCAGTCGCCGCCTAGTCATTCAGAGAGAGAAGAACAGGAGAGAGTCATGAATGCACATACCGGCACGGTTCGCGGCAAGGAGCGTTATCGCTCGGGCGTCATGGAATACAAGCGCATGGGCTATTGGGAGCCCGACTACACGCCAAAGGACACCGACGTCATCGCGCTGTTCCGCGTCACGCCTCAGGAGGGCGTCGATCCGATCGAGGCGTCCGCTGCGGTTGCCGGCGAGTCCTCGACCGCGACCTGGACGGTGGTGTGGACAGATCGCCTGACGGCCGCGGAGAAATATCGCGCGAAATGCTATCGCGTCGATCCGGTGCCGGGCACGCCGGGCTCGTATTTCGCCTACATCGCCTACGACCTCGACCTGTTCGAGCCGGGCTCGATCGCCAACCTCTCGGCCTCGATCATCGGCAACGTGTTCGGCTTCAAGCCGTTGAAGGCGCTGCGGCTCGAGGACATGCGATTCCCCGTCGCCTATGTGAAGACGTTCCAGGGGCCGGCGACCGGCATCGTGGTCGAGCGCGAGCGACTCGACAAGTTCGGCCGGCCGCTGCTCGGCGCAACCGTGAAGCCGAAGCTCGGGCTTTCGGGGCGTAACTATGGCCGCGTGGTCTACGAGGCGCTGAAGGGCGGGCTCGACTTCACCAAGGACGACGAGAACATCAACTCGCAGCCCTTCATGCATTGGCGCGACCGCTTCCTCTATTGCATTGAGGCCGTGAACCGCGCACAGGCGGCGTCGGGCGAGGTGAAGGGCACGTACCTCAACATCACCGCGGGAACGATGGAGGACATGTACGAGCGTGCGGAGTTCGCGAAGGAGCTCGGATCCTGCATCGTCATGATCGACCTCGTGATCGGCTACACCGCGATCCAGTCGATGGCCAAGTGGGCCCGGCGCAATGACATGATCCTGCATCTGCATCGCGCCGGCCACTCGACCTATACGCGGCAGAAGAGCCATGGCGTGTCGTTCCGTGTCATCGCCAAATGGATGCGGCTCGCCGGGGTAGATCACATCCATGCCGGCACGGTGGTCGGCAAGCTCGAAGGCGATCCCAACACCACGCGTGGCTACTACGATGTCTGCCGCGAGGATTTCAATCCGACCAAGCTCGAGCACGGCCTGTTCTTCGACCAGTCCTGGGCGAGCCTGAACAAGATGATGCCGGTGGCCTCCGGCGGCATCCATGCCGGCCAGATGCACCAGCTGCTCGATCTGTTGGGCGAGGACGTCGTGCTGCAATTCGGCGGTGGCACGATCGGCCATCCCATGGGGATCGCGGCCGGCGCGATCGCCAACCGCGTGGCGCTGGAAGCGATGATCCTCGCCCGCAACGAGGGGCGCGACTACGTCCACGAAGGCCCGGAGATCCTGGCCAAGGCGGCCCAGACCTGCACGCCGCTCAAGTCCGCGCTCGAGGTCTGGAAGGACGTGACCTTCAACTACCAGTCCACCGACACGCCGGACTTCGTGCCAACGGCGCTGGAAACCGTTTGAGGAGATGAGACATGAAACTGACCCAGGGCTGCTTCTCGTTCCTACCCGATCTGACCGACGACCAGATCTATAAGCAGGTGCAGTATTGCCTCGCCAAGGGCTGGGCGGTGAACATCGAGTTCACTGACGATCCGCATCCCCGCAACACCTATTGGGAGATGTGGGGCCTGCCGATGTTCGACCTCCAGGACGCCGCCGGCGTGATGATGGAGCTCGCGGAGTGCCGCAGGGTGTATGGCGACCGCTACATCCGCATCAGTGGCTTCGATTCCAGCCCTGGCTGGGAGTCGGTGCGAATCTCCTTCCTCGTCAACCGGCCGCCGCAGGAAGCCGAATTCGAGCTGGTGCGCCAGGAAGTGGGGGGACGCGCAATCCGCTACACCACCGTGCGAAAGGCTCCCGCACACGTGTCCTGATCATCCGTTTCCGCGCGGAGCTCTCCCTGCTCCGTTTCCTTGGCGGACCACTGCTTCGCCGCCTCCCCGCGGCGAAGCTCTTTTCTTCGAGGTGCCGATGCTTGACGTGCCCCATGCTACGACCGCCGAAGGCGGCGAGACCAATTTCGATCTCCGCAAGGAAGCCGAAGCGGCCGGGATTACGGATACGCTGCAGCAGCTCGAGCAGGAGCTGGTCGGCCTCCGGCCGGTCAAGAACCGTGTGCGCCAGATCGCTTCGCTTCTGCTGATCGAGCGCATCCGGCAGCGTGCGGGCCTCGCCTCCGCACCGCCGACGCTGCACATGTCGTTCACCGGCAATCCCGGCACCGGCAAGACCACCGTGGCGCTGCGCATGGCGAAGATCCTGCACGGGCTCGGTTTCGTGCGGCGCGGTCAGGTGATCTCCGTGACGCGTGACGATCTCGTCGGCCAGTATATCGGCCACACTGCGCCGAAGACGAAGGAGATCTTGAAGAAGGCGATGGGCGGCGTGCTGTTCATCGACGAGGCCTATTATCTGCACCGGCCGGACAATGAGCGCGACTACGGTCAGGAGGCGATCGAGATCCTGCTTCAGGTGATGGAGAACCAGCGCGAGGATCTCGTCGTGATCCTCGCCGGCTATGGCGAGCGAATGACCAGCTTCTTCGCCTCCAATCCCGGCTTCCGTTCGCGCATCGCCCACCACGTCGAGTTTCCGGACTATGCGGAAGCCGAGCTGCTCGTCATTGCCGAGCTGATGCTGAAGGAGCGCGGCTATCGCTTCTCGGCGACCGCGCGCGAGGCCTTTGAGAGATACATCGCGCTGCGGCGGACCCAGCCGTTCTTCTCCAACGCCCGCTCGATCCGCAATGCCGTCGATCGCATGCGGTTGCGGCAGGCCGATCGCCTGGTGTGCGATCTCGACCGGGTGCTCGACATTTCCGACCTCGAAACCATCGACCCCGTGGACGTGCTGGCGAGCCGCGTCTTCAGCGGCGGGGCCGACGTGCGGAGTGCAAAGCCATGACCAGCGAGATTCTTATCGCCCCCTCAATCCTGGCTGCAGACTTCGCCCGTCTCGGCGAGGAGATCGCGGCCATCGACGCGGCCGGCGCCGACTGGATCCATTGCGATGTCATGGACGGACATTTCGTCCCGAACATCAGCTTCGGCGCCGACGTCATCAAGGCGATCCGGCCGGTGACGAAGAAGGTCTTCGACGTGCATCTCATGATCGCGCCGGTCGATCCTTATCTCGATGCGTTCGCGAAGGCCGGGGCCGATGTCATCACCGTTCATGCCGAAGCGGGCCCGCATCTCGACCGCACACTGCAGGCGGTCCGTGCGCTCGGGAAAAAGGCCGGCGTCAGCCTGTGCCCGGCGACATCGGAAGGCGCGATCGAATACGTGCTCGACCGTATCGATCTGGTGTTGGTGATGACGGTCAATCCGGGCTTTGGCGGCCAGTCCTTCCTCGAGTCCCAGCTTGAAAAGATCAAGCGCATTCGAACCGTGATCGGCGACCGGCCGATCCGGCTCGAGGTCGATGGCGGCATCACGCGCGAGAACGCAGCTGCTGTAGCCGCCGCGGGTGCCGATACGCTCGTAGCTGGTTCCGCGGTGTTCCGCGGCAAGAGCAGCGCCGACTACGCCGGCAACATCGCGGCCATTCGCGTCGCCGCCGAGGCCGGCCGGGTTTCGAAGCTGCAGGATATTTCGGTGCAGCCGATGCGCGCCGGCGAAAGCGCGCGCCTCCGGTAGACTACGGGAGCCGTGCACCCCGGGTGTCGGTTGTGCCAACGCGTGCCACTTTCCTCCGGGGTTCCACGGAACCTGCCGCACAAGGTGATCGGATTCCTTCAGGTCGGGGTAACCACCGCGTCCGAGGCGAAGGTGCGATTAACGCCCGCGCAATGCTAGGTGTCTCAATCTGCGGTTCAGGAACGCGAGAGAGCGCGGGGATGCGGATCGAAGATATTTGCGGGCATGAGGCCCGCACGCGGCGTGGGGCGATGGCATGAGCATGCATCGCTTGTTCGCCGAGCAGCTTCGCTGTGCCACCGGAGCGACCGGACAGGTCGATGTCGTCAAGCTGGGCGAGCTCGTCAGTGCGGCCTATGAGGCGAACGAACGCGACCGCCACCGGGTCATCGACGCAAGTGCGCACACGCACGATGAGGTCGAGCAAGATCTGCTGCGGACCCGGGAGTTCCTCGACACCATCGTCGAAAACATCCCGATTGCCGTGTTTGCGAAATGCGCGAAGGATTCCCGCTACATCCTGCTCAACCGTGCCGGCGAGGACTATTACGGCCTGCCGCGTGAGCAGATGCTGGGGAGGACGCCCGAAGAGATTTTCCCGGCCGACGTCGCCCGCGTCGTCAACGAGCAGGATCGCCGGGTCGTGGACACCGGCGAGCCGATGTTCCTGGAGGGGCATCTGCTCGAAGTTGGTGTCAACGGTCACGATCGCGTCGTCAATTCACGCAAGCTGTTGATCAGGGATGGGAACGGTACGCCTCAATACGTGGTCGGTGTGATCGAGGACGTCACCGAGCAGCTCGCGAGCCAGGCACGCATCAGTCATCTTGCCCATCATGATGCCTTGACCGACTTGCCGAACCGCAGCGCCTTCAACGCGGAGCTGGACGAACGGCTGGAGCTGGCGCAGGAGGCGTTGACCAGTTTTGCGGTGCTCAGCCTCGATCTCGATCGCTTCAAGGAGGTCAACGACGTGTTCGGCCATCCCGTCGGCGACATGCTGATGCGGGCGGCGGCGGATCGCCTTGCCGCGGAAGCCGACGGCGCTTTCGTCGCCCGCATCGGCGGCGACGAGTTCATGATCCTGATGCCGGACAACGCCCGCCGCGAGGATATGCTGACGCTCGCCGAGCGCCTGGTCGAGGTCATAGGCAAGGAGCTCGAGATCGACGACTATCTCTCCCAGGTCGGCGTCAGCGTCGGCATCGCCGTTTATCCCGATGACGGCGTGGATGCCGCGACGCTGCTCGCCAACGCCGATTCCGCGCTCTATCGCGCCAAGCGCGAGGGCAGGGCCAGGGTCCGCTTCTTCGAATCCGAGACGGACCAGGAACTGCGCGATCGCAGGCTGTTGCAGCACGATCTGCGTCAGGCGCTGGAGCAGAACCAGTTCCTCGTCCACTTCCAGCCGCAGGCGCGAATGGATGGCGAGGTCATCGGCTTCGAGGCGCTGCTGCGCTGGAATCACCCGACGCGGGGCTTCGTGCCGCCGGACCGGTTCATTCCGCTCGCCGAGGAGAACGGGCTGATCGTCCAGATCGGCGAATGGGTTCTGCGCGAGGCTTGCCGCGAGGCGGCATCCTGGCCGCGGCCCCTGCAGGTCGCGGTCAATTTGTCACCGGTCCAGGTCCAGGCCGGCGACCTCGAGCGCTCGATCCACCAGATCCTGCTGGAGACGGGGCTTGCGCCGACGCGGCTCGAGGTCGAGATCACCGAGGGCGTGCTGATCGGCGATTTTACCCGCGCGCTCAACCTGCTGCGGCGGTTGAAGGCTCTCGGCATCCGCATTGCGATGGACGATTTCGGCACCGGCTACTCCTCGCTGTCCTATCTCCAGTCGTTTCCGTTCGACAAGATCAAGATCGATCGCAGCTTCATCTCCAACCTCGAGGCGACGCCGCAATCGGCCGAGATCGTCCGCGCGGTCCTGAGCCTCGCGCACGCGCTGAATATTCCGGTCATCGCTGAAGGGGTGGAGACGGAGGCGCAGCGCGCCTTCCTGGCGCGCGAGGCCTGCGAGGAGATGCAGGGCTATCTCGTCGGCCGTCCCGACCTGATCGAACGCTATCTCGACCTGGTCGGCGTGACCGTGGAACGCCGCCTCTACGCCTAGCCATCGCCGCCAGAAACGAAATGAGCCGCCGGTTCCATGCCCGCGCGGCTCCAAAGTCGCAGGCTGCGTTGAGCGCGTAGCCTTGGTGTACCGCCGTTACCTTGTTTGCGGCCATACGCAAAAATTTATACGCGCGATAAGGAAGTCCGGCTGTGCTTTGCCTCACACATGCCGTAACTTTGTGGCTGGGTCCGCATTGAGCCGTGCCAAGAACAATCGCCAAACAATTGTAAAGTTTGCGCCAAAGCAAAGCGGCCGCGTTGCAGCACAGGTTAACATTCCCGAGACTGACCGGCATTGCGCAGAAAATGTTTCGCACAAGTGCAATGCCCCTGACGCAAACCGGAGAAATAAGCCGGGTGTGACCGAGAGGGAGATTCTCATGGAGAACGTACGTCGCTACCGGGCGCTTGCGTCCCTCTGTCGCCAGCAGGCGGCCTATCGGCCGCTCCAGAACTGGGAACTCCTCGGCCAGGCCGAACATTTCGAATACCTCGCCGAACTCGCGCTGAAGGCGCATTTCGATGCGTGCAATGTGCAACGCGACGAGGACGCCACCGCAACCGCTGGATGGGAGACCCCCGCTGCGGCTTGAGAGCGTCGGGCCGGCTTCGGTCAGTGCGACATCAGCGTCGGCACCGTCATGGCTTCCAGCATGGCGCGGGTGACGCCGCCGAGAACGCGCTCCTGCAATCGCGAATGGCCGTAGCCGCCCATCACCAGGAGATCGAGGCTCTCGTCGGCCGCCAGCGACAGGATGGTCGGCTGAATCTCGGAGCGGGTCGCTGACAGGCCGACCGTGCGGGTCGAGAGCCCGCGCCGGCCGAGATGTCTTGCCAGATTGCCTGCCGACACTTCGCCGGGCACCGTGTCGGCTTCGTTGATCGTGATGATCACGATCTCTTCGGCGCGGGCCAGGAACGGTGCGGCGTCGCGCATCGCGCGGGCGGCGAGCCGGCTGCCGTCCCAGCAGATGCCGATCCGGTTCGCCTTGAAGGCGCCACGGAAGGTGTAAGGCAGGAACAGCACGGGGCCGCCCGCGTGGAACAGAATCTCGCGCGGCAGGTCGTTGTCGAACGAGCCTTGCTCCGGATTCGGCTGAAGTACGATGCTGAGATCGTGCAGTCGCGCCATCTCGCCGAGCGAGCCGGCCGCGTCCGCCGGAATCGCGCCGATCGGGCGGCACGTGTAGGAAATGCCGGCGTTCGCCGCTTCGCTTCCGAACACCGCGAGCGCGGCCTCGGCCCGCTCAACTGCCCGCTCGCGTTCCAGTTCGAACACGGCCGCCACGGCGGCCCCGCCCTCCATGACATAAGCCGCGCTGGTTGCGACATAGCCGACCGCGACCGCGTCGAGATGGGCGTTGAAATGCGCCGCGAGCGAGATCGAGCCGTCGATCACGGGACGCATCGGGCGCTCGGTCGGGACGTGGACGAGAATATCTTTGTACATGGCGCGCCTCCGATGGACATCATTCGGTGCCCGCAGTCTTTCACCGCGCGAAGGGGCGGCGTTGAGCTGCATCAAATGTGCAGCCCCGATTTTTGGCCCGGCCGCTGACCGCACCAACTTTGCCAAGATTTAATCGCGCGGACGGGACACCGTAAGGTCGCGGCGGCCATGTTGCGTGCAAGGCGACACCTGACCCAACATGGACATTTCGACATGAATGACCGCGTCAATTCCGACATCACCACGTCCCGCAGGATCTTGAAGCCGCGCCGGCTCGCGCTGCTCGGCACCGTGGCCGCGCTTGGCGTGGCTGTGCTGGCGGCATCTCCCGGCTCTTCGCCGCTCGGCGTGACCTCCTTCATCGCGCCGGCCCAGGCCGCGGAAAGCGCTGCGACTCCGCCGGGCTTCGGCGACCTCGTCGCCAGGGTCAAACCTGCCGTCATCTCGGTGCGGGTCAGGATCGACCAGGACAACGACAAGAGCGCGATGCTGCAACAGAACCGGATGGATTCCGACGAGGACGCGCCGTTCGACCAGTTCTCGCGGCAGTTCGGCTTCCGCCTTCCGGGTGGCATGAACGGCATGCCGCGCCAGCGTCACCAGATGGTCACGGGCGAAGGCTCCGGCTTCTTCATCTCAGCCGACGGCTATGCCGTGACCAACAACCACGTCGTCGACCACGCCGAGTCCGTGCAGGTCACCATGGACGACGGGACGAGCTACACCGCGAAGGTGGTCGGCACCGATCCGAAGACCGATCTCGCGCTGATCAAGGTCGATGGCAAGAAGGACTTTCCCTTCGTCAAGTTCTCCGACCAGAAGCCGCGGATCGGCGACTGGGTGGTCGCGGTCGGCAATCCCTTCGGCCTCGGCGGCACCGTGACCGCCGGCATCGTCTCGGCGAGCGGCCGCGACATCGGCAACGGCCCCTATGACGACTTCATCCAGATCGACGCGCCCATCAACAAGGGCAATTCCGGCGGCCCGGCCTTCGACATGAGCGGCAACGTGATAGGCGTGAACACTGCGATCTTCTCGCCGTCGGGCGGTTCGGTCGGCATCGGCTTCGACATTCCGGCCACGACCGCAAAGCTCGTCGTCGCGCAGTTGAAGGACAAGGGTGCGGTCACCCGCGGCTGGCTCGGCGTGCAGGTGCAGCCGGTGACATCAGAGATCGCCGACAGCCTCGGCCTGAAGGAGGCGCGCGGCGCGATCGTCGACAATCCGCAGGACAATAGCCCGGCGGCAAAGGCCGGCATCGAGGCGGGCGACGTCATCACCGCCGTCAACGGCACCGCGATCAAGGACTCCCGCGATCTCGCCCGCACCGTCGCCACGCTGGCGCCGGGCACGTCCGTGAAGCTCGACGTCTTCCACAAGGGCGCGAGCAAGACGGTGACCCTCGCGCTCGGCGAGCTGCCGAACGAGCGGCAGGCTCAAGGCAAGGCCGACGAGGGCAAGGCGCAGCCGGGCAACGGCACGCCGCGCCTCGGGCTCAGCTTGGCGCCGGCCGGCGACGTGCAGGGCGCCGGCCAGAAGGGCGTCGTCGTCACCGAGGTCGATCCGCAAGGGCCGGCGGCGCAGCGCGGCATCCAGACCGGCGACGTCATCCTCAATGTCGGCGGCAAGCCCGTCGCCAATGTCGGCGACGTCCGCGCCGAGCTGGCGCAGGCGAAATCGTCCGGCAAGAACAGCGTGCTGTTGCAGATCAGAAGCGCGGACGCGACCCGGTTCGTCGCGGTGCCGCTCGCGTAAGTCGAGCTCCACCAGCGCAAATCCAAAAGGGCGGCCTTCGGGCCGCCTTTTCTCGTTTGCATCCGGGATACCAACAGCCCGCCGATAACATTCTCGTTAACGGCAGCATTGGTGACGGGTTCGTCCGAAAAAGCCGCGTTCGCTCGTCAGAGTTCGAAATCGCGTGTCGCCTTGGCGGCAATGAAGACGCCAAGGCGAGCTGCTAGAGTGGAACTTCGGACGTCCGGCCGTTTTGTGGAACCGGCCGGCGGTTCGTATTTGATCGGTGCCGACATGGATCGATTGAAGCTCTCGCTGAGATGTGCGCTGCTCGTGGCGCCGCTCGTACTGTCGGCTGGAAGCGCCCTGGGGCGTGATGACGGCCGCTACGCCGATTCGCCGCTCAAGCCCTGGTTCGACAGTCTGCGCAGCCATCTCGGCCCGTGCTGCTCGGATGCCGACGGATTTGCCGTCTCCGATCCCGATTGGGAATCGCATGACGGGCACTATCGCGTCCGCCTCGATGGGCAGTGGGTCGATGTGCCCGATGAAGCCGTCATCACCGAGCCGAACCGCGCCGGTCGCACCATGGTGTGGCCGGTGAAGACCGCGTTTGGCATCTCGATCCGCTGCTTCATGCCGGGCAGCATGATCTAGCGCCGATTGCCACTACCGCTTGGCGGATTTGCGCTTGGACTTTTTCTTGGCTGCTCTCTTGGCCGTCTTCTTCTTGGCAGTTTTCTTCGAGGCCTTTTTCGGGACCTTCTTGCCTTTCTTGCGCGCCTTCGACAGGCCGATTGCGATCGCCTGCTTGCGGCTCTTCACGCGTCCGCCGCGACCACCGCGGCCGCTCTTGGCCGTGCCCTTCTTGTAGCGCCGCATTTCGCTTTCGACATCGCTCCCGGCGCTGCGCGAGTAACGGCGCTTCTTTGCCTTGCGTGCCATTCAGATTCTCCCTTGGCCGGGAGAAAACCATTCGACACAGGCATGGTTCCGAAGGCGCGCCCGCAACGTCCGGATGCGCGACGCAGCCTGGCTAGAAGGAATTCGCCAGTTCGATCTCCGCCTCGAGCACCTGGATGCGGCGCGCAGCTTCAGTGAAGGACAGACCCCGATCATATTGCGTGGGCTGATAGGCCTCCTCGCTGAGCCGCTTCAACCTCAGGCCTTGTGCCCGCGTCATCTGCTCCGCGAGGAAAACCCTGGCGTCGTATTTACCTTGAACCTGCATCTGGCCTCTCCGTTCTGAAATCGTGACTTGACTATATGTTCTTATTTTGTTCTAACAAGCCATGGACAACAGAATTAATGAAATTCGACGTAAGATCAGTGCCTTGAGGCTGGAAATGGCCGATGTCGAGGCGTCCGTGCGCGAGCTCGTCGACCGCGATCGCGACTGCACAGAAAAGGCCCTGGCGCAGATGGATCTGCGCCGGAAAATCAATCTGCTGATCGGCGAATGGAAGGCGGCTGGCGGTGGTGATGTCCTGCCGGATGTTCGCGATCGTGTACGTCTTCGTTCCCTCAAGAAAGCCGCTGATCCCGCGCGCGCAATCGTGCGTCGCTGAGACATTTGGGAGCATGCCGTGGAGGAAGACCCGGACACGTACCGGATCTTGAGACTGCGCGCCGAGATCCTGGAGCTGGGGTCCGCGATCCGGCAATTGCAGCGTGAGGGTCTCGACGACGCTGCGGCCCAGCTTCTGATCGCGCGCAAGCGGGCGCGGCTCGACCATCTCGTGAAGACAAACTCCGCAGGCGGCCCGAACATCGCCGACATCCGGCGCAGCTAAAGGCGTGCGCCGACGATGTGGCGTGAGAAGGATTGTATCGAACAGCAAAGCAAGAAGGCCCCGCGATCACGGGGCCTTCGATGAACGGCGGCGAGTCTACTTGGTGTTGCCAGTACCCTTGTTCGTCATGGTGCCGCCCTGATCGGAGCCGGGACCGGAGCCGCCCTGACCGGAAGGATCGGCGCCCTTGGATTTCGTGTTGGCGCCCGTCGTCTGCGAGGACGACGTCGAGGACTCATGTTTCGCCTTGTGCGACTTCGCCTGTGCGGCGAACGGGGCGGCGGCGAGGCCGGTTGCCAACATCACGGCGAGGGCGAGCTTGGTCGTCTTCATGCGCAGGAACTCCCTGAGTTAAAATGACGCAGGCAGCCAACTGCCATTCGCCGCAGGAGTTCCCGGCAAAGCAGCCTCGCGGGTTTCACGCGCGCTTCAAAATTCCTTGTCCTCGGCGATGATGAACACGATGCCCGTGAGCATCGCGCCGATCGCGAACGTCGTCACCAGCGTGACGACGAAAACGGCCGCGGCTGAATCTCCGCCATGGTTCAGCAAATTTGCCACCGCCGGGTTGGACAGAATGAGCACGAGACCGAAGGCGAGGCCGATCGCCGCGCCCATCATCGCGTGCGTCAAGAGCGTGATGATGCCGGAAGGAGAGATCAGCCTTGGCGACTTTTTCGGCGACTTTTTCGCGCCCATGGAACCGCCCTCGATCTTGCATGCAACGCAGCCGGCGATTGCGGGTTCCATCGGCATGAACGATTTGTCACGTCGGGCTTCATCCGACGTTCATGCCCACCTTGCGACCATGGAGCCCGTCAACACGGGAACATTCGATATGGGTAAGGTTGTCTTTCTCTATCGCTCGCTGGCCTATCGAAACGCGGCCGCCGACATGCTGCGCAAGGCGCGCAAGCTGCCGCGCGGTGCCGAGCGAAGCGCGGCCCGCCGCTATGCGATGGCGTTACGCGATCTCGCGCAAACGGAAGCTTGGCTCGAAGGGCGCATCGCCCATGAACCTCGGCCGGTGCGGCGCATGAAGGTCGCCGCGTCGGGTTAACCCGACGCGCGCTGGAGCGCGAGGGAGGTGGTGCCCTCGAACTTGCCGTGCGCGGCGCCGGTTGGGGTCTTCCGGGTCAACGGCACTTCCAGGCGGCACAACAGGCCCTCGGCGCGCCAATCGAATTGCGCCTTTCCGCCGAGCTGGGACTCGACGCTCGCAAGCAGGCTCCGCGTGCCGAAGCCGCGAGATTTCGGCGTCCTCACCAGCGGACCGCCGGATTCCTCCCAGATCAGTGTGAGGTGATCCTCCTCGACCTGCCAGCCGATCATGAGCCGGCCCGACCGCGTCGAGAGCGCGCCATACTTGGCCGAGTTGGTGAAAAGCTCGTGCAGCGCGAGCGCCAGCGTCTGGGCGGTTGCCGGCAGCAACTGAACCTCGGGCCCCGCCAGCTTGATCTGGCCACCGAGCGAGTAGGGCGCGAGCTCCTCGTCGATCAGCTTCGAGAGTTCGGCGCCCTGCCAGCTCGACAGCGACAGGATCGTATGCACGCGCGCCAGCGCGTTGATGCGTCCCTCGACGGCGTTGACGTAGGCCTTGACCTCGTCGGCACGGGTGAGACGCACGATCGATTGCGCCAGCGCCAGCGCATTCTTGGCGCGATGATCGACTTCCCGCGCCAGCAGATTCTGCCGCTCCTCGGCCCGCTTGCGCTCGGTGATGTCCACGGTGACACCGCTCACGCGCACCACGCGGCCGCTATTGTCGGCGGTGGCGGCAGCCGTGCCGACACACCAGCGCACATCGCCGTCGGGCCGCACAATGCGGAATTCCGTCTCATAGGCGCGTGTGCCCTTGCTGAATTCGGCGATCGCCTTGCGCAATTGGTCGACGTCATCGGGATGCAACAGTGCCTGAACGTTGGCCGGATTGACCTCGAAGCTCTCCGGGCTCACGCCAAAGATGCGATACTGCCCCTCGTCCCACATCCAGTCGCCGCTGACCCAGTCCCAGTCCCATGATCCCATCTTGCCGGCGGCGATCGCCATGCTGCGACGCTCTTCGCTCTCGCGCAGCTTCGCCGTGGAGTTCTCCAATTCCGCGGTGCGTGCACGGACACGGTCTTCGAGATCGTGGTTCAGCCGTTCGAGCTCGCGGGTCTTCCGGTACAGCTCGGCAAACACCTTGACTTTGGCGCGCAGCACCTCCGGCACGACCGGCACCGGAACATAGTCGACCGCACCCATCTCATAGCCGCGCAACCGGTCGATGTCGCTCACCTGAATGGCCGAGATGAAGATCATCGCCGTCTTCTGGAAGCGCGGATGCTCCCGGATCATCGCCGCGAGCTCGAAGCCGTCGAGCTCGGGCATGCAGACGTCGACCAGGATCACCGCGATCTCGGTCTTGAGCAGAACCTCCAGCGCTTCGCGGCCGGACGAGGCGATCACGAGGTTCTCGCCGAGTTCCTTCAAGATCACCTCATAGGCGAGCAGCTTGGCCGGCTGGTCGTCGACGAGGAGGATGTTGACCTTTTCGTGGTCCATTCGCGCATCCAGCTCAGCGGTGCAGCCACATGCGGATCGCAAGCAGCAATTGATCGGTGTTGACGGGCTTGGCGAGGTAGTCGGACGCGCCGGCCTCCAGGCATTTCTCGCGGTCGCCCTTCATCGCCTTGGCGGTCAGCGCGATGATCGGCAGGCGCAAGAAGGCCGGGTTCTCGCGGATCACGCCGATGGTCTGATATCCATCCATCTGAGGCATCATGATGTCCATCAGGACGATGGCGATTTCCGGGTTGGACTCGACCAGCGTCACCGCCTCGCGGCCGGTGGTCGCCGTCAGCACCTTCATGCCGCGCCGTTCCAGCACGCTCGACAACGCGAAGATGTTGCGGGCGTCGTCGTCGACGAGCAGCGCGGTCTTGCCGATCAGGTCCTCGTCGGAACTGTTCAGCTTCTCCAGCATGCGCTGCTTCTCGACCGGCAGTTCCGTGATCACGCGATGCAGGAACAACGCGGTCTCGTCGAGCAGGCGCTCCGGCGATTCCACGCCCTTGACCACGATGCTGCGCGCCATGGTGTGGAGCTCGGCATCTTCCTCCGCCGAGAGCTCGCGGCCGGTGAACACCACGACCGGAATGTTCGAAAGTGCTTCGTCGTGACGGATCTGGTCCAGCACCTCGAAGCCGCTCATGTCCGGCAATCTCAAGTCCAGCACCACGCAATCGCAGGGCGCCTCGCGCAGCGTCGAGAGTGCGCCGGCGCCGGTGTCGGTCGTCACGATCTCGATATCGTCGTGATGCAGGAGCTCGCGGATCGAGAGCTGTTCGGCCTCGTTGTCCTCGACGATCAAGAGCCGCTTGCGGCGCGGCCGCGCATATTCCTTGATCTGCGTTAGCGCGGCCGAAACCCCTTCGGTCGTCGTCGGCTTGTTGACGAAGGAGAAGGCGCCGCGCGCCAGCGCATGCTGGCGGTCCTCGTCGAGCGTGATGATCTGCACGGGGATGTGGCGCGTCAGCGGATTGTGCTTGAGCTGGCTCAGCACGGTCCAGCCGAGCATGTCCGGCAGGAACACGTCGAGCGAGACCGCTCTCGGCTGGTATTGCTTGGCAAGTTCCAGCGCCTCGGCACCGCGGGCCGCCACCAGCACCTTGAAGCCCTTGTCGCGTGCGAGATCGACCAGCACGCGTGCGTAATGCGGGTCATCCTCGACGATCAGGAGGATGCTGTCGCCGGGTTCGAGGTTGAGGCGGTCGTCGGGAAGCTGCTCGATGACGCGCTGCTCGGGCGCCGTCGGTTGCAGCGCCGGCGGCTGGCTGTATTGCTGTGGCGTGGCGCGCGGCGCAAGTGTCGGGCCGGAATATTTCAACGGCAGATAAAGGGTGAAGGACGAACCCTTGCCCGGTGCGCTGCGCAGATGGATTTCGCCGCCGAGCAGGCTGGCGAGCTCGCGGCTGATGGCGAGGCCAAGGCCGGTGCCGCCGTATTTGCGGCTGGTGCCGGCGTCGGCCTGCTGGAAGGCCTCGAAGATCAGCTTCTGCTTCTCCAGGGGAATGCCGATGCCGGTATCCGACACCTCGAACGAGATCACGGCCGGCGCGGAGTTCAGCACCGGGTGATCCGTGCCCCACCCCCCGAGCGCACCGCCGACCTTCAGGCGCACTTCGCCTTCGGCGGTGAACTTGAAGGCGTTGGAAAGCAGGTTCTTCAGGACCTGTTGCAGGCGCTTGGAGTCGGTGACGATGCTGCGCGCGAGGTTCGGGTCGACGTCGATTTTGAATGACAGGTTGCGGTTTTCCGCCTCGTGCCGGAACGGCCGCCCGACGGTTTCGAGCAGGTTCGCGGTCAGGATTTCCTCGGCGTCCACCGTCACCGTGCCGGACTCGATCTTGGAGAGATCGAGAATGTCGCTGATGAGGTTGAGCAGGTCGGTGCCGGCGCCGTGGATGGTGCGGGCGAATTCGACCTGCTTGGCCGAGAGGTTGCCGTCCGGGTTGTCGGTGAGCTGCTGTCCGAGGATCAGGATCGAGTTCAGCGGCGTGCGCAGCTCGTGGCTCATATTGGCGAGGAATTCGGACTTGTACTTCGAGGTCAGCGCGAGCTCGGTCGCCTTCTCCTCGAGCGCGCGGCGGGCCTGCTCGATCTCCTGGTTCTTGCGCTCGACCTCGACGTTGCGCTCGGCGAGCTGCTGCGCCTTCTGCTCGAGCTGGTCGTTGGTCTGCTGCAATTCGCGCTGCTGGGTCTGAAGCTCGCCGGCCAGCTGCTGCGACTGCTTGAGCAGGCCTTCGGTCTGCATCGTCGCCTCGATCGAGTTGAGCACGATGCCGATGGAGTCGGTGAGCTGCTCCAGGAAGGTCATCTGCGAGGTCGTGAACGAGGTCAGCGAGGCGAGCTCGATCACGGCCTTGACCTGGCCCTCGAACAGCACCGGCAGCACCACGAGGTTCTTCGGGGCGACGCGGAACAGCGCCGAGTTGATCGGCACCACGTCGGAGGGAATATCCGCGACCACGCGCGGCCGCCTGTCGAGCGCGCATTGGCCGATCAGGCCGTCGCCGAACGGCAGTACGCGCTGGTAGGGGTAGATGCCGTCGCCGGCGTACGAGGCGAGCAGCAGGAGCTGTGGATTCTCCTCGTTCTCGACCTGGTAGATCACGCCGGTATGCGCGTTCACCAGCGGCGACAGCTCGGTCAGCAGCAGCCGGCCGACGGTGGCGAGGTCGCGCTGGCCCTGAAGCATGTTGGTGAATTTCGCGAGGTTGGTCTTCAGCCAGTCCTGCTCGGTGTTCACGTCCGTCGTGAGACGGAGGTTCGTGATCATCGTGTTGATGTTGTCTTTCAATTCCGCGACTTCGCCGCGGGCGTCGACCTGGATCGACCGCGTCAGGTCGCCCTTGGTCACGGCGGTCGCCACTTCCGCGATTGCGCGCACCTGCGAGGTGAGGTTGGCCGCCAGGAGGTTGACGTTGCCGGTGAGGTCCTTCCAGGTGCCGGCCGCACCGGGCACGTTGGCCTGGCCGCCGAGGCGGCCCTCGACGCCGACCTCGCGCGCCACCGACGTCACCTGGTCGGCGAAGGTCGCGAGCGTCTCGGTCATGTTGTTGATGGTGTCGGCGAGCGCCGCCACCTCGCCCCGCGATTTCATCGTCAGGTTCTGCTTGAGGTCGCCGTTGGCGACCGCGGTCACCACCTTGACGATGCCGCGCACCTGCTCGGTCAGGTTCGCGGCCATCAGATTGACGGTGTCGGTGAGGTCTTTCCAGGTGCCGGCAACGCCGGGCACCGCGGCCTGACCGCCGAGCTTGCCTTCGGTGCCGACCTCGCGCGCGACGCGGGTGACTTCACCGGCGAAGGCGTTGAGCTGGTCCACCATGGTGTTGATGGTGTTCTTCAGCTCGAGGATTTCCCCCTTCACGTCGACGGTGATCTTGCGCGACAGGTCGCCGCGGGCCACGGCCGTGGTCACTTCGGCGATGTTGCGGACCTGCGTGGTGAGGTTCGCAGCCAGGAGGTTGACGTTGTCGGTGAGGTCCTTCCAGGTGCCGCCGACGCCGGGCACGACGGCCTGACCGCCGAGCCGGCCCTCGGTGCCGACCTCGCGCGCCACGCGCGTCACTTCGGCGGCGAAGGAGCGGAGCTGCTCGACCATGGTGTTCAGGGTGTCCTTGAGCAGCAGGATCTCGCCGCGCACGTCCACCGTGATCTTCTTCGACAGGTCGCCGCCGGCGATCGCGGTCGCGACCTCGGCGATGTTGCGGACCTGGGCCGTCAGGTTCGAGGCCATGAAGTTGACGTTGTCGGTGAGGTCCTTCCAGGTGCCGGCGACGCCGGGCACCTCGGCCTGGCCGCCGAGCTTGCCTTCGGTGCCGACCTCGCGCGCGACGCGCGTCACTTCGCCGGCAAAGCCGTTGAGCTGGTCCACCATGGTGTTGATGGTGTTCTTCAGCTCGAGGATTTCGCCGCGCACGTCCACGGTGATCTTGCGCGAGAGGTCGCCGCGCGCCACGGCGGTGGTGACCTCGGCGATGTTGCGGACCTGGGCGGTGAGGTTGCCCGCCATCGAGTTCACGCTGTCGGTGAGATCCTTCCAGGTGCCGGCGACGCCGGGCACGTTGGCCTGGCCGCCGAGCCGGCCCTCGGTGCCGACCTCGCGCGCCACGCGCGTCACCTCGCCCGCGAAGCGGTTGAGCTGGTCGACCATCGTATTCAGCGTGTCCTTGAGCTGAAGGATCTCGCCGCGCACGTCCACCGTGATCTTGCGCGACAGGTCGCCGCCGGCGATCGCGGTTGCGACCTCGGCGATGTTGCGGACCTGGGCGGTGAGGTTACCGGCCATCGAGTTGACGCTGTCGGTGAGGTCCTTCCAGGTGCCGGCGACGCCGGGCACCTCGGCTTGGCCGCCGAGCTTGCCTTCGGTGCCGACCTCGCGCGCGACGCGCGTGACTTCGCCGGCGAAGGCGTTGAGCTGGTCGACCATTGTGTTGAGCGTTTCCTTCAGCTGAAGGATTTCGCCCGACACGTTCACGGTGATCTTCTTCGACAGGTCGCCCTTGGCCACGGCGGTGGCGACTTCGGCGATGTTGCGGACCTGCCCCGTCAGGTTCGAGGCCATCGAGTTGACGCTGTCCGTCAAATCTTTCCAGGTGCCGGCGACGCCGCGCACCTGGGCCTGGCCGCCGAGCTTGCCTTCGGTGCCGACCTCGCGGGCGACGCGCGTGACTTCGCCGGCGAAGGCGTTGAGCTGGTCCACCATGGTGTTGATGGTGTCTTTCAGCTCGAGGATCTCGCCGCGCACGTCCACGGTGATCTTCTTCGACAAGTCGCCGCCGGCGACCGCCGTCGTCACCTCGGCGATGTTGCGGACCTGTGCGGTCAGGTTCGACGCCATCGAGTTGACGCTTTCCGTGAGGTCCTTCCAGGTGCCGGCGACGCCGAGCACGTTGGCCTGACCGCCGAGCCGGCCCTCGGTACCGACCTCGCGGGCGACGCGCGTGACTTCGCCGGCGAAGGCGTTGAGCTGGTCGACCATTGTGTTGAGCGTTTCCTTCAGCTGAAGGATCTCGCCGGACACGTTCACGGTGATCTTCTTGGAGAGGTCGCCGCCGGCGATGGCGGTGGCGACGTCGGCGATGTTGCGGACCTGCGCGGTCAGGTTCGACGCCATGAAATTGACGTTGTCGGTGAGGTCCTTCCAGGTGCCGGCCACACCGGGCACCTGGGCCTGGCCGCCGAGTTTGCCTTCCGTGCCGACCTCGCGTGCGACGCGCGTCACTTCGGAGGCGAAGGAGTTGAGCTGGTCCACCATGGTGTTGATGGTGTCCTTCAGCTCCAGGATTTCGCCGCGCACGTCCACCGTGATCTTGCGGGACAAGTCGCCGCGCGCCACGGCGGTGGTGACGTTGGCGATGTTGCGGACCTGGGCCGTGAGGTTGCCGCACATCGCGTTCACGGAGTCGGTGAGATCCTTCCAGGTGCCGGCGACGCCGGGCACGATCGCCTGGCCGCCGAGCTTGCCGTCGGTGCCGACCTCGCGTGCCACGCGCGTCACTTCGGAGGCGAAGGAGCGGAGCTGGTCCACCATCGTGTTGATGGCTTCCTTGAGCTGAAGGATCTCGCCGCGGACGTCGACGGTGATCTTCTTGGACAAGTCGCCATTGGCAACCGCGATCGTCACCTCGGCGATGTTGCGAACCTGGTTGGTCAGGTTGTTCGCCATCGAGTTGACGCTCTCGGTCAGATCCTTCCAGACGCCGGTCACCTCGGGCACCTGGGCCTGGCCGCCGAGCTTGCCCTCGGTGCCGACCTCGCGCGCCACGCGCGTCACCTCGGAGGTGAATACGCCGAGCTGCTTGATCATGGTGTTGACGATGTTCGCCGACTGCAGGAATTCTCCGCGGAGCGGACGGCCGTCGACGTCGAGCTTGACGGTCTGGAGCAGGTCGCCTTGCGCCACCGCCGCGACCGCGCGGGTCACCTCGCGCGTCGGCCACAGCAAATCGTCGATCAGCGTGTTGACGGAGCCTTCCATGTCGGCCCAGGAGCCGGAGGCGAGGCCGAACTTCACACGCTGCCGGGTCTTGCCCTCGCGTCCCACCACCTGGCCGACCAGCTCGAGCTGCTGCGCCATGCGCTGGTTGGCGGCGATGATTTCATTAAAAGTGTCGGCGATCTTGCCATCGATACCGAGATAGTCGCCGCTCATACGCACGGAGAAATCGCCGCTGCGCATGGCCTGTAAGGCGAGGAGCAATTCCGGTCGGGAATCGGGCTCCGACGTACCGTTGATTTTTGGCTTTGGGACGCGACGACCGGAGCGTGATGCAGATCCGGGATCGAGGTCGCTCATACTGATTCCCCCGCAAGCGTCGGCCGAATCTTAGGCGTGACGCAATTAGTCAAACTAGAGCGTCAGCCTAATTCGAAATCAAGCGCCAAGGTTGCGGCGCGAGGAAATGGAACCTGCTTTGCTCAGCCCGACCACAGCAACGAAGAAAAAGCCGATTGGTTCCAAACGGTTCCAAAAGAATTTTGGCCGGTTCGCCGCCTTTGTGGGCACTTGCTTGCCAATCGGCGGGGCGGGCACCACGGGCGGCGGCCGGAGGACGAAAGGGGCTATTTGTCTGCCATCGTCCGCTCAGCATCCTTCATCTGCGAACGCAGCACCGGCAGCTGGCCGTGGGCAAAGGCGGCCAGTGCGGCGTTGTCGGGAGCTTTGAGATAGTGCTCGAGCAGGCCAATGGTGGATTCATATTCGGGGATCTGCGCGGCATAGAAGGTTCGGACGTAGGCCGGTCCGTCCGAATTGTCGGGCTCGGCGAGGCCTGTGCTCGCCGTTGTCTTGCCGACGCGCGGCTCAGCGCCGATCGCCTCTTGTATGTCCTTCAACGCTTTGTCGCGTTTCGCCGCTTCCTCGGCGCGCAGGGCGGCGAGGTTCTTCACCTCCGCGTTGCCCTTCAGGTCGGTGCTTTCCAGCAGGCCCTGCTGGAAGCGGCTGAACGCGTAGAGGCCGTTGATGACATCGGTCGCCGTCGGCACGCGTTCGCCCGGCCTTCGCTCGCCGGTGCTATCGGCAAGCGCTGCGGTGCTGATGAACATCAGGATGATCGCGACAAGAACTCGCATCGATATCAATGACCGATGGCGTGCAAGGTTCCCTGAACGTTACGATCCGGTAAGGGCGGTTGCGACGCGACAGTTCCGTCCCCACGTCATGATTCATGAAACAGTCTGACATTTACAGGGACAACGCCGACAACTGCTTGCAACTCGCCGAGCGGGCGGAAGGGCAACCTGCCTATAAGCGCTATTTGCGCATGGCAGACGCCTGGACCGCGCTCGCGACAGAACAGGACTGGCTTGATGGCGAAATTCCGCCCGTAACGACCCGTGCCTCCCAAAAGCAGGATGCATAGGCGCTCTCGTTTGGGTGTGACGCCGCGCACGGAATGCAAGTGACCAATCCAGGATCATTCGGGAACAGTCAATCGCGTTGATTTTCGATTCCAGAAGGAGATTTTGCAATGGCTCCACGTCTTGCTCTTCTTTCACTCATTCTCGCTTTTGGCGTCTCGGTGGCGTTCGCGACGGTGACGACGGTGCGGCAGGTGCATATGGAGAATGCATCGGCTGCGGTGCATGCGGCGCATAGCTAGCGCCGCGGCCTCTCGCCTGAACCGGAACATTCGACGCGCCGGTGCGTAAGCGCTTCAGGACATCTGGAGAAGCGAGAGGACATCATGGCGCATTCCGACCACGGTATCGTCAGGGATCAGCGCGCGGAGGATCAACCGCGCGACAAGCAGCGCGCGCAGACCGCGCACAAGACGGGCTCGCACAAGACGGGCTCGAAGGGCTCGCCGTCGCGTGAGGCGACCCGCGATCCCAAGCTCAACGACAACAACAAGACGCCTGGATCCGGCGTGATGCCGGACGATTCCGGCGACGCCCCGACAGGCTAGTTCTCGCAAGGAACGAATCCCTGCGCGAAGAGTCGACGGATTGCTTCCGGTTGTCATGCCCCCGGTGCGCCGGAAGCAATCTCCAAGGACGGCCCTGGCACCCCACTGTGCCGGGGTCGTTTTGTCTTGCGAGGTCGATCGAATCAATCCTCGGCGTCGTTCTCGGATTTTCCCGGGGCGTGTCCGTCTGGCCCCCGGCCAAATACACCAAACTCGCTTGATTTGACGCCCGTTGACGGGTCGATGCTCGTCTCGATGCCCGCGGCTGCGAGTCCGAATTTGAGCAGTTCGCGTACCGCTGCGGCACGCGTTGGCATGCGGTGCTTGAACCGGAAATCATCCACTGCGGCCAGCTCTTCCGGGGAAAGCATGACTTGGAGCCGCTCGGCGCGAAGGTCGTTCATGGTCAATCACGCAAATTGAGCAAGATGAGTAATTTGCTAAACCGGCCAACTTGCCGCGAGTTCCACAGGAGTCCAAAAAAGCGCCAGTTGAGCAATATAATCTAAATAAATCAATAGGTTAGTTGAAACGATTCGCGCGGACGCGCATTCTCATAGGGAAAGGGAGATGCGTCATGACGGACGAGGTCAGGTTACCCCGCAAGCTTTCTGAGGAACGCGAAGCACAAAGGCCGGTGCGTCCAAGCCATCAGAAGGTCATTGAGCAAGTCGAGCGCTGGGCCAACAGCCCGGGCCTGCAACCCCCGAGGACGGACGATGCGAAGACGGTCTGAGCCCCACACATTCGCGCAACGTCTCGACGCGCACAGGCTACGGCTCGAGCATGAGCTTGCGAGCTTGCCGGTCGGCGTTCAGCGCGATTCCATTGCCGCGCGCATCGAGCAGCTTCAGACCGCGGCCGAGATGTTTGAATTCCTGATGCCCCGGGAAGCTCTGGCGCCTCGCTGACTGCGGCCAGCGTCAGGACGATGGGCGTCGGGAGACGGTGCCAAGCTTTCGCTTCAGCCACCAGATCGACACGGAGACCGCGGCCCAGGTTGCGACGGCAGCGACGAATGCGCCGATGGTGTTCACCCAGCGATGAAGCGCAGGACGTATTCGGTCATTGCCGTGCCCGCATCCTGCGCTTGTGGATCGGTTTCGCTAGCGTCCATTGCCGCAGCAGCCGCTCCGGCTAGTCGGCCGGATTGCGGCCGGTGCGCGGATTGATGGGGTCGGTCGGCTTGCGCCGCAATCGCTCCGGCAGGAACGGTTCTTCCGGCGAGGCCGACGGCGCTGACCGTACGTCGGCATGGTGCTGCGCACGCTCATGCGGTGTCTGGGTGGAGTTGATGTGCCGCTTCACATCGAGCCCATCGACGGGATCGTTGACGCCGTGCTGGATGTCGCGAAAGTCGCTCATGGTTCATTTCCTTTAAAGACTCAGAGAACCGCTCGTTTCCGGCGATGTTCCTGATGAGTCGCCGAACCGAACCCAATTTGGAACGATCACAATCGGAACCGGTTGGTCCACGCACTGGCTGAGTGGAGAAATGAGATGTTGAATCAACGCGAACTGGACCGCAGCGAAATGGGCCGGTTGATCGGCAGCGACAGGGTCGAGGGAACGTCGGTCTATGGCGCGGATCGCAACAAGATCGGTTCGATCGAGCGGGTGATGATCGACAAGATCAGTGGCAAGGTGTCCTACGCGGTGCTCGGCTTCGGTGGATTTTTGGGCGTCGGCAATGACCACTATCCCTTGCCGTGGCAGTCCCTGAAGTACGACACCGATCTCGGTGGCTACGTGACCGGGATTACAGCCAAGGAGCTGCAAGGCGCGCCGAAATATGGTGAGCAGAGCGATTGGAACTGGGGTGACGATGCTGCGGTGCGCGGCATCAACTCCTACTATGGCGTTCCCTTCGCGTAGGCCCCGCACCAGAGGAGATCCGATGAGCAAGGAAAAGCCCACCGACGATCCCCGTCATCAGAACGATTGGGGATCGCACGCCCAGACGGACAAGCCCTGGAAGGGAAATCCGGAGAAGGAGCAGCGATCGGGCGAGGCGAAGCCCGATCTGGAAAAATGGCAAACCACCAAGACGCACTGACCAAGGTGCGCCGAGGCTGAAAGTATCACGAATGAAGAGCGCGGCATCGGCACCGCGCTTTCGCCCGCGATCGTCAACCGTGCCGATGATCTCACGGCGGCAGTGCTGCGCGCGCCAGCGCCGCTCAGCCCACCGTTTCCCTCCGCCCGGGCCCCGCATGCACATGCACCTGCTTTGCATGCAGCACCTCGCCGCACTCCGAGCACACCATCACCGGGTCGAACAGCTTGCCGCAAGTTCTGTGCTCATGCAGCATCGGGCGACCGCGCTCGTCGCCCATGTGGGTGTCGCCCCAATGCACCATCGCCATGATGATCGGGTAGAGGTCGAGGCCCTTCTGCGTCAGGATGTATTCGTAGCGCTTGGGCGCCTCGGAATAGGGGACGCGGCGCAGGATGCCGAAGCGGACCAGCTTCTTCAGCCGCTCCGAGAGCAGGTGCCGTGTGATCTGGAGCGAGGACTGAAATCCCTCGAACCGGCGCACGCGCAAAAAGCATTCGCGCAGGATCAGAAGCGTCCAGCGGTCGCCGACCACGGCGACGGTGCGGGAGAGCGAGCAGGACTCTTCGTCCAGCGTGTCCCACTTCATGATACGGTCTCCGACGCAGGCGTAGTAAGTCAGAAAAAGGAACTGACTTGAATGATCAGTGCAATTTGCACGTGAGGCTAGCATTCTGCCTCGCAATTTGACAGTTCTATTTTAGAACTATAGCCTTTGCTCCAGACATATCCGCACCGGAGGAGGCGACCTTGTCCAAGCGAAACGCGACAGCTGCCGTCATCGGGGCCGGCGATTTCATCGGCTCCGAAATCGCGAAGAAATTCGCCGCCGAAGGTTTTTCGATCTTCGCCGGCCGCCGCAACGGCGACAAGCTCGCGCCGCTGGTGAAGGACATCGAGGCGGCCGGTGGCGAAATCCACGCGCGCTCGCTCGATGCGCGCAAGGAGGAAGAGGTCATCTCCTTCCTCGATGACGCCGACAAGCACGCACCGCTGGAAGTTTGCATCTTCAACGTCGGCGCCAACGTCAATTTCCCGATACTCGACACCACCGAGCGCGTGTTCCGTAAAGTCTGGGAGATGGCCTGCTATTCCGGCTTCCTGGCAGGCCGGGAAGCTGCGCGGCTGATGCTTCCGCGCGGCGGCGGCAAAATCTTCTTCACTGGCGCAACGGCCTCCTTGCGTGGCGGCAGCGGCTTTGCCGCGTTCGCCAGCGCAAAGTTTGGTCTGCGTGCGGTGGCGCAGGCGATGGCGCGCGAGCTTGGGCCGAAGAACATCCACGTCGCCCATCTCATCATCGATTCCGGCGTTGACACCGAGTGGGTGCGGCAGCGCCGGCTCGAAGCGCTCGGCCCGAACGCGCTCGACAATCCCGACCTGCTGATGCCGCCGTCGGCCGTGGCCGATTCTTATTGGCAGCTCTACCAGCAGCCGAAGAGCGCTTGGACATTCGAGATGGAGATCCGGCCCTTCGGAGAGAAATGGTGACCGCGGCACGAGACTGCGGCTAGACTGATCCCAAGCAAACCGAAATCCGGGAGGAAGCCTACGTGAAGACCGCGATCACCGAACTGTTCGGCATCGAGCACCCCATCATCCAGGGCGGCATGCATTTCGTCGGCTTTGCCGAGCTGGCTGCCGCCGTCTCGAATGCCGGCGGGCTCGGCATCATCACCGGCCTCACGCAGAAGACGCCGGAGCTGCTGGCGAAAGAGATCGCGCGCTGCCGCGACATGACCGACAAGCCGTTCGGCGTGAATCTCACGTTTCTGCCGGCTTTCTCGGCACCGCCTTATCCGGAATACATCGCGGCCATTGTCGAAGGCGGCGTCAAGGCGGTGGAGACTGCGGGTCGCAGCCCGGAACAGTATATGCCGGCGCTTAAGGCGGCTGGCATCAAGGTGATCCATAAATGCACGTCAGTTCGCCATTCCCTGAAGGCCGAGCGGATCGGCTGCGATGCCGTCAGCGTCGACGGCTTTGAGTGCGGCGGCCATCCCGGCGAGGACGACATTCCGAACATGATCCTGCTGCCGCGCGCGGCAGAGGAATTGAAGATCCCGTTCGTTGCCTCCGGCGGCATGGCTGACGGGCGCAGCCTCGTCGCGGCGCTGTCGCTGGGCGCGGCCGGCATGAACATGGGCACGCGCTTCATTGCGACCAAGGAAGCGCCGGTGCATCAGAACGTGAAGAACGCGCTGGTCGCCGCCACCGAGCTCGACACCCGTCTGATCATGCGGAGCTTGCGCAACACAGAACGCGTCCTGAAGAACGCCAATGTCGATCGTCTGCTCGAGATCGAGCGCGAGAAGGGCGACAAGCTCACCATCGACGACATCCACGACCAGGTCGCGGGCGTCTATCCCAGGATCATGCTGGACGGGCAGATGGATGCGGGCGCCTGGAGCTGCGGCATGGTCGCAGGCCTCATCCACGACATCCCCTCCTGCAAGGAACTCGTCGATCGCATCATGAGTGAGGCGGAAACCATCATCCGCGGCCGCCTGATGGGGTTCCTGGACGGGACGGGCGCGACACGAAAGGTCGCCTGAACACCGCCGAACTTCTTAACCACGGTGGGACTTGACCGCTGGAATTGCGCGCGAGGCTTCCTAAATAGGGGTAAATTACCCCTTTAATAAATCAATTTCAGGAGGCGTCCGTGGTCCTGAAGAGCGTTCATTTTGCTGTTGCCGTTGCCCTCGTGCTCGCATGGGGCGGCGCATCGCGCGCTGATGACTACAAGCCCGATGAATATTTCGGTCTCGATCTGTCCAAAGCGGTGTTGTCGCCGAAGCGGCTCGGGCCGGAGACGCGGTTCGCACCGGTCGCGTTAGAGGCCCGCGGCGGCAACGAGGCGCAGGCCCGCGCCGAGCCGGTGGACGTGCCGAAAAAGGTCGCCGCCGAACGCGTGCATGTGGCCGAACCGAAGGTCGCGCACGTCAAGGCCGCGCAGCCGCGTGGTGCGGCCCGGACCAAGCTCGCGCATCGCCGCGGCAATCCGTTGGATGCGCAGGCGAGGGATACCCGCATCCAGACCTGGCCTTGCCGCTCCGGCGGCATCTGCAACTGGCAGCGATAGCCGCGACGACGCGCCTTCTTCACCTCGCCCCGCTTGCGGGGAGAGGTCGGATTGCGAAGCAATCCGGGTGAGGGGGTACAGGTCTATCGATGATCTCACCTGTGAAGAGAGGCCACTCACCCCAACCCTCTCAGGGCGAGCAAAGCTCGTCCCGACCCCGTAAGAACGGGGCGAGGGAGCGCACCGCGCTCGGGGCTGCATCTCACACGTCATCCCCGCGTCGCAAAACCGTAGGCGCGGAGTCAAGAAACCGTAAGGGTAGGAGTCAAGGAGCGCAGGCACCTTCCGTCGCGATTCGACGAAGGTCTCCTGAATGGCAACGCTCCGCGCCCCGCGCGCATGGACCCGGCGGCAATTCCTGGTCCGCTCCACCTCCGGCCTCGCCTTGGCCGCGCTCGCAAAGCCATCCATCAGCCGTGCCGCCGACCGCCCGCAGATCGCCGGCGGCATCCAGTCCGGCGACGTCTCGGACGGCTCCGCCGTGATCTGGGCGCGCGCCGATCGGGCCGCGCGCATGCAGGTGGAATGCTCGACCGTCGAGAGTTTCAAGACCATTGTTGCCGCGGCCTCCGGCGACACGCGGCCGGACGCCGACTTCACCTCGAAGCTGCTGCTGAGCGATCTGCCGCCGGGGCAGGACATCTTCTATCGCGTCCGCTTCGATGACATCGCGACCGGCATCGCCGGCGAAAGCCGCGTCGGCCATTTCCGCACTGCGCCGGCCGCAGGGCAATCGATCTCGTTCCTGTGGTCCGGCGACACCGCGGGGCAGGGCTGGGGCATCGACATCTCGCGCGGCGGCTATCGCAGCTATCGCACCATGCTCGACAATCGCCCTGACTTCTTCATTCACTCCGGTGACCATATCTACGCCGACTGCACGATTCCATCCGAGCAGAAGCTGCCGAGCGGCGAGACCTGGCGCAACATCGTCACGGAGGAAAAATCGGAGGTCGCGCGCACGCTGGCGCAGTTTCGCGGCAACTACAAATACAATCATCTCGATGCGCATTTTCGCGATTTCCACGCGAATGTGCCGATGTTCGCGCAGTGGGACGATCACGAGGTCACCAACGACTGGTCACCGTCCGGCAGCTATGACGAGGCCGGTTATGAGGACGACGGCACGCCGCGCCTGGTCGCGCGCGCCCGCCGCGCCTTCTTCGACTTCATGCCGATCCGCGACATCGGCGCACGGCAGGGGCGGGTCTATCGCAAGATCGCTTACGGTCCGCTGCTCGACGTCTTCATGATCGACATGCGCAGTTTTCGGGATGAGACCTGGAACAAGGGCGCCGACCATCGCGGCTGGATTCTCGGCGCCGAGCAGCTGGCCTGGCTGAAGCGGGAGCTGGCCGCCTCGCGCGCGACCTGGAAGGTGATCGCCGCCGACCTGCCGATCGGCCTGATCAGTCTCGATGCGGTCGCGCTCGGCAATGGGCCGCCTGATAGACGCGAGCACGAGATCGCCGATCTGCTCGGCTCCATCAGGCGCGCCGGCGTGCGCAACGTCGTCTGGCTCACCGCCGACATGCACTACACCGCCGCGCACTACTACGATCCCAACAGGGCGCAATTCCAGGACTTCGAACCGTTCTGGGAGTTCGTCTCCGGCCCGCTGCATGCCGGCACCTGGGGCCCGGGCGAACTCGACGACACTTTTGGTCCGGTCGCGATGTACCAGAACGGATGCAGCGAAGCGCAGGGCGAGAACCTCGCGCCCTGCTTCGGATTGCAGTTCTTCGGCCGCGTCGACATCGATGGCGCGAGCGGCGTGATGACCGTGACGCTGAAAGACGTCGACAACCGCGACCTCTGGTCGGTCGACATCGTGCCGCAGTCGCAGGCGCGCCCGGCCGTGGTCGCGCAGCATTCGTGAGGCCGGTTCGTCATGCCCGGGCTTGTCCAGGGCATCCACGTTCTGCGTGCCAAGGGGCAAGTCGTGGATGACCGGGTCAAGCCCGGTCATGACGTTGGGGAGGCACTCAGTGCGCCGACGCTAACCCGATCTTGATTGGCCGCTCCGCGTCTCCCGCGCTACACTGACCGCTCCCGCCACCTTGTTTCCATCAACGAAGCGTCTGTCCCCGCGGCCTCACCGCGGGCATCTCGCGGGCTGAAATACGTCAGGAGCCTGTTTTATGGACAATCTGAAGACACAGGGCATCAGCATGCCCAAGCTCGGCCTCGGCACCTTTCGCATGCAGGGCGATGCCTGCCGCGCCGCGGTCGAGAGCGCGCTGTCGATCGGCTACCGCCACATCGACACGGCTGAAATGTACGCCAACGAGGAACCCATCGGTGCCGCGCTCGCCGCGGCCCGGCTGCCGCGCGGTGAGTTGCACGTCACCACGAAGGTCTGGCACGAGAATTTGGCGCCGGATGCGATCCGGCGGGCCTTCGACGCCAGCCTGAAGAAGCTCCGGCTCGACCATGTCGATCTCTATCTCGTGCACTGGCCGTCCAGGTCCGCGAACTGGGGCGCGGTGTTCGAGACCTTGATGAAGCTGAAGGAGGAGGGACGCACGCGGGCGATTGGCGTTGCCAATTTCACCACGGCGCTGCTCAAGATCGCGGTCGAGGACATCAAGGCGCCGATCGCCTGCAACCAGATCGAGTATCACGCGATGCTCGATCAATCGAAGGTGCTGGCCTATCTCAATGCCAGGTCGATCCCGCTGGTCGCCTATTGCCCGCTGGCGCAGGGACGCGTTGCCTCCGATCCGGTGCTGGCGGAGATCGGCGCCAGGCACAACGCGACCGCTGCACAGGTTGCGCTGAAATGGCTGCTCGACCAGGGCGGCGTTGCGGCGATCCCGAAGGCCTCGCGCCGCGAGAGCCAGCAGGCCAATCTCGATGCGCTGAAGATCATGCTCGACGATGCCGACCGCAACAAGATCGCCGCGCTGCCGAAGGACAGGCGTTGCGTCAATCCCGGCTTTGCGCCGGCGTGGGACTGACCGAGCGCATGTCGCGAACACAAAGAAATGGCCCCGCGAGGGGCCATTTCGATGTTGCGTTGCGCGTTAGTCCCAGTGGTGATGGCTGCGCTTGACCACGACGACACGATCGCGATGGTGCCAGCCGCGATGCCAGCCATGATCACGATGCTCGCGCATTTCGGCGCGGGCACCGTAACCGTAGCCATGGTGGCCGTTCCTGATCACCACCGTTTCGGCACTCGCCATCGTCGGTGCAATGATCGCGAGCGCGCCGAGAGCAGCAACCACATAACCAAGCTTCTTCATGATGTCCTCCTCCAACTCAATGCACATGAGAACCGCGCATTCGCGCGAACGTTCCGGAGGAACTGGCAGAGAATTCTGAACGGATGTTCAGATGCTCAATCGCAGCGTTGCTGCGCAGGGGTCGGCGCGCCCGTGGCGACGTATTTGCCGTCCCTGATCGTATATGCGCCGCGCTCGCTGCGATTGTAGATCGCGCGCAGGCTGCCGTCCTTGGCCAGCAGCAGCCCGAACTCGCGGGTCTGATGCAGCGATGGAAAGTACACCATCACATTGAGCAGGCCCTCGGCGTTGACCGTGGCGGACACGACTTCGTTCTCGTCCTTGGCCTCGCCGAAATTGCGCCGGTACATCACCCGGCCGTCCTTCTGGATCTCGTAAGTCAGGAGCGCCCCCCTGTCGCGGTCGGGCCGGGCCGCGCAATCGACCGCCCATGAGCCGAGCAGGCCCCATTGTTCGACCGTCGCCGCAAGCGTCTCGGCACCGGCCGTGGACGTGAACGCGACCCACACCACCGCCGCCGTGGTCCAGCGGCTCAACCAACGCGTCATGTCCTGAAAGGCCCCACCTCGAAGAATTCCAAAGTGTAGCATCCCGCCCGCGGTCGTCCACGCCAGCCGCCGATCGCTCGCGAATTTGATCCGCGTCAATGAGGCCGGCCGTATCGGGGGTAGGATGGCTGCTCCCGAAGGCGAACGTGGATAGACCAATGCTGAATCAAGTCATGGATTTTGCGGGCGAAGTGCTGCCGGGGAGCTGTGCCGTGCCGCCTTATTCGGAGACCGCGTTTCTGGCCGAGCTGGGCGACCGCTTGAAGTCCTCGCGCACGCGCTGCGACCTCTCGCGCCGGGAGCTGGCCCGCCGCTCCGGGATTTCCGAGCGCTATATCGCCCAGATCGAGGCCGGCAAGGGCAACGTCTCGATCGTCCTGTTGCTGCGGCTGGCCTCCGCGATCCACGGCAGCCAGCCCCAGGCGGCTTGACGAGGCGTTAAGCCCGCTTCTCCACATTGGCGCTGCGGGCCGGCACGCCGAACTCCTTGCGGCAGACCTCGGCCAGCACAGCGACGCCCTCGCGGATCTGCTGATGCGTCGGGCTGGCAAAGCACAGCCTGAGGCGTGAGCTGGAATGGCTCTTGCTGGTGGACCATTCCGGCCCCGGATTGATCGAGACACCGGCGGCAAGCGCGGCCTGATAGAGCTTCAGCGTATCGACCTGGTCGGGCAGCTTCACCCACAGGAAGATGCCGCCCTTGGGCTCCTCGAACTCCGCCGCCGTTCCGAACTGCTCATTGAGGGCTTCCATCAGCGTATCGAGCTTGGTGCGCAGCGTCTTCGTCAGGGCCGGCACGTGGCTTGCGAAATGCGGCTTGCAATAGGCCGCCAGCACCATCTGCTCCAGCGCACCGGAGCCGGCATCCGTCTTCAGCGACAGCATCCGCGACATCACATCCCAGGGCGCGACGATGAAGCCGACGCGCAGCGCCGGCGCGATCGATTTCGAGAACGAACCGATGTGGATCACGCCGCCGTTCGGGCTCATCGCATAAATCGCCGGCGGCCGCTGTCCCGACCAGACGAGATCGGCATAGCAGTCATCCTCGAAGATCGGTACCCCATACTCGGCCGCGAGCCGCACCAGCTCGGCGCGGCGGCTCTCCGGCATGATGCTGCCGGTCGGGTTCTGCACAGTCGGGATAGTGTAGATGTATTTTGGGCGGATGCCGCGGCTCTTCAAGTCGGCCAGCGTCGTGGCCAGCACGTCCATGCGCATGCCGTCCGCATCGAGCGGAATGCCTGCTACGTTGACGCCGAGCCGTGCCAGACGGTTCAGCGAGCCCTGATAGCTGTCCTGCTCGAAGATCACGGTATCGCCGCGGGCGAGCAGCGTATTGTTGACGAGGTCGAGCGCCTGGAGCGAGCCCGAGACGATCAGGAGATCGTCGACCGTGCAGTTGATGCCGGCATCGCGCTTCAGTTTTGTTACGAGGAATTCGCGCAGCGGCAGGTAGCCTTGCGGCCCGTGCGCCAGACCGTAAGTGGCGAGCGATCGGCCCTCGCGTTGCAGGGCGAGGTTGGCCGCCTCGATCAGCTCATCCAGCGGCACCTGCTCGGAATCATTGTTGCCGCCGACAAAGCTGTATTTGGCAAGGCCCGTCCAGCGCGCGGAAGGGGCCGGCAGCCCTGCGGGAAACAGGGGCGCGAAATCGAAGCTGGACGTCATGGGAGCGTTCCTCGTGTTGTTCTTGTTGAGCGGCCGGCTTTGCGCCGGCCTGCCTTACGTCTTGTTGGCCGTCCGGGTCGGACGGCTTCTACTTCTTTGTGGCAGTCCGGGTCGGACGGCCCTGGCTGATGAAAGCGTAATGCGCATTGGCGACGCCGCCAACCATCAAGGCCTCGACCACCGGCTCGGCGATATCGCCCGTTGCGGCCCAGTCGACAATGAAATTGGCCCCGGTCCCGCCGCGCACGTCGTCGGTCGGAATGAAAATCGAGACGGTGGCGAGGGGCCTCAAGGCCACCGGCGCTTTCAGATAGCTCTCGACCTGCTTGCCTGCGGTGTCGAAATAGGCGATGCGCTTGACCACCAGCGGCTGGCTCTCGGAGGCGTTGTGAACGCTCAAGGTCACCGAGAAGTCGACGCGCAGCTTGCCCTGGCTCATCGCGACGCTGGAATAGGCCGGCACATAGAACCCGCCGGCGACGGCGAGCTCCTCTTTCGGCAGCACAGTGAGCGAATCGGCAAAGTTTTGTTCGATATTGACCTTGGATTGCGCCGCGGCCGGCAAGGCGAACGCGAACGGAGCTAGCACGGCTATCAGCCAGAGCACGATCCGCATGTGACGAATTGCTCGCTTGCCGCGGCGCAACCTGTCTCTAGGGTGCGGCAAAACGGACCAATTTGGCATGCATGAGCTTATTCGCGACATCACTCTCTGTATCCTGTTTGCCTGGATGCTGGGCCTGCTCGCCCATTTCTCCCGGCAACCGCTGATCCTGGCCTACCTTATCGCCGGCTTCTGCATAGGTCCATTCGGCGCCGGCTGGGTCAAATCGCAGGAATCGATCAGCGTCATCTCCGAGCTTGGCCTGATCTTCATGCTGTTCATGATCGGGCTGGAGATCGACCTGAAGAAGATCGTGCGGGCGGGAAAGGTGATCCTGTTTGCGGCGGGCGGCCAGCTGCCCGGCGGCTGCCTGCTCGGGGTCCTGTTTTTCGCCGGCATCGGCCTGTCGCTCGGCGGCGGGCATTTCGATGCGGTCTATCTCTGTATCGCCTGCGCGCTGTCGAGCACCGTCATCATCGTCAAGGTGCTCTACGAGAAGCGCGAGCTCGACACGCTGCCCGGCCGCATCACGCTCGGCGTGCTGGTGCTCCAGGACATCTTCGCCATCCTGTTCCTGGCGGTGCAGCCGAGTCTTGCCAATCTGCAAGTGAGCGTCATCCTGCTCTCGATCGGCCGCGTCGCGGTGCTGGTCGCCGCCGCGCTGCTGGTCAGCCGCTATGTGCTGCCGCGCCTGTTCCACCAGATCGCCCGCCGGCCCGAACTGATCCTGCTCGGCGCGCTCGCCTGGTGCTTCCTCGTGGCCGAGACCGCGGAGCGGCTGTCGCTGTCGCGCGAGATGGGCGCCCTGATCGCCGGCGTCTCGCTTTCGACCTTTCCCTATGCGCTCGACGTCACCGCCAAGGTCACCACGCTGCGCGACTTCTTCATCACGCTATTCTTCGTCGCGCTCGGCATGACCATTCCCGTGCCCGGCCTCTCCGTGATCGGGCTTGCCTTGATGATCGCGGCGTTCACGGTGGTGAGCCGGCTCGTCACGACCTTCACGCCGCTCTACCTGATGAAGCAGGGGCTGCGTGCCAGCCTGTTGCCGGCCCTGAACCTCGCGCAGATCTCCGAGTTCTCGCTGGTCGTGATCCAGACCGGCGTCACCGACAACCACATCGCAGCCGAAACGGCGAACGCGGCCTCCTTCGCCTTCGTGGTGCTGGCCGTGCTCTCGACTTTCGTGATGACGCGCAGCGACGAGATCGCCCGCTGGGCGATCGGCCCGTTGAAGCGGATCGGCCTGCGCGATCTCGATCACGGCAACGGCCATGCCGAGGAGGGCCACGAGGGCGGCCATGGCGAGGCCCGCCGCATCGTCATCCTGGGCTTTTTCCGCGCGGCTAGCGCGCTGCTGGCCGAGATCGAACGGCAGGCGCCGGTGTTGCTCGAGCAGATCACGGTGGTCGATTTCAACCCCAATGTGTACCAGACCCTGCTTTCACGCGGTCTGCACGTGATCTATGGCGACATCAGCAGCGCGGACACGCTGCTCCATGCCGGCGTCGGCAAGTCCGAGATGATCATCCTCAGCGTGCCGGATGCGCTTCTCAAGGGCGCCAGCAACGAGAAGCTGGTCCGCCACGTCCGCACCCTCAACCCGACCGCCATGATCGTGGCTACGGCCGATCTTTTGTCGGATGTCGGCGAGCTCTACGAGGCCGGTGCCAGTTACGTCACCGTGACCCGACTCAGCGACGCCCACGAGCTGTTTACCGTGATCGAGGCCGCCCAGGCCGGCCTGCTCGCGGATAAGCGCGCCGAGCTCGACCTGCGGCTCGGCGAGCGGAGAGAGGTGCTGCCCTGACGGCGTCCGGCCGTCTTCCTTCCGGGGTTTGTGCGCCTATATCCCTGGTATCTTCGGTGCAAGCCTGAGACCCGCCGCCCTGACGGCCATCTGGCATATGCGGTTGCGTCCAGGACACTAGCGCTTGGGGCCAAGTCCGGCTAAGGCGTCCGGCTAAGCCTCCGGCCCATAACCGATAGAGATTGGGAAATGCCCGATACCGTCCAGGAAGTCTTGCAGGCCTTTGCCAGGGGCGAGCTCGTCGTCGTCACCGACGATGAGGACCGCGAGGGCGAGGGCGATCTGATCGTCGCGGCCTCGCTCTGCACCGCCGAGAAGATGGCGTTCATCATCCGCCACACCTCCGGCATCGTCTGCGCGCCCGTGACCACGGAGGACGCGCGCCGCCTGCGGCTCGATCCCATGGTCGCCCACAACGATTCCGCGCATACCACCGCGTTCACGGTCTCGATCGACTACAAGCCCGACGGCGGCACCGGCATCTCCGCCGAGGAGCGCGCCTCGTGCTGCCGCGCGCTGTCCAATCCCAATGTCGGCGCCAACGATTTCGCCCGGCCCGGCCACATCTTCCCGCTGATCGCCAAGGACGGCGGCGTGCTGCTGCGCTCCGGCCATACCGAGGCCGCCGTCGACCTCTGCAAGCTCTCCGGCCTGCCGCCGGTCGGCGTCATCAGTGAGCTGATGAACGACGACGGCAGCGTGATGAAGGGCGAGCAGGTCGCCCGCTTCGCCGCCCAGCACAAGCTCAAGCACGTCACCATCGCGGACATGATCGCCTACCGCCAGGTGCGCGAGAAGCTGATCGAGCGGGTCTCGACCTTCGTCACCGACAGCCCGATCGGCCCCTTGCAGGGCTATGCCTATCGTTCGCCGTTCGATTCCATCGCCCACGTCGCCTTCGTCTACAACGGCGTCGGCGACGGCAAGAACGTGCTGACGCGCTTCCACAAGCCGAACATCGTCAAGGACATCTTCACCGGGCACAAGCGCATGGCGGCCGTGCTCGAGCATTTCGAGAGGTCCGGCCGTGGCGTGCTGGTTTACTTGCGCGACGGCGCTGCCGGCGTGCCGGTGGCTCCGCTGCCCGACGAGACGTCGACGGAGGCCGACCGCAACCGCCAGTGGCGAGAGATCGGCGTCGGCGCGCAGATCCTGCGCGATCTCGGCGTCACCTCGATCCGGCATCTCACCTCCTCGGTGCACGACTACAAGGGCCTGTCGGGCTTCGGCATCGAGATCGTCGCCAACGAGCTGCTCGAAATCTGACGACGTCGTTTCCGGGCGCGCGCCGTTGCGCGAGCCCGGAATGATCGAAACCAGGATGCAATTGAACTTGTTGCCGCGGCGCTTTACTTTGTCGGGCAATTGTTGACGGAACCAGACGCGAAAGGACGTTTCATGAGCGTGCGCCCTCAGACCAAGGACAAGCCGGCTGCGGCTTCTTTCCAGTGGGACGATCCGTTCCTGCTCGACGAGCAGCTTACCGAAGACGAGCGCATGGTGCGCGACACCGCGCGCGCCTACGCCCAGGACAAGCTGCTGCCGCGTATCACCAAGGCCTATCTCGAAGAGACGACGGATCGCGAGATCTTCAACGAGATGGGCGAACTCGGCCTGATCGGCATCACGCTGCCCGAGGAATATGGCTGCGCCAATGCGAGCTACGTCGCCTACGGCCTGGTCGCGCGGGAGATCGAGCGGGTCGATTCCGGCTATCGTTCGATGAACTCGGTGCAGTCCTCGCTGGTGATGTACCCGATCTACGCCTATGGCGACGAGAACCAGCGCAAGAAATACCTGCCGAAGCTCGCCAGCGGCGAGTGGGTCGGCTGCTTCGGCCTGACCGAGCCCGATGCCGGCTCCGATCCGGCCGGGATGAAGACCCGCGCCGAGAAGGTCTCGGACGGCTACCGCCTGACCGGCAGCAAGATGTGGATCTCGAACGCGCCGATCGCCGACGTGTTCGTGGTCTGGGCCAAGTCGGCCGCGCATGACAACCAGATCCGGGGCTTCGTGCTGGAGAAGGGCATGAAGGGCCTCTCCGCGCCGAAGATCGGCGGCAAGCTCAGCTTGCGCGCCTCCATCACCGGCGAAGTCGTGATGGACGGTGTCGTGGTTCCGGAAGACGCGCTGCTGCCCAACGTCTCCGGCCTCAAGGGCCCGTTTGGCTGCCTCAACCGCGCCCGCTACGGCATTTCCTGGGGCGCGCTGGGCGCGGCCGAGGACTGCATGCACCGCGCCCGCCAGTACACGCTCGACCGCAAGCAGTTCGGCAAGCCGCTGGCCGCGACCCAGCTCGTCCAGAAGAAGCTCGCTGACATGGAGACCGAGATCGCGCTCGGCCTCCAGGGCTCGCTTCGCGTCGGCCGCCTGATGGACGAGGGCAAGTTCGCCCCCGAGATGATCTCGATCATGAAGCGCAACAATTGCGGCAAGGCGCTCGACATCGCCCGCGTCGCGCGCGACATGCACGGCGGCAACGGGATCTCGATCGAGTACCACGTGATGCGCCACGTCCATAACCTCGAGACGGTCAACACCTACGAGGGCACCCACGACGTCCACGCCCTGATCCTGGGCCGCGCCATCACGGGCATTCAGGCGTTTTTCTAGTCGCCACGTATTCCGTGGCCGTTGTTTTGCTCGGCTGTCATCGTCCGCCCTGTGCGCAATTGCGCACTAGAGCGGACGATCCAGTATCCCGGAGACCTCGCCTTCGCCACGAACGCTACGGCGTACTGGATACCCCGCTTTCGCGGGGTATGACGGCGAGGGGTGGGGCAGCAGTGCACAGGAAGTCCCATGTCCGACAACGACGACGTCCCGTTCAACCGCAACTTTCCACTCAAAGCCGGCGTCGTCGAGGAAGTCCGCCCCGGCGTGCGGCGCGTGCTCTGTAACAATCCGAGCCCGTTCACCTTCAGCGGTACGGTCAGCTACATCGTCGGCACGGGCAACGTCGCGATCATCGATCCCGGTCCTGATGATGCGGCGCATGCGACTGCGCTGCTCGATGCCGTGCGCGGCGAGACGGTGAGCCACATCTTCGTCACCCACACCCACCGCGACCATTCGCCGAACACGGCGCGGATCAAGCAGGCGACCGGCGCGCCTGTTTATGCCGAGGGCCCGCACCGCGCCTCGCGCCCGCGCTTCGAGAGCGAGAAGCACAATCCGGAATCCGGCGTCGATCGCGATTTCGCGCCCGATATCAGGATCGCCCATGGCGACGTCGTCGAGGGCGCGGGCTGGCGCCTCGAGGCGGTGGCGACGCCGGGTCATACCGCCAACCATCTCGCCTTCGCCTGGCCCGAGCGAAAATTCAACTTCGTCGGTGACCACGTGATGGGCTGGTCGACCTCGATCGTTGCGCCGCCCGACGGGTCGATGATCGACTACATGGAATCGCTCGATTGCTTGGCCGCCCGCGAGGAGGATCTCTATTTCTCAGGCCATGGCCCCGAGATACCGGATGGTCCGCGCTTCGTGCGTTTCCTGATCCGCCACCGCAAGGCGCGCGAAGCCTCTATCCTGCATCGTCTCGCCAAGGGCGAGGCCGACATCCCGACCATGGTGCGTGCGATCTATATCGGCATCGATCCACGGCTGACGACGGCCGCGGGCTATTCCGTGCTGGCGCATCTGGAAGATCTGGTCGCCCGCGGCGTGGTGGCGACGGATGGCGATCCCGTGATTGGCGGGACATACCGGATGGCGGGAGCCTAGCTCACCGTCACTTCTTCACCGTCTTCGCCGGTGCCTTCGGCGGCGTCACCGGGGTCTTCTTCACCGGCTTCAGCGCGTCCGCATCGGCGGCGGTGTTGAGATCGTCGATGAATTTTGTGACGCGGGCGGCGTTGCTGCCGAGGTCGCTCTCGAAATACCGCGAGGCGGAGCGGATATCGACGCGGGAATCGTCGCCGTCGGGCACGACCCTGATGGAAATGTCCTCGCGCAAACCCATGATCGGCGTGCGCGCCACCGCCTCGATGCGTCCGATGCGGCGCGGCGGCTGCGGCGCGCGCTCGTCGATGACGAGCCATTTGCGCTTGTTGACGATCTGGAGTGCGATCGCATAGGCGCGGTCGACCGGGATCTCGAGCTCGATCGGCTCGATATCGGGATAGAAATGGCGCTGCTGCTCGGCCGAATAGAGGCCGGCATAAACCGCGGTATTGGCGCCTTCACCGGTGCGCAGGCGCGCCAGCGCGTCGAAGCGGGGCGGGTCGATCGGGTCGGTCGTGACGTCGTGGATCGCCGGCAGCTTGCGGTATTGCAGGCCGAGATAGGCCGGGTAGGCGAGGATCATGCCGTCGATCAGGAAGGCGAGCAGGATGCGCGCCATGCCGCGCGAGCCGTTCTGCCAGATCGCGGCGAAGCCGGCGAGGCCGAACAGGATCGAGAGCGCGGCGATGGCGAGGCCGCCGAAGAAGGTGGCGAGCGCCGGCTTCGGCTCCAGGAAGCCGAACCGGACGACGAGGATCGACACCGCCACCGCCACCACCGCGAACACGGCCAGATTGCGCGCCCAGCTGGCGAGGCTGGACACGGGCTCCGACTGGTAGGGAGCGGAAAACCTGCGGGCCATCGGGTGAGCTCTGCCGGGGTTTTGGAGGCGGTGCCGCGCCGATCTGGCGCGACGACAGGAGGCGTTGAGACCACGCCCCGGCGGCAAATTCAAGGGAGACCGGGTTGCTACTGCCCGTCATTCCGGGGCGCCCGAAGGGCGACCCCGGAATCTCGAGATTCCGGGGTCGATGCCGTTGGCATCGCCCCGGAATGACGCGTAAGTCCTACGCCGCCGCGTTCGGGAAGCGGTAATCCTTGAACTGGTCGCGCAGCGCGGTCTTCAGGATCTTGCCCGTGGCGGTGTGCGGGATGCCCTCGACGAAGGCGACGTCGTCGGGCATCCACCATTTGGCGATCTTGCCGTCCATGTACTTCAGGATGTCCTCACGGCTGGCCTGCTGGCCCTGCTTGAGCTGCACGATCAGTAGCGGCCGCTCGTCCCATTTGGGGTGGAAGACGCCGATCACGGCGGCCTCCGCCACGGCCGGATGGCCGACCGCGAGGTTTTCGAGGTCGATCGAGGAGATCCACTCGCCGCCGGACTTGATTACGTCCTTGGAGCGGTCGGTGATCCGCATGTAGCCGTCCTCGTCGATGGTCGAGACGTCGCCGGTGTCGAAGAAGCCGTCCTCGTCGAGGATGTTGGCATCGAGCCGATAATAGGCCTTGGCGACGGCGGGGCCGGAGACCTTGAGGCGGCCGAAAGTCTTGCCGTCCCAGGGCAGCTCCTTGCCGGCATCGTCGGTGATCTTCATCTCGACTGCGAAGGGCGCGTAGCCCTGCATCTGGAGCACATCGAGCCGCGCATCGCCGGTCGCGTTCTGGAACGGCGGCTTCAGCGCCGCGACGCTGCCGATCGGGCTCATCTCGGTCATGCCCCAGGCGTGGCGGACGTTCGAGCCCATGTCGAGGAAGGCCTTGATCATCGAGCGCGGCATCGCCGAGCCGCCGCAGATCACCATCTTCAGGTGCGGCAGCTTCAGATTGTTGGCGGTCATGTGCTGGAGCAGCATCAGCCACACCGTGGGCACGCCGGCGGTGTGCGTCACCTTCTCGGTCGAGAGCAATTCATAGACCGAAGCGCCGTCGAGCTTGGCGCCGGGCATCACCAGCTTGGTGCCCTGCGAGGGCGCGGAGAAGGCGATACCCCAGCTGTTGGCGTGGAACAGGGGCACCACCGGCAGCATCGTCTCGGAGGCGCTGGTGCCGAGCGCATCGACGTTGTTCGCCATCAGCGCGTGCAGCACGTTGGAGCGATGCGAATACAGCACACCCTTCGGATCGCCGGTGGTGCCCGACGTGTAGCACATCGCCGCCGCCGTGTTCTCGTCAAAGTCCTTCCATTTGAATTTGCCGTCGGCCTGCGCAATCCAGTCCTCGTAGGCCACCGCATTCTTCAGCGTGGTCTCGGGCATATGCGCCTTGTCGGTCAGCACGACGTAGCGCTCCACGCTGGGCAGCTTGTCGGCGATCTTCTCCAGGATCGGAACGAAGGTGATGTCGGTCATCACGATGCGGTCCTGCGCATGGTTGATGATCCAGGCGATCTGCTCGGGGAAAAGGCGGGGATTGACGGTATGGCAGATGGCGCCGATCCCCATGATGCCGTACCACGCTTCGAGATGGCGCCAGGTGTTCCAGGCGATCGTTGCGACGCGGTCGCCGAGCTTGATGCCGTCGCGCTCCAGCATCTGCGAGACCTTGAGCGCCCGCTTGTGGATCTCGGCGTAGGTGGTGCGATGGATCGGTCCCTCGATCGATCGCGTGACGACCTCCTGCTTGCCATGAATCCTGGCGGCGTGTTCGATGATCCGGTGGCAGAGCAGGGGCCAGTCTTGCATCAAACCAAGCATTCCGACGTTCCTCCGAGAAGTCGCTGGACGCGTTATCGCTCTCAGCGTTGGGCCAAAGAATTGTCATGAGTTTTAGCCTGCCGGACTTTCGCCGCAAATGGTCTTGTCGCGGCTATATGTCCGCCGGCGCGGCAATGGTTACCGTCGCGCTGGGGCTGACGCTTGGGCTCGCGGATCGGGCGGAGGCGCGAAAATATGCTGCGCCGCTCGATATCTTTGGCTTTGGTACACCACGGCCGCGCGCGAAGGTTCATTCCGCCAAGATCCCGCTACCGAAACCTCGCCCCGCGGAGGCCCCCAAAGCACCGGACGGGGCCGCACCGGAGGCCGACGGCAAGCCTTCCCCGGACAAGCCTTCCCCCGACAAGCCGGCCGAGGCGCCGCCGCTGCCCGAGAAGCAGGTCTCGGCCTGCCGGCTCGCGCTGACCGAGGAGATCGCAATTGCACCCTCCATCCCCGATATCCGCGGCCCCGGCGGCTGCGGTGGCGAGGATCTGGTGCGGCTGGAGGCCATCGTGCTGCCGGACAAGCGCAAGGTGGCGGTCAAGCCGGCGGCGATCCTTCGCTGCACCATGGCGTCTGCGATAGCCGACTGGGTGCGCAAGGACATGGTGCCGCTGGCTACCAGTCTCGGCTCGACCATCAGCGATCTCGACAATTTCGATAGCTTCGAGTGCCGCGGCCGCAATCGCATCGTTGGAGCGTTGCTGTCCGAGCACGGCAAGGCCAACGCCCTCGACGTCCGCGCCGTCAAGCTCGCCAACGGGCAGTCGATTGGCCTCACCGATCGCACCATGTCGCGTGACGTGCGCGAGCGTGTGCTGCATTCGGTGTGCGCGCGCTTTTCCACCGTGCTCGGCCCTGGCTCGGACTGGTACCACGAGGACCATATCCATCTCGACCTGGCGCAGCGGCGCAACGACTACCGGATCTGCCAGTGGAACGTCTGGGATCCCCTGCCGCAGATCGCGCCGCTGCTGCCGGCGGAACGGCCCGAGGAGGCGCCGCCGCGCGAGGTCGCGTCCAAGCCTGAGGCAAAGGATGGGGCTGGTGACGAGGCGGCGGAGAAATCCCCCGCGCCTGCGGACAAGCCGGCGGCCGACAAGGTCCAGCCGTCCAAGCCGGCAACAAAAAAGCGCCGGTAAAACCGGCGCTTTTGAATGTCGGAGATCGGGAGAGGCGATCAGTAGCTGCCCGCCTGGCCAGTTCCGCCGGCACCGAGCGCCAGGCGCGAATTGTAGGGCGAGTCGCCGTGCTTCGGCTCGAGCACCACCACGATGGTGCCGACCTTGACGCGGCCATAGAGGTCGATCGCGTCCTCGTTGGTCAGACGGATGCAGCCCGACGAGATCGAGGCGCCGATATATTCCGGCTGGTTGGTGCCGTGGATGCGGAACAGCGTGTCCTTGCCGCCCGAGTAGAGATACATCGCGCGGGAGCCCATCGGATTGTCCGGACCGGGCGCAACATAGGTCGGCACGCCCAGGCGCGAAATCTCGCCCGGGGTCGGATGCCAGGCCGGCCACTCGGTCATGCTGCCGACCTTGGCGATGCCTGACCAGGCCATGGCTTCTTCGCCGACGGTGATGCCGTAACGGATCGCCTTGCCGCCATCCAGCACGTAATAGAGGTAGTGGTTGTCGGAATCGACCACGATCGAGCCGGGCGATTCTTTGCGGTGATATTCGACGATGGCGCGGCGGAACGGCTCTGCGACCGGGGTGTTTTCGTACCGGACCTTGGCGAGCAGTTCCTTGTCCTTCGGCTTGAAGGCCTTGGTGTCGGTCGCTTCGAAATGCGTGGCCTGCATGCAGCCCGACAGCATCAGGCCAGCGGCCAAAATCCCCAACTTAACTTTCAGCGACGACATGATTTGGTTCCAATCAAAACAATACCGCGCGGGAAAGCCTGAGCTTAGCGCCCAACTTCCTCGACTCCGTTAATCCCATTATCGTTGAAATCTGCCACAATTCCAGCACTCAAGGCCTTTTCCCGCGCTGCGAGACCTCAGCTGTGGCTTTTTTGCCGCAAGTTTTTCAGGTTTACGCGGGTTTTGGGGCAAAGCGTGCCGGATTGTCGATTCTGTGTCACGGTTGGGCCACAGCGTCGCCACAAATGCAAACGCTCCGTTAATGTGCTTGTCATGATGAACTTGTCAGAATCGCGCTAAAGGCTGTCATTCTGTCGCAGGTTCTCTGGAGTTGTTCATGTTTTCGGTGTTTGTTCCCTCCGAGTCCTCCCTCAAGAAGGCCGTCATCGAGGATCTCACGGCGTTGCCGGAGAATGCGGTCTGGATCGACCTCTTCAGTCCGAGTGCGGCCGAGGACAAGGCGGTGGAGCGGCTTGCGGGCATCGCCATCCCGACCCGGGAAGACATGCAGGAGATCGAGATCTCCAGCCGCCTCTATATCGAGAACGGCGCGCGCTACATGACCGCGACGCTGATGTGCCACTCCGATACCGACATGCCCCGGACCACGGCGGTGACCTTCATCCTCGGCGACCACCGCCTGGTGACGGTGCGCTACGACCTGCCGAAGCCGTTCGCCCTGGTCGAGGCCAAGCTGGGCCGCTCGTGCACGCCGGCGATCACCGGCGAGATGGTGCTGATGGAACTGCTGGACGCCGTGATCGACCGCTGCGCCGACATTCTGGAGCGCTGCGGCGCCGAGATCGACCAGGTTTCGCACGACATCTTCGAGCCCGAGAGCGAGCGCCACGGCCACGCCAAGCAATATTCCCAGATCCTGATCTCGATCGGCCGCAAGGGCGATCTGACCTCCAAGGTTCGCGAGAGCCTGGTCTCGATCGGCCGCGTCGTCGCCTTCCTCTCGGCGGTGGTTGAGGGCGTGAAATGGTCCAAGGACATGCGCGAGCAGCTCAAGACCATGCAGCGCGACGTCTCCTCGCTGACCGACCACGCCTCCTATCTCTCCAGCAAGATTACCTTCGTGCTCGACGCCATGCTCGGCGTCGTCAATCTCGAGCAGAACAACATCATCAAGCTGTTTTCGGTCATGGCTGTTGTCCTGATGCCGCCGACGCTGATCGCCTCGATCTACGGCATGAACTTCAAGTCGATGCCGGAACTCGAATGGGCGCACGGCTATCCGATGGCACTGGTGCTGATGCTGATCGCGGCCATCGTCCCGTACTGGATCTTCAAGCTCAAGAAGTGGCTCTGATACCTACCGAGACCTTACGCCGTTCGTCGAGACATGGTGGTTGGTGTCGCAGAATAGAGCGGGATTGCGGCGTCGCGGTGATGCGTGGCTGCCGCCCCAATTCCTCCGGTAAAATTTGAGCGGTGAGCTGAACGTTTGCGCGAAACTTGTCTGCGATAAGTAGTGCGTAGCCGCGAGGAACAGCCATGGTTGAAAAACACATAACGTCGCCCCGGAACGTCATCGATCTGGCGAACTATCGTCAGGCCCTGGCGAACGGCAAGGCGTCGTCGATGTCGGCACGCATGTGCCGGCACTGTGGTGCTCCGCTGCTCGATGGTGAGAACGACGACGACTGCTCGACTGCATTCAACACGGCCACGCCAAGGCCGCGCGAGAGGTCACGTCGGATTCGACTCGATTGAGCAACGGAAGGTAAGGGCGATCCAGGTCTTGCGGCGGCTTTGTCTGGATCGCCTGCTTCCCTAGGCACTGTTTCCAATTCCGTCATTGCGAGAAGCGAAGCGACGAACCAATCCAGACCGTCTCCGTGGAGGCGGCCTGGATTGCTTCGCTGCGCTCGCAATGACGACTGCTAAAGGATGGTCTAGACGTGCTGGCCGCCGTTGATGTGGATCTCGGCGCCATTGACGTAAGACGAGGTGTCCGTGCACAGCACGTAGACGATCTTGGCGACCTCGTCGGGCGTGCCGAGCCGGTGCATCGGGATCTGCTGCTCCACGATCTTCTCGGTGCCGGGCGACAGGATCGAGGTGTCGATCTCGCCCGGTGCGATCGCGTTGACGCGGACGCCGACGCGGCCGAAGTCCGAGGCCATCTCGCGCGTCAGGGATGCAAGCGCTGCCTTGGAGGTGGCGTAGGCTGCGCCTGCGAAGGGATGCACGCGCGAGCCCGCGATCGAGGTGACGTTCACGACCGAGCCTCTGGCCGCCTTCAGCTCCTCGATCAGTCCGCGCGCCATCATGATAGGCGCGAAGAAGTTGACGTGGAAGACATGCGTCCAGGTATCGAGGTCGGTGTCGACCGAACCGAGCCGGGAGCCGCCCGGGCCCTTCGGCGAGATCGCGGCGTTGTTGACCAGCGCATGAAGCATGCCGCCCTCGAGGCGGTTGCGGATTTCGGAAATCGCGCGGGTCGTGTCCTTGGGGTCGGCGAGGTCGACCTGGATGTGGTCCTCAGGGCCCGCATCCCAGGGGCAGTCCTCCGGGAAGGGATGCCGCGAGCAGGTGATGACGCGCCAGCCCGCCGAGGAGAAGCGGATCACGGTGGCATGGCCGATACCGCGGCTCGCTCCGGTCAGGAGCAGCGTGCGTCGCGGTGCGTTTGACGAATGCGGCATGAAGGTCTTTCAGGTCGGGGCCTAAGGGTACATCCGCGTCTTGGACCACTTCTGGCCGGCGGCGTCACGACGAAATTCGATGCGGTCGTGCAGACGGAATGGGCGATCGTGCCAGAACTCGATGCGGACCGGTGTGATGCGCCAGCCGCTCCAGCCCGGCGGCCGTGGCACCTCGCCGATGATGTATTTGGCCGCGACTTTTGCGATTGCCTGTTCGAAGGCGAAGCGGCTCTCCAGCGCCTCGGACTGCTTGCTCGCCCAGGCGCCGATCTGCGCCTGCTTGGGGCGGGTGGCGAAATAGGCGTCGGCCTCGGCGTCAGTCACCGGCGTCACGTTGCCGCGGATGCGGACCTGACGGCGCAGCGACTTCCAGTGAAAAAGTAACGCTGCCTTAGGATTTGCGGCGAGTTCACGGCCCTTCTGGCTCGCGATGTGGCTGTAGAAGACAAAACCCTCGGTATCGAAGCCCTTCATCAGCACCATGCGCACGTCAGGCAAGCCGTCCGGGTCGACGGTTGCGAGCGCCATGGCATTCGGATCGTTCGGCTCGCTCTTGATCGCCTCGTTCAGCCAGGTCTCGAACAGCGCAAAAGGCTCGTCAGCGGCGGTGAAATCACCGGATGTTAAGGGTGTCTGGTGTTTCATCGAGGTCGTGTCGGTCATGTCTGGAGTCCGAGTTGCGTTCCGCGGCCCAAAACGCGTTGTTGTCCGCTACCGCCCTATATAGGGCATGGGGACGCGTTGGCCTATCGGCGATCCGGCCGTCCGGCCTTGTCATGACGATGGTCCTGATCGGCTTCGGCGCCGGCGGCTGCAGCTTTTCGCGCAACGACACCAGCGCCTATGCCAAGGCCGACGACAGCGACCTCACCGGCTCGATCGCGCGGCCGGCGAAGGACGCAGCACCGACCGAGACCGATCTTGCCTTCGCCCGCAACGCCGCCTCCGACGTGCTGAGCAAGGGCGACAAGGATTCCAGCCAGCACTGGGAGAATCCGGTGACCGGGGCGCGCGGCTCGGTGACGCCGATCGCGCAATCCTATGCCGCCGAGGATGGCCGCAGGTGCCGCGACTTCCTCGCCAGCTACGTCAACGGCAATACCGAAAGCTGGCTCCAGGGCGCCGGCTGCCAAAGCAGCCGTGGCCGTTGGGAGATTCATACGCTAAAGCCGTGGCGGAGCTAGGATTCGGCCGGCAATCCTAGTTGCAAAAATGCCACTCTCTCCCCACATGGTTCGCAGGTGGGGCGGGGAGCCCTTTGAACAATTCGATTTCTTTGAAGGAGACGTGACGGATGCGCGACCCCTATGAGGTCTTGGGGGTGCCGCGGAGCGCCAATGCTGCCGCGATCAAGAGCGCCTATCGCAAGCTTGCCAAGAAGCACCATCCCGACAGCAACAAGGACGACCCGAAGGCCGCCGAGCGTTTCGCCGAACTCAATTCGGCCAACGAGATCCTCGGCGACGAGGACAAGCGCAAGCAGTTCGACCGCGGCGAGATCGACGCCGACGGCAAGCCGCGCTTCCAGGGCTTTCCGGGCGGCGGCGGGCCGCGCGGCCGCGCGGGTCCCGGCGGGTTCGAGAGCTATACGTTCCGCTCCGGCGGCGGCCCGGGTCAGGGCGGCGGCGCGTTCGAGGACATCCTCAACAGCATGTTCGGCGGCGGGGTGCGCGGCGCGCGGCCGGGGGCCGGCGGCGCCGGGCAGTTCGAATTCGACACCGGCGGGATCGGGCTCGATCTCGACGTGAACGTCGCCATGTCCGTCTCGCTAGAGGAGTCGGTCAAGGGCGGCGAGAAGCGCGTCCGTCTGCCGACGGGCAAGGAGCTCAACGTCAAGATTCCGGCCGGCGTCACCGAGGGCCAGCAGATCCGGCTGCGCGGGCAGGGCGAGAGCGCCCAGGGCCATCCGCCGGGCGATCTTCTGATCACCATCGGCATCGCGCCGCACCCGTATTTCAAGGTCGAGGGCGCGGATCTCAGGATCGACCTGCCGGTCACGCTCTACGAGGCGGTGCTCGGCGGCAAGGTCCGCGTGCCGACCCTTGGGAATGCGGTCGAACTCTCGGTCCCGAAGAACACTTCCAGCGGCCGCACCTTCCGGCTGAAGGGCAAGGGCCTGCCGAAAGCAGGCGGAACCGGGGATCTCTTCGTCACTGTCAGGATTATGCTACCGGACGGGAACGACGCCGAGCTTGAAGCATTGATGGAGAAGTGGCGGGACCAACACCCCTACAATCCACGTAGCGGGCTTGGTTAGGGCGCGGTCGGAACTGAAGGGGTTTTCCTAAGGTCTACAGCATCCTCTCTTGCGGATGATGCTCGTCATATGCCTGAGGCGCGATAGCGCTTCTCGGCTCATATGCTCGACGTGTCGGCTGTCCGGCGGGGCAGCCGATAAAAAGGTGCGGCCTCGAGAGGGGGACCAGCGCGGTACCAAAAACCCCAATCGAGGCCGCCCGCGTCGATCGGCGGATCGAACGCTGCTCATTTTCGCGTGATCATCCGGTGCGATAATGAGACGCGCCGATGTCTTGATTCCAAATTTTCAATGACGGAATCGAGGCACCGCGCTTGCGCGGTTGTCTAGGTGCCGTTTTTCTCTGCCTGGTCGTACACGGCCTGCGCCACCTTGGTCAGCCGGTCGCGATCGCCACCGCCGCTGACGACGTAGCCGACCCCGCGCTCCGCCCAGAACAGCGCGCCGTCCTTGTCCGTCTTGGCGTACCGCATCTGCGTTGCACCATTCTCGGTCTTGGCGGTGTAGATCGTGTACCGCTCGCCCGAGGCGCCCTCATACATCAGGAACGACGCCGGACCGTTCGGCCCTGGCAGGAGCCGGCCGCCGACCAGCTTCAACCCGCTCGCCTCCAGGTTCGGCGCGAACACGGTCCAGCCGCAGCGCCGGGTCAGCCAGGCCTGGAGATGGTCACGCTCGTTGCCGCCGACCTCGACGGGGTGGCGGACCTCGACGACATAGAGGCGGTGGGCGTCGAGTGCGTCGGCCGTAAAACTCTGGAAGGTCGAGGGGGAGTTGGCGGCGCCATGCGCGATCCAGCCGGCGGTGCCGCCGGCGACGAAGGCAACCAGCACAGCCGCGGCGGCGCCATAGAGCCATTGCCGGGGGCGGCGCTCCAGCCGTTCGAGCTCCAGCCGTACCGGCACCGGCTCCTGGGCGACGGAATCGTAGCGGGCGTGCAGCATCTCGGCCATGTCGCGCCAGGACTGCACCCGCTCGGCATCGTCAGGATGGGCGGCAAGCCAGGCCTCGACGTCGGCGCGGCGCTCGGCCGGCAGCTCGCCATCGACATAGGCGTGCAACTCGTCTTCGGTGATCGGAATATTGCGGTCGTTCATATCGATCGTCTCTGGCTCTGCGGCCCAAAATATCCTTCGTGACTCAACTTCGCTCGCTTTGTCGGCAGGCTGCGGACGGACCCAACGCGTTGCATCAATCCTGCCATCATTTCACCCGCCTGAGCGCCGGGCGCTCACCCTCCAGCGAGGCTTTAACGTGGGCGCGGGCGCGTGCCAGGCGCGACATCACGGTGCCGATCGGCACGCCCTGGATGTCAGCGACCTCGCGGTAGCTCATGCCCTCCAGCATCACCAAAAGCAGCACCGAGCGCTGCTCCTCGACCAGCGTTGCCAGCGCCTTCTCGATGTCGCGTCCCTCGGCTTCGGTCCCGCTGGCGTCCGGGTTGTTCTCTGTCAGCTGCATGAATTGCGGCCGCCTTGCCAGCGAGCGTCGCCGGTTCTTGTTGAGGTTGGTCAGGATCGTATAGAGCCAGCTCCTGACGTCGCCTCCGAGAAACAGGCGCTCCGAACGCAGCGCGCGCACCAACGTATCCTGCACCAGATCGTCGGCCGCATCCGCATCGCGCGTGAGCGCGCGGGCGTAGCGTCGCAACGCCGGGATCATGGCTTCCACACTTTGGCGAAACGCGCTCATTGCCGCCTTGACGTCCTGGTGTTCGGCGCAAGCGCCTTACCCATCATAACACCCGAACGGAACGGCTATTCCGGCGCTCGAAACAGCGTTAACGCCGCGTATTAGGACTGTACCGCGAAGGAGGGCTGGTGTACCTCCAAACCTCAACGAGAGCTCGACGGGACGTTCAAAAATGGCGCAGAATTCAGGTCTGATGCAAGGCAAGCGCGGGGTGGTCCTCGGCGTTGCCAACAACCGCTCGATCGCCTGGGGTATCGCCAAGGCATGCCACGCAGCGGGCGCCGAGCTCGCCTTCACCTATCAGGGCGATGCGCTGAAGAAGCGCGTCGAGCCGCTCGCCGCCGAGATCGGCGGACTCGTGCTCGGCCATTGCGACGTCACCGACGCTGCGACAATCGACGCCGCCTTCGCGGTGCTGAAGGAGAAGTGGGGCAAGATCGACTTCCTGGTGCACGCGATCGCCTATGGCGAGCAGCTCGACGGCCGCTACGTCGACACCACGCAGGAGAACTTCTCCAAGTCGATGCTGATTTCCTGCTACTCGTTCACCGCCGTGGCACAGCGCGCCGAGAAGCTGATGACCGACGGCGGTTCGCTCATCACGCTCTCCTATTACGGCGCGGAGAAGTGGATGCCGCATTACAACGTGATGGGCGTCGCGAAGGCGGCGCTGGAGGCGAGCGTGCGCTATCTCGCGGCCGACCTCGGCGAGAAGAACATCCGCGTCAACGCGATCTCGGCCGGGCCGATCAAGACGCTCGCGGCCTCCGGCATCGGCGACTTCCGCTATATCCTGAAGTGGAACGAGCACAACGCGCCGTTGCGGCGCAACGTCTCCACCGAGGACGTCGGCGGCAGCGCGCTGTATTTCCTCTCCGACCTCTCGCGCGGCGTCACCGGCGAGGTGCATCACGTCGATTCCGGTTACCACGTGCTCGGTATGAAGCGCCCGGACGCGCCGGATATCTCGCTCGGTGGCAAGGACTAGCCTTTAGCTGGAATGCCCGTGCCCACGATCTACTATCTTCGCCATGGCGAGACCGAGTGGAATGCGCTCGGGCGGCTCCAGGGCACCAGGGACGTTCCGCTGAACGCGCGCGGCCGCAGCCAGGCCGTGCAGGCCGGCGGCATTCTCGCCGATCTGTTCAAGCGCGACGGCCGCGACAAGGCGGCGCTGCCCTATGTGTCGAGTCCGCTCGGCCGCGCGCGCATGACCATGGAACTTGCGCGCGGCATGCTCGAATTGCCCGTGGCCGACTATTCGCTCGACGATCGCCTGCGCGAGATCGGCTACGGCGTCTGGGAAGGGCTGACGCTGGCCGAGAGCGAGGCGACCGATCCCGAAATCTATGCCAGGCGCCTTGCCGACAAATGGACGGTGGGCCCCGTAGGCGGGGAGACCTACGCCGATGTACAGGTCCGCGTGCGGGCCTGGTACGATCAGCTCCGGACCGACACCGTCGCGGTCGCCCATGGCGGGACCTGCCGGGCCCTGATGGTTTCGCTTGGCCTGGAGACGCCGGCCAGCGCCGCCGAGCTCTATATCGAGCAGGGCGCCGTCTACGTGTTCCGGGACGGGCGGCTGGAGAAGTTTAGTTAAGCCAAGTTTTCGTCATTCCGGGGCGATGCGCAGCACCGAACCCGGTGCGCCCTTGCGCACCTGAGAATCTCGAGATTCCGGGTCTGGTCCTTCGGACCATCCCGGAATGACAGGGAGTGTGCGGGTTTGACCCCCGGCCCCCCGCGCGTTACCACACGCCGGAACCGAGCGAGCACCAATGTCCTTCAACACCTTCGGCCACATGTTCCGCGTCACGACCTTCGGCGAGAGCCACGGGGTGGCGATCGGCTGCGTGGTCGATGGCTGCCCGCCCATGATCCCGCTCACCGAGGCGGACATCCAGGGCGATCTCGACCGCCGCCGGCCCGGCCAGTCGCGCTTCACCACCCAGCGCCAGGAGCCGGATCAGGTGAAGATCCTGTCCGGCGTGATGGCGCATCCGGAGACCGGCGTGCAGGTGACGACGGGCACGCCGATCGGGCTCCTGATCGAGAACACCGACCAGCGGTCGAAGGACTATTCCGAGATCAAGGACAAGTTTCGGCCGGGCCACGCGGACTTTACCTACGAGGCGAAGTACGGCCTGCGCGACTATCGCGGCGGCGGCCGCTCCTCGGCGCGCGAGACCGCGACGCGCGTTGCCGCCGGTGCCATCGCGCGAAAAGTGCTGCCCGACGTCAAGGTGCGCGGCGCCCTGGTGCAGATGGGCCCGCACAAGATCGACCGCGAGAAGTGGGACTGGGACGAGGTCGCCAGGAATCCGTTTTTCTGTCCGGACAAGGACAAGGCTGCGTTCTTCGAAACCTATCTCGACGGCATCCGCAAGAGCGGCTCCTCGATCGGTGCGGTGCTCGAGATCGTCGCTGAAGGCGTGCCGGCGGGCCTCGGTGCGCCGATCTATGCCAAGCTCGATTCCGATCTGGCGGGTGCGATGATGACCATCAATGCCGTGAAGGGCGTCGAGATCGGCGCCGGCTTTGGCGCGGCTGAGCTGACCGGCGAAGAGAACGCCGACGAGATGCGCACCGGCAATGACGGCACGCGCTTCCTGTCCAACCACGCCGGCGGCGTGCTGGGCGGCATCTCCACGGGGCAGCCGGTGGTGGTGCGCTTCGCGGTGAAGCCGACCTCGTCGATCCTCCAGCCTCGCCTCACCGTCGATCGCCAGGGCGCCGACACCGAGATCATGACCAAGGGCCGCCACGACCCCTGCGTCGGCATCCGTGCCGTCCCCGTCGGCGAAGCCATGATGGCCTGCGTGCTGGCGGATCACTTCATCCGAGACCGCGGGCAGGTGGGACGCTAGAGCGGGGTGAGGCGTTAGTGCCGCGGTACCAGCCCACCGCGCAGCTTGACGTCCCCAGAACTTCGTCCGCAAATGCGGACATGCAAAACTCCGAGCTCCAGCGCATCACCAACTGGCTGATCGACGGCGCGAGGTCGTCCGGGACCCCGGCCGAGATGATCGCCGACGTCTGCGAGCATCTGGTCGCAGCTGGCCTGCCGCTGTGGCGGTTCGGCATCTTCATCCGCACGCTGCATCCCGAAATCTTCGGCCGCAACTTCATCTGGCGGGAAGGTCAGGAGGTCGAGATCGGCACTGTCGATTTCGAGATCCTGGACACGCCTGAATTCGCACGCAGCCCGCTGCGGATCGTGTTCGAGGAGGGGCTGGAGGTCCGGGGACGGATGGACGACCCCGACAGCAGGCGGTTTCCGTTCCTCGACGACATGCGCGCCGAAGGCGTGACCGACTACCTCGCGATGCCGATGCCGTATCTCGACGGCTCGATCCACGCAACGAGCTGGACCACGCGTCACCCCAGCGGATTCAGCGACGACGACGTCGCGGCGATCCGGGCCATGATGGCGCCGCTCGCGCGCGTCAGCGAGATCGTCAGTCTGCGCCGTACCGCCGAGATGCTGCTCGACACCTATGTCGGCAACCGCGCCGGCGCGCGCATCCTCGGCGGCCAGATCCGCCGTGGCCACAACGACACCATGCAGGCGGCCATCTGGCTCTCTGACCTGCGCGGCTTCACGGCGTTGTCGGACCGGCTGCCGGCCGAGACCGTGGTCGAGATCCTCAATCAGTATTTCGACTGCCAGGTCACCGCAATCCGGGGCCATGGCGGCGAGGTGCTGAAGTTCATGGGCGACGGCTTGCTCGCGGTGTTTCCGATCGACGAATATGTCGGCGATGCCGCCCATGTCTGCGCGCGCGTGCTGGAAGCCGCGCGCGAATCCCGCGCCAGCGTCGAGGCGCTCGCCTTTCCGGTCGGCGACGTCGTCGAGCGCTTCCGCTTCGGCGTCGCGCTGCATGTCGGCCACATCCTCTACGGCAATATCGGCGGCGGCAACCGGCTCGACTTCACCTGCATCGGCCCTGCCGTCAATCTCGCGGCGCGGCTGGAGAAGATCGCCGGCCGGCTCGGCCGCACCGTCGTGGTCTCGGAGGTTTTCGCGAACGCCTGCCGCCACGACTGGCGCGCGCTCGGCGAATTTCCGATCGCGGGGTTTTCGAAGGCGCAGCGTGTGTATGGGCTGACCGAAGAGACGCCGGTGGTGATGGCCTAAGGGCGTTCAGACCGACGATCGCGCCGGTCGGCTGAGCAGAGAGCTGCGGCCACCGCTCCTGGCTGCTGCGCGCCTCAGTCCGTCCGCTCCAGGTTGTCGCGCACGCGCCACTTCAGCGCATCGATGTCGATCTGATGCACGCTGCCGCTGCCGGCGAGGTCGAGCGCGTGCGCAGCGGCGGCGCCCATCGCCATGCAGGGGCCCATCACCCGAACGCTGGAGAGTGCGGCCTTGTCGGCATCGATGCAGCGGCCGGCGGCGACGATGTTTTCGGCTTCCTGCGGCGTCAGGCTGCCGAACGGCACATAGTGGACGTGGTCCTTGTCGAAGATGTGCCAGTGATGGCCGGAGCCGTGGTCGTGCAGTTCGATCGGCCACGCCGTGCGGCCGATCGCGTCTTCGAATTTGGTGCCGGCGCGGACGTCGTCGACCGACAATTGCTGGCGGCCGACGATCCAGCGCGTCTGGCGGATCCCGGGAAGGCCATAGGCGCGGATGCGCGCCTTGCCGAAGCAGGCGGGGAATTCGTTCCTGAGGAAGGCGAAGGCGCGATCGGCCTGGTCCTTGCCCTCGATGCCCTTGCGGCTCGCCTCTAGCGGCTCCAGTGGCGTCTCGACATGGGTCATGTTCATGGCGGCAACGCCGCGCCCGGGAATGACGAAGGACAGGCCCTCGCGCCGCAACAGGCCGTAGTCGCCGGCCTTCTCTCGCATGCGCGCCGGCAATTCCTCCCGGCTCGGCACCTTGCTCTCGTCGATATTCTCGACGATCAGCATTTGCGTGCCGTAGATCGGGCCGTCGTCCGGCTCGCGGCAGGCAAAGCCCGCCTGCCACACCAGCGCGGCGTCGCCGGAGGCGTCGACGAAGCCGTTCGCCTCGACCTCGACGTCACCGTAGCGGGTGGAGAGATCGATCCCGGTCACGCGCCGACCGGCGACGCGGACGTTGCGCATGACGGCGCCGACGATCACGGTGACGCCGGCCGCAAGCATCGCCTTCTCGACCCAGCGTCCGAGCGCGACCTCGTCGTAGTAGACGACGGTGGTGTGCGGCCCGCGGCGGTAGAACAGCGCGTTCTCCTGCGCACCGAGGTCGCCAAGGAGATCGTCGGCGATGCCGTGGGTGAACTGGTAGCCGTCGCTGCCGTTCGAGAACAGGCCGCAGAAGGTGCCGATGATGGAGTTGACCGCCTGGCCGCCGAGCGCGGGCAGGCTGTCGACCAGCACCACCTTGCGTCCGGCACGCGCGCCCTCGATCGCCGCCGACATGCCGGCAGCACCCGAGCCGACCACGCAGATGTCGGCGACGACGCGCGAGGGCTTTTGGTTCGCGGCACGCCGGACGATTTTGGTGCCCGCGGTGACTTCGCTCGCGCTCATGGGTAGCTCCGTGTTCTTGTTGTCGTTGTCGTCAGTCATTTCGGCGCCGTCGGCCGGTCCGGGACGAAGGATTTGTCGATGATCTTCTCGGCATCGATATCGGGTTCGATCATCTTCTGGCGCTTGAACCAGGCGATCTGACGGGCGATGTCGGCGCTGTCGAGCGCGGGGTCGACGACCGACAGCCCGATGCGGAGCTGCTCGACCTTCTGCTCGGTGTATTTGGAGATGATCGCAAGCATCGCGTCCCCCTCCTCGCTGCGGACGAATTTGCCGTCCGCATCGCGTTTCAACAGCACGCGCGCATAGTCGTCGGCGCCGCGGCGGTAGACGGCCAGCACCTTCTCGACCAGCTTGCGGTTCTTCTCGATCGTCGCGGTCGAAGCCACGACGCAGCCGAGCATCCAGGGCGTCTCGTCGCCGACGAAGCCGAGCACGATCGCGTCGCCAGAGGCGACCACCGGGCTGATCGTGGTCGTGGCGGTGAGCGCCGCGTCGAGCTGGCCGCCCTTGATGGCCGCGGCGACATTCGGCAGCGACTGCAGCGGAACGACCCGGACGGAGGTCACGTCGAATTTCAGCTTGTCGGCGATCAGGCCGAGCGAATAATGGAAAGTGGAGCCGACTTGCGTGATGCCGACGGAATGGCCGGGCAAGTCCTTCAGCGTCTTCAGGCCCGAATCATAAGCGCGCTTGGAGGCGACGTAGGCCGTGTTCTGGAAGCCGGGTGCCTCGCGCGCCGTGCCGGCAACCACCTTCAGTCCGCCCTTGCCCGCGAGGTTGTAGAAAGCGGCCGTGAAGCCGGTGAAACCGATGTCGATATCGCCGGACACGCTGGCTACCGCGATCGGCACGGCGGCATCGAAGAATTTCAGATCAGCCTCGATCCCTTCCTGCTCGAAATAGCCGCGCTCCTTGGCGAGGAACAACGGGGCTGCCGAGGAGAGCTTCAACAGCCCGATGCGGAGCCTTTCGCCCGCTTGCGCCATGCCGGTGGTGCAGAAGGCGATCGCCACCAGCGTCAGGACCAGTCGGCCTCTTGTCACGAAGCTTCTTATTGATATGCCCACGTCCGTCGTTTCCCGCTTTGCTTATTGTTCGGCCTGCGCCGGTTTTGCGGCATTGTCGGCGATCCCCGGCGGGAATGCAAAGTCGGAAAGCGCGGATGGCTTATTCCTCCGGCTCAGTCGTCAAAAGCAGTGGCGCGATGTTTCTGTGATCACCAGACGTCCCCCTCAATAAGCGACCTTCATCGCATCTTGCAAAACTTCTCGCCACCATGGTGCAGGCCGGCCGCGGCATGGCCTGGCTGCAGGAGAACCTCATCGCCGATCAGCTCGCATCGGGCGAACTGGTGAAGGCGGGCGGGCCGGAATGGGAGATTCCAATCGAGATCCATGTGTATCGTCCGAGATCGCGACTGACGCCTGCGGCGGAGGCGTTCTGGAAACACGTTCAGGAGCACCCGCGCCCGAGCACTGTGCGCAAGCCAGTGCGTTCCCGTCGCGGCCGGGGCTAGCGGCCTATTCCTCCGGCTCGGTCGTGAACAGCAGCGGATAGCCCTTGGCGCGGCCGGCGTCGGTGGCGCGGGTTGCCTTGGTCTCGGCGACGTCCCTGGTGAACACGGCGACCACGCAGGCGCCCAGCTTGTGCGCCGTGATCATCACCTTGTAGGCCTGATCTTCCGTCATGCGGAACTCGGCCTTGAGGATCATCGTGACGAATTCGCGCGGCGTGTAGTCGTCGTTGATCAGGATGACCTTGTGCAGCTTGGGCCGCTCGACCTTGGTCTTGGTTCTGGTTTTCGGCTTGGTGACGGCGTCGTTCATTCCGCCTCCTGGACACGGCGGGCACTGGTTCCCTGCCGGAGCGATCAGCTCGCGGCTTTCTCACCATATTGCAGGACCTGCACCTTCTCCAAGGTGATCAGCCCGCTCGACATCATGCCATCCAGGATGGGCAGGAATGCGTTGATGTTGTCCTCGCTGTCGACGATTTCGATCAGCAGCGGCAGGTCTTCCGAGAGCCGCAGGATTTTCGAAGTATGCAGCCGGCTCGACTTGCCGAACCCCATCGGACCGCGCAGCACGGTGGCGCCGGCGAGGTGCAGCTCGCGCGCCTTCATCACGATCGCTTCATAGAGCGGCTTGCCGTCGAAATGGTCGCTCTCGCCGATGAAGATGCGGAGCGAAACAGCCTGATTGGGAATTTGCATGGTCAGCTCCTTTTCAAGCGGTTGTAGCGGCTCGCCATGATATGGCCGAGCCAGACCGACACCAGCCAGCAGACGACGGAGGATGCGACATAGGCCAGCGCGATGTATTTCATGCCGCCGTGGAACAGGCGGAATGTTTCCAGGCTGAAGGCCGAGAAGGTGGTGTAGCCGCCACAGAACCCGGTCATGACGAACTGCCGGTGCTCGGGCCGTGCCAGCATCCGGCCGTCCGGGCCGGTCAGCGTCGCATAGAATCCGATGATCAGCGAGCCGGTCGCGTTGATGAACAGTGTCGCGAAGGGAAAGCCTGGACCGGTATCGAGCGCGAGCCCGACCAGGTAGCGCGTCAGGCCGCCGACGACGCTGCCGGCGGAAACCCAGGCATAGAGCATCGCGCTGCGCCAGCGCTCGGCGGAGGAGGGAACGTTCATCGGCCTCTACCCTCCAAGACCGTCAGCGAGCAGGAAGCCGCAGCTCACTGCGGCGAGGCACAGTCCAACCGAGAAGGCGACATTGCCGAGCGCGTGCATCGGCTCGCCGTTGCGGGCGAGCGTCAGCGTTTGCAGGCTGAACGAGGACACCGTGGTGTAGCAGCCGAGGAAACCGGTCACCGCGAACAGCCATGGATTGGGCGAGGCGAACATCGAGCCCGGATGGGTTGCCAGCGCGCCAAAAATGCCGATCAGGAAGGCGCCGGTGACGTTGATGGTCATGGTGCCCCACGGAAAGGTCTCGCCCAGCCGCCGCGCGACAGCGCCGGAGATGAAGTAGCGCGCACAGCCGCCGAGCACGCTGCCGACCACGATTGCGATCACTCCGCTCAGCACGACGAACGACCCCCCCATCCTCATTTGCCCTCCGCTGCCAGCCCGTTGCCGACGGCGAGCAGCCCCACGAGCGACACCAGCGCGAAGCCGAGCCCTGCCAGGAACGTGCCGGCCGGACCATAGGCGTCCCACAGCGCACCGGCGATCACGCTCGCGGCCAGCAGTGCCAGGCCGGTGAACAGGTTGAAATAGCCGAATGCGGTGCCGCGCAAGCTTGGCGGCGCGGCGTCGGCGACGAGGGCCGAGAGCAGGCCTTGCGTCAATCCCATATGCAGCCCCCACAGCACGACCCCGAGCGCGAGGCCGCCGAGGTTCGGCAGCAGCGCGAGCGCCAGATCGGCGCCGGCGAGGAAGACGAGACCGAGCGCGAGCAGGCTGGTCCGGTTGATGCGGTCCGACAGCACGCCGGCCGGATAGGCCGACAGCGCGTAGACGATGTTCATCAGCACCAGCACGGCCGGTACCCACATCGCATTGAGGCCGATGTTCTGCGCGCGCAGGATCAGGAAGGCTTCGCTGAAGCGCGCCAGCGTGAAGACGATTCCGACCGCCACGACGCGCCAGTAGACCGCTCCGAGCTGCCGCATCGCGGCGAGATTGAGCGGATTTTTCGCAGATTCCCGGCTCGGGTCCGGCTCCGGCTCGCTCACGGCAAAGGCGATCAGTCCGAAGGACAGAAAGGCCGGTAGCACGGCAACCCAGAACACGGCGGTAAAATTGTCAGCCGTCCACCACATCAGGCCGATCGCCGCGAGCGGTCCGACGAAGGCGCCGATGGTGTCGAGCGATTGGCGCAGGCCAAAGCTCGCGCCGCGCAGGCCGACGGGTGCGATATCGGCGATCAGCGCATCGCGCGGCGCGCCGCGAATGCCCTTGCCGACCCGGTCGATGAAGCGCGCCGCCACCAGCCATTCGACGCTGGGCGCGAGCGGGAATAGCGGCTTGGTGACGGCTGCCAGCCCATAGCCGAGCGCGGCAAGCAGCTTGCGGCGGCCGAGCCAGTCCGACAGCGCGCCGGAGAAGATCTTGGTGATCGAGGCCGTCGCCTCCGCAATGCCCTCGATGAAGCCGACCGTGAGCGTCGAGGCGCCGAGCACGGTGACGAGATAGACCGGCAGCAGCGCGTGGATCATCTCGGAGGAGACGTCCATCAGCATCGAGACGAAGCCGAGCACCCAGATCCCCCTGGGCAGCCCCGCGCGCGCAGCATTCGGTGTCGTCGTCGTCACGCCTTGGACTTCCCCTCGAACGTCCCCTTGGCCTTCACGTCCCGGCCTTCGCCTTCAGGCAACAAAAAACCCGCCATTGGCGGGTTTGTCCACGCTCCCGCCAAAGGCAGAGGCTCAAAAATTGCCCCACCTCAAGCAGGAGTCATCAGCCCATCACGGTCACCTACCGCCGGGCGGTTGTCGGGGGACTCCATCCCCATCTGTGCGGCCAGCCTAGCATGGAAATCACGCCGGACAAGTGGGCGGGGTGCGTGTCCGGTACTGTCATTCCGGGGTCGGCTCTTCGAGCCGCCCCGGAATGACGGAGCCTGTGGTCGCACGTGTTCCGATGACGCTAGCGCGGCAACACGGCGGCAGCTTTGCGTAATTCCTAACTCGAATGTGAAGCGCAGGCGATCTTCGCACTTTGCGGCAAGGCGATTGCATGTCACCATCGCGTCATACGACGGGAGACTGCGATGCGCTTGCTGTTCTCGATCGGGGCTGTGCTGGTGGCCGGCGTGCTTGCCGGGGGGGACGTCGCGGGCATCGCGGCACCAGGGCCGAAGTTTGAGCCGCCCAGGACTCAGCGGCTGGCGGCCGACAAGGATGCGCAGACGGTCGATGTCGAGCTGATCCTCGCGGTCGACGTGTCCTACTCCATGGACATGGACGAGCTGGCGATCCAGCGCGAGGGCTACGCGCAGGCGATCCAGTCGAAAGAGTTTCTCCAGGCGCTGAAGATGGGCCCGAACGGCCGGATTGCGGTGACCTATTTCGAGTGGGCCGCCTCGACCGACCAGAAGATCATCATTCCCTGGCGGCTGATCGACGGACCTGAGACCGCGGACGCGGTCGCCACCGAAATCATGAAGACGCCGATCCGGCGCGCCTCGCGCACCTCGATCTCCGGCGCGATCACGTTCGCGATGCCGCTGTTCGACGAGGATCCCTATCGGGGCTTGCGTCGCGTCATCGACATCTCCGGCGACGGCCCCAACAACAATGGCGGCCCGGTCACGGTGGCGCGCGACGCCGCGCTCGAGAAAGGCATCGTCATCAACGGCCTGCCGATCATGGTCAAGGAGCCGTCCTATTCGACCATGGATATCGACAATCTCGACTACTACTACGAGGATTGCGTCATCGGCGGTCCCGGCTCCTTCGTCATCACGATCAAGGACCGCGAGAAGTTCAAGGAAGCGATCCGCACCAAGCTCCTGATGGAGGTCGCAGGCCGCGTGCCCGAGCGTCCCGTGATGCGGGTCGCCGACAAGGAGCCGCGCGTCAGTTGCCTGATCGGCGAGAAGATCTGGTCGGACCGCTGGGGACGCTAAGCGGCCCCCGGCTGAGACCTTTTGCCGTCTCGGCCGGCGGTTGAACTTAACGGCTCATTAACCTGCGCGTGGCCCTAATCGGATGGTTTCCGTTCGTTTCCGGTCAGCGTCCTGGCATGGCTGGAGCGAACGAAAGCGGATTCGCCAGACCTGTCCGCCGAGCAATCCAATGGCCATCGTCACATCGAGCACCAGCCAGATTTCGCCCGCGAACGAGCGGATCTTTCACCAGAGCGCTCTGGTCGGTGACTGGAAGGGCAATTGGGTGGGCAACAACCAGCCGGTCGGCTTCAAGGTCGTGAACATCCGCGGTGCGCGGGCGCAGGTCGAATACACCCATAACGGGCACACCGAGCGCGGCTTTGGCGAGGTCCAGGGCTCGCTTATCACCTTCGGCGGGGTCACGGTCGGCACCAAGGACGGCAAGAACATGGTGCTGCTGTTCTCTGCGGGCGGCGCCGGCAAGCAGACCGCCAATCTCGAGAAGCAGGCGCCGCCGGCCTCCGACAGCCGTCTCATGGGAAGCTGGGGCGGCTATTCCAGCGACAACGGCAAGAGCGCGAGCTTCAAGGTGCTCGCCGTCAACGGCAACGAAGCGCAGGTCAGCGTCACCACCGACGGCATCACCCGGCAGGGCACCGGCATCGTCTACAAGAACGTCATCATGTTCGGGCAGGCGCAGATTGCGACCGATGACGGGAAGAACGGCAAGGTCATCTACCAGGTCGGCACCAAGTCCTTCATGGTGCCGGTGACGAAATATCCACCGGCCGATTCATCGTCTTCGGTCGACAAGACCGCCTGAACGCTTCGCGTTCCCGACGCGCGCGGCGGCCGGCCGTCCTCACCATTTCGGTGCCCGTTTCTCCACGAATGCCCTCAGACCCTCCTGCGCCTCGTCCGACGTCGCGACGTTGCAGAAGTCGTCCACGGCGCTGGCAATGCTGCGCCGATAGTCGAGGTCGATCTGGCGCATGAAGGCGGCCCGGCCCATCCGCAGCACCGCGGCTGATTTCGCGGCGAGCTGCGCCGCGAGCCTCACGACCTCGGCCTCGAGCTCCGTATCTCCCACGACGCGGTTCACCACGCCGAGCTCGCGTGCCTCGGCGGCGCTGAAGACGCGGCCGGTGAACAGCAGCTCGAAAGCGCGGTGGCGCCCGATGATGCGCGGCAGATGCGCGTAGTGGATCGCGGGAATGACGCCGACGTCGATCTCGGGATAGCCGAACGTCGCGCTCTCGGATGCCAGCACCACGTCGCAGGACACCGCCATGGTCATGCCGCCGCCGCGGGCCGCGCCGCCGACCGCGGCGATCGACGGCTTTCCGAGCCCGTACTGGGCGTCGTAAAGGTCGATATAGAGCGCCTGGAGGAATTCGCGGATCTGGGCGCCGGATTTGCCAAGCAGGATGTCGAGGTCGAGGCCTGCCGAAAAGCGCCTGGCGATCGCGCTCGCCAGCACGACCACGCGCGCATCCGGATCGTCGGCGGCGCGGCGCAGTGCCGCGACCACCGCCCGGATGACCTCGAGGCTCAGCGCATTGACCGGCGGGCGGTTGAGCGTGATGCGGGCGATGTTGCCCACGCATTCGTAGGCGACGGGGCTGTCAGATGTCACCGGGGTCTCCAGGCTTCTTGGGATCGTGCGGTATCAACCGCGGTTGCTGCGTGGCTATTTCGCAGCCAGCGGCGGCAGCGGGGGCACGCTGTCGTTCGGCGCTTCCGCCTGCATCGTGATCAGCGTCATCGAGACCAGGTCGTAATAGCCGATCAGGCCGATAACATCCATGATGCCGCGCTCGCCGAATTCTTGCTGGGCCGCGCGGTAGACATCGTCGGACACCTTCTTGTCGCGATAGAGCGCCATCGCGAGGTCGTAGAGCGCGGCCTCGTCGTCCTTCATCGCCTTCGGCCGCACGCCGTTGGCGACGTCCTTGGCGACATCAGGGTCGAGCCCGGCCTTCATCGCGAGCGGATAATGCGCGAACCATTCATACTGCGCCGTCCATTGCCGCGCGGTGATCAGGATCGCGAATTCGCTGAGGCGCGCCGGCAGCGACGAATTCCAGCGCAGATAGTCCGACATCGCAGAGAGTTTTGGCGCCAGCTCCGGGTTGCGGATATAGGCGCGGTAGGGCGGGTTGGTGAATTTCGCGTTGCGCGGGGGCACCGCGATCGCGTCCGCCCATTCCTTCTGCGACGACGAAAGTTCGTCGGGTTTCAGCGGCACGAAGCGGGTCGGCTCGGCCGCGCGGCCGGCTTCCGAGGTCGCGATGGTGAACAGCACAGCCAGCGCCAGACCCAGATATCGCATCGTCATCCTCCCATTGCGGCGGACTCGCGCCGCCTGCTCGACGCCAACTTACGTTGCGGCGCGAGTGAGGCAAGGATGTCGGCACCGGGCGAGGCTGCGGTACGGGCATGGCCGCATGCCGCCTCCCTGCGCCCGGCGCGATCGAGATCAGATCCGCGCCTCCAGGATCAAGTTGAAGGGCGTTTCGGCGGCGCGGCGGAAGCGCGTCAGGCCGCCTTCGCGCGCGACCTTGCGCAGCCTTGCTTCGCCCGCTTGTGCACCCAGCGCCAGGCCGACCTCCTGGTCGAGCGAGGCCGGTGTGCAGATCATGGTCGACGCCGCATAGTAGACGCGACCGACCGGATTGAGATTGTCTTCGAGGCGGTCGCCCGCGAACGGCTCGACCAGCATGCAGGTGCCGTCCTTGTCCATGGCTTCGCGTACGTGGCTGATGGCGCCGACGGGATCGCCCATGTCGTGCAGGCAATCGAAGAAGCAGACGAGATCATAGCCTTCGGCCGGATAGGTCTTGGCCGAGTGAACAGCGAAGCTGACCCGGTCGCCCAGCTTGGCCTCATTGGCCGCCTTTCGCGCGGCCTCGATCGAGCCCTCGTGATAGTCGAAGCCGTAGAACCGGGAGTTCGGGAAGGCGTTCGCCATCAGCCGCGTCGAAACGCCATGCCCGCAACCGACATCGGCGACCTTGGCGCCGCGCTTGAGCTTGTCCACGACGCCGTCGAGCGCGGGCAGCCACTCCTGCACCAGATGATGCATGTAGCCGGTGCGGAAGAAGCGGGCGGTGCCGCAGAACAGGCACTCGCTCCGTCGGTTCCAGCCGACTCCCTTGCCGGACTTGAATGCATCCGTAATTTTCGGCTCGTCGAGGAACGCCGCGGCAATGACATTGCCGACTGCGCCGAGGAACACCGGGCTGTCCTCGTCGGCAAGCGCCATCGCCTGCTCCGGCAACATCGAGAATTTTCCTGAAGCGGTATCATATTCGACGTAACCAGAAGCCGCCTGGCTCGACAGCCACTCGCGGACGTAGCGTTCGTTCGTTCCGGTGGCGCTTGCGAGTTCGGCAGAGTTCATGGGCCCCTTGGCGGCGAGGGCGCGATAGAGGCCGAGCTTGTCGCCCAGCAGGACCAGCGATGCGTTCATCGCGGCCCCGACCTCGGTGATCATCTTGCCCATAAAGGCATTCAACCTGTCGGAATTGACCTCCATGACGTCCTCCATGCTGTGTCGGGCATTTTCAAAGGTCAGCGCAAACTGCGCATTGCTGGATCGCACGAGGCTCTGGCGATCGCGATGACGGCTCGAGCTTGCGCGTCCTCTATTTGGGTCAATCCGGCGGATGGGAGGTTCAATTTGTCAGGAATACGTGACCCTGGAACCGGGGCCGCGGGGATCGCCATTGCTTCGCTGGCCATCGCGATATACCGAGGGTATAATTTGTGAGCATTTTGACGGTAGCCGGAATGTCCAGCCTTGCAGGTTCTTGCGGTCTCGCAGCTCTCTTCGCTGTGCTTTGCCTCGGCGGAGCGCCTGCTCATGCGCAAGTTGCACCCTTGAGGTATTGGATACCGGGCGGACCTTTCGGCTTTGGCGGCAGCGATGGCCAGAGCTCCGAAAGTTACGGCAATTTTCCAGGCTTCAATGCCAGCGACGCAGGCGGGCGCGCCAACTTTGCGAACGGCTTCTTCGTCGGTAGCCAGCGTGGCAACCTCAATTGGAGCGGTCTCGGCCAGGCTGGACAGGCCGGCAATTTCAACGCGCTCTCCTATGACAGCACGCAGTTCGGCTACAACACCAAGACGGCGGGCGGCATGCCCGTCACGTTCTTTGCCGGCTTCGACACGCTGAAATACGGCAACGGCATTGGCAGTTCGCTTGCGCCGCTCACCTCCGGCGCCGCGCCCGGCTACGGCGCGTTCGCGGGGGTCGAATTCAAGCCGACCCCCAACCTCAGCCTGTCGTTCGGAGCCGGGTTCACCCAGCAGGACTCGGGCCGCATGGACAGCGATATCAGATCGAACATGCTGCCCGGCGAGTCACCGGCGCTCGGCGGCCTTCGGCGCTAGGAGACTATTGCGTCGGCCGCATCACCAGTTCCGGGGCGCGGCGGAGCGATTTCGGCAGATCCGGCCCGGCTCCGAAGCGCATCACGATATCGGGACGCCGCTCGCCGAGTCCGAGCGAGGTTGCGAACTGCGGCCTTAGTGTCGCCACCTCGATCGGCTGGTTGACGAAGGAATATTTGAGCCCGAGCGCGGTCGCCTGCAGGGCGAACCGCTGGCAGGCACGGCCGACCGCAATCCAGTGCGACGTGTCGCTACGATCGGCGGCAAGCACGACGACACCCGCGGAGCTGTCGAGCTCGGCGCGGTATTTCCCGCTCTCGCCGCTTTCGGTGAAGAAGAACCTGAGCAGCGGTCGCGCGATCCATGCCGGCAGGGACGGGCTTCCCGAGGCCCGCGAGAACAACCCGTCCATGGTCGCGACCGCATCGGCCTCGTTGAAGCGCATCCAGCTCACGAGCTCGCGCATGAAGGCCTTGTCGCGCATTTGCGCGGCATTGCCTTCGAGCACGTAGTTGGTGATCTTTGCGATGGCGGCGCGTTCGGTCATCAGGATTGCCGAGACGTTCGGCTCCCGGCAGGCGTTCTCGAGCTGGCGCAGAATGTCGGGCGCCACCGGCTTGCCGTCGAAGGCTGCACGGGTGCATTGCCTGAGGGGAATCGCGTTGACGAGCGCCGACGCTTCGGGGCGCGCTGGCTCCAGCGCGATCCGGACCTTGTCACCGTCGACCATCGGGTTCGCGCGCCAGCCGAGTGCTGATGCCGCGAGAACGAGGTTCTCGGCGGCGCAGCCGAGGCTGACGAAAAGGTGGTGATCGTCCGGATCGACCACCGGACAGCGGCGCGAGAAATCGGGCGCAATCAGGATTTCATTGCCGCGGGCGGAGAAGATCCAGGGCTGGGTGTTGTGGCTGTTGGCGGCGAGCGTGGCAAAGCGCACGAGCTCGCGGTCCCGCGGCACCGGTTGCAGCGGCGCTCGCGACGCTCGCACCGTTTCCTCATAGGTCGTCGTCGCCGCAGCCGAGGGGCGGGCGGTGATTGCCGCCGCGGAAAGTCCGAGCGCGGTGGTCATGAGTTGTCGCCGGTCGATCGCCATCATCCGCTCCACGGCCCTTTCGCCACGACGCTTCTAGCGTCCCCGGAAGCTCGGGCGGTTGACCGGTATCAAGGTTCGGATCGGCCGCGGATCAATCTGGTGAGGCGCCCGCGGCGGGCCGTCCCACGAGGCTTGCAGCTACCGCGCAAACCGCGCCACCAGCTCGACATGCGGCGTGTGGCGGAATTGGTCGACCGGCACGACGCCGTCGATCCTGTAGCCGCCGTCGATCAGCAGCCGTGCGTCGCGGGCGAAGGTTGCGACGTTGCAGGACACCGCGACGATGACGGGCACCGTGCTCGCGGCGAGCTTCAGTGCCTGCGCCTGTGCGCCCTGGCGCGGGGGATCGAACACGACGGCGTCGAAGTCGCGCAGCTCCTGCGGCACCAGGGGGCGGCGGAACAGGTCGCGCGGCTCGCACCTGATCGGCTTCAGGCCGGGTGTGCGCGCGGCCTTTGCCAGCGCGGCAACTGCGCCGGCATCGCTATCGTAAGCGGTGACGCGCGCCTTCTCGGCGAGCCGCAGTGCGAAGGGCCCGACACCGCAGAATAGGTCGAGAACCTCCTTGGCCTTGCCGACGCGTTCGGCCACGAGAGACGCCAGCGTCTCTTCGCCCGCGACGGTTGCCTGCAAGAACGAGCCCGGCGGCAGCGTCACTTCAGTGCGGCCCATCTTCACCGTCGGCGGCAGGCGCTGCAGCACCAGCTCGCCATGCCGCGTCAGCCGCGCGAGGCGATGCTGCTCGGCGACGCGCGACAGCGCCGTGACCAGCGGCGTCGGCAGCGGGCCGGAGCCGCGCACATCGACATCGAGGCCGTTGGTGGTGGCGGTGACCTGGATGTCGAGCGGCTTCGTCACCGGCATTTTGGACGTGAGCGGCTCGGCCAGCGCCCAGGCGGCATCGAGCGCGCCGTCGAGTGCGGGATCGAGGATCGGGCAGCGATGAATCGGGATGACGTCGTGCGAGCTCGCTGCCGAGAAGCCGACCTTGAGGATGTCATGCGTGCCGAACCGGCCGTGCAGCGTGACGCGCCTGCGCCCCACGCCATGGGCATCGACCAGCGGCGCGACCTCGCAATCGATGCCGGCCTGCGCCAGCGTCTCGACCACGATGCTGCGCTTCCAGGCATGATACGGCTCGGCCGCCCAGTGCTGGATCGCGCAGCCGCCGCAGATGCCGAAATGCGGGCAGAACGGCGCGACGCGCTCGGGGCTTGCGACGTCGACCGCCAGCAGCTTGCGGCGGTCGGGATGGTTGCCCGCGACGTGGTCGACCTCGACGGTCTCGCCGCCGAGCGCATACGGCACATAGATCGCTTCGCCGGCGCCGAGCGCGACGCCGTCGCCGCGATGGCCGACGTGATCGATCCTCAGGCGCTCAACCACGGCGCGCGCCCAGGAAGAATTCGATGTTGCCGTCGCCGCCGGTGATCGGCGAGGGGAACACCGCGATGTCGGTGCAGCCGAGCGAGGCGGCAAAGGCCGCGATGTCGTCGCAGATCTGCTGATGCACGGCGGCGTCGCGGATGATGCCCTTCTTGTTGTGCTTCCGCTCGGCCTCGAATTGCGGCTTGATCAGCGCCAGCAGGCTCATCGGCGCGGCCGCCAGCGACAGCGCCACGGGCAGCACGGCCTTCAGCGAGATGAAGCTGACGTCGATCACGACGACATCGGGCCGCGCCGGCAGGCGTCTGCCTTCATAGGCGCGGATGTCGGTCTCCTCCATCGACACGATTTTCGGATGATCGCGCAGCGAGGGATGCAACTGGCTGGTGCCGACATCGATGGCGAACACCAGGCTTGCGCCATTGGCCAGCAGCACCTCGGTGAAACCGCCGGTGGAGGCACCGACGTCGAGGCAGACATGGTCCTCGATCTCGATCGGGTAGCGTTCCAGCGCGCCGGCGAGCTTGACGCCGCCGCGCGACACGTAGGGGTGCGCGGGCTCGGCCTGGATCACCGCATCCTCGGCGATGGTCTCCGACGGCTTCGTCACCTGCTTGTCGTCGGCAGTGACGAGGCCGGCCTCGATGGCCGCGCGCGCCCGTGCCCGGCTCTCGAACAGGCCGCGCTCGACCAGCAGAATATCCGCGCGTTTGCGGGAAGGGGACATCACGCTCTCATGAGACGATTCTTGGAACGATTCTTGGACCGATTCTTGGGACGATTGATGCGCTTATGGTGCAATCAATCGCGCGGCCGCCATCCGGACGCAAGCCTCGAACGCGGCGAGATCGTGCCAGACGTCGATCGGCATCGTGGCCGGCGTCACCAGCGGGCAGCCGTGCAGTTCCAGCGCATAGATCATCATGAGGTTGTCGACGAGGCCAAAATCCTCGACCGTCAGGCCCTGCGCATCGACCAGCCGCCCGTCCTCTGACGTGACGTCCACGAAACGGCCGACGCGGTCGGCATAGGTGGCGCCATCGTTGGAATAGGCGAGACACAATTTACGGCGCCCGGCCATGTAGCCAAGCTCGTAGACGGTCCCGGGATCGGCGCCGGCACCGCGGAACGGCGTCAGGTTGGCGATGATGGCGTCGGCCGCATCCATCATCGCCTCGTTGCCGCAAAAGATCTGCCGCGAGGCGTCGGGGGCGGTGAGGTCGATCTCGTTGTCGAGAGGATAAAGGCCGGTGAGCCCGAAGCGCTCGCAGATCTCGGCCTTGCGCCGGCCGATCTCGACCGCATCCGGCAGGAACACGTCGGGGCCTGCCAGATAGATTTTCATGGGGGACTGCTCAGAAGAAATCAGGCGAGCTGCAAACCGCGGCGAAAACTGCGCTCCCTCCCCCGCCTGCGGGGGAGGGTTGGGGAGAGGGTGTCTCGACAATCGAGAGCCCCCTGGAGGAATAAGCCCTCACCCGGATCGCTTTCGCGATCCGACCTCTCCCGTAAGCGGGAGAGGTGAAACCAATCAAGCCAGCTTGACCGTCTCGGTCTTCACGTCCTTGCCGAGCGCCTCGAACACCTTGGCGACGATGCCCTTGGCGTCGAGACCGGCACGGGCGTACATCGCGGCCGGCGTGTCGTGGTCCTGGAACACGTCGGGCAGCACCATCGTGCGGAACTTGACCATGCCGCTGTCGAGCGCACCCTGGTCTGTCAGGAACTGCGCGACGTGCGAGCCGAAGCCGCCGACCGAGCCTTCCTCGATCGTGATCAGGATCTCGTGGTCGCGGGCGAGCTTGAGCACCAGCTCGGTGTCCAGCGGCTTCATGAAGCGCGCGTCCGCAATGGTGGTCGAAAGGCCGTGCGCGGCGAGCTCGTCGGCTGCCTTCTCGCATTCGGCGAGGCGGGTGCCGAACGAGAGCAGGGCGATCTTGCTGCCCTGGCGGATCATGCGGCCCTTGCCGATCTCGAGCGGAATGCCGACCTCGGGCATCTCGATGCCGCGGCCTTCGCCGCGCGGATAGCGCAGCGAGCTCGGACGGTCGTCGATCGCGACCTGGGTTGCCACCATGTGCACGAGCTCGGCCTCGTCGGCCGCCGCCATGATCACCATGTTCGGCAGGCAGCCGAGATAGGCGTTGTCGAACGAGCCGGCATGCGTCGCGCCGTCGGCGCCGACGAGGCCGGCGCGGTCGATGGCGAAGCGGACGGGCAGGTTCTGGATCGCGACGTCATGGACGATCTGGTCGTAGCCGCGTTGCAGGAAGGTCGAGTAGATCGCGCAGAACGGCTTGTAGCCTTCGCTCGCAAGACCGGCGGCAAAGGTCACCGCGTGCTGCTCGGCGATGCCGACGTCGAAGGTGCGGTCCGGGAACGCCTTGTTGAAGATGTCGACGCCGGTGCCGGACGGCATCGCCGCGGTGATGGCGACGATCTTCTCGTCCTTCTGCGCTTCCTTGACGAGGCTCTGGCCGAACACGTTCTGGTAGGCGGGCGCGTTCGGCTTGGCCTTGGCTTGCGTGCCGGTCGCGACGTCGAACTTGACGACGGCATGGTACTTGTCGGCGGAAGCTTCCGCCGGGCCGTAACCCTTGCCCTTCTGCGTCACCACGTGGACCAGGATCGGGCCTTCCTCCATGTCGCGGACGTTCTTCAGCACGGGCAGGAGGTGGTCGAGGTTATGGCCGTCGATCGGGCCGACGTAATAGAAGCCGAGCTCCTCGAACAGCGTGCCGCCGTCCATCATGAAGCCGCGCGAATATTCCTCGACGCGGTTGGCGCGGTTGGCGATGATCTTGGGCAGGCGCTTGTTGATCTGCTTGGCCGCCTCGCGCAGCGTGCGATAGGTCTTGCCGGAATACAGGCGCGACAGATAGGCGCTCATGGCGCCGACCGGCGGCGCGATCGACATGTCGTTGTCGTTGAGGATGACGATCAGGCGCGAGTTCATCGCCCCGGCATTGTTCATGGCCTCATAGGCCATGCCCGCCGACATCGCCCCGTCACCGATGACGGCGATAACGTTGTTCTTGCCGCCGGAGAGGTCGCGTGCCACGGCCATGCCGAGGCCGGCGGAGATCGAGGTCGAGGAATGTGCCGCGCCGAACGGATCGTAGTCGCTCTCGCTGCGCTTGGTGAAGCCGGACAGGCCGCCGCCGGTGCGCAGGGTGCGGATGCGGTCGCGCCGCCCGGTGAGGATCTTGTGCGGATAGGCCTGGTGGCCGACGTCCCAGATCAGCCGGTCGCGCGGCGTGTCGAAGACGTAATGGATCGCGGTGGTGAGCTCGACCACGCCGAGACCCGCGCCGAAGTGACCGCCGGTTACCGAGACGGCATCGATGGTCTCCTGCCGCAGCTCGTCGGCGACCTGGCGAACCTGCTCGATCTTGAGCTTGCGCAGGTCGTCCGGCGTCCGGATGGTGTCGAGAAGCGGCGTCTTACTGTATGCGTTCACGGCGATTTCCAATTTGTCAGCGCCGGAAGGTCGTTCCGGTGCGCGATGGGTTTGCACAATATCGGCGCAGCGCGAGTCCTTAAACCGTCGGAGCCACCTGCATGGGGCAAGGCCCCGTCTTCAAGCTTAGGTGAGCTTAAGTGCGCTCCGGTTCAGTCTCTGTGATCCCTGTCACTTAGATCGGCTTCGTCCGTCCCAGCCAATTTCATTAGCAATTTGAAGCACTTGTCGTCGGTAATCGATGCCTAAGCAAGGCTAACAAAAAGCCACACTCCGCGCAGCTTTACACCAAAGCTTGGGCCAAAGCCAACCCGCTGGGGCGATTACGGGCATGCGCCTGCAACCCCCGGGCCAGAGTGGTTAACTGCGGCGCCCGCGGCGGGGTTCCTGCCTTGCCCGGTTCCCCGGCAGGATTTTCGGCGAGAGGAGGGCTATTTTCCGCTCGATTCGCGGGGCCGAATGGCCCCGGCGGGGGAATTCTTCGATCTCGGTGCCCGACCGCCCGCCCCATGAGCACACACAGCTGCGTGCGATCATGAAAAAATTGCAGGCGTCCGATGCCGAAAGAGGCTTGGTCGGGGTCCCTTACTGGACGTCGAGCGGTGCGGTGCCGGTGGCCTGGCCGCTCGCATCCGTGGTGATCTTGTCGACGCGGGCTTCGGCCTGGCGCAGCAGTTCCTCGCAACGGCGCTTCAGCGCTTCGCCGCGCTCGTAGATCGTCACGGATTCCTCGAGCGGCACCTTGCCGTCCTCGAGCCGCTTCACGATCGTCTCGAGTTCCTCGATCGCGCGCTCGAAGGTGAGCCTGGAGACGTCGACTTGGGTATTTTCGGCCATATCCGTTTCCGATTGCCCGATTCGCTTGCCTCGCAGTGAAGGCGGGTTTTGCGGGCTTAATGTGGCGGGCGTCGTCAGGCGCCCATCAGGGCGCCGACATGCGCCGTAACAGATTCTTTCAGTCCTTGCAGGTCATAGCCGCCCTCGAGCACCGAAACAACGCGGCCTCCGGCGGTCCTGTCGGCAAGGTCCATCAGCTTGCGCGTCACCCAGGCATAATCCTCCGCGCGCAGATTCAGCGAGGCCAGCGGATCGCGATAATGTGCATCGAAGCCCGCAGAGATGATGAGGAGCTCGGGGCTGAATTTTTCGAGCTGCGGCAGAATCAGGTTCTCGAAAGCGCTGCGGAATTCCGGGCCACCGTCCTCGGACGCCAGCGGCGCGTTGACGATGGTGTCGTGGTCGCCGCGTTCGCCCTTCGCGCCGGTGCCCGGAAACAGCGGCATCTGGTGCGTCGAGCAGTACATCACCGTGGGGTCCGACCAGAAGATGTCCTGCGTGCCGTTGCCGTGATGCACGTCGAAATCGACGATGGCCGCGCGCGTGATGCCGTATTTGCGCTGCGCGTGACGCGCGGCGATCGCAACATTGTCGAAGAAGCAGAAGCCCATCGGCTTGCCGATCTCGGCGTGATGGCCGGGCGGGCGCACCGCGACGAAGGCGTTGCGGTGCTCGCCCGCCATCACCGCTTCGGTCGCCGCGACCGCGCCGCCGACGCCGCGCATCACCGCTTCCCAGGTGCCCGGCGACATCGAGGTGTCGCCGTCGATATAGACGAGCCCGCTGGACGGCGCGATGTGGCGCAGCTCGGTGACGTAGTGCTCGTTGTGGCAGAGCGTGACGAGATCGAGATCGCCCTCCGGCGCCTGGTCGCGGACCAGGAACTGGAAGCGCTCGTGCGACAGCGCTTCCTCCACTGCGCGCAAGCGGTCCGGCCTTTCGGGATGTCCCGGCGGCGTGACGTGGTCGAGGCAGGCCTTGTGGGAGAGGAGAAGCGTGCTCATCAGGTCGGGCTCACTGGGAACGGGCTCTTGACGTCGCTTGGCGCATCCGGCGCCAAAACGCAATGCAAAACGCAATCTATGCGCTCCACCGGGAATGGCAAACGGTTGTCCCGTTCCGGCCCGTTTGATCCGGATCAATTCACGCGCAGGATGCGGCTCAGCGGCAACGGGCCGATCGGCCCGTGCGCCTGGAAAAACGCGAACAACGCGTCGGCGTCGTACCCGCCATATTGCGGCGCCGTGCCCTGTCTGGCGACCGTGAAGCCGTCGCCGCCGACGGCGAGGTAATCGTTGAGGGTGACGCGGTAGCCGCTTCCGGGCTCGATCGGCCTGCCGTTGAGCGTCATCCTCTCGGCCATCACGCGTTCGCCGAACGGCTTCGACGCATCCCAGGCGTAGCTGAACCCGTTCGACACCTGGAGGATTCGCGGCCGCTTCGGATCGAGCCATTGCTGCTCCAGCATCACCTTGAGCTGGTTGCCTGTCAGCGTCATGGTGACGAGGCGGTTGCGGAACGGCTGGCTCGCGAACAGCTCGCCGAAGGACACCGCTCCGTTCTCCTTCGGAACGATATCGGTGCGGATGCCGCCGGGATTGGTGAGCGCGATGACAGCGCTGCCATTCATGGCCTCCTTGGTCGCGGCGAGCTGCGCGTCCGCGATGACGTCGCCGAGCGGGCTTTCACCGGCTTCGTTCGGAATGCGCGACAGCGTCTGCGTCACCGATCCGGCCGGGCGATTGGCGATCGGCGCGGCGAGCTTGTCATAGGCCTCGATCAGCGCGGTCTGCTCCGCGTCCTTCGCCAGCGAGGCATTGGCGACGATGACGTTCTCGGCCTTGGCGGCGACGATGTCGCGCGTTGCCGGATCGAGCTTGAGATCGATCGCCGTGACCAGCGTGCCGTACTTGTCGCCGCTCGTCACCAGCCGTCCGTCGATATTGCAGACATAGGCGCGATGGGTGTGGCCGCTGACGACGACATCGACGGCGCGATCGAATTTCTTCACGATCTCGACGATCGGCCCCGAAATGCCCGGGCATTCATTGTGGTCGCCGGCAGGCTCGCCACCTTCGTGGATCAGCACGACGATCGCTTCCACCCCGCGCGCCTTCAGTTGCGGCACCAGCGCATTCACCGTTTCGGCCTCGTCGCGGAATTCGAGGCCGGCAATGCCCGAGGGCGACACGATGCCGGCGGTGCCTTTCAAGGTCAGCCCGATGAAGGCGACGGGAATGCCGTCGAACTCACGGATCTCATACGGCGGCAGCACGCTTTGACCGGTCGCCGTCTCCACGGTGGAGGCGGCGAGATAGTGAAATTTGGCGCCCGTGAAGGGATGCGGTCCCTGGCAGCCGTCGACCGGATGGCAGCCGCCGTTCTGCATCCTGAGCAGCTCGGCCTTGCCCTCGTCGAACTCGTGATTGCCGACCGAGGTGATCGCGAGCCCCATCATCGAGAGCGCTTCGACCGAAGGCTCGTCGTGGAACATCGCCGATAGGAACGGGCTCGCGCCGATCAGGTCGCCGGCGGCCACGAAGATCGTGTTCTTGTGCCCGTCGCGCAATTGCTTCACCAGCGTCGCCATGTACTCGGCGCCGCCGGCCGCCACCATGACCTTCTTGGCTCCGTCCTCGGGATCGTTGATGCGGATGCCGCCGGGCGGCGGCCGCAGATTGCCGTGGAAATCGTTGATCGCAAGGATGCGCAGCTCGACCGGCGCGGCGGTCTGGGCAGAGGCGGGCAGGGCGGCGAGCGCAAGGGCGAAAATGGTCAGGCGGAGAAGATGTCGCATGGAATAAGATTAGTCGTTGCGCGCGAAGATTTCACGAAGGTTCTCGTCGCGCCCCGGAATGACGACCGAGGATAATCGACCAGCGCTCGCCGTCACCGCTTTTTCCTGCTCGCAAACGCGTTGAACGCAGCGATAGCATCGTCCGACTTCAAGCGCTCGCCGAACAGATGGGCCTCCTGGTCGATGCGGCGGGTGAGTTGCTCCGGCGGGGCACGCAGCAGCTTGCGCGAGGTCGCGACCGCCTCGGCGGGCAGCCGGCAGATATCGCGCGCCACCTTGCGCGCCTCGACCTCGGTGTGCCCCGGCGAGACCACGGTGTTGACGAAGCCGGCGGCGTGCGCCTCCGCGGCGGTGAAGGTCCGTCCCATCACCAGCATCGCGAAGGCGCGCTGGTAACCCATCGTGTTCGGCATCAAGAGGCTGGCGGCGCCGACCGGCACCAGCCCGAGATGGATATAGGGCGCGGAGAAGGTCGCCGCGTTCGAAGCGAGCACGTAGTCGCAATGGAACAGCATCACGGTGCCCATGCCGATCGAGGCGCCGTCCACGGCCGCGATGATCGGCTTGACGTTGAGGGCGAGCGAATAGAGAAACTTGGCGCCGTCCGAAAGCGTCTCCGGGCGTGCCGTGTCGGCCTTCAGAAAATCGTCGATGTCGTCGCCGGCCGTGAACACGCCGGAGCCGCCGGTGATGATCATGCAGCGGATATCGGGGTTGTTCTGCGCGGTGTCGATCGCGCGGCTCATCTCCCGATACATGTCCTGCGTGATCGCGTTCTTCTTGCCCGGGCGGCGCAGGGTGATCACGCGCGTTCCACGCTCTTCGGCGACGATGATATTGCCATTCGGCATGATGACCCCCTGCGGTCGCCGCGACGGCTTGCCGCCGGCGAGTCTCGCAAGCATCAGCCTACATCATCTTGCAGACGTGCCAATCCGCCCGCTCGGCCTTTTCGACGACGATTCCCTTGATCCCGGCGCATGGCGCCGCCCGTCGCGGCGGTATTCCGTCCAGGGAACCATGATCGGCTGGATCGCACCGGCGCACCGCTCATGGGATCATTGCGCATTGCAACAAATGGCTACAATGTTTCATTTGAAAAACCGGTGGTTGTGGTGCACGATCGTGCCGTTCCATTTGGCCGATTGCTCGATTGATGATTGCCGCGACGAGTGTCGACGAATCCTCGCTGCATTATCGCGGCTGGCGCGTTGTGCTGGCCTGTTTCCTGATGGCCTTCTTTATGTTCGGCTTCGGCCTCTACGGCCAGGGCGTCTATCTCGCCGAGCTTCAGCGCGCCCATGGCTGGCCGGGCACGCTGGTCTCCGCGGCCAGCACCTTCTCGTTTCTGCTGACCTCCGTCCTCGTCATCTTCACCGACGATCTGCTCGCCCGTATCGGGCTGCGTTCGCTGATCCTGTGCGGCCTCTCGGCGCTCGGCGCATCGACCGTTCTGCTGGCGCTGATGCAGACGCCCTGGCAGCTCTATCTTGCCTATGCGCTGATGGCGGTCGGCTGGACCGGCATGGGCACCGTGGTGATCGCGACGGTGCTGAACTCCTGGTTCGATCGGCGCCGCGGCCTCGCGCTCAGCCTCGCCTTCAACGGCGCGACCTGCGGCGGCATCGTCCTCGTTCCGCTGTTGCTGTCGCTGACCGCCAGCATCGGCTTCCGCTCGGCGATGCTGGCGGCCACGACGGTGATGGTGCTGCTGGTGCTGCCGGTGGTCGTCGGCTTCATCGGCTGGCCGGCCGGGCTGCCGCTGGCATCGGGCGAACGCCCCGCCGGTGGCGGCACGCCCGCGCCGGCCCATTCCCGCAAGGCGCTGCTCGCCAACGCGGCGTTCTGGACCATGGTGCTGCCGATCGCGATCGCGCTGCTGGCGCAGATGGGCTTCATCGTCCACCAGGTGACATTCCTCGAACCGCTGATCGGGCGCGCCAGCGCCGGCCTTGCCGTGACCATCATGGCCGCGATGGCGGTGGTCGGGCGCCTGTCGCTCGGCCTGTTCGTCGACCGGCTCGATCCGCGGCTCGCCTGCGCGGCGTCGATGACGAGCCAGGCGGCGGCGCTGTTCGTGCTCCTGCAGAGCACGAGCCCGACGGCGCTGCTGGTGTGCTGCGCCGTCTACGGCTTCTCGATCGGCAACATGATCACGTTCCCACCTTTGATCATCCAGCGCGAGATCGGCTCTGCCGCCTTTGCCGCCGCGATGGGCCTGGGCACGTCGATCAGCGGCGTCGTCAGCGCCTTCGGCCCGGGCATCGTCGGCCTGGTCCGCAGCCTGACCGGCAACTACACGACGGCGTTTGCGATGTGTGTGGCGCTGGATCTCATCGCCGCGAGCATCGTGCTGTGGCGACCGGGGAGGCGGGCGAAGCTCGCAGCTTCATAGCCTGGATGGAGCGAAGCTCCAGGATGACCGACTGTGGGCCAACTGCGTCCCCAACATTCGGTGTCATCGCCCGACTTGATCGGGCGATCCAGTACTCCGAGACGTCCGTAGTTCACCGAGAGGCCGCGGCGTACTGGATTCCCCGCCTTCGCGGGGAATGACAGCGGGGAGGAGGGTAGACTACCCCAGCAACACCGCATCCGCCGCCGCGACCGACTCCGCGCTTTCCGTCACGGTGCGCTCCAGCCCGGCCGCCTGCACCGTGATGTTCTCGGCGAAGAAGCGGGCGAGCGAGACGTAGCGCTGTGCATCGGCAAGGCCGTCGCTCTTCGCGGCGAGCGCCTCGGACGCCAGCATGCAGCCGCCGAGCGTGGCGCCGAACTGCTGCAGATACGGCGTTGCGCCGGCAAGCGCCTCGTTCGGCGCGGACGTGACGCGCTCCAGCAGCCACTTGCTGGTGCGCGTCAGCGCGTCCAGCGCTTCGCGCAGCTTTGCGCCCGTGGTGCCGAAAGCGGGGTCGTTGGAGGCTTCGACCTGCTTGACGACGGCCGAGAGCTCGTCGAGCAGCGCCCACACCGCGGCGCCGCCATTGGCCGCGAGCTTGCGCGTGACGAGGTCGATCGCCTGGATGCCGTTGGTGCCCTCGTAGATCGCCGTGATGCGGGCGTCGCGATAGTACTGCGCGGCGCCGGTCTCCTCGATGAAGCCCATGCCGCCATGCACCTGCACGCCGAGATAGGCGACCTCGTTGCCGATATCGGTGGAATAGCCCTTGGCCATCGGCGTCAGCAGCGCCGCGCGCGCCGCCGCGTCAGCGCGGACCTTTGGATCCCTGGCGCGGGTCGAAACGTCGATTGCGACCGCGGTCGCGTAGCAGATGGTGCGCGCCGCCGCGGTCTGCGCCCGCATCCGCATCAGCATGCGCTTGACGTCGGGGTGGACGAAGATCGCGTCCGAACCGTCGCCCTTCTTGCCGACGGCGCGGCCCTGCTTGCGCTCCTGCGCGTAGGACAACGCCTGCTGATAGGCGCGATCGGCAACGCCGACGCCTTCGAGGCCGACGCCGAGGCGGGCCTGGTTCATCATCGTGAACATGCAGCGCATGCCCTGGTTCTCTTCGCCGATCAGGAAACCAATGGCGCCGCCATGGTCGCCCATGGTCATGGTGCAGGTCGGCGAAGCATGCATGCCGAGCTTGTGCTCGACGCCGCTCGCAAAAATGTCGTTGCGTGCGCCGAGCGAGCCGTCGGCATTGACCATGAACTTGGGAACAAGAAAGAGAGAAATCCCCTTGGTGCCGGCGGGCGCGTCCGGCAGACGCGCCAGCACGAAATGCACGATGTTGTCGGTCATGTCGTGCTCGCCATAGGTGATGAAGATCTTCGTCCCCTTGATGCGATAGGTGCCGTCGGCCTGCTTTTCGGCGCGGGTGCGCAGCGCGCCGACGTCGGAGCCGGCCTGCGGCTCGGTGAGCTGCATGGTGCCGGTCCATTCGCCCGAGACGAGCTTCTCGAGGTAGATCGCCTTCAGCTCGTCGCTGCCATGCGCATCCAGCGCCTCGATCGCCGAGGCCGTCAGCAGCGGGCACAGGCCGAAGGCGACGTTGGAGGCGCTCCAGATCTCGGTGCAGGCGGCGTTGATCGCAACGGGCAGGCCCTGGCCTCCGAACGCTTCAGGCCCGGACACCGCGTTCCAGCCGCCCTCGGTCCAGCGCTTATAGGCATCGGGCCAGCCCGGCGCAGTCGTGACTTTCCCGGCGTCGAGCTTGATGCCGTGCTCGTCGCCGACACGGTTGAGCGGCGCCAGCACGTCGGTGGCGAACTTGCCGGCTTCCTCCAGCACGGCGGCCACGATGTCGGCGTCGAAATCGCCGTAATGGCCGGCTTCCACGGCGGCCTTCAGGCCGGCGCCATGATTGAGCGACAGCAGCATGTCAGAGATTGGCGCGCGGTAGGTCATGGCTCACTCCCGTGGACAGATGTTGGCGCCGTCTTCCCATGAAACGCCGGAGGTCTCAACTGCCCGGACGCCGGCCGCCGGACGGCTCCGGCCCGGAACGGGCCTTCGTCCCGGGCGTATAATAGAGTGTGGCGCGGCCGGTCCCGGAAGCTGTGGTATTTTGCGCCTTCAGGCGGTTGAAATGCCGCGCCGCACCCTATAGACCGGCTGCGACCGAAGGGAATCTGCGGTAGCCAGTTCTTCCGCCGACCCCGGGTCGCCTGTTGGGGCGTAGCCAAGCGGTAAGGCAGCGGATTTTGATTCCGCCATTCGGAGGTTCGATCCCTCCCGCCCCAGCCAGCGCTTCCGACCAGCCTGAAATCGCGCACGAGGCCGGCCTGGCCGGGGAACTGCTGCACGGCTCTGCGACACATTGCTGCTGCACGGGGTGTCGTTCGAGATGGCTTTCCACACCTTTCGCCGGGACGCGGTTATGTCTAAGGGGAAAATCGCGATCCGAAGGTTGCAGACAGAGCGACGCAATTCGTGGCACGATATGTTGCAGCATCTGGCGGGCCTTGCGGGTAAGCAAGGTTTGCGTCGAACTCGGAGCGGTTGATGAGGTTTCGGTCCGTTCTGAAGGCCGCTCTCGGGCTCGCCCTGATCTGTCCGGCGGCAAGCGCGTTGGCCGCTGAGGCCGATGACGACAGCGACGGCGACAAGAAGCCGGCCGTGCCGACGATGTACCTCGATCTCAGAACCTATTACGCGCAAATCCCACAGGGATCCTTGGCGTTTGGCTTTGGTCATCCCTCCTTCTTCAATGCGGTGCCAACGCTCGCCGGATCGAACGGCGCTGCATTGTCGACCGGATTGCCGGCAGCAAAATCACTCAACGTCGATCTTCCGTTTACGATCGATGTCACCGATCGCGTCTCGCTCTACGCCGGCGTGTCCGGCAGTTCCACGCAGTTTGCGGGCAGCGGATGGTCTTCGTTTGACATCACCAGTTGGAATATCGGTTTCCAGGCCGACATCTACCAGCAGAATGGCGGGAATTTCCCGACCGTGACGCTGCAATCCACGATCACCCAATCCGTTCCAAACGGCCCACTGACCGCAACGTCTTTCAACAACATTCTCGAGTTCGATTATGCTCTGGACAAGGACGAGACTCGCGGCTTTCTCGTAGGCATCCAGCACACACGCGTTGATGTGGGCAGCGCAGCGGTGAGAGTTAATCCAAATACGATCGGTTATGTCGGTGGCTATTATCAATGGCCGAATAACTGGAAGTTTACGGGGCGCGTTGGGGTACAGTCGTTCGAAGGCGCCCAGCTTCTGAACCTCGCGCCGATCCAGTCGTTCACCCAGCCCATCGTGCGACTCGATCTGGACCGCATGGACGACAATGACAACCGACTGTTTGGCTTGACCGCCGAGATCATGTGGCTGCCGAAACCGGCGTACCAGCTCACGCTCAGGACGCCACTATACGCGGTGCGCAACTAGCCGAGCGGCAGAGTCTCGCTAGTCGGCTATTGCTTGAGCTGCTTGATGAGATCTTCAATCTCGCGATTGCCTGGCATCAAGCGCGAGAGTTGCTCGGCATAGCCCAAGGCAGAGGCGGAATCACCTTTTTCGCGGCTCAGCGCGAGTGCCGCAGATAGGGTGTCTCGATCATCCGGATGCGCTTGCAAGTTGGTACTTAGAACGGCAAGGGCGCGGACATTGTTCTGGTGCGATCGTTGACCTGCATCAAAATGTCGTGCTCTTCCACAACATATCCTGCCAACCTAGCGGTCGGTCTGTCAGGAAGGTTGCGATTATGAAATCCATAACACGCAGAACTTTTGCCTGCGGAATTGCTCTGCTCCCGTCTTTCCGTTCCGCGCTTGCGCGCGCACAAGCCGCGGTCAGTCCCACCGAAGCCCGCGCAATTGCCAAGGAAGCCTATGTCTACGGCTACCCAATGGTGGATAGCTATCGCATCCAGCATGCCTATTTCGTGGATGCCAAGAACCCCGAATATAAAGCGCCATGGAACGAGCTCCGTAACTTCTCTCGTGTCTTCACCCCGGAAGACAAGGCGGTGCAAACGCCCAACTCGGACACACCCTACTCTTTCCTCGGCATGGACTTGCGGGCCGAACCCATCGTGCTCACCGTTCCGGTGATCGAAGAGGAACGGTATTTCAGCATTCAGCTCATTGACGCCTATACTTTCAACTTCGACTACATCGGGAGTCGTAGCACCGGCAACAATGGCGGTAGCTTCCTCATCGCCGGACCTAATTGGCAAGGCTCAACCCCGAAGGGGGTGACGAAGGTTTTACGCGCCGAGACCGAATTTGCGCTGGCTGCGTACCGCACGCAACTTTTCAACCCTGGCGACATCGACAACGTGAAGAAGGTGCAGGCCGGCTACAAGGTGCAGACGCTTTCGGCTTTCCTTGGCGCGCCGGCGCCGAAGGCCGCCTCCGCGAGCGATTTCATCAAACCGCTTACGTCCGACACCGAAAAGACCTCGCTTGAGTTTTTCAACATCGTCAACTTCCTCCTACAGTTCTGCCCCACGAACCCCTCCGAGAAGGAACTGATGGCGCGGTTCGCCAAGATTGGCGTTGGGGCTGGCAAGAACTTCAACGCAAGCAATCTCACGCCTGAACTGAAAACTGCCATTGAGCAGGGTATGGCTGATGCTTGGCAGGCATTGGCCCAACTGCAAAAGCGAATGGATGCTGGGGAAGTAACCAGCGCCGACACCTTCGGCAGCCGAGCATATTTGAAGAACAACTACCTTTACCGCATGGCGGCTGCCGTGGTGGGCATTTACGGTAACTCCAAGCAAGAAGCGATGTATCCGCTGTATCTCGTAGATGCGGACGGTCAGAAATTCGATGGGGCAAACCGTTACACGGTGCGCTTTGCACCGGGCCAGTTGCCGCCGGTAAATGCCTTCTGGTCACTTACGATGTACGAACTGCCGTCGAGCCTGCTCTCGGCCAATCCAATTAACCGCTACTTGCTCAACTCGCCGATGCTGTCACAGTTCAAGCGCGATGCGGACGGCGGAATTACCTTCTACATCCAAAACGAGGCTCCGGCAGCAGACAGGCAACCCAACTGGCTGCCCGCACCCAAGGGTGGCTTCTTTGTCGTTATGCGTCTCTACTGGCCGAAAGCTGAGGCGCTCGAAGGGAAGTGGAAACAGCCGCCGATGCAGCGAGCAGTTTAGTTTTCGTTCCTGCCGCCGAGGCATTGCAACGTCTGTTATTGGGCCCTTCCGCGACTTCCGGCGACGTCGAAAACGCCCTGGTTATGAGTACACGGCTTAGCCGAGCCGCTGATCCTCATCGCCAGCCTCTATTGCTTGAGCTGCTTGATCAGATCTTCAATCTCGCGATTGCCGGGCATCAAGCGTGAGAGTTGCTCAGCGTAGCCCAAGGCAGATGCGGAATCCCCTTTTTCGCGGCTCAGCGCGAGGGCCGCAGAAACTGATTCACGATCGTTGGGATGCACTTGCAAGCTGGTCCGTAGAACGGCAAGGGCGTCATCGCGGCGGCCAGAGGAGTGTAGCCCCACGGCATAGACGTAAGCATAGCGCGGTTGACCGGGGTCCAGCTCCGCTGCTTGACGCAATTCACCGAGCGCCTCATCGGCGCGCTTTTCCCGCACGAGCACGAGGCCGAGCGCGTGGTGAAGTGAGGCATTTTGCCCGGACTTGGTCAGGGTCTCGCGAAGAATGCGTTCGCCATCGCTGTCGCGCCCAAGCTGCCGGTAGAGATCGGAAAGATTGATGGCGGCAGGCGGGAACGATGGATCAAGCCTGAGGGCCGCCCGATATTCGGCCTCGGCTTCGGCGGCACCGGCCTGTCTTGCAAGGAAGTTGCCGAGCGCAGCCCGGGCGTCCGGGCGATCCGCATTCAATTTCTGCGCCGCCACGAATTCGGCGGCGGCTTGCGTGAACTTGTTGCGATCGGCGGCCGGCTGGCGCGATGGCGGAACGGAGGCAAGAAGCTCGGCGGCGCGGATGCGCACGCCGCGCACCGGATCGGTCAATTGCGCAGATGCGAGCGTCCAGAGCTGGTCGGCCGGAATGCCCTCCAGCGCATCGAGCGCGCCCAATCTCACGAGTGGATCGGGATCGGAGAGAGCGCGACGGATCAGATCGGCGTCGGGAGCGGGCAACTCGGCCAGCGCGCCGGCGCGGACTATCCCGGGAGCGTCATTCGCGACAACGGCCGAAAGGAGAGCCTGCGCGTCGGCCGCTTCGCTCCATGCCGCATGAAATGCCCGCGCATAGGCCTGAAAACCCAGGCGCTGCGGACCGAACCAGGTTTCGACCTGTCGCGCCGCCCATGCGGCCGGCTTGTCGCGGTGGCAGTCGTTGCAGGCATTCGGTGTGCCAAGCTGCACGGAGAGATCGGGGCGGGGGATGCGGAAGCCGTGGTCGTGGCGGCGATCGACAACCATGTAGCGACGTTCCGGCATGTGGCAGGAGGCGCAACCTGGCGGCGGCGATACATTGGCATGCTGCCGGTGGGCGGCAGCTTCATACTTGGCCGGCGCATGGCATTGCGCACAGACGCCATCGCCGGGTGCTTTGAGTGCCGCACTGTGCGGATCATGGCAATCGCTGCAGGTGACGCCCTTGGCGAACATCTTGCTCTGCTTGAACGAGGCGTAGTTGTAGGTCTCCTCGTCGTCGCGCATCTGGCCGTCGGCATGGAAGCTTTGCCGGTCGAGCAGCGACACCCGATGGGTTTCCGACAGGGACTTGCCCGGCCTCCAGTCTTCGGAGAACTGTCCGCGTCGCGCGTGGCAGCGCCCGCAGACCTCGACTTCCTTGCGCAGCGTTGCCGGAGGCGCGCTGCGCTTCGGAGTCATGGTTTCGGCATCGGCTGACCAGGTGATGCCCGAGCGTTCGTCGAATCGGACAAGCAGGCCATTGTCCGGGCCGCGCGCTGCAGGCTTCTGCTGCGCCCATGACACATGTCGCGAGCCTGCGCCGTGACAGGCCTCGCAGCCGACGCTGATCTCGGAGAAGCTGGTCGCGAACCGGTCCCTCGCGGCGTCGTAATTCTTGTGCACGTTCGTCGAGTGGCACTCGGCGCACATGAAATTCCAGTTCTGATTGAGCCTGGTCCAGTGCAGGGGATCGCTGCTGGTGACGGCAGCATCCGGATAGAGATGGAACCAGCGCTGCCCGCCCTGATCTTTGGGGCGCGTGTCCCATGCAATCGACAGAGCCTGGATGCGCCCATCGGGGAATTCGATCAGATATTGCTGCAGGGGATCGACCCCGAAGGCGTATTTCACCTCGAACGTCGCAAGCTTGCCGTCCGGCCCGTCTGTCTCGATCAGAAATTTCCGGTCCTTGCGGAAGAAGCGCGAGCGTGTGCCGGCATATTCGAACGCGGCGTCGTTGAAGTCGCCGCGGACCGACGTGTCGGTCGCGTGATCCATGGCGTGGCGATGTTGCGAGCTTTGCCACAGCCGCGTCTCCGCCTGGTGGCAGCCGCTGCACGCCTGACTGCCGACAAAGCTCAGTTCTGCCTCGCGGGTCGGCGGAGACGAGATTTCGGACGTCTTGAACCAGGAAAGCCCGCTTGCGAGCAGAAAAAACAGCGCACCCGACCCGATTGCCAGCAGCGCGGCAGTTCGCAGGCGGAATGTCGGCGCGGGGCGTTGAGCAGGAGCCGAACGACCTTGTTCAGGCCGGGCCTTCGTGGGGGCCTGCTGACGCCTGCGGCTCTTTCGAGAACCCTTCGTCACGTCCGATCACCCATCGCGTGCTGCGCAGGAAGATTTACATGCGAAGGTCGTTGTCGTGAAGGGCAATTCGGGTTTCGCGAGCGAGGTCGATGAGCGAGGCGCAGAACATCAGGAGCGCGGCCATGAACAGCATCGCAACGCCATATTCGTGGGCCACGTTGAACAGCGCACTGATGAAGGCAACGATGATGATGAGGGCGGTGAGGATCGCAGAGAGGATGGAGCAGAACAGCGACCTGTTCAAGAGCGACGCCCGGTGCCGCAGCCGGGGAATATCCGTCTTGAGGTAAGCCTTTGAGGCATCACCATCGGTGATGCCGTGAAGAAATTGGGCCCGGTCGACCACCCGGTTGATACGGGAAACGAGGACCGAGATGAAGGACGCGACGGCTCCCAGCAGGAAAGCCGGAGCCGCCACGTTGCCGATGATCCGTGCCAGCTGGTCGATCGAAGGCGTTACCGGTATTAACTGAACCACGTTCTCCATCTTCGCTCGATCCTCCAGCTTCCTCAGGTGTCGCGAATGCGCCGGATGGACGAGATCTTGAGCGTGTCGTCCTTCAGCGCAGTCTTGGTCTGGCAGATCCGAACGCTGAGATTGAAGGACAGGTTTGGCGGGCAGGCAGCGCGGCACCTACTGCGGTTGCGATGAAATCGCGGCGACGAAGGGCAATCGCTCCCGGTTCGGGAGCGCCGTCGAGCTTCGACACGTCGGTGCCGCCCTGCCATACGCTGGACAGCAGCCATCACTCCATGCACTTCCGGACGAACTGCACGCGTTCCACAAGCCCAAGGCCTTTCGCCTGCTTGCGGCAGCCTTCCAGTTTGTCGATGCGCAGCTCGACCTTCTGAGCCAAATTGAGTCCGATGTCGCCCGAAACCTGTGGCGCGGTGCCACCGGTCGGGGCCGTCTCGGCATCGGCGGACGGACCGTCTCCGGCGGCCCGCGCCGCAGCCTGCAGGCGCTTGATGTCTTCGGGCGACAGCTTTGGCCGGTCGATGTTCAGCGTGATCTTGTTCAGCTTGCCGGTGAAGGTGAACGGCGTGCTGTAGTCGTTATCGTCGACCGGCGTGCCGGTATCGGAACCGATGTCGAGCGATTCGTCGAACTGCAGGATGAAGGGAAGCGTATGCTCCATCTTTTGGGTTGCGACCTCGGTGCCGTCAACCTTCAGCACCCCGGTGCCGCCCTTGCCGACGCCGCTGTAATCGCCGAACGCCATCGTCGCCGGACCGAGTCCATCATACCTGAAATCGAATTCAAGTATGTGCTTGCCGGGCGTGAGGTCCGGTCCTTCCCAGCGCACGCGCTTGAGATCGACCAAATTCCAGGTGAACACCGGCTTGTTCTTCAACACGTAGAAGCCGTAACCAGCGAACCGGCCGCCTTGGGTGATCAGCATGCCGTCGCTGCCGCCCTGAGGTATCTCGATCTCGGCCTTGAAGTTGTAGGATGTATTGAGGATGCTCGGCGCGTCGCCGTTCGGGGTGCCGGTGATCGGCCTTGTCCAGACGAACTGCGAGCGGCCTGCGCTCAGACTCGGCCGCGGCGCGAGGGCTCTGGCGACCAGCGTCGAATCGAGCGGGAACACCTGATACTTCGTTGCCTCCTTGATGAACAATTCCTGCAGTTCCTTGAGCTTCGCCGGATTCTTGGCGGCGAGATCGTCGGACTGGGTCCAGTCATTGCGCAGGTCGTAAAGCTCCCATTGGAAGTTGGCCGGATCGACGGTCTTCGCGACTGTCACCCAGGGCGGCCGTATCACCGTGGTGCTGGCGATCCAGCCGTCGTCGTAAATGGCTCGATCTGCCATCATCTCGAAATATTGCGTCTTGTGCGTCGTGGGCGCATTCGCGTTGGTCTTGTCGAAGGTGTACATCATGCTGACACCCTCGATCGGGCTCTGCTTGATGCCATCCACCATGTCGGGCTGCTTGATCTTCGCCGCTTCGAGAATGGTCGGAACAATGTCGATGACGTGGTGGAACTGGTTACGAATCCCGCCCTTATCCGTGATCACCTTCGGCCATGAGATCGCCATGCCCTGGCGGGTCCCACCGAAGTGCGACACGATCTGCTTGGTCCAGGAGAATGGCGTATCGAACGCCCAGGCCCAGCCAATCGACATGTGGTTGTAGGTACGGTCAGTGCCCCAGACGTCGTAGAAATACTTTAGCTGGTCCTCGACCGATGGATTGGCGCCATTGAACATCGCCATTTCGTTCGGAGTGCCGTTGGGCTGACCCTCGGCGCTGGTGCCATTGTCGCCCTCGATGTATATGATCAACGTGTTGTCGAGCTTGCCCATGTCCTCGACTGCCTGGATCACGCGACCGATCTCGTTGTCGGCGTAGGCGGCATAGGCGGCGAACACATCGGCCTGGCGGACGAACAGCTTCTTTTCGTCGGCGCTAAGCTGATCCCATTCCTTGATCAGATCCTTCGGCCACGGAGTCAGCTTGGCGTTCTGCGGGATCACGCCGAGCTTCTTCTGGTTGGCGAAGATGGTCTCTCGCAGCTTGTTCCAGCCATCGTCGAACAGATGCATGGCGCTGATCTTGTCGACCCATTCCTTGGTCGGGTGATGCGGCGCGTGGGTCGCGCCCGGCGCAAATTTGATGAGGAACGGCTGATCGGGCGATAGCGCGTTCATCCGGTTCATGTAGTCGATGGCTTCGTCCGCCATCGCTGTCATCAGATTCCAGCCCGGCTTGTCGACAAAGGGATAGATCGGCGTGGTGTTGCGGACCAGCGTGCCCGACTGCCACTGGCTCGTGTCGCCGCCCATGAATCCGTAGAAATACTCAAAGCCCATGCCGGTCGGCCATTGATCGAACGGTCCGGCCTGGCTCGCCTGATATTCCGGTGTGTTATGGTTCTTGCCGAACCACGCGGTGTGGTAGCCGTTGTCGGTGAGGATGCGGCCGATCGTGGCCTTATCTTTGGTGATGATGCTGTCGTATCCGGGAAAGCCTGTGGCTTGCTCTGCGACCACCCCGAAGCCGGCCGAATGATGATTGCGCCCGGTGATCAGCGCGGCGCGGGTTGGCGAGCACAGTGCGGTCGAATGGAAATTGGTATAGCGCAGACCGTTCGCGGCGATGCGGTCGAGCGCCGGAGTCGGGATGACCCCGCCGAACGTGCTCGGTACGCCATACCCGGCATCATCTGTAATGATCAAAAGGACGTTCGGTGCGTTCTTGGGTGGCACGATACGCGCCGGCCAGTACGGCTTCGAATTCGTTGCCCCCTGTTCGATCTTGCCCCCAAACTTCTGCGGCGGCGGTGGAAGCTGGTCGCCGGGAATGGTGATGGTCGCAGCCGGGGAGCCCGGAGGTGGCGTGGTTGGCTGCGCTTGCTGTGCAAACGCCGGGGATATCGCCGATGCCAAAAATAGTACGGAAACAATCGCACGAAAATTCATTGCAAGCCCTCCTGAGAGGCGCTCAAACGCGCGGATGCTGTCATTCTTCAGGATCATGCAGAGAGTGACGTTGATGCAGATCAATCCACGGCATCCTCAAGATCGGTTTCAGCCGCTATATCGAGAAGTCTTCTGCGCTCTCGCGATCTCTCTTGGCTAACCAGGCGTGACCGAGGAAGATCACAAGGATCGCGTGGAGCGCGATCGCCGGCCATAAGAGGATGCCAGTTAACTGGTGGCCGATCGCGAGGTAAAGGAGGTAGATTGCTGCCAGGACGTTGTAGGTCATCAGCGCGCGAACGGATGATGGCAGTGGGCCCACCGCGCCAGAAGGGCAGGTGGCGAGTGTCAGTCCGAGCAGAGCGATAGCCGTCAGCCGGCCGAGCGCGCTGCCGGCATCCGAAAATTCACTGCCGAATACCAGCCGGGCGAACCATGACGGTCGAGCGAACAGGACGAGACCGGTCGCCGCGGCCTCGATGGCCGCGGCGAGAACGGTCCATCTTGCGATCTCCATGCCTTTCAACATACCGATCTCTGCTGACGCCCGAACTCATCCCACGCGTCTGACTGGTGGAATCTTGTAGGTGCCATCGAGCAACGGCTTGCTCGGCTGGTACGCGCGGATGGTCAAGTTGAACGGAAGACTCGGCGGACAGGGCAGCCAGTTTGCTTCCTTGTCGGCGCCAGGTGTCATGGCCTGGATGTAGATATCCAGCGAGCCGTCCGCGTTGTACTTGAGTGGCATTCCGGAAAGAATCCCGTAGCGGTCAATTGAGTTCCGTACGTAAAAATTCTCGCGATAGGGCGAGACGGACCAGACGCCGCTGGCCGAGGGCGGAAAGTCATCCTTGCCGAAATGCAGAACGTACCTGGCGGCACCATCCAGAACATTGCCATCGCCGTCCACGAATGCACTGGGATACACGGCATCATCGGAGGTCAACGCACCAAGTCCGAGCCAGGCGATCAGGGCGCGGGTGTTGTAGTCGGTGCCATATCTCCCGATATTCAGCATGTTGATCCAGCCGTTCACAGACGGCGCTTCGTAAGGTCCCTCCTGAAACTTCAGCCATACCTCGCCCGGTGCGCCATTCAGGCCCTTGATGATGGCGCGATCCAGCTTGCTGGTGTCGAACTCCTTGCCAGGTTCGATGCCGATCTTCTTGAGTTTCTCGAGCATCTTGGTGTCGGCCGGATAGGGCGGGTTGTCCTTCAACAGCGTCGCCAGACGCTTGAAAAACATCTCCCCCGTCATCAATCGCACCTGATCGTACGGAGTTGTGGTGAGGTCCACGGCAGGATCGATCGGAACGTCGCTGGGCGGCATATACGGCTTGCCCCATGCGCTGAGCGGCGTGATTAGAAGCTGATCCTGCAGGGCATGGATTTCCGGAAAGTCCTGCGGGCCCGCGGCCGACATCTGCACGAGCAACCATGCAAAGCGCGTCGGGCATCGGTAGACGTCCTTGATGTCCGACGGCGCGGTGCCGTTCCACTTGGGCCCGGCGACGAGGAACTTGCCTGCGCCCGTGCCGGTGGTGCGGCTGCCGATCGAGCCAAAATCGTCGGTCCACATATTCATCAACTGCAGGACGATGTAACGCCCCTTCGTGTCGGGGTGCGAGGCAACAAGCGGCTCCTTGTCGAGATCAAGAACGGCGAACGACCACACCGAGTTGACGCTGATCCGCACGACATCCTTGAAATCCGGGCTGACGTAGCCCTTCATCCGACCGAATTGGTTGATGGGTGCCTTGTATTCTCCCGACTTTGATGTCGCCGTGATCACGCCATTTGTCACGTCCATCATGACCAGCGGGAAGCCATAGACGTAGCACTCCATACCAAGCAGGTACGCGATCTCCTCTTTCACATCATCTTTCAGGTCCTTAAGGTCTCCCAGCTCTCCCTTCAGAAATTGGCCTAGTTCTTCCGCTCGAGTCTGCGCGGTGCTCGATCCTGGCAGCGTGGCGGCCGCGCCCAGCGCCAGAGCGCCCAGACCCAGATCACGGCGGTGGATCCTGAACGAATTCATCCACTGATTGGCGATGTTCATGGCGATCTCCTGTGCCTTGAGTTCAATCGCGGGTTCAATGCAGTGCTAGTTCTTGCCTGTCGTTTGTGACTTCGGCTCAGGTTCGAGCTTGAAGGTCAGTTTGTTGATCTTGCCGGTGAACTTGAACGGAGTGTCGTAGCGATACTCCACGAGGGCCACTCCCGTGCGGGTGTCTTGGCCGACATCGAAGGTCTCATCCTCGGGGAAAGTGACAGGTATGGTGTGCTCCAGGGAATTCCTGGCTACTTCCTTGCCATCCACCGAGAGCACGCCCGTGCCACCTTTGCCCAGGCCCGGTTCATCGGGCTTGAAGTCGAAGGCGATGGTGTGCTTGCCGGCGCTCAGCTCGGGTCCCTCCCACGTCGTGCGCTTGAGGTCGAGCAGGTTATAGAGGAACACCACCTTGCCTCGGCCGACGCCAAACTCGCCTTTGCTCAGGAACAGGCCGTAGCCTCCGAAGCGGCCGCCATGGGTGACGATCATCCCCTCAGCTCCGCCTTCGGGAATGTCCACTTCAGCGGTGATGCTGTAGCTCTTGTTCAGGATGTCGGGCGCCGCACTGGCGGGTGTGCCGATCAGTTCGCCCGAATACGTGAAGACCGTTCGTCCGGCCGTGAGACTCGGGCGCGGCGTGTTCCAGCGCGCCAGCGTCGAGTTGTCGAGCGGCAGCACGTTGTACTTCTTCGCCTCGGCGTAGAAGAGATCCTTCATCTGCTTGAGCTTGTCGGGCATCTTCGCCGCGAGATCGTTGAACTGCGTGGGATCTTCCTGAACGTTGTAGAGCTCCCAATTGTAGCCGGTGATCACGTCCGGCGGCGTCTTGGTGCTCAGCTCCCAGGGGAGCGTCGCAGGCGTCGTGGCCGCCACCCACCCGTCCTGATAGATGGCGCGATTGCCGAGCATCTCGAAATATTGCGTGGTGTGGCGCGACGCTGTGTTGGCGTTCGCCTTGTCCCACGTGTACGTCATGCCGACGCCTTCGATGGGAATCTGCTTGATCCCGTTGATCGTGTCGGGTTGCGAAATGCCGGTCGCTTCGAGAATGGTCGGCACGATGTCAATCACGTGGTGGAACTGGCGGCGGATGCCGCCGACGTCCGTGATGTGGCCCGGCCAGGACATGACCACGCCCTGGGCCGTCCCGCCGAAGTGTGATGGCACCTGCTTCACCCACTTGAAGGGTGTATCCATCGTCCACGCCCAGCCGGCCGCGAAATGCGGGAAGGTCCGCTCCGATCCCCAGAACGGATACCAGAGCAACTGATCCTTCACCGGCACGGGAACGCCATTGAAGGTGGTGAACTCGTTCGGTGTGCCGTTGAGCATGCCTTCGGCGCTCGCACCGTTGTCGCCGCCGATGTAGATGATCAGGGTGTTGTTTAGCTCTCCCAAGTCCTCGACCGCCTGGATGACCCGTCCGATCTCATGGTCGGCGTAGGCGAGATAGGCGCCGTAGATATCTGCCTGCTTGATGAAGAGCTTCTTTTCGTCCCAGCTCAGCGAGTCCCACTCCGGCAGGTCCTTCGGCCACGGGGTGAGCTTGGCGTTCTCGGGCATGATGCCGAGCCGCTTCTGGTTGGCGAAGATTGTCTCGCGCACCTTGTTCCAGCCCTCGTCGAACAGGTGCATGTCGCTGATCTTCTTGACCCACTCGGGCGTGGGGTGATGCGGCGCATGTGTGGCGCCCGGCACGTAATAGACGAAGAACGGCTTGTCCGGCGCGACCTCCTTGAGCTGCTTCATGTGCTGAATGGCCTCGTCGGCCATCGCAGTTTCCAGATTCCAGCCGGGATTGCCCTGGAAGGGATAGATCGCCGTCGTGTTGCGGAAGAGATTCGGCTGCCACTGGCTCGCATCGCCGCCGACGAAGCCGTAGAAATAATCGAAGCCCATTCCGTTCGGCCATTGGTCGAACGGCCCGGCCTGGCTCGACTGATAGGACGGCGTGTTGTGATCCTTGCCGAACCACGAAGTCGCGTAGCCGTTCGCCTTCAGAATGGTGCCGATCGTGCCTTTCTCGATCGGGATGATCGAGTCGTAACCCGGGAAACCCGTTGCGATTTCGCCGACCACCCCATAGCCGACCGAGTGATGGTTGCGTCCGGTGATCAACGCTGCGCGGGTCGGCGAGCATAGCGACGTCGAATGGAAGTTCGTGTAGCGCAAGCCGGCCTTTGCGATCCGGTCCATGCTGGGCGTCGGGATGATGCCGCCGAAGGTGCTCGGTGCGCCAAAACCCTGGTCATCCGTCATGATCACTAGCACGTTCGGCGCGCCCTTGGGCGGCACGACGCGCGGCGGCCACCATGGCGTCGACTCGGATGCCTTGTCCTTGATGACCCCACCGAACTTCGGATCGGGAGGCGGGAGCTGGTTGCCGGGAATGGTGATGGTCGCGGCCGGGGAGCCCGGAGGCGGCGTGGTCGGTTGCGCTTGCTGCGCAAATGCAGGGGCGGATATCGCCGATGTCAAAAATAGTATGGAAACAATCGCACGAAAATTCATTGCATGCCCTCCTGAGAGGTGCGCAAAACGCGCGGATGTTGTCATCCTTCAGGATCATGCAGAGAGTGACGTTGATGCAGATCAACCCACCGGGGGCGACGCCGAGGGGCAGCGTCGGTCGCCCGGCTATCCTAACCAGCAGGGCACGCTCATCTTTTGTATGGGTTTACCGGTGCCACGCGGGTCAAGCATCTGCAACACGCCAGCACATTGGAGAGCAGAACGCGCTCACACTCGCCATCGTGTACCGGACGGCCGAACGACGGAGCTTGAGCGAAATCAACGGGACGAAATTTCAGGGTCGCACACTTCCAAGGGCAAGCTTTCTTGACCTTCACCCCCGGATCGACAGCGACCCGCTATGCGCGTCCACAAGCTCAATCATCCCGTCGCCGGTGCCGTGCTCGCGATCACCTTGGTTGCAGCAATTTCGTTGGCGTCCTGGCAGAAGCTTCCTGCGAAGCACCGGCTTGCAGTCAAGAGCGATCGTCTCGAGCAAATCGATCCTCGTGACCTGGGGCTCGGTTGTGCGCAAGCCGTGTGGCCCTATGGATGTGCTTGGCAACTGCCTCCGGAAAGACGAGAGACGAAAAGGCACGTCCCAAAACGGCGGCAGGGATTGCTTTGGTTTTTCTCATGATCAGGCGCGAGGTTTTCACCGCAGCGGCTCGACCTTTGCAGCCATGTCGGGCGCACGGCTGACCCTGTAGGTCGCGTTGCCACACTTCAGCACCCACACGGCGTGGTCGGGCTTTGATCGTTGTCGATCCCTGACTGCACCGAGTGGCTTGTCACAGGCAAAGCCTTGCATGCGTATCTGCGCCGCGAGCATGCTCTGCGGCGTTTCCTGAGCGGTTTGGGCGGGCCCTGTCGTCAGTCCCATCGTGCTTGCCAGCACCAGTACACCAAGCGTCCTGTAAACGTTACCCTCCTGCTGTGACCGGGGACCTGCCTTCGCGAGCTTTGGCATGAATCATGTGGCCGGAACCTTCCGTTCGCCAACGAGCCTACTGCTTGTCTCGCATTGTCTTCGCGACCGTCTCCTTTTCTGCGGGCGACATCTCGTTCGGCCCGAGCTTCACGGTCAGCTTGTTGAGCTTGCCGGTGAAGCGGAATGGCACCTGGTAGTCCTGGTCATCCACCGACGTGCCGGTGTCGAGGCCGACGTTGAAGGTCTCATCCCACATCAGGGTTATGGGAAGACTGCGCGGCATCGGATGGCTGTCCACCACCTTGCCGTCCACCTTCAAGGTGCCGGTGCCGCCCTTGCCCAGGCCCGGTCCGTCATATTTCCAGTCGAACTCCAGCGTGTGCTTGCCCGGAGCGAGCGTCTCCTTGGCCTGCCACTTGACGCGCTCCAGGGCGACCAGATTCCAGGTAAACACCGGCCGGCCCTTCAGCAGGTAGAAGCCGTAGCCGGCGAACCGGCCGCCGTCGGTCATCAGCATGCCGTCGCCGCCGCCTTGGGGAACGTCGACCTCGGCGGTGACCGTGTACGACCGGTTCAGCAGGCTCGGCGCGGAGCCTGTTTCCGGGAACGGCACGTTGCTCAGCTCACCCGAATAGGTGAATTGGGTCCGGCCCGGAGCGTAGCTCGGCTTGTGCGAAATGAACCTGGTCAAACGCGTGTCGTCGAGCGGGAACACCTGGTACTTCGCAGCTTCCATGGTGAACAATTGCTGCATGTCGCGCAGCTTGTCCGGCATCTTGGCGGCGAGGTCGTTCGACTGCGTCCAGTCTTCGTTGATATTGTAGAGCTCCCAACGGTAGGCGTTCATGACGTCCGAGGGCGGCTCCGCCAAACTGAGGTCCCAAGGCGGGCTCAGCGGAGGCGTCGAGGCCATCCAGCCATCCTGATAAACGGCCCGCTTGCCGAACATTTCGAAGTACTGCGTCGTCCTCCGGCTGGGCGCGCTGCCACCTTCCCAGGTGTAGGCCATGCTCACGCCTTCGATCGGCTTCTGAGCGATGCCGTTGACCGTCACCGGCTCGGGGACGCCAACCGCCTCGAGGATTGTCGGCACGACGTCGATTACATGGTGGAATTGGTGACGGATGCCGCCAGCGTCCTTGATCCGCGCCGGCCAGGCCATGGCCATGCCGTTGCGGGTGCCGCCGAAATACGACGCGATCTGCTTGGTCCATTTGAAGGGCGTATCCCAGGCCCACGCCCAGCCCACCGCGTAGTGGGGGTAGGTCTGGTCGGAGCCCCAGGCGTCATAGAACTTCATGTTCATTTCGACCGTCGGGTGCACGGCGTTGGCAACCGCGAACTCGTTGTAAAGACCATGGAGCGTGCCCTCCGGGCTCGCGCCGTTGTCACCGCTGACGTAGATGACGAGCGTGTTGTCGAGCTTGCCGGTGTCCGCGATGGCCTGGATGACACGACCAATCTCGTAGTCGGTGTAAGCTAGATACGCAGCATAGACGTCGGCTTGCCGGGTGTAGAGCTTCTTCGCCTCGGGCGAAAGCGTATCCCACTTCGGGATGCTGTCCGGCCAGGCCGTTAGCTGCGCGTTCTGCGGAATCACACCCAGTCGTTTCTGGTTAGCGAAGATCTGTTCACGCAGGTCGTTCCAACCCTTGTCGAACAGATGCAAATCGCTGATCTTCTTGATCCACTCGGGCGTCGGATGGTGCGGCGAGTGCGTGCCGCCGGGCGCGTAGTAGATCATGAAGGGACGGTCGGGCTGGACGTCGTTCAGCATCTTGATGCGCCCGATCGCCTCATCGGCCATCGCGGTGATCAGATTCCAGCCGGGATTTCCCTGGAAGGGTTGGATCGGAGTGGTGTTGCGGAAGAGATTGTTCGGCTGCCATTGGCTCGTGTCATCGCCTGGGAAGCCGTAAAAGTAGTCGAAGCCCTTGATGGGTCCGGTCGGCCAGTTGTGGAAGGGGCCAGCCTGGCTCGCCTCCCACTGCGGCAGGTTGTGGTCCTTGCCGTACCACGAGGTGTCGTAGCCGTGCTGCCGAAGGATCTCGCCGATGGCGACGGCATCGCGCGGGATGATGCTGTTGTAGCCGGGGTAGCCGGTCGCCTGATCGACGACGACGCCAGTGCCCACGGAGTGATGGTTGCGGCCGGTGAGGAGTGCAGCGCGCGTTGGCGAGCACAGCGCCACGGTGTGGAACGCCGTGTAGCGCAGACCCGTTTGGGCGATACGGTCCAGCGCCGGCGTCGGGATCACGCCGCCGAACGTGCTTGGCGCGCTAAAGCCGACATCGTCCGTCATGATCAGAAGCACATTGGGCGCGCCCTTTGGCGGGACAATGCGCGCCGGCCAGTACGGCTTCGATTGCACGGCGTTGGGATTGATCTCGCCCCTGAACGGCTGCGGCGGATTTGGCAGGTACCTGCCGTCGATCGTGGTCGTCGCCCCGGGCGAACCGGGAGTGCCAGTGGTTTGCTGGGCGTTGGCGTTGAGGGCTGTCAACGGCATCAGCAAGAGAGCAGCGAGCAGAAAGCGCGAACTAATTCGGCGATGCAGGTTCGAGGCGCTCATCATTGGCTAACTCCCGAAAACCGAACTGATCTGACTTGGCTGGAAGCCGAAATCTTCTCTCCTGGTCGGCGGTACGTAGCCCCTACGTGAACCTCGGGGCAGTTTCCGTCTTAATCTGATCAAGACGGATCGCGCGCGAGCGGTGCTTTGAGCAGCTCGTGGCGTTATGTTTGCGGTGCAAATGCTGGAGGCGTGACGGTGAAGGCAGCGATCAGCGCAATAAGTATCTTGCGAGTATCCATTGCAATATACTCCGAACACGCGCGAATACTCTACTTCGGATCGCATCCGGCTGTCGAGCGCTGATCCAACTCGATGACACCCGAACGATGCCGGAGACATGAGCGACACAAACGGCTGAGGTTTGCTCGCTTATCATCCCGCACGAGTGCGTGACGAATGTCACAGCGACTTAACCAAGAGCGTTCGATGTGGCCGCCGCCTCTGGCAGGGGCACTATCTTGCAGTCTTCTTGCTACACACGGGCGCTGCTTGCCTAGATATGGATACCTCCGGTCAACGATGCTGTCGGTAATCCTACGGGCCAGCGGCGATGCTGAGTGCCTTTAGCGCAACATGTTGAGCCGAATCTGACGAAGTCGTTACCTTGGAACGAGACATTGAATCGCCGATCGATACACTGTCATTCGTCGGCGGGAGGACGAGCGGATGAAGCGGTACCTATCCGAACCAAAGTCTCATTGTCGGCTTATTCGCGCAACGATCGGTCTGGCTGTGGCATTGGCCGGAGTCTCGTCCGACCCAGCATATGCCGACGAGGATGGCGTTTCATACTGGCTTCCGGGGCGCTTCAGCAGCCTCGCGGCAGTCCCTGCGGTCCCCGGCTGGTCGATGGCCGAGGTCTATTATCACACCAGCGTGTCGGCCTTCGGTAACGCAGCCGCGGCAAGAGAAATCCGCGTCGGCCGGATCCCCGCTAACGTCAATGTCGATTTGAATCTGCGTTTAAACGCGCAGGCGGACCTTGTCCTGCTCAACCCGACCTACACGTTCGCGACGCCGGTACTTGGCGGACAATTGGCAATCGGCATCACCGGCTTGTTTGGCCGATCCGCCGCAACCCTCGACGGAACGCTGACAACAGCGGTCGGGCCCTTTGTGACGACCCGCACGGGGACCCTCTCTGATTCAATCACCTCGGTGGGCGATCTGTATCCGCAAGCAACGCTGAAGTGGAACGCCGGCGTCCACAATTTCATGACCTATTTGACCGGCGACATTCCTGTTGGCGCCTACTCTCCAACCCGTCTTGCTAACCTCGGCATCGGACACGGCGCGATCGACGGCGGCGGCGGCTACACCTATTTCAATGAGAAGGCGGGGCACGAATTTTCCGCAGTCGCCGGGTTCACCTACAATTTCAAGAATCCTGACACGCAATATCGGAATGGCGTCGATTTCCACATCGATTGGGGTGCTTCGCAGTTTCTCTCGAAGCAGCTCTTCGTCGGGCTGGTCGGCTACTACTATCAACAGGTCACGGACGATTTTGGTCAGCCCCCGATCCTTGGGGGTTTTCGGTCGCGCGTGGTGGGAGTCGGTCCTCAGATCGGATACCTGTTTCCGGTCGGTGACCTGCAGGGGTATTTGAACCTGAAAGGGTACGGCGAGTTTGCCGCAGAAAATCGGCCAGCTGGCTGGAATACGTGGCTGACTTTCTCGCTGTCGCCAATGGCGCCGACCAGCACGGTCGCGCCGACGCGAAGGATCGTGACGAAGTAAACGCGGCCTACGTTCGTCATCGCGCTTCGATTCTCTCAGCGGTTCAGTGACGGGCTTTGGCGACCTGATCCCCAGTTCGCAATGCGCCGGAATGCGGGCGTCAACAACTACATGACCTAGTCGTGGGTGACATCCCTGTCGGCGCTTACCAGTCCGCGCGCCTCGCCAATATCGGGCTCGGACATGGGACGATCGATGCAGGCGGTGGCTACACCGATTTCAATCCGCAGACCGGCCATGAACTCTCTGGCGTGCTCGGCTTCACCTACAATTTCAAGAACACTGACACGCAGTATCAATGCGGCGTCGGCATGTACTTCGACTGGGGCGCCTCTCAAATCCTGACCAAGCCAATCCAGGTCGGTCTGGTGGGCTACGTCTATAAGCAGCTCGGTTGCGATAGCGGCTCCGGCGATCGCCTCGGCTGCTTCCGCTCGCAGGTCGCGAGCGTCGGCCGGCAAGTCGGGTTCATCTTTCCGGTTGGCGACATGCAGGGTTATCTGAACCTGAAGGCCTACAAGGAATTTGCCGCGGAAAACCGGCCCGACGGCTGGAATGCCTGGGTGACGTTTGTCATCTCGCCGGCAGCGCCTGCGCCGACCGCGCCACCGAAGCGGATGACTACAAAGTAGTACCCACATCGCGCTGACGATCTCTCTGGAGACCAGCGGCAACACCTGTTGCGCGCATCATCAAGGCTGACGCCCATGGGCGGTCGGCCTTTGCTTCCCATTCAAGAGCGCGAGTCGTTTGAGATGGATCAAACCGATTGATCGCGGCTCATCGATTATTGACAACGAGGAAAAAAGGGCATCCGGGCGTGTACTGCTTCGAGGAGGCAGGCCATGGCGCAACAAGTACTGGGTGGGACTGCCGAAAACCTCGGCCTTGAGGGCCGCGACGTCGGCGAAGCAAAGTCGACTTTCGATCGCTTGTTGAGAGCTTATTTCGCAAGGCTGGTCGGAGAGTTTCCGGCGCTGAGCGACGTCAGCCACGAGCCTCCCCCTGGTCGACGAAATCGCCACTCCCCCTCGAACGAGCCGCACGTAGCGCGCGACGGAGTGGCGTAGCTCTCGCGCCCTGCGCAATGCGGGAACGCCGACGTGAGCTTGATCTGGATCAAGGCCGGTCCCGTAACGTCGTGCCCCGTTATGCCCGACGTTCGCCGAGTGCCGGAGAGTTCACATGTCTCTTGCTGCATCACGTGCCCGCACCGTGTTTCGTCCGTCGCAATCGCGGGCACAGCACTCGCTCCGGCGACTATCCCCATCCGCCTTGTTACCGAACGACGGGCCGTTTGACCGGCGCGGTCGGTTTACCGCCTGCGCCCGGCCAGCAAAGGAGCGCTGATCCCATGAAGAAGACGTGCTTGCTTACCGTCCTTTGCGGGCTTGAGGTTGTCCTGGTCACGGCCGCCCTCGCCAAGGCGCCGCACGCAAAGATCGCGGCGGCCGCCGATGTTCGCCGGCCTGCTCCTCCGGCGGTTAGCTGCGGGAACGGCTTCATCTGCAGGCAAGACCTCTTCGATCGCAACAACCGGAGCAACCTGCGATCCGATTGGCCCGGTCCCCCGGCTCAACCGGGGCAATTCTAGCGCGGTGCCTCGTGGTGGCAGTTCAGGGGGGCATTTGATAGAGTTTGAAGGAGGTCAAGATGACGATGGCAGCATTATCCGCAGCGCTCCTCGGGACCCAACTGCTCGTGATGCCCGTCTCCGATCGCGTCCCCGAATTGAAGGTAGAGGCGACGTGCCAGGCGACCACAGCTGATGACAAGGCAATGGGGCTTGCCCTTTCCCAGAGCTTCGCAGACTGCATGCGCGATGAGTTGGCTGCGCAGCAACAGCTCAGCACGGTGTGGAGCGCTGCGCCAAATCCCCTTCGCGATAGCTGCGAAGGGGAAGCCTCGGCCGGCGGAAGTCCGAGCTATGTCGATCTTCTCACCTGTATCCAAATGGCGGAGTGGGTGAAGTCGCCCTCGACGGCACCGCGTTTGAGAGGAGCGAGCAAGAACCGAAATTCGCAGTGATCCGGCGCTCGCTCGCGGAGCGCAACTCGCTTTTATTGGAAGCCCATTCGACAGGGGCTCTCCTGATCATTTGAACGAAGGAGTGATTTGTATGAAACATTTTCCGATCGTTGTCGCCGTGATGACAGCTGCGCTTGCGCCGACTCCTGTGTCAGCCCAGTCGATCAATCTGACCGGCATCTACAAATGTGTCCGAATGTGCCAGGGAAATTTGCCGGCTTACATTACCCAAAACGGGACTGAACTTAATCTCCTGACGGAAGCGGGGCAGCCGTCCCGCGCGTGGCCCGACTGGTACTGGCCGGCAACCCGGATCTGGATCGACGCATTCAACCAGAGTGCGGTCTATTCGCCGGATGGCATGCTCATTCAGTTCGACAATGGCACCATCTGGCAGCGCGATTTGGGGCCCGTCCCGCCACCGCCGCGCTCTCGCCGGTAAGAGACGGCAGGTGGCAAATTTCGCCATCGGTGCGCCCGTCGCTGTTGGGCGCAAGACTCGAAACGAATAGCGATTCAACAACGGAAGAAGGAGGTCGACCATGAAACATACCTGCAGAAACTGGTGCTTTGGAGCTGCCATTATTGCCGTCGCCGCGATCGGTTCCGTGCAATGGTCGCACGAGCGTGGTCTGTCATTTTCGGTCGACAGCGCGCAGGCGAGGGTGGGACGGCCGGCGACGCCCGCAAGTGTTGCCGGAGTCGCGCGACGGACCACGCGCCGGGCTGTCGTGGGCGGGGCGGTAGCGGCAGGGGCTGCGGCCACCGTCGTGGCGCCGGCATGCGCCCGTGTGCTGGTGAACGGAGTATGGGTCTGTCGCTAGGCAGCGCAAACGATCGAAATCTGATCTATTCACCGAATAACGGCACGAGCAGCAAGGCACATCAGAGATGTCAATATGACGACTGCGCGGCGGGTTGCCCGGTGCAGTGTTGCCGAGGCCGCTCAACCCTGGCGGCGTAGAAAGCCCGTGATCGTGACCTTGTCCCAGATGCCGGCCGCGGCGAAGGGATCGGCGCGGTTGAAGGCTTCGACCTCCGCTCGGCCCGGCGCCTCGATCAGAAACAGGCTGCCGATCATGGTTGCGCCGTCGTCGGAGACGAGCGGCCCCGACATCACGATCTTGACGCCGAAGCGCGAGGTGTCGCTGAGGAAGGTCTTGTGGGCGTCGTAATTGGCGAGCCGGGTCGGCAGCGCGCCGGTGCGGTCGATGGCATGAATGGCGAACAGCATGGTGTCTCCGTTTATGTCTTGGTCTTCTTGGGACGGCCGCGGGTGCGGCCGTCCGTGCTTGTGATGATCGGTTGGGTTACTTGGCGCCGAGCTTGCCGGCGTCCTCGAAGGTCGGGCAGGTCCGCTGCTCCAGCGGCACGTCGAACGGCTGGAAATTGTCCTTGGTGATGACGGTCGGCTTCAGCACGATCTCGCCGATGACGGGCTGACTGCGCAAGGAGCGGATCGCCATCATGGTGCCGAGGCAGCCTTGCGCAAATCCGTTGTAGTCGCCGCTCGCGAGCAGCTTGCCGGACTTGATCGCGTCGATCGCCTCCTTGGTGCCGTTGATGCCGATCACCTGCGCCTTGCGGTTGGCGCCGTCGAGCGCCTCGATCGCACCGACCGCCATGGCGTCGTTGGCGGCCAGCACGCCGTCGATCTGCGAATTCGACTGCATCAGGTTTTCCATCACCTGGAGCGCCTGGAGCCGCTGGTAGTTGCCGGGCTGCGAGGCCAGCAGCTTGGCGCCCGCGTTTTCCTTCAGCGCGTCGTTGAAGCCGCGGACGCGGTCGACATTGGTCAGGGAGCCCTTGACGCCCTCGATGATGACGATGTTGCCCTTGCCACCCAGCGTCTTGAGCAGGAAGCGTGCGGTTTCCAGCCCAAGGCTGTAATCGTCGGCGCCGACGAAGGACAGGAATTTTCCGCCGGCCGAGCGGTCGGTGATGTTGACGACGGGGATCTTGGCTTCGTTGATCTTCTCGACCCCCGGCACCATCGCCTTGTAGTCCACCGGCGTGAAGACGATGGCGCTCGGCTTCTTCACCACGACGTCCTCGATCTGGCTGAGCTGCTCGGGGATCGAGTCCGGCTTGGTCGGGATGTACTGCAGCGTCTTCGCGTTCAGCGCTTTCGCCATGTTGTCGGCGCCGACCCGCACCGTCTGGAAGAACGGGTTGGTCTGGTTTTTGGTGAAGACGGCGATGGTCTCGCCGTCGGCACGCACCTCGGTGGTGATCGCGGCCGCCATCAGCAGCGGCAGCGCCAGATAGCCCAGTTTCAGTCTCATGTTGCCTCCATCCCTCATTTTGCTTGTTGGAACTCTAGGAACTCATTGCGCGCGGCGGCGGGTCTTCATGTCGAGCCAGACCGCGAGGATGACGATGACGCCGGTGACGAGCGGCTGCCAGTTGGCGCTGACCGAGAGCAGGTTCATGCCGTTCAGCACCAGCGTCAGGATCAACGCGCCGATGAAGGTGCCGAACACGGTGCCGACACCGCCGAACAGCGAGGTGCCGCCGATCAGCACGGCCGCGATTGCCGGTAGCGTCAGGCTCTCGCCGATGTCGGCCTCGGCCGAATTGAGCCGCGACAGGAAGATGATCGAGGCGAGCCCCGCCATGGTGCCGGAGACGGCATAGACCAGCAGCAGGCGCCGCGCGACCGGAATGCCGGAGAGCCGCGCCGCGACCGGATTGGCGCCGATCGCGTAGATCTCCTGGCCCCAGATCGTGCGCTGGGCAAACAGCGTTCCGATGCCGAGGAAGACCAGCAGCAGGTAGACCGGGATCGGCAGGCCGAACAGATAGCCGCTGCCGATCTGGCGGAAGCCTGCCGGAAAACCGTGAAGGGTCTCGCCCGCCATGTACCAGTAGGTCAGGCCGTTCAGCACCCAGAGCATGCCATAGGTCGCGATGAAGGAGGGGATGCGCAGCGCGGTGACCATGACACCGTTGAGAAGGCCGACGATGCCGCCGCAGGCAAGGCCGGTGAGGATGCCGAGTGCCGGCGAGCCGGTCTTGTGGATCACGGTTCCGGCGATACAGGCCGACAGCGCGACATTGGCGCCGACGGAGAGATCGAGGCCCGCGGTCAGCACCACCAGCGTCAGGCCGGAGGCGATGAAGAAGGTCAGGCTCGCCTGCCTCAGCACATTGAGGATGTTGCCGAGGCTCAGGAAGGAATCGCTGAGCACGGCCAGCACGGCGCAGATCAGCAAAGCTGCGAGCAGGCGATAGAACACCTGGATCGCGTCCTGCGACAGGAAGGAGCGGGGCGGCACGATCGCCTCCTTGGTGATGTCGGTCATGCGCGGCTCCGCAGGCCGTCGAGGAATAGTGCGACGATGACGAGGACGCCGACGCTTGCGACCTGCACCGACGAAGGCATCGAGATCAGGTTGAGCCCATTGCGAAGCACGCCGACCGCGATCACGCCCAGCAACGTGCCAAGCAGCCAGCCATTGCCGCGCTCAAACGAGGTGCCGCCGACCGCGACCGCTGCGATCGCATCGAATTCAAGGCCGAGGCCCGCGGTCGGATGACCTGAATTCATCCGCGCGGTCATCAACAGGCCCGCGATGCCGGCCATGGCGCCGCCGAGCGCATAGACCGCGATCAGCAGCTTGTTCGGCGAGAGGCCGGCATAGCGCAGCGCCTCGCGGTTGCCGCCGAGCGCGAAGATGTAGGTGCCGAAGCGGGTGTGATAGAGCAGGCCGTGAAACGCGGCGTAAGTCACCAGCGCCATCACGATCGGCACGGGAACGCCGAGCAGCGTCGCCGAGTAGATGTCGCGCACGCTGTGAGGAATGCCGACCACGCTCTGGCCGTCGCTGACGATCAGCGATAGGCCCTGGGCCATGCCGAGCGTGCCGAGCGTCGCGACGAAGGGCGGAATGCCGAGAATGGCAACCAGCCAGCCGTTGACGGTGCCGAAGGCCGCGCCGACCAGCAGGCCGGCACCTAAGCCCAGGAGCATCGACTTGGTCGCGAGCGACACGATCGCGACGCAGAGCGAGGTCAGCGTCAGCACTGCACCCATCGACAGGTCGAGCCCCTCGGTCATGATGATCAGGGTCATCGGCAGCGCGAGCATGGTGAGGATGGTCGACTGCACCAGCACGTTGGAGAGGTTGGCGACCGACAGGAAGCCGGGTGCGATCGCGCTGAACAGCGCGATCAGCAGCACCAGCACGATGGCAACGCCGGGAATGCGTTGCAGCGGATTGGGCTCGGAAACGACCGCAGCTTCACGCATGATGCATCCCCAGTCGCACGATGTTCTCCTCGGTCAGTTCGTTGCGCGTCAGGTGTCCCGCGATGCGGCCCTCGCGCATCACATAGGCGCGGTCGCAGACATGGCAGATCTCGACCTGCTCGGACGAGATCATCAGTGCGGCGGCGCCTTCCGCGACCAGGCGGTCGATCAGCGCAAAAATCTCGGACTTGGCGCCGATGTCGATGCCTCGCGTCGGCTCGTCGAAGATGAAGAGCTTCGAGCCGGCGGCCAGCCACTTGCCGATCACGACCTTCTGCTGGTTGCCGCCCGAGAGCAGGCCGACGGTCTGGCGCGCGCTGGGCGTCGCGATCCTCAGCTGCCGGATCAGGCCGTCGGAGGTGCGCTGCGCCGAACGCTGGTCGAACAGTCCGCTCGGGAACAGTTTTCGCAGCGCCGACACCACCAGATTGTCGCTCACCGACCGCAGCAGAGCGAGGCCCTCGCTCTTGCGGCTCTCCGGGATCAGCGCGATGCCGCGGCGGGCGGCGAGATCAGGCTCGCCGGAGATGGTCTTGCCGTCGAAGATGATCTCGCCGGAGCTGACGGGATCGGCGCCGAAGATGGCGCGCGCGACTTCGCTGCGGCCGGAGCCGACCAGGCCGCACAGGCCGACGATCTCGCCCCGGCGCACCTCGATGTTGATGTCGGAGATCCCGGTCGAGGAGCTCAGGCCCTTGACCTGCAGCAGTACCTCGCCGGGCTTGTCGGCGAAATTGCGCGGATAGGTCATGTCGACGGTGCGTCCGACCATCATGCGGACGAGCTGGTCCGGCGTGACGTCGGCCGGGCGGACGCCGTCGATGCGGCGGCCGTCGCGCAGCACCGTGATGCGATCGCCGAGCGCGAACACCTCCGCCATGCGGTGCGAGATATAGACGATCGACACGCCGTCGGCTTTCAGCCGCGCGATCAGCGCGAACAGGAGCTCGGTCTCGCGGTCGGACAGCGCCGCGGTCGGCTCGTCCATGACGAGGATGCGTGCGTTCTGGCTGATCGCCTTGGCGATCTCGACCATCTGCTGCTGCGCCACCCCGAGCTTGTCCACGATCGTGGAGGGATCGATGTCGAAGCCGATGGTGCCGAGCACGCGTTTGGCGTCGGCGAGGATCTTGCTCCGGTCGATCGTGCCGGGGATGCGGCCCTTCGGCTCGCGGCCGAGGAAGATGTTCTGGGCGATGTCGAGATGGGGGACCAGCGAGAACTCCTGGAAGATCACGGCAATGCCGAGCTTCTGTGCATCCGCGGCCGAGCCGATCGCGACCTTCTCGCCCTTGTAGTAGAACTCGCCGGCATCGGCGCGGTAGGCGCCGCACAGCACCTTCATCAGGCTCGACTTGCCGGCGCCGTTCTCCCCCAGCAGCATATGGACTTCGCCGGGGAAGACGGCAAAGGACACGTCATCCAGCGCCTTGACGCCGGGAAACTCCTTGCTGATGCCGCGCAGCTCGAGCAGCGGCGTGGGTGAGGTGACCTCGATCGGAAGCGCGTCGCTCATGCCTTGGCTCCGCCCGCAAAGATCTTTCCGGGATTCATCAGTCCATCAGGATCGAGCGCGGTCTTGATCGCTCGCATCACGTCCACGGCCTCGCCGAGCTCGTCAGCGAGATAGTCGATCTTGCCGAGCCCGATGCCGTGTTCGCCGGTGCAGGTGCCGTCCATGGCAATGGCGCGGGCGACCATGCGGGCCTGGAGCGCCTTGGCGCCCTCAGCTTCGTCCGGTTTTGCCGGATCGATCAGGATCAGCATGTGGAAGTTGCCGTCGCCGACATGGCCGACGATCGGCGCGGTGAAGCCGTGCTCGTCCGCGTCGCGTCGCGTCTCGGTCAGGCATTCCGCCAGCCGCGAGATCGGCACGCAGACATCGGTGATCACGGCGCGCGCGCCGGGCCGGAGGCCCAGGCCCGCATAGAGCGTGTTGTCGCGGGCGTGCCAGAGCCGGCTGCGGTCTTCCTGCGCCTTGGCCCAGGCAAATCCATGACCGCCATGGTCGGCGGCGATCGCCTCTGCGGCCTCGGCCTGCTCGGCGACGGAGGCCTCGGAGCCGTGGAATTCGAAGAACAGGGTCGGGGCCTCGCGATAGCCGAGCTTTGCGTAGGCATTGATGCCGCGCATCATGACGTCGTCGAGCAGCTCGATGCGCGCCACGGGGATCGCGGACTGGATCACGGAGATCGCGGTGTCCACGGCATTGTGCAGGGTGTCGAAGCTGCAAACCGCGGCCGAGATTGCCTGCGGCACGGGATGCACCTTCAGCGTGATCTCGGTGATGAGCCCGAGGGTGCCTTCGGCGCCGACGAACATGCGCGTCAGGTCGTAACCGGCGGCCGACTTGCGGGCGCGCCTGGCGGTCCGGATCACGCGCCCGTCGGCCAGCACCACCTCCAGCGCCATGACGTTGTCCTTCATTGTGCCATAGCGCACCGCCATGGTGCCGGAGGCCCTCGTCGATGTCATGCCGCCGATCGAGGCATCGGCGCCGGGATCGATCGGGAAGAACAGGCCTGTGCCGCGCAGCTCCGCATTGAGCTGCTTTCGCGTGATGCCGGGCTGCGCCACGACGTCCATGTCGCTGTCGTGCACGGCCAGCACCTTGTTCATGCGCGCGAAGTCGAAGCAGACGCCGCCGGCGACCGAAGCCGCATTGCCCTCGAGCGAGGTGCCGGCGCCGAACGGGACGATCGGCATGCCCGCGCTTGCGCACAGCTTCACGATGTCGACCACTTCCTGCGTGGTTTCAGGAAAGACGACGATGTCGGGCGGCAAATTGCGATAATGCGACTCGCTCTGGCCGTGCTGATCGAGCACGCCGCGCGCGACGCTCGCGCGCGGGCCGATCATGCCGGTGAGGCGATCGGCCAATGCTACTGTGCTGACCCGCGGTCCCATCCTTGCTCCCTGTCTGCCCCGATGACGGACTCTTGCCGGTCCGCTGCGTTGTGGTTCGGCTTAGGCGGCTCTTGCGCTGCTCGCAACCTGCTTCAGGCCGAAATCGTAGTTGAGATGGAAATAGTCGCTGTCCACCATGCGACCATCCGGCGCACGCCCGGCCGGGTGGCGGACGAACTCGCGGATCAGGCTGTCCTTGACGCCGAACACCACATCGCTGTCGAGATATTTGTCGCCGGCGACGAACACATGGGTCACGAGCTGCTCGAAGCCGGGCGCCGAGATCATGAAATGCACATGCGCCGGACGCCAGGGATGGCGGCCCTGCACCTCCAGCATCTCGCCGACCGGGCCGTCATGCGGGATCGGATAGGCGGCCGGCTTGATCGACCAGAAATGGAAGCGGCCATTGGCGTCGGTGTGGAAGCGCGCGCGCATCGCGAGATCGCCGATCTGGTCGAGCTGCTGCACGTCGTAATAGCCGTCATCGTCGGAATGCCAGACGTCGACGACGGCGCCCGCCAGCGGACGTCCGTCGACGGTCGAGACCGAGCCGGTGACCAGCATGGGATCGCCTTCCATGGGACCGGAGATGTCGGCGCCGATGTCCTTCTCCGGCGCGGCCTGGACGAAGAACGGGCCGAGCACCGTGGTCTCGGTCGCACCTTCCGGCACCGGGTGGTTGATCGCGTCGACCAGCATGGAGACGCCGAGCGTGTCCGACAGCAGGATGAACTCCTGGCGCTTGTCGTCGCACATGTGGCCGGTGCGGGTCAGGAAGTCGATGCCGTATTCCCATTCCTTCTGGGTCGGGCGGACCTCGCGGACGAAGGCGTGAAGGTGGCGCACCAGCGCCTCGCTGACCTGCTTGATGCGCGGATCGGTTGCGCCTGCGATCCGCTCCAGCACCGCCTCCGTGATCGTGGTCTCGTTGAAGTTACGCATGGATGTCTCCGTTGATCAGAGCTTCGGTTCGCCGAGGCCGGACAGCCGCTCGAGATGCTTGACGGTCGCGATGAAGTCGGCCTCGCCGTCGCCTTGCGCCACCAGCGAGCCATAGGTCTCGCGCACTTGGGCAGCGAGCTGCAGCGGCACGCCGACGGCGTGGCCGGCGCCGAGAATGAGATCGAGGTCCTTGGCCATCTGCTTGCAGGAGAAGGTCGATTCGAAATCCCGCGTTCGAAGCGGCGCGGTCTTGTACTTCACCATCGGCGAGGCCACCGCGCTGTCGTCGAGCACCTTCAGGATGTCCTGCCAGGCGATGCCGCCCTTGCGCGCCAGCGCCAGGCTCTCCGCCATCATCGCGGCCGACACCGCGATCATCAGGTTGACCGCGAGCTTGGCGTAACGGGCCTCCTCGGCGGGCCCGAGATAGGTCCGGGCGCGGGTGAAGGCGGCGAACAACGGTTTTGCGTTGTCGAAGGCGTCCTTCGGACCCGAGACGAAGCAGGTCAGCGCGCCGGTGTGGACGATGCTGGCGTTGCCGGAGACCGGCGCGCGCAGATAGAGAACGCCGCGCGCCTGCGCGCTGGCCGCAACTTCGGTGGAGGCCTCGACACTCACGGTGCTGGTCTCGATCAGAACGGCTCCGGGGGCCATCGCGGCGATGACGCCGGCGGGGCCGAGCAACGCGCCGCGCAAGGCCGTGTCATCCGGCAGCGACGTGATGACCGCTTCCTTGCCGCTCACGGCGTCGTCCGGTGAGGCTGCAATCGAAATGCCCTGTGCTCGCGCCTCGTTGGTCCGTGCCGCGCTCCGATCGAACGCGGTGACGGCATAGCCGGCCTTGGCGACAAGCACCGACATCGGCAGGCCCATCTTGCCGATTCCGATAAAGGCTACATTCCTTGAAGCGTCAGTCATTGTTGTTGTCCATTGGCGCCTTCAGGCGGCGCGTCCCTGTCGTTCGATATCCTGCACCAGCCGCCGGCCCGATTGCGCCAGCAGCTCCTTCTTCGCCTCCAGCCCCTCGACCAGCAGCCGGCCGCTCCGCTTCTTCCACGCGCCGCCGATCATGACGGACTCGATGTTGGCGAGGCTCGTCTGCATCACGACGGTCGCGACGGGATCGTGCACCGGGACGAGATTGAGATCGGATGCGTTGATGATGACGAGGTCGGCGAGCTTGCCCGGCGTCAGCGAGCCGATCTGGCTCTCCCGGCCGAGCATGCGCGCGCCTTCCATCGTGATCCAGCGCAGCGCCTCGCGCACGGGGATGGTGGTGGTCGCAGGAATGGTGCCGCTGCCCCGGCGCGACTCCGCATTGTCGAGTGCCCGCTGCATCGAGAGCGCGACGCGCGCGGCGGAGAAGAGATCGCCGGCCAGCACGGATTCCAGATCAATGCCGATCGTCGGCCGGACGCCGCGCTTCAGCAGCCGTCCCGTGATCGGGAAGCCGTGGCCCTGGATCATCTCGTTCTCTGGCGTGACCGAGAACGACACGCCGAGATCGACCATCCGGTCGAGGAGATCGTCGGGCAGATCGTTGCCGTGGACGATATTGACGCCGGCGCCGACGAGGCCGGCCGCGATCAGCTTCTCCCAGCCATCAGGCGTCTTGGCCGGACCGCCGCCCTGGTGCATCGAAGCGATCAGCTTCAGCTCCCGCGCCAGGCGGAAGTCGTGCATGGCGACGTCGAGCGTCGAATAATGCGGACCCAGAATGGCGAGCCCGAGCGTGACGAGACCGTCGCGGTCGGCGAGGGGGCCGGCGAGCAGCCGCTCGACCTCGCGGCGCGGATGCGGCACTTCCGAGAAATGCGGCTCGCCGGGCTTCGGCTCCGGCTTGGGCGAGCCGTGGAAGAACGCGGCGCGGATGCCACTCTCGATCAGGCCGCGCACGGCGGCATCGGTGTGATCGGGCGTCGGATTGTTGTGGCACCAGTCGACCAGCGTGGTGGTGCCGCAATTGATCTGGTTCAGCGCGCCGACCAGCGTGGCGATGTAGATGTCGTCGGGCCGGAACACGGTCGCGAGCCCGGCGTGCATGCGCCGGAAATATTCGAGCAGCGTCCAGTTCGCGGCATAGCCGCGTAAGCCCGTCTGCCAGGTGTGCATATGCGCGTTGACAAGGCCGGGGATGACGATGCGCCCCTTGCCGTCGACGATTTCGGTCTCGGCCGCGCCGCTGCCGAGGTCGATCGACGGCCGCACGTCAACGATGCGGCTGCCTTCGACCAGCACGTCGCCGGTGCGGAGGTCGCCGATCGCATCATCCATGCTGATGATGGTGGCGGATCTGATCAGCGTGCGCCGCATCGCTTCAAGCCACAGCTTTGGTGGTAACAGGCGGCTCGCCGGCCCAGGCGCGCGCGATCAAGTCGCGGATGGCGCCCCGCTCGAGCGGCCGCGGATTCCAGTAGGCGTTGGTGACGGCGAGATCGGCCGCCTTATCGATGCCGCTCTCGGGCATGCCGACATCGCGTAGCGCCAGTTTTGCACCCAGCCGCTTTGCGAGCTCGTAGAGTCCCTGCGACGCATCGGCCGCGCCGATCGCGCGCGCGACGCGCGCCATCGCCTCGGGCACGGCGGGGGCGTTGTAGGCCAGCGCATGCGGCAGCACGATGGTGTGCGTCTCGGCGTGCGGCAGATCGAAGGTGCCGCCGAGCGTGTGGCAGAGCTTGTGATGCAGCGCCATGCCGACCGTGCCGAGGCAGACGCCGCACAGCCAAGCGCCATAGAGCGCCTCGGTGCGGGCCTCGCGATCGTCGCTTCTGGCGGCAACGGCGGGCAGGGCACGCGCGAGCGCGCGAATGCCTTCTTCCGCCATCAACGAGGTGACGGGATTGGTGTCGCGCGCGTAAAGCGCTTCGACCGCATGCGCGATCGCGTTGATGCCTGACGTCGCAGCCAGGCTCGCCGGCAGCGTCAAGGTGAGATCGACGTCGTAGATCACGGTCTCCGGCAGCACGGCCGCATCGCGCACCGTGGTCTTCAGGCCGTTCTCGGTCTGGCCGACGATCGGCGTCATCTCCGAGCCGGCATAGGTGGTGGGGATGCAGAGCTGGTTGACGCCGGTGCGCAAGGCGAGCGCCTTGCCGAGGCCCGTTGTGGATCCGCCGCCGAGCGAGACCACGCAATCGGCATCGCACGCCTTCATCGCCGCGAGCGCCCGCTCGGTAACGTCGACCGGCGTATGCATGGTGGCGCCCGGAAAGATGCCGGCATAGAGCGGGCCGAGCGCTGTCCCTAAGCTCTTGCCCTGCGCCTCCTGCTGCGGCGTCGTCAGCACCAGTGCGCGCTTGCCGCCGAGCCGCTCCACCTCGGCCTTGGCATTAGCCAACGTTCCGCTGCCGAACACGACGCGGCAGGGCAGGTTTTCGAAGGTGAACGAACCGATCATGCGCCGGTCTCTTTGATGGGATAATCGACCTGAAAGCGGCCGATCCGCAAGTCGCCAAGCGCCTCGCGCACGCGCATGTGCTCCGGGTGGGTGGCGTAGGCCGCAAGCGCGGCCTGGTCGGTGAATTCGGAGAACAGCACGACGTCGCAGGCGTAATCGACAGCGCTGACGTCGAGGCCGACTTCGATATGGGTGAGGCCGTCGATCCGGCCGCGCAGGCCCTCGAACAGGGTCTTGACCTTGGCCCGGGCGGCGGACCGCTCCTCGGGGGTCTCCCCGCGCAGCCGCCACATCACGATGTGCCTGATCCGGCCCGACATTTCCCAGTTTCCTCGCCTGTCATCTTGCTTGTGTTGGACCCATTTTGGCTTGCGGGATACGGAAATAAAGGCCAATATTTGTAAGTCTCTTTTCCTAAAAGTGGAAAAATGGATCGCCTGCTCCAACTTGAGGTGTTCGCCAAGACGGCCGAGCTCGGCAGCCTGTCCAAAGCCGCCGAGGCCTTGCGCATGTCGAACGCGGCCGCGAGCCGCCATCTCAGCGCGCTCGAGGAGCGCCTCGCCGTTCGCCTGATCGAGCGCAACACGCGCCGCCTGTGGCTGACGGAGGCGGGGCAGGAGTTGCTGGAGCGGTCCAGCCGGGTGCTGAGCGAACTGGCGGAAGCCGAGGACATCGTCAGCGATCGCGCGCTGTCGCCGCAGGGCATGCTGCGGGTCACGAGCTCGCTGTCCTTTGCGGTGATCTATCTGGCGCCGATGCTGCCGGCCTTCCGCGCGCGCTATCCGAAGCTCAACATGCAGATCACCACCGCCAACCGCTATCCTGACTTCATCGAGGCGGGCATCGACGTGGCGATCCGCACGCGCGAGCAGGAGCCGGATTCGAACATCATCGTCCGCCGCATCGGCCAGATGCGTCGCGTGCTGGCAGCCGCGCCCTCCTATCTCGCAAGCGCAGGCGAGCTGGAACAGCCCGCCGATCTCGCGCGCCACAACATGCTCGTCTACAACCTTGCGAACGATCCCTATTCGCTGCGCCTGCGCAAAGGCAATGGCGCGCAGACGGTGCGCATCACGCCGACGCTCGACAGCAATGACGGCCAGGTCATCCGCGGCGCGGCGCTGGCGGGTCTCGGCATCCTCATCCAGCCGCTCTACATCGTCCAGAGCGATATCGCGGCGGGCCGTCTCGTCCCGGTCCTGCTGGATTGGGAGCTGCCTCTGCTCACCATGAACATCGCCTACCAGAACCGTGCCGGGCTGCCGGCCAAGATCAGGGCCTTTTCCGACTTCCTCGTCACCCACATCCGCGAGCATTCGCAGCCGGGGATATGGATGGACGCGGCGAAGTAAGTGACAGACATTGAAATCCCGACTGTTTCCGAGAAGGCATATCCATTGAAATCCAGGACATCCGGGACGGCGTGGCGGCATGCCAATATCGGCCGCCTGCTCAACAACGCGGTGCGACGTTTCGAAGGCCGCGTGCTCGAATTGATGAGCGAGCGGGGGCATGACGAGACGCGCATCGCCCATGTCAGTCTCACCCGCAATCTCGACGTGGAGGGGACGCGGCTCACGGAGCTCGCCCGCCGCGCGTCGATGAGCAAGCAGGCGATGGGCGAGCTGGTCGATCAATGCGCCGAGCTCGGATTGGTGGACCGCATCGCCGATCCGACCGACCGGCGCGCGCGCATCGTCATGTTCACGCCGGCCGGACGCAAATGGCTCGATGCGTTCCGCGATGCCGTCGACATCGCCGAGCAGGAGATGCGCGCCGAGCTCGGCAAGGCGACGATGGAGGCGATCTTGAAGGGACTGGCGGTCTATGGCGCGCAGTTCGACACGCTCGACGACGCCGAATAGTCAGGCTACTTGACGATATCGTCAGGCAACCTTACCATGCAAGATAATGCTGGTAGGGAGAAGCGCCTTGGAAACACGTCTGACGGCCGCCGTGCTCATCGTAGGCGGGGGCCCATGCGGGCTGATGCTGGCCAACGAACTCGGCCGCCGCGGCGTGTCCGCGATCCTGGTCGATGAAAAGCCGGGCACGGCGTTCAATCCGCAAGCCAATGCGACGCAGGCGCGCTCGATGGAGCATTATCGGCGGCTGGGTTTTGCCGACGAGATCAGGCGCGAAGGCCTGCCGGCCGATTATCCGACCGACGTCGCGTATTTCACCCGCTACACCGGCTATGAACTGGCGCGGTTTGCATTGCCGTCGTCCTCGCGCGCGAGCGAACTCGTCAAGGGCCTGTCCGGCTCCTGGAGTGCCGCGGAGCTGCCGCATCGCGTCTCGCAGAAATACGTCGAGGCGGTGCTGCGCCGGCACGCCGAACGGCTTCCCGGAATAAAGCTCAACTACGGTCATCGTCTCATCGGCTACACCGAGAGCGATGACGGCATCGTCGCCGACATCGAATGTCTCGACGATAACAGCCGCTTTCAGGTTCAGGCAGATTTCCTGGTCGGCGCGGACGGGCCGCGCTCGCAGGTCCGGCAATCGCTCGGCATCGTCTATGGCGGCGAGACCGGGACGCAGCGCGACTTCATGGGGGGCCGCATGCTGGCGGTCTATGTCCGTTCGCCGGAGTTCTACGCCAGCATCCCGCATGCCAAAGCGTGGATGTATAATTGCTTCAACGGCGACCGCCGCGCCTTCATGGCCTCCGTGAACGGGCGCGACGAATTCGCGTTTCACACCCAGCTCCGGCCGGGCGAAGACGAGAGCTCGATCACGGTCAACGAGGCCAAGGCGGCGTTCCAGCGCGCCTGCGGCGCGCCGATCGCATGCGAGGTGTTGTCGTTCCTGACCTGGACCGCCGGCCACGCGCTGGTCGCGAATGCGATGCAGCGGGGCAGGGTGTTCCTTGGCGGCGATGCGGCGCATCTGTTCACGCCGACTGGAGGCCTCGGCTACAACACCGCGATCGAGGATGCGGTCAATCTCGGCTGGAAGCTCGCAAGCGTCGTCAAGGGCGTGAGCCCGGCCGCGCTGCTCGACAGCTACGAGGTCGAGCGGCGTCCGGTGGCGCTTCGCAACACCGACTATGCGCGCCGCTTCGCCGACTCCCTCGGCCTGTTCGCGCCCGCGCCGGAGATCGAGGACGCCACTGACGCCGGCGGCGAGGCGCGGCGGATCGCGGGCGTCTATCTCGAGCAGCACGCCCGCGCCGAGTTCAACATCCCCGGCATCACCTTCGGCGGACGTTACGACGGTTCGCCGATCATCGTCTCCGACGGCAGCCAGCCGCCGCCGGACGCCGCGAATGTCTACGTTCCGAGCGCCTGTCCCGGCGGCCGCGCACCGCATGCGTGGCTGGACGACGGCGTGTCCTTGTACGACCTGTTCGGTTTCGAGTGGACGCTGCTCCAGTTCGGCGACGTCACGTCCGGCCATGCTCCGCTCGGTGAGACGGCCCGCGCGCTCGGCGTCGACGTAAAGCTCGTCACGCTGCCGAAGTCCCTGCGCGATCTCTACGAGGCGGACCTCGCTCTGATCCGTCCGGACCAGATCGTGGCCTGGCGCGGCAGCGCATCGCAGGCCGGGACGATCGGACGCGTTCTTGCCCGCGCGCTCGGGCACGGCGCGGGCGATGGCGCGCGGCTGGCAAGCTGATCTGTTCCCGCGGCCACATCCAACCCGTGGCCGCACGGCAATAACAACAAACGCAATAACAACAAGCAACGACAACGGAGGAGGAAACCGTGACCACAGGAGCATTCGAGGACTACGACGAACATGCCGCCACCGCTGCCGCTACCGCGCAGACGGCGAGCGGCCGCAGGCGCATTCTGATCGCCGGCACCATCGGCACGGCGATCGAATGGTACGACTTCTTCATCTACGGACTGATCGCGCCGCTGGTGTTCGATCAGTTGTTCTTCCCGAAATTCGATCAGCTCACGGCGACCATCGCTGTCTTCGCGACGTTCGCCGTCGGATTTCTGGCGCGTCCGCTCGGCGGCATCGTGTTCGGACATTTCGGCGATCGCCTGGGCCGCAAATCCGTCCTGCTGTGCACGCTGCTGATGATGGGACTTGCGACCATGTCGATCGGACTGTTGCCGACCTACGCCAGCGCGGGCGTGGCCGCGACGATCGCGCTCGTCGTGCTGCGCTTCCTCCAGGGCTTTGCGCTCGGCGGGGAATCGACCGCGGCGATCCTCATGGCAATCGAGACGGCGCCCGGCAACCGGCGCGGCTTCTCTGCCGCGGTGATCCAGGCCGCGGGACCCGTCGGCGTCGTGCTGGCCTCGTTCGCGGCGCTGGCGATCTCGCGGCTGCCGGAGGCGGATCTGCTGTCCTGGGGCTGGCGCGTTCCGTTCCTGATCAGCGCGGTGCTGGTCGCGCTCGGCGTCTACATGCGCTTGCGCATCGAGGAGAGCGCGACCTTCCGCGAGGCGAGGCCGGCTGAAACCGTGCCTGTCGTCGAGGCGGTGAAGGGACATTGGCGGCCGATCCTCATCGTGTTCTTCGCCGAGATGGCGCAGACGTCCTACTTCTACCTGACGGCCATCTTCACCATCTCGTTTGCGACGCGCCAGCTCGGCGTTCCGAAGGACGTGATCACGCGGGCCGTGCTGTTCGCCAATCTCGTCGGGCTCGTGGCCATGCCCCTGATCGGGGCCTGGTCCGACCGGATCGGACGCAAACGCCTGTTCCTTGCCGGCGTCGCGCTCGCAACCATCTCGATGTTTGCATTCTACGGTGCGATCGCGAGCCGTGACACGCTGCTGGTGACCTGTGCGGTGATATTGGCTGCAGGCGTAATCCATCCCCTGATGTTCGGCACCGAAGGGAGCTATTTCCCGGAGCTGTTTCCGACCCGCATCCGCTTCACCGGCGTGTCGATCGGAAAGCAGCTCGGCACGGTGCTCGGCGGCGGCATCGCGCCGCTCGTCGCCACCAGCCTGTTCGCGCAGACGAGCTCCACCTACGCGATCACAGGATACTACGTCGCGCTCGCGCTGGCAGCGATGATCGCGCTCGGCTTCGCGCACGAAACCAGCAAATCGCGGCTGCTCGGCTGAGCCCAGCCACAAACATCAGGGAGGTTCTCATGGACGTCAATCTTCTCATCAGCGGGCGGGATCAGGCCGCTTCGACCGGCAAGGTATTCGAGCGGCGCAATCCGCTCTCGCAGGAGGTCGCGAGCCGCGCGGCCGCCGCGACGGTTTCCGACGCCGACGCGGCGGTGGCGGCGGCGTCCGCCGCGCTCGCCGCGTGGTCGGCACTCGGCCCGAACGCGCGGCGCGCCCTGCTCTTGAAGGCCGCCGATGCGCTCGAGGCCAAGCGCGATGCCTTCATCCGGATCATGATGGCCGAGATCGGCACCACCGAAGTCTGGTCGGCCTTCAACGTCAAGCTCGCAACCGGCATGCTGCGCGAGGCGGCGTCGCTGACCACGCAGGTCGCGGGCGAGGTGATCCCGTCCGACAAGCCGGGATGTCTGGCGATGGCCGTCCGCCAGCCGGCCGGCGTGTGCCTCGGCATCGCGCCCTGGAACGCTCCGATCATTCTCGGCGTTCGCGCCGTGGCGACGCCGCTCGCCTGCGGCAACACGGTGGTGCTCAAGGCCTCCGAGATCTGTCCGGGAACGCACCGGCTGATCGGGGAGGTGTTCAGGGACGCGGGATTTCCGCCCGGCGTCGTGAACGTATTGACCAATGCGCCGGCCGATGCGCCGGCGGTGGTGGAACGTCTCATTGCCAATCCGGCGGTGCGGCGGATCAATTTCACCGGCTCGACTCGCGTCGGCCGCGTCATCGCCGAGCTCGCCGGCCGCCACCTCAAGCCGGTGCTGCTCGAGCTCGGCGGCAAGGCGCCACTGGTCGTGCTCGACGATGCCGACCTCGATGCCGCGGTCGCCGCCGTGGCGTTCGGGGCCTTCATCAACCAGGGCCAGGTCTGCATGTCGACCGAGCGCGTGATCGTGGATGAGAGCGTGGCCGATCAGTTCGTCGCTAAGCTTGCCAAGAAGGCCGGTGCGCTTCCGGCCGGCGACCCGCGCTCCGGGCCGGTGGTGATCGGTTCGATGATCGACGAGGCGCCGGCCAGGCATGTCGTTGCGCTGATCGATGACGCGATCGGCAGGGGCGCCGTCAAGCTTGCGGGTGGAGAGCGGGCCGGAACGGTCGTGCCCGCGACCGTGCTCGACCGCGTCGTCCCGGGCATGCGCATCTACAGCGAGGAGAGTTTTGGTCCCGTCGTGTCGGTGATCCGCGCGCGCGGCGTGGATGATGCGGTCCGCCTCGCCAACGATACCGAGTACGGTCTTTCGGCCGCCGTGTTCGGCCGCGACGTCGCGCGGGCGCTGACGGTGGCCCAGCGCATCGAAAGCGGCATTTGCCACGTCAACGGACCGACCGTGCACGACGAGGCGCAGATGCCGTTTGGCGGTGTGAAGGGATCGGGCTACGGCCGTTTCGGCGGTCAGGCCGGGATCGCCGAATTCACCGATCTGCGCTGGATCACGATCGAGACCCAGCCTCAGCACTATCCCTTCTGATCGCGTCACCACACGGCGAAGCATGCCGGGAAATCAACCCATGAACTCAAAAGTCCTGACGGTCCGGGAAGCAACCCTCGGCGTGCTTCGTTCCTTCGGTGTCGATCGTGTGTTCGGCAATCCGGGCTCGACCGAGCTCGCCTTTCTCGGCGACTGGCCCGACGACATCGATTACGTGCTCGGCCTGCAGGAAGGCTGCGTCGTCGGCATGGCCGACGGCTATGCGCAGGCGACCGGGCGTCCGGCCTTCGTCAACCTGCACTCGGCGGCCGGGCTCGGCCACGCCCTCGGCAATCTCTTCACCGCGTTCCGCAACAAGACGCCGATGGTCGTCACGGCGGGCCAGCAGGCGCGCAGCCTGCTGCGGATGCGGCCTTATCTCTTCGCGGAGGATGCCGAGCAGTTTCCGAGGCCCTATGTGAAGTGGAGTTCGGAACCTGCGCGGGCGGAAGATGTGCCCGCGGCCATTGCGCAGGCCTTCCTCACCGCCATGCAGCATCCGCGCGGCCCGACATTCGTGTCGGTGCCGTCGGATGATTGGGCGCGGGCGGCCGTCGCGCCGCCGGTGCGCCACATCGCAACGGAGTTTGCGCCCGATCCGGCGGCGATCGTCCGGCTCGGCGCAGCCATCGCAGCGGCCAGCAAGCCTGCCTTTGTCGTCGGACCCGAGATCGATCGCAACGGCTGCGTCGATGCCATGGTCGCGGTCGCCGAACAGGCGAGGGCGGCGGTTTGGGCAAGCCCGATGTCGAGCCGTTCGAGCTTTCCGGAATTGCATCCGCAATTCGCAGGCTTCCTTCCGGCAGCGCCCGGAGGGCTCGCGCGCGCCTTGCGCGGCGTCGATCTGATCGTCGTGGTCGGGGCGCCGGTGTTCACCTTCCACGTCGAAGGACAATGCGAATTGCTCGACGACGGAACGCCGGTCTGGCAGATCACCGACGATCCGGCCGAGGCCGCGGCCGCGGCGGTCGGTGACACCATCATCAGCACGCTCCCGAAGGCGCTCGTCGCGCTTCGTTCGGCGCTGCCCGACATCGCCAAGCGCGAGGGGCCGGCCGCGCGGACCCGGCCTGCGGCTCCCGCCGCGCAAAATCCGATTCCTCCGGCCTATGCGCTGAGCCGGCTGTCGGCGCTGATGCCGCGCGATGCGATCGTGGTCGAGGAGGCGCCGTCGCATCGTCCCGCCATCCAGCAGTTCCTGCCGCGGCCGGGCGCGGACAGCTTCTCACCATGGCAAGCGGCGGGCTCGGCTACAGCCTGCCGGCCTCCATTGGCGTGGCGCTGGCGCGGCCGGGCCGTCGCATCGTCGCACTGATCGGCGATGGATCGGCGATGTACTGCATCCAGGCGATCTGGACTGCGGCGCAGCGTCGCCTGCCGATCACTTTCGTGATCATGAACAATTCCGGCTATGGCGCGATGCGGGCCTTCAGCCAGCTGATGCAGGCGCATCGTCCGCCTGGAATCGACCTGCCCGGGCTCGACTTCGTTGCGCTCGCCAGGGGGCACGGTTGCCCGGGCCGCCGCATAACCGACGTCGCCGATCTCGACCGCTGTCTCGCCGAAGCATTGGCCTCGGGCGGCCCCGCGCTGGTCGACATCGCCGTCGACGACGCCACGACGGACCTGTTCAACCATCCGCGCTAGATTTGTTCGGCGATGAAACCCCCTTTGGCGTCGGCGCGCGCCGGGTCCTTCAGCATCGGCGTCCTGCGAACCTTAAGAGCTTGTGGAGCTGCGGATCGCTTCGCCGGCACCGATCACCTGCGATCGCAGGCGACGGTCGGCGGAACGCGCGACCAGACAATACAGGACCAGCGCGAGGAGCGACGACGCTGCCATGACCGCCGTCATCGAGAGCGCAGTCCGTCCGTCGAAGCGAACCGCCACCAGCCCGCTCGATATGGCGCCGGCGATCAGTTGAATGCTCCCGGCAGCCGCGCTGACGGCGCCGGCGATCTCCGGGAGGTGCTGCATCGTCGCGCTCATCACGTTCGGCACGCTGAGCCCGAAGCCGAGTGCCACCGCCATCAGCAGCGCGACGACAAGCTCCGTGGGCATCCAGCCGGTCAGTGTCATCCCGAGCAGCACGACGCTCGCCGCCGCCGACAGCGCCAGCCCGATTGCGAGCATGTGGCTTGAGGATATCCCGCGCCGGCCGAGCTGCCCGTCGAGCAAGGCACCGCCCATCACGGATGCCGAGCAGGCGCTGAAGATCAGGCCGTATTGCTCGGGCGAGAGCCCGACGGCGCCGACGAAGAACAGCGAGGCGCCGGTGACGTAGGCAAACACCGTCGCGCCGCCCGCGGCGCCGACCAGGATGTAGGCAACCGAGACCGGATGCGTCAGTACCCGGCGATAGCTGTCGATCACGGCGGACGGCACCAGGCGCCCGGACGGCGCGATCGCCGCCGTTTCGGCGAAGCGAAACATCACCACCACCAGCAGCATGAAACCTATCGCGGCCTGGGTTGCATAGATCGACCGCCAGCCGGCAGCCGCCAGCAGCGCCGCGCCGGCCGTCGGCGCGATCACGGTCGCGACGTTGACTGCGACCATGATGTTGCCGATCTTGCTTCGCGCGGCGTCGCCGTCGAAGAGATCGCGGATGATGGCAAAGGTCGTGGCGGTTGCGGCGGCGCCGATGCCTTGAACGAAACGGCCGAGCAGCAGAACCGGCAGCGAGGAGGCAAACGCACAACTGACGCTGGCGGCGACGAACAGCGCGAGGCCGAAGCCCAGAACAGGCTTGCGGCCAAGGCGGTCCGAGACGGGTCCGTAGATCAGCGGCGCGGTGGCGAGGCTGAGCATGAAGGCGCTCATCGTCAACCCGACATCCGACGCGCTCAAGCCCAGGGTGGCGCCGGTGGCGGCCAGGGCCGGCAGGTTGATGTCGATGCCGGAATACGGCACGGCCGCAAGAAGGCCGAGCAGCAGCGTGAATGCAAAGGTGTCTGGTTCGATTCGCATGGGCAAGCATCCGGTGACATGTGACGAACTTCTACGGAGCGACGGAGCGCGGTCGCTCCGCCCTCCATCGCTCCGTTCAGACGTGCGATCAGGCACGCCGGCCGGAGCGCCGACCCTGGCTCGCTGCGATTGCGCGCAGGCGTGACACTTCCGTCTCGTCGGTCACGAGCTCGCCGATGACCCGGAGAATTTCCGTCCGCGTGTCGATCTCGGCGAACTCGTCCGCGATCTGCGTTGCGCGGAATTGATAGCGCGGCTGGTCGAGCACCGTCCGCACCGCCTCGCGCAAGGCCTGCGGAGTCGGCTCGTTGGTCGCAAGGTTGATGCCGACGCCGGACCAGGCGACGCGCGCGTTGACGTCGGCCTTGTCCTCGGTCAGTCCCGCGGTGACCAGCGGGATGCCGAAGCTCAGGGCCTGATTGACGCTGCCATAGCCGCCATTGGTGACGAGCACGTCGACGTTCGGCAGCAGCCATTCGAACGGCAGGTAGCTCGCGATGCGTGCGTTCGACGGGACCTTGCCGGGAATGGCGTCCACCGGGCGGCCGCCTGCGGTCGCGATCACCATGATGTCGGGCTCGTCGGCCAGCGCCGCCAGTGTCGGGGCGACCAGCAGATTGAAATTGTGGTTGGCCACCGTTCCCTGCGTCACCAGAACGATCTTGCGTGTACCATCGAGCTCCTCGGCCCATGACGGCGGTGGGACCTGGTTGGCAATGATCGGAGGCGTGCCGACGAAATGCACGGAGGACGGGATCTCGCGCGGAAATTCGAAACTCGGCACCGACAATTGCAGATAGGCGTCGCCGAGAGCGACCACGGAATGGAAAAGCGGCATTGCTATCGGTCCGACGCCGAGGCCCTTCAGGGTCCGGTTCAGGCGCAGTGACACCGGCTGATCGACCGCCGCATCGAAGTCCCGCGCCATGGCCGCATAATGATCGCGTTCGTCGTCGGTCCGTGCTGGCGGCAAGCCGAGGAAGTTCGGCGCACCGTCCTCACGCGCCCAATGCAGGAACGAGGTGCCGCAGAGCGCGATGGGGGGCCGCTGCGAGCGCGGTCCGAGCAGCATCGGGAGCACGCCGAACAGCATGTCGTCGCCGACGATGATATCGGCCGGGAATTGCTGCAACGCCTGCAGCAGCCCCTGGTGCTGGGCCGGAATGGCGTCGACGAAGATGCGCTCGCAGGCGACGCGGAACCACTCCAGCCCCGGCGGGATGGTCTTGAGTTCGGGGACCCGCGAGAAGACGTCGTTCGGATCGAAGTCCGCGCCCTCGGGAAGGGGAAAGAACTTGACGCCGCTGGCCTCGACGCGGGCGCGAAAGGCGGTGCCGGTCATGAAAGCAATCTCATGACCCTCGGCGACCAGGATCCGCGTGATTGCCAGCATCGGATTGAGATGACCCGTCGCAGGCGTCGAAGCGATAAGAATCTTCATGGGAGATGACCTCTTGATGATCGATGCGCGGTCGCCACCGGGCGGCCGCTCTCGTGAGCAAGAGGGAATTGAAGGGATCGCGGTTACACCAAGGCTTCCGATGGCCGCCAAATGGTTACGTCGGCAACGCATCGTGGCGCGGCCAAGGCCGACGTGCCGGCGAAGATGGTGCCGTCGCGCAAGGACTACGGTTGTAACGCGAGCGGCCGGCCGTGAAACGGAGCGGTAATGCCGCGCTCGTAACCCGGCAGAGCGCCGTTTGGCGCGCCGCGACATTCGGCGGCGATTTTGGCCGAAGCCGATTATTGACGACCGAGATAGCGCGCGGTCTTGACCACGCAGAATTCGTTGAGGAAAACGTCATGCAGAATATTGTCGCCCTGATTGCGATGGTTGCTTTCATCGTGCTCCTGGTCTGGTCGGGTGCTTGCGCCCTGCGGGCGCAGAATCCACTGGTGAAGTGGGGTGGCGTGGTGCTGGCGGCAACGCTTGCCGTCCCGCTGTCCGGCGTGAGCGCGTTGACCGCAGCGGGCATCGTCAAGCAGCACGCGCGCTCCGCGCCGGTCCCCGATCTCCAGGTCGAGGCGACACCGGAACGCATCGCCCGCGGCAGGGCGGTCGCCGACGGCTTTTGCGCCGGGTGTCACTCGAAGAGCGGGGTGCTGTCGGGTGGCGGCGACGTCGGCGAGGATCTTCCGCTTCCGATCGGCTCGTTCGTGCCCGCCAATTTGACCCCCGCCGGGGTCCTGAAGCATTGGTCCGACGGCGAGATCTTTCGCGCCATTCGCAATGGCGTCGATGCGCGGGGGCGATGGCTCGCGATCATGTCCTTTACCAATGCCGGCCGGCTGAGCGACGACGACACCAAGGCCGTGATCGCCTACATCCGCGCCTTGCCGGCGAGTGGTGAGGAGACCCCGGATCCACCGGATCGCTTCAGTGTGCTGGGCCTTGCGATGCTGGGCGCCGGACTGTTGCCGGATGCAAAGCCGGTCTTCACCGGTGTGATCATCGCGCCGCCGAAGGGGCCGACGGCGCGCTACGGCAGGTACTTGCTGTCCTATCAGGATTGCCGTGAGTGTCATGGCAAGGATCTCTCCGGTGGCGTGCCCGGCCAATTGCCTCCGCTCGGACCCGACCTCGGTATCGTCAAAGACTGGAGCCAGGCGCAGTTCATCACGACCATGCGCACGGGTGTCGATCCGAACGGACTTCGGCTCGACGACCAGATGCCGTGGCGGCCGATCGGGCGGATGGACGACGACGACCTCGCTGCGATCTACCTGTACCTGGCGGGTCTCCCGCGCTCCTGACATATCCTGACAAACGATCTGTTGCGGCTGGCCTTTCCCGGCTGCACCACTGTCGTTAGCACGCCGGATGCGCGCAACGGCAAAAGCTCACGCGCAGGTGAAGTCGACGTCGCGCGCGCAGGAAAATGTTGGCAGTCTTCTCGCCATCGCTCGCGCAGTCGTCGTCACTGCAGTCGTCGTCACTGCCGAACAGTCACCTCGTCGCCGACGAACGATCTCGCACGCCGGCGCATTGGAATCGCTCAAAAGTAGCATTTGCTAGGATCACAATTATTCACGTCTGCGACATCCGGCGGAGTTGGCCGCAGAAATACCGGGTTACGGCATCATCAAGTGGTCATGAACGTTGTCGTCGCATGGCGACGCTTTTGCTGTCCCCCATATTATTCCGAGTGATTGCGAATCTTGAACGTGACCCGGTTGGTGACGACGGATTTTGAGAGTGAAGTATGCTTGCAGATGTTGGCCACATCGTTGTTGTCGATGACGATCCCACCTTGCGGCAGATGGTGATCAGATATCTGGAGGAGCACAATGTCCCGACCAGGGCGGCGTCCAACCGGTCTGAACTGTACCACTATCTCGAGGCCGGTCAGCCCAGTCTGATCATCCTCGACCTTCGCCTCGGTCAGGAAGACGGCCTGGACCTGCTGCGGGAGATCCGGTCGCATTCCGACGTGCCTGTCATCATCACGACTGGCCACCGCCCCGACGAGATCGATCGCATCGTCGGGCTCGAGCTCGGCGCCGACGACTACATCATCAAGCCGTTCTCCTTGAGAGAGCTGCTGGCGCGCGTCCGGGCGGTGTTGCGGCGGCAGGAGATGGGCCGCGCCGCGCGCGCCCGCGATCCCGAGCGCGGCGGCTATCGCTTCAACGGCTGGAAGCTGGAACGCCGCGGCCGAAAGCTCATCGATCCCAGCGAAGCGCCGGTACCGCTCAGCAAGGGAGAGTATGCCTTGTTGCTGGCCTTCCTCGAGGCGCCGCAGCGACCCCTGACCCGCGAGCATCTGCTTCAGGCCACCCGCATCCACGAAGACATTTTCGATCGCAGCATCGATGTTCAAGTGTTGCGGCTGCGGCGCAAGCTGGAGGTCGATCCGAGTGCGCCGCGCGTCATTCAGACCGAGCGCGGCGTCGGCTATGTCTTCGCGGTTCCCGTAGATCCGTTCTAGGGCAAGATCCGGACCCGAAGGGTCACGTTAGCGCGAAGTGTGCGGCGGTCTTCCCTCGCGACAAACGCGGAACGCGTCTGCGCGGAGATCATGTTCGAACAATGTGGCGGCCGCCGGATTGCAATTGTAACCCCTTTGCCTGTGGCGGTGATCTCGGCGTAACAGCCGGCCGGCACATAGTCTCCCACGAACAGCGTGTGGGAGATTTACGATGAAGACGCATTCTCACGGTGTCATCCGTATTGTCCGGCCGGATGACGCGGAGCCCGATGGGCAAGGTTGCTCCGATGGCCTTGGGATGGCCCGTCTCGGTTCTGGCGGCACCGCGCGGCAGGGCCTCGCCGACATCGGTTCGGATTCAGCGCCGCCGGCTGCGCAGCCGGGCCAGGAGCTCAGCACACTCTGGTGGGCGGTCCTTACCTTCTTCATGGAAGGGTTTGCCCTTTATGGTGCCGCGTTGCATCCGACCGCCGCCATGCCGGTTCACGCAATACTGGCGGCACGGAGGGATTGGGAGTCGCAGCCCAAGGCCAGCGAGCCGGCGGAACCTGTGCAGAGCCGCGGCAGCGACGGGGCCGGGAGCAGCGGCAACGTCGTCGAGCTCGGTCGCTCCCGGCGATTCGAGGTGCAACCGGAGCGTCGCTGGAGTCCGCTGCGTTCGGCCGGTGAGACGTTGACGGTCTTGCTGTCGCACGCGCGCCGGGAACGCGAGATCAGACGAGCTGTTGCCGCTCTCAAGGAGCTCGACGACCGGACATTGCGCGATCTCGGAATCCACGGCCGGTCGGAGATCGAGGGGATGGTGAGGTACTGTCATGATTGCTGAGGCGCTCTACCTTGCCTTCGCCGGACTGGGCCTGTTTCGCGCCGTGCCTCGTTCGATGATCTGGTGCGGCCTCCGTTTCCGGATCCGGCGATCGCCGCATTCACGAAATCATCGAGCCTCGATCAAAAGCACTTGAAGAGGCGCGGTTGCTTTCGCTCCCGCCCCCATATCACTGACGGTGCGACGATTGACTGGATTTCGCGGAGCCGGACCAGGCGCCGGCTATCGGGGTGGCTTGATCGCCATTTGCGCGGTGCTGCTGTGCTGCGTGGAAGTCACGCCCGCGCCGTCGCAGCCGCCGTCGGCGCACGCATTTGACCGCGGGGAGCCGATCACGCCAATTCCCGCGGCCCCTGCCGCCGACCCGCTCAAGGTCGCCCTTGGCGAGAAGCTGTTTGGCGATCGCCGGGTCTCGCATGACAATTCCCGCGCCTGCCAATCTTGTCACGATATCGCGACGAACGGCGCGAGCCAGAAGCGGCACGATGTCGGCCTCAACGGGGCGGAGCTTGCGCTCAACACGCTCACCGTCTTCAATTCGACGCTCAGCTTTCGTTTCGGCTGGGAAGGAAAATTCCGTACCCTCGAGGCCGATATCGAGGCATCGCTGCAAAGCCAGCACACCATGGGCAGCAGCGCGGCGGAGGTTGCCGCAAAGCTCGATGCCGATCCCGACATGCGCGATCGTTTCGTCGCGGCCTATGGCCGCCGTCCGGAAGGCGCCGATGTCGTCGACGCGCTGGCGAGCTTTCAACGCACGCTGGTCACGCCGGGCAGCAGGTTCGATCGCTGGCTGAAGGGCGACGACGCAGCCCTTTTGGCCGGCGAGCTGGACGGATACCGCCTGTTCAAATCGCTGGGTTGCTCCGCCTGCCATCAGGGCGTCAACGTCGGCGGCAATCTGTTCGAGCGGCACGGCATATTCCATCCCCTCGCGTCGCCCGAGCCCAGGATCCTGCGCGTGCCGAGCCTGCGCAACGTCGCGACGACCGCGCCGTATTTTCATGACGGCAGCGCGCCGACGCTCGATGACGCGGTTCGCAAGATGGCGCTGGCCCAGTTGAACGCGACGCTGACAGACCAGCAGGTCAAGGCGCTCGTCGCCTTTCTCAACAGCTTGACCGGGACCTATCGCGGCGCGCCCGTCGGAGGCTCGCCGTGAAATCCGCTCCCGCCGTGATCAGCGTCGCGTTCGTGCTCGGGCTTCTCACCTGGTTGCTGTTGCACGGGCTGAACATCAACTCGGCGCGTTATGACAGCCAGCTTCGGGCGCTCGGGGATTTCACCCGGTTCGAACGCGGGATGACCAGAGAGGTCCTCACCGCGCGTGCCGGCCTGTCGCGCAACTATGATGCGCTGGTGCATATGGTAAATGCCTATGACGATGCCCTGACGCGGCTGCGCGACACGGCAGGCCTCGACGCCGAGCAGACCAGGGTGATCGATGTTCTGTCGGCGCGTGCCGACCGGCAGGAGAGCCTGATCGAACGGTTCAAGAGCAGGAACGCGTTGCTGCAGAACTCCTTTGCCTATTTCGGCCTGTTCAGCGACAGATTGGCCGCATCGGAGTCCCGGCCGGTGGTGACGGCCGCCTCCGCGCTGGCGGCAGCCATGCTCCGCCTGACGCTCGATACGTCGGATGCCGCAGCGCGCCAGGTCGAGGACCGACTGGAAGAGCTGGCGCAACTTCAAGCGCCGCCGGCGGAGACGGATTCGGTCCACGCGCTGCTGCTCCACGGACAGATGCTGCACGACCTTCTGCCTGACATCGACACGATCCTGAAGACGCTCGTCGCCGAATCCAACAACCGCGAGCAGGATGCGATGCTGGCTGTGATCCTGAAGCGCCAGCTTGCCGCGCGCGCCTCGGCGCGCAAGACGCGGTTGCTGCAATATATCACCTCGCTGCTGCTGCTCTCCGGCATCATCTATTTCGGAATGCTGTTGCGCAAACGGGCCATGGCGCTGCGCCGTCGCGCCGCATTCGAACACGTGATCGCCAATATCTCGATGCTGTTCATCAATTCGAGCAACGACGGAATCGATGCGGATGTCGAGATGGCGCTTCGCCAGCTAGCCGGATGCATCGGCGCTGACAGGGCCTATTTTGCCTGCGTGGTCGGCACCACGATGCACACCTATCGGTGGTCGCGCGACGGCATCGCATTCGAGCCCGGCTGGCCGGAGCGGGTGCTGAGCCTCGCACCGCGATTGGACGGCGGCGAAGACGGCATCGTCTATATCCCCAGGATGAACGCCTCGCATCCCCATGACGCGATGCTCACCGAGGCGGGGGTGAGCGGCTGGCTGTGCATCATGGCGGCCTACGGAAGCCGCGATGGAATTCTCGGCTTCGATGCGGTGCGCGGAGGTGCGCTCACATATTGGTCCGAAGTCTCGCTGTTTCGCATGGCCTTTGACGCCATCGGCAACGCGATCCGGCGGGCCCGCCTCGAAGGGGAGAAGGAGCGCCTCCAGGCAAGCCTGCAACAGGCGCGTCGCATGGAGACCATCGGGACCTTTGCCAGCGGCATCGCCCATAACTTCAACAACATCGTCGGCGCCATTCTCGGCCATGCCGAAATGGCCGATGCGCGGGTCGCGCCGGGAAGCCGGCCGGCCGCGAGTCTCGCCGAAATCCGCCGGGCCGGCGAGCGGGCGCGTGAGCTGGTCGAACAGATTCTCGGCTTCGGGCGCCGCGGCGAGGGCAGGCGGGAGCGCGTTTGCCTCAGGACCCTGGTCGACGAAACCAGATCGCTGCTGGCCGCATCGCTGCCTTCGCACGTCACATTCGAAGTGGACGAGACGGCCGACATTGCCATCGTGACGGGCGAGCCGGCCCAATTGCAGCAGGTCATCCTGAACCTGTGCAACAACGCGGCGCAGGCGATGAAGGAGCCCGGCCGTATCGAGCTTCGCATCAAGGTGCACGATCTCGTCAAGCCGTTGTCGATCGGGCGGAGCGAGGTCGGTCCCGGCCGCTTCACCGTCATTTCGGTCGCCGATCCCGGGCCGGGCATGGACGAGGCGACGCTGGAGCGGATCTTCGAGCCGTTCTTCACCACCCGCCCGGACGGTAACGGCCTCGGGCTCGCGACGGTTCGCGAGATTGTCGAGCAGCATGGCGGCGCCGTCGCCGTGCAGAGCAGGCCGGATGCCGGCACGCGCTTCGACATCTGGCTGCCATCGGGCGAGCCAGTCGAGCCGCAGCCCGCTCAACACGGCTCGGATCCGGCGTTCCTTGGGGCCGGCGAAACCGTGCTCGTCATCGACACCGACCGCCGCCGCCTGTTGCGCTATGAGGAAATCCTCGCAGCGCTGGGTTATGAGCCCGTCGGCTTCACTGGGCTCGCGGAAGCGATCGCCGCCTGCCGGGCCGCGCACGCCCGGTTCGACGCGGCGCTGGTCTGTCATCTGCCGGGCGGCTCCTCGCTCGATCTCGCGGCGGCGTTGCATGATGCGGCGCCGGCCCTGCCGATCATCCTCGCTGCGCCCTCGACGCGCGACCTGGCGATGCCGTCGCTCAAGACATCCGGCATCACCGAGCTCGTCCATCACCCGCTGGCGTCGGCGGAGCTCGCCAGCGCGCTGGCGCGGAGCCTCGTCTCGTCGGCCACGAGCGGAAGATTGCGGCGAGCCGCCGGGGCTTCCTAGCCCCGCCGGCCCGCGACGACAGGGCCTGCGGTTGCAGTGGTAACGCGATATCACCGCCGGCGAAATGGCCGGGTAGCCGGGATCTCCTATCTTTCGCAGGCGCGTGTTCGCAAGGTGCGAATGCGCAGGCGTCACCGCGATAGGAGACAGATGATGTCAATCAGACTTGGCGTGACCACCGTCGCAGCTGCGTTGTTGTTCTGGCCGGTTTCGAGTCTCAGGGCAGGAGGGAGCGCCCCCACGCGGATCGCCTCGCCCGGCAATCCTCCACCGACAAAATTCGCAGACCTTTTCCGGCAAGCCCCCATCGGGCACCGGCAGCCGCGGCCCGGTGATTTGTCCGAGCCGGTGCAGGCGACGCTCGTCGACGTCGAGCTGCGACGGCTCGACGCCGAAATCGACCGCAAGCTGATCATCTGCCGCGGCTGCTGATCATGCCGGATGGCGGCGTGCACAGGGCCCGCCGCCTCCCCGTGCTAGTTCGACGCCAGCGCCGTCTTGGCCACCTCGGCCATCCAGCCCGATGCGACCGGGAGGATCGCGTCGTTGAAATCGTAGCGCGGGCCGTGCAGTTCGGCGCCGTCGCGCAAGTCGCCGTTGCCGATCCAGACGAACGCGCCGGGCCGCTGCTTGAGGTAGAAGGCGAAATCCTCGCCGGCCATGCTGGGCGCAAGGTCGCGCCTGACCTCGGCCCGCACCTTCTCCGCGGCGAGGCGCGCAAGGCCCGCCTCATCAGGCGTGTTGACCACGACGCCGACGCCCATGACGATCTCGGGCGTGACCTTGACGCCAAAGCTCGTGGCGACGCCGGCGCAGATCTCGCCGATCCGCGCGAGGAGGACGTCCTTCACCGCCTCGCGATGAAACCGCAGCGTGCCGCGGATCGCGACCTTGCCCGCGATCTGGTTCGGCGCGGTGCCGCCTTCGATCGTGCACAGCGAGAGCACGGCGGTGTCGAGCGGATCGACGCTGCGCGCCACGATCGACTGCAGCGCCACGATGAGATGGCCGGCTGCCATGACCGGATCGCGCGTCAGATGCGGCATGCCGGCATGCCCGGCATGGCCCTCGATGGTGATGGTGACGCGTCCCCCGGAAGCCATGACAACGCCGTCATGGACCGCGATGGTGCCGGCGGCAAGGCCCGGCCAGTTGTGGAAGCCGAACACCCGGTCCATCGGGAAGCGCTCGAACAGCCCGGCGCCGACCATCGCGCGCGAGCCGCCATAGCCCTCCTCGGCCGGCTGGAAGATGAAATCGACCGTGCCGCTCCAGCTGGTGTCGGCGGCGAGCAGCGCCGCGGCGCCGAGCAGCGAGGCGGTGTGCCCGTCATGGCCGCAGGCATGCATCACGCCTGATGTCGTCGAGGCGTAGGGCAGGCCGGTATCCTCGGTGATCGGCAGCGCGTCCATGTCGGCGCGCAGGCCGACGCGGCCCTGCGCGTGCCCGCGCGTCAAGGTCGCGACGACGCCGTGGCCGCCGATTCCAGCCTCGAAGGGAATGCCGAGCTCGGCGAGCCTGTCCTGCACGAAGGCCGCGGTCGCCTTCTCCTGGAGCGACAGTTCGGGATGGGCATGCAAATGGCGGCGCCACGCGGTCAGTTTCTGGTGCAGTTCGGGTGTCAAGATACGGATCTCTCGTGTCGGTTGGCGGAGGTTCGTAGGATGGATTTCGCTGCGCTCGACCCATCCTGCAGGCTCACATGCTCACCGCATCGTCGCAAGCTGCACGGCCAGCGCGCAGGCGCGGTCGTATTCGTCGAGATTGATCCATTCGTCGACCGTGTGCGCTTCGTTCTGGCCGGCGCCGAAGGTCACGGTCGGAATGCCGTGGCGGACCATCCAGTTGGCATCGAGGCCGCCATTGGCGGCGCGGACATTCGGGGTGCCGCCGACCGCGGATACTGCCTCGACCGCGCGTTTGACGACGGGGAGGTTGTCCTTCATGCGGAACGGGTAATAGTCGGTCTCGGCCTTGAACTTGACCTTGCCGGACTTGCCCTGCGCATTCGTCACCTTCTTGGCGGCCTTCTCGAACGCGGCCTTGTAGGCTTTCGTGATCTCCTTGAAGAACTTTCCGTCGTGGCTGCGGCTTTCGCCGCGCACATGCACGTAGTCGGTGACGACGTTGGTGGCATCGCCCGCGGGGCGCCCTTCGCCGCCGGTGACGGGGCCGATATTGCTCGTCCCTTGCTGCTTGCCCTTTACCACCTTGCCGAACCAGCCGCCGGCCTTCGCGTCCGCAAGGGCGAGCGCCATGATCATGGTCGAGGAGATGCCGCGCTCCGGCGCGACGCCGGCATGCGAGGCGCGGCCGAAGATCTCGACGGTCCAGCGGTCGGCCCCGACCGCGCCGATGATCACGTTGGAGGCCGAGCCGCCGTCGTAGTTGAACGCCATCACCGGCGAGCCGAGCTCGTCGAGCTTGACGTGGCGCGCGCCGTAGAGCCCGCTCTCCTCGCGCACGCAGAACAGCAGCGTGATCGGCGGATGATCGAGCTTCTGCTTTTCGAGTTCGGCGGCCAGCGTCACCAGCACACCGCAGCCGCAGCGATTGTCGCCGCCGAGCGCGGTCTTCGCCTCGTTGACGATCTTGCGCCCCGATTTCTTCGGCTTGGCGCCGGCGCACAGCGGCACGGTGTCCATGTGGGTCATGAACATGATGCGCGGCTGGTTGTGCAGCGCGCCGCGGCCGGGCAGGTCGACGATGAGGTTGCCGGTCTCGGTCGGCACCGGAATGCGGGTGTTGGCGTCGTCGAGCCGGATCGCCTTCGCCGGCACGCCGCTCTGCTTCAGCGCGGCGGTGAGCTCCCGCCCGATTGCCGCCTCCTGTCCGGTGACGCCCTCGACGGAGAGGAAGCGCATGAGGCGATCGGTGGCGGCTTTGGTGTCGACAGGCATGGACTGGAATTCCCTTGATGCAGGTAGCGGCGCAGGCTCGTAGGATGGGTAGAGCGAAGCGAAACCCATCGACCCGTGTGCGAAGATGATGGGTTTCGCGAAGCGCTCTACCCATCCTACGAACGCGGCGACGTATAAGTCAAAAAGATCAGCACGCCGATGAAGAGAGCTGCCGCCATGAACAGCAGCACCGCCGGCAGCCCCGCGAGCGCCGCCACCGCGCCGGTGACGGACTGCATCAGCGCGGTGCCGAGAAAGAAGGCGAGATTGACGGCAGCGAGTGCCTTTCCCGCGACCTGCGCGTCGACGAGTTGCCTGGACATGCCGAACAGCAGCGGCTGGGCGGAGGTGAAAAGCCCGATGAGCACGAACAGTGCCAGATCGTAGTGCGGCGGCATGACGGTCACGCCGAACAGCCATGCAACGGCAAAGTGCGGGGCTCCCAACGCCATCAGCGCAAGCAGCAGCGCCGCGAACGCGTGAGTGCCGGCCACCAGCTCGCGGCGGCGGCCGATCCTGCGGTCGATCATGCCGATGAGAAGCGGCCCCACGATCATCGCCAGCGTGAACGCGCCGAGCTGGTTGCCGGCCTCGACCCGCGACAATCCCTTGATCTCCATCAGCCATGGTCCGCCCCACAGGCCGCGCAGCACCAGCGAACTCGCCAGCGACACCAGCGCCAGCGCGATCAGGCCGCGCAGCGGCCGCGACAGGCCGAGCCTGAGCACCTCGATCATCTGCGCCATCGGCGATGAATGGTCCTTGTGCTCGGCCGGCTGGTTCGGCACCAGCGCGAACACTGCGAGCGCCACCACGACGCCGCCAGCTGCGGAGACCCAGAACCCGGCCCGCCAGCCCCAGGTGTCGACCACGAAGGCGAGCGGGCTCGACGACAGCAGCATGCCGATATTGCCGATCGAGAGGATCGCGCCCGACCACAGTCCAAATCGCGCCGCCGACAATTGCTTGGCCGCGAGCGTCATCGGGCACATCAGCATGCCCGAGGTGGCGACGCCGAGCATGAGCTGGCCGACCGCAAAGCTCTCGGGGCCTGTCGCAAAGCCCGACGCGACCGCGCCGAACACGGTTCCCGCCAGCAGGGCGAGCGACACCGGCCGCACGCCGAAGCGATCCATCGCCGCGCCGACCGGAATCTGCGCGGCGGCAAAGGCAAAATGATAGACCGAGGTCAGGCTCGCCAGCGCCTGCGGCTCGATATGGAAGTCCGCCGCCATCAGGTCGAGGCTGATGGCCGGAATGGTGCGCAGCAAGGTCGAAAGCATATGACCGCAGGCGAGCGCGACCAGCGCGAAGATCAGCGCGCGGGTGGCGCTTCCCGCCTCGTCAGTGGCTGCGGTCCCCATGAGTGTCCCGTCCCGAGAAGGTTTTGGCTGGGGTACATGATCGAGGGGACGGTGCCAATGGGGGAAGGGCAGGCCCGGCTATTCGCGATTGTGGCGTCCGAACTTTCAGCTCGTCGGGTGGGTCGAGCAACACGAAACCCCTCAACCCGTTTGCAACGAAGATGAGTCTCGCGAAGAGCTCGGCCCATCCAACGAGCTTAGTCGTCGCTGTCAGGCGCTTGTGACGCCACCTCGGGACCTTGGCCCCTTATAGGCTGTGGTGCCACGCTTCGAGATACAACGGAGACCTGCGCACCTCTTCAACAGTGCTCCTCGATAGGCCCAAGTCGGCGAGCAGCCGATCATCGAGTTCGAGAAGTTCCCCGTACTGGCGCCGTCGTTCCCACGCGCACGCCATTCCAGCCAGCCACACAAGTGGAAGCTTCCACCATCGCAGGTCGGGAAGAGGCAGTGAGGGCGGGTTGATGATGTAAGCGGAATTGGAAGTAGTGCTGCCGCAAGACATGTTTCACCTCCATATTGGAGCGAAACAACACTTGGCTGCGGGAGCTCATCGGGCGGTTGTCAATGTCCCGAGCGATCTATGTATCACACGCTCCGTGGGTGCTCAAGCGATAGTCAGTGAATATGAACTCAGTCATCCGCAGCAGCGGTTGGGGAAGGGCAGGCCCCTTATTCCGGATTGTGACCTTGCGATCCGGTCCTAGAGGTTCTTGATGATCGAGACGAAAGTCGGCGGCGCCTTGGTGGACGCGCCGGTCGAAAGACCGCCTCCGGCTTCGAATGCGCTTTCCGCGATCTCGTAGCCGAGCATGCGGTAGCTCTCGAATTGCGACTCCGTGAAGAATTGATTCAGCGTCGTCTCGTGCGGAAAGGTCGGGTGGGATATCGCGTAGCTCAGGACGCCCATGGGCTCCGTGCCGTGCAGGCCCGACTTGAAGTACAACAGCAGTCCGTTTTGCGACGTGCCGCCGTCGGCCTCGCCATAGAGAATATCGCCGACCGCCCAGTAAGGCGCTTTCGTTGCAGGGCTTGGCCGTTCCGTGAAGCGCTTCTTGAGCAGGTCCAGGCCCCGCAGGTCGATGCGCACGCCGAGATCGATCCAGATCTTGCGCAGCGCGTTGCCGAGATCCTCGAAGGAATAATCGGGGTCGCAGCCGGCGTCGCTGACAACGATCACGCGGCAGCGCCGGCGGACCATCTCGTAGAGGCCGAGGTTCTCGAAGTGCCCGCCGTCGGTCAGGTAGACCCAGCGCTCGGTCTCGCTGGTCAGGCCGAACATCTCCATGAAGAACGGCCGGAGCGCATCTGTCGGCTTGACCTCCGCGTAGTAGGCATTGTCGCCGCGCGGGTTGGCCAGCCACCAGCCGAGGCGCACGTTGAACAGCGCCATCAGGAAAGCGACGCCCGGCGACGAGTTGTAGCCCATGCTCGGACTGACGGCCGCGCCTGAAATCGCCATGGCGGTCCCAAGGGTGAGCATTCCGCCGTAGGGCCGGGGCTGCTTGGTCGTCGCGTAGGTCGTCCGGTAAGCACCGTCCGAAAATACGGCGCTGCCGCTGCCGCAATGGAGCGGCGAGAACGTGAAGGGCGCCGCCATCCGTTCTTGCCAAGCCAGATTCCTGGACGACACGAGGTTGAGTGCCGCGCCGATGACGTGGAACGGCTTCCAATTGGCCCCCGTCGGTGCGACGCCATGCTCCCAGAGTTCATACAGATACGGGCTGTCGCGGCCGTCGAAATCCGTAAAGGCATTCTTGGTCTTGTCACGGTCCTTCTCTTTGCGCGACGCACCGAGAAAGGCGCGAACCAGTCGGTTCCGGTAGAGGCTGTGGAGCGAATAGCGGTTGATGCTGAGGACATGCGAGGCTGCATAGATCAGCACGCCGAGCGCGACGCCGGCTATGAGGACGACTTTCCAGGGTAGATGATCGGCGCCAGCCGCGAGTGTGAACGCCCTGTCCCAGCCGATGGACAGTAGAGCGACCAGGACCGACGCGAAAATTCCCGCCGCGATCGCCGCAATCGTGTTGAGCCCGAGATATTGGCGAACGCCCGACGCCTGCTCGGCGGCGGCCCTGGTCTTCGAGCTCGCTCCCAGGATGACGGAAAGCAGGCCTGAAAGACCTCCCCCGGTCGCAAGCGAGGGGACGAACGCGCTGCCAAGCTGACTCTCGATCCATCTTGCGGCCGGTGGCGCCCCAAGCACGAGCCCGAACCACAGCAGCCAGCCGAGATAGGCCAGCGTGAAGAGTCCGCTCGACCGCGCCTGGAATTCGAGCCCGACGTCCACCTCGGACAGGAATTCGGCAAACGAGATGTAGATCACGTCGGCGACGATCCGCGCCATCACGATCCAGGGCAGGCCGAGGACGCAGGCAAAACCCGCCGTCGCGGCAACGGAACCCGATGGGCCGTAATGCCAAAGCAAGACCAGTCCCGCGGCACCCAGCACGCCAAAAGCGGCGCCGGCGACGCACCAGGCGAAAAGATCGATCCATGGATGCTTGGGACGAGCCGCGAGCGGTGGGCGGGCCGACTTTCCAAAGACCAGGGTCCACAAGCGCGCCAGCACCCAGGAGGCAAGAAAGAATAGAACGCCAAGGATGGCGCCGCGAAGCACCACGACGGCGTAAAATTGAGCTTTTTCGACCTGCTTGTCGACTTTGAACCCGACGGCCGTGGTCACGTCCGTGAGCATCGACAGACCGTATTGGCTCCGCAACACGAAGACCAGCAACGCGGCACCGACAAGGAAGGGCATGAGATCGCAAACGAGAAACCGGGGTTGCGAGACATTGATGCATCCGCGGCCGGGACGGTTCGCGACGGAGAACGACAAGGACGCCAGAAAGCAGAGGGTTGGTATGAACATGACAACCAGGAACCAAGCCGACGTATTCTCGCGTCTGATGCTGTCGGCATCGATGACCGCAAAGTAGAGTGCGTTGGTGATGAGCACCGCAAGGATCATCGGAGGAACGAGCAGGACCCAGTTCAGGAACAGGTTGCGCAGGACGCCGGCAACGTCGCTCCACAGGTCGGGAGAAATCGGCGAAAAGCTGGGGGCGAGAAAGTGCGAGTTGCGCCGGAGGTTGGAAACCGGCTCGGCTTCTTCGTGATCACCGAGTTGACCGACGCTGTCTCGCCGATTGAGCGCCGACACCACCGTGCCCGGACTGGAGCGACGCTCGCGCTCCTGATGGAGCCAGGCTGATAGCCAACTGCCGATATAACCGCCGCCCGACACGGTCGACAGATACTCGAACTCCGTCAGAGCCGAGCCGGTCTTCCCGCCCTGGTGCTTCGACGTGACCTCCAGCGCCGCAAATCGTTGCAGGATGCCGAGCGCAAACGCCGCGCTGCGGATTCCTCCGCCGGAAAGGCACAGGGCCCATCGGTCGTCCGCGTTCAACGCCTGGTAGACGTCGAGGAGTTTTCCCGGGACCGGGTCCGTCGGCGATGGTCTGGGCAGTGTTTGGGAGGGCTGCTGCGCAGGTTGCGGCGATGTCGCGGACGGCGGTTGGGTTGGTGTCTGCGAAGCGCCGGATGCCGGCTGCGCTGGTGTCGGCGAGATGTCGGGATCTTTTGGTGCGAATTCCAGGCGAACGCCCGCGAGCGCCCGCCGCTCCTCCCAAAGGACCTGTGAAAGGTTCAATGCCCCCATGACGCCTCTCCCCCTGTTTCACTGAGATCGGCCCAAGCGGCCTGTTCAGTGTCTCCGCTGGGTCAGTTCTGGTCGGCGGGCCGAGCGTAAGCTTGACCGGAGCAAGCTAGCGGCACCGGCGACAGCAAGCGTGTGAAGCAATTCACAAACACGTAGAAATTGTCATGGCTGCCGCATGGAAGCGGTCGTGACGCAAGGCACGTTGTCCATCAAAACGAGTCTGACGCCGCTGCCTGAGACGATGAACCAGGCCGGCCGTCAGAACGTTATTCCCGGCAAGATGTGGTATCATGGGGACCTGGATCTGCAGCTGGCGGCGGCAATGTCTTCCACCGAGAGTGCAACCAAGACGACCAGTGAGGCGGCCCGCCGAGAGCGGAGGAGGAGCAATTCCTTACTGTTCGCTCTCGCCGTTGGATTTCTTGTCTTCGGTGCGGCCGCGGGTGCGCTTTACTACGCTTTGCGGCCGGAGGTTCTGCGGATCGCCGTTGGACCGCCGGGCAGCGACGATTACAAAGTCGTCGAGGCAATGGCCGATGCCTTCAGAAGGGAAAGTCGAACCGTCAGGCTGTCTCCGATCAAAACTGACGGCGCGGTGGAGTCTCTCGCCCTGCTTGGGGCTGGCAAGGCGGACCTTGCCGTCGGCCGCGGTGATCTGGAAATGCCCGCCGAGGCGCAGACCGTCGCCGTCGTGCGTAAAAACTTCGTCGTGCTGTGGGCGCCCTCCGAGCCTGCGGGCAAGGGCGCGAAAAGAAAGCGGTCGCCGAAAATCAAGGAGGTCGCCGATCTCGCGGGGCACCGTGTCGGCGTGATTGGGCGGACCCCCGTGAATGCCGCGTTGCTGCGGGTCATCCTGAGCGCCTCCGGCGTGGACGCTGAGAAGGTCGCTGTGACGCACTTTGGCACTGAACAGATCGGGGAGCTGGCGCGCGATCCCGCCCTCGATGCATTCATGGCAGTCGGGCCACTCGACAGCAAGATCACATCCGACGCCGTTGCTGCTACGGCGCGGGCCCGCGGCGAGCCGAAATTTCTCGCCATCGAGACATCGGAAGCGATCGCCTTGAGGCATCCCCGGTATGAATCGGAGGAAATTCCGCCCAGCGTCTTCAATGCGGATCCGGCTTGGCCGGGTGACAAGGTCGAGACGGTCAGCGTCAGCCACCTCATCGTGGCCAGAAAGAGCGTGTCCGAAACCACGGTAGCCGCGTTTTTCCGGCAGCTCTTTGCCGTCCGTCAGGCGATTGCGCGGCAGGTACCTGGCGCTGCTCACATCAGCAAGCCGGACCTCGAGAAGGACACCGAGCTGCCCGTCCATCGGGGAGCGGCGGCCGTCATCGACGGCAACGAACGCACCTTTCTCGACCGGTACGGCGATTACTTCTGGTTCGGGCTCCTGCTTCTCTCCGGGATCGGCTCGGCCGGCGCCTGGTTGCGCCGCTATTTGAACCGCGAGGAAAGGGAGGACAACACCAGCCATCGCAAGAGAATCCTGGCCATGGTCGCGAGCGCGCGGACCGCGGAATCCAACCAGGAACTGCTGACCCTGCAGCGTGAGGCGGACGCCATCATCGCTGAAACCCTCGAGTGCTACGATGACGGCGCTGTCGAGGAAGAGGAACTCGCCGCATTCGGGCTGGTGCTCGATCTCTTGAGCAACGCCATTGCCGAGAGGCGAGCCGCGTTGCAACGAACCAGCTTCGAAACCGTTCGAGGCGCGACAGCAGGCTCCACGCTGCGAGGATAAGGGCGGCCATTTGAACCGGCCGTTGCGGATTCCGCCGCGCCGGCGGCCGCCGTGGCCGTGCGCGATGATCAGCGCGCAGCTGGCGCCTCCGGCGTCGTCAGCGGCAGTGGTCCCCATGAGTGTCACGTCCCGTGACGGTTTTGGGTGGGAGGACATGATTGAGGGGAGGGTGCCAATGGGGGAAGCAGCCCGGCTATTCGAGACTGCGGCGTTCGAACCTTCAGCTCGTCGGTAGAGCAACACGAAACCCCTCAACCCGATTCCAACGAGGATGAGTTTCGCGAAGAACTCAGCCCATCCAACGAGCTTAGTCATCGCTGTCAGGCGCTTGTGACTCCATCTCGGGACATTGGCCCCTCATAGGCTGCGGCGCCACGCTTCGAGATACAACGGAGACCTGCGCACCTCTTCAACTGTGGTCCTTGATAGGCCCAAGTCGGCTAGTAGCCGACCATCGAGTTCGAGAAGTTTCCTGGGTGCATGATGGATGCGGTTGCCAAATGGGGACGTCGGCGGTCACGACGGGGCGTGGGCGACAGAACGTGATGTTAGATCGTCTTGATGCTCTTCATTCGTCAAATCTCGGGGTTCCGCGATGGCTTATCCAATCCAGTGTTTTGTTGAGCCATTCGAGCTCTTCATGTTGGCTCGCGAGCCGTCGTAGTTGCGGTTCAATTCCGAGTACGAACGTAAGCTGTGGTCTAAATCTTTCGCCGAGTCCTTTGAGTGCGTCCAAAGCGCTGGCGTCAACCGCTTCATCGAGGCGCTTTGTAATTTGGCTCGCCAAAGCGGTGAACGCCTTTGACTTTTTCAAGCCCTCGCCGAAAACGAGCGCGGAGACTGCGCTGCCAACGATCATGGCTGGTGATCCCGATGAAACTGCCGCGGTGGACGCCGCTCCCAACACTCCGGCAGTTGAAACTACAATAGCTAAATTCTTAATAGTACCGCTGGCAACTACGGCACTCCGTTCGAGATTGGCTCCTCTCGCAAATTCCTCGGCTGTACCAAGAGCAAATGAGGCCGCTGTTGGATCAATGATATTGGGCTCATTTTGCAAGCTTTCTGCAAAGCCAACGGCGGCGTCCCTGTATTCAACTTCCTCTCCTGGTGTCCGTCTGTAACGCTCTTCAGCGGCGATAACTTCGATGCCTTCCGCCGTTGCCAATACGAAAGCGCCGTGCAGTTGGAGCAACGAGTCTAGGCGTTCGTGAATTGGATGCGCGAGTCTCGGTAGCTCTTCGTCGGCGAGAGTTGTTCTCATCGCATTCGCGAGTCGAACGCCCTCCACATATAGTCTCGCAAAGTCAACGGAATCGATATTTTGATTGACTAATTCCCGATATGCGTCAACGCGATCTCTCAGGTAACGGTGAGGAACGTTCCCGTGGTCAAGCGCTTCAACAACTTCGCGCGCTAGAGTACGCAGAATCGGATGTAGTTTTTCTAGACGGGCTACATTGTTGCCTTGGCGATCGATCGCTTGGGGCGGAGCGAAGGTGATGACGCCGTTTTCACCTATTTCAAAATGAGGTCCGTATCCTTGCGGTGGGATCTGCGGCAATTGGACTTCTGTCGACTGATGGCTTCCATCACGTGAGCCAGAGTGCGTTCTGATTCGGGCGCTGATCTCGGTGTTGACCGCCTGAGAGCCAGCGTCCCAAGGCAACGGCTCTGGGCTGCCGACAAACGCCGTCTCCCACGCATCGTTGCGCCGGCTAGATGGCGGTGATCCCTCAAGTACATAGTCGTACCAATCCACCCAGACCTGCCAATGCTTACCGTTTTCGAGAAGCACTTGAGAGAGGTTGTTCCATGCTTGCCTTGCTGCAGGAGGTGCCCCTCCTTCGTTTGCTGGCCGCCACAGTGGCGCGCGGGCCAACTCCTGTGGAGACGTTCCGCGAACGAGCGCTAAGGCATCTCGGAGAACAGCTGCAATTCGAGCAGATTCGTTGGGCCCGCGACCGAGATCGGAAATGATACTTGTAGCACGGCTCGCTGCATCGTCGGCACCAACTGCCGAAGCTGCATAATAGGCAGTTATGGTCATTTGGGTTTGACGGTTGGAGAGAAACTCGGCTGCATCAGCCGCGAGCTTGATCTCTTTGGGATGAAGCACGGCGTAGCGGGACGCCGAAATCGCGCGAAAGATGGCGAGCAGAGTAGTATCGCCGGGAGACGCGCCTAAGGTCGCAAATAGGCGAAGCGCCTCCCGATTTCCCATCACGCTCGCCCACTCTCGCGGCTTTGCCGACAGCCATTGTTGAAAGGCGACTGCGTCCCTGGGATCGGGTGGGCTGTCGTTGTCGGTCTCCAGGTGGACGCCATTAATTTGTTGCCGAATGAAGGTGTTGGCCGATTTCGGTCCTTTTCTCCACGCTGCATCAGGGACCTCTGTGGCGCGAGTTAGCTCGAGAATGGTATCGGGTGCGTTGCCGAATAGCCGGTCTTCATACCAGCTGATCCAGACCTCCCAATTCTCGTGTGTGGCTAGGAGTCTTGTCTTTAGCGCCTCCCATCCGTTACCGACCCAAGCAGGGAGGAGGGGTTTAGGCATTGGCCAGAGTTGCTGGTTTGCTATCGTTACCGGCTCAAACCCCTGATCGAGTTGCGCCGCCTCGCTGGCGAGGGCGGCCAACATCTCGTGAAGACCCTTCTTGCCACCTTTCTGCTCCGCCGCGTCAATGGCCGAATTCGCAGCCTCGACAGCGGAGGACATCCTCTTCCTTCCGTGAGAGGCCGTTGTTGCGACCGCGGAGATGGCAGCAGACTCAGATCTTTGCAACCATTGGGGACGAGGTTCTACGGAATCGAGAGTGTTCAGCGCCGCCGAGATCAGCCTATCCCGATAACCGGGATAGGCGGCGACTGCCCAAGTCGAGTCGGCGCAACGAAACATCTGCAGCGCCCGACTGAAGTTATCTCCATAGGATAGGTTAAACGCGGGTATGACTCGCAGAGCCGCCCGAGCAACAAAGACAACTGTCTGCTCAGGCGATTGACCCGCTAGCCAACGGTTGACGTCTTCCGTGCTTGCAAAATCTTGCACGCTTGATCCCCGGCGCACCGCGGCCTGTTGGTTCGGGCCTAGTGTGCGAATACTCTCTTACAACCCTAGAAATGTCGAGACCCCGTCGCCCCCGGATCAATTGGTGTTCCCGGCTCGGATCGATTTTGCGCCGTTCGCTGTGGCCGGCGGCCGCCTGATTTTCAACTATTGGGTATCACCGCAACTCCCGCAGAAGCTTCCGCGCCTCATCTAGCATCATCCGGACCTGTCTTTGCTCGCTGATCGTCTCCCCGGCGAACAGCCCGTGCGTGCGCGCATTCTGATTTCCCTTCGGCGCGCCGGACCCTAGCGCGCCGCCGTGCATGCGGCAGCGTGTCTTGCCGTGCGCCGCTGGCGCGCGGCACGGGCTGCCGTCGCGGGTTCGGGCGCCGCAGCGGGGGCTGGTGCGCATCGGGACCGTGTTGCGGGTGTGGCCGCCGGTCATGGGGTGGCGCCTTGCGTTGCCTCGCTCCGGCTCGCCTCCGCAACAAGCACGTTCGTATGCTGCGTGACGTTGCCCACGATCGCTCGTCCTCCGTCCTGCACGGACAGGTTTTGCACCGTGATCGCGCGCTCGTCGCTGTTGCGGTGGCGGCTCAGGGCCTCGACCTGAGCGGCGAAGGTGCGGGTCAGCCGGGTCAATGCGCGCGTGACGCTTTCCTGCTGCGGGAGGTTGTCGGTGCAGGCGAGGCGACAGGCGCAGCGCATCGTCGCCAGGTGCACGGAGACCATCTGCGACACCAGCATGGCTTCGATGGAATCCTTCGGTGCGATGCTCCTGATCATCGAGACCATGAAGGCGAGATTGGCCTCATCGGGTTTCTGTCCGACCGCGCTCGCTTTCACCAATTGCCTGAGAATGCCGTGCAGCGCGTCGCGGTCAACGGCACCGAGTGCCTCGGCCAGCAGGCGCTCGCCGGCTTGCGGGTCCGGATGGGTGATCGCAATGCGCCGCTTGTACAGTCTTATCCGCGGGCTCGCGGCGGGGCCGCCGCGATCGCTTGCTGCAAGCGGCGAGGTGATGCGGCGGTTCGGTGCTGTTGTCATGTGCTGTGTCCTTTGCTGGCGCAGGCGTGCGCGAGCGACCGTTCGCTGCTGCGCGCGGATGCGAATTTCGGGATGTCGATGAAGGGCTTATGCGCAACCACGTCGAGGCGGCCCGGATGAGGGTGGCCGTCACGCTGACGATGGTTGCGATGATGGCATTCTGCCGGTGTTTTGCCCGACGAGTCAAACGGCGTTGCGAAGCGCGCAAGTCCTTGTTCTTCCAAGCACCGGCTACTGTGCATGGGGTTGTTTTCGCGCTTTTTGTTTTGAGCCGGCGCTTACGTGCCGTGCGACGGAATTGCGAGGCGCGTCGTGTGTGGAAACGCGATTGCGCAATCCCGTGCGGCCGCTCATCATGATCCCCGAGCGCGCCGCACCAACAAGCACGCACACGCGGCGCCGAAGTCTGGGGAGAGAACGAATGCAACGAACGGCTCGCCTGCTGGCAGTCATCGCCGGATTGTGCGCCTGTGCGCCGGCGACAGAGGCCCTCGCGCAGAAATATCCAACGCGGCCGATCAAGATCATGGTCGGCTTCAGCGCGGGCGGGCCGGTCGATGTCGTCGCTCGCATCATCGGCGACCGGCTGGGCAACAAGCTCGGGCAGCCCTTCGTGGTCGAGAACCGCGCCGGCGCCAACGGCATGATCGCCGCCGAAGGCGTGGCTCGTGCGGATGCGGACGGCTACACCATGCTCGCCTGCAACTCGTCCACCATCACGCTCAACAAGACGCTGTTCAAGGACATCCGCTACGACCCGGAAAAGGACTTCGCGCCGTTGACCACAGTGGTGTCGGCGCCGCTGGTGCTGGTGGTCAATCCGGAGAATCCCAGGACGGCCGACATCAAGACCGTGGCCGATCTCGTTGCCGCGGCGAGGGCGAGGCCCGGTGAGCTTGCCTACGGTTCCGGCGGCAACGGCAACCTCGCCCATCTCGCCATGGAGCTGCTCGGCCAGAAGGCGGGCATCAAGATGATCCACGTGCCCTATCGCGGCGGTGCCGCGTCCGAGGTCGGCATCCTCGCACAGGAGGTATTGGCGGTGTTCGATCCCCTGTCGGCCGTGCCGCTGGTGAAGGCCGGCAAGCTGCGCGCGCTCGCGGTGTCCTCCGCCGAGCGGCTGCCGTCGCTGCCCGATGTGCCGACGGTTGCGGAGGCAGGCTATCCCGGCTTCGACCTGTCGTTCTGGGTCGGCTTCTTCATGCCGAAGGCGACCCCCGCGCCGATCCTGGAGGCGCTGCACCGGGAGATCGTCGCCGCCGCCAGGGATCCGGCGGTTGCGGAGAAGCTCGGCTCGCAGGGCGTGGTTAGCGTGCTGAGCCCGGCCGAGTACGCCGCGAAGATCGCGAAGGAGACCAAGGAGCTCGCCGAGGTCGTGGCGGCGGCAAACATCAAGGCGGAGTAGGGCGCGGCTGTCGCGCCGAGGGCGCGGGTGACAAGCCGGTGTGAGCTAGCTCGAAGAGCGTTCGCGCGCCGCAAAGCGGATCGCACGAGCTTTTGCACTCTTTCCGGCCGCGCGGGCCGCGATCATGCTCCGTGCCTTGCCGTGGGCCCCGGCATTCCTGCGCAGCAAGGTTGCGAACCGCTTGCGTGCACGGCTCGCCGAGAGCCGCGCCGCCAGCTGCTCGGCCTTGCGCATGATGGTGACGACCGACGGTGTCAGGTTGACCGGAACCCAGGCGACGTGCTTGGTCTTGGACAGGCTGCCAACGCCTTCGCAAGGCGCTTCGCGCGGCAGGTCGATCCGGATTGCGAGAGCCTCCGCGCGCTCGGTCCAGTCCTCGGCCCTGGTGCCCGTGATGATGCGGACATAGTCGCGCGTCTCGCGCGGCAGCTCGCTCTCTCTGGCGAGCCACTTCTGGATGCGACCGGGACCTGCGTTGTAGGCGGCTGCGGCGAGGCCGAGATTGCCGAAATCGTCACGGAGCTTGCGCAGGAATTTTGCCGATGCGGGCAGCGCTTTGATGGGATCGAAGGGATCATCCAACCCGACCTCGGCCGCCGTCTCCGGCATGAACTGCGCGACGCCCTGCGCACCGGCCGGGCTGACCTCGTTGGAACGAAAGCGGCTCTCCTGCCAGAGCAGGCGCGCGAAGAACGGCACGGGAATGCCGCTGGCCTCGGCGGCTTCGCGAAGCGCGTGGCAGAATTGTTCGGTCGGCGAAAGCGGGGCCTGCGCGACGGGTTCGACTGTGGGGACCGGCTCGATCGTCTCGACGTAGGCCGCGCGCGCATTTGCCAGCTCAATGGCCTGCACGCTTGCGAGGAAGAGTTCGGCGAGGGGAACCAGAGAAGGACCGCGATCAGTCTTGAGAGCAGCGTGGTCGATGCTTGACGGCTGCCAGGAGGACGACGAGCCGACGTCGCACATCAGAATCAGGAACGCAGCGCAAGCCGCGACGACAAATCGCATCTCGGTAAGAGTCCTCGAACTGTGGGGGAACGACCAGCGCGTGCGCCGGTGAGGAGGACTTCATTAACCGTAATTGCGGCGAAGCTGCGATTCCGCACGAGGGCAGGTGTTAGTACGGGGGCCTGCCGCAGAACATGCGCCGCCGGCCCCGCGGATCTACGGGGACCGCGAGCAAATGCGACGTGCGAGTGGTGGCACGGAGGCTAGTCCTTCGGAAAGTCCTTGCGCATCGCGATCTCGGCGGCATCGCCGGGCGACAGCACGGTCTGGTCGAAGGCCGGCTGCGGCCTCGTCATGATGTCGTAGAGCGAGATGCCCTTGATCGGCTTGTCCATGAGCACGCGGACGCAGTCGGCGAGCGTGCCGTTGTAGACGAGATAGGGCGGACCCCGGTCCTTCTGCCTCTCGCCCTTTAGCGATGGCCACTTCTTCAGTTCTGCCGGCGCGTCATAGACGATCGGCGATCCCTCTTTAAACATGCGTCTGGTTCCGGGCGGCGTGGATAGGCCAGAAGCCTAGAGCCGCCGCGTAAACGCACGTTAAAGAATTAGTTCAAATCAGCTGGCAACGAAGGCGAGCAGGGTGCCGTTGGCCTTGGCCGGCGGCACCACGATCGCGGACCCGCTGCGCAGCGCTGCCGTGCCCAGCGCCTTCTCGGTCGCGGCGAGATCGCCGCTGACCAGCACCAGCGCCGCGCCGCCGCGCTCGGAGAGGCCCGCGAGCGGCACGCCGGGATAACGTTTGCCGAGCTGGTCCAGCGTCAAATAGACGAAGTCGGCACGATCGCCGCCGGAGGGCACGGTGACCGCGCCGTCGGCCTCGGTCTTCGGTTCGCGGTCGATCAGGCGCGCGAGGTGCGCGGCCTCCTTCGCGGGCTCGGGCGTTGCGATCAGCGTCTGCTTGATCCGCTTCGCCGCGTTGGCGTGCTTCATCAGTTCGGGGATCCACACAGTCTCGCGGGTCTTGTGCTGGCAGGCGAAGATGCGCACGCCGCCCGGCGCTTCCGCGGTCGGCCACATGAAGGTGCGGAATTTCGCCGCCGAGACCGTGCCGTCAGGCAGCGTCACCGGCCGCTCGAAATCGGTCGGGCCGATCGGCGTCAGGCCACGCGCGCGGATTTCCTCTGCGCCGGCGGCGCTATCGACCGCCGTGAAGGCGATACGCTCGATGCCTTCGCCGCGTGTGTCGAGGAAGGCGCGGGCCGGCGCATTTTGCTCGGTCGCGGCCAGCACGCCGAGCAGCTCCATATAGTCCGGGTCGAACATGATGGTGTAGTTGCCGGTGCCCATATGCGCGCTGTGGGTGCCGCGCGGCGACACCGTGAAGCCGAGCTGCCGGTAGTTCTCGGCGGCCTTGTCGAGGTCCTTCACCATGACCACGGCGTGGTCGATACCGATGACGTTCTTGAGGGCCACTGTGATTTCCCCGCGGCAGATGCAGATTGAATTTGGACGGCACGAGCGGCCGCTGTCCCTATCTACGCCGGATGGACGATCAAGTCATTTTCAATTCAGTGGGACATGCGGAAATTTCATTCCGCCAAACGCGATATCGACGCGTGATGGCGTCAGCGCGCCTGCTCGATATAGGCGGCGAGGATGGCACGCTCCTCGCTGGTCATTTCGGTGATGTTGCCGGGCGGCATCGCGGTGGACCAGGCCGCGACGCGTCCGATCAGGCGGATGTTGCGATGGATGTGCTCGGGCGCGTCGAGCAGGATGCCCTTCGGCGCAGTGACGATGCCGGCCCAGACCGGCTCGGCCGCATGGCACATGCTGCAGCGGGACATCACGATCTCCTCGACATTGGCGACCGTGACCGGCGTCGACAGCGCGCCGGTCTTCACCTCGCGCGGGCCGGCGGCGGACAGGAAGAGGATCGCGATCACGCCCACGGCGGCCACGCCCCACACCCACCACGGCGATTGGCGCCCGGCATGGCGCTCGTTGAAGAAGTGGCGGATCACCGGCCCGAGCGCCAGGATGATCGCGACGATGATCCAGTTGAAGCGCGTGGCGTAGAGCAGGGGATAGTGGTTGCTGATCATCAGCACGACCACCGGCAGGGTCAGATAGTTGTTGTGGACCGAGCGCTCCTTGCTGGTCTTGCCGAGCTTCGGATCCGGCGCCTGTCCCGCGATCAGCGCTGCGACGATCTTCTTCTGGTTCGGGATGATCAGCGTGAAGACGTTGGCGACCATGATGGTGCCGATGATCGCCGCGATCTGGTTGAACGCGCCGCGACCGCTCAGCACATGGGTGAAGGCGTAGGTCAGCGCGACCAGGAACAGATAGCCGCCGATGGCGAACGGCAGCTCGCGCTGCGCCAGTCCGCTGCGGCAGGCAGCCTCGTAGAGCGCCCATGCCAGAGCCAGGCTGAAGAAGCTGAACAGCCCGGCCTGGAATGGCGTGAGGTCGAGGATCGACTTGTCGACCAGGAACAGGTCGGCCTCGAGATAATACACCACCACCATCAGCGCGAAGCCGGACAGCCACGTGGTGTAGGCCTCCCATTTGAACCAGGTCAGATCGTCCGGCATCTGGGTGGGCGCGACCAGGTATTTCATGATCCGGTAGAAGCCGCCGCCATGGACCTGCCAGGCTTCGCCCTGCACGCCATCAGGCAGATCGCCGGGCAGATCGCTCTTGGGCTTGAGGCTGAGGTCGAGGGCGATGAAATAGAAGGAACTGCCGATCCAGGCGATCGCCGCCACCACGTGCAGCCAGCGGAGCAGCAGGCTCGCCCATTCCGATATGATGGATCCCCACATGATCACCCCATCAGGTGCGACATGGACGCCGCAGCTTTCATGGCCGCAACCGGCGGCCGCTCCCTTGCAATGTGTTGCACCTATCCGTGATGTTTTCCAGTACGATGGGTCGTGGCTGATGCACATCGTGCGGGCATGAGCTGATGTGGGATGCGGCAGGCGTTTTTCCCGCCGGATCGATCGGCGTTGACGCTTGAGACATGCGCGCCGGGAGGAAGACGACGTGAAAAACAGGATATGGTCCGCAGCGATGGCCGCGGGATTGCTGGTCGCGGCCGCGACATCTGCGCAGGCCGAGCCGGTAATGCAGGGCAGGGACGCCTATGGCGACTGGCAGTCCGACAGGCCCGGCACCGTCAGGTTGATCCGGCCGCAGGATCTGGTCAAGCCTGGTGCCACGCGGTCGGTTGCGAGCTTCGCGCGCGTGGTGCCGCGGCCGTCGGATGCCTCGCCGCAGGTGCCTCCGGGTTTCAAGATCGAGCTGTTCGCCGAAGGCTTGCGCGCGCCGCGCATCGTACGCGTCGCGCCGAACGGCGATGTCTTCGTCGCGGAGACGCGGGCGGGCACCATCCGCGTGCTTCGTGCAGGAGAGGGCGGCAAGGTCGCGGCCAACGAAGTCTTTGCCAGCGGTCTGCGGCAGCCATTCGGCGTTGCCTTCTTTCCGAACGGCGACAATCCGCAATGGGTCTATGTCGCCAACACTGACAGCGTCGTCCGCTTTCCCTATCAGGCCGGTGACCTCAAGGCGCGCAGCAAGGCGGAGAAGATCGTTGCGAGCCTGCCGCATGACGGCGGCCATTCGACCCGCGACATCGTCTTCACGCCCGACAACAAGCGCATGCTGGTCTCGGTCGGCTCGCTCAGCAATGTCGCCGAGGGCATGGGCACGCCGCCGGGCGGGATGGATGCGTGGTCGAAAACGCAGCCGCTCGGCGCGGCCTGGGCCAGCGAGACCGAACGCGCCACCGTGCTGGCGTTCACTCCCGACGGCAAGGAGCGGAAGATCTACGCCACCGGCATCCGCAATTGCGTCGGCCTCGCGATCCAGTCGCAGACCGGCCTGCCGTGGTGCTCGACCAACGAACGCGATGGCCTCGGTGATGACCTCGTGCCCGACTACGTGACCAGTGTGAAGGAGGGCGCCTTCTACGGCTGGCCGTGGTTCTATATCGGCGGCAACGAAGACCCGCGTCATGCCGGTGCGCGACCGGACCTCAAGGACAGGGTGACGATCCCCGACGTGCTGATACAGCCGCATTCGGCCTCGCTCGGTATGACCTTCTATGAAGGCACGCAGTTTCCGTCCGACTACCAGGGCGATGCCTTCGCCGCCGAGCACGGCTCCTGGAACCGCTCCAAGCGCACCGGCTACAAGGTGATCCGCATCCGGATGAAGGACGGCAAGCCGACGGGCGAGTACGAGGACTTCGTCACGGGGTTTGTGCTGAGCGACACGGAGGTGTGGGGACGGCCGGTGGGCGTGGCGGTGGCGAAGGATGGGGCGCTGCTGATCTCGGAAGATGGCAATGGCACGATCTGGCGGGTAAGCCACCCATAATTTTGGAGATGGCGTCGCTATCTTGTCGACACCCCTTAACAACGGGTGAAAGCCGCCGAAACTACTTGCAACAACCGTTGATACTAGCCAAGGTAGAGCGTTCTTTGGGGGGAGAGCAAAATGGAAGGACTGGGGACAACTGAGCCGTTGGTTACGGCGGCTTGGCAGTGGTTTAGTATCGGACTAGGCGTCGCTTTCCTGGTCACCATCGGCATCATTGTCCTTTTTGTTTTCAAGGGAGATACCGAGTACGGGATCGATCAAGGATTTCTCGGACTTATTTTGATGCTGACTACCATTTTCTATCTTGTGGCTTTTTCATTTTTGGTCGCCGCGTCGACTAAGGGGTTGGATATTAAGGTGACGGTCGTAGTTGTCGATGCTCTCGTCCTGATCGGAAGCAAACTATTGGCGCCGCGCTTCCTCACCTACTTATCGTCATGAACGTCCGGAGTTGAGTGCTATCCTCTTCTCACGCTCGCCCCTCCATCCACCGGCAGCGTCACACCCGTAATGAAATTCGCCTCGTCCGACGCCAAAAACAGCGCGGCGTTCGCGACGTCCCATCCCGTGCCCATCTTCCTGCGCAGCGGCACCTTGCTGTCGCGCTCGGCTTCGACCTCGGCGCGGGTCTTGTGCCATTCGCGGGCTCGGGTATCGACCGCCATCGGCGTGTTCATCAGGCCGGGCAGGATGACGTTGGCGCGGATGCCGTATTCGGCGTTCTGGTAGGCAAGCTGTTCGGTGAAGGCGATCATCGCTGACTTTGTCGCCTTGTAGGCGACATATGGATACGTCGTGATCGCCGCCATCGAGGAGATGTTGATGATGGTGCCGCTTCGTTGCGCGCGCATGATCGGGATGACTTCTTTCGCCGCCAGGATGCAGCTCTTCAGATTGATGGCGACGACGCGGTCGAAAGCTTCCTCGGTGAGTTGAAGCAGCTCGGCATCGCCGCCGGACAGGCTGACGCCGACATTGTTGTGCAGCACGTCGATCCGGCCCCAGCGCGTTTGCGCGTCCTCGATCATCGCCTTGATATCGGCGGACTTGGTCACGTCGGCCTTGAAGGCTGCAGCGGTGCCGCCGTTGGCGGCGATCATGACGACGGTCTCCTGCGCCGACTCCAGGTGGTGGTCGACGCACAGCACCTTGGCACCCTCGCGCGCGAAGGTGAGCGCGGTAGCGCGGCCATTGCCCATGCCTTCGCCGGGGCTCTGGCCGGCGCCGACGACGATCGCAACCTTGTCCTTCAAGCGCATCTCAGTTCACTCCGGGGATCGGGTACTGCTGGAGTACCTCTTTGTAAGCGGGCTCGTTGTCGATCTTCATCGTCGCGAGCACGCGCACGACGCCGCAATAGAAGGCAATGGTGAGGACGAGATCGACCATGTGCTCGTCGGAAACGTGCTGCTTGATCTCGGCAAAGGTCGCGTCCGACATCGCGAGCTCGCGCACCATCTCGCGGGCGCCTTTCAGGACCGCCCTGGCCAGCGGCTCGAGCTTCGAGGGCTTGCCCTCGGTCTCCGCCATCAGGCCTGCGATGTCCTCGTCGGTAACGCCGAACTCCTTGCCGATCTTCACGTGATGGGTGAACTCGTATTCCGATCTCTCCATCCAGCCGACCTGGAGGATCGCAAGCTCCCGCAGGCGCGGGTCGAGCTTGCTCTTGAAGCGGATGTAGCCGCCGATGCCGTTGAAGGCGCGCGCCATCTCCGGCGAGTTGACCAGCAGCTTGTGCAGATTGGTGTTGCGCTTGAGCATGTCGCGATATTCAGGCGCGACCTGGTCGGCCTCGAGATAGGGCAAGCGGGCCATCCTCAGAATTCCTTCCGTCAGTGTTCTTGCGACTCGCGTTCGGGGGCCTGCAGCGTCACGCCGCCATCGATCACCTGCACCTTGGCGCCGGCGTGGGCCAGCACAATTGCTGCAGCGCGGCCGTTGCCGTCGCCCGCGGCGCCGCTGCCGCTGATGAGCGCCACCTTGCCGGCGAGGCCGGCATCGTCCTCAGGGCCCTGCATCCCGTTTCATCCCGATATTTTCGTGCAAACTAGCAATGGAGTGCGGAGGTGAGAAGGCCGGCCGTCCCGCGTAGATGTCATTGACATCGCATGGAATTGCATGCCGCCGCGCGAGACGCTCCGCGGTTGAGCAGGCGCGGCGCGGAACCATCTTCACACAACTGCGTTTGCGGCGGGGGCGTTTTTCACGTTAGGCTTGCCCCCGGGGCTTCCCAATCGCCAGTGGCTTGCCGATGAATCTGCTCGATCCACAAGGGCCGGTGGCTGCCGCCAACAGCACCATCCTGGTCGATTCCGTCTTCATCATGCTTACGATCGTGGTGCCGACCATCATCGTGATCCTGGCGTTTGCGTTCTGGTTTCGCGCGTCCAATACCAAAGCGCGCTTCCAGCCGGACTTCGTCTATTCCGGGCGCGTCGAGATGGTGGTGTGGGCGATCCCGGCGCTCACCGTGATCCTGCTCGGCGGCGTGGCCTGGATCGGCTCGCATCGACTCGATCCCGCGGCGCCCGTGCCGGGCACCGGCAGTCCGGTGCGCATTCAGGCCGTCTCGCTCGACTGGAAATGGCTGTTCATCTATCCCGACCAGCGCATCGCCACCGTCAACACGCTGACGGTGCCGGCCGGCGCCGAGCTGAATTTTCAGCTCACCTCGTCGAGTGTGATGAACGTGTTCTTCATCCCGCAGCTCGGCAGCATGATCTACACCATGAACGGCATGGTGACGAAGCTGAACCTGCGCGCCGACAACGAGGGCAAGCTTCAGGGACTGTCGGCGCATTTCTCCGGCGACGGCTTTCCCGACATGATGTTCGACGTCAACGTGATCTCGCCGCTCGCCTTTCCGGATTGGGTCGCGAGCACGGCGAAGTCCGATGCCGTGCTGAACGAGGAGAGCTACAAGAAGCTGATGCAGCAGGGCATCGAGAGGGGCAGGCCGACCTATCGCCTGGAAGATCCCCGCCTGTTCGACCTGATCGCGACCCAGCACATTCCGCCGGGGCCTGGTCCGGAACTGCTATCCGATGCGGGCCGGCCGCACAGTGGAGGCCACGATGCTCGGTAAGCTCGATTGGTCGGCCATTCCATTTGATCAACCCATTCCGCTGATCGCGGGCGCGGTGGTGCTGGTCGCGATCCTCGCGGTGCTGGTCTGGGTCGTGGTGAAGGGGCATCTGCCGTATCTCTGGCACGAGTGGATCACCAGCGTCGACCACAAGCGGATCGGCGTCATGTACATCCTGCTGGCTTCGATCATGCTGCTGCGCGGCGGCAGCGACGCGATCATGATGCGGATCCAGCAGGCCGTGGCCTACCAGTCGCAGGGCTATCTGCCGCCGGAGCATTACAACCAGATCTTCTCGGCGCACGGCACCATCATGATCTTCTTCGTGGCGATGCCGTTCGTGATCGGGCTGATGAACCTCGTCGTGCCGCTCCAACTCGGCGTCCGCGACGTCGCATTTCCGACGCTCAATTCGGTCGGGTTCTGGCTGACCGCGACCGGCGCGCTGCTGGTCAATCTCTCGCTCGTGATCGGCGAGTTCGCCCGTACCGGCTGGCTCGCCTTCCCGCCGCTGTCGGGGCTGTCCTATTCGCCGGGCGTCGGCGTGGATTACTACGCCTGGTCGCTCCAGATCTCCGGCGTCGGCACGCTGGTCGCCGGCATCAATCTCGTCACCACCGTGCTGAAGCTGCGTACCAAGGGCATGAACTATCTGCGCATGCCGATGTTCTGCTGGACCACGCTGGCCTCCAATCTCCTGATCGTCGCGGCGTTTCCGATTCTCACCGCCACGCTCGCGATGCTGCTGCTCGACCGTTACCTGGGCTTCCACTTCTTCACCAACGAAGCCGGCGGCAATGTCATGATGTTCATGAATTTGATCTGGGCCTGGGGGCATCCGGAGGTCTACATCCTGGTGCTGCCGGCCTTCGGTATCTTCTCCGAGGTGGTGTCGACCTTCTCCGGCAAGGCGCTGTTCGGCTATCGCTCGATGGTGCTCGCCACTATGGCGATCTGCGTGATCTCCTTCATGGTCTGGCTGCACCACTTCTTCACGATGGGGGCGGGACCCGACGTCAACGCCATCTTCGGCATCGCCAGCATGATCATCGCGGTGCCGACGGGGGTGAAGATCTACAACTGGCTGTTCACGATGTATGGCGGCCGTATTCGCTTCGCGACCCCGATGCTGTGGGCAGTCGGCTTCATGGTCACCTTCATCATCGGCGGCCTGACCGGCGTGCTGGTCGCGGTGCCGCCGGCCGACTTCATGCTCCACAACAGCATGTTCCTGGTGGCGCACTTCCACAACGTCATCATCGGAGGCGTGCTGTTCGGCGCGTTCGCCGGCTTCGAATACTGGTTTCCGAAGGCGTTCGGCTTCCGCCTCGACGAGCGCTGGGGCAAGCTCGCGTTCTGGTTCACCTTCCTCGGTTTCTATGTCACCTTCATGCCGCTCTATATCGCCGGCATGCTCGGCATGACCAGGCGGTTGCAGCATTACGACGTCGCGGCGTGGCGGCCCTGGATGCTGGTTGCGGCGGCCGGCATGGCCGTGCTGACGATCGGTGTGATCTGCCAGATCATGCAGCTCGTCGTCAGCATCAGGAATCGCGAGGCCCTGCGCGACCGCACCGGCGATCCCTGGGACGGGCGTTCGCTGGAATGGGCGACCTCCTCGCCGCCGCCGGTCTTCAACTTCGCTTTCAGTCCCGATGTGCGCGGCGAGGATGCCTATTGGGACATGAAGACCCATGCCCGGCAGCAATCGTTCGAGCACGATGCGCCCGAATATCACGACATCGAAATGCCGCGGAATTCCCCGACCGGCTTCATCTGCGCGTTCTTCGCCACCATCATGGGCTTTGCGCTGATCTGGCACATCTGGTGGATGGTGATCCTGGGCGGCATCGGCGCGTTCGCGACCTTCGTCGTGTTCGCCTGGCGCGACCATGACGAATACGTCATTCCGGCCGACGAGGTCGCCCGCATCGATCGCATCAATCTCGAGGAACGTCGCAGCCTCGTCAGCATGGCGGGGGTGGTCTGATGTCGATGACCGCGACCGTCGGCCGTGCGCATGCCGATCCCCATCATATCGGGCTCGTGGTCGAGCATCCCGGGCCGGCGTCGAAGCGGATCGTGACCGCCTACGGCTTCTGGGTGTTCCTGCTCTCCGACATCGTGATGTTCTCCTGCTTCTTTGCGGCCTATGCGGTGTTGTCTGGCCAGACCGCCGACGGCCCCAAGGGCTCGGAAATCTTCGAGCAGCGGAACGTCGCGATCGAGACGGTCTGCCTGCTGCTGTCGAGCTTCACCTGCGGCATGGCCAGCATCGCCGCCGACGTGCGCAACCGGTTCTGGTTCTATCTCGGCATGGCCGTGACCTGCGTGCTTGGCCTGATCTTCCTGACCATCGAGTTCCGCGAGTTTGCCGATCTCGTCGCGCGCGGCTACGGCCCCTCGCGCAGCGCCTTCCTGACCTCGTTCTTCTCGCTGGTCGGCTGCCATGGCCTGCACGTCTCGGCCGGCGTGCTCTGGCTGCTGACCATGATGGCCCAGGTCTTTGCAAAAGGCTTTCGCGCCGACGTGTTGCGGCGGATGATGTGCTTTGCGCTGTTCTGGCACGCGCTTGATATCATCTGGGTCGGGGTGTTCTCCGTCGTCTACCTGCTTGGGGGGGCCGCATGAGCGATCAGACCCATATTCCGACCGGGCACGATCTCGCGCCGGGCGAGGAAGAGCAGCATAGTGTCGGTGAGCGGATCCTGGGTTACGTCGTCGGTCTTGTGCTGGCGCTGTTGCTCACGGCGACGTCGTTCTTTATCGCCGGCACCGATCTGGTCTGGCAGCCTTCGATCCCGGTCGCGCTGATCGTGCTGGCGATCGCGCAGATGGGCGTGCACCTGGTGTTCTTCCTGCACATCACCACGGGCCCTGACAACACCAACAACGTGCTGGCGCTGGCCTTCGGACTGCTGGTCGTCTTCCTGGTGGTCGGCGGCACGGTCTGGATCATGTCGCACCTGAACGGGAACATGCCGCCTATGGACCAGATCATGCGGATGCGGAATTAGGGGGCACAAAAAAGAAGAGCCGCTTGTTTGTGACAAGCGGCCCAAGTCTAGGGAGGAAACGCCCGAGCAAAGCAATCCGAACCGGATTGCTGCCAAGGAAACGCACGCGCAAGCGCTTGCGTAGGCTTATAAGCTAAGCAACTCCCGACGGAGTTCAATTCCGGATCAATACTGTCTCCGGCTACCGCTCACGGCGGCGTGAACGGCTTGTTCACTTGGGCCGGCGGCAATTATAGGCCCTGCGGAAGCCGGCGGCCTGGGCGTCGTCCTCCGAGCAGAACCAGCGGTCCGGCTTGGTCGTCGCCGGATAGCTTGGGCAGCCCCGCAAATGGTAGATGCCGATATTGCCGGTGACGCGGGCGCGCACCGCGAGCTTGCCCTTGACGCTGCAACTCGGCGGCATCGTCAGCTCGTCCGGAAACAGCACGGCGCGGATCTCCTTGTCGCGGTCGGAGCGGCAGGCGGCGCCCAGCAGCGCGCCATCCTTCTTGCCGCTGCGGAATTCTTGCGGTGCAACAAAGCAGCCTTTCCAGATCCCGGCCGAAGCCGTCTTGGCTTCGGCTGCCGCCGGCTTGACGTTGGCCTTGATCGGCTCGCGCGCGATGGCGAAGCCGAGCTTGACCAGTTGCTCGTTCAGGCTGGCCTTGTCGCCCTCGGCCGTACAGATGGCGCGGTGGCGTTTGCCAAAGCTCTTTTCCGGCCCGACATCGTCACAGCGCACCGCCCGTTTGCCGATCAGCTTGGCCAGCTGGTCGCGGGCCTCGATGCCACAGGTCCAGGGATCCGCGTGATCGTCGATGCAGACCTGGTCGAGCTCGGGCGCGTCGACGCCGTCGAGCCGGTAGGTGACGTCGCCAAGCTGGATGGAATTGGCGTCCCGGACGGTCGCCGTCGCGGTCAGTGCGAACGCAGGCGCTGAGGAGGCCAGAAATCCGGGCAGAGCAAGAAACAAAACAAGCGCGAAAGCGCGGGCGGCGGCAAATGAATTCTCGAAGGACATACGGTCTCGCTATCGATTGCTCTTTCGCCTCGTTCCTAGCATCCGGATGTGGCGATACCAATGGTCTGCGCCCTGCGAAGTGCGACATTCCGGCCCCGCGGCTTTACTCAGCCGTCGCTCTGACCCTATCGTTCGTGCCGGCCTCACGGACTGCGGAGGCCGAATCGCCCGGGAAGCGGCGAGGGGGAGGAAAAAGATCGCGATGAAAGACCCCGTGGACGTCCTGATCATCGGCGCCGGCGCTTCAGGCGCGGCGGTGGCGTGGTCGCTGGCCGAGACCAAGATGCACATTCTCTGCCTGGAGCAGGGCGGCTGGATGAACCCGGCGGAATATCCCAGCACGGGCCGGGACTGGGAAGCCAAGTTCTACGGCGAGTGGTCGTCGAGCCCGAACGTCCGCGGCCGGCCCGAGGACTATCCGATCAACGACGACAATTCGCCGATCAAGGTCGTCAACTACAATGCGGTCGGCGGCTCGACGGTGATGTACACCGCGCACTGGCCGCGGCTGCATCCTTCCGATTTCAAGGTGAAAACGCTCGACGGCGTCGCCGACGACTGGCCGATCGACTACGACGCGCTGACCCCGTTCTTCGAGGAGAACGACCGGATGATGGGCACATCCGGCCTGTCGGGCGATCCGCTCTCGCCGCTGACGCATCCGCCGATGCCGCAACAGCCGATGGGATTGTCCGGTGCGATCATCGGCAAGGCCATGAACAAGCTCGGTTGGCACTGGTGGCCGTCGGACACCACGGTCGCGACCATGGATTATGAGGGCCGGGCTCGCTGCATCAATCTCGGCCATTGCACGCCGGCCTGCGCGCAAGGCGCCAAATCCTCGACCGACATCACCTATTGGCCGCATGCGGTCCGCGCCGGCGTCGAGCTGCGCACCCATTGCCGGGTGCGCGAGATCACCACCGACGAGAACGGCATGGCCTCGGGCGTGGTCTATTACGACAAGGACGGCGTCGAGCAGTTCCAGCCGGCGCATGTCGTCATCATCGCCTGCAACGGCGTCGGCACGCCGCGGCTGCTCTTGAACTCCGCGTCGGGGCGCTTTCCGAATGGGCTTGCCAATTCGTCGGGCCTCGTCGGCAAGAACCTGATGTTCCATCCCTATGCGCAGATCTACGGCTATGTGAAGGAGCCGACCGATAGCAACCGCGCGCCCCCGACCTGCCTGTGGAGCAAGGAGTGGTATGACACCGATCTGTCGCGCGGCTTCGTGCGCGGCTACGGCGTCCAGTTCGTGCGCGGGGCAGGGCCGGTGTTCGAGGCCGTCGTCAGCGAGCAGAAGGGCATCCTGCCCTGGGGCGCCGATCATCACCGTGTGTTCCGCAAGCTCAACGGCCATCGGCTGGGTTTCTCCGCGATCTGCGAGGACCTGCCGGAAGAGCACAATTGCGTCACGCTCGATCCTGTCCTGAAGGACAGCCACGGCATTCCCGCGCCGAAGATCGACTATACGATCAGCGAGAACAGCCGGAAGATGATGGAGCACGCGCTGTCGCGCGGCCGCGAGGTGCTCGAGACCGCCGGTGCGACCGACATCTGCGTCAACTCGCCGATCCCCTGGGGCGGCTGGCATCTGCTCGGCACGGCGCGGATGGGCACCGATCCCGAACGCTCCGTCGTCAACGAGTGGGGCCGCTCGCACGACGTGAAGAACCTCTTCATCGTCGACGGCAGCATCTTCGTCACCTCGGGCGGGGTCAACCCGACCTCGACCATCCAGGCCCTCGCGCTCTACATCGCCGACCAGATGAAGCAGCGCCTCGCCAATTTGTTCGATTGAGGATTTTCATGACCGAACAGATCACCCTCACGCCGCGGCAGCGCCAGGATTTGCGCGCCATCGCCGCGATGATCATTCCACCGAGCGAGGAATACCGGGTTCCCGGTGCCGATGACGAGATCATCCAGGCCGACATTCTTGCGAGCCTCGGCCGCGACACGAGGCCGGTCGCGGCTGCGCTCGATCATCTGGCGCGGCTCGCCGGCATGCCGCTGGCGGACCTCGAACCCGCCGCGCGCGATGGCGTCGCGCAGCAGTTCCGCAGCTCCGGCGGCGCGGCTACTCTCGTCCGCGTGGTGCTGCAATGCTACTACCGCGACGACCGCGTGCTGCGCTCGCTCGGGCTGGAGCTGCGCGCGCCGTTCCCGAAGGGCTATGTGCTCCCGGATGGCGACTGGTCGCTGCTCGACCCGGTCAAGGCGAGGGCGGGCACGCTGCGACGGGCGCCCTAGCCACCTGGGCAGTCAATACCCGGCAGTCCAGCCTTGCGCCCCAGGCGGGCTACTTGCGCGAGGGGGAACAGGCCACCATTTGTGTGAGCCTCAAGGACTCTTGCCATGCTGGATTTTACCTCAGATATCGCCGGTGACGCCGCGTCATCGCGAACGACAGCGGCTGCGCCGGTCGATGACCGGGCCCTGCTGGACGCCTATTCCAATGCCGTGATCGACGTCACCGAGCGCGTCGGCCCTGCCGTCGTGCGCGTCGAGACCGGGCCCAAGGTGCCGAACGGCCGCGAGCGCGCCGGGCTCGGCTCGGGCATCGTGATCTCGCCGGATGGGCTCGTGCTCACCAACAGCCATGTGGTCGGCGCCTCCAAGGAGATCCGGCTGCGGGATGTGGAAGGCCATGTCGGCGACGCCCAGGTGCTCGGCGCCGATCCCGACACCGATCTTGCGCTGCTGCGCGCCAACGGCGTGCGCCACTTGCCCTATGCCGCGCTCGGCAACTCCAAGACCCTGCGGCGCGGCCAGCTCGTGATCGCGATCGGCAATCCGCTCGGATTCGAATCGACCGTGACCGCGGGCGTGGTCTCGGCGCTGGGACGCTCGATCCGTTCGGTCAGCGGCCGCACGATCGAGGACGTCATCCAGACCGATGCCGCGCTCAATCCCGGCAATTCCGGCGGGCCGCTGGTGTCGTCGAATGCCGAGGTGATCGGCATCAACACCGCTATCATCAATGGCGCGCAAGGCATCTGCTTTGCGGTCGCCAGCAACACCGCCCAATTCGTGCTGGCGGAGATCATCCGACACGGCTATGTCCGCCGCGCCTATATCGGCGTCGCCGGGCAGACCGCGCCGGTCCCGCGGCGGCATGCGGTGCTGGCCGGCGTCGAGAATAAGATGGGCGCGCTTCTGATGCAGATCGAGCCGGACGGGCCGGCCGCGAAGGCGGGCCTGTTGCCCGGCGATGTCGTGATCAGGCTCGACGGCGTCGAGATCAACGGCGTCGACGACCTGATCCGCGTGCTCGACCGCGACCGGATCGGCCGGCGGCTCGCCATGGACGTGCTGCGGCTCGGCCGCCTGCGGGCGATAGACATCGACCCGATCGAGCGCAAGCCCGCCCGCTAGCTGCGAGCCCGCGGGCGAGGTATGACGATGTCATGCCTCGCCTCCGGAAAATTGCCGCATGATGCCGGCGCATGAGACTTACGACGTCATCGTCGTCGGCGCCGGTGCCGGCGGCATGACGGCGGCGGCGGTCGCCGCCGCCGAAGGCCTGAGTGTGCTGGTGATCGAGAAGACCGCGTTCGTCGGCGGCACCACCGCGTGGTCCGATGGCATGGTCTGGATTCCTGCCAATCCCAAGATGAAGGCGGCGGGGCTTTCCGACAGCGTCGCCGATGCCGTGCAGTATCTGTCGAGCACGGTCCCCGAGCCCGCCAATGCCGGCCTGCGCGCGGCCTTCCTCGCGCGCGGGCCTGAGGCCGTCACCTATCTCGAAGCCAAGACGGAAGTGCGGTTCCTGCCGGTGAAGACCTGTCCGGACTATTATCCCGAACGGCTGGGCGCGACATCAGGCGGGCGCGCGCTCGAGCCCGTGGCTTTCGACGGCACGCGGCTGGGCCGGGCTTTCGCGCGATTGCGGCCGCCGCTGCCGGAGTTCACGCTGTTTGGCGGAATGATGGTCAATCGGCTCGACATTCCGCACCTGCGCCGGATCGGAAAATCGCTGCGTTCGACCCTGCGCGCGGCGCGGCTGGTCTCGGAATACATGATGCAGCGGCTGCGCAGCCCGCGCGGCACCACGCTGCATCTCGGCAACGCGCTCGCCGCGCGGCTCTACGCCTCGCTGCTGGCGCGGCAGGGCGAGATCCTCTTCAGCGCGGATGTCGAGGATTTGTCGATGCAGGGCGATCGCGTCAGCGGGGTGGTGATCCGTCACGGCTCCCGCGACCGCGCGATCGCGGCGCGCCGCGGCGTGGTGCTTGCGACCGGCGGCTTTTCGCACGATGCCGCTTTGCGTAAGCGGTTCTTCCCGCCTGCGGCAGGATTTGTCTCGGCGACCAGTCCATCAGGCACAGGCGACGGGCTTCGGCTCGCGGCGACGGCCGGTGCTGCGCTCAATACCGAGGCGACGAGCCCGGCCTATTGGGTGCCGGCCTCGCTGTTCCGCCGCGCTGACGGCAGCCGTGGTGTTTTCCCGCACACGGTGACCGATCGCGCCAAGCCCGGCGTGATCGCCGTCAACGCCGCGGGCCGGCGCTTCGTCAACGAGGCGCTGTCCTACCATGAGTTCGTGCTCGCCATGCTGCGCGACGGCCATGGCGAGCCCGATCGGCCGTTCTACCTGATCTGCGATCGTCAGTTTTTGTGGAGCTATGGCCTCGGCCGCATCAAGCCGTTCACGCGTAACTTTCGGCGCTATGTCGCGAGCGGCGAGTTGGTCGAAGCTCCCGACATCACGCAGCTCGCTGCGAAGATCGGCATCAAGCCGTCTGTGCTCACAGCGACGATCGCGGCCTACAATATTGACGCGAAGGAGGGACGCGATCCCGAATTCGGCCGCGGCACCACGATTTACCAGCGCCATCTCGGCGATATCAGCCACAAGCCGAACCCTTGCGTCGCGCCGATCCTCCGCGCGCCGTACTTCGCGCTGCGGATCTATCCGGCCGATCTCGGCACGGCGATCGGCATGAAGGTCGATGCGCAGGCCCGTGTGCTGCGGGGCGACGGCACGCCGATTGCGGGCCTTTACGCCTGCGGCAATGACATGGGCTCGATCATGAACGGCAACTGCCCTGGCCCGGGGATCACACTCGGGCCGGCGCTGACGTTCGGGTATATCGCGGGACGGCATCTGGCGGAGGGTGGTGTGACGCGCGAGTTGGCAAAAGAGCAGATGTGATCTGGGCGGCGGCCTCTTCGCCTCTCCCCGCTTGCGGGGAGAGGGAGAGAAACATTACTCCGCCGCCGCTGCAAACCGGCTGTTCTCGAGCTCTGCTTCCAGCCGCGCCGTCTCGGCCATCGCCTGCTTGATATTGCCTTCCTTGACGTGGCCGAAGCCGCGGATCGTCTCGGGCACGCGAGCAAGCCTTGCCAGCAGCGGGATCTGCGCCGCTTTCAGCCCAACGATCCGCTGATCGATCATCGTCAGATAATTCTCGATCAGCTTCCGCTCGGTCCGGCGCTCCTCAGTGCGGCCGAACGGATCGAACGCGCCACCGCGCAGGAATTTCAGCTTGGCCAGCACGCGGAAGGTGTGGATCATCCAGCCGCCGAACTCCTTCTTCCGGAGATGCCCGGTCGTCTTGTCGCGCTGCGCGAAGATCGGCGGGGCGAGGTAGAACTTCAGCGAAAAGTCGCCGTCGAACTTCTCCGAGACCTTCTTGGCAAAGCTGCCGTCGGTGTAGAGCCGCGCGACCTCGTACTCGTCCTTGTAGGACATCAGCTTGAACAGATTCTTGGCCACGGCCTCGGTCAGCTCCGTGGACGCGGGCGAGGCCGCGCTCTCCGCCTTGCGCACCTTGGCGACGGCTGCGAGGTAGCGGTCGGCATACGCCTTGTCCTGATAGCCGGTCAAAAATTCCGCGCGCGTTGCGATGATGTCGTCGAGCGATTTGGTCGGCGCGGACGCCCGGCTCTTGAACTGGAGCACGCTGCGCACCCGCGACATGTCGTGGGCGGCCAGGCGCCCCCAGGTGAAGGCGAGCTTGTTCATCTCGATTGCAGCGCCGTTGATCTCGATGGCGCGGAGCAGGGCCTCCAGCGACAGCGGAATCGCGCCCTTCTGGAAGGCGAAGCCGAGCATGAAGGGATTGGTCGCGATGGAATCGCCCATCAAGGCTGCGGCAATGCCTGTCGCGTCGATGATGTCGAGATTCTTGTCGCCGACGGCGTCGCGCAACACGGTCTGCATCGTGCCCATCTCGAAATCGAGATCGGGGTTTTGCACGAAGCTCGCGGTCGGCTGCAGATCGGCATTGATATAGGCCTTCGTCACCCCGCGTTCGGCGCGGCTGAGCGCGGAGGGACCTGCCGAGACGATCATGTCGCAGCCGAGGATGACGTCGGCGCCGCCGGTGGTGATGCGGACGGCGGAGATATCCTCAGGCTTCGGCGCGATGCGGACATGGCTCATCACCGCGCCGTTCTTCTGCGACAGGCCGGTGAAGTCCAGCGCCGAGCAGCCGCGGCCGTCGACATGGGCGGCCATGCCGAGCAGCGCGCCGATGGTGATGACGCCGGTGCCGCCGATGCCGGTGACGAGGATGTTGTAGGGGCCGTCCAGCTCACGCGCCGGCGGCAGCGGCAGATCGGCGAACAGCTGGCCGGAGTCCACCGACGACGTCTTGATGCGCTTGAGCGTGCCGCCATGCACCGTGACGAAGCTCGGGCAAAAGCCTTCGACGCAGGAAAAGTCCTTGTTGCAGTTCGACTGGTCGATCTGGCGCTTGCGGCCGAACTCGGTCTCCAGCGGCTGTACCGAGACGCAATTGGAAGCTTGCGAGCAGTCGCCGCAGCCTTCGCAGACGAGCTCGTTGATGAAGGCGCGCTTGGCGGGATCGGGATAGAGCCCGCGCTTGCGGCGGCGGCGCTTTTCGGCCGCGCAGGTCTGGTCGTAGATGACGACCGTGAGGCCCTTGATGTCGCGCAATTCGCGCTGCACGGCATCAAGCTCGCGGCGGTGATGGATGGTCGCGCCTTGCGGGAAGTAGTTGCCTTCGGGGTATTTGCCCGGATCATCCGAGACGATCGCCAGCCGCTTGACGCCTTCGGCCCAGACCTGATGCGCGATCTGCGCGACGTTGAAGGCGCCCTCGGCGGGCTGACCGCCGGTCATCGCGACGGCGTCGTTGTAGAGGATCTTGTAGGTGATGTTGATGCCGGCGGCGGAGGCGGCGCGAAGGGCGAGAAGCCCGGAATGGGTGTAGGTGCCGTCGCCGAGGTTCTGGAAGATGTGCTGCTCGGTGGTGAAGGGCGACTGGCCGATCCAGTTCACGCCCTCGGCGCCCATGTGCGAGATCAAATCGGTACGGCGGGTCGGCATGCTCAGGGCCATGCCGTGGCAGCCGATGCCGGCCATGGCGCGGCTGCCCTCCGGCACGCGCGTCGAGGAATTGTGCGGGCAGCCCGAGCAGAAGAACGGCGTGCGCGCGAGCTTGATCGGCGCGCTGGTGGTGACGGGATTGTCGAAGGCCTCGAGCCGCGCTAGGCGCTGCTCGAGCACCGGGCTGTGATGGCCGAGCTTGCGCAGCCGCGCCACCAGCGCGCCAGCCACGATGGTCGGCGTCAGCTCGCCCTCGCTCGGCAGCAGCGGCGCGCCGCGCTCGTCGCGCTTGCCCGTGACGGTCGGGCGCCTCGACGCGTCGATGTTGTAGAGGATGCGCATCAGCTGGTCTTCGATGAAGCCACGCTTCTCCTCGACCACCAGGACGTCCTGAAGTCCTTCGGCGAAACGCCTGGCGCCGCTCTCCTCGAGCGGCCAGGTCAGCGCGACCTTGTAGATGCGAAGGCCGAGATCCTGCGCGTCCTTGTCGGTAATCCCTAAGTCGGCGAGCGCTTGGCGCAGATCGAGATAGGCCTTGCCGGTTGCGACAATGCCGAGCCGGGCCGGCTTTGAATCGAGCACGATGCGGTCGAGCTGGTTGGCGCGGGCAAAAGCCTGCACGGCGGCCATCTTCGGGCCGAACAGGCGCCTCTCGGCGTCCAGCGGCGGATCGGGCCAGCGGATGTTGAGGCCGCCGGGCGGCATCTCGAAATCATGGGGCAGCTTGATCTGGATACGTTCAGGGTCGCTGTCAATCGACGCCGAGCTTTCGACGGTCTCGCTGATCGCCTTGAAGCCGACCCAGCAGCCGGAGAAACGCGACAGCGCAAAACCGTAGAGACCGAGATCGAGATAGTCCTGCAGCGTCGCCGGATTGATCACGGGGATCAGCGCCGCCGCGAACACCTGCTCGCTCTGATGCGCGAGCGTCGAGGACTGGCAGCCATGGTCGTCGCCGGCCAGCGCCAGCACGCCGCCATTGAGCGAGGTGCCGGCCGCATTGGCGTGCTTGAGCGCGTCAACCGAGCGGTCGACGCCGGGGCCCTTGCCGTACCAGATGCCGAACACGCCATCGACCTTGGCGCCGGGAAACAGCCCGACCTGCTGGCTGCCCCAGACCGCGGTCGCAGCCAGGTCCTCGTTCAGGCCGGGCACGAAGGCGATGTCGTGCTGCTGGAGGAAAGACTTCGCCCGCCACAGCGCGTGGTCGTACATGCCGAGCGGGGAACCGCGGTAGCCGGAGATGAAGCCGCCGGTGTTGAGGCCCTGAAGCCGGTCGCGTTCGCGCTGCAGCATGGGCAATCGAACCAGGGCCTGCGTGCCGGACAGGAAGATCCGCTTCGATTCGAGCCGGTATTTGTCGTCCAGCTCGACCTGCATCAGCGTCATTTCGGAAGTCCTTGTTATCCTGGTCGGGCGGGGGATTTTGCGCCGCGGGAGGCTTGCGGCTGAGCGAAGCGGGAGATCGCAGTCAAGAGCATGGGCCGGCGAAGTCAATATCGCTGGCCGCATCCGTGGCGCTCCTGCTAGTCATGGCTTGTTGTGGAGAACATCATGACCGCAGACGCATTCGACACCGAGATCACCGAAACGGCCAAGGCCTTGATCGGGCCGTGGCGCCGGCCGCGCCAGATGCTTCACGCGCAGGTCTACGATGCGCACGCCTCGATCCATGACGATGCCACCGCGCAGAAGCTCGGCTTCAAGGGCGGCACCATCGAAGGACCGACGCATTTCAGCCAGTTCGCCCCGCTTGGCGCGCGGTTGTGGGGACAAGCGTGGTTCGAGAGCGGCTGCCTGTCCGCGCATTACCGCAGCGTCTGCTACGAGGGCGAGGAGGTGCAGGCGATTCTGTCGAATCCATTGCCGGGCGCGAGCCAGTGCCAGATCCAGATGGTCAAGCGCGACGGCACCGAAGTGCTGCGCGGCACGGCCTCGGTCGGCGAACCGCACGCGGCGACCGCGCTGGAGACCCGCCTCACCGAGCTCAAGCCGCTCGCCGATCCCGTGATCCTGCGCGAGGTGACGGTCGCGCAGACCAGCAAGCGCCAGCCGGTGCGGATGGCGTTCGACCAGACCATGGGCGACCTCTATCCGTTCTCTCTCAGGCAGAAGCTCGCCGTCATCACCGAGAACTCTCCTTACTATTCGGGAACGGACAATCCGTGGCGCAAGCCGATCATCCCGATGGAGATGCTGAGCGTGCTGTTCCAGTACCGCTCCAAGGACGATCCGTTGCCGGCCAAGGGCCCGGCGGTCGGCCTGTTCGCCGACCAGGAGATCAGGCTGGTGAAGGGCCCGCTCTTCGTCGACGAAGGGTACGAAGTCGAGCGCGAGGTGGTCGCGCTGTCCGGCAGCCGACGCACCGAAAGCGCCTGGGCTAGGACGCGCGTGTTCGACAAGACGGGCACGATGGTGGCCACCATGCTGCTCAACATGGCGACGCTGAAGGACTCGTATGGGCCGTATGAGGAAGAGTATCGGCGACTGTATGGGGCGGGGCGGTAGAGGCAGGGCGTCACCACACACGCTCCTTGTCATTCCGGGGCGACGCGGAGCGTCGAGCCCGGAATCCATTTCGCCTCGGGTATTGCGGCCCGATGGATTCCGGGCTCGCGACTTCGTCGCGCCCCGGAATGACGCCGCTTCCCCGCCCATCCTTTAAGCAAATGCACGTCGCAAAGCCGTCGCACAGGGAATAAGCAGCCGTCGGCTGCTGACGTAACCTTCTGAGTGCGCAGCAAATTCTCTCGCGGCCTGTGTCCCACCGCAATTGTACACAATGGCACGGCGTTTGCAGAACTGCCGGCAAAGAGAGTTCTCGCGGGGGCCTTGAGTCATGTTGAACTCGACCAAGCCGACACTGGGCGTCATCAGCGCCGAGCCCGAGCCGATCAGGCTCGACTGGCCCGCCACCGCGCTTCTCATCATCGACATGCAGCGCGATTTCATGGAGCCGGGCGGCTTCGGCGAAACGCTCGGCAATGACGTCAGCCAGCTTGCGCGTGCGGTGAAGCCGATCGGCGCGGTGCTGAGGGCGGCGCGCGACACCGGCATGCTGGTGATCCACACGCGCGAGGGCCATCTGCCCGACCTCTCCGACGCGCCGCCGGCGAAAGTCGAGCGCGGCGCGCCGAGCCTTCGCATCGGCGATCCCGGCCCGATGGGGCGCATTCTCATTCGCGGCGAGGCCGGCCATGACATCATCCCCGAGCTCTATCCGCTCGACAGCGAAGTCGTGATCGACAAGCCGGGCAAGGGCGCGTTCTACGCCACCGAGCTCACCGACGTGCTGGAGAAATACGGCATCGAAAATCTGCTGGTGTGCGGCGTCACCACCGAAGTGTGCGTCAACACCACGGTGCGCGAGGCCAATGACCGCGGCTATCGCTGCGTCGTGATCTCGGACGGCTGCGCATCCTACTTTCCCGAGTTTCACGAGATGGGCCTGAAGATGATCAAGGCCCAGGGCGGCATCTTCGGCTGGGTCGCTGACTCAGCCGCAGTACTGGAGGCGATGAAGATTTCCACATCAGCTTAGGGGCATCACCATGAGCACAATGACGGGGACGGCCGGCAAATCTGATCTGAACAGGTCCGGGTTCAAGCCGGCACTATGGACATCGGGCGACTGGAACGCGTTTTTCGGCTTCGGCACCAACATCCTCGTCAACATGCTGGTTCTCACGGGCCTCTTGCGCTTCGTTTTGAAGATGCCGGACAGTCTGGTGTTCGGCCGCATCCTGCCTGCGCTCGGGCTGATGATGTGCCTGTCCACCTTCTATTACGCCTACCTCGCCTACCGCCTCGCGCAGAGGACCGGCCGCACCGACGTCTGCGCGCTGCCCTCGGGCGTCAGCGTGCCGCACATGTTCATCGTCACCTTCGTGATCATGCTGCCGATCACGATCAAGACCGGCGATCCGCTCAAGGGTTGGTCGGCCGGCCTCGTCTGGGTGTTCTTCCAGAGTTTTATTCTCATGATCGGCGGCTTCATCGCGCCGTTCATTCGAAGAATCACGCCGCGCGCGGCGCTGCTCGGCACGCTCGCCGGCGTCTCCGTCACCTTCATCTCGATGCGTCCTGCGCTCGAGATGTACATGACGCCGCAGATCGGTCTCGTCTGCTTCGCCATCATCCTGGTGAGCTGGTTCGGCGGGGTGAAATATTGGCGCGGCATCCCGGCGGGTCTCGTCGCCATCGCGGCCGGCATGATCATCGCCTGGGGCTCGAACCTCTTCGGTCTTGGCCTCGGCGGATTGAGCATCGCGGGCGTCGGCGCCGCGTTCGCCAACTTCGGCTTCTCGGTGCCGATCCCGCCGGTGGGCTACGTCTTCTCCGGCTTCGAATTCCTCGGCATCATCCTCGTCACCGCCATTCCGTTCGGTATCTATGACCTCGTCGAGGCCATGGACAATGTCGAGAGCGCGGAGGCCGCCGGCGACGAATATCCGACCACGCGCGTTCTCACCGCCGACGGCGTCGTCAGCCTGATCGGCTGCCTGATGGGCAATCCCTTCATCAACGCCGTCTATATCGGTCATCCCGGCTGGAAGGCGATGGGCGGCCGCATCGGCTACTCGGCTGCGACCGGCATCATGGTGGTCGTGCTGGCCTGGTTCGGCATCATCTCGGTGCTGCTGGCGCTCGTGCCTGTCGTCGCGATCTCGCCGATCCTGCTTTACATCGGCATGCTCATCGGTGCGCAGGCGTTCCAGACCACGCCGGTCAAGCATGCGCCCGCGATCGTGCTGGCACTGACGCCGCATCTCGCCGCCTGGGCCAAGCTCCAGATCGACACCATGCTGGGCTCGACCATGATGGCGGCGACCTCGGTCGGCGGGCTCGCCGCCGACAAGGCCGATGCGGTCAAGGCCGCGGCGATCGCCGCGCTACCGCAGCAGGGCGTGTTCTATCACGGGCTGGAGGTGATGGGCGGCGGCTCCATCCTCGGCGGCCTCATCCTGGGCGCGATCGGTGTCTTCATCATCGAGCGCGACTTCGAGAAGGCCTCGGCCTTTGCGCTGGTCGGTGCGGTGCTCACCTATTTCGGCTTCATGCACGGCGAAGCCGTCGGCATCGGCGGCGGCTTCGGCGTCACGCCCGCCGTTGCGTTCGCCTATGCGGTGATGGCGGCCGGCCTGTTCGCGGCAAGCAAGCTGGGCACCACCGAGCACTATGCCGCGCATCCGGAGATGCACGCCGCGCCGGCGGAGTAGGGAAGCGAAGCTATCTCGCGGCCGGACGACGATGAGTCGCCCGGCCGCTTTCTTTCTGGCCCTCTACGCCGGGCCGACTCAGCCGAGCCGGCCAATCCATTCGCGGAATAGCTCCGGGCCGGCTTCCACCGCCGCTGCAAGGTCCTGCAGGCGGGTGTCGCGCGCTATGCGCGGCGAGTAGCCGAAGTGCTGCCGGAAGCTGCGGCTGAAATGAGCCTGGCTCACGAAGCCGAACGCGGCGGCGATCTCGGCATTCCAGCGATCTTCATCGGCGTCATCAAGCAGCACATGGATCGCTTCGAGCCGCCGCCCGCGAATGTAGTCGGCGACGCCCGCGAGCGGCGCGAAGACGCGATAGAGCACCGAGCGCGACACGCCGATCTCGCGGCAGATGGTTGCCACCGACAGGTCGTTGCGGCCCAGATTCTGGTCGATGAAGCGGCTGGCGCGGTGAAGGATGGCGATGTCACGCCGGGCAAGCCCCTGCTCGCGCGGCCGGGCGGCCACGCCGAAGCATCCGCGCAGCAGATCGAGCGTCGTCCGGACCGCATCGAGCGCATCGTTCTCCTCCATCGCCGGAAGCCTGCGCCGCAACAGCGCCATATGATCGGCGAGAACGCGGCCGGCGGCGCCGTCAAGGACGAGGCCATGCAGGTCGAGGCCATCGGGCGCGGCACTGACGATCGGATCGCGCTCGACGTCGAGGCTGATGGTGTCGGTCGCGGTGGCGATGCCGTCGAAGGGCCGGGTCAGATCGAGCACCAGCACCTGGCCGGGACCGGCCGAGATCGGTTCGCCGTCGACTTCGCCGCTCCAGGCGCCGCGCCTGAGCAGCAGCAGCGCGAATGAATTGCGGCCATCGGCCTTGGCCAGTGCGGCGGAACGGGTGAAGCGCACCGGCGCCATCCGGGTGGACGCGGCGACCAGGCCACCGAGCAGCCAGGCCTCGGCCAGGACCTCGAAGTCGTCCCGGTCCGTGCCCGCGGGGACCGACACGTCGTAGTGCGTGAGAATCGCGCGGTAGCGGTCGAGCCGCTCGGCGACAGGCAGCTCCGCGGTGTCGAAGCGCAGATACGGAATTTTCGTCATGCCAGGCCGCTCCCTCGGCAGTTGGTCTGCAAATTGGGACGATCAGGCAAGTTTCCGCACCGTCGAACCGCAGTCTCCGGACATGAATATTCATATTATTGCGCGCGGGCCAGACGTGCGTGCTTCGCGGCCCGGACAATTTGCAATGACGTGAAGGTAAGGCGATGGATATGCGGGGGATGACGGTCGCGGTGGGGCCGGACGAGGATCGGGTTGTCGCGAGGGGGACGCCGCGCCGTGCGTGCAGGCAGTCCTTGCTCGGAATTTGCACCGCCGCGGTGCTTGCCCCCTTGGCCGTCCTGCTGGATGCGTCGTCGGCGCAGGCGCAGTTCGTTTGCGTCAATGCCAGCAACAGTGCGGACGGTGCGAGCGCGAGCTCGATACAAAGCGTGGCTTGCGGTACCAATTCTTCCGCGACCACGGGTGGCTCCGCATTCGGCGAATCGAGCTCTGCCGGTCCCGAGGCCGCGGCCTTTGGCGCCGGCAGTCTGGCCTCTGGCGGCCTCAGCACAGCGCTGGGCTATCGAAGCACTGCCAGCGGCTTCTTCAGCACGGCGGCTGGTAGCGCCAGCGCGGCCACCGGCGCCCTGACCTCGGCATTTGGCTACCAAAGCTCCGCGAGCGGTTACACCGCCACGGCCGTGGGCTATCGGGCAGGCGCAGGTGGTGACGGCAGCACGGCTCTTGGCTACGCGACAGTCGCAGGCGGCAACGCCAGCACGGCCGCGGGCAATTCCAGTCGCGCGGACGCCGAAAATGCGCTTGCAGTGGGTACAAACGCGAACGTCTATGCTGCCGGCACCAACGGCACGGCCGTCGGTTACAATATCGGCGTGAACGGCGCCAATAGCACCGCGGTCGGCGCTAGCAACGCGATCTCCGGCGACAACAGCGGTGCGTTCGGCACCGTGCAGATCGTCCGAGGCGACCGCAGCTTCACACTGGGCGGCAACAACACGATCAACGGCACCAGCCAGGCCGGCTGGGGCAACGTCGTCAACGTGGTCGGCTCCAACAACACCGTGGCCGGCACCGCGAGCGCGGCCGGCTCCTCGGTGTTCGGCACCGGCAACGCCGTCAACGCACCCAATGCGCTGGTGATGGCGAACACGGCGACCGTGGCCGGGTCAGGCGGCATCGCGATCGGCAACACCGTATCGGTCGCGGGCGTCAACGCCGTCGCCGTCGGCAACAACACCAGCGCCGGCTTCGCCAACTCCGCCGCGATCGGCAACGGTGCCGCAGCGACGCGTGCCAATCAGCAGGCGTTCGGCACGGCAGGCAACACCTACACCATGGCCGGCATCGCCTCGTCGGCCAGCAAGTCCGCGCAAAGCGGCGCGACGCAGCTTGTCACGTCCGACGGCGCCGGCAATCTTGCGACCACTACGCTCGCCAGTCTCGGCCTGGCCTCGTCGAGCGATCTCAGCGCCGTCAATGCGCAGCTCGCCAGCATCAACGGTCGCCTCGACGACCTCAGCATGCGGACCAGCAAGGCGACCAGCGGCGTCGCCATGGCCTTTGCCATGGCCGGCGTGCCGACGCTGCTGCCGGACGAGACCTTTGCCATGACGATGAACTACGGGACCTTCGAGCGGGCCAACGGTCTTGCGTTCAATGCGGCGCTGCGCCTCAATCGGAACATGCAGTTCAACGGTGGCATCGGCTACGGGCCGGACGAGAAGGTCGCCGGCGGACGCGTGGGCCTGCGCGTGGGCTGGTGAGCCCACCGCGATCGTCTCCTTACGATTGGCGGCATCGGGTGATCACCCGCCCTTGACGGCACCCGCAGTGAGCCCGGCCACGATCTGCCGCTGCGCAAACACCGTCAGCAGCAGCACTGGGAGGGTGACGATCAGCGCGGCGGCGGCGAGCGGCCCCCAGCTCAACTGGTCGAACGAGATCATGTTGTAGACTGCGACGGGCAGGGTGCGCGTCTCGCGTCCGGCCAGCACGATGCCGAAGACGAAGTTGTTCCAGGAGAAGATGACGGCGAGGATGAAGGCGACCGCGATCCCCGGCTTGGCGATCGGCAGGGCGACGTGGCGAAAGACCTGCCAGCGCGTGGCGCCGTCGATCAGGGCGGCTTCTTCCAGCTCGAGCGGCGTGGTCTCGAAATAGCCGATCATGATCCAGATCACGATCGGCACCGTCACGACGAGGTGGATGATGATCTGCGGCACCAGCGTGCCGAGCAATCCCAGCCACTGGAATAGCAGGAACAGCGGAATCAGGTAGGACAGGCCGGGCGTGATGCGCGCGATCAGGATCACGATCGCGGATTTGTGCGCGGCCATGCGCGCGATGCCGTAGCCGGCGGGGACGCCGACGATCAGCGCCAGCGCGGTCGCACTGCCGGTGACGACCAGGCTGTTGATGAAATAGGTCAGGAAGCGGTTGGAGGCCAGCACGTCGGCATAGTTCTTCCAGGCGATATGCTCGGGGAAGAACACCGGCGGGTAGGCGGCGTTGTCGATCTCGAATTTGAGCGACAGCGACAGCATCCACAGGAAGAACAGGATTGCCGGCGACACGATGACGAACACCGAAAGCCACAGGCCGATCTTGCCGATGATCTGACGAGGTGTCATGCGTCGCTCGCGATTTCGGTCCACACCATGCGCTGGCGGGCATACAGCATCACCGCGGCAAGCAGGACGATCAACAGGAAGAACACCACCGCGATCGCCGAGCCGTAGCCGAGGTCGTAGTAGGTGAAGGCGACGCTGTAGAGGTAGATGTTGATCGTCTCCGACGCCGAGCCGGGTCCGCCTTGCGTGATCGCGAAGATGATGTCGAAGCTCTTCACCGCGTCGATCATGCGGATCATGCCGGCGATGAACAGGAACGGCATGATCAGCGGCAGCGTGATGAAGCGGAACATCTGCCAGAGATTGGCGCCGTCGATCTGCGCGCTCTCATATGGCTCGGTCGGGATTGCGGCGAGGCCGCCGAGCACGATCAGCATCACGAGCGGCGTCCATTGCCAGGTCTCGACCAGCACCAGCGAGGGAATGACGGTCGCGGGATGAAACACCCAGAGCTGCGCCGGTATCCCGACCAGCGACAAGATGTAGTTCAGCACGCCGAGCTGCGGGTGGAACATCATGGTCCAGACCAGCGCGATCGCGACGGGCGTCGCCATCATCGGCATGATGAAGACGCCGCGCAGGAAGCCGCGGCCGGCGAATTTCTGGTGGAACACCACGGCCGCGAAGGTGCCGAGCACCAGCGGCAGCAGCACCGACAGCGCGGTGTAGACCATGGTGTGGCCCACCGCCTCGATGAAGCGCGGATCGCTGGTCAGCCGCAGATAGTTGGAGAGCCCGACGAAGGTGGTCGGCGAGCCGACCTTCCACTCGTTCAGGCTCATCCAGATGGTGAAGACCCACGGGAAGATGATGATGGCGAGCACGACGACCAGCGCCGGCACCACGAACGGCCAGTAGGACGGCGGGCGCAACTCTTTCTCCGGCGCGGCATCGGACCGTGCCGCGGCCGGATCAGCTTGTGTCAACGCACTCACGCCTTTTCGCTACGCTCCAGGATCGGCCGAAACTGGTCGTTGGCCTTCTTCAGCTCGGCGGCGGGATCTGCCCCGGACAGCGTCGCGGTGAGAGCCGCGCCGACGATATCGCGGAATTCGGCGACGGGGACGACCACGGGCAGGCCGAGCTTGCTGATCTTGCCGGACTCGATCACCGATTGCAGCCACTCCGGCGGCATCTTCACGCCCTTCTGGATCTCGGGATCGTTCAGGATCGAGCTGCGGAACGGCACGCCGCCGCCGGCCTGGAGCAGGCGCGCGCCCTGCTGCTTCGAGACCACCCACTGGCAGAGCAGGTAGGCGGCTTCCTTGTTCTTGCTCGCCGCCGCAATGCCGATGCCGTCGCCGTAAGTGGACGAATAATGCCCCTTGGGTCCGGCGGGCACGACAGTGTAGCCAACCTTGCCGACGACGCGCGAGGCGGCCGGATCCTCCAGCGGCGGCGCCCAGCCGACGCCGTCGATCCACATCGCCGAGCGTCCTTGCGTGAACGAGGCCATCGACTCCATCCAGTTGAAGCCGGCGACGCCGGGCGGGGCGGACTTCGTCAGCAGCGTCTGGTAGAGCTTCGTTGCCGCGATCGCCTCCGGACCGTCGGTCAGGATGTTGCGCTTGTCGTCGAGGAATTCGCCGCCATAGTTGAGGAAGAAGTTGGTCCACAATGCCATGTTGGCGTTGCGCAAGCCCCGCCCGACGAAGCCGTAGGTGCCTTCCTTGGGATCGGTGAGCTTCTCGGCGGCAGCGACCATCTCGTCGAGGGTCTTCGGGACGGCCACGCCCTTCTTCTGGAATAGCTCCTTGTTGTAGTAGAGGATGAAATAGTCCACCGACCACGGCAGCGACAGCATCTGCCCCTTGTCGTTCTTGGCATATTGCAGGCCCGCGGCGGAAAAATCGCTCTCGACGAGATCGGGCGCGGTCAGTGACGGGTCCTTCATGAAAGGCGTCATGTCGGCGAGCCAGCCGGCCTTCTCGAACTGCCGCTTCTGCACGTGATAGCTGAGATGGACGACGTCGAAGCTGGGCCGGCCCGAGGTGAACTCGATCACGACCTTCTGGCGCTGCTGCTGCTCGGGGATCTGCTCGGCTTCGACCTGGATGCCGGTGAGTTCGGTGAACTCCTTGATGTTCTTTTGCAGGTTGTCGCCGCGCGGACCCTTGGCGAGGATCACCTCCAGCTTGGTCCCGGCATATTTCTTCCAGTTGACCTCGGCGCGCGCCGGCAATCCGGTCAGGCTGAGCGCGCCAGCCGCTGCCGTGCCGGTCAAGAGCGTACGGCGCGAGATTCTGTAGTCGACCACTTCAAAGTCCTCCCTGTGACTCATCGTCTTTGGGAGGGATACTAGCGACCGTGCCACGCCTGCCTAGTCCTAATTCGAAGGAATCAGGGCCGCACGGCCGGTGTTTCCATCGGCAGGCCGCGCGCCCGCGACATCAAATAGAGCTCGAGCGCGACGAGCTCTGGGGCGCCGTAGTCGTAGGCCTGGGCGCGCACGCCGGACATGCAGCTGCGCAGACGCCGCTCCAGCGACCCCAGCGTCTGCCATTCCAGCCGATACAGCGGATAGCCGGTCGGCTGCGCTTGCGTGATCGGAGCGCCCGCCAGATGCCTGTCAAAGTTGTCGTCGTGGCAATTGGTGCAGGCGAGGTTGAGCTGGCCCTCGCGCTGCATGAAGAGGTCGCGGCCCTGTTCGACGAATTGCTTGAGTTGCGGGTCGTCGCCGGCCGTGATCGCGACGCCGCGCGACTGGTGGGCGACGAAGGCGGACAGCGCCAGCAGGTCGCGGCTCTCGTAGGGGAGCGGCGTTGCCTGCTGATGATTGGCGCGGCAGAGATTGATGCGTTGATCGAGTGTGATGGGACGGCCCACCGCCTTCTCGAAAGCGGGATAGCGCGCCGCGACGCCCTTCATGCTGCCCCGCGCATCGCCGTGGCAATCCGCACAGGCCTTCTCCGCGCTGCCGGTCTTCTTCGTCCAGAGCGCCTCGCCATCGAGCACGAACAGCATGCCCGGATTGGCGGTGTCGTCATCCTGCATGGCGCGCGTGTCCGGCCCCATGAAAGCGTAGCCGGAGCGGCGCGCCTCGGGCGCAATCTCGCCGGCAAGCAGGGCAGGAGCCGCGGCCAGCAATGTCGCCACCGCTATCGCGCGCCAAAATTTCATTCGACCGTGATCGATGCCGAGGCGGTGGACGAATAGCCGTTGTCGCCGGTCCATTCGAACTCGAACTTGCCGCTCTCCTTCGCAACCGTGAAGAACGAAAGATATGGGTTCGCGGCGATCGCCGGAAACAGATCGGCGCGAAAGACCTCGGTGCCGTTGTAGCGGCAGGTGAAGCTCGTGATGATGTCGCGCGGCACGAGCCGGCCATCGGCGGTGTGGCGGAAGCCGGTTTCCATGATATGCGAGGTCAGCGTGCGGATCTCGATGACGTCGCCGCGCCTGGCCTTTGCCGGAACGTTGATCAGCGCGGCCATCAGTTCATCTCCTCGGTGCAGGCGGCCAGCGTCACGACGACGTCGGCGGCGACCTGCCAGAAGCTGTCGTCGGAGAGACGCGCGATCGCGACCACCTTCTGGGTGTCGGCGAGCCGGATCCTCGTCGAGACCTGGGCTCGGCCGGCCCACGGGCCGAGATGGAAATTGCCGATGTTCGGCTGCGGGTTCTTCTCGTTGAAGACGTGGATGCTCTTGACGTAGTCATCAGGCGTCATCGGGCTTGCGACGCTGATGGTCATTGGCACGGTGTTGCCGTTCTCGACCAGCGGCGGAATGTCGAGCTTCACCCTGCCGGTGCGAATCGGGGCTTCACCGACGACGTTGCGGATCGCCGTGTTGAGCATCGCGGGCGTCGCCTCCAGCGGCCGCAGCGTGACGATCGGGATCGTTCCGGCAGCGGTGATGCCTCCGGCAAGGCTCAGGAATTGTCGTCGCGTGGTTGGCATGAGCAGTCCTAGTCCCGAAGCGTTGCAAGATAGGCCACGATGTCCTCGATCTCCGCGGCGGACAATATAGGCTTGCCGGCAAAATTGCGCCCGACGCGCACGAGGCCGTCATTGCGATAATAGGACGGCATGATGGTCTCCGCGTTGAAGCGCGACGCATCGACCAGACGAAGCCGCAACTGGCTCACCGACCACCGGTTCCCGGCGCCGGAGAGATCGGGCGCGAGGTCGCCCTGGAACCGCGTTTCCGGAAACGGGCCGGAATGGCAGAGGATGCAGGTCGTCGTGCGCGCGAGCACCAGCGCGCGTCCGCGCGCGGCATCGCCGGGCGTAGCGGTGAGCGAAGCCGGAATGCCGTCGCCGACGATTGTGCAAGGCGCGAGCTCGTCCGCTTGGGTGGGCAAGGCCAAGGCAAGGCTCGCTACGATGAATACCGCAATCGCAGATCTTGGATTGAATGACTGAGGCCGCCGCGAACTCCTCTTACCTCTCCCGCTTGCGGGAGAGGTCGCCGCGTAGCGGCGGGTGAGGGCTCTTTCCTCTTGGGGGGTCTCGCGGGCGGAGACACCCTCTCCCCAGCCCTCCCCCGCAGGCGGGGGAGGGAGCGCGTCGTGTTCGTGGCGGCAGGCTCGTCCCATCATTGCCCTAGCCAAAGGTGTCTGCCGTGATGGTTTGAAACCAGCGCGCGGCCTCGTCAGCCTCGCGGGCGCGCAGCTCGCGCGGGGCATCGACCGGGCTGGTCGCGCCGCCCTCGACCTCGGCGTAGATATCGCCTCTGGGTTGGTAGTTGCCGGCGAGCGAGAAGCCGTAACCGGGCGCGACGGTGGTGTAGCAGACACCGGTGAGCCGCGGCGTCTCCGGGGCGCGGCCTGCGAGCAGGTTGACGATCGCGGCGGCGCAGGCCTTGCCTTGCGCGCTTGCGGCCGACGCCGATTTGGGAATGCCGCCGCCGAGGCAGGCATCGCCGATGACGTGGATGTTCGGGACGAGCTTCGACTCGAAAGTTACAGGATCGATCGGGCACCAGCCGGTCGCATCCGCTGCGCCCGCAATCTGGGCGAGGTGGCCGGCGCGTTGCGGCGGGATGACGTTGGCGACGTCAGGGGTGTAGTTGCCGAACTCGGTGACGATGGTCTTCGTCGAAGCGTCAACGGACGTCACGCGGCCGCCTTGCGACAGCCCGATGCGCTCGATCATGTTGCCATAGAGCTCCTTCCAGGCCCGCTCGAACAGCCGCTGCTGGGAGAAGCTATCCTTGGCATCGAGGATCAGCACCTTCGCGCGCGGCTTCTTCGTCTTCAGGTAATGCGCGATCAGGCTCGCGCGTTCGTAAGGCGCCGGCGGACAGCGCGAGGGATTGGCGGGGATCGCAATGGCGACCGTGCCACCGTCTTCCATCGCCTCCAACTGCCGGCGCAGCAGCAGCGTCTGCGCGCCGGCCTTCCAGGCGTGCGGCATCTTTTCCGACGCCGCCTCGTCGTAGCCGGGCAGGGCTTCGACATGGAAGTCGATGCCGGGCGAGAGCACGAGGCGGTCGTAAGTGAGCGTGGCGCCGTCGGTCGTCGTGACGCTGCGCCTTTCGGGATCGACGGTTGTTGCCGCCTGGGCAACGACGGTGATGCCTTCGGCGACAAGCTTGTCATAGCCGAACTGCTGCGCCTCGATCTCGCGCAGGCCTGCGATCACCTCGTTGCTGAACGGGCAGGATATGAAGACCTTGTTCGGCTCGATCAGCGTCACCTGCAATTTGGCGTTGGCGCGTTTGAGCGCGCGGGCACAGGCCGCGCCGCCAAAGCCGCCGCCGACCACGACGACGCGGCCCGCCGATTGCGCGCGCAGGATTGAAGGTACTGCGTACGATGTGGCCGCGGCGGTGATGCCGAGGACGACATTCCGCCGTGTCACCGGCGCATTCATGGGTCTCATCCGGAAAATGCCGCGGCGGCCGTCGTGGCCGCCGCGAGTTGTTGCTTGAGCGTGATCTTCTCGGAAAACCGCTTCGCTCTTTGCGCTAACGCGGCCCTTCGGGTCCGGATCATGCTCTAGGCGAAGGTGATGTTCTGGTCGCGCAGCGGAACGGAACGGATGCGCTTGCCGGTCGCGGCGAAGTACGCGTTGAGCACGGCCGGTGCGGCAACGCCGATGGTCGGCTCGCCGACACCGCCCCAGAATCCGCCGCTCGGCACCATCACCGATTCCACCTTCGGCATCTCGTTGATGCGCATCGAGTTGTAGGTGTCGAAGTTGGTTTGCTCGATCTTGCCGTCCTTGACGGTGCAGCCGCCGTAGAACAGCGCGGACAGGCCATAGACGAAGGAGCCCGCGATCTGCCGTTCCACCTGCGCCGGATTGACGACGTAGCCGGGGTCGGTAGAGGCGACGATGCGGTGCACCTTGATCTTGTTGCCGTCGGTCACCGAGATCTCGGCGGCGCCGGCGACGTAGCTGCCATAGCCCATCACCTGCGCGATGCCGCGATAGACGCCTTGCGGCGCCGGCGTGGTCCAGCCGATCTTCTCGGCCACGGCATTGAGCACCGCCAGATGCTTGGGGTGATTGCTCATCAGCTTGCGGCGGAATTCGAGCGGGTCCTGGCCTGCGGCATGGGCTAGCTCGTCCATGAAGCATTCCATGTAGATCGCGTTGTGATTGACGTTGACGCCGCGCCAGAAGCCGGGCGGAACGTGCGGATTGCGCATCGCATGCTCGATCAGCAGGTTCGGCACCGAATAGCCGAATGCGGCCTCGCCGGATTGGGCGACACCCTGGAACGCGGCCGGATCCATTCCGTTCTGGAGCGCTTCGGGACGAAGCGAGAACAGGATCGACTGTCCCGACAGGCGGTAGTGCAGCGCGACCAGGTTGTTGTCGGCGTCGAACGCGCCGGTCATCTTGCACTGGGTGATCGGATGATACCTGCCGTGCGCCATGTCCTCTTCGCGCGACCACAACAGCTTGATCGGCGTGCCTGGCATCTGCTTGGCGATCATGACCGCCTGGCGGACGTAGTCGGTCTGGCCGCGCCGGCCGAAGCCGCCGCCGGGCATCACCTTGTGCACGTCGCACTTCTCCGCCGGCAGGCCGGAGGCCTCCAGTGTCGCCGCGAAGGCTGCCTCGCCATTCTGCGTGCCGCACCAGACCTCGCATTTCTCCGCCGTGTAGAGCGCGGTGGCGTTCATCGGCTCCATCGTGGCGTGGTTCTGGTAAGGGTAGTTGTAGACGGCCTCGACCTTCTTGACGGCGCCGGCAATCGCCGCCTTGGCGTCGCCGTTCTTGTTGCCGACATAGGCCGGCTGCGCGTTGTCGAGGCCTTCCGCCAGCCACTTCGCAATCGACGCGCTGGAGACCTTGGCGTTGTCGCCCTCGTCCCAGACGATCGGCAGGGCTTCCAGCGCGGTCTTGGCGTGCCACCAGGTATCGGCAACGACCGCGACCGCGGTATCGCCGACCGTGACGACCTTCTTGACGCCTTTCATGCCGGCGATCTTGGCTTCGTCATAGCTCTTCAGCTTGCCGCCGAACACCGGGCAGTCCTTGATCGCGGCGTTCAGCATGCCCGGCAGCTTGACGTCGATGCCGTAGACCATCGTGCCGGTGGTCTTGTCGGCGGTGTCGAGGCGCAGCACGCCCTTGCCGATCAGCTTCCAGTCCTTCGGATCCTTCAGCTTGACGTCGGCCGGCGGCGTCAGCTTGGCCGCAGCCTCGGCGACCTTGCCGTAGGTTGTGGTCCTGCCCGACGGCGTATGGGTGATGACGCTCTTCGCGGCGGTGCATTCGGATGCCGGCACTTTCCACGAATCGGCGGCGGCCTGGATCAGCATCACGCGCGCGGTGGCGCCGCCCTTGCGGACATAGTCCTGCGAAGAGCGGATGCCGCGGCTGCCACCGGTCGAGAAATCGCCCCAGACGCGCTTGCGGGCGACGCTCTGGCCGGGTGTCGGATATTCGGTCGAGACCTTCGACCAGTCGCATTCGAGTTCCTCGGCGACGAGTTGGGCGAGGCCGGTGAGCGAGCCCTGGCCCATCTCGGAGCGGGCGATGCGGATCACGACGGTGTCGTCGGGCCTGACCACGACCCAGGCGCCGATTTCGGGCGAGCCGTCGGCTGCGCGCACCACGGCGGGTCCGCCGAAGGGGATATCGAGGCCAATTGCGAGGCCTGCGCCGACCGCGGCGGTGCCGATGACGAAGGCACGGCGGTTCATCTTGGGAGAGACGTGCTTGTTCATGGGGCGGTTCCTTACGCGCTGGCGATCGTGTGGATCGCTTCGCGCACCTGCTGGAAGGTGCCGCAGCGGCAGATATTGGTGATGGCCTCATCGATGTCGGCGTCGGTCGGCTTCGGCTTCTCGTTCAGCAGCGCTGCCACCGCCATGATCATGCCACTCTGGCAATAGCCGCATTGCGGAACGTCCTTGGCGATCCAGGCTTCCTGCACCTTGTGCAGCGTGCTGCCGGACGCCAGCCCCTCGATCGTGGTGATCTTCTTGCCTTCGGCCTCGGCGACCGAAACGCCGCAGGCGCGGGTCGCGATGCCGTCGATGTGAACCGTGCAGGCGCCGCATTGTGCAATGCCGCAGCCATATTTGGTGCCGGTCAGCCCGGCATTCTCGCGGATCGCCCAAAGCAGCGGCGTATCCGGCTCGACGTCGAGTGTGAGGGATTTTCCGTTGATTGTAAGGTTTGCCATCGCAGTCCCCTGATTGGTCCAATCCACCGATTGGACTCAGGGGCGCAATGTGTCCGGCAAATTGGAACTGTTCAAATCAACAGTCCGCGGGGTGGCCGTCAAAGAGATCGGGGGGCGCCGGGAAGATTGTTGGGTGTTCGGTGTTGCAGTCAATTGCCCGCTCGCGACCGCGGAGGCGATCGTTCATGAAATGGCCCGTCACAAGCTGAGGGCGTTTGGTGTCGCAAACGAGAATGCGATCCGGATCATCAGCAAAAGACGAGCTCTATCCCAGTCCGGTCCGCAGCGACATCCGCGCCCTGCTGGCGCGCAATGCCTCGCGGATGGAGAAGGGCTTCGAGACGTTGCGGCAGCATGCCCGCACTGACGCGCCCGGCCGCTAGTTTCTCGGCGCGTTCTTCGCCTGGTGCAGCGACGTCCTGGCGAGCGGCCGGAAGCTGCTTGCGAGCGAACGCTGCTGATTGCGCGCTTCGCCGCGGGCCGGGTTCCAGGCGCCAATCCGCGGCTTGGGGCGACGCCCGGCCGTGAACGCCGGTTCCAGGCCCGATCACCGCTGCATTGCGGCGACAGATTGTCCCCTTTTGCCGGGATGCAAGACGAGGTCGCTCTGGTACACTGAGTCGAAGCCAGAGGAGTTCCATGGACGTGCCGAGCCCCTGCAACGTGTTGATGCTCTACCCGCTGTTCACCGCGGAGTCGTTCTGGAGTTTTGGCGAATCCTGCAAGCTGATGGGCGTGAAGCGCCCCGCCGCTCCCCTCGGCCTGATCACCGTTGCCGCGATGCTGCCTGCCGACTGGACGGTGCGCCTCATCGACTGCAACACGTCGCCCCTGGGTGACGAGGATCTCGCCTGGGCCGACGTCGTCTTCACCGGCGGAATGCTGCCGCAGCAGGCCGACACGCTGCGCCTGATCGAGCTATGCCGCGCGGCGGGCAAGCCGGTGGTCGTCGGCGGCCCCGATCCGACCTCGAGCCCCCACATCTATGAGAGGGCCGACTTCCGGGTGCTCGGCGAGGCCGAGAGTGTCATCGACGAATTCATCGCGGCCTGGGAGGGCGGTGCGCGCTCCGGCGTCTTCACTGCGCCGAAATTCCAGGCCGATGTCACCAGGACGCCGGTGCCGCGGTTCGACCTGCTCAAATTCGAAGATTATCTCTATATCGGTGTGCAGTATTCGCGCGGCTGCCCGTTCACCTGCGAGTTCTGCGACATCATCGAGCTCTACGGACGCGTGCCGCGAACCAAGACGGCCGAGCAGATGTTCGTCGAGCTCGAGACGCTCTACCGGATGGGCTACCGCGGCCACCTCGACTTCGTCGACGACAATTTCATCGGCAACAAGAAGTCGCTGCGGCTGTTCCTCCCGCAGCTCGCCGAATGGCAGCGCGCCCACGGCTATCCGTTCGAATTCTCCACCGAAGCCTCGATCAACCTCGCCGACGATCCGGAACTGCTGGAGCAAATGGGGGCGGCCAATTTCTTCGGCATCTTCGTCGGCATCGAAAGTCCGGATCCGGCGACGCTGGTCGCGATGCGGAAGAAGCAGAACACGCGGCGCAACATCGCCGAGAGCATCCACAAGATCTACGCCGCCGGCATTCTCGTCACCGCGGGCTTCATCGTCGGCTTCGACAATGAGAAGGTCTCGATGGCGGAGGCCATGATCGAATTCATCGAGGAGGCGGCGATCCCCGTCAGCATGGTCGGCCTGCTCTATGCCTTGCCGAACACGCAGCTGACGCGCCGCCTGGAGCGCGAAGGCCGGCTGCACCCGGGCCACGATCTGGCGCCGACCATCGGCGCCGATCAGTGCACGGATGGGATCAACTTCGATCCGGTGCGCCCGCTGCGCGACATCCTGATGGATTACAAGCGGGTGCTGGAGCGCATCTACAGCCCGGCTGCCTATGCCGGACGCATCGACCGCTTGATGACGCTGCTCGACCGTTCGCGGCAGCGCCACGCGCTTGCGGAGGGCGATATCCGTGCCAAGCTCGGGGCGATGGAGACGGTGCACCGCGTGGTCACCGCCATTCCCGAGGCGCGCGGGCCGCTCTGGCAGACCTTCATGAACTGCGCCAAGCGCGACACGTCATCGGCGCGGATCGCGGTGCAGATGATCGCGGCCTATGCCCATCTCGGTCCGTTCTCGCGCAAGGTCATCGACGCCATCGACGCGCGCCTTGCCGCGCTGGACGACGAGACCGTCATCCCGGCGGCGACCATCGACGCGACCGCAGCGCGGCACCTGGCCTGAAGGCCCTACTTCACCGCCAGCCGCAGGAAGCTCATCACGCTGCCGAGCGCGGCAAAGCCTGCACCGAGTGCGAGTGCGACGGTCGCGCCGTCGTGACCGGCGAGGGCAAAGCAGAGCGCCGCGAGCGCAGCCCCCGTCGTCTGTCCGGTCAGGCGCGCGGTGGCGACGATGCCGGAGGCGCTGCCGCTGCGGTGCGGCGGCGCGCTCGACATCACCGCCTTCATGTTCGGCGCCTGGAAGAAGCCGAACCCCATGCCGCAGATCACCATCCGCCAGATGATGTCGGCGATGGCGGGATTGGCCGGCAGCATGGCGAGCAGCGCCATGCCGAGGCCGAGCAGCACGAGGCCGATGCCGCCGAGCAGCCCGACCGCATGCCGGTCCGACAGGCGCCCCGCGATCGGCGCCATGATGCCGACCACCAGCGGCCACGGCGTCATGAAGAAGCCGGTCTCGACCTGCGAGCGTCCCAGCACGTCCTCGAAATAGAACGGCAGCGAGACGAAGGCGAGGCCCTGCACCGCGAAGGAGCACACCGCCGTTGCCGCCGACAGCGCGAACATCGGCCGGCTGAACAAATCGATCGGCAGCATCGGCGCGGGGTGATCGGCGTGGCGGCGCGTCAGGATGAAGCCGAGCGCGAGGGCCGTGACGAGCTCGATGCCCACGACGACCGGCGACAGATTGTGCGCGGCGCTGCCGATGCCCGTGATGAACAGGCCAAGGCAGGCCGACGCCAGGATCGCGCCGAGAAAATCAAAACCGTGATCGGCCCGCGGCGTCTTCGGCAGCATCGCAAAGCCGATGCCAATCGCAACGAGGCCGAAGGGAATGTTGACGGCAAACAGCCACGGCCAGGGGCCGAGCGCCAGGATCGCGGAGGCGATCGACGGCCCGAAGGTGAAGGCGGTCGCGACCACCAGCGCGTTGTGGCCGAAGCCGCGGCCCAGCATCCTTCCGGGATAGACGAAGCGCACCAGCGCCGTGTTGACGCTCATGATGCCGCTGGCCCCCAGGCCTTGCAGCGTGCGCGCGACCAGCAGGCTGTCCAGCGACCACGCGACCGCGCAGAACAGCGAGGCGATGGTGAACAGGATCAGGCCACCGAGATAGATGCGCTGGTGCCCGACGATCTCGCCGAGCGCGCCGAGCGGCAAGAGCGTTGCCACCAGCGCGATCTGGTAGACGTTGACGACCCAGACCGACTGCTCCGGACTGACATGCAGGTCGGCGGCAATGGCGGGCAGCGCGATGTTGGCGATCGCGGTGTCGAGCGAGGCCATCGCCAGAGCGGTGAAGATGGCAGCGATCGCCCAGCGCCGCTGCGCGGCCGGCAGGCCGTCGGACATGGTGTGGTCGGGCTCGCGCGCGGCGGCAGGTAACGTGATCGTCATTGCGTTAGCGCGTTGCTCCGGCGGCGTGGCTATGCGGACTTTTGGCATGTACTACGCCGAAGGCCGCTTCCACAGGCATATGCTTGCATGCTGTGTATGCGCGAAGGTGAGGCGATGCCGCCGGGCTCTGGCGTATGATCGCGCCGGCGCTGCAATTTTGGGGAAACGTCATGCAACTCATCGTTCTGCCCGGTGACGGCATCGGACCGGAGATCACGACCGCGACATCGGGTGTGCTGCGCGCGGCCTCGGAGCGCTTCCAGCTCAATCTGCGGCTGGAGGAGCACGCGGTCGGGCACGCGAGCCTGAAGCAGTTCGGCACGACGGTGCGGCCCGAGCTGCTCGACATCGTCCGCGGCGCCGACGGCCTGATCCTGGGGCCGACCGCGACCTTCGACTTCAAGGACGAGGCGCATGGCGAGATCAATCCGTCCAGGCACTTCCGCAAGAACCTCGACCTCTACGCCAATGTCAGGCCCGCGCGCACCTATGCCGGGCGGCCAGGCCGCCTCGGCGATTTCGACCTCGTGGTGGTGCGCGAGAACACCGAGGGCTTTTACGCCGATCGCAACATGGAGCAGGGCAATGGCGAGATGCTGGTCACGCCTGACGTCGCGATCTCGCTGCGCCGGATCACGCGGGCGTGCTGCGAGCGCATCGCGCACGCCGCCTGCCGTCTCGCCATGAAGCGGCGCAGACACCTCACCATCGTGCACAAGGCCAATGTGCTCAAGATCGGCGACGGGATGTTCCTGGACATCTGTCGCGCGGCGGCGAAGGGCTATGCCGGCCTCGAAGTCGACGACATCCTGGTCGACGCCATGATGGCGCATGTCGTGCGCAACCCCGATCGCTTCGACGTCATCGTCGCCACCAACATGTTCGGCGACATCCTGTCCGATCTCACGGCCGAGCTGTCCGGCAGTCTCGGCCTCGGCGGCTCGCTCAATGTCGGCGACCGCTATGCCATGGCGCAGGCGGCACACGGCTCGGCGCCTGACATCGCCGGGCAGGACGTCGCCAATCCGGTCTCGCTGATCCTGTCGACGGCCTTGCTGCTGGCCTGGCATGGCGAGAGGAGCGGCGCGGTGCGCTACGAGGAGGCCGCGCGTGCGATCGAGGCGGCGGTGGCGAAGGCGATCGGCGAGGGCAGGGCAACGCGCGATGTCGGCGGCAGGCTCGGCACGATCGCGGCGGGGGCTGCGATTGCGGAGATCTTGCAGGGGGCTTGAGGTGCTTCGGCGCGTGCTTTCCGGCTCTTTCTTGGGCGAAACAAAAAAGTCGAAAAACAACCCCATGCACAGTAGAACACCCCTTGATCGATAAGGGATTTTCGCGATGCGTCGCGGCGACATCGGCAGCTGCGATCGCGTTGACCCGTCGGGCAAAACACTGGCAGGATGCGATGCTGGCGGCGATCGGGGACTGGGCCATGGCGCGTTCTCGTCACGCGCAATGTGGGCCTCAGACCGCACGGCGGCGCGTCTCCTCCGGCCCACGTTGAGGCAGATCAATACTCGCCTCGCAGGCCCGCCAGACCCTTCCATCAGCGCATCCATGGAAAGGGCGGCCGACATGCAAACCCTGCTCAGGGAAATCCGGAATACGCCGTTGCTCTGGATGCTGGTCTTCGTGCCCATCGTGCTGCTGGCCGAGGCGGCTGCCCCGCATTCCCACACGCTCCTCTTCGTGCTGGCGGTGCTTGCGATCGTGCCGCTGGCGGCGCTGCTCAGCCACGCCACCGAAGCGGTCGCCGCGAAGACCGGCGATGCCGTGGGCGGACTGCTCAATGCAACGCTCGGCAATCTGACGGAGCTGATCATCGCCATCACGGCGCTGCGTGCCGGCCAGTACATGCTGGTAAAGGCCTCGATTGCGGGGGCGATCGTCACCAACGCGGTGTTCATGCTAGGGGCCTGCCTGCTGCTCGGCGGCCTGCGCTACCACGTGCAGGAGTACAACCGCGCCGGCGCGCGGCTCTCGTCGGGCCTGTTGCTGATGGCAACCGTCGCCCTGCTTGCGCCTTCGGCGGTCGCCGATCTCGAGCACCTTCCGCAGGGCGGAGGCATCTTGAACAAGCTCAGCGTCGGCATTTCAGTCCTGCTGATCATCGCTTACGCGCTCGGCCTGTTGTTCTCGCTCGGGACGCACAAGGAATTGTTCGCAAGCGCCGATCATGGCGACGACAAGGAGGCGCACTGGCCGATCGGCATCGCCGTCGGCACGCTGCTGGTCGTCACGGTGCTGGTCGCGCTGGTCAGCGAAATCTTCGTGGAATCGGTGCAGAAGGCGGCGGAAACCTTCGGGATGAGCCCGGCCTTTGTCGGCTTCATCATCGTTTCGCTGGTCGGCGCTGCCGCCGAATTTGCGGTGGCGTTCGGCGCGGCGCGCAAGGACCGGCTCGACATGGTCGTCAGCATCGCGCTCGGCAGCGCCTCGCAGATCGCGCTGTTCGTCGCCCCCGCGCTGGTGCTGCTCAGCTACGTCGTGGGGCCGACGCCGATGAACCTGCAGTTCTGGCCGGGCGCCGTCACCATGGTGATGATCGCCACAGTCACGTCAGCGTTCATCACGGCGAGCGGACGCTCGGCATGGTTCGTCGGCGCGCTGATGATCTTCATCTACGCAGTGTTTGCGCTGACCTTGTATGTCGTCCCGCCGGCGGGCGAGGGATGAGGTGCTGTTGCCCGTCGGCACGAGGGTGAACTAGCTCGTCCGGGAAATGGCGGCCCGCGGCAAGCCATCCTCCGGAACGGCGAATGCGTTTTCGCTAATAGGCCCAGTAGCTGCCGGAGGGCAGGCAATTGTCGTCGCCATAGCCGTAGCCATAGCCATAGCCGCCGCCATAACCGTAATAGGACGCGGGCGGGTAGTTGTAGCCGTAGGCGGGATAACCGCCATAGCTGCCATAATAGGCGCTCCGCGCAATCGCGCCGCCGACGACGGCGCCGGCAACGCCATAGCCGAGTCCGCGATAACCGTAGCCGCGATAGCCCCAGCCGCCGCGGTAGCCCCACCCGACGCCGCGATAGCCATAGCCGCCACGCCAGCCGCCGACCCATCGCACTTCAGTGGTGTTCTGATCGACCATCGATTTCATCGTCGCCAGATGCGTCGGGATCGGCCCGGCCTGGACACCCATAGCGGGCAGCAGGGCGCCGGCTCCGGCGAGAATGAGGGTGCGCAAAGACTTCGAGGAGGTCATGATCGATCATCTCCTTGGCTACGGGCGGCGCTTTCTGCGCCACCATCGACAATTGATTCCGGCGTGGCGTTGCCGTGGCGGGCTTGATCTAGATCAAGCGTCGGGGTCGCGGCACCGCCGCGCCGTCAGGAGACGCTGCCCGATGCTCTAGGCCTGCAACCGCGGAACGAGACGAATCGCGTTCTCATGGCCAATCGCATCGAGATCCTCAGTCGAAAGGCCAAGCTTCTGCAACTGCGCGAACTGGCCAAGGCCGAAATACGGATAGTCGGTGCCGTAGGTGATCTGGGAGGCGGGTACGAGCTTGAGCAGCGCGGCCATGGACGGCGCGAACGTTGCATTCGCGGTGTCGTAGTGAAGCCGGCGTAGCTCGCCTTCGATCCCCTCCGGCGCAAACTCCTTGAGATCGGGCCGCGCCCCATAGAACGAATTGATGCGCCCGGCCATCATCGGAATCGTGCCGCCGGCGTGCGAGAACAGCCATTTGATGTCGCGGTGGCGGGCAAATGCACCGCTGAGCAGAAGGCTCGTCACCGTACGTGTGGTGTCGTGCGGGACTTCGATCACCGCGGGAAACGTGCCGACGCTGAGCGCGCTGCAGCAACTCGCGACCAGCGGATGCACATAAACGACCGCCTTGCGACGGTTCAGCTCTTCGAACACCGGCCTGTAGGCGGCATTGCCGAGCCATTTGTCGCCGTAGCTGCTTTGCAGCCCGATCCCGTCCGCCTTCAGCGTGTCGAGCGCATATTCGATCTCCTTGAGCGTGGCATCGACATCCAGCATCGACAAGGTTGCGAACAGGCCGAAACGGCCCGGATGGTCGCGCATCATGTCCGCCGCGTACTCGTTGCAGGTGCGCGCGAGCCGGCCAGCTTCCGCCGGCCCGAGGTCGAACCACACCCCTGGCGTGGAGGCGACCGACAGGATGCCTGTGCGTATGCCATTGCGGTCCATGTCCTCGACGAGCTTCTCGCGGGTCCAGGCAACCTGACCGGGAAAGTGCGGCTGCTTGCGGGCGTCTTCGTAGCCAAGCCAAAGCTTCTGGTATTCGGGCGGATAGAAATGAAGGTGGGTATCGATCAGCGCCGGCCTGGTCTGTCCGCGCACCGCAACGGCCGGGATGGCCGAGGCAAGGCCGAGCGCACCCACTCCCGCGAGAAAGCCGCGCCGCGACCAGGACGGGCCGCAACAGGTAGAGCAGCGCTGATGCCCTCCCGATTTCCGATCCCAAATGAGCATGTTGCGGGTCTCCTGTTACGAATTGGCATGGACGGGGGGCCTGTGGTGCTTCCATAGGCAGGAGGTTTCGCCCATTCGCAGTCCGCGGAGCGGCTGCAGCACGGGCGTTGATTGTTGGGGATCGGAATGTGCCGATTTTTCGTCGCTGAGCGATGTCTATCGTCACGTCGTCGCATCACAGCAGCAACTTTGTGTGAACGCGGCCCGGCGTTGCGTCCCATGACTCCGGCTCGCCCGGCAGCCGACGGGGCTCGCAATAGTCCGGCGGAAAATTGTCGCGCGTCTGTTCGCTCATGATGCGCCGGGCGGCCTTCGAGGAGTCGAAGCGATGGACGTTTTCCCGATTAGCGCCGGTCGCCGTCATCCTTGTCCGAGAGGCCGTTCGATGAACGTTCGTCGTATTCGGCCCTGAGCTTCGCAAGGATGGATTGCAATGTCTCCTGCTCAGTCGAGCTCTCGTCATTGCTCTGCCCCCGCAGGCGCCGCAGCCTGCTGCGGAGCATATCGTACGCTTCGAGAAGGGGCGGGCTCAGCGAAAAGAAGGCGCCGAGCGCAATCGCGATGATCACATGGCGAAGCGAAACGGGGGGATCCTCGCCGGGCGTAGCGGCATCATGGCGGACTGGCACGGGCGAAAGACCGGCTGACCCGCCGTCGGCACGGGACGGCCGCGGTTTTCGCGGCGGGATCACGACGACGACAAAAAGGATGTTGAGCAACAGCCAAATGCCTAAAATGACGAGCAGCGTACGCATGAATAATCCAAGGACAGCGTTACCTGAGCTGACGGCAGTATGGTTTCAAATATCGATGCTTCCACGAATCCGATCACGCGACCGGCAACTCGCATGCAATGAAAAAGCTGTCTGATGCCGGACAATGAAGCCGTTACCTTAATCTCGAGCGTGGACAGCAGAGGTCGGGACACGGCATCGCGCGGCATGATCCTGGCGCCTTCCATGGCGCTACGGGACGCTGAGTTCGACAAGGTGAGTTAAGCCGGTCGGGTCCCGTCGGACGGAAAAATCGAGGCGATCGAAACCGGCCGCCGTCGCGATTTTCCGAAGTTCCGGCTCGGAGCGATGAACCAGCTTCCAGTCTGCGATGGCCTCCATCCACACGCGAAACGGATTCCCTGCGGCGATATTGGTGAAGACGATCGAGCCACCGACCCTCAGAAGGCGGCAGCGCAATTCCCCCAGAACGGAAATGATCGTTCGGTCGTCGAGGTAGTCGGACAGGCAGCCGCAGACGACGACATCGAACGGGCCTTCGTCCTGGACCTGTCGGATCGCCCGTCTCACGTCGCCGCACACGATGTGAACATCGCAATAACGGCTCAGTCGCTCTTCGGCGAGAACCAGGGCTTGCCTGTCGAGATCCACGAGAACGACCGTGGATCCTGTAAATCGATGCGGTGCGATCTGGAAGTCGGCACCTCCGCCACACCCAATCGAGAGGATGCGCCCCGGCGTCGTGGCGCACATCTTGAGGTACTGCCACCAGATCCTGTTTCGATGCTGTTGCGCGATGGCGGTATTGAGTGCGTGCCATTCGATCCAGTCGCCCGGATCGGCCGTGGTCGGCAGGCTCGCGCCGGCTGCGAGCAGTTCGACAGTTTCGAAATCACCGGGATAGCCGCGCGGCCACTCCTGAAGTCTGCGGACAAATGAGGAGCGGGCGTGGAGATGACGGGCGGGTGCGAGGAGCCTTTGAATATTCGGTGAGTTCCATGCCGGAGCCGGAAGCTTGGCCAAGGCGCAGCAAAGAGCGTGCATTTGAGAGGCTGTCCCGTGCATTGCCGCTGCTGGATCCCTCGGCATCAGCTCAAAGAAGCGGCAGAAGTCGCCCACCTCCCGGTCAAGCTCGTCCAAATCAATCCCGCTGTGCGTTTCGTCCATTCGTCCCAACCTCCAGGATCGGGATAGAGTGGCGAAGGCCGGCCATTCGCGCATGACCCAGTTGGGTCATGCCTGCGGAATTGCTCGAGAACCCAATGCGCGCAGCACGTTATCCAGAGCCGGTGTCGATTGACAGCGGCGGGCAAGTATCCAAGGATTGTCCGAATATGGACGATTTCTTTTTGGGTGATGCGATTGCGGCGTTTTGATTTCCAGCGATTGGAGCGGTCGAAAGCCCGGTTGGGCGAAGTGGTGCTGGACCCCGGCCAGTGGATACCGCTCATGGAGGACATTTGCTCCGCGGCAGCGACGTCCGGTGCGGGGCTGCTCCAGAGTGATGTCCGGACTTCCGATGTCCCGGTGACGCCTTCGACGAAAGAGGCTTTCCAGGGCTACTTTGCCGCCAATCTTCACGTAGAGGATGTTCGTGCCGTCAGGGGAGTTCCGCTACTGCTTTCCGGCAGGAAGGTTCTGCGCGACCAGGATATCTTCTCCTCCGAGCGAGACATGCTCAAGACTCCCCTCTACAGACATCTCGGACAGCTTGGATTTCAATGGTGGTCGGCGATTTCCTTTTGGGCAGGGCCGGCAATGTGGGCCCTCGCGCTACAGCGCAAGCGTGGGGAAGGAGCCTTCGAAGATGACGATCTGAAGGCATTTGCGCTGCTCTCGGACGCGCTGACCGAGGCCGCCACGCTCTCCCATGCAGTGGGAAGGCAGGTGTTGCTCGGGGCTTTGAGCGCTTTCGATTCGATCAACGAGCCGGCGCTGTCAATGACCGGAATGGGGCGCGTGCTGGAGATCAATGCGGCGGCGGCCGAAATCTTCGATGCCGACTTCCGCGTCCATAACAACAGATTGTACATGCGGGATGGCAAGGCCACTCGTGCTCTTGACGCGAGGTTGACCAACTCCGATCGGGAGCTCCGTCTTCGCGCCGGCAGCCGCATCGGCAACATCATCGTCGCGCGGCGAGAGACCAAGCGTCCGATCGTCATCAAGCTGTTGCCCGTACCGGGGGCGGCTCGATCGCCATTTCTGGGGGCGAGGTTCATCCTGATGCTCACCGACATGGAGGTCGTACGTAAATCTGAAATTGAATTGCTCTCGGCAATCTTTGCGCTGACGGCGGCCGAGGCAAAGGTGGCGCGACTGATAGCTGCAGGATGGTCGCCGGAAATGATCGCCGACGACCTGGCGCTGTCCCGCGAAACGGTCCGCAACCAGATCAAGGCGGTCTTCAGCAAAACGGCCACGCATCGACAGAACGAGTTGGCGGCTTTGATCGGTCACATGCGCAATCTCTAGCCGAGATACTCCTTACCTTTTGAACGCGTTTGACAACGTGGTCATTGCCCGCAACGTGCCCGCTGTTGGCCTGCGGCCAACTCGTCAAGGCAAGCTGACGCCAGCCGCTCCCGAGAGCACAGCGAACATGTCATGCTCTCGTGCCCGATCGGTTTCAGAGCCCCATCCTAGAACTGATACCGCCGCAGCCCCCCATCCACCGGGATCACCGTCCCCGTGATGTACCGCGCCACCGGCGAGGCCAGGAACACCGCGAGTGCCGCGAGATCCTCCGGTTCGCCCCAATAGCCGACCGGGATCTCTTCTTCCGCAAAACGCTCGCGATAGTCCGGCGGATAGTTGCGACGGATCTGCTCGCTCATAATGCGGCCGGGCGGGATGCAGTTGATGGTGATGCCGTGCTCGCCGATCTCGCGCGACAGGCCCTTGGCCCAGGCGTGCACGGCGGCCTTCGCGGCAAAGGCCGCGTTCAGACCTTCCGGCTCGGACTTGCCGGTGATGTTGACGATGCGGCCCCATTTGCGTTCGATCATCTGCGGCAACAGCGCATGCGCGATGCGGCGGTAGCTGGTGAAGTTCAGCGCGATCGCCTCATCCCATTTGCTGTCGGGCGCATCGACGGGCAGGGGCCGGCTGCCGCCGGCATTGTTGACGAGGATGTCGACATGGCCGAGCTCGCTCACGGCGAAGGCTGCGATCTTCTCCGCGGCGTCCTTGGCCATCACGTCCTGCTCGAACGGCGTGATCAGTCCGCCGCCGACTTCGCTCACCAGCTCGGCAAGGAGATCGGTCCGCCGCGCCACGCCGACGACGCGCACGCCTTCGGCCGCCAGGCCCTTGGCGATGGCGCGGCCGATGCCGATGCTCGCGCCGGTGACGACAGCGGTTTTCGATTTGAGCCCGAGGTCCATGGTCGCACGCTCTCTTGTTTGCTTTTGCTTGTTGCCGTTTCCTGCCCATCCCTGCCAGGACGAATTGCCTGACCGGGACGAGCAGTGGTAACCAAGAGCCACGTTGAAGGAAACACGAAAAACAAAAGGCGTCGAACGATGGTCTGGGATCCGCAGCAATATCTGAAGTTCTCCGGCCACCGGCTCCGGCCCGCTGTCGACCTCCTGATGCGGATTCCGGATTTCGCGCCGCGCGAGATCGCTGATCTCGGCGCCGGCGCGGGCAACGTCACCAAGCTGATCCGGGAGCGCTGGCCGGATGCGACCGTGACCGGCGTCGAGGGCTCGGCGGAGATGGTTGCCGCCGGCCGCAAGGCGGCGCCGGACGTGCAATGGTCCCATGAAGACCTCGGCCAATGGCGTCCCGCCAAGCCATATGACCTGATCTATTCCAATGCCGCACTGCACTGGCTGCCCAATCATGCGGCACTGTTTCCCTCGCTGATGGAGAAGGTCGTGCCCGGCGGCATGCTGGCGGTGCAGATGCCGCGCAACTTTCTGGCGCCTTCACACGTGCTGATCGGCGAGACCGCGCTGAACGGACCGTGGCGCTCCAAGGTCGAGCATCTCGTCACCCCGCCGCCGGTCGAGAGGCCGGCCTTCTATCACGATCTTCTTGCGCCGATGTCCGTCAATATCGACATCTGGGAGACCGAATATCTTCAAGTGCTCGAAGGCGAGAACCCCGTGAAGGAATGGACCAAGGGGACCTGGCTGACGCGCTATCTCGACGTGCTCGCGGGCGACGAGAAGGCCGCCTTTGAGGCGGCCTATGGGATGCGGGTTGCGAAGGCGTATCCGAAGAATGCGGCGGGGCAGACGCTGTTCCCGTTCCGGCGTCTGTTCATGGTCGCCCAGCGCAAGGGCTGAGGGCATTGCCGCAATGCGACATAAGCGTTCGTCGTGTCTTGCGGCGTGACATCAGACCTTCATGGTGAGGAGCCCGCCAAAGCGGGCGTCTCGCACCATGCAGGCCGAGCACCTTCGGTAAGCCTCGGATCTCATAAGCGGTAGCCCGGGAGAGGGGCCAGCCCCGGGTTGCGCGTTCAGTAGCGGACAAGCTAGCTTGGCTGCGGGAAAATTGGGCTTAGGTCTAGTTGTTCGGCTGGCGGATTGCTGCCACTACTGGCCTGCAAAAAACAAAAAGAACCCGGTTTCCTAGGGGTATTGGGGAGGTCCTTCATGCGCAAACTGCTTCTTGCGGTCGCAGCGGCCACGTTTGCTTTGGCGCCGGCGATTGCCCAGGCCCAGGGTCCCATTGTCATCAAGTTCAGCCATGTCGTCGCCAACGACACCCCGAAGGGCAAGGGTGCGCTGAAGTTCAAGGAGCTCGCCGAGAAGTACACCGACGGCAAGGTCAAGATCGAGGTCTATCCGAACTCCTCGCTCTACAAGGACAAGGAGGAGATCGAGGCGCTCCAGCTCGGTTCGGTGCAGATGCTCGCGCCCTCGACCGCGAAATTCGCGCCGCTCGGGATCAAGGAATTCGAGGCACTCGACCTGCCCTGGCTGTTCAAGGACGACGAGACCTATGCCAATGCGATGAAGGGCACGGTCGGCAAGTGGCTGTTCCAGAAGCTGGAGGCCAAGGGCATCACCGGCCTCGCCTATTGGGACAACGGCTTCCACATGGTGTCGTCGAATCGGTCGCTGATGAAGCCGGAGGATTTCAAGGGCCTGAAATTCCGCATCTCCGGATCGAAGATCGCGGACCAGTACTTCCGCCTGATGGGTTCGATCCCGCAGATCATGGCGTTCTCCGAGGTCTACCAGGCGCTGCAGACCGGCGTGGTCGACGGCTGCGAGAATACCGCGTCCAACTACTGGACGCAGAAGTTCTACGAGGTGCAGAAGGACATCACCGTGTCCTATCATGCCCATCTGCAATATGCGGTCATCGTCAACTCCAAGTTCTGGTCCGGCCTGCCGCCCGACATTCGCGCCCAGCTCGAGAAGGCGATGAACGAGGCGACCGACTACACCAACTCGATCGCGCGCCAGGAGAACGAGGACGCGCTCGCCGAGATCAAGAAGGCGGGCAAGACCACGCTGCATTATCTCACTGACGCCGATCGCAAGGCGTGGCAGGAAGCGATGCAGCCGACTTACAAATGGGCCAAGGGGCGGGTCGGGCAGGAAGTGCTCGATCTCGTCGCCAAGGAACTCGACGTCAAGATGAACTGACGCGATTTCCGGAGAAATAATACAAACGGTCGGGAGTGTGTGCACTCCCGGCCGTTTCGCATCGGTAGGGGGACCTTGATTTGCTTCGCGTGCTCAATCAGGCGCTTAATCATCTCGAAGAATGGTTGATCGCGACGCTCATTGCGGCCGCAACCGGCCTGATCTTCATCGCGGTCATGCATCGCTATGGCGCGGGCGAGTCGATTGTCCTGTCGCGCTGGGCGACCGCGCACGGGATGACCTGGCTCGCGACGCTGTCGATGACGGTGTTCACCTTCCTGTCCGAGCTCGACCTGTCATGGGCGCAGGAACTCTGCATCTACATGTTCATCTGGATGGCGAAGTTCGGCGCGGCCTATGGCGTGCGCACCGGCATCCATGTCGGCGTCGACCTGCTCGTCAACCGCCTGCCCGAACATTCGCGCAAGCACGTGATCCTGTTCGCGCTGCTGTGCGGCGCGCTGTTCACCGGCATGATCGCCGCCTTCGGCGCCTCCTTCGTGAAGGAGATGTTCCACACTGGGCAGCAGTCCAACGATCTGGAAGCGCCGATGTGGTTCGTCTATCTGGCGATCCCGCTCGGCTCCGGCCTGATGTGCTTCCGCTTCCTCCAGGTCTCATGGTTCTACTACTGGACCGGCGAGCTGCCGCACCACGACGAGACTCATGTCGAAGGCGTGGAGGCCGACGTCTCGCCCGCGCTGCATCCGCAGCCCGCCGGCGCCGAGACCAAAGCCGCCGCGCGAAAAGTGTCGCCGCTCGGCGTCATCCTGATCCTGGCGCCGATCCTGATCTTCGCCATGTGCCTCGCCGAGAAGTTCGGCGTGGTGCTGCTGCCGCACTGGATGCGGGCCGCGACCGTCTTCGCGCTGCTGATCGCGCTGATGCTGACCGGCATCCCGGTCTCGATCGCGCTCGGCCTCACCGTGATGACGTTCCTGTTCACGCTGACCACGGTGCCGATCGAGGCGGTCTCGATGAAGCTCTTCACGGGCATCGAGGGCTTCGAGATCATGGCGATCCCGTTCTTCATCCTCGCCGGCAATTTCCTCACCCATGGCGGCGTCGCGCGCCGCATGATCAATTTCGCGACCTCGCTGATCGGCCACTGGCACGGCGGTCTCGGCCTTGCCGGCATCGTCGCCTGCGCGATGTTCGCGCTGGTCTGCGGCTCGAGCGTCGCGACCGTCGCCGCGATCGGCGCGATCGTGCTGCCCGAGATGGTCCGCCACGGCTATCCCATGCATTTCGGCGCCGGCATCATCACGGTCGCGGGCTCCCTCGGCATCCTGATGCTGCCGTCGATCCCGAAGATCGTCTACGCCGTCTCGACCAATACCTCGATCGGCGCGCTGTTCGTCGCGGGCCTCTTGCCCGGCATCATGCTGACGACGATGCTCTGTATCGTCACCTGGTGGCTCGCGCGCAAGCGCGACTATCCGCGGATGCCGAAGGCGAGCTGGGGCGAGACCGTCCGCACCTTCCGCGAGAGCATCTGGGGATTGATGCTGGTCGTCATCATCATCGGCGGCATCTACAGCGGCCTGTTCACCGCCACCGAGGCGGCGGCGATGGCCGCGGTCTACTCCTTCGTCATCGCGGTGTTCGTGTACAAGGCCATCGGGCTGAAGGACGTGCCGCGGGTGCTGCTCCGTGCCGCCAACACCAGCGCGATGCTGCTCTACATCGTCACCAACGCGGTGCTGTTCTCCTTCGTGCTCTCCAACGAGAACCTGCCGGCGACGCTTGCCGACTGGATCGCCGCGCAGAACCTCGGCTGGGTCGGCTTCCTGCTGGTGGTCAACGTGCTGCTGCTGCTCGCCGGCAACTTCATGGAGCCGAACTCCATCATCCTGATCATGGCGCCGATCCTGGCGCCGGCGGCCAAGAAGCTCGGCATCGACCTCGTGCATTTCGGCATCGTGATGGACGTCAACATGGAGGTCGGCCTTTGCCATCCGCCTGTCGGCCTCAACCTCTATGTCGCCTCGATGATCGCGCGAATGCGAATAACCGAGCTCGCGGTCGCGGTGCTGCCGTGGCTGATCACCATGCTCGGCTTCCTCGTCATCGTGACCTACTGGCCCGATTTGACGCTGTGGCTGCCGCGGGTGCTGGGGATGCATTAGCGAGGGCGGCGAATTCGGTCCCTCTCCCCCTGTGGGAGAGGGCGGCTTCGCGAAGCGAAGCCGGGTGAGGGGTTCTCACCGCGAGTCCCCATCACAAGTGAGTTTGCGGAGACAACCCCTCATCCGGCGCTTCGCGCCACCTTCTCCCACAAGGGAGAAGAGAAGGACGCCTGTGCGGCCTCCGCCAATGATGGCAATCACCCGCGAGATGCGGTTAGATGCGCGCAACAGGCCGGAGGAAACCAAAATGACTGAACTCAGCCGCTCGCCCAAGGACGCGACGCCGTCCGTCATCGCGCAGCAAACGGCGATGCTGAATGCGCTGCCGTTTTCCGACGCGCGGGATTTCGACGATGCCGCGCGCGGCTTTCTCGGCACGATCGAGAATGCGGCGATCACCAACCCGCAGGGGCGGACGGTCTGGAGCCTCGAGCCCTACGGCTTTCTCTCGGCCGACGAAGCGCCACCCACGGTCAATCCCAGCCTGTGGCGGCAGTCGCGCCTCAACATGCAGCATGGGCTGTTCGAGGTGGTGCCCGGCGTCTACCAGGTGCGCGGGCTCGACATCGCCAACATGACGCTGATCGAGGGCGACAGCGGCGTCATCGTCGTGGACACGCTGACCTCGATCGAAGGCGCGCGCGCCGCGCTCGATCTCTATTTCAGGCATCGCGGCATGAAGCCGGTGGCCGCCGTCATCTTCACCCATACCCACACCGACCATTGGGGCGGCGCACGCGGCGTGCTGGAGGAGGATGCGCTGGCTACCGGTGCCGTGCCGATCATCGCGCCGAACCTGTTCATGGAGCACGCCGTCTCCGAGAACATCATCGCGGGGCCAGCAATGCTGCGCCGGGCGCAATATCAGTTCGGCCCGTTCCTCGCCAAGGGCGTGCGTGGGCAGGTCGATTGCGGGCTCGGCAAGTCGATGGCGGCGGGTTCGGTCGCGCTGCTGCGCCCGACCGATCTGATCATGGCGACCGGCGAAAGGCGCGTGATCGACGGCGTCGAATTCGAATTCCAGATGGCGCCGAATAGCGAGGCGCCGGCGGAGATGCACTTCTTCATTCCGCGCTACAAGCTGTTGAACCTCGCGGAAAACTGCACCCACAATTTCCACAATCTGCTGCCGTTCCGCGGCGCCGACGTGCGCGATGCGCTGGCCTGGTCGAAATACCTGGGCGAGGCCCTGCGGCTGTGGGACGGCAAGGCGGAGGCGATGTGCGGCCAGCATCACTGGCCGGTGTGGGGCCGCGAGCGCATCGGCATCATGATCCGGCAGCAGCGCGATCTCTACAAGTTCGCGCATGACCAGACCATCCGCTTGATGAACCATGGCCTGACCGCCGCCGAGATCGCCGAAACGATCCAGCTGCCGAAGAGCCTGGAGGGCGCCTGGCACGGCCGTGGCTATTACGGCCACATTCGCCACAATGTGAAGGCGATCTACCAGAAATATCTCGGCTGGTACGACGCCAATCCGGTCAATCTCGATCCGCTGCCGCCGGTCGCCTCGGGCAAGAAATATGTCGAGTACATGGGCGGCGCCGACGCGATTCTCGCGCGCGCTCGGACGGACTTCGACAAGGGCGAATTCCGCTTCGTCGCGCAGGCGCTCGGCCATCTCGTCTTCGCCGAGCCTGACAACGCGGCGGCACGTCACCTGCTGGCCGATACGCTGGAGCAGCTCGGCTACGCCGCCGAGAGCGCGACCTGGCGCAACGCCTATCTGTTCGGCGCCCAGGAGTTGCGCCAGGGCATGCCGAAGGCCCCACCGCGCCCGCCGATGCCGCGCGAGACGCTGGCGGCGCTGCGCACCGAGCAGCTCTGGGACGTGCTCGGTATCCGCCTCAACGGCCCGAAGGCGGAAGGCAAGCACATCGTGCTGAACTGGCGCTTCTCCGACACCGGCGAGATCTTCGTGCTCAACCTGGAAAACTGCGCGCTCACCTATAGCGAGGGCGTGCAGGCGGAAAACGCCGACGCGAGCTTCACGCTGGCGCGCGCGACGCTCGACGAGGTGATCGCGAAGCTGACGAGCTTTCCGGAGGCGGTCGCCGCCGGCAAGGTCCAGCTCGCCGGCAACCCGATGCGGCTGGCCGAGCTGATGGGCCTGATGGACGAGTTTCCACGCATGTTCGAGATCGTGGAGCCGAAGCGGGCGGTGGTGGGGTAGGCGAGTGCGCCGTTGATTCCGTTCTTCCCTTCTCCCCTTGTGGGAGAAGGTGGCGCGAAGCGCCGGATGAGGGGTCTCTTTCCGCGGGAATGCCTTCGGGTGTGGAGGCAACCCCTCACCCAAACGAGTTTGAGGCTTGGCTGTCGCAGCCCTCTCCCACAAGGGGAGAGGGCACTTCGACTGGCAGCGGCGTAGAAGTGCTACTCCGCGCTGCTCACCAGCTTGATCTTCGGTGCCTGCGCTTCCGTCAGGCTGCGATAGGCCGCGAGATAGTCCAGCGCCATTCGCCGAGCCGTGAAGCGCTTTTCGAACTGCTTGCGGATCGCCGCGCGGTCCAGTTGCGGAAGGCGCTTGACGACGCCGGCGGCGCTGATGATGTCCTCGACGACGAAGCCGGTCAGGCCCTCGTCGATGATCTCCGGCACCGAGCCGCGGTTGAAGGCGACGACCGGCGTTCCGCAGGCCATGGCTTCGATCATCACGAGGCCGAACGGCTCGGGCCAGTCGATCGGCAGCAGAAGTCCGAGCGCACCGCTCAAGAATTCCGACTTCTCGTGATCGCTGATCTCGCCGATGAACTCCACCAGCGGATTGTTCGCGATCATCGGCCGGATCAGCTCGTCGTAATAATCCTGGTCGGCGCGATCGACCTTGGCCGCGATCTTCAGCGGGATGCCGCAATGGGTCGCGATCTTGATGGCGCGGTCGACGCCCTTCTCCGGCGCGATGCGGCCGAGCACGGCGAGATATTCCTGCCTGGCCGGCTTCGGCGTCAGCAAGTTCTCCGGCAGGCCGTGATGGATCGTCGTCACCCAGTTCGCCTGCGGCACCGGCCGCCGCTGGGCGTTCGAGATCGAGATCACCGGCATCTTGGAGAAGATGTTGAACACCGGCTGATGCTCCGGCAGGTCGAGCCGGCCGTGCAGCGTGGTCAGGAACGGTGTGGGCTGCCGGTGGAACAGCGACCACGGATAATAATCGAGATGGAAGTGGAGGAAGTCGAACTCCTCGTCGTCACATTTCTGCCGCACGCGCTCGAGCAGCACCATGTGCAGCGCGTTGGGATCGCGCACGGAACCGTCGAGGCGAAGCGCCCGCGGCCAGAGGGCGTCCAGCTTCGCCGACGTCTGCGAGTCGCCGCTGGCGAACAGCGTCACGTCATGTCCCAGGGCCACCAGCTCTTCCGTCAACCAATGCACCACCCGCTCGGTGCCGCCATACAGCTTGGGTGGAACAGCCTCCGTCAACGGAGCTACCTGCGCGATGCGCATCTCGCCTTCTCCTCTGCGATCATGAACGTTGGAAACCCCCAACCTGTACGGCACCGGCCATGCCAGCGAAGGGAACGTTCCCGCACTTGCGAAGTTCCTCTCAACAAACGTTACATATTCGACACATCGCGCGCCTGTCTCGATGCTGCCATCTCCTCTTCGCAGATCGTCCGCATCCGCATGTCGTGATCGCCTGGCCCGGAACCCGGGCGAAGCGGTCGATGTTCAGTCGGCTGGTACAAAAAAACGCTAATCAACACGACGGGGCGATAGCCATATGGATCATCTTTCTGGATACGCGCGCAGGCCATTTGCCTTTGTCTTGCGCTATCTTCGGCGACGGCTTGCCTCGCACCTGGTGATCCTGACCGCTGTTGTTGCAGCCGTTGCCTGCTCGGTAGGCACGCAGTATGGCGTCAAATCCCTGGTCGACAGCCTGTCGGCGGGAACCGCGCATGGCGGCAGCGTATGGCTGGCATTCATTCTGCTCATGTCGCTGATCGCCGCCGACAACTTCCTGTGGCGGATCGCGAGCTGGACGGCGAGCTTTACGTTCGTTCGCGTCACCGGCGATCTGCGCCGGGACATCTTTCGCCATCTGACCGGACACGCGCCGAGCTACTTCTCCGATCGTATGCCTGGCATGCTGACCAGCCGTATCACGGCAACATCGAACGCGGTGTTCACGGTCGAGAACATGTTCGTCTGGAACGTGCTGCCGCCGTGCATTGCCACAATTGCGGCAATCATGCTGATTGGAACCGTCAGTCCCTACATGGCGCTCGGCCTGATCGTGGTCGCGGGCGGCATGGTGATTGCGATGTTCCATCTGGCCGCGGCCGGCAAGCCGCTGCATGACGACTTTGCCGACAAGGCCGCCGTCGTCGACGGCGAGATGATCGACGTCATCAGCAACATGCCGCTGGTCCGGGCCTTCTGCGGCATCAGCCACGAGCACGAGCGGTTCGATGCGACCGTGAATCGGGAACTCACCGCGCGCGGCCGCAGCCTGCGCTATCTGGAGAAGCTGCGGCTCACGCATGCCGGCGTGACCGTCGTGCTCACCATTGCGCTGATGGCCTGGGCGATCACGCTCTGGCAGGACGGTGAGGCGACGACCGGCGACGTCGTGCTGGTCTGCACCCTCGGCCTGTCCATTCTCAACGCGACGCGCGACCTCGCCGTGGCGCTGGTCGACGTGACCCAGCATGTCGCGCGCCTGACCGAGGCGATCGCGACGCTGCTGGTGCCGCACGACTTGCGCGATCACCCCGAGGCCGAGCCGCTGGTCAAGAGCGGCGCCGCGATCGCGTTCAACAACGTCACCTTCGGCTATCCCGGCGGCGAGAAGATTTTCGAGCGGTTCAGCCTGCGGCTCCAGCCCGGCCAGCGCGTTGGCCTGGTCGGCCAGTCCGGCGGCGGCAAGTCGACGCTGTTCACGCTGCTGCAGCGCTTCTACGACGTGGACGAAGGCAGCGTCACCGTCGACGGCCAGGACATCGCGATGGTGACCCAGCTCAGCCTGCGTGAAGCGATCTCCGTCGTGCCGCAGGACATTTCCCTGTTCCACCGCTCCATTCGCGAGAACATCCGCTACGGCCGGCCGAACGCGACCGACGACGAGGTGCTGCGCGCGGCGATCGCGGCGCGCTGCGATTTCATCGATAGCCTGCCGGAAGGTCTCGACACCATGGTTGGCGACCGCGGCGTCAAGATGTCCGGCGGTCAGCGCCAGCGCATCGCGATCGCACGGGCCTTCCTGAAGGACGCGCCGATCCTGCTGCTGGATGAGGCCACCGCGGCGCTCGACAGCGAATCCGAGGAGGCGATCCGCGAGGCGCTGACGCGCCTGATGCGTGGCCGCACCGTGATCGCGATCGCGCACCGCCTCGCGACCCTGCGCAATTTCGACCGCGTGATCGTATTGAAGGGTGGTAAGATCATCGAGGACGGCTCGCCCGAGCGTCTGATGCAGGGCCATGGGCCCTATCGGGAGCTGGTGACGCAGGAAATGAGCCGGCTCGCGCAAGCCGCCGCGTAAACCCGACAGTCGCGTTCGCGTTGGTTGCGTTTCCAAACAGGCGCAGGGGAGCAGCTCATGGCAGCCGAAGTCGTCACCAAGTTCGTCTCTGTGGCGCGGACCGTGGAGCAGGTCGCGGAGCAGCCGTTCTATATCCCGATGACGGGGCCGTCGGCGCGGCCGCGGCGCTCGCTCAAGCACGACGACACCTTCATCGTGCTCGACAGCCATGGCGACATCGGTGCATCGGCCGGCGGGCCGGACGGCCTGTTTCACCATGACACGCGCTACCTCGCGCGGCTGGAGCTCGTGCTCGACGATCTCCAGCCCCTGCTGCTCGGCTCCAACCTGCGTGACGACAATTCGGCGCTGACCGTCGATCTCACCAACCCCGACATCTACCGTCAGGGCGGCCTCGCGCTGCAAAAGGACCTGCTGCACATCGTGCGCACGATCTTCCTGTGGCGCGGCACCGCCTATCAGCGCATCGGCGTGCAGAACCACGGCGACCGGCCGGCCGGCTTCGAGCTGACGCTGCTGTTCGACAATGATTTTGCCGATCTGTTCGAGGTCCGCGGCGAGCGGCGCCCGCGCCGCGGGACCGGCGCCAGCCGCCTGCTCGGGCCGACCGACGTCCTGTTCGAATATCGTGGCCTCGACGATGCCGAGCGCACCACCGGCCTGCATTTCGACCCGCGTCCGACGCGACTGTCCGTCAACGCCGCCACTTGGCAGCTCGAGCTCGAACCGCATCAGTCGAAATCGCTGTTCGTGGCTGCGTCCTGTAACCGGCCGGTGGCGGAGAAGCCGACGCGCTTCTTCAGGGGTCTGCTGGCCCACCGCCGCGAGATGCGCCACTCGACCATGGGCGCGGCCAGCATCGAGACCTCCAACAACATCTTCAACGAGGTGCTGTGCCAGGCCATGGCCGACCTCAACATGCTGATGACGGAGACGCCGCAGGGCCGTTATCCCTATGCCGGCATTCCCTGGTACTCGACGACCTTCGGCCGCGACGGCCTGATCACGGCGCTCCAGATGCTCTGGGTGGACCCGCGGGTCGCCAAGGGCGTGCTGCGGCGGCTGGCGCATTTCCAGGCGAAGGCGATCGATCCGCTCGCCGATGCCGCGCCCGGAAAGATCCTGCACGAGATGCGCGGCGGCGAAATGGCGGCGCTGCGCGAGGTGCCGTTCTCGCAATACTACGGCAGCGTGGATTCGACCGCCTTGTTCGTGCTGCTCGCCGGAAGCTATTTCGAGCGCACCGGCGACGCGGCCACGTTGATCGAGCTGTGGCCCGCGATCGAGGCGGGGCTGGCGTGGATCGACGGTCCCGGCGATCCCGATCAGGACGGGTTCGTCGAATACCAGCGCGCGACCGAGAAGGGGCTGGCCAACCAGGGCTGGAAGGATTCCTACGATGCGATCTTCCATGCCGACGGCCGGCTCGCGGAGGGCAATATCGCCCTCGCCGAAGTCCAGGGCTACGTCTACGCGGCCAAGCAGCTTGCCGCGCGTTGCGCGCTGCGGCTCGGCAAGCCGGACCGCGTGCGCAAGCTCGAGGCCGAGGCCAAGGCGCTGGCCGCGCGTTTCGAGCAGGCGTTCTGGTGCGAGGAGCTCGGCACCTACGCGCTTGCCCTCGACGGCGACAAACGGCCCTGCAAGGTGCGGACCTCGAATGCCGGGCAGATCCTGTTCAGCGGCATGATCCGCGAGGACCGCGCCCGTCTCGTCGCCGCCGACCTGATGCAGCCGCATTTCTTCTCGGGGTGGGGCATCCGCACGGTCGCGCAGGGCGAGGTGCGCTACAATCCGATGTCCTATCATGACGGCTCGATCTGGCCGCACGACAACGCGCTGATTGCGCTCGGGCTCGCGCGCTACGGGCTCAAGCATTCGGTGGCGCATGTCTTCAAGGGGCTGTTCGACGCCGCGACCTACATGGATCTGCGCCGGCTGCCCGAATTGTTCTGCGGCTTCCGGCGCGAGAAGCGGCGCGGCCCGACGCTCTATCCGGTCGCCTGCGCGCCGCAAGCCTGGGCCAGCGCGACGCCGTTCACGCTGCTGGAGGCGGCGCTGGGCATCGAGTTCGACGTGGCGCGCGGCGAGATCCGCCTGCGCAATCCGCATCTGCCGGCGTTTCTGAACGAGGTCATCGTGCGCGATCTGCGTCTGGGCGAGTCCAGCGTGGACCTGCGCGTCAGCCGCCACGGCGAAGACGTGGCGCTGGAGGTATTGCGCACGCGCGGACAGATCCAGGTGTCGATCGTGCTGGCGCGCTGACGGCGCGCCGCGAGGAGGGTTCATGCGTACCGCCGGATGGTTGGCCTTGAGCGTCGCGATCGTCGCGGGATGGACGGTCGCGGTATCGCGTGCCGCGGAGGAACAGCCCGTGGCGCCAAGTACACCGCGAAGCGAAGCGAACGCGCCGGCGACGGCCCAGCCGCCGGCCTCGGCGGTGCAAGTCACGCCGAAGGATGCCGCGCCGCCGCCGTCGGTGACCATCATCGGCGCGAGCGATGCGCACGGCGTGCTCGGCCGCGACGTGCTCAGCGCCGCGAACGAGGACATGGGCCGCATCGTCGACGTCATCGTCGATCGGAGCGGGCACGTGCGTGCCGCCGTGATCGATTTCGGCGGCTTCCTCGGCGTCGGCAGCCGCAAGATCGTGGTGGACTGGAACGCGATGCGGTTCGGCAAGATCGCCAACAAGAAGGACAGCATCACGCTGGAATTGACCAAGGCGCAGGTTGCGGCCGCGCCGGAATACAAGGAAGACACGCCGATGGTGGTGCTCGGCGCATCCGGGAGCCTGCAACCGCTGCAAGCGATTCAGTGAGGCGCGGGGAGGGATGGCCGCCGGTGCTGTTGTCGAGAAAGCCGAACCAAGCAGCCGAGGATCGCGCTCGCGGCGTTGAACAGGACAACGTTGCAGCGCCGTCGGCCGCAGGTCTTCCGGCACCGTCGCGCCGGAGCCTGCGCGGCCTCGACTGGTTCATCTTCTTCCTCGCCGACGTGCAGACCGGCTTCGGTCCCTTCATCGCGGTCTATCTGACGACGGAGAAATGGACGCAGGGCCAGATCGGCCTCGTGCTGTCGATTGGCGGCATCGTCGCCCTGATCGGGCAGATGCCGGGCGGGGCGATCATCGACGCGGCAAAATCCGAGCGGCTGGTCGCCGCCCTTGCCATCGCGACCATCGGCGGCTGCGCGCTCGCCTATGCCGCCATGCCGATCTTCCCCGTGGTCGTGACCGCCGCGACGCTGCATGCGGCGGCGAGCTGCGTGCTGGGCCCGGCGATCGCCGCGATCAGCCTCGGCCTCGTCGGTCCGCTCGCGATCGGCGAGCGGCTCGGCCGCAACGCGCGGTTTGCCTCCCTCGGCAATGGCGTTGCCGCCGCCGTGATGGGCACGGCCGGCTATCTGCTGTCGAGCCGCTCGGTCTTCCTGGTCACGTTCCTGCTCGCGATCCCCACCCTGATCGCGCTGTCGCGCATCCGCGAGGAGGAGGTCGACATCGCGCGCTGCCACGGCGAGATGCCGCGCGAGGCGCAGGATCGCGGCGACACCAATGTCTGGCATCTGATCCGGCAGCGGCCGCTGATCGTCTTCGCGCTCAGTGTGCTGTTGTTGCAGCTCGCAAACGCCGCGATGATGCCGCTGATGGCGAGCGCGGTGACGGCGCGGTCGAGCCAGTGGGCGACGGTGCTGGTCGCCTTTTGCATCGTCGTCCCGCAGGCGATCGTGGCGCTATTGTCGCCAACCGTCGGGCGCAAGGCGCAAGCGTGGGGCCGCAGGCCGCTGCTGCTGATCGGATTCGGCGCGCTGGTGATCCGCGGCCTGCTGTTCGCGACCGTGCGCGATCCATATCTGCTGGTCGCGGTGCAGGTGTTCGACGGCATCACCGCGGCGGTGTTCGCGGTGATGATTCCGCTGATCGTCGCCGACGTCGCCTTCGGCAGCGGTCACTTCAATCTGGCGCAGGGCATCGTCGGCACCGCGACCGGGATCGGTGCGTCGCTGAGCACGGCGCTCGGCGGCTATGTCAGCGACAAGTTCGGCAACGCCACCGCCTTCATCGGCCTGTCCGGCGTTGCCGCGACAGGGCTCCTTTTGATCCTCCTCGTGATGCCGGAGACCCGGCGCACCACGCTCTGAACCGCAAAAGAAATGGCCGGCCGAAACGGGTTCGGCCGGCCAAGTGGGTGGGGAGGAAGACGATCAGGCGTCGAGATTGTGCAGGCGCTGGCGGTTGCGCAGCACGATCTGGCGGGCGCCGGAGAAGCCGAGAATGCCCTGGGTGTGAAGCTGCGACAGCGCGCGCGACACGGTTTCGAGGGTGAGGCCGAGATAGTCGCCGATATCGCGGCGGCACATCGGCAGCGCCATCATGCCGGCAACGGCGAGACGGCGGTCCATTTCGAGCAGGAAGGTCGCGACGCGCTCCATCGCGGTCTTGCGGCCGAGCAGCAGCATGTGATCCTCGGCGTGGCGAAGTTCGCCGGCGGTCATCGCCCAGAGCTTGCGGGCAACCTGCACGTCGATGCCGGCGGCCTTCTCGAGGCTCGAGCGTTTCACGAGGCGCACGCTGGTGTCGATGATGGCTTCGGCGGCAAGACGGTGGCTGGGGCCGGATTCGAGGCCGAACACGTCGCCGGGAAGATGGAAGGCGCCGATCTGGCGGCGGCCGTCGGAGAGAAGCTTGTAGCTGCGCACGGCCCCGGTGACGACCTGGTAGACATATTCGGCCGGCTCGTCCTCGCCATAGATCTCCTCGTCCTTGCGGTAGGAGAATTCGGTGGCGACGAGGCCAACATGGCCCGTGATCGCACCGAACTGGTCGGACACCTGATGGGGCGGGGCAATCTTGCCACCGATTTGGGTGTTGATCACCTGGGTCTTGAGTGTCTGGGTCAGCATCTGCGCCATCTCCGTTGTGATGACGCATTGGTACGCGGTATCGGGAGGTTCGAAAATTTCGAGCGATATCTTAAGGGGGGTGCCTTACGTAGAACCCCGTAGGTCATGCCCGAGGCCGGTCCTGGATGGCGCGGCGGATACGCTTGAGCAGGTTTTCGTCGAGAAGCGGCTTCAAAACCACGTCTTTTACGCCGGCCGCGGCGGCCCGGGTCGAGATGTTTTCGTCCGGATAGCCGGTGATCAGGATCACGGGCGTTTCGCCGTCCGATTTACGCAGGCGGCTGGCGAGCTCGATTCCATTGATGTCGGGCATCTTGTAGTCGATCACGTAGCAGTCGGCCCCGGGCGCGCCGCCGGCATTGAGCAGCGCCGTGCCGCTCCTGAAGGTCCGCACGGCAAAGCCGTCGGTTTCCAGCAGGAACCGCAGGGATCCCAGGACTGCGGCGTCATCATCGACCACAAAGACGGTGGGTTTTGTGGAGGACGGCAGCCGCTCGTGATGTGAACTGACCTCGATCATGCTGCATGGCTAGCACAGCATCCGGCAAGGGCCTTGACTTGGCTCAATCGTTGAGCATGCCGGCGCGCATCGCGAGGCGAACCAGCTCCGAAAGGCTGTTGGCCTGCATCTTGGTCATGACGTTGGCCCGATACACCTCGATGGTGCGCGGGCTGATGTCGTACTCGCGGGCGATCAGCTTGTTGGAAAGGCCGGCGATCAGCCCTTCCATGACCTGGCGCTCCCTGGGGCTCAACGAGGCGACGCGGGCGGCGATATCCTGCGCGACGGCCTCGCTCTTGGCGGCCGGCTCGGCCTGGCGGATCGCCGATTCGATCATGGCGGTGAGGCGGTCGTCCTCGAAAGGCTTTTCCAGAAAGTCGACCGCCCCTAACTTCATCGCCTCGACCGCGAGCGGCACGTCGCCGTGACCGGTCATGATGAGGATCGGAAAGGGGCTTTGCTGCGCCTTCATCCGCTTCAACAGCTCGATGCCGTCAAGGCCCGGCATGCGCACGTCGGAGACGACGCAGCCGAAGGAGAGACCCGGCAGGGCGTCGAGAAAGGCTTGCGCGTCGTCAAACAGCGTGACGCCGAAGCCGGCAGAATCCAGCAGGAAATTCAGCGAATCCCGCATCGCCGCGTCGTCGTCGATGACGTAGATATGTCCCTTGGTCGTCATGCATCAATTCTCGTCGGCTGCCGGGAGGGTGAAGCGGAAGGTCGCCCCGCCCGATGCGTTGCTCTCGGCCCACATGCGCCCGCCGTGAGCTTCGATGATCGAGCGGCTGATGGACAGTCCCACGCCCATGCCGGTGTCCTTGGTGGTGAAGAAAGTCTGAAACAGGTTCGGAATGACGTCGTCCTGGAAACCGCTGCCGGTGTCGGACACTTCGACCTCGATCATGTCGTCGGCGGCGGGGGTGTTGGTGACGACGAGCTCGCGTCGCTGCGACTGAGCCATCGCTTCCAGCGCGTTGCGGAACAGGTTGACCAGGACCTGCTGGATCTGCACCCGGTCGGCGAGAACGAGATCGGCGCCCGGATCGAGACTGAAGCGGAGCTGCACGTTCTGCTCGCGCGCGCCGGCAAGCCCGAGCGCGCCGGCCTCCTCGATCAGCTTGGAGAGACTCTCGACCCGCTTCTCCGATTCGCCGCGGGCAACGAAGTCGCGCAGGCGCCGGATGATCTGGCCGGCGCGCAGCGCCTGCTCGGCGGCGCGGTCCAGGGCGCTTTCGACCTTCGGTGTGTTCGGATCACTGCTGCCGGCAAGCAGCCGCCGCGAGCCCTTCATGTAGTTGCTGATCGCCGCCAGCGGCTGGTTGAGCTCGTGCGCGAGCGCGGACGCCATTTCGCCCATGGCGCTCAGCCTGGAGACGTGGACGAGCTCGGATTGCAGTTCCTGGAGACGCGCCTGGGTCTGCTGGTGCTCGGTGAGATCGCGGACGAAACCGGTAAAATAGGGCTCGCCGCCGGACTGCATCTCGCCGATCGACAGGTGCATCGGGAAGGTGGTGCCGTCGCGGCGCTTGCCGGTCACGATGCGCCCGATGCCGATGATGTGGGGATCGCTCGTGGTGCGGTAACGCGAAATGTAGCTGTCATGCCGGGAGCGGTCGGGCTCCGGCATCAGGATGTTGACGTTCTGGCCGATCGCCTCGAGCTCGGACCAGCCGAACAGGCGCTCGGCGGCGGTGCTGAACAGCTGGATGATGCCGTGGCCGTCGATGACGATCATGGCGTCGGGAATTGTGTGGAGGATCGAGCGGAGGTGGGTCTCGCGGGTACGGAGCGCACCCTCGACCTGCTTCTCCTCGTCGATATCGAGAAAGATGCCGCTGAGATGGCGGGCGGTGCCGGCTTCGTCCCGAATGAGTCCGGCCCGGGCGCGAATCCACTGTCCTGCGTTGGAGGTGCCGGCGACCCTGAAGGACACGTCGAAGCCGCCACCGCGTTCGGAGACGCGCTTGATCGCGCTCTCCACGCGCTCGCGGTCGTCGGGCTCGAGGCGTGACAGGAAGAGGTCGTAGCTCGCCGGCTGGTCCTGCCCGATTCCGAGCAGGGTCCGCGCGGTATCCGACCAGTCCAGCGCCCAGGTCTTGAGGTCGAGATCCCAGGTGCCGACGCCGAATCCCTCGATCCTGACCCGGAAATGCTCGCCCCGGCCGTCATCCGGCGGATGCGTTACGCGGGTCGGCGCCAAGGTGTCACTCCCATTCTCGTGCCACGGGCCCAGGTGCCGCAACCACGGCGGTAATTTCGCTCAAGCCCGGGCCGGAGGCAAGTTCGGATGTTTGATTCCATTGGCGTAATGCCGGTGGTCCCGGGTGGGCGACGGTTTGATCTATCTCATCCTGCCTCGCGCTGGCACAGCTAGATTTCATAGCAGTTCATTGCCCGGAGAATTCTAATGACATACGCGACCGTGATGGTCAGCTTGGCGCTCGACCAGTCCAACGAGGCGCGTCTTCAGGTCGCGGGCGAGCTCGCCGAGCGATTCGAGGCCGCCATCGTCGGGGTTGCCGCGGCGCAGTTCGCCCCGCCGCTCTATTTCACCGACGGCGCCGCCGCCCAGGGACTGATCGACGAGGGCGAAGCGTCCGTCAGGCGACGGCTGGCGGCTCTGGAGGCGCAATTCCGCGCGGCCACCAGGAATCGCGGCGGGCATGCCGAGTGGCGCAGCGCCATGGATTTTCCGGCGCGATTCGCCCTGGCGCAGGCGCGCTGCGCCGACATCGTCGTCAGCGGCGGGCAGAGCCCGGCCTTCTCCGACGCTTTCGCGCTCGCAAGCCCCAAGGATCTGGTGATGCAGGCCGGCCGCCCGCTTCTCGTCGTCCCCGATGGGGCCAACTGGCTCGACCTGCGCAGCGTGCTGGTGGCCTGGAAGGATACGCCGGAGGCACGGCGGGCGGTGGCGGACGCGCTGCCGATGCTGCGCAAGGCGAGGGACGTCACCATCGCTGCAATTCCGGAGCGCGACGACGACCGCTCGGTTGTGATGGCCGGCGTCACCGACGTTGCCGCCTGGCTCGCCCGTCACGGCGTCACCGCGACCGCGCGCGTCTCGGAGGCTGCGGGAGACGAACCCGCCGCCGCGCAATTGGAGCAGGTCGCCGGCGACGTCGGAGCCGGCCTGATCGTTGCGGGCGCCTATGGACATTCGCGGTTTCGCGAGCTGATCCTGGGAGGCGTCACCCAGTATCTGGTCACTCAATCCGCCCGTAGCGTGTTGCTGTCGCACTGACGGCCGTTCGGCCAAAAGCTATTCGAGGAGGACGCGCCGTGTACAGATTTCTTGAGCAGACCGTCGACGGCTACATGACGCGCAACGTCAAGACGGTGCAACGTGACATCGACATGCTCGAGCTCAGCGAGATGTTCGAGCGCGACGATTTCAACTCCTATCCGGTCGAGGACGACGGACAGGTGGTCGGCATCGTCACCAAGTTCGACATCCTGAAATGCTTCGCCTTCACGCCGAGCCAGATGCTGCCGCGCTATCATGACCTGATGAGCCGCAAGATCGGCGACGTCATGACGCCGGAGTTCATCTATGTCAGCCCCGACACGCGGCTGACGCGCGTGCTCCAGATCATGGTCGAGCACCGCATCAGGAGCATCATCGTGCTCGACGGCGCGCAGAAGCTCGTCGGCATCATCGCCCGCGAGGACGTCATCGCGGCGCTCAAGGCGACCGCGCGCGACTGACGGGGTCTCCAGTTCCCGCGATTTCAAACTCCGTGATTTCACGGAAGCGATCGGTCGCCGCGCGCGCGGCGCCGGCCGCAGGCGATTGATATGGCTCTCTGATCCGCGAAAGCCTCACATTAACAGAAATCCACCTATCTTGATTTCAATCAATTCCCCGCGAGGGTGAATGTGGTTTCTGGCGCTGTGTTCTTTCAGAGAGAATCCGCATGAGCCAGCCCTCCATCTCCAAATCCATGACCATCGGTGAAAGCGGCCTGGCTGTCGTGTTCGCAGCCACCGCCTTCCTCTGCGTGATCGCCGCGGCCAAGGCGCTCGACGCGCCCTTCGCCTTCCACGCCGCGCTCAGCGCGGCGGCGAGCGTGGCGGCGGTGTTCTGCATCGTCAACCGCTACTTCGAGCGCCCGGCGGCGCTGCCGCCGGCGGAGATCAACGGCCGTCCCAACTACAACATGGGGCCGATCAAGTTCTCCTCCTTCATGGCGATGTTCTGGGGCATTGCCGGCTTCCTCGTCGGCCTCATCATCGCCTCGCAGCTGGCCTGGCCTGCGCTGAACTTCGATCTGCCCTGGATCAGTTTCGGCCGCCTGCGTCCGCTGCACACCTCTGCCGTGATCTTCGCCTTCGGCGGCAACGTGCTGATCGCGACATCCTTCTACGTCGTGCAGAAGTCCTGCCGCGTGCGCCTTGCCGGCGATCTCGCGCCCTGGTTCGTCGTGGTCGGCTACAACTTCTTCATCCTGGTCGCGGGCACCGGCTATCTGCTCGGCGTCACCCAGTCGAAGGAATATGCCGAGCCGGAATGGTACGCCGATCTCTGGCTGACCATCGTCTGGGTGGTCTATCTGCTCGTCTTCCTCGCCACCATCATCAAGCGCAAGGAACCGCACATCTTCGTCGCGAACTGGTTCTATCTGGCCTTCATCGTGACGATCGCGGTGCTGCATCTCGGCAACAACCCCGCGCTTCCCGTCTCGGCGTTCGGCTCGAAGTCCTACGTCGCCTGGGGCGGCATCCAGGATGCGATGTTCCAGTGGTGGTACGGCCATAACGCGGTCGGCTTCTTCCTGACCGCCGGCTTCCTCGCCATCATGTACTACTTCATCCCGAAGCGGGCCGAGCGGCCGATCTATTCCTACCGCCTGTCGATCATCCACTTCTGGGCGCTGATCTTCCTCTACATCTGGGCAGGTCCGCACCATCTGCACTACACGGCGCTGCCCGACTGGACGCAGACGCTCGGCATGACCTTCTCGATCATGCTGTGGATGCCCTCCTGGGGCGGCATGATCAACGGCCTGATGACGCTGTCGGGCGCCTGGGACAAGCTGCGCACCGACCCCGTGCTGCGCATGCTCGTGGTCTCCGTCGCCTTCTACGGCATGTCGACCTTCGAAGGCCCGATGATGTCGATCAAGGTGGTCAACTCGCTCAGCCACTACACCGACTGGACCATCGGCCACGTCCACTCCGGCGCGCTGGGCTGGGTCGGCTTCGTCTCCTTCGGCGCGCTGTATTGCCTGGTGCCGTGGGCCTGGAATCGCAAGGGCCTCTACAGCCTGAAGCTCGTCAACTGGCACTTCTGGGTCGCGACCCTCGGCATCGTTCTCTACATCTCGGCGATGTGGGTGTCCGGCATCCTCCAGGGCCTGATGTGGCGCGCCTACACCTCGCTCGGCTTCCTCGAATATTCCTTCATCGAGACCGTCGAGGCGATGCATCCCTTCTACATCATCCGTGCTGCCGGCGGCGGGCTGTTCCTGATCGGCGCGCTGATCATGGCCTACAATCTCTGGATGACCGTTCGCGTCGGCGAGGCGGAAGTCCAGATGCCCGTCGCTCTTCAGCCGGCGGAATGAGGAGCTAAAGCAATGTCGTTCTGGACACGCCACCAAGTCTTCGAAAAGAACTCGATCATCCTGATCGTCGGCATCCTCTTGGTGATCGCGATCGGCGGCCTCGTCGAGATCACTCCGTTGTTCTACCTCAAGAGCACGATCGAGAAGGTCGATGGAGTGAGGCCCTATACGCCGCTGGAGCTCGCCGGCCGCAACGTCTACGTCCGCGAAGGCTGCTATCTCTGCCATTCGCAGATGATCCGGCCGCTGCGCGACGAAGTCGAGCGCTACGGCCACTTCTCGCTGGCCGCCGAGAGCATGTTCGACCATCCGTTCCAGTGGGGCTCCAAGCGCACCGGTCCGGACCTCGCCCGCGTCGGCGCCAAGTACTCCGACGACTGGCACGTCACCCATCTGACCAACCCGCGCGCGATCGTGCCGCAGTCGGTGATGCCGGGATATCCGTTCCTCAGCGCAACCGAGGTCGATCCGGACACCATCGCCGACCATATGCGTACGCTGAGGACCGTCGGCGTGCCCTACACGGACGACCAGATCGCCAACGCGAGCGCCGATCTGAAGGCCCAGGCCGATCCGGACAATGCCGGCGCCGACGCCTTCAACAAGCGCTACGCCAAGGCCGTGGTGCGCAACTTCGACGGCAAGACCGGCACGCCGACCGAGATGGACGCGCTGATCGCGTATCTGCAGATGCTCGGCACGCTGGTCGACTTCAAGATCTACAACGAGAAAGCCAATCTTCGCTGAGAAGGCATCAACGATGAAAGCCATCCTGACCCTCGACAATCTCGCGTCCGGTCTCGTGACCACGATCTGGACGCCGGTGTTCGTCGCGATCTTTCTCGCGATCATCGCCTACGCATTTTGGCCCCGTAACAAGGCTGCGTTCGACGAAGCAGCACACCTGCCGTTGCGGGAGGAGTGAGAGACCATGACCGATCATAGCGAATTCGATTCTGTCTCCGGCAAGACGACGACCGGACATGAGTGGGACGGCATCAAGGAGCTCAACACGCCGCTGCCGCGCTGGTGGGTGATCTGCTTCTACCTCACCATCGTCTGGGCGATCGGCTACTGGATCGTGTATCCGGCCTGGCCGCTGATCTCCAGCAACACCACGGGCTTGTTCGGCTACTCCTCGCGCGCCGACGTCGCGGTCGAGCTCGCCAATCTCGAGAAGATCAGGGGCGACAAGATGGCGGCGCTCGGCGCGGCCTCGCTCGCCGACGTCGAGAAGGACCCGGCCCTGCTGGCGCTTGCGCGCGCCAAGGGCAAGACCGTGTTCGGCGACAATTGCGCGCCGTGCCACGGCTCCGGCGGCGCCGGCGCCAAGGGCTTCCCGAACCTGAACGACGACGACTGGCTGTGGGGCGGCACGCTCGACCAGATCATGCAGACCATCCAGTTCGGCGCGCGTTCCGGCCACGCCAAGACGCATGAGGGCCAGATGCTCGCCTTCGGCAAGGACGGCGTGCTGAAGGGTGACGAGATCGTCACGGTCGCCAATTACGTGCGGTCGCTGTCGGGGCTGCCGACCCGCAAGGGTTACGACGCCGCCAAGGGCGAGAAGATCTTCGTCGAGAATTGCGTCGCCTGCCACGGCGATGGCGGCAAGGGCAACCAGGAAATGGGCGCACCGAACCTGACCGACAAGATCTGGCTCTATGGCTCGGACGAGGCTGCCCTGATCGAAACCATCAGCCAGGGCCGCGCCGGCGTCATGCCGGCCTGGGAAGGGCGGCTGGATCCCTCCACCATCAAGGCGATGGCGGTCTACGTCCACTCGCTGGGCGGTGGAAAATAGCAGATCCGCGGCAAACGGGGGCGAACAAAAGTGCCCCCGTTTGAGCTGGATCAACGGACGCGGCGACGTCGGGTCTAGGTTTAATCGCACCTCCTCGAAAAGTTTCAGGCGATGAACAAGACCGTGAACCCGAAAGACCTCACATCGGAAGATGACGTCGGGCCGCTCTACGCAGCCCGCAAGAAGGTCTATCCCCAGAGCGTCTCCGGCACGTTCCGCCGGATCAAATGGGGCCTGATGGCGTTCTGCCTCGGCGTTTACTACTTCCTGCCGTTCGTGCGCTGGAATCGCGGCCTTGGCGCGCCCAGCCAGGCGGTGCTGATCGATCTTCCCAACAGCCGCTTCTATTTCTTCTTCATCGAGCTGTGGCCGCAGGAGGTCTACTACTTCACCGGCCTGCTGATCGTCGCTGCGGTGGCGCTGTTTTTGATGAACTCCATCGGCGGCCGGATCTGGTGCGGCTATCTCTGTCCGCAGACCGTCTGGACCGACCTGTTCTACGCCGTCGAACGCCTGATCGAAGGCGACCGCCGCGAGCGGATGAAGAAGGACAAATCGTCCGACCCGATGAAGCTCGAGCGCATCTCCGAGATCGTGCTCAAGCATTCGATCTGGCTGCTGATCGCCTGGTGGACCGGCGGCGCCTGGGTGCTCTATTTCAACGACGCGCCGACCCTGGTGAAGGAGCTCGTGACCTTCCAGGGGCCGATGATCGCCTATATCTGGATCGGCATCCTCACCGCAACGACCTATCTGCTGGCCGGCTACATGCGCGAGCAGGTCTGCACCTATATGTGCCCGTGGCCGCGGATCCAGGCAGCGCTCACCGACGAATGGGCGCTCAACGTCACCTACCGCTACGACCGCGGCGAGAAGCGCACCTCGGTGAAGAAGGCGGCCGAGCTGCGCGCGCTCGGCCAGCAGGTCGGCGATTGCGTCGATTGCTACCAGTGCGTCGCGGTGTGCCCGACCGGCATCGACATCCGCAACGGACCGCAGATGGAATGCATCCAGTGCGGCCTCTGCATCGACGCCTGCGACAACGTGATGACCAAGATCGGCCGGCCGAAGCGGCTGATCGGCTATGACAACGACATCAACATCCATCGCCGCCAGGAAGGCAAGGCGCCGATCTATCGGATCGTCCGGGCGCGCACCGTGGTCTACAGCGCGATCATCGCGGCCATCGGCGGCTTCATGATCTACACGCTGGCGACGCGCAGCCTGCTCGACGTCAACGTGCTGCACGACCGCAATCCGGTCGCGGTCAAGCTCAGCGACGGCTCGATCCGCAACGCCTACACGGTTCGGCTGCTGAACAAGAGCGGCTACGACCGCGTCATCGCGATCGACGCGAACGGGCCGGCCAATTTGACGGTTCACGTCATCGGCGTCGATTCGGTGACGCCGGACCGTCCGATGATCGTGATCCCCCGCGACTCCACCAGCGAGCTGCGCCTGCTGGTCACCGCGCCGGCGGAGACCAATCCCGAGAAGTCGATCCCGGTTCGCTTCCACGTCACCGATATCGGGCTGGGCGAGGTCGCGTCCGCCACCGACAATTTCGTCGCGCCCTAGGATCAGGAGACAGCCATGGCCTCCAAGCCGCTGACCGGAACAAAAGTCTTCCTGATGTTGGTCGCCTTCTTCGGCGTCGTGATCGGTGTCAACGTGACCATGATGAAGCTCGCGATCGCGACGCTGCCCGGCACCGACGTCGACAGCCCCTATGCCGCGGGTCTCACCTATGATCGCGAGATCTCGGCGGCGCAGGACCAGGCCGCGCGCAAATGGAAGGTCAACGCCCATATCGAGCGCGCTACCGATGGCGGCGCCGTGCTTCAGGTCGAGGCACGCGATGCCAGCGGCCAGCCGGTGTCCGGATTGAAGTTCGGCGGCCGGCTCGAGCGGCCGACCGACAAGCGCGCCGATCTTTCGGTCGAGCTCTCGGAGGCAGGCATCGGCATCTATCGCGGCAATGCCGCCTCCGTCGCGCCGGGCCAGTGGGATCTGGTGATCGAGGGCGAGGCGCGGGGGACGCGCGTATTCCTGTCGCGCAACCGCGTGATCCTGAACTGAGGACGTCGGCATGCACGTCACGCGGGATTTCTCGCACTACGTCCGGACCGCGGGCGAGGGTATCAAGCACATCGATCTCGCGGTCGAGGGGGTTCACTGCGCCGGCTGCATGGCCAAGATCGAGCGCGGATTGTCCGCCATTCCCGACGTCACGCTGGCGCGCGTGAATCTCACCGACCGCCGCGTCGCGCTGGAATGGAAAGCGGGCACGCTCGACCCGGGCCGTTTCATCGACCGGCTCGAAGAGCTCGGCTACAAGGCCTATCCGTTCGAGACCGAGAGCGCGGAAGTGGCCGAGGTCGCCGAATCGCGCTTCCTGCTGCGCTGCCTCGGCGTTGCGGCGTTCGCCACCATGAACGTCATGATGCTGTCGATCCCGGTATGGTCGGGCAACGTCTCGGACATGCTGCCCGAGCAGCGCGACTTCTTCCACTGGCTGTCGGCGCTGATCGCGCTGCCGGCGGCGGCCTATGCCGGCCAGCCGTTCTTCCGCTCCGCTTGGCGCGCGCTGTCGGCCAAGACGACCAACATGGACGTCCCGATCTCGATCGGCGTGATCCTCGCGCTCGGCATGTCCGTGGTCGAAACCATCCACCATGCCGAGCACGCCTATTTCGACGCGGCGATCATGCTGCTGACGTTCCTGCTGGTCGGCCGCTTCCTTGACCAGAACATGCGGCGGCGGACGCGCGCGGTCGCCGGCAATCTCGCCGCGCTGAAGGCGGAGACGGCGGCCAAGTTCGTCGGGCCCGACGAGATTTCACAGGTGCCCGTCGCTGCGATCAGTCCTGGCGACATCGTGCTGCTGCGGCCCGGCGAGCGCTGTGCGGTCGACGGCACGGTGATCGAGGGGCGTTCCGAGATCGACCAGAGCCTGATCACCGGCGAGACGCTCTATGTCACGGCCGAGCAGGGCACGCCGGTCTATGCCGGCTCCATGAACATCTCCGGTACGCTGCGGGTGCGCGTTTCGGCGGCCTCCGAAGCGACGCTGCTCGCCGAGATCGCGCGGCTGCTCGACAACGCGCTCCAGGCGCGCTCGCGCTACATGCGGCTCGCCGACCGCGCCTCGCGGCTCTACGCGCCGGTGGTGCATGCGACCGCGCTCATCACCATTTTGGGCTGGGTCATCGCGGGTGCGTCCTGGCATGATGCGATCGTGACCGGCGTTGCCGTGCTGATCATCACCTGTCCCTGCGCGCTTGGGCTCGCGATTCCGACGGTGCAGACGGTGGCCTCGGGCGCGATGTTCAAGTCCGGCGTGCTGCTCAACTCGGGCGATGCGATCGAGCGGCTGGCGGAAGCCGACCACGTCATCTTCGACAAGACCGGCACGCTGACGCTGCCCGACCTCGAAGTGATGAACGCGGCTGACATTCCCGCCGATATCTTCGAACTCGCCGGCCGCCTCGCGCTGTCGAGCCATCATCCGGTTGCCGCCGCGGTGGCGCAGGCCGCCGGCGCCAGGTCGCCGATCGTCGGCGCGGTCGAGGAGGCCGGGCAGGGTGTGCGCGCAGACGTCGACGGCGCCGAGATCCGCCTTGGCCGTCCGTCCTTCTGCGGCGCCGAGGCGCTGGTCGGCGACGGTACGAGGCTCGATCCCGAAGCCTCCATCGTGGCCTTCAGCAAGGGAGCGGAAAAATTCATCCTTTGGGTGCGTCAGGGCCTGCGTCCGGACGCTCAGGCCGTGATCGCGGCGCTGAAGGCGCGCAACATCGGCATCGAGATCCTCTCCGGCGACCGCGAGCCGGCGGTGAAGGCCGCGGCCCATGCGCTCGCCATTCCGGAATGGCGTGCCGGCGTCACGCCGGCCGACAAGATCGCGCGGATCGAGGAGTTGAAGCGGCGCGGTGCAAGAGTGCTGATGGTCGGCGACGGCATGAACGACGCGCCCTCGCTGGCGGCCGCCCACGTCTCGATGTCGCCGATCTCGGCGGCGCATCTCAGCCAGGCCACCGCCGATCTCGTCTTCCTCGGCCGGCCGCTGGCTCCTGTCGCCGCCGCGATCGATTCCGCGCGCAAGGCGCTGCACCTGATGCGGCAGAACCTCTGGCTTGCCATCGGCTATAACGTCCTCGCGGTGCCGGTTGCGATCAGCGGCGTCGTGACGCCCCTGATTGCCGCTGCCGCCATGAGCGGATCGTCGATCCTGGTCATGCTGAATTCGCTGCGCGCCCGCAGCGACTCGCGGGAGATCGTGTGATGGAAATCCTGGTCATCCTGGTTCCGCTGGCGTTGATGCTCGGAGGCGCCGGTCTCGTCGCCTTCCTCTGGTCGCTCAGGAGCGGCCAGTACGACGATCTCGACGGAGCGGCGTGGCGCGCGATCGCCGACGACGAGCCGCCGCAGGAAGCGCCGGTCAAGCGCTAGCGCTTAAGGGCGAATGTGAGCATGGCCGCGGCCGCGAGGGCCACGCCGACACCGGCGACGCAGGCGTGCCAGCCGAAACTGTCGAACAGTCGCCCGAGCACGGCCGTGCCGATCAGCCCGCCGCAGAAGTAGCAGGCAAGATAGGTTCCGCTGGCGACGCCGCGGTTGTCGGTGGCGGCCTGTCCGACGAAGCCGGTCGCGGCGGCTTGCGCGAAGAATGTTCCGACACCGACCAGAACCATGCCGATGAGCACTTCGCCCAGATGCGGTGCCAGCATCAGCGGCAGGCCCAGTCCGGCGACGGCGAGCGAGCCCCATATTGTCGGCCGCGTCCCGAGCCGCGAGGCCACCCTGCCGGCGAGCAACGTCGTGACGACCGACGGCAGGAAGACGAAATAGACGAGGCCCAGATCCATCATGCCGAGCGACAGCGGCGGCCGGACCAGCACGAAATTGACGAATGTGAAGGTGCCGATGAAGGCGAACAGGATGCAGAAGCCGATGCCGTAGGCGGCGCGCAGCCGCGGATTGCGCCAATGCGCGATCATGGCGACAAGCGGCGGGCCCGCCGGCGTCATGGCATGCATCGGCTGCACGCGCCTGATGGTGAAATAGACCAGCGCCGCGCCGGCGAGGTTGAGCGCCGCGAAGAAATAGAAATTCCAGGCGAGACCGAGGCCGTCGGCGACCGCCGCCGAGATCAGCCGGCCGACGAGGTTGCTGGCGACATTGCCGGTGATGTAGGCGGCAAACGCGCCGCCGGCGTCCATCGCGCTGCATTGCTCGCCGAGATAGGCGAGGGTGAGCGCGAAGGCAGATGCCATGCACGGGCCCTGCGCGATCCGCAAAGCGGTGAAGACGCCAAGATTTGGCGCGATCGCCAGCAGGCTCGTAGGCACCGCCAGCAGCGTGAGGCTGAGCAGGATGCCGGTCCGCCGGTTGATATGCGGGCTGAAGAAGCCGACGACGAGGCTAGCAATCGCCATGCCGAAGGTGCTGGCGTTGACGGCAAAGCCCATCGCCGCCGGCGTGACGCCGTAATGGCGCGCCAGCGAGGGCAGGATCGCCTGCGTCGCGAAGAGATCGACGACGGTCAGGAAGGCGGTGAGGCCGATGACGAGCGAACGAAGCGCAAGGCCCGGGGAATGCGCGTTCATCGTCATCGCGGCCGGTTTGATCGACGCGGAAAGATCGGTCATGGCACGGCTCTCCGTTGATCTGTCATTCCGGGCTGGTGCGGACGGGACCGCAAAGTGCGGCTCGTTGCACCAGACTCGGAATCTCGAGGTTCCCAGGTGCGCAAATTGCGCACCGTAGTTTGATGCTACGCATCGCCCCGGAACGGCGGCCTGTTCAAGCGCGCGTCACATGTGGTGGTCATTAGGGTCCCTGCGGACGTCGCCGACATAGAGAATGACGGTTTCCTTGCCGAGGTTCTTCCACCAGTGCGAGGTGCCTGATACCTCGGGGCGGATGTCGCCGGCCTTGTGCACGATCGGATCGACGCAGTTGGACGCGTACTCGACGATCTCGCCCTGCTGCACGAAGATCAGGGCAGGACGGTCGTCGTGGCTGTGCCAGGGCACGATGCCGCCGGGCTCGATGGTGAGCTTGCGGAAGCGCAGCTCGCGGCCCTCGATATGCGCCGGCTGCTTGCCGAGGTCGATGGCGCCGAGCGTGACGTCGGTGACGCCGACCGGCTTATAGTCGACCATCTGGTGCGCGTTCGGCTTGATCTTGTCGACAGGACATTCGCCCGCGAGCGCCGGCTGCGCCGCAAATGTCAGTGCACCGAGAACGACTGCGCCCGACCAGACCAGGCGCGACAACATGTGCTGCTTGAACATGGGAACTCTCCTCTGTTGGCCGCATCCTCGCTGGTCGCCGGCTATGGCAGGAGCTTCGTCGAGATCGCGTCGATGTTGAAATACCGACTTGCTTTCGATGTGATAGCCCTGCGCTATGTTGATGCGCGGCGGCTATCGAACCGATTGGGCATCGGCATTTCCGCTTCCGGAGTATCCGGCGTCCGATGGCGGGGCGCCCGATTGGCGGGCGTTCACGTCAATCCGGAGGAGCATCTCATGACGAAAGTGTCCAAGACTCTGATTTTTACCGCCGCCTTCGCGGTGATCGCCACCTCGGCCTTCTCGGAAGCCGCCTGGGATTTGAAGGCGGGCATGGCCTATGTCTATGGCGGGCCCGGCAAGATGTTGGCGATGGCCATGGCCCCGGCCGAGAAGAACCACGACGTGATGATGAAGCACGCCAAGAAGGTGCCCGACAACACCGTCTTCTTCATGGACAACGGCACGCTGTACTCCGCGTCCGGCCGGCTCGACCCCACCGGCAATTTCTACGTGAACTGAACCGGCCCTCGCGTAACGGCCGCCCCTTGCGGGCGGCCGAACCAGGAACCTAATATTCGCCCTTCGAACGCCGGAGCGGAAGATGACCTCTCTCTCACCAGCTGACGCCGAGCAGCTCAAGCTTGCCTTCCAGCGCTGCCGCGAGATGGAGGGAACCCTGAACGAGCAGCTCCTCGCGTATGCCGACGCAAGCCGCCAGGTGTTTCCGGCCTATGGCGAGGCGGTCGATCGCCTGGTGGCGCGATTGAACGGGAACGGCGGCGGGGAGAACGCGCCGCGTCCGGGCGATCCGATGCCGCTATTCATGCTGCCGGACGAGACGGGGCGTCTCGTGACGTTGCCCGCGCTGCTGGCGCAAGGCCCCGTCGCGGTGATGTTCTTCCGCGGCCACTGGTGCCCCTATTGCCGGCTCAATGTGCGCGCCGTGGTGCAGGCGCAGGACCGCATCAAGGCAATGGGCGCGCAGATCGTTGCGATCATGCCGGAGACGCAGGAATACACGCGGCAGATCAAGGCCGATTCCAGTGCGCCATTTCCGATCCTGACCGATCTCGACAACGGTTACGCGCTGTCGCTCAATCTCGCGATCTGGCTCGGCGTCGAGATCCAGCGCCTGTTGTCCTATCAGGATATGGCGAAATTCCACGGCAATGACGGCTGGATGCTGCCGATCCCGGCGGTGTTCGTGGTCGGCCGCGACGGTATCGTCAAAGCGCGCTTCGTCGATCCGGATTTCCGCAAGCGCATGGAGATCGACGATCTGATCGAGGCGTTGGAGAGCGCGAGCCGGGAGAACTGAGGCTCGCGTTTTCTTCCCAGCTCCCCTTGTGGGAGAGGGTGGCTCGCCGCATAGCGGCGAGACGGGCGAGGGGTCTCTCTCCTCCAACGCTGAGCTGAGTTTAAGGAGACATACCCCTCATCCGGCGCTTCGCGCCACCTTCTCCCACAAGGGGAGAAGGAAGAAGAGCAGCGATCGTTCTCGCGGCTACCCCGCAATCGACCGCCAGTCCGCACCGCGCAGCATGCGCATCACGGCGTTGGCCACCGCCGTGCGCTGGCGGCCGGCGACGCCATAGAGGCTGACGGTGCGGCGGGCATCGAGGCCGGCAACCGCAGCGCGTTTCAGGCTCTCCGGCACGGGCGAGGTGTGGGGCATCATGGCGATGCCGATATCGGCCTCCACCAGTTCGACCAGGTCGCGTTCGCTCGAAATCTCGTGGCCGTGATCGACATCGATGCCGTGCTCGCGCAGGCTCGCTGCGATGCGCTTGGAATGCTCGCAATAGCTGCGGCCGAGGAATTGTTCCGCGCGCAGGTCGTCCGGCTCGATCGTGTCGTGCTCGGCAAGCCGGTGCTCCCTGCTGACGATGAGATCGAACGCCTCGGTGAACAGCGGCCAGACGTCGAGCCGTTCCCAGGCCTCGTCGATCTCGGCGGCGATGCCGAGCTCGGCCTCGCCCTTCTTCAGGAATTCTGCGACCTCGCGGCTCGTCCCGCGCAGGAAGCGGAATTCGAGCCGGTTGAACTGCCGCCTGATCTCGTTGAGGTGCGGGATGAGCAGCGCCAGGTCGACCGAATGCGTCAGCGCAACGCGGAGCGCGCCGACCTCACCACTTTTGAACGAGGAGGCGAGCGAGCGCGCACCGGCGGCGGCGTCATAGCACTGCTTCAGCAGCGGATGCATGCGCTGGCCCAGCTCGGTCAGTTGCGCCGCCGGCCGTTCGCGGCGAAACAGGTCGCCGCCCAGCTCGGCCTCGAGCTGCTTGATCGCGCGCGTCAGCGAGGGCTGCGTGACGTTGCACTCCTCGGCGGCGCGCGTGAAATTCAAAAGCTGCGCCACCGCGAGGAAATAGCGGACCTGGTGCATTTCCATGGATCGGCTCCCGGCAGGATCGGCCGGAAATCTAACCGATCGGGACAGGGAATGATATCCTGGCCGCCATAGCGCGTGGGTATGGTTTCGGAAGCCAAGCGGCATTTCCAAAAGACCCGGCAATCGCGGAAAATGGCAAGACGTAACAATAGCCTTACGCCTGACGAATGATAACCATAGGCTCGACAGGAGCAAGACATGAACGGCATGCAGGACAACGGGCAACGAAAGAGCATGGACCTGCCGGGTCAGGTCGTTCTCGTGCTGCAGGGCGGCGGCGCGCTTGGCTCCTACCAGGCCGGCGTCTACCAGGCGCTGCACGAGGCCGGCATCGAGCCGGACTGGATCATCGGCACCTCGATCGGCGCCATCAATGCGAGCCTCATCGCGGGCAATGCGCCGGAGCATCGGCTGGCGCGCCTGAAGGAATTCTGGAAGCGGATGGAGCAGAATCCGGTCTGGAACTGGCGCACCGCGTTTCCCGACTTCAACGAGAAGCTCGCCTATTGGTCGACCGTGACCCACGGCATTCCCGGCTTCTTCCGGCCCAACCCGCTGGCGCATGCCGGGGAGTCCTATCCGCTCGGCGCCGATCACGCCGGTTTCTATTCGACCGCGCCGCTGGAGAAGACGCTGAGCGAGCTGGTCGATTTCGACCTCGCCAATCGCTGCGCGCCGCGCCTGACGGTCGGTGCGGCCCATGTCGGCACCAGCGAAATGCGCTATTTCGACAGCCGCGACGGCGAACTGACGGTGAAGCATGTCATGGCCTCGGGCGCATTGCCGCCGGCCTTCCCGGCGGTGCGCATCGACGGCGAACTCTATTGGGACGGGGGCATCCTCTCGAACACGCCGACGGAAGCGGTGTTCGACGACAATCCGCGCAGGGATTCGCTGATCTTCTCCGTGCATCTGTGGAATCCGGTCGGCGCCGAGCCAACCACGATGGCGGAGGTGCTGAACCGGCACAAGGATGTGATGTATTCCAGCCGGATCGCGAGCCAGATCGCCCGCCAGCAGCAGGCCCATCGCCTGCGGCACGTCATCAACCAGCTCGCCGCGCGTCTGCCCGAGAACGAGCGCAGCGATCCCGCGGTGAGGGAGCTGATGAGCTACGGCTGTTCGACCCGCATGCACGTCGTGCGGCTGCTGGCGCCGCAGCTCGACCGCGAGACCCATACCAAGGACATCGACTTCAGCCCGTCAGGCATTACGCGGCGCTGGCATGCGGGCTACGCCCATACGAGGTCCGTGCTCGCACGAAGGCCGTGGATCGGTGAATTCGATCCGCTCGCCGGCGTGGTGCTGCACGAGCATATGGACGAGATGCCGATTGCGGCGGAGTAGGCGCCTTGTCCGTCATTTGTATTGGGCCGTGACGATTTCACGAGCGCGCTGTCTGGGCTATTATCGCGGCGTCTTCGTCGCGAGGCTCGCAATTGGTCGTTGAGAAAGATCTGGAGGCGGCGCTCGATCAGGTCCGCGCTGACGCGGCGGGGCCGGTCCCCGGCGTGTTCGGCCCGTCCTCGGTCACCTGGCGGATCGACCGGGAAGCCGTCATCTTTCTCGGCGCCGGCCGCGCGCTGCTGCTGCAATTGGCTCACCCCTGGGTCGCTGCCGCCATCGCCGAGCACTCCCGGACGTTGGCCGATCCGATCGGCCGCTTTCACCGCACCTTCGACATCGTCTTCGCCATGGTGTTCGGCTCGCTCGACCGTGCCTTGCTGTCGTCGCGGCAACTGCACCGGCGTCACAGCATGATCGTCGGAGAGATGCCCGGGACGGTGGGCCCATTCGCTGCCGGCTCGCGCTACTGCGCCAACGACATCCCGTCTTTGCGCTGGGTTCATGCGACGCTGGTCGAGACGGGGCTGATGGCGCATGATCTGGTTCTGCCGCAGCTCTCCGTGGAGGAGCGCGAGCGCTACTGGACCGAGGGCCGGCTGTTCGGCGCCTTGTTCGGATTGACCGGGGATGATTTGCCGGCGGACTGGTCCGGCTTTGCCGCTTACACCGCAGCGATGGCGCAGTCGGAGACTTTGACCGTCAGCCCGGCCGCGCGCAAGATCGCGACACAAATCTTCACCGGCGCCCGTCCTTGGTTGCGGCCACCGCGCTGGTATCGCGCGCTGACGGCAAGCCTGCTCCCGGAGCGATTGCGTGCAGGCTTCGGGTTCGAACTGGACGAGCGCGATATCAGATCCGCCGACAACGCGATGAAATGGATCAGGCGCGTCTATCCGAAATTGCCGGACAGGCTGCGCTATGTCGGTCCCTACCAGGAAGCGCAGGCGCGGCTGCGAGGAGAGTTGCAGCCGGACTGGATAACCCGTTGCCTCAACCGCGCCTGGATCGGACGGCCGCAGATGGACGTGCGCGGCAAGGGGTGAAGGCCTCAGCTTTTGCACCGTCATCCTGAGGTGCGAGTGGCGCGATGCGAGAGCATCGCGCCGGGAGCCTCGAAGGATGCACGGCCCCACTGCAGCCGGGCCGTCGCCCTTCGAGGCTCGCCGAAGAGGCGAGGACCTCCAGCGACAACGGCTCCGCCGTTGCGCGGGGGGGACGGGGGGGGAGATAGGCGCTCGCAATGACGGAGTATGTGGAAGCGCCGTCGCGCCTCACACCGCTGCCAGCTTCCGGTACAGCGCGCTATAGCTGTCGGCCGAGATGCTCCAGGAGAACGACCGTCCCATGGCGCTGCGGCGCATGGAGTCGAGCTGGTCCTGCGCCATGAAGGCTTCGAAGGCCCGGCGGACGCCGCCGAGGAAGGATTCGTGCGAGGGTCTCGAGAACAGGAAGCCGGTCTCGCCGTCGGTGATGGTCTCGGCCAAGCCGCCGGTCTGGTGCCCGATCGGCAGCGAGCCGAAGCGCTGGGCGTACATCTGGCTGAGGCCGCACGGCTCGAAGCGCGACGGCATCAGGGTGAAGTCGCTGCCGGCGAAGATGCGCCGCGCCTGGGCGTCGTTGAAGCCGATCGCAACGCCGATCGCATCGGGGCGGCGGCGATGTGCGTCGATCAGCGCCTGCTCGAGCGCCGGCTCGCCGGAGCCGGTGACCACGATCTGGCCGCCGGCATCGATGATCTCGTCGGCCGCGGACAGCACGAGATCGATGCCCTTCTGGTGCACGAGCCGCGCGACGATGCCGAACATCGGGCCGCGCGACACCGCCAGCCCGAACTGCTTGCGCACGTAGTCCGCATTGGCCTTCTTGCCGACCCAGTCGCCGGCGCCGAATTGCTGGGCGAGCTGGGCGCAGGAGCGCGGGTCCCAGCTCTCGTCGATGCCGTTGAGGATGCCGGTGAGCTCGGCGGCGTCCGAGCGCAGCCGGAGCAGACCCTCCAGGCCGCAGCCGAACTCGGCCGTGGTGATCTCGCGCGCATAGGTGCCGCTGACGGTGGTGAGATGCGAGGCGTAGACGAGGCCAGCCTTGAGGAAGGAGACCTGGTCGTAGAATTCGAGGCCGTCGATGTGGAAGGCGCTTTCCGGTGCGCCGATCCGCCGCAGCGAGTCCTTCGGGAAGAGGCCCTGATAGGCGAGGTTGTGAATGGTCAGGATCGACGGCAGCTTGGCGCCGCGCCAGGCGAGATAGGCGGGCACGAGCGAGGCCTGCCAGTCGTTGGCATGGATCAGGTCTGCTGCCCAATTCTTGTCCAGCTTGCCCATGGCCAGCTCAGCGGCTGCCGAGGCAAAGCGTGCGAAGCGGATGTCGTTGTCCGGCCAGTCGCGTCCGGACTCGTCGCCATAGGGATTGCCGGGCCGGTCGTAGAGTTGCGAGCATAACAGCACATAGACCGGCAGGCCGTCCTTGGTCGCGGCCCGGCCGAGCGAGCAGGCCGGCAGATCCGCAAACGACGGGCAGCGGCCAACGATCTGAATATGCGTGAGTTGCTCGATGATGTCGCGATAGCCGGGCAACATGATCCGGATATCGGCGAAGGGGCGAAGGGCTCTGGGCAGGGCAGCGGAAACGGCTCCAAGTCCGCCGACGCGGACGAAGTCGTCCATTTCTGTCGTAACGAACAAGACCCTCAAGTACAGTTGCCCCTTGCCGATCCGGTTTGCTGCTATGCAAGAACGGGTCCAGTTGCCCCGCAATTCCCAAGCACGCCTGCGAAACGCCTCCGCTCGGTAAAGACTTTCCTACTCAGCCGCCGCCCTCTAGGGTCGGCGCACCAACAACAGAGAACATTCATTGTTCCTAGGATACGCCGGGAGACGCGGCACGCATGCAGCTAGCAGATAAGCATGAGAGCACGACGACAAAGGCCTTCGCCGGACTCAGGGTGCTGGATTTTTCGACCACCATCGCCGGTCCCCATTGCACGCGGATGCTCGCCGATATGGGCGCCGAGGTCATCAAGATCGAGACCGACGGCGGCGAGACAATGCGGACCCGGCCGCCGCTGCGCAAGGGGTGCAGCACCGTATTCGGCCAGCTCAATGTCGGCAAGAAGAGCGTCGTGCTCGACCTCAAGTCCGAGGACGGCAGGGAGGCGATCCTCCGGCTGGCCGCGACCGCCGACATCCTGGTCGAGAACTTCCGGCCCGGCGTGATGCACCGGCTGCGGCTCGACTACGACAGAATGCGCCCGGTCAATCCAAGGCTGATTTATTGCTCGATCTCGGGCTACGGCCAGAGCGGCCCCTCGGCCGAGCTGCCGGCCTATGCGCCGGTGATCCACGCGGCCTCCGGCTATGACATGGCGCATCTCGCCTACCAGCCCGGCCGTAACCGCCCCGACTATTGCGGCATCTACCATGCCGACGTCGTCACCGGCACCTACGGTTTTGGGGCGATTGCGTCGGCGCTCTATCAGCGCACGGTGACCGGGCTTGGCCAGCACATCGACGTCTCCATGCTGGAGTCGATGCTGACGCTGACTCTGATCGAGTTGCAGAGCTCGCAGTTCGCGGTGAAGCCGCCACCGCGCCCGATGTTCGGGCCGACCGAGACGGCCAATGGCTATGTCATGATCACGGTCGCGAGCGAAAAGACGTTTCAGTGTTTGATGGGCGTGATCGGACGCCCCGACTGGATTTCCGATCCGCGCTTCTCCGCCTACGCTGCGCGCCGCGAGAACTGGGCCGACTTGATGGACGGCGTCGAGGCCTGGTCGCGGCAGCTCTCGACCGAGGCATGCCTCGTCGCACTCGGTGCGGCCGGCGTGCCGGCCTCGGCCTATCGCACCGTCTCCGAGGCGCTGGCCGATCCGCAGCTCGCGCACCGGCAGGCGCTCTCGTCGGTGGAGGATGGGGGCGGCTCGTTCCAGGTTCTCAACCTGCCGTTCCGGATGTCCGGCGCCGATACGACGCCGGCCAGGGCGATGGCCGCGCTCGGCGAGCACACGGGTGCGTTGCGCGACGAGATTGGCCTCGCCGATGACGCGTCAATTCCGTGAGGCAAAACGGCCGCGCAAGGGTGACGGAAGGCTCGGTGCGGCGAGCAATGCGGCCTTGCGCGCGGCCGGCTTGCCACCGTCGGCCGGCGTAAACTAGACAGGTGCGCGTTTGTCTCGCCTCGCCGGCCGTGGCATGGTGGCGCGACAACAAGAAGCATGCGGGAGGACGCCGATGAAGAGTTTCAAGGTCGCCGATTTCAAGGCGCCGCTGCAGGAGTTCGACGAGCCCACGCCGCAGCCGTCGGGCACGCAGGTGCTGATCAAGGTGAAGGCCGCCGGCGTCTGCCACAGCGACCTCCATATCTGGGAAGGCGGTTACGATCTCGGCCATGGCCGCAAGCCGCTGTCGCTGAAGGACCGCGGCATCAATCTGCCGCTGACCATGGGCCACGAGACGGTCGGTGAAATCGTGGCTTTCGGTCCTGACGTGAAGCCGACCGACCAGGGTGATCTCAGGCTCGGCGATGTCGGCCTGGTCTATCCCTGGATCGGCTGCGGCAAGTGCGCGACCTGCCTTGGCGGCGACGAGAACATGTGCCTGACGCCGCGCTCGCTCGGCGTCTATTGCGACGGCGGCTATTCCGATCACATGTTGGTGCCGCATCCGCGCTATCTGCTGAACCTCAAAGGGCTCGATCCCGCGACCACCGCGCCCTATGCCTGCTCGGGCGTCACCACCTACAGTGCGCTGAAGAAGGTCGAGCAGCATTTCGACACGCCGATCGTGATGTTCGGCGCCGGCGGCCTCGGCCTGATGGCGCTGTCGCTGTTGAAAGCGATGGGCGGCAAGGGCGCGATCATGGTCGACATCGACGCCAGGAAGCGCGAGGCGGCGGAGAAGGCCGGCGCGCTTGCGACCGTCGATCCCAAGGCGCCGGACGCGCTGGAGCAGCTTGCCAAGAAAGCGGGCGGGCCGATCCGCGCCGTCATCGACCTCGTCGGCAATGCCGCGACGACGCAGCTCGGCTTCGACTGCCTGACCAAGGGCGGCAAGCTCGTCATCGTCGGCCTGTTCGGCGGTGGCGCGACCTGGGCGCTGCCGCTGATTCCGATCAAGGCGGTGACCATCCAGGGCAGCTATGTCGGCAATCTGCGCGAGACGCAGGAACTGCTCGACCTCGTGCGAACGAAGAACGTGCCGCCGATCCCGGTGACGCGTCAGCCGCTCGCCAAGGCCAACGACGCGCTGGTGCAGTTGCAGCAGGGCGCCGTGGTCGGACGCACGGTGCTGACGCCGTAGTTTCTCTTTACGTCATTCCGGGGCGATGCAAAGCATCGAACCCGGAATCTCGAGATTCCGGGTTCGGTCCTGCGGACCGCCCCGGAATGACGCCCGAAAATGCAGGAACCCCCATGTCCGCAAACAACGCCTTCCACATTGCCGTGCTCGCCGGTGACGGCATCGGCCCTGAAGTCATGGCCCCGGCGATCGAGGTGCTGCGCAAGATCGAACAGAAATCGGATTTGCGCTTCCGCTTCACCGAGGCGCCGGCCGGTGCCAACAATTATCTCGCCACCGGCAAGTCGATGCCCGAGAGAACGATCAAGCTGTGCGAGGAGGCGGATGCGATCCTGCTCGGGGCCTGCGGCCTGCCGTCGGTGCGCTACCCCGACAACACCGAGATCGCGCCGCAGATCGAGCTGCGCTTCATCTTCGATCTCTATGCCGGCGTGCGGCCGGCGCGGCTCATTCCGGGCGTGCCGAGCCCGATCGTCGGCGCCGACACGCGCGGTATCGACCTCGTCGTGATCCGCGAATCCACCGAGGGCCTGTTCGCCTCGATGGGCAAGGGCGTCGTCACCCATGAGGATGCGCGCGAGACCATGGTGATCACGCGCCGGACCTCCGAGCGCCTGTTCGAGTTCTCGTTTCGCCTCGCCGCACGCCGCAAGGCGCGCGGCAAGCCGGGGATGCTGACCTGCGTCGACAAGGCGAACGTGTTCAAGGCCTTTGCCTTCTTCCGCGGCATCTTCGACGAGATTGCCAAGAAGCATCCGGAGGTGAGGACCGACCGGCTCTATGTCGATGCCTGCTCGGCGATGCTGGTGAAGCGTCCCTGGGATTTCGACGTGATGGTGATGGAGAACATGTTCGGCGACATCGTCTCCGACATCACCGCGAGCCTGATCGGCGGTCTCGGCATGGCGCCGTCGGCCGACATCGGCGACAAATACGCCGTGTTCCAGCCTTGCCACGGCACCGCGCCCGATATCATGGGGCAGGGCAAGGCCAATCCGACCGGCATGATCCTGTCGGCCGCGATGATGCTGGACTGGATCGCGGACAAGCACGGCGTCGAGAGCGCGGCAGAAGCCGGCGAGACGATCGAACGTGCGGTGGACCAGGTCTATGCCGGCGGCATCAAGCCGATGGAGTTCGGCGGCAGCAACGGCACGGCCGACATCACGAAGGCGGTGCTGGGGGCGCTGTAGTCAGATGCCAAGAGAAAGGGGCCTCGCGGCCCCTTCGTCGTTCACCAGCGGTGCCAGTGGCGGTGACCCCAGCCCCATGGGCGCGGGCCGCCATAGTACCGGCGCGGGCCACCGTAATAGCCATAGGCGCCATAATAGTTCGGACGCCACCAGCAGCGGCCCCACTGATTACAGACCATTCGGACCTGATCGACGTTGGCGGCCGGACCGCTTGCGACGCGATCGGCCTGCGGAATCCCGTTCGGCATCGCCGCGAGCGCTTGCCCTGACGTCAGCGCAGCGCTGCCGAGCGCGGCCAGACCAAGCACAGCAAACTTGAGTTTCATCGCAATCTCCCTCGTTGGTGGCGGAAGAACTTGCGACGGATCAGTTGGTTGCTATCGCGGTGCAGGAGGCAGAGGAATTTAATCTTCCTGAATGCCGGTTCAGCTTCACCGCCCCGAAAATTGCGGCTTGCGCTTCTCCATGAAGGCCTGCCGGCCCTCGCGAAAATCGGCGGAGTCCATGCAGGCATGGCCGATCGCCTTGATCGCCTCCATGTCGCGACCGCTTTCGTCCTTCAGCACCTGTGCGATGGTGATCTTGGCGGCCTTGATCGCGAGCGGGGCGTTCTGCGAGATCGTCGCGGCGATCGCCATGGTCTCGCCCCAGAGCTGATCGTCCGGGACCACGCGCTCGACGAGGCCAATGCGCAGCGCTTCCGCGGAATCGATCCGCATGCCCGTGTACATCAGCAGCCGCGCCCAGGACGGGCCGACCAGCGACACCAGGTGCCGCAATCCGTCGTAGCCATAGGCGATGCCGAGCCTTGCCGCGGGAATGCCGAACTGGCTGCCAAGCGCAGCGATGCGGATGTCGGCAAGCATCGCGACCTGCATGCCGCCGCCGAGACAAAAGCCCTGGATGCAGGCGATCGTCGGCTTGGGATAGTCGGCGAGCAGCGCGCGCTGGGCGGCGCTGCGTCTGGCGTAATCCTCGGACGCCGCCGCGTTGTGGCGCGTCTTCTCGAACTGGCTGATGTCGGCGCCGGATACGAACGCCTTGCCGCCGGCGCCGCGCAGGATCACGACGCGCACCGCGTCGTCGTCGCGCAAGGCCGTCAGTGCCTCGCCAAATCCCTCCCACATCTCCAGCGACATCGCATTGCGCTTGTCGGGATTGTTGAAGGTGATCACGCCGACGCCATCAGTGGCGTGCTTGAGGATCTTGCCGTCGGCGTAGGAAGTTTCATTGGAAATGTCGGGCATCGCGCGCTCGCTTGTCGTAGGCCGGGCGCAATGTGCTGCCGGGCCGAGGTCCGGGTCAACCGCGGCGAGGCGAGGGGCTCTGCATCCGCCTGTGCCGCGATTGCATGGCGCGGCTACTGCGCCGATCCTAGCGCGTCATGTGCGCGGTCAGCGGATGGCTGCCGGCATTGCTGAAGAAGGCCGCCTCTTCCGCGGTCGCCTCCAGCAACTGCTCGTCCTGGTTATAGACGTCGTTGCGGAACTGGACGGTCTGGTCCTTGGTCATCCACGCCGTGAGATAGGTCCAGGCCACCGGGACCTTCTTCGCCATGGCGACGTCGAGGTGCTGGCCGGTCGCGATTTCAGCGTCGATCGCGGCGCGGCTCCACTTCGGCTGGTCCTTGAGCAGCCAGGCGGCGAGATCGCGCACGTTGTCGACGCGCGAGCAGCCGTGGGAATCGAAACGGTAGTCGTCGCTGAACAGATTGCGCTGGTTGGTGTCGTGCATGTAAACCGAGTAGGCGTTCGGCATGTCGATCTTCACCGCGCCAAGCGCGTTGAAGGTGCCGTTCTGCTGGCGCACAGTGAAGTTCGGCGTATGCGTGCCGGACCAGTCGACCGAATGCGGATCGATCGGATTGTCGTGGGCGTCGAGCACCTCCATGTGCATACGCGACAGGTAGGTCGGGTCCTTGCGCATATGCGCGGAGATTTCGGTCTTGGCGATCGATGACGGCACCGTCCAGGTCGGATTGAGAACGACGCTGGTGATCTGGGCCGTCAGTGTCGGCGAGGGCTTTTCGGTCTTGCCGACGATGACGCGATAGCGCCGCACCACGACGTCGTTCTCGACCGCTTCGGCAAAGGCCGCGGGGATGTTGACCACGACATAGCGCTGGCCGAAGCCGAAATTCATGTTCTCGAGCCGCTGGAGCGAAGCCTCCAGCTGCCGGATGCGCTTCTGCACGGAAACGTTCATCGCCGCGAGCGTGCGCGGCGTCACCATGCCGGTCGGCGCCAGCCCGTGGCGAGCCTGGAAACGCTTCACCGCGTCCGCGAGATCCTGGTCGAAGGCGCCGCTTGCCTTGTCGGCGGAAAGGTCGCCGGAGACGATCAGCCGCTTGCGCAGCAGGTCGTCATTGGCGCCCTGGACGCCGAGCGCGAATTTGGCGTCTGCCGGGATCGTCGGCCAGCCGCCGCGCACCGCGAGATCGGAATAGCTGAGCGCCGCGTCCTTGATGCGCTGGGCTGAGCCCTCGTCATAGGTCGGCTCGTGCGTCATCGCGAGCGCTGCGGCCGAGCGGCTTTCCGGCGTCGAGGCCGAGGTCGACGCGGCGGTTTTCGGCGCGGCCGCGTGGGCCGGATTGGCGGCGGCCGGCACGGTGCCGCCCGACGCCGCCGGGCTGGAGCCGGCCTGGCCCGTGGTCTCGGTCTGCGCGAGCGCGGAAGCGCTGGCGAAGAGGCCCATGGCAATCATCACGGCATGGCGCTTCGACATCTGTCTTGTTCTTCCCCTGAGGACGAGGCCCGGACGAGCGCTCGCATTGGCAATTTCCCGGTCGCCGCGCCGCGGGCGCCGATTGGTAAGATCGGCGGGAAGCTAGGGCATCAATATTGAGGTCCCATTAAGCACGGCAGTCGAAAACTCCGCGCGTCCAGTGCGGAGTCTCTCGATTGGGTCGCGGCAGGGTGGAGATGGGTTCGCGAAAACCGCGGGCGGGGGCAGGGAAAAGATGAAGAAAAAGATCAAGAAAAAGACCAAAAAAAAGGGCGGTCAGGCCGCCCCGAATGCCGCGCGCGGACGGCGCGCAGGCCAAATCCGATCCAGCAGGTCTCGTTCAATCCGGCCGCGCCCCCGTGACGCGGTGGATTGAACGTCGGCCTTGAAGGCCAGACCGCCGAGATGGATCAGGCTTCGTTCGCCGCGATCGATTCCATCAGCGAGACGAGCTGACGCTGCACCGTCTGGTCCTTGATCTTGCTGTAAGCGCGCAGCAGGCGGAGGCTGAAGGCCGAATCGAGGAACAGCAGGCTCTCGACTTCGCGCGCCTTGTTGTCGCCGTCGTAGAAGAAGGTCACGGGCACGTCGAGGGCGGTGGCGATCTGCTGAAGCCGAGCCGCGCCGACGCGATTGACGCCCTTCTCGTATTTCTGAACCTGCTGGAAGCTGACGCCGAGCTTCTCGCCGAGCTCGGCCTGCGAGATCTTCATCTCGACGCGCCGCAGACGGATCCGTTTGCCAAGCTCGATGTCGGGCTTGCCGGCACTGCGTTGCTTCATTCTCTTCGCCGCTGTTTTCATGTTCGTTCTCACCGTTCTTCGGTTGAAAATCCCCCGAAGAGCTGGGTCAGGGGTTCGCCCATATACGAGTCCTTGAATTCATGCGGGTGCACGAACTCTTCCTTAAACCACGGGAAGCGAGCCGGATTGAAAGCCTCGATCAGCCAGTCAATCATGTGCCGTACCCGCGGAATTCGGCCGCTACCGGGATGGTAGGACAACCAGATATCCAGCGGTCGGTTCAGCTCGACCTCCAGTGGAATCAACTTCCCGCCAAGCGCGACGGCGTAGCTCGGGAATACGCCGATTCCGGCGCCATTCGCGACAGCCCAGTAGTTGGCGCTTGAGACGTTGGTCTTCATGACCAGAAGGTCACGTTCAGGAACGCCCGGGAAGAAGCTCTCGAAAGTTTCCTTGGCGGCGAGCTGGTCGGCGAATTGCAGCACCAAGCGGTGCTTGATCAATTCCATTGCCGAGCGCGGAGCGCCATGTTTCTCGATGTATTTCTCGGAGGCCCAGAACATCAGATGCATGCGGCCGAGCCGCACCAGCTTGACGTCGAGCGCGGAAGGACGCGACAGGTGGATGGCGACGTCAGCCTCGTGGCGGGAGACGTCTGCGGATCGCATCGCGCAATGCAGGTCGACCAGAATCTTCGGATAGGCCTGCTGGAATTCGACCAGGCGCGGGGCGAGCCAGAACGTCCCAAGGCCCTCGGTCACCGCGACGCGGACCTCGCCGGACAGGACATTGGCCGTCGAATCGCTGGTGCGCAGCACGTCGAACGCAGCCGCCTCCATTCGTTCGACGGCGGAGACCACCATCGTGCCCTCGTCAGTCAGGTGGGTGCCGTGCACGTCGCGGGTGAAAAGGGTAGTGCCGGTCTGACGCTCGAAATCGTCGATGCGTCGGCGGACGGCGTTGATCGACAGCGACAGACGTTCGGCCGCCGAGCGGAAACTTCCGGATCGGACGACTTCCAGGAAAATCCGGGCGGCATCCCAATCCGAGAGGCCGCTGAGATTTGCTTTTTGGCGTTCCTCTAGTGGAACGCCCCTTTCCGCCAAGGAGTGCATACAAGTCCCTTCGGGTTGTTAAACTGGCAGAATCTGGCGCAAACCACAACCACGACGGGTTGGGGAATGGCGAGTTTTGAACGCCATCCTTACTACCTCGAAGGTGGTATCTGAGTGCGGCCAAGGGCTGGGAATCGGGCAAACTTTCGCCCGAATGAGGGGTGTCGCGTGAGTTCCGTTGCGAGCCGTGAAATGGCTGCGGGATTGTCGGCGCTGTCCGCAATGGATCTGCTTGCGAGAGAGGCGTTCCCGCCTTCCAGGACGGATCGATCACAGCGCATCGTGCGTTCTACCCTTCGTCGTTTCGCTGATGGCCAATTAAGCAGCGGGGCGATGTTCGCCGGAACCGCAGTTTCAACGCAGAAACACACTGAAATCATGTTCAGAGGCGCAGCGGCCTCGTGCTATCGTTGGCTCTCCATGGGGGCCAGAGGGGTCGTCACCAACACGTCTCGCAGGCCGAATTAACGGAAAGAACGCCGGTGTCGCATTCAGACGAACAGTTGCAGTCGGTGCTGGAAACGCTCGAGGAGTGCCGCAGGGTTCTCAACGAGATCAATAGCCGTGAGTCGGCCGAGCTGCTGTCCATTGTCATCCTGGACGTGCGGATGAAACTCAAAGGAATTGACAGTGCCGATCTCAAGGCATTGTGCGACGAAATGCTGCGGAGCGCTGCAAGCGAACCGCCACCCCCCTCCAAGCAGACGCAGGACCAGCCCCGGCGTCCGCTGCTCCGCGTGGTGAAGTAGCCGCGCCGCCGGATCTCGCTTTTTGGCGAGGTTTGTGCGCGTCCCGATGCCGCATCTGTGATTGCGGACGGCATCGGGAGGAGCCCTGGTTTTGTGCGCCTCTGTTGCGCATTTTCCGGCATCGGCTACACCAGAGCCGGTGCTCCGGGCCGCGCGCATTCCCCGCGCGCCGCGCCGGCGCCTGAGATGGCTCCGACTGCATCATGCAAAATGTTTCGATCCCGGCGGCGCTGATTGCCGGCCTCGTCAGCTTCCTCTCCCCATGCGTCCTGCCGCTGGTCCCGCCCTACCTGATCTATCTCACGGGCGCGACGATCGAGCATGTCGAGAGCGACGAGCCGTCATCGGCCTCCAAGCGCGCGATCATGATGTCGGCGCTTCTGTTCGTGCTCGGCTTCTCCACCGTGTTTGTGGCGCTCGGCGCCAGCGCCTCGCTGGTCGGCGGGCTGATCCGGGCCTGGTCGGCGGAGCTGTCGATCCTCGCCGGCGTCGTCATCATCGTGATGGGTCTGCACTTCCTCGGCCTGACGCGCATCGGCCTGTTGATGCGCGAGGGCCGGCTGCCGATCCCGAAACCCGTCGGCCTGTGGGGCGCCTACATCATGGGCCTCGCCTTCGCCTTCGGCTGGACGCCCTGCATCGGCCCGATCCTCGCCGCGATCCTCTCGATCGCCGCGGCCGAAGCCACGGTGACCAAGGGCGCAGGGCTCCTCGCGGTCTATTCCGCGGGCCTCGGCATTCCCTTCCTGATCGCCGCGCTGATGATCGAGCAGTTCTCCGCGCTGTTCGCGCGCATGAAGGGCCATCTCGTCAATGTCGAGCGCGCCATGGGCGTGTTGATGGTGATCACCGGCATCGGCTTTCTCACCGGCGCGGTCTCGAATGTGAGCATCTGGCTGCTGGAGACGTTTCCGGCGTTGCAGACGTTCGGGTAGGGCGTGTCGAATGGGAGTGCTGCAATCATTCCATGCTCAGCAAAGCCGGAAGGTCGCTCATGCGATGAAAGAGGTCGTCGCAGACAGCTGCTAACTCTTGCTCAATTTCCGGATCACCTCCGGTAAAGCCGAGGACCCTCATTCCTGCGGCCTTTGCTGCGCAAATCCCGGATAACGAGTCCTCAACAACGACGCAACGTGAGGGGTGAGCGCCCAACGTCTGCGCAGCATGCAGAAACAGGCCGGGGTCCGGCTTCCACGAACCAACCTCGTACGCACTGAATATGCGTCCTTCGAAGTGCCCCAGCAGGCTCGTCAATCCGAGTGCATGCGTGAGTTTCGACATGGGTCCGTTAGACGCCACGCAAACCGGAGCAGTGATTGCAGCCAACGCTGCATGGATTCCCTCGACAGGCCTCAGTTCGGCATCAAAAGCCAGCGCGGTTGCTTGCCGAACGTCGGCGACGAAAGTGTCTCGGACACTGCGGCCTAACCGGCGCTCGATTTCGCGCACGCAATCCGTCATCTTCACCCCTCGGAACGAACGTATCGCGTCTTCCATGCTGATCGACACGCCTTCCTCAGATGCTGTCCGGACCAGCACGGTCAGGGCAATGATCTCACTATCGACCAGGACACCGTCCGAATCGAAGATAATGAGTTCGGGACTTGCACAGGTCATCCTTGCGATGCTCCAAGCACATAGTTCATCGGTACTTCTCGCTATATCCGGGTCGGTGGACGGGGGCCATACCGGGCTGATTGAATTCAGGGCGCGTACTCACGAACGTCATGAGCACGCGCCCCGTTCGGCCTAACTCAACAGGCGGTCAGTAGTCCCAGAAGGCCGGCACAAAACGGAAGGCGTCGCCGTCGATCGCCACCCGGCCGATGGACGGGAACGGCAGGTGAGTGGCCACCAGCATCTCGCCGGTCTCGGCAAGCTCTCGCAAGAGACGGACACGAACGCGCGCGGCCTCCTCGGGATCGTGCTCGAAGCCGTTGTGCCAGTCGGGCTGTTCGAACCCGACCGCAAACACGGCGTCGCCGGCGAATGTCAGCGCATCGCCGCCGGACGCTACGCGCACCACGCTGTGTCCGGGGGTGTGACCGCCGGTGCGACGGGCGATGACGCCGGGCGCAATCTCGTGGGTCTCATCGAACTGCCGCAACTGACTGCCGTACTCGCTCACGAACCGCTTGGCGGTCGCGCGAAGCGCGTCCGGGAATCCCTGCGGCATGGCGGTCTGCGAGAAATCGGGCGACTCCCAGAATTTGACCTCGGCGGCGGCCACGTGGATCCGAAGGTCCTTGCGCAATCGCTTTTTCACCCCGTCGACGAGCAGCCCGCCGATGTGGTCCATGTGCAGATGGGTCAGCACCAGATCGGTCACGGACGACAGATCGATGCCGGCAGCCTCCAGTCGCTTGATCAACTGTCCGGCCCGCGGCAGGTGCAAGTTTGGGTCGGACCCCAGTCCAGCGTCGATCAGGATGGTCTTGCCGCCGCTGCGCACCATGACCGCATTCAGCACCCAGTCGAAGGCATCCTGCGGCAGGAACATGTCGTGCAGCCAGGCCGCACGTTCGGCCGGGGCGGCGTTGTGCGCCAACATCGTGGTTGGCAGCGGCAGCACGCCGTCGCTGACCACCAGCACGTCGATCTCGCCGACCTTCAGCGCGTAGCGCGACGGAACGAGCTCTTCAGGTCCGGATGACACGGGGTACGAGGTGTTGTGCAGATTCATGTCTGTCTCCTGTTTCATGGGAAAGTGGTTGGTCCTGGTTCTGGCTGGTCTTGGTTGAGCGGACCGCGTAGCCAGGAGAGCGCGGCCGTCATCGCCTCGTGTGGTCAGAGACTGGTCACGCGCTCCGGATCGGCCGACGCGAGCGCCGCGGCGCGCTCGGCCTTCGGCGGATAGATCCAGACGGTGTTGATCTCCTGCTTGGTCTTCTTGGCGACGTCGCCGACCAGCTCGACCTTGCGTTCCCAGCCGCGCGTGAACACCGCGCCGGCTTCGCCGAGATCGAGGCAGGTGACGTAGGCCTTCTGGTGATACGGCCTGGTCGGAACGCCCAGCAGCTCGGCGGCGGCGTTGTTACCGGCAAAGGCTCCCATGCGCGTGGCGTGCTGGCACGACATCAGTGCGTAATTGCCCTCGTCGTCGCATGCTGCGCGCGCAGCATCGCCGGTGGCGAAGACGCCGGCGACGACAGGCACGCGCAGATCTCGGTCCACCAGCAGGCGGCCGAAATTGTCGTGCTCGGCGGGAATCTGCGCGGTCAATGGCGCGGCGCGGATGCCGGCCGCCCAGACCACCGTCTCGGTTTCGATATGTTCGCCGGTCGATAGCGTCACGCCGGATTTGTCCAGCGAGACGACGCCGGCCCCGAGCCGCATCTCGACGCCGAGCTTTCGCAACGCATCCTCGATGAGCGGGCGGGGGTTTTCGCCCATGTCGGGCGCGATCGCGCTGTTGCGCTCGACGATGATGACGCGCGTCCTGGAGTCCTTGCCGAAGATGTTGCGCAGGCGCGCGGGCAGCTCGGTTGCCGCCTCGATGCCGGTGAAGCCGCCGCCGGCAACGACGACCGTGTCGCGTCCGTTCACGGCCGGCCGGTCGGCCAGACCGTGCAGATGCTTGTCGAGTGCGATCGCGTCATCGAGCGAGTCGACGCTGAAGCCGTGCTCGGCAAGGCCGGGAATGTTGGGGCGGAACAGCCGGCTGCCGGTGGCGATCACGAGGCGGTCGTAGGACAGTGTCGTGCGCGTGCCCCTGGGAGTGGCGATCTGCACCATCCGCGCCTTGGTGTCGATCGTCTCGGCGCTGCCCTGGATGTAGTCGACGTCGATCGCCCTGAGGACATCGAGCAGCGGTGCCGTCAGGGTTTCCGGCTTCGGCTCGTAGAGCCGCGGGCGGACCACCAGCGTCGGCTCCGGTGCGATCAGGGCGATTTCGAGATCGTCAGGCGAAACGCCCTGGATGTCGCGCAGGCGGGCCGAGGAGAGGGCGGCGTACATGCCGGCGAAGCCGGCGCCAATGATGAGCAGTCGCATGTGGTTGACTCCTGGGTTTGGTTCGTTCGGGACGTGCGCGCGTCATCGCCGCCGCCTTGTGTGGGCAGAGCCTGTGCGATCGACGATGACGCGACGAGGTGAAACGGAGACCGCCGGACCCTTACGGCGCGGCGCAGTTCGGCAGTGAGGACAGCAGCGCAGGGCCATCACATGCCGCCGGGCAGCTTCTCGGGCCCGATGTCCAGCCGCGCAGAGCTGCCGGCACCATCGGTTTTCTGGGCCAACCCTGATTGATCAGGATTGACGTCGCGGGATTGGCGTTTTGCGTCGCTTGTAAGGTCGCTTCTTCGGCTGTCGGCTGGGTGAAGCGTACGGTCAGCGAGAGCCCATACAGCAGCGCCGACGTGATGGCTTTCCGTCGCGGTGCGATTGCAAGGTGTTTCCAGTCCATCGTTGGTCTCCGTCCGCGTCGTGCGATGCCAAGATGTTTAGCGAACCAGATATCCGACTGCCCCAGAGCGATTGCCGTCCCTGTCGAGAGATTGCTGCTAACGCATGCGCCTGCGCCAATCGCTCGGCGTTTCACCCGTCAGCTTCTTGAAGGCCGCGGCGAAGGCGGTCTGCGAGGAATAGCCAAGCGCTGCGGCAACCGAGACGACCGATTCGTCGCTCTCCCGCAGCATGTTCATGGCCTGCTCGAGCCTGTGCTGGCGCAGCCAGGCATGCGGCGAGAGCCCGGTGCTCTCCTTGAAGGCACGGCAGAAGTGAAAGCGCGAGAGGCCGGCATCGGACGCCAGCGCATCGAGCGAGATGTCCGCATCGCTGTCCGAGCGCAACCGTTCGATCGCACGGAGAAGGACCTTCGGCGACAGCCCGCCCATGGTCTGTTGAAAATTGGTCGGCGAACCGGTGTGGGCAACCAGCAGGCGGGTGGCCAGAAGATCCGTCAGTTGATGACGGAACAACGTATCCAGGGCTCCGTTGCCCCCCAGCGCATCCGCTGCACTCAAGAGCAGTCTGGACGTGATGGGATCGGGATGCGCAGTCCGCTCCAGCAGGTCGGCCGGTTTTGCGGTCCCGGCTTCGTCGGCAACGCGCTTCAGTGTTGCATTCGGAAGATAGAGCTGGACCACATCGACAGGCTTCGGAATATCCCATCGGGAGCTCGATCCTTCTGGAATGATGATCACCACTCCAGGACGAAACGTGCCGATCGCAACCGATTTTCCCGACCGCCGCTCCATGCGCTGCATCATGCCGTTGTACGCCATGATCACATGGTGGCTCATGGGCTCGACGACGTCGTGCAATGGATCATGTTTCCAGTGGGCGATGCCGGCGCCGGAGGAATCCAATGCCATGCGAGCCGGTTCGGTCCTGAGCACCCGCGCCATCTCTGCGTCGGCGGCCCGCCGTTCGGAGGTCGAGCCATCGTCCGGCTGTGCGCCGGGTGCGGACGGCACGCCGTTGTGCGAGGGATTGCGCATGAGTGTGCTGCTCTCGATCATTGCGTGGCTCCTCCTGATCGCATCGAGCTTCGGATCAGGTGCCCGTATTTGTACGGGTCGGCGCACGTTCTAGGCGGCGCAAACTCCCAGCGTCTTTCCTGAAGCGGCCATGCTTTGTCCGATCCTGCTCCGGGCAGGCGCGCGTTTTCGAAAATGCACGACGGGCGGCGCTGAGTTGCCTGGGTCTTGAACGGAGATTTTGTGAAAGACGTTTTATGACAAAAGGTGCGAGGCCTTCACATGGCTATCGCTCTAACCTGCAAATCCGGCATTGGGGATGACCATCCCGTTGATTCACCGCGCCTCGTCCAGCGCGCAGGTCACCGTGCAGACGACGCCGCGCGGCAGGAAATCGACGGTTGCCTCGCCGCCGAGCTGGTCGCGGGCGCTGCGCTCGATCAGGCGCGAGCCGAAGCCGCGCCGCACCGGTGCCGTCACCGGCGGTCCGCCGATCTCGCTCCAGATCAGCCGCAGCCGCGGCTTCGGTGTGTCGGCGATGACTTCCCAGTCCAGCGTCACCCGGCCGGTCTCGTTGGACAGCGCGCCATATTTCGCGGCGTTGGTGGCGATCTCGTGCACGATCATCGACAGCACCACGGCAAGTCGCGGCGACAGCGGCACCGCGGGGCCGTCCATCCGGATGCGCTCGGGCGCATTGAGCAGGAACGGCTGGAGCGCGCGCGTGATCACCTCCTTCAGTTCCGAGCCGGCCCATTTCTCCTGGCTGAGCAGATTGTGCGCCTCGGCGAGCGCGCCGAGGCGGCCCTCGAACTTGGCCCGCTCCTCGCGGCTCGCGCTGCGGAAGGTCTGCACCGCGATCGCCTGCATCAGGGCCAGCGTGTTCTTGACGCGGTGGTTGAGCTCCTCGATCAGCAGATCGTGCAGCATCTCGCCGCGTGCGATCGTCGTCGCCATGCGGACAGCAAAGGTGAGGCCGGTGAGCAGCAGGATGCCGCCGATCAGGCTGGTGATGGCGATGTTGCGCCAGAGCGGGGCGATCAGTGAACTCTCGGCGACGCCGGCAGCCACGGTCCAGCCGGTCAGCCCCGAACGGGTGTAGGCGGCGGCGAGCGCGACGCCGTCGAGCGACACGGTCGGAAGTGCCGCCTCGTCGCTGCGGAACATCTCGGCGTAGAGCGACGGCGACGCGCGTTTGCCGAATGTCTCGCTGGGGTTCGGCGCGCGCGCGAACACGGTGCCCTTGGCATCGAGCAGGCTTACCGTCCATTGCCGGTCCGGGCGCTGCTTCTCCACCAGATCCTGAAAGATGTTGATCGGCGGGCTGAAGCAGAGGTCGTAGATCACCTCGCCGTTGCGAAACACCGGCACTTCGACGGTCAGAACCTGCCGCCCGTTGAGCGCGCCGGTGAACAGGTCGGAATATTGCGGCGCCCTGGTCGCAAACACCTTCTCGACGATCTCCAGATTGCCGCGCGGCGGCAGGCTCGCGGTGTCCTCCGTCGCCGAGGAGAACAGCAGCCGGCCCTTGCGGTCGGAGATCAGCACCAGGCCGCCCTTGCCATACTGGTCGAGGAAGCCGAGCGCGATGCGGCGAAAGTTCGGGAAGTCGTCGTTGCGCAGCGAGTTCGTCAGTGCGAGCACTTGCAAGCCGCCGGTCATCCGCTGCACCTCGGAATCCATCACCAGGCGCATGCTGCGCACGTTCTCCAACACGCGGCGCGTCGCGTCGCTGCGGTCCTGCTTGTAATTGTAGACGGCAATGCCAACCGCGAAGACGATCAGCGGCAACATCGTCCCCGTGACCAGGAGAGCGAGCCGGACCGGAAGGGTGAACCTAGACAAACGCGGGCGTCCCGATTCCAGCGCGACGGCGCCGGATTATGATTTTGTCAGACCATACGGTCAGGACGTGCGCCGCGCCATGATTTTTGCATTCAGCGAGCAGACCAGACGGAATCTTTGCAGCGCGGTCGCAGGTGTCTGCCGGTCAGCTCATGCCGATTGCGGCCAGCAACAGGCAGATGGCGTAGATGGCCGCCAGGCTGACACCGGCGATCCGGGCCTCTCGATGCGATGTCATTGTCAACTCCGGGAGGAGGCCGTCCTTGATGCGGCCCCCTCCATCACGTCTTGTCAGTCGATTTCCTGGACGACCGTCCGGGAGCCCGGATCCACCAACATCACGCGCTCGCCGGAATAGACGTAGCGGTACTTGGTGAGCGCGGGCCCCCAGTCGGCAGGAACCGCCTCGAGCTCGACATCGCTCGGCACCGTAGCGCCGACGATGATCTTCTCCTTCGTCGTCACGGGGCGAACGCGATGTTCGGTGATGTAGGATTTGATCCTAGTTCGGTATTCCGGCTCGATCTGAACGGCGGCCGCGTGCCCGGTTCCGGTGGTCGTCACCACGGTGGACTGCGCGAACGCGCCAGTCGAGATCATCACCGCCGCGGCGGAAAGCAGAAACAGCTTCTTCATCTTGTTCTCCTCGTTGGAATAAGTGCGGCGTCAACATCCCACTGCGGACGGCGTTCCTCTTGCTTAGGAACAAATTGCCATTTGTTCCCGTTCAAGAATCGGCCGGGCGGAAACGTCTGGCGATTGGAGGAGGATAAAATGAAGCTGAAGATCGCAACTGCAGCATTGATGGTTGCTGCATTGTCCCTGCCGGCGTTCGCGGCCGACGAGTTCTACGTCGTCCAGGACGTCAAGACGAAGAAGTGCACCGTTGTCGACAAGAAGCCCACGGACACGTCGATGACCGTCGTCAGTCCGTCGGGCACGATCTACAAGTCGCGCACCGAAGCCGAGAGCGGCATGAAGACCGTCAAGGTCTGCACGTCAAACTGAGGAGGATGGCAAACGGCGGTGCGTGTCGCTGTTCCTGCCGCGCCTGATCGTGCCGGAGATGCTCAAATGAGCGTCTGATATTGAGATTCCGCGGCCGACGGCCGCGGAATCGATTCAAGCGGTTACAGATTGCTCTCGGTGATCGCGGCATACACCATGCTGCGCAGCTCGCGCCGGAGCGGGTAGGCGCTCGACGGCAGCACCTGCGTCATGAAGATGGTGATCAATTCCTCGGCCGGGTCGATCCAGAACGAGGTCGTCGCCGCGCCGCCCCAATTGTATTCGCCGGGGCTGCCGGCGATCAGCGTCTCGGCCGGGCGCATCGTCACGGCAAAGCCGAGGCCGAAGCCGATGCCGTTATAGGTGGCTTCCGAGAACAGCGAGCGCGATACCTCGGGGAGGAAGCGGCCGCCCGGAATGTGGTTGGTCGTCATCAGTGCCAGCGTCTTCGGCCCGATCAGCCTGACGCCGCCGAGCTCGCCGCCGTTGAGCAGCGCGCGGCAGAAGGTGAGATAGTCCGCGGCCGTCGAGCACAGGCCGCCGCCGCCGGATATGAAGGAGGGCGGGGACAGGAACGAGCTCGTCGCCGGATCGTCCTGGAGCGTCAGGCCCTCGCGGCGCTGGCCGGCATGGAAGGTCATGCCGCCGCCCGGGTCCGCCGAATAGCAGGCAGCGAAGCGATGGGCCTTCGAGGCCGGCACGTGGAAATCGGTGTCGGTCATGCCGAGCGGATCGAGAATGCGTGCTTTGAGGAACTGCTCGAACGGCATGCCGGAAATCTTGCCGACGAGGTAGCCGAGCACGTCGGTCGCGACCGAGTAGTTCCAGGCCTCGCCCGGCGAGAACTCCAGCGGGATCTTCGCGAGCGCCTCGATCATGGTTTGGAGCGTGCCCGACTTCTCGACCTCGCCGATCTTCTCGGCGCGATAGGCGGCATCGACATTGGAGCGCTGCTGGAAGCCGTAAGTCAGCCCGGAGGTGTGGCGCAGCAGGTCGACGATCAGCATCGGCCGGGACGGCGGCCGGGTCAGGAAGGCCGGCGCGGTGCCGGCGACGAACACGCCGAGATCCTTCCATTCCGGAATGTACTTGGCGACGGGCTCGTCGATCGCGACGAGGCCTTCCTCGACCAGCATCATGAAAGCGACGCTGGTGAGCGGCTTGGTCATGGAATAGATGCGGTAGATGGTGTCGTCTTTGACCGGCACCTTGCGCGCGACATCGGCCAGGCCCTGGACCGAGCTGTGCGCGATCTTGCCGCGGCGGTAAACCAGAAGCTGGGTGCCCGGGAAGCGGCCGGCGTCGATGTACCGGTTCTTCAGGTGCGCATCGACGCGGTCGAGCGCGGCCTTGGACATGCCGACGGATTCGGGCGAGGCGGGGGTGGGGGCGAGCATCAGTTCCTCCGGGGCAGTTTCTCGACAAGGTGATAGCCAAATGGCAGCCCCATTCCAAGCCGGTTGCGCTTAACGCGGGCCGGCCGGGTGGTGTAGTGTCCGGCCTGGAACGCTTCCAGGGAGCCCGCCCGGGCCAACGAGAAAAATGCAAGGCAACGCACCATGACCCAGTTCAACGAGACCGAACTCACCGCAGCCGTGGTCGAAAGCTTCGACAAGACGCCGAACCCGCGGGCGAAATTCCTGCTCCAGGAACTGGTGAAGTCGCTGCACGATTACGTGAGCAAGACCGGTCTCACCTTCGAGGAATGGGAATACGCCATCGATTTCCTGACCCGCACCGGTCATAAATGCACCGACACCCGCCAGGAATTCATCCTGCTGTCCGACGTGCTCGGCGTCTCCATGCTGGTGGACGCGGTCAACCACAGGGATCGCGAGGGCGCCACCCAGACCACGGTGCTCGGCCCGTTCTATGTCGGCGAGCACAAGGTGACCGCGCACGGCACCGACATCTCGCCGAACAATCAGACCGGCGAGCGGATGTTCGTGCAGAGCCGCGTCACCGACCTCAAGGGCAAGCCGCTGGCGGGCGTTCCCGTCGACGTCTGGCATGCCGACGACGACGGCTTCTACGATTCACAGAAGCCGAACTATGACGAGGTCGGCGCCTCGGCGCGGGCGCGTTTCATCACGGACAGCGATGGCCGCTTCTTCTTCCGCACCATTTTGCCGTGCAGCTATCCGATCCCGACCGATGGCCCCGTCGGCGAGATGATCGTGCAGACCAACCGCCATCCGATGCGCCCGGCGCATGTGCACTTCCTCGTCAACGCAAAGGGCTACGAGCCGCTGATCACGCATGTCTTCATGGACGGCGACAAATATCTCGATTCCGACGTGGTGTTCGGCGTCAAGGATGACCTCGTCGCCAAGGTCGAGCCGCGCAACGACCTCGAGATGCCCGACGGCACCAAGGCGAGCGGGCAGTGGCATCTGATGACCTACGAATTCCACCTCAAGCCCGGCGGCGGCATGGCGCCGAAGCCGCTGGGGGTGAAGGCGGCGGAGCCGGCCTGAACCGACCTTGTCCGGCTATCGCAGCCGAAGCACCGCGAGCAGCGTGATGACCGCGCAGGCCAGGATCGCCGTGGTCAGCTTCCAGAACAGCAGCGGGTTGCGCTCCAGAAGCGGCGTGGTCCGCGTGGCGAGATAGGCCGGGTTGGGATTCCTGAGTTCGAAGACGAATTCGGAGAGGTCCTCGTGGCGCTTGTAGGGATCGGGATGCAGCGCCTTCCTGAGCGCGCCGTCGATCCAGCCCGGGATGCCCCGCTCGGCATCGATGGCCGGGCGATATCTCAACTTCCACGCGTCCGATCGTCCCCGGATTTTGGCGAGCTGGGCGCCGTAGGGGAGATGTCCGGTGAGCATATGGTAGCAAATGGCGGCCAGCGAAAACATGTCGGACCGCGGCGATCCCCCCTCGCCGAGGAAATATTCCGGGGCCGTGTACTGGACCGTGCCGAGAATTTCCTCGTCTGCCGATTTCGGCGCCGCCTCGGCGACGCCGGCGACCCTGACCGATCCGAAGTCGATGATCTTCGCAGTGCCGGTCTTGTCGATCAGGACATTGTCGGGCCTGAGGTCCTGGTGCAGCATCTCCATGCGATGGAAGGCGCGAAGCCCCGTGGCGATCTGCTCGACGATCCCTCGGACCGTCTCCAGATCGGGGCGTGGGTTGTCCAGCATCCACTGCCTCAGGGTCTGGCCCTCGATGAACTCGGTCGCGACGTAGAGGTAGCTGCGCCGCCGCGACTGTGACATCGGTTTGAGCACGTGCGGGCTGTCGATGCGGCGTGCGATCCACTCCTCCATCAGGAAGCGCTTGAGATAGGCCGCATTGTCGCGCAGGTCGATCGACGGCAGCTTGAGCGCGACCGGCCCCTCGGTCTCCGCATCGACGGCAAGGTAGATGTGACTGCGGCTGCTGCCGTGTATCTCCCGGACGATCCTGTAACCGTCGAACATCGCCCGTGGCTCGGGCAGCGCAGGAAGCGGCAGTTCGAAGGTCTGATTGAAGATGCCGGCCGAGTCGCGCTGCGGCACTGCGTCAACGCGGAGGATCTGGACGGTGATGTTGTCGTCGCTGCCGCGCCGGTACGCTTCGTCGACGATCGCCTTCGCGGCCCCGTCGAGCTCGGCTGCATGCTCGGCGATAGCGCTCGTGATGAAACGCTGGTCGACGAATTCGTAGGCGCCGTCGGTTGCGAGGATGAAGGTGTCGCCCGCCTCGATCTCGACCGTCTGGTAGTCGATCTCGAGCTGCGGGTTGATGCCGAGCGCGCGGCCGAGATAGGTCTGCTCCGACGACACGATGATGCGGTGATCGTCGGTCAGCTGCTCGAGCGCCTTGCCGGCGACGCGGTAGATGCGGCAGTCGCCGACATGGAAGATGTGCGCGGTGGTCGCCTTGATGACCATGGCGCTGAGGGTGCAGACATAGCCCTTGTCGCGGTCATAGGCATATTGGCTCTTGCGCGTCTGCGCGTGCAGCCAGGAATTGGTTGCGTCCAGCACGCGGCGGGCGGAGGTCTTCACCGTCCAGGATTCCGACGTGCAGTAATAGTCCATCAGGAAGCTCTTGACCGCCGACTCGCTGGCGATCTGGCTCACCGTGCTGCTGGAGATGCCGTCGGCGAGAACCGCCGCGATGCCCTTCAGGCTGAGCAGCGGCTCCTCCGGAATCAGGATGCCGTGAAAATCCTGGTTGACGGGCTTGCGACCCCTGTCGGAGTGCTGGCCGATCGAAATCAGGAGTCCGCGGGTCATCGTCATCACCGGCAAAGGAGAGCCTCACCCTGCTCGGGCGAGGCTCCCCTGTCGAGACGTTGTTTGATCAGGCCGCGACGCGGGACGGCGTGGTCTTGCCGGCCTGGCGCTTCGGCTGGGTCATGACGTGCGTGGCGTAGAGCGTCATGCCGGTGAAGGCGAGGCCGCCCACGAGGTTGCCGAGCACGGTCGGGATCTCGTTCCAGATCAGATAGTCCATGATCGAGAACTTCGCGTGCAGCATCAGGCCCGACGGGAACAGGAACATGTTCACGACGGAGTGCTCGAACACCATGTAGAAGAACACCAGGATCGGCATCCACATCGCGATGACCTTGCCGGGCACCGAGGTCGAGATCATGGCGCCGACGACGCCGGTCGAGACCATCCAGTTGCAGAGCATGCCGCGCAGGAACAATGTCGCCATGCCGGCCGCGCCATGCGCGGCATAGCCGAGCGTTCGGCCCTCGCCGATATTGCCGATGGCCGTGCCGATCTTGTCGGGGTCTTGCGTGAAGCCGAAGGTCGTGACGAAGGCCATCATGAAGGCCACCGTGAAAGCGCCTGCAAAATTGCCGACGAAAACGAGGCCCCAGTTGCGCAGCACGCCGCCAAAGGTGACGGCCGGGCGCTTGTCGATGAGGGCGAGCGGCGAGAGCACGAAGACGCCGGTCAGCAGGTCGAAGCCGAGCAGGTACAGCATGACGAAGCCGACCGGAAACAGCAGCGCCCCGACCAGCGGCTGGCCGGTGTTCACGTTGATGGTGACGGCAAACCAGGCCGCCAGCGCGAGGATGGCGCCGGCCATATAGGCCCGGATGATGGTATCCCGGGTGGACATGAAGATCTTGGACTCGCCCGCATCCACCATCTTGGTGACGAATTCCGAAGGCGCGAGATACGACATCAATGGTTCCTTTTGCTTCGTAAGTGAGATCGACACGCCCCCAAAGAGAGCGCGGCTGAACATCTTGGGCCGTGCGGACGGCTCTGCCGCGCACGAGGGCTATGGAGGTCTGGAAGCCTTGGGAATCGCGTCACGAGGACTGAGCCGAGAAGGGCCGCGAAGCAGTTGAGCTTCCGGTTTGCAGCCGCCAGAGGCTGCAACAATGCGGCAAGCCGCAGTCTTCGTTGACGACAATGGAAATGCAAGTCGCGTGCCGCTTGGGTGCGATAGAAAAGGTAAGCGATTTCAATTGGATGGTACGCGCCTCGACCCGGCTTTTGCCGGCTCTGCGGCCTTTTGCTTAGGCGGCTGCATAAGATTTGTGCGGCGCACAAGAAATGAGCAGTCCGCAAATTTCGCGTGCGCAGCAAAGCTGCGACAGACTGGCGCGGTGCATCTAACGTATTGAATTTTTGGATGTTTATGAGGTGTGGCGCTTGGCATGAAGCTTGAATAGTTCCAAGCCGACGCCATTGAAGCCGTCCCGCGAGACTTCTCATCCGATTTGCTGACGCCACCCGAACGGGGGTCTCCCCGTCGTGCGTTCGCATGCGCCTTTTTCTGGCGTCACGGACGGACGGGCTGCTCGTGCGCACTGACGCAATCATTCGCAACGACGCAAAAGGACGACACCGCCTATGACCAAGCGCATTCGCCGGCCTTCGGATACTGGCCTCAGCCGCCGTCAATTGTTGAAGGCCACCGGCAGCACCGCTGCCCTTCTTGCCGCCGCCAAGCTCAATTTCCCCGCCGGCGCGTTCGCGCAGGACGCCGGCCCCGAGGTCAAGGGCGCCAAGCTCGGCTTCATCGCGCTGAGCGATGCCGGTCCGCTCTTCGTCGCCAAGGACAAGGGCCTGTTCGCCAAATACGGCATGCCCGATGTCGACGTGCAGAAGCAGGCCTCCTGGGGCACCACGCGCGACAACCTCGTGCTCGGCTCGGAAGGCAACGGCATCGACGGCGCGCATATCCTCACCCCGATGCCGTACCTGATCTCGGCCGGCAAGGTGACGCAGAACAACCAGCCGACGCCGATGTACATCCTGGCGCGGCTCAATCTCGATGCGCAGTGCATCTCCGTCGCCAAGGAATATGCCGACCTCAAGGTCGGCGCCGATGCGTCAGTGTTGAAGGCGGCGTTCGAGAAGAAAAAGGCCGAAGGCAAGTCCGCCAAGGTCGCGATGACCTTCCCCGGCGGCACGCACGATCTCTGGGTCCGCTATTGGCTCGCCGCCGGCGGTATCGATCCTGACAAGGACGTCGAGACCATCACCGTGCCGCCGCCGCAGATGGTGGCCAACATGAAGGTCGGCACCATGGACGCCTTCTGCGTCGGTGAGCCCTGGCCCGGGCAGCTGGTCCACCAGGGCATCGGCTACACGGCCGTCAACACCGGCGAGATCTGGAGCAAGCATCCGGAAAAGTCACTCGGCATGCGCGCGGCCTGGGTCGACAAGAATCCGAAGGCGGCCAAGGCGATCCTGATGGCGATAATGGAAGCCCAGCAATGGGCCGACAAGATGGAGAACAAGGAAGAGCTCGCCACCATCATGGGCAAGCGGCAGTGGATCAACTGCCCGGTCGAGGACATCGCCGATCGCGCCAAGGGCAAGTTCGACTACGGCAACGCCGGCAAGGTGGTCGAGAACTCGCCGCACATCATGAAGTACTGGCGCGATCATGCCTCCTATCCGTTCCAGAGCCATGATCTCTGGTTCATGACCGAGGACATCCGCTGGGGCAAATACGAAGCCGGCTTCGACAGCAAGGCGCTGATCGCCAAGGTCAACCGCGAGGACCTCTGGAAGGACGCGGCCAAGACGCTTGGTGTCGCAAGCTCCGACATCCCGGCCTCCACCTCGCGCGGCAAGGAGACCTTCTTCGACGGCAAGGTATTCGATCCCGAAAATCCGGCGGCCTATCTGAAGTCGCTCGCGATCAAGCGCGTCGAAGTCTGACGGAGCCCTGCGGCCGCCGCGAGGCGGCCGCATCGTCCCGGAGCCGGAGAGAGATAGCGATGAACATGCCTGCCACGAAGATTGAGGTTGAGACCGCGACACCCGCGGGAAGCGCCGCGCCCGTCGTCGCGATGACGCCGAAGCGGCCGCCGCGGAGCGAGGCTTACGCGCGCATGGTGCGCGAGACCGCTGTGCGCGTCATCCCGCCGCTCGTCGTGATCGCGCTGCTGACGCTGGTCTGGGAGCTGGTCTGCCGCCGCACCGGCTCGGCACTGCCGCCGCCGTCGCGGGTATTCAAGGACACCAAGGAGCTGATCCTCGATCCGTTCTTCGACCATGGCGGCATCGACAAGGGTCTGTTCTGGCATCTCTCCGCCAGCCTTCAGCGCGTCGCCTTCGGCTATTCGCTCTCCGCGATCGCCGGCATCGCGCTCGGCGTGCTGGTCGGCCAGTCGGTCTGGGCGATGCGCGGGCTCGATCCGCTGTTCCAGGTCTTGCGCACCATCCCGCCGCTCGCCTGGCTGCCGCTCTCGCTCGCGGCGTTCCGTGACGGCCAGCCCTCGGCGATCTTCGTCATCTTCATCACCTCGATCTGGCCGATCATCATCAACACCGCGGTCGGCATCCGCAACATCCCGCAGGACTACCGCAACGTCGCGGCCGTCGTGCAGCTCAATCCGCTGGAGTTCTTCGGCAAGATCATGATCCCGGCGGCCGCGCCCTACATCTTCACCGGCCTGCGCATCGGCATCGGTCTGTCGTGGCTCGCCATCGTCGCCGCCGAAATGCTGATCGGCGGCGTCGGCATCGGCTTCTTCATCTGGGACGCCTGGAACTCCTCGCACATCAGCGAGATCATCCTGGCGCTGATCTATGTCGGCATCGTCGGCTTCGTGCTCGATCGCCTGATCGCGGGCCTCGGCAAGATCGTCACCCGCGGCACCGCGACGAACTGAGGGGAGGGACACATGACTGCCTATCTGAAGCTCGACCACATCGACAAGATCTTTACCCGCGGCGCCGCCACCACGGAGGTCCTGAAGGACATCAACCTGACCATCGAAAAGGGGCAGTACGTCTCGATCATCGGCCATTCCGGCTGCGGCAAGTCGACCCTGCTCAACATCATCGCAGGGCTGACCAACGCCTCGACCGGCGGCGTGCTGCTGGAGAACCGCGAGGTCAACTCGCCGGGACCCGACCGCGCCGTGGTGTTCCAGAACCACAGCCTGCTGCCCTGGCTCACGGTCTACGAGAACGTCAGGCTCGGCGTCGACAAGGTCTTCGCCAAGACCAAGACGCGGGCTGAACGCGACGCCTGGGTGATGCACAATCTCAATCTCGTGCAGATGGCGCACGCCAAGGACAAGCGTCCTTCCGAAATCTCCGGCGGCATGAAGCAGCGCGTCGGCATCGCGCGGGCGCTGGCGATGGAGCCGAAAGTGCTGCTGCTCGATGAGCCGTTCGGCGCACTCGACGCGCTCACCCGCGCGCATCTGCAGGACTCGGTGATGGCGCTGCACCAGAAGCTCGGCAACACCATTCTGATGATCACCCACGACGTCGACGAGGCCGTGCTGCTGTCCGACCGTATCGTGATGATGACGAACGGGCCGAGCGCGCGCATCGGTGAGGTGCTGGAGGTACCGCTGGCACGTCCCCGCAAGCGGCTCGAACTCGCCACCAGCACCACCTATCTGAAGTGCCGGCAGCGCGTGCTCGAATTCCTTTATGAGCGTCATCGCTTCGTCGAGGCCGCGTAAACGCGGCGTTAACGCGTGATGTGTCTCGCCTAATTTTGAGACATCAAGCTCAATCCTTGTGCGGCGCACAGGGATTGAGCGAATCGCAAAATTTGCGTGCGAAATAGCCCTGCAAATATTTCGGGCAATTCGAACAAGCCACTGAATTCCCTGTATTTCCCGAACGCGCGCAATTGGCACGGAAATTGAAACGTGTTTGCGCGACGCCAACGACGACGTCCCTCAACATCATCAATCAGCATCGTGAACTCGCCACCGGGGTGAAGCCTCGGAGCGCGCCTCCGTGGCCGGAGGCAGAGCCTGCAACGACGCAGCGGTGAGCCTAGAAGGGATACTCAATGACGAAGAATCCGACCTGGATTTCAGACTGGCGCCCCGAGGATGAGGCGTTCTGGAATGCGACTGGCAAGACTATCGCGCGACGCAACCTGATCTGGTCGATCGTGGCCGAGCATATCGGCTTCTCGGTCTGGCTGATCTGGAGCATCGTCACCACCAAGCTGCCGCAGGCAGGCTTCCATTACACCACCGACCAGCTGTTCCAGCTCGTCGCGGTGCCGGGCCTGATCGGCGCCTTGATGCGCTTTCCCTACACATTCGCGGTGACGACGTTCGGCGGTCGCAACTGGACCATTTTCAGCGCGGCCATCCTGTTCATTCCGACGTTGTCGCTCGCCTGGTTCGTCAGTCAGCCCGACACGCCGTTCTGGCTGATGCTGCTGATCGCCTCGACTGCCGGTCTCGGCGGCGGCAATTTCGCCTCCAGCATGACAAACATCTCCTTCTTCTTCCCGGACAGGATGAAGGGATGGGCGCTGGGCCTCAACGCGGCCGGCGGTAATATCGGCGTCTCCAGCGTGCAGCTCCTAACCCCGATCCTGATGACGCTCGCCGTCATTAACCTGTTCCAGGCAACCCCCGTCGACGGCGTGTTCCTTCAGAACGCCGGCCTGATGTGGGTGCTGCCGATCGCGATCGCGGTGTTCGGCGCGGTGTTCTTCATGAACAACCTGACCACGGCCAAGTCGTCGATCAGCAATCAGCTGGCGGTGGTCAAGCGCAAGCATACCTGGATCATGGCGTACCTCTATATCGGCACGTTCGGATCCTTCATCGGCTACTCCGCGGCGTTTCCGCTGCTGATCAAGACGCAGTTTCCGTCGGTGACGATCGCGATCGCGTTCCTCGGGCCTCTCGTTGGTTCGCTGTCGCGCCCGTTCGGCGGCTGGCTGGCCGACAGGATCGGCGGCTCGGTCATCACGTTCTGGAACTTCATCGTGATGGCGGGCGCCACCGTCGGCGTGCTCTATTTCGTCGGGCAGAAGGATTTCATCGGCTTCCTGTCGATGTTCCTGATCCTGTTCGTGACGACGGGCATCGGCAACGGCTCGACCTACCGCATGATCCCCTCGATCTTCCGCGAGCAGAACCTGTTCAAGGTGCGCGGCAAGGGCGATGCGGCGCGCGCAGCCGCCCTGAAGACGGCGAGTATCGAGAGCGGTGCGGCGGTTGGCTTCATCGGCGCGGTCGGCGCGGTCGGCGGCTATCTGATCCCGAGCGGTTTCGGCAAGTCGATCGCCATGACCGGCGGGCCGCAGCTTGCGCTCGCGATCTATCTCGCCTTCTACGCCTCCTGCCTCGGCCTGACCTGGTGGTTCTACCTGCGTCGCAGCCCGCAGCGTGAAGGCGCGCCAAGCCTCGCCGAAGCTCGCGTTTAGAGACTTGGTACGAATCTCGCTTCTCCCCGTACGCGGGGAGAAGACTCTCTGATGACGTTTGACCCATGAACCTTGTTCGCAACGACGCGGACAAAGGCAGACCGAAACAGACAGGAGAACATCATGACGCCCGAACAGATTACCCTCATCCAGCAGAGCTTCGCCAAGGTCGCGCCGATTTCGGAGACCGCCGCGGTGCTGTTCTACGATCGCCTGTTCGAGGTGGCGCCGTCCGTGCGCGCGATGTTTCCCGAGGACATGACCGAGCAGCGCAAGAAGCTGATGGGCATGCTCGCCGCCGTCGTCGGCGGCCTGTCGAACCTGGACTCGATTCTTCCCGCGGCGTCGGCGCTCGCCAAGCGTCACGTCGCCTACGGCGCCAAGGCCGAGCACTATCCCGTAGTCGGCGCGACCTTGCTGTGGACCCTGGAGAAGGGTCTCGGCGAGGCCTGGACGCCCGAACTCGCCACGGCCTGGACCGACGCCTACGGCGTGCTGTCCGGCTACATGATTTCCGAGGCCTATGGCGCTCAGGCGCAGGCCGCCGAATAGGAGATGCCTTGTGAGTGAACCGCTGGTCATCGTCGGTAACGGTATGGCGGCCGCGCGTCTGGTCGACGAGCTCGCCAAGACTTCGCTTGGCCGCTACGCGGTTGCCGTTATCGGCGATGAACCGAGGCTCGCTTACAACCGCGTGCTGCTCTCCTCCGTGCTGGCCGGCGAGACCGGCTCGCACGAGATCGAGCTGCGGCCGGCCGACTGGTGGCGCCATCGCGGCGTCACCGTGCGCTACGGCTACCGCGTCACCGAGATCGACACCGGCCGCCGCGAGCTCAAGATCGAGGGCGAGGAGAGCATGGAATATTCCAAGCTCGTGCTCGCCACGGGATCGACGCCGCTGCGGCTCAACGTGCCGGGCGCCGATCTCGCCGGCGTGCACACGTTCCGCGACACGCGCGACGTCGACCTGCTGCTGACGCTTGCGGCGGCGAAGAAGCGCGTCGTCGTGGTCGGCGGCGGTCTGCTCGGGTTGGAGGCGGCCTATGGACTTGCCAAGGCTGGCGCCCCGGTGACGCTGCTGCATCTGATGGACCGGCTGATGGAGCGCCAGCTTGATGGGCCGGCCGCCGATCTCCTCAAGACGCTGGTCGAGCGCAAGGGCATCCGCATCCTGCTCAATGCCAGCACGAAGTGCATCCATGGCGACGGCCACGTCGAGGCGGTCGAGCTTGCCGACGGCAGCCGCATCGAGGCCGATGCCGTGATCTTTGCCGCCGGCATCAGGCCCAACATCGCGCTGGCCAAGGACGCCGGCATCGCGGTCAACCGCGGCATCGTGGTCAACGACGTCATGCAGACGGCGTCACCCGACATCTTCGCGCTCGGCGAATGCGCCGAGCATCGCGGCACCTGCTATGGCCTGGTCGAGCCGGCCTATGAGCAGGCGCGCGTGCTGGCGCGGCATCTCGCCGGCCGGCCCGCCGCCTATCAGGGCAGCGTGGTCTCGACCAATCTGAAGGTCTCGGGCGTCAGCGTGTTCTCCGCCGGCGACTTCATCGGCGGGGAGGGCAGCGAGAGCCTCGTGCTGTCAGACCGCAGGCGCGGCACCTACAAGAAGCTCGTCATCGCCGACGGCCGGCTCACCGGAGCGGTGCTGATCGGCGATACCGTCGATGCGCTCTGGTACCTCGAGCTGATCCGCAACCGCGACAAGGTGGCGGCGATCCGTACCGACATGATGTTCGGCCGCGCGCTCGCGCGTCCTTCCAAGGCGGCTTGACAAGGCAGCTCGATATGACGGCGATCGACCCGAAGCTCCGGACCACCAAGACCACCTGCCCCTATTGCGGCGTCGGCTGCGGCGTGCTCGCAACGCCGGACGGCAAGGGCGGCGCGGCGATCGCCGGCGACCCCGATCATCCCGCCAATTTCGGCCGGCTGTGCTCCAAGGGCTCGGCGCTCGGTGAGACCGTCGGACTGGAGGGCCGGCTTCTTTACCCGATGATCCGCTGCAAGGGCGTGCTGGAGCGCGTTGCCTGGAGCGATGCGCTCGACCACGTCGCCCACCGCATGCAGCACATCGCGGCGCGCGACGGTGCCGACGCGGTCGCCTTCTATCTCTCCGGCCAGCTCCTGACCGAGGATTACTATGTCGCCAACAAGCTGATGAAGGGCTTTGTCGGCACCGCCAATGTCGACACCAATTCGCGGCTCTGCATGTCGTCCTCGGTCGCCGGCCACCGCCGTGCCTTCGGCGCCGACACCGTGCCCGGCTGCTACGAGGATCTCGACCAGGCCGACCTACTGGTCTTCGTCGGCTCGAACGCGGCGTGGTGTCACCCCGTGCTGTTCCAGCGCATGCTGAAGAACAGGCAGGAGCGCGGCGCCCGCATGATCGTGATCGACCCGCGCCGCACCGACACCGCGAGCGACGTCGATCTGTTCCTGGGGCTGAAGCCCGGCACCGACACCGCCTTGTTCTCGGGCCTGTTCGTCCATTTCGCCGACAGCGGCGCGCTGGACCAGGCCTACATCGCGAGCAACACGTCGGGCTTCGACGACGCGTTGGTGCGCGCGCGCAACATCGCCGGCAGCGTCACTGCGACCGCGCTGGCCACAGGCCTCTCCGAGCAGGACGTCGCGACCTTCTTCAAGATGTTCCGTGACACGCCGCGCGTCGTCACGCTCTATTCGCAAGGGGTCAACCAGTCGGCGCAGGGCACCGACAAGGTCAACGCGATCCTCAACTGCCATCTCGCCACGGGCCGCATCGGCAAGCCGGGCGCCTCGCCGTTCTCGCTCACCGGCCAGCCCAACGCGATGGGCGGCCGCGAGGTCGGCGGCCTCGCCAATCAGCTCGCCGCGCACATGAATTTCACGCCGCCGGACATCGACCGTGTCAGGCGGTTCTGGAAGGCTCCGCGCATCGCTACCCATGAGGGGCTGAAGGCGGTGCAGCTGTTCGAGGCGATCAACCGCGGCGAGGTCAAGGCGCTATGGGTGATGGGGACCAACCCGGCGGTGTCGCTGCCCGACGCGGACTTCGTGCGCGAGGCGCTGAAGAAGCTCGAGCTGTTCGTGGTCTCCGAGAACGTGCTCTCCAACGACACGGTCGAAGCCGGCCCGCACGTGCTGCTGCCCGCGCTCGCCTGGGGCGAGAAGTCGGGTACGGTGACCAACTCCGAACGACGCATCTCGCGCCAGCGCTCGTTCCTGCCGGCGCCGGGCGAGGCGCGGCCGGACTGGTGGATTCTCAGCGAGACCGCCAAACGTCTCGGCTTCGGCGACAGTTTTGACTACAAATCCGCCGCCGATATTTTCCGCGAGCACGCGGCGCTTTCGGCGTTCGAGAACGATGGCAGCCGCGATTTCGACATCGGCGCGTTGACCTCGCTCTCGAACGAGGCCTTCGACGCCTTGAAGCCCGTGCAGTGGCCGGTGCGCGAAGGCGGGGCGCCCGGCGAGCGCTTCTTTGCGAGCGGTGGTTTCTTCACCAATGACGGCAAAGGCCGCTTCGTCGCGCCGGAGGTGCCGGCGTTGCGTAGCGAGACCGGCGCGTCGCGCCCCTTACGGCTCAACACCGGGCGCATCCGCGACCAGTGGCACACCATGACGCGCACGGGCCTCAGCCAGCGGCTGGGCGCGCATCTGCCCGAGCCGTTCGTCGAGGTCCATCCCGACGACGCCGGCAAATTCGGCATCGCCCATGACGGCTATGCCCGCATCACGACCGATTACGGGCAGTGCATCCTGAAGGTGGTCGTCAGCGATCGGCAGCAGCGCGGCACGCTGTTCGTGCCGATCCACTGGAGCGCGATGAATGCCTCGCACGGCCGCGTCGGTGCGCTGGTGCAGTCCTTCACCGACCCGTTCTCGGGCCAGCCGGAATCCAAGGCGACGCCGGCCGCGATCGCGCCCTATGAATACGTCTTCCGCGGCTTCGCGCTGTCGCGCAAACAGCTCGACCTGCCGCCCAATCTGTTGTGGACGCGGGTCACGGTCAACGGCGGCTTCGGCTATCTCTTCGCCGACAACGCCGACCTGTCGCGCTGGCCCGCTTGGCTCGAGGGTGTCGCGGGCGAGGATGTCGCCGAGTACCGCGATTTCGGCGGCGGCGTCTATCGTGCGGCCTCGTTCGCGGGCGATCGCATCGAGACCTGCCTGTTCGTCGGACCCGCCCATGATGCCGGCGACTGGGAGGTGGTGAAGAGCCTGTTCGTGGCCGATCAGGTCACCGACGACCAGCGCGGCATGCTGTTGTCCGGCAAGTCCGGCGAAGGCGCCGCCGCGACCGGCCCGATCGTCTGCGCCTGCTTCGGCGTCGGCCGCGGTACCATCTGCGATACCATCGCGAGCGGCGCGCGCACGACGGCCGAGATCGGCGCCACGCTCAAGGCCGGCACCAATTGCGGCTCCTGCATCCCCGAGCTGAAGCGCCTGATCGCGACGACGGAGGTCGCGCCAGTGAAGCAGGTGAAGATCGCCGGTGCGGCGGGTTAGCGGTCGGCTCTTTCCATCGTCATAGCGAGCGCAGCGAAACAATCCAGCGTCTCTCCGTGGAGACAGTCTGGATTGCTTCGCTGCGCTCGCAATGACGATGTTGATGCATTGCGCAAACTAGCTCCCCATCGTCGTCCTGGCGAAAGCCAGGACCCATTATCCCGGTCAGCGTGGCGAAGGCACGCTGTGGCCACCATCTACTGCAACAACACCTCCCTGTGGTAATGGGTCCTGGCTTTCGCCAGGACGACATGAATGACGAAGATCGGACCGCACATGAACACAAACCCCTTCGGCAAGACCGGTGCCAACGTCTCCGTCATCGGGCAGGGCACCTGGTATCTCGATCATGGCGATCGCAAGCGCGCGATCGCGGCGCTTCAGCGCGGGCTCGATCTCGGTATGACCCATATCGATACCGCCGAGATGTATGGCGATGCCGAGCTGGTCATTGCGGACGCGATCGCGGGTCGTCGCGACGAAGTGTTCCTCGTGTCCAAAGTGCTGCCGAGCAACGCCTCGCGCCGCGGCACCATCACGGCCTGCGAGCGTTCGCTAAAGCGGCTCAAGACCGATCGCCTCGACTGCTATCTTCTGCATTGGCGCGGCTCCTATCCGCTCGAAGACACCGGCGCTGCGTTCGAGGAACTTGTGAAGGCTGGCAAGATCAAATCCTGGGGCGTCTCCAATTTCGATGCCGACGATCTCGAAGAGATGCTCGACGTCGCGGGCGAGGGCCGCATCGCCTGCAATCAGGTGCTCTATCATCTCAAGGAACGCGCGATCGAGCATGCCGTGATTCCGTGGTGCGAGCGGCACGGCGTCGCGGTCGTCGCCTATTCGCCGTTCGGCCATGACGATTTTCCGGCAAGCAACAGCAAGGGCGGCGCCGTGCTGGCGCGCATCGCGGAGGCGCGGCGCGTGACACCGCGTCAGATCGCGCTGAGCTTCCTCACCCGTGCGATTACGGTGTTCGCGATCCCGAAGGCGTCGTCGGCGGAACATGCCGGCGAAAATGCCGCTGCCGGCGATCTCGTGCTGACGAAAGAGGAGATTGCTGCACTGGATGCGGCGTTTCCGCGCGGTCCGAAGCCCCGAGGTCTGCCCATGCTGTAGTGCAGCAAGCGCGCATTCTTAATGGAGTATTGACGCGCGCAGCCCTCAGCGCATATCGGCATCCTGTTTTCGGAAGTTGTGAACGCGGCGCATTTGTCGTTTTTTACGAGCGCTCGATTCGCATTTTTCCCGAGTTCCAGCCGTGACCCCGCCGCCAGCCGCAGCCGCAAGGCTCGACAGTATTTCCGTGTCCATGCCCGAGAAGAAGCATGTCGGCCGCCGCGCACCTGCGCGCGTCGATCATCCCTTCAAGGGCATCGCGCTGATCCTGTTGTCGACGGTGTTTCTCGGGTGCTCCGACATCACCGCGAAATATCTTTCGACCAGCCTGCCGTCGATCCAGATCACCTGGATCCGCTTCCTCACCTTCGCGCTGATGTTCACGCCGGTGATGCTGCCGGCTTCGCCGCTCTACGCGATGCGCACCCAGCGCCTCGGCCTGCACGTGATGCGCGGTGCGGCGCTGCTCGGCTCCTCGCTGTTCTTCATCACCGGCCTGCGCTTCCTGCCGATCGCGGAAGCTTCCGCTACCGGCTTCGTCGCGCCGCTGTTCGTCACCGCGCTCTCGATCGTCTTCCTCGGCGAGAAGGTCGGCATGCGCCGCTGGTTTGCGACCGCGCTCGGTCTCATCGGCGTGCTCATCATCCTGCGCCCGGGCACCAGCGCGTTTCATCTGGCGGCGTTCTTCCCCGTGGTCTCGGCGGCCTGCTGGGCCGGCACGCTGATCCTGACGCGCATGATGAGCGGCCGCGAAGCGGTCATCACCACCATGGCCTATTCCTCGTTGACCGGTCTTGCGATCCTGACCGCGATGGTGCCGTTCGTCTGGGTCACGCCGTCCTGGACCGCGATCGCGCTCGGCATCTTCATCGGCGTCGCCTCCACCGCGGGCCAGTGGATCGTCGTGCTCGCCTATCGCTACGGCGACGCCTCGGTGCTCGCGCCGTTCTCCTATACGCAGCTGCTCTGGGTCAGCATTCTCGGCTTCTTCATCTTCGGCGAGGTGCCTGATGTCTGGACCGTCGTCGGCGCGGCCTTCATCGTCGCCAGCGGTCTCTACATCGCCCATCGCGAGCGCGTCCGCCGGGCCCAGCTCCTGGTGCTGGAAGAGCGTTCGCCGAACGCCTGACGCAAGTGCGCGCATCGCGCGTCGTGCTATCAATGCCTCCAACAACACGGGAGGAGCCGGATGCGCGCTGCGATCTTCAGGAACGGTGAGATTGTCGTTGGTCAGATGGTCGAGCCGAAGCCGGGCCCTGGCCAGGTGCTGGTCAAGACGCTCGCCTGCGGCATCTGTGGCTCCGACCTGCATGCGCGCCAGCACGCCCACCGCATGGTGGAGATGGCGCGGAAGGTTGGCCGCAAGCCGATGGACCTTACCCGCGACGTCGTGTTCGGTCATGAATTCTGCTGCGAGATCGTCGACTACGGCCCTAGCACCGCGCGCAAGCTCAAGCCCGGCACCCATGTCTGCTCGCTGCCGGCGCTGGTGACGCCGCAAGGCATCGAGGGCATCGGCTATTCCAACGATAATATCGGCGGTTATGCGGAAGCGATGCTGCTCAGTGAAGCGCTGCTGCTCGAGGTGCCCAACGGTCTGGCTCCCGAACATGCCGCGCTGACCGAGCCGCTCGCCGTCGGCGTCCACGCCGTCGCCAAAGCCAACATCAGCGGCGGCGAGGTGCCGCTGGTGGTCGGCTGCGGACCGGTCGGGCTCGCGGTGATTGCCGCGCTGAAGATCAGGGGGCTGCATCCGATCGTCGCCGCCGACTATTCGCCGGCGCGGCGCGCGCTTGCAGCTCAGCTCGGCGCCGACATCGTGGTCGATCCCAAGGTGTCGCAGCCCTACACGGCCTGGGCCGAGCACGCGCAGATGGCAGACGCCGAGAAGGCGGCGCGACCGCCGTTCCAGGCGATGCTGCCGGCGCTCAAGCCCGCGATCATCTTCGAATGCGTCGGCGTGCCCGGTCTGTTGCAGCAGGTGTTCGAGGGCGCCCCGCGCGATGCCAGGATCGTCGTGGTCGGCGTCTGCATGGAGAGCGACAGAAACGAGCCCATGCTCGGCATCATGAAGGAGCTCAACGTCCAGTACGTGCTCGGCTACACGCCGGAGGAGTTCGCAAGCTCGCTGCGCCTGATCGCGGAAGGGCAGGTGGACGCCGCAGCCATGGTGACGGCCGAGGTCGGCCTCGACGGCGTCGCAAAAGCCTTCGCCGACCTCGCCAATCCCGAGGCGCACACCAAGATCATCGTGCAGCCGTGGCGGTGACAGTGCCGTAGGGTGGGCAAAGCGAAGCGTGCCCACCATTCTCACCGCCAACGCGGGCACATGGTGGGCACGGCGCTACGCGCCTTTGCCCACCCTACGAAACTGCGGCCCTCAGTATTTCGCAGGCACGTACATCTCCTCCGGCGGGATCGGCCCGCGGTGGTAGTCGGGGTTACGGACGCGCGGCGGCAGCACCACCGGTGCGCGGCCGACCTCCCGGTAGGGGATCTGGCTCAGAAGGTGCGCGATGCAGTTGAGCCGCGCCCGCTTCTTGTCCACGGCATCGACGATCCACCATGGCGAGTCGGGCAGGTGGGTGTGCTCCAGCATCGTCTCCTTGGCCTTGGTGTACTGCTCCCAGCGGCTGCGCGCCTCGACGTCCATCGGGCTCAGCTTCCACTGCTTGAGCGGATCCCTGATGCGCATGCTGAAGCGGAACTGCTGCTCGTCGTCGGTGATCGAGAACCAGTACTTGACCAGGATGATGCCGGAGCGGATCAGCATCCGCTCGAACTCCGGCACCGTCTTGAAGAACTCCTGGTACTGATCTTCGGAGCAGAAGCCCATCACGCGCTCGACGCCGGCGCGGTTGTACCAGCTGCGGTCGAACAGCACCATCTCGCCGCCGGCGGGAAGATGCGCCACGTAGCGCTGGAAGTACCATTGCGAGCGCTCGCGCTCGCTCGGCGCGGGAAGCGCGGCGACGCGACAGATGCGGGGATTGAGCCGCTGGGTGATGCGCTTGATGACGCCGCCCTTGCCGGCGGAGTCGCGGCCCTCGAACAGCACCACGACCTTCTTCTTTTCGCTCTGCACCCAGTCCTGGAGCTTGACCAGCTCGCCCTGCAGCCGCAGCAGCTCACGGAAATAGAGCCTGCGATCCACCGTCGGGCGGAGCGTGCCGGTCTCGTCCAGCAGCTCGTCGAGCCTGCTGTCATCGAGCTCCATCTCCAGCTCTTCGTCGAGATCGTCGGTCATTTCCCGGATGATGCGCTCGCGTTTGGCCATTTCAGGGGTGCGGTCCGATGCGGTCATGGGTCCTTCTTTCGGCAGGGTGCCTGTCGCCCGTGACCATCGGCGGGGTTTATTGCGCCCTTGTGACACCGGTTCCGAAATAACCCGGTGGGGCCATCAGACCGGCAACGCGATCGAATATTTCACCTGACTGAGCGCAAAGCTCGACTCGATCGAGGCGATGCCGTCGAGCCGGGTCAGCTTGGTCTTCAGGAAGGTTTCGTAGGAGGCGAGGTCGGCTGCGACCACGCGCAACAGATAGTCGCGGTTGCCGGTCATCAGATAGCACTCCAGCACCTCGTCCCATTTCGAGATCGCGCGCGCGAAGCGGTTGAGGTCCTCCTCCTTCTGCCGCGCCAGCTTGATCGAGATGAAGACGCTGACATGCAGGCCGAGCGCCTTCTGGTCGACGGTCGCGATATAGCGCGAGATGACGCCGCGCTCCTCCAGGAGCTTGACACGGCGATGGCAGGGCGACACCGAGAGCCCGACCTTGTCGGCGAGCTCCTGCATGGTCAGCCGGCTGTCGTTCTGGAGGTAGCTGAGGATCTTGCGGTCGATGGCGTCGAGCTCGGGCATTGGGATGAAACCTGGGTCAGGGGGCATTCGATTGGTAAAATATCCCAATATCGGCAGGTATGGCGCGAAAAATTGAGAAGTTTGGCGGGGCCGGCAGGCGTATCATCGGGGCGTCATTTTCCGGAGCATCGCCATGCCCGTCGATTCCGCGCGCCTCGAAACCCTGACCGCCCTCAGCCGCAAGGCGCTGTGGCTGTCGTCATGGACCATCCACCACGCCAACCATATCCGTGCGAACGCGGACGGGTTGAAGGTCGGCGGCCACCAGGCCTCGTCGGCCTCGCTCGCCACCATCATGTCGGCGCTGTATTTCCATGTGCTGCGCCCTGAGGACCGCGTCGCAGTGAAGCCGCATGCGAGTCCGGTGTTCCACGCCATCCAGTATCTGTTCGGCCGGCAGAGCCGCGAGAAGCTGGAGAATTTTCGCGGCTTCAAGGGCGCGCAGTCCTATCCCTCGCGCACCAAGGACGTCGACGACGTCGACTTCTCGACCGGTTCGGTCGGCCTCGGCGTCGCGCAGACGCTGTTCGCCTCGCTGGTGCAGGACTACGTCAAGGCGCATGGCTGGATGAAGGACCGCCGCGAAGGGCGGATGATCGCGCTGGTCGGCGATGCCGAGATGGACGAGGGCAATATTTTCGAAGCCTTGGCAGAAGGCTGGAAGCACGGCCTGCGCAACACCTGGTGGGTGGTCGACTATAACCGCCAGTCGCTCGACGCCGTCGTGCGCGAAGGGCTCTGGGAAAAGTTCGAGACCATGTTCCGCAATTTCGGCTGGGACGTGGTCATCGTGAAATACGGCCGCCTGATGCGCGAGGCCTTCGCCGAGCCCGGCGGCGAGGCGCTGAAGAGGTGGATCGACAATTGCCCGAACGCGCTTTATGCGGCGCTGTGCTTCCAGGGCGGCGCGGCCTTCCGCAAGCATCTGCACGACGAGATCGGCGACCAGGGGCCGATCACCAAACTGATCGACAAGCGCAGCGATGAGGAGCTGCTGGCGCTGATGTCGAACCTCGGCGGCCACGACATGGCGAGCATGCTGGAAGCGTTCGAGTCCATCGACCACGACCGTCCGGTCTGCTTCATTGCCTACACCATCAAGGGCGTGGGCCTGCCGTTCCAGGGCCACAAGGACAACCACGCCGGCCTGATGACGGTCGCGCAGATGGAGAAATATCGCGAGAGCCAGAACATCCGCCCCGGCTACGAGTGGGACAAGTACGAGGGCCTCGCGCTGGCTCCCGCCGAGCTCGATGCCTTCCTTGCGCGCGTGCCGTTCAACCAGGACGGCCGCCGCCTGACCGCGCCGGTGGTCGAGGTGCCCGCGCAACTCGCCTTCAAGCCGGCGCCGCAGATGTCCACCCAGCAGGGCTTTGGCCTCGTGCTGAACGAGATCGCGCGCGGCGACAGCGAGCTCGCCAGGCGCATCGTCACGACCTCGCCCGACGTGACCGTTTCGACCAATCTCGGCCCGTGGGTGAACCGGCGCGGCCTGTTCGCAAACGCCGAGAAGGCGGACTTATTCCGCAGCGAGAAAATTCCGTCCACCTACAACTGGGACGCCTCGCCAAAGGGCCAGCATCTCGAGCTCGGCATCGCCGAGATGAACCTCTTCATCATGCTCTCGGCGCTCGGCCTGTCGCACCAGATCAACGGCGCGCGGCTCTTGCCGGTCGGCACGCTCTACGATCCCTTCATCGAGCGCGGCCTCGATGCGCTGAACTATGCCTGCTACCAGGATGCGCGCTTCATGGTGGCGGCGACGCCGTCAGGGATCACGCTTGCGCCCGAGGGCGGCGCGCATCAGTCGATCGCGACGCCGCTGATCGGCATGGCGCAGGATGGCCTCGCCTCGTTCGAGCCAGCCTTCGTCGACGAGCTCGCCGTGATCATGGGCTGGGGCTTCAATCACATGCAGCGCGATCCGGGCGAGGGCGGTTCCGTCTATCTGCGGCTCTCGACGCGCAGCATCGAGCAGGCGCAGCGGATCATGACGCCGGAGCTTCAGCAGGGCATCACCGACGGCGCCTATTGGCTGCGTAAGCCGGGCCCCAATGCCGAGCTCGTGATCGCCTATACCGGCGCGATGGCGCCCGAAGCGATCGAGGCGACCGGCTTCATCGGCGAGAGCCGGCGTGACATCGGGCTGCTCGCGATCACATCGGCCGACCGCCTGCATGCGGGGTGGACCGCAGCACGGAAATTGCGGCGTGACAGGCGCGGCGTGCAGCACCTCAGCCACATCGAGAAGCTGCTGGCGCCGCTGCCGCGCGACTGCGGCATCGTGACCGTGATCGACGGCCACCCGTCCGCGCTCGGCTGGCTCGGCAGCGTCCGCGGCCACCGCGTCGAGGCGCTCGGCGTCGAGCAGTTCGGCCAGACCGGCAGCATCGCCGACCTCTACCGCCACTACGGCATCGATGCCAACGCCATCATCGATGCGGCCGAAAGCCTCACCACCGGCGCGCCGGTGCTGCATCGGAAGATGGCGGTGTAGTTGAGGTAACTGCCCTGTCATTCCGGGGCGACGCGTAGCGTCGAGCCCGGAATCCATACTCCCGATCGTGGTCATGGATTCCGGGCCCGCGCCAAGTGGCGCGTCCCGGAATGACGCCTGAGGGAGCCTTGCCTCGTTCCCGCCATCGGCTCATATATCCTCCGTCCGCCGCAACGCTGGCCCCGCATATGGCGGGTTCAATTGCCGGCGCTTTCGTGCAAGGATGCCTGCCGAAACGCCCCCACCATGCCCCCAAGAAGAGGTTAACGATGGTCAATCGCATGCAATTCTACATCGACGGCGCCTGGGTCGATCCCGCCGTCAAGAAGTCCACCGCCGTGGTCAATCCGGCGACGGAAGAGGCGATGTACGAGGTTGCGCTCGGCTCCAAGGCCGATGTCGACAAGGCCGTTGCCGCCGCCAAGCGCGCCTTTGCAACGTTCTCCCAGACCAGCCGCGAGGAGCGCGTCGCGCTGCTCACGAAAATCATCGAGATCTACAAGGGCCGCCTCAAGGAGATCGGCGCTGCCGTCTCCGACGAGATGGGCGCACCGCTGCCGATGGCGGAGAAGCTGCAGGCCGGCGCCGGCCTCGGCCATCTCATGACCACGCTCGACGTGCTCAAGAACTATCATTTCGAGGAGCCGGTCGGCACCGCCATGGTGCTGCGCGAGCCGATCGGCGTGGTCGGCATGATCACGCCCTGGAACTGGCCGCTCAACCAGATCGCCTGCAAGGTCGCGCCCGCACTCGCCGCCGGCTGCACCATGATCCTGAAGCCGTCGGAGTTTACGCCGACCTCGGCGCTGATCTTCGCGGAAATCCTCCATGAAGCCGGCGTGCCGAAGGGCGTGTTCAACCTCGTCAACGGCCTCGGCCCCGAGGTCGGCGCCGCCATGAGCGAGCATCCCGATATCGACATGATCTCGTTCACCGGCTCGACCCGCGCCGGCATCGACGTGGCCAAGCGCGCCGCGCCGACCGTGAAGCGCGTCAGCCAGGAGCTCGGTGGCAAGTCGCCGAACGTCATCCTCGAAGGCGCCGACCTCACGAAGGCGGTGACCGGCGGCGTGATGCACATGTTCAACAACTCCGGCCAGTCCTGCAACGCGCCCTCGCGCATGATCGTGCCGCTGTCGAAGATGAAGGAAGTCGCCGCGATCGCGAAGGCCGTCGCCGACAAGACCAAGGCGGGCGATCCGCGCGCCGAAGGCACCACCATCGGCCCCGTGGTCAACCGCGGCCAGTGGGACAAGATCCAGGGCCTGATCAAGAAGGGCATCGACGAGGGCGCAACGCTCGTCGCCGGCGGCCCGGGCCTGCCCGAAGGCGTCAACAAGGGCTTCTACGTCCGTCCGACCATCTTCGCCGACGTCACTCCCGACATGACGATCGCCCGCGAAGAGATCTTCGGACCGGTGCTGACCATCATCGGCGCCAAGAACGAAGCCGACGCCGTGCAGATCGCCAACGACACGCCCTATGGCCTTGCCGGCTATGTCTCGGCCGACACGGTCGAGAGCGCCAAGCGTGTCGCCCGCCAGATCCGCGCCGGCAACGTCAACCTCCAGGGCGTGCCCAACGACCGCACCGCACCGTTCGGCGGCTACAAGCAGTCCGGCAACGGCCGCGAGTGGGGCAAGTACGGCCTCGAGGACTTCCTCGAAGTGAAGGCCGTCGCCGGCTTCAACGCGGCGTAAGGCTTAGCGCCTGAACCAACATGACGCCGGAGCGGGAAATCGCTCCGGCGTTTTTCGTTTGGTCTCTCTCCCGTCATTCCGGGGCGTCGCGAAGCGACGAGCCCGGAATCCATTTTGCCTCGGACGCTGCCGCACGATGGATTCTCAGATGCGCAATTGCGCATCATAGCTCGCGCCGAAGACGGCGCGCCCCGGAATGACGGAGGAGAGAGCTGCGCCTATCCCCCCAGCGCGCCTTGCGTGTTCACATACAGCGCGTAGATCGACTGGCTCGCCGCCATGAACAGGCGGTTGCGCTTGACGCCGCCGAAGCAGAGATTGGCGCAGCGTTCGGGCAGGGCGATGCGGCCGATCATGACGCCGTCGGGCGCGAACACCACGACGCCGTCGAGCTCGGGATCGCCCATGCCCCAGCCGCACCAGAGATTGCCGTCGATGTCGCAGCGCATGCCATCAGGCGTGCCGGGACCTGCGTCGATGTGCACGCGCTTGTTGGAGATCGTGGTGCCGTCGGCTGAGACGTCATAGGCGAGGATCTTGCGGTTCGGCACGCCGCGCGATTCCACGACATACAGAATCTTCTCGTCCGGCGAGAAGCACAGCCCGTTCGGCCCGAGCACGCCCTCGGCGACGATGTTCGCCTTGCCGGTTGCGGGATCGAGCCGGTAGACGTTCGGCTCGATCTCGGGCTCGGCCTTGTAGCCTTCGTAATTGCCGAGTAGGCCGAAGGTCGGATCGGTGAACCAGACGGAGCCGTCGGATTTCACCACGACGTCGTTCGGCGAGTTCAGCCGCTTGCCGCCGAAGGAATCCATCAGCACCGTGATGCTGCCGTCATACTCGGTGCGGGTTACGCGGCGCCCGCCATGCTCGCAGGTGACGAGCCGGCCCTGGCGGTCGCGCGTGTTGCCGTTGGCGAAATTGGAGGGCTTGCGGAACACCGAGACGGCGCCGGTCTCCTCCTCCCATTTGATGATGCGCTGGTTCGGGATGTCGCTGCACAGGAGATAGCGGCCGTCGCCGAACCACACCGGACCCTCGGCCCAGCGCAGGCCGGTCGTCAGCCGTTCCACCGCCGACAGTTTCAGCCAGTATTTTTCGAAGCGGGGATCGAGTGCCTTTATCGCCGGATCGGGGTAATAGGTCGCCGGCCGCCAGCCTTGAGTGTGGGACGATGCATCGTTCATGTGCAGGTCTCGTTGTTGCGTTCCCTCTGTCCAAGTCTGCTAGCATCAGTTATCTACGGCCGCAAATCGGTCACCACAGGCGAGGGAAGACATGCCGCGTATTCTGATGACGGGAGCTTCGGGTGGAATCGGCACGAGCCTGCGAAAGCTGCTGCCGCCGATCTATCCGGATCTCCTGCTCTCCGACATCAAGCCGCCCGCCGATCTCGGCGCGAACGAAAAATTCAAGGCGGCGGATCTCGCCGATCTCGCGCAGTGCGAGGCGATCTGCGAGGGCGTCGACGGCATCATCCATTTCGGCGGCTATTCGGTCGAGGGCCCGTGGGACGACATCCTCCAGGCCAACATCATCGGCGGCTACAATCTGTTCGAGGCGGCGTACCGCAAGGGCGTCAAGCGCGTGGTGTTCGCCTCGTCCAACCACGCCGTCGGCTTCTATCCCCGCCACCACAAGATCGGGACCGATGTCACCCCGCGCCCCGATGGCCGTTACGGCGTCAGCAAGGTGTTCGGCGAGGCCGTCGGTGCGCTCTACGCCGACAAGCACGGCCTGAAGGTGACGTGCCTGCGCATCGGCAATTTCGGCGACCTGCCGCTCGACCAGCGCCGGCTCTCGATCTGGCTGAAGCCCGACGACCTCGTGCAGCTTTGCCGCATCGGGCTCGAACATCCCGACATCCATTTCGAGGTCTTCTACGGCGCCTCCCTCAACGAGCGCGCCTGGTGGGACAACCACCGCGCCTACGAATTCGGCTATCGCCCCACGGGACGCGCCGAGGATTTCCGCGAGCACGCGATGGCCGAGCAGGCCAAGCTGAAGCCGGATCCGGTCGGCGACCACTACCAGGGTGGCGCATTCTGCAGCAACGAGTTCGACGGCGATGCGAGCCGCATCATCGACTGGACCAAGCGCTAGCGTCGTTGCCTGGAGGAATGCAGGTGCGCTCTCCCGGCCCCGCTTGCCGAGCCGGGAGAAATTCACTCGTGCGGTGAGCGTTGGGATTCCCGGTGGGGCGGGCCAGACTGGTGGAGGGGCCCCATCCCGAGTTGACGCGCATACGATCGTGATGGCGGCAGATATCCGAACGGCTCCTTGCGACTAACGTCTGTGTGCACACCGTAGAGTTCCGGATTTCCGTTTTTGGAAATAGGCGTTCTATTGTCGGAACACGTCAACGTTTCTTCTATGCATTGCGTTGCGCGGAAGTGACCGCCCTTTTCATTCTAGCGATTGTGGAAGCAAGATGCGCAAGATGGTTCTGTCAGGGGCCGCGGTGTTGACTGTCGTTCTCGTCGCGGCAGCATCCTGGCCAACGCCACGTCCGGATGTGGATCGATTCGGGGACAGTGTCTACGAAACCATCTGGTTCTGGCGCATCCCGGCCTACGCCTACAATCCGGCCTGGCGCGTGCGTTGGATGTGGAGCGATCCGCTCCGCGCGCAGGCAAGATGCTGCCGGATCACGCCGCAGCCAGTGTCTGGACCGGACTTGCGGGTTCCTCCGGCCGGTCAGACGATCGCGCGCTTGGCGGGCAAGTAGAGCGGCTCGCTGATCAAGAGCTTCATGGGACCGCGCGCAGAAATTCGCGCTTTCCACCTTGCGTGTGAATCGCAAGGGCGCCGAGCGTCTGATACGATCTTGAGGCGTCCGGGTGCGTCGCACGCTGCTGCCAGGCAGGCGCGTGGTTCCAGATATCTTGCATTTCTCTTCAAATGAGTTCCTTGCTTTAAGCTTAACCAGAAACCTGATCTTCGATTTACAGAAGCAATTCACAGTTTACCTTGTTCTTGAATCGGCAATTCAAGGACGCCAAACAATGCGCCGCTTAGCGCCCAACCTATGTCTTGTTATTGTTCTGGCGGCATCCAGTTTCAGCGCGCATGCCGACGAGAACAAATCTGGCGGCAGCTCCGCGTCGCTTGTTCCCCGCGCCAGGATCGAATGTTCGCTCAAGCGCAAGCCCGGCGAACCTCTCGATCCCCCGTCAACGGCGGCCATTCCCCACGCGGAATCCTTCGTTGCGAGCGAGCATTTCAAGGAGGACATCACGCCGACCGCGCCTGTCAAGATTGCGTGGCTCGGCGCGACCTTTGCGCGCCGGTTCGCCGTCAAGGTCGAAGCCGCGGACGATACGCCTCTGCAGACGCATGTTTTGAACAATCCCTCGAATTCCGGGCAGATCCTCGGCGAGCTGGGCGCTCGCGCCGAGAGCAAACTTGCCGACATCTGGTGTCTCTTGAGGCTGCAGGCCAACGGCGAAAGCGGGGCGCTGCAGACCAGCTCCGCTCCGAACCTCTTCTTTGTCCGTGACGGCGCGGGCGATCTTGGCGTGGTTGATGCCCTATGGGGTGGCGCTGGCTGGGAAATCGGGGCCAGTCCGGTCGGAAACCAACGGGCATGGACGTCAGGCACGCGCGTCTTCTCTCACTGACATCATCCGGCCCTCGCCCGGCCTCGGGACGTTTGACCGCCGCGCCTGTGGCCTATCCCTCCGAAGGATCGAGCATTTCGCTGAGCTTGCGAACGGCGACATTGATCGACATGCCGAGGTAGTCGCCGGAATCGCCGAACCACGAGCCGGCCAGCGGCACGGCCTGCCCCGGATGCCGCGCTATGGCCACGGGGATGAGGTCGAAGCCGGCGCTCAGGCTGTTCGTTGGATCGTAATCGAGCCAGCCGGCGCCGGGCAGGAATACCTGCACCCATGCATGGGTGGCGCCGGAGCCGGTCATCCCCACGGCGCCGCCGTCGAGCGCGGCGTCATAGAGATAGCCGCTGACGAAGCGCGCGGCAAAGCCGAGGCGGCGCAACGTCTCGATCATGAGCCAGGCGAAGTCCCGGCAGGTCCCGGATTTCGTACGCAGCGTCTCGCCGGGGGACTGGGTGCCTTCCGCATCTCTTCCGCGATAGCTGAACTCGCTGCGAAACAGGCCCAGCATCCGGCGCAGCACGTCGGCGGTCCGGTCCTGATCGCCGGCAACGAAGCTCTTGGTCCACGCCGCATGGCTGCCGTCTGGATCGTCGGCATGCGGACGCAGGTATCCTGCAAGATCGGTCCACTCATCCGGCGTGTACTGCACGGGGACTTCCTCGGCCCGCGGCTCCAGCGGAAACGTCTCCAGCCCCTTGACGCCGAAATAGATGCCGCGAACCTTGAAGGTGAAGGTCAGCTCGCTGCCGGGCTCGCTGAAGTCCATCACGGTGACGGCATTCGAGCGGGCGTCGGTGATCCAATGCACCTTTGATGGCAGACTGGTCGAAGCGGACCAGCGAAGCAGCCGGGTGGAGGCGCCGCGCCGCGGCAGGAACATGGCCCGGTGCGTGCCGAACGTCACCGGCTTTGCATAGCGATAGGTCGTCGTGTGCGTGATCTCGCCGATGATCGCCATGCATCATCCCGCTTCGCGTTGCGGAGCTCGTTGAGCGCCGTCTCACCAGGAAGAGCGGCCTGCAGCTTTCTGCTCGGCTGCTTTGGCCCATTGATCTAGATCAACGTCGTTCCCGGCGTCGTCTGGCCCATCAAGCGATCACGCATTCCTTCAGACGTTTGATGTCTCGAATTGACCGAATGGAGCGATGGACATGAGCATCCTTTGGACGATCATCATCGGATTTCTCGTCGGACTGGTCGCGAAGTTCATCATGCCCGGCGATAAGTCCGAGCCCAAAGGGTTCATTTTGACCACGGTCCTGGGAATTGTCGGCGCGTTCGTTGCGACCTGGCTCGGCCAGGCCGTGGGATGGTACCGGTTCGGGGAGGGCGCCGGCTTCATCGGAAGCGTGGTCGGTGCCATCATCCTCCTGTTTCTGTACGGCCTTTTCATGAGTCGTCAGGGGCGCGCCTGATCGATCCACATGATCGGCCGAGCATGAAAATCAAACTGCCAGCCGTCGCGTTGCTCGTACTAATCGTGTCAGGGCCGGCGCAGGCCGCGACGCTCAGCGAGGCCGAAGCAACGTTCCTCGACCAGCTCGTCACCGCATCCGCGGTGCTGGAGCAGCGATGCACCGGCTATGAGGTCGATGGTGCCGGCAGCGTTCAACTCGGCGCCCGACTTCTCGGCAGCCCTGATGCCGCGATGGCGATGATCGACGCCTATGCTGCGGCCATCAAGGCCCATGACGGCGAGAGCTACGATCCCGGAAAATTCCGCCCAGAGGTGGCCGAGTCCGCCGGAAGGACATTCAGGCGGGTCCGGACGGACTTGATCAGGAATCCGAAACGGGCCTGCGCCGGTCATGGCGAGACCAGCGTGGCGCGCGGCCTGTTGAGACGGTACTGAATGGTCATTGCGCGCCCGGCGACGAGCGAAGCGCGTCACCGAAATCAGCCGCTGGCGATGTCGCGGCTCATCTTTTGCAACCGCGCGAAAGCTGCCCACGCTTTTGGATATTCGGCGTGTCTTGAATCGATCGAGAGCAGCGCGCGGCATGCCTCGTTGATGTCCTCCGGTGATGGACGCATCGAAATGTCGGCCCATGACTCCGCCTGCTTCCAGCGGTCCTCGACGTCTTTCGCCAGGGCCAGTGCTTCGGACGGGGTTCGTTTCCGGGTTGATCTCGCCAATGCGTGATCCGGAGGAAATGTGGGCCACGCGGCAGGAGGTCGATCGGCTTGCCACTCACTCTCCTTGGCGACCCCACGGTTCGCGGTCGGGCCTGGTGGCTGTCCATTTGCAGCATCAGGCGGAACGGTCCGGGCGGCCAGCTCGCGGACCTGCTGCTCCATTGTGCCGCCAGATGACGATCCGCCCGCCGACGGTGCAGGCGTCGTCAGGCCGGGTGCAACCGACATGTGCACGTCGGGGGCGACTTTCTGAACGGTTCTGACGACCGACGACACGCCGGGTGACAGAGCCGGTCGCTGCTGCACGACCTTGTCCTCCTCAGTCGGGCAAGGTCTGTATCCCGAATGCTGATGCGTGATCCGACCGTCGTCATCGATGCGGGCAAAATCAATGGCCACGGTATAGACGAAAGCGGTTCCGATGGACTGGCCGGACTTGTCCCTTGCCTCGACACCGCCGCAAACATACCTCGCCGCGCCGGCCTCAATTGAACGCAAAGCGCTGAATTTGGCCGAGTCTGGATCGATCAGCGCTTTTCGGACTGCTGCGCGCGCTTTCATATGTTCCGAGGAGAACGTGCTAATCAAGACGTCCGGGTTGATGAAAGCGGGTTGATAGTACCACACATACTCCCCGGCAAAAAATGCTGCGCCAAAGGCCGTTGCGATCAGGAGACCAGGTACATTCATGCGATTGCTCCGGGCAATGGAACCCGGTATGGTTGTTATTTATTCCAGAAACCATTTGGGATAGAGTCCTCTAACAACCCGTTAATCGGTTGAGTGATTGAGCGGCATCTACCAGAAGATTATCGTCTGGTTGGATGAGTTCCGCCGGGTTCCATTGCCCCGGCGAGTTGTTCATCCTTCTCCGCATCGGCTGTTGCTGCGCCGGCGGGCCGACAGGCGCACGCGCTAGCGCTCGGTTTCGCCAGAAATCCGCGCCAGATAATCCGACTTGCTGAACTGCATGTGATCGACGCAGAGCTGCGCCAATGCCCAGCTGTCGCGGCCCTTCAAGAGCTCGATCATCAGCTCGTGCTGGCGCCGCGATTGCGCGAGCCCGTCGCGGTCGGCGAGGTTCTTGGCGCGCATCGGCAGCGTCAGGTTCATGTAGTCCTGGAGCGAGCGCACCAGATAGGGATTGCCGCAGGCGGAGAACAGCGCGAGGTGGAAGGCGTCGTTGGCCTCGTGGATGCCGCGCAGATCCTGCACGTCGGCCTTGGCGCAATATTGCCGTTGCAGCGTGGTCAATTCGTCGATCAGGCCTTGCGGCGCGGGCAGGGGGATCATCAGCGCGGCCTGCCGGGTCAGCATCTCCCGGACCTCATAGATCTGCCGAACCTCTTCTGCCGAATAGAACCGCACGGTGGCGCCGACATTCTTCTCGCGGCGGACGATGCCGCGCCGCTCGGCATCCACCAGTGCCTGACGCACGAAGTGGCGCGAGGTGCCGTAAGCCGACATCAGCGCGTCCTCGGTCAGGCGCGCGCCGGGCGCAAGGCGGCCGAAGATGATGTCCTCCTCCAGCCGCGCGACCACGTCGTCCGGATCGTCGCGCCGGACCGTCATGGCGTCTGCGGTGTGAATGTCGGACATCCTCTCAGCCTTCAGCACCGGGCCGGTCCGCCCTGTGGAGCAGGGAAGGGGCAGATTGTCAATAATTTGTGTCGCGGGCGGTGCCAGGAGCCGGAAATTGCCACCGTGGGCGCCTGCGTTATTGACAATCAGGGGGTAGCCTGTACGACAATGGCAAGGTGAACGGAGTGGCATGATGACGAGTGGCTTGCGCAAGGGTCTGACGAGCTATGGCGATGCCGGCTTCTCGCTGTTCCTGCGCAAGGCGTTCATCAAGGCCATGGGCTATTCCGACGACGCGCTGGAGCGCCCGATCGTCGGCATCACCAACACCTACAGCGACTACAATCCCTGCCACGGCAACGTCCCCCAGATCATCGAAGCCGCCAAGCGCGGCGTGATGCTGTCGGGCGCGATGCCGTTCGTGTTCCCGACCATCTCGATCGCCGAAAGCTTTGCGCATCCGACCTCGATGTATCTGCGCAACCTGATGGCGATGGACACTGAGGAGATGATCCGGGCACAGCCGATGGATTCGGTGATCGTGATCGGCGGCTGCGACAAGACTCTGCCGGCTCAGGTGATGGCCGCGATCAGCGCCGATCTGCCGACCGTTGTCATCCCCGTCGGGCCGATGGTGGTCGGTCATCACAAGGGCGAGGTGCTCGGTGCCTGCACCGATTGCCGCCGTCTCTGGGGCAAATATCGCGCCGGCGAAATGGACGATGCCGAGATCGAGGCGGTCAACGGCCGCCTCGCGCCGTCGGTCGGCACCTGCATGGTGATGGGCACGGCCTCGACCATGGCCTGCATGATCGAAGCGATGGGCCTGTCGTTGCCGATGAGCGCGACGATCCCCGCGCCGCATGCCGAACGCTTCCGCCTCGCTGAGGCGAGCGGCCGGGTTGCGGCCGAGATGGCCAAGACCAAGGGCCCGAAGCCGAGCGAGATCTTGACGCCGGCATCCTTCAAGAACGCGCAGGTCGTGCTCCAGGCGATCGGCGGCTCGACCAACGGCCTGATCCATCTGACGGCGATGGCGCATCGCTCGCCGCACCGGCTCGATCTCGAAGTGTTCGACCGGATCGGCCGCGAGGTGCCGGTGCTGGTCGATCTCAAGCCGTCGGGCGAGCACTACATGGAGCATTTTCATCACGCCGGCGGCGTGCCGAAGCTGCTGGCGCAGCTCGGCGATCTCGTCGATCTCGATGCGAAGACCATCACCGGCCAGACGCTGGGTGATATCGCGGCGAATGCGGAAGACGTGCCCGGCCAGGACGCGATCCGCCCGCGCAATAATCCGATCAAGAAGGAAGGCGGCCTTGCCGTCCTGCACGGCAATCTCGCCCCGCGCGGTGCCGTGATCAAGCAATCGGCTGCGAGCCCCAAGCTTTTGCAGCACACGGGGCGCGCGGTGGTCTTTGAATCCGTCGAGGACATGACCTTGCGGGTCGACGATCCCGATCTCGACGTGACTGCCGACGACGTGCTGGTGCTGCGCAACGCCGGCCCGAAGGGCGCGCCGGGCATGCCCGAGGCGGGCTATCTGCCGATCCCGAAGAAGCTCGCGCGCGGCGGCACCAAGGACATGGTGCGCATTTCCGACGCGCGGATGAGCGGCACGGCGTTCGGCACCATCGTGCTGCACATCACGCCCGAGTCCGCCGTCGGCGGGCCGCTGGCGCTGGTGAAGAACGGCGACATGATCCGGCTCGACGTTGCCAGGCGCAGCATCGAGCTGCTGGTCGACGCCGCCGAGCTGGAGCGCCGGCGCGCCACGCTCAAGCCGGCGGCGGCGCCCGAGGAGGCGCGGCGCGGCTACGCCTGGCTGTTCAACGAGACCATCATGCAGGCCGACGAGGGCTGCGACTTCGATTTCATGCAGAGGACTGGGAAGCAGACCGAGAAGGGGTGACCAACCACCCGAACGAACGCCCAGACCGCTGAAGCGGCGGGCGATAAAACAGGGGGAAACGATGATTGCACGATCCATGCGTGGGTTGGCGGTTCTGTCCGCCATGCTGTTCGTCACGGCGGCCGGGGCGCAGGAGGTGAAGCATTATCGCTTCGCCTACGACCAGCCGCGCAACACCGGCTATTCGATCGCGGGCGACCTCTTTGCCGACAAGCTCAAGGAATTGAGCAAGGGCACCATGATCATCGACCAGTATCCCGGCGCGCAGCTCGGGCAGGAGCCGCAGGTGCTCCAGCTCGTCAAAGCCGGCGACGTCGAGTTCGCCATCATCTCCTCGGCCAACACCGCGACGATCTCGCCGCAGGCCGGCGTGATGTCGCTGCACTTCCTGTTTCGCGACGAGAACCACGTCGTCAAGGGCCTGGCCGATCCCCGCGTGTTCGAAGCGCTCAAGACCATGATCGACGAGACCACGCAGGGCCTGCACGTGATCGCGACCGGCTCGCAGGGCGTGCGCCATATGTACAGCAGGCGGGAAATCCACAATGTCGGCGACGTCAAGGGCCTGAAGGTCCGCGTCCAGGCGACCGCGACCGAAGACCTGATGTTCCCGGCCTATGGCGCCCAGACCGTGCACATGCCGTTCGGCAGCGTCTACACGAGCTTGCAAACCGGCGTGGTCGACGTCGCCGAGAACAGCATCAACGTCTACCTCGTCAATAAGCACTACGAGGTCGCGCCGGTCCTCAACATCACCGAGCACGAAGCCAACAACGCGCTGGTGTTCATCTCCGACAAGCTCTGGCAGAGTCTGTCGGCGGAGCAGAAGGGGTGGGTGCAGGCGGCGGCCAACGAGATCAGCACCAAGGAGCCGCAGAAGGCGTTCGATCTCGAGCGCACGGCGGCCGACAAGCTGAAGAAGATGGGCGTCAAGATCGTCGACAATGTCGACAAGAAGAGTTTTACGGCAATCGCCGATCCCTATCTCGACAAGCTCGCCAAGGAGCTCGGCCCGCATGCCGAGAAGATCAAGAATTTGATCCGGTCGGTTAACTAACGTGATGCCGGAAGACGGTGCGCTCCCTCTCCCGCTCGCGGGAGAGGGTAGGGGAGAGGGTGTCTCCGCGGAGAGACTCCCAATGAGGAGGCAGCCCTCACCCGGCGCTCCGCGCCGACCTCTCCCGCAGGCGGGAGAGGTTCACCCAACCTGCAGTCGCCGATTCAACTGAAGCATTCTGCACTAGGCCCGGGACGACGGGGACGTAAATGGCCATCGCCGACAAACTGCTCGTTCAGCGGCAACGCCACCTGAAATGGCGCGGGCTCGACTGGCTCGAGCTTGCGCTGATGATCCTGTGCGGCGTGCTCTGCTTCGGCTTCTCGCTGTCGGTGACCGCCGACATCGTCACCCGCACCATCGGCCATCCCTGGCTGTGGCTTCAGGAGGTCACCTCGACGCTGTTCATCTACGCGATCTTCGTCGGCACGGCGGCCGCGACGCGGCGCAACGATCACCTCTATCTCACTGCGATATCCGAGGCGATGCACGGGACGCCACGGCTGATCGTCGAAGTCATCATCCGCCTGGTCGTACTCGGCGTCGCCTTCTGCCTGATCTGGTACGGCTACCAGAACTATCTCCGCGGCTTCGGTAGTTTTCGCCTGCCGTCGGGCACGCCGATCGCTTCGCTCTACGCGATCATCCCGCTCTCGGGCGTGCTGATCGGCCTGTTCACCATCGAGCAGCTCGTCAACGGCCTGCGCAACGGCTTTGACCATCCCGAGCCGCCGGACGAGGATGCCGCGCCCGGCCTCACAGAGGCGCAGATGAGGGCGCAGCCATGAGCGCACCTGTCGTCCTGGCGTTGATGTCGATCTGCTTCCTGTCCTTCGGTTATCTCGGCGTGCCCGTGCCGTTCTCGCTGATGGCCGGCGTCTTCATCGGCGCGATCCTGTCCGATGTGTCGCTCGCCGCCATCATCCAGAAGATCTTCGACGGCGTCGATTCCGAGGCGCTGCTGGCGATCCCGTTCTTCCTGCTGGTCGGCGAGCTCATGAGCTCGGCCAATGTGGTCGTGCGGATCGCCAACCTGTCGGTGTCGCTGGTCGGGCATATCAGGGGCGGACTGTCCCAGGTGGTCGTCGTCTTCAGCATGTTCTTCTCGGAAATGTCGGGCTCGACCACCGCCGACGTTGCGGTGATGAGCCGCGCGCTGGGTGGCCCGATGAAGCGCGAGGGTTATGAGCCCGCCTTCATCGCCGCGATCATCGCATCCGCCTCGACGATCGCAGCGCTGGTGCCGCCGAGCATCACGGCGGTGGTCTATGGCGCGGTCGGCAACGTCTCGATCGCCGGCCTGTTCATGGCGGGCGTGGTGCCGGGCCTGATGATCGGCATCGGCCTGATGATCTACTGCTACTTCTTCGGCCCCTCCGGCCTGCGCAAGCCGCGCGCGCCGCTGCGGCAGGTGGTGTTCGCGGCCGGCGATGCGGCCCTGCCGCTGATGATCCCGGTGATCCTGCTAGGGGGCATCTTGACCGGCTGGTTCACGCCCACCGAAGCCGGCGTCGTCGCGGTGGCCTGGATCGTCCTCGTGGTCATCCCCGCGCTCAACCGCGGCCACTTCACGAAGATCCCCTATGATTTCTGCCTCGCCGGGCTGATCTTCTCACTGCCGCTGATCACCATCGGCGCCGCCAACGCCTTCGGCTGGATGCTCGCTTACTTGCGCGGCGCCAGTTACATCGCCGAATTGATCACCTCGATCGCGGGTCACGATCCGCACCTGATCATGCTGCTGATGGTGCTGCTGTTCACCGTGGTCGGCGACTTCATCGAGCCGGTGCCGACCATCATCATCTTCATGCCGCTGGTCAACACGCTGACGGAGGCGGGCGACATCAATGCCGTGCATATGGGGGTGGTGCTGATCGCCACGCTCGCCTTCGGCCTGATCACGCCGCCTTATGGTTTGGTGCTGCTGATGGCGTCGAAATTCGTCGGCATCAGCTTTGCCAAGGCCCTGCGCGCCGCATTGCCGATCTATGTGGTATTCCTGGCGACGATCGCGTTCGCGATCTATTTCCCGAGCGTCGTGCTGTGGCTGCCGCGCCACGTGCTGCCGGAGTCGGTCGGCTGCTTCAAGTCGCCGGCGGGGACGGGCTATATCTGTCCGCAGTAGCGCTACTTGCCCTTGCTCGTGAATTTCTTCACGGCGAGCCGAAACTCCTCCGTGTTCATCGCCATGATGATCTTGTGCTCCTCGGCGTCGAGCTGCTGTTTCACCGGCGTGGTGGCCGCCTGGTAGACCAGCGACTTGGTGCCGGCGATCGCGGCAGGCGGGTTCTGCGCCAGACGCTCGGCGAGCTGCCGCGTCGCCGCCTTCAGCTCGGTCGCGGGAACGATCTTCGCGACCAGGCCCCATTCATGGGCCTGCTGCGCGGTAAAATTGTCCTCCGACAGGAAGATCTGGAGCGCGCGGCGGGAGCCGACCGTGCCGACGATGCCCACTGTAGAGCCGCCGTCCGGCGACACCCCGATCTTGGCATAGGCCGGCGTGAATTTGGCGTCCTCCGCGGCGATGCAGAGATCGGTGACGAAGGCGAGGCCCATGCCGGCGCCGGCGGCCGAGCCGTGGACGCTGGACAGCGACAGCTTCGGCATGCGCCGGATCGTCTCGATGAAGGCGTGATAGTGCTTGAGCAGCTCGCCGACGACAGGCGTCACCGTGCCCGCTTCGGCCGCAGCTCCAATCGTCTGCAGATCGCCGCCGGCCGAGAAGGCGCGGCCTTCGCCCTCGATCACCAGAACCCGGATGGCGTCGTCGCCCTCGATATAGGAGGCGAGCTGCTCGAGCTTTTGCGCAATGGCCAGGTTGATCGAATTGAACGCGGCGGGGCGGTTGAGCGTGATGGTCGCGATCGGGCCGTCGATCCGCAGCAAGGCGGGATCGTCGGGTTGGGAGATGGGAGCTGGCATCTTGGAAATCCCCGGCATGAGGTCGTTCGTGCAACTAAATCGCAGAAGGCGAGGGGAGACAATCCCCGCGCGCCGCTCTTGCGCAAGGCGGAACGATAGGCTCAAATGGGGCCGCCTTCGTTGAGGGACGGACACGAGCGCCGGCTCCTCCTAGGCTAGCCAAGCCAATATCAGCATGAGAGGAGACGACATGGGTCACGCTCGTGTCTCCGGAAGTGGGCTGTTCCAATGACTGGCGGTCCGGTGATCATTGTCGGTGCCGGCCATGGCGGCTACCAGGTCGCGGCATCCCTGCGGCAGGCGGGTTTTTCCGACCGCGTCTGCCTGATCAACGACGAGGCGCATCTGCCCTATCAGCGGCCGCCTCTGTCCAAGGCGTACATCAAGGGTTCGGCCGGGCCGGAGAGCCTGATGTTCCGGCCGGAGAAATTCTATGCGGATCAGAAGATCGAGCTGATCGCGGGCCGCGCGGTCTCGATCGACCGCGCCGGGCGCAGGCTGCATCTCGCATCGGGCGAGATGCTTGATTACGGCCACCTCGTGCTGGCGACAGGCGCGCGCAACCGGCTGCTCGATCTGCCCAATGCCAACCTGCCCGACGTCAAATATCTGCGCATTCTCGACGACAGCGAGGCGCTGCGAAAGATCATGCCGTCGAGGACGCGGGTGGTGGTGATCGGCGCCGGCTTCATCGGCCTCGAATTCGCAGCGACGGCCCGGATCAAGGGGCTGGAGGTCGACGTGCTCGAGCTCGCCCCGCGCGTGATGGCGCGCGCGGTGACATCAGAGGTCTCGGCGTATTTTCAGGCGCGGCATCGTGAGGCCGGCATCCGCATTCATCTCGGCGTGCAGGCTACCAGTATCGAGGCCGAGGACGGCAGGGTCACCGGCGTCTCCTTGAGCGACGGAAGGCATCTGCCCGCCGACCTCGTCGTGGTCGGCGTCGGCGTGCTGCCGAACATCGAGCTCGCGGCCGAGGCGGGGCTGCCGGTCGCTGCCGGCATCATCGTCGACGAATATCTCTCGACGGCCGATCCTGATATCTCGGCGATCGGCGACTGCGCGCTGTTCGCCAGCCCGCGCTTCGGCGGCTCGCTGCGGCTGGAATCGGTGCAGAACGCCACCGATCACGCCCGCTGCCTCGCGGCCCGGCTGACCGGCGACCGCAAGCCTTACGACAGCCATCCCTGGTTCTGGAGCGACCAGGGTGACGACAAGCTCCAGATCGCGGGCCTCACCACCGGCTACGATCGCGTCGTTCTGCGCGGCGATCCCGCCAAAAAGGCGTTCTCGGCGTTCTGCTACAGGGGCGACAAGTTGGTCGGCATCGAGTCCATCAACCGCGCCGGCGATCACATGTTCGGCCGCAGATTGCAGGGCATGGACCGCTCGATCACGCCGGAGCAGGCCGCGGACGAGAGCTTTGACCTGAAGAGCGCGCTGGCGTGAACTCTACTCCCTCTCCCCGCAGGCGGGGAGAGGCGGAGGAAGCGCCACGCTCTACAGAACGGCCGCCACTTCCGCGGCCGTCGGCATCGACGGCCCCGCGCCCATGCGCTGCACGCTGATCGAGGCGGCGGCGTTGGCGAAGGCGAGCGCCGTGCGCAGGGGGACTTCGTCGGCGAGTTGCGCCGCGAGCGCGCCGACGAAGCAATCGCCGGCGCCGGTGGTGTCGACCGCCTTCACCACGCGGCCGGGCACCGCAAACTCCTGGTCGCCGGCGAGGGCGAGCACGCCGCGCTTGCCGAGCGTGACGCAGATGGTCTGGTCCTCGCGCGCCTGAAGCTGCCGCGCGACCTGGATGATCCGCGCGGCCTCGTCGTTGTCGGACAGCTCGGTGCCGGCGAGGAAGCCGAGCTCGGTCTCGTTCAGCACGAGGATGTCGACCAGCTCAAGCAGCTCGTGGCCAAATTTTTGTGCCGGCGCCGGGTTCAGCAGCGTGGTGGCCTCCGCCGCCCGCGCCCGCAGGAAGAAGGCGGCAATCGTGGGGAGCGGAATCTCGAACTGGCTGATGGCGACATCGCCTTTGACGAGCGGGACGACACTGACGTCGTCGGCGCCGACCAGCGCATTGCTGCCGGGAATGACCACGATGGTGTTGTCGGCCGCCGCAACCGTGATGATGGCGGTGCCGGTGTGCGCCTCCGCCGTCTCCTGAACGTAGCCGAGATCGATGCCCTGACCGGCGAGGAACGCCCTCAGCTCGGTGCCGAATGAGTCCTTGCCCAGGCGGCCGATCAGCGTGGTCCGGGCGCCGAGCCGCGAGGCCGCGACGGCCTGGTTGGCGCCCTTGCCGCCGGGGAAATACAGCACCTGCTTGCCGGCGACGGTCTCGCCGACTTTTGGATGGCGGTCGGCCGTCGCCACCACATCCATGTTGATGCTGCCGGCGACGTAGACGCGCCCCATTTGAACCTCTGCGAAGACTAGGCCTTGACCTCGAACTCGTGCCTGACCTTGGCGATGTCGACAAGGGTCGGCAAGCCGGCCTCATTGCCGAGCCGCTGGATCTTGAACGTCGAAGCGGCGCGGGCAAAATCAAAGTGCTCGCGCCAGCTTTTGCCGGGATGGGCGAGGTAGGAATAGACATAGGCGCCGTGGAAGACGTCGCCGGCGCCGTTGGTGTCGATCACGCGCTCACGCGGGATCGGCATCGCCGGCATGATCTCGACCGCGCCTGTCTCGTTGTACCAGAGCAGGCCCTTCTCACCCATGGTGACGCCGCCGATCTTGCAGCCGCGGCTCTTCAGGTAATCGAGCATCTTCTCCGGCGTCAGGTCCATCTGCTCGCAAAGGCGCTCGGCGACGATCGCGACGTCGATGAATTCCAGGAGCTCGTGCGTGTTGGTGCGCAGGCCGCCGCCGTCGAGCGAGGTCAGGATGCCGGCCTCGCGGCAGACTTTTGCATAGTGGATCGCCGCATCGGGCTGGTGGCCGTCGATGTGCAGCGCGCGGCAGCCGCCGAGATTGAGGATCGGGAACGGATGGATGTGCTCGTCGTCGCGGCAGCGGACGATGGCGCGCTTGCCGTCCTTGGGCATGATGAAGGACAGCGAGGACTGGTTCACCTTTCGCGCATGCAGCGAGATCGCGTATTTCGCGCACATGTCCTGGAACATGCGCCCCAGCCAGTCATTGGCCGCCGTGGCGATCAGGTCGGGCACGATGCCGAGCTTGGCGCAGCAGAACGCCGCCGTCACCGCATTGCCGCCGAAAGAGACCGCGTAGTCGGTCGCCACGTGCTTCTCGTCGCCGGTCGGCATGTGGTCGGTGAGGAAGACGACGTCGATATAGGTCTGTCCGATAAAGAGAGCCTGCATTGGTTGTCCGTGATGCGCTGGGTGGTCCCGGCCGGCTGCTTACCTTAGCACCGCTTCGGCGGGAGCCAAAAATATTCGCAGAGCCAAAATATTTGCAGAGTCATGGCGATAGGCGCTTGAGGTCGGTATGGGGCCGGAATACGACCGTGGCAGGGCCAGCGTTGCCCGGGCAGAGCCGACGCCCCCAGGACGTTCGGTTCCGGCTCCGTCGGGAGGGAGGGAACATGATCACCGGCCTCGATCACGTCGTCGCTTTGGTCAGGGATATCGGTGCAGCCAAGGCGGCCTATCAGACGCTGCTCGGCCGCGCGCCGGCCTGGCAGAACTCGGGTGAGGGGGCCGACCGGGTGCTGTTCACTCTCGAGAACATGACGATCGAATTGATGGCGCCGAGCGGTTTCAGCGTGACCGCCGACCGGATGCGCGCGTTGCTCGACGACCAAGAGGGCGTGCTCGCCAGCCTGTGCTTTCGTGTCGCAGACATGAGCAGGATGCACCGGCGGCTGGAGCGGGTGGCCCTGAAGCCGGATCCGGTTGCCGAGGTCGAAAGCAGCGATTCTGAATCCGATGCCGTCCTGCATTGGAAACGCACGCGCGCCGCCACCGAACTCACGCGCGGCGTGCGGATGTTCTTCCTCGAGCTTGCCGAGGAGCGCCCCAGATCGGTCGCGACCGACATCGCGCCGATCGACGCGCTCGACCACGTCGTGATCACCACCGAGGATTCCGAGCGCGCCGCCGCGCTCTATGGCGCGCGGCTCGGGCTTGATCTCGCGCTCGACCGTTCGCACCAGGATTGGGGCCAGCTGATGTTCTTCCGTTGCGGCGACCTCATCGTCGAGGTGGTGCGCCGTCCTGTGGCGGGCGGTGACCTCGCGCATGACCGTCTCTGGGGCCTGAGCTGGCGGGTCGCCGACATCGACGCCACGCGCGCCCGCCTGATCGCGAGCGGCCTCGACGTCACCGAGGTGCGCAACGGCCGCAAGCCGGGCACGCGGATCATGACGGTGCGGAACGGCACCTGCGGCATCCAGACGGTGCTCCTGGAGCGGTCGCCGAAGCCGGCGGATTGAGATGGAGTCATTCCGGGGCGTCGCGCAGCGACGAGCCCGGAATCCATTCATCCATTGACCCTGCTGCACGATGGATTCCGGGCTCGCGCCCAAGCGGGCGCGCCCCGGAATGACGAAATATTCTCAAACGCGCGCCCGCGTGTTACACGCGTACTTTGAGAACCCCCAGCGAGCACCCGGTTTGGCAAAGGCAAAGAGAACTCTGAAATGGCAGCGCGATCCCGAGGGGATGCGGCTGCGCATTCTCGAGGCCGCCAAGCAGGAGTTTTCCGCCCATGGGCTTGCCGGGGCGCGCGTCGACCGCATCGCGGCCAAGGCCGGCGCCAACAAGCGCATGCTGTACTATCACGTCGGCAACAAGGACGAGCTCTATCTCGCGGTGCTCGAAGGCGCCTATGACAAGATCCGCAGCGAGGAGCGCGGGCTCGATCTCGAACATCTCGATCCGCCCGAGGCCATCCGCCGCCTGATCGAATTCACCTGGGGCTATTTCCTGCGCAACCCCGAGTTCCTCTCGCTGCTCCAGACCGAGAACCTCGCACGCGCCAAGCACCTGAAGCGCTCGACCAAGGTCAAGTCGATGCACTCGCCCTTCGTTGAGATGATCGGCACCGTGGTGCGGCGTGGCGTCGAGAGCGGCGACTTCCAGGTCGCGGTCGATCCGGTGCAGCTCTACATCTCGATCGCGGCGCTGAGCTTCTTCTATCTCTCGAACTCGGCGACGCTGAGCGTGATCTTCGGCCGCGATCTGCTGGCCAAGGACGCCAAGGATGAGCGCCTCGCGCACATGGCCGGCCTCGTGCTGGCCGCGCTGACGGGGCGGTCCACGGAGTTGCTGGAGATCGTCAAGGCGCCGAAGAAGCGTGCCGCGGTGGTGCAGACGGTTTAAGGCAAACTCTTTCCCCATCGTCGTCCTGGCCAAAGCCAGGACCCATACCGCGTGATCCATCGGTTGCGCGTGGTGCCAATCCCGAACGGCCGGCCTTCGCCAAACTTTGTCCTGTGGTTATGGGTCCCGGCCTTCGCCGGGACGACACTGAATTTGCGGAACCCCCGGCGCAAAACGCCACAGGGAAAGGTCTGGACAGTATTTATCCAACGAGTTAATTTCTCCCAAGAACGAACGAGAACGAAGAAGAATGCCGGGAGTGAGACGTGGCTGAATTGAAGCCGCAGAGTGCGGTGTCCAAGATGCTGAATGCGGCCTGGGTTCGGCCGTTCTTGTTCCTGGTCTTCATCGTGATCGCCTGGGATCTGGCGATCCGGCTGTTCAGGATTCCCGCCTACCAGATCCCGTCGCCGGGCGATGTCATCGCGGTGCTGCGCACCGAATGGCCGGAACTGCTGCGCCAGTCCTGGCCGACCACCTATGCGACGGTCTGCGGCTTCCTGCTGTCGGCGCTGTTCGGCATTCCCGTCGCCATGCTGATCGCGGGCTCGAAGACGGTAGAGAGCTACGTCTATCCGCTGCTGGTGTTCTCGCAGTCCGTGCCGAAGATCGCGATCGCGCCGCTGTTCGTGGTCTGGTTCGGCTTCGGCATCATTCCGAAGGTGATTTCGGCCTTTCTCCTCGGCTTCTTCCCGGTGGTGGTCTCGGCGGTGCAGGGCTTCAAATCGGTCGATCCTGACATGGTTGATCTTGCGCGCGCGATGCAGGGCAGCCGCTTCCAGGTGTTCCGTGCGGTGAACCTGCCGCATGCGCTGCCGGCGATCTTCTCAGGCCTCAAGGTCTCGGTGACGCTTGCTGTCGTCGGCGCCGTCGTCGGCGAGTTCGTCGGCTCCAATTCCGGCATCGGCTACGTCATGCAGCGCTCGATCGGCACGTTCGACCTGCCGACGATGTTCGCAGCGCTGGTGATCCTCGCGCTGCTCGGAGTCGTGCTGTTCTGGATCGTGGACCGGATCGAGAAGCTGGTCATTCCCTGGCATGTCAGCCAGCGCGAGGACGTGATTTTCGCCTCTTAACTTAAGCAACGGCCACCAACGGCCGAAACATAACGACAAGGGAGAGTGACGATGAAGCGGTGGATTGGGGCTGCATCGGTGGCGCTGATGGCGTTCGCGGCGATGCCGGCGCAGGCGGCCGACAAGGTCGTGGTGATGCTGAACTGGTACGTCTATGGCGAGCACGCGCCGTTCTATTACGGCAAGGCCAAGGGCATTTATGCAGCCGAGGGCATCGATCTCGAGATCCAGGAAGGCCGCGGCTCGGCTGCGACCACGCAGGCCGTCGCCGCCAAGACCGCCGATTTCGGCTATGTCGACGTGCCCACCATGATGCGCGCCGCCATCAAGGGCGCGCCCGTGGTCGCGACCGGCGTCCTGCTCCAGACCTCACCGATGTCCGCCATGGGCTTCGTCGACAAGAACATCAGGAAGCCCGAGGACATCAAGGGCAAGACGGTGGCGATCACGCCGGCGGACTCCATGACCCAGATCTGGCCGCTGTTCCTGAAGAAGACCGGCCTGAAGGAGAGCGACTTCCAGACGGTTGCGGGCGACGGCCAGACCAAGCTCAACGCAGTCATCAACGGCCAGGCCGATCTGCTGCTCGGCTACGTCATGGACCAGTCGATGAAGATCAAGGATGCCACCGGCAAGGACGTCTATCCGATCAAGTTCGCCGACTACGGCATCAACATGGTTTCCTCCGGCATCATCGCCAACTCCGACTATGTGAAGGCCAACGCCGATCTCGTCCGCCGCTTCATGTCGGCGACGACCAAGGCGGTCGAGGCCGCCGAGAAGGAGCCGAAGGCCGCGGCGCAGTCGATCCTCGATGCCAACCCGAAGGGCGGCAAGATCGACACGCTGACGCAGGGCTTCGAGCTGACCATTCCGCTCTACCGGACCGCGGCGACCAAGAGCAAGCGGCCGTTCCAGGTCACCGAGCAGAACATGACCGAGACCGTCAACCTGCTGGTCGAATATGGCGGGCTCGACGCCAAGGCCAAGGACAACCCGAAGGCCTTCTACACCAACGACTATCTGCCGAAGAGCGGCTCGTGAGCGACACACACCGTCATTCCGGGATGGTCCGAAGGACCAGACCCGGAATCTCGAGATTCCGGGTTCGCCCTTTGGGCGCCCCGGAATGACGGGCATATCGTCGAGTGGACCTGGTTAGATGAACCCAGCAACAAGACCGAACGACGCTAGCCAGCCGGCCGCGCATCTGAGACTGGTGAGCGACCGGGCCGCCGGCGAGGCGTCGGGCATCAAGCTATCAGGCGTGTCGAAGACCTACCGGACGCGCGACGGCGACGTGCCGTCGCTGCGGCCGCTCGACTTCCACATCAACGAGGGCGAGTTCTTCGTCGTGGTCGGCCCGTCCGGCTGCGGCAAGTCCACGCTGCTCAAGCTGATCTCGGGGCTGTTGCCGCCGACGTCAGGCGAGATCCTGGTCGAGGGCGAGAAGGTGACGAAGCCGCACGGCAATGTCGGCATCGTGTTCCAGAACGCGCTGCTGCTGCCCTGGCGCAACATCCTGTCCAACGTGATGCTGCCGATCGACATGAAACGGTTGCCGCGGCAAAAATATCTCGACCGCGCCAAGGCGCTGTTGAAGCTGGTCGGGCTCGAAGGTTTCGAGAAGAAGCTGCCGTGGCAGCTCTCCGGCGGCATGCAGCAGCGGGCCTCGATCTGCCGCGCGCTGGTGCACGATCCCAAGATCATGCTGATGGACGAGCCGTTCGGCGCGCTCGATGCGCTGACGCGCGAGCGCATGAATGTTGAGCTGATGCGAATCCAGCGCGAGACGAAGAAGACGGTGCTGCTGATCACGCATTCGATTCCCGAGGCGGTGTTCCTCGCGGACCGCGTGCTGGTCATGACCGAGCGTCCCGGCGCGGTCGCCGCGATCTACGACGTGCCGCTGCCGCGCCCGCGCTCGCTCGACGTGATGGCCGACCCGGTCTTCACCGAGCTCGTGCAGCGCATCCGCAAGCATTTCTTCTCGCAAGGGGCATTGGATTAAAGCCATGGCGCCGCGCCTGAAGCTTCGAGATATCACCTTCTTCGAACGTCCCGTGCAGTTCGCGCGGCCGTTCCGCTTTGGCGCCATCACCATCAACGCGACGACGCAGCTGTTCGTGCGGGTCGAGATCGAGGTCGAGGGCAGGGGAAGCGCCGTCGGCGCCAGCGCCGAGCTGCTGGTGCCGAAATGGTTCGACAAGCGGCCGGAGTTTTCTCCGGCGCAGACGGTCGACGGTCTGCGACGATCCCTGGAAATTGCGCGCGGGCTTTATCTGGCGCGGACCGGGTTCCTGACGGCGTTCGATCTGCATGCCGCGTGCATTGGTGCCCAGATCGCGACCTGCGCGAAGAAGAACATTCCGGCGCTTGCGGCGGCTTATGGCCTGGCGGAGATCGACAAGGCGATCCTCGATGCGCTGCTGCGCGGCGTTGAGACCGGCTTTTTCGACGGAATGGCCGGCAACGTTGCCGGCATCGATGCGCGACTATCGCCCGACCTGAAGGACGCGGAGATCGCGGCGTTTCTGTCCAGTCGGAAGCCGTTGCCGCGCGTTGCTATCAGGCATACCGTCGGCCTCGACGATACCGTGGAGGGCAAGGGCGGCGTCGCCGACGCTCATGAGAACGCCGGCGCGAGTTACTTCAAGCTGAAGCTGTCGGGCGATCCCGCAGCCGATGCAGCGCGATTGGCGCGGATCGGCAAGGAGCTCGATACACTTGGGCGCAGCTACAAGGTGACGCTCGATGCGAACGAGCAATACGCCGATCTCGCGGCGTTGCAGGCCCTGATGGATCGGCTCGATCATGATTCCGACTTGCGGCCGATCGCTTCTCGCTTGCTCTATGTCGAACAGCCGATGCCGCGTGACATTACACGGCAGTCGCCGCTCGGTTCGCTCGCCGCGCGCGGCTTCATCATCGATGAAGCCGATGATTCCTACGATGCCTTCCCTGCCGCTCGGGCTCTCGGCTATCACGGCATCTCCTCGAAATCCTGCAAGGGGCTCTACAAGTCCATCGTCAGCGCCACGCGCGCGGCAAAATGGAGCGGGGGCGGCGAAAAGTTCTTCGTCACCGGCGAGGACCTCACCTGCCAGGCTGGCCTTGCCGTGCAGCAGGACCTCGCACTCGGTGCCTTCCTCGGCGTCACCCACGCCGAACGGAACGGCCACCACTACGTCGACGGCTTCGGCGACACGCCGGCCGCCGAAGCTGCGGCCTTCGCGGCTGCGCATCCCGATCTCTACGCCGATGCCGGGCAGGGCATCCGTCTCTCCATTCACGACGGCGATCTCCTGACGGGATCGCTTCATGCGGCGGGCTTTGCGACGTCGGTCCATCCGGACTGGTCCGCGCTCCGCCCGCTCGAACAGCCAACATCACTTCAGGAGCAATTGGCATGACCACCCAACGCCTCGGCCTCATCATGAACGGTGTCACCGGCCGCATGGGGCTCAACCAGCATCTGATCCGCTCGATCGTCGCGATCCGCGACCAGGGCGGCGTCCGCTTGAAGAACGGCGACCGCATCATGCCCGATCCGATCCTGGTCGGCCGCAGCGCCGAGAAGGTCGAGGCGCTTGCAAAGCGCTTCAACATCGCGCGCTGGACCACCGACCTCGATGCGGCGCTGGCCGACAAGAACGACACCATGTTCTTCGACGCCGCGACCACGCAGGCGCGGCCGGGCCTGCTGACCCAGGCCATCAATGCCGGCAAGCACGTCTATTGCGAGAAGCCGATCGCGACGAACTTTGAAGAGGCCCTCGAGGTCGTCAAGCTCGCCAATTCCAAGGGCGTCAAGCACGGCACCGTGCAGGACAAGCTGTTCCTGCCCGGCCTGAAGAAGATCGCCTTCCTGCGCGACTCCGGCTTCTTCGGCCGCATCCTCTCGGTGCGCGGCGAGTTCGGCTATTGGGTGTTCGAGGGCGGCTGGCAGGAGGCGCAGCGGCCGTCCTGGAACTACCGCGACGAGGACGGCGGCGGCATCATCCTCGACATGGTCTGCCACTGGCGCTACGTGCTCGACAACCTCTTTGGCAACGTCCAGAGCGTGGTCTGCATCGGCAACACCGACATCCCCGAGCGTTTTGACGAGCAGGGCAAGAAGTACAAGGCGACCGCGGACGATTCCGCCTACGCGACCTTCCAGCTCGAGGGCGGCGTCATCGCCCATATCAACATGTCCTGGGTGACGCGCGTCTATCGCGACGACCTCGTCACCTTCCAGGTCGACGGCACGCACGGCTCGGCGGTCGCCGGCCTTTCCGATTGCATGATCCAGGCGCGGCAGGCGACGCCCCGGCCGGTGTGGAATCCGGACGAGAAGCGGCTGCATGATTTCTACGGCGACTGGCAGAAGCTGCCGGACAACGTCTCCTACGACAACGGTTTCAAGGAACAGTGGGAGATGTTCATCCGTCACGTCTACGAGGACGCGCCCTACAAGTTCACGCTGCTCGAAGGCGCCAAGGGCGTGCAGCTCGCCGAATGCGCGCTGAAGAGCTGGAAGGAGCGGCGCTGGATCGACGTCGCCCCGATCAAGGCCTGAGGAGGGAAGCATGAACAAGCCCGTCCTGCCCAAGCCTGCTCCTTCAATGTCGTCCTTGTCGCTCAAGCTGCCGAAAGCCGACCGCTCGATCGAGACCTACCGGCTCGCGGCCTCGCGAACGTTCCCGGCGAGGCTCGAAGGCCCGCTGAACCGCATCGCGTTCTCCGCCGTGCACACGGTCGCCGATCCCTTCGCCGACAACGATCCCTGGCTTTCGGTTGCCGTCGACTGGGACAAGACCATCGCCTTCCGCGAGCATGTCTGGGACCTCGGTCTCGGCGTCGCCGAAGCCATGGACACCGCGCAGCGCGGCATGGGGCTGGACTGGCCGACCTCGCTGGAGCTGATCACGCGCTCGGTCGCCGCCGCCAAGCGCCGCAACGCGCTGGTGTTCTCCGGCGCCGGCACGGACCATCTCGCGGTGGAGGATGCCAGGACCGTCGACGATGTGATCCGGGCCTATGAGGAGCAGATCTCGGCGGTCGAGAAGGTCGGCGGCCGCATCATCCTGATGGCGTCGCGCGCGCTGGCAAAGCTCGGCCGCAATGCCGACGATTATGCGAAGGTCTATGACCGCGTGCTGTCGCAGGTCCGCGAGCCCGTGATCATCCACTGGCTCGGCGACATGTTCGATCCTGCACTGACGGGATATTGGGGTACCAAGGACCTCGACAAGGCCATGGATGTTGCGGTGGCCGTCATCAACGCCAACGCCGCCAAGGTCGACGGCGTCAAGGTCTCGCTGCTCGACAAGCAGCGCGAGATCGACATGCGTCGTCGCCTCGACAAGCGCATCAGGATGTACACCGGCGACGACTTCAACTATGCGGAGCTGATCGCCGGCGATAGCCAAGGTTTTTCGCACGCGCTGCTCGGCATCTTCGACGCTATCGCACCGGCGGCGTCCTATGCGCTGTCGCGGCTGGCTGCCGGCGACGAGGCCGGCTTCCACGACGTGCTGGGACCGACCGTGCCGCTGTCGCGCCACATCTTCAAGGCGCCGACGCGCTTCTACAAGACCGGCGTGGTGTTCATGGCGTATCTGAACGGCCATCAGGATCATTTCACCATGGTGGGCGGGCAGGAGAGCGCGCGCTCGATGCTGCATCTGGCCGAGCTGTTCCGGCTGGCCGATCAGGCCGGCCTGCTCGCCAATCCTGAGCTGGCGACGCGGCGGATGACGACGGTGCTGGCCTCGCACGGGATCGAATCCTGATGCGCGATTTCTCTTCCGACCACCGCTGGCTGTCGCTGAATACGGCGACGGTCCGCAAGCAGGGTGACCTCGTCGCGATCATCGATGCCTGTGCGAAGCACGGCATCCGCGCCATCGACCCCTGGCGCGACCAGGTCGCATCCGTCGGTCTCGACCGTGCCGCGCGCGCGGTGCGCGATGCCGGCCTCGAGCTGTCAGGCTATTGCCGTGGCGGCATGTTCACCTCCGATGCCTCGCGCCGGGGCGAAGTGCGCGACGACAACCGGCGCTGCGTGGATGAAGCCAAGGCGCTGGGCGCGCCGTGCATCGTCCTCGTCGTCGGCGGCCTGCCGCAATATTCACGGCCGGGGAGCGAGCCGTCGAAGGACATCGCGGCCGCGCGCGGGCAGGTCGAGGAGGCGCTTGCCGACATGCTCGACTATGCCAGGCAGGCAGGCCTGCCGCTGGCCATCGAGCCGCTGCACCCCGCCTACGCCGCCGACCGCGCCTGCGTGAACACCACAAAACAGGCGCTCGATATCTGCGACCGGCTCGACCCCGGCCGCACCGGCATGCTCGGCGTCGCACTTGATGTCTATCACATCTGGTGGGACCCGGAGCTGATGAGCCAGATCGCGCGCGCGGGCAGGGATCGGCTGCTTGCCTTCCATGTGTGTGACTGGCTGGTGCCGACCAGGGACATCCTCAACGACCGCGGCATGATGGGCGACGGCGTCATCGACATCAAATCGGTGCGCAAAGCGGTCGAGGCGCAGGGTTTTGCCGGCTATTCCGAGATCGAGATCTTCTCCAACGACTGGTGGGCCAAGCCGATGGACGAGGTGCTGCGCACCTGCATTACGCGGCACAGGACGGTGGTGTAGGCGCCCCGCGCGCCGCCCTTGCGCTCGTTCAAGTCTGCGTCGGCGGGATTGTCATGCGATGGACCTCCATCTTTTGACCGATGCCCTTCAGGTTCTCGTAGTTGCGCGACACCGAGCGTGAATTGACGATGTCACCGACGCCCGGCGCCTCCATCGCGGTCGCACTGATGCAAACTTCGTCGACATCGGCGAGACCTTGCACGCGTGCGGCGATATTCACGTCCTGTCCGAAATAGTCGATCCGGTCGTTGAGATTCACCGCAATCGCCCGCCCCCTGTGGACACCGACCTTGAGGCCCAGCGGCCGCGAAGCGGTTTGGTTGAATCGCGACAGCTCTTCGATCATCTCGATGGCGGCGCAAACGGCATCCTGCGGACGCTCGAACCCGGCCATGACCGCGTCGCCGATCGTCTTGATAATGGTGCCGGATCGTTCCCGGATGATCCTGTTCAAGATCTCGAAGTGTTGGCGAACCAGAAAATACGCGTTCACGTCACCGACGCTTTCGTACAGCGGGGTCGACTTCTTCAGATCGGTGAACAGGAAGGTCATGTCTGAGACCTTGATGCTCTCGCCCTCATCCACCAGCTGCGCCTTGTAGAGTTCGCGGAAGCTCGGGGTGAGCAGCAACCGCTTGCCGGAAAGAAACGGTTCATACTCGACCAGATGGGGCGCGAAACCTGGGGGATACTGGACGAACCAGAAGCGACCGCGATCGTCGGTGCGGTTCTCGATCCGGATGGTGTGCTTGCCTGGGCTGAGATCGGCCGTCTGCCGGAACGAAAACTGCCCGTCGCCGAGGACCATGTCTTTCGGTGCCGTCGGCCGGTCCGGTACATGGAAGCGGCCCGACTCAAGTTGGACCAGCGTCTCTTGCGGCTCTGCCGGCTCCCCGTCCGCGAAGAAGACCAGAAGGAGTTTGTGGCTCAAATCCAGCACCTCGAAGCGGCCAGCCGTGACCTCGAAGTCGAAGCTGCGGTGCTCATGCGCCTCGATATCGGCGAATCCCCGTGAGAGCGCGGCAACGAGCTGCTGATGCGTCATTCCGTGCGGAGCGATGAAGCCCTTGGAGAAGTTGTAGCGCAGGTAAAAATCCTCGACAGACAGCCTTTCGGGATGGCGGAATATGATGTCGCGGACGCCGCTCGAGACCGTAAATGCGACCTGAATGTAGTCGTCCAGCGCCACATCATTGATCGCGTTGCAGAACGCGCACTGAAAGCGTGGATGGACCTGGTCGAGCTCGCGGAAGCTGCCAGCGACCTGCGGGCAATAGGCGCAGATCAGCAGCCAGTCCATATCGAACAGGCCCACCTTGGCAGCGTGCACGAACAGCTCGATCGCGTCGGCCTCGGACATGCGGACGGCGCCGCCGTATTGGATGGGGTTGACGCGAAGAAGATCATAGTCGTCGGCGGTCCGGATGAAGTGCTCGAGCTCCGGCAGAACATTCGGTGCCCAGCTTCTTGCCGCTCCGAGCGCGGCGAGACGCTGGCTCAGGAGACTCTCGTTGACTGGAGACGGGACACTCATCTCACGCTCCCTGCCTGATGGGCTGACTACGCTATTGGTCTCCGGCCGAACTCCGCGACGGACGGCACCATCGCCTCGTCCGGCGCGATAGGCCCCAGGCTCTCGACGATCTCGAAACGGCCGCTCTTTGCCCGCGCGATATACATGTTCATGCGGACGTGGTGCTGGCCGGGAACCATTTCCGCTGGACCACCCGGCCCCTCGGCGATCCCCGCGTGATCAAGCGCAGCGATGACGTCCTTCTGGCGCAGCGAGCCGGCCTCGTTCACGGCCGCCGCCCAGAGCTTGATCCCGCGATAGAGGCCGGAGCAGGCGCTGCCGCCCGTGAACTGCTCCTTGCCGGGATAGCGCTTGTCGTACGCGCCGAGCAGCGTCTTGCTGAAGGGATCGCTGACGTTCTGGTAGAAGTCGAGGCAGCCGTAGAGGCCTTCCACATGCGGCGCGGGCAGCAGGCCGAGCAGGTTCTCGTCGAAATAGGTGCAGATCAACTGCCCGCCGCGGTCCTGAAAACCGGCGTTGTGGAGTTGAGCGAAGAAGGGCACCACCCCGGGTGGAACGATGGTGTTGAACACCACTTCCGCGCCGCTGGACATGATCCTCGCAACTGTTTCGTCGTACTCCATGTGATCGAGGGGATGGTATTTCTCGCCGACGATGCTGCCGCCATTGGCGGTGACGAGCCGGCGGACCCTCTCGTTCATCACGTGCGGCCAGATGTAGTCTGCGGACGGCAGGTAGAATGTCCTGGCACCGGTCTTGTGCATCAGCCAGGGAATGAGCGGGTCGAGCTGCTGCGCCGGCACCGGGCCGGTGCAGAAGATCAGCGGGTCGCATTCCTGCCCTTCGTATTGCTCGGGGTAGATGTAGAGCGTCCTGCCCTTCACGACGGCGGGGCCCTTGATGGCCTGCCGCGTGGAGCTGTAGATGCCGCCGAAGATCACATCCACCTTGTCCTGCAACACAAGCTTGGCCGCCTTGGCCTCCGCGACCGCGTCGGTCGTTGCACCGTCCTCGAGGTAGAGTTCGATCTTCCGCCCCAGCAGGCCGCCATTGGCGTTGATCTCGTCAACCACCATCCTTGCCACGTTGGCGTTTGCGCGGCCCATGAACGAAAGTGCTCCGGTCTCCTCCGCGATCATGCCGACTTTGATCGACGCTTGTGTCATGGCAGACACTCCCCTGAGCTCTGTGCCCGCAAGTCGAGGCCGCTGCGCACACCAGGAAATTCAGCGACCGACTAGTGCTACGGCCTCCTGCTCCTCGGCAGGTGCGCCTTCATTGGTCCGCACAAATACAAAGCGGGATACCACGGAGATCTGTGCGTCGGCGCTGCCATCCTGGCCGATGAGAATGAGTCCCGCTCCGCCATTGGCTACATTCAAGATGACGGGGGCGCCCTTCCACGTCCTGATCGGCTCCATTCCGATGATGAGAAATTCGCCGATCGGCTGGTCAAAATATTGCAGCCTCAGCTGTGGCCCGACTTCTGCGGCCGCGAGTCCGAAACCCAGCTGCTTGGCGCGGGCATAAATGTCCGCCAGCGACGCGGTATCGGTCTTAAAGCCGAGTTCGGCTGCCGAGACCGCAAAAAGCTTTACGCTTGTTTTCGTGTCGCGAAGAGTAAAGGTCGGTCGTGCGAGAATTTCGCCGGCCGAGTTTCCGATACCGCAACCTACCGCATCCATTGCGTTACTGAGGGCAAAGAAATTTGCAAACGTCCCGATTGTGATCGTCTTCCACACGGGAACATCGACGGCGGATTCAATCGGGATTTGCGGCCTGTCAGCTGACGGAGCTTTCTTGAGCCTTAGTTGGTTCTGCAGGACATCTCGCGCCGTGCATTGAGCTCTGGCTTCGCTCGCAAACAGGAGAGTGCATGCGGTACAGAGCATCGCAACAATGAGAATGCCGCAGCGGCGCCATCCTGGCGAATGACACTGTATGGCACGGCAACTGACGTTCTTGCCAGCTGTTCGGTCCATAACGGACCCCTCTTGCGCTAATGCAGCGCCAAAAAATCAAACTGTCACTTCACAATGGTCGGGCCGGTTCACAGCAGAAAAGCCGTCGTTCTTGCAGCCTATAGAGTTTGGTCCCGGAAATCCCGCAAAGGTTCAGCGACGATGACGCGGGATGACGAACTCAATATAGGTCAGCGTGGGTGCACTTCTTGCGGAGGGGCTTGAGCGCACCAGGGTAGCGATAACGGAGCGGAAGGTGCGTACCGCGACGGCAGCGGAGATCGAGCTGCAGCTCGTGTTGGTCAGCGAGCTGGGAGTACCACCAATGATGAGGTGGACAGCCATCAGCTTTCAGGCAGAATGTCATCACCCCGATGCCGCAGCCTCGCCGCAGTATGTGCCAGATCGGATGTGGTAATCGGTGGCATCAACGATCAGCAGGCTCGGCGGATGTACCCACGCCTGATGATCTTGAATGGCCCCGACGTGTCATCCGTCGGGGCCATTGTTGTCGGGGCCATTGTTGTGATCGGCGTGCAAGACTGGCGACCTTTGCCGAGCCGGCGTGGTCCAGCCTGGGACCCGTTTCGTTGCGGCGAAAGGAAAGACCGCCGGAAGGCGGTCTTGCAGTCCAATGTGCCGGGCCAAAATAGTTTCGGGATCAAACTTTGTCCGGCCCGGTCTAATTGCAAGTTAACCATCATCCAGGGAAGGCCGCTCACAATTAAGATTTCAGTCCTGAAATGGAATGCACCGGCGACGTAGGCCTCTGGGGGGCCGCCGGACGCGCTGTCATTCTGCCCAGCGCCCCTTGCTGCCGCCAATGCCCGCGTCGTTCGGCTCGACTATTTCGCGAAAAGTCAGACGATTGCGCTGTCATCGATTGACCGTCAAACACCGGACTATCACTCGTCAATTCAATCTGCAAAGCTGTGACAACACAAATGCGCCTGTAAACAAACAAGCGCGCGAAGGAGGTTCGCAGTGGAGAAGGTGCAACGCTTGCGTGCGATGGGTTCGCTGTGCCGTCAACAGGCCGCATACAACAGCATGAACAAATGGAAGCTGCTCGCAGAAGCAGAATACTGGGATCACCTGGCCGATCTCGAGTTGTCTTCCTACTTCCAGCAATGCAACGCCGCTGGCTCGGACGAGATGGAGCGGTCTCAAGCGATCACAAAAACGGATGAGGCTGGGCAGAAGACGATTCCCGCCGCGTGAGGTCGGAACGCGGCTGTCGGCTGCATCCCGTGCCGTCTCGCAGGGAGCCGCGGCCCGGACTCGCGTGTTCTCGTCGAGCTTCGAAGCTGGGTGATTACGTTACCCCACATCGTTCGGCCGCTGCGCGATTGCAGCGAGAGAATACGACGCCGCCCTCATGGGCCTGCGACCTGTTGCAGCGTGTTGAAGTGCGCCTTCTGCTCGCTGCTCAGCGTGGCATAGAACTCGCCCAGGGTGGGCTCGACCACTTTGCGGCCCTCAGCATGGCCCCTCTGAATTGACTTCCGCTTTCAGCGGCAGAACGGACATTGGTCGGACTTGCCGCTGGATCGACCCGGTCGCGGGTGCCCCCAAAACGGACATGCCGCTGGCAACATTGGAGCGAATGAGCGGGGATGTGACATTTTTCCACTTGCCGAGAGACGCAACAGCCTAGACTGGCTTCCAGCTGGGCCAATCGCGGCCAATGTGTGCGTTGCCAACGAGCCTGGCCGGATCTGGAAGTGACCCCCAATGAAGCATTGGATCGATTGGCTGCCGGCAATCGAAACCCTCCGCCGATATGAGGCGGCGTGGCTTCCGCGCGATATCTTCGCCGGACTCGTCCTGGCGACGATGCTGGTCCCGGTTGGAATTGCCTACGCGACAGCATCGGGCTTGCCTGGCATCGCCGGTCTGTACGCAACGATCGTGCCGCTGTTGGTCTACGCGTTGTTTGGCCCCAGCCGCATCCTCGTGCTGGGACCTGACTCGGCGCTGGCAGCCGTCATCCTCGGCGTTGTCGTCCCACTGTCTGGCGGCGATCCTCTTCGCGCCGCGACGCTCGCTGCGATGATGGCGATCGTTTCGGGGACGGTATGCATTCTGGCCGGCATCGCGCGCTTGGGTTTTGTCACCGAGCTGCTCTCCAAGCCGATACGATACGGCTATATGAACGGAATTGCATTGACCGTTTTGATCAGCCAACTGCCAAAGCTCTTCGGCTTCTCGATCGAGAGCGAAGGACCTTTACGAAGCCTATGGGCGATCGCCGATGCAATCCTTGAAGGCAAGACAAACTGGATCGCATTCGGGATCGGGCTCGGCACGCTGACGGTCATCCTGCTGCTCCGGAACAGCAAGCGGCTGCCAGGCATTCTGATTGCGGTAGTCGGGGCGACCGCTATCGTCGGCGTGCTTGATCTTGGGACCCGTTACGGCGTGGCGGTTTTGGGTCCTCTTCCGCAGGGCCTGCCGGGTTTCGCGATCCCCTGGATCACCTACGGCGATATCGTGCCGGTACTGGTCGGCGGCTGCGCAATCGCGCTGGTATCATTCGCTGACACCAGCGTGCTTTCGCGCGCCTACGCCGCACGATTGGGCACTCATGTCGATCCCAACCAGGAGATGGTGGGGCTTGGCGCGGCCAATCTGGCAACCGGCTTTTTTCAGGGCTTCCCGATCAGCAGCAGCGCTTCGCGCACTCCCGTTGCAGAGGCGGCCGGCGCCCGTACCCAGCTAACCTCAGTCGTCGGCGCGCTTGCCATCGCCATCCTTCTGCTGGTGGCGCCAAACCTCCTTCAGCATTTGCCCACCGCTGCATTGGCGGCCGTCGTAATCGCCGCGGCGATCGGCTTGTTTGAGGTCACCGACCTCAAGCGAATCTATCGGATTCAGCAGTGGGAGTTTTGGCTATCGATGGTCTGCTTTGTCGGCGTGGCGGTGCTCGGAGTGATCCCAGGAATTGGTCTGGCAATAGCAATCGCCATCGCCGAGTTCTTGTGGGACGGTTGGCGCCCACACTCCGCCGTGTTGGGTCGCGCCCATGGCGTCAAAGGCTATCACGACATCACAAGATATCCGGATGCACGCCAAATCCCCGGGCTGGTCCTGTTTCGGTGGGATGCGCCGCTGTTCTTCGCCAACGCCGAATTCTTCAAAGAGCGCGTACTGGACGCCGTGGCGAAATCGCCGACGCCCGTACGCTGGCTGGTCGTTGCGGCGGAGCCTGTCACCAGCGTGGACGTCTCCGCCGGCGATACAATCGCCGAATTGGACGAGGCGTTGCACGCGCAGGGTATCGAGTTCTGCTTTGCCGAGCTGAAAGATCCAGTCAAAGACAAGCTGAAGAGATTTGGACTGTTCTCGCAGCTTGGCGAGCAATATTTCTTCCCAACCATTGGCGCAGCCGTTTCCAGTTACCTGGAAATCAATGGTGTAGAGTGGGAGGACTGGGAGGACCAAGCCAAACGTTAGGAAGTGGCATGCCGGGCTTGAATACACACGCCGATTGACCCCCGATTCCGGCCCTAATGCGAATATGCTTTTTGCAAAGCGCGCAATCAGTAAAGGTGCGCACCTGCATCGAGCGGCACAGGACGTGTAGCTCCCGCGACGCTGCCCTCACGGGCCTGCGATCTGTTGCAGCGTGTTGAAGCGCGCCTTCTGCTCGCTGCTCAGCGTGGCGTAGAACTCGTCGAGGGCAGGTTCGACCAGCTTGGCGGCCGCCAGCATGGCCTCAAGCCGGCGCTGCATCGCCTCCAGCCGTCCGACCGGCGTCAGCGGCACATCGTTCGGGCAGGCCGCCTGCAGGCCCTCAACGCCCTTCGCCGTCGCCTCGCTGAGGCGGTCGAGCGCCTCCTTCTGCTTGCCCGCGGGGTGGAGCACAGCCTCGATCCTCTGGATCGGCAGCTGGGTCAGGCCGGACTTCGGATCGCCGCATCCCTCTCCACTGGCTTGCTGCTGCGGCGGCGAGCGGTCGCCGACATTGGGGCCGAGCGCGTTGAAGCGGGCCTGCTGCTCGTCACTGAGCGAGTTGTAAAAATTCTCCAGTGCCGGGCGCACGATCTTGACCGCTTCCAGCGTCGCGCTGACGCGGTTCATCATTGCGCGCAAGCGGCCGGGCGGAGTTAGTGCGTAAGTGTCCGCGCAGGAGTCCTTGAACACACCGGCAGCGTTGGCAGCCGCGGTCTTCAATTGGTCGAGCAGCGCGCGTTGCTCCGGCGTCGGCCGCACCGCCCGCGCGATATCGGCAAGCGGCCAGGCGGTGACGCCCTTGTCCGGTGTGCCGCACAATTGCTGCAGCGTTTGCGGGCTCACGCTGGCGCGCTGGCGCGCGCGGGAGCCGCCGCCGGCTTGCGGATAGTCGTACGGGTTGATGCTGGCATAGGCGGCGTAGGGGCTGTCACCACCCCAGAACACGGTGTCGACGAAGTCGTCATAGGCGTACGCCCAATAGCCCGGCTCGTAGGCATAGGACCAGAACGTGTAGTCAAAAATGTCGGAATAGGCGTAAGGCCAGAACACGGGCCCAAGCCACGCCACGAACACCGCGGGATGGCGGTGTCGCCAGGCCTGCCGGGGCGCCCAGCCGCTCTGGCGGGCGACGAGGGCCGCCTGGGTTTGCGCAGAGGCCTGCTCGCGGAAGCGCTCGGCAAACCGCCCGCGCTCGGCGGCTCGCGCGGCGGCCGCCGCTGCGGTTGCCGTAGCGGCTGCAGTGGGAGCCTGCAGTCCCAGCCGCTGCTGGCGCGCCAGATCCGTCTGCTGCGTGCGCTGCTCGCGCTGCAGCAGGCGGTTCTGCGTCTGGAGCATCCGTTGCTGCTCGCGTTGCGCCCGCGCGCCCTCTGGCTTTTGCGACTGCAATTGCTGCACGCGCTGCTGCAGGCGATCGATGCGGGTCTGGCGCTCGGCGGTCTGGCGCGACAGCACCTCGCGCTGCCGCTGCTGCACCATCTGCTGGCGCTGCTGGATCTGTTGCTGATGCTGTTGCGCGCGCTGGTCGATCTGCTCCCGTCGCGACAGCCGCTCGCTCACGGCCGGCGCTGCGCCTGGGCCGGACGGGGCGGCAATATGCGGCGTCGGCCGCGGTGCCATGGCCGGACGTTGCGGCGCTGCCGGCGCGCGATGGAATTCAGGCCGCGGCGCTGCCACGTGCGGGGCGACCCGCTGCGGCGGTGCAGCGAAGTGGGGCGTCGGGCGCGGCGGTGGTGAGGCGATGTGCGGCGCGGGATGTGGCGCCATGGCCGGGCGCTGCGGCATGGCCGGGGGATGGAATGCCGGCGCGGCGGGACGCGCCATGGCTGGGGGCGCCGCCGGACGTGCCATGGCAGGTGGTGGTGCCGGCCGGGCCGCCGGCGCTGCGGCCGGACCCGGTGGTCCACCTCTTCCGTGTCCCTGGCCGAGTCCCTGGGCGGACGCGCCGACGCTCGTCGCCAGCACCGAGACACCAACCAGAAAGGCCCTCAGGCAAACGCCACGCGGACGCATGATCGTCGCTCCCAGCTCGTAATCGCCCACGACTTTCAACGCACGGGTAGCGGAATCGTTCGTTGTCGGCCGCGGCCGGCATTGCGATCTTCCGACGCAGGCAGCTTCCGGCACGCTAAGACGCGCGGTTGAGAAAGATCGGCAGCCCCTGCTTGTTGGCGTAGATGGGGCGGTAGCGCTCCGTGTTGTAGCTGCTCGCAACGTCCAATTTGCGCGGACCGAGCTTGGCGTCAGGGATGGGCACGAGGTCGTAGCGGCCCTCGACCAGCGCCGACATGAGGCCGGTCTTGCTTTCCAGCATGGCATCGTAGGCCATGTTACCGAAAGTCAGGGCCACAAGCTTGTCGATGAAGTCCGGATCGCCCGATCGCAGATCGTAGGTGAGATCGGAGGTGATCGTCTCCTCGCCGGTGCGCTGCTTGATCTCGTCGGCAAGCGATTCCGCCACGTTGGCCTTCTTGCGGTGACCGTAGGCGTCAGGCTCGCCGTATTCCCGCAGCTTGTAGCCTTCCCACTGAGCTCCCTCGCTGAGCACGATCAGCGCGTAGTTGCTTGGATTGGCGCGCTTGTCCTCGATGAGCAACTGGATCAGCTTGTCGAGGTCGACCTTATGCTCCGGTATGAGGCATCGTATCGAGGTCGCATACGCGGTGTAGAGTGCCGTAAATCCGGCATCGCGACCAAAGACGCGGAAAATGCCAATTCGCTCATGCGAGCCGACGGTGGTGCGCTGCCGCTGGATGGCATCGCTGGCGCGGGTGATCGCGGTCGAGAAGCCGATGCAGTACTCGGTGTTGCGGACGTCATTATCCATCGTCTTCGGGATGGCGATGATCTTGACGCCGAGTTCGTTGAGCTTGGCCGCATAACTGAGCGTGTCGTCGCCACCGATGGCGATCAGGTGTTCGATGCCAAGTCCCGAAAGGTTAGCGAGCACCCGGCTGGTGAGGTCCCATGTCTTTGTCGCGATGCCGCCGTTGGTGCTCAGCGAGACCGGAACCTCATTGCCGACGAGATGACCGGGCAGCTTTTGTATTTTGGAGGGATTGACGCGGCTCGTGCAGCACGGTGCCGCCGCGCCGGTCGATGGTTCGCGTGTTTTCACGGTTCAGCGGGATGACGTAGTGGGACCTGCTGTTTGGGTCGTCGAGGTTCAGGTGCGTGAGGGCCTCCCAACCACGGCGCAGACCGACAACCTCGATGTCGTCCTCACTGCCGCGATAAGTCACGCTCTTGATGACTGCATTGAGGCCGGCGACGTCGCCACCGCCCGTGAGAATGCCGATGCGTTTTCTTGCCATATCCACCTCCCGGATCGGCATGTCGTCATAGCGCCTGCATCTGTCGATTGAACGGTGAACATCGCTCCAGCTGTGATTGGAGGCGGCCGCTACTCGGCCGCTTCCGGCTTGCGGTCGTCGCGCAGTCGAAAACGCTTCAGCAGTCCGGACACGGTGTCGCGGAAGCCGCCATATTCCAGTTCGGAATAGGGTAGCATGGCGGCGCCGGACCAGCCTTGGCTGCGCATCTCGATGGCCTTGCGCTGGGCACGCCGGCGGACCTCATCCCATGCCGGGTTGTCGAAGAAATCGGTGTAGGATTCGGCAAAGCGGCCTTCCCTGTCGATCGAAAAGCCGACGCAAGAAACGATCGGCAGGCAGTACATGCCGGTAACGGGCGTGTTGAGTGGCACCGGCATGAGCGGCATCACATGCGAGCCGCGTGCATCGCCGCCCACGAAGTGCGCTTTGGCGAACGGCGAGATTATTTCCTCCGGAGCTGGGAAGATCCCCTGGTTCCTGACGATCGCGACTGGATCATCCTTGCCGGTGTACTTGCCTGCGATTGCGTGGAGGCGCTGTGCCGAAACGGCCACGACGACCTCGCCATGGGTTCGAGAAATGATGCGATCGATGCCGAAGCGCTCGTTGTCGCGAAGCAGGGCGGCAATGTGGTAGCTGTCGTCGGGTGCGTCGAGCTCGAGGAGGCTGTCGCCGGCTGTGTTGTCCATGTCGATGACATGGAAACGGAATCCCTTGATCATCGGAGGCAGCATCAGCCCCGCGCAGTACATGGGGTCGGCAAAGGCGAGATAGAGCGGCAGGTTGTAGGCGCCGGGGCCGCATTTGTCGGCCGCGAACACCATAAAGGACTCCGCGGGTCGCGCGCCGGAGAGGCTGTGGTCGAAGCTGAGCTCGGCGACGCCTGGGCCGGCGCCGCGAATGTTCCCGGAAGGCGCGTCGGCGAGAAGATCCTGGCCAGCGCCATAGAGCCCGGAGGTTTTCGCGACCGAGGTGGCCGCGAGGAACGTCTTCCAGGCGAGTTGATGGACCTCGGAGCTTCCTTCGCCCCGTGTGTGCGTCATGATGATCGCAATGTCGTCGCCGGTGTGGCAGATGAAACCGTCGATCAGCAGACCATTGCAGATCGCCTTGGCAACCTCGCCCTCGACAGTCGCCATCATGCGTGAAGACGGTTTCGTATGCCCGCCAACGGAGCCAACGTCAGCTTTGATGACTGAAAGAGTGAGTCTCATGAGCGTTTCTCCGATCAGCGCAGCTCAGCGCCTCCGGCTGCGCCGGGCACGGCGCTGCTCATTCGCGGACAAAAACGTCCGTCGCTCCGATAGGTTCCACGCACCCGTTCATCCGGTTGCCGGGATCATGCCGAGTTTTGCCTTAGGACCATGCGTCACTACTTGCTGCGCTGCACGAGTCCGGTTCTGGACCCGAAGCCAACGTTTCGGGCGTTTGCCACCTCGCCCAGCGCGTCAATGTAACCACGCGCAGACCCATCATCAAAAAGTGGAAGACCCGAGAACCTGAGGGTGAAGCCCAGCTTTTTCGACTATCGCCTTGCAGCGAGCTAACACCCCCAAAAGCGCGCTCTTGACCCTTGATCTAGATCAAACAGCGTTTGCGGCATTCTGCCCAATAGGCAGCATCCAGCGTGGTTTTCGATGTCTCCCGCAGAAGTCCGCCAGTCGGGGAAGATCGGAAGTGAGCGGCGCGCGGTCAAAGTGACGCGATTGACCCAAAGCCGTCCCAATCCTGGCGGTGCAATTTCCGCCGAAGTGGCACAGTCAGGCTCGCAAGCGTCGATAGGCGACTGCCAGACGTGGCATCTTGCGCCACGGTCCAACTGCAAGGAGCAAGCCATGATGAATCTAAAGGTTCTTGCCGCAGTCGTGATTGCGGCATCCGCCCTGTCCAGCTCTGCTGCACTGGCGCAGGCGGCCCTTTCCAATCCTGACGAATGCCAAGCTGAATTCGCGAGTTGCACGGGTCTTGGAACTGGGGGTACCCCCACCGGCGTCCATCGGCAATCAACTCGGCGCTCGGCGTATCGCCAGCCGGCGGCGGCGGCCGCTACCGTCGGCAGCTGGGGCAATTCCTACGCCATGTCCGGCGAGATGGGCTGGCACGGCAACTGGAATACGTATGCTGCCCGCAACGGCATCGTCTGCAAGCCCGGCACCTATTTCAAGGGTGCTGACGGTCTCCGGCATCTCTGCCAATAGGTCATCCGCTCTGATCAGGCGGCCCCAACGGGCCGCCTGTTTCATGCCGGAGAGTAGCTCTCGTTCTGAGTGGGCCAGCATGGAGGCAGGCAGGCGCTTGTCTGCCAGCTGATGACCGCTTCTGGCCCAGGCTGTGTGATAACCCTTTTGTCGACTGGCAGGTCGAGGGGCCCGGGATCGGTTTCGCGGCTAGAGTTGGCTCCGATACAAACTCCCCTACGCCTGCATCGCTTCCAGCAGCGTTCGGCAACCCAAGATCGCTATTACGCGTTTCATATTGTAGGCGAGCACATTGAGCGCCATCTCGGTCGCAACCTTGTGCCGTCTTCGCATCAGGAAGTGCGTCGCACCCATCCCGTCGTGCCGCGCGCCACGCATTGGCGCAGTCCTGAGCATCGAGAGTTCTACTTGACGGGCCTGCGCTTAGCCGCCGACGATGCGAAGTGACCGGCCCGCGCGCCAGATTTTTGAGCAGATCCCGGACTCGTCAGGGAAGGACTCGGAGCGGACAAATGGCTGGTTACGGTCCGCTCACTTATTTCTCAACGTGACGCCAGACACCGTCCCAGTCCGCGGCCGGAGGCGCGTGACCCAAATGCGCGATTCGTTCCAGAAAGACGCGCGTCGGACCGTCGTCGGGGATCTTGCACAGGCAGCTTTCGAACGCCGTCTGCGCAGTAGACCAGTTCCGGCTGCGATATGCGGCAAGTCCTTGCGCGAACAACACCCGCAATTCGTCCCGCGTGGATTCGAGCTCGCCGGCGCGACCCATCAACTCATAAATTCGCACCGGCTCGGTTTTTCCGGCGACCGTGATGGTGTCGATTTCGCGCGCTTCAATCGCGCCTTGTGCGAGCCGGAAAGTCTCCTCGCTGATGATGATGAGGGTTCCGTAGATCTTGTTCATGCCCTCGAGGCGCGAGGCAAGGTTTACGCTGTCGCCGATAACGGTGTAAGAACGAGCGGAATCCGAGCCGATGGTGCCAATCACGGCTTCGCCGGTGGCAATACCCATCCGGATCACCAGCTCCGGTGCGTTGCGCCGCATTCCAGTGATCTCCGGTACTTGCTCTCGCAGAGCGGCAATCGCGTCCTGCTGCTCCAGCGCCGCTCGGCAAGCATCGCTTGCATGTTCGTCTCCGTTTGAAAACGGCGGCACCCAGAACGCCATGACGGCGTCCCCGATGTATTTGTCGATGATCCCACGATGGCCGTGAATGACATTGGCCACCGCGCCGAAATAGTTGTTCAAGAGGTGAACGACGGCGCTGGCGGTTAGCTGCTCGCTGATGCCCGTAAACTGCTTGATGTCGGAAAAGAAGATGGTGAGGCTGCGCCGTTCGGCCTGATCCGCGCCACTGGCGATCAGCCGGCTGACGAGCCTGGGATCGACGAATTTTCCGAAGGTGTCCTTGACGCGGTCTCGCGCGCGCAACTCGTCGACCATCCGGTTGAACGAGAGTGCCAGCTCGCCGACCTCGTCGCGGGTGGCTATCAAAACCGGCTCGGCGTTCGTGCCCAGTTCAAGCGCCTTCGTGGTTGCGACAAGCTGACGCAGACCGGAGACCACGCGTGTCGATCCGATGGCGCTAACGCCCAGACCGATGCCGCATGCCGCAACGAAAAGGGCAAGGCTCAAATAGGTGTTCAACCGCTGCCTCGCGAGAACCCTGCGGGTCGACCGGTCGGTCAGATCGGCAAGCTCACGTCGAATCTGCGAGAGATCGGGGCCGAACGCCAGGGCGAATTTGGCAAATCCGCGCGAAATGGTCCGGGCCTCGTCGCGACGTCCCTCCGAGATAGCCGCAAGCGTGGCGTCCCTCACGGCGAGGAAGTCTTCCAGACTACGGCCCATGTACTTGAGGACGCCGGCCATGCGAGCCAGGTCGACGCGATCCTCAGTGTCGTAGCCGGGGTCGCCGGTTGCTTTGTGGAGCAAGGCTTCACCTGTCTTGACGGTATCGCGCAGCTCGTCGGCCGTTGCCCGCACTGCGGCCATCGCCGTCCGCTCCGTTCCAGCATCGGCTCGATCGGATATCAGGACACGCAAGACTTCGAGCTCGTATCTATCGGTAAGGACATCGAATTCAGAAACCATGCGCGATAACGGCAGCTCATATTCGGTGATGTTCCCGAGCTGATCGCTGTCGAGCTTTTGCGCGAAGCCGAGAACGCCGACGACTGCGCCGAAAATTGCCAGCAGAATGCCTGCAAGCAGAAAGATTTTCTTACGAATCGTCATGGTTAGCCATCGCCGCCACGGGTGAGCAAAAAGCGAAGACCGGGCGGACATGCAGTCCGCAACTCATCTAATCCTAAAGCAACGCCCTCTGACTACTCAAGGCCCCCCTTGAGCTTGCAATATGCTAATTTGAGCCGGCATGATCCCCGGTTTTTCAGCCCGGACGTTGCACCGTGACCGATGGTCGTCACCCGGCATGGACCGAGGAAAGCCGCTTCCGCGGTGCCCCCGACGATGTGGTTATCATCCCACTTGTTGTTATCACGCTCGCCACAAACAAGATCCTGCGTTTCGTTCTTTCGATCTTGATGCGGATGCTCGACTACGCCTTCCCTTTAGCAATGCAGATTGTCTGGCTTCCGCTCTTCGCGGCCAAGGTTCTTGGCGATGTCATCGTTACCGTCATAAACGGCGCGTTGCGCTTCCTTCTCCTATCCGAGGCGAAACGTCGACAGTGGAGTAGATCGATTCGCCGGAACTGGTTGTGGTTCCGGCGGAAGATTAGCTATCGGGCGTTCGAACAAGCTGTACATGATGCGTTTGAAGGCGGCATGGCATGGGTGTTCAGAGAATGCCGGCATCTCACGCCGAACACCGCATTGCTCGTGATCCTGTGCGCGGTACTTTGGCTGCCGATCTCTTTCGGGGCTGCAACGGCGATGCACGCGGTATTGTTTTCCAAGGTCACCTCCTGGCCAGCTTGGATGCAACTTTTGCATCCGCTCGCAACCGTCATAGCTAAGAGCAAGCTTTTGGTGCTACCGGTCTACCCGGCAGCCTGGCCGCAGGCCAAGAAACATCCATTCGTTCAGCTCGTATTCAAGGGCTACGAAACCATCAAGTGCGTGTATGTGATCAGAAAGGTCGGCTTTCGCTATCGGCAGGCAGAGATCGCCGGAATCGCGGCGGTTGAGAGGCTCGAGCGCACCGCCGGCCTCACATCGGCGGTGAGGTGGCTGCGCGAGACGCATGTCGCCGAACATTTCGGCGTCGAAAAGCCCACTCAGGAATTGCGTTCGTTCTTCGCGCGATGGTCAATTAAGTTTTCAGCTGAATACTACGAAGCGAAGGAACGGCAAGCGGGTGTCCCATCATCAAACAGCAGCAAGCCGCGAACGCTGAGGTGATCATCAGTCTTAAAACCGCCAACGGCCTCACCGTGCCGCCGTCGCTGCCTGGCTGCGCAACGAGGCGCAATTTGCTGCGATGCATGAGACCGGAAGTGGCCCATCGCGTCGTCTGGCCGCGGTGCGGAATTTGATCGCTACCAGGGTACAACGGACATTGGGCAAGCCTGCACCAATCAAGCTTGATTTCTGAGGACGCGCCCTGGCAATCGCCCACAACTTTCAGCGCACAGGTGGCGTAATGGCTCGTTGTTGGCCGCGGCCGGCATTGCGATCTTCCGACGTAGGCAGCTTCAGGAGAAATCCTGCGTCAGCGTCGTGGCGAACTGCTCCAGCGCCCAGTCGACCTCGTCGCTGGTGATCACCAGCGGCGGGGCGATGCGGATCGTGTGCCCGTGGGTGTCCTTGGCGAGGATGCCCTTGCCCTGGAGCGCCTCGCAGTAGCGGCGCGCGCGGCCGGCCTCGGGATGCAGCTCGACCGCCAGCATCAGGCCGCGCCCGCGTACCTCGCGGACCGTGTTGGCGCGGATGTCCTTCAAGCCTTCCAGAAGGCGCGCGCCCTGCCTGGCGGCGTTCTCGATCATGCCTTCCTCGACCAGCACGCGCATCGCCGCGCGGGCCACCGCGCAGGCCAGCGGGTTGCCGCCGAAGGTCGAGCCATGCTGCCCGGGTCGCAATGTCCCGAGCACTTCGTTGTTCGAGAGCACGGCCGACACGGGATAGAAGCCGCCGGACAAGGCCTTGCCGAGCAGGGTCACGTCCGCCTCGATTCCCTCGTGCTGTTCGGCGAGCAGCTTGCCGGTGCGGCCGAGTCCGGTCTGGATCTCGTCGAGCACCAGCATGACGTTGTTGGCCGTGCAGAGCTCCCGCACCTTGGTGAAATAGCCGGCCGGTGGAATGATGACACCGGCTTCGCCCTGGATCGGCTCGACCAGAAAGGCGACCGTGTTGGGCGTGATCGCTTGTTCGAGTGCCGCGGCGTCGCCGAACGGGATGATCCTGAAGCCCGGCGCGAACGGTCCAAAGTGTCCGCGGGTTTCAGGGTCCGTTGAGAAGCCGACGATGCCCAGCGTGCGTCCGTGGAAGTTGTCGGCGCAGACGATGATCTCGGCCTGGTCGTCCGGCACGCCTTTCACCTCGTAGCCCCATTTGCGCACCGACTTGATCGCGCTTTCGACCGCCTCGGCGCCGCTGTTCATCGGCAGCACCTTGTGGGAGCCGGTCAGCGCAGCGATCTCCTCGTAGAACGGGGCGAGCTGGTCGTTGTGGAAGGCGCGCGAGGTCAGCGTCAGCCGGTGTGCCTGTTCCACCATCGCCGCCAGAATCTTGGGGTGGCAGTGGCCCTGGCTGACCGCGGAATAGGCCGAGAGGCAATCGAGATAACGGTTGCCGTCGGTATCCCAGACCCAGACACCTTCGCCGCGCGACAGGACGACCCCGATCGGCTCGTAATTATGGGCGCCAAGGCGCGTTTCCGTTGCGAGGTAATCAATGACGGACGAGCTCATCTTTCGTCACTCCATTGCTGCGTGCCGGCGTCAACCGACTGCACCGCGCTCAAATCGGTCCGAGCCCGGCGCGATGCGCGAAGCCGCTGGTTTGCCTCCCTTTGTCAAATGGTTATGCGGATCCACCGAGGCAATCTTCCGTTAGCCTCCGCTACTGTGCATGGGGTTGTTTTCAACATTTTTGTTTCGAGGCCTCAGCCGATCGCGCAGGGCACGCTCAAAAAGCCGCGGAACCGCACCCGTCCGCCGCGCACCGGCCGGCCGTTCACGGCGTAGTTCGGGAAGCGCGCCAGGAAGCGCGAGATCGCGATGGCGACTTCGAGCCGCGCCAGCGCCATGCCGGCGCATTGATGCGCGCCGGTGGCGAAGGCGAGGTGCCGGTTCGGCGTCCGCGCGATGTCGAAGCTTTCAGGGTCGGGAAACTGCGCGGGGTCGCGGTTGGCCGCCCCGATGCACAGCGTCACCGACGTGCCGGCATCGAGCATGACGCCGCCGAGCTCGACCCGTTCGGTGGTCATGCGGTTGCCGAGCTGGTTGGAACTCTCGTAGCGCAGCATCTCCTCCACCGCCGTCTTGATCATGTCGGGGTGGTCGATCAGCCGCTGCTTCTGATCGGGATGACGGTCGAGCGCGACGAGGCCGTTGCCGATCAGGTTGGTGGTGGTCTCGTGCCCGGCATTGAGCAGGAAGATGCAGTTGTGCAGCAGTTCCTTCTCGGTCAGCCGCTCGCCGTTCTCCTCGCCGTTACCTTCTCCCTGGATCAGGCGCGTCAGCACGTCGCGCTCGGGATTGCCGGGCTTGCCGCGCCGGCGCGCGACCAGCGTTTCGAGATAGGAGAGAAAGTCCTTCACCGCCTTGTTGCCGCGCGCGGCCGCTTCAGGCGACACCACCGGTTCGAGGGCACCGAGGATCGCCAGCGACCAGTCGCGCAGCGGCGTGCGCTCGTCATGGGGAACGTCGAGCAGATTGCCGATCACCTCGATCGGGATCGAGGCGGCGAAGTCCTCGATCAGCTCGCAGCTGCCTTTGGCAGCGATGGCGTCGAGCAGGCCGTCGACCAGCTTGATGAGATCGGCCTCCATCCCTGCAATCGCCCGCGGCGACAGTGCCCCCATGATCAGGCGGCGTACGCGGGTGTGTGCCGGCGGATCGTTGAAGACCAGGCTCGTGGTGTGGTGCTCGTAGAGCGGGGTGTTGCCGTATTTCGGCGCGAACTCGCGCTTCTTGTCGGAGCTGAACGACTTGGTGTTCTTGTAGGTGGTGACGAGGTCGTCATAGCGGGTCAGGAACACGGTGCCGTTCGGCAGGCGCTTGACCGGCTCGTTCTCCCGCAGTGCACGATAGGTCGGGTAGGGGTTGTCGTAGAACTCCGGCGTCAGCTTCTCGAGGTCGAAGCTTGCCGCCAGCTCCTTCGCATCTGCGTTCATCCCGTTATACTCGCCGGTTAGGGCCGATATGCCGTTTTTGTTGTTCTGGTCGACGCGAGCATGCGTCTACAGTCTTCGCACCTTGCTAGCCGACCGGACAGGAAAATGCACGCACGCACGGATGCTGCCGACACGGCTCCTTCATGGCCGGACGATATTTTCGCGACCTTGCAACGCTTCGACGTCCGGCAGGTGCCTTACGTGCCCGATGCCGGCCATTCGAAGCTGATCCAGCGCGTGCTGGGGTCCTCCACGATGCGCGGCATTCCCTTGACGACGGAGGAGGAGGGCGTGGCGCTTCTCGCGGGCGCCTGGACGGGCGGCCAGCGCGGCGTCCTGCTGATGCAGTCGAGCGGGGTCGGCAATTGCATCAACATGCTGTCGCTGATCCCGATCCTGCGCTTTCCGTTCCTCACGCTGGTGACCATGCGTGGCGAGTGGGGCGAGTTCAATCCGTGGCAGGTGCCGATGGGATCGACCACGCAGGGCGTGTTCGAGCTCTCCGGCGTCAAGGTGCTGCGCGCCTCCAGTGCGGCCGAGGTGCCGGCGGTGATGGAGGCAGCCGCAGCGCAGGCCTATAACGCGCTCACGCCCACCGCCGTCCTGTTGTCGCAGCGCCTGATCGGCGCCAAGGTCTTCACCAAATGAGCAAGGCCAATCTCCTCGACCGCCGCCAGGTGGTCTCGACGCTGCTTGCGGACCGCAAGGACGTGGTTGCGATCGGCGGCCTCGGGGCCTCCACCAACGACATCTGCGCGGCCGGCGACCACGCCCGCAACTTCTATCTCTGGGGCGGCATGGGCGGCGCCGCGATGATCGGGCTTGGGCTGGCTTTGGCGCAGCCAAAACTGCCGGTGCTGGTCATCACCGGCGACGGCGAGATGCTGATGGGCATGGGCAGCCTTGCCACCATCGGGCTCCAGAAGCCGTCCAACCTCTCGATCGTCGTGCTCGACAACGAGGCTTATGGCGAGACCGGCGGCCAGACCAGCCACACCTCGGCGGCCGCCGACCTCGTCGGCGTCGCCCGGGCCTGCGGCATCGGGGACGCGCGCGCGATCTCGACCATGGCCGAGGTCGAGGCCTTTGCCAAAGCCGTCCACGACGTCTCGGCGGGCCCGCGATTTGCCAATGTGAAGATCGACAGCGCCAGCCTTGAGCGGATCTTGCCGAGCCGGGACGGGACCTACATCGTCAACCGGATCCGCGGCGATCTCGGCTTCCAGCCGATCTAGGTCCATTCCCCGCGGCGAACCTCGTCTGCACGTGCGCCGTGCAGGCGGGGCAATTTCCACTGAAATTACAACGCTTCAAGGTTGCGATGCAGCATAATGCTTGACTTTTGCGTGGGTGAGTGCTTACTCACTATCCTATGAGCTCACTGCGAATGACGAGCGACCTGAGGCGTCAATTGATCCTCGGCGCCGCAAAGCGCTGCTTTGCCCGACACGGCTATACCGGCACCACGACCAAGAGCGTGGCGGCCGCCGCTGCCATTTCCGAAGCCCTGCTGTTCAAGCATTTCCCCTCCAAGGCGGCGCTCTACGCTGAAATCCTCAGCGATGAATGCGAAGCCGATCCCGCGCTGACGGATCTTCTGGAGCGGGAGCCATCCACCGCCACCATGGTCGAGCTGATCCGCGGCATGGTCCAGCACTTCCTCCGCATCGCCGATGGTCCGGACCTGGAAGAGGCCCAGCGCCTGCGACTGATGGCCACGAGTCATTTGGATGATGGCGAATTCGCGCGTTTGCTATATGCCAAGATCGAGAAGCTGATCGGGGCGGTCTTCGTCGCCTCGCTCGAGCGTGCGGTTGCCGCCGGGGACGCGCGGCCCTGCACTGGCGATCCGCTCAACCTGTTCTGGTTCGCGCATCATTCGTTGATGACGGCGGCACTGACCAGGCTGCCGGCCACGCCCTGTCTCGCTTACGGCAAGGCGAACGATCTGGAGCGCCAGCTCTGTGAGTTTCTCCTGAGAGGTATCGGACTTAACGACGCCGCAATTGCTTCGCATTTGGGCCGCGATCAGGCCGCGGATGCGGGCAAGACGGCGATTGCAGAAAGCGCATGACATGAACATCGTAACCGAACACAAGATTTCGGGCGAACCGATCGACAAGGCTCCCAAGCGTCCGGTCCGGCCGGTGCTCTGGTTCGTCATTATCGGCACGCTGCTCGGCGCGCTCGTTGGCGGCCTCGTCTGGTTCAATTACTTCCGCGGCCAGATGATCAAGCAGTTCTTCGCCAACAACAAGCCGCCGCCGACCATGGTCAGTGCGGCCGAGGCGAAGTCCGAGGTGGTGCCTAACCTGCTGACTGCGGTCGGCGGGCTTGCCGCCGTGCATCAGGTCGACGTCAGCGCCGACGTCAACGGCCGCGTCACCGAGATCAAGTTCGAGCCGGGTTCGCATGTCGAAGCCGGCATGCCGCTGGTGCAGCTGTTCGACGCGCCTGATCAGGGCGACCTCGCCAACTACAAGGCGCAGGCGACCGTCGCGCAGCTCTCGCTCGATCGTGCCAAGCAGCTCGCCTCGCGCCAGTTCGGCCCGCAGGCGACCGTCGATACCGCGCAGGCCGCCTACGACCAGGCGATGGCCGGCATCGCCAAGACCGAGGCATTGATCTCGCAGAAGCTGGTGCGCGCGCCATTCTCGGGCGATCTCGGCATGCGCAAGGTCGAGGTCGGCCAGTATCTGACGGCCGGCACGGCGATCGTGTCGCTGACCGATCTGTCGGAGCTGTGGGCCAACTTCACGGTGACGGAAAAGGACTCGGGCAACCTCAAGGTCGGCCAGCCGGTCCGGCTGAAGGTTGACGCCTATCCGGGCCGCACCTTCGACGCCAAGATCACCACGATCGAGCCGCAGATCGCGACCGACACCCGCAACATCCGCGTGCAGGCGACCGTCGCCAATCCGGACAAGATCCTGAAGCCCGGCATGTTCGTGACCACCACGGTGGTGCTGCCGGACAAGCCGGCGGTGATCACCGTGCCGGAAACGGCGGTCGATTACACGCTGTACGGCGACTCGGTGTTCGTGATCACCGAGAAGAAGGAAGAGGATGGCAAGACCAGCCTCTCCGCGGTGCGCACTTTCGTGCAGACCGGTAGCCGGGTCGAAGGCCGCGTCGAAATCATCAAGGGTGTGAAGCCGGGCGACAAGGTCGTCGCCGTTGGCCAGCTCAAGCTGCAATCGGGCGCGCCGGTGTCGATTTCGACCGATCCGGCCCCGCAGATCCCGGCGCAGCCGCCGCGCTACTGACCCCTTGCCACCCTTAAGTGATCCGGCTCGGCCGGATCACTTTTCTAAAGAAAAAGAAATCGAGATCGCCGCGATGGCCTTTACCGATATTTTCATCAAGCGTCCGGTTCTGTCGGTCGTCGTCAGTCTGCTGATCCTGCTGATCGGCCTGCGCGCGGCGATGGTGCTGCCGATCCGGCAATATCCGAAGCTGTCGAACACGGTCATCAACATCACGACCGTCTATCCCGGCGCGTCCGCGGACCTGATCCAGGGCTTCATCACCACGCCGATCGAGCAGGCGGTCGCCTCGGCCGAAGGCGTTGACTACATCACCTCGTCCTCCGTGCTCGGCACCTCGACGATCCAGGTCTACATCAAGCTGAACTTCGATCCGAACCAGGCGCTCACCGAGGTGCTGGCCAAGACGAACTCTGTCAAATACCTGATCCCGAAGGAGTCGAACGACCCGATCGTCACCAAGACCACGGGCCAGACCACGGCCGTGATGTATCTCGGCTTCTCCTCCGAGGAGCTGTCGGGCTCGGCGATCTCCGACTATCTGACGCGCGTGGTGCAGCCGGTGTTGTCGACCGTCGACGGCGTGGCCTCGGCCGACATTCTCGGCGGCCAGACCTTTGCGATGCGGCTGTGGCTCGATCCCGTGAAGATGGCCGGCCGCAACGTGTCGCCCGCGGATGTTGCCGCCGCGATCGCCGCCAACAACTTCCAGTCCGCGGCGGGTCAGACCAAGGGCTATCTGATCGTCTCGAACATTTCCACGAACACCGGCCTGACCGACGTCAATCAGTTCAGGAAGATGATCGTCAAGGCCAAGGACGGCGGCTTCGTGCGGATGGAGGACATCGCCACCGTCGAGCTTGCAGCCCAGAGCACGGACGCGAGCGTCGCCTTCAACGGCGAGCATGCGATCTTCATCGGTGTGCAGGCGACGCCGCAAGGCAATCCGCTGACGCTGGTCAAGGGCGTGCGCGCGCTGTTCCCCGAACTGGAACGCAATCTGCCGCCGTCGATGAAGATGAAGGTCGCCTACGACTCGACCAAGTTCATCCAGTCCTCGATCGACGAGGTGGAGAAGACGCTGGGCGAAGCCGTGATCATCGTGATCGTGGTGATCTTCCTGTTCCTGGCCTCGCTCCGCTCGGTCATCATTCCCGTCGTCACCATTCCGCTGTCGATGATCGGCGTCTGCACGCTGATGCTGGCTTTCGGCTTCAGCTTCAACCTCTTGACGCTGCTCGCGATGGTGCTTGCGATCGGCCTCGTGGTCGACGACGCCATCGTGGTGGTGGAGAACATCCATCGCCATCTGGAGGAAGGGAAGACGCCGGTCCAGGCATCGCTGCAAGGCGCGCGTGAAATCGTCGGTCCCGTTGTCTCGATGACGATCACGCTCGCGGCCGTGTACGCGCCGATCGGCTTCCTCGGCGGTCTCACCGGTTCGCTGTTCCGCGAATTCGCCTTCACGCTCGCAGGCTCGGTGATCGTGTCAGGCGTGATCGCGCTGACGCTGTCGCCGATGATGTGCTCGGTGTTGCTCAAGAACACCGAAGAGGGCCGCTTCGCCAAGGCCGTCAACAAGGTGTTCGGCGCCCTGACGCGCTGGTATGGCCGCAGGCTCGATCGCTCGCTCGACTACAAGGCCATCACCGGCCTGTTCGCGGTGACGATCCTCGGGCTGGTCGGCTTCCTCTACATGCACACGTCGAAGGAACTGGCACCGGAGGAAGACCAGGGCATCGTGTTCGCGGTGACCAAGGCGCCGAAATACGCCAATATCGACTATGTCGATTTCTACGGCGAAAAGCTCGACGAGAAATTCCAGAAGTTCCCGGAGACCGATCTGCGCTTCGTGCTGAACGGCATCAACGGTCCGCAGGGCGGCATCGCCGGCATGCTGCTGAAGCCGTGGGAGGAGCGCAAGCGTTCGTCGATCCAGTTGAAGTCCTTGGTGCAGGCCGAGCTCTCCAAGATCGAGGGCGTGCAGGCTTTCGCCTTCAACCTGCCGCCGCTGCCCGGCGGACCCGGCGGCCTGCCGGTGCAGATGGTGATCAACTCCACCGCCGGATTCCAGACGGTCTATGAGCAGATGGAGAAGCTGAAGGACGCCGCGCGCAAGAGCGGCATGTTCATCGTCTCCGACAGCGACCTCGCCTATAACCAGCCGAACGTGCAGGTCACGATCGACCGTACCAAGGCCCAGGACCTTGGCATCAACATGCAGAACCTCGGCAGCACGCTCGCGGTGCTGCTTGGCGGCAATTACGTCAACCGCTTCAATCTCGAGGGGCGCTCCTACCAGGTGATTCCGCAGGTGCCCCGGGGCAATCGGCTGTCGCCGGAATCGCTCGGCGGCTACTATGTGACGACCAATACCGGCCAGCAGCTTCCGCTGTCGACCGTGGTCTCGATCAGGACCAAGACCGACCCGAACTCGCTGACCCACTACAACCAGCTCAATTCGGCGACGTTCTCGGCCGTGCCGATGCCTGGCGTGACTGTTGGTGCTGCGGTCGACTTCCTCGAAGGCGAGGCCAAGAAGCTGCCCCAGGGTTTCAGCCACGACTATCTCGCGGACTCCAGGCAGTATGTGCAGGAAGGCAACCAGCTCGCGATCACCTTCGGCTTCGCGCTGATCATCATCTTCCTGGTGCTGGCGGCCCAGTTCGAGAGCTTGCGTGACCCGCTGGTGATCATGATCTCGGTGCCGATGGCGATCGTCGGCGCGTTGATCCCGCTGTTCTTCGGCATGGCGACCATGAACATCTACACCCAGGTCGGTCTGCTCACCCTGGTCGGCCTGATCACCAAGCACGGCATCCTGATGGTGGAGTTCGCCAACGAGCTCCAGGTCAACGAGCGGCTCGATCGCCGCTCTGCCATCGAGATGTCGGCCCGCATCCGCCTGCGGCCGATCCTGATGACCACGGCCGCGATGGTGACGGGCCTGATCCCGCTCCTGACCGCGACCGGCGCGGGCGCCGCCAGCCGCTTCTCGATCGGTCTGGTCGTCGTTGCCGGCATGTCGATCGGCACGCTGTTCACGCTGTTCGTGTTGCCCGCCGTCTACGTGGTGCTGGCGACCGACCATCGCGCGGCGGCCGATTCCGAGCGGAACAAGCAGGTCAACGAGCTCGACCTCGGTGCCAAGGCGCTGCGGCCGACCTGAGGCCGGAAGCAACGAAGCAAAGGGCGGCAGCGGCCAATCCGCTGCCGCCCTTTTTTGTTGTGCCCGGCGACGCTGATGCGGCGGCCACCGCGGCCGTCGGGCGGGCCCTTTGCCGCGCTCGCGAGAGACAACGTCTCGTCTTCTTGCTAGATTCCGCCAGATGAGCCTCTCCCTGCATCCCGACGCCCCGCAAGCCAGGACGTTGCCGAGCGCGGCCCCGGATGGGGCCGTGGCCGGCGAGGCGGTGGGGCGGGGGATCAGGACCCGGCTGTTCACCAAATACGTCGCGCTGTTCGTGGCCGTCGTCGCCGTTGCGCTGCTCGCCAACGGGCTGTTCGAAGTCTTCTTCTATTATCGTGAGCACAAGGCCTCGCTGATCCGGGTCCAGCATGAGCAGGCCGAGGCGGCGGCCGCCAAGATCGGCCAGTTCGTCAAGGAGATCGAGAGCCAGCTCGGCTGGACCACGCAGCTGCCGTGGTCGGCGGGCTCGATCGAGCAGCGCCGGTTCGACGCGCTGCGGCTGCTGCGTCAGGTGCCAGGGATCACCGAGCTCGCCCAGGTGGATTCGAGCGGCAAGGAGCGGTTGCGGGTCTCGCGGTTGGCGATGGACGCGATCGACAGTGGGATCGACCTGTCGGGGGATCCAAAGTTCACCGAGGCGGTCGCGCACAAGGTCTATTACGGGCCGGTCTATTTCCGCAGGGACTCCGAGCCCTACATGACGCTGGCGCTGGCCGGCGCGCGCAAGGAAGCCGGCGTCAGCATCGCCGAGGTCAATCTGAAGCTGATCTGGGACGTCGTCTCCCAGATCAAGGTCGGCGAGCACGGGAACGCCTACGTGGTCGGGCCGGAGGGGCGCCTGATCGCGCATCCCGATATCAGCCTGGTCCTGCGCAACACCGACATGTCCGGGCTCGCGCAGGTGCGCGCCGCGCAATCCGGAGGCGGCACCATGTCCGATCCGCTTCCTGAAGCGCGCAACATCCAGGGGCGGAAGGTGCTGACCGCATCGGCCCCGATCGAGCCGCTGCACTGGACCATGTTCGTGGAGCTGCCGGTCGAGGAGGCCTATGCCGCGCTCTATGCCTCGTTGCAGCGGCTTGCGATCGTGCTGCTCGCGGCGTCGATCTTCGCGGTGCTTGCGGGGATATTCCTCGCGCGCCGCATGGTGGGACCGATCCAGGCGCTGCGCAGCGGCGCCGAGCGGATCGGGGGTGGCGACTTCTCCCAGCGCATCGCGATCCGGACCGGCGACGAACTCGAAGGGCTCGCCGACCAGTTCAACGAGATGGGCGCGCGCTTGCAGGAATCCTATGCCGACCTTGAAAACAAGGTCGAGCAGCGGACCGCGGAATTGAGCGAGTCGTTGCAGCAGCAGACGGCGACCGCCGATGTGCTGAAAGTCATCAGCCGTTCGGCGTTCGACCTGCAAACCGTGTTGAACACCCTTGTGGGCTCGGCGGCGCGCTTGTGTGACGCGGACGAAGGCACGATCTTTCGGCCTAGCGACGGCGTCTTCTATTTGGCGGCAAGCTGCGGGCTTGACGCGGAGCAGGAAAACAAGCTTCGGACATTCGCTTCCGTACCCGAGCGGGGAAGTGTGGTCGGGCGTACGCTGCTCGACGCCAAAACGGTTCATGTCCCGGATGTGCAGGCCGACCCGGAATATGCGCCTTCGTCCGCTCGAAGGCGTTCAAACGTGCGTACGATGCTCGGTGTGCCTCTGCTGCGAGAGGGGACGCCAATCGGCGTGTTTGTCTTGACGCGGCATATGGTGCGGCCGTTCAGCGACAAGCAAATCGAACTCGCCACCACATTTGCAGATCAGGCCCTCATCGCGATCGAGAATGTCCGATTGTTCGAGGAGGTCCAGGAACGCACCAGAGAGCTGTCGCGATCGCTCGATGATCTGCGCGCCGCGCAGGACCGACTGATCCAGACCGAGAAGCTCGCCTCCCTCGGCCAGCTCACCGCCGGCATCGCCCACGAGATCAAGAACCCGCTCAACTTCGTCAACAATTTCTCGTCGGTTTCGACCGAGCTGATCGACGAGCTCAACGAGGTGCTCGAAGCGGCAAAGCTCGACGGCAAGACCAAGGCGGAAGTTGACGAGCTGACCGCCATGCTCAGGGGCAATCTCGAGAAGGTGGTGCAGCACGGCAAGCGCGCCGATTCCATCGTCAGGAACATGCTGGTGCACTCGCGCCAGGGTTCCGGCGAACATCGCCCCGTCGATATCAATGCGGTCATGGAGGAGAGCCTCAATCTCGCCTATCACGGCGCGCGCGCCGAAAGGCCCGCCTTCAACGTCACGCTCCAGCGCGCGTTCGACCCCGCCGCCGGCCTGGTCGACATCTATCCGCAGGAGATCACGCGCGTCTTCCTCAACCTGATCTCGAACGGCTTCTATGCCGCGGCCAAGCGCAAGGAGAGCGTAGCGGACAGTTTTGAGCCGATCCTGAGCGCCGCAACCAGGAGCCTCGGCGACACGGTCGAGATCCGGATCCGCGACAATGGCACCGGGATTCCGCCCGAGGTGAAAGAGAAATTATTCAATCCGTTCTTCACGACCAAGCCGGCCGGTGAGGGCACCGGGCTCGGCCTGTCCATGAGCCATGACATCGTCGTGAAGCAGCACGGCGGCACGATCGACGTGAAGACCGAGCCCGGTATATTCACCGAATTCATCATCACGCTGCCGCGCACGATGGCAGCGGGCGACACTGCCGGAGGCAAGACTTGAACGTTTATATCCTGGTCGTCGATGACGAGCCCGACGTCGAGCCGCTGTTCAGGCAGCACTTCCGGCGCGACCTGCGCGCCGGCCGCTTCCAGATGGAATTTGCTCCCTCTGCGGCCGATGCGCTGAGGCGTGCCGCCGAAGTTCGCGATCCTTCGCTGATCCTGATTCTGTCGGACGTCAACATGCCCGGCATGAGCGGGCTCGACATGCTGCCGAAGGTGCGCGCCGACTATCCGCACGTTCCCGTCATCATGATCACCGCCTATGGCGACGCCGAGACGCGCAGAAAGGCGATCGAGCGAGGCGCCCACGCGCTCCTGACCAAGCCGATCGACTTTGCGCTGCTGCGCCAGGAGATCGACACGAGGCTCGAGCAAGCCGCATGACTGCCACCATCCTCTTCGTCGACGACGAGCCGGATCTCGAGGCGCTGATCCTGCAAAAGTTTCGCAGGCAGATTCGCGATGGGCTGCTCACCCTCATGTTCGCCCGCGACGGCCTCGAGGCGCTGCAGGCACTTGAGCAGAATCCGCATGTCGACATGGTGGTCTCCGATATCAACATGCCGCGGATGGACGGGCTGTCGCTGCTGGCGAAGCTCCAGGAGGCCGAGGACAAGAAGTCGACCATCATCGTCTCCGCCTATGGCGACATGAGCAACATCCGCATCGCCATGAACCGCGGCGCGTTCGACTTCCTGACCAAGCCGATCGACTTCGCCGATCTGGAGGCCACGATCCAGAAGACCATCGGTCACGTGGAGATGCTGCGCGAGGTGCGGCGGCGCCAGATGGAAGCCGAGCGCGCCCATGCCTCACTGTCGCGCTTCTTCTCGCCGGAGATCGCAAGGCGCCTGGCAGCGGATGTCGAAGGCAGCATGGAGGTGCAGTGGCGCGATGTCGCCACCCTCTTCACCGACATCACCGGCTTCACGTCGCTGGTCGAGAGCGCGGCCCCGCAGACGCTCGGCGAGCTCCTCAACGAGTATGTCGGCGGCATGACCGAGATCGTCTTCGCGCATGAGGGGACGGTCGCCAAAATCATCGGCGATGCGATTCAGGTGCTGTTCAACGCGCCTGGCGACCAGCTGGACTATGCGACGCGCGCGGTCGCCTGTGCGCATGATCTCGATGCCTGGGCGGAGGATTTCTCCGCGCGCTGGAAGGCGAGAGGCGTCAATTTCGGGGCGACCCGCATCGGCGCCCATGCGGGCCCGGCGCTGGTCGGCAATTTCGGCGGCAATCGTTTCTTCGATTACACCGCCTATGGCGACTCCATCAATATCGCGGCGCGTCTGGAGGCTGCGAACAAGCATCTGGGAACACGCATCTGCGTCAGTGCCAGCATCGCCGAGGGGGCCGCAAATTTCCATGGCCGTCCCGTCGGTGACCTGATGCTGCGCGGACGCAGCGAACCCCTGCGTGCGTTCGAACCGCTGGCAACGGCGAAATTCGAGTCGGCGGCGACAACGCGGTACTCCGAAGCCTTCGCCAAGATGGAGGCCGGCGACGCAGCCGCCATGCCGGCTTTTGCCGCGCTGGTCGGGATGCACGCCGACGATGCGCTGGCCGGTTTTCACCTGAGGCGCCTGCTCAACGGCGCCAAGGGCATTCGCATGCAACTGGAATAGGAGTTCGTCATGACGCGTGAGTTCTCTGCGGGCAATTATCGTTTCATTCCATCCGTGTTCCAGTATTCGGCCGGCGCGGCCGCGGATGACGGCTATGAGATCGAGCGCGTCCGGCTCGATCGCCTGGTGCCGCTTGCCGAGGGCTTTGCGCTCGCGGCGAAATTCATCCAGGAAGCCGGACGTCCGCTGACGGCGTTCTGCGCCTGCGAGTTGCGCTCACCGGCCGCCTTCAGCGAGGAGGGCTTTCGTGCGTTCAACCTGCACTATGTGAAGACGCTATCCGAATGGGGCATCTTCGACGGCACCACCAATCCGGTGGCGCGCAGCAATGTCTGTCCCGAGATCGATCCGCCGACCGAGCCATCGTTTTACGCGTTCTCCTTCACGCGCCCGACGCGGTCGAAGGCGCCGAGCTTCGTGATCGCTGGCGGTGCCGAAGCACGCGAGGGCAGCGGAACTTATGTCGAGCGCACGGTGCGCTACCGCGACCTTAGCCCGGAGGGGCTGCGCGAGAAGGTACGGTTCACCACCACCTCGCAGATGGAAAACCGGATGGCGGCCTTCGGCTTCGGCTGGAAGGACACCACCGGCGTGCAGGCCTATTCCGTGCATGACTTCCACCACGCGCTGGTCGACGAACTGGTCCGCCGCGGCGCGCTGCGCTCCGGCCTGACCTGGCATTATGCCCGCCCGCCGGTGGTCGATCTCGAATACGAGATGGATTGCCGCCGCGTGATGCGCGAGGCAGTGATCTAGCGCTGGCGGTTGATCTTTACCTCTCCCCGTCGGGGAGAGGAGCTAGCTTTATCGCTGCCTTGGATCGAGCGCGTCGCGCAGGCCGTCGCCCAGCAGGTTCAGCGACAGCACCACGAGGAAGATCGCAAGCCCCGGCCAGATCGCCATCCAGGGCGCCTGGGTCAGGAAGCGCTGCGCCGCGTTGAGCATGCTGCCCCAGGACGGTGCCGGCGGCTGCTGACCAAGGCCAAGGAACGAGAGCGCCGCCTCGGCGATGATGGCGGCGGCGATCGACAGCGTCGCCTGCACCAGCAGCGCCGGCAGGATGTTGGGCAGGATGTGCGAGAACGCGATCCGCCAGCCGGGGTTGCCGAGCGCGCGCGCGGCCTCGACATAATCCTCGGCCTTGACGCTCAGCACCTGGCCGCGGGTCAGGCGGATGAAGATCGGGGTCGCCGAGATGCCGATCGCGATCATCGCATTGCCAAGGCTCGGACCGAGAAACGCGGCCAGCGCGATCGCCAGGATCAGGAACGGGCAGGCCAGCATCGCGTCCGTGATCCGGCTGATCAGCGCATCGACAAATCCGCCGCGATAGCCGGCAAGCAGGCCGAGCGGCACGCCGACGCCGAGCGCGATCGCGACCGAGATCAGGCCCGCGAGCAGGGAGGCGCGCGCGCCGTAGACGACGCGGCTGAGGATGTCGCGGCCGAGCTCGTCGGTGCCGAACCAGTGCACCGCGGTCGGCGGCTTGCGTACCAGGCTCCAGCTCGTCGCGATGGGATCGTAGGGGACGATGAGAGGAGCAAGCGCCGCAAGCAGGATGAACGCCGTGATCACGACGAGTCCGAATACGGCGGCCTTGCGCTTGAACAACCGCCGCCGTGCGCGGCGCGCCGGGCCGTCTAGTTCGGACGCGTGCGCGGCGGAGGGGGCGGCGGGCAATGCGGCATCGGTCATGGCGCTAGCCCCGCAGCCGCGGATTGACGAGAATATAGGCGACGTCGGCAACGAGGTTGAGGGTGATGTAGACCGTGGCCGTCACCAGCACGACGCCCTGCACGACCGCGTAGTCGCGGTTGAAGACGGCGTCCACGATCAGCTTGCCGAAGCCGGGAATGGAGAAGATCTGCTCCGTCAGCACGGCACCCGACAACAGTGTGCCGAGCTCGAGCGCGCCGAGCGTGATGATCGGCGTCAGCGCATTGCGCATCGCATGCTTGAGGATGACGGAGCGCTCCGACAATCCCTTCGCACGCGCCGTGCGGACATAGTCGCTTTCCAGCACCTGGAGCATGGCACTGCGGGTGTGCCGCATCAGGATCGCGGAAATCGCGTTGCCGAGCACGAAGGCGGGCATGATGGTGGCGGCTAGGCTCGCGCGCCAGTCCTCGGTCAGCGGCACGTAGCCCGAGGCCGGCAGCCAGCCGAGCTTGATCGAGAACAGGAAGATCAGCAGGATCCCGAGCCAGAAATTCGGCGTCGAGATGCCCCACAGCGCAAACAAATTCGCGCCATAGTCCCAGGCCGTGCCCTTCTTCACTGCGGAGACGATGCCGGCGGGAATGCCGATCAAGAACGCGATCAGGATCGCCATCGAGCCGAGCTGGAGCGTCACCGGCAGCTTCTGCGCGATCAGCTCGCGCACCGGCATCTTGTTGCGCAAGGACTCGCCGAAATTGCCGGTGAGGACTCCCTTGAGCCAGTAGACATATTGCACGGGGATCGGCCGATCGAGCTTGTACTGCTGCCGGATCTGCTCGATCGCGGCGGGATCGCGTTCCTCGCCGGCCATCACCAGCGCCGGATCGCCGGGCAGCAATTGCTGGAGCGAAAAGATCAGCACCGACACGAAGAACAGTGTCGGCACGATCTGCGCGATGCGGTGGGCGAGGAAGTTCAGCATGGCCCCACGCGTTTCCCGGGTGATGTCGCGATCACTTGAACTTCAACCCGACCACGCGCACGAGGCCATCAGGCATCTGCCGGTAGCCCTCGAGCTTCTTCGTATGCGCGATCAGGAGCGTGCGATGATAGATGTAGATGATCGGCAGGTCGTCGAGCAGGATCTTGGTCAATTTGGCGTAGATCGCCTTGCGCTCCTCGACATTCGATGTGGCCCGTCCCTCTTCCATCAGCTTGTCGGCCTCGGGGTTCGAGTACACGCCGTCGTTCTGCGGCGCCTTGCTGCGCATGAAGATGTAGGAATTGCCGTCCGGGTCGATGCGTCCGCTCCAGTTGATCTGGAACACCTGGAACTCGCCGGCCTGCGCCTGCTTGAAGGTGGTCGCGAATTCGACGACGCGGACCTTGATGTCGAAGCCTGCCTCGGCGGCCATGGACTGCACGACCTGGGCGACGGCCTCGTACTCGGTGCCCTTTGGTACCATGTAGTCGACGGTGACGGGCAGGCTGACACCGGCTTCCTTCAACAGCGCCTTGGCCTTGGCGATGTCGCGACCCGGAATGGGGAAAGCCTTCTGATAGTATGGATGCGTCGGGCTGACCCATTGATTGCCCGGCGTGAACTCGCCGTTGAATACGACCTGGTTGATGGCCTCGCGATCGATCGACAGGCTGAGTGCCTGGCGCACCTTCGCCGATTGGCTGAGTGGCCCCTTGGTCTTGTCGTTTCCGATGTTGATGGTCAGGCCCTGATAGCCGAGCTCGGGAGCCGTCGACAGCACCAGCTTGGGATCGGCGCGGACGTCCTTGATGTCGGTGGCGAGCACGCGCTCGATCAGATCGAGCCCGCCGGACTTGAGGTTGGCAAGGCGCACTGTGGCATCGACGATCGGCAGGAATACGACGCGATCGATATGGATGTTGTCCTTGTTCCAGTAGTCGGCGAACTTCTCGAACACCATGCGATCCTGCTGCACGCGCTCGACGAACTTGTAGGGACCTGCGCAGACCGGATGCAGGCCGAACTTGTCACCGGCCTCCTTCGCCGCCTTGGGCGAGACCATCATGCCGGAGCGGTCGGTGAGCTGGGCGATCAGGGGCGAGTACGGCGTCTTGAGCACCAGCTTGATGGTCAGGGGATCGACGACCTCGACATGGTCGACGCTGGCGAGCTCGGACTTCCGGAACGAGGCCGGCAGCGTCATGTGACGTTCGATCGAGAATTTTGCCGCTTCCGCGTCCAGCGGCTCGCCATCGTGGAATTTGACGCCTGGCCGGAGCTTGATCGTCATCTCCTTGCCGTCGGCCGACGTCTCGTGAGACAGCGCGAGCTGCGGCACGATGTTGAGCTTCTCGTCGATGTCGAACAGCTTGTCGCAGAACGCGGAGAATACGATGCGGCCGACATAGGTGCGGCCGATGCTGGGATCGAGGATGTCGGGGTCTTCGGCGATCCCGATGCGAAGCGTGGTCTGAGCCTGGGCCGTGCCCACGAGCGACGTCAGCAAGGCCGACGCCAGGATTGTCAAACGCATAAAGCTCATCGCTCTCGACCTCTGTTTCACGGCTATGCGGGGTCCGTCCCCAATGAACTAACCCCGCCGCCGCGTGCTGCTTCCGGACCGCCGCTGAAGGCGGCAACCAATTTTTCAAGAACCGGCGAGAAGCCGCCATCCATGGGGACGATGGCCGCGGAGGACGGCAGTTCCGACGTTCGGTGGCAAGCTGTTGCATGTCCGATGCCATCCGAGACAAGCTGAGGCATTTCGCTGCGGCAGCGGTCCACGACATAGGGACAGCGGGTGTGGAAGCGGCATCCCGGCGGCGGATTCAGCGCGCTGGGGATCTCCCCCTGGAGCACAATCCGGCTGCTCTTTGCCCGCGGTTTAGGCACGGGAATCGCGGACAGCAGCGCGCGACTATAGGGGTGCCGGGGCGCGGCAAACAGCGCATCCGCCTCCGCGGTCTCGACGATCTGGCCGAGATTCATCACCGCGACGTGGTCGGCGATGTGCTTGACCACGGCGAGGTCATGCGAGACGAAAATGTAGGCAAGGCCGAGCCGGTCCTGGAGCTCGCGCAGGAGGTTGAGGATCTGCGAGCGGATCGAGACGTCGAGCGCTGAGACCGGCTCGTCGCAGATGATCAATTTTGGTTCGACCGCGAGCGCACGGGCAATGGCGATGCGCTGGCGCTGGCCGCCGGAGAATTCGTGCGGATAGCGTCGCTCGAGCCGCGGCTCCAGCCCGACCAGCCGCAGGATTTCCGCGACCCGTTCGCGTCGCCGTGCGGGTGGGACGAGATCGTGCAGCGCCAGCGGCTCGGTCAGGATCTGGCCGACCGTCATGCGCGGATTGAGCGAGGCGTAGGGATCCTGGAAGATGATCTGCGCTTCGCGGCGGAACGCGCGGAGCGCTCCGGCGTCGAGCGAGAGCAGGTCGCGGCCACCGAAACGGATCGTGCCCGCATCCGGCTCGATCAGCCGCAGCACCAGACGGCTGACGGTGGATTTGCCGCAACCGGATTCGCCGACCAGGGCCAGCGTCTTGCCGGCCTCGAGCGAGAAGCTGACGCCATCGACCGCCTTGACATGCGCGAGCGCCCGGCCGAACAGCGAGCGCTCGGCGACGAAATGCTTGACCAGACCTTCGACCTCGAGGAGCGCCATCACGACACCAGAAGTTCGAGCGGCGCGCGGATGCAGCGCGAGAGGTGACCCGGGCCGATTTCCACGAGCGGCGGCGGCGCCCTGGTGCAGGCGTCGAGAACGAAGGGGCACCGTGCGGCGAAGCGGCATCCGGCGGGCGGTTGCGCCATGTTCGGGACCATGCCTTCGATCGTCGCGAGCTGCTCGGCACGGTGGTCGAGCCGCGGGATCGAGCCGAGCAGGCCGACGGTGTAGGGATGCTGCGGGGCGGCGAACAATTCATCCACCGGCGCGCGCTCGACGATCTCGCCGGCATACATCACCGCGACCTCGTCGCAGACCTCGGCGACCACGCCGAGGTCGTGCGTGATCAGGATGATCGCCGCACCGCTCGCCGCCTTCAACTCGCGCATCAGTTCAAGTATCTGCGCCTGCAGGGTGACGTCGAGCGCGGTGGTCGGCTCGTCCGCGATCAGGAGGCGGGGGTCGCAGGCCAGGGCCATCGCGATCATCACGCGCTGGCGCATGCCGCCGGAAAGCTTGTGCGGATATTCGTCGACGCGCCGTTCGGGCGAGGGGATGTGGACGCGGCGCAACAGCTCGATCGCGCGCTCCCGAGCGCTGCGCCGCGAGCCGCCGCGATGGCGCAGGATGGTCTCGATGATCTGGTCGCCGATGGTGAAGCTCGGGTTGAGCGAGGTCATCGGCTCCTGGAAGATCATCGCGAGCCGGTTGCCGCGGAGGTCGCGCAAGGTCTGGTCCGGGGTCTTCAGCAAATCGAAGCCGTCGAAGCGGATCGCGCCCGATATCTCCGTGCTTTGCTTCGGCAGCAATCCCATGATCGCGAGCGACGTCACGCTCTTGCCGCAGCCGGATTCGCCGACGAGGCCGAGCGTCGCGCCATTGGCGACGCTGAGATCTACACTGTCCACCGCATGGGTGACGCGGCCATCGTCGCCGTGGAAGCGGATGCGCAGATCCTTGATCTCGATGAGAGGGCTTGTGCTCATGATTGTCTTGCACGGGCCGCGGCGATGCTCGCGTCGATGACGCTGCGATCGGTGTTGCCGGCCGGGTTCTGCCGCGTCGGCATGGAGTTGCGGAAATGCACCCAGAGCTCGTGGCTGACCCGTTCGAGCCGCTCGAGCTCGCCGAGCGGATCGGAATGGTCGTCGGCGCGAATGTCCAGCGCCGGCCATTCCTCCTCGCCGTGGATCAGGAGCGCAGCAGACTGCTTGCCGCGTTTGTCGCCGCCGGCGGCTTCGCCCGCGCGCATCGCCGCGAGCAGGCGGCGCGGGAAGGGCAGGCTGTCATTGGCGATGTAGGTCTTGGCGGTCTCGTCGAGCACGTCGGCACCCGCGAGCATGTTGCCGGCGATGGAGAAGCCGCTGCCCGCGATGTGGCCGCACCAGTCGACGCAGTCGCGCCCGGTGTGCGCAGCAATCTCGCCGCTCGCGTCCATGATGTGGATCTGGCGGCTTTCGCGCCCGTCGTCGGTCGCGAGCAGGCTGGCGAGTACGTCATGCGCGTTCAAGCCTTCACGCAAGAGCTTGACGCCGTCGATGCCGTAATAGGGATTCACGAAGGCCTGGGTTGCGATCGCGCCGAGGCCGGCGGCGATATAGGGCACGCGCGCGCCGACGGCGAAGAAGCGGGTCGCAACCGCGATGCCGAACTGGCCGGTGGCAGGATCGCGTGCGATGATCGACCAGGTCATATTCTGTCCATCAGCGTCCTGCTGCGTAGCCTTGCATGCCGCGCGGATTAGCGGCGGCGCGGCGGCGCACCCCGACGCGCGAGGCCGCAGTGAGGCGGCCTTCCGACCAGTCGGGCCCGATCTCGACGATATGTCCGCGCTCGCGCAGATTCTCGATCGCTGCCTTCGGTACGCGGTTCTCGACCACGAGCACGCCGGGGCGCGCGGTGCGCGGCCAGAACGAGATCGGGAAATGCTCGGAATGCCAGGCCGGTGCGTCGATCGATTCCTGAAGGTTGAGATTGCAATGGACGTGGCGCAGGAAGAATTGCGTGATCCATTGGTCCTGCTGGTCGCCGCCCGGCGAGCCCCAGGCGAGATACGGCTCGCCGTCGCGCAGCGCCATGGTCGGCGACAGCGTGGTGCGCGGCCGCTTGCCCGGCGCAAGCGCGGCGGGATGGTCTTCCTCCAGCCAGAACATCTGCGCGCGGCTGCCGAGGCAGAAGCCGAGCTCCGGAATGATCGGCGAAGATTGCAGCCAGCCGCCCGATGGCGTCGAGGAGACCATATTGCCGGCCTTGTCGATGATGTCGAAATGCACGGTGTCGCCGCGTACCTCGCCGAAGCGTCCGACCGTCGGCTCGCCGGCGCCGAGCGCGCCGACCGCTTCGCGCTGGCCTTCGGCGCGCCGCAGCTTGACGACACCGCCAAAGCCCTCGACCGAGCCGGGGCGGAAGTCGAGCGAGGCCTTGTCGGTGACGAGCTTGCGGCGTTCGTCGTTATAGGCATCCGACAGCAGCGTCGCGATCGGGATCTCGCTGAACTTCGGATCGCCGTAGAACTTTTCGCGGTCGGCGAAGGCGAGCTTGGCGCATTCGATCTGGAGATGGATGAATTCCGGCCCGGTCGGGTCGAGTCCGTCGAGCGCAAAGCCCTTGAGCAGTGCGAGCTGTTGCAGCGTGACCGGGCCCTGGCTCCAGACGCCGGCCTTGCAGACAGTGTAGCGGCCATAGTCGTAGGTAAGCGGCGCCTCGATGGTCGGCTGCCAGCGCGCCATGTCGTCGGCCGAGAGAACGCCGCGATGCGGCGAACCGCTGACGTCCATCACCTCTTGCGTGCGGCAGAATTTGTCGATGGCTTCCGCGACGAAGCCGTGCGACCAGGCCCTTCGCGCACGCTCGATCTCGGCGTCGCGGCCACCGTCGCCGCTCTCGGCCTCGCTGAGAATGCGGGCGTAGGTCGCGGCCAGCGTCTTGTTGGTGAAGAGCGTGCCGGGTTTCGGCACCTCGCCATTGGGAAGATACACCGCGGCCGAGGTCGGCCAGTGCTTGCGGAATAGCTGCTCGACGGTCTGGATCGTGGCGCAGGCGCGCTCGACCAGCGGATAGCCGTCGCGCGCGTAGGAGATCGCGGGCTCCAGCACGTCGCGTACGCGCATGGTGCCGTAGTCTCGCAAGAGCATCATCCAGGATTCGAAGGTCCCGGGCACGCAGGCGGCGAGCAGGCCGGTGCCCGGCACCATGTCGAGGCCTTCGCTCCTGTAATGCGCGATGGTGGCGCGCGCCGGCGCCGGGCCCTGGCCACAGATCACCTCGGTGCGGCCGCGCTTCACGTCGTGCACGATAACAGGCACGTCGCCGCCGGGGCCGTTCAGATGCGGCTCGACCACCTGGAGCGTGAAAGCGGTGGCGACGCCGGCATCGAAGGCGTTGCCGCCCTTTTCCAGAATGGCCATGCCGACGGCGGTCGCGATCCAGTGCGTGGTGGCGACGACCCCGAACGTGCCCTCGATCTCGGGGCGCGTCGTGAAGGGATCCGGATTGACGTTGCTGGCCATGGGATTTCGTTACCTTAGTTGTGGCGCGCGCAATTGATCACAGGCGATGCCGTGCCGCCAATGCGCAGGCCGCATGGCACGCGCGCGTCACGCCGGGACCGGCGCGGTGTTAACCGCATGGCAGGCGACGCCGCCGATCAGTTCCGGGGCTTCCTTGCGGCAGAGATCGAATGCCAGCGGACAGCGCGGATTGAAGGCGCAGCCGGGCGGCGGATGGATCGGGTTCGGAATCTCGCCCTTGACCGGAATGCGCTGGCGGCCGCTCATGGCAAGATCGGGCACGGCGCCCAGCAGCATCTTGGTGTAGGGCATGCGCGGCCGGGCAAACAGCTCGCGGCCTTCCGCGATCTCGACGATGCGGCCGAGATACATCACGCCGACGCGGCTCGCCATGTGACGGACCACGGCGAGGTTGTGGCTGATGAACATGTAGGTCAGGCCGAACTTGTCCTGGAGGTCGCGCATCAGGTTCAGGATCTGCGCCTGCACCGAGACGTCGAGCGCCGAGGTCGGCTCGTCGCAGACGATGAACTCGGCATCGGACGCGAGCGCCCGCGCGATCGCGATACGCTGGCGCTGGCCGCCGGAGAACTCGTGCGGAAACTTCAGCCGGTCGTCGGGATGCAGGCCGACGAGGCTGAGCAGCTCGCCGACGCGCGCCTGGATGTCGCGCTCGCCCTGGATCAGGTCGAAGGCGCGGATCGGCTCGGAGATGATGGCATCGACCCGGAAGCGCGGATTCAGGCTCGCATAGGGATCCTGGAAGATCATCTGGATGCGGCGGCGCAGCTTTCGCCGCGCCGGCGCCTGCCGCGGATCCCCCATCGAGACGCCGTCGATCTGGACGTCGCCCGAGCTCGGCGGCAACAGGCCGACCACCATCCGCGCCACCGTGGTCTTGCCGGAGCCGGACTCGCCGACCAGCGCAAAGGTCTCGCCCTTCCTGATGTCGAAGGTGACGTTATCGACAGCCTTGAGATATTCGAGATGCCCGCCTTCCAGCACGCGGTTGAGCCAGGGCTTCGAGACATCGAAGACGCGGCGCAGATTTGTGGCCTGGACGAAAGGGGCGCTCATGCCGCGCTCTCCGCCGGCACATTGTCATAGAGATGGCAGGCGACCGATTGGGCGCCTTGCGGCAGTGGCTCGGGCCGATCGACACGACAGCGGTCGAATGCGAACGCGCAGCGCGGATTGAACGAGCATCCGCGCGGAATCGCCGACAGGCGCGGCATGGAGCCGGGGATCTGCACCAGGCGCTTGTCCTCGCCCGCGAGCGTCGGGATCGCGCCCATCAATCCTTTTGCGTAAGGATGCAGCGGGTTCCTCACGACGTCCTGCACTGGACCGATCTCGGCGACGCGGCCGGCGTACATCACCGCGACGCGGTCCGAGGTCTCCGCGATCACGCCCATGTCGTGGGTCACCAGCATCACCGCGGTGCCGTGGTCGCGCCCGAGCCGCTTGATCAGTGAGATGATCTGCGCCTGCACGGAGACGTCGAGCGCGGTGGTCGGCTCGTCCGCGATGATCAGCTCAGGCTCGGCGCAGATCGCGAGCGCAATCACGACGCGCTGGCGCATGCCGCCGGAGAACTCGTGCGGATAGCCGTCGATGCGCTTTTCCGGCGCGGGGATGCCGACTTCGGCGAGCAGGTCGATGGCGCGGCGGCGGGCCGCCTGTTCGGACAAATTGAGGTGGGTCCGGATGGTTTCCACGATCTGGTCGCCGACCCGGTACAGCGGATTGAGCGAGGTGAGGGGATCCTGGAAGATCATGCCGATGCGTTTGCCGCGGATGCGGCGCATCTCTTCCGGCGGCAGATTGTCGATGCGCAGGCCGGCGAGATGAATCTCGCCGCCGGCGATGCGGCCGGGAGGATCAATCAGGCCGATTACCGCGAGGCCGGTGACGGATTTTCCGGCGCCGGATTCGCCGACTACCCCCAGCACCTCGCCCTTGGCGATGTCGAAGGAGACGTCGTCGATGGCGCGCAGCGTGCCGCGGCGGGAGGCGAACTCCACCTGGAGATTGCGCACGGAGAGAACAGGTTCGGTCATGGGCGACGCACACTCATCGAAGTTTCGGGTTGAGCGCGTCGCGCAGCCAATCGCCGAGCAGGTTGATGGAGAGGATCAGTGCGGCGAGCGCGAGCCCGGGGAAGGCGACGATCCACCATTCGCCCGCGAACAGATAGTTGTTGCCGATGCGGATCAGCGTGCCGAGCGAGGGCATGGTGTCGGGCAGGCCGACGCCGAGGAAGGACAGCGTCGCCTCGGTGATGATGGCGAGCGCGAGGTTGATGGTGGCGATGACCAGGATCGGGCCCATCGTGTTCGGCAGCACATGCCGCAGCATGATCACGGGCGCGGGCAGGCCGATCAGCTGCGCGGCGGCCACGTAGTCCTTGTTCTTCTCGACCATCACGGAACCGCGCACGGTCCGGGCATACCCGACCCAGAAACTCAGACCGATCGAGATCACCAGCACCACCAGCATGCTGGTGGCATCCAGCCGGTTGCCGAGGATCGATTTCGCGATGCCATTGACCAGCAGCGCGATCAGGATGGCGGGGAAGGTGAGCTGGACGTCGGCGATCCGCATGATCACGCCGTCGACCGCGCCGCCGAAATAGCCGGCCATCAGGCCGAGCGCGATGCCGAGCGCACCGGCGAAGATCACGCCGGCCACGCCGACGGCGAGCGAGATACGCATGCCGTAGAGGATGGCGGAGAACACGTCGCGACCCTGCTCGTCGGTGCCGAGCAGGAACGGGCTCTGGCCGTCGGCGGTCCATAGCGGTGAGATCCGCGAGTTCATCAGCTGAAGTTGCGCCGGATCGAACGGGTTCTGGACCGCAAGCCAGGAGGCAAAGATCGCGAGCAGGAAGAACAAGACCGTGATGGCGGCCGCAACCATGGTGAGCTTGGAGCGGCGGAAGGAATAGAAGACGTCGCTATCGAGCGCGCGGCTGAACCAGCCGCGGGCAGCGTGGGTCGGCTGCGTGCTCTGCTTGTCGGAATTGGAGACGACTGCGTCTGACATGCAGATTGCCCTATGTCGCGCGGCCGACGGTCGAGCGCAGGCGCGGATCGACCACGGTGTAGAGGATATCGACCACCAGATTGATGGTGACGAAAATCAGCGAGACCATCAGCAGGTAGGCGGCCATAATCGGGATATCGACGTTTTGCACGGCCTGAACGAACAGAAGTCCCATGCCCGGCCACTGGAACACGGTTTCGGTGATGATCGAAAATGCAATAACCGAGCCAAACTGGAGCCCGGCTACCGTGATCACGGGAATGAGCGTGTTCTTCAGCGCGTGGCCGAAATGGATGGCACGGGTGGTGAGCCCCCGGGCGCGGGCGAAGCGGATATAGTCGGTTCGCAGCACTTCCAGCATCTCCGCCCGCACCAGCCGCATGATCAGGGTCATCTGGAATAGGCCGAGCGTGATCGAGGGCATGATCAGCGCCTTCAGGCCCGACAGCGTGAGCAGGCCCGTCGTCCACCAGCCGAGCTTGACCACCTCGCCGCGGCCGAACGAGGGCAGCCAGCCCAGCGTCACCGCGAACAGATAGATCAGGAGGATGCCGATCAGGAACGTCGGCAGCGAGATGCCGATCAATGAGACCGCCTGGAATAATTTGGCGAGCGCGGTGTCGCGCTTGAGCGCCGAATAGACTCCCATCAGGATCCCGAACACCATTGCGAACACGGTCGCGCAGATCGCAAGTTCCAGCGTCGCGGGCATGCGCTCCATCAATAGCGCCGAGACCGGCTGGCGGAACTGGTAGGACACGCCGAACTTGAACTGCGCGGCATCGCCGAAATAGCGCACGAACTGCACCGGCACGGGATCATCGAGGCCGAGCGACTTGCGCACGGCTTCGCGTTCGGCCGCCGACGTGTCGATCGAGACGATCTGGTTGACGGGATCGCCGGCGAATCGGAACATCGAGAACGCGATGATGCCGACGGCAAACATGACGCCGATAGCCTGAACGGCGCGGCGTAGAGTGAAAGCGAGCATTTCTTCCACTGTCCTTGGGTGCGCTTACAGCCGACGACTTTGTCGGCCGGAAAAGGAAAGGTCCCGGAAGCCTGACGCTCCCGGGACCTCGTGTTCAACTGACGCTATTCCTTCTTGGTCGCCCAATGGAACATGACCAGATTGTCGGCGCGCTGCGGCAGGTTGACCTTCTTCGATACGCCCCAGGCCAGCGCCTGCTGGTGCAGCGGGATGTAGGACCAGTCCTTGTTGCCGATTTCGTAGGCCTGCTTGATCAGCTGGTTGCGCTTGGCGGTGTCGGTTTCGACCAGCACCTTGTCGGTGATGGCGTCGAACTCCTTGTTGCAGTAGCCGCCGAGATTGGCCTCGCCCCGTGAGGATTTCGCATCGTCGCGGCAGCCCATGATGTCAAAGAGCACGTTGTGGGAGTCCATCGTGCTCGGCGTCCAGCCCAGCATGTAGAACGAGGTCTGGTAGCCGCCTTGCTTCAGCACCTTGGCGAAGTACTGTGCCTTCGGCTGCGCCAGCAGATTGATCTTGACGCCGATGCGGGCGAGCATGCCGACCACGGCCTGGCAGATCGCGGCGTCGTTGACATAACGATCGTTCGGGCAGTCCATGGTGACCTCGAAGCCGTCGGGATAGCCGGCCTCGGTCAGGAGCTTCTTGGCGCCGTCGGGATCGAATTTCGGCCGCGTGAACTCCTTGGACAGTATGAACAGCTCCGGCGCGATCATCAGCGCCGACGGCGTCGCCAGCCCGCGCATCACGCGCGTCTTGATCAGCTCGATGTCGATCGCCTTGTAGAACGCCTCGCGGACCTTGATGTCCTTGAACGGGTTCTTGCCCTTGATGTTGGAGTAGAGCAGCTCATCGCGCATCTGGTCGAAGCCGATGAAGATGGTGCGCAGCTCCGGCCCCTTCAGCACCTGGGCATTCGGGCTGGAATCGACGCGGGAGATGTCCTGGATCGGCACCGGCTCGATGACGTCGACTTCGCCCGAGAGCAGGGCGGCGACGCGGGTGGCGTCGGAGGAGATCGGGGTGAAGATGATCTCCTTCAAATTGCCTTCGACCTTGCCCCAGTAATTGGGATTGGCCTTGAACACCGTCTTCACGCCGGGCTGATGGCTCTCGATGATGAAGGGGCCGGTGCCGTTCTCGTGGAGCGAGGCGTAGCTCGGCGTGGTCGCCGCCACCGGCGTCGGATCGACGACGTTGTTCTCCTCGGCCCATTTCTTGTCCATGATGTACCAGACATCCCACGCGTTATGCAGGATGGGGTTGGGCGAGGGCAGGACGAAATCGACGGTGTAGTCGTCGACCTTGACCACCTTGACGTCGGGCGCAAGGCGGGTCTGCATGTTGGACCCCTTCTTGCGGACGCGATCGGCCGAGAACACCACGTCGTCGGCGGTGAACGGGTCGCCATTGTGGAACTTCACGCCCTTGCGCAAATGGAAACGCCAGCGGGTCGGCTCCGGAGTTTCCCAGCTTTCCGCCAGCGCCGGAATGATCTTGAGGTCCTTGTCGCGCGCGGTGAGGCCTTGATAGACGTGACCGAGATGAGCGTGGGTGGTGCTCTCGTTGAGCGTATAGGGATCGAGCGACTTCAGGTCACCCTGGTTGGCATAACGTAGCGTCTGGCTCGACGCCGGCGAGACCGCCAACGCAAGCGTACCGGCGAGCGTCGCCGCAAACAGAGTTCGTCCGACTGACATTCTTGACCCTCTCCACTCTGCCGCGCCGTGATTTTTGATTGTTCGGCGGGGCTGATCGATCCATGTTGCCCAGAGTTCACGACCCGTGCAAGCGCCATTCCAGCAAGGAACGCGCCAAGTTGCACCGCTGTGCAGCAATGCTGACCGGCAATCTAGGGGAGGCTGGCGCGCGAACGACATTCGACTTTCGACCTGTGAAGTCCCGGGGTAAAGGGAAATTGGCCCTGTCGGCCGTTGGCGTCTCAGCCGTCCGAGCTGCGGTCGCGGCCGAGCAATTTGATTGACCATACCCGCCGATTGCGGGAGCCGGCGCCCCGCGGCGCGTCTGAGGTCGCTTGCGTTGCACACCGTGTCGCGGCGATACTCCAACAGAGTGCTCGAATCTCATCCGGAGGGGACATGAAAGTTAACATCGAAATCGACTGCACCCCCCTCGAGGCCCGTCAGTTCTTCGGATTGCCGGACGTCTCGCCGATGCAGATTGCCGTCATGGACAAGCTGCAGCAGCAGGTCCTGAGCAATATCGACAAGGTCTCGCCGGAATCGCTGATCCAGAGCTGGTTCACTTTCGATCCGAAGCTTGCCGAGCGGTTTCAGGACATGTTCGTCACCATGGCCGGCCTCGGCGGAACGCGCAGCAGCGATAAGAAGAAATAATGTCGGCCGGGCGGGACGGGCCGCAAGCGTCTGACCGGCTTCGTCCGCCGGGCCTTGGTTTGCTGCTCGCCGAAGCCCGCGGCCTGTTCGAGTTGAACGCCAGCCTGCTGTTGTCGCCGTTGCTGATGCGCGCGCCCAGGGGCGACGGCCATCCGGTGCTGACGCTGCCGGGCTTTCTCGCCAGCGATCTTTCGATGGCGCCGATGCGGCGCTATCTGAGTGAGCTCGGCTATGAGGCACATGCCTGGCGGATGGGCCGCAATCTCGGCGGGCTGGGGCGGATGCGGGAGGCCTTGCGCACCCGTCTCGCCGAGATCCACGCCGCGAGGGGGCGCAAGGTCAGCCTGGTCGGATGGAGCCTCGGCGGCGTCTATGCCCGCGATCTCGCGCTCCAGGCGCCCGACATGGTCCGTTACGTCATTACGCTCGGCAGTCCTTTTGCCAACGACGTGCGGGCGACCAACGCCACGCGGCTCTATGAGGCGCTGTCCGGCGAGCGGGTCGAGGATTTTGCCGAACTGCGCGAGGCGATCGCCGGCGATCTGCCGGTGCCGGCGACGTCGATCTATTCCCGCGCCGACGGCGTCGTGAACTGGCGGACCTGTCTGTTGCGCCCCTCGGACCATGCCGAGAACATCGAGGTGCACCTGGCGAGCCATATCGGGCTCGGCGTTAACCCCGCCGCGCTGTGGGCCGTGGCAGACCGGCTGGCGCAACCGGAGGGGGAGTTCTGGCCATTTGACCGGGCAGGGCCGTTTGCCATTGCATATGCCCCGCCGGAGCGGGCAATATCGGCCTGACGAGAAGCGCCGCCCAAGGCGCCCGTCAAATCTCGCGGGAGGGAACTATGGCTGACGGTAAGAAGCTGTCGTCGCTGGATGCGTCGTTTCTCTATCTGGAAACGCCGGAAATGCCGATGCATGTCGGCAGCATGGCGATCTTTCGCCTGCCCGACGATTACAGGGGCGACTTCTTCGAAGACTTCAAGGCGATGATCGTCTCGCGCCTGCACATCGCGCCGATCCTGAAGGCGCGGCTGGAGAAGGCGCCGCTCGACATCGACCATCCCTCCTGGGTCGAGGACGATCAGTTCGACATCGACCGTCACATCTTCCGCGCCAGCCTGCCGCAGCCGCGCGACCGCGCCACGCTGGAACGCATCGTCGGCTGGATGCACGCCAAGCTCTTGAACCGCGCCCGCCCGCTCTGGGAATTCTACGTGTTCGAGGGCATGAAGGACAACGAGGTCGGGCTCTATTCCAAGATGCACCATGCCGCCATCGACGGCGGTGCCGGCGCGGCGCTGACCAACATGATCTACGACATCTCGCCGATCCCGCGGAAGGTCGATCCGCCGGCGGCGGGAGCCAAGCCGGGGCAGGAGCCGCGTGACATCGCCGCCAACCTGCTCGATTCCTATCAGCAGCTTTTCAGCCAGCCGCTCGATGCTTCGGCCGCTGCGAAGAACCTGCAGCTGCCCCGCACCGGCAAGAGCGACATCGGCTCGATCCTGTTCGACAACGCGATGTACCAGATCGAGAGCGCGGTGCGCTTCGCCGGCAACATCCCGACCGTGCTCAAGAGCGTGTCCGACGTGCTCGGCAAGGTCGCCGATCCGAAGTCGCGCGAGAGCCTGGCCAGCATGGTGTCGCCGCCGACCATGCTCAACAAGACCATCTCCTCGGAGCGCAGCTTCGCCGGCGTGTCGATCCCGCTGTCGCGGGCGAAGGCGCTGGCCAAGCAGGCCGGCGGCAAGCTCAACGACGTCGTGCTGGCGCTCGCCTCCGGCGTGGTCCGCCGCTATCTCCAGCAATATGGCACGCTGCCGGCGAAATCCTTGACCGCCGCCGTGCCGATCTCGCTGCGCGAGGAAGGCAACACCGAGGCCAACAACCAGGTGTTCGGCATGATCTGCGCGATCGCGACCGACATCGACGATCCCAAGGCCCGACTGGAGGCGATCATCGCGCAATCGACCAAGTCCAAGGAGATGTCGCATCCGCTGCGCGCCCTGATGCCGCAAGTGTCCAACATCTCGATGCTGGGCGCGCCGATCATGGTGCAGATCCTGGCCTTGCTCTACAGCCGCTCGAACCTGTCGGACGTGCTGCCGCCGGCCGCCAACATCACGGTGTCCAACGTACCCGGGCCGCGGCAGACGCTCTACGCCGCCGGCGCGGAGCTGCTGCATATCTTCCCGGTGTCGATCTCGACGCACGGGCAGGCGCTCAACATCACGGTGCAGAGCTATCGCGACCAGCTCGATTTCGGTTTCATTGTCGGTGCCAACATCATTCCGCATGTGCAGGTGATGTGTGACATGCTGCCCGAGGAGTTTGCTGCGCTGGAGGCGGCCTATGCGCCGCCAGCGGCCGACATCAAGGGCGCTGCTGAGTAGGAATGTCCCGATGATCGAAATGCCGCCGCTCAAGTTCGTGCAGACGAACGGAATCCGCATGGGTTATTACGAGGCGGGTCCGGTCTCCGACACCCCGCCGATGGTGCTGTGCCATGGCTGGCCGGAGCTCGCCTTTTCCTGGCGCCATCAGATCAAGGCGCTGAGCGAGGCCGGAATCCGGGTGATCGCGCCGGACCAGCGCGGTTATGGCGCGACCGACCGGCCCGAGCCGGTCGAGGACTACGATATCGAGCACCTGACCGGCGACCTCGTCGGTCTGCTCGATCATCTCGGGATCGACAAGGCGATCTTCGTCGGCCACGACTGGGGCGGCTTCATCGTCTGGCAGATGCCGCTGCGGCATATCGGCCGCGTCGCCGGCGTGGTCGGCATCAATACCCCCCATACCAACCGGGCTTGGGCCGATCCGATCGAACTCCTGCGCGCGCGGTTTGGCGACAAGATGTACATCGTGCAGTTCCAGGACCCGTCGCGTGAAGCCGACAGGATTTTCGGCAGCCGCGTCGAGCAAACCTTCGATGCATTCATGCGCAAGCCGGCGCCGCGCCCGCCCGATGCGCCGGCGGAGGAAGTGATTGCCGGCGTGGGCGCTTCGCCGCGGGTCAATCTGGCGTTTCCGCAGATGATTGCGGCCTATGACGCCAAGCACGATCCGCGTACGCCGATCCTGTCGCCGGAAGAGAAGAAGGTGTTTGTCGACAATTTCACCAGGACCGGCTTCACCGGCGGCATCAACTGGTACCGCAACATGTCGCGCAACTGGATACGCTCCGAAGGACTCGATCATACGGTACGCGTGCCGTCGCTGATGATCATGGCCGAGAACGACGCGGTGCTGCCGCCGTCTTCCGCCGATGGCATGGACAAGCTGATTCCCGATCTCGAAAAATATCTGGTCCGCGACAGCGGCCATTGGACGCAGCAGGAGAAGCCGGACGAGGTCAGCGCCAAGCTGATCGAATGGCGTAGAAGGCGGTTTGGGTGACGATGCCGTCGTCAGTGTAAATGGAACGTCATTCCGGGGCGCCCGAAGGGCGAACCCGGAATCTCGAGATTCCGGGTTCGATGCTGCGCATCGCCCCGGAATGACGCGATCAGGGGGAAGCGCACGTCAATGTCATCCAAGAACCGTCTGGACCCGATCCCGCAGCCGCCGACCAAGCCGGTGGTCGGCAATATGCTGTCGCTGGACTCGGCGGCTCCCGTGCAGCACCTGACGCGGCTCGCCAAGGAGCTCGGCCCGATCTTCTGGCTCGACATGATGGGCTCGCCGATCGTCGTCGTCTCGGGCCACGATCTCGTCGACGAGCTGTCCGACGAGAAGCGCTTCGACAAGACGGTGCGCGGCGCGCTGCGGCGCGTGCGTGCGGTCGGCGGCGACGGCCTGTTCACGGCCGACACCAGGGAGCCGAACTGGAGCAAGGCGCACAACATCCTGCTCCAGCCGTTCGGCAACCGCGCGATGCAGTCCTACCACCCGAGCATGGTCGACATCGCCGAGCAGCTCGTCCAAAAATGGGAGCGGCTCAACGCCGACGACGAGATCGACGTCGTCCACGACATGACCGCCCTGACGCTGGACACGATCGGCCTGTGCGGCTTCGACTACCGATTCAATTCGTTCTACCGGCGCGACTACCATCCCTTCGTCGAGTCGCTGGTGCGCTCGCTCGAAACCATCATGATGACGCGGGGTCTTCCGTTCGAGCAGATATGGATGCAGAAGCGGCGCAAGACCCTCGCTGAAGACGTCGCCTTCATGAACAAGATGGTTGACGAGATCATCGCGGAGCGCCGCAAGAGCGCGGAGGGGATCGACGACAAGAAGGACATGCTCGCGGCGATGATGACCGGCGTCGACCGCTCGACCGGCGAGCAGCTCGACGACGTCAACATCCGCTACCAGATCAACACGTTTTTGATCGCCGGCCACGAGACGACAAGCGGCCTGTTGTCCTACACGCTCTATGCGCTCCTGAAGCATCCCGACATCCTCAAGAAGGCCTATGACGAGGTCGATCGCGTCTTCGGTCCAGATGTCAACGCGAAGCCGACCTATCAGCAGGTGACGCAGCTCACCTACATCACGCAGATCCTGAAGGAGGCGTTGCGGCTGTGGCCGCCGGCGCCGGCCTACGGCATCTCACCGCTCGCGGACGAAACCATCGGTGGCGGCAAGTACAAGCTCAGGAAAGGCACGTTCATCACCATTCTGGTGACGGCGCTGCATCGCGATCCCTCCGTCTGGGGGCCGAATCCCGATGCCTTCGATCCCGAAAATTTCAGCCGCGAGGCGGAGGCCAAGCGGCCCATCAATGCCTGGAAGCCGTTCGGCAACGGTCAGCGCGCCTGCATCGGCCGCGGCTTTGCCATGCACGAGGCGGCGCTCGCGCTCGGCATGATCCTCCAGCGTTTCAAGCTGATCGACCACCAGCGCTACCAGATGCACCTGAAGGAAACGCTGACGATGAAGCCGGAGGGCTTCAAGATCAAGGTTCGTCCGCGCGCCGATCGCGAGCGCGGTGCCTATGGCGGGCCTGTCGCGGCTGTGTCCTCGGCGCCGCGAGCACCGCGTCAGCCGACGGCGCGGCCCGGCCACAACACGCCGATGCTGGTGCTGTACGGCTCCAATCTCGGCACCGCCGAAGAACTCGCGACACGCATGGCCGACCTCGCCGAGATCAACGGCTTTGCCGTGCATCTCGGGGCGCTCGACGAATACGTCGGCAAGCTGCCGCAGGAGGGCGGCGTGCTGATCATCTGCGCCTCCTATAACGGAGCGCCGCCGGACAATGCGACGCAATTCGTCAAATGGCTCGGCAGCGACCTGCCCAAGGATGCCTTTGCCAATGTGCGCTACGCCGTGTTCGGCTGCGGCAACAGCGACTGGGCTGCGACCTATCAATCGGTGCCGCGCTTCATCGACGAGCAATTGTCGGGGCATGGCGCGCGCGCGGTCTATCCGCGCGGCGAAGGCGACGCGCGCAGCGATCTCGACGGCCAGTTCCAGAAGTGGTTTCCGGCAGCCGCGCAGGTCGCGACCAAGGAGTTCGGCATCGACTGGAATTTTACCCGCACCGCGGAGGACGATCCGCTCTACGCGATCGAACCTGTCGCGGTGACTGCCGTCAATACCATCGTCGCACAGGGCGGCGCGGTGGCGATGAAGGTGCTGGTCAATGACGAGCTTCAGAACAAGAGCGGGTCCAATCCGTCGGAGCGCTCGACGCGCCATATCGAGGTGCAGCTGCCATCCAACATCACCTACCGCGTCGGCGATCATCTGAGCGTCGTTCCGCGCAACGATCCGACGCTGGTGGATTCGGTCGCCCGCCGCTTCGGCTTCCTGCCGGCCGACCAGATCAGGCTTCAGGTGGCCGAAGGCCGCCGTGCGCAATTGCCGGTCGGCGAGGCCGTGTCGGTCGGCCGCCTGCTCAGCGAGTTCGTCGAGCTGCAGCAGGTGGCGACGCGGAAGCAGATCCAGATCATGGCCGAGCACACGCGCTGCCCGGTCACCAAGCCGAAGCTGCTGGCCTTCGTCGGCGAGGAGGCCGAGCCGGCCGAGCGCTATCGCACCGAGATTCTGGCGATGCGCAAATCGGTGTACGATCTGCTGCTCGAATATCCGGCCTGCGAATTGCCGTTCCACGTTTATCTGGAAATGCTCTCGCTGCTGGCGCCGCGCTACTACTCGATCTCCTCTTCCCCGTCGGTCGATCCAGCGCGGTGCAGTATCACGGTCGGCGTCGTCGAGGGGCCGGCCGCTTCCGGGCGCGGCGTCTACAAAGGCATCTGCTCGAACTATCTCGCCAACCGGCGCGCGAGCGATGCGATCTACGCCACGGTGCGCGAGACCAAGGCCGGCTTCCGGCTCCCGGACGATTCATCCGTGCCGATCATCATGATCGGCCCGGGCACGGGGCTGGCGCCGTTCCGCGGCTTCCTCCAGGAGCGCGCCGCGCGCAAGGCGAAAGGCGCTTCGCTTGGCCCGGCCATGCTGTTCTTCGGCTGCCGTCACCCCGATCAGGATTTTCTCTACGCCGACGAGCTGAAGGCGCTGGCGGCAAGCGGCGTCACCGAGCTCTTCACCGCGTTCTCGCGCGCGGACGGACCGAAGACCTATGTGCAGCACGTGCTCGCGGCGCAGAAGGACAAGGTCTGGCCACTGATCGAGCAGGGCGCCATCATCTACGTCTGCGGCGACGGGGGCCAAATGGAGCCCGACGTGAAGGCGGCCCTTGTCGCGATCCGTCACGAGAAGAGCGGTAGCGATACCGCGACAGCCGCGCGCTGGATCGAGGAGATGGGCGCGACGAACCGCTATGTGCTCGACGTCTGGGCGGGCGGTTAGGCCGAGCCACCTCCTGTAGCCCGGATTGCGGTTCGCTCCATCCAAGCTACGAAGCAAATCGTGCTAAAGCTCTCCCATGATTCCCTGGGAAAAGATCGACACCGCCAAAATCCCCGGCTCCGACGAAGAGCTCCGTCTGATGCGGCGGGGCAAGGAGTTCTCCATCAAGCTCGGCACCAACGAGCTGATGAACAATCGCCTGTCGGGCTCCGAGGCGGCACTTGCGACGCTGGCGGCGAAGCAGATCGAGACGGTCGGAAAGCCCGTCGTCCTGATCGGCGGCCTCGGCATGGGCTTTACGCTGCGCGCGGCGCTGGCCGTGCTCGGAGCTAAGGCGAAGATCGTGGTGTCCGAGCTCGTGCCGGCGGTGGTTGCCTGGGCGCGAGGTCCGATGGCGGAGGTTTTTGGCGACAGCCTCGACGATCCCCGTGTCAAGATCCGGGAGACCGACGTTGGAGAAATCATCCGCGCGCAGCGATCGGCCTTCGATGCCATCCTCCTCGACGTCGACAACGGGCCGGAGGGGCTGACCCGGAAGGGCAATGATGCGCTCTACAACGCGGGCGGGTTGAAGGCGGCCAAGACGGCGCTGCGGCCGGGCGGCGTGCTCGCCGTCTGGTCGTCGGGGCCCAACCCGGCATTCACCAGGCGCCTAAAGAGCGCGGGTTTCGACGTCAACGAAGTCAACATCCGCGCCACCGGCAGGGGCGGCGGCGCGCGCCATGTGATCTGGATGGCGAGAAAGCGCTAGGCAGCCTGTGCTGCCGCTCGACGCGCGTGCTTGTCGATGGCGCCGATGATCTCGGGCCAGAAACGCATCGGCAGCGCGTGGCCCATGCCTTCGACCATCAACAGCTTTGCGCCCGGAATTGATGCGGCCGTGTCCTTGCCACCTTCGGGATGGACCAGGGGATCAACCGTGCCGTGGATCACCAGCGTCGGCGTCTTCATGGCATGCAGCCGCTCCTTGCGGCTGCCCGAGGCAAGCACGGCGCGGAGCTGCCGGCCGACACCGGCCGGATTGAGCCCGCGCGCGAACACGCGCTCGGCACGATCAGGGTCGAGTGCTTCCTCTTCCGGAAAGGCCCCGGCGCGCAACACCTTCCAGGTCTGGCCGTAGCGGACGACGAACTCCTCCTTGCTGCGCGGCGGCGGCGCCATCAGCATGGCGGCGGCCTCGCGTGTCGGCGGCGGCACGCGCGGATTGCCCGTCGTCGACATGATCGAGGTCAGCGAGCGAACGCGCTCGGGAAACGACAGCGTCACCTCCTGCGCGATCATACCGCCCATGGAGGCGCCGACCAGATGCGCCGACTTGATGCCGAGCGCGTCCATCAGGCCGACGGTGTCCCTGGCCATGTCGATCAGCTTGTAGGTTGCGGCAACGGGAATCCTGAGGAAGCGGAGCTTCAACAGCTCGAGCGGCGTCAGCCGCTTGCCGCCCGTGAGATGGCTCGATTTGCCGATGTCGCGGTTGTCGAACCGGATCACGCGAAAGCCGTGCACGGCGAGCTGCTCGCAGAACGCATCGTCCCAATGGATCATCTGCGCCCCGAGCCCCATGATCAGCAGCAGCGGCTCGGCGTTGTCGTTGCCAAAAATCTCGTAGCAAATGTCGATGCCGTTGGCGCGGACGGTCTGGGGCGGCTGATGGGCGTTCACGGGCGCGGTCCCTCCTGCTGATCGATGCTGTATCGCACGGTTTTCCGCCGCAATGAAGCGGCGCGCGCATCAGCGCACCCGCTGCTTGCCGGTTGACCGGCACCGCGCAACGGTGTGGTATGGCAAAAAAGAAGGGCATCGCAGCTCTCGATACCAGGAGGACGCCGATGACCGACAAGACCAACGATCCCGTTGCCGTGTGGCAGAAGATGGTTGGCGAGATGGAGAAGGGGTTCAACTCTTTCGCCAATCAAGCCATGTCGTCGCCTGAGTTCTCGCAAGCGATGAATCGGGCCGGCGGCGTTGCTGCAGGTGCTCAGAAGCAGCTCGGCGAGCTCATGGAGAAATACCTCGTCAGCATGAATCTGCCGAGCCGGGAGCAGGTCACGGGTCTTGCGGAACGGCTGCAGTCGATCGAGGTCCAGATCGGCGAGATGAAGTCGATGCTGAGCCAGATGGCGGCAGGTTCCGGACTGTCGCAAGGCTTCGACGGTGCGCCGCGGCCGCCGCGGACGAAACGCCCGCCCTCCGAAGGCGGAGAGCCCAAATGAACGCGCCGACGGGACTTGATTTCGCTTCCATCCCGGAGCGCATCCAGTCCGAGGTGCAGCGCGCAATCCAGCGCAGCATCAAGGGCGTCGAATATTTCTCGACCTCCGGCCCGACGCTCGGCTCGACGCCGAAAGACGTGCTGCATTCACGCGGCACGATGAGCCTCTACCACTATCGGCCGATGTCGGACGAGATCTACCGGGTGCCGGTGCTGATCGTGATGGCGACCACCAATCGAGGCTACATCCTCGACCTCGTGCCCGGCCAGAGCTTCATCGAGTTCCTCCTGAGGCGCGGCTACGACGTCTACATGCTCGACTGGAGCGCGCCGCGTCCGGAAGAGAAGAGCCTGCGCATGGAGGACTACGTCCTCGACTTTATCCCGGATTGCGTCCGCCGCGTGCAGCAGGATTCCGGCGAGCAGGACGTCTCCGTCATCGGCTACTGCTTCGGTGGCGTGCTGTCGCTGCTCTACGGCTCGATCCACAAGGACGGGCCAATGAAGAACTTGATCTGCTTCACTACGCCGATCGACTTCCGCGAGATGAAGCTGTTCTCCAATTTCTCCGACCGCCGCTATTTCGACGTCGATCGCCTTGTCGACAGCATCGGCAACGTGCCGCCGGAGATGATCCTGTCCTCGTTCGAGATGCTGCGCCCGGCCTCGCGCACGGTGAGCCAGATCCAGCTCTGGGAAAACATCTGGAACGACGAGTTCGTCAAGTCCTACCGGATGTTCGATCGCTGGGCGACCGATACGCTGCCGCTGGCGGGCGAGTATTTCCGCACCATCACCAAGGACCTGATGTGGGACAACAAGCTGTTCAACGACACCATGTCGGTCGGCGGCCGTGCGGCGAAGCTCGAGGATATCAAGGTGCCGATCCTGCATGCGGTCGCCGAGCACGACCACATCGTGCCCTATGATGCCGCAAAACATTTGATCGCGAAGATTGGATCGGCGGACAAGGAAGAGGTGATGCTGAAGGGCGGGCACGTCTCGCTGGTCGCCGGCGCCAACGCGGTGAAACGGCTGTGGCCGAAACTGGACTCCTGGCTGGGGAAGAGATCGACATGAGTGAGCAGCGTTCCTATCCGCGTCAGGTCAAGACCGACGCCGGCGAGATCGAGATCCGCTTGATGTCGCCTGCGGACGAAGCCGCGGTGCTCGCCTTTGGCAAGGGCCTGCCGACGCACGATCTGCTCTTCCTGCCCCGCAACATCAGCGAGCCAAAAGTGCTCTCGGCCTGGGTCAAGGAGATCGAGCGCGGTGCGATCACGAGCCTGCTCGCCGTGAAGGACGGCAAGGTCGTCGGCTGCGGCACGCTGGTGCGCGATCCGCATTCCTGGTCGCCCCATGTCGGCGAGATTCGCATGGTGGTCTCGCTCGACGTGCGCGGGAAGGGGGTGGGGCGGGCGCTGTCGCAGGAGACCTTTGCGCTCGCGCTCGGCGCCGGCCTGGAAAAGCTCTCGGTCCAGATGACGGTCGACCAGCAGGCGGCGATCGCGGTGTTCGAAAGCCTCGGCTTCAAGGCCGAGGCGCTGCTGCGCGACCACGTCCGCGATGTCGACGGCAAGACCCACGACATTGTCGTGCTCGGCCACAACATCGCGCAGGTCCAGGCCCAGATGGAGGCCTATGGGCTGCCAGGTGCCGTCCAGCTCTAAAGACCGCGATCAGGCACGCCTTCGCCGGGATTGGTGAGGGAGGCATCATATTGCCTCCTGTTAAGGCTGTTCACGATTTCGTGATACTGCAGTGCAATATGAATGTTGCATCGCACAATTAACTATGCCATATAAGCCGTGCCCCGGGCCAATGCGGACGGGGTGAGCCCATAGCTCAGACCATTGAGGATGGAGAGAACCCCATGACCACTGAAACCAACACCGCTTTCGAGGGCTTCAAGGACGCTTTCAAGAACATCCAGAACCTGGAAGTTCCCGAGGCCGCCCGCGAATTCGTCAAGAAGACCGCCAACACCGCCAAGGACCGTGCTGCCGAGGTGTTCGCTGGCTCCGAGCGCGTGACCGCCGCCGTCGAGAACGCGGTGACCGAGTCCGTCACCGAGGCCGGCAAGATCAGCCGCAACATCCAGCAGGCGATCTACGAGGACGCTGAAGCGTTCTTCTCGGGCATCGACAAGCTCGCGTCCGCCAAGTCGTTCAGCGAAGCCGTCGAGATCCAGTCGAGCCTGCTCCGCTCCCGCGGCGAAGCGTTCGTCTCGCGCGCCAAGGCGACCACCGACTATCTCGGCAAGCTCGCCGCCAATGGTGCGAAGTCCGCTCAGGACAACTTTGCCAAGGTCTACAACAAGACCGCCTGATTGCGCGTCGCGTTGATAAACTGAATTTTGAGGCCCGCTTCGGCGGGCCTTGTTTTTTGCGCCGCCGTCATCGTCGGTCGTCATTCCGGGTCCGGTCCTGCGGATCGTCCCGGAATGACGTAAGCTCGGTGAATCATGACTTCTCCCGCCACCTTCTCCTTCGACACTCCCGGTGACGCCGAGCGGGCGGCCGAGTTGCGCCGCGTGAAAGCATTGGCGACGCTGGTGCTGGCCTCGATGCTGGCCTTGTTCGTCGTCGCGAAATGGCTTTTGCCCGTGCATCCTGTGTTCGGCTTCATCGCGGCCTTCGCAGAAGCCGCGACCATCGGCGGCCTCGCTGACTGGTATGCCGTGGTCGCGCTGTTCAAGCGGCCGCTCGGCCTGCCGATCCCGCATACCGCGATCATCCAGAGCAACCAGGCCCGCATCGCCGACAAGCTCGGCGAGTTCATCCAGGTGCATTTTCTCGAGGCCGGACCCGTCGAGGCCAAGCTGAACGAGATCGATTTCGGCTCCTTCGTTGCCGACTGGCTGCGCGATCGCAAGCGCAGCGAGGATCTCGCGCGCTTCGCGCTGCGTTTGTTGCCGGAGGCCTTCTCCGCGACCGAGACCTCCGGCCTGATGACCTTCATCATCCGCCGCATGTCCTCGCAGCTCCAGGCGATCGACCTCGCGCCGCTCGCCGCCGGCACGCTGCGCGGCTTCGTTGCGGAAGGGCGGCACCAGATCCTGTTCGACGATCTCCTGCGCGTGATGCATGACACGCTGAACCAGAAAGAGACGATGGCGATGATCCGCGAGAAGGTGCGCGCGGAGTTGCCGACCCTGCTCAGGCTCTACCGCGCCGACAAGTTTCTGGTGAACAAGATCGTGGCGTCGGCCACGGCCTTCTTCAACGAGGTGCGCAGCGATCCCAAGCATCCGTTCCGCGGCGAGTTCGATCGCATGGTGCTGACCTTCGTCGACCGGCTCGGCACCGACCAGGCCTACATCGATCGCATCGACGGCCTGAAACGCGATCTGCTGGCGCGGCCCGAGCTTGCAGATCTCGCCCGCACCGTCTGGGCCAACACGCGCTCCTTCATCGAGCGCAGCGCCTCCGGCGAGACACAGGTGCTTCAGCATCATCTCGTCGGCATGTTCGTCGCCGCGGGCGAGGCGCTCGCCGGCGATGCCGAACTGCGCGGCGAGATCAACAAGGGTCTGGTGACGGTGCTGCGCAGCTTCGTCGCCGACCAGAAGAGCGGCGTCTCCACCTTCATCTCCGACCAGGTCAAGGCCTGGGATATGGCGCAGCTGATTTCGCTGATCGAAATCAACATCGGCCGTGACCTGCAATACATCCGCTTCAACGGCTCGCTGATCGGCGGGCTGGCCGGACTTGCGCTCTACTCCGTAGAATTCCTGCTTCGATTGCTGTGACTTTTGCGTCACTGACGTTAGCATTAACGCGCGGGCCTATTGTGGCCCCGCGTCTCTCCCGCTTGAATGTCGGGCACCGGCCGCCTAGCTGATTCATGTTGCGCTGCGGAACGTTCAAGAAGCCGGCGTATTGGAATTCATGCCCATTTGCCGGCATCGCGGCCGGCGCCGTCCCAAGGGAAACATTGATGACCGCTACTGCCCAGACGCTGCGTCCGCCGTCCCGTACCCTGATGTTTCTGGAAGGGCGCGCGATCCACGAGTTCGGCGCATTCCTCGGCGCGCTGCCACTGCTGAGCCTCGCGCCGCGCGGCGATGGGCATCCGGTGCTGGTGCTGCCGGGCCTTGTGGCCTCCGACGCGTCCACGCGCGCGCTACGCACCTTTCTGTCAGGCAAGGGCTACGCGGTGAGTGGCTGGCGCCAGGGCCGCAACTACGGCCTGCGTCCGGGCGTGCAGCATGCGATGGTCGACCTGGTCCAGGAGCTCAGCGACACGCATGGCCGCAAGATCAGCCTGGTCGGCTGGAGCCTCGGCGGCCTCTATGCGCGCCAGCTCGCCAAGATGATGCCCGAGCGCGTGCGCCAGGTGATCACCCTCGGCAGCCCCTTTGCCGGCGATCCGCGTTCCACCAATGCCTGGCGTGTCTATGAATGGGCGAGCGGGCAGAAGGCCGATCAGGTCGATCCGCGCTTCGGCGGCGAACTCGCCGTTCCGCCGCCGGTGCCGACCACCGCCATCTTCAGCCGCACCGACGGCGTCTGCGCCTGGCAGGGCTGCATGGAGAAGTCCGGCGCGCAGACCGAGAGCATCGAGATCGAGAGCAGCCATTGCGGCATGGGGCATCACCCGGCTGCGGTTTACGCTGTCGCCGACCGGCTTGCGCAGAAGGAAGGCCAGTGGAAGCCCTTCGACCGCAGCGGCTGGCGCAGCCTGGCGTATCCCGATCCGCATAGGTAGCTTCTTTGCCTCTCCCCGCGTGCGGGGAGAGGCCGGATTGCATCGAAGATGCAATCCGGGTGAGGGGGAGTCTCCGCGAGTCCGTCTCTTACCGTTTTTGCAGAAGCAGCCCTCTCCCCGTAAGAACGGGGAGAGGGAGAGTAACGGCGTCGCTCCCGTCCATTGTCGCGCCTGCACCAAACGCGCTATGCCTCGCACATGGCGCATCCGCTCTCCCGCATCATCGACCAGCTCAAGCGCGAACCGTCGCGCACCGGCTCCATCGTCATCACCGTGTTCGGCGACGCCATCGTGCCGCGCGGGGGCTCGGTGTGGCTCGGCACGCTGCTGGAATTCTTCGAGAGCCTGGACATCGACAGCGGGGTGGTGCGCACCGCGATGTCGCGCCTGGCGGCTGACGGCTGGCTGACGCGTGAAAAGGTCGGCCGCAACAGTTTCTATCGTCTCGCCGACAAGGGCCACCAGACCTTCGAGGCCGCGACGCGCCACATCTACGATCCGCCGCCGTCGGACTGGACCGGGCGTTTCGAGCTGCTGCTGATCAATGGCGAGGACCGCGACGCCTCGCGCGAGGCGCTGCGCAATGCCGGCTTCGGCAGTCCGCTGCCCGGCGTGTGGGTTGCGCCGTCGGGCGTGCCGGTGCCGGATGAGGCTGCGGGCGCTATCCGTCTCGAGGTCTCCGCGGAGGACGACAGCGGGCGCCGCCTGCTCAGCGCAAGCTGGCCGCTCGATCGCACCGCGGATGCCTATCTGAAGTTCATGAAGACGTTCGAGCCGCTGCGCACCGCGATCGGCCGCGGAACGACTCTCTCCGACGCCGACGCCTTCACCGCGCGGATCCTGCTGATCCACCACTATCGCCGCGTCGTGCTGCGCGATCCGCTGCTGCCCGAGAGCCTGCTGCCTGCGGATTGGCCGGGCAGGGCCGCCCGCGAACTCTGCGGCGAGATCTATCGCGCGCTGCTTGCTCCGTCCGAACAATGGCTTGATGGCCATGGAACCAATGAAAAAGGGCCATTGCCGGCGGCGCGAAAACTCCTGGAACGGAGGTTCGGCGCCTGACCTTTATGTTACAGAAATATCTTGCATGACGTAATTTCTGTTATATATTATCTCCCAATAAAACGGGAGGATGCGCATGTACACCCAGGCGCTGAACACGGCCGAGACCGACGATCGCGGTCTTGAGGACGCAGGCAGGGCTGCGCAGTTCCAGGCCCGCATCGATGCGGAGGAGCGCATCGAGCCGAACGACTGGATGCCGGCGGCCTATCGCAAGACGCTCACCCGCCAGATCTCCCAGCACGCCCATTCCGAAATCGTCGGCATGCTGCCCGAAGGCAACTGGATCACGCGCGCGCCGACCTTGCGCCGCAAGGCCGCGCTGCTCGCCAAGGTGCAGGACGAATGTGGCCACGGGCTCTATCTCTATGCCGCCGCAGAAACGCTTGGCGCCTCGCGCGAGGAGCTGGTCGATGCCATGCTCGCCGGCAAGGCCAAGTACTCGTCCATCTTCAACTATCCGACGCTGACCTGGGCCGACATCGGCACCATCGGCTGGCTGGTGGACGGCGCCGCGATCATGAACCAGATCCCGCTGTGCCGCTGCTCCTACGGTCCCTATGCGCGCGCGATGATCCGCGTCTGCAAGGAGGAATCGTTCCACCAGCGCCAGGGCTACGAGATCATGCTGACGCTGTGCCGCGGCTCGGACGAGCAGAAGGCGATGGCGCAGGATGCGCTGAACCGCTGGTGGTGGCCGGTGCTGATGATGTTCGGTCCGCCCGACGCCACGAGCCAGCACAGCGACACCTCGACGAAGTGGAAGATCAAGCGCTTCTCCAATGACGAGCTGCGCCAGAAATTCGTCGATGCCACCGTGCCGCAGGCGCAATATCTCGGCCTCACCATTCCCGATCCCGGCATGACGCAGGATGCCGAGGGGCACTGGCGCTACAGCGAGATCGACTGGACCGAATTCAAGCAGGTGCTCGCCGGCAACGGCCCCTGCAATCGGGATCGCATGGCGGCACGCCGCAAGGCGCACGAGGAGGGGGCCTGGGTGCGCGAAGCCGCCGCCGCCTATGCCGCCAAGCGCGCGCGTCGCCAGACCGCGCAAGCAGCCGAGTAAGGAGATCACGATGGCCACGTCGAACACGCCGCTGTGGGAAGTCTTCATCCGCAGCCGCAACGGGCTCGCGCACAAGCATGTGGGATCGCTGCATGCCAGCGATGCCACCATGGCCCTCCAGGCAGCCCGCGACATCTACACCCGCCGCGGCGAGGGCCTGTCGATCTGGGTCGTGCCGTCCACCGCGATCACCGCGAGCGATCCGGCCGAGAAGGGCATGATGTTCGAGCCGGCGGAGTCAAAGATCTACCGGCATCCGACGTTTTATGAGGTGCCCGAAGAAGTGGGGCATATGTGATGCCGGTCGCCAACACCCAGGTCTCCGAAACGCCGCTGGTGCTCTACGCCCTGCGCCGCGCCGACGATGCGCTGATCCTCGGTCACCGGTTGTCGGAATGGTGCGGGCATGCGCCGATGCTGGAAGAGGACATGGCGCTCTCCAACATCGCGCTCGACCTCATCGGCCAGGCACGCGAGCTCTACACCTATGCCGCCAAGGCCGAAGGCAAGGAGAATGATGAGGACAAGCTCGCCTACCTGCGCGACGTCCGGCAGTACCGCAACCTGCTGCTGGTCGAGCAGCCCAACGGCGATTTTGCCCAGACCTTGGTGCGGCAGTTCTTCTATTCCGCCTTCGCCGACCTCTACTGGCGCGCCATGATGACCTCGCGCGACACGACGCTCGCCGCCATTGCCGCCAAGTCCGAGAAGGAGAGCGCCTATCATCTGCGTCATGCCTCGGAATGGATCATCCGGCTCGGCGACGGCACAGACGAGAGCCATCGACGAGCGCAAGCCGCGATTGATCACCTCTGGGCCTTCACCGGTGAGATGTTTGCCGTCGATGACGGCGAACGCGCCCTGATCCATGCGGGTATCGCCGTCGATCCGGGTATCTTGCGCGGTCGTTGGCTGAAGATGCTTTCCGATGTCGTCAGCGAGGCCACGCTCGAGCTGCCGCAGAATGACTGGATGCAGCAGGGCGGCCGCGTGGGCCGGCACAGCGAGCATCTCGGCCATCTCCTGTCGGAGCTGCAATCGATGCAGCGCACCTTCCCGGGGCAGACATGGTGACCGTGTCCGAGAGCGGTGCCGATCTGCGCCGGCGCGCCTGGGATGCTGCGGCGAGCGTGGTCGATCCGGAAATCCCGGTGCTGACGATCGCCGATCTCGGCGTGCTCCGCGATGTCGTTCTCGACGGCGACCATGTCGAGGTCGCGATCACCCCGACCTATTCGGGCTGCCCGGCCATGAACATGATCGCGCTCGAAATCGAGGTCGCGCTGGAGCGCGCCGGCTTCCATCGTCCGAAGGTCCGCACGGTGTTGTCGCCGGCCTGGACCACCGACTGGATGAGCGAGGAGGGGCGGCGGAAGCTGCGCGCCTACGGCATCGCGCCGCCACAGGCTTCAAACTCGCGCCGCGCGCTGTTCGGCGAGCAGTCTGTCGCGTGCCCGCAATGCGGTTCTGACAGGACCGAGCTGCTGTCCGAATTCGGCTCGACCTCCTGCAAGGCGCTGTGGCGCTGCAAGGCCTGCCGCGAACCCTTCGATTACTTCAAGTGTCATTGATCATGTCAGCAGCCGCACCGCGCTTCCATCGCCTGGCCGTCAACGATCTTCGCCGCGAGGCCTCGGACGCCATTTCGGTGACCTTCGCCATCCCCAGCGAACTCGCCAGCGATTACGCTTTCACGCCCGGGCAGTACCTGACGCTCCGCACGATGCTGGACGGTGAAGAGGTGCGCCGCTCCTACTCCATCTGCTCCGGCCCCGACGACGGCGAGATCCGCATCGCGGTGAAGAAGGTCGATGGTGGTGCGTTTTCGAGCTGGGCCGCCGATGAACTCAAATGCGGCGACGAACTCGACGTGATGACGCCGACGGGCCGCTTCGGCGCTGTCGCGCCGGCCGATACGGGGCGGATCCATGTCGGCTTTGCCGCCGGCTCCGGCATCACGCCGATCCTGTCGATCGTCAAGGGCGTGCTCGCACGCGAACCGGATAGCCGCTTCTTCCTGTTCTACGGCAACCGCACGACCGACAACATCATGTTCCTCGAGGCGCTCGAGGAGCTCAAGGACCGCTTCATCGACCGCCTCTCGATCTTCCACGTCATCTCCGGCGAGGAGCAGGACATTCCGATCCTGCATGGCCGGCTCGACGGCGACAAGGTGAGGGTGCTGCTGCGCTCGCTGGTGCCGGCGGGAAGCGTCGATCACGTCTTCATCTGTGGTCCGTCTGGCATGAGCGAGGACATCGAGGCGACCTGCCGCGATCTCGGTATCGCGGAGGAGCGCATCCACGTCGAGCGCTTCGTCTCGGAATTCGGCGGCAAGCCGCGGCCGAAGAAGGCCGTTGCACCCGACGCGCCACCGAAGGCGATCGCCTCGCTGATCATCGACGGCAAGCGCCGCGACGTGCCGGTCGCCGAGGACGAAGCGATCCTCGATGCCGCGCTGCGCGCCGGCGTCGACCTGCCCTTCGCCTGCAAGGGCGGCATGTGCTCCACTTGCCGCGCCAAGCTGGTCGAGGGCGAGGCGCCGATGGACATCAACTATTCGCTGGAGCCGTGGGAGCTGAAGGCCGGCTTCGTCCTGACCTGCCAGGCCAAGCCGTCGTCCGAGCGGGTCGTGGTCGACTATGACCATGTCTGATCGGGCGGATCAGTCCCCAACAATGCAAATGCGTCGCATTATTTGACAGCTCGAACCAACCAGCAGAACATCATGTGCAGGAAATTGGCCGGGAGAAGCGCGTGAACGTCAAAGCCGCCCTGTCGCCTGAGGATATTGCCCGCGCCTGCGCCGATGCGATGTGGGCGGAGGACGATGCCTCCAAAGGTCTCGGCATGGAGATCGTCGAAATCGGCCCGGGCTTCGCGACGCTGGCCATGACGGTGCGGCCGGACATGGTCAATGGCCAGCGCATCGCCCATGGCGGCTTCATCTTCACGCTCGCCGATTCCGCCTTTGCGTTTGCCTGCAACTCGCACAATGAGCGCGTGGTCGCGGCACAGGGCCAGATCACCTTCATCACGCCCGGCAGGCTCGGCGATCGTCTCGTCGCGAAGGCAAGAGAGGTCACCCGCAGCGGCCGCTCCGGCATCTACGACGTGCGCGTCACCGCCGGCGACATCGTCATTGCGGAATTCCGCGGGCATTCGCGCGTCATTCCCGGCACGTGGTTGCCGGCACACGACCAATAAAGAAAAGAACAGATCAATGTGGGGAAACGAGGATGGCTCTGACCAGGCTCAAGGAAGGTGGCACCAGCTATCGTGCCGAAATGGATGCGCATGAGCGCGCCTCACGTGACGAGATCATGGCGCTGCAGAAGCAGCGGCTGGGCTGGTCGCTGAAGCACGCCTACGACAACGTCGCGCATTATCGCAAGGCCTTCGACAAGGCCGGCGTGCATCCGTCCGACTTTCGCGAGCTCTCCGATCTCGCGAAGTTTCCGTTCACGGTGAAAACGGATTTGCGCGACAATTATCCTTTCAACATGTTCGCTGTGCCGCGCGAAAAACTGGTGCGCGTGCATGCCTCCTCCGGCACGACAGGTAAGCCGATCGTCGTGGGCTATACCCAACGCGATATCGACACCTGGTCGGAAGTCATGGCGCGCTCGATCCGCGCTGCCGGCGGCCGCACCGGCATGATCATCCACAACGCCTACGGATACGGCCTCTTCACCGGCGGGCTTGGCGTGCACTACGGCGCCGAAAAGCTCGGCTGCACGGTGGTGCCGATCTCGGGCGGCATGACCGAGCGGCAGGTGCAGCTCATCAACGATTTTCGCCCCGACATCATCACGGTGACGCCGAGCTACATGCTGGCGATTCTCGACGAGTTCAAGCGCCAGAAGCTGGATCCACGCCAGTGTTCGCTCAAGGTCGGCATCTTCGGCGCCGAGCCCTGGACCAATGCGATGCGCGGCGAGATCGAGGACGCCTTCGACATGGATGCGACCGACATCTATGGCCTCTCCGAGGTGATCGGCCCCGGCGTCGCGCAGGAATGCATCGAGACCAAGGACGGCCTGCACATCTGGGAGGACCATTTCTATCCCGAAGTGATCGACCCCGAGACGGGCGCGGTGCTGCCAGATGGCGAGAAGGGCGAGCTGGTGTTCACCTCGCTCACCAAGGAAGGTTTTCCGGTGATCCGCTATCGCACCCGCGACCTGACGCGGCTGTTGCCGGGCACGGCGCGGCCGGGCATGCGGCGGATGGAGAAGGTAACGGGCCGCTCGGACGACATGATCATCCTGCGCGGCGTCAATCTGTTCCCGACCCAGATCGAGGAGGTGCTGCTGGCCACCGACTGGTGCGGCGGCCACTTCATCCTCGAATTGACCCGCGAAGGCCGCATGGACGAACTGACCATCATTGCCGAGGCGCGGCCCGAGAGCTGGGACGGCCGCGGCCTCGTCGACCATGCCGACCGGATCTCGACCCACATCAAGAACACGATCGGCATCAGCTCCAACGTGCGGGTGGTCGCGCCCGCCACGCTGGAGCGCTCGCTCGGCAAGGCCAGGCGGCTCTACGACAAGCGCCCGAAGGATTGACTTGACCACCCGTAAGGGCGACAAGGCCCGCGAGAAATCGCGGGTCTTTCCATGTCACCAGCCGATACCAAAGCCGTCGAAGCGCGCTGTGTACGCCTCAATGCCAAGGCCGAGAACGCGGCCGCGCTTGCGCCGGTTGTCGAGCGTCAGACGCTCACGCGCGGTCCAAACGATCTCCTGATCGAGGTGAAGGCGGCTGCCGTCAATCCGTCCGACGTCAAGGCCGCGACCGGGCTGATGCCCTATGCCGTGTTTCCGCGCACGCCGGGCCGCGACTACGCCGGCGTGGTGATCGATGGACCGGCCGGCACGGTCGGCCGCGAGGTGTTCGGTTCCTCCGGCGATCTCGGTATCCGCCGCGACGGCACCCACGCAACCCATCTCGTCGTCGAGGCCGATGCTGTCGTGGAGAAACCCAGGACGGTGTCCTGGGAGGAGGCTGCCGGCATCGGCGTTCCCTTTGTCACCGCGATGGAGGGCTTTCGCCGCGCCGGCGTGCCGAAGGCCGGTGAGACCGTTCTGGTGTTCGGCGTCAATGGCAAGGTCGGCCAGGCCGCGGTGCAGATCGCGACATGGCAGGGCGCGCGCGTCATCGGCGTGGTGCGCAAGGCCGAGACCTATGAAGGCCATAGCAACGCGTCCATCGAGGTGATCGATGCCTCCGCGACCGATGTCGCCACGTGGGTGCGCGAGGTGACCGCCGGGAAGGGCGCCGACATCGTCTTCAACACGGTCGGCGATCCCTATTTCCAGGCCGCGCACAAGTCGCTTGCCTTGCGCGGCCGCCAGATCCTGATCGCCGCGATCGACCGCATCGTGCAGTTCAACATTCTCGAATTCTACAGAGGCCAGCACACTTACGTCGGAATCGACACGCTCGGCTTGTCCTCGACGGCGACTGGTGCGGTGCTGCGTGACCTCGGCCCCGGCTTTGCGAGCGGGCACCTCAAGCCGTTCCCGATCAAGGCGAATGCCATCTATCCGCTGGAGCGCGCCAAGGAAGCCTATGTCGCGGTCGCTGGCTCCTCGCGTGACCGCGTGATCCTGAAGCCGTGACGATGGAATCCACGCAACTCGTCATCCTCGCCGGCCTCGTCATCGGCCTGATCTACGGCGCCGTGGGTCTGCTGAGCGGCTTCTGCCTGATGAGCAGCATGCGCGGCCTTCTGGCGGAAGGAGACGGCCGGCTGGTGCGGTCCTATGCGCTGGCGATCGCTGTCGCGATCGCCGCAAGCCAGCTCCTGGTCGGCAGCGGTACCGTCGATCTCGGCAAGTCGATCTACCTGCAACAATCCTTCTCGGCGCCGGTGCTGTTCCTCGGCGGCCTGCTGTTCGGCTACGGCATGGTGCTGTCGAACGGCTGTGGCTCGCGCGCTCTGGTGCTGCTCGGCCGCGGCAATCTCCGTTCCTTCGTGGTCGTGATCGTGCTCGCCATCGCCGCGCAGATGACGCTCAAGGGCCTGGTTGCGCCGGCGCGCATTGCACTGGTTCAGGCCTCGCAAACCTCCGTCGGCGCCAATTCGCTGCCGTCCGTGCTGGCGACGCTCGGCCTTGCTGAAGCTCTCTCGCGCGCGATTGCCGCTGCCGTGATCGTCGTGGCATTGATCCTGTTTGCGTTCGCCCACCCGACATTCCGCCGTTCGCCTGGCCAGATCGCGGCGGGCGTCATCGTCGGCGTCCTCGTTGCCGGTGGTTGGTTCGTCACCGGCTATCTCGGCGCCGACGACTTCAATCCCGTCCCCGTGACCTCGCTCACCTTCGTCGCGCCGATCGCAGATGCCCTGCAATATGCCATGCTATCGACCGGCCTGACGCTCAATTTCGGCGTCGCGACGGTTGCCGGCGTCTTCGCCGGCAGTCTGGTGACGGCACTCGCTACTGGCCGCTTCAAGCTCGAAGGCTATTCATCGCCGCGCCATATGCTGCGCTCGGCGGGCGGCGCCGCGATGATGGGGATCGGCGGTGTGATGGCGTTCGGCTGCTCGATCGGACAGGGGCTTACCGGCGTGTCGACGCTGGCGCTGGGCTCGTTGGTTGCGCTCGCCGGCATCCTGCTCGGCACGACAGCGGGCCTGCGCGGCGCGCTTCGCGTTCAACCTCTCGCGATGGCCTGACTGCGCAGCAGGCGATCCCCGAGCGTTGCCAGGCCGATGCCGGCGACGATCAGTCCGGCCGCGACAGCAAGGCTCAAGTCGATCGGCTCGCCCAGCAGGACCGCCGCACTGGCGATGCCGACGAGTGGCGTCGCCGTGGTGCCGAGCGACGTCGTCAGCGCCGAGATGCTCTTGTTGACCATCGACATCGCCCAATAGGCAAGCGCCGTCCCGATCAGGCCGGAATAGAGGAACAGCAGCACGAGCCTCCACGACCAATTTACGTGCGGTATGCCGTCCACGATTGCCGCGGTGATCGACAGCACCACCGTTGCCACCAACACCTGCCAGATCAGGAGCTGAAGCGGGGAGGCGAGCCAGCGATGCGCGCGAATATAGATGATGTTTGCGGCCCACGCGATCGCTGCGAGGATGACCATGCCGGCGCCGAGCATGACGTTGCCATTGGTCCAATCGATCGATGTCGGGTTCAGGATCACGGCAAGGCCGATCAGTCCGAGCAGGGCGCCGGCGACCTTTGGCGCGGTCAGCGTGTCGTTCCCGATCAGGGGCGCGGCGATCGCGACCCAGAGCGGTGTGGTGTAGCCGAGCACGACGGCCTTGCCCGCGGGCAGGAAGCGCACACCGGCCGCAACCAGGACCGAGAACACCGTCATGTGCAAGAGGGCCACGCTGAGAACCACCGGAATGTCGCGCCGCTCCGGGATCACGAGATTGTTGCTCAGTCCAAGGATCACGAACAAGGCAGCCAGGGCGATCCAGCTGCGGATCGCCGAAGTCCACAGTGGCGAAAGGAACTGGACGAGCTGCTTCGTCACCGACCAGTTCACACCCCAGGCCAGCACGACGATGAGAAACAGGCCGACGGCGGCGCGGGGTGAAAGGGAGTTCATCTCGGAGGTCCTTGAAGCAGTCTGGCCTCGCGGATAGCATCCGGGCTGGCACCTGGAAAAGTGCCAGATCGAGCAGGAATAAGGTGCCAGTTTCAGAAGAGATGATCGCCGGCTTGATCGAGTTGAAGCGGACCGGTGAGGAAGGGCTGATGGCTCAACTGACGAGCCAGCTCAGGGAGCTGATCGGAAGCGGCCGCATCGGCAAGGGCCGCGGGCTGCCGTCGAGCCGACAGCTTGCGAGCGATCTCGGGGTCTCGCGCAACACCGTGACCTATGCGTTCGAGCAGCTTGCCGCCGAAGGGTATTTGGCTGCGTCGCACGGGCGGCGCCCGGTCGTGACGGTCGACGGCGGTGAGCGTATCGAAGCAGCTGGCGCCGCGACATCAGGTGTCCGCTCGGGCACGCCGCGCCTCTCTCCCTGGGCCTCAAAGCTCAAGCAGGCGGACTGGCCGATGTCCTATCTGGCGCAGCTAAAACCGTTGCGCCCTGGGCAAGGTGATTTCAGGGAGTTTCCGAACGAGGTCTGGGCTCGCTGTCTGCGCCGCAGCGCCGTGCGTGCGGCCAGGCGCGAGCTCGGCTCCGTCAACCGGCCGCGCTTACGCGAGGCGCTGGCGCATTATCTCGCGACCAGCAGGGGCGTTCGCGCCACGGCGGACCAGATCATGATCCTGCCGAGCGCACAGGCTGCGCTCACTTTGATCGCGGCTGTCGTCATCACGCAAGGTGACGAGGTCTGGGTCGAGGATCCCGGCTATCCCGGCGCCGCGGCTGCCTTTCGTGCCTCCGGCGCGCGTGACCGGCATCAGGCTGGACGAGCAGGGCATGCAGCGGATGCCTGGTGTCGCGGCTCCAACGCTGATCTTCATGACGCCATCGCACCAGCATCCGACCGGGCGGTTGATGTCGCTGGCCCGCCGCACCGAATTCCTGGGCATGTGCAAGCCCGGCAAGACCTGGATCGTGGAGGACGATTACGACGGCGAATTTCACTATGACAGCCGGCCGGTGCCGGCCTTGCAGGGGCTCGATACCCATGGCCGCGTGTTCTATGTCGGCACGTTCTCGAAGGCGATGACGTCGGATATCCGGCTCGGCTATCTCGTGGTGCCGCCGGCGCTGGTCAGCGCCCTGGAGATCGCGCAGCGGCATATCGGGCTGATCGCCGCCAGCCATGTCCAGGAAGCGCTGGCCGAGTTCATTGCCGACGGGCATTTTCTCGCGCATCTGCGCCGGATGCGCCGGCTCTATCACGCGCGCCGCGATCATCTCGTCGAGGGACTGGAGCGCCATCTTGGCGAGGTGCTTACGGCCGAGGTGCCCTCGGGCGGCATCCAGCTGGTCGCGCGCCTCAAGCGCGGTCGCGCTGATCAGGCCGCGGTCAAGCGCCTGGTCGCAGCGGGGGTTGAAACGCGCGCCTTGTCCAGCCTTGCGCTCGGCCGGCCGCGCGATCACGGCCTGCTGCTCGGCTTTGCAGCATGGCGCGAGAACGAGATCAGCGCCGCCGTGCGGACGATGGCATCGTGCTTCTAGCGCGCCGCGTTAGTCCATGGCCTTGGTCACGATGCGGATCTCGGAGGTCAGAGTGCGGTGCACCGGGCACTTGTCGGCGATCTCCATCAGCTTCTTGCGCTGCTCGGCGTCGAGCGCACCGTCCATCGCGATGTCGCGCTCGATCTGGTCGAGCATGCCCTCGCGCGTCTCGCATTCCGCACAATCCCTGGCGTAGATCTTGGAATGTTTCAGCGTGACAGTGACGCGGTCGAGGGGCAGCGATTTACGGTCGGCATACAGGCGCATGGTCATGGAGGTGCAGGCACCTAAGCCTGCGATTAGGAAATCGTAAGGTCCAGGTCCGGCATCCTCGCCGCCGGCGGCGACCGGCTCGTCCGCCACGAGGCGATGCGGGCCGATGGAAATGATCTGGTTGAACTTGCTCTTGCGGGTCTCCTGAACCACGACCTTGCGCGGCGCCTCCGTGAGATCCATCGCTTTGGCAGGCTTTGCGGCGTCGATATACCGGCTTGCCCAAGCCGCGATCACGTCGGCCGCATAGAGCGCGTCGGCCGGCCTGGTGAGGAGATGGTCTGCGTGGTCGAGCGAGACGAAGCTCTTGGGATGCTTGGCCGCGACGAAGAGCTTGGTCGCATTGTCGATGCCCACGGTATCGTCGAGCGGCGAGTGCATCACCAGCAGCGCCTTGTGCAGGCCGGTGACGTCCTTCATCAGCTCATGCTCGGCGATGTCTTCGAGGAATTCGCGCTTGATACGGAATGGACGCCCGGCAAGCGACACTTCGACCTCGCCCTGTGCGCGGATCGCGTCAACATGTTCCCTGAACAGGCCGGTGACGTGGGTGGGGTCAGATGGCGCTGCAATGGTCACCACCGCTTTCGCCTCGGGAACTTTGCTGGCCGCGGCCAGAATCGCAGCGCCGCCGAGGCTATGGCCGATCAGGATCGAGGGTGCCTTGCGCGTCGAACGCAGATGATCGGCCGCGCGCACGAGGTCGGCGACGTTCGAGGAGAACGTCGAATTGGCGAAATCACCCTCGCTGGAGCCGAGCCCGGTGAAGTCGAAACGCAGCACCGCGATGCCCTTGGCGGCGAGCGCGACCGAGATGCGCTTGGCCGCCAGCGTGTCCTTGCCGCAGGTGAAGCAGTGTGCGAACAACGCGAAAGCCGCGGGCTCGCCGTCCGGCAGCTCCAGCGCGGCCGCGAGCTGATGGCCGCCTTCGCCGGTGAATTGAAAGCGTTCCGTCGGCATGGCCTTCCCCCGTCTCTTGGTTGGACTTAATCGCCTGAATAGCGCTGCTCGGCCCAGGGATCGCCGCGGTTATGATAGCCGCGGACTTCCCAGAAACCCGGTGCGTCCTCGGTCTGGAATTCGATCGCCTGGAGCCATTTGGCGCTCTTCCAGAAATAGAGATGCGGCACGACCAGCCGCACCGGGCCGCCGTGCTCCTCCGTCAGCGGCTGGCCGGACCAGCTATGGGCGAGCAGGGCGTCCTCGGCGGCGAAGTCTTCCAGCGCGAGGTTGGTGGTGTAGCCGTCATAGGAATGCAGGACGACGAAGCGTGCATCCTCGCGCGGCTGGCAGGCCGCGAGCAGCTCGTGCGTGGCGAGGCCTTCCCAAAGGTTGTCGTAGCGCGACCAGGTCGTCACGCAGTGGATGTCGGAGGTGAACTGGACCTGCTTCTGCGCAGTGAACTCGGCGAAGGTCCAGAACACGGGATGTTCGATCGCGCCGTAGACGTCGAGCCGCCAGCGATCACGTGAGACCGGTGGCACGACTCCGAGGTCGAGCACCGGCCAGTCTTTCGTGAGGTGCTGGCCCGGCGGTAGCCTTTGATCTTCCGGACGCGTGATCTTGCCCGTGAGGAAGCGGCCCTCGCGCGCCCATTTCTCCTTGGTGCGCGTCAGCTTGCTGTCGGGCGGCTCGTTGTCGTCGGCCATCAGCTTACTCGTGGCGATGCATTGCGGAGGCGTGCTTGGTGTCGCGCATGGTGGAATAGATGATCAGCGACAGGCAGATGACGCCGCTGAGGTAGAAGTAGAACCATTCCTCGTGCCCGATGCTCTTGAAGTAGAGCGCGATCGCGGGTGCCGTGCCGCCGAAAATCGAGACCGTGATCGCATAGGGCAGGCCGACGCCGAGCGCGCGGACATTGGTCGGGAACAGCTCGGCCTTCACCACGGCGTTGATCGAGGTGTAGCCGGCGACGAACAGCCAGGCACAGCAGATCAGGATGAAGGCCATGAAGGGCGACTTCGTCTCCTTCAGTGTCATCAGCAGCGGCACGGTCGCCAGCGTACCGGCGACACCGAAGAAGATCAGCAGCGGCTTGCGGCCGATCTTGTCGGAGATCGCACCGTAGATCGGCTGCAGGATGGTCGCGAAGATCAGCGTGCCGAAGATCACGAAGGTGGTCTGGTCTTCGGTGAGCCCGACCGAGAGCTTGACGAAGGTCTGCATGTAGGTGGTGAAGGTGTAGAACGCGGCGGTACCGCCGGCGGTGAGACCCACCACCAGGAGCAGCTCGCGTGGGTAGCGCAGTAAATTGGTGATCGAACCGGTCGGCTTCACCACCTTTTTGGCTTCCTCGAAGGCCTCAGTCTCGTGCAGATTGCGCCGCATCACCGCGGCAAAAATCGCGAGCGCCGCGCCGATCGCAAACGGGATGCGCCAGCCCCAGGCCTTCAGCTCGTCGGGCGTCAGGAAGACCTTTTGCAGGAGCAGCAGCACGATGATTGCGGTGAGCTGACCGCCGATCAGGGTGACGTATTGGAAGCTGGAATAGAAGCCGCGGTGCTTGGGATCGGCGACCTCGCTGAGATAGGTGGCGCTGGCGCCATATTCGCCGCCGAGGCTGAGGCCCTCGATCACGCGGGCGAGCGCCAGGATCGCCGGCGCGGCGAACCCGATCGTGGCATAGGTCGGCGTCACCGCGATGATCAGCGAGCCGAAGCACATGAAGACGACGGACAGCGTCAGCGAGATACGGCGGCCGAAATGGTCGGCAAGGTAGCCGAAGAACCAGCCGCCGAGGGGACGCATCAGGAAGGTCGCCGCGAATACGACGGCGACGTTCAATTGCTGCACGACCGGGTCGTTGCCGGGGAAGAAGGCCGGGGCGAAATAGAGCGCGAACGCCGTATAGGCGTAGAAATCGTACCATTCGACGAGATTGCCGATCGAGCCGATGAAGATCGCCTTGATCCGCCGCTCGGCGTCGGCGACGTCAAAATGCTCGGAGGCCGGTTTGATTACTTGGTCTGTCACGTCCGGCCTCTCTCTATCCCTGTTTGGAGAGGCCTACATCGCCTTTCCGAGCAGAAATGGCAACTGCCGGGGGCCTCTCACCGTGCCCTGCGACCAGGTCACGGTGCCTGCCGGATCGAGGCGAAAATCCGGGATCCGCTTCAGCCATTCCTCCAGCGCAACCTGCATCTCCATCCGCGCAAGGTTGGAACCGACGCAGCGATGGATACCGAGACCGAACGCGGCGTGGCGGTTCTCCCGACGATCGATCACGACTTTGTCAGCGTCCGGAAACATTTTTGGATCGCGATTGGCGGCCGGGAAGGACAGCAGCACCATGTTGCCCGCCTTGACCGGGCAGCCCGAGATCGTGGTCTCCTTGACCACCTCGCGCGCCATGGTCACCGGCGAATAGGCCCGCAGCAGCTCCTCCACGGCGATCGGGATCAGACCAGGCTCGGCGATCAGCCGCTCGCGGTCGGCCGGCGTTCTGGCGAGATGCCAGAGCGAGGAGCCGATCGCGCTCCAGGTGGTGTCGATGCCGGCGATCAGGAGCAGGCGGAGTGAGCCCAGCACGTGGGACTCTTCCAGCGGCTGACCTTCCTTGTCCTTGGCGTTCATCAGATAGGAGATGAGATCGTCGGTCGGCCTCGATCTGCGCTCCTCGATATGCGTCCTGAAATAGGCGCTCATCTCCTGCACGGCCTGGAGCAGCATGGTCTCGTCCTTGATGCCGAGCTCCAGGATCATGTGGATCCAGTTCACGAAGAGGTCGCTGTCGCTCTCGGGAATGCCGAGCATATGGGCGATGGCCCGAACCGGGATGTATTTGCTGTAGCGCGCTGCGGCATCGACCTTGCCGTCGGAGATGAAGCCGTCGATCAGCTCGTTGCAGATGGTGCGGACCCGCGGCTCGAGCTTCTTCATCGCGTCCGGGGTGAAGGGCGGCAGCAGCAACTGCTTGGCCGGCTTGTGCACGGGAGGATCGGAGGTGATCGGCGGGGCGGCATTCCTGGCAATCTCCGGCCGCACGTCGCGGACGATGATGCGGCGCGAGGAGAAATGCTCGGTGTCGTTGGCGATCTCGCGCACCGCCTCGTAGGTCGTCGGCATGTAGCAGCCGAGGAATCGCTCGGTGTGCACGACCGGGCTTGCCGCGCGCAGCTCATCCCAGATCGGAAACGGATCGTCCGTCCATTGCGGATCGGTGTGGTCGAAATCGTTGACCCAGTCGGTGACGGGCGGATGGGCGACGGGCTCGCTGACGTCGGACATGTCGGGGGGAATCCTCGGCTGGTGGTCGCTGGAATCACGCGCACGCGGGCAGACAGGAAGCTCGCGCTACTCCTCGATCACATCGATTGCGATTTCCGGGCAGTTGGATTTGGCAAGCCACGCCTTCTCTTCGAGTCCCGGCGGGACCGTGCCATCGCCGGCTTCATGCGCGTTGCCGTATTCGTCGAGCTCGAACAGCTCCGGCGCCAGCGCCTTGCAGCGCGCGTGGCCCTGGCATTTGTCGGGATCGACGTGAACCTTCAGTCGCTCTGCCATTGCGGCTTCCCTGGTCGCTTGCGTGCGCGCGAAAGGCGGCCCGCGTTCCTCATGTCAATTTTATCGGCGGCATTTGCCGCTCGGTCTAAGTTATATGCTATTACATTCGCGGCGGGCTTCCCCTGTCAAGCGCAAACTTATAGGCTTTGCCGTAACATGCGTTCACAACTCGCTCGCAAGCCCGAGAATACCTACCACCATGGCGATCTCCGTGACGCCCTGATCAAGGCCGCGTTGCGCGAGGCAGAGCAGGGCGGCGCCGAGGCGATCAGCATCAAGGCGCTGGCAAAGCAACTCGGCGTCTCGCAGCCGGCGCCCTATCGGCACTTCGCCGACCGCGAGGCGCTGCTGGCGGCAGTGACGGCGGAGGCGTTCCGGCAGCTCAGCGCGATGCTGCGCGAGGCGATGGCAAAGCCCTCGAAGCAATCGAAATTGTCGAAGCTGGCGCAGGCGACGCTCGATTTCGGCCTGCGCCGCAACGGCATCTACCGCCTGATGTTCGCTTCGCGCACCGTCTCATGCGCGGCCAAGGGCAGCGAGCTGCACGAGGCGACGCGCGAGACGCTTGGGCTCGTGATCGAAGCCCTGGAATCGCCGGCGGTCGGTTATTTGCGCGAACGGCAAGCGCTGAAGATCTGGGCGGCGGTGCATGGCGTGGTGATGCTGGCTGAGCAGGGCCTGCTCACCGGCGAACCGGCGCATGCCACGCGCGAGGAACTGGTCGAGGATTTCGTCAGCGAAACGAAGGCTGCGCTCGCGGCGGCGATCAAGGGCGCACGGCGTCGGGGAAAGACCGGCGCTTAAGCCTTCGTCGCCAGCAACTTCATCAGTTTCTCAACAGCGCTGTCAGGCGTCGTCACGACCGGGCGGCCGGTGGCCTCCGCCACCAGAGGCGCCGTCGCCGCGATGCTGAACTGCGCGAGCGCAATGACGTCGCAATCGCGTAAGTCGCGCGAAGCTTCCACGATCAGCCGATCGTGCGTGGTGCGGTCGCCCCGATCGAGCGCCGCCAGTGCGCCCTCGGCGAGTTTCGGCACGATCTGGACCGAAGCGGGGAATTCCGGCGGCATCGAGACCAGCGTCGGCGGGAAGGTCGAGAGCAGGCCGATCCGCTTGCCCATCGTCACCGCGCGCTCGATCATCGCTTCGTTCGGCTTCAGCACTGGCATCGGCGCATGGGCGCGCGCCACCGCCTCGATACAGGGGCCGAAGGCCGAACAGGTGAAGAGGATCGCGTTTGCCCCCGTTGCCCCCGCGTAGTCGCCGAGCGCGAGGAAACGCTCGGTCATGGCGTCGGTGAGCTGGCCGTCGCGCGCGAGATCCGCAGACAGGCTGTCGTCGAGCAGGTTCATCAGTCGCGCCTCGGGCCACGCTGTCGCGAATGCCGCCTCGATCGGGGCAATGGAATGCTTCAGGGCGTGGATCAGGGCGATGCGCATGGGATTTCTCTTCTCCCTCTCCCCCTAAACGGGGGAGAGGGAGAATTCCTTACTTGAACGGCACGGCGTACATCAGGCCGCCCTTGCTCCAGAGGCCGTTGAGGCCGCGATCGAGCTTGAGCGGGCTCGCCTTGCCGACATTGCGCTCATAGATCTCGCCGTAATTGCCGGTGGCCTTGATCGCCGTGACCAGCCATTTGTTGTCGAGCCCGAGCCGCGAGCCGAGATCGCCGGAGGCCCCCAGCAGCCGCTGGATCGCCGGCGTCTGCGATTTCGCCATCTCATCGACATTGGCCTGGGTGACGCCGAGCTCTTCGGCCTCGATCAGCCCGTAATGCAGCCAGGTGATGATGTCGCTCCAGACCTCGTCACCGTTGCGGGTGAAGGGCCCGAGCGGCTCCTTGCTGATGGTCTGCGGCAGCACGACGTAGTCGGCCGGGTTGGGCGCTGCGGTCGTCACCGCGCCGGCAAGCGCGGACGCATCCTGGGTCATGGCATCGCAGCGGCCGCCGAAGAAGGTCTGGTACATGGTGTCGACGCGGTCGAACACCAGCGGCTTCCAGTCGATGCCGTTGGCGCGGCCGTAATCGCCGAGCGTAACCTCGTGCGTGGTACCCTGCGCGACGCAGACCGTGGCGCCCTTGAGGTCCTTGATGTCCTTTACGCCAAGGTCCTTCTTCACGACAAAGCCCTGGCCGTCGTAGAAGTTGATCGGGCCCTGGCGCAGGCCCAGTGTCACGCCGCGCAAATAGGTCTGCGTCGAGTTGCGGTAGAGCACGTCGATCTCGCCCGATTGCAGCGCGGTGAAGCGATTCTGCGCTGTCAGGGAGACGTAACGCACCTTGCTGGCATCGCCCAGCACGCCGGCCGCAAGCGCGCGGCAATAGTCGACGTCGAGGCCCTTGTAATTGCCTTGCGAGTCCGGCGCCGAGAAGCCGGCAAAACCTGCGCTGACGCCGCACACCAGCGTGCCGCGGCTCTTTACCGTGTCGAGCGTCGCCGCCTGCGCGGCCACCGCCGATGCTGCGAGCACGCCGGCTGCGATAACCACTTTCCTCATCATGCTACTCTCCCCTCAATGATTGACACTACGCAACACGTTGTCGACGGCGGTGCCGAGCTTGTCGACGATCAGGTCGATCTCGGCGACTGATGCGATATAGGGCGGTGCCAGCAGCACGTGGTCGCCGCGGACGCCGTCCACGGTGCCGCCGCCGGGATAGCAGCCGAGGCCGTTGGCGAAGGCCTCCGCCTTGATCTTCTGGTTGAGCTTGAGCGCCGGATCGAACGAGGTGCGGCTGGCGCGATCGGCGACGAGCTCGATCGCCCAGAACAGGCCGCGCCCCCTGATATCGCCGACATGGCGGTGATTGCCGAAGCGCTCGGTCAGTCGCTGCTCGAGCTGCTTGCCACGCTCCTTGACGCGATCGAGTAGGCCGTCCTCGCGGATCACGTCCTGCACCGCGAGCGCGGCCGCGCAGGCGAGGGGGTGCGCCAGATAGGTATGGCCATGCTGGAAGGCGCCCGAGCCTGACCGGATGGTGTCGATGATCCTGCCGCTCGCCAGCATCGCGCCGATCGGCTGGTAGCCGCCGCCGAGCCCCTTCGCGATCGCCTGGATGTCTGGGGCGACGCCTTCCTGCTCCCAGGCATGCGTGGTGCCGGTCCGGCCCATGCCGCACATGACTTCATCCAGGATGAGCAGCGCACCATGCCGGTCGCAGATTTCGCGCACGGCCCTGAAGTAACCGTCCGGCGCCGTCACCGCGCCGGCGGTGGCGCCGACGACGGGTTCGGCGAGGAACGCCGCAACGGAGTTGGGACCGAGCCGTTGAAATTCAGCTTCTAGCTCGGCTGCGAGCCGCGCTACGAACTGCGCATCCGACTCGCCGTCGTGTTTCTCATGATAAGCAAAGGCGGGAGTCACATGGCTGAAGGCGGCTGACAGCAGCGGCGCATAGGGCGCCCGGCGCCAGGCATTGCCGCCGGCGGCGAGCGCGCCGAGCGTATTGCCGTGATAGCTCTGCCGCCGCGCGATGAAATGCTGTCGCTGCGGCTCACCGCGCTCGATGAAATATTGCCGCGCGAGCTTGATGCTGGCCTCGATCGCCTCCGAACCGCCGCTGACGAAATAGGCGTAGGCGAGACCGCCGGGCTCGTGTCCGACCAGCGTCTCGGCCAGTGCTTCTGCCGGCTCGGACGAAAAGAAGGCGGTGTGCGCATAGGCGAGCGTCGACGCCTGCTTCGCCATCGCCGCGATCACACGCGGATGCTGGTGGCCGAGACAGGAGACCGCGGCGCCGCCGGAGGCGTCGATGACGCGCCGTCCGTCCTCGGCGAAGAGATAGATGCCTTCGCCGCCGATCGCCTTGGGCGGCGTTTCGCGTAGCGAGCGGTGCAGCACGCGGCTGGTGCGAGTGCTCATGGATCAACCTTTCTCCGAGACGTAGGTGGTAGCTGCGGCAAGCCGCGCCTCGGTATTCTCCAGACGCTTCTTCGCGGCGATGCCGCCGAGCGAGAACGTCACCGCGGCAAGCGACTGTGCAATCGCGATCGCGCCGGTGAGGCTTGGGAAAAAGCCCGGGGAAGAGGCTGCCTCGAACAGCAGCACATGGTCGGCGCCCTCGGCCATCGGTGCTGATACGCTATCGGCGATCGCAATCAGCGTCGCGCCGGCACGATAGGCGGCCTGCGCGACCCGGACGCTCGCGTGCGTATAGGGCAGGAAGCCGATGACGATGACGGCTTCGCCGGGGCGGAAGGCGCCAAGATCCAGATCGTCAGGACCGGACGCGCCGACGAGTTGCACCTGTTCGGGACGAAATAGCCGCAGTTCGTAGTTCAATAGTTCCGCGACGCTGCGGCAGCTGCGATAGCCCGCGATCCAGATCCGCTTGGCGTCGTGCAGCGCGCCGGCCGCCTCTGCAATCGGCTGCGCCGGAATGCGCGGAAGGCCGGCGGCCTCGGCCACCAGCTTGTCGGTAACGAGCGCGACGTCGGCGTGCGGACCATGACGCCGGCTCTTGGCGCGGCCGGAGAAGGGCGAGGTCTGCGATGGCCGCCGTGCCTCGGTCAGCGCCGCGCGCAACGCGTCCCAGCCGGAATAGCCGATGGCTTTTGCAAGCCGCGTGAACGCGGCGGGATCGGCGCCGGCAACGGCCGCGAGATCGCGCATCGAGCGGGTGGTGGCGTCGTAATCATTGGCGGCGACGAAGCGCCCGACCTCCTGCAAGCGCATCGGGAGCGATGGCAATGCAATGCGCAGTTCGCTCAGCGGCGAGGATTTCGCAGGCTCGGCCATGAAACATTTGTTGCATGAATTGGCTTTTGGTGCAACAGTTGACGTGCGCCGCCGGAAATCATTGCTTTTGAGAAGGATTTTTGCGCTGTGACATCAGATGGTCCGAGACCGCCGCCGCGCCGCCGCTTGTTCGGCGCCTTCGGACAACGGGAGCTGAAAGGCCTGTTCTGGCAGGTCCTGGTGGTCGGGATCGCGGTCGGGGTGATCGCCTTCCTCTGGTCCAACACCGTCACCAATCTCTCCGCTCGCCGGATCACCACGGGCTTTGCCTTTCTCGGCCGCGAAGCGGGCATGCCGATCGCCGACAGCCTGCTCGCCTACAATCCGCGCGACACCTACCTCTGGGCCTTCGTCGTCGGGATCGCCAACACTCTGCGCGTTGCGGTGATCGGCATCGTGCTCGCGACCATCCTGGGCACGCTGATCGGGATCTCGCGGCTGTCGGCCAACTGGCTGCTGTCGCGGCTCGCCGCCGTCTATGTCGAGACGCTCCGCGACATCCCGCTGCTGCTTCAGCTCCTGTTCTGGTACGTGCTGATGCAGGGGCTGCCGGCCGCGCGCGCGGCGTTCCGGCCGCTCGAGGGAGTGTTCCTCTCCAATCGCGGCCTGATCCTGCCGGCGATCCCGATCGGGGCGCCGCAACTCTGGGTGCTCGGCACGGCCGCGCTGGGCTGTGCCGTGTTCTATGTTTTCAGACGATGGCAGATCGCGCAGCAGATGCGGGACGGCAAGCCGCGGTCGGCATGGCCGTTTGCGCTCGGCCTGATCGTCATGCTGCCGGCGGCAGTGTCGGTGCTGCTAGGTGTGCCCTGGGCGATCGAATGGCCCGAGCTGCGCGGCTTCAACTTCGTCGGCGGGTTGACGCTGGCGCCGGAATATTTTGCGCTCCTGATCGCGCTCGTCGCCTACACCTCGGCCTTCATCGCCGAGATCGTGCGCAGCGGCATCCAGTCGGTGCCGCGCGGGCAGTGGGATGCCGCCAACGCGCTCGGCCTGCGCCGCAGCTTCATGCTGCGGCAGATCATCCTGCCGCAGGCGCTCCGCGTCATCGTGCCGCCGATGACGAGCCAATACCTCAACCTGACCAAGAACTCCTCGCTCGCGGTCGCGATCGGCTACCAGGACGTGGTCTCGGTCGCCAACACCACGCTGAACCAGACCGGGCAGGCGATCGAGGCGATCGCGCTGATCATGGCGGTGTTCTTGACCATCAGCCTCGGCATCAGCTTCTTCATGAACTGGTACAACGCGCGTATCGCGCTGGTGGAGCGCTGAGCATGACGGCGATCACCGATAGTCCGGATGCACCGCGCGCCGCGCGCCGCCCGCAGATGGGAAATCCGGTGCTGCGCTGGCTGCGCACCAATTTGTTCTCGTCGATCCCCAACGGCATTCTGTCGGTCGTGCTGCTGGCGATCCTCGCCAAGGGCATCTTCAGCTTCGTGCAGTGGGGCATCGCGAATGCAGTGTGGCTGACGCCCGCGAACGATTCCAGCGCGTGCCGTGCCGTCCGCGGCTTCGGCGCCTGCTGGGCGATCATCCCCGAGAAATATCGGTTCATCCTGTTCGGCACCTATCCGTTCGACGAGCAATGGCGGCCGGCGCTGTCGGTGGTGCTGTTCATCGCGCTGTTCTATCTCTCCAGCCGCCGTGCTTTCTGGCGGCGCGAGCTGGTCTATCTCTGGATCGGTGTGCTGGCGCTGATCAGCGTGCTGATGTGGGGAGGCGTGTTCGGCCTGTCCTTCGTGTCGCAGGACCGCTGGGGCGGACTGCCGGTGACGCTGATCCTGGCGACCTTCGGTCTCGCCTTCGGCTTCCCGCTCGGTATCCTCGTCGCGCTCGGCCGGCGCTCAAAGCTGCCGGCGATCCGCTCGCTCAGCGTGCTCTATGTCGAGCTGATCCGCGGCGTGCCGTTGGTCAGCCTGCTGTTCATGGCGAGCGTGATGTTTCCGCTGTTCATGCCCAGCGGCTTCAACATCGACAAGCTGCTGCGTGCGCAGATCGCGATCATCCTGTTTGCGGGCGCTTACCTTGCCGAAGTCATTCGCGGCGGCCTTCAGGCCGTGCCGCGCGGACAATACGAGGCCGCCGAGGCGCTGGGGCTGTCCTATTGGCGCAAGCACCGGCTGATCGTCCTGCCGCAGGCGATCCGCCACGTCATCCCGCCGCTGGTCAACACCTTCATTGCCTTCTTCAAGGACACCAGCCTCGTCCTCATCATCGGCATCTTCGACCTGCTGACGACGGCCAAGACGGCGATCATCGATCCGGCCTGGCAGCAATTCTCGGTCGAAGTCTACATCTTCGTCGCCGCGATCTATTTTGTGTTCTGCTTTGCGATGTCGCGCTATAGCCGCGGCCTGGAGGCGGCAAGCGGACGGTGAGGTGATCTTCCTTCTCCCCTTGTGGGAGAAGGTGGCGCGAAGCGCCGGATGAGGGGTTCTATCCTCGAGTTCGGACGGTGAGGGAGTCGCTCGCGGAGAGATACCCTCCCGTCTCGCCGCTTCGCGGCGAGCCACCCTCTCCCACGAGGGGAGAGGGGAACTACCGAGTACGTGTTGTAGATCGTGCTACTTCTTCACCTTCGGATCAATCGGCGTCGTGCCGCGCAGGCCCAGAATATCCTCCAGAACCTTCGCTCCCGCGAGCACTTGTGCATCAGCGCGGGGGGCTCCCACCACCTGGACGCCGACCGGCAGGCCTGACGCCGTGAAGCCGCAGGGCAGCGACAGCGACGGGCAGCACGCTAGCGTGATGGCGTAGACGATGCCGAGCCACTCGACGTAGTTGTCGAACCTCTTGCCCGCGCATTCGGCGACATAGCGGTCTTCGATCGGAAAGGGCGGCACGATCGTCGTCGGCACCAGCAGGAGATCGTAGGTCTTGAAGAACTCCACCGCGCGTGCAGTCATGCCGACGCGCTGCGCCTCGGCGCGCGCGAGCTGCTCGACGGTGAGCTTGAGGCCTTCCTCGATGTTCCAGATCACCTCGGGCTTGAGCAGGTCCCGCTTGGTGCGCAGCAGATTGGCCTTGGTGATGGCGAAATCGAACGCGCGCAGCACGTGGAAGCATTCATGCGCCTCGCGCCAGTCGGGATGGGCCTCCTCGACGATGGCGCCGGCCTCGGCAAAGCGCTCAGCGGCCTTGCGTGTGATGGCCTTCACCTCAGGATCGACGGGCGTGATGCCGAGATCGGGTGAATAGGCAATGCGCTTCGGCTTCTTGCCCGCCTGTGTCGCCGACAGGAACGACGTCGCAGGCGCAGGCAGCGACAGCGGATCGTCCGCATAGTCGCCGCTCATGGCATCCAGCAGCAGGGCGAGATCCTCGACGTTGCGTGCCATCGGGCCCACCACGCCGAGATTGCGATCGATCGCCGATTTGGGGGTATGGGCGACGCGGCCAATGCTCGGCCGCATTCCGACGACGCCGCAGAACGCCGCCGGGCTGCGCAGGCTGCCACCCATGTCGGAGCCCTGGGCGAGCCAGGCCATGCCGGTCGCAAGCGCCACCGCCGCGCCGCCTGAGGAGCCGGCGGCGGACTTGGACGTATCCCAGGGATTGAGAGTTGCGCCGAACACCTCGTTGAAGGTGTTGGCGCCGGCGCCGAATTCCGGCGTGTTGGACTTCGCGTAGACGACTGCGCCGTTGGTTTCGAGGTTCTCGACCATGAGGTCGGACTTCGCGGGGATGTTGTCCTTGAAGATCGGCGAACCCTGCGTGTTCAGCACGCCGGCGACGTCGGTCAGGTCCTTGATCGGCACCGGCAGGCCAGCGAGCAGCCCGCGCGCACCGGCCGGCTTCTGCATCAGCGCCTTCGCATTGGCCCGCGCGCGGTCGAAGCACAGCGTCGGCAGCGCGTTGACCTTGCCGTCGACCTCAGCGACGCGCTTCTCCAGCGCATCCAGCAGTTCGAGCGGCGAGACGTCGCCGGAACGCAACTTGTCGACGACGGTGCGGGCGGTTTCGCGGATCAGGTCTTGAGACAACTATTTTACTCCTATCTCTTGATTGTCATTCCGGGGCGCCCGAAGGGCGAACCCGGAATCTCGAGGTTCCGGGTTCGATGCTTTGCATCGCCCCGGAACGACGGTGGCTAAATAACCTTGGAGAAACTAACCCCACCCGGCACTGATGCCGCCATCCACCGTATAGATGACCCCGGACGTATAGCCGGCGCGATCCGACGCCAGGAACGCCATGAGGTCGCCGATCTCGCGCGCATGCGCGGGGCGGCCGAGCGGCAGGCTCTTCTGGAATTCCTTGTAGCGGCTCTCGTCGCCGAACTGGTGCATGGCCCGCGTCTTGAGCAGCGTGACGTGGCGGTCGGTGCCGACAGGGCCGGGATTGATGCCGACCACGCGGATGTTGTCGGCGAGGCTCTTGCCGCCGAGCGCGCGGGTGAACGCCATCAGCGCGGCATTCCCGGCGCTGCCGCAGATGTAGTTCGCGTCGAACTTTTCGCCGGCCGCACCGATGTCGTTGACGATGACCCCGCCGCCCTTCGCCTTCATCTGCGCGTAGATCTGCCGCGTGAGGTTAATGTAGCCGAACACCTTCAATTCCCAGGCGTGGCGCCAGGTCGCCTCGTCGATCTTGTCGATCGAGCCGCCGGGGATGTCGCCGGCATTGTTCACGAGGATGTCGATGTCGGCGGCTTCTGTGGCCAGCCGTGCGATGCCTTCGGTCTTGCGCAGGTCGACGATGCTCGTCGCGGCGTCGATCTGGTGAGCAGACCGCAAGCGGTCCGCCAGCGCCTTGAGCTGATCGCCGCTGCGCGCGGCGAGCAGGAGATGCGCGCCTTCCTCGGCGAACGCCTCGGCGGCGGCGGCGCCGATGCCCTTGGACGCGCCCGTGATCAGGACACGCTTGCCACGCAGATGCAGATCCATGGGGGTTACTCGCAAGATAGGAATACGATGAAATCAGTAGGCGGTCGGCCGTGCCACGGTCAACATTGCAGTGCAGCGTTGCACTGCCCGCGACTTTGGTTCATTGCAGGGCGATCAAAAGACGGCGGCTGCCGGACCAACCAAGGACGTTCTCGATGAGCAAAAAACAATACCGGATCGCGGTCATCCCCGGCGACGGCATCGGCAAGGAAGTGATGCCGGAGGGCCTGCGTGTTTTGGAGGCGGCCGCCAAGAAACACGGCGTGTCCCTGCATTTCGACCATTTCGACTTCTCGTCATGGGACTATTACGAGAAGCACGGCCAGATGATGCCGGACGACTGGAAGGAGAAGATCGGCAAGCACGACGCGATCTATTTCGGCGCGGTCGGCTGGCCGGCCAAGATTCCGGATCACGTTTCGCTGTGGGGCTCGCTGATCAAATTCCGCCGCGAGTTCGACCAATACGTGAACCTGCGGCCGGTACGGCTGATGCCCGGCGTGCCGTCGCCGCTCGCCAACCGCAAGCCCGGCGACATCGATTTCTGGGTGGTCCGCGAGAACACCGAGGGTGAATATTCCTCCGTCGGCGGCCGCATGTTCCCGGACACCGACCGTGAATTCGTCACCCAGCAGACGGTGATGACACGCACCGGCGTCGACCGCATCCTGAAGTTCGCCTTCGAGCTCGCGCAATCGCGGCCGAAGAAGCACCTGACCTCGGCGACCAAGTCGAACGGCATCTCCATCACCATGCCCTATTGGGACGAGCGCGTGGAGGCGATGGCCAAGAAATTCCCGGGCGTGAAGTGGGACAAGTACCACATCGACATCCTCACCGCGAACTTCGTGCTGCATCCTGACTGGTTCGACGTCGTGGTCGGCTCGAATCTGTTCGGTGACATCTTGTCCGATCTCGGCCCGGCCTGCACCGGTACCATCGGCATCGCGCCATCAGGCAACATCAATCCCGAGGGCGATTTCCCCTCGGTGTTCGAGCCGGTGCACGGCTCGGCGCCCGACATCGCGGGCCAGGGCATCGCCAACCCGATCGGCGCAATCTGGTCCGGTGCGATGATGTTCGAGCATCTCGGCGAGAAGGAAGCCGGCCGATCGATCGTGGAAGCGATCGAGCGCACGCTCGCCGAGCGCACGCTGCGCACCAGGGATCTCGGCGGCAACGCCGACACGACCGCCTGCGGCAAGGCGGTCGCGGATATGGTGGATTAAGCAGAGCTGCTAACCGAGGCGTCGTCCCGGCGAAAGCCGGGACCCATTACCCCAGGGAGTAGTTGCGGCGCGACGTTGGTGACTACGAGTCTTCGCCAAACCACCTTCTGTGGTTATAGGCCCCGAATCTGCGCTTCGCTGCGCTGATCCGGGACGACAGCAGTTGCGGTTTCCTACCCCACGATCTTCTCGATCGCGGCCTGATCCAGCCCGAACTTCTGCCCGGCCTCCAGAATCTCCTGCCAGGTGGTCGGATCGACCGGAATGCCTTCGGCGAGGCGCTTTTTCTTGGTCTCGCGCTCGGGCTCGCCGGCGATCTTGACCTTGTCGACGCCGGGGCCAGGCGGTGAGCCGGTGTGCCAGGCGACGAAGCTTTCGACTTCGCGTGCGAGGTTTTCGCCGGTGCCGAGCTTGCCCGGATCGATGATGATCGAGAGCATGCCGTTGAGGACGTTGTACTTGCCGTCGGACGGGCCCTTGACCACCTGTCCGCCGGAGAGCGCGCCGCCGAGGATTTCGCACACGAGCGCGAGCCCCGAACCCTTGTGCTCGCCGAACGGCAGAATAGCGCCGTACGGCGGGATCACGGTGTAGCGCGGATTGACCGTGGGCTTGCCTTCATTGTCGATGATGGTGCCGGGCTCCAGTTCGACGCCCTTGTTGTGGGCGACGCGGGTCTTTCCCTGCGCGATCCTGCTGGTGGCGAAGTCGAGCACGATCGGCTCTTTGCCCCTGCGCGGGATGCCGACGCAGAACGGGTTGGTGCCGTGGCGGGCATCGCTGCCGCCCCAGGGCGCCACGATCGGGCGCGAGATCACGTTGACGAAGTGAATCGATACAAGCCCGTGGTCGATGCACTGCTCGGCCCAGTGGCCGATGCGGCCAATGTGGTGCGCATTGGAAAGACCGACGAGACATACGCCGTTGCTCTTGGCACGCTCGGCTGCCAGCTCCATCGCTTCGTGGCCGATCACCTGGCCGTAGCCGGTGAGGCCGTCGAGGGTGAGGAGCGGGCCAGTGTCGAGCACGATCTTGACGTGCTGGTTCACGGCGAGGCCGCCGTTGGTGACGCTCTGGACATAGCGCGGGATCATGCCGACGCCGTGCGAGTCATGTCCCCTAAGATTGGCCTCGACGAGGTTGGCGGATACGAGCTCGGCCTCGCGGTCCGAGGAGCCGCCGGCCTTGACGATGGCGCGGACGACGCTGGTGAGCACTTCGGCCTTGATGGTGCGATAGTCAGCCATTTGTTGTTGCTCTTATCCCTTCACGATCCGGCGGCAGTGAATCCAGGCCGCTTCAATCAGGTTCTCGCTGGCCTCCGGCGTGCGGAACGCCGAATGCGCCGACAGTGTCACGTTCGGCAGTTTTGTCAGCGGATGATCGCCGGGCAGGGGCTCGACGTTGAAGACGTCGAGGCCGGCGTGACGGATGTGGCCCGACTTCAGCGCGTCGATCATGGCGACCTCGTCGACGACTGCGGCGCGCGCGGTGTTGATGAGGATGACGCCGGGCTTCATCGCAAAGATCTTCTCGCGCGTGATCATGCCGCGCGTTTCTTCGTTGAGCAGCAGGTGCAGCGACACCACGTCGCTGGTCGCCAGCACCGTGTCGAGATCGGTGAACGTGACGCCCGGGGAGCTCTTCGGCGAGCGATTCCAGGCGATCACCTTCATGCCGCTGCCGGACGCAATGCGCGCGACCTCTGCTGCGATGCCGCCGAAGCCGATAAGGCCGAGCGTCTTGCCGGTGAGCTGCATGCCGTCTTCGCGCAGCCAGTTGCCGACGCGCATCTCGCGGTCCATCATCGCGATGACGCGGGCCGAGGCCCACATCAGCGCGATCGCAGATTCAGCCACGGCGGTGTCGCCATAGCCCTTGATCAGGTGCACGGAGATGCCGAGCTCGGCGAGCTCTTCCGGATTCATGTAGCTGCGCGCGCCGGTGCCGAGGAACACGACGTGCTTCAGCCCCATGCATTTCTTCGCGACGTCCGTCGGCAGCGCGGTGTGGTCGACGATCGCGATCTCGGCGCCGTCGAGGATTTCCGGGTATTGCTCGGGCTTGATGTCCGGATCCCTGTTGATCCGCACCTTGGGATCGCCTGGTTTCTCCAGCCGCTCCATGATCACGGCGAGGGCTTCGTTGGCGTCGACGAAAACTCCGCGCATGGCTCTCTCCGGTCAGGCCGCGACGCCGGCGATCGCCAGCACGGTGTGCATCAGCACGTTGGTGCCTGCGGCGCAGTCGGGCTGCGTGGCATCCTCAAGCTCGTTGTGGCTGATGCCGTCCTTGCAGGGCACGAACACCATCGCCGCCGGCATGACGGTGTTGAGGTTGCAGGCATCGTGGCCGGCGCCGGAGGTGATGCGCCGAGAGGAATAGCCGAGCGTCTTCGCCGCGTTCTCGACCGCCGCGATCAGCTTGGGATCGAAATGCGTCGGCGGCTTGCGCCAGACCAGGTCGATCTTGACCTCGACCTTGCGGCGCGCAGCGATCTCGGCAATCGCGGCGCGTAGATCGCGATCGAGCGCGTCCATGATCGCGCCATCGGCACTGCGGCAATCCATGGTGAAGGCGATCTCGCCGGGAATGACGTTGCGCGAGGGGTTTGCGATCACGGCCTCGCCGATGGTGCCGACCGCGTTCGGCCCATGCTTCTTTGCAATCGCCTCCATCGCCAGCACGATTTCGGAGAGCGTGGCCAGCGCATCGCGCCGCAGCGGCATCGGGGTCGATCCCGCATGGCTCTCGAAGCCGGAAATCTTGCCGTCATACCAGAGCACGCCCTGGCCGGAATCGACGACGCCGATGGTCTTGCCCTCGGCCTCCAAAATCGGGCCCTGCTCGATGTGCAGCTCGACGAAGCAGCCGAGCTTCTGGAAGCCGACCGGCTTGTCGCCGCGATAGCCGATGCCGTCGAGCGCCTGGCCGACGGTGATGCCCTCGGCGTCCTTGCGTGACAGGATGTCGTCGGTGGTGAAATCGCCGACGTAAGCCGCGGACGCCATCATCGCGGGCGCGAAGCGCGAGCCTTCCTCGTTGGTCCAGTTGACCACACAGATGGGCGCCTCGGTCTCGATGCCGGCGTCGTTCAGGGTGCGGATCACTTCCAGCGCGCCGAGCGTTCCCAGGATGCCGTCATATTTGCCGCCGGTCGGCTGGGTGTCGAGATGCGAGCCGATGCCGACGGGCGGCTTCGACATGTCACGTCCCTTGCGCAGGCCGAACTGTGAGCCGAGCGCATCGACATGAACCTCGAGACCGGCATCCTCGCAGGCCTTGCGGAACCAGTCGCGCACCTGCTTGTCCTCGGCGCTCAGCGTCAGCCGCCGCACGCCGCCCTTGGCCGTCCCGCCGAATTGCGCGGTCTCGTGGATGGAGCCCCAGAGGCGGGCGGAATCGATTTGCAGATTGGTGGCGGCTCGGCTCATGCGGTCAGTCTCTCAGTTGTCATTCCGGGGCCCGACGAGCGAACCCGGAATCTCGAGATTCCGGGTCTGGTGCTTGCGCACCATCCCGGAATGACGTTGAAGGTTGTCCGGCATCCGTTTCAATGACGCGCCAGCGCGGGCGCGTCAACCGCGAGGCTGCTCTGCGCAATCTGACATGCAAGCTCGGCGACACGCTCCACCGCCACGACGTCGGGCGAGGCGAGCCAGCTCGCCGTGAACGTCAGCGGTGTGATTTCGAGATCGGTGTCGAGCAGTTGCAGCCGCCCGTCGGCGAGCTCGTTCTCGACGATGGCGTCGGGGATCACGGCGATCCCGAGGCCCTCGACCGCCATGTGGATAACGGTCGCGAGCGACGCAGAGGCATGCAGCCGTATCGGCGGCAATTCCGGCCGGTCGAACACCTCGCGCACGACCTCGTAAGGCTTGGTCTTGCGTGGGAAGGTGATGATCGGAAACCGTGCGAGCTCCGCCGGCGTCACCGGACCCTTGCCGAGCCCGAGCGAGGGGCTTGCGAGAAAGCCGATCGGGTAGTCGGCGAGCACGCGATTGTGCACGCCGGAGGCGGACAGCGGCCCAACCACGAAAGCAAGCTCGATCTCCTGCGCGAGGAGGCGTGCCGTGAGGTTCGGGGTGATGTCGACCTCGATCTCGAGCGACAGGTTCGGATAGATCTGGTTCACGCTTTTCACGAGGCGCGGCAGCCAGGTGTGCACGATGGTCTCGGCGACGCCGAGCCGCATCACGCCGCGCATCGCTGAGCGGTCGCCGATCTCCGCCATCATCTGAGCGCGGAGACCGATCAGCTTCTCCGCATAGACCATCATCTGCCGGCCGCTCGGCGTCGGCGAGGCCACGCGATGGTCGCGGTTGAGCAGCTTCACGCCCATCTCGCGCTCGAGCTGGGCGATGCGCTGGGAGATCGCCGGCTGGGTCGTGTTGAGGCGGGCCGCAGCGCCGCGGAAGCTGCCGAGCTTCACAACCCAGAGGAACGTCTCGATCGATCTGAAGTCCAGCATTGGAAGGATTTCCCCGATCGATAAATTGGATTTATCGATATTGATTAGAAAGGACGATTAGACTTTATAGCACGCTTGGTGTTGGCTGTCCTTGTCGAGTTTATAGGCAGGTCGATCAGATGACTGTTTTGGTGGCAGCGCAGCAAACTGAAACGCCCGACCCACTCCCGAGCCGCCAGGCGCGGCTCGCCTATCGCGGCGGCGAGGTGGGATCCACCGCCGGGGTCGCCCCCGGCTTCGTCCAGGGCAATCTGGCGATTCTGCCGGCGGAATACGCCAGCGCCTTTCACCGCTTCTGCCAGCTCAACCCGAAACCCTGCCCGATCATCGGCATGTCCGACGTCGGCAGTCCGCATATCCCCGCACTCGGCGCCGATCTCGACATCCGCACCGACGTTCCCCGCTACCGTGTCTGGCGCGATGGCGAAGTCGTCGACGAGCCGACCGACGTGACGGGCTACTGGCGCGACGATCTGGTGACCTTCGTGCTCGGCTGCTCGTTCTCGTTCGAGGAGGCGCTGCTCGACGAGGGCATGCCGATCCGCCACATCGAGCAGAACGTGCGCGTGCCGATGTACCGCACCAACATCGCCTGCGGCGAGGCCGGTCCGTTCGCCGGCCCCATGGTGGTGTCGATGCGTCCGTTCAAGCCGGCCGATGCGATCCGCGCCGTGCAGATCACCTCGCGCTATCCAGCCGTGCACGGCGCGCCCGTGCATCTCGGCCATCCGCATCTGATCGGCATCAAGGACATCGCCAAGCCCGACTATGGCGATCCCGTGCCGGTTGCCGACGACGAGATTCCGGTGTTCTGGGCCTGCGGCGTGACGCCGCAATCGGTGATCAACGCCGCCAGGCTGCCGTTCGCGATCACGCATTCTCCCGGCCTGATGCTGGTGACGGATCTCAAGAACAGGACCATGGCCGTGATATAGTGGGCAGCGTTTGCTGCTTCTTCGGGCTTTACCGCATCCATCAATCGCTTCATTCGATCAGCCGAAATTCCGTAACAGAGGACTTTGCCATGACGATCTCTCGCCGCGACGTGTTGCTGGGTGCCACCGCCACTGCAGCGCTGGTGCCGCTCGCTGCACGCGCCCAGACCTCGGAAGTCGTGATCGGCGTCATCTATCCGTTCTCCGGCGGCAGCGCGCAGCAGGGCGTCGATGCGCAGAAGGCCTATGAGACCGCGCTCGAGGTCATCAACAAGGACACCGATTTCGACCTGCCGCTGGCGAAGGGCGAAGGCCTGCCGGGCCTCGGCGGCGCAAAAGTCCGTCTCGTGTTCGCCGACCACCAGGCCGATCCGCAGAAGGGCCGCGCCGAGGCCGAGCGCCTGATTACGCAGGAGAAGGTCTCCGCCATCATCGGCACCTACCAGAGCGCGGTCGCCGTCACCGTCAGCCAGATCTGCGAGCGTTACCAGATCCCGTTCGTCTCCGCCGACAACTCCTCGCCGAGCCTGCATCGCCGCGGCCTCAAATATTACTTCCGTGCCGCGCCGCATGACGAGATGTACTCGGCCGCGATGTTCGACTTCTTCGACGCCATGAAGAAGAAGGGCACCAAGATCGAGACGCTGTCGCTGTTCCACGAGGACACCATCTTCGGCACCGACTCCGGCAACGCCCAGGCCAAGATCGCCGGCGAGCGCGCCTACAAGATCGTCACCGACATCAAGTACCGCGCCAACTCGCCGTCGCTCTCCGCCGAGGTGCAGCAGCTCAAGACCGCCAATGCCGACGTGCTGATGCCCTCGAGCTACACCACCGACGGCATCCTGCTGGTCAAGACCATGGCCGAGCTCGGCTACAAGCCCAACGCGATCGTGGCGCAGGACGCAGGCTTTTCCGAGAAGGCGCTCTACGACGCCGTCGGCGACAAGCTCGAAGGCGTGATCTCGCGCGGCACCTTCTCGCTCGACCTCGCGCAGAAGCGCCCGATGGTCGGCAAGATCAACGAGATGTTCAAGGCGCGGTCGGGCAAGGATTTCAACGACCTCACTTCGCGCCAGTTCATGGGCCTGATCATCCTTGCTGACGCCATCAGCCGCGCCAAGTCGACCGACGGCGAGAAAGTCCGCGATGCGCTGGCCGCCACCGACATCCCGGGCGAGCAGACCATCATGCCCTGGAAGCGCGTCAAGTTCGACGAGATGGGCCAGAACAACGACGCCGACCCGGTGCTGCTGCAATATGTCGGCGGCAAGTTCGTCACCATCTTCCCGCCGCAGGCCGCGATCGCCGAAGCGATCTGGCCGATGAAGTAAGCGTTTCGGAGAGCGGGAGCTCAGACTTGGCTCCCGCCCTCATCCTGAGGAGCGGGCGTAGCTCGCGTCTCGAAGGACGAGGGTGGGCCCATCCTTCGAGACGCGCGCCGCGGCGCGTTCTTCAGGATGAGGGCGTATTGTGGGGGACGACTTTTGACAGCTCAAGCCATTATCCAGAGTCTCGCGAGCGGCCTGCTCATGGGCCTGCTCTACGGACTGATCGCCGTCGGCCTCGCGCTGATCTTCGGCCTGATGGACGTCGTGAACTTCGCCCATGGCGAGTTCCTGATGATCGCGATGTATGTGAGCTTCTTCCTGTTCGCGTTCTTCGCCATCGACCCCCTGCTGTCGGCGCCGCTGGTCGCCGCGGCCCTGTTCGTGTTCGGGGCGGTCGTCTACCTCTTGATTGTACGCTTCGCGATGCGCGCCAAGGCAAACGCCGGCATGGTGCAGATCTTCTCGACCTTCGGCCTTGCCATCGTGATGCGCGGGCTCGCGCAGTTCTTCTTCACGCCGGACTATCGCAGCATTCCGCAGTCCTGGCTCGGCGGCAAGACGATCTCGATCGGCGGCATCTTCCTGCCGGAGCCGCAGTTGATCGGCGCGCTGGTCTCGATCGCGGCTTTCGCCGGCCTCTATTTCTTCATCAACCGCACTGACTTCGGCCGCGCGCTCGAAGCCACCCGCGAAGATCCCGGTGCAGTCGCACTCGTCGGCATCGACAAGAACCGCGTGTTCGCGCTGGGCTGGGGCCTGGGCGCCGCACTGGTCGGTCTCGCCGGCGCGATCATGGCGGTGTTCTTCTACATCTATCCGGACGTCGGCGCCTCCTTCGCGCTGATCGCCTATGTCACGGTTGCGCTCGGTGGTTTCGGCAGTGTGTTCGGCGCGTTCGCCGGCGGCATCATCGTCGGCCTCGTCGAGGCGACCACCGCCCTGGTGCTGCCGCCTTCGCTGAAATCGGTCGGCATCTACGCGGTCTATCTGCTCGTCGTCTTCATCCGGCCGCGCGGCCTGTTCGGATCGATGTGATGGACCAGAATTTTGCTACGCGGCGCCGCCGCGACCTGATCATCGCCGCGGTGCTGGCCGCGCTCGCGGCCCTTGCACCGCTGTTCATCAAGGATGTCTACGTCCAGAACATCCTGATCCTGACCCTGATGTACGCGGCGCTGTCGCAGAGCTGGAACATCCTGTCCGGCTATTGCGGACAGATCTCGCTGGGGCACGCGCTCTATTTCGGCATCGGCGCCTATACCACCGAGCTGCTGTTCACCAAGTTCGGCGTATTGCCCTGGTTCGGCATGCTCGCCGGCGGCGTGATTGCGGCCGTCATCGCAATGGGGCTTGGCTATCCCTTCTTCCGTCTGCGCGGCCATTACTTCGTGATCGCGACCATCGTCATCGCCGAGATCGGGCTGCTCCTGTTCCAGAACTGGGAATGGGCGGGTGCTGCGATGGGCATCACCATTCCGGTGCGCGGCGACAGCTGGCTGAAATTCCAGTTCATGCGCAGCAAGCTGCCTTACTTCTATTTCGCGCTGGTGCTGTGCAGCCTCGCCTGGTTCGTCACCTGGTGGCTCGAAGATTCCAAATGGGGCTTCTGGTGGCGCGCCGTGAAGGACAATCCGGAAGCGGCCGAGAGCCTCGGCGTCGTCGTGTTCAATTCCAAGATGGGCGCGGCGGCCGTCTCCGCCTTCCTCGTCGCCATCGGCGGTGCCTTCTATGCGCAGTTCCTCGCCTATATCGATCCCGAGAGCGTGATGGGCTTCCAGTTCTCGCTGCTGATGGCGCTGCCGGCCGTGCTCGGCGGCATCGGCACCCTGTGGGGGCCGGTGCTCGGCGCTGCCATCCTGATCCCGATGACGGAGCTGACACGCTCCTATATCGGCGGCTCCGGCCGTGGTGTTGACCTTATCGTCTATGGCGCACTGATCGTTGCGATCTCGCTGGCCCTGCCGCGCGGTCTGGTGAGCCTGTTCTCCCGTTCAAAAGCAAAGGGAGCCACGCGATGACCGCGCTCCTTGAAACCCGCGGCGTCTGGCAGCGGTTCGGCGGCCTCGTCGCCAACAGCGACGTGTCGATCTCGGTCGGCCGCGGCGAGATCGTCGGCCTGATCGGCCCGAACGGTGCCGGCAAGTCGACATTGTTCAATCTCATCGCCGGCGTCCTGCCGCCGACCCAGGGCTCGATCTGGTTCGACGGCGAGGACGTCACCCACATGCCGGCGGCCGAACGCTGCCAGCGCGGCGTCGGGCGCACCTTTCAGGTGGTCAAGAGCTTCGAGACCATGACCGTCATCGACAACGTCATCGTCGGTGCGCTCGTGCGCAACACGGTCATGCGCGAGGCGCGGCGCAAGGCGCATGAGGTGCTCGAATTCACCGGCCTCGCCGCGCGCGCCGACGTGCTTGCGAGCGATCTCGTGCCGGCCGAGAAGCGCCGCCTCGAAGTCGCCCGTGCGCTTGCGACCGAACCAAAGCTGCTGCTGCTCGACGAAGTCCTCACCGGCCTCACGCCGACCGAGGCGCAGACCGGTGTCGCGCTGGTGCGCAAGGTGCGCGATGCCGGCATCACCGTGCTGATGGTCGAGCACGTCATGGAGATCGTGATGCCGCTGGTCGACCGCGCCATCGTGCTCGACCTCGGCAAGGTGCTGGTCGAGGGCAAGCCTGCCGACGTCGTTCGCGATCCCAAGGTGATCAGCGCATATCTGGGAGATCGTCATGCTGTCAGTGCATGAAGTCACGACCGCCTATCAGGGTCTGGTCGCGATCTCCGCAGTCTCGATCGAGGTCGAGAAGGGCGAGATCGTCTGCGTCGCCGGCGCCAACGGCGCGGGCAAGTCGACGCTGCTGAAGTCCATCGCCGGCGCCGAACGCCCGCGTTCGGGCACCGTGACGTTCGACGGCAAGCGCCTCGACGGCATGGCGCAGCACCACATCACGGCCACCGGCATCGCCTATGTGCCGGAGAACCGCCGCCTGTTCCCGCGCCTGTCGGTGCGCGACAACCTTCGCCTCGGCAGCTATCTCTACCGCGGCGAGGCGAACCGCGAGGGACCGCTCGACCTCGTCTTCAACCTGTTTCCGCGTCTTCAGGAACGTTTGGAGCAGCGCGCCGAAACGCTCTCCGGCGGCGAACAGCAGATGCTCGCCATCGGCCGCGCGCTGATGACGCGCCCGCGGCTGCTGATGCTGGATGAGCCCTCGCAAGGCATCATGCCGAAGCTGGTGGACGAGATTTTCCAGGCAGTATTGCGCATCCGCGACGCCGGCATGACCGTCCTGATCGTCGAGCAACGCATGGCCGAGTGCCTGGAGATCGCCGACCGCGCCTACATCCTGCAAACCGGCCGCGTGCTGATGCAGGGCGCGGCGAGCGAGATCAAGGGCAATCCCGATGTGAGGAAGGCGTATCTGGGGCTTTAGCTAGACTGCCGCCGCAATCGCAGCCGTCATCCTGGGGGGGCGCGCTCTTTGCGCGCCTCGAAGGATGGGCCGCAAGCACCTGTAGCCCATCCTTCGAGGCTTCACCTTGCGATGCATTGCATCGCAAGGCTCGCACCTCAGGATGATGGCAGAGTATGCGGTTAATGTCCGTGCCCGTGCCCATGCTCCGGCAACGTCACCCCGAACACCTTCACCAGATCCGTCACCTGCTCCGGCGACAGATATTTCGGGTTCATCCCGCGCAGCAGCAGATAGAGCTTCGCCGTCTCCTCCAGCTCCTCCGTCGCGAACACCGCGGCCTCCAGCGTGTCGCCGGCGACCACCGGGCCGTGATTGGCGAGCAGGACGGACGAATATTTCCCCGCCAGCCCCTTGATCGCATCCGCCACTGCGGGATCGCCGGGGCGGTAATAGGGCACGAGCGCGGTCGCGCCGCATTTCATCAGATAATAGGCCGTCATCGGCGGCAGCGCGGCGCGCGGGTCGATCTCGGGCAGCATCGACAGTGCGACAGAATGCGTCGAATGCAGGTGTACGATCGCGCGTGCGCTACCGCGGGTGTCGTAGAGCGCGGTGTGCAGTGGAACTTCCTTGGTCGGTGCATCGCCCGAGATCGGCCGGCCTTGACTATCCAGCCGCGACAGCCGCGCCGGGTCGAGGAAGCCGAGCGAGGCGTTGGTCGGCGTCACCAGCCAGCCGCCATCGTCAAGCTTGACGCTGATATTGCCAGAGGAGCCCGGCGTCAGCCCGCGCTCGAACAGGGACCGTCCGAAGCGGCAGATATCCTCACGCAGCCTTGTCTCGTTGCTCATGGCCGTCATGCCTGCTTGTCTCACGCTTTGGCAGCGCGGCCAAGCCGTGTTATTCGGTTGCCAAGCTGCCGCAAAGGGCGGCTATTCGGGAAACGTTCGCAAGGGTCAGTTGCATGTCCGCCTCCACGTCACAGAATCAGCGTATCGCCGTCGTCGGGCTTGGCTCGATGGGGTTTGGCATGGCGACCTCGCTGAAGCGCGCCGGTCACGCCGTCACCGGCTGCGACGTCTCGGCTGATGCGGTGGCGCGCTTCGTGAAGGACGGCGGCGCGGGCGCCAAGACGCCGGCCGAAGCCGCCAGGGGCGCCGACGTCGTCGTCAGCGTCGTCGTCAACGCCGCGCAGACCGAGACGATCCTGTTCGGCAAGGATGGCGTCGCCGAAACCATGCCCAAGGACAGCGTCTTCCTGTCATCGGCCACCATGGATCCCGACGTGGCGCGGCGCCTGGCCAAACAGCTCGAGGCGACCGGTCGGCATTATCTGGATGCGCCGATCTCCGGTGGGGCGCAGCGCGCCGCGCAAGGCGAACTGACGATCCTCGCCTCGGGCAGCCCCGCCGCCTTTGCAAAGGCGCGGCCGGCGCTCGACGCCATGGCCGCAAAGCTCTACGAGCTTGGTGATGCCGCAGGGCAAGGCGCCGCCTTCAAGATGATCAACCAGTTGCTGGCCGGCGTGCACATCGCCGCCGCCAGCGAAGCGATGGCGTTCGCAGCCAAGCAGGGCCTCGACATCCGCAAGGTCTATGAGGTGATCACGGCCTCCGCCGGCAATTCCTGGATGTTCGAGAACCGCATGCCGCATGTGCTCGACGGCGACTATACGCCGCGCAGCGCGGTCGAGATCTTCGTCAAGGACCTCGGCATCATCCAGGACATGGCGCGCAGCGCCAGATTCCCGGTGCCGGTCTCCGCCGCCGCCCTCCAGATGTTCCTGATGACGGCTGCCGCCGGCATGGGCCGCGATGACGACGCCTCGGTTGCGCGCATGTATGCGCAGGTCACCGGCGTGAAGCTGCCCGGCGACAAGTAAGGATAAGAGGATTCCAATGCCCCGTTTCGCCGCCAATCTCTCGATGATGTTCACCGACGTGCCGTTCCTCGATCGCTTCGAGGCCGCCGCCCAGGTCGGCTTCACGGCCGTCGAGTTTCTCTTTCCTTATGAGCATCCGGCCGAGGCGGTCGGCGAGCGGCTCAAGCGCAACGGTCTGACCCAGGCGCTGTTCAACCTGCCGCCCGGCGACTGGAATGCGGGCGAGAAGGGTTTTGCTGCGCTCCCGGCGCGCTTCGCCGATCTCAAGGCGAGCCTCGAGACCGCGCTGCCTTACGCCAAGGCCACCGGCGTCAAGCGCCTGCACCTGATGGCCGGCCTTGCCAACCGCGGCGAGCGCGTCGCGATCGAGGCGTTCTACAAGTCGGTGGCGTGGGCGGCGGAGTTCTTCGCGCCGCATGGCATCGACATCGTGCTCGAGCCGATCAATGCCCGCAACGTGCCCGGCTACTTCCTCAACGATTTCGGCTTCGCGCGCGACCTGATCCAGGAGTTGCGGCTCCCGAACCTCAAGCTCCAGTTCGACATCTATCACTGCCAGATCATCCATGGCGACGTCACCATGCGCTTGCGCGAGATGATGCCGATCATCGGCCACATCCAGATCGCCAGCATTCCATCGCGCAACGAGCCCGACGGCGAGGAGCTGAACTATCCCTTCCTGTTCGAAGAGCTCGACCGGCTCGGCTATGCCGGCTTCGTCGGCTGCGAATACAATCCGCGCGGCAAGACCACCGACGGGCTCGCCTGGTTCAAGCCCTATGCGGGAGTGAAGCCGTGACTCTTGCACTGGGTTGCATCGCCGACGACTACACCGGCGCCTCCGATCTTGCCAACACGCTGACCCGTGCAGGCCTGCGCACCGTGCAGACCATCGGCATTCCTGCCGACGATCTGGCGCTGCCCGAGGTCGACGCTGTCGTGGTGTCCTTGAAGAGCCGCTCGATCGAAGCAGGTCTTGCTGTATCGCGCTCGCGCGCGGCGGAGACATGGCTGCGGGGCCGCGGCGCGAGCCATGTGCTGTTCAAGATCTGCTCGACCTTCGATTCCACCGACGCCGGCAATATCGGCCCTGTCATGGACGCGTTGCGCGACGATTGCGGCGAGGGCATCGTTCTGGTGACGCCGGCCTTCCCCGAGACCGGCCGCACCGTCTACCAGGGCAACCTGTTTGTCGGCGCCGTGCCGCTGAACGAGAGCCCGCTGAAGGACCATCCGCTCAACCCGATGCACGATTCCAGCCTGGTGCGGGTGCTGGCGCGCCAGAGCCGGACACAAATCGGCCTCGTCGATCTCGCCGCCGTCACGCGCGGCGCAGATGCCGTCCGGGCACGGCTGGCCGAACTCGCGGGCAAGGGCATTGGCGCTGCGATCATCGACGCCGTCTTCGATCGCGATCTCGAAACCATCGGCCTCGTCGCAGCCGAATATCGGCTGTCGGTCGGCGCCTCCGGCATCGGCCTTGGACTGGCGCGCGCGCTGGTGTCGACCGGCAAGGTCAAGTCGAATGCGGCAGGCGGCGAATCCGGAGCTGCCGTTGGCGGGCCGGCGGCGTGTCTTGCCGGCAGCTGCTCGCAGGCCACGCTCAAGCAGATCGCCAGCGCCGAACAGGTCATGCCGGTGTTTCATCTCGATCCGGACCGTATTCTTACGGGGGCGGACGAAGCGCAGCGTGCGCTGGACTGGGCAAGGCCGCGGCTGGCGGAGGGGCCGGTGCTGATCGCATCGAGCTCGACACCGGATCAGGTCGCCGCGCTTCAGGCACGTCACGGCCGTGACGCAGCCGGACATGCGATCGAGCAGGCCATGGCCGACATCGCCGAAAACCTTGTGAAATCAGGCGTGCGGCGATTGGTCGTTGCCGGCGGCGAGACGTCCGGCGCCGTGGTCGACCGGTTGAGGATTCCCGGATTTCTCGTGGGGGTGGAGATCGCTGCGGGTGTTCCGGTGCTGCGCGCGGTCGGCGCCGGGGGCGACATGCTGCTCGCTCTGAAGTCCGGAAATTTCGGTGGCCCGGAGTTCTTCTCCGATGCGCTTAGGCTCATGCGCTGAGCGCAGAGCGTTCTTAGCTGCCTGTTCATTTCTTTCAGGCTCCGTACTCGCACGGAGTCGTAGTTAACATCTGCTCAGTCGCTCTGTTGTCTGATGTCGGCGTCGCTCCCTTTGGTTGATTCTTTAGACCTCCCGGACGCGCGCCCGCGCCAGCATAAAGAGACCTGACTATGTTCGCCAAGATCTCCATCCGCGCCAAGATCATCAGTGTCGTGGCGTTCCTGCTGGTCGCGATGACCGGCATGGGCCTGCTCGCCGTCGTGAAGATGCGCGCGATGAACGCGAACACCACCGACATCACCACGAGCTGGATGCCCAGCGTGAGGGTGCTGGGCGAGCTCCGGGCCAGCGTCATCACCTATCGCAGTGTGGTCCGCGAGCACATGCTGGCCGAGACCCTGGAAGAAAAGCTCGCGATGGAAAAGATCGCGGTCACCACCAGCGAGACACTGGCCAAGGCCCGCCAGAGCTACGAGCCCATGATCACCTCGCCGGAGGAGCGGGCGCTCTACACCGAATGGTCCAAGCTGTGGGACGACTACAAGAAGAGCGCCGACGAGGTCTTTGCAGTGTCGCGCAAGGAGGTCGGCAAGGTCCCGCACGAGGCGCATGAGCTGAACGTCAAGACCGCCAACAAGATCGGCATCCAGTCCGACGAGGTCCTGCGCAAGGATATCGACCTCAACACCCGGGGTGGCGACCAGGCCGCGCGGGATGCCGCCGACAGCTATTCCTTCGCCTTCCTGCTGGTCGCGATCATCCTGGGCGCGGCCGTCCTGACAGGCATCGGCGTCAGCGTCTATCTCGTCCACGACGTCTCCAGCGGCATCAACTCGATCGTCGAGCCGATGCAGGCGCTGGGCAAGGGCGACCTCTCCGCCGAAGTCCCGCATCGCGGCGAGAAGACCGAGATCGGCGCCATGGCCGACGTGCTTCAGGTCTTCAAGGAGGCGTTGATCGCCAAGAAGGCCGCCGACGAAGCCGCCGCGGCCGACGCCGAAGCCAAGATCGAGCGCGGCCGCCGCGTCGACAACATCACCCGCGAATTCGAGACGATGATCGGCGAGATCGTCCAGACCGTGTCATCGGCCTCGACCCAGCTCGAAGCTTCCGCCTCGACGCTGACCTCGACCGCCGACCGCTCCCAGCGACTCGCGACCACCGTTGCCGGAGCCTCTGAAGAAGCCTCGACCAACGTGCAGTCGGTGGCTTCGGCGACGGAGGAGATGGCCTCCTCGGTCGGCGAGATCAGCCGTCAGGTTCAGGAATCGGCGCGGATGGCGGGCGACGCCGTCGGCCAGGCCCGAGCCACTACCGAGCGCGTCAGCGAGCTCTCCAAGGCGGCGTCCCGCATCGGCGACGTCGTCGAGCTGATCAACACCATCGCCGGCCAGACCAACCTCCTGGCGCTGAACGCCACCATCGAGGCGGCGCGCGCGGGCGAAGCCGGCCGCGGCTTCGCGGTGGTCGCCTCCGAGGTGAAGGCGCTCGCCGAGCAGACCGCGAAGGCGACCGGCGAAATCGGCCAGCAGATTTCCGGCATCCAGGCGGCGACCAACGATTCGGTCGGAGCGATCAAGGAGATCTCCTCGACGATCGAGCGTCTCTCGGAGATCTCGTCGGCGATCGCTGCGGCCGTGGAAGAGCAGGGCGCAGCGACCCAGGAGATCGCCCGCAATGTGCAGCAGGCGGCCCAGGGCACCCAGCAGGTCTCCTCCAACATCGCCGACGTGCAGCGCGGTGCGACCGAGACCGGCACCGCCTCCTCGCAGGTGCTGTCGGCGGCGCAGATGCTGTCGAACGACTCGAGCCGGCTCAAGACCGAGGTCAGCAAGTTCCTGACCAGCGTTCGCGCTGCGTAAGGCCGTCAGAGCAGGTATCGGACTACGCAAGAGCGGCGCCGTCGGCGCCGCTCTTTGATTTTGGCGCATGGCTTGGCGCCTGCTGACTTATTTTTCACGTGGGTCATACGGTTCCAATTCTTTACGGGTCCCCAACCCTGCGAACCTTAACTCGTTGCAGTGTTTTGGAGACTCAATCGTGAAGTTGTTTTCATTTTCCGCCATTCGCTCCATCCAGTTGAAGATCGCCCTGATCGCCGGCCTCTGCCTGGCCGTGACGTGCATCGTGCTGATCGGCTACGGCCTCTTCTCCACGCAGAGCATGAACCAGTACGTGACCCACGAGGTCATGCAGCTGGTCGACCGTCAGACCAAGGAGAGCCTGATGAACCGGGCCTCCACCGAAGCCAACGCCATCAAGGCTGAGCTGGAGGTCGGGTTTGATGCGGCGCGCACCACCGCACATGCCTTCGCGACCCTCGCCGACGAGAAGACCGGCACTCCGATCGCGGCGCGGCGGACCCAGTTCAACGCGCTTCTGCGTCACGTGCTCGAGCTCAACCCTGCCTTCAACGGCACCTACTCGGCCTGGGAACCCGGCGCGCTGGATGGTGACGATGCGTCGTTCAAGGGACGCAAGGAGGCGGGATCGGATAATACCGGCCGCTTTCTGCCCTATTGGACGCGCAACGCCAGCGGCGCCATCGCCGTTCAGCCGCTCGTCGAGTACGACAGCAGCGAGCGGCATCCCAACGGCCTCGTGAAGGGCGCCTGGTACATCAACCCGAACACCACGGGTAAGGAAAACATCCTGGGTCCGTTGCCCTACATCGTTCAGGGCAAGGCCGTCTTCCTCGCGACCATGTCGGTGCCGGTCATGATCGACGGCAAATTCCGCGGTGTCGCCGGCGCCGACTACAATCTCGACTTCGTGCAGAAGCTGGCCGTCAAGATCAACGGCTCGCTGTTCGAGGGCAAGGGCAAGGTCGCGATCCTCAACGACACCGGGCTGATCGTCGCCAACAGCGCCAATCAGGACGTGATCGGCAAGAACGCCTCCGAGGCCGACGCTCGCTGGAGTGAAAGCCTCGCCATCGTCAAGGCCGGCAAGGGCACGGTGCAGGACGATCCGAAGTTCGCCAACATCGACATCTATGCGCCGATCCGCTTCGGGCTCACCGAGAACGCCTGGTCGATCGTGATCTCGATCCCCCGCGACGTGGTGCTTGCGTCTGCAAGGCAACTCGACGCCTCGCTCAGTGCCCGTGCGACCTCGAACACGTTCTGGCAGCTCGGCGTTGGCCTGGTCATCGTGCTGGCGGCGATCTTCCTGATCTCGTTCGCCGCACGCAAGATCGCGCGGCCGATCCAGGATTGTGCCAATTTCGCCGATGGCATCGCCAAGGGCGATTTCAATCAGCAGCTCGGGATCGAGCAGGCCGACGAGGTCGGTAGGCTGGCGACGTCGCTCAGGTCGATGCAGGGCGACATCAAGCGCAGCATCGAGCAGCGTGCCCAGGACCAGGCGGCTGCCGACCGCGAGCGCCGGCGCGCGATGAACGAGCTGGCCGACAGCTTCGAAGCGTCGGTCGGCGGCATCGTGGAGACGGTGTCGGCCGCGTCCGGTGCGCTGGAATCCTCGGCCGGAACGCTCAGCTCGACCGCCGAACGGGCGCAACAGCTTACCAAGGTCGTCGCTGCGGCGTCAGACCAGGCATCGGGCAACGTGCAGTCGGTGGCCTCGGCAACGGAGGAGATGGCCTCTTCGGTCGGCGAGATCAGCCGTCAAGTGCAGGAATCGGCGCGGATGGCGAGCGACGCCGTCGGCCAAGCCCGAGCCACCACCGAGCGCGTCAGCGAACTCTCCAGGGCGGCCGCCCGCATCGGCGACGTCGTCGAGCTGATCAACACCATCGCCGGCCAGACCAACCTGCTGGCGCTGAACGCCACTATCGAGGCGGCACGCGCCGGCGAAGCCGGCCGCGGCTTCGCGGTGGTGGCCTCCGAGGTGAAGGCGCTCGCCGAGCAGACCGCGAAGGCGACCGGCGAGATCGGCCAGCAGATCTCCGGCATCCAGCTTGCGACCAACGACTCGGTCGGCGCGATCAAGGAGATCTCCTCGACCATCGAGCGTCTGTCGGAGATCTCGTCGGCGATCGCCGCCGCGGTGGAAGAGCAGGGCGCGGCCACGCAGGAGATCGCCCGCAACGTGCAGCAGGCGGCGCAAGGAACCCAGCAGGTCTCTTCCAACATCACCGACGTGCAGCATGGCGCGACCGAGACCGGCACGGCCTCTTCGCAGGTGCTGTCGGCGGCGCAAATGCTGTCGAACGACTCGGGCCGGCTCAAGAACGAGGTCAGCAAGTTCCTGACCAACGTCCGCGCCGCGTAGACCCTCGCACAACCCGTCGATCGAGCGAGGAGCGGCGCCAAAAACGCCGCTCCTTTCATTCTTCCGGTAGCATGATGTCGCTTTTAGGTGGCGTTACGAGGGGTACCCGTAGTCTTGCGGGCAGATCGTTTCATCGATGGTTAAAGCGGATTTTCAAGAATTGGGCGAGGGCGGTCTCGCGCTGCGGCAGTCCTGATTGGAATGATTTCAGACTGAATTCGGTCGTTGGGGGCTTCGATGCGCAAGAACTTTCCTGTCACTGATGTCGAATATCCGGTCAGTGACGAGACACTGATCGTCTCCCGGACCGACCTCAAGGGCAAGCTCACCTATTTCAACGAGGATTTCCTTGCCGCCGCGGGCTTCACGTCGGCCGAGCTGATGGGCCAGCCGCACAACATCGTCCGTCATCCCGACATGCCGCCGGAGGCGTTCGACAATCTCTGGGACACGCTGAAGGCCGGCAAGCCGTGGCTCGGCGCGGTGAAGAACCGCCGCAAGAACGGCGACTTCTACTGGGTGTTGGCGACGGCCTCGCCGATCCGCGAGAACGGCCATGTCACCGGCTATACCTCGATCCGCACCAGGCTGCCGGCCGACCAGCGCAAGCTCGCCGAAGAGGTCTATGCCGCGATCCGCGAGAAGAAGCCGCACGGCTATCGCGTCGATGCCGGCATCATCCGCCGCCGCTCGCTGCTCGATCGCTTCAGCGTCTTCACCGGGACGCTGAAGGCGCGCCTGGTCACGACGATGACGCTCCAGGCGCTGTTTATGCTGGCGCTCGGCATCGGCGGCGCGCTCTCCACCGGCGGTTCGACCAGCCTGGTTCTGACGCTGCTGGCCTTGGTCGGCATCGCCATCGTCGGCTTCGCCGGCCTTGCGACCATGCGCGCGATCCAGGGCCCGATGCGGCACCTCAACGACACCATGCTCAACCTCGTGCAGGACAAGCTCGACAACCGCATCGTCATCGAACGTGACGACGAGATCGGTGAGGCGCTGCGCAACCTCCAGACCGTGCAGACCATCATCCGCTTCAGCCGCGACGAGGTCCAGGCGGTGCAGCGCCGCGCCGAGGAGCAGCGCAAGGCCGGAATGACCAAACTTGCCGACGGCTTCGAGGCCGCGATCGGCGAGATCGTCGAGACCGTGTCGTCAGCTGCGACCGAGCTCGAGGCGTCGGCCTCGACGCTGTCCTCGACGGCGGGCCGGGCGCAGGAACTGGCGACGGTGGTCGCAGCCGGCTCGGAAGAAGCTTCCACCAACGTCCATTCGGTGGCATCGGCCGCCGAGGAGATGTCGTCGTCGGTCCACGAGATCGGTCGCCAGGTGCAGGATTCCACCCGGATTGCGAGCGAGGCCGTCAGCCAGGCGCACGCCACCACCGAACGCGTGAGCGAGTTGTCGCGGGCGGCCTCTCGGATCGGCGACGTCGTCGAGCTCATCAATGCCATCGCGGGCCAGACCAATCTCCTGGCGTTGAACGCCACGATCGAAGCGGCACGTGCCGGCGAGGCCGGCCGCGGCTTTGCGGTTGTGGCTTCCGAGGTCAAGGCGCTCGCCGAACAGACGGCGAAGGCGACCGGCGAGATCGGCCAGCAGGTCGGCGGCATCCAGGCGGCGACGCAGGAATCGGTCGGCGCCATCAGCGAAATCTCCGGCACCATTGCGCGTCTTTCCGAAATATCCTCGGCGATCGCCGCAGCCGTGGAGCAGCAGCGCGCGGCGACCCAGGAGATCGCCCGCAATGTGCAGCAGGCGGCCAACGGCACCCAGCAGGTGTCTTCCAATGTCGGCGACGTCCAGCGCGGCGCATCCGAAACCGGATCGGCGTCTTCGCAGGTGCTGTCGGCGGCGCAGATGCTGTCCCGCGACTCCAACCGCCTCAAGCTCGAGGTCGGCAAGTTCCTGAACTCCGTCCGCGCAGCGTGACGCGTGCGGCCGCATAGCTGCGATGCCGATTTCGCAGTGCGGTAGCAGGGAAGTGAATGCAGGAAAGCTGCCGGTGATTAGCGTTTCCGGCGGTGCTCAGGTAAAGGGGAAATAGGATCCCCGTGGGGGCGGATCCCGTATCCCTGCCTGACCTGGAATTGCCTGGCGCATGATTGCTCTGGTCCGTATTGCCCTGAGCCGACCCTATACGTTTGTCGTGCTCGCGCTCCTGCTCCTGATCATCGGACCGCTGGCGGCCCTGCGGACGCCGACCGACATCTTCCCCGACATCCGCATTCCCGTGATCGGCGTGGTCTGGCAGTACACCGGCCTGCCGCCCGACCAGATGTCCGGCCGCATCACGACGCCGTTCCAGCGTGCGCTGACGACGACGGTCAACGACATCGAGCATATCGTCGCCAACTCCTATAACGGCTTTGGCATCATCAAGATCTTCTTCCAGCCGAACGTCGACATCCGCACTGCCAACGCACAGGTCACAGCGATCTCGCAGACGTTGCTCAAGCAGATGCCGCCGGGCGCGACGCCGCCCTTGATCCTGAACTACTCCGCCTCGACCGTGCCAATCATCCAGGTGGCCTTGTCGGGCGACGGCCTGACCGAGCAGAACCTCGCCGATATCGGCATTAACAATCTGCGCACCCCGCTGGTCACCGTGCCTGGTGCGGCGATTCCGTATCCGTTCGGCGGCAAGCAGCGCCAGGTCCAGATCGACCTCGATCCGACCGCGCTCCAGGCCCGCGGCCTGTCCGGCCAGGACGTCGCCAACGCGCTGGCCGCCCAGAACCTGATCACGCCGGTCGGCACCCAGAAGATCGGCACCTTCGAATACAACATCCAGCTCAACAACTCGCCGCTGAAAATCGACGAGCTCGGCAACCTCCCGATCAAGACCGTCAACGGCGCGATGGTCTATGTGCGCGATGTCGCGACCGTCCGCGACGGCAATCCGCCGCAGACCAACATCGTTCATGTTGACGGCAATCGCTCGGTGCTGATGATGGTGCTGAAGGCGGGCGCGACCTCGACGCTCGATATCATCGCCGGCATCAAGCAGAAGGTGATCGAGGTCAAGGACCAGCTCCCGGACGCGCTGAAGATCGGCTTCATCGGCGACCAGTCGGTGTTCGTTCGCGGCGCGATCGAGGGCGTCGCCTTCGAGGGCGTGATCGCGGCGCTGCTGACCAGCGTCATGATCCTGCTGTTCCTCGGCAGCTGGCGCTCGACCATCATCATCGCGGTCTCGATCCCGCTGTCGGTGCTGGGCGCCATCATCATGCTCTCGGCGATCGGCGAGACGCTGAACATCATGACGCTCGGCGGTCTCGCGCTCGCCGTCGGCATCCTCGTCGACGACGCCACCGTGACCATCGAGAACATCAACTACCATCTGGAGCAGGGCAAGCCGGTCGAGCAGTCGATCCTCGACGGCGCCAACCAGATCGTCACGCCGGCCTTCGTCTCGCTGCTCTGTATCTGCATCGTGTTCGTGCCGATGTTCTTCCTCACCGGTGTCGCGCGCTTCCTGTTCGTGCCGATGGCCGAAGCGGTGATGTTCGCGATGATCTGGTCGTTCATCCTGTCGCGCACGCTGGTGCCGACCATGGCGAACTATCTGCTTAAGGCGCACGTCCATCACGAAGGCGAGCCGCCGAAGTCGCGCAATCCGCTGGTCTGGTTCCAGCGCGGGTTCGAGAAGCGTTTCGAACGCATTCGCGGCGGCTACCATGATTTCCTTGGGCTGGCGCTGGCGCATCGCGCGGTGTTCGTGATCGGCTTCCTCTGCGTGGTCGGCGCGTCCTTTGCGCTGGTGCCGTTCCTCGGGCGCAACTTCTTCCCCGCGGTCGATGCTGGCAACATCCTGATGCATGTCCGCACCCAGGTCGGCACCCGCGTCGAGGAGACCGCGAACCAACTCGCTGACGTGCAGAAGGCCGTGCGCAAGCTGATCCCGGGTGAGATCGAGACCATGACCGACAACATCGGCATGCCGATCTCCGGCATCAACATGACCTACAACAACACCGGCGTGATCGGCCCGCAGGACGGCGACATCCAGATCAAGCTGAGGGAAGGCCACAAGCCGACCGAAGAGCACGTCAAGGTGCTGCGCGAGCAGCTGCCGCGGCTCTTCCCCGGCGTCAGCTTCGCGTTCCTGCCGGCCGATATCGTCAGCCAGATCCTGAACTTCGGTGCGCCGGCGCCGATCGACCTTCAGATCCGCGGCGCCAATATCAGTGCCAACTTCGCTTACGCCAACAATCTGCTGGCCAAGGTCCGCAAGATTCCCGGCGTTGCCGATGCGCGCATCCAGCAATCGCCGAACAACCCGACTTTCAATATCGATGTCGACCGTACCCGTGCGCAATATGTCGGCCTGACCGAGCGCGACGTCACCAACAGTCTCGTGGTCAATCTTGCCGGTTCCTCGCAGGTGGCGCCGACCTACTACCTCAATCCGGATAACGGTGTGTCCTATTCGATCGTGATGCAGACGCCGCAATACCAGATCGACTCGCTCGGCGCGCTGCAGACGCTGCCGATCACCGCCACCGGCAACGCGCAGTCGCCGATCCTCGGCGGCATCGCCGACATCAAGCGCTCGACGTCGAGCGCGGTGGTGTCGCAATACGACATCCAGTCGATGGTGCAGATCTTCGCTACGACCTCGGGCCGCGATCTCGGCGCGGTTGCCGCCGACATCCGCCAGGTGATCGCCGACACCGCGAAGGAGGTGCCGAAGGGATCTTCCGTCGTGCTGCTCGGCCAGGTGCAGACCATGAACAGCGCCTTCACCGGCCTGCTGTTCGGCCTGCTTGGCGCCGTCGTGCTGATCTACTTCCTGATCGTCGTGAATTTCCAGTCCTGGTCCGACCCGTTCGTGATCATCACGGCGCTGCCGGCCGCGCTCGCCGGCATCGTGTGGATGCTGTTCATGACCGAGACCACGCTGTCGGTCCCGGCGCTCACCGGCGCCATCATGTGCATGGGCGTTGCCACCGCCAACAGCGTGCTCGTGATCTCCTTTGCGCGCGAGCGCTACGCGGAGCTCGGCGATCCCGTTGCGGCTGCGCTCGAAGCCGGCTTCGTCCGGTTCCGCCCGGTGCTGATGACCGCGCTCGCCATGATCATCGGCATGGCGCCGATGGCCTTGGGGCTCGGCGAGGGCGGCGAGCAGAATGCGCCGCTCGGCCGCGCCGTGATCGGCGGCCTGATCTTTGCAACCTTCGCCACGCTGATGTTTGTTCCCGTGGTGTTCAGCATGGTACACAAGAAACAAGGCGCCGAAGCCGCCGCCCCCTTGGAGACTCCGCATGTCGCCCACTGAATCCCGTTCCCCGGTGTCGCACCGGAAACTGGGCATCTTCGGCGTGGTGGCGCTGATTGCGGCAGGCCTTGTCGTCGGCACCGGCATCCGCGCGCGCGAGGAGCAGGGCTCCAAGTTGAAGGAATGGACCGATGATCAGGCCGTTCCCAGCGTCGCGGTGACCCAGCCTAACGCCAAGGCGCTCAACGCCACCCTCGATCTGCCGGGCCGGTTGGAAGCCTACTACCGTGCCCCGATCTTCGCGCGCGTGTCGGGTTACCTGAAGAGCTGGAGCGCCGACATGGGGGCCCGCGTCAAGGCCGGGCAGGTGATTGCCGAGATCGAGGCGCCCGACCTAGACCAGCAGCTCTTGCAAGCCCGCGCCGACCTCGCCAGCCAGCAGGCCAGCGCAAGGCTGTCGGAGGCAACGCTGAACAGGCGCAAGACGCTGGTCGCCTCCAACTTCGTCTCTGCGCAGGAGATCGACGAGCGCACCGCCGACCTCTCCAACAAGAACGCCGCGGTGCATTCGGGGCAGGCCAATGTCGAGCGGCTGGAGGCGCTGGCCGGCTACAAGAAGATCACCGTTCCGTTCGACGGCGTGGTCACGGCGCGCGATACCGACGTCGGTGCGCTGATCAATGCCGGCGGCGGCTCGGGCCCGGCGATGTTCGTGGTCTCGGACATCACCAAGCTGCGCGTCTATGTCAACGTGCCCCAGAATTACGTGCCGGCCATCAAGATCGGCGCCAAGGCCATCATCGCGCTACCGGAGTATCCGAACCGGACCTTCCAGGCGACGGTGGAAGCGTCTTCGCAGGCCGTCGACGTTGCCTCCGGCACCACGCGCATGCAGCTTGGCCTGGACAATTCCTCGGGCGAACTAGGGTCTGTACCTAAATAGCGCCACGTGATTCTCTTGCCTACGTGTTGATTCGGGGGCGAGAGAATGCGCGCTGGTTTGTTTTGGCTGAACGACAGGCAATGGGCGCGTATCGAACCGCATCTGCCGAGGGGACTGACGGGGCCGGATCGGGACGACGACCGACGCATCGTCAGCGGCATCATTCACATGCTGCAATCGGGTGCACGATGGCGTGATTGTCCACGTGAATACGGCCCTTACACGACGATCTACAATCGCTTCAATCGCTGGGCCAAGCGAGGACGATGGTGCGCAATCTTCGAAGCGCTGGCCAAGCCTGGCGAAGACGGCGTCGTACTGTCGCTCGACTCGACCTCGATTAAAGCTCACCGGTGTGCCTCCGGCGGAAAAGGGGGGAGCACAATCAAGCAATCGGCCGCTCGCGCGGAGGCCGCACGACAAAAATCCATGCGCTGAGCGATCCGCTCTGCCGGCCGGTCGTCCTGCATCTGACTCCAGGCCAGGATGCCGATATCGCTGCGGCTCCCGATGTCCTGGCGCTCGCGCCACCCATGAGCGTGCTCCTCGCCGACAAAGGGTATGATGGCGACAAGCTTCGCGGCGCAATCATTCGTCGCGGCGCCAAGCCCGTAATCCCCAATAAATCTAACCGTGTCGTCATCCATCGCTTCAACAAACGCGCCTACAAAGGACGAAATGTCATCGAACGCTGCTTTTGCAGGCTCAAGGACTTCCGGCGCATCGCCACGCGATATGACAAGCTCGCCCGTAATTTTTTGGCCGCTGTTCATCTCGCCGCTCTCGTCGCATATTGGCTCAATTGAGTCTGGACCCTAATGCCCGGCGGCTATGCCAGCGTGAAGTTGAGCCTCCAGCGCGACTCCGCGCCGCTCAGCATTCCCGCCAGCGCGCTGATCTTCAACGGCAGCGGCCTGCGTGTCGCGACCGTCGGTGCGGACGACAAGGTGCTGTTCAAGGCCGTGACGATCGCGCGCGATCTTGGCAAGGAAATCGAGCTCGCATCAGGCATCTCTCCGGACGATCGCGTCATCACCGCCCCGCCGGACGGCCTGTCCGATGGCGATCAGGTCCGCGTCGTCGGCGCCGGCGCCAAGGGCAAGCCGGCCACCGCGTCGGAAAAGCAGGCGCCGAAGGGCTAGCTTTTCTTCACCTCGCCCCGCTTGCGGGGAGAGGTCGAATTGCGAAGCAATTCGGGTGAGAGGGACTCTCCGCGAGTCTAACTCTCACGGTGTTTGCGGACGCAGCCCCTCACCCCGACCCTCTCCCCGTAAGAACGGGGAGAGGGAGATCAGGATACCCGCCACTCCGGTACGCCATCGCCGGCCATCGCGATCTCGCCAAGCGAGCCGACCGGCGTGCGATCCATGTTGAGGAGATGCGCCAGCGTCGCGGTATCACCCGCCGGAATCCGTGCCAGCGTGCGGCGGTCATCTTCCGTGCGCAGCATCACCACACCGTGCTCGACATCCCCGCCGCGGCCGTAGAGCACCGTAAAGCTCTCGACCTTGCCCTTGCCCGAGGCTTCCGCGACGAAATTCGGCACCGCGCGCTTGTTGCGGTCGGCCTCTTCTTGCACGCTCGTCTCCTGCGCCAGCGCCGCGCGCGGCGGCGCCTTCGAAACCACCAGCGCATGATGCTTGGTGACGAAGCCGCCCTGGCCGTAGAGCAGGCCGAGCCTGGCGCCATCGCGCAGGCGCCGCACCATCGCGCAGGCCGCATGCGTCATGTAGGTGTTGAGCGGCGCGCCGAAGAAGGTGAGGCCGCCGGTCACGGTCGGCTGCACGTCGGCGGAAAGGCCCAGCGTCCGCCGCGCCATCTTGGGCACGCAGGGGAAGCAGCTATAGAGCTCGATCGCTTCGAATGCCGTGCCGTCGCCGCCGGCGAGGTCCACCGCGGCTTTCAGCACCGCATTCTGCGGATGGCTCTCGTAGAACTGGTCGCGCAGGAGATAGTCGCGCGGCTCCTCCGCCGAGGCGCCGCCGAGCGGATAGACCAGTCTGTCCTCGGCGATACCCGCCGCGCGCGCCCTGGCAAGGCTGGTGAGCAGCAGCGCGCCACCCATGTTGACGCTGGGGTTGGCGACCATGAGCTTGTGGTAAGGCCAGGCGATGAGACGGTTGTCCGCGGTCGGCGTCGTGATCTCGTCCGGCGCATAGCGTCGCTTCAGCCAGGCGTTTGGATTTTGTGCGGCGGCCTCGGAATAGCGCGACCACAGTGTGCCCGATTCTGCCATCGCTTCGCGCGGCGTCTGGCCCCAATGAGCGGAGGAGGCCGCCTCGTAGAACGGATAGACCGTGACGGGCCGGAACACGCCAAGCTTCACGGCCAGCGGTTTCTGAAACGCTGCGCCGCGCTTCGGCTCCTCGACATCATGCGCGAACGGCGTCCAAGGCAGCTTTGCGCCTGCGCGCTCGGCCTTGGTCGCGGTCGACTGCGCCTCCGCACCGCAGACCGCGGCAACGCTGCATTCGCCGCGCGCGATGCGCTTTGCGGCCTCGTGGATGTAGCGGATCGGGCTCTCGCCGCCGACCGGGCCGTAATGGCAATGCGAAGGCGTGATCCCGAGTCGCTGCGCCAGCAGCTTCTCCGGGTCGCGGTAGCGCCAGCTCAGGAAGTTGACGACGTCGAGCGACTGCACCTCGCCGAGCAGCTTTGCCCCGGCATCCGCTTCGGCGCGCCGCAGCGCCTGTTCGAGCAGATCGAACGGCTCGAGGCCCTCGGTGATCTCCTTGGGGCGGTCGACGATCTCGCCGATGCCGACGATGACGGGGATGCGGTCTTCGGGGATGTTGGTATTGTCGGTCATGGCCTCAATTCACGATATCAGTTGCTTCGTCATTGCGAGCGAAGCGAAGCAATCCAGAATCTTTCCGCGGCGGCAGTCTGGATTGTTTCGCTACGCTCGCAATGACGATGTGGGTGCTACTCCGCCACCAGCTCATTCATGTGCTCGACGGCCTCGGCAAACTCTTCCTTGAACTCCTGCACCACCGCGCCCGCCGACTTCACGCTGTCGATCAGGCCGACGCCCTGGCCGACGAAGTAGCTGACGAGATCGCGCGCCCTGGCGTTGCCAGCCGCCGCCGCGCGGTCGATCGAATTGAAGGCGTCGCGGCTGATGATGCTTTGCAGCGGCATCGGCAGCGCACCGGGGCTCTCCGGCGCGCGGTCCCAGGCATCGGTCCACACCGAGCGGAGCTGCCGGGCGGGCTTTCCGGTACGTCCCTTCGAGCGCACCGCGTCACGCGAGGACGCGGCGATCATCTTTTCGCGGAAGATTTCCGTCGTCTCGGCTTCCACGGTCGCGAGCCACACCGAGCCGGTCCAGGCGCCGGCCGCGCCCATCGCCATGCAGGCCGCCATCTGCCGTCCCGTCATGATGCCGCCGGCCGCCAGCACCGGCACGTCGCGGATCTTCTTGATTGCCTTGATCACCTCCGGCACCAGCACCATGGTCGACACCTCGCCGCAATGGCCGCCGGCCTCGGTGCCCTGGACCACGAGGATATCGACGCCGGCCGCGACCTGGCGCAGCGCGTGCTCCTTGGCGCCGACGAGAGCTGCGACCGGCACGCCGTGCTTCTTGCCCATCTCGATCATCGCTTTCGGCGGCACGCCGAGTGCGTTCGCGATCAGCCTGATCGGATGATTGAACGAGACCTCGAGCAGTTGAAGCGCCGTCTTTCCGTCGAACGGCTGCGGCTGGTTGTCGGCCATTTCAGTGGTCGTCAGCTCGATGTCGTACTTCTTCAGGAGGTCGCGCGTGTAGTTGCGATGCTCTTGCGGCACGCGCGCTTCCAGGCTCTTCCAGGTGACGTCCTTCTCGCCCGCCGTCGAGATGTTCTCGGGGATCAGCACGTCGATGCCGTAGGGCTTGCCGTCGACGTGGTCGTCGATCCATTTCAGCTCGCGTTCGAGCGTATCAGGCGTGTGCACGGTGGCACCTAACACGCCGAAGCCGCCGGCGCGGCTGACGGCGGCGACGACGTCGCGGCAATGGCTGAAGGCGAGCAGCGGGAACTCGATGCCCAGCATGTCGCAGATCGGCGATTTCATGGCTCTCTCCCGGCGGCCGTCGCGTTGCTGTTATTGCTTTGCGTTCTTGTTGTCCTTGGCGAAGGCCGTGCGACGCTAACCCATCGTCGCCGGCGATGCCAAGCCGGATTTCGCCGCGCATCTTGCGTATAGGCGCCACGCCACACGAGGAGCCATTCCGTCGCGCAAAATAAGCGGAGCGGCGGCCGTGAATGAGCCTCTTGCGCTTTGGCCGACGTGAGAGAATGCTGGCGAACAACAACAGACAACAACGAGGGAGCGCCAACCGATGTCGCCAGCGCAATCGAGTCCGGCCGAGGCCAGTGAAGCCTATGACGTGGTCATCGTCGGCGCCGGCTTTGCCGGCATGTACATGTTGCATCGGCTGCGCAGGCTTGGCTTCTCGGCGCGAGTCTACGAGCAGGGCGGCGGGGTCGGCGGCACCTGGTACTGGAATCGTTATCCGGGCGCGCGCTGCGATGTCGAGAGCATGCAATATTCCTACTCGTTCTCGGAGGAGCTCCAGCAGGAATGGGACTGGACCGAACGCTACGCGCCGCAGGCAGAGATCCTGAAATACGCCAACCATGTCGCGGATCGTTTCGATCTGCGCCGCGACATCCAGTTCGACACGCGCGTCGAGCGCGCTGTCTTCGATGAACAGACTAATGGCTGGTCGGTGACGATTTCCGGCGGAAAGACGGTCGAAGCGAAGTTCGTCGTGCTCGCCACCGGCTGCCTGTCGAACGCGCGCAAGCCCGACATCAAGGGTCTCGAAAACTTCAAAGGTCCCGTCTACCACACCGGCAACTGGCCGCACGAGCCCGTGGACTTCACGGGCCTGCGCGTTGGCCTCATCGGCACCGGTTCATCCGGCATCCAGTCGGCGCCCATCATTGCCGAGCAGGCAAAGCATCTCACCGTCTTCCAGCGCACCGCGAATTTCTCGATTCCCGCCCGCAACGCCACGCTGACCGATGAGGAACGCGATGCGTTCCGCAACAACTATTCGGAGATCCGTCGCTTCGCCCGCGAGGTCGCGCGCAACGGCATCTATGCCGAGCAGCCCGATCGCGGCGCTCTCGACGACAGCGAGGATGACAGGCACGCCAGATACGGGGCGCGTTGGGATCGCGGCGGGCTCACCTTCATGTACGCCTACAACAATCTCGGCCTGGATCTGGCCGCGAATGACACCGCCGCCGACTACGTGCGCGGCAAGATCACCGAGATCGTCAAGGACGCCAGCACTGCGAAATTGCTCCAGCCGAACAGCCATCCGATCGGCACCAAGCGCATCTGCATCGATACGGATTACTTCGCGACCTTCAACCGGCCGAATGTCTCATTGGTCGACATCAAGACCAATCCGATCGAGGAGATCACCGCGAACGCTGTCCGTGTCGCGGGGGCAGATCACGAGGTCGATGCGCTGGTGATGGCGACCGGCTTCGACGCCATGACCGGATCGGTCGCCCGGATCGGCATTCGCGGTCGCGGCGGGCGGACGCCGAACCAGAAATGGGCCGAGGGCCCCAAGACCTATCTCGGCCTGATGAGCGCAGGCTTTCCCAATCTCTTCATCATCACCGGGCCCGGCAGCCCGTCGGTGCTATCGAACATGATCGTGTCGATCGAGCAGCATGTCGACTGGATCGCCGACTGCCTCCTCCACATGCGCAAGCAAGGCCTCGCCACGATGGAGGCGGACGGAGGGGCGGAGGACAAGTGGGTCGCGCACGTCAACGAAGTTGCCCATGGCACGCTCTATCCGCAGGCCAATTCCTGGTACATGGGCGCCAACATCCCAGGCAAGCCGCGCATCTTCATGCCCTATATCGGCGGCGTCGGGGTCTACCGGCGGATCTGCGACGAGGTCGCGGGGAAGGGGTATGAGGGGTTCGTGATGACACGGGCGGAGCAGCCGCGCAGGGTGGTGACGGGTTAGGCCGGATGCATGACACCGGCGTGAGGCCCGCGCCGGACGCAGAGCCGGCAGGGCTTGTCATCGGCCGCTCGCGGGCTAATTAATGCAGGCGCATCTTTCCGCCGGAGCCCCGCATGACTGACGTCCCCGCCTACGTGCCGCCCAAAGTCTGGACCTGGAACAAGGAGAATGGCGGGCAGTTCGCCAGCATCAACCGCCCGATCGCCGGCCCCACCCACGACAAGGAGCTGCCGGTCGGCCGCCATCCGCTCCAGCTCTATTCGCTGGCGACCCCGAACGGGGTGAAGGTCACGGTGATGCTGGAGGAGCTTCTGGCGCTCGGCCACAAGGGGGCCGAATACGACGCCTGGCTGATCAGGATCGGCAACGGCGACCAGTTCGGCAGCGGCTTCGTCGACATCAATCCGAACTCGAAAATCCCGGCGCTGATGGACCGCTCCGGCCCCGAGCCGGTCAGGGTGTTCGAGTCCGGCTCGATCCTGTTCTATCTCGCCGAGAAGTTCGGCGCCTTCCTGCCGAAGGACATCAAGACCCGCACCGAAGCGATGTCCTGGCTGTTCTGGCAGATGGGCAGCGCGCCGTACCTCGGCGGCGGCTTCGGCCATTTCTACGCCTACGCGCCGACCAAGATCGAATACGCCATCGACCGTTTTGCGATGGAAACCAAGCGCCAGCTCGACGTGCTCGACCGGCGCCTCGCCGACAACGAATATCTCGCGGGCAGCGAGTACACCATCGCCGACATCGCGGTGTGGCCCTGGTATGGCGCGCTCGCCAAGGGGCTGGTGTACGGCGCCGGCGAATTCCTCTCGGTGCAGGACTATAAGAACGTGCAGCGCTGGACCGACGAGATCGCCAAGCGTCCGGCCGTGAAGCGCGGCCGCATGGTCAACCGCGTCTCCGGCGACCCCGCCAGCCAGCTCCACGAGCGCCACGACGCATCCGATTTCGAAACCAAGACGCAGGACAAGCTCGCGCCGGCGACGTAGGTGTCGCTGTCTTCGCCTCTCCCCGCGTGCGGGGAGCTTCGTAGGGTGGGCAAAGCGGAGCGTGCCCACCACGTCATGCGAAGAGCCGAGATGGTGGGCACGGCGCGCGAAGAGCGCGCCTTTGCCCACCCTACGGGACTCTCCCCGCAAGTACGGAGAGAGGGACGGATAGAGTTCAGGCCATGCTCAGCTCGTGCCGGCCGACGACCATCCAGTGCACCTCGTCCGGACCGTCGGCAAAGCGCAGGTGGCGCACGTCCTGGTACATCTCGGCGAGCGGGGTCCAGTGCGAGATGCCGGTGGCGCCGTGCATCTGGATGGCCTGGTCGATGATCTTGCAGGCGCGCTCTGGCACCATGGCCTTCACCATGGAGACCCAGACGCGGGCTTCCTTGTTACCGAGCACGTCCATGGCCTTCGCCGCCTTCAACACCATCAGCCGCATCGCCTCGATCTCGCAGCGCGCCTGCGCGATGATCTGCATGTTGCCGCCGAGATGGGCGATCTTCTTGCCGAAGGCTTCGCGGGTCAGGCCGCGCTGCACCATCAGATCGAGCGCCTTCTCGGCCTTGCCGATGGTGCGCATGCAGTGATGGATGCGCCCCGGGCCGAGGCGGAGCTGCGAGATCTCGAAGCCGCGGCCTTCGCCGAGCAGCATGTTCTCCTTCGGCACGCGCACATTGTTGAAGCGCATGTGCATGTGGCCGCGCGGGGCGTGGTCCTGGCCGAACACGTACATGGGTCCGAGCACCTCGACGCCGGGCGTGTCGCGCGGCACCAGGATCTGCGACTGCTGCTTGCTCGGCGCCGCATCCGGATTGGTCTTCACCATCACGATGAGGATCTTGCAGCGGGGATCCCCTAGGCCGGAGATGTAATACTTCTCGCCGTTGATGACCCATTCGTCGCCGACGAGCTTGGCCGTCGTCGAGATGTTCTTGGCGTCGGAGGAGGCGACGTTCGGCTCGGTCATGACATAGGCCGAGCGGATCTCGCCGTTGAGCAGCGGCTTCAGCCACTTCTCCTTCTGCTCCTTGGTGCCGACGCGCTCCAGCACCTCCATGTTGCCGGTGTCGGGCGCCGAGCAGTTCATCGTCTCGGAGGCCAGCGGGCTCTTGCCGAGCTCGGAGGCGATATAGGCATAGTCGAGATTCTTCAGGCCCTGGCCGGTCTCGTCATCGGGCAGGAAGAAGTTCCAGAGGCCTTCCTTCTTGGCCTTGTTCTTGGCGACCTCGAGTACTTCGAGCTGCTTCGGCGTAAAACTCCAGCGGTCTTCCTTGCTCTCGCCAGCCTTGGCGAACTCGATCGACATCGGCTCGACGGTGTCGCGGATGAACTTCCTGACGTGATCGTAGAGCGGGCGAACCTGGTCCGACATGCGGAGGTCGTTGAGCTCGTCGCCCGGATTGAGCGTGTAGTTGGTGGTGCGGGGAATGTAGGTGTGTTTTGTCATTGTTCCTCCCGGGGGCGCTGAGTTCGTGCTGAACGCGAGAATAGTCGCAGCGTGGCCAAAGTGCGAGCGCGCATTTTTCGCGCGAGCCATGCCACGCGATGGAATATCGCGAGGGCGTTTGAAATGTTGTTTGAACGGAGTGGGTGGCAGGCGCGGGCCGCACTCACGGTTGTCATCGCCCGGCTTGACCGGGCGATCCAGTACTCCGTGACGTCAGCGACTCACGGAGAAGCCGCGGCGTACTGGATTCCCCGCCTTCGCGGGGAATGACAGCGTCCTGGGCAATCAGTTCGGCATCCGGTGCATCGCGCAGATCTTGTTGCCGTCGAGATCGCGCAAGTAGGCGAGATAAAGCTTGTTCCCCGCGCCCTCGCGGATGCCGGGCGGATTCTCGATCGGCGTTCCGCCGGCGGCGACGCCAGCCGCGTGCCACCTGTCGACCTGCTCAGGCGAGTTGGCGGCAAAGCCGATGGTGCCGCCGTTCGCGCAGGTCGCGGGCTCGCCGTTGATCGGCTTCGTCACCGAGAACACGCCGGTCTTGGTGATGTAGAAGATGCGATGGCCGTCGACCCGTGCAGGCCGCACCTCGAGCGTGCTGAGCAGCTGGTCGTAGAAAGCCTTCGCCTTGTCGAGGTCGTTGGTGCCGATCATGATGTGTGAAAACATTCGCCCTGTCCCCTCTGCGCTCACAAAACGAGAAGCCGTAGGGTGGGCAAAGCGCAGCGTGCCCACCACGGCCTTCGAAAGTATTTCTGGTGGGCACGGCGCAAGAGCGCCTTTGCCCACCCTACGAGATGTCAAAACGCGGTATAGCCGCCGTCGATCACGAACGTATCGGCCGTATGATACGACGACGCCCTGCTCATCAGATACACCGCGATGCCGCCGAAATCGCTGGCCTCGCCGAAGCGACGCTGCGGAATGCGCGGCATCACATTGGCGACGAACTTGTCGTTGGCCATGAGGCCGGCGGTCATGTCGCTCTTGATCCAGCCGGGCAGGATCGCATTCGCAGTGACGCCGTGGCGTGCCAGCTCGACGCCGAGCGCGCGCACCAGCGCGTTGATGGCAGCCTTGGTCGCGGCATAGTGCTCGTTGCGCGCGGTGCCGAAGATCGAGGCGAGGCTCGAGGTCGCGACCAGCCGGCCGAAGGGATCGCCGGCATTGGCGCGGTCGGTCATGTGTCTGGCGGCCGCCTGGAACGCGTGGAACACGCCGTCGAGATTGGTCGTAAACATCGTGCGCCATTCCTCTTCGGTGCGCTCGATGAAGGAGCGCCGGCCGCCGCCGCCGATGCCGGCATTGGCGAAGCAGCCGTCGACCCGGCCGAAGGTGTCGAGCGTGGCCTTCATCGCGGCATTGACCGATGCCGGATCGGTGACGTCGCAGACGCGGGTATCCACCTTGCCGGCGAGTCCCGCCAGGCTCGCGGCAGCGCTTCTGTTCTTGTCAGGATTGCGGCCCCAGATCGAAACGTTGCAGCCCTGGCCGGCCAGTGCCTGCGCGATGCCGAGCCCGATGCCGCCATTGCCGCCGGTGATCACGGCGACACGGCCGGAGAGGTCGAAAAGGTTCATGGCGCGTTTCCCGTTTTTGGCAAGACTTTCTGGCATGACGCGCATCAGCCGCTGCGCGCAAGATTGCTTGCTATGCTCCGATCACCATGGACAAGACCGCGCCAAAAATCAAATATGCGCCCCGGCAAAAGTAATTCCGGTCTGCGAAACTGACGCAGGCCGCAACTGACGAGGAAACCATGCAGTTCAAACACGTCACGCTCGACTTCGATGGTTCGGTCGCGATCCTCAAGCTCGACCATCAGGAGGTGATGAACGCGGTCTCCGTGGACATGCTGGGTGGCCTTGCCGAGGCGCTCGATGCGATCGAAGAGAAGAAAGACGAGGTGCGCTGCGTCGTGTTGACCGGCGCGGGGCGGGCGTTCTGTACCGGCGCTAATCTTCAGGGCCGCAACAACCAGTCGAAGAAGACCAAGGCCGGCCTGACGCTGGAGACCGGCTTTCACCCGTTCCTGCGCCGCATCCGCAATCTGCACTGCCCGATCGTCACCGCGGTCAATGGGCCGGCGGCGGGTGCCGGCATGAGCTTCGCGCTGCTTGGCGACATGATCCTGTGTGCGCGCTCGTCCTACTTCCTGCAGGCGTTCCGCCGCATCGGCCTCGTGCCGGATTGCGGGTCGACCTGGCTGCTGCCGCGGCTCATTGGTCGGGCCCGCTCGATCGAGCTGTCGCTGATGGGCGAGCGGCTCCCGGCCGAGAAGGCGCTGGAATGGGGCCTCGTCAATCGCGTCTACGATGACGGCGTGCTGATGGAGGAGGCGATGAAGCTGGCGCGCGAGCTTGCCAGCGGCCCGACGGTGGCGTTGTCGCTGATCCGCAAGCTCTATTGGGACAGCCCGGAAAATTCCTTCGAGGATCAGCTCAACCTCGAATTCCAGTGCCAGCTCCGCGCCGGCGACACCCAGGATTTTCGCGAGGGCGTCGGCGCGTTCCTGGAGAAGCGCCCCGCGCAGTTCAAGGGCAAATGATCGAAGCGCAACTCTCCCGCAGCGTCACGCGCTGGTGCGAGGGGGCGACCGGCGTCACCGGCGCGGCCAAGCTGTCCGGCGGTGCCAGCCAGGAAACCTGGCGCTTCGACATCGTGCATCCCGACGGGCCGATCGGTGCGATCCTGCGCCGCTCGCCGAAGGGTTATGGCGCGGCTCCGACGCGCGCGGCGGGGCTCGGCGCTGAAGCGCAATTGATGCAGCTCGCCTATGAAGCCGGCGTGCCGTCGCCGCGCGTGATGCATGTCTTGACGGCCGAGGACGATCTCGGCACCGGCTTCATCATGCAGCGGGTCGAGGGCGAGACCATCGCGCGCAAGATTCTTCGCGATGAAGAGTATGCGGCCGCGCGGCCGCTTCTCGCGCGGCAAATCGGCGGCGTTCTCGCGGGCCTGCACAGGCTGCCTTTGGACAAGCTGCCGGAGCTGCGCAGTCGCGGCGCGACCCAGGAGATCGGCGAATTCGAGCGCGACTATCGCAGCCTGAACTGGCCCAAGCCCGTGTTCGAGCTGGTGCTGCGCTGGCTGCGCGACCACGATCCCGGCCCCTCGGCCGAGGAGACGCTGGTGCATGGCGATTTCCGCAACGGCAATCTCATCATCGGCCCCGACGGCGTCCGCGCCGTGCTCGACTGGGAGCTTGCCCATCTCGGCGATCCCATGGAGGATCTTGGCTGGGTCTGCGTTAACTCTTGGCGGTTCGGCGAGATCGACAAGCCCGTCGGCGGTTTTGGCACTCGCGAGGAATTGTTCGCGGGTTACGAAGCGGCAGGCCGAAAAGTCGATCCCGCGCGCGTAAAATTCTGGGAAGTGATGGGCACGCTGCGCTGGGGCATCATGTGCGGCGGCATGATGCAGCGGTTTCGCGAAGGACCGGACCATTCCATGGAGCGCGCCATGATCGGGCGTCGCGCCTCCGAGACCGAGATCGATCTGTTGCGGCTCTTGGCGCCGCGCGGGAGTTGACACATGCAGGACGAACCGACACCGGTCGAGCTGACCAAGTCAGTCGCCGATTTCCTCCGCAGCGACATCGCACCGCTGATCTCCGGCCACCAGGCGTTCAAGCTGCGCGTCGCCATCAACATCCTCGACCTCGTCACGCGGCAGCTGACGCAGGAGGAGGGGAGCGATGCGAAAGAGGTGGAGCGGCTGCGTGCACTGCTCGGCATTGACGGCTCGGTGACGGACCTCAACCGCGTGCTGGCCGAGCGTATCGCCAGGGGCGAGGTGGATATCGCAACGCCGGGCCTCGCCGAGCATCTGTGGGCGACCACGATGGACAAGCTTGCGGTGGATCAGCCGAATTATGCGTCGTACAAGCGCGAGCTGGGGCGTGGCGGGTAGGCGGCGCTACATTCTCCGTCATTGCGAGGAGCCCCTGCGAGGAAGCAATCCAGAGTGTCCCCGCGGAGGCAGTCTGGATTGCTTCGCTGCGCTCGCAATGACGGCGTTGATGCAGTGGTGCGCCACACTCTCCTCGTCATTCCGGGGCGTCGCGAAGCGACGAGCCCGGAATCCATTTATCCGCGGTCGCCGTGGCCCGATGGATTCCGGGCTCGCGCCTGACGGCGCGCCCCGGAATGACAGGAGGGATTACTTCCCCACCCATTTCGGCGGCCGCTTCTCCGAAAACGCCTTCGGGCCCTCGATGTAGTCCTGCGAGGCCACCATCGCCTTCACCGCCGGATATTCGCGCTGCTCCTCGATCGCCTGCTCCAGCGAGACGCCAAGCCCCTTCTGGATCGCCTGCTTTGAAGCCCGGATCGACATCGGTGAGTTCTTGGTGATCATCTCCGCCCAGCGTAGCGCCGCCGTCAGCGCCTCGCCCTGCGGCACCACCTCGTTGACGAAGCCGAGCTCGTGACCCTCCTTGGCGCTGACATGGCGCGCGGTGAGGATCATGCCCATGGCGCGCTTCAGGCCGATCTGGCGCGGCAGCCGGTGCAGGCCGCCGGCGAGGGCGGCAAGGCCCACGCGCGGCTCGGGCAAGGCGAAGGTCGCGTTCTCCGCGGCGATGATCAGGTCGCAGGCCAGCGCGATCTCGAAGCCGCCGCCCATCGCAACGCCGTTGACGGCGGCAATGATCGGCTTGTCGCAGTCGAAGCGCGAGGTGAGGCCGGCAAAACCGCCCTTGTCCCAGCCGCGTTTGCCGCCGGCCGCCTGCCACTTCAGGTCGTTGCCGGCGCAGAACGCCTTGTCGCCGGCGCCCGTGACGATCGCGACCCATTGCTCGGCATCGGCCGAGAAATCGTCGAACACCTTCTGGAGCTCGAAATGCGCGTCGGTATGCAGCGCATTGTAGACCTCGGGCCGCGACAGCGTGACGATCGTGATCGGTCCCTTGCGTTCCACCTTGGAAAATTTTAGCTCCATCGCTCGCTCCCGCTTTTTCTCCTGAAGGAATATTGCCGTCATACTAGCGTGCACAAGCGCCGGGGCACCATCGAATTGCGCAATGCGCCTTGCGCAGCCGGCACGCCTCGGCTTGCTTGACTTGCGCGCGCTCTTCTCACCTTAATCGTGCGAAGCAAAAGCGTGCTTAGCGCCTTAACGCAAAACGAAAAAATCATCCGGGAGAGAGCCGTGGATTTCTCATTGCCAACAGATCTCGTCGCCTATCTCGGAGAGCTCGACCGTTTCATCGAACGCGAGATCAAGCCGCTGGAAGCGGCCGACGACAACATCCGCTTCTTTGATCATCGCCGCGAATGGGCGCGCACCGATTTCGAGAACGGCGGCCTGCCGCGGCACGAATGGGAGGCGCTGCTGCGCAAGGCCAAGGATCTCGCGGACGCCGCCGGGCACCTGCGCTTCCCGGTGCCGAAGCAGTATGGCGGCAAGGACGGCTCCAACCTCTGGATGGCGGTGATCCGCGAGCATTTTGCCGCCAAGGGCCTTGGCCTGCACAACGACCTTCAGAACGAGCATTCCATCGTCGGCAATTTCCCTGTCGTCACCATGCTCGACCGCTACGGTCGCGACGACCAGAAGGCGATGATCGACGGCTCGATCAAGGGCAAGTACCGCATCACCTTTGGCCTCACCGAGCCGCATCACGGCTCGGATGCCACGCACATGGAGACACGTGCGGTGCCGGCGACCCGCGACAACGTCAAGGGCTGGATCATCAACGGCGAGAAGATGTGGACGACGGGCATGCACGTCGCCACGCATTGCGCGCTGTTCGCACGCACCTCGGGCAATGACGGCGATGCGCGCGGCATCACCTGCTTCCTGGTGCCGGCCAAGAGCCACGGCGTCAAGGTCGAGGAGTACATGTGGACCTTCAACATGCCGACCGATCATCCCCGCGTCAGCTTCACCGACGTGTTCGTGCCCGAGGATGCGCTGTTCGGCGAGGTCGGCCGCGGCCTGTCGCTGGCGCAGTGCTTCGTGCACCAGAACCGCATCCGTCAGGCGGCGAGCTCGCTGGGCGCCGCCGGCTATTGCATCAATGAAAGCGTCAAATATGCGCGCGAGCGAAAACCATTCGGCAAGGCGCTCGCCGAGAACCAGGCGATCCAGTTCCCGCTGGTCGAGCTCGCGACGCAAGCCGAGATGCTGCGCCTTCTGATCCGCAAGACCGCCTGGGAGATGGATAAGCTCACCGAGGAGCAGATCGAGCGCACGCTCTCCGACCGCGTCTCGATGTGCAACTACTGGGCAAACCGCCTCTGCTGCGAATCCGCCGACCGCGCCATGCAGGTCCACGGCGGGATGGGCTATTCACGCCACAAGCCGTTCGAGCATATCTATCGGCACCATCGCCGTTACCGGATCACGGAAGGCAGCGAGGAGATCCAGATGCGCAAGGTGGCGGGGTTCCTGTTCGGATATATGGGACCGGGGAAGCATTGAGGCTTGCACGGCTGTCGTAGGGTGGGCGAAGCGAAGCGTACGCACGATCCCTCGAATACGAAACGAGACCGTGGGCACGGCGCGTTGCGCCTTTGCCCACCCTACGGCATCGCGCGATCAATTCACCCGCCGATCCTTCCCGGCCCAATACGGCTCCCTCAATTGCCGTCGCAAAATCTTGCCTGACGGATTCCTCGGCAGCGTCGGCAGAAACTCCACGCTCTTCGGCGTCTTGAACCCGGCGATGCGCTCGCGGGTGAAGTTGATGATGTCGGTGGCGGTCGCCTGCTTGCCGGGCTTCATCACCACCACGGCCTTCACCGCTTCGCCCCATTTATCGTCGGGCACGCCGATCACGGCGGCCTCGGCGACATCTGGATGATCGCACAGCGCGCTCTCGACCTCGGCCGGATAGACGTTCTCGCCGCCGGAGATGATCATGTCCTTGATGCGGTCGTGGATATAGAGGTAGCCGTCCTCGTCCATGTAGCCGGCATCGCCGGTACGCAGCCAGCCGTCGCCGCGCAGCGTCGACGCGGTCGCCTCCGGCAAATTCCAGTAGCCCGCCATGTTGGAGCCCGAGCGCGTCGCGATCTCGCCAACCTGGCGCGGCGGCAGCGGCTTGCCGTCCGCATCCAGAATGGCGATCTCGACACCGGGGAGCGCCTTGCCGGCCGAGCGCATCCGCTCCAGCCCCTCGACGTGATCCTCCGGCGGCAGCGCGACGATGGTGCCTGTCGTCTCGGTCATGCCGTACATCTGCACGAAGCCGCATTTGAAGACCTCGATGCACTCCTTCAGCAGCGCTGCCGGAATCGGCGAGGCGCCGTACAGCATGTATTTCAGCCTGGAGAAATCGACTGTCTTCGCGCGCGGCTGCCGCACCACGAACTGCATCGCTGCCGGCACCATGAAGAGCTTCGTGATGCCCGACTGCTCGAAGAAATCCAGCACCTTGGTCGGATCGAACTCGCGTGCGATCACGCCGCGGGCGCCGTGATAGAGACCCATCACGCCCCAGCCCGAGCCGCCAATGTGGAAGATCGGCATCGCGACCAGCGAGACGTCGTCAGTGGACCACCGGTTCCACTCCGGCTTGTCCGCGGCATTGCCTGTTTGCACCAGGTTGAGGAAGTTCGCGTGGCTCAGCATCGCGCCCTTCGGCTTGCCCGTGGTGCCGGAGGTGTAGAGCTGGATCGCGATGTCTTTCGTATCGATCGGTACCTTCGGATCGTCGCCGCTCTGCGCATCGCGCCAGGCCGTAAAATCCTGCCATTCAGGGGCGCCGCCCTCGGTCGTGATGATCGTGCGCACGCCCGGAATCTGATCCCTGATCTGACGGACCAGTGTGATGAACTCGGGCCCGACGAACAGCACCGGCGCCCTGCAATCCGCGACGATGAAGGCGACCTCGGGCCCCGCGAGCCGCCAGTTCACCGGCGCCATCACCACGTCAGCCTTCATCGCGCCCATCAGCAGCTCGAAATAGAGGTCGCTGTTCTTGCCGAGATAGGCGATGCGCTCGCCCTTCTTCACGCCCATCGAGATCAGCGCGTTGGCGACCCTATTGGTCTTGATGTCGAACGCGGCGAAGCTGGTGACGCGGCCCTCGAACTCGTAGGCGGTGGCATTGCCGCGACTCGTCGCGCGCTCGCGCACCATGTCGGCGAGATTCGCCAATGGCTGTGTGGACATGTTCCTCTCGTGACGTCTTGTTCTTATGCCGCGGAGTGTGGCGTCATCCGCGGGTGATGACAAGATGGAGGAGGGGCTCTCTCAACGATGTCGTCCTGGCGAAAGCCAGGACCCATAGCCGTAAAACGCAATTTGGCGAAGACCGGTCATGACCAATCTTCGCCAAACGACATTCGGTGGTAGTGGGTCCTGGCTTTCGCCAGGACGACTACGGAGAGAGCGACTACCCCCGCTTCGCCCGGTCCTTCTCGTTCTGGGCCATGATGCTCTCGCGCGCGGTCTTCCAGTCGTCGTCGCTCCAGTCGCGGAGCTGGTAGAAATTGCCGCCCATCGCGAGCGCCTGGGCGCCGTCCATGGCGATGGTCTCGCCGGAGATCCAGTCGCAGCCGCCGGAGATCAGGAACACGGCGACGTTCTGCAACTCCTCCATGGTACCGACGCGGCCCATCGGGTTCATCGCCTTGGTGCGCGCGCCGGCCTCGTCGCCCGGCTTGATGCGCTTGCTCATGCCTTCGGTCGGGATCTCGCCGGGCGCGATCGTGTTGAGGCGGATGCCGTATCGGCCCCATTCGGTCGCAAGCGACATCGTCATGGCGTGGATCGCCGACTTGCTCATCGCCGACGGAACCACATAGGGCGAGCCGTTGCGCACCCAGGTCGTGGTGATCGAGACGACGTTGCCCGGCTGCTTCAAGGCGATCCAGCGCTTGCCGACCGCATGCGTCACGTAGAACGTGCCGTGCATGACGATGTTGGCGACGGCGTCGAAGCCGCGCGGCGACAGCTCTTCGGTGCGCGAGATGAAATTGCCGGCGGCGTTGTTGATGAGATCGGTGAGGGGCGCTTCGCGAAAGATGTTTTCGATCATCTCCTCGACCGCGAGCGCGTTGCGGATGTCGACGCCGTGGCTGGTGACGCGTCCGCCATGAAGATCCATCAATTCGGTCGCGGTCTCGTCGCACACGATCTTGCGTCGGCCGCAGATGTGCACTTCGGCTCCAAGCTGGAGGAAGCGCGCCGCCATCGACTTGCCGAGCCCGGTGCCGCCGCCGGTCACGAGGATGCGCCGGCCGGCCAGAAGATTTTCCTTGAACATGGGTGTTTCCCCCGTAGGGATTGTCGGTTAATTGATCGATTGACTAAATCCGGCCGCCGGCTTCCTGTAAAGCGGCACTGAACAAGAACAGGGGAGAATTCATCCATGGAAGAGCGCGTCTCGATCTCGATCTCGGAAGGCGTCGCCGACGTGCGCCTGGTGCGCGCGGACAAGATGAACGCGCTCGATCAGGCCATGTTCGAGGCGCTGGTTGCCGCCACCGAACGGCTTTCGAAGGAAAAAGGCGTGCGCGTCGTCGTGCTCTCCGGCGAGGGCCGCGCTTTCTGCGCCGGTCTCGACATGGGGCGTTTTGCCGCCATGAAGGAAAAGGGCGGCAACGGAATTCCGGGTGGCGAAAATCGCGATCTCACCAAGCGCACGCATGGCCAGGCGAACTTTCCGCAACAGGCGGTATGGGGATGGCGCCAGCTTGCTGTTCCCGTAATCGCGGCCGTGCATGGCGTTGCCTTCGGTGGCGGCTTCCAGCTCTCGCTCGGTGCCGACATGCGCTTCCTCTCCCCCGATGCGCGGATGTCGGTGATGGAGATCAAATGGGGCCTCGTGCCTGATATGGCGGGCACGCCGATCCTGGCCAGTCTCGTGCGCGACGACATCCTGCGCGATCTCACCTATACGGGGCGCATCTTCTCCGCGCAGGAGGCGATGGCTTACGGCCTTGCCACGCGGATCTGCGACGATCCGCGGGCGGTCGCGCTGGAAGTGGCGCGCGAGATCGCCGGCAAGAGCCCCGATGCGATCCGCGCCGCCAAGCGCCTGCTCAACAATCTCTCGGTCGATCCGGGCCCGGCGCTGCTGGCCGAGTCCGTCGAGCAGCAGAAGCTGATCGGTAGTGCGAACCAGACCGAGGCGGTCCGTGCCAATCTGGAAAAGCGCGCGCCGAAGTTTGCGGATTAGTTCTCTGTCGTTCCGGGATGGTCCGAAGGACCAGACCTCAGGTGCGCAATTGCGCACCGGGGAACCTCGAGATTCCGGGTTCGATGCTGCGCATCGCCCCGGAATGACGGCCACTAACCACAACAAAGAAAAACAACAATGAGCGAAACGTCCCAATTCCTCGGCATCGTCTCCGGCGACCGCCGCCGTTCCCACGCCGAGGTCGCCAATCGCGCCGACCGCATCGCGAACGGCCTCAGCAAGATCGGCGTCCGCCCGGGCGATTGCGTCTGCATGCTGATGCGCAACGACATCGCCTTCCTGGAGGCCGCCTACGCCGCGATGCGGCTGGGTGCCTATGGCGTGCCGATCAACTGGCACTTCAAGCCGGAAGAGATCAACTACATCCTCAACGACACCGGCACGTCCGTGCTGATCGGGCATGCCGACATGCTGCACGCGCTGCGCGATGCGATTCCATCGGGCGTCGCCGTGCTCAGCGTGCCGACGCCGCCCGAGATCCTGTCCAACTACAAGATCGATCCGGATCATCTGGCAACGCCGGCCTTCGCGATCGATTTCGAATCCTGGCTCGCGCAGCATCAGCCTTATGACGGTCCAATCGTGCCGCAGCCGATGAGCATGATCTATACGTCAGGCACGACCGGCCATCCCAAGGGCGTGCGGCGCAATGCGCCGACGCCGGAGCAGCAGGCCGCCGGCGAGCGCATGCGCGCGATGATCTATGGTCTGAAGCCCGGCGCCCGCGCGATCCTGCCGGGCCCGCTCTATCATTCCGCGCCGAACTCGTTCGGCATCCGCGCGGGAAAACTCGGCGGCGCGCTGGTGCTGATGCCGCGCTTCGAGGCGGAAGAGTTTTTGGAGCTGATCGAACGCTACAGGATCGACACCGTCTTCATGGTGCCGACCATGTTCATCCGACTGATGAAGCTGCCCGAGGCGGTGCGCAGGAAGTACGACGTTTCCTCGCTGCGCCATATCATCCACGCGGCAGCGCCTTGCCCGGCCGACGTCAAGCGCGCCATGATCGACTGGTGGGGGCCGGTGATCTACGAATTCTACGGCTCGACCGAATCCAGCGCCGTCACGTTTGCGACCTCCGAAGATGCGCTCAAAAAGCCCGGCACCGTCGGCAAGATTTCTCCCGGCGCCGAGCTGCGCTTCCTCGGTGAGGACGGCCGCGTGCTCGGCGTGGGCGAGATCGGCGAGATCTATTCCCGCATGGCGGAGATGGCCGACTTCACCTATCACAACAAGCCGGAGAAGCGCGCCGAGATCGACCGCGACGGCTTCATCACCTCCGGCGACGTCGGCTACATCGACGAAGACGGCTACGTCTTCATCTGCGATCGCAAGCGCGACATGGTGATCTCGGGCGGCGTCAACATCTATCCGGCCGAGATCGAGTCCGTGCTGCACGCCGTGCCCGGCGTGCATGATTGCGCGGTGTTCGGTATCCCCGACGCCGAATTCGGCGAGGCATTGATGGCGGTGGTCGAGCCGCAAGCCGGCATCACGCTCGATGCCGCCGATGTCCGCGCGCGGCTGAAGACCTCGCTCGCCGACTACAAGGTGCCCAAGCACATCGAGATCCGCAGCGGGCTGCCGCGCGAAGACTCCGGCAAGATATTCAAGCGCCGCCTGCGCGATCCCTATTGGGAGCAGGCGGGGCGAAAGATCTGACAACTCGACGAGAACCCGTAGGGTGGGCAAAGCGAAGCGTGCCCACCATGACGATCGAGGTGCTGATGGTGGGCACGGCGCAAGCGCGCCTTTGCCCACCCTACGAGGGAAACGACAGGGAAACATTCGTCATGAGTGACGCCACCAAGGAAGTCCTCTATACAGTCGCCGATCACATCGCGACCATCACGCTGAATGCGCCGGAGCGCATGAACACGATCTCCGGGCCGATGCTGAACGATCTGGCGCGGCTCTTGACCGAGGCCAATGAGGACAAGAACGTCCGCGTCGTGATCCTCACCGGCAAGGGGCGGGCGTTCTGCGCGGGCCTCGACCTGCGCAAGGAGCGCGACGGCAATGGCCTCAGCGCGGCGTCCTCGCCGACCACGATCAACCTGCGCAACACACCGCCGACGGTCTTGCAAGCGATGGACAAGCCGACCATCTGTGCCGTCAACGGCGGCGCCGCCGGCTACGGCATGGACACCGCGCTCGGCTGCGACATCCGCATCATGGCGGAATCCGCAAAACTCGCCGCAGCCTTCGTCAAGCGCGGCGTGGTGCCGGAATCCGGCGGCACCTGGCTGCTGCCACGCATGCTCGGTTGGGCCAAGGCCTCCGAGCTGATTTTCACCGGCCGCACGCTGAGCGCACGCGAGTGCCTGGACTGGGGCCTTGCCAACGAGGTCGTGCCGGACGCCGACTTGATGAGCCGCGCCACTGCGATTGCCTGCGAAATCGCCGCCAACGCGCCGCTCGCGGTGCAAGCCTCCAAGCGCATGATGCGGATGGGCCTCAACGAGAACTTCTCCGACCACGTCCACCACGTCTATCTCCAACTCCTGCCATTGTTCAAAACCCAGGACATGGCCGAGGGCATGAAGGCCTTCATGGAGAAGCGCGAGCCGAAGTTCGAGGGGCGGTAGGCCAGGTCGGCTGGCACACGCAAGAGTGGCAATTATGGATCGGCTCGGCTAGATTGGCGGTCCCGCTCCAGCCGCTTGCGATCACCTATGCCCTCATTCCGCGCCAGCTTCTTCGAAGTCCCTCATGCGGCCGTCTACGCGCTGATGACGGTGACGGTCCTCACGTCGGGGTTTTGCTTCATCCAGGCGGGCGGTCCGTCGGCGCCGGCGGAGTTGCTGTATCGCTACGGGGGCATGTACACGACCGCAATCGCGCGGCATGAGTATTGGCGACTGCTCGCTTATGGCTTCCTGCACGTCAATTTCGTCCACCTCACGATGAACATGTTGTGTCTGGTGCTGTGGGGCGGGCATCTCGAGCGGCGGGTGGGACCGGCCTATTTCCTCATCATCTACCTCTGCGCGATGGTGTTCGGCGCCGTCATCGGCAATGGCATTCATTCCACGCCCTATTTGACGGTCGGCGCGTCCGGCGCCACATCGGGCATTCTGGGCGCGCTGCTTTGCCTGTGGATTCTCGGCAAGCTCGATGTCGGGTTCGATTTCTTCGCGATCAACATCGGATTGAACATCGCGTTTGCGTTCGGCAATTCACGGATTGACTGGGGTGTCCATCTTGGTGGTTTTGCAGCTGGCTTGATCGCCTGCGCATTGCTGGACCTCATCGAGAAGGCGAATATCCATGTGCTTCGGTGCAAGTTTCCGGAAGCGGTAAAGGTCAATCTTACCCTGCTTGCCTGCGTTGCCGCACTGTGGGCCTGGAGCGGCCAGGCTCAGGTGATCGCCGCCGGGGGCGCCGGATGGGGCCCCGCCCTCGTCGTCGTGGCCGCGTGTTGTGCCGTGGTGAAGATGGTTGATCTCATCCTCTCCATGAAGAAGGGCCTCGCGATCGTCGTGACGGTTCTGGCCGGAGCGAACGCTGCGGCCGTGATGCTTTCCGGTGGGGCTCTGGCATCGACTTGCAGCCCGCGCTGGCCAACTGGCTCCGTTCCGCTCGATAATCTTCTCGTCATATTCTGCCCCAATCCTGTTCTCATTTCGGGGCTGGCCGCGATTGGCGCCGCTGCGGTGACGCTTTGGCTCTGTTCGAAGGAGATTTCGCGCGGGATCGAGGATGTTGGATTCGTCGGCACGTCGTTGCGTGCCGAACGCGGCCGGCGTCGTGGACTATGACCGCGGAAGGCGTGCTATAAAGAGGGATCACCGACCTCCGGATAATCCCATGGCCCCTGTTTCCATCCTGCTCAACCTGCTCTGGATCCTCATCGGCGGCGCCTGGATGGCGTTCGGCTGGCTGGTCGCCGCCATCATCATGGCCGTCACCATCATTGGCCTGCCCTGGGCGCGGGCGGCGTTCAACATCGCCGTCTACACGCTGCTGCCGTTCGGCTCGAAAGCGGTCAGCCGCTACGAGGTCACGGGTGTCGAGGATATCGGCACCGGCCCGCTGGGCGTGATCGGCAATATCATCTGGTTCGTGCTGGCCGGCTGGTGGCTGGCGCTCGGCCACCTCGTGACCGCTCTGGTCCTGGCGATCACCATCATCGGCATCCCCTTCGCCTGGGCCCATCTGAAGCTCGCCGGCATCGCGCTCTGGCCGATCGGCAAGGTGATCGTGCCGGCCTAGCGGCAGTCCCGGTCCCAAGTAACACCCCAAGTGTGCGCCGCCCCCAACTTCACCTTGCGCTGCGGCAAAAAACTTGCACACTCGGCTGAACCGGGCAGTCAAGCGAGCTCGAACCAGGGGAGCGAGCCATGTCCCTCCAGACATTACCATCCGACGCCGCAGATTCTCGCCCCAATCGCCCGGAGGACGTCCAGGCGCTGGAGGCGGACGCCCGGCTGCGGGACGACATTCGCCTGCTCGGACGCATCCTGGGCGACACGGTGCGCGACCAGGAGGGCGCCGACTTGTTCGACCTGGTCGAGCGCATCCGCCAGACCTCGATCCGGTTCCACCGCGACGAGGACCGGCTCGCCCGACGCGAGCTCGAGCAGATCCTCGACAGCATGTCGACCTCCGAGACGGTGCGGATCGTCCGCGCCTTCAGCTATTTCTCCCACCTCGCCAACATCGCCGAGGACCAGAACAACATCCGCCAGATGCGCGCCCGCACCGCGGCCAAGATCGGCGGCTCCGGCGTGCTGGCGGACACGCTGGCCCATGCCAAGGCCGCGGGCATCGGCCCTGACGCCCTGCGCAACTTCTTCAAGACCGCGCTCGTCAGCCCGGTGCTGACCGCGCACCCGACCGAGGTCCGCCGCAAGAGCACCATGGACCGCGAGATGGAGGTCGCTAGCCTGCTCGACCGCCGCGAGCGCGTCGCGTTGACCGAGGACGAAGCCGCCGCCAGCGACGAGCAGCTCCGCCGCGAGGTGCTGACGCTGTGGCAGACCAATCTGCTTCGCCGGACCAAGCTCACCGTGCTCGACGAGGTCGCCAACGGCCTGTCCTTCTACGACTACACGTTCCTGCGCGAGGTGCCGCGGCTGGTCAACGTGCTGGAAGACCGGCTGGAGGAGGACGGCGACCAGGCGGCCAGCGAGCTCGCCTCGTTCCTGCGCATGGGCAGCTGGATCGGCGGCGATCGCGACGGCAATCCCTTCGTCACCGCCGACGTCATGCGCGGCACGCTGCGGCTGCAGTCGAGCCGGGTGATGCAGTTCTATCTGAACGAGCTGCACGTGCTCGGCTCCGAGCTGTCGATCGCGGCCCATCTCGCCGACGTCTCCGAGGAGCTGCGCACGCTGGCGGAGCGCTCGCCGGATACCTCGCCGCACCGGAGCGGCGAGCCGTATCGCCTCGCGGTCTCCGGCATCTATGCGCGCCTGACGGCGACGGCTGAAGCGCTCGAGGTCGAGATCACGCGCCGGCCGGTCGGCAAGGGCAGGCCGTACGAGAGCGTCAAGGAGTTGCAAGCCGATCTCGACGTGCTGCACCGCTCGCTGATCTCCAACAACGCCCGCGTCATCGCCCGCGGCCGGCTGCGGCTGTTGCGCCGCGCGGTGGACTGCTTCGGCTTCCATCTGGCGCGGCTCGACATCCGCCAGAACTCGGCGGTGCACGAGCGGACCATCGCCGAGCTGATGGACGCCGCCAACCCCGGCATGTCCTATCTCGCGCTCGGCGAGGACGCGCGCATCTCGCTGCTCACCAACGAACTCCGCAGCACGCGCGCGCTGGTGTCCCCGTTCGTCAAGTACAGCGACGAGACCATGGGCGAGCTCAACGTCTTCCACGCCGCCGCGGAGGCGCATGCGAAGTTCGGCTCGGACGCGATCCCCCAATGCATCATCTCGATGTGCAAGGGCATGTCGGACATGCTCGAGGTCGCCGTGCTGCTCAAGGAGGTGGGCCTCGTCCATCCCTCCGGGCGCAGCGCGATCAACATCGTGCCGCTGTTCGAGACCATCGAGGATCTGCAGGCCTCCAGCGCCATCATGGACCGCATGCTGTCGCTGCACGATTACCGCCGCCTGGTCGACAGCCGCGGCAGCGTGCAGGAGGTCATGCTCGGCTATTCCGACAGCAACAAGGATGGCGGCTTCGTCACCTCGGGCTGGGAGCTCTACAAGGCCGAGATCAACCTCGTCGACGTGTTCGAGCGCCATCACGTGCGCCTGCGCCTGTTCCACGGCCGCGGCGGCTCGGTCGGCCGCGGCGGCGGGCCGAGCTACGACGCGATCATCGCGCAGCCCGGCGGCGCGGTGAACGGCCAGATCCGCATCACCGAGCAGGGCGAGATCATCTCGTCGAAATATTCCAACGCCGAAGTCGGCCGCAACAATCTGGAGATCCTGGCCGCCGCGACGCTGGAGGCGAGCCTGCTGCATCCGCGCCAGAGCGCGCCGCGCCGCGAATACCTCACTGCAATGGACGAACTCTCAAGTCTCGCCTTTAGGGCTTATCGCGGCCTCGTCTACGAGACCGACGGTTTCGTCGATTACTTCTGGGCCTCGACCGTCATCAACGAGATCGCGACGCTCAACATCGGCAGCCGCCCGGCCTCGCGCAAGAAGACCCGCGCGATCGAAGACCTTCGCGCCATTCCCTGGGTGTTCTCCTGGGCGCAATGCCGCCTGATGCTGCCGGGCTGGTACGGCTTTGGCACCGCGGTCGAGCAATGGATCGCCGAGCATCCCGACAAGGGCATGCCGTTCCTCAAAGAGCTCTACAAGGAATGGCCGTTCTTCCGCATGCTCTTGTCGAACATGGACATGGTGCTCGCCAAAAGCTCGATCGCGATCGCCTCGCGTTATGCCGAGCTCGTACCGGATGAGGCGTTGCGCGAAAAAATCTTCGGCCGCATCCGCCGCGAATGGCATTCCTGCATCGAGACGCTGCTGGACATCATGGGCCAGGACCGGCTGCTGCAAGGCAACCCGCTGCTCGAACGCTCCGTGCGCCACCGCTTCCCCTATCTCGACCCGCTCAACCACGTGCAGGTCGAGCTGCTGAGGGAGCACCGCGCGCAGAACCCGGACGAACAGGTGCTGCGCGGGATTCAGCTCACCATCAACGGTATCTCTGCGGGGCTGAGGAATACGGGCTAACCTCAGCCGTCGTTCCGGGGCGCCCGAAGGGCGAACCCGGAACCTCGAGATTTCGGCTCTGCGAGCCGCCCCGGAATGACGGCGCACACATCAACAGAAATGCGCCCCCTGTGTCTCCACATAGACCGCATAGAGCGACTGGCTCGCGGTCATGAACAGGCGGTTCCTCTTCCTGCCGCCGAAGCAGACATTGGCACAGGTCTCGGGCAGCAGGATCTGTCCGATGCGCGCGCCGTCGTTCGGTGCGAACACCTGCACGCCGTCATAGCCCGGACCGACCCAGCCGGCGCCGACCCAGATGTTGCCCTCGGTGTCGACCCGCAGGCCGTCGGGGAAGCCTGACTTGCCGTCGAGCTTCATGTCGATCAGCCGCTTCGGGTTCGACAGCTTCGACCCGTCGATGTCGTAGGACCACACCACGTTCTCCGCCTGCGGATAATGCGTGATGCCGGTGTCGCAGACATAGAGCTTCTTGTAGTCGTGAGAGAATGCGATGCCGTTCGGCTTGAACGGCTCGTCGGCGACCTTCGCAACCTGTCCGGTCTGCGTGTCGAGACGATAGACCGCTTCCTTCTGATACGGCTGCAACGAGCCGGTATTGGCAAGCTTGCCCTCGTAGATGCTGATCGCGCCATAACCGGGATCGGTGAACCAGATCGCCTTGTCGTTGGGGTGCACGACCATGTCGTTGGGGCCGTTGAGCGGCTTGCCGCCAGCCTGCTCGGCCAGCGTCGTCACCGAACCGTCATGCTCGTAGCGGACGAGGCGGGTGCGCTCGGCGCTGATCTGGCGGCCCTCAGTGTCGAACGAGTTGCCGTTGGCCTCGTTCGACGGCTTGTGGAACTGCTCGGAGATGTGCCCGTCGTCGTCGAGATAGCGCAGCTGCCGGTTGGCCGGGATATCGCTCCAGACGAGATATTGGCCCTGCGCATTCCACGCCGGTCCCTCCGCCCACAGGCAGCCGGTATAGAGCCGCTTGATCGCGGTGTTGCCGACCTTGGCCTTGAAGCGCTTGGGGTCGATGGCAATGATGTCAGGGTCGGGATAGCGCTGCGGCTCGGCATTGGCGCCGAACTCGCGGGCGTCAGCGCGCGAGGCGAGCAGGGCGGTTGCGGCCACCGTGGCCGCGCCCTTGAGAAGAGTGCGGCGGCCGAGACCGCCACGCTCGCTTGCAGTCGTATCGTCGGAGTTGGTCAGTATTCTTGTCATGGTTTCCTCCCAAAGTTTTGTTGGGAGGACAGCATCCGCCTGCAATCGGGCGTAAACCGGGGCGATCTCTGATCGAGACAACCAGAGATCGCAGGGCAGGGATGCCGGAAATGCGGCTGGACGGATCCTTACACGGGATCCCAGGGGAAGATGTCGGCGGAGCGGTCGAGCTTGTAGAACGAGCCCTTCAGCGCCGGCATGCCGTGTTCCGCGATCGATTGCGGCGTCCAGCCTTCGCTGCGATGCACCGAGCGCAGCGGGCGGTTCTGGCTGAACAGGAACAGCTCGTTCATGCGCGCGCCGAAGATCTGCCCGCTGACGTCCTTGGCGGCATCGGACAGCAGATAGGCGCAGACCGGCGCGATCTTCTCCGGACCCATCTGCTTGATCTTCTCGACGCGTGCCTTCTCGGCTTCGGTCTCGGTCGGGATGGTGCCGATCATGCGGGTCCAGGCGAACGGCGAGACGCAGTTGGAGCGGACGTTGAAGCGGCCCATGTCGAGCGCGATCGACTTCGACAGGCCGACGATGCCGAGCTTGGCGGCGGCGTAGTTGGCCTGGCCAAAGTTGCCGATCAGGCCCGAGGTGGAGGTGAAGTGCACGAAGGAGCCGCTCTCCTGCTCACGGAAAATCCGCGCCGCGGCGTGGCTGACGTAGAACGAGCCCATCAAATGCACCTTGATGACGGCCTCGAACGCCTCCACGCTCATCTTGTGGAAGATCATGTCGCGCAAAATGCCGGCATTGTTGACGACGCCGTCGAGCCGGCCGAAATGATCGGTCGCGGTCTTCACGATCTTGCTGGCGGGAATCGCTTCCGCCACCGACTCGAAATTGGCAACCGCCGCGCCGCCGCGCTTCTTGATCTCCTCGACGACTTCCTCGGCGGGAGAAGCGCTCGAGCCGGCACCGTCGGCAGCGACACCGGGATCGTTGACGACGACCTTGGCGCCTTCCGCCGCGCAGAGCAGCGCGATCTCCCGCCCGATGCCGCGGCCTGCGCCGGTGACGATGATGACCTTGTCTTGCAGTGATTTTGTCATGTGGGTGCCTCCTGTTATGCCCGTCATTCCGGGATGGTGCGAAGCACCAGACCCGGAATCTCGAGATTCCGGGTTCGCGCTGCGCGCGCCCCGGAATGACGGTGCGTTACCTCTCGTTCGTAAACACGATCGTGCCCGATGCCGCGAACATGCCGCCGACGCCATGGCACACCGAAATCTTCGCGTTCGGCACCTGCGCCGGCGCGATGCCGCGCATCTGGCGCACGCTCTCCTGGAGCGCGTACATGCCGTACATGCCCGAGTGCATGTAGGAGAGACCGCCGCCATTGGTGTTGAGCGGTAGCTTGGCCCCGGGCCGCGTGTTGCCGTCGGCGATGAACTTCCCCGTTTCCTCATGCGGCATGAAGCCGAGATCGCCGAGGCCGAACAGCGGCAGATGCGCGAACGCATCATAGATCATGAGATGATCGACGTCCTTGTGCGCGATGCCGGCTTCCTTGAACGCGAGGGGACCCGCGGTCTTGAACGCGCGCGAGGAATTAAACGTCTCCATCTGGCTGACCATCGGCGTTTCCACGCTCTCGCCGGTGCCCATGATGTAGACGGGCTTGCGCGGGAAATCCCTGGCGCGGTCGGCCGAGGTCAGGATCAGGGCGCCGCCGCCGTCGGTGACGAGGCAGCATTGCAGCAGGCGGAACGGATAGGCGATCATGCGCGAATTGAGGACATCGGCGACCGTGATCGGGTCCTTCATCATCGCCCGCGGATTTTTCGCCGCCCATTCCCGCTGCACCACCGCGACCGCGGCAAGCTGCTCGTGGGTGATGCCATAGGTCTTCATGAAGCGCAGCACGGGGATCGGGAACATGCTGGGCGGGCCGTAGACGCCATAGGGGGCCTCGAACTGCCCGTTGAGGCTGTCCGCCGGCGTCGAGCGCGGCAGCTTGCCGATCATCGATTTGCCGCTCTCGGCATGGGTAATCAGCACGGTCTTGCACAGGCCGGCCTCGATCGCCGCGGCGGCATGACGAACATGCAGCATGAAGGAGCAGCCGCCGACCGAGGTGCCGTCCACCCAGGTAGGCCTAATGCCGAGATAGTGGCAGACCTGCTGCGGCGTTTCGACCGCTGTGGCAAAGCCGTCGATGTCGGAGAGTTTTAGCCCGGCATCGGCGATGGCGTTGAGCGCGGCGTCCGCGTGAAGCTGGAGCTGCGAGGCGTTGGGGACGATTCCGAGCTCGGTGGTCTCGGCCGCGCCGACGACGGCAACCTGGTTGCTACGCATGGCTTACCCCTTCGCCGGACGGAAGACGGGAAGGGTGATCTTGTCGTCGAGCTCCTGGAAGGCGACCTCGAGCTTCATGTCGAGTTCGAGCGCTTCCGGGGTCTGCGGGCAGTCAATGATGTTGCTCATCATCCGCGGCCCCTCGGCAAGCTCCACTACGGCGATCGCATAAGGCGGCGTGAAGCCGGGCGCGGCAGGACGGTGGTTGATCACGTAGCTGTAGAGGAAACCCTTGCCGCTCGCCTTGAAGATGCTGACCTTGCGCGTGGCGCAGGACGGGCAGAACGGGCGCGGCGGGAAGTAGACATGCGCGCAGGCGTCGCAGCGCTGCAGGCGCAGTTCGCCCGCTTTCGTGCCGTCCCAGAAATGCTGGGTCTCCGGCGTCGGTTTCGGTCGTGCGCGCTGCGGTTCGGCCATGTCGGCGGGTCCTCCCGGGCGGCAGGCCTTTGTGCCTGCCTGCTTCGACCTTGATGCGACAATCGACCATCGCGCGTCAACGGTCCAGCAATGCGCATGCATGCCATCATGCGCACAATGCTTGTGTCGAACTGAAGCAGCGCTATAGATTGCGCGCGCAAATATTCCGTGAGACAGACATGCCCGATTTTCCGACACTGGCGAAGCTCTCCGACGACCTCGAAAGCGGCCGCACCACCTCCCGCAAGCTGGTCGAGGCCTGTCTCGCCAGGATCGCCGACCCCGCCGGCGAGGGCCAGCGCACCTTCATCCACGTCGACAAAGACGCCGCGCTCGCGGCGGCGGATGCGATGGACGCCTTGCGCAAGGTCAAGGCCGCACCGTCGCGCTATGCCGGCATCCCGATCTCGATCAAGGACCTCTTCGACATCAAGGGCCAGGTGACGCGCGCCGGCTCCCGCGCGCTCGACGATTCCCCGGCGGCCGAGCACGACGCCGCGACGGTCGAGCGGCTGCGCAAGGCCGGCTTCGTCCTGATCGGCCGCACCAACATGACCGAGTTCGCCTATTCCGGCATCGGCATCAATCCGCATTACGGCACGCCGAAGGGCGCCTGGAACCGGGCCGAGGGCCACGTGCCGGGCGGCTCGTCCTCGGGCGCGGCGGTCTCCGTGCTCGACGGCATGGCGCATGGCGCGCTCGGCACCGACACCGGCGGCTCCTGCCGCATTCCGGCGGCCTTCAACGGCATCGTCGGCTACAAGCCGACGCAGCGTCGCGTGCCGCTCGACGGCGCGGTGCCGCTGTCGTTCTCGCTCGACAGCATCGGACCGCTGGCGCGATCGGTCAGCTGCTGTGCCATACTCGACGCGGTGCTCGCGAACGAGCCGGTCGTCGCGCTGAGGCCGCGCCCGGTGAAGGGCATGCGGCTGGCGGTGCCGACCACGATCGCGCTCGACGACCTCGACAAGGCTGTGGCCGAGACGTTCGAGCGCGCGCTGAAAACGCTGGCCGATCACGGCGCCATCATCGAGCGCATCGAGATGGCTGAATTCCACGATATCGGCCCGATGAACGCCAAGGGCGGCTTTGCCGCGTCCGAGAGCTACGCCTGGCACCGCTATCTCATCACGACCAAGGGGGACGTCTATGATCCCCGCGTATCCGTGCGCATCATGCGCGGCGAGGCGCAGAGCGCGGCGGATTACATCGATCTTCTCAACGAGCGCCGCTCGCTGATCGCCCGCGTCAATGCGCACATCGCCCCCTATGACGCCTTGGTGCTGCCGACCACCGCCAACACCCCGCCGAAGATCGCCGACCTTGCCGACGACAAGGCGTTCACCACCCAGAACCTGCGCGCGCTGCGCAACTGCACCCTGATCAACATGATCGACGGCTGCGCCATCTCGCTGCCCGCACATCGCGAGGGCGACGTTCCCGTCGGCCTGATGCTGGCGGGTGCGGGCGGATCGGACCGCCGTATCTTTGAACTTGCTGCCGGCATGGAGGCCGTAATTCGTGTTTGACCTGACTTTCACCGTCGATGCCCAGGACGCCACCACGCCGCTGACGCTGGCGATCGACCAGATGGTCATCGCCGGCTGGACCGGCCGCGATCCCGTCGCGCGCGACAAGCACATCGCCGAGCTGCAAGAGATGGGCATCGCCCCGCCGGCCTCGACCCCGATCTACTACCGCGCCTCGGCGCGGAGGCTGACCATGGAAGACCGCATCGAGTGCTGCGGCGGCGACTCGTCCGGCGAGGTCGAGTTCGTGCTGATCGGCTGGCAGGGCCGCATCTTCGTCGGCTGCGGCTCCGATCACACCGACCGCAAGGTCGAGGCCTACAACGTCACAGTCTCCAAGCAGATGTGCGACAAGCCGATCGCCTCGACGCTGTGGGAGCTCGAGGACGTCATCGGCCATTGGGACAAGATGATCCTGCGCTCCTATGCCACCATCAAGGGCGAGCGCGTGCTCTACCAGGAGGGCACGCTCGACGCGATGCTCCCCGTCGCCGACCTGATCGCGCGCGGCTTCGACGGCACCAGGTTCCCCGACGGCTGCGCCATGTTCGGCGGCACGTTTGCGGCCAAAGGTGGCATCCGCCCCGCCGACCGGTTCGACTTCGAGCTGGAAGACCCCGTGCTGAAGCGGACGATCAGGCATGGGTACGACGTGGTGACGTTGCCGGTAAGGGGCTGAAGGCTCTCGAGCGTCATTGCGAGGAGCCCTTGCGACGAAGCAATCCAGACTGGTTCCCCGGTGGGATTCTGGATTGCTTGGCTGTGCTCGCAATGACGGGGAGGCAGTCGGAAATCGGGTGGTTACGGTCGTCAGGACTTGCGACACAACCTCCGTCATTCCGGGGCGCGACGACGTCGCGAGCCCGGAATCCATTCATCCGCAGTCTCTGCGGCTTGATGGATTCCGGGCTCGCGCCCAAGAGGGCGCGCCCCGGAATGACGGATGTGGATAGGATGAGCCATGGGCGTCGCCAAACGTATTGCCGCAACTGAATCCGGAACTGACGTTGCCTCCCAGGTCGATGCCCTCGACTGGCCCCAGATCACCGGAGACCTCGATACCCAGGGCTGCGCCGTCCTCAAGGGCCTGCTCAGCCCGGACCAATGCCGCGCCATCGCCGCGCTCTATCTCGATGACGCGCACTTCCGCAGCCGCATCGTCATGGGCCGCCACGGCTTTGGCCGCGGCGAGTACAAGTACTTCTCCTATCCGCTGCCTGATCTCATCGCGCAGCTGCGCCCGGCGCTCTATGCGCACCTGCAAGGCGTCGCCAATCGCTGGAACGAAGCGATGGGGATTGACATTCGCTACCCCGCCGCGCACGCGGCGTTCCTGAAGCGTTGCCACGAGGCGGGGCAGGCGCGGCCGACGCCGCTGCTGCTGCAATACGAGGCGGGCGACTACAACTGCCTGCACCAGGACCTCTATGGCGAGCACGTGTTCCCGCTCCAGGTCGCGATCCTGCTCTCCGAGCCCGGACGCGATTTCACCGGCGGCGAGTTCGTGCTGACCGAGCAGCGCCCGCGCATGCAGTCCCGCGCCGAGGTGGTGCCGCTGGCGCAGGGCGACGCCGTCGCTTTCGCTGTGCATCACCGTCCGGTGCAAGGGACACGCGGCACCTACCGGGTTAACCTCCGCCATGGCGTCAGCCGCATCAGGTCCGGCCAACGCCACACGCTGGGTGTGATTTTTCATGATGCCAAATGAGCGCAGGCGTTGACGGCGGATTTGTTTGATAGCGTCGCCGAGGCGCAGCCCTCGCGCGAGGAGATCGCCGACGGCGCCGTCTTGCTGCGCGGCTTCGTCAGGCCGATCGAGAGCGAGCTGATTGCCGCCGCGCGCGCGATCGTGGCGCAATCGCCATTCCGGCGGATGACCACGCCCGGTGGCTATCAGATGTCCGTGGCGATGACCAATTGCGGTGAGCGCGGTTGGATCACCGATCACACCGGCTATCGCTACGATCCGGTCGATCCGCGAACCGGCGTGCCGTGGCCCGCGATGCCGCCGGCGTTTCGCGATCTGGCGCGCCGCGCTGCGGAGCAGGGCGGCTTCACGGGCTTTGCGCCCGATGCCTGCCTCGTCAATCGCTACGAGCCCGGCACGCGGCTGTCGCTGCATCAGGACAAGGACGAGCTGGACTACGCCGCCCCGATCGTCTCGGTCTCGCTCGGGCTGCCCGCGACCTTCCTGTTCGGCGGCATGGCGCGCAGCGACAAGCCGCGCCGTTTCCGGCTCGTCCATGGCGACGTCGTGGTCTGGGGCGGGGCTAGCCGGCTCGCCTATCACGGCGTGGCGCCGCTCGCCGACGGCGAGCACGCGCTGCTCGGACGGCAGCGCATCAATCTGACCTTCCGCAAGGTGCTCTGAAGCATTTCCTTAGGGCCAGTCTGTCGTCTAAGCTTCGGCGAGGGGGAGGCGGCGACATGACCACTGCACAGGTCTCGACTGGCGCGAGCGCAAACGCGGCTCGCACGGGACTTTATCTTGCCGTGCTGCAATTGGTGTTCACACTGGGCTGGACGACCTACGTCGTCTACCTGCCAAGGCTCGCGGCGGATGTCGGCCTCGCGCCGGCGGTCGTGATTTTCATCCTGATGCTGGACCAGGCCATCTTCACCATCGCCGATACCGCGATGGGGATTGCGGCCGACAGGATCGCGCCCGTCGTCGGGCGGCTCGGCCTGTTCGTCGGCGTGCTGGCGGCGATCTCCTGCGCGGCCTTCGTCGCGCTGCCTTTCGTGGCCGGGATCGGCGCGGGTGCGCAGGTAGGGTTGATCGCGCTGATCGTGGTCTGGTCGGTCACGTCGTCGGCCCTGCGCGCGCCGCCGCTGACCTTGCTCGGCAAGTACCGCGCCAGGCCGCAGGTGCCGTTTCTCGCGGCGCTGGCCATGCTGGGCTATGGCCTCTCCGGCGCCGTCTCGCCCTATCTCGGCGTGATGCTGCGCGCGCACGACGCGCGGCTGCCCTTCGTGATCTCCGGCGCGGTGCTGCTGCTGACGGCGCTCGGGCTGTCGCGGATCGAGTACGATGTGGCGCGCGACACCTCGCCGCCGACGCCGGCCGAGGCGGCCAAGCCGCTGGGCCTGGTGCCGATCGCCTTCATCGTCGCGATGGTGGCGCTCGCGCTCGGCTATCAGTTGCACTTCGCCATGAACAGCGCGCCGTTCTATCTGCGGTTCGCCAAGCCGGACGAGCTGCAGTGGCTGATGCCGGTGTTCTGGATCGGCTTCAACATCGCGATGTTTCCGGCGAGCCTCATCGTCAAGCACCGCGGCGGCCTGATCGTGATGGGCGCCGCCGGATTGCTTGGAGCGGTCGCGATCGCGGCAGCGGAGCTTGCCGGCAGCCTCAACACGCTGATCGCCGCGCAGTTTCTCGCCGGCGCGGCCTGGGGCTGCATGCTGATGAGCGCGATCTCGGCCGCGCTGGCGATCGGCTCGACCGGTGCGGAGGGGAAGGTCACCGGCCTCGTGTTCTCGGCGCTGGCGCTCGGCACCTTCGCGCGGATGGCGGCGGTCGCCGGCGGCTTGCAGAAAATGCCCGAGTACGCGCCGCTGCTGCACTGGGCCCCGGTCGCCTGCTGGTCGGTCGCAGGCGCGGGCCTGTTGGTGATCGCGGCGGCGCGACTTCAGGGCGCGCCCGGCCTCAAGGCTTCGGCGGGTGGATGAACGCCCACGGGCTGACTTCGGAGTCCCGCGTCACCTCGACCGAGATCAGATACGGCCCGCCGTGGCTAAGCGCCTTCTCCATCGCCGCCTTGAACTGGTCCGGCGCGGTGACGCGCGCCGCCGCCACGCCAAAGGATTCGGCGAGCTTGACGAAATCCGGGTTGACGAGGTCGGACGCCACCACGCGGCCGTCGAAGCGCTCGCGCTGGTCGCGGCGGACATTGCCGTAGGCGTTGTTGTTGAACACCAGCGTCACCACGCCGATGTTGAACTGCACGGCGGTGGCAAGTTCCTGCACGCCGAACATGAAGCCGCCGTCGCCGGTGATCGCCACCACCGGCTTGTCCGGGTTCGCCACCTTGGCGCCGAGCGCGGTCGGAAAGCCGGAGCCGAGCGTGCCCTGATAGCCTGACGTGATGAAGGTGCGCGGCTCGTAGATCGGGAAGCCGTACCAGGAGGCGAAGCCGACTTGCGACAATTCATCGGTGACGATCGCGTTCGCCGGCAGCACCTCGCGCAGGATGTTGAGATACGCCATCTGCGGCTGGATGCGCTGAATTTCCTGCTGCGCCGCTGCGGTGACCTCGCGGATCGCGCCGCGGCGGCCGGTGGTCTTGCTGTAGCCCGCCTTGCTGACGGCGGCGGCGAGATCGGCGGTCGCCGCCTTGGCATCGGCGACGATGGCGGTGTCCGAGATGAAGCGCCGCATCTCGACCGGATCGATGTCGATGCGGATGCTCTTCAACCCGTCGGGGCGGTAGGGCCAGCGCGACATGGTCGGCAGCTCCAGCCGCGAGCCGATGCCGATCATGAGGTCGGTGTTCGGCCACAGCTTGTAGGCGGCGGCCATGGTGAGGCCGAGCTCGTGCGCATTGGAGACGATGCCGCGGCCGCTGCGGAACGCGACCACGGGCGCGTCGATCATCTCGGCGAGCTCGAGGATCTCCTCGCCTGCGTCGATCGCGCCGCTGCCGACGAAGATCATCGGCGCTTTGCTCGCCTTGATCAGCGCGGCCGCCTGCTTGATCATATCGGGGTCGGGAAGCGGTGCGGGCAGGGGCTCCAGCACCTGCGCCGCAGCCGTGTCCGCGCGCTGGGTGAAGATATCCCAGGGCATTTCAACCGAGGCGGGCCCGCGCCGTCCCGATGCCATCTCCTGGAAGGCGCGCGCCACGGTGGTTGGCGCGTTGCCGGGCGCTTCGATCCGGTCGGCCCATTTCACATAGGTGCGCAGGGTCGCGAGTTGGTCCGGCATTTCGTGCAGATGGCCGCGGCCTTTGCCCAAAAACTGCGTTGGCACCTGGCCGGTGACGCATAGCACCGGCTCGTTGCAGCCGTATGCGGTGAGCAGCGCCGCGCTGGCGTTGAGCACGCCGGGGCCGGGCACCACGCTGAACACGCCGGGCCTGCCGCTGGAGCGCGCATAACCGAACGCCATGTAGCCGCAGGCCTGCTCGTGCCGCGCGCCGATCACCTTGAGCTGCGCCTGGTGGAAGGCGTCGAACAGGCCATAGATTTGCGCGCCGGGCAGGCCGAACACGGTATCGACGCCATGGGCAACAAGGCCACTTACGATCGCTTCGCCGCCGGTGAGGGTGGTCATTCTGCTATTCCATTTCAATCGTTGGTCAGGCTTCGTCGACGACGCCGTTCCGCAGGCGCCCGATGCCCTCGGCTTCGATCTCGATCACATCGCCGGGCTTCAGGTATCGCGGCGGATCGAACCGCGCACCGGCGCCGGTCGGAGTGCCCGTGACGATGACATCGCCGGGAACGAGCGTTGCGAAGGTCGAGATATAGCTGATGAGATAGCGGAACGGAAACATCAGCCGGCTGGTACGGTCGTCCTGCCGCAGCTCGCCGTTGACATGTGTGGTGAGCCTGATGTCGGTGATCTGCGATTCCCGCATGTAAGGCACCAGCCACGGGCCGAGGCTGCCGCTGGAATCAAAATTCTTGCCCTGCGTGACGTTGAACTTGGCGTGGCGAAGCCAGTCGCGCACCGAGCCTTCATTGCAGAGCGTGAGGGCGGCGATGTGGTCGAGCGCCGTGCTTTCCGGAATGTGCCGGCCGGCTTTGCCGATCACCAGCACGATCTCGCCTTCATAGTCGAGCTGCGCGGAGGCACGCGGGCGCACCAGCGGCGTATCATGGCCCACGAACGAGCGGGGCGAGCGCATGAACATGCTCGGATATTTCGGCGCGTCCTGGCCGTCCTTGTACTCGGCATTGCGGTCGGGATAGTTGACGCCGATGCAGATGATCTTTTCCGGCGCAGGCACCGGCGGCAGCCAGGTGATCTCGCCGAGCGCGTGAACCGGCGTGCGGCCCGCGGCTTCCTCGGCAAGGCTGACGAGCTTTCCGGCGGCGATCACCTCGCGCAGCGTCGGATAATCCTTGGCGTAGCGCGCGGAGAGATCGACGATGCCGCCCTCGAGGACGGCGCCGTACCTGGGTTCACCCTTGACGGAATAGGTGGCGAGGCGAGGGAGCTTCATCGCTTAATCCGCCACCAGCACATCGGCGACGAATTTCGGCTCGCGCACGGTCTGGCCCGTGAAGGGTGAGCCTTGCTCGAACCAGGAGCGCGGGGCAGGTGCGCCCCACAACGTCTGGCGGCGCGGATCGCGCAGCGACCAGCGCAGCGGCTCGTGGTCGTGATCCCCGGTGAAATAGTCGCTGGTGTAGAGCTCGAGGCGGTGTCCATCGGGGTCGCGGACGTAGAGGAAGAACGCGTTCGAGATGCCGTGGCGTCCGGGGCCGCGCTCGATGTTCTTGACGAAGCCCGAGGAGGCCATGACATCGCAGAGATGGATGATGTTCATCGCCGTCGGCGTCCAATAGGCGAAGTGATGCAGCCGCGGCCCCTTGCCGTTGGTGATGGCGAAGTCGTGGACATTGCCCTTGCGATGCATCCAGGCGGCGGCGATGCGCCCGTTCGGCCCGTCTTCTTCCGCGTACTCGGTGAGGCGGAAGCCAAGCCGCGCATAGAAGTCCACGGTGTCCTGCACCTCGGCGGCGAAGACGTTGAAATGGTCGAGCCGCTGCGGGTGGCAGCCCCGGTAGAGGTCGTAGCGGCGAAGCAGATGCGGCCGCTTGTCCATCGCCGCATAGAGCTCGATCTGGAAGCCGAAGGGATCGGTGAATTGCAGGGTGCGGCCCTGGAAGGGCTGGTCGGCGAAGGCGTAGGCGAGGCTGTTCTCGGAGAGGAACGCGGCGGCCTTGTCGAGGTCTTTGTCGTTGCCGACCTTGAAGCCGAGCCGGGCGCAGGCGGGAGCCGCCGCCTTGCGCAGCACCAGCGAGTGATGCTGATGCTCCTCGGCGGCGCGCAAATACACCACCTTGTCGTCGGCATCCTCGACATGCAGGCCGACGGTGGTCTCGTAGAACGCGCGGCTGAGCTTCAGATCGGTCACGTCGAGCACGACGTGGCTCGAACGGATGATGTTGAAGGGCGGCTCGAAGATATGTTGCGGTACCGGCATTGGCGTTTCCCCTCGGTCCTGTCATTGCGGGGCGGCTCGCAGAGCCGAACCCGGAATCCATCGCGCAGCAGAGTTGGTGGATGAATGGATTCCGGGCTCGCGCCTTGCGCGCCCCGGAATGACCGTTTCCCTAAATTCCCAGTTTCTGAATCTTGTGCGTGCCCCGCGCCAGCGAAACGTGCTTGGTTTCCATGTAGAAGTCGAACGAATAGTCGCCGCCGTCGCGGCCAATGCCTGAGGCCTTCATGCCGCCGAACGGCGTCGGCAGATGGCGGACGTTCTCCGAGTTCAGCCAGATCATGCCGGCCTCCAGCGCGTCGGCGACGCGCAATGCGCGGCCGACGTCGTTGGTCCAGACATAGCCGGTCAGGCCATAGCGGATGTCGTTGGCGACCTCGATCGCGTCGGCTTCGTCCTTGAAGGGCAGCACGGTGAGGAACGGGCCGAACACCTCTTCCTGCGCGACGCGCATCTTGCCATGCGCGCCGGTGACCAGCGTCGGCTCGACATAATGTCCGCCGCCGGGGCCGTCATAGGCCTTGCCGCCGACCGCAATCGTTGCGCCGTCCTTCCGCGCGACGTCGAAATAGGAGCAGACCTTTGCGAGGTGCCGCTCGTGGATCAGCGGTCCGATCTCGGTTGAGGGATCGAGGGGATGGCCGACCTTCAGCGCCTTCACGCGCGCGGTCAGCTTCTCCACGAACTTTTCCGCGATGCTTTGCTGAATCAGCAGCCGGCTGGACGAGGTGCAGCGCTCGCCATTGAGCGAGTAGATCATGAACACGACGGCATCGAGCGCGCGGTCGAGATCGGCATCGTCGAACACGATCACCGGGTTCTTGCCGCCGAGCTCGAAATGCACGCGCTTCAAGGTCGGTGCACCCTGAACCATGATTGCCGAGCCGGTCGCGCTCTCGCCGACGAAGCCGATCGCCTTGATGGCGGGATGCTCGGTCAGCGCCTTGCCGGCCTCTTCACCGAAGCCGTGCACGGTGTTGAGCACGCCGTCGGGGACGCCGGCTTCCTTGACAAGTCTTGCGAGAATGGCGGCCGTCGCTGGCGACCACTCCGCCGGCTTGTGCACGACGGTGCAGCCGGCGGCCAGCGCAGGGGCGATCTTCCAGGTCGAGAGCATGAACGGCGTGTTCCACGGCGTGATCACGCCGACCGGGCCGATCGGCACGCGGGTCGAGACGTTCCAGTGCTCATCGCTCGGCGTGTTCTGGCCGTCGCGGGCTTCCGCGCATTTGTCGGCGAAGAAACGAAAATTCTCGGCGGCGCGGATCGCGGCCTTGGCCATGAAGCGATAGGCCTGCCCGGTGTCGATGCATTCCAGCACGGCGATGTCGTCGGCATTGTCCTCGATGGCATCAGCCACGCGATGCAGCAGCTTCTTCCGCATCGCGGGCCCCATCTCGCGCCACGACTTGAAGGCGAGCGCTGCGGCGGTTGCCGCGCGATCGATATCCTCGGCATTGCCGCGCGCAACGCTCGCGAGCACAGCGCCATCGACCGGCGACTTGGTCTCGAAGGTCTCGCCTGAAATCGAGGGGACGATCTTGCCGTCGATCATGTGGCCGATGCCGTCGGCGCGCAGCGTCTTCAAGAGCGGCGCGACGCGGTCGCGGTTGGCCTGGAACACATCGGCTTTCGGCGTGGGCTTATCCATGGGTGGCCTCCACTTTCAGGGCGTCGTGGATGTTGTTGCGCTTCCAGCTGGTGTCCTTGTCGTTGATCTGCATATCGAACGAGAGGGCGAACTTGCTGGCGGCGAAGACGGGATCGAGATGCCGCGAGAGGGCCTGGAAGACGTGCTCGCCGGCTGTCTTGCGGGTGGGGAGGTCGCGGCCCTCACCGATGCGCAGCACCATGTCGAGAAAGCCGTAGTCCTGCCTGCTATCCGCGATCGCATAATGCTCACACCTGACAGCGCGGACGCGGATGCCCCCGAGCGGGAAGATGCCGGTCTCCACCGCCGCCTTGCGCACCACTTCGCAGACCGCGCCGATGTCGAGGCGGCCGTCGAGATTGGCCGAATACTCGATCGTGAAATGCGGCATGGCGGTTTCACTCCCTGTCTTTTTTGTTCGCCTAGGCGAAGTAGCAGCTCACCGAGCCGTAGGCGCCATAATCGGCCTGAATTGTGTCGCCCTTGCGGGTCTCGATCGGACGGATGAAGGAGCCGGCGAGCACGACCTGGCCGGGCTCCAGCGCAAGGCCGAGCGGCGCGATCTTGTTGGCAAGCCAGGCGACGGCGGTGGCGGGATGATTGAGCACGCCCGCGGCAAGGCCGGTCTCTTCCAACTGGCCGTTCTTGAAACACAGCGCGCCGATCCAGCGCAGATCGGCCTCCAGCGGGCGGATCGGCCGGCCGCCGAGCACGATGCCGGCATTCGCCGCATTGTCGGCGATGGTGTCGAAGATTTTTCGCGTCGCTTTGGTCTTGGGATCAACGCGCTCGATCCGCGTGTCCAGGATCTCCAGTGCCGGCACCACGAAGTCGGTAGCGTTGAGCACGTCGAACATCGTGCAGTCGGGGCCGGCGAGGCGCTTGCTCATGACGAAGGCGAGCTCGGCCTCGACGCGCGTCGCGATGAAGCGCTCGGTCGGAATGATCCCGCCGTCGGCGAAGAACATGTCGTCGAGCAGCACGCCGGAATCCGGCTCGTCGATGTTGAGCGCACTCTGCATCGCCTTCGAGGTCAGGCCGATCTTGTGGCCCTTGACGAGGCGCCCCTCGGCGATCTTGACGTCGACCCAGGCCTTCTGAATCGCGTAGGCGTCAGCGATGGTGATGCCAGGGAAATCCTGCGAGAGCTGCCGGATCTGCGTGCGGGTCTTCTCCGCCTGGTGCAGACGTCTCGCGCAAGCTTGGATATCGTCGTTGGAAAGCGCCATCTGTGATCTGACAAATCGTGGTGCGGGGAGATACTTAACATGTTAAGTGAATGCGTCAAACAGAATCTGACCTTGCTGCACTGCAAACATTTTGCGGCTTGAAAGGGCGTCATGACGAAGAGACCGGCTGATCCCGCCAACGCTAGCGCGCCTGCCGCACGGCAGGTTCCGATGCGCGATTTCTCGCGCTCGCTGCCGATGTCGCTCTTGCGCGCGCGAGAGGCGGTGATGCGGCAGTTTCGTCCCTCGCTGCGTGAGCACGGTTTGACCGAGCAGCAATGGCGCATCCTGCGTGCGCTGGCGGCCATCGACGCCGCAGAGGTCACGGAACTCGCGCGCACGGCGTTTCTGCTCGGGCCGAGCCTGTCACGCATCCTGCGCGATCTCGAGGCGCGCAACCTGATCGAGCGCAAGACCGCGAAGGCGGACCAGCGCCGCAGCATGGTCTCGATCTCGAAGGAGGGCGTGAAGCTGATGGCCTCCGTCGCGCCGACGTCGGAGGCGATCTACGCCGAGATCACCAGCCGCTTCGGCGCCCGCAAGCTCGCCGAATTGCAGGAGATGCTCGGCGAACTCGAACAGAGTCTTGCGGGGCTCGGCGCCGGCAACGAGGCAAGTGCCGAGGAGTGAGGGCCGGGGGCGCGCTGACCGGAACCGGGGCCACCTCCTGCGGCCGGCGCTTTGCCGACCGCATGCTGGCCTTCCCTGTCGATCCCCAAGGTGGTCGATACCTACCATGTGTTCGATGCAGAGGTCTTGCGCCATGTCGACTTCAAGCCGGTAGCAGGGCTCGATCAGGTGCTGATTCCCGGCGATCCCGGGCGGAAAACCCGCATCCAGCGCACCCAAAACGGCATCCCCTTGCCGGATGACACCCGGGCGGCGATAGTGAATACCGCCCGCGAGGTCGGCGTCAGCGAAGGCAGCATCCAGAGGGCGACTGCATAGGTCTTGCGTCATTGCGAGCGTAGCGCGGCGCTCCGGTTCGCGCTAACAGCGGGGCCGTGCTGTCGCGGCGCTCGTCATGGTGACGACGGCCCAAACAACAAAGAAGGAAGGCAACGTGGCGAACAAGGTCAAGGAAATCTGGAAGTCGGGCAAGGCCGTGGTCAACGCGTGGCTCGCGATTCCCTCCGGCTTCTCGGCCGAGATGATCGCGCAATGCGGCTTCGACAGCGTCACGGTCGACATGCAGCACGGCGTGCAAGACTATCTGTCGATGGTGCAGTGCTTCCAGGCCATGGACAAGCATCCGGTGACCCCGATGGTCCGCGTGCCCTGGAACGAGCCCGGCATCATCGGCAAGGTGCTCGACGGCGGCGCCTATGGCGTGATCTGCCCGATGGTCAACACGCCGCAGGAGGCCAGGAACCTCGTTTCCTATTCGAAATATCCACCGCAGGGCGTCCGCTCCAACGGCCCGATCCGCGCCGGCATGTACGGCACCGCGGGCTCCTACCAGAAGACGGCGAACGCCGACACCATTCTGCTGCCGATGATGGAGACCAAAACCGCGGTCGAGAACATGGAAGCGATCCTCGACGTCGAGGGCATCGACGGCGTCTATATCGGCCCGTCCGATCTCGGCTTCTCCTACGGTCTCGAGCCGAAGCTCGACCGCAGCGAGCCGGAGATCCTCGCGATCTACGAGAAGATCATCAAGGAGTGCGGCAAGCGGGGCCTCAACCCGGGCATCCATTGCAGCGGCGCCGAAGGCGCGGCGCGCGCCATCAACATGGGCTTCAAGCTCGTGACGCTCTCGAACGAGGTCGGCCTGATGACCACCTATGCCAAGATGCAGGTGAATGCGACCCGCAAGGATTCGGGCGGCAAGGCCTAATCTCTCGTGTCCCGGACGCGATGCGGCGCCTAGCGCCGCTTCGCAGAGCCGGGACCCAGAAGCCAGTGAAGTACATGACGTAACAACTGGGCCCCGGATCTGCAGCGCACGGCTTCGCGCTGCGCAGCGTCCGGGGCACGATACGTTGAAGACCTAAGGAGACCTCTGATGACCATCAGCCCCGCCATCCGCCTGCATCCCGATGATGGCGTGCTGATCGCGCGCGCCAGCCTGCCGCCTGGAACAGCGGTGGCCGACGGCGTGACGACGGTCGAACGCATTCCCTCCGGCCACAAGGTCGCGATCAAGCCGATCGCGGTGGGCGAGCCGATCAAGCGCTACGGCCAGATCATCGGCTTTGCCACGGTGCCGATCGCGCCCGGCCAGCACGTGCACACCCAGAATTGCGGCATGGGCGATTTCGCCAAGGACTATGCCTATTGCGCCGACGTCAAGCCGACGCCGAACTTCGACCTGCCGGCGACCTTCGAAGGCATCCGCCGCCCGGACGGCCGCGTCGCCACGCGCAACTATATCGGCATCCTCACTTCGGTGAATTGCAGCGCGCATGTCGCGAGCCTCGTCGCCGACGTCTTCAAGAAGAACCCCTTCAGCGGCGACAACCCGCTGGCCGATTTCCCCAACGTCGACGGCGTGGTCGCGCTGACGCACAAGACCGGCTGCGGCATGACGCAGAACGAGCCGCTGGCGCTGCTCCGCCGCACGCTCGGCGGCTACGCGCGCCACGTCAATTTCTCCCACGTCATCGTGCTCGGCCTCGGCTGCGAGGTGAACCAGATCGGCGGCCTGATGGAGGAGCAGAAGCTCGCCGGCCGCCTGCGCGCGATGGACATCCAGGAGGTCGGCGGCACCCGCAAGACGGTGGAGGCGGGAATTGCCTTCGTGCGCGAGGCGCTCGCCGACGCCAACAAGGTGAAGCGCGAAACGGTGCCGGCAAGCGAGCTCACCGTGGCCCTGCAATGCGGCGGCTCCGACGGCTATTCCGGAGTATCAGCCAATCCGGCACTGGGCGCCGCCAGCGATCTCATCGTGCGTCACGGCGGCACCGTGATCCTGTCGGAGACGCCGGAGACCTACGGCGCCGAGCACCTGCTCACCCGCCGCGCCGTCAGCCGCGAGGTCGGCGAGAAGCTGGTCGATCTCATGCGCTGGTGGGACGCCTACACCGAGCGCGAAGGCGCCGAGATGAACGCCAATCCGAGCCCCGGCAACAAGGCCGGCGGCCTCACCACCATCCTGGAAAAGTCGCTCGGCGCGATGGCCAAGGCCGGCACCACCAACCTCGTCGAGGTGCTGCGCTACGCCGAGCCCATCACCAAGAAGGGTTTCGTGTTCATGGACACGCCCGGCTACGATCCCGTCGCGGCGACCGGGCAGGTCGCCGGCGGCGCCAATCTGGTCTGCTTCACCACCGGCCGCGGCAGCGTGTTCGGCTGCAAGCCGGCGCCGTCGATCAAGCTCGCCACCAACACGCCCATGTACAAGCGCATGGAAGAGGACATGGACGTCAATTGCGGCACCATCCTCGAGGGCGAGGAGAGCGTCGAGCAATGCGGCCAGCGCATCTTCGAGCTCATCCTCAAGACGGCCTCGGGACAGCCGACCAAGAGCGAGAGCTTCGATTTCGGCGGCGCCGAGTTCGCGCCCTGGGTGCTGGGCGCGACGATGTAGCGGTGCTGATGCACCTCGCTGCAGGACGCGGACACCTAAGTAGTCATACGTAGGTGTCATATGACCGCAGGAGCTCCTGCGGTCACTCGGGATTAACATTTCGCACCGTAATCGTGAGGTGATGCGGGCGACTCCTTCGAGGGCGCCGCCCTTCGTGAGGATTCGTCAACGATGACGCGTGCGATACGGCCGACTGGCGTGGAAAATCTCCTCGGTGAGGAGGAGCTGATCGTATCGAAGACCGACCTCAAGGGCCGCATCACCTACGCCAACGACATTTTCATCCGCATGGCGAAATACAGCTATGCCGAGCTGATGGGCGCCCCCCATAGCCTGATCCGCCACCCCGACATGCCGCGCTGCGTCTTCAAGCTACTCTGGGACACGCTTCAGTCCAAGCAGGAGATCTTCGCCTACGTCGTCAACCTGGCGAAGGACGGCAGTCATTACTGGGTGTTCGCCCACGTCACGCCGACGTTCGACGAACGCGGCAATATCGTCGGCTATCACTCCAACCGTCGCAAACCGGATCCGGCGCAGGTCGAGCGCATCAAGCCGATCTACAAGACGCTGTGCGCGGAAGAAGCGCGGCATGCCAATGCCAAGGACGGCATGCATGCGAGCTTCGATGCGATGGTCGGCCTGCTCAAGCAACAGGGTGTCGGTTACGATGAATTTGTGCTCTCTCTCTAAGGCGCAGGGAGCGACCGCGCTCGCGTGTATCCTTGCCGTCGTTGCCTTCGGACTCTCGCTTCTCGGTGTGACTGGAATCATCAGTGCGGCGCTGTCAGGCGCGACGGTCGCGCTGCTCGGCTATGCCGTCTGGTGCCAGCGTCGCACGGCGGTGGCCGTCGATGAGGTCGCGGATGTGTGCCGCAAGGCGGCGCGCGGCGATCTCGAGGCGCGCATCCTGAGCGACCGTCAGGCCGGGCGGATCGGCGCTATCCAGAAGTCGGTCAACGACATGCTCGACATCACCGACGCCTATCTGCGCGAAGCCTCGGCGTCGATGGAGTATGCCAGCCGCGGCAAGTATTTCCGCAAGATCCTGGCGCGCGGATTGCCCGGCTCGTTCCGCCGTTCGGCCGCCGTGATCAATTCCGGCACCGACAGTCTCGGCCGCAGGGTCGTCGAGATCGCGGACCTCGCACAGCAGTTCGGCACGCATCTCGACCAGGTGGCCGGCACCCTCATGGGTGCCGCGACCGATCTCGAATCCGACGCCGGCCAGATGGCGGCGGCGGCCGAGAAGACCAGCCGGCAGACCTCCGGCGTGCTCAGTGCGTCCGATCATGCCTCGCGCAACGTCGCCACCGTCGCCAGCGCAGCCGAACAGCTTGCGTCCTCGATTGCCGAGATCGGCCGTCAGGTGACCGGCTCGACCGCGAGCACCGGACGCGCCGTGAACGAAGCCAATCGCGCCGGCAGCGAGATCCGCACGCTTGCGGATGCGGCGATGCGGATCGGCGACGTCGTCAAGCTGATCAGCGAGATCGCCGAGCAGACCAACCTCCTGGCGCTCAACGCCACGATCGAGGCGGCGCGTGCGGGCGAGGCCGGTCGCGGCTTCGCAGTGGTGGCCTCCGAGGTCAAGAGCCTCGCCAACCAGACCGCGAAGGCGACCGAGGAGATCAGCGCCAAGGTCGGCGAGATGCAGCAATCGACGACCAATTCGGTCGCAGCGGTCGAGGCGATCGCGCAGACCATCGCCGAGATCGACGGGATCACCGCTTCGATCGCGACCGCGATCGAGCAGCAAGGTCTTGCCACCCGCGAGATCGCCCACAACGTCCAGGAGGCGTCGGCCGGCACCTCCCAGGTCTCCTCCAACGTGACAGGCATCAGCGAGGCCGCCGCCGACACGGGGCGGGTTGCAAGCCGCGTCAACAGCGCCTCCGAACGCGTCCATGGCGAGGTCGAGACGCTCAAGCGCGAGGTCACGCAGTTCCTGCAGCGGCTGACCTCGGCGGCGTAGCGTCACCCTACAAGAGGTCGTCATGCCCGGGCTTGTCCCGGGCATCCACGTTCGTAGGGTGGGCAAAGGCGATCTTGCGCCGTGCCCACCATCGATCCACACGACGAAAGCGGTGGGCACGCTTCGCTTCGCCCACCCTACGATACTGCCCGTGTAGCTCGGATTACGCTTCGCTCCGTCCAGGCCTACGGGGCAACGACGGATACTTCCTAGGCACGGTCTGCCCGTTGTTAGTGCTTGATCGCACTGGCGTCAGGTGTTCTGCTCAAAAAAGCTGCTGGAGCACCGTACCCCGTGTCGATCTACGTCGCGTTACACCACGTCACGCACTACAAATACGACCGCCCGATCGATCTTGGTCCGCAGACCATCCGTCTGCGGCCGGCGCCGCACACGCGCACGCCGATCCTGAGCTATTCGCTCAAGGTCACGCCGGCCAACCATTTCGTGAACTGGCAGCAGGATCCGCAGGGCAACTGGCTGGCGCGCTACGTTTTTCCGGAGAAGACGACCGAGCTGAAATTCGAGGTCGATTTCACGGCGCAGATGACCGTGGTCAACCCGTTCGACTTCTTCGTCGAGCCCTATGCCGACAGCTTCCCGTTCGAATATCCCAAGGACCTGAAGACGGAGCTGGCGCCCTATCTCGAGACCGTCAAGCCGGATCGCCTGTTCGCGAAATTTCTCGACACGATCCCGCATGAAGCCCCGAACACCGTCAACTTCCTGGTCGATCTCAATCGCGAGCTTCAGAAGCACGTCCGCTACATCATCCGCATGGAGCCCGGCGTGCAGACGCCGGAGGAGACGCTCTCCTCTGGCGCCGGCTCGTGCCGCGACTCCGCCTGGCTCCTGATCCAGACGCTGCGTCATCTCGGGCTCGCCGCCCGCTTCGTCTCCGGCTACCTGATCCAGATCCGTCCCGACATCGATCCGATCGAGGGACCGCCCGAGGTCGAGAACGACTTTACCGACCTGCACGCCTGGGCCGAGGTCTACCTGCCGGGCGCGGGCTGGATCGGGTTCGACGCCACCTCCGGCATGCTGGCGGGCGAGGGGCATATCCCGGTGGCCGCCACGCCGCATTATCGCTCGGCCGCGCCGATCTCCGGCGGTGCCGGCTTTGCCGAGGTCGAGTTCGCCTTCGACATGAGCGTGAAGCGCATCCGCGAGGCGCCGCGCATCACCAAGCCGTTCTCCGACGAATCCTGGGCGCGGCTCAACGATCTCGGCGAGCAGGTCGACGGCGATCTCGCGAGCGCGGACGTGCGGCTCACGATGGGCGGCGAGCCGACCTTCGTCTCGGTCGACGATCTCGAGGCGGGGGAGTGGAACACGGAGGCCGTCGGCCCGACCAAGCGCGCGCTCGGCGACGATCTGATCCGCCGCCTGCGCACGCGCTTCGCGCCGGGCGGGCTTCTGCATTACGGCCAGGGCAAATGGTACCCGGGCGAGAGCCTGCCGCGCTGGGCCTTCGGCCTCTATTGGCGCAAGGACGGTGTGCCGATCTGGAAGAATGTTGACCTGATCGCCAAGATCGAGAATCCGCGGCCGGCCCGGGCGAAGGACGCTGAGGCCTTCATGGAGGGCGCGGCGCTGCGGCTTGGGCTCGATCCCGGCTACATCATGCCGGCCTATGAAGACACCGCACTCTGGCTTCAGAAGGAGGCCGAGCTTCCCGTCAACGTCGATCCGACCGACTCCAAATTGTCCGATCCGGAGGCACGTGCGCGGATCGCGCGGGTGTTCGAGCAGGGACTCAACACCCCGCGCGGCTTCGTGCTGCCGGTGCAGCGCTGGAACGCGCCGCCGCGCTGGCGCAGCGAGCGCTGGACGTTGCGGCGCAATCATCTGTTCCTGACGCCGGGCGATTCCCCGCTCGGCCTGCGCCTGCCGATCGGTTCGCTCGGCTACGTCCCGCCGAACCAATATCCCTACATCATCGAGCGCGACCCGATGGAGGCGCGGGGCAAGCTGCCGGTGTTCACCCTCGCGGCGCGCCCGGAAGCGCCGCCGCGGGTCGCGCCCGAGCATCTCAACACGTCGATCCCGGTGCGCACCGCGATGTCGGTCGAGGTCCGCGACGGCGTGCTCTGCGCCTTCATGCCGCCGGTCGAGCGGATCGAGGATTATCTCGAACTCGTCGCGGCGCTCGAAGCGACCGCCGAGGAGATGCAGCTCCAGGTCCATGTCGAGGGCTATCCGCCGCCGTTCGACCCGCGCATCGAGGTCATCAAGGTGACGCCCGATCCCGGCGTCATCGAGATCAACATCCAGCCGGCCAAGAGCTGGCGCGACGCGGTCGACATCACCTCCGGCCTCTATGAGGACGCGGCGAAGGTTCGCCTCGGCGCCAACCGCTTCCTGGTGGACGGCCGCCACACCGGCACCGGCGGCGGCAATCACGTCGTGGTCGGCGGCTCCTCACCTCAGGACTCGCCGTTCCTGCGCCGGCCCGATCTGCTCAAGAGTCTGGTCTTGTACTGGCAGCGGCATCCGTCGCTGTCCTACTTCTTCTCCGGCCTCTTCATCGGCCCGACCAGCCAGGCGCCGCGCATCGACGAGGCCCGGCACGACAGCATCTACGAGCTCGAGATCGCGCTCTCGCACGTGCCGCCGCCGGGCTACCAGACGCCGCTGTGGCTGGTGGACCGGCTGTTCCGGCATCTGCTCGTCGACATCACCGGCAACACCCACCGCGCCGAGATCTGCATCGACAAGCTCTATTCGCCCGATGGTCCGACGGGGCGGCTCGGCCTCGTCGAATTCCGCGCGCTCGAAATGCCGCCCGATCCGCGCATGTCGCTAGCGCAGCAGCTCCTGATCCGCGCGCTGATCGCAAAGTTCTGGCGCGAGCCGCAGCAGGGCAAGTTCGTGCGCTGGGGCACGGCGCTGCATGACCGTTTCATGCTGCCGCATTTCATCTGGGAAGACTTCCTGGACGTGCTCTCCGAGCTGAAGCAGTTCGGCTATCCGTTCGAGCCGGAATGGTATCTGGCCCAGCTCGAATTCCGCTTCCCCGCCTTCGGCCGCGTCCATCATGGCGGCGTGACGCTGGAATTGCGCCAGGCGCTGGAGCCTTGGCATGTGCTCGGCGAGGAGGGGTCGGCCGGCGGCACCGTGCGCTATGTCGACTCGTCGGTCGAGCGCCTCCAGGTCAAGGCGGAGGGTTTCGTCGAGGGCCGCCACATCGTGACCTGCAACGGCCGCCGCCTGCCGATGACCTCGACCGGTCGCTCCTCGGAGGCCGTGGCCGGCGTCCGCTTCAAGGCCTGGCAGCCGGCCTCCGGCCTGCACCCGACCATTCCGGTTCACGCGCCCCTGACCTTCGACCTGATCGACACCTGGAACGGCCGCTCGCTCGGCGGCTGCGTCTATCACGTCGCCCATCCGGGCGGGCGCAGCTACGACACGAAGCCGGTCAACACCTATGAGGCCGAGGCGCGGCGGCTGGCGCGCTTCCAGGACCATGGCCATACGCCGGGGCCGATGCAGCCGCCGCCCGAGGAACGCACAAATGAGTTTCCGCTGACCCTCGACTTGCGAACCCCGCTCCTGCAATGAGTATGAGGGTGGGGCAGGGAGAGGCGCATGGGCGAGGGCGCAGCCGAAGAGGACGACAAGGCGGGTAAGGCGCAAAGCCAGCGCCGGCTCGCGCAATGGGTCCGCGACTATAGCCGCCTGCCCGGCATTCCCGACGAGTTCCTGGGGCCCGACGGCGCCCCGCGCGCGGTCTGGAGCCGCTTCTTCGATGCCTTCGGCGCGCTTGCGCCCGACGAGATCGAGCGGCGGTTCGGCATGGCCGACCGCCACCTCCGCGAGGCCGGCGTCACCTACCGCGCCCCCGGCGACAGTGCCGACCGGCCGTGGTCGCTCAGCCATCTGCCGCTGCTTATCGACGAGGCCGACTGGAAGCAGCTTTGCGACGGCATCACCCAGCGCGCCGAGCTGCTCGAGCTCGTGCTGCGCGACATCTATGGCGAGGGCCGGCTGGTCGCGGAAGGCGCGCTGCCGGCGGCCGCGATCGCCGGCAGTCCCGAATATCTCCGTCCCGTCTGCGGCGTGCCGCCGCCGGGCGGGCGCTATCTCTCGCTCTACGCCGCCGATGTCGGCCGCGGGCCCGACGGTCGCTGGTGGGTGCTCGGCGATCGCACGCAGGCGCCCTCAGGCGCGGGCTATGCGCTGGAGAACCGCCTCGTGCTCTCGCGCGCTTTCTCCGATCTCTACAAGTCGATGAACGTGCCGCGCGTCGCGCCGTTCTTCGAGGCGTTCCGCGACAGCCTGCGCGCACGCGCCGATCGCGACGAGCCGCGGATCGGCGTGCTCACGCCCGGCAGTTTCAGCGAAACCTATTTCGAGCACGCGACGCTGGCGCGCTATCTCGGCTTCCTCCTGGTCGAGGGCGACGATCTCGCCGTCAGCGACAACCGCATCCACATCCGCACCGTCGCCGGCCTGAAGCGGCTCGACGTGCTGCTCCGCCGCGTCGATTCCAATTCGCTCGATCCGCTCGAGCTCGATGCGTCTTCGCGGCTTGGGGTGCCCGGCCTGATCGACGTGCTGCGCAAGGACGGCGTCGTCGTCGCCAACATGCCGGGCTCCGGCGTGCTGGAGGCGCGGGCGCTGCTCGGCTTCCTGCCGGCGCTCAGCCGCCGCCTGCTCGGCGAAGAGCTGAAGATGCCGCACATCGCGACCTGGTGGTGCGGCCAGCGCATCGCGCGCGACGAGGTGTTGTCGCGGCTCGACGAGGTCGCGATCGAGGGCGCCTACCGCCGCGGCGTTCCCGGCTTCGACAGCAACGGTCCGGTGCTGGCGAGCGAGCTCGACGCCGCCGGACGCCAGCGCCTGATCGACGCCATCGGCGCACGCGGCATGGACTATGTCGGCCAGGAGGTGGTGCGGCTCTCGACCATGCCGGTGTGGGAGCAGGGCCAGATCACGCCGCGCCCCTTCGTGCTGCGCGTGTTCGCAGCCGCCACACCTGACGGCTGGGCCATCATGCCCGGCGGCTTCTGCCGCATCGCCGAGCAGGCCGATGCGCGCGCGGTGTCGATGGGCGACGGCGCCCGCGCCGCCGACGTCTGGGTCGTCTCGGGCAAGCAGGTCTCGACCGCGACGCTGCTGCCCGCGACCGACAAGGTGCGGATCCGCCGCATCGCGGGCGTGCTGCCGAGCCGCGCCGCCGACAATCTGTTCTGGCTCGGCCGCTATCTCGAGCGCGCCGAGGCGACCTTGCGGCTGGTGCGCGCGCTCGGCTCGCCGAGCGGGCCCAACAAGGGCACCGCGGCCTCGCTGCAATCGGCCGAACGCATCCAGCGCCTGCTGGTGGCCTGGGGCGCGATCTCGCAGACATCGCGCGCGGCCCCCGGGCGGATCGCTGCCGAGGCGTTGCAGAGCGCGGAGCGTTTCGGCTCGGCCCTGTCGCTGGTGCGCGCGGCGCTGCGCACCGCGACCTCCTTGCGCGAGCGGCTGTCGCCCGATGCCTGGCAGGTCATCACCGAGATGGCCGAGCGCCTCGCCTACGAGGTCGAGGACGACGACAGCGTGCTGAGCGCGGCCGAGCTGACCTTGCAGGAACTGGCGAGCTTTGCCGGCCTTGCGCAGGAGAACATGAACCGCGCCGCCGGCTGGCGCTTCCTCGACATCGGCCGCCGCACCGAGCGCGCCATCAACACGGCGCGATTCGCGCGCCAGTTCGCCTATGACGAGGCCGGCGACGAGGATCTCGACATCCTGCTGACACTGGTGGATTCCCAGATCACCTACCGCTCGCGCTATCTGCTGGCGCCGATCCTGGCGCCGGTGCGCGACCTCGCGGTGCTCGACGGCTTCAACCCGCGTTCGGTCGCGTTCCAGGTGGCGACGCTGAACGAGCACATCGCGGCGCTGCCGAGCCTGAAGGAGCACGGCCTGATCGAGCAGCCGCAACGGCTCGCGGTGGCGGTGCAGGCGATGCTGGCGACGGCCGAGGCCGAGAAGCTCGAGGTCAAGACGCTGTTCTCGCTGGAGCAGGATCTGCTCAGCCTCGCCGAGGCGATCGGGCTGCACTACTTCCCGCATGGCCCCAATGCCAGCCGGCCGGAAAAGCTGACGGGGCTGGCGTGATCTACGACATCCGTCACGTCACCACCTACGAATACGAGAGTCCGGTCAGCTTCGCCCGCTGCACGCTGCGGCTGGAGCCGAAGAGCGGCAGCGGTCAGGAACTGATCTCGCACCAGGTCGAGATCCGTCCGCGCCCGTCCGAGCGCAATATCCGCCGCGACTTCTTCGGCACGCTGACCGAGAGCGTGGTAATCGAAGCCGCGCATCGCAATTTGCGCATCGACTCGCGCTCGCGCGTCGCCGTCTCGCGCCAGCCGCCGGCGCGCGATGCTGTCAGCCCGGCCTGGGAGAGCATCCGCGACATCGCATTCGAGGCAACCAGCCTCGGGCCGTCATCCCCGGTCGGCTACGTCTTTGCGAGTCCGCTGGTGCCGGTGCTGCGTCCGGTCAGCGCCTATGCGGCGGAGAGCTTTCCACCCGGCGAGGGCATCGTCAAAGGGGCGGTCGATCTCATGCACCGCATCCGCAACCAGTTTCGCTACGATCCCAAGGCGACGGTGATCTCGACGCCGCTCAACGAGGTCTTCGACAAGCGGCACGGCGTCTGCCAGGACTTTGCCCATGTGATGATCGCAGGGCTGCGCGGGCTCGGCCTGCCGGCGGCCTATGTCAGCGGCTATTTGCGCACCATCCCGCCGCCGGGCCAGCCGCGGCTGCAAGGCGCCGACGCCACCCACGCCTGGCTGTCGCTGTGGTGCGGGACGGAGCTGGGCTGGGTCGATTTCGATCCGACCAACGATCTTCTGGTCGCTGGCGACCATATCGTGCTCGCGGTCGCGCGCGACTTCTCCGACGTCTCCCCGGTCGATGGCATCATCGTCGGTTCGCCGAAGCAGAAGCTCGGCGTCGCCGTCGACGTGCTGCTGGTGGAATGACCGCGGGTCTCCGCCGTCCAGGACGATGCAGGCGCATGCGCCAGGCGGCGGCCCGTTCCCGTGGTCTCTTGTCAACATCCGATAAAGCGAATTTGATTTGTGTTGGGCGGCCGCAGTCCTGCCGAGCCCGCCCCGGGTGTATCGCGCCGTGACCGCAAACGCGATGTCGCAGCGCGCAACGCAACATATTTCCGTATTTTTGTTCCGGGATTTGGTCACCCGGCAAAAGATGGGCTATGCTGGCCTTTGCGTCGAGGACATGAATGAGACGTGGGGAGTTGGCGTGGAACACCACCGACAAGCGGGGCTGCATCCATGATCACGTTACCGAGGCTGGCGGCCGAATCCCTGGAGAAGTTGCTCGGTACGTTCATGCGTCGCCGGTACGACGAGACTTCTGCAAGTATCGTCGAGAGCGCGACCCGCACCGCGATGGAATGCATCGGCAATAGCGATGCGCTCTATCACAATATCGAGCATACGATGCTGGTGACGCTGGCCGGCCATTCCATCCTCAGTGGCCGAAGTCTTCATACGCATCTGTCGGCCGCGGATTACGTCCATATCCTGATCGCCTGCCTTGCCCACGACATCGGCTATGTGCGCGGCCTGTTCGAGGAGGATGACGTCGACGGCTTCGTGATCGATGCCGCCGACACCAAGATTTGTTTGCCGCGCGGCGCATCGGATGCCAGCTTGATGATGTATCACGTCGATCGGTCGAAGCTTTACGTGACGCGGCGGCTGCGACATATTCCCGGACTCGATCCGGAACGCATTGCCCGCGCCATCGAGGGCACGCGGTTTCCGGCCCGGGAAGGCCAGGACTATGACGACGAGGCCTCGATCCTGCGTGCCGCCGACTTCATCGGCCAGCTCGGAGATCCCAACTATTTGCGCAAGGCCAACGCGCTCTACTACGAGTTCGAGGAGGTCGGCATGAACCGACAACTCGGCTACGACTCGCCCGCCGACATCGTGAACCGCTATCCACAGTTCTATTGGAACAGCGTCGCACCGCATATCCAGACCGAGATCGGCTACCTCAACAAGACCGAGATCGGCCGGCAGTGGATCGCCAACCTCTACAGCAACGTGTTCCGCGCCGAACGCGACATCTCGCTGTCGGGCCCGCAGAAGTAGGGGACGCTTGTAGCCTTGTAGCCCGGATGAGCGAAGCGATATCCGGGTCCGGTGTCGCCAATCCCCGGATGTCGCTGCGCTCATCCGGGCTACGACCTCGCGCAAATCCGTAAGCAAATCATGCGACAAAAAACCATCACCACGGATGTCCTCGACATCGCCTATCTCGAATACGGCACGCCTGACGGCTGGCCTTGCATCATGGGCCACGGCTTCCCCTACGACGTGAATGCCTATGCCGAGACTGCGCCGATCATCGCGCAGGCCGGCGCTCGGGTGCTGGTGCCCTGGCTGCGCGGCTACGGGCCGACGCGGTTTCGTTTCCCGGAAACGCTGCGCTCCGGCGAGCAGGCGGCGCTGGGCGCCGATCTGCTGGCCTTCATGGACGCGCTTCGCATCGAACGCGCGGTCGTCGGCGGCTATGACTGGGGCGGCCGCGCGGCCTGCGTGGTTGCGGCGTTGCACCCCGCGCGCGTTGTCGGGCTCGTCTCCGGCAATTCCTACAACATCCAGGACATCGCCCGCGCCATGGAGCCCGCGGCACCGGCGCATGAGGCGGCGCTCTGGTATCAATATCTCTTCCACAACGAGCGCGGCCGCCGCGCGCTGGAGCGCAACCGGCGCGGCTTCGCCCGCCAGCTCTGGTCGATGTGGTCGCCGACATGGGCCTTCGACGATGCGACGTTCGAGCGGAGCGCAACCTCGTTCGACAATCCCGATTTCGTCGAGGTCGTGATCCACTCCTACCGCCACCGTTACGCGCTGGTCGCGGGCGATCCCGCCTATGCCGGGATCGAGGAAAAGCTTGCGGCACAGCCGCCGATCCGCGTCCCGACGATCGCAATCGACGGCGACAGCGACGGCGTCAATACCGGCACCGCCCATCACGCGCGCAAGTTCGAGGGCTTTTTCGAGCGGCGCGTGTTCGCAGGCGCCGGTCATAACCTGCCGCAGGAGCGGCCGGCCGAATGGGCGCAGGCCGTGGCCGACGTGCGCAAGGCGGTTGCCGGGTCCTGATTTTAGCGATCGCGGGAACTTTTCGCCGGTCCCGCCGTCCAATCCTGAGCTGCGCGTTGAGTTGCGAGGGAGATGACCATGAGCGAGGAAAGCAAGCCCAGCGGACCGGATCTGACCGAAGGCGTGGCGCTCACCGCGTTCAGGGACGGCAAGCTGCTCGGCCATGTCGGCGCGGAAGATGTGCTGCTGGTCCAGGCGGGCGGCGAGGTCTTCGCGATCGAACCCGCCTGCAGCCATTATCACGGCCCGCTCGCCGAAGGCCTGGTGGTGGACGACACCATCCGCTGTCCCTGGCATCACGCCTGTTTCTCCTTGCGATCGGGCGAGGCGACGCGCCCGCCGGCCTTGAGCGCGCTGGCCGTATGGGAGGTGACGCGGGACCAGGACAGGATCATCGTTCAGCGCAAGCGTGAGGCACCGAAGCCGACCGCCCGCAGCGCGCCGGCGCCCGAGAAATTCGTCATCGTCGGCGGCGGCGCGGCCGGCTTCGCGGCGGCCGAGATGCTCCGGCGCGAGGGCTTTGCCGGCGCCATCACCATGCTCAGCGATGACGGCGCCATGCCGGTCGACCGGCCGAACCTCTCCAAGGACTATCTTGCCGGCAACGCACCGGAGGATTGGCTGCCGCTGCGGGGCGAGGACTATTATCGGGATGCGGGCATCGATCTCCGGCTGAACACGAATGTCTCCGCGATCGATGCGAAGACACGCAGCGTCACGCTGGGCAATGGCGACAGACTGCCGTTCGACCGGCTGCTGCTCGCGACCGGCGCCGAGCCGGTCAAATTGCAGATTCCGGGCGCCGACCAGCCCCATGTCCACACCTTGCGCTCCGTCGCCGACAGCCGGGCCATCATCAAGGCCGCCGGCAGCGCCACGCGCGTGCTGGTGATCGGCGCCAGCTTCATTGGCCTCGAAGTCGCGGCCTCGTTACGGGCACGCAAGCTGGAGGTCCATGTGGTCGCTCCGGAGGAGCGGCCGATGCAGCGCGTGCTCGGACCGGAGATGGGCGATTTCGTTCGCGCGCTCCATGAAGAGAATGGCGTCAACTTCCACCTCGGGGACACTGTGGAGAGGCTCGACGGTACGCGCGCGACGCTGAAGAGCGGCGGCGTCATCGAGGCCGACCTCGTCGTGGTCGGCATCGGCGTCAAGCCGCGCCTTGCGCTGGCCGAGAAGGCGGGGCTTGCGGCGGATCGCGGTGTCAGCGTGAGCGAATATCTCGAAACCAGCATCGCCGGCATCTTTGCGGCTGGCGACATCGCGCGCTGGCCCGATCCGCATTCGCGGCAAACCATCCGCGTCGAGCACTGGGTGGTCGCGGAGCGGCAGGGCCAGACCGCGGCGCGCAACATGCTGGGCCGGCGCGAACGCTTCGATGCCGTGCCGTTCTTCTGGAGCCAGCACTACGATGTGCCGATCAACTATGTCGGCCACGCCGAGAGTTTTGACGACATCGTGATCGACGGCAGCATTGCCGGCAGGGACTGTCTGCTGAAGTACCGCAAGGCCGGCCGCGTGCTTGCGGTCGCCTCGATTTACCGCGATCTCGACAGCCTCAAGGCCGAGCTCGACATGGAGCGGCGGGGCCTGTGAGCCGCCGCCGTCGCTCCGGCGGTGCCCCCGGCGCGCCAATTCACCTGCCGGATCGTCGCAGGCGAGCAGCCGCGGCTCTGCCGCTTCCCTCGCGGTTGCTGCACGTATAGATTGCATACGCTGCAAAAAGGGCGGAAACATCGCTGACGTTCGATTCGAGCCGTCCCTTTCTCAAAGATAGCGATATGGACAGCGGGGCCAGCACTGCAAATCGATCGCTCAGTGTCGCGGGCGTCCTGATCGCCTTTGGCATTGGCAGCGTGTTTCTGCTCGGCGCCGGACGACAGAACTATCCGGAACTCCACACCATTCTCGACACCAGCATCACCCTCATCACGGGGCTGCTGGCATTGCTGCTCTGGGATATGGGCGCGCGCATCGAACAGCCGCTGTCCAAGCGGCTCGCGATCGCCTTCGGCGCGACCTTCGTCCTGGAGTTCCTCCACGTGCTGGTGATCGTGGAATGGTCGGGGTCGCTGGCGTTCGTCATGCAGCTGCGGGAATTTCTCCGGCCGGCGACATGGCCGCCGGCCGCCCACATCCTCGCGATCGGAATTCTCGCCGCGATCTGGTCGGCGCGGCGGGATCGGGTCGGGATGCCGGCCTTTGCACTGTTCATGGCCGTCGTCGCGGTGCTGCTGATTGCGATCTTCCAGCGCCTTCCGCCATATCGCCCGCCGGGCCTGCTCGATATCACCCGTCCGGTGTTGATCGTGGCGCCGCTGTTGTGGGCGATCACCTGCGTTCTGTGCTGGCGGCTGCGAGCGACGGACCGCATCTTCGGGCCGCTGGCCCTGATGGGGGCGGTCGTTCTGCTCGGCCACGTCGCGATGCTCTACTCGCAGGCACCGCACGACACCGAGGCGATGGTCGCTCACCTCGGCAAGGTCGCCGGGCGCCTCGTCCTGCTGCTCTCGATGATGCGGATGGCCTCGTCGGACATGCTGGAGCGGATGCGGGCGGAAGCCCAGCTCGCGCGCTTGAACGAGGAGCTGGAAGTGCGTGTCGAGGAGCGGACCGCACAGCTTGCAGCGTCCAATCTTGCGCTGGAATCCGAAATTCTCGTGCGCAGGCACGCGGAGCAGAAGGCCCAGGCGCAACTCGCCCGATTGAGCCTACTGCACCAGATCACCCGCGCGATCGGCGAGCGGCAGGATCTCAACAGCATTTTCCAGGTGGTGGTTCGCAGTCTCGAAGACCAGTTGCCGGTGGATTTCGGCTGCCTGTGCTTTCACGACGCGGTCGATCACGTGCTGACGGTGGAATGCGTCGGGATCAAGAGCGGTGCGCTGGCCATGGAGCTAGCGATGCCCGAACGGTCGCGGATCGACATCGACGAGAACGGCCTTTCGCGTTGCGTGATGGGTCAGCTCGTCTATGAGCCTGACATCACGCGGTCGTCCTTTCCGTTCCCGGTCCGACTCGCGCGGGGCGGGCTGCGGGCGATGGTGCTGGCCCCGCTCCAGGTGGAGAGCCGGGTGTTCGGCGTCCTCGTCGCGGCGCGGAAGGAGCGGGACAGCTTCAGCAGCGGCGAATGCGAGTTCCTGCGGCAATTGAGCGAGCACGTCGCGCTCGCCGCCCATCAGGCGCAGCTCCATGGCGCCCTGCAACAGGCCTACGAGGATCTGCGGCAGACCCAGCAGGCCGTGATGCAGCAGGAGCGGCTGCGCGCCCTTGGGCAGATGGCGAGCGGCATTGCCCATGACATCAACAATGCGCTCTCGCCGGTGTCGCTCTACACCCAATCGCTGCTGGAACGGGAGCCGGGCCTGAGTGCGCGCACGCGCGATTATCTGGAGACGATCCAGCGGGCGGTCGAGGACGTGGCCCATACCGTGGCGCGCATGCGCGAGTTCTACCGGCAGCGAGAGCCGCAATTGACGCTGATGCCGGTTCATCTCAACCAGCTGGTGCAGCAGGTCGTCGACCTCACGCGGGCGCGGTGGAGCGACATGCCGCAGCTTCGCGGAACCGTGATCGCGCTGCGCACCGAGCTCGCGGAGCAATTGCCCGCGATCTCTGGCATCGAGAGCGAAATCCGCGAAGCGTTGATCAATCTCATCTTCAATGCCGTCGATGCGGTGCCCGGCGGCGGCACGCTAATGCTGCGCACCAAGCTTGCCGGCGGCGCGGACGGGCACGGCCAGGTGCGGGTCGAGGTCGGTGACGACGGGCTGGGCATGGACGAGGAGACCCGCCGGCGCTGCCTCGAACCGTTCTTCACGACCAAGGGGGAGCGCGGAACCGGATTGGGCCTGGCGATGGTCTACGGCGTCCTCCGGCGGCACAACGGCGAGATCGAGATCGACAGCGCCGTCGGTCGCGGCACCACCGTGTCGTTGAATTTTCCGGTCCCGCAAGCGGCGCCGGCCACGCCGTCGCAGGACAGGCTCGAATCCGCGAGGCTCTCCCGGCTGCGCCTGCTGCTGGTCGACGACGATCCGCTCCTGCTGAAATCATTGTGCAATACGCTGGAGGCGGAGGGGCACGTCGTGACGACGGCCAATGACGGCGTCGCGGGCATCGCCGCGTTCCGCGCCGCCTCCGCGCGCGGCGAGACCTTCGCCGCCGTGATCACCGATCTCGGCATGCCTGATGTCGACGGCCGCAAGGTGGCGAGCGCGATCAAGGCCGCGTCGCCCGCCACGCCCGTGATCATGCTGACCGGATGGGGCAAGCGCCTGATGTCCGAGGATGACATGCCGGCCCATGTCGACTGCCTCCTGAGCAAGCCGCCGAAGCTTCGCGAATTGAGGGAAACGCTGGCGCAATGCTGCGAGCCCGGCCGCGCACAGGGTGCGATAGAGGTGAGCGAATAGGAAATGCCGACCGCAAAGTCAAAGGCCCGCATCCTGGTGGTTGACGACGAGGCTGCGCAGATGCGGGCGCTGTGCGACACGTTGCCAGTCGAGGATTACGATGCGGTCGGCTTCACCGACGCCAGATCCGCGCTGGCGGAGCTGCAGCGCACGAAATGCGACCTCCTGCTCGCCGACCTGATGATGCCGGGCATGGACGGCATCGAGCTGCTGCGGGCCGCGCGGGAGATCGATCCGCATCTGGTCGGCATCATCATGACCGGCGACGGCACCATCGCGACGGCGGTCGAGGCCATGAAGGCGGGGGCGCTCGACTACATTCTCAAGCCGTTCAAGCTCAGCGTCGTCATTCCCGTGCTGGAGCGCGCGCTCGCGGTGCGGCGCCTGCACCTGGAGAATGCGGAGCTGGCGCTGCGGGTCCGCGAGCGGACCCTCGAGCTCGAAGCCGCCAACCGGGAGCTCGAGGCATTCGCCTATTCCGTCGCGCACGATCTGCGCGGTCCGCTCTCGGTCATCGTCGGCTATGCGGAGACGCTGATCGAGGATCATTCCGCGCAATGGCCGGACCAGCCGCAGCAGCTGGCCGGCGCCATCCTGGCAAGCGGCGAGCACATGCAGCGCCTGATCGACGGACTGTTGCGCCTGTCGCGGTTCGGCCGCCAGCCGCTGTCGAAGGGGCCGGTCGATGTCGGAGCACTCGTCGGCGAGGTCGTCGACGAACTGCGCCGGCAGCATGCCGGCCGTGAGGTCTTCGTCCATTTGGGCGAAATTCCCGGATGCGTCGGCGATCAGGCTCTGCTGCGGCAGGTGCTCGTCAATCTGCTCTCCAACGCGTTCAAGTTCACCCGCGCCCGGGAGAAGCCGCTGGTCACGGTGATCGGCTGGACCGAAGGGCGCGAGACGGTCTATTGCGTGCGCGACAACGGCGCCGGCTTCGACATGCAGCAGGCCGACAAGCTGTTCGCGGCGTTCCAGCGATTTCACGATTCCGATGAGTACGAGGGCACGGGGATCGGCCTCTCGATCGCATCGCGCATCGTGCAACGCCATGGCGGACGCATCTGGGCCAGCGCCGAGGTGGGCAAGGGGGCGGCGTTCTATTTCAGCATTCCGGACTGAAGCGCCGCATTCGATCTTGATTTGCGTCAATGTTGCTGCCGGTGAAGGCTGCTCTGCTGGCTGTTGCCCGGGTGCGGTGCATGCTAGTCTGGCGTGTGCCCGCGGGCTTCGCATGCAGGAGTGGCCGCCATGACAAGTGCTTCGGATACGTCTCACCATCCCAGTCTCGGCTCGGGCATCACCGCGCTGCATGCCAAATGGGGATGGATCGTCGCGCTCGGTGTCGTTTATCTCGTCGCCGGCTTCGTAGCGCTCGGCAGCATGGTCATGGCGACGGTGGCGAGCGTGATCGTGGTCGGTGCGATGATGATCGTGGCCGGGGTCACCGAAATCATCGGGGCGTTCCAGATGAAGAGCTGGGGCAAGTTCTTGATCTGGGCCCTGCTCGGCGTGCTCTACGTCGTCGCGGGCTTCCTGACCTTCGAGAATCCGCTGTTCGCCGCCGTCCTGTTGACGCTGTTCCTCGGCGCCTCGCTGCTCGCTTCCGGCGCGGTCAGGTTGTTTCTCGCCTTCAGCATGAAGCGCGAAAGCCCGTGGGTGTGGGTGGCGCTATCGGCCGTGATTACGCTGCTGCTCGGATTGTTGATCCTGGCGCGCTGGCCGGTCAACAGCGTCTACATCCTCGGCCTGTTCCTCGGCATCGACCTGATCATGGCGGGCGCGGGCTGGGTCAGCCTGGGCTTCAGCTTGCGGCGGCGCCACACTAGCTAACCAGCAACTCGACGCAAGACCGTGTTGCGGAACTCCGGTGATCTGACGCGCTGACAAAAAGCAGCGCGTCGCGCGTTCGCCTGATGGCGTCGCGCGGCGATAATCATCGGGGAGAAACCATGAAAGCCGCTTTGGCCCTGGCCGCAGCATTGGCTGCCGCCTGCCTGTCCACGCCCGCTTCCGCGCAAAAATCCTACGGTCCCGGCGTCAGCGACACCGAGATCAAGATCGGTAACACCATGCCCTATAGCGGGCCGGCTTCGCCACTCAGCATCACCGGAAAGGTCATCGCGGCCTATTTCGATGAGGTCAACGAGAAGGGCGGCGTCAACGGCCGCAAGCTCAATCTGATCTCGCTCGACGACGCGTTCTCGCCGCCCAAGACCATGGAGGCGGCGCGCCGGCTGGTCGAGAGCGACGGCGTCGCCTTCATCTTCGCCACCATGGGCACGGCGCCGAGCTCGGCGATCGCGAAATATCTCAACAGCAACAAGGTGCCGCAGCTCTTCTTGATCAGCTCCGCCTCGAAGTGGAACGATCCCGTCAACATGCCGTGGTCGATGGCGCTGCCCTGGGCGCCGAACTACACCAGCGAGGCCGCGATCGACGTCGCCTATGCCCGCGCCAAGAACCCGAATGCGCGGTTCGCCGTGCTCTATCAGAACGACGACGCCGGCAAGGAATATCTGCGCGGCGTCAAGGAAGCGCTCGGCGCCGATGCCGACAAGGCGATTGCGATGGCCTCGAGCTTCGAGGTTGCCGATCCGACCGTCGATTCCCAGGTGCTGACGCTCGCCAACACCAAGGCCGATGTCTTCCTGATCTATTCGGTGACGCCGCGCGCCTGCGCGCAGGCGGTCCGGAAGGCGCACGAGGTCGGCTGGCAGCCGCAGCGCTTCATCGCCAGCGGCTGCGCCAACAAGGCCACCGTGATGGTGCCGGCCGGCCTCGATGCCGGCAAGGGCGTGCTGTCGCTCGGCTCGCTCAAGCCGTTCGTCGAGGCGCCGAAGGACGATCCGGCGATGACGGCCTATATCGACTTCATGAAGAAGCGCCTGCCCAATGCCGACATCAACAATGTCGCGGGTCTCTACGGCTACACCGTCGCCGAGGCCCTGGTGGTCCTGCTGAGGCAGTGCAAGGACAATCTGACGCGCGAGAACATCATGGCGCAGGCGGCCAACTTAAAGAACGTGCCGCTGTCGCTGCTGATGCCCGGCATCACGCTCAACACCACGCCGCAGGATTTCCGCCCCATCAAGGACGGCTATATGCTCCAGTTCGACGGCAACGACTGGGTCGTGGCGAGCGAGCTGTTGCGCGGGACGTGAGGCGAATAGGCCGGCAAGCAACCACGGAGAAGGTGCACCCTCTCCCCCCTGTGGGAGAGGGTGGATGCGCGAAGCGCAGCCGGGTGAGGGGTATCTCTCCGCGACTCGTCTCTACATTTGAATGCGCGGATACAACCCCTCATCCGGCGCTTCGCGCCACCTTCTCCCACAAGGGGAGAAGGGAAGAGGCATCTGCTTTGGCGGCACGAACAGGAGACCCCAATGGACTTTCAACACTCCGCACGTTCGCTTGAATTGCAGGAGCGCGTCCGCCGGTTCATGCGGACGCATGTCGAGCCGGTCGAGGAGCTCTATTACGAGCAGGTGAAACCGGAAGCCACGCGTTACAAGACGCCGCAGGTTCTCCAGGACCTGAAGCGGCTGGCGCGCGAGCAGGGGCTCTGGAACCTGTTTCTGTCAGGCGAGCACGGACCCGGATTGACCAACCTCGAATACGCGCCCGTAAAGGAGATCATGGGCCGCATCCTCTGGGCGCCCGAGGTCTTCAACTGCTCGGCGCCCGATGTCGGCAACATGGAGGTGCTGGCGAACTACGGCACGCCGGCGCAGCAGGAGCGCTGGCTGACGCCGCTGCTGGAGGGGCGCATCCGCTCCGGCTTCTCGATGACGGAGCCGCAGGTCGCCTCCAGCGACGCCACCAACATCCAGTGCGAGATCAAGTGCGACGGCGACAGCTACGTCATCAACGGCCGCAAATGGTTCACGTCGGGCGCGATGAACGAGGATTGCGAGATCCTGATCGCGATGGGCAAGACCGCGCCCGATCATCCCGACCGCCATCGTCAGCAATCCATGATCCTGGTGCCGAAGGCGACGCCGGGCGTGCGCATCGTCCGCGACATGCTGACCTACGGCTACGACGACGCCCCGGTCGGCCATCCCGAGATCGTCTACGACAACGTCCGCGTGCCCGCGGAGAACATCCTGCTCGGCGAGGGCCGCGGCTTCGAGATCGCGCAAGGGAGGCTCGGCCCCGGCCGCATCCATCACTGCATGCGGCTGATCGGTTGCGCCCAGCGTGCCCTCGAATTGATGTGCCAGCGTGCGGTCTCGCGCACAGCCTTCGGCAAGCCGCTGGCCGAGCAGGGCTCGGTGCGCGAGGACATCGCCAACTCCTTCTGCGAGATCGCGCAGGCGCGGCTCTTGACGCTGCAGGCCGCCGACAAGATGGATCGCGAGGGCAACAAGGCGGCGCGCGACCTGATCGCCGCGGCCAAGATCGTGGTGCCCAGCATGGCCGCCCGCGTCATCGACCGCGCCATCCAGATCCACGGCGCCGCCGGCGTCTCGCAGGACACCTTCCTCGCCCGCGCCTATGTCTACGCCCGCTTCATCCGCATCGGCGACGGGCCTGACCAGGTGCATCTGGCCGCGGTCGGCAAGGAGCTGATCAGGCGGGGCGGGGTGGGCGTGGCGTAACGACGCGGGCGCCGTGAACTAACCCAGTCGCTCCCGGATTTCGACTTGATCGGCCGATGGCAGCGCCGCTCTCTCGCGGGAAATCAGTCTTCGCGACTGGCAAGCTTGCGATAGACCGCGAAATCGTCAAGCGCCGGCGCCTCGCCACGCCGGACGTTGGAATTGATGTCGGGCCCGATAACCAGCGATGTGCCGAGACCGGCATAGATGTATCGCGCGCCGAATGCCTTCTTCAGCGCCGCAAACGTCGGTTCACCCGTGCAGTGACCGGGGGCAATGTTCTCGACCCGGAACTTGTCCTTGAGGGCGATCACGATCTTCTCGATGGCGTCGTCGGTGGCAACCACAAGGTGGAAGCCGCCGGCAACGAGATGAATCTTCGGATTGATGACTGTTGCGGCCTCTACGATGCGTTCGATTCCGGGATGCGAACAGCCGACCACGAGAACCACACCATCCGGCGTGTTCACGGCAAGAGAAAGTTCCTTGAGTTCCTTCGTCCCGGGAAGATCGGAGATCAGAGCGATCAGGGTGATGCCCGGCATGATCTCCGTCGTCTGATCGATCAATTGGAAGTTGGCAGTGGGCCAGGCGGTGCCGAACTCCATGATTTTCGGCGGTTTGCCGCTGTAGTATCGCATCTCCTCGGGCAGGGAGTCGTCCTTGCGATAGAACGTCGAGGGGAGCGATGAACCGTAGATGCCAAATCCTTCCTTGGGTGCGTAAATCGTGATCTTCGGGTTCACACTCAGGACATGGCTCAATCCAGCCATGTGATCGGCGTGACGATGGGAGAGAACGACGAAATCGAGCGTGGTAAGATCAACCCCCTTCGCCTTGACATTCTTCTCGAAGATCTCGGCGTTATCTCCAGTGTCAAAGAGAATGCGCTTTCCTGCGACTTCCACCAGCGCAGAGAAACCCCAGTCCTTTGTCATTGCTGGATCAGCGCCGAACGCGTCATACAAGATCGTAATCCTGCCAGTCGGCTCAGCTGCGATGGTGGCCGGAGAGATCGCCGTTGTGGCGCACATCGAAAGGGCGGCGATGAAAATCCATCTTGCGAATTTCATGGTCGTGCCTCCTCTTCGGTTGGGATGGGCCGAAACAGTACTCCTGTAGCTTGGCTGCGGCGCATTGCGTGCGCGGGGCCTCCGCCTGACGACGGTTTCGGCCTAATGCGTTATCTTCGGATGCTATCGACCAACCAGCAACACGATATTTGCACGCTAAAGACTTAACCCTTTCGGCGACTCCAAAGCTGGGAGCGCGTCAATACCTCCAGGTCGTCGCGATGTCGTTGTTTGTATGTGTGCGGTTGTTTGCCTGCGCGATCTCTTTGATCTTGGAGCTGGACGATCCCTTCGCGGGACTCTTCGGGATTGCAAGCTCGATACTGCGCACTTTTACCGCCGTACTCGTGCGGTCGCGCGTCGCTCTCGTCGGTCATTCTGCTGACGCAATCCCTGTCTTAGACGGCGAGAATTAAAACACTCCGTGGGACCGCTCTGGTTCCCACAACGGTTCCGTAGCCAGGGGTTGGCTTCGAATCCGCAAAAGATTGGCGCAAGTTCCTGAACGCTTCAGCGTTCGCTTGTCCATGTCTTGCGGCATCCGGAACCGGACGATCGAGAAAATCAAAGGAGATATAATGGTGTTCCGCTCGAGCGCCGCAATTTGCGGCGCCGTGGTTGCGCTTGCCGTTTCTGTTACCGTTGCTCGAAGTGAAACGGGTGGAGCTCACTCAAGCGCTATCGTCAATGCCGCCTCTGGGGATGCGATCGTTGGCGCAGCATCCATGTACAATCCGTTCAAGCCCGGCAAGGAGGAGGGCGGCCCAAGCACAGCCTCGGGCGAGCGTTATGATCCCTCGCTGTGGACGGCTGCCATCAAGACGAGTTTGCGTCAGAAATTTGGTGGGGTCCAATTTGGCGCTCGGCCGAAATATGCTCTCGTCGAGGCCGCAGGCAAGAAGGTCATCGTCAAGATAAACGACGTGGGGCCGCTCAGGCCTGGCCGCATCATTGATCTCAATGAGCGGACGATGCGCCATTTCGATCCGAGCCTGGAGCTCGGGGTCATTCCCGACGTAACAGTGAGGCCGCTTTCCGGCGACGATTGGATTCCCGGACCGGTTGGCTGAACAAAGAGGCAGAGCACAGCAGTTCGGGACGGAAGGGTACGGTTCGGCGAACTGCACCGCCGCCATGGTGACATCATGCCGGTGTTTTGCCCGACCAGTCAAATCGACTTCGTAAAATCCGCACAGTGTCGCGCCGCCGGCCAAGCTATTGAAAAAACTGTCCCCGGCTACTGTGCATGGGGTTGTTTTCGCGTTTTTTGTCTGGGGCATGCCCCCGCCGGCTTCACGGCGGCGAACGCGCCGCTATCCCGCCCTGGCGGCGCGGGCATCCGACCGCAGGTTCTGGAAGAACTTCTCCACCTCGCGCGACAGCGTCTCCGCGGTCGCGGTCAGGCTGCTCGCCGCGGTCAGCACGGAGGATGCCGCCGTATCGGTCTCGCCGATGGCGTCGCGCAGCGAGGTGATGTTGGCGACCAGCGTCTCGTTGCCCTGGGCGGCGCTTTGCGCGTTGGAGGAGATCTCGCGCGTCGCCTGGTCCTGCTGGCCGACGGCGCCGGCGATCGCCGAGGTGACCTCGTTGATCTCGCGCACCGCGCCGCCGATCTCGCGCACGGCATCGACCGCGTTGCGGGTGGAGGCCTGGATCATGGAGACGTTCTCACCGATCTCGGCGGTCGCCTTGGCGGTCTGGCCTGCGAGCGCTTTCACTTCGTGCGCGACAACGGCAAAGCCGCGGCCGGCGTCGCCGGCGCGGGCGGCCTCGATGGTGGCGTTGAGCGCTAGCAGATTGGTCTGCTCTGCGATCGCCTGGATCAGGTTGAGCACGCCGTCGATGCGCTGGGTGGCGGCGGCGAGGCTCTCGATCTCCGAGATCGATTTCTCGGTGCGCTGGCCGGTCTGCTCGACCGCGCCGGCGCTCTGCCGGACCTGCCGGCCGATCTCTTCGACGGAGGCCGACAGCTCCTCGGCCGCGCCTGCGACCGCCGTGACATTGTGCGAGGCCTGCTGGCTGGCGTTTGCGGCCATGCCGGCCCGGTTGCTTGCATCCGCGGTGACGCGCGTGATGGTCTGCGCGGTCTCGCGCATGACCGAGGCGTTGTCGCCGAGGCCGCGCATGATCGCGCCGATCGCGTCGCGAAACTCCTCGACGGATTGTTCGATATGGCGGGCGCGCTGCTCGCGCGCGGCGGAATCCTGCGAGACCTGCGAGGCGAGGTTGCGGTTGCGCCCCATCGCGTCCTGGAAGATCTGGATCGCGCGGGCCAGCCCGCCGATCTCGTCGGCGCGGTTGCCGTACGGCACCACGACGTTCTCGGCGCCATCGGCGACCTGCTTGATGGTGGCGGTGATCGAGGCGAGCGGCCGGGCGATCGAGCGGGCGATGATGACGATGCCGATCACGACGAGCGCCAGCGCCACGCCGGCAAGGCTGGTCAGGACGAAGGACAGGGTGCGATTGGTCTCGGTCTGCCGGGCGATCTGTTTGCCGCGCTCGGCATAGACCTTGGACAGCGCCTCGAGATCCTTGTTCAGCGCCGAGCGCACGGCGCGGTTGGCGTCGTTGTCGCCCCATTCGCGGCCCGCGGCCGCATTGATTTCGACGCCGCGGCGGACCAGCTCCTTGCGAAACTCGACGAACTGCTCGATGCGCTTCCTGAAGGTGGCGAACTGCTCGGCATCGTCGTCCCTGACGATGGTTTCCCAGCGCTTCACGACGTCGAGGATCTGCGCGTTGAACTTGAGCAGGCCCTCGCCGTATTTCTTCACGACGGCAGGCTCCGTCGACATGTAGACGCCGCGCGATTCCATCACCACCGCATAGACCAGCGAGTTGACGCGCTCGACGTTCAGCGCGGCCGCGTTCGCCGTCTCGATCGCGCTGGTCAGGTCGGCGCTGCGGCGGCTGTTGTAGTCGGACAGCATCGCAATCGCCGCCGTGAGCAGTGCGAACAGCGCGAAGATCGCATAGAGCTTGGTGGCAAGCGTGAAGCGGCCGGCCAGGCCGGCGGCATTCCCAGATTGGTCGATGGTCATGGTTTTCAGGGGCCCGAATGGCCTGAGGCGGCCGGTGAGCGCGGTCGTGTAAAAATCTATGCAAAACTATGCAGTCGTCCGTTAAGAAGCCGGATTGATCGAGGCTGGCCGGGCGAGCGTGCGCCATAGCTGGGCCAGGAACAGGCACAAGAGATATCTCAGCCAGGCGAGGATGCGGCGGAAGTTGTGTCCGACGGCTGAGAGGACGACGTTGGCGGCATCGCCGGCGCGGCCTTTGAGGTAGCAGCGCCCGAGGTGGCCTTCCGCCTTCAGGTGTCCGATGATGGGCTCGATGGCGGAGCGGCGGCGCAGCTCGCGCTTGATGACACCGAAAACGCCGCGCTTCTGGCCGGAGATGAAGACGCGACGGGGATTTTGTGCGTCGTGGCCGCGGTATCCCTTGTCGACATAGGCCCGCTCGATCGGACAGCCGGTGAGTGTCTCGGTGCGGTCAATGACGTCCCGCAAGGTGTGACCGTCGTAGGGGTTGTCGGGCAGTGCGCTGGCGTGCAGCACGAACAGGCCACCGGGAGCCCGGCGGTTGTTGGTGACGATGGAGGCCTTCACGCCGAACTCGTAAGGCGCGCTGGCCTTGCCCTTGCCGATGCACTCCACTTCCGGGGCATGGAAGGAATAGAGCTTCCAGCCGCGCTGGCGCTGCTGCTGCGAGCGGATCTGCGTGGCCCGGCCGAGCGGGAGGGCGAACGCCTGCTCCAGTGCTGGCTGGCCTTCGATCTTGCGGCGGATGTCGCGGATGATCCGGCCCAGCCGGCTACGCAGGATACGCAACTGCCGCTGATGCCGCCTGAACTGTTTGGCATGGGCGTAGCGGCCGGCCATCATCGCGGCGGCCTTGGCGATGCGAGCATAGGATTGCCGCAGCCTGACGCCGTGCCTGATCGCCAGGCGGTTGAGCCCCTTGATGGCCGCATGCAGCAGCTTGGCATCGGTCGGAAAGGTGATGGCCTTCGGCTGCACCGTGGTGTCGACCGTAACCCGCTTGAGGTCCTGGCTGCGTAATGCACCGGCCTCGTGCGCTACCCGCAAGCTCTCGGCCAGCAGCAACTCCAGCTTGTCGCCAAGCCGCTTGCGCCAATGGCTCAGGTCCGAGCGCTCGTGCGGGAACGTGTGCTGAAAGAACTCTTCCCCGGTGAAGAACTGGAAGTATGGGTCATGGACCCAGCGCTCGCACACCTCCTCATCGGACAGCCCGTAAATGTGCTTGAGCAACAGCAGACCGATCATGAAGCGCGTCTCGATCCCGGGCCTGCCGTTCTCGCTGTAGAGCGGCGCGATCTCGCCGTCGATCCAGTCCCAATCGACCTTGCCGGCGAGCAGAACCAGCTCGTGCTTCATATTGATGATCTGGTCGAGCCGAGCCCGGAACAGATCGTTCGATCCCGTCGTCTTGTGCTTCTTCGGCCGCATCGTTCCCTCCGATGCAGACAAGGAATCATGCTTCCCGCTTCGAGGGAATCCACGAAAACCAAATCGCAAGGTTCTGACGCCCAAAGCATCAAAACCTTGCAATCTGGAAATGCCCCTTAGCCCAAATCGAGATTCCCGATCAGTGGCTTAGTCCTTCTTCACGGACGACTATGCAGAACGAAGATGGACGCGGCGTTAACGCGCCTTTGTCCTTGGTCGAAAGAAAGGTAAGTTATTTCAGCGTCTTGATCCGAAGGTATAGTTTCAGGATAGTCCTGGAGTCGGCCTTTGGCCGACGAACCCCGGAGGGGACCTTGGTCTATCGCCATACCATCGACGCCACGACCTATGCCTTCCCGGATCTGCGCGACCTGCTCGCCAAGGCGACGCCGCCGCGCTCCGGCGACCGGCTGGCCGGAATTGCCGCTGCCAGCGCCGAGCAGATGATCGCGGCGCGGATGGCGCTCGCGGATGTTCCGCTCGGACAGTTCTTGCAGGAAGCGCTCATCCCCTACGAGACCGACGAGGTCACCCGCCTCGTCATCGACAGCCATGACGCAAGGGCCTTTGCGCCGGTGGCCTCGCTCACGGTCGGCGCCTTCCGCGACTGGCTGCTGTCGGACGCAGCGACGCCCGAGATCCTGCGCAAGCTCGCCCCCGGCATCACGCCGGAAATGGCGGCCGCGGTCTCGAAACTGATGCGCAACCAGGATTTGATCCTGGCGGCGCGGAAATGCGAGGTGACCACCGCCTTCCGCAACACCATCGGGCTGAAGGGCCGGATGAGCACGCGGCTCCAGCCCAACCATCCGTTCGACGATGCCAGGGGCATCACCGCCTCGATCCTCGACGGCATCCTGCTGGGGGCCGGCGATGCCTGCATCGGCATCAATCCCGCCAGCGACGACCCGACCGTCATCGCCCAATTGCTGCGCCTGCTCGACGAGATCATCGCGCGGCTGAAGCTTCCGACGCAAGGCTGCGTGCTCACCCATGTCACGACGACGCTGTCGCTGATCGGGCAGGGCGTGCCGGTCGACCTCGTCTTCCAGTCGGTCGCCGGCACCGAGGCCGCCAACCGTAGCTTTGGCGTCGATCTCGACTTGCTCCGGGAGGCGCAGGAGGCCGGGCGGTCGCAGCGGCGCGGCACGGTCGGGCAGAACGTGATGTATTTCGAGACCGGCCAGGGTTCGGCGCTGTCCGCCAATGCCCATCACGGCGTCGACCAGCAGACCTGCGAGGCGCGCGCCTATGCGGTCGCACGCGCCTATGCCCCGCTGCTGGTCAACAGCGTGGTCGGCTTCATCGGCCCGGAATATCTCTACGACGGCAAGGAAATCATCCGGGCGGGGCTGGAGGATCATTTTTGCGGCAAGCTGCTCGGCCTGCCGCTCGGGGTCGACATCTGCTACACCAACCACGCCGAGGCAGACCAGGACGACATGGATAACCTGCTGACGCTGCTCGCCGCCGCCGGCGTCACCTTCATCATGGGCGTCCCCGGCGCCGACGACGTCATGCTGAATTACCAGTCTACGTCTTTTCACGACGCGCTCTATGTCCGCGACGTCTTCGGTTTGCGCCGCGCGCCGGAATTCGACGACTGGCTGGCGCAGTCGGGCATCGTGGGCGCCGATTTCCGCCTTGCCGGCGATGCAGGCCTGCTGCCCGATTTTGCCTCCCGGCTGATCGCCTGAGGTGAGGGAGGCGCCAGCTCGCCCCCGGAAACCATTGGCCGCTCTCGGAATTAAGCTCACGCCACAATATTGAGAAATTCCGGCGACAGCATTACGCTATGTGTCTGGCTGGCAATTTCCGCAACCAGGTCGAGCGTGGCGGGGGAGCTTTGATGCGAGCTGAAAGCAACGGTACGTCGCGGCGGATTCTTTGCGTGTTTCCGCGTTACACGTCGTCGTTCGGTACGTTCGAGCATTCCTATCCGCTGACCGATGGCGTCCGCGCCTTCATGCCGCCGCAGGGGCTTTTGCTGCTGGCGGCCTATCTGCCCGAGGACTGGCAGGTCAAATTCGTCGACGAGAACCTGCGCCGCACCACGAAAGAGGAGTTCGGCTGGGCGGAAGTCGTCTTCGTCAGCGGCATGCACATCCAGCGCCAGCAGATGAACGACATCTGCCGCCGCGCCCATGAATTCGATCTCCCGGTTGCGCTCGGCGGGCCCTCCGTCAGCGCCTGCCCGGATTATTATCCGTCCTTCGACTATCTGCATGTCGGCGAGCTCGGCGACGCCACCAACCAGCTGATCGAGATTCTGTCGCGCGACATCTCGCGCCCCGAGACCCAGGTGGTGCTGACCACCAAGGACCGGGTGCCGATGACGGAGTTTCCGATCCCGGCCTACGAGCTTGCCGACGTGAAGAAATACTTCCTCGGTAGCATCCAGTATTCAAGCGGGTGTCCCTATCAGTGCGAGTTCTGCGACATCCCCGGCCTCTACGGCCGCAACCCGCGCATCAAGTCGCCGGAGCAGATCATCGCCGAGCTCGATCGCCTGCGCGAATGCGGCATGACCGACACGGTCTATTTCGTCGACGACAATTTCATCGGCAATCGCAAGGCGGCGATGGATCTGCTGCCGCATCTGATCGAATGGCAGAAGAAGACCGGCTACGTGGTGCGGCTCGCCTGCGAGGCGACGCTCAACATCGCCAAGCGCCCCGAGATCCTGGAGAAGATGCGCGAGGCCTATTTCATCACCATCTTCTGCGGAATCGAGACGCCCGATCCCGATGCGCTGAAGGCGATGCACAAGGACCACAACATGATGGTCCCGATCCTGGAGGGCGTGCGCACCATCAACTCCTACGGCATGGAGGTGGTGTCCGGCATCATCATGGGGCTCGACACCGACAAGCCGAACACTTCGGAGGCGCTGCTCGCCTTTGTCGAGGAGTCCCGGATTCCGCTGCTCACGATCAACCTGCTCCAGGCGCTGCCGAAGACGCCGCTGTGGGACCGTCTGGAGCGGGAAGGGCGCCTGATCGAGGACGACGGCCGCGATTCCAACGTCGACTTCCTGTTGCCCTATGACGACGTCGTCGCATCCTGGAAGCACGCCATGGGCGTCGCCTACGAGCCCGAGAAGGTGTTCGCGCGCTTCCAGTATCAATGCGACCACGTTTATCCTCATCGTCTCAAGATGCCGGTGGCGGACGAGATGAAGACCTGGCCCAACATCAGGCGCGGTCTCGTCATGCTGCGCAACATCTTCTGGAAGGTCGGCGTGCTCGGCGACTACAGGCGCGTGTTCTGGAAGTTCGCGTTGGGTCGCATCAAGCGCGGCGACCTCGAAGGCCTGATCGGCTGCACCCTGATCGCGCACCATCTCATCACCTTTGCCCGCGCGGCCTCCAGCGGCAAGCAGAACGCCTCGAACTATTCGATCCGGCTGCGCGAGGCTTCCGTTCCCGCCGAATGACGCAACATGTCTGATCCGGCCGTCCCGCGCCGCCCGACCCTCGATCTGCGGTCGTTCACGCCTGCGCGCGTTGCGCTCGGCCGCAGCGGCGCAAGCGTGCCGACACGCGCGCTGCTCGACTTCACGCTGGACCACGCCCGGGCCCGCGATGCCGTGCATGCAGTCTTCGACGTACCGCGGCTGCTCGCGGATCTCGGTGCGCTCGGCCTCGCCGTCACCGAGGCGAGGAGCCGGGCGGCCGACCGCAGGGACTATCTGCGCCGGCCGGATCTGGGGCGGCAGCTTGATGCCGGCTCAATCGAGGCTCTGGCGCGAATTGCCTCAAGGCCATGCCAGCTTGCGATCGTGATCGGCGACGGCCTGTCGGCGGCGGCGGTCCACGCCCATGCGGTGGCGCTGGTGACGCGCCTGCTGCCGCTGCTCGCAGCCGACGATGCTGTCGCGCTCGGCCATGTTGTCGTCGCCTCCGGCGCGCGCGTCGCGCTCGGCGACCAGATCGGCGCCATTCTCGGCGCGCGCATGGTCGTGACGCTGATCGGCGAGCGACCCGGCCTGTCCGCGCCCGACAGCCTCGGCGCCTATCTGACCTTCGCGCCGACGCCGGGCCGCACCGATGCCGAGCGCAATTGCGTGTCGAACATCCACCACGCTGGGTTGAGCAATGACGAGGCCGCCTTCAAGATCGCCTGGCTCCTCCGGGAGGGGCTGGCAAGGGAGGTCACCGGCGTCGCGCTGAAAGACGAGAGCGCGGACCGGGCGCCGCGTCGAATTGGCACGTCCTTGCCCGAATAACGGGCATTCCGGCAAAATCGCTACAGCTTGATCGATTTGGCCACACTTCGCCTGCTTGCGAGGGAGGCTATGGACCTGCTAAACCCCTCGCGGCGATTTTCCGCGCATTTTCAAGGGGCAAGCCTCCCATTGGTATGGCGTTTTCAAGCCGTTCGCGGAGCGCAATAAGCTCACAGACCGAGCCGATTTAGGAACTGGATAAGGCATGCTCGAAAAGCACAGCGAGAGTGAGGTTCATGTCGACAAGGTCGAGCAGGGACCCGCGTCCTCCATCGCCTTCGGGTTGGAGCGCATCGGGCTGATCGCCGTCCGGGCGCCGATCGTCTCCTGCATCGTCCTGCTCGTCCTGATCGTGGGCGCCGTTTTCGGCATCCACCGGATCAAGATCGACGATTCGCTGTCGCAGCTGTTCCGCTCCGACACCCGCGAATTCCACCAGTACGAAGAGGTGACGAAGAAGTTTCCGGCCGAGGAGTTCGACGTCCTCGTCGTGGTCGAAGGCAAGAACCTCCTGGCTCGGAACAACCTCGAGAAGCTGCGCGACTTCATCACCGACATGCAGCTGGTCGAGGGCACGCGTGGCCTCGTCTCGCTGTTCTCGGCGCGTCAGGCACCGGCGCCGGGCAAGCTGCCGGCGGCGCTGTTCCCGCCCGAGCTGCCCGAGGGCGCGGCCTATGACAAGTTCATCGAGACCGTCAAGAACAACGAGATCATCCGCGGCAAGTTGTTGTCGGAGGACGGCACGCTGGCCCTGATCGTGCTGTCGCTCGATCCGGAGGTGGTCGCCTCCAGCAAGCTGACCAAGACCGTCGCCGACATCCGCGCGCTGATGAAGGAGGATCTCGGCGACACCGGGCTCAACGTGCAGCTCTCCGGCGTGCCGGTGATGCAGCTCGAGATCCGCAACGCGGTCGAGCGCGACGGGCTGACCTACAACATCCTCGGCATTCTCGCCGGCTGCGTCATCGCCATCATCTTCTTCCGCAAGATCTCGTTCATGATCGCGGCCGCGTTCCCGCCGATGATCGCGATCCTGTTGGCGCTCGGCGCGCTGGGCTGGGCGAACTTCAATCTCAACATGTTCCTGAACGTGATGACGCCGCTCATCATGGTCATCAGCTTCTCGGACTCGATGCAGCTGACTTTCGCCGCGCGCGACAGGCTGATCGCGGGCCAGGACAAGTTCACCGCGTTCAAGAACGCCGTGCTGGTGGTGGGACCCGCCTGCGTGCTGACGCACGGCACCGCCGGTATTTCCTTCATCGCGCTCCAGTTCTCCAGCTCCGACCTGATCCGCAAGTTCGGCGAGGCGGGGCTCGCCGCCACCATCATCGCGCTGGTCGCGGTGCTGTCGCTGGTGCCGGTGTTCGGCGTGCTGTTCGTGCGCAACGAGAAGGTCTTCGCGGTCAAGTTCCAGGGGGCGGACGCCGGCGTCCAGGCGCTACGCAATTTCTGCTACTGGATCGCGGTGCGCATGGTCGGCCGGCCAGGCCTGTTCAGCCTGATCGCGGTGCTGTTCGTCGGCGGCCTCGGCGTCATCTACGCCAATCTGGAGCCCCGCTACCGGCTTGCCGACCAGGTGCCGGACAAGCGCCAGGCGGTCGCCGCCAGCGACCGGCTCGACGCCAAGCTCACCGGCGCCAACCCGGTCAACGTGCTGGTCCAGTTCCCCAAGGGTGAATCGCTCTATTCGCCGGAGACGCTGCAGACGATCGCCGACGTGCATGCGACCGTGGAGAAGGCGGCCGGTGTCGGCAACGTCTGGTCGGTCGAGACCCTGCGCCGCTGGCTCGCGGAAAAGGCCGGCAGCGCCGACGTTGCGACGCTGAAGGAATATATCGGCGTCATTCCCGAGCATCTGGTGCGGCGGTTCATCGACGCCGAGCAGGATGCGGTCGTGGTCGCAGGCCGCGTGCCGGACAAGGATTCCAGCCAACTCCTGCCGATCGTGGACAAGCTCGATTCCGAGCTCGACGCCGTCCGCAAGAAGCATCCCGGCTACGAGGTCGCGGTGACGGGCCTTGCCGCCATCGCGGCGCGCAATTCCGCCAGCATGATCGAGAAGCTGAACCGCGGACTCACCGTCGAATTCGCGCTGGTCGCGATCTTCATCGGCCTCGCCTTCCGCTCCTGGGTGGTGATGTTCGCCTGCATCCTGCCGGGCATCTTCCCTGTCGTGATGTCGGGAACGGTGCTGTGGGCGATGGGCGAGGGCCTGCAATTCGCCAGCGTCGTCGCGCTCACCGTCTCGTTCGGCCTGGGCTTGAGCGCCACCATCCACTTCCTCAATCGCTTGAGGCTGGAGAGCAAGCCGGGCGTCGGCTCGGCGCTCGCGGTGGAGCGGGCGACCGTGCTGGTCGGACCGGCACTGATCCTGACCACGGTGGTGCTGGCCTGCGGCCTCGTCGTCACCGTGTTCTCCGACCTGCCGTCGCTGCGGCTGTTCGGCTGGCTCAGCGCCTTCTCGATGGTCATGGCCCTGGTCGCCGACCTCTTCATCCTGCGGCCGACGGCGATGTGGCTGATCAACCTGCACGCCAAGCTTCAGGGCGCGGACAAGCGCGCAATCTAAGCGCGGGGCGGCGAACGCTGCCCTGCGCTCAGGCTTCGATGCTAATGATGCCGTACGGGTTGAACTTGAAGTCGTCCTCGGCGTAGTCCTGTTCCCGCGAGAGCGTAAGCTTGCGATCGCGCAGCGTCGCGTCGATGCCGCGCTCGGCCATCGCGTTTGCGATCTCCTCCATGAGCATCACTGCGGACCATTCGTTGCCGCGCGATTTCGCGACATAGACCTCCGGCAAACCGAGGAGGTGATAGCCGACGGTCTCGTAATAGCGATCGCCGCCGAGCGGGCGCTTGGCGAAGGCAAGACGACAGGCCTTCGCGAGGGCGAGCGTCATGCCAAGGCCCTCGCTGGTCTTTGCGCCTGTGCGTGCCTGATCGGCGAGACTGCGCCATCGCGCAAGCCCGTGGGCAACGCCTGCGCTTTCGCCCTTCACGGCGGTGGCACCGGCCTCGATCATCTCCTCGACGATACGCAAGGCCGCTGCCGAATAGGCGACCGTCTTCTGCTTGTCCATCGGCGGGCTCAGCACGTAGAGCACCGATTTGTGGTTGGCCACGGCTGCTTCGTCGGCGGCAGACCATGCATTGGGAAAGACACGGTCCCAGCACACGCCGAACGACCGCTCCATGTGCGGATCGGGCTTGGCTTGCGAATACGTGCGGTCGATCTCGAAGTTGAAATCCGCGATCGTCCTGGCCACCGCCTTCGGTGGCTGCAGCAGGCTGTCGTCCTTGCCGAGGAAGCAGAGCACGTGACGTGGTTTCACGGACGAAGGCTGCATGCTCGTTCCCTGCTGGTCATTTGCGAAGGCGCGACTGGCGACGATAAGGCCGGCGGCCTTGAGCAGATGTCTGCGAATTGGGTCCATATCCGCAACAATGTCAGCAAAAAGCCCCCGGCTCGCGAGAACCGGGGGCGTGTTCCTCTCGACGCGGGAAGGGCGTCAGCCCTTCGTCATCGTGATGTTGACGCCGCGGATCTCGCCCTTGGAGCTGATCTGCACCGTCTGCTTGGTGCCGTTGGTGCGCAGCGACAGGTTGGCGGCGAAGCCGTTGGCCTCGACGAACACCTCGATCTGGCCGCCGCCGGCGGTGCCCTGGAGATTGCCGAAGATGTTGCGGCTGGCCTCGCTCCAGTTGCCGGAGATGCGGTCGCCCTGGCTCGTCACGTCGCTGGTGAGGTCGAACTTGTAGCTGTCGGACGCGCAGTGCAGCGCCTGCTTCAGGTTGAGACCGCTGCCGGCGACCTTGTAGTCGGCCTTGCAGCGGATGCGCTCGGTGGAACCGTCGGACAGCGACACCGTGCCGGTGCCGGTCCACGCGCCGTCAAAACCGGCAAACGGTCCGGACGACTGTGCGTGGCTTGCCGAAACCGAGAAGAGCAGCGCAGCCCCGATGCCGGCCGCCTTGATTGCCAGTCCAGATCGCCCAAAGAATTTCATCACAAATATCCCGTTTTGGAACGACGTCCGCTCAAGATCGGGACGTCTCGCCACATCGAAGGTTTAGTGCTTCGAGCCCGTGTCAGGTTCAAAGCCTGGCCGCCAGAGATGGCGGTTCATGAGGCCTTGCGCCATGCCCGGCGGCTGCGATTTCCCGGGTTTTGGCATGTTTCCGGCCGAAACGGAGGGGCTGAGCGATGCAGCTCTGCAACAGGCGTGCAGTAAAATGCGGACCGCCTGAATTATGACGTAGTATCAACCCCTTACATCTGCCAATGAAGGCGCAGGGAAGACCTGATTTGGTGGATGTGGCGCCAATTTGGCCGCATTTGCCAGTGCTTGTGCCTTCTCCGAGGCCGCACGCTTCGCGGCGACTTGCCATCAGAACATTCCGTTCCGGTCGTCCGCCCTGTGCTGTCCGGGATTGGTGCGATTCTGCCGTCAGAATGAAGGAATACAATGCGTAAGCTTCTCGTCGCTCTCACCCTGCTGTCGGCGTCCCTTTCCACGGCGGCATTTGCCCAGCAAGGGCGTGGCACGGACTCCGAGCAGAAGGCCTGCACGCGCGATGTGCAGAAGTTCTGCCGTCCGGTCATCGATCAGGGCGATTTCACCATCCTGGCCTGCCTGAAGGAGAACCGGACCAAGATCTCGCAGGCCTGCGACCAAGTTCTGAAGAACCACAACCAGTAAGCTCGGCCACTGGCCCACAAGGGCGGCCCCGGGGCCGCCTTTTTCAGGCCGGATCCGCAGGGCAGCCTTCGAGAGACAGGATTGGTTTTGCGGCCGTATTCCCCTATATGGGGGCCGCGGCGGCATCGCCGGCACGAGCCCGCGCGAGCGAAAAAGCTCTTCCTGTCCAAACGATTGTAAACCAGCCCTCGATGACCTCTGCGAGCGAATTGCGATCCGGCAAGGGTGACCGCGACGAGAATTTTCCCGTCGCGTCCTGGATCATTCATCCGCGTCATCGCGCGCTGATCCTGGCGTATTACAATTTCGTCCGTACTGCCGACGACATCGCCGACCACGCGACGCTGCCAGGCGACCAGAAGCTCGCCTATCTCGACCTGCTCGAGGCGGAACTGCTCGGCAAGGGCGACACCCAGGCCGAAGCCGTCGTCTTGCGGCGCGCGCTGGCCGAGCGCGGCATGGCGCCGCGCCACGCGCTCGACGTGCTCATCGCCTTCCGCATGGACGTCACCAAGCTGCGCTACGAGAACTGGGACGAGGTGATCCACTATTGCCGTTACTCGGCGATGCCGGTCGGCCGTTTCATGCTCGACGTCCACGGCGAGAGCACCTCGACCTGGGCCGCGTCGGACGCGCTTTGCGCGGCGCTCCAGATCAACAACCACCTCCAGGATTGCGGCAAGGATTTTCGCGAGCTCAACCGCGTCTATCTGCCGCGCGATGCGCTGGCCGCGAGCGGCGCCTCGGTCGAGCAGCTCGGCCTTGCCCAGTCGCCGCCGGCGATGCTGGCCTGCCTGCAGTCGCTCGCCGTGCGCAACGAAGCGCTGCTGGACGAGGGCAGGTCGTTAACTGCGGAGATCCGGGATTTCCGCCTCGGCATCGACGTCGCGGTGATCCAGGCCTATGCCGACCGCATCGTGCGCCTGCTCAAGGTGCGCGATCCCCTGCGCGAGCGCGTGCATCTCAACAAGTTCGAGCTCCTCACCTTCAGCCTCGCCGGCATGATCGGCGAAGTCGGCCGCCGCGCGATCGGACGCAAGGCCATTTCCAGACCGGGGACTGCACATGACGCTTGAGGCGACCTCGCCCGGCGCCAGTTATGGCTCGACCGCATCCGGCAGCTCGTTCTACGCCGCGATGCGCATCCTGCCGCATGACCAGCGCGAAGCGATGTTCCAGATCTACAGCTTCTGCCGGCAGGTCGACGACATCGCCGATTCCGACGGCCCGCGCGAGGAGCGGCTCGCCGCGCTTCAGGCGTGGCGCACCGACATCGACGCGCTCTATCAAGGCAATCCGCCGCCGCGGCTGAAGGACTACGTCGCCTCGGTGAAGACCTTCGGGCTCAAGCGCGAGGATTTCCTGGCCATCGTCGACGGCATGGAGATGGACGTGCCGCAGGACATCCGCGCGCCCGACATGGCGACGCTCGATCTCTATTGCGATCGGGTCGCCAGCGCCGTGGGGCGGCTGTCGGTGCGGGTGTTCGGCCTGCCCGAAGAGGACGGCATCCAGCTCGCCTATCATCTCGGCCGCGCGCTTCAGCTCACCAACATCCTGCGCGACATCGACGAGGACGCCGGCCTCGGCCGGCTCTATCTGCCGCGCGAAGCGCTGCTGCATGCCGGCATCACCTCCAACGACCCGAACCGCGTCATCGCCGAACGCGCGCTGCCGAAGGTCTGCCTGCCGCTGGCGCAGCGTGCGAAGGTGCATTTCGAGAAGTCGGACGAGATCATGAACCGCAACAAGCGCCGCACCGTGCGTGCGCCGCGGATCATGTCGAAATACTATCATTCCATTCTGGACCTCCTGATCGCGCGCGGCTTCAACGCGCCGCGCGAGCCGGTGCGTGTGTCGAAGGTCACACGCATCCTGATCCTGCTCCGTTACGCTTTCATCTGATGCAAAACACAGCTCACATCATCGGCGCTGGAATTTCCGGCCTCTCCGCCGCCGTGCGGCTCGCCAATGCCGGCTTCAAGGTCGCCGTGCACGAGGCGACGCACCAGGCCGGCGGCCGCTGCCGTTCCTATTTCGACGGCGCAACCAACCTCACCATCGACAACGGCAATCATCTGCTGCTGTCGGGCAACAGCCATGCGCGCGCCTATGCGCGCTCGATCGGGACCGAGGCGGGCCTGGTCGGTCCTGAAAGCGCGCAGTTTCCCTTCGTCGATATCAAGACCGGGCAGCGCTGGCAGATCGATCTCGGCACCGGCCGGCTGCCGACCTGGGTGCTCGACGAGAGCCGCCGCGTTCCCGACACAGGCCTCACCGACTATCTCAAGCTGGCGCCGCTGATCTGGGCCTCGGAGGAGACGCTGGTCGGCAAGTCCATTCCTACCGAAGGCGTGCTCTATCAGCGCCTGGTGCAGCCGCTGCTGCTCGCCGCGCTCAACGTCGATCCGCCCGAGGGCTCGGCCGGGCTCGCCGGCGCGATCGTGCGCGAGACGCTGCTTGCCGGCGGACAGGCTTGCCGTCCCTTGATCGCGCGCGACGGCCTTAGCGCCGTGCTGATCGAGCCCGCCGTGAAGTTCTTGCAGGAGCGCGGCCACTCGGTTCAGCTCGGCCATGAGCTGCGTGCGTTCGTGACCAGTGACGGCAAGGCCGGCGCGCTGAATTTCGGCGGCGAGGACGTGATCCAGCTCGCCGACGGCGATGTCGTCGTGATGGCGGTGCCGCCGCGTGCCGCCGCCAGCCTGCTGCCGGGCCTGAAGACGCCGACCGAATTCCGCGCCATCGTGAATGCACATTTCCGTTTTGAGCCGCCGCCGGGTTCGCCGCCGATCCTGGGCGTGATCGGCGGCATCGTGGAATGGCTGTTCGCGTTCCCGAACCGGCTTTCCGTGACCATCAGCAACGGCGACCGTCTCGTCGACATGCCGCGCGAGGAGCTCGCGCAAGCGATCTGGAACGACGTCTGCGAGGCAGGCGGCGTTTCCGGCGAGCTGCCTCCCTGGCAGATCGTGCGCGAGCGGCGCGCCACCTTTGCCGCCACGCCGGCGCAGAACGCCCTGCGTCCGGGGCCGGTTACCGCGCTGAAAAACCTGTTCCTCGCCGGCGACTGGACTGCTACGGGATTGCCTGCAACCATCGAGGGATCGGTCCGGTCCGGTGATCGCGCCGCCGATCTGGTGCTGGCCGCACAGCGGCCCTGACGGGAATTTGTCCCGGTCAATTCAAATTAACTATCGGAGTAATCGAGCCAGATGGATTCCGTGAACGCGACCGCCCGCGAAGCCAAGGAATCCAAGATCTCGGAATCGGAGATCTTGGAATCGAGCATTGCGTCAGCCACGCAAGGCGTCCTCGGCTTCCAGCAATCCGACGGCCATTGGGTGTTCGAGCTCGAGGCCGACTGCACGATTCCGGCCGAATACGTTCTGTTGCGCCACTATCTCGCCGAGCCGGTCGACACCGTGCTCGAGGCCAAGATCGGCAATTATCTCCGTCGCGTGCAGGGCGCCCATGGCGGCTGGCCGCTCGTGCATGACGGCGAGTTCGACATGAGCGCCAGCGTGAAGGCGTACTTCGCGCTGAAGATGATCGGGGATTCCATCGACGCCCCGCACATGGTGCGTGCGCGCGAGGCGATCCACGCCCGCGGCGGCGCTATTCACAGCAACGTCTTCACGCGCTTCATGCTCGCGATGTTCGGCATCGTGACCTGGCGCGCGGTGCCGGTGCTGCCGATCGAGATCATGCTGCTGCCGTTCTGGTCGCCGTTCCACATCAACAAGATCTCCTACTGGGCGCGCACCACCATGGTGCCGCTGATGGTGATCGCCGCGCTGAAGCCGCGCGCGAAGAATCCGAAGGGCGTCGGCATCGACGAGCTGTTTCTCCAGGATCCGCGCTCGATCGGCATGACCGCGAAGGCGCCGCACCAGAGCATGGCCTGGTTCCTGCTGTTCCGTTCGCTCGATGCGATCTTGCGCGTCATCGAGCCGCTGTTTCCGAAGAGCCTGCGCAAGCGCGCCATCGACACCGCGCTCGCCTTCAGCGAGGAGCGGCTCAACGGCGAGGACGGCATGGGCGCGATCTATCCGCCGATGGCCAACCTCGTCATGATGTACGACGCGCTCGGCAAGGACGAGAACTATCCGCCGCGCGCGGTCACGCGCCGGGGCATCGACAAGCTGCTCGTGATCGGCGACGACGAGGCCTATTGCCAGCCCTGCGTCTCGCCGGTGTGGGATACGACGCTGACCGCCCACGCGCTGCTGGAGGCCGGCGGCGACAAGGCGGTGCCTGCGGCGAAGCATGGCCTCGACTGGCTGATCCCGAAGCAGGAGCTCGAGGTGAAGGGCGACTGGGCCGTGAAGCGGCCCGACGTGCGCCCGGGCGGCTGGGCGTTCCAGTACAACAATGCCTACTATCCCGATCTCGACGACACCGCGGTCGTGGTGATGTCGATGGACCGGATGCGCCGGGAGCACGGCGTCACCGGCTATGATTCCGCGATCGACCGTGGCCGGGAGTGGATCGAGGGCATGCAGAGCGACGACGGCGGCTGGGCCGCCTTCGACGTCAACAATCTCGAATATTACCTGAACAACATCCCGTTCTCGGACCATGGCGCGCTGCTAGATCCGCCGACCGAGGACGTCACCGCGCGCTGCGTCTCGATGCTGGCCCAGCTCGGCGAGACCGCCAAGACCAGCAAGCATGTGGCCGACGGGGTCGCCTACCTCCGCAAGACCCAGCACCCGGAAGGGTCCTGGTACGGCCGCTGGGGCATGAACTTCATCTATGGAACCTGGTCGGTGCTCTGCGCCCTGAACATGGCCGGCGTCCGCCACGACGACCCGATGATTCGGAAAGCCGCCGACTGGCTGGCCTCGATCCAGAACAAGGACGGGGGCTGGGGCGAGGACGCCGTCAGCTACCGGCTGGACTACAAGGGCTGGGAAGCCGCCCCCTCGACCGCCTCGCAAACGGCATGGGCCTTGCTTGCCCTGATGGCGGCAGGCGAGGTTGATCACCCGGCCGTCGCCCGCGGGGTGGAGTACCTGATTGCAACACAGAACGAAAAAGGACTGTGGGACGAGCAGCGGTACACCGCCACAGGCTTTCCCCGTGTATTCTATCTACGGTATCATGGTTACTCGAAGTTCTTCCCGCTGTGGGCGCTGGCGCGGTACCGGAACTTGCGGAACACCAACAGCAGGGTGGTAGGGGTCGGAATGTGACTTTGGGGACGGGGGACTATCTTACCGCGGGCAATGCCATTGATCCGCGGCCAATACTCATTGTGACCGGTCTGGTTCAGGAGGCCCGCATCGCGGCGGGCCCCGGAATGGCCGTCATCTGCTCGTCCAGCAGCCCGACCCAGTTGCGGGCGCTCCTGACCGTGGTGGATCCTGAGACGATTCGCGGCGTGATCTCGTTCGGCGTGGCCGGCGGGCTCGACCCGACGCTGCGCTCCGGCGACGTCGTGCTGGCGACCGAGGTGCTGTCAGGCGACACCCGTTGGGCCGCTGGCCTATCGCTCGGCGACGACCTGATCGACCGCCTCACGTCAGGGCGCCGCCGCGTGGTGCGCGGCAGCCTCGCCGGCGCCGAGGAAGTGGTCACCGGGCGGTCCTGCAAGGCGGCGCTGCATTCGGAGACCGGCGCCTCCGCCGTCGACATGGAAAGCCACATCGCGGCCGCCTACGCCGCCGAGGCGGGGCTGCCCTTTGCCGCGGTCCGCGTCATCAGCGACCCCGCCCATCGCGCGCTGCCGGCGCTCGCCCGCGCCGCCATCAAGCCGAACGGCCAGATCGACCTCGCGGCCGTGCTGCGCGGAATCGTGCGCAACCCGACGACGCTGCATGCGCTGGTCTCGACCGGCATCGACTTCAACCGCGCGCTGCGCTCCCTGCGCGGTTGCCGCGACTTCCTGATCGGCACCGAGCTGGTCGACAGCGAGGCGTTGGTCGCCGAGACAGTCTGAGCGTCTCGATCTGACAAAAGAAAAGGCCCGGTCGCGATGGCGACCGGGCCTTTTTGTTCGTGGTGCTGTTTCTCGCCTTACGCGGCCGTCGAGGCCTTCCGTGCGGCCTTCTCCTGCGCGGCGGCGGCCTCGTCCTTGCGGATCTCGGAGAGCTTCTTCTGGACCTGCTCCGAGAAGATGTACTGCGCCGGGCGCTGCTTGCTCATGTCGATCTCCGGCGCCATCGGGCCAGAGGTCTTGACGCCGCGCAGCGACACCCACATCGCCTTCAGCGGGTTGTTCAGCGCTGCGGTCGCCGCGGTCGGCTCGTAGCCGCAATGGGCCATACAGTCGGCGCACTTCTCGTACTTGCCGGTGCCGTAGGTCTCCCAGTCGGTGGTGTCCATCAGCTCCTTGAAGGTCTTGGCATAGCCTTCACCGAGCAGATAGCAGGGCTTCTGCCAGCCGAAGATGTTGCGCGCGGGCATGCCCCAGGGCGTGCACTCGTATTCCTGGTTGCCGGCGAGGAAGTCGAGGAACAGGCCGGAATGCATGAAGTTCCACTTCTTGCCCTTGCCCATCGCGAAGACGTCGCGGAACAGCTTCTTGGTCTTGGTGCGGTTGAGGAAGTGCTCCTGGTCCGGCGCACGCTCATAGGCGTAGCCCGGCGACATCGAGACGCCGACACCGAGCTCGACAGTGAGGTCGAGGAACTTCGCGATCTCCTCGGCCGGATGGCCGTCGAAGATGGTGGCGTTGACGTTGACCGTGAAGCCGCGCGCCTTGGCCGCCTTGATCGCGGAGACGGCGCGGTCGAACACGCCCTTCTGCGACACCGCCTTGTCGTGATGGTCCTTCAGGCCGTCGAGATGCACGGAGAAGAACAAATACGGGGAGGGCTCGAACAAATCGAGCTTCTTCTCGAGCAGCAGCGCGTTGGTGCAGAGCGAGACGAACTTCTTGCGCGCGACGAGGCCGCGCACAATCTCGCCGATCTCCTTGTGGATCAGCGGCTCGCCGCCGGGAATGGCGACCATCGGCGCACCGCATTCGTCGGCCGCGTCCCAGCACTCCTGCGCCGTCATGCGGCGGTTCAGGATCGCATCCGGATAATCGATCTTGCCGCAGCCGACGCAGGCGAGGTTGCAGCGGAACAGCGGCTCCAGCATCAGCACGAGCGGATAGCGTTTGCGGCCAAGCAGTTTCTGCTTGAGCAAATAGCCGCCGATACGCATTTCCTTGAAGAAGGGGATAGCCATTACACGTTTCTTTCTGGGCTTGAAATTCGGGTGGGTCAGCTCGCAGCCAGTTCGGCCGGAAGCCGGAATTCGATGTTTTCCTCGCGGCCCGGCAGCACCTGGACCTTGACTGGTCCGATCCGCCGCATCGCTTCGATCACGTCATCCACGAGTACCTCGGGCGCCGAGGCGCCGGCCGTGACGCCGACGGTCCTGGCATCTTTCAACCACTCCGGATTGAGTTCGCTGCCGTCGGCAATCAAATAACTCGCGACACCGGCTTCAGTGCCGATTTCGCGGAGCCGGTTCGAGTTCGAGCTATTGGCAGCGCCCACCACCAAGATCACGTCGACCAGCTTGCTCAAGTCCCTTACCGCAGATTGGCGGTTCTGTGTCGCATAGCAGATATCCCGGATATCCGGGCCTTGAATATCTGTAAAGCGGGCCTGAAGGGCCGAAATGATGTCCCTGGTGTCGTCCACCGACAGGGTGGTCTGGGTGATGTAGGCCACTGGCGTATCCGCCGGCAGCGTGAGGGCGTTAACCTCTTCGACGCTTTGAACAAGCAGCACGGGGGCGGGAACCTGGCCCATCGTGCCCTCGACCTCGGGGTGGCCGGCATGGCCGATCAGGATCAGGGTGCGGCCCTTGGTGATATAGCGCTTCCCCTGATTGTGAACTTTCGTGACCAGGGGGCAGGTGGCATTGAGCACCGGAAGGTCGCGCGCGGCGGCCTCTTCCTCGACGCTGCGGGCGACGCCATGGGCGCTGAAAACGGTCACCGCCTTCGGCGGAACCTCGGACAGCTCCTCGACGAAGATGGCGCCCTTGTTCTTCAGGCTCTCGACCACGTATTTGTTGTGCACGATCTCGTGGCGCACGTAGACGGGCGGGCCGAACTTCTCCAGCGCCCGTTCCACGATCTCGATCGCCCGCACCACGCCCGCGCAGAAACCGCGCGGTTGCGCTAGATAAACTTCCATAGGACGCCCATCACGCAAGTTGCACCAATCCGCTTCAAAGTTCCCGGCGGCACCTCGATACTGACCAATGAGTTGCAATATCCGCACCATTGGTTTCGCGCACGCGGTAGCCACCCACCCCCGTCGGGGCTCCGGCGCATGGAGGCGCAATACTTTGTGTCAAAAAATCGGCAGAAAGGAAAGGTCGGATAGACCTTTGGTTCCCCGCCGGGTATTATAGTATGGAAATTGCGATGAGCAAAATGGCGACATTTGTGCTCACCCCTTCGTCACTTTCCCGCCTCAACTCCCCGGCTATACCGACCGCCCCGCATGATTTTGCCACGGTCCGCGCCGTTTACCTCGAACCTTCTTGCGGCGAGAGCCACTTAAAACAGCAATAGGTTTCGCCCGGGAACTCCGATAAACAGCGGGCGTTTTCGGCAAGCTGTTAACACCAGAAAGAAAAGATGTGCTGCAAAGCGTAGTCGTTGCCATCGTCAGGGCCTGTACCCGGTTTGCCTCCCTCGTCGTCGTTCTCGGGCTCCTGCTTGCGGTGGGGGCCGGCTATTACACGTCCAAGCACTTCGCCATCAACACCGACATCAACTCGCTGATTGCCCAGAATCTGGACTGGCGCCAGCGCGACCAGCAATTCGACCGCGCCTTCGACCGCGACGCGACGATTACGGCAGTGGTCGAGGCAAAGACGCCGGAAATGGCGACCGCGGCATCGGACGCGCTGTTTGCCAAGCTGAAGGACGACAAGACCAACTTCCAGTCGATGCAGCAGCTCGGCACCGGCGAGTTCTTCGAGAAGAACGGCCTCTTGTTCCTGCCGACCGAGGAGGTCGCCAAGGTCACCGGCGAGTTCGAATCGGCGGCGCCCCTGATCGAGATCATGGCGGGCGACCCCTCGATCCGCGGCCTGACCGGCGCGCTGGAGACGGGACTTGCCGGCGTCAAGCGCGGCCAGGTCAAGCTCGACAATACCGCGCGGCCTTTCAACCTGATCGCGCAGACGGTCGAGACCGTGCTCAACAAGGGCAATGCGAGCTTCTCGTGGCGCGAACTCGTCAGCGACGAGCCGCTGTCGGATTCCGACAAGCGCGCCTTCATCGAGTTCAAGCCGATCCTCGACTACAACGCGCTGGAGCCCGGCAAGGGCGCTACCGACGCGATCCGCAAGGCTGCGGCGGATCTGGATTTCGCGACCAAATACCAGGCGCGGGTGCGACTGACCGGCCCGGTGCCGATCGCCAATGAGGAATATGCCACCGTCCAGGAAGGCGCCGTCGTCAACGGCGTCGGCACCGTCCTCGTCGTGCTGCTGATCCTGTGGCTGGCGCTGCACTCGGCGAAGATCATCTTCGCGGTGTTCGTCAATCTCTTCGTCGGCCTTGCCATCACGACCGCCGCCGGCCTGATGATGGTCGGATCGTTCAATTTGCTGTCGATCGCGTTCGCGGTGCTGTTCGTCGGCCTCGGCGTCGATTTCGGCATCCAGTACAGCGTCCGCTACCGCTCGGAGCGCTACAAGCACAACGACCTTTCGGGTGCGCTGGTGCTGGCAGCGAAGCGCTCTGCGGTGCCGCTGTCGCTTGCGGCGATGGCGACCGCGGCAGGCTTCCTTTGCTTCATGCCTACGGACTATCAAGGCATCGCGGAGCTCGGCCAGATCGCCGGCGTCGGCATGCTGGTGGCTTTCCTCTCTTCGATCACCGTTCTGCCGGCAATGCTGAAGCTGCTCAACCCACCCGGCGAGAAGGAGCCCGTGGGCTACGCCTTCCTGGCGCCGCTCGATCACTTCCTGGAGAAGCATCGTGTGCTGGTGGTGGGGGGCACGCTGCTGCTCGCGCTCGCCGGCTTGCCGCTGCTCTATTTCATGAAGTTCGACTTCAACCCGATGAACCTGCGCAACCCGAAGGCCGAATCGATCGCGACCTTCCTCGACCTGCGCAAGGATCCCAACACCGGTGCCAATGCCATCAACGTGATGACGACGTCCGAGGAGCAGGCACGGCAGGTCGAGGCGAAGCTGGAGAAGGTGCCGGAGGTGCTGCGCGTGATGTCGCTCGACAGCTTCGTGCCGCAAGACCAGCAGCCGAAGCTGAAGCTGATCGCACAGGGCGCCAAGGTGCTGAACCCCGCGCTCAATCCCGACCAGATCGATGCCGCGCCGTCGGACAAGGAGAACGTCGATGCGCTGAAATCCTCGGTCGACAATCTGCGCCGGACCGCCGGCGATGCGAAGGGGCCGGGCGCGGTCGCCTCGCGCCGCCTTGCGGACGCGCTCGAGAAGCTCGCCAATGCCGACGAGGCCATGCGCAACAAGGCGCAGGACGTGTTCGTCACGCCGATGAAGATCGTGTTCGACCAGCTCAGGAACGCGATGCAGGCCGAGCCGGTCACCCTGAAGTCATTGCCGCCCGATCTGGTCAGCGCCTGGAAGAGCAAGGACGGCATCATCCGCGTCGAGGCGCTGCCCAAGGGCGATCCCAACGACAACGACACGCTGCGCAGATTTGCGGCGGCGGTGCTCGTTGCCGAGCCGACCGCGATCGGCGGGCCGGTCTCGATCCTGAAATCCGGCGACACCGTGGTGAAGGCGTTCATCCACGCCGGCGTCTACGCACTGCTGGTGATCGGCCTTCTGCTGTGGATCACGCTCCGCCGGTTCGTGGACGTGCTGATGACGCTGGTGCCGCTCCTGGTTGCCGGCGCGGTCACGCTCGAGATCTGCGTGCTGATCGGCCTGCCGCTCAACTTCGCCAACATCGTCGCGTTCCCGCTGCTGCTCGGCGTCGGCGTCGCCTTCAAGATCTACTATGTCGTGGCCTGGCGCTCGGGCAGAACAAACCTGCTTCAGACCAGCCTGACACGCGCGATCTTCTTCAGCGCGCTGACGACGGCGACGGCATTCGGCAGCCTGTGGCTGTCGAGCCATCCCGGCACGTCCAGCATGGGCAAGCTGCTGGCGCTCTCACTGGTGACGACGCTCGCCGCCGTGCTGCTGTTCCAGCCGGCCCTAATGGGCAAGCCCCGCAATCTCAGGGAGTAGGCAGATGTCGCCGACGGGGTCGGCGGCGCCCTTCTGACCGGGCTTGGCCGCCGTGGCGGTTTTCGGGGCCGGCGCAGGCGCTGTGGCGCCCGTCGTGCCTTGGGGTGGTGCAGTGCCTTGGGCTTTCGGCGCCGCGCCGGTGGGCTTCGGCGCGCCCTTGGCCATGGCGTTGGCGGGGCTCAAGGGGATCGGCGGTCCGACCCGGGTCCAGGTTTCGCCGCCGCAGAGGAAGCCCATCACGCAGCCCTTGATCTCAAGCTGGTCGGTACCGGCCGGAGTGATGGTCGCGCTGTAGAGCTGGCCGTCTTTCGCGTTGTAGACCTGTCCTTCCCACTGATCGACGCCGGGCTTCTTCTTCATGTCGATCAGGGTCGCCATGCCCAGCGTCGGCCTGTTCTGTTTCGAGACATCCGGGTTGTTCTCGTCACGGCCGCCAGGCTGCTTTTCCCAGGAAACCGCGCCCCACATGCTGCCATTGCATTGGGCGACACGGATGTTGGCGACGCCGTCGGCGACCCGCCAGTCGCCGGTGGGGTCGGCGGCGAGAGCAGGAGTCAGGCAGGCGTAACCGCCAGCCAGTATAATTCCGGTGTAAAGGGCCAAACGCATGAGTGTTCCTTGGCAGTGCAACATGGTTTAAAGCTGTGCTTGCGAAGATGGTCCGAAAAAGGGCAAAAGGCCGCACAGACCGTTTTCTGTAACGGTCCGTTTCCAGTTGACGAGACGGCCCTCAACCGAAGTATGTAGCGGATGCACAGCCCAAATCCAGACATGTCTCAACTGTTCGCGGACCGTCAGGCCCAGCGCAGTGCCCTGCATAATCGGTATCTGAACGAGCAGTTCGTTCGGGTTCTCAAGACCATCGGCTACGACGTCGGCTTCCAGAAGGGGCAGGGGCAGTACCTCTACGACCGCGACGGGGCGCGCTATCTCGACCTGTTGTCCGGCTTTGGCGTGTTTGCGATCGGGCGCAATCATCCGGTCATGCGCGACGCGCTCAAGAGCGTGCTCGATGCCGACCTGCCCAACCTCGTCCAGTTCGACGTCTCGACGCTCGCCGGCGTGCTCGCCGAGCGCCTCCTGAAATACGTTCCCTATCTCGACAAGGCGTTCTTCGCCAATTCCGGAGCGGAATGCGTCGAGGCCGCGATCAAGTTCGCACGTGGCGCCACCGGCCGTCCCGGCATCGTCTATTGCGCCCACGGCTATCACGGCCTGACCTATGGCGCGCTGTCGCTGACGGGTGACTCGAACTTCCGCACCGGTTTCGAGCCGCTGCTGCCTGGCTGCACCCCGGTCCCCTTCAACGATCTCGCCGCGCTCGAAAAGGCGCTGGCCTCGCGCGAGGTCGCGGCCTTCGTCGTCGAGCCGATCCAGGGCAAGGGCGTCAACATGCCCACCGACGAGTTCCTGCCCGGTGCGGCCGCACTCTGCAAGAAATACGGCACGCTGTTCGTAGCCGACGAGATCCAGACCGGCATGGGCCGCACCGGCCGCTTCCTCGCGGTCGAGCACTGGAACGTCGAGCCCGACATGGTGCTGCTGTCGAAGTCGCTGTCGGGCGGCCACGTGCCGGTCGGCGCGGTGCTGACGCGCAAGGGCATCTTCGACAAGATCTTCAACCAGATGGATCGTGCGGTGGTGCACGGCTCCACCTTCTCCAAGAACGATCTGGCGATGGCCGCGGGCATCGCTACGCTCGATGTCATGGAGTCCGAGAAGCTGATCGAGTCCGCCGCCAAGCGCGGCGCCGAGCTGCGCCTTGCGCTGACGCGCATGGTGCCCGGCTACGAGCTGATGAAGGAAGTGCGCGGCAAGGGCCTGATGATCGGCGTTGAGTTCGGCCCGCCGAAGTCGCTGCGCCTGCGGGCGTCCTGGAACGTGCTGGAGGCCGCCAACAAGGGCCTGTTCTGCCAGCTCATCACCGTGCCGCTGTTCAAGGATCACAAGATCCTCACCCAGGTCGCCGGCCACGGCAGCCACACCATCAAGCTGCTGCCGCCGCTCACCATCACCGAGGAAGACTGCGGCTGGATCGAGCGTGCCTTCGACGACGTCATCGCCGGCAGCCACAAGGTCCCCGGTGCGATCTGGTCGCTCGGCAAGACGCTGGTGGACAACGCGGTGAGAAGGTCGGCTTAGTTGGGCCGTCATTCAGCCGCTTGCGGCCTGTTCACGGTCTCGATGCGGTCAAGTGCCTTGCCGAGATCGCGCTTCGCGATCTGGATGTCATAATCATTCTGAAGATTGAGCCAGAGTTCGGCCGTTGTGCCGAGCGCCTTGGCCAGTCGAAGCGCGGTGTCGGCGGTGATTCCGGTCTGCTCATTCGCGATCCGCTCGATGCGCGTGCGCGGCAAGCCGCACGTCTTGGCGAGCGCGCCAGCGGACATGTTCAGTGGGACTAGAAACTCCTCCCGTAGAACCTCACCGGGGTGCATGGGCTTGAGTTTTTTGGCCATTGTCGCGTTCCCTAGTGATAGTCCACAATCTCGACCTCGACGGGCCCTTGCGGTGTCCAGATGAAGCACACTCGGAACTGATCATTGATCCTGATCGAGTGCTGTCCCTTGCGATTGCCGCTCAGGGCCTCCAGACGGTTGCCGGGCGGCGCCCTTAGATCGCCGAGCTCGCCGGCAGCGTGCAGATAACGCAGTTTCCGGCGTGCAACCTTCACGAGATCGGCTGGAAAGCCTTTGGGACTTTCTCCGTCGAAGACTGCCTCAGTCGTTTTGTCCCGAAACGTTCTGATCACCCAATCAATGTATCATTATCTGATACATTTGGCAATACCCGCGTATCGCGGAATGATACATCATCGAGCCGCTACCCCTCCACATTCACCTTCATCGCCGCCCCGAACTTGTCGACGAACTCGGCGAGCTCGTCGGCGCCGAGATCGCTGACCGCCCAGAAATTCAGGCCGCGATCGCCCCAGCGGCGGCAGTTGAAGCCCTGCATGGTCTGGGTCTTCGGCGGCCGGTGTTCGGTGCTCGAGGTCTGCGACACGAACAGGTTGATCACGTGCTGCCGGCGCCGGTAGACGACGGCGCCGATGGCGCGGGCGTCGATATAGTCGAGCCGGCCGCCGACCAGCGTAAAACCCTGCGCGGTGAGGTCGATCACGGGCGGGGCGACGTCGAGCTTGCCGTTGAACCAGGGTTTGACGGTGTGCTGGTCGGTCGAGATCACGTCGGTGAGATGGCCGGCCTGTAGCGAGCGCAGATGGGCGGAGACGACCTCCGACAGGATGCGCTGCTGGTCGTCCTGGCGCAGCACCACGGCGACGACGCCGGAGGCGGCGAGCGCGGAGACCGCCGAGCCCATCGCAAAGCCGCGCAACACGGAGCGGCGGGTCGGTTGCAGGCGCTGCGGCTGAGGCATCGAGGCCTCGATGCGGGCGCGCAGGCTCGCCGGTGCGGTGTAGCGCAAATCGGTGTCGGCGAGCACGCGCTGCATCTCGCGTTGTGCCGCAAGCTCCGCGGCGCAGGCCGGGCAGCCGGCGATATGGGCTTCGACTTCGCGCGCGTGGCCGGCATCGAGCTCGTTGTCGATCAGCGCGTGAAGCAGGATTCTTGCCTCGTCGCAGGTCATCTTGGATGCTCCTCTTCCGCCGTCCAGGCCGCGCGCAGCATGGCGCGGGCGCGGGCGAGGCGGGACATCACGGTGCCGACGGGGGCGCCGACGGCCTCGGCGATTTCACGATAGGACAGGTTGTTGATCTCGCGCAGCACGAAGGTTTCCTTGAACGGCTCGGCGAGCGTGTCGATCAGCTTGCGGATGGCGCCGGCATCGCGGCTGCGCAGCACTTCGGTTTCCGGGCTTGCCCCGGTCTCCTGCCAGATCGGCGTCTGCTCGGCGGCGCCGGGCGTATCCTCGATCGCGCTGGGCCTGTGCGCGCGACGCGCATATTCTGCGTTGCAGACGTTGCGCAGGATCGCGAACAGCCAGGGCTTCATCGCCGGCCCGCGATAGCTGTCGAAGTGCTTCAGCGCGCGCAGATAGCACTCCTGCACCGCGTCCTCGGCATCGGAGGCGTCGCGCAGCAGATAGCGCGCGAGCGTGTAGACGTCGTCGAGATAGGGCAGCGCCGCTTCGCGGAAGCGCTGCGCCTTCTGCAGATCGTCGGTGGCGGGCATCGCTCCTCGCTTTGCCTCTTGTTCTGCCTGTGGCTTCGTTCCGTCCCTGTGTGTGACGGAACGCACAGGAGCCCGGCCGGCGTGGGACCACCGGCCGGGCAAGACGTTGATGCCTTGGTTGGAGACGTTACTCAACCTTGATCATCCCCGTCATGTGCGGGTGCAACGAACAAAAATATTTGTAGTCGCCCGCATTGGTGAAGGTGAAGGAGAACTTGTCGTCGGTGTCCAGGGTCTTGGACCTGAACTTGCCGGCCGAGACGATCGTGTGCGGGATGTCGTCCCGGTTGGTCCAGGTCACGGTGGCGCCGACCTTGATCTTGAGCTCGGCCGGCTGGAAAACGAAATTGTCGATGTGCACGTCCATGTCGTCGGCCCGGGCGGTTGTTGCGGGCAGCAGGACGGCCGCGGCCAGAGCGAGACCGAGGTCGACGCCGAAGTCGCGGCGATTGAGTGTCTTCATTGTCAGCTTCCATTCAACCTTGGATTCAGCCCTGGAGCGGTGTGTCGATGATCGCGAGCCGCTGCTCGTTCTGCTTGAAGTTGATGCTGGCGACGCCGAGCATCGAGCGCAGCCTTGCGTCCTCGACCTTCATCGGTCCGGGCGAAGGAGCTGCCCCCGGCGCCGGCTGCGGGAAGGCGGTCGAGCGCGCGGTGTGGAAGGTGACGTTGCCTTCGACCTTCTGCATCACCTGGTGGATGTGGCCGTTCAGCACGGTGACCGAGCCGAAGCCCTTGACGTATTCGAGCGCGCGGCCGCCATCCTCGGTGCCCCAGCCCCATTCCGGATAGACGGTCCAGAGCGGGATGTGGGCGAACAGCACGACCGGCGTCGATTTCGACTTGCCGCGCAGGTCGTCCTCCAGCCAGGCAAGCTGCTCGGCGCCGAGATTGCCGAGGCCGCCGGCCTTGAGGTCGACGACGTTGACGAGGCCGACGAAGTGCACGCCGCCGGCATCGAAGGAGTACCAGCCGTGCCCCTTGGTGCCGCGGCCGTAGCGCTCGCGATAGAGCTTCACCTCCTCGTCGATGAAGTCATGCTCGCCGGGGACGTAGTGCACGTCGAGCTTGGTCTGCGAGATGATGCGTTCGGCATTGTCGAACTCGGCGGCCTTAGACAGATGGGTGATGTCGCCGGTGTGGATCATGAACGACGGCTTGGCCGGCATCGCGTTGATCTTGTTGATGGCTTCCTCCAGCGTGCCGAGCGCGTTGGGATTGGCCGGCTTGTCGAAGCCGACATGGCTGTCGCTGATCTGGAGGAAGGTCATGCCGGGCGCGGCCGCGGTCGCGGCTTGCGCGGAATCGATGATGCCGAGCGAGCGCGGCACGCCGCCCGTGATGGTCCAGAGCACCCCGGTGCCGGCCCAGGTCATGCATTCCAGCACCTTGCGGCGGTTGACGCCGTCATCCCCGTGATCGTGTCCGCTCATCGCAACGTCTCCACTTCGCCCGGAATTGGGCTTCGGGGAGGTGATTGGGGGAGGGCGGGGTTTATTCCTGGATGGGATGACGATTTCGTGAAGTCGGAAGGTGGCGCGACTTGGAATGCATGGCAATCTTGACCTCGGAGGTCATTTTCTATGGCTGGGCCCAAAGCTAGGCTGGCCCCATGACAGCGCACCAGCTTCCTTTCGGGATCCTCTTGAGACGTTGGCGCGAGCGGCGACGCCTCACGCAGACTGATCTGGCTCTCGCGGCCAATAGCTCAACCCGGCATTTGTCATGCCTCGAAACCGGGAAAGCGCAACCAAGCCGGGCCATCATCAACCGTCTGACAGACCTTCTCGATGTTCCGCTTCGGGATCGCAACAGATTGCTGCTCGCGGCGGGGTTTGCGCCAGCGTACGAGGAGACGTCGATCGACGGCCTCGAAGCAGCGAGGGCGGCGATGGATCGCATTCTCCAGGCACACAAGCCCTTTCCCGCCTTCGCAGTGGATCGGCGTTGGAACGTGGTGCTTTCAAATGGCGCGCTTCCCCAGCTCTATGAAGGATGTTCGGAAGCACTCCTAGAGCCACCCATCAACGCGATGCGTCTCATGCTGCATCCGGAAGGCATGGGACCGCGAATCCTGAACCTCGCGGCATGGCGCGCCTATTGCTTGAGTGTGTTGCGTCAGCAGATCGAGGCCGGGGCCGATCCCTGGCTGCAAAATCTGCTCGCAGAGGTCGCAGCGTATCCCGCCCCGTCAGACTCGACCACCAGCATGGGCTTCGAGCAGTCCGAGCGGCTAGCCACCCCGCTGCGTATCACGACGCGCCTCGGCACCATGTCCTTTCTGAATACCGTGACCGTCTTCGGCACCGCCACTGACATCACCTTGGCCGAACTCGCCCTCGAAATGCTGTTTCCGGCAGACAACCGTACGATCGAGCTTGCAAACCTGATGCAGTCGGAGCTTGTCGATCAGGCATCGCCGGTCGCTGTCGAGAGGGGACGGGCAGGCGCCAGAGAGCACGTGCTCATGCGCAGATAGCGCCGCCCGATTCTCCACGAGGTCATCTGGTCTTCGGGGAGCGCTTCGGATCCGCCCTAATTGGTTCCCACACGCCGATTTTGCGCTCACTCGCCAGTATTCTCGGGAGAGCATCATGCCACGCGTGCCGGTAGGGACGGTTCAGTTGCACGTTGACGACATCATCGTGGTTGTCCCACGTCTCGTAGAGCATGAAGTGGTTTTCGGACGTCGGATCCTGGTGCAGGACCGCCTCACAATATGTCGTCTCGACCTTCATCGCGTCCAGGACTTCACAGAGGCGCTCCAGAAATTCCTCCCGCTTGCCGGGGACAACTTGAAACTCGATGGCATATGAAACGGGCATGAATCACTCCGCCTTCGTGTCGTCGGACATTGCGATGCGGGCCTGTCAGGCCGGATAGAACTGGTAGTCCTGGACTATCTTTCCAGCATCCGAGACGACAACGAATTCCAGGCCTTTGCCCAGCACGGTATCCGCGTTGGCCGGCAACATCTCCCAATAGAATGCCACCACGTTGCCTTCCCGGCGAGCGCCGGGCACTGCGCGAAAGCGATTTCCCGCATCGCGCACGAATTCGTTGTGCGATTCAATGATGCGCAGCTCGAGCGCATCATGCCCAACGACCTTGCGCGACTCGACATAGTGCTCACCTTGCGGAATCCATAATTCCGCGACTTGTCGCTTCCGCTTTTCAGAGTCCCGCTCGTTCCACACAGCCACATATCGATCGGCAAGCTCGTTCAAATTCATTTTCTGCTTCCTCGTCTTGCGTCACCCGCTGAGAGCGCAGACGCCTGTCCGCGCTGCGCCTGGCCCTCATACCTGCAGGCCGACGGGCGGTCGATGACGTGGGAAGTCAAAAACGAAATCATCCGACCTAAGGACTGGAAGTTCGACTTACTTCGCATCCTCCAAAATCATCGTCGCACCTTTCTCGGCGATCATTGCGGTCGGCGTGTTGGTATTGCCCGACGTGATCGTCGGCATGATCGAGGCATCGACGATGCGAAGGCCGCTGAGGCCGTAGAAGCGGAGGCGTTCGTCGACCACCGCCATCGGATCGTTCGCCGCGCCCATCTTCGCCGTGCCGACGGGATGGAAGATGGTGGTGCCGATATCGCCCGCGGCTTTGGCGAGCGAGGCATCGTCGTCGCCGACGGAAGGGCCGGGCAGATATTCGCTCGGGTGATATTTTGCCAGCGCCTTCTGCTGCATCAGGCGGCGGGTGGTGCGGATGGCGTCGGCGCCGACCTGGCGGTCGTCGTCGGTCGACAGGTAGTTCGGCGCGATGATCGGCTTCTCGTCCGGGCTCGCCGAGCGCAGCCGCACGGTGCCGCGCGAGGTTGGCTGCAAGTTGCAGGCGCTCACGGTGATGGCGGGGAAGCGGTGCAGGGGATCGCCGAACTTGTCGAGCGACAGCGGCTGTACGTGGAACTGGATGTTGGCGCGTGCGCGCGTCGCATCGGAACGCGTGAAGATGCCGAGTTGCGACGGCGCCATCGTCAGCGGTCCGCGGCGGCGGAAGGCGTAGTCGAGCCCCATCAGGCCGCGGCGGAACAGGTTGTAATAGGTCTCGTTCAGCGTGCGCACACCCTCGACCTTGTAGATCGCGCGCTGCTGGAGATGGTCCTGCAGATTGCGGCCGATACCGGGCTTGTCCATCATCACGTCGATGCCGAGCGGCGACAGCCAGTCGGCAGGCCCGATGCCGGAGCGATGCAGCACCTGCACCGAGCCGATCGCGCCGGCCGACAGGATCACCTCGCGCTTCGCGCGCGCTTCGATGATCTCGCCGTTCTGGACGAAACGCACGCCGACGGCGCGGCCCTGCTCGATGATGAGACGGTCGACCAGCACGTGCTTCTCGAGCCGCAGGTTGGGGCGGTTCAGCGCGGGCTTGAGGAAGCCGCGCGCCGAGGACCAGCGCCGGCCGCGCTTCTGGTTGACGTGGAAATAACTGGTGCCTTCGTTGTCGCCGGTGTTGAAATCCGGGATGCGCTTGATGCCCATTTCTTCTGCGGCATCGCCGACGGCATCGAGAACCTCCCACGACAGCCGCGGCGCCTCGATGCGCCAGCCCCCGCCGACGCCGTGATGCTCGCTCGCGCCCAGGAAGTGATCCTCGATCCGCTTGAACAGCGGCAGCACGTCGTCATAGCCCCAGCCGGTCATGCCGAGCTGGCGCCAATGGTCGTAATCGGCGGCCTGTCCGCGCATCGAGATCATGGCGTTGATCGCCGAGCAGCCGCCGATCACCTTGCCGCGGGGATAGGCCAGCGCGCGGCCGTTCAGGCCCGGCTCGGCCTCGGTCTTGAACATCCAGTCCGAGCGCGGATTGCCGATCGCGAAGAGGTAGCCGACCGGAATGTGGAACCAGATCCAGTTGTCGTCGCCGCCGGCTTCGAGAATGAGGACGCGATTTTTCGGATCGGCCGATAGGCGGTTGGCGAGAATGCATCCTGCCGTGCCTGCCCCGACGACAATGTAGTCAAACTCACCTTCGAGCCGCCTTGGCATTCTGCTTCCACCCGGATGGTCACTTGATGTTCCGTCCTAATAGGCAGACGCAGCGGTTCGGGACAAGTCCGGCCATGACGAGAGGGCAGGGCTCCCCCCGATCCGCGGCGGTTAGGTGGACTGCGGCTTGCATGGTAGACAGTCCTGTATTCCCAACAAAGCTTGAGACCATCCATGCCCATCGTGAACCGCGTCGCCGACCTTCAACCCGATATTCAGGCCTGGCGCCGGGACATCCACCAGCATCCCGAATTGCTGTATGACGTTCACCGCACCGCAGCATTCGTCGCGGACCGTTTGCGTGAATTCGGCTGCGATGAGGTCGTGACCGGCCTCGGCCAGACCGGCGTGGTCGGCGTGATCAAGGGCAACAAGCCAGCCGGCGAAGGGCTCAAGACCATCGGCCTGCGCGCCGACATGGACGCGCTGCCGGTCGAGGAGCAGACCAACCTGCCTTACGCCTCGAAGAATCCGGGCAAGATGCACGCCTGCGGCCATGACGGCCACACCGCGATGCTGCTTGGGGCGGCCCGCTACCTCGCCGAGACCCGCAATTTTGCCGGCGATGCTGTCGTGATCTTCCAGCCGGCCGAGGAGGGCGGTGCCGGCGGCGCGGCCATGGTCAAGGACGGGCTGATGGAGCGCTTCGGCATCGAGCAGGTCTACGGCATGCATAACGGCCCGGGCATCCCGATCGGCTCGTTCGCGATCCGGCCGGGCCCGATCATGGCGGCGACCGACGAGGTCGATATCATGATCGAGGGCCTCGGCGGCCATGCCGCGCGTCCGCACAAATGCATCGATTCCGTGCTGGTCGGCGCGCAGGTGATCACCGCGTTGCAGTCGATCGTGGCGCGCAGCGTCGATCCGCTGGAATCGGCGGTGATCTCGATCTGCGAATTCCACGCCGGCAACGCCCGCAACGTCATTCCGCAGACCGCGACGCTGAGGGGCACCATCCGCACGCTGTCGCCGGACGTGCGCAAGCTGGTCGAGAAGCGCGTGCACGAAGTGGTGGCGGGCGTGGCGCAGATCACCGGCGCGAAGATCGACCTGCACTACAAGCGCAACTATCCCGTCGTGAACAACCACGCCGCGGAGACCGAGGTGGCGCGGCGTATCGCAAGGCAGGTCGCGGGCGAAGCCAATGTGCACGAGATGCCGCCGCTGATGGGCGGTGAGGATTTTGCCTATATGCTGGAAGCGCGCCCCGGCGCCTTCATCTTCTGCGGCAACGGCGACAGCGCCGGCCTGCATCACCCCGCCTATAATTTCAACGACGAGGCGATCGTGTTCGGCACGTCCTACTGGGTCAAGCTGGTCGAGGAGTCGCTCGCAGCGTCGTAGGCGCGGCGTCCTTCACCTCGCCCCGCTTGCGGGGCGAGGTCGGATTTTTCGCGAAGCGTAAAATCCGGGTGAGGGGGACTCTCCGCGAGTCCGTCTCTCACCGTGATCGCGGAGGCAGCCCCTCACCCCAACCCTCTCCCCGTAAGAACGGGGAGAGGGAGAGGAGAGGTCTTCAGAAGATTCGCGAGAAGATCACGTAGAGCGTGGCCGACAGCATGATCGCGCAGGGCAGCGTCAGCACCCAGGCCATCAGCAGGTTGCGGATGGTCGCCATCTGCAGGCCCGAGCCGTTCGCGGCCATGGTGCCGGCGACGCCGGACGACAGCACGTGGGTGGTCGAGACCGGCAGGCCGAACACGTCGGCGGCACCGATCGTGGCGGCGGCGACGAGCTCGGCGGAGGCGCCCTGTGCGTAGGTGAGATGGGTCTTGCCGATCTTCTCACCGACCGTGACGACGATGCGCTTCCAGCCGATCATGGTGCCGAGGCCGAGCGCGATGGCGACCGCGATCTTCACCCAGTTCGGGATGAACTTCGTGGCGGCGTCGAGCGAGCCCTTGTAGGCGTTCAGGGTCGCGACCTCGTCCTTGTTGAGATCGTTCTCCTTGTCCTTCATCAGGAAGCGGATCGCTTCCGAGGTCAGGTACATGTCGTTGCGGGTGTTGCCGACGGCTTCCGCCGGCACCTTGTTCAGCGTGCCGTATTTGGCGACCTGGTCGCCGACATCCTTCACCAGCACGGCGAGCGAGGGATAGGTGCCCTCGTTGATCTGATGCAGTGCGATGTACTGCGTCACCGCCGGACGGGGATCGCCGATGATGCTGTGCCCGGCGCCCTTGGCCGAGATCACCCTGGCGGCGGCCTCCGAGGTCTTCTGGAACTGGGCGACCTGGGATTCCGGCAGAGCGCGGTTGAGCGCGTAAGCGGTTGGAACGGTGCCGATCAGGATCAGCATGATCAGGCCCATGCCCTTCTGGCCGTCGTTCGAGCCGTGCGCGAAGCTGACGCCGGTGCAGGTCAGGATCAGGAGGCCGCGGATCCAGAGCGGCGGCGCCTTGTTGCCTTCGGGCGCGGCGTACAGAGCCGGGTTGCGCACGATGAACTTGAGCACCAGCAGCAGCACGGCGGCGCAGGCGAAGCCGACCAGCGGCGACAGCAGCAGCGCGTAGCCGATCTCGGTAGCCTTGCTCCAGTCCACGCCCGAGGTGCCGTCGCGGCCGCGCATCACGGCGTTGGCGATGCCGACGCCGATGATGGAGCCGATCAGCGTGTGCGAGGAGGAGGCGGGCAGGCCGAAATACCAGGTGCCGAGATTCCACAGGATCGCGGCGATCAGCAGAGCGAACACCATTGCGAAGCCGGCGCTGGAGCCGACCTGGAGGATCAGCTCGACCGGCAGCAGCGAGACGATGCCGAAGGCGACCGCGCCGGAGGACAGCAGCACGCCGAGGAAGTTGAAGAAGCCCGACCACATCACGGCGACTTCAGCCGGGAGCGAATGGGTGTAGATCACGGTCGCCACCGCATTGGCGGTGTCGTGGAAGCCGTTGACGAACTCGAAGCCGAGCGCGATCAGCAGCGCAACGAACAAGAGGATGTAGGGCAGGAAGGTCGTGACCCGCGTGCCGGTCGCGTTGACGTCGGCATAGATGCTGTAGGCGACGAACAGCAGACCCGCGGCGAGGATGCCGAAGAACAGGATCATCGTCAGCGGATTGAAGCCCTTGTCGAGATTGGGCCGTGAGGCCGGCTGGATCGGCGCGGGATCGGCTACCGCGCGGTCGAATGCTACATCGGTCATGTCTGGACGCCCCTTAACTTTCAGGTAAGGGTATTGTCCGCGATGGATTTGAAGGCTGGATGACAAGCGGTGGTTGAAAGGCGTTTTCCCGCCCGTATTTAGGCGGCGCGCGCGGATTTCCTCTGCAGGCTGGCGGCGATCTTCAGGTCTTCGACAAAGCGCTGATATTCCAGCACTTTGGCTTCCGGGTCGGGCAGTCGCAGCAGATAGGACGGGTGCACCGTCACCAGCGCCTTGCGGCCGTCGGGAAGGTCGATGAGCCGGCCGCGGGTCTTGCCGATTGGGGTGATCTTGCCGAATACGCTTTGCGCGGCGGTGGCGCCCATCGCGACGATGAGCTCGGGCTGGATTGCCGCAACTTCCCGCTCATACCATGGCCGGCACGCTTTGATTTCCGGTGTTGCCGGCTTCTGGTGCAGGCGGATCTTTCCGCGCGGCACGAATTTGAAGTGCTTCACCGCATTGGTGACATAGACCTTCTTGCGGTCGACGCCGGCTTCCTCCAGCGCGCGGTCGAGCATCTGCCCGGCCGGTCCGACGAAGGGATGGCCGGCGAGGTCTTCCTTGTCGCCGGGCTGCTCGCCGACCAGCATGATGGTGGCGTCTTTCGGGCCTTCGCCGAACACGGTTTGCGTCGCGTCCTTGTAGAGCGGGCAGGCACGGCAATGCGCGGCCTCCTCGCGGAGCGCTTCGAGATCGTTGGCGGCGGCTTTGTGTCCCATGATGGCTTCCGGACGTGGGGAGATCCGTCCGCCGGTCCAGCGTTCGGCATCGGCGAGCAGGGGTCCAAGTATCGATCCAAGTACCGATGCGTCCTGGAGGTTCCTCCGGCGCTTCACCGGCGCGTCGGTCGTCGTCAGCCGGCCGGGCTGGAAATGGCGCCGCCAGGTTTCCTCCAGGCGGCCTGGTGCCGGCCACTCCGTCCGGCTGATTCCGGGCGTGAAGGAGATCGCGTGACCGTTCCAATGGGCACAAACGTCAGGCGTGAGGATCGACCAGGGCATGTCGGCAAAACGACGCGCAAAGAACGGCGCGGCGAATGCGACGATGTGATGCTCCGGCTCGAACCAGGCGGCGTAATGCGCCTTCTGCTCGCGCCCGATCTCGCGGAAGCGGACGAGATCGCGCATCCGCTGTGCATCGCGCTGCACGCTGCCAGCCATCGCGGTTGCCTGCGCCACGTCGGGATCGCTCATCGTTACGAGCAGGTCGTGATCGGCCTTCAACCGCCAGAGCAGGCGATAGAGCAGCGCAAAACGCTCGCCCTCGCGATGCAGGATCGCGATGCGGGCAAGCTCGATGAAATTGGCCGGCACGGTGAACGTGCTCTCGGTCTCGATCGGCGGAAGGCTCGGCGTTTCGGACAGGCCGGGCGGCATCTGGTCTTTCGTCTGGCCTTGCACGTGCCACACCACGTCCGCCGGGGCGACGTGATGCAGCGCGAATGCGCGTGCGGCTTTACGCCAGCCGTCGAAATCGGTCTCGCTGTCCAGGGTGACGAGGTACATGGCACTCGAATCCTCTTGATTCCGCTCATGAATCCATGGGCGCGCCAATTCGATTGACTCCAGGGGCGCCGTTAGCTTTATATTAGAACATATCATGAACAAATGAGCCAGCCGCTGGTTCTCTTTTTGAGAGCCACCGGCAATCACCTCTGAAGGAGCGGCGTATATGAGCGGCGCACGCACAAGCGCGCTTGCGACCTTGCGCAGCCAGATCGAGCGCATCGAGACGGCGGAGGTCGTGCATCAGCATGATCGCGTCGCGCTTGGCCACGGCGAGGTCGACAGCGCGCTGAAGGGCGGGCTCGCGCGCGCGGCGATCCACGAGGTGTTTTGCGAGGGGCGCCAGGGCGCCGCCGCGACCGGGTTTGTCATGGGCGTTGCGGGACGCGTGACCGCGCGCCGGCCGCTGTTGTGGGTGCGGCAGGATTTTTCGGAACTGGAAGCCGGCGCGCTGTCGATGAGCGGGCTCGCCGAGCTCGGCCTCGACCCGCGCCGCGTGGTGATGGTGCGCGCGGCCGATGTCGAGAGTGCGCTGCGCACTTCGGCCGATGCACTGGCCTGCGATGCGCTCGGCGCGGTCGTGCTCGAGCTCTGGGGCGAGACGCGGCAATTCGATCTCGTGGCGAGCCGCAAGCTGACGCTGGCCGCGCAAGGCTCCGGCGTCACCGGCCTGCTGTTGCGGATGGCCGCGCAGCCGCTGCCCTCGACTGCCGAGACCAGATGGATGCTGCGCGCGGCGCATTCGCCGCCGGGCACGATGTGGAATGCCTGGGGCGCGCCGCGCTTCGATGCCGAGCTGTTGCGCAATCGTCATGGCCCGTGCGGCCGGTGGATCATGGAATGGAAATGTGATGAGTGCCAGTTCAGTGAACCGTCGACGTATTCTCAGCTTGTGGCTGCCGCGCCTGCCCATCGACCGGATCCAGCGGTTCTTCAACGGCGGGCTGGGTAAGACCAAAGCGTTTTCGAGCGAAGTGGGTACCGGTTCGCGTGAAGAAAACGCGTCAAAACAAAAAGACGAGCCTAGCATCGTCGTCATCAAAGAGACCAATGCGCTGGTGATCCATGCGCTTGACGATGCGGCGTCGCGGCTGGGCCTGCATATCGGCCAGCCCCTGGCCAATGCGCGGGCGATGTGCCCGGACTTGCGGGTGTTCGATGCCGATGTCGTCGCCGATGCGAAGACGCTGAGCGACATCGCCGACTGGTGCGACCGTTTCACGCCGCTGGTGGCGCTCGATCCGCCGCACGGGCTGTTCCTTGATATCACCGGCTGCGCGCATCTGTTCGGCGGCGAAGCCGCGCTGTTGCAGACGCTCATTCGCGCGCTCGGCCGACAAGGCTTTGCCGTCAGCGCGGCGATTGCCGGCACCTCGGTCTGCGCGCGGACGCTGACGCGCCAGGTCACAGGCACCATCGTCGCCGATGGCGGGGAGGCGGAGGCGATCAGCCGGCTGCCGGTGTCCGCGCTCGGCGCGGGCGAGGCCATCACCACCGGCCTGCGCCGTGCCGGCCTGAAGACCATCGGCGATGTCGCATCGCGCGGCGCCCACGAGATCACGGCGCGGTTCGGCGCGCGGTTCTCTACGCTGCTCGCGCATGCGCTGGGGCAGGGCGATGCGCCGATCAATCCGCGAAAGCCGCTGCCTGACTACATCGTAGAGAAGCGCTTTGCCGAGCCGATCGCGACCGACACGATGATCGCGATGACGCTGTCGCGGCTCGCCGACACGTTGATCGCGTCCATGGAGAAGCAGGGCAAGGGCGCGCGGCGGCTGGAAGCCGCCTTCTTCCGCACCGACGGCGTGGTGCGGGCGATCATGGTCGAGACCGGACGGCCGGTGACGCGAAGCGCCGTCATCGACCGCCTGTTCCGCGAGCGGCTCGATGCGCTCGCCGATCCCCTCGATCCCGGCTTCGGCTTCGACATGGTGCGGCTGTCGGCGAGCCGCACCGAGATCGTGGTGCAGGAGCAGCGCGATCTCGACGCCCATGTCCACGACAATGACGAGCTCGCCGCGCTGATCGACCGCATCGCGGCGCGGATCGGCGGAAAGCGCGTCGTCGTGCACCTGCCGCAGGACACGCATGTCCCTGAATGTGCGGTGCTGGCCGCGCCGGCGCAGCATCACCTTGCCGCCGCCATGCAGGCCGAATGGCCGGCGCGCGCCGAGGGCGAGCCGCCGCTGCGCCCCCTGCGGCTGTTCGACAAGCCGGAGCCGGTCACAGTGCCGTTCGCGACCGTGCCGGATGGTCCGCCGCATCAATTCACCTGGCGGCGCGCGAAACACGCGGTGGTGCGGGTGGAAGGGCCCGAGCGCATCGCGATGGAATGGTGGCGTCAGGACGGCAAGCAGTTGACGCGGGATTATTTCCGCATCGAGGATGCCGAAGGCCTGCGCTTCTGGATTTTTCGCGACGGTCTTTACGAGGGAGAGGTGTTCGACGCCGACGGCAAGCCCGCTCCTCCCAACTGGTATGTGCACGGTCTCTTCGCATGAACACGCCTGCTTATGCCGAGATCGGCATCACCACCAATTTCTCCTTCCTGCGGGGCGGTTCGGATCCGCGGGCCTATGTGCACCAGGCGAGCATCCTCGGCATCTCCGCGATCGGCATCGCCGATCACAACACGCTGGCCGGCGTGGTGCGGGCCTACAAGGAGCTCGACAATGACAAGGTGCTGCACAAGCCGAAGCTGCTGATCGGCGCGCGCATCGTCTTCATCGACGGCACGCCCGACATTCTTGTCTATCCGCGCGACCGTGCGGCCTATGGCCGGCTCTGCCAGCTCCTGACCCGGGGCAAGCGTGGCGACGACGTCACGCGGATCGAGAAGGGCGAATGCCGTCTCACCTTCTCCGATCTCCTCGCGTTTTCGGAAGGCCAGCTCCTGGTCTTGACCCTGCCGCATCGCTTCGAGCCGGCGCAGGCGCTGGATGTCCTTGCAAAGCTCAAAGCGACCCGCGCCGAGGGCGTGTGGCTGGCGGCGAGCCTGGTCCATCGCGGCGATGACCGACGCCGCCTGGCGCGGCTCGACGATCTCGCGACGACGGCAAAGGTGCAGTTGCTCGCGACCAACGAGGTGCTCTATCACGATCCTGCGCGCCGTCCCCTCCAGGACGTGCTCACCTGCATCCGGGAAAAGACCACGATCGAGGCGGTCGGACGAAAGCTCGAGGCCAATGCCGAGCGCTTTCTCAAAACTCCGCGCGAAATGTCGCGGCTGTTCCGTGACTTCCCCGACGCGATCGCGGAGACCATGCGCTTTGCGAACAAGATCGACTTCTCGCTCGACCAGCTTAGATATCAATATCCGGACGAGCCGGTGCCGCCGGGCAAGACCGCGCAAGGGCATCTGGAGGACCTGACCTGGGCGGGCGTCGATAAATATTTCGCCGGCAAGATCGATGACAAGCTGCGTGCTACGCTCAAGAAAGAGCTCGCGCTGATCGCCGAGCTGAAATACGCGCACTATTTCCTCACCGTGCACGACATCGTCCATTATGCGCGCAGCCAGAACATCCTGTGCCAGGGGCGGGGATCGGCGGCGAATTCAGCGGTGTGCTACGTGCTCGGCATCACCTCGGTCGACCCGACCAAGGTCGATCTCTTGTTCGAGCGCTTCATCTCCAAGGAGCGGCTGGAGCCGCCCGACATCGACGTCGATTTCGAGCATTCGCGGCGCGAGGAGGTGATGCAATATGTCTATCGCCGCTATGGCCGTCACCGCGCCGCGATCATCGCCACGATCATCCATTATCGTCCGCGTAGCGCCATCCGCGACGTCGGCAAGGCGCTGGGCCTGACCGAGGACGTCACCGCCGCGCTCGCCGACACCGTCTGGGGAAGCTGGGGCAGTGGCCTCAACGACATGCAGGTGAAGCAGGCCGGGCTTGATCCGCAAAACCCCATGATCAACCTCGCGGTCGAGCTTGCGACCGAGCTGATCGAATTCCCGCGCCATCTCTCCCAGCATGTCGGCGGCTATGTGCTCACCCAGGACCGGCTCGACACCTATGTGCCGATCGGCAACGCCGCGATGGACGACCGCACCTTCATCGAATGGGACAAGGACGACGTCGACGCGCTCAACATGATGAAGGTCGACGTGCTTGCGCTGGGCATGCTGACCTGCATCCGCAAATGTTTTGACTTGATCGACCAGCACAAGGGCGAGCGCTGGGTTCTGGCGAGCGTTCCGCAGGACGATCCCAAGGTCTACGACATGCTGTGTGACGGGGAGTCGCTCGGCGTGTTCCAGGTCGAGAGCCGCGCCCAGATGAACATGCTGCCGCGCCTGAAGCCGCGGACCTTCTACGACCTCGTCATCGAGGTCGCGATCGTGCGGCCGGGGCCGATCCAGGGCGACATGGTGCATCCGTATTTGCGACGACGGAACGGCCAGGAGAAGGTGAACTATCCCTCGCCATCGCCCGAGCATGGTCCCGCGGACGAGCTCTACAAGGTGCTGCACAAGACGAAGGGCGTGCCGCTGTTCCAGGAGCAGGCAATGCGCATCGCGATCGAGGCGGCCAAATTCACCTCCGAGGAGGCCAACGGCCTACGCCGCTCGATGGCGACTTTCCGCAATGTCGGCACCATCGGCAAATACGAAGACAAGCTGATCGGCAACATGGTCGCGCGCGGCTACGATCCCAACTTCGCCAGAAGCTGCTTCGACCAGATCAAGGGTTTTGGTTCCTACGGTTTTCCGGAGAGCCACGCCGCGAGTTTTGCTCAGCTCGTCTACATTTCGTCATGGCTGAAATATCATCATCCCGATGCGTTCTGCTGCGGCCTCTTGAACTCGCAGCCGATGGGCTTTTACGCGCCGGCGCAGATCGTCGGCGATGCCCGCAAGAACGGCGTCGAGGTGCGCGACATCGACGTGTCCTACAGCTTTGCGCAGAACACGCTGGAGCAGGGGAGCGGCAAATACTGCGCGGTGCGCCTCGGCTTCCGCCAGATCGACGGTTTTCATTGGCTGGACGAGGATGAGGAACATCTGAAACGTTCCCTGCTGTCATTCCGGGGCGCGCCACTTGGCGCGAACCCGGAATCCATCGGGCCGCATATGCCTGGCGGAATGGATTCCGGGCTCGACGCTGGCGCGTCGCCCCGGAATGACAAGAAGGAAGACTGGGCCAACCGCATCGTCGCCGCCCGCAACCGCCGTCCCTTCACCTCGCTCGAAGATTTCGCCCGCGACACCGGCCTGCCCAAGCGCGCGCTGATCCTGCTCGCCGATGCCGACGCCTTCCGTTCGCTCGGGCTCGATCGCCGCGAGGCGCTGTGGCAGGTGCGGCGGCTGCCAGATGACGTGCCGTTGCCGCTGTTCGAGGCCGCCACCGCCCGTGAGCAGCCCGACGAGCATGCAAAGCCATTGCCCTTGATGCCGCGCCCCGAGCAGGTGGTCGCGGACTACCAGACCATCCGGCTATCGCTGAAGGGCCACCCGATGGAATTCCTGCGCGAGATGTTATCGCGCGAGCGCGTCGTCGCCTGCAAGGACGTCAATCATCAGAACGAGCGGCGGCGTGTCCGCTGCGCCGGCGTGGTGCTGGTCCGGCAGCGGCCGGGCAGCGCCAGCGGCGTCGTGTTCATGACGCTGGAGGACGAAACCGGCATCGCCAATGTCGTGGTGTGGCCCAAGATCATGGAGCAGTACCGCAAGGAGGTGATGGGCGCGCGCCTCATCCTGGTCGAAGGCTATATCCAGAGCAGCCCCGAGAAGGTGACGCATCTCATCGCCCAGCGCATGGTCGACCGCTCGCACGATCTGATCGGCCTTGCCAATGACTCGCTGACCCGCAAGCATCCGGTGCCATCAGGCGACGCGCTGATCGAGCCGCTCAACGACGACCGCCGCGACCACGCGGATGCTCCGGCACAGAAAATCCGCCACCCTCGCAACGTCCGCATCCTGCCGCCGTCGCGGGATTTTCATTGAGGTTGTCGCGCGGGATGCTGCCACGCCGTCATTGCGAGCGTAGCGAAGCAATCCAGACTGTTGCCGCGGAAAGATTCTGGATTGCTTGCGCTCGCAATGACGAGTTTGTTGAAGCGATCGCGCCTCACTCTCAGTCGTCATACCCCGCAAAGGCGGGGTATCCAGTACGCCGCGGCCTCTCGGTTCTAGCCGCACTGTCTCTGGAATACTGGACCGCCCGCCTTCGCAGGCGATGACAGCGTGCCCCTCAAAAATTCACCCGGTTCGAGATCGCCCCGTCCACGACCAGATTCGATCCCGTGGTGAACCCCGACACCGGGCTGGCCAGAAACACCGCCGCGCTTGCGATCTCCTGCGGCGTCGCCATGCGGCCGGTAGGGTTGCGCTTCATCGCATCCTTGTAGCGCTCGGGCATGTTCTGCTCGATCGTGTTCCAGACGCCGCCCTTGAAATAGACGGTGCCGGGCGAGACCACGTTGACGCGGATCTTCTTCTTCGCATATTGCCGCGCCAGCCCCTTGGCCATGTGGATCAGCGCCGCCTTGATCGGGCCGTAGGAGCTCGCGAGATCGGCCTGTGCCGCCGAGATCGAGGCGATGATGACGAAGGCTGCGTCGCCGCTTGTCTCGCCGCTCGCCTCGAGGAACGGTCGCGCGGCATCGAACGCATGCACGGCGCCGAGCACGTCGAGCCGGAAGTTCTGCTCCCAGGACGCTGCATCCTGACCTTGCGCCATCGCGCCGGCATTGGAGAACAGCATGTCGATGCCGCCGAGCTCCTTTGCAGCGCCCTCGACCCAGGACTTCAACGCCGCGCCGTCGGTGACGTCGACCGGGCTGCCGGTGGCGCGGATGCCGCTCGTCTTCAGCTCAGTGACGGTGGCGGCAACCTGATCCGCATTGCGCGCGCACACCGCGACATTGGCGCCTTCGCCGGCCAGCGTCGCCGCAATCGCCCGCCCGATGCCGCGCGTGCCGCCGAGCACGATGGCGTTCTTTCCCTTGAGACCGAGATCCATTGTTTTGTCTTCCTTGTTGTTGGTCGCGCGCCGTCGTCGCGAACGAAGCGCAGTGCCTCCTCCAATGTCGTCCTGGCGAAAGCCAGGACCCATTACCACGAACTTGCGCTGCTGTGCGATGTTGTGGCCAAGACGTGCTGTAACAACATTCGACCGGGGTAATGGGTCCTGGCTTTCGCCAGGACGACACCGAGCGTGTGGTTAGTTGCTTCGCCTGCGGCGACGACCTCACTCCGGTGCCGCCCCCACCGGCGGGCCGCCGGGCGGGCGGTGCAAGTAAGTCAGCGAGACGTAGGCGCCGGCCCAGGAGCCGAGCGCCGCGAAAGCGACATAGAAGGCGTTTTCGGTGTAGCTGATCACCGCGTAGGAGGAGAGCAGGTACCAGACCGCGCTCCAGTTCGCCGCTGGCACGCGCTTGCGCGCGATCACGGCGGAGGTGAACATGACATAGACCGCGTCGGTGGCCGCCGTTGCGATGAACACGGCGCCGGCGGTAACGGGATCGATGGCGGCCATTGCATTCCTTTCTGCGATCATGACATGGTCGCGAAAAGTACAGCATGATCCGGAAAAGTGCGCAGCGGTTTTCCGGAAGGATCGTACGCAAAACAACAACCCGAAAGGGAGAGAAGCGGCCATGCAAAGCCCTGCCGATATTCTCGAGGGCATCTGGACCTCCGCCGGCGGCGATAAGGCCGCGCTTGCACGCGTGCGACTGACCGGCGAAGAGCCGCAGATCCCGTCCTCGTTTCGTGTCGCTGTCGCCGGCCAAACCACAATCGCTGCCGCGGGCCTTGCTGCCGCCGAAATCACGCGATTGCGCAGCGGCGAGGTGCAGGACGTCCATGTCGACATGCGCCATGCCGTGGCCGAATGCCGTTCCGAGCGCTATTTGCGGCTCGACGACAAGCCGCCGCCACCGGCCAGGGACGCCATCGCCGGCGTCTACAGCACAGGCGATGGCCGCTTCGTCCGCTGCCACACCAACTTTCCACATCACCGCGACGCGGTCTGCAAGGTGCTGGCTTGCGAGGCGGAGCGCGAGAAGGTGCAGGCCGCGTTGATGCGGTGGAAGGGCGAGGATTTCGAAACCGCGGCCTACGCCGCCGGCGGCGTGGTTGCCCTGATGCGCACCCACGACGAATGGTCGGCGCTGCCGCAAGCGCATGCGCTCGCCGAACTGCCGCTGATCTCGATCGAGAAGATCGGCGAGGCCCCGCCGAAGCCGTGGCCTGAAGGCGATCGCCCGCTCGCCGGCCTCCGCGTGCTCGATCTCTCCCGCGTCATCGCGGGCCCCGTCGCCGGCCGCACGCTCGCCGCGCACGGTGCGGATGTGCTCCTGGTCTCGGGGCCTGAGTTGCCCGCCATTCCCTGGCTCACCATCGACACCGGCCGCGGCAAGCTCACCACCTTCATCGAGCTGAAGAGCGAGGCGGGCAGGGCGCAGATGCGTGCGCTGTTGAAGGATGTCGACATCTTCTCGCAAGGCTATCGCCCGCACGCGCTCGCAGGTCTGGGTTTCTCGCCCGAGGAGGCAGCGGAGATCAATCCCGGCATCGTCTACGTGACTTTGTCAGCCTACGGTCATGCCGGACCCTGGGCCGAGCGGCGCGGCTTCGACTCTCTGGTGCAAACCACCACCGGCTTCAACCATGCCGAGGGGAAGGCCGCCGGCATCGACGGTCCCAAGGAATTGCCGGCACAGATACTCGATCACGCCACCGGCTATCTCATGGCGTTCGGCGCGATGATGGCCAGGGCGCGCCAGGCCCGCGAAGGCGGCAGCTGGCACGTGCGCGTGTCGCTGGCGCAGACCGGCCGCTGGTTGTGGAATCTCGGCAGGCTCGACGGCGGACTGGACACCCCGGATCTTACGGGCGAGGCTGTACATGCAGCGTTCATCGAGAGCATGCCATCTGGCTTCGGCACGTTGAAAGCGGTGCGCCATTCGGCGCTGCTGTCGAGAACGCCGGCGCAATGGAGCCGTCCGGCGATGCCGCTCGGCAGTCATCCGGCACAGTGGCCGGCGAGAAGCTGACACTGAGCTTACTTGGCTTACTTGGAGCTGACGCGTCGCAAAATTTTAACGCAAACGGAAAGGTGCCGGGCGTTTTTTAGGTTGTTTGAAATCTGAATTCGGCACTATTAGCGCGACCGATGAGGCAATTGTTTGCCGAGATCGTCGCAGACATGACCGGGCCCCATGGTAGTTGAAAATACCAAGCGATTGCAGGTGCTTACAAAACAGCGGGTGATCTCATCCGTAGTTTTACTGGCACTCGCCGGCGCCGGTGCCTACGGCTTCCTCTATGCGGGGGCCAAGGAAAAAAGTCATTCCGAGGTCTCCAGCCAGTCGCGCAGGAATGCGCAGAATTTCACGCCGACCCCGTCCGAATGGGCGACCCTGACGATCGAGCCGGTCAAGGCCAAGACCTTCCGGGCCGAATATGTCACCGAGGGCAAGGTCGCGGTCGACGAGGACCGCTCGACGCCGGTGTTCTCGCCCTATGCGGGCCGGGTCACCAAGCTGCTCGCCAAGCCCGGCGAGATGCTGAAGCAAGGTCAACCGCTGTTCACGATCGAGGCCGCCGACACCGTGCAGGCCCAGAACGATTTCATTGCGGCGATGACCTCGCAGAACAAGGCGAAGTCGGCGATCGATCTTGCCGACATCCAGTTCAAGCGGGCCAAGGATCTCTATGAGGGCCACGCGATTCCGCTGAAGGACTATCAGCAGGCGGAAGCCACCCAGGTCCAGGCGCAGAACGACATGCGCTCCTCGGCGACGGCGCTGGAAGCCGCACGCAACAAGCTGCGGATTCTCGGCTTCACCGACGAAACCATCAAGGCGTTCCAGGACAAGGGCGTCATCGATCGGGAGATCACGATCTACTCGCCGATCTCCGGCACGGTCGTGCAGCGCAAGATCGGCCCGGGCCAGTACGTCAATTCCGGCGCCAGCGATCCGGTCTTCGTGATCGGCGACCTTTCCACGGTCTGGCTCACCGCCTTCGTGCGCGAGAGCGATGCGGCCGCGGTGTGCATCGGGCAGGACATCACCGTCAACGTGATAGCGCTGCCGGGCCGGCCGCTGACCGCCAAGATCAACTACGTCGCCGCCGCGATCGATCCCAGCACCCGCCGTCTGCTGGTTCGCGCCACCATCGACAACAAGGACGGCGCGCTCAAGCCGGAAATGTTCGCCAACGTCACGATCTATTCGGCCGGCGACCGCGCGGCACCTGCGGTGCCGAAACAGGCGTTGATCTATGAGGCCGACAAGGTTCGCATCTGGGTGGCGCGCGAAGACAAGTCGGTCGAGCTGCGCCAGATCAAGATCGGCCTGATCAACGGCAACCTCGTCGAAGTCACGAGCAACCTGCAACCCGGCGAGCAGATCGTCACCAAGGGCAGCCTGTTCATCGACCGCGCGGCGTCCGGCAGCTGATCGACGACCCAAAAACTGAAAACAAACTGAAGACCTGAATGGATCGTCTCGTCGCCCTTGCCGTCAACCGGCGCTACCTGATGGTCGGCATGTTCGTTGCCGTGCTGATCGGCGGCTTGATCGCGTTCAACCAGCTCAATATCGAGGCCTATCCCGACCCGACCCCGCCGATGGTCGACATCGTGACGCAGAGCCCGGGCCTGTCGGCCGAGGAAATCGAGCGTTACATCACGATCCCGATCGAGACCCAGGTCGCGGGTCTGAAGAACCTCACGACCATCCGCACCATCTCGCTCTACGGCCTCTCCGACATCAAGCTCCAGTTCTCCTTCGCCTACACCTACGACGAGGCGTTGCAGCAGGTCTTGAACCGCCTGGCGCAGCTCGCGCCGCTGCCGGGCAATGTGCAGCCGCAGATCTCGCCGCTCAGCCCGATCGGCGAGATCTTCCGCTACCGCCTGGTCGGCCCGCCGAACTACAGCGTGCTCGACCTCAAGACCATCCAGGACTGGATCCTGCAGCGCCGCTTCCGCGCCGTGCCGGGCGTCATCGACGTCACCGGGTGGGGCGGCAAGAGCAAGACCTACGAGCTCCAGGTCGATTTCAACAAGCTCGTCGCCAACGGCCTGACGCTGCCGCAACTGCTCCAGGCGGTCGGCAATGCGAACGTCAATGTCGGCGGCAACACCGTCAATATCGGCCAGCAATCGGCCGTGGTGCGCGGCGTCGGCCTGATACGTTCGATCGACGACCTTGCCAACACCATGGTCTCGCAGACCAACGGCAACCCGGTGCTGGTCAAGGACGTCGCCACAGTCACAGTCGGGCAGAGGCCTCGCCTCGGTATTGCCGGCATCGACGATGCCGACGACATCGTGCAGGGCATCGTCCTGATGCGCCGCGGCGAGCAGAGCTCGCCAACCATCAAGCGCGTTCACCAGCTCGTTCAAACCATCAACAACTCCAGCATCCTGCCGCCCGGCGTGCGCATCGAGCGCATCTACGACCGCGGCGACCTGATTGAGCTCACCACCCACACCGTGCTGCACAACATGGTGGTCGGCATTCTGCTGATCGTGCTGTTGCAGTGGATCTTCCTCGGCGACCTGCGTAGCGCGCTGATCGTCGGCGCCACCATTCCGTTCGCGCTGTTCTTCGCGGTGATCATCCTGGTGCTGCGCGGCGAATCGGCGAACCTGCTGTCGGTCGGCGCGATCGATTTCGGCCTGATCGTCGATGCCACCGTCATCATGGTGGAGGCGATCTTCCGCCGCCTGACGCAGACGACCCCGGTGTCCGAATCCGAGCACATGTCGTCCGAGACGCTGTTCGGCATGAAGAGCCACGCCATCCTCAGCGCCGCGGCCGACGTGTCGCGCTCGATCTTCTTCGCCGCCGCCATCATTATCGCGGCCTTCCTGCCGCTGTTCACGCTCTCCGGCGTCGAAGGCAACATCTTCGGACCGATGGCGCGCACCTATGCCTATGCGCTTGCCGGCGGGCTGCTGGCCACCTTCACGGTGACGCCGGCGCTGTCCGCGATCATCCTGCCCGCGCATGTCGAGGAAACCGAGACCAAAGTCATGTTGATCCTGCACCGGATCTACATGCCGGTGCTGCATTGGGCCGTCGCCAATCGCGGCATCATGCTCGGCGGTGCGGTCGGCCTCGTGCTGATGACGGTGGCGCTCAGCCGGCTGCTCGGCCTCGAATTCCTGCCCAAGCTGGAAGAGGGCAATCTCTGGATCCGCGCCACGCTGCCGCCGACCATCTCGCTCCAGGAAGGCAACACCTACGTCAACGAGATGCGCAAGGTGATCCGCGCCCGGCCCGAGGTGGAATCGGTGGTGTCGCAGCACGGCCGTCCCGACGACGGCACCGACGCGGCCGGCTTCTTCAACGCCGAGTTCTTCGCGCCGCTCAAGCCCGTGAGCCAATGGCCCGGCACGCGCGACAAGGAAGAGCTGACCGCGCAACTGCTCAAGCAGCTCGACGACCGCTTCCCCGGCGTCGAGTTCAACTTCTCGCAATATCTCCAGGACAACGTCTCCGAGGCCGTCTCCGGCGTGAAGGGCGAGAACTCGATCAAGCTGTTCGGCAGCGATCTGCAGGCGCTTACCGACACCGCCAACAAGATCAAGCAGGTGCTGTCGACGGTGCAGGGTGTCACCGACCTTGCGGTGTTCACCTCGCTCGGGCAGCCGACCATCCAGATCGACATCGACCGCGCCAAGGCCGCGCGCTACGGCCTCGCACCGGGCGACATCAACGCCACCATCAAGGTCGCGATTGGCGGCGACACCGCGGGCGATCTCTACGAGCCCGGAAGCGACCGCCATTTCCCGATCATCGTTCGGCTTGCGCCGGAATACCGCCGGAGCGCAGAGGCGATCCAGAATTTGCGGATCGGTGCGCCGGGGCCGAACGGCACCGTCACGCAGATCCCGTTGAGCGAGGTCGCCAGCATCAGCCTCGTCTCGGGCGCGGCCTACATCTACCGCGAGCAGCAGGAGCGCTACCTGCCGATCAAGTTCTCGGTCCGCGAGCGCGATCTCGGCAGCGCGATCCGCGAGGCGCAGCAGAAGATCGCCGACCAGGTGCAACTGCCGCCCGGCTCGCACATGGACTGGGTCGGCGAGTTCGGCAATCTCCAGGACGCGATCCGGCGCCTGTCGATCGTGGTGCCGATTTCGCTGGCGCTGATCGGCGTCCTGCTCTGGTTCAATTTCGGCTCGATGACCGACACGCTGCTCGCGATGAGCGTGATCCCGATGGCGATCTTCGGCGGCGTGCTCGGGCTGTTGATCACCGGCACGGCGTTCAGCGTCTCTGCGGCGATCGGCTTCATCGCGCTGTTCGGCATCGCGGTCATGGATGGCATCATCATCCTGTCGCAGTTCAACCAGCTCATCGAGGAAGGCATGGACCGCGTGAGCGCGGTGATCCGCACCGGCGAGCTTCAGCTTCGGCCCGTGCTGATGACCTGCGTCGTCGCCGGCGTCGGCCTCTTGCCCGCTGCCCTGTCGGAGGGCATCGGATCGCAGGTGCAGAAGCCGCTCGCGGTCGTCGTCGTCACCGGCATGATGCTGGCGCCGGTCGTGATCCTGGTGACCTTACCGGTCCTGATCTCCTTCTTCTCCCGCCGTGCGCGCTGATCGCGGGCGGCCGTCGCGACTCAGAATCCGTAGAGCCGCCCCGGATTGTCGACCAGGATCTTTTTGCGCACATCCGCATCCGGTGCCCACACCGGAAGCTGGTTGAGCAGGCGGCCGTCATCGATCTGGTAGAGAGGCGCGATGTCGGTGGCTTTCCGTCCCTCGACATGGCTCGAATCCGGATGCGGCCAGTCGGTGCCCCAGACGATGCGATCCGGATTGGCCTCGATCAGCGCGCGCGCAAAGGGCACCATGTCCTGATAGTCCGGCGCGAGTTTTGACGAGCGATAGGCGCCGGAGATCTTCACATAGACCTTGCCGGATTTGACGAGCGCGACCAGGTCGGAAAATCCCGGCTGCTCCAGCCCGAGCGAAGCCTCGAGGCCGCCGAAATGATCGAACACCGCGGGCACGGGCGCGGCCAGCACCAGGTCCTTGATCGCCGAGATCATCGGCAGCGTGGTGTAGAGCTGCACGTGCCAGCCGCGCGCCTTCATGCGCTCGACGGCCGCAGTGAAGCGGGCCCGGCCGACATTGGGATCGCTGATGCCGCCGGTCGCAAGGTTGATGCGGATGCCGCGGAAGCCTTCCTGCTGCATCGCGTCGAGCTGCGCTTCGGTCGTCTTGTCGTCGATCACGGCGACCCCGCGCGCGGTCCCGCCACGCGCCTTCATGCCGAACAGAGTGGAGGAGTTGTCGGTGCCGTAGACGCTCGGCGTCACGATCACCACGCGCTCGATATGCAGCGCCTTGTGCAGCGCGGCCATTTCTTCAGGGCTCGCCAGCTCCGGCGTATAGACGCGGCCTGCGAAGAACGGAAACTTTTCGGGATCGCCATGGATGTGGGTGTGGCAGTCGCAGGCATGCGCCGGAACGTCGAAATTGACCGGCGTCGCGGGCTGCGACGCGCGGGCGTGGGCTTTGCTGGTCATGGCTACTCCGGCGGCAAGTGAGGCAAGCAGGACGCTGCGTCGGTCGAGCATGGTTTCTCTCCCTGCTTCGTTATTTGGAGGTTGGACCGGGACAGTATCACATCAGCCCGGCAATCGCTCCGCTTCGCGGTGCGGTGACGAAGACGACGAGATCGAACAACGGAGCGAGTTCCTCGCCCCAGCCGGTGACCGATCCGCTGAGCACCCAATCGAGACGCGGCAGAAACATCTCGCGCATCAGGCGCAGGCGCTCCGCGCCGGGGCGCGTCGTCTGGTAGGGCGGCGCGGTCGGCAGCCAGAAATAATCATCGCTGTCGTGATGCGGAAGCGCAAGCCGCCCGGCGAGCGCGCGGCCGAGCGTCGTCACGCCGGACCCCGAAGCTCCCATCAGATGGATGCGGCGGCTCTTCATGGCACCGGGCCAAAAGATTGAAACTACTGCCCCGACGGCGTGCGCAGGCCGTGCCAGGCGTCGCGGACCTGCTGGTAGTGCACCTCCGGCAGGTAGTCCGGCGTGTTCAGGCTCAAGGTCTTGACGTCGAGATGGCCGACGGCGCTGAGTAGCGTGTAGGAGGCGATCACGCGGTCGCGCAGCGCGCCGATCAGACGGGCCTTGGCCTGGATCAGATCGGCCTGCGAGTTCAGCACGTCCACCGTCGTGCGCTGTCCGCCGGCGGCCTCGCGCTGCACGCCCTGGAGCGCGACGGTCGCCGCCTTCACTTCGGACTCGGAGGCCGAGACCGCGATCTTGGCGCCTTCGTTCGCAACCCAGGCGCTGACCGCCGCGGTGCGAGCCTGATTGCGCACCTGGTCGAGCACGAGCCGGCTCTGAGCGGTGATCTCCTTGGCCTGCCGGGTCTGCGCGGCGGCCTGGCCGCCGTCATAGATCGGCGCGGTGACGTTGGCGACGATCGAGGCCTGGTCCTCTGCGAAGGTGCCGAGTGTGGGGTCGTTGTTGCGGCTTTTGCTGGCGCTGCCCTGGATGCTGGCGCTCGGCAGCAGGGCGCCTTCCGCGACGCGGATGTTGGTGGAGGCGACATCGACGTCGAAGCCTGCCGCCATCACGGCTGGATGCTGGCGGATCGCCATTGTCAGCGCATCCTCGCGGCTCTTCGGCAGATAGCGGTCGACCACTTCGGCGGCCCGAAGCTGCGATGGCGCATTGCCGATCACCTGCGCGTATATTGCCTGGCTCACCGCGAGCGCGACTTCGGCGGCATTGAGGTCGGAGAGCCCGCGGTTGAGACGGGCCTCGGCCTGCGCGGTGTCGGTCGGCGTGACGTCGCCGGCGTTGAGGCGGCGCTGGGTGACGGAAAGCGTCTCGCGCAGGAAGGCGACGTTGGAGCGCTGCGCCTCCACCAGCGACTGATTCGCCAGCACATTGGTGTAGGCGGTGACCGCGTCGAGCAGCACGCCCTGGCCGACATTGCGCAGCGCCTCGCGGCCCGACTGCACCTGGAGCTCGGCGGCCCGCACGTTATTGGCGGTGCGGAAGCCGTTGAACAGGGTCTGCGTCACGGTGACGCCGATGACCCATGGCGTCAGATTGGCGGTCTGGATCGTATTGTTGGGCAACAGGTTGCGTACCGATTGCAAGCCGGCGCTGAGGCTTGCAACGAGTTGCGGCCGGTAGCCGGCGAGCGCCTGCGGCACGTTCTCATCGGTCGCACGCTGCCGCGCGCGCTCGGCATTGAGCTGCGGGTTGGTCTGGTAGGCCTTGGCCAGCGCCTCCGGCAGGGCTTCGGCCCCGGCGGCCGAGGGCAGGGCGCAACAGAGCGCCAGCGCGGTCCATGTCGCGAGCACAGGACCCACGCCCGATCGATGCCGCGTCATCACGCGACCAGCTCTGGCGGCACGCCCAATCATGTAATCCCGCTAAACCCCGGCTGTCCGCCCCCGCCGACGGTGGCCTCTTAACTGTTTAACCAGCCGGGGTCCCGCAGGCAAACTGCCGCGGGGAAAACCCCCATGTATTCCGTGCTTGTTGCAGGCGCGTCACAGGGGTTGTGCGGGAAAGCGTCAGAGCCTTACACCGGCCTGACCAGGTGCCGCCTCAGCGGTTCTTGTTCACCGGCTTGCGCTTCTCGATGAACGCGGCCATGCCCTCGGAGCGGTCTTCCAGCGCGAAGGTCGAGTGGAACAGGTTGCGCTCGACGCTCATGCCCTCGGCGAGCGTGGTCTCGAAGGCGCGGTTCACCGCTTCCTTGGCCATGGCGACGGCGGGCCGTGACATCGACGCGATCTTTTCGGCGGCCGCCATCACCTCGTCCATGAGCTTGTCGGCGGGCACGATGCGGCTGACGAGGCCGCTTCGCTCGGCTTCCGCCGCATCCATCATGCGGCCGGTGAGGCAGAGGTCCATCGCCTTGGACTTGCCGATCGCGCGGGTCAGGCGCTGGGTGCCGCCGATGCCGGGAATGGTGCCGAGCGTGATTTCGGGCTGGCCGAACTTGGCGGTGTCGGCGGCGATGATGAAGTCGCACATCATGGCGAGCTCGCAGCCGCCGCCGAGCGCGTAGCCCGCAACAGCGGCGATGGTCGGCTTGCGGCAGCGCGCAACGCGGTCGCCGCCGATCGCGGCGAAATCCTCGGAGAACATGTCGATGAAGCCCTTCGGCTGCATCTCCTTGATGTCGGCGCCGGCGGCAAAGGCCTTCTCGCTGCCGGTCACGACGATGCAGCCGATGGCATCATCGCCCTCGAGATCGTCGACGGCGGCCGCAATCTCGCGGAAGACGCCGAAGGAGAGCGCATTGAGCATCTTCGGCCGGTTCAGCTTGATGATGCCGACCGCGCCTTGGCTTTCGACGATGATGTGTTCGAACGTGCTCATGCTCCACCCACGCTTTTGATTGGGCGGGCAATGTGCCTGCTGCCGCGGTGGCCTTCAAGGGGCCTGAAAAGCTGCCGGAACAAGGCCGCCCGGGACGCGCAGCCAACTGCGCGTCCCGGGCGAGGTCCGTCGGGCCAAAAGATCAGGCCAAAAGATCAGGCCAAGAACTCAGGCCAAGAAATCAGGCCATGAACATCCGCGCGGCGGAGGCCAGGGTCAGCAGCGTGCCGACGCCGATGAAGATCTTGCCGATCAGGGAGCTTTGGTCCCAGGCCGAGCTCTGGTGGCTGCTCGCCATCACCGGCGCGGGTCGCGGCTGCGCGTCGGTTGCGGCGATCACCGCGTTCTGCTTCTGCGCCGGCGGGCTGTCCTGTTGCAGGGCGCGGTCGAGATCGTTGAGCTGGTCGGGCGCCACCACCTGGCTCTCGGCATTCGGGGCGGCGGTATTATCGGCCGCTGCCTGGACGTTGTCGTTGGCGCGGTCCGTCATCGCGGAGGCCGCAGCCGCGGGCGGCGTATCGGCGGCGGCGAGCTGAGCCTTAGCGTTGGCGACCTCCGGCGGCATCTGGCTCGAGGCCGGCACATCGCCACCAGCCTTGTTGTCGGCCTTGCTGTCAGCCCTGGCCGCATCGGTCTTTGCCGCAGCGTCCGTCTTGCCGGCCTTGTCGTCGGAGGACTTCTGCGCCGTCTTGCTGCTGGTACGGCGCGCAGAGTGACGCCGGTGCTTGCTCGGCTGGACTGCATCAGCCTGTTTGCCTGCGCTGTCCGATGGGCTGCTCGCAGCCGAACTCGGCGCCGCCTGTGCAGCGCCTCCGAACAGCAGGAAAAGCCCGGCCAAAAGAATCAGGGCAGCGCGCCCGCTGGCTTTGATCATGTTGACGATCTCCCCAATCCACCCATGCCCGGACCGAACAGAGACGCCGTGGCGTGACGATAGCGGGGCAAAAAATGGGAATCTTCGGGCTAGACCGGGCAAAAACGGGGCAAGCCGCCCCCTCCGGGGCCGGCCGCAGGATGCGAACGGGACCGATCGGTGTTATGAGCCGTCGCGGATTTTCCACGGCCGCATTGGACGGTGGCACAGCGTCAATCACGAAACCGTGATCGTACCGGTGCCGGCGTAACAAATTGAAAGAGCGGCCGAATTGCATGATGAGGGCGCGGGTGCGCGGACGTGAGGACGAATGGACCGGCCTGATGCGGTCGGCCATGGCGGGCGATGATGCGGCGTATCATCGCCTGTTGAAGGCAGTCACGCCGGTGCTGCGCGCTGCCGCGAGGCGCGGGCTGGCGCGGGCCGGCCAGCCTCCCGACCAGGCCGAGGATATCGTGCAGGAGATTCTGTTGGCGGTGCATCTGAAGCGGCACACCTGGGACAGCGAAGCCCCCTTCGCACCCTGGCTGTTCGCGATCGCCCGCAACAAGCTGATCGATGCGCTAAGACGACGTGGCCGGCGGGTCTTCGTCAACATCGATGATTTCGCCGAGACCCTGCCGGGCGAGACGCCGCAGGAGACGGCTTCGGCGGGCGAGGTCACGGCGCAGCTCAACACGCTGCCGCAGCGCCAGCGCGACGTGTTGCAGTCGATCGCGGTCGACAGCGCGTCGATCAAGGACACGGCGGCAAAGTTTTCGATGAGCGAGGGCGCAGTACGGGTCGCGCTGCATCGCGGACTTGCGGCGCTCACGGCCAAACTGCGGGACCACTAGTCATGGATACCGATCAACTCATTCGCTCGCTTGCGGCCGACAACGCCCATCGCACCCCGCGCGTCGGCGCCGTGCTGACCATGGCGCTCCTGGTCGCCGCGCCGCTGTCGATCCTGATCTTCGCGACGTTCCTCGGCGTGCGGCCCGACGTGATGAGTGCCATGCACAACCCGTTCTTCGACATGAAGTTCGCCGTGACGCTGTCGCTCGCGATCCCCGCGATCATCGTCAGCCTGCATCTGTCGCGGCCCGAGGCCTTGCTGCGCGGCTGGGGCTGGCTGTTGCTGCTTCCCGTCGGCCTTCTTGCGGTCGCGATCGGCGGCGAGACGATGATGGCGCCGGCCATGCCGATGTCGATGCGCTTGATGGGCAAGAACTCCAGGGTTTGCCTGCTGGCGATCCCGGCGATGTCGCTGCCGCTGCTGGCGGGGGCGCTGTTCGGCCTGCGCCACGGCGCGCCATCGCACCCCGCGCTCGCCGGTGCGCTCGCCGGCCTGGTGTCGGCCGGGCTCGCTGCGACGCTCTACGCCTCGCACTGCACCGACGACTCGCCGCTGTTCGTCGCGACCTGGTACACGATCGCGACGGCGCTGGTAGCCGCGATCGGAGCGCTGCTCGGGGCGAGGGTGTTGCGGTATTAGGCCGCGGGCGTCGTGCCGTGCTGCATGTGGTGGAAACGCAGCACCTGCTGCGCGGTCGATGAGCGCAGGGCCTCGTAGGTGTCGCGCAGCGTCAGCATGTCGGTCTGCGAGCCGCCCGAGAGCTTTTCGCGCAGGGCGATGATTGCGCGCACGCTCGCCCACGACATGCCCGCGACCTTGGCGAGGATCATCACGCCCTCGGTGCGGCTCTCGATCATCATGTTCTCGGCGGTCTCGACCGCAACGCCGGCGAGCGCCGCGAGGCCCGCATTGGTCTCGTCGAACTTGCCTTGCTCGGCGAAGGCGGTGACCTGGAATTCGTTGAGGCGGCCGTCCTCGTGGAGCGACTTTACCAGCGCGCGCGCTATCTCGGTTTGCCGGGTCATGGCCGCGGCGCGGACCCGCTGGGCCGCTTCCTGGACCACGCTCGACACCTCGTCCGCGAGCTCCGGATGCGCGGCCTCGAGCTTCCTGCGCACGCTCAGGGACGCCTTCGCGACCAGCTTCAGGTAGTGATGGCGCGGCAGGTCGGGCCGCAGGCCGATGCATGTGGCGAGGTCGTCATCGCGCTCGGCCCGCATGACGAGGTCGGAGAGGCTGTCCTCGGAGAGCTGTGCGCCGGGATTGCCGACGGTCGATTGCACGACGTCCTCGTTGCCGCGCGTCACCAGCACGTCGGTGAGTGCTGCCGACAGCACCCGCCGCAGCGAGATCGCCTTCAGATGCGCCTGACCCCGCGTGCGCGCGATCTCGATCAGGGTCGCCTCGTCCAGCCGTTCCGATTTCGACAGCACCGGTCCTGCGACCTCGATCACCTCGTCGAGCGCGAGCGTGCGGATGATCTTCGGCGGTGCCTCCGCGATCGGTGCGAGGCGGTCGGCGAGCAGCGTCCTCGCCGAGGTCTCGATCTGTTCGATCAGGCACTGGAATACGTCGTCGAACACGCGGATGTGCTCGTCGGAGTAATCCACTGCATTGCCCACGAACAGATCGGTGACGCGGCGCAGCGCCTCGACCCGGCGCACAACGGTGCCGTGCGAGAGCGCAGCCTGCAATTCCTCGAGCAGGTTCTCGGATGGTCTGGCGGATCTGGATTTCATTGCCCTGTCCTGGAGCGTTTGGTCCGGCGGCGGCTTCTCACGTGCCGGAGAAAATGGGTTGGTCAGTTCGTTGCAATACGGTTGCGGCCTTGCGCCTTGGCTGAATAGAGCGCGCTGTCGGCGCGCGCGAGAAACGTGTCGGCAGTATCAACGTCGCGCAGCGTCACGACGCCCGCGGAAATCGTCACGCGCATGCCGGGGGAGAATGCGCTCCAGTCGAGATCGGCGACGATGCTGCGCAGGCGCTCGAGCATGCGCGAGGCCGCCTCGCCGTCGGTGTCCGGCAGCAACAGCAGGAATTCCTCGCCGCCGTAGCGGCCGAAGCAGTCGGTCGGGCGGATGTTGGCGAATATGGTGATCGCGAAGGTGCGCAGCACCTCGTCGCCGATGGGATGGCCGTGGGCATCGTTGATGCGCTTGAACCAGTCGAGATCGATCAGCGCGATCGCGCAAGATGTCGATGCCCGCCGCGACTTGTCCATCTCGGCGTCGAGCAGTCGCATGATGCAGCGGCGGTTGTAGGACCCGGTCAGCTCGTCGAGCTCGGCCAGTTCCTCGATGCGCTGATAGGCAGCCTTCAGCTCGATGCTGCGCTGGTACAGGATCTTGCGCAGCGTGGCGCCGAACAGGCCGAGGAAGGCGCACTGGCCGATCACCAGCACGAAGCACAGCATCGAGGCGGTCCGCTGCAGCCGGGTAGCAACGGGCATGCCGATCGGCAGGTCGGAGGCGAGGAAGACGGCGGCAAGGCCGATGGCCGCGAGCGTCCAGGTGATCATCGCCTGGGCCGAGGTCATGCGCAGCGTGCCGAAGGCGAAGATCAGGAACAGCACGCAGATGAAGGCGATGCCGATGGTCGGGACCGACAGCAGGAACACGAATTGCAGCGCCATATGCGCCGAGATCTGGAAGACGGTGAGGTAGTGGTCGGTGAATCTGTCGCCGATGCCGGCTTCCGACAGCACGGTGAACGTGCCGATGATCAGGAGGCCGCCGAACCAGAACAGCGAGGCAATGTCGACCGAGATCGTGCCGTCATAGGCGTAGATCAGCAGGACCGAGGCGCCGAGCGAGTAGCTCGCCACCTGGCCGACATACATCTGGCGGCGCTGCCGGGCCCGGCGCTCGCGGACTTCGGGGGCCGCCGCCTCGGGCGCGAGAACGAGTTCCGCGACCTCAGCGGCATTCCTCTCCGGAAAGGACGTCGCGGCCGTGTTCATGGTCCCGCCAATGGTGGATGTCAGCCCAAAAATCTACGTGGCAAGCCTTTAGGTTTGGTATCCTTTGAAAGCGAATCCGAACCGTGCAGCGCAGAACAGGGTGATGTCGGTCGCTGGGGGAATTTGCCGGCGATTAGGCATCGTTTGCGATGCGGTCGAGCCAAAGCAGGCCTTCGTGAGACATACGTCGTGCAGGACTGCTATGGAACCGAACTTGGTCGGCCCGCCCGTGACCGGGCAGGCGTTCCGCAGGGAAATGTTGCAGTATTATGTTACCGATCTGGATCCAAACGGCCGACCCGCACGGGCGGGACAGGAAAAATCCGCGTATGTGGGGTAGATCACACAAGCTCCCGTATGACTGCGGTAAGTTGAACAATTTTGCACCTTCCGTCGAACCGTCCGCTGCATCGACCCGACCAACCTTGCGAGACGGCCTTTGAGCGTGACACAGGCGGCTTCGGACGAGATCCTCATCGCCAGGATCGCTCAGGGTGACCGGCTTGCCATGCAGGTGCTGTACGGGCGGCACCATGTCAGGGTCTACAGGTTCGGCCTCAGGCTCGTACGGGACGAGCAGGCGGCGGAAGACCTCATCAGCGAGGTGTTTCTCGACGTCTGGCGTCAAGCCGGCAAGTTCGAGGGTCGATCCGCAGTTTCCACTTGGCTGCTGGCCATTACCCGATTCAAGGCCCTCTCGGCGCTCCGGCGCAGGAAGGACTTTGAGTTGGACGAAGACGCCGCGAACGCGATTGAGGATACGTCCGACAATCCGGAAACGGTGGTGCAGAAGAAGGATACCAGTGAAGCGTTGCGGGAGTGTCTGACGGGCCTCTCGCCGGAACACCGGGAAATCGTCGATCTCGTCTACTACCACGAGAAGTCCGTGGAAGAAGTGGCCGAAATCGTCGGGATACCGGAGAACACTGTAAAGACGCGCTTGTTCTATGCGCGCAAGAAACTGGCCGAACTGCTGAAGGCAGCCGGCGTTGAGCGAGGCTGGCCATGATGGCTTTGAGCAAAAAGATGCTGGAGCAAGAGCCCAGTGAGATTGAACTGCTGCTGCCGTGGCACGCGGCCGGCACGCTGAACGCGCGCGACGCCCGCCGCGTCGAGGACGCGCTGGCGCGTGATCCCGAGCTCGCGAAACAATATGCCGCGATCCGCGGCGAGTACGAAGAGACCATCCATCTGAACGAGAGCCTGGGGGCTCCGTCGGCACGCGCGATGCAGAAGCTGTTCGGCGCGATCGACGCCGAGCCGGCGCGTGAGACCGGATCGCTGCCGCTGTCGGCGCGCATCGCGACCTTCTTCGCGAGCCTGTCGCCGCGGACCCTGGCCTGGTCGGCGAGCCTCGGTGCAGTCGCGCTCGTGCTCCAGGCCGGCATCATCGGCGCGGTGCTGATGAAGACCCAGCCCACGACCTTCCAGACCGCCTCGCTTTCGACCAGCGCGCCGATCACGCGCGAGCTTGGCGCTGCCGTTGCGCCGGCGCGCGCGCTGGTGCGCTTCACGCCCGAGGCGCGGGTCGCCGACATCACGGCGCTGCTCGACAGCTACCAGGCCTCGATCATCGGGGATGCCAAGGGTGGCATGTTCCGCCTCCAATTCGACAAGGCGATGAGCCAGGACGAACTCGCCTCGCTGCTCGGCAGGATGCAGCGCGAGAAGTTCGTCAACCTCGCCGTCGCGGCGCCGTAAGGCGCCGCTGAACCGATGACGCGCAAGTCCGAGAGTAAGTCGCGAGCCGGGGCCTACGCTTCGTCGGTCGGAGCCGCGCTCCTGCTCGCCGCCAGTCTCGGCGTCGAGGTTGCGCAGGCGCAGGCGATCATGCGCACGCCCACGATCAGCGTTCCCTCGCGCACGCCGACCATCTCTCCCAACGTCGCTGCGCGGGCGGTGAGCATTGATCGCGGCCCGCGCACGATGACGACCGCACGTATCTCTACGCCCCGAATCGGGCCGGCGCCGGTGCTGCCTTATGCGCGCTACTCGCCGAACCTGTATCCGTCCTGCACGGCACCGTACCGCGACGCCGACGGCGAATGCCTGGCGCAGCCAAATACAGGCGGTGACGGCGCCGGCAAGTCCGGCAAGAAGAGCGCGGGCAAGGGGCGCGGCAACAACACGCCCGTCGCCCTGAACCAGCGCATCTTCGCAGGCGAATTCGTCGCCGAGATCGACGGCGCGCTATCGGTGACCGAAGCCGACGAGCTCGCGCGTCGCCACGGCCTCGCGCGCGTCGCGTCCGAGAATTTCCCGCTGATCGGGGCGACCTTCGGCCTGTTCCGCATCACCGACGGCCGGCCCGCCGAGACGGTGCGGCGCGAATTCGCCGCCGACGGTAGCGTGCGCTCGGTCCAGCCCAACTTCCGCTACGTGCTCCAGGACCAGAAATCCTCCGTGCCGACCGAGGGCGATCCCGCGCAATATGTGCTGACAAAGCTTCGCCTCCCGCAGGCGCACACGCTGGCGCACGGCGCCAACGTGACGGTTGCCGTGATCGACTCCGGCATCGACGCCAAACATCCCGAGCTCGCCAATTCCATCGCCGACAATTTCGACGCGCTCGGCAGCGCCGAGGGCCCGCATATTCACGGCACCGGCATCGCCGGGGCGATCGTGGCGCATGCCCGGCTGATGGGCAGCGCGCCCGAGGCGCGCATCATCGCGATCCGCGCCTTCGGCGGCACCACGGGCGGCGCCGAGAGCTCGTCCTACATCATCCTGCGCTCGCTGAACTACGCCGCCGAGCACGGCGCGCAGATCGTCAATATGAGCTTCGCCGGTCCGAAGGATGCCGTGATCGAGCGGGCCATCGCGGCGACCGCCGCGCGCGGCCTCGTGCTGATCGCGGCTGCCGGCAATGCAGGTGCGAAATCGCCGCCGCTCTATCCCGCCGCCAATCCCAACGTGATCGCGGTCAGCGCGACCGACCAGCAGGACAAGCTGTTCACCGCCTCCAACCGCGGCAACTACATCGCGCTGGCGGCGCCGGGCGTCGACATCTTCCTGCCGGCGCCGGAAGGCAAATATCAGATGACGTCGGGAACCTCGTTCTCGGCGGCCTATGTCTCCGGCGTCGCGGCGCTGCTGCTCGAGCGCAACTACGCGCTCAAGCCGGAGGCGCTGCGCATGACGCTTGCGAAGACCGCGCGCGATCTCGGCTCACCCGGGCGTGATGATCTGTTCGGCGACGGCGAGGCCGATGCGTTTGCCGCGGTCATGGCTGTTCCCGCCGACAGCGCGACGCCGGTTGCGGCCGCGTCCGGTACAACAAAACGTGAAGATGGGCAGCCACATCGCGACGAGCCCGGCATCCGCGCGATCGAGCAGCCCTCGCTGTCGAGCTCGGATGATAAATCCACGATTTCTCAGGTGGATAGGCCGGCGACGCGATAGGCGCTGCGACAACTTTGCGCGCGGGCCGAAGGTTAAATAATCGAACGCCGCATTGAACGTTCAGCCGGCTGCCACGACCAAATTATGTGGGAGCGGTCATCCCTCCCCATCAGTCATATCAGGCGCGAGCGCCCATCCACCCCAAGCGCCCATATGGCTCGACCCGTCCGGTTGTCCCCCCGGACGGGTCTTTTCTTTTCGGGGCATCCGATTCCTTGAAGCCGTGTTTGAGATCAGCTTCCGGTAGAGCGATCGCGCTTGCGTTCATCGCCATCGGTCGGCCGGCATCCCGCACGCCCGCTATGCTTGTGCGAAGCTTGACTCGAAAACACAGCAAATCTCCGCACGACTACGGTCTTTGACGACGAACGAGGTGTCGTTGCTGGACAAGTCAAAACTTTTCCACAAAATATTCATGTCGCGTCTAAATTGATTCGTGTGCGTTGCGTCCCCCGCGTCCGTATTTTTCTCCTGACGGGCTGGTCCATGACACATCGCCAAGAGTCTGTTCGCGATCTTGTTCGCGGCGCGGCTGGTAGCCGTGAGATCGCGGCACGCTGGTGCGTTCTCGCCGAACAGCGGCTGCAACATCTCTCCGAAATGTTCGAGACCGGACGCTGGCGCCGCTATCACTCCGAGATCGCATTCCTCGAAAACATCCAGGAAGCCAAGCGCGCCGTCCAAACCTGGCGCGCCATCGCCACCGGCGGGGACGTTGCCGCGGCGGCCGCGAGCGTCACCCCCGCATTCGGCTGGTCGCCGGCGACAATGCCCCGCATGGCGCCGCGCGAGCAGCAGGCCCAGACCATGCAGCCGAAGGCGGTCCACATCGCCCCCGAGACCGCCGTGCCGGTCAGGCTCGCCCCCACGCCGAATGTGCTCGCCGAGGTGACCGAAGCCCCGCTCGTGCCGCTCGCTCCCAGCGCACCGCTCGCGGCGCCCGCTGCGGTGGCATCGTTCACTGCACCCGCCGCCGTCCCCCCGCTCAAGGCTCCCGCGGCGAGGGCGCTGCCGACGGTACCTGTCGTGAGGACGCCGTCCGCAGCGCCTGCTGCGTTGGCGCCGCGCACCGCGCCTCCCGTGAGGTCGCCGTTCGCCGAACCCGCTGCAATAGCATCGGTTGCCGCACCTGCAGTGAAGGCGCCTGCCGCGGTGGCAACGCTGCTGCAGCAATTCTCGCCCCCGGCGGACGAAATCGTCGCCGCCCCCGAGCGCGTCGTCGAATTCACCCTCAGCCTCGACGGCATCGAAGCGAAATACCCGCTGCTGCGGAACGCGTTCTGAAGGTAACGTTCAGAGAGAGCGGTTGCGTCTTCCCAGCTCTGTCAGCCTGAGGCGCGAGTTCCGCGGTGTACCGCGGGGCGAGCCTCGAAGGATGAACGGCCCCGTCTGCCAACCGCGCAGCTACCGCCGCACCGCGTTCCCGCCGACCACCACCTGCGCAAAGCGCTGCGCGCCGTCCGCCGACAGATCCGCCGTCACCGCGCGGGCGTGATCGAGGCCGACCACGGCGCCGCGCGGGGTCTCGGAGATCATGTTGTTGTTGACGAGCGCGGTGCCGGCGCCCGGCACCACGGAGACGCCGATTCCGGCCAGCGCCTTGCGGATCACGTTGCCCGTGATCGCGACGTCGCGCAGATATTTGCCCCAGCCGGCGACGATGCCGTAGGACGGCACGTTCTCGATCACGTTGCCGGTCACCGAGGTATCCGCCTCGATGTAGATGCCGACGCCGGCATCGTCGTCAGGCGCGGTGCCGATCGGCCGCTTCGGGATCAGATTGCGGATGATGTTGCCCTGGACCACCGCGATGCGGCCGCCCTCGTTGAAATTGCAGACGGAGACACCGACGGCGGCGCCGTCCACAATGTTGTTGGCGATCACCGCCGCCTCGAACGCGAACTCGGAATAGAGCGCGACCTCGCGCACATCGCTGACGCTGTTGCCTGTGATGTGGATGTTGGAGGCGGAATTGCCGCGCACCGCGGAATAGTCGCAATTTTTGATGCGGTTGCCGCGCACGATCACATTGCCGGCGCGGAAGGCGTTGATGGCGTTGCCGTACTGGCCGGAGCCGCCGGGGCCGGCCTTGATGTCCTCGATGCGGTTGTCTGCGACCAGCGTGCCGTCATCGCCGATCGCGCTGCGCAGGATCTCGATGCCGTTGTCGTTGGTGCCGATGATGGTGTTGCGGGCGACGCTGAGGCCCTTGGCGTCGAACGAGACCACGGCCGTCACCGCGATGCTGGTGAAGATGTTGCCGGAGATATCGCCTGAGATCTGCTCGAGCCAGATGCCGCTGCCGCCGGAGCCTGTGATCTCGCAATCGGTGATGCGGACGTCGCGGCCGCCGAGAACGTGGATCAGTCCGCGCCGTGTCGGCAGCGGGATGCCGCCACCGTCGAAGGTGATGCCGGAAAGGCCGATCGCATCGGCGCCGTCGCTCTGGATCGCCGACGGCCCGCCGGTGAAGACGAATTTCGTCGCGCCGCGCACGCCGATCAGTTGTGTGCCGTTCGGCAGCCGTAGCAATCCGCTGCGGTAGACGCCTGGCGGCAGCGCCAGCGGCATCTGCGCTCGCGCGGCCTCGTCGATGGCGCGCTGGAGTCCGCGGGTCTGGTCCTCGCTGCTGCCGGGCCGCACGCCATATTGCGTGGCATCGCGGCCGAGCAGCGACGTCAGCGGCGCCGCGCGCGCAGCGTCGGCCGGCATGGCCAGCGCGCCGGCGATGCCGGCGGTCGAGGCTCCGATGAGATGACGCCGGTTGAGGTCCATGGATGCGTCCTCCGGCGGACGCGGGAAGTGTCCGCAGCGGTTAGGTAGCGCAGAAATGGCGCACGGCGGCCGGGGCGATGAGGATTGTTCGCGGTAGGGTTAAATGTTTACGCAAAGCGAGATGCCGTAGGGTGGGCAAAGCGCAGCGTGCCCACCATTGTCACCCGGATCGAAAGAGATGGTGGGCACGGCGCAAGTGCGCCTTTGCCCACCCTATGAAGTGCGGGCCTTCCGGGCCAATCGCACCATTTCCATCAGCATGGCTTCCCCGGCATCCACCAGTTCCTCCAGCGTGATCCGTGGCGCACCCTTGAGCCGCACTGCACCGCTGCGCGCAAGCAGCGGAATATGGATGAACGCCGCCAGCCGTGGCCCGCCGTCCCTCGCGTTCTCGATCGCGCGCCAGCTTAAGTAGTTGCAGAGATAGGCGCCGGCATCGCGCGAGGCGCGTGCATCGATGCCGGTGAGGCGTGCCGCGCGCAGCAGCCTTGCGGTGTGCGGGCCGAACAGCATCGCATCCGCATGGCCGGCGATGCCGCGCTTGCTCGAGCGGGTGTTGGCGGCATCGGGCCAGAGCAGGGTGACCGCGTTGCGCGCGCGGGTCTCGATGCGCAGGTACGAGGTCCGCGCCGCGAGGCCGAACATCAGCAGCGCGTCCGGTTTTTGCGCCGCGAGCACCTCCGGCAATTGCCGGTCAACGGCGGCATAGGTCACAGGGAAAATGTGGGTCGCAAGCTCGACGTCGTCGAGTGCCGGGCGGCGCAGCCGCGCCAGCCGTGCCACCAGCGGCTGTGTCGGGTTATAGGGCGCGCCGGGGAAGGGACCGAAGCCGGTCAGGAGAACGCGGAGCTTTTGGCTCATTGCAGCAGCCCCAGAATTTGCTCGGCGGCGAGCGCCGGCGTGAGATGACCATCGGCGACTTCGGCCTCGATCTTCCGGACCCTGGTCCGCACCGATGCCTCGCTGCGCAGCCGCGCCAGCATGCGCTGCTCCAACATCGACCACATCCATTTCACCTGCTGCTCGCGCCGGCGCGCGGCGAAATCGCCGGACGCGTTCATCGCCTTGTGGTGATCGAGGACCTTTTGCCAGATCTTTGCGATGCCGTCGCCGGTCAGCGCCGAATAGGTCTCGACCGGCGGGTGCCAATGCTCGGACCGCGGCGCCAAAATATGCAGCGCGCTGCGATAGTCGGCGGCGGTGATGTTGGCGCGCTTGAGATTGTCGCCGTCGGCCTTGTTGATCGCGATCATGTCGGCGAGCTCGACCAGGCCCTTCTTGATGCCCTGGAGCTCGTCCCCGCCGCCGGGCAGCATCAATGCGAGGAAGAAGTCGGTCATGTCGCAGACCGCCGTCTCGGACTGGCCGATGCCGACGGTCTCGACCAGCACGACGCCGAAGCCGGCCGCCTCGCATAGCAGCATCGCCTCGCGCGTCTTCGCGGCGACGCCCCCGAGCGTGCCCGAGGATGGCGAGGGGCGGATGAAGGCGTCATCCGACGCCGACAGCCGCGCCATCCGCGTCTTGTCGCCCAGGATCGATCCGCCGCTGCGCGCCGAGGACGGATCGACCGCGAGCACTGCGACCTTGTGGCCCTGCTCGATCAGATAGGTGCCGAGCGCGTCGATGGTGGTGGACTTGCCGACCCCGGGCGAGCCGGTGATGCCGACGCGAAACGCCTTGCCGGTGTCGGGCAGCAGCATTTGCACGAGCTCCCGCGCCAGCGCCTGGTGGTCGCCGCGCCGGCTCTCCACCAGCGTGATGGCCCGGGCGAGGGCCGCGCGACTGCCGGAGCGGAGGTCGCGCGCGAGGGATTTGATGTCCAGTGAAACCTTCTTCTCAACCATGCCTTGCTTTACAACGCCCCGGCGGGGCAGGCGAGGGCCGCCCGCCCCCTATCACCGGGATGTTGCTGCCGCCGTCTGCACCGGTTTCACCTTGCGCCAGACCCATACCATCACCGGCCACAGCAGCGCGCCGATCGCCATGGCGGCGAGGATGGCGGCGACGGGGCGTTCGAAGAACGGCAGGATACTGCCGTCGGACTTGATCAGCGAGGTCACGAAGGCCTGCTCGACCATGGTGCCCATGACGATGCCGAGCACCATCGCGGCGACGGGATAGCCGTTCGCCTCCATCACGTAGCCGATCACCCCGAAGGCGGCGACGGTGACGACGCCGAACATGTTGTTGCCGATCGCGAACGAGCCGACCGCGCAGCACAGCATGATGATCGGCATGATGGCGGAGCGCGGTGCCAGCAGGATGTAGGCGGCGATCCGGATCATGGCGATGCCGAGCGGGATCATCAGGATGTTCGCGATGATGAACATCAGGTAGATCGCGTACATGCTCGACGCCTTCTCGGTGAACAGCGTCGGGCCGGGATTGAGCCCCTTCATGTAGAGCACGCCGATCGCGATCGCGGCGATGGTGTCGCCGGGGATGCCGAACAGCAGCGAGGGCACCCAGCCCGAGGCGATGCTGGCATTGTTGCTGGCGCCGGCCTCGACCAGGCCTTCGACATGGCCGGTGCCGAATTTCTCCGGCTCCTTGGAGAAGCGCTTGGACATCGCGTAGCTGACCCAGGCGGCCATGTCGGCGCCGGCGCCGGGCAGAACCCCGATGATGATGCCGACGATGTTTCCGCGCGTCATCTGCCAATGGTATTTCCTGGTCAGCTTCCACTGGCCGGCCATGATGCTTCCGAATTTTCGACGCGGCAGTGGAGGTGGTTCCGGCGTCAGCATCGCGCGCATCACCTGCGCCACCGCGAACACGCCGACCAGCGCCGGGATCGGCTCGATGCCGCCGAACAGGTCGGTGATGCCGAAGGTGAAGCGCGGCACGCCGCCCGGATTCTCGATGCCGATGCAGGAGACGAGCAGGCCGAGGAACATGCCGGCGATCGCCTTCACCGGCGAGGAACGCGCGACCAGGGTGGCGCACATCAGGCCGAGCAGCGCCAGCCAGAAATATTCGAAGGTGGAGAACGACAGCGCGACCTCGGCGAGCGGCGGCGCCAAGATCATCAGCGACAGCACGCCGGCGATGCCGCCGACCGCTGAGAACCAGACGCCGGCCCCGAGCGCCAGCTCGGCCTGGCCCTTGCGCGTCATGGCATAGGCTTCGTCCGCATAGGCGGCGGACGCGGGCGTTCCGGGAATGCGCAGCAGAGCGCCGGGAATGTCGCCGGAGAAGATCGCCATCGAGGACGCCGCGACGATGGTCGCGATCGCGGCGATCGGCGACAGATAGAAGGTGACGGGGACGAGCAGGGCGGTCGCCATCGTCGCCGACAGGCCCGGCAGCGAGCCGATGACGAGGCCGTAAACGGAGGCCGCGAACATCGCGATGACCACCTCCCAGGTGGAGATCAGCGCGAACGCTTCAATCAGGGTCTTCAGCATGGATCACCAGGGCGTCGGCAGCAGGCCGGCAGGAAGCGGCACGCGCAGCAGCTTGCCGAAGATGAGGTGGATGGCGAAGGGCGACAGCGCGGCGAGCGGCAGCGCCAGCTTCCACTTGGCGCCGAGCGCGGTCGAGGTCACGTAGACCATGATCGCCGCGGTGATGATGAAGCCGAGCCGGTCGGCGGCGACGACGTAGAACAGCAAAAGCGCCGGCGGCAGCAGCGCACGCAGGCCGTAGAGCTTGCCCTGCGGCGGCGGGCTTGCGGCCTGGCCGCCCTCCAGCGGGATCAGCTCTTCCTCCTCCTCGAAGGAATGGCCGATGCCGAACACGATCGCGAGCCCGCACAGCGCAAGCCCGGTGCCGATCACGAGCGGAAACACGTTGGGGCCGACCGGCTGCCCCGGCACCGGCGGCAAGATGTAGCCGCCATAGGCAGAAGCGGCGCCGAGCACGACGAGAAACGAGCCCGTGACGGAGTCGGGAAGACGCATGGGAGGAGTCCTGTGGGGTTTCTTCTCCCTCTCCCGTTCTTACGGGGAGAGGGGGACTTTCCGCGCGGACGGTGAGAGTTGGACTCGCGGAGACCCCCCTCACCCGAATTCGAGCGGAGCTCGAATTCGACCTCTCCCCGCACGCGGGGAGAGGTGAAGGTTCACGCCTTGCTCAAACCTGCGGCCTTCATCGCTTCGCCCATCTGGGCGTCGCCCTTGTCCATGAAGCCAGCGAACTGGCCGGCATCGCCCCACACCGTGCCGAAGCCGCGATTGCTCATGAAGTCCTTGAACTCGGCGGAGTCGAAGACCTTCTTCAGCGCCGCGGTGAGCTTCGTTGCGAGCTCCGGGGGCAGGTTCTTGGGTGCGCCGATGCCGCGCCAGGCGCCGGTCGCGTATTCGATGCCCATCGCCTCCTTCAGCGTCGGCACGTCCGGGAAGATCGGGTTGCGCGCCGGCGCCATGATGGCGAGGCTCCTTGCCTTGCCGGCCTCGATGATGGCGCGCGCTTCCGGCACCGAGCAGGTGGTGAGGTCGAGGCCGCCGGCGGCGAGATCCTGCATCGCGGGCGCGGCGCCGTTCGACGGCACCCAGGCGACCTGGTTGGCGGGCAGGCCCATCGCCTGCATCCAGCCGACCAGCGCCAGATGCCAGATGCCGCCCTGGCCGGTGCCCGAGGCCTTGAACTTGCCGGGCGGCGCGGCCTTGATCGCTTCGGCAAGGTCCTTGACCGTCTTGTAGGGCGAGGAGGAGGAGACCTGGATGCCGGGCGGGTCCTCGTTCATCAACGCCAGCGGGGTGTAGCTCTTCGGCGTCAGCTCGGTGAGGCCCTGCCAGTGCATCATCGAGATCTCGACCGTGAGCATGCCGATCGTGTAGCCGTCGGGCTGCGCAGTCGCGATCGCGGTATGGCCGACGACGCCGGAGCCGCCGGTGCGGTTCACCACGTTGAAGGGCTGGCCAAGGTCCTTTTCCAACAGGGCTGCGACAATGCGCGCAGTCGCGTCGGTGCCGCCGCCGGCGCCCCAGGGCACGATCACGGTGACCGGCCGCGCCGGATAGGCTTGGGCGCGGGCGGGCGTGAGACCGAATGCGGCGGACGCCGCGACCGCGGCGGATGAAGCCGCAAAAGCGCGGCGCGTAATCTTGGACATGAATGCCTCCCAGCGGCGCCCGTGACACCGGGCGCTCTTAATGACGGCATTCTAGTCAGCTTTGCAGCGCGGCTGCAAGGTAGCGCTACCAGAGCACTGTGAGCAATGTGTCGCTGCTCACACGACGATCATTGCGGCTCCTCCGCATCGCCCTTCGGCCGTGCGCCGCCGAAAATGCGCGTGCCTTCCGCGGTGAGGTAAGGCTTCAGCGTCTCCCACGGCACGAATGCGACATATTCGCCTTCGGCGTAGGGACCGACCGCGTAAGGCGGATAGTGGAACGTGAGCCCGGAACTCTTGCCGGCCTCGGTCGACGGGGCGAGCGTCACGGCGCCGATCTTGAGCAGGCTCGGCTCCACGCTTTTGAACCACTCGTCGGTTGCGGTCTCGCTGGTGTCGCGCTTCTTCTTCTCGGCCTTGAGCGAGGCGATCACGGCTTTCAGCATCGCCTTCATGGTCGGGCCGCCATCGGCGGTCTCGTTGAAGAACGGGCGGATCGAGATGCGCTTGCGCTCGGTCTTGTCCCAGAGGATCGTGTTCACGTCCGAATTGGGATGGGCGCCGTGGGTGTCCATGTAGTCGTTGCGCAGGATGCTGGCATAGCGGTCGGCAACGACCGAGCGGATCGCATATTTGCGCTCGAAGTCCCAGCCGCCGTCCTTGAAGAACTGCGGATCTTCTTTGCGCGCGGCGGCGGCCTCGGCCGCGTTCTTGTCGAGCCACTTCCTGCCTTCGGCCAGGCAATCCGCCGCGAGCGCTGCATCCGCCTTGATCCTGTCGTCGAGGAAGACGCGCGCCTCGATGCTCTTGGTCTTGACGATGGCGTCGGGCTTTGGATCCGCGGCGAAGGCGGAGATCACGCACGTTGCGCCAAGCGCCATGGCGACGCTCAAACCGATCATGAACTTCAAGGGGAGTGCTCCTTACGTGAGCGTCAGAATATTTCGAGGATGTCGTCTGCGATCTGCTGCGCAGAGTGGGGGGAGGCGGAGCGCCGGACAGTCGCCTGCGCCTGCAAGCCGGTCGCGTCCTCGATGATCTGCTCGACGTCGATCAGGTTGAGCAGCGAGAAAGAGGCCTCCGGTTCGACCTCGACCAGGACATCGATGTCGCTGTCCGGCCGATAGTCGGCGTCGGCCCGCGAGCCGACGATGGCGAGCTTCGAGACGCCCTTGGCTTTGATGGCATCGGCGTTCTTGCGGATCGCAGCGATGATCTCATCACGTGTCATGAAGACAACCCGACCGGTGATACGGCCAGCGTAGCATCTACTCCGCCGCCTCGCTATGCCCGAGCCGGGCGTTCAGCTTGCGGATCAGCTCCTCGGCGGCGTCGGCGATCACCGTGCCGGGCGGGAAGATCGCTTCGGCACCGGCCGCGTAGAGCGCCTCGTAATCCTGCGGCGGCACCACGCCGCCGACGATGATCATGATGTCGTCGCGGCCCTGCTTCTTCAGCGCGGCCTTGAGCTCAGGCACGGCGGTGAGGTGGGCCGCGGCAAGCGAAGAGACGCCGAGGATGTGCACGTCGTTCTCGACGGCCTGTCGCGCCGCTTCATCGGCGGTGGCAAACAGCGGCCCGATGTCGACGTCGAAGCCGATATCGGCGAACGCCGAGGCGATCACCTTCTGGCCACGGTCGTGGCCGTCCTGGCCGATCTTGGCGACCAGGATGCGCGGGCGGCGGCCTTCCGCCTCCTCGAAGGCGTCGATCAGCGCCTGAACCTTCTCGACCCGGTTACCCATGCTGGACGCCTCCCGCTTGTAGACGCCGGTGATGGACTTGATCTCGGCGCGGTGCCGGCCGAACACCTTCTCCATCGCGTCCGAGATTTCGCCGACGGTCGCCTTGGCCCGCGCCGCGTCGATGGCGAGCGCGAGCAGGTTGCCGTTGCCTTCGCCGGCCGAGCGCGTCAGCGCGGCGAGCGCGGCATCGACGTCCTTCTGGTTGCGCTCGGACTTCAGCCGCGTCAGCTTGTCGATCTGGAGCCGGCGGACATTCGTGTTGTCGACCTTGAGGATATCGATCGGGGCCTCGTCGGTCGGCTTGTACTTGTTGACGCCGATCACCGCCTGCTTGCCGGCGTCGATGCGGGCCTGGGTCTTGGCGGAAGCCTCCTCGATGCGCAGCTTGGGCACGCCGGCCTCGATGGCCTTCGCCATGCCGCCGAGCTCCTCGACCTCCTGGATGTGGCTCCACGCCTTGGCGGCGAGATCGCGCGTCAGACGCTCGACATAATACGAGCCGCCCCAGGGATCGATGATGCGGGTGGTGCCGCTCTCCTGCTGGAGGAACAGCTGGGTGTTGCGGGCGATGCGGGCCGAGAAATCGGTCGGCAGTGCCAGCGCCTCGTCGAGCGCGTTGGTGTGCAGCGACTGGGTGTGGCCTTGCGTTGCCGCCATCGCCTCGACCGTCGTCCGCATCACGTTGTTGAAGACGTCTTGCGCGGTCAGCGACCAGCCCGAGGTCTGGCAATGCGTGCGCAGCGAGAGCGAGCGCGGATCCTTCGGATTGAAGGGCTTCAGGAGCTTCGCCCACAGCAGGCGCGCGGCGCGCATCTTGGCGACTTCCATGAAGAAGTTCATGCCGATCGCCCAGAAGAACGACAGCCGCGGCGCGAAGCGGTCGACGTCGAGGCCTGCGGCAAGACCGGCGCGCAAATATTCCACACCGTCGGCCAGCGTATAGGCGAGCTCGAGATCCTGCGTCGCGCCGGCTTCCTGCATGTGATAGCCGGAGATCGAGATCGAATTGTATTTCGGCATCTTCGTGGAGGTGTAGGCGAAGATGTCGGAGATGATCCGCATCGACGGCGCAGGCGGATAGATATAGGTGTTGCGCACCATGAACTCTTTCAGAATGTCGTTCTGAATGGTGCCCGAGAGTTTTTCCGGCGGCACGCCCTGTTCGCCCGCGGCGGCGACGAACAGCGCGAGGATCGGAAGCACCGCGCCGTTCATGGTCATGGACACGCTCATCTGGTCGAGCGGGATGCCCGCAAACAGCGTGCGCATGTCGTAGATGGAATCGATCGCCACGCCGGCCATGCCGACGTCGCCGCCGACGCGCGGATGATCGCTGTCATAGCCGCGATGGGTGGCGAGGTCGAAGGCGACCGAGAGGCCCTTCTGTCCGGCAGCTAAGTTGCGGCGGTAGAACGCGTTGGAATCCTCCGCCGTGGAGAAGCCGGCATATTGCCGGACGGTCCAGGGCTGGTTGACATACATGGTCGGGTAGGGGCCGCGCAGGTAGGGCGCGATGCCCGGATAGGTCTCGAGGAAATCGAGCCCGGCGAGGTCGGCCTCGCCATAGGCGGGCTTCACCAGGATGCCCTCGGGCGTCAGCCACGGCTCGGCGCTGCCGGCCGGCGCGGCGGTGGTTGCTCTCTCGAAGGCGACATCGGCGAAATTGGGAATGCGGCTCATGGTTTCGACCATATCATAGACGCTCAATCATGGTCCGGATGCTGATGGCTGACGATGGTCGCCATCTTCTCCGGCCCGTAATTCTGTTGCGTGGTCTGGCTCGGCAAATTGGCGATCCCGACCACCCAGCCGAGGCGGGATTCGGTTCCATATTGCCGTGTCGGCACCACGTGATCCGGACGATCGAACGTACCGGTCATGATCTCGATGCGTGGGCCGTCGATGCGGCGGAAGCTCAGCGGCGTGCCGCAGGCGGCGCAGAAATCGCGCATCGCGATGGACGAGGAGCGGAACGCAGAGGGCGTGCCCTTGGTCCAGGCGAAATCACCCTTCTCGATGTCGGCGTAGGAGGCGAACGGCGCACCGGTCGCCTTCTGGCACATCCGGCAATGACAGATGCTGATCTTCGCCGGCGCTGCCAAGACCGCAAAGCGGATGGCGCCGCATTGGCAGCCGCCGGTGAGAACTGGTTTGCCTGGCTCGGTCATGCCTGCTCCATCCGTCGATAGGCGTCTTGCAGCGTGGCAAGCGCATCGCCCCCGGCGAAGACAAAACCCGTGACGCCGGCGGCCCGTAAACCTGCCTCGGCCTCGGTCGGGCGGCCTGCCAAATAGATATGTCTGGTGCCTGCGGTTTGCAGGGCCTTCGCCGCGGCTTCGGCGTGTTCCGCATAGACCTTGTCGCTGGAACAAAGGCAGGCAAGCTCTGCACCGGAGGCCCTGAACGCGGCGACCAATTTGGCCGGATCAGCAAAACCCTCGCTGTCGATGGCCTGGATGCCGCCGGCCTCGAAGAAGCTCTTCGCAAAAGTTGCGCGCGCCGTGAAATCGGCGGGCGTGCCGAGATTGGCGAGGAACACCTTTGGCCGCGCGCCGCGCGCCTTCAACGCCGCGTCGGATTTGTCGCGCAGCGCTTCGAACGGTTCCGACAGCCGGATCGGCGGCAGCGCGTCGAACTTGTATTTCTGTTCGCCGTAGGGTGCGAGCGCGACCGGCGTCGCCTTCAGCACCGCCGTCTCGCGCTCATGCAGGTTCGGAAACTCGCTCGCGCCGGTCAGGACGTCGCGGCGTTTTGCGATGTTGGCATCGCGCGCTTTGCGGGCGGCCGCGACCTTGCTCTGGAACAGGGCCTGCTGAAGCGCGGCAAAGGCGCCGCCGGCCTTCTCGCTCTCCTGGAACAGCGCCCAGGCCGCCTCGCAAAGCTGTGCCGTGAGCGTCTCGATGCCGCCTGCGCCCGCCGCGGGATCGCTGACCTTGGCGAGGTTGCTCTCCTCCAGCAGCAGCAGTTGCGTGTTGCGCGCCACGCGCCGCGCGAACGGATCGGGTAGTCCGAGCGCCAGCGTGTGCGGCAGCACCGTGATCGCGTTGGCGCCGGCAAGCCCCGCCGCGAACGTCGCCATGGTCGCGCGCAGCATGTTCACATAGGGGTCGCGCTGCGTCAGCATGCGCCAGGCAGTATCGGCGGCGATGAACAACGGCTTCGGCGTCAGTCCGCATGCCGTCTCGATGCGCGCCCACAAGAGCCGCAGCGCGCGGAATTTTGCCATGGTCAGGAACTGGTCGGCGTCCGCGGCGAGCCGCGCATAGACCATGCCCTGCGCGGCTTCCAGCGGAACGCCGGCGCCTTCGATCGCGCGAAGATAGGCGACGCCACAGGCGAGCACGAAGGCGAGCTCCTGCACTTCCGAGCCGCCGGCATCGTGGATCACGCGTCCGTCGGCGGACGCAAACGGCCCCTTGAAGCCGAGCGCGGCGAGACCCTTGATCGCGCCGGTGAGGGCAGGAGCGATCTCCTCCCAGGTGTAAGGGCTGTGGCCCCACACCGCGCAGGCGGCGAGCGGATCGAGACCGAAGCGGATGTCGCAGGCCGCGGGGTCGAGGCCCTTGCTCTTTACATATTCCGCGACATGGATCGCGGCCATCCGCGATTGCGGACCGATTTGAAGCTCGATGCCGATGCCGGCATCGAGATGAATGTCCTTCAAGACCTTTGCGACCGCGTCGGCTGTCGGTTCCAGGCCGAAACCGTGGGCGTCATTGCCACCGGCGAACACCAGCGCGAGCCCGGTCGCGCCATTCTCCAGATCCTGCAAGGCCTGCGCGTTCGCGGCCGCCGCGTCGGGATGGTCGATCCGCTGCATGATCTGCCACGGCGCGGCAGCAGCCCGCCCGACCACGGGCGCAACGCCCCTGGCGCGCGGATAGAGCGGATCGATCTTCAGGCCGTCATAGGTCTTGCCGACCAGCTTCTCGAACGGCGCGCCCTTGAGCACGCCATCGACCAGCTTGCGCCAGTCTTCGACCGTTGCCTTGGGAAAATCCGCCGCCAGCGGCAGGTCGTCAGTCACGGAGGTCATGCGGCGAAGGGCTCCCGAAAATCTTGTTGTTCGCAGGCGAAATTGCCACGGCGGACCGTCCCTGCAAACGGTTGTTTTTGGTTAACCGGTATCCGGAAGCCGCTCAATGCCTTGCGTCGAGATGCTGGAAAGCCCGTCGCGCACGCGAATGCCTGAGATCACGCGGTCGGGCGCAATCTCGGCCAGCGGCACCAGCACGAAGGCGCGCTCGAACAGACGCGGATGCGGCAAGGTCAGGTCGGGCTTCTGCAGCCTGACATCGTCATAGGCGATCATGTCGAGATCGAGCGTGCGCGGCCCCCAGGGCCGCTCCTTGGTCCGCGTGCGGCCGAATTTCTGCTCGACCTTCTGCAGCACGAACAGCAGCGCGTGCGGATCGAGGCCGGTTTCGATCTCGATGCAGGCATTGATGAAGGGATCCTGCTCCTCATCGCCCCAGGGCGGCGTTGCATAGTCCGAGGAGCGCGCGGTCAGCGCGGCCTGCGCCATGCCGCAGATGTGCGCGATCGCCTTGCCGAACGTCGCGCGGACATCGCCGACATTGCCGCCCAGTGCGATCAGCACGCTCGCCATATCAAGGGTGCCGCGAGCGCGTCAGCATGATGCCGACATCGTCGAAGATCGCAGCGATCGGCGCATGCGGCTTGTGCACGGTGATCTTCACGGCGCGGATGCGCGGGAAGTGCGACAGGATGGCGTCGGCCACCGCGCCGGCGGCGCGTTCCAAGAGCTTGTAATTGGTGTTCTTGAACGCCGCCGTCGTGGTCGCCACGACTTCGGCGTAGGACACCGTATCGGCGAGCCGGTCGGTGCGCGAAGGCTCCGACAGGTCGGTATAGAGCTCGAGATCAATCACGAAACGCTGGCCGACTTCGGTTTCGTGATCCATGACGCCGTGGCGAGCGTGGATCGACAGGCCGGTCACGAAGATCGTATCGGTCATTGCTTGCTCTCGATTGCGTTCGCGACCCGCAGGGCCTGCAAGGTCTCGGCGACGTCATGGGTCCGGATGATCCTGGCGCCGCGCTGCGCGGCGATGAGATGCGCCGCGATCGAGCCGGCGAGCCGCTCTTTCGGTTCCGACGGCGACACCGAGGCGATGAAGCGCTTGCGCGAGGCGCCGACCAGGATCGGCAGGCCGAACATGTCGAATTCGCGCAGCCGCGCCAGCGCGGTCATGCTCTGCTCGGCGGTCTTGCCGAAGCCGATGCCGGGATCGAGCACGATCTTGTCGCGTGCGATGCCGGCCTTGGCGGCGATATCCAGCGAGCGCAGGAAGAACGCCTTCATGTCCGCGATGATGTCGATGGCGGAATCCACGCTCTCGCGGTTGTGCATGACGATGACGGGGACGCCTCTGGCGGCTACCAGCGGCGCCATGCCGGCATCGCGTTGCAGGCCCCAGACGTCGTTGGCGATCGCCGCGCCCTGGTCGAGCGCGAAGGCCACCACCTCCGCCTTCATGCTGTCGATCGAGACCGGCACGCCGAGCGCAACCACGCCCGATAGCACCGGCCTCAGCCGGGCAAGCTCGTCCTCGGCCGTGACGGCCTTGGCGCCCTTGTAGGGCCGGGTGGACTCCGCGCCGATGTCGATGATGTCGACGCCATCGGCGATCATCGCCCGGGCCCGTTCGAGCGCCAGGTCGGGCGCGATGAAATCGCCGCCGTCGGAGAAGGAATCCGGGGTGACGTTGAGCACGCCCATCACCGCCGGGAGTGGCCGTTCCAGCAGTGTCCGCAGCACGTCACGCCCGGCCGAGCCGGCCGGCGGGACGGAAGGGGATGGCAAGGCATTCATGCGCGTGGATGTGCGCGGTCGGGGAGGGGGAGTCAAGACGGGATTGGGGGCGATCCGGTCGCGCCGATCCGTTCCGGGGCCAGTGAGGGAACGATGCTCTTGCCCACGCTCCGTCATTGCGAGCGCAGCGAAGCAATCCAGAATCTTTCCGCGGCGGCAGTCTGGATTGCTTCGCTGCGCTCGCAATGACGTTGTTGAGACAGCCGTCCACTCTTACCCCCGGTGTCGTCCCGGCGAAGGTGTGGCTTCAGCGCTCGTATGCAGTGAGCAGCAGGCCTAATACGTGATCTTCGGCGGCAGCTTCTTGGCCTTGGCGATGATGTCGCCGACCGATTTCTCCGAGGGCAGGATGCGGAGGAGCTTCTTCTTCTCGTTGGCTTCGCGCATGCTCTGGGCGAGTCTTGCCGGATTCCGATAGGCGAGCTCGCGCACGGTGGTGACGCCGGCGGCACGGACCAGGCCGACCTTGGCACGGCCCATCCCGGGAATGCGCATGTAGTCGGAGACGTTGGCCCATTCCAGAAGCTGCTGCTCGCTGATGCCGGTCTTGGCGGACAGCGCCTTGCGGCCCTTCACGGTTGAGGCCGCCTCGAGCAGCGCGTCCGTCGTGCGGATTCCTTGCGCCTTCAACTTGTTGGCGGCAAAGGCCGGCAGGCCCTCAATCTCGGAAATCGGATATGTCATGATGCTCGATATGAAAAGCGTAGCTCAGGCAAATTGGCTGAGGCCCGGCGTCCCTGCGATGATCTTGCCCATCTGATCCGCTCCGATTTTGTCTCGGCCGAAGCGAAAAAGTTCACGAGCAATGGTCTGAATCTCGGACATGCCAAGTCCCAAGCCCATCAGGCGCGTGCCAACCGCCATCAGGCCGCCGCCCATCAGCCGCGACAGTCCGCCACCGCTTTTGGACGCCTCGATCGCCGCTTCCGCGCCGGGAATATGATTGATCAGGGCTTCGACGTTCTCGGAAGGGCCTTCGTTGCGAAGGAAGCCCAGGATAATGCCGACCGTCTTTTCAGCGACAGCACTATCTATGCTGGCGTTCGTCGCCAGCCGCCCGATCAGCTCGTCCATATGGCCTGCCCCTCAGCCGGTTCACATGCCGGAGTATTGTTTTCAAAATGATCTTGAGCCGGTGTGGTGTGAAATACAAGCTATGAACGGAGGCGAACATGCGATTCAGCTTAGAACCCGCGAAAAGTGTTGCAGCGATGCAAGAGCGGAGACGAAATCAGCAGTAAATTACCGCGGTGCGAACGCGCAGTTCCTACTTTCGGCGGATGTCGTGCACTTGTTTTCCGACAATGTCGCATGATCAGGTCGCGCTGAACGGTTTCAATCGGCGCGCGACATGCGTTAAACTACGGAACTGGCATTTGAGTTTCAATACGCGAAATACGGCAGACGGATCAGAGAGAATAATGACCGCACAGGACAGCAAGCTCGGCGACACCGACGACAAGATCTTCGTCGGCAAGGGAGACGAGCAGGCATGGCTGACGCTGGCGCTCGCCAATCGCCACGGCCTCGTCACCGGTGCAACCGGAACCGGCAAGACGGTATCGCTGCAAGTCATGGCAGAGGGATTTGCGCGCGCCGGTGTTCCGGTCTTCGCGGCCGACATCAAGGGCGACCTCTCCGGCATCTCCGAGGTCGGCGTGCCCGCGGACTTCATCGTCAAGCGCGCCACCGAGATGGGGCTGACGTTCCAGCCCGACCAGTTCTCGACGGTGTTCTGGGATGTGTTCGGTGAGCAGGGCCACCCGGTGCGGGCGACCGTCACCGAGATGGGGCCGCTTCTGCTCGCGCGCATGCTCGACCTCAACGACGTGCAGGAGGGCGTGCTCAACGTCGCCTTCCGTGTCGCCGACGACAACGGCCTTGTCCTGATCGACATGAAGGATCTGCGGGCGTTGCTCGATGCCATCGTGCCCGACAGCAGCAAGAAGGGGCCGGACGCCGCCGACGATCCGCTTGCCGACATCCGCAAGGCCGCCCAGGGATTTGGCAACGTCACCAAGGCCACCGTCGGCACCATCCAGCGCCAGCTCCTCGTGCTGGAGAACCAGGGCGCCACCAAGTTCTTCGGCGAGCCGGCGCTGACGCTGAAGGACTTCATGAGGACCGACCGCGACGGCCGCGGCATGGTCAACATCCTCGTCGCCGACAAGCTGCTCCAGAGCCCGCGGCTTTACGCGACATTCCTGTTGTGGATGCTGTCGGAGCTGTTCGAGGAGCTGCCCGAGGCCGGCGACCTGCCGAAGCCGAAGCTGGTGTTCTTCTTCGACGAGGCGCATCTGCTGTTCAACGACGCGCCCAAGGCGCTGATGGACAAGATCGAGCAGGTGGTCCGCCTGATCCGCTCCAAGGGCGTCGGCGTCTACTTCGTGACGCAGAACCCGATCGACGTGCCCGACCGCGTGCTCGGTCAGCTCGGTAACCGGGTGCAGCACGCGCTGCGCGCCTTCACCCCGCGCGACCAGAAGGCGGTCGCTGCCGCGGCCCAGACCTTCCGGCCCAACCCGAAGCTCGACACCGCCAAGGTGATCATGGAGCTCGGCAAGGGCGAAGCGCTGGTGTCCTTCCTCGAAGGCAACGGCACGCCGGCGATGGTCGAGCGGGTGATGATCCGGCCGCCGTCGGCCCGGATCGGATCGATCACGCCGGAAGAGCGCAAGGCGATCATGGATGCGAGCCCGGTGAAGGGCAAATACGACACCGCCGTTGATGAAGAGTCCGCCTACGAGATGATCCAGAAGCGCATCGCCGGCACCGCGGCGACGGCGGATGCTCCGGCGGGCGGCGGCGGTGGCATCCTCGGCCAGATCGGCTCGATCGTCGGCACCATCTTCGGCACCAATGTCAAGCGCGGCCGCCTGTCGGCCGGCCAGGTCATTGCGCGCGACGTGACGCGATCGGTGACCAACCAGGTGATCGGAGGGATGGCCGCCAATCTCGGCAAGTCGGTCGGCGGCCAGCTCGGCGGCTCGATCGGCCGCACCTTGGTCCGCGGCGCGCTCGGCGGCTTGCTGCGTCGGTAGGCAGAAAGCCCGATTGGAGGCAATCCGCGCGCTGGCGCGGCCGCCTCGCCACGGGTACAATTTCAGGTGAGGTGCTCTCCAACCGTTCGTCGGTCTGCTACGTGCTATGTCGACGCTGGACTGGACCCTATTGTGACCTCAACCGACCCGCTAGCCAAACCTGATGCGCCGAGACGCCTGTCGCTGCGCGCGCCGCTGGACCTGCTCTTCCTCTTTTGCTGCTTCATCCTGACCGCGGACGTCCTCGGCCCGGAGATTTTCGGCCACGGCAAGACCAAGGACTATGCGCTTTGGTATTGGGCCGGGCAGCAGGTGCTGCATGGTGGCTCGCTCTATCCGAGCGACTTCCGTTATCCGTTCGATTTCATCTATCCACCCCTGCCGGCGATCCTGCTGGCGATCCCGAGCTGGTTCGGCAAGATCCCGCTCTACATCGTGCTGTCGGTCCTGAATGCGCTGGCGTGGTGGTACACCGGGACACTCTCCAATGTCATGACCGGCTCGGGCCGCAAGCCCGGCCCCTGGCTGGAGGCACTGCCCGCCTTCGTCACCGTGACCTTCGTGTTCGACATGTTCGACCTCGGCCAGCCGAACCTCGTCCTGCTGGCGATGATGCTCTACGGTTTTTGGTGCTTGCAGCATCAGCGCGTCTGGCTCGCGGGCTTGATGTTCGCGCTCGCCACCGCCATCAAGGTGTTTCCGATTGCGGTGCTGCCCTATCTGGTCTGGCGGCGGAAGTGGGCGGCTGCCGTCGCTACGGCCGCCTTCACCGGCATCCTTCTCTATGTTGTGCCGGCGCCCATTCGCGGCTTCGAGCGCAACGCGGCCGAGCTTGCGATCTGGTATCAGGGCATGGTCGGGGCGAGCTCGGAAAAGGGCTTTGGCCAGCGCGACGAGCAGAACTGGTCGTGGGTCAACCAATCCATCATTGCCGTCACGCACCGCCTGGTTCGTCCGATCAACTACAATCAGGAGGATCCCAGCAAGCCGCCGCGCACGATGAATATCATCGACGTCGATTACAGGACGGCGAACTGGATCGTGCTCGCGCTGTCGGCGTTGCTCGGGCTCGGCTTCGTCGCGGTCATGCCGCCGCAACGGCTTCGAACGGCGCGCTCGGATGCCGAGGAGCTCGGCATTCTGTTCTGCCTGATGACGGTGGCATCGCCCCTGGCGCGGCAATACTACTTTATGTGGCTGTTCTTCCCGATGACGGTGCTGATGCATCGCGCCGCCTTCGACGAGCGGGCGAATGTGCGGCTGGGAACCTGGCTTGCCCTCGGCGCGGGCGGATGTCTCATGCTGCTGGCACTGCCGTGGTTTCCCAATGCCTTCCAGGCCTGGGGCAACAACCTCCTCGCCACAGCCATCCTCGCGGGGAGCCTCGCATGGCACATCCGGCATCCGCCGGTTACGGCTGGCTCCGGCGCCGCGGCAGCGCTAAAACCCAAGACCTCTTGAAACCCAAGACCTCTTGAGAAGCCATCTTGAGACTCGAAAGTCAGGAATCCGACCATGGCCAATGCCCAGCTTCAATCCGTGCTCGACCACATCGACAAGGATTTCGACAACAGCCTTGAGCGCCTGTTCTCGCTGTTGCGGATCAAGTCGATCTCGGCGGATCCGGCCTTTGCCAACGACTGCAAGGCCGCGGCCGAGCATCTCGCCAAGGATATCGCGAGCCTGGGTGTCGCCACCGAAGTGAGGCCGACCGCCGGCCATCCCGCCATCGTCGGCAAGACCGGAGCGGGCGGGCGACCGCATGTGATCTTCTATGGCCATTACGACGTGCAGCCGGTCGATCCGCTGGACCTCTGGCACCGTCCGCCGTTCGAGCCTGCCGTCACCGATCATGCCGATGGCCGCAAGATCATCGTCGCCCGCGGCGCCGAGGACGACAAGGGCCAGGTAATGACCTTCGTCGAGGCCTGCCGCGCCTGGAAGAAGGTGACGGGCTCGCTGCCGATCGACGTCACCTTCCTGATCGAAGGCGAGGAGGAGGTCGGCTCGAAGAATTTCGTGCCTTTCATCGAGGCCAACAAGGACGAGTTCAAAGCCGATTACGTGCTGGTCTGCGACACCGGCATGTGGGACCGCAACACGCCGGCGATCACGACGTCGCTGCGCGGCCTGCTCTATGAAGAGCTGAAGATCACCGCCGCCAATCGCGATTTGCATTCCGGCGTGTTCGGCGGCAGCGCGATGAACCCGATCCGGGTGCTCACGAAAATTCTCGGTGGGCTGTTCGACGACGATAACCGCATCACCATCCCCGGCTTTTATGACGGGGTGAAGGACCTGCCGCCCGATATCCTGGAGCAGTGGAAGAAGCTCAACCTGACGCCGGAGATGTTCCTGAAGCCGATCGGCCTGTCGATCCCGGCCGGCGAGAAGGGCCGGCTCCTGATCGAGCAGGCCTCCTCGCGTCCGACCTGCGACGTCAACGGCATCTGGGGCGGCTATATCGGCGAAGGCTCCAAGACGGTGATCCCGTCGCATGCGTCCGCCAAGGTCTCGTTCCGTCTGGTCGAGGGACAGGACCCCGCAAAGATCCGTAAGGCCTTCCGCGACTACGTGACGGCACGGCTTCCCGGCGACTGCAAGGTCGAGTTCGGCGACCATTCCGCCGCGCCCGCGGTCGCGCTCGACTGGAACATGAAGCCGCTCGCCGCCGCCAGCAAGGCGCTGACCGAGGAATGGGGCAAGGAGACCGTGCTGATGGGCTCGGGCGCCTCGATCCCGATCGTCGCCGACTTCAAGCGCACGCTGGGACTGGACTCGCTGCTGGTCGGCTTCGGCTTGGATGACGACAACATCCACTCGCCGAACGAGAAGTACGACCTCCGCAGCTTCCAGAAGGGCATCCGCTCCTGGGCGCGCATCCTCGCCGCGCTGGCCGAGGTGAAGTAGCACACGGTGCCGTAGGGTGGGCAAAGGCGCGCTCTTCGCGCGCCGTGCCCACCATCTCTCCGCGATTGCGATCGAAGGGGTGGGCACGCTTCGCTTTGCCCACCCTACGAAATCTCTATCTTCGTCATTGCGAGCGAAGCAATCCAGAATCCCGCCGCGGAAACAGTCTGGATTGCTTCGTCGCAAGAGCTCCTCGCAATGACTGCCGCCCCAAATAAAAACGCCGCCCGGAATTGGGCGGCGTTTCATTCCAGAACGTGCAGAGGTAGTTGAGAGCTACCTTACACGAAATCCCGAAAATCTCAAGACCGATAGCCCGGCAGCTCGCGGTCGAGCTTGCGCAGCAGGGGCGGCCAGACGAGGTTGGTCGCACGCAGCTCGGCGCGGTCGCGGTTGGCGAGCAGCTCGGTGTTCTTCTCGATCGCAATCTCCTCGACCGGATAGACCGGCGTGCCGAGCGCGCGCGTGCGCACCTGCATCGAGCAGGCGCGCTCGAGGTGATACATGCGCTCGAAGGCCGAGGCGACCGAGCGGCCGACCGTCAGCGTACCGTGGTTGCGCAGCAGCATGTGGTTGTGGTCGCCGAGGTCCTTCTGCAGCCGCGGCCGCTCGTCGTGGTCGAGCGCGATGCCTTCATAGTCGTGATAGGCAAGGTCGTGGGTGACGAGCTGGGCGGTCTGGTTCAGCGGCAGCAGCCCTTCGGCGCTGCTCGAGACCGCGGTGCCGTCGAGGGTGTGGAGATGCAGCACGCAGATCGCGTCCTCGCGCACCTCGTGGATCGCCGAATGGATGGTGAAGCCGGCCGGGTTGATGCTGTACTCGCTCTCGGAGAGCTGGTTGCCGTGCAGGTCGACCTTGACGAGGCTCGAGGCCGTGATCTCGTCGAACATCAGCCCGTAGGGGTTGATGAGGAAGTGATGCTCGGGGCCGGGCACGCGGGCGGAGATGTGGGTGTCGACCAGATCGTCCCAGCCGTACAGCGAGACGAGGCGATAGCAGGCGGCGAGGTTGACCCGTTGCTGCCACTCGGCCTCCGTCATGTTCGACGGCACTTCCTTCAGGCGCGCTTCCGCTGGTGACATGGCAAATCTCTCCGAACCTCGTTGTTGCGGAGCAAGAGCCTAGTCTCGGGTGAGGTCGGCGGCAAGGCGCTCAAAGCGCGGCAGTTCAGCGTCGCCCGCATGGAGTGCGCGTTTGAGGTTCCGGATTTCAGAACCGTCCGACGCGACGTTTCGTCTACGCGGCCGTACGATCGGACAATGATCTTACGGTGCCGGGATCGAGAGCAGGCTGGAAATGCTGCTGCCGCGGATGTCGTAGACGCGGGCGAACACCACGTCGTCGCGCTTGATCTCGACCATGACGGGCGCGGTCAGGCCCTTGCAGTAGAACTCGCCGAGCGTCATGGCGAAATCGGCGGCATTGGAGTCCCAGCCGATGGTGAAGTCGGGCCCGAGCGCGACCTGCGCCGGACGCTGCGGACCGCACACCGCGACCTTCCATTTGCGGTTGCGCGGCGGCACTTCCTGGCGCTCGACCAGCTGCTCGCGCAGCTCGTCGGAGGCCTGCTTCAGCGCGAGGCCCCAATAGTCCAGCATGAAGCGGTCGTCGGCGGCGCGCACCGTGCCGGCGATGTGGTTGAAGTGGGTGTATTGATAGGGATGCAGCCGGATCATCTCGGCGAGCGGGAGCGCAAGGCCAAAGCAGAAGGTGGCGAGCACGACCGGCTGCCAGGTTCGGTGGTTGGCGCGCAGGCGCTCCATGGTCCAGGCGAAGGCGACGCCGCCGAGCACTGCCATCGGCGGGATCACGAAGACGAAATGGCGGATGCCGTTGTACAGCGCGGGCCGCTTCACCATCGCGATCGCGAGCGGCAGGGTCGCGGCGAGCGTCAGCATCAGCAGGATGGTCTTGCGGCGGGCCGGAACCTCGCCGCGCGGCAGCAGCGCGAAGGTGCTGACCACGGCGCCGGTCATCAGCACCAGCATCACCTCGGGCAACTGAAGCGCGAACAGCGTCGGCAGATAGGACCAGGGCATGTCGGGGACCGACACGATCGCGCCGTCGAACATCTCCTTCCAGGGCTTCTCGAAGAAGTGCGAGAAGTAGGTCAGCGCCTCGAAGGGATTGCCGGGCTCCATGATCGACCACGGCCAGATCAGGCCCATCACGAGATAGCCGAACACAAGGCCGGGCAGCAGCAGGTAGACGACATGGGCGAAGCGGCGGGCCGCTTCGCGAACGCCTTCGGTGCGCAGTTCCTCCAGGAACAGCGGGATGAAGCCGATCAGGGCGTAGACCAGCGCAAGCCCGCCGAGGATGCGGCAGCCGATCGACAGGCCGGCACCTAAGCCGACGATCAGGATCGTGCGCGGCGAAGGCTGCGGATATTCCTCCGCGAGCCGGACGAGGCCCAGCATCAGGATGATCATGGCCACCGCGAAGGGCGCGTCCTTCGGGTTCATGAACATGTGGCCGTAGAAGATCGGGCAGAGCGCGAGCAGAAGCAGCGCAGCGAGGCCTGCGAGCGGCCCGCCGATGCGGCGGCCGAGCCGCCACGTCACGGCAAGCCCGATCACGCCGACGATCGCGCCGACCAGGCGGCGCGTCTCGAACAGCTCGAGCGGAATGACCTTGTGCAGGAGGGCCGCGACCATGTCGAAGCCGCCGCCATACATATAGAGGTTGGCGAAGGAGAGCGCCGCGGTGTCCTTGAAGCCGGAACCGAACATGCGCAGCAACAGATCGGCATATTCAGCGTGGGTGTAGTCGTCCCAGCCGAGCCCGTAATCGCGGAAGGTCAGGCCTGCGATGACGGCGACCGCGGCCAGCACCAGCATGGCGAGATCGTCGCAAGTCCGTTCGACCGAGCGCCGCAGAGGCGTGTCGATCGCCGAAGTCGTGATGGATGTCATGGCTATTGGTGACCCGGAATCCCCTCTCGGCCCTGCTGGTGCGCGCGGGCCTGCTCCCCGGACTCCGTATAGCGCAGTTCCATTACCAAGTAATTGGGCATTATGGCTAAATTCCTGATGCGACGCAGCAAATCCAGAAACTCAAGAGCACTGTAGCAGTAGCAATCCGTAGCTGAAGGGAATGTGAATAAGTCCCTGATTTCCTTCCCTTTAGGAACGCTGATCGCAATTCGTCGTTGGCGAGCAACACAGGAAGACGGTATCGTGGCGTGTGTCGCGTATGGATGCGCGGCCGGGGGTGAGTTCGATGACGTTGGCATTATTGATCGCGGGGATTGTCGCCGTCCTGGCGGGCCTCCTTGCGATCCTGTTTGGCTTCACCGTCAGGGAGTTCAGCCTCGGCAGTACCCTCATAATCTCGGGCACGATCGGCGTCTGCTCCGGAATGTTACTGGCGGGCCTCCATTTGGTGGTGCTGGAACTGAAGGGCATTGCCCGCCGGCTGGCCGGTGCCGCCGCACCGTCCGAAGTGCGCGTCAGGCCCGTGCTGCCGGGTCTCGCGCTGCCCGGCGCGCCTGCGCCCGAGCCTGCTCCGGCGATGCGCGCCGAGCCGACGGCCCCGCCATCGCCGGCCGCGCCGCCGCCATGGCAAGGCGAGGCACCGATGCGCGAGCGGCCGCGCGTCGAGCCGCCACCGGAGCCGGAACCTCCGGCTCCGCCCGCAGCTCCGGAAGTGCCGCGCCGGCGCAACCTGCTGTTCGCCTCGACCTCGCGAAAGGAACGCGAGCGTGCGGAGGCCAAGGCCACCGAGGGCCCGCCGCCGCATGCCGAGCCCGCGGCGCCTGCCGGCCCGGACACGCCGCCTGCAAGCTTCGACGACGCCTGGCCGAAGCCGGATCGTATGCGCCCGCCGGAACCGCCGGCCGCCTCGCGCCGCCCGCCACCGCGCTCGCCCTCGACCTTTGTCGAGGCTACCCCGCCGCCTGCACCCGAGCCGGAGTCGGAGCCGGCGGTCGAGCAGGCGCCCGTGACCGTGCTCAAATCCGGTGTCGTCGACGGCATGGCCTATTCGCTCTATTCCGACGGCTCGATCGAAGCGCAGATGCCGGAAGGCATGATGCGCTTTGCCTCGATCGACGAGTTGCGCGCGCATCTTGACCAGCGCTCCTGAGGACTGCCGGGGCCAAGTAAAGCGCCAGCTTTCTTGTCACTTCGCCAGTCATCAGCCCATAGTCGTCAGTCCTGTATTTTGGCCGAACGTATTGTTGACACGGAATACTTCGAAGTCGTCTCTCCCGTGAGACGCAAGGTGGAGAAAGGTCGGGCCCATGTCGGATGCCGGGGCTAAGAATTTCATTGAGCTGACAGCGAGCATCGTCTCGGCCTATCTCGGCAACAACCCCACGCCGGCCGCGGAGATCCCGAACCTGATCAGCCAGGTGCACGGCGCGCTGGTGCGGGTCTCGTCGGGCCGCGTCGAGGCGGCGCCGCTCGAGCCGGCCAAGCCGGCGGTGTCGCTGAAGAAGTCGATCGCGCCGGACTATCTGGTCTGCCTGGAAGACGGCAAGCGCTTCAAGTCGCTGAAGCGCCATCTGCGCACCCAGTACAACATGACGCCCGAGCAGTACCGCGAGAAATGGGGCCTGCCGGCCGACTATCCCATGGTCGCGCCGAACTACGCGGTGGCGCGCTCGCAACTGGCAAAGCAGATGGGTTTGGGACAGCAGCAGCGGAAGCGGAAGTAGAGCCGGCCTCGAATCTCGTAGGGTGGGCAAAGCGAAGCGTGCCCACCATCCGGCTCACAATTGTTGATAGATGGTGGGCACGGCGCAAGTGCGCCTTTGCCCACCCTACGCAGCGCTTCCCACCATGAGGATCTTCAGGTGGCTTCCGCCAGCGCCTCTTTCGCGTCGGTCTTGATGCGCTCGACCATCGAGCGCAGGCCGTTGGAGCGCTGCGGCGTCAGGTGATCGCGAAAGCCGAACTCGTCGAACACCGCGATCGCGTCGGTCGCGAGGATCTGCTGCGGCGTGCGGCCCGAATAGAGCGCGAGCACGATCGCGACCAGGCCGCGCACGATATGAGCGTCACTGTCGCCGCGATATTTCAGGATCGGCGCGCCGCCATCGCGCTCGACCAGCTTCTGGAGCCAGACCTGGCTGACGCAGCCATTCACCTTGTTGGCGGCCGAATGCTCGGCCTCGGGCATCGGTTCCAGGGTGCGGCCAAGCTCGATGACGTACCGGTAGCGGTCGTCCCACTCGTCCAGAATCTCGAAATTGTCCCTGATTTCGTCGATCGTCGTCATGCTGGCCTATCGTTCCCGTTCAGCCCAATATAAGGACGCGAAGTCGTGAAATCGATAGGGTTTGGGGGCTAATTCGCGAGCCCCGGTCCGCGCCATTCCAGCGCGAGGTCGTCCTGGGTCAGGGTGTCGCGCGGCGCCTCGCTCCCAGCAGTGTCGCCTTCGCCGGCCAGTGCTATCGAGCCGGTGTGGTCGGGCGCCTTCTTGTCGCTCTTCTCGTTCTTCTCGTTGGTGATCTGCTCTTTCTTGTCGTTGATGATCTGATAGATCTTCTTCGCGCCGTCCTGGGCGCGCTGGCCGATGATCGACGCGGCCTGTCCGCCGACCTCGCAGGCCGCCGGCTGGCGCTTGCAGAACTGGGTCATGTCGGAGACGGCCGCGGTCGCAGCCTGCACCGCGTCGGCGGCGCCGATCTGCGGCAGCTTCTCCGATTCGGGCGTCTTGTCCCGCGGCAGGAGCACCAGCACCAGCCCGAGCCAGAATGTGATGCGGAGCAGAAAGCGCATCTTATCGACCTGTATGTTAGATCCCGCCGCGGCGATTTCCGCAGAGCGCGTCGGACCTAGCAACTCTCGATAAATCGCAAGTGATTGCCTTGAGCTTAATTCGCGGAATTTTTACGCAAAAAACTTCGAAAATGGCGGCCTCGTAAATTTTCCATTGATGCCGAGCCCCCGTGATCTTGCGGTCTTCCGCATCTACTAATTCGAAACCATGCCGGCCGGGGTGAAACCCTGTGTTCACCATCCTCGCCGAAGACGTCGTCAAATCGTCTAAAAAGCTCCGCGATGACACGCTGTCCGGCGCCGGGCCGTGCCGCCTTAGCACTCGTTTAAGGTCGCTCTGACACGGTGGCTCAACGACAAGGAGGCGTTCCGGCGCGTCTCTCCGACGAATGAGCCGAAGCGCGAGACCCGTGACAGTTTTGAGTATCATCCGCGATTGTCTCGATGCGCTGCTGCATCCCTCCGCGCGTTACGACGCGCTGACGCGAGCGCGCCATCGTGCCTTCATGGCGCCGCGCCTGCTCGGCAGCCTGGCAGCGTTTGCCGCATTCCCGATCTATCTCGCCATGCGTGGCGCACCGAGCGCGGTCGAGGTCGCGGCCTTTGCCTGGCTGATCGCGCCGATCATGTTGTCCTGGTTCCTGTCGCGCACCGGCCGCTACGAAGGCGCGCATGTGCTGTCGTCGCTGGCGCTCGCCGGCCTGATCATGGCGGTCGCAATCACGACCGGCGGCATCGAATCATTCGCCGCGGTGTGGCTGATCGTCGTTCCCCTCGAGGCTGCGCTGTCGGCATCGCGACGCGTCGCCGCCTTTGCCTCGCTGCTCGCGCTCTCCTGCGCGGGGATACTGATTTTCGTCGGCCAGCTCGGCTGGCTGCCGCTGGATGCGCCGGGTGCCGCGGAGCGTAGCCTGCTGATGGCGTTTGGCGTCGCCTCGGCCACCCTCTATGCTGCAGGCCTCGCTTTCGGCGCGGAGTCGCTCGCACGCACCGGCGTTGCGCTGCTGTCGCGTGAGGAGGAGCGTTATCGCCTGCTTGCGCGCAACATGAGCGACGTCATCTCGCGGCATCGGCGCAACGGCGCGGTGCAGTTCATCTCGCCGGCCGCCGAGGCCATGCTCGGAATGCCCGTCGCGCAGCTGCACGGCCACGGTCTGTTCGATCGCGTCCATGTCGCCGACCGGCCGGCCTATCTCACCGCTTTGTCCGATGCCGCGCGCGGTAATGTGCGCAGCGTCGAGTTCCGGCTGCGGCGGGAGCCGACCGGCTCGGAGCGCGGCCAGGTTGACTTCATCTGGGTCGAGATGCGCTGCCGGCCGCTCGACCAGGATCTCGGCCGCCAGGATATTGACCGTGATGTCGCACGCGAGACGGAAGTCGTCGCCGTGATGCGCGACGTCACCGATCGCAAGCTCTCCGAGCAGGCGCTCGATCAGGCCCGCAGCGCCGCCGAAGCGGCCGACGCCGCCAAGACGCGCTTCCTCGCCACCATGAGCCACGAGCTGCGCACGCCGCTCAACGCCATTATCGGCTTCTCCGACATGATCGCGCAGGAGCAGGCCCTGATGCTGGGTGCGGCCCAGCGCAAGGAATATGCCCAACTGATCAACGATTCCGGCCAGCATTTGCTGTCGGTGGTCAACGGCATCCTCGACATGTCCAAGATGGAATCGGGCAATTTCGAGATTGCGTCGGAGCCGTTCGCGCCGCGCGCCTCGCTGATGCATTGCTGCAATCTGCTGGCGCTGAAGGCGCGGGAGAACGGCATCGACCTCATCACCGACGCGCCGCAGGACCTGCCTGTCATGACCGGCGATCCCAGAGCCTTCAAGCAGATCGTGCTCAACCTCGTCGCCAACGCCATCAAGTTCACCGAGCGCGGCGGCCAGGTCTCCGTATCAGCCGCGGTGTCGGGGTCGCACCTCACGCTGCGTATCAGCGATACCGGCGTCGGCATCGCGCCCGACGACCTCAAGCGTATCGGTGCGCCGTTCTTCCAGGCCGGCAAGACCTATCAGCGCCGTCACGAAGGCACCGGACTCGGACTTTCGATCGTGAAGAGTCTTGTGGCGTTGCATCTCGGCGATTTGACGGTACAAAGCAGGCTCGGCGAGGGCACCGCCGTCACCGTCAAGCTGCCGCTGGTTTACACGTCGCCGCAAGCCAAACCTGCCGATAGAATGCCGGCCGAGAGCAAGATCGCGACTTTGACGCCGGTGCCGCGCCAGGAACATCACGACCAACATCACGACCAACTTCAGGACCAACCTGCTCTGGTGAAGAAAAGTGCCTAAGAAGTCTGCAAAGGACGAAGCTGCTCCGCGCCGTCGTGGCGCCAAGGCTGCGGCTGTCGACGTTGAGACCGAGCGCAACCTCGTGATGCGCGTGCTGCTGCACAGTCCCAAGGATACGCTGGCCGGCCTCGTCGCCGTTGCCGCCATCAGCGCGATCGTTGCCAATGCGCTGTTCCTCCAGACCGGAAGGCATCCGGCACCGATGTTCGGCACCGTGATCAATCTTCCCGCGCCGTCGTCCGTGCCGCTGTCGAACCCCTTGCCGCGTCCGCGCCCCGTCGGCGCCGATACCTCGCCGCTCGAGCCGAGAGCGACGGAGTTCCGCGCCGAGCCCAAGTCCGTAGAGCCCAAGTCTGTAGAGCCCAAGCCTGTCGAGAGAGTTGCCGAGAGGGCGCCGGAGAAGCCGGTCGAGGCGACCGCATCGACTCCGCGCTCGGCCGATCCTTTGACCAACCTGGTCAAGCAAACGACGTCGACGCCGTCCTCCGTTGCCGTCGCGCGTCCGCCGGCCCCGATCCCGGCGCAGCAGAGCCCGGCCGTACGGCGTATCGCCGGCGTGCAGCGCGCGCTGTCCGAATACGGCTGCGGCAATTTGAAGGTCACGGGCGCGATGAGCGGCGAGACCCAGTCCGCGATCCAGAAATTCGAGCGCGAGCACAAGATGCAGGTCACCGGCCAGGTGTCCGATCGCCTGCTGCGCGAGCTCGCCGCCGCGATCGGTCATCCGGTCGAATAGCGACATTTGTCGTCGTCATTGACGCGGATCAATTGGCCGCGCGTGATCCGCAAGGGGATGCCAGCCCTGCGCCGGCGTGATTTGTCCGGGATCAATGACTGTCGGCGGCGTCAGGGAAGATGATCGCTCATCCTCATCAAGGAAGAGAGGTCATCATGTTCAAGGTCTCGATTCTCGTCTGGATCATGCTGGGTACCGTGCTGGCGGGCGTCAGCCTGATCGTGGTGCTGATGGTGCCGAGCCTTGCCGCGGAGGCGATCAAGAACATCCCCTATGCCGCGGCCATCGGGTTTGCGCTTGCGATGCCGCTGTCATATCTCGTCGCACGCCAGATCGGCGGCGGACAGGGTGCAGGCAAGGCGTAGCGCGCGCGCCGAGACTGGCGGGACGCGTCGTACTGGCCTATCGTCCGACTCATGCGTTTGAAATCCAACATATGGGTCGCGGCTTATTTGCGCCGGTGCCAGAGCGAGGGCGTGTTCGGGGCGGTGCGCCGTCGCGGCGCCGAGGAGGCGGGCGCGGTGTTCGTGAAGGTGTCGCTGCTCGACGGCAATGCGATGCTCTACGTGCCGGCGCCGCAGACCGTCTATGACGACGGCCGGCCCGTCGACCGCTTCTTCGTGCCGGTTGCATCGCAGCCGCTGCCGGAGCCCGCGGTCGAGGAACGGCTGACCAAGGAAATCCGCTTCGATTCGGATGCCTGGATCGTCGAGACCGAAGACCGCGCCGGGCGGCACTTCCTGGAATTGGCGAAGACCTGACTAGTGATCCGACGACCCGCCGGTGCCGGTCCGCACCGTTGGGCTGGAGCCGGGCTGCACGCCGGGCCGCGTCTGGCTTGCGCCCGCACGCGCACGCTGGCGTTCCCCATCGTGCAGCGACGACTGATACTTTGCCCGCGTCACCGCGAGCGCGGAGCCGCGCCAGGCGGCCAGCATCACCAGCGCGGAGCGCTCGCCGAGGCGATCGTAGAGCCGCGACAGCCGGTACACGTTGTTCACGGAGTTGCCGATCTCCGGCTTGAAGAACAAGAGGATGCGCTGGAAGTTCGGGCTCGGCATGTCGAGCGCGCGCGCGGCGACCGCGAGCGCTTCGCCGCCGGGATCGTCGACGATCTCTGCCGCGACGCGCGAGGGCAGGATCAGGCTGTCGCCGAGCTCGTAGGTGAAATTCTCGACGTCGCCCGCGATCGCCGCCATCTCCAGGATCTGGATCGCGCGCTTGGCGCGCACGGTCGGAATCCGCGGCGCGGCCTTCAGCGGCGTCTGCTCCAGATTGTGCAGGATCAGCGCGCGCTGGGACGCATCGGCGTGGAAGAACATGTCGTGGATTTCGGCGGCGTCCGTCGGCTGCATCGCCATGTTCGAGGCCATACGCTGCTCGGCCTCGGTCGGCGCGCGGACCGGGGAGGGCGCGGGCGGGGGCGCCGCGATTTCGCGCGCGAGCGGAACCCTGCGGCCTTCCTGGGCGGCGACCAGCCCGAGCTTCTGCAGGATCGGGACGGGCGTCTGCGGATAGACCGCAAGCCGCGCCTTGACGGCGGCGCGCGTCGCATCGTCCACCTGGTCGATCAGTCGCGTGGCGAGTTCGACGAATTGCCGCTGTTCGTCCTCGCTGTGGACGCGCGTCTGGACATAGAGGTCGGTCAGCACGCGCAGCAGCGTCGGGCGAACATCGACGCCTTCGCGACGGGAGAGGGTCATCAGCCCGTCGAATCCGGGAAACAGCGACTTGGTCATGGAGGCGTACGCAACTCGGAAAAGAGACTTGCGAGTGAGCCTAGCGCAGGTTCTTTTAAAGCCTCGTTAAGGAAAACGAGGCGTGAAGCCGCCCCCGCAATTCAAGGCATTGTCGTGCCGCAACGGGACGGCGCGGCGGGTTCCGTGCGGCTACGGTCCAGAGCACATCTTTACACCCCGTTAACCATGAGCTGATCTTAATGATCCGCATGTTGCAGGGGCGCGTTTGGTCGCGCGGCAATTGAAGAGAGCTGACATGGGGACCATCATCGAATTTCCGGCCGGTCGCCGGGTAGGCTCGTCGGGGGACGTCGCACCGCGCGCGGACATGGGGACGATTCTGATCCTTCCCGTGATCCGCATCGAGCGCGAGGCGGACGAAACCAGCGGCGATCGCGGGCCGGAAGCGGGCACAGCGCCGGGGCGCCGTCGTCGTCGCCGCTAGATCCGGCTTTTGCAATGCCGGACACCATCCACCAGATCCGGCCCTTCGTATCGGCCGTCCTGCTCGCGCTGCTCGGCGCGACGCTCGGGGCCTGTAGCGGCGGCGATTTCGGCCGCACCCGCGCCGATATGCGCAGCGACGACATGCATCGCTGGCTCGGCACCGAGGCCGCCGGCAGCGTCGGGTTGAGACCGTCGCAATTCCAGCTCACCGACGAGGAGCGCCAGCTTCGCGACCTCGCCTATCCCCTGATCGAGCCGCCGCTGTCGCGCCCCGCATGGAAGAGCGTGTTCGGCGACTACAAGGCCTTGCCGTCACCGTGGCGGCAGAAGGTCGTGTTCGACCGCACCATGTACGGGCGCACGCTGATCGACGAGCCGCACCGCTCGCACTCCTCGCGCTATGCGCAGCTGATCGAGGACGTGCGCAACGACACCACCCGCTTCGAGCCGTTCTTCGCCTCCGCGATCAAGGTCATCGACCTCGACAGGAAGCGCGATGCCAGCATGGCGCGCGTCTCCGTCCTCTCTCCGAGGGAGAGAGACGACGCGGTCGCGCGCATGCAGGAGAACTCGCTGATCATCCAGTGGGTGCAGCAGTGCCTGGAGCAGCGCGTCTCCTCCTATCGCTGGGCGTTGGAGCGCCTGGTGATCCAGGCGCCCGACGGCATGGCCGCCGACGCCGACCGCCTGATCGGCGAGCTCGCGGCCCAGACCGCCAATCCGCCGGTCCAGGCGCAGCCGCCTTACGGCCGCGCGGTCATCTCGAAGGGCTGAGCGTCTTGCGCACACTGCGCTGGCGCGCGATCCGATCGGGCTTCCGCCGCTGCTTCTGAAGTTTCCCGACAAGATCCTTCAGCGCGTCCGCCAGCGGCACTGATGCGCGGTAGGCGAGGCCGACCTCGCGCTTGACCTTGACCTCGATCTCACGCACCGCGACATCGGGATTGCCGCGCGCGACGCCCTCGGGGACGATGGCGATGCCGATTCCGGCGGCGACCAGCGCCATGGCCCAGTCTTCCGATTGCGCGATCGCCGCGGTCTGGCGCCGCTGCGCGGCGCGGCCGAAGAATTGGCTTTGCTCGCAATGGCAGCGGTCGATCATGGCAGCGCCGGCGAGATCGGCGGCACGGAGCTTCTCCTTCAGCGTCAGCGGATGCGACGGCGGCAGCGCGGCGACATAGCGCTCGCTCCACAGCGCGACGAAATGCTCGTCGGCGCGCAGCATGGACTTCGAGATGATCCGCGCATCGGCGCGCTCGTCGCTGCCGACGAGGCGCAGCGCGATGTCGCTGCGCGCCGTCAGCGGCTTCAGCAGCGCGATCGTTCGGGGCACATCGAGCGTGCGCATCAGGCCGAGCGTGACCGTGGTCCTGGTCGCCTGCTTCCTGAACAGGCTGCGCGCGGCGTCCGACTCGTCGATGATGCGGCGGGCCAGCGCGTGAAACTGCTCGGCCGAGGCGGTGGGCGCGACGCCCTTCTTGTGCCGGATGAAAAGCGTGGTGCCGAGCTCGGCTTCCAGATTGGTGATCGCGGTCGAGATCGATGGCTGCGACACGAAGCAGGCCCGCGCCGCGGCGGTCAGGTTGCGCGCGCGATAGACGGCGGCGAAGTAGCGGAGTTCGCGGATGTCCATAGGATGAGCCTAGAGATATGATCAATATTCAATATTTTACCTATGGATCGGACGATGACAAGAACGCCCTGTTCACAACGGGCGAGGTCCTCCATGAAAATCCATCATCTCAACACCGGGACGATGTGCCCGATGGGCCGCCGCCTGGTGAACGGCACCGGCGGCCTGTTCCAGCGTGCCCGCATGGTCTGCCACTGCCTGCTGGTCGAAACGGGTGACGGGCTTGCCCTGGTCGATACCGGCATCGGGCTTGGCGATATCGCAGCCCCTGACCGGCTCGGACGGCGATGGCTGCGCCAGACCGCGCCAAGGCTCGATCCGTCCGAGACGGCGCTCGAGCAGGTGAAGGCGCTCGGCTATTCGCCCGCCGACGTGCGCCACGTGCTGCTGACGCATCTCGATCGTGATCACGCCGGCGGCGTGCCCGACTTTCCCCATGCCGCGATCCACGTCCATCGCGCCGAATACGACATGGCGGTGCAGAGCAGGCCGGCGCCGCCGGAAGGGCGCTATGTCACCGGGCAGTGGAGCCATGGTCCAAGCTGGACGTTCTATGGCGAGGCCGGCGAAGACTGGTTCGGCTTCAAGGGCGTGCGCGCGCTCGGCGACAAGGAGGCGGACATCCTGATGATCCCGCTCGCCGGCCATACGCTCGGCCATTGCGGCATCGCGGTCCGATCAGGCGACACATGGCTGCTGCATGCCGGCGACAGCTATTTCCATCACGGCCAGCTCGCGGCATCCCCGCGCATGCCGCTGGTGCTCGGCTATTTCCAGCGCCGCGCCGACATGGACCGCACGCAGCGGATCGCCAACCAGGCGCGGCTGCGCGCGCTGAAGCTCGCCCACGGCGACCGTGTGAGGATCGTCAACAGCCACGATCCCGTCGATTACGAGAACTGCCGGTGCGGGACGCACTGAGTGCGCGCCGGACCCGTCAACGCTTCATGCGCGCAGACGTCCGACGCCTTAGGTCCCCCGATGCGCGCGCGTGAGGCGGCCGCCGGCCGCCCTCGCAAGCCCGAACGGCGCCCCGGCTTTTTCCGGCTGGCGTGTTATTTTCGAAAATGACCGGGACGGCAGCCACCGCGCGTCGGGATCACGGCGATTTCCTATCTTCGTCCTTCCGATGGTAGCCGGCCGATTCCACTTCAGGAGAGATCTTCGCGCGACGACCGCCTTGCAATAATTTTCGTAAACAGTATTATTTTCGAAAATGCAGTTTGGGGAGGCGGGGCGAAATCATGAGGGCGGTGCTGGTGCGTCAGCCGGGTGGGCCGGATGCACTCGAATTGGTCGAGCTCCCGGTGCCCGTGCCGGGCGCCGGGCAGGTGCAGATCCGGGCCGAGGCGTTCGGGGTCGGGCAGCCCGACGCGCTGATCCGGCGCGGCGTCTACAAATGGATGCCGCCGCTGCCGGCCAATCCCGGCAATGACGTCGCGGGCCGCATTTCCGCGCTCGGGCCCGGCGTGGAGGGCCTTGCCGTCGGCCAGAAGGTGCTGCTGAGCGCGCGCGACCTGTCGCAACGTGGCGGCTGCTACGCCGACTACGTGGTTGCCCCGGCGGACGCCGTTCACGCATTGCCCGACCATGTCGATCTGCAAGCCGCCGTGTGCCTGTCGAACTATCAGGTCGCCTACGCACTCCTGCACGAATGCCGCCACCCGCGCGCGCCGACAAGCGTGCTGGTGATCGGCGCGGCCGGCGGCGTCGGCACCGCGCTGGTGCAGCTCGCCAAGCTCGCGCAGATGACCGTGATCGGCACGGTCTCGACCGAAGCGAAGGCGGAGTTCGCGAAGGCGAACGGTGCCGATCACATCATCTTCTACCGCCGCGAGGATGTCGTGGCGCGAACCCGCGAGCTGACCAACGGCGAGGGCGTCGGCCTCGTGCTCGATCACGTCTGCGGGCCGGAGTTCACCGCCTATCTCGGCGCGCTCGGCAAATGGGGGACGCTGCTCTCCTACAACGCCTTCGCGGGCCTTCCGGAAGAGAACCTGATGGTGGCGATGCGCAATCACCTCGACATCTGTCCCGCCGTGCGCTGCTTCTCCTTCCACATCTACGACCACGATCGCGACGGCCGCCGCGCCCTGATGCGCAGCGTGATCGAGGCCCTGAGCCGCAATGCCATCAAGCCGGCCGTCTCGGCGGTCCTGAAGCTGGACCAGGTCAGGCAGGCCCACGCGCTGCTCGAGCAGGGCGCGGCGCTCGGCAAGATCATCATGACGCCATGAGGGGATGGACGGCACGATGACATCACACGCCGAACTTCGCCCGTGCGCCCGTTCGGAGCATGCCGCCATCGCCTGAATGCGCCGGGTTCGCCCGTTGGGCAGCCCGGTCCGGAGAACGCCGCCTTCGCTGCGGCCAACGATAGAACGGTCAAAAAAGGGAGAACGCATCCATGCGATGGATGAGACGGCTTGCTGCGGCAACGTTTCTGCTTGGCGGGTTTCTCGCCGCCGGCACAGTGGCACTTGCGGACAATTATCCGTCGCGCCCGATCCGCCTGCTGCACGGATTTGCCGCAGGCGGCGCGGCCGACACGCTGTCGCGCATCATCGCCGACGGGCTCGCGAAGCGGCTCGGGCAGCCGATCATCGTCGAGGCCAAACCGGGCGCCGGCGGCAACCTCGCGGCGGATGCCGTCGCCAAGGCGGCGCCTGACGGCTACACGCTCGGGCTCGTCACAGGCGCCCACGCGATTTCCGCGGCGACCTATAAGAGCCTCGCCTACCAGCCCGCGGACAGTTTCGAGATGATCTCGACGCTGGTCTACTACGCGCTCGTCATTGCCGTGCGCAGTGACTACTCGGCGAAGTCGCTGGGCGAGCTCGTCGCCATGGCGAAGGAGAAGCCCGGCTCGCTCAGCTTCGGTTCGGTTGGTTTCGGCAGCACGCATCACCTTGCGGGCGAGCTGCTGAACGCAACGGCCGGCATCGAGATCGTGCATGTGCCGTATCGCGGCGATTCGCAGTCCGTCACCGCGCTTCTCGGCGGAGAGGTTCCGGTCATCGTCGGCACGCCGGTCCTGCTCGCGCCGCAAATCCAGAGCGGCGCGATCCGCGGCCTTGCGGTGACCTCGCCGACGCGGACTGCGCTATTGCCTGACGTCCCGACGGTTCAGGAGGCCGGCATCAAGGGATACGACGTGCGCACCTGGGCCGGCCTGCTGGCCCCGAAGGGAACGCCGCCCGCCATCATCGCCGCGCTCAATGCAGCGACGCTCGATGCGCTCAAGGACCCAGACCTCAGGCAACGTCTGGAGACGGCCGTCGGCGGCGAGGTCCGTGGCAGCTCGCCGGCGGAGATGAAGGCGCTGATCGAAACCGAGATCACCAAATGGTCGGGCGTGGTCGAGCGGGCGAAGATCCCGAAGATCTGATCCACGGGGGCCGCAGCGCCGCTGCTGCGGCCCCCGTCAGATGCCGTCTTCTCCTATCTGCCGGAGCCGGCCTCCTGGGTTGTCAGCAGGCGGTGCTTCACCGTCCGCGCAATCGCCGCAGGTGCCTCTTCGGGAATCGCAAAACAGGAACTCGCGTTGATCTCGCACAGGACGTAAGTGTCGGCGCCTGCCGCGTTGCGAGGTCCGTAGAGGAAGTCCGCGTCCCAGATCACCGGCAGCGAGGATTCATCGATGTCGAGCGTGTCCATCATCTGCGGCGTCCATTCGTTCTCCATCGATCTTCGCAGCGCCTGGAACGGTGGAGCATCGGGTCCGTGCATGATGCGCGGGCCGGGTTGCGCCTCCGCTGCATCGGGGCCTTCCGGCGGCGGCGGGATCAAGGCCTTGATCCGTTGCTGGCCAAAGCCCGCGACCTTGGAGCCGCTCATGTAGCAGCGGATCATCCCGTCGGGCAGGCGCGATTGAAATGCCTGATCGATGATGCAGCCGCCCCAGCCGAAATAGGGTTCGCACCGGGCGATGAAGGCATCGAGCGGCATGTCCTCAGGCAGGCTGCCGCGCGTTGCATGGAGGACGCGAACCATGGCGCTCGCCTCTGCAATGGCCTCCACTTTCCAGACGCCCTGGCCTCCATTGCCGCGGTTTTGTTTCAGCACGCGCGGTCCGTCGGTCTGAAGGCGCGACGGAAACTCGGCGCGGAAGCTTGCGGTCGTGTCGTAGCGATGCGTGTCGGCGCCCCAGCCCAGGTGGCGCGTTCTGTAAAGGACTTCCTTGACGCCCATCTTCAGGATGACGTCCGGGTGCGCGCTCACCCATGGCCCTCGCGCCGCGACGTCGCGGAGCAGGGGATCGAGGTCAGCGCGTGTCTTGCCTTGATGGATCGGGTCGACCCAGACGAGCACGCCGTCGACCGCAAGCAATTGATCGCGGACGGCGTCGGCAAAGGTTTCGTCGTAGATGACGGGCCGGGCTTCGATGCCGGCGGCGGCGAGTGCCTCGAAGACGCGGACGAAGCGGCTGTTCTGCGGTGTGGCATCCGCCCGCGCGGCGGCATCGCCGCGTGAGAGGATGGCAACGGTGGATCGGAGAGGAAAGTGTTGTTCGGTATCCATGCGCAAGCTCCACGAAGTGCGTGCTGCGCAGAGCTTGGACCGAAGTCTCATGGGGGGTCTGCATTGCCCCCATGCGGACGACCTTACGTGAGATCGGCCTCGGCTTTCAAGACGGTCGCGCGGTTCCACCCGGGGCCTACCCGGTGCTTTCGCGCGACGCGCAGGTTGACAGCTCGGCGTTCCGGGTTTTCTATTTCAGGCAACGGGGATGTGCGATCTCCCCGTGAGGCGTCATGCCCAAGAATCGCGTCCTGATCGTCACCAAGGGCGCAGCATGTCACCCCACACTCCGAATTCATCTGACAGATCGTTTCGGCTCATCGCTCCCGCGCGGCGCGCCGGAGCCTGTCGGCGCGCATACCGACAAGGGCGTCCCGGCGGACCTGCGTCAGGGGCGTGACCTCTCGACCTGCGCCATTTGGAAGGGCAGCGTCGCAAAAGCGGACTTCACCTGGGGCGGGACATGACCGGGAGAACGACCATGCGAACATGGACAATCCTTCTCGCCTTCCTGTTTCTGGCGATCGCGGCTGGCGTGCCGACCGCACGCGCACTGACTCAAGACGAGTTGATCGCCAGGATCCAGGCGGCTGGTTACACGCAGGTCAGCGAGATCAAGTCGACGGCGGAGGGGACGACCGCCAAGGCGGTCAAGAACGGCAAGCCGGTGCGGCTCCTTATCGACGGTGCCGGCCAGATCAAAGAGCAGAACTGAACTCCGGAAACCGGATTTCGCTCGAGGGAGCAGATCAATGCGAAGTGCAATTCTGCCGCTGATGGGCATCGGCGCATGCTTCATCGCGACCGCTCACGCGCAGGATGTCGACTGGCAGAAGGTCGATGATGCGCTGGGCCGAAAGCCGGCCGTCGCCGGCGACGTGCATCGTTATGGCTTTCCCCGCACCGACCTCACGGTGACGCTCGACGGCGTCACCATCAAGCCTTCGCTGGCGCTGGGCGGCTGGGTCGCGTTCAAGCCCGCGCATGGCGCCGTCATGGCAATGGGCGATCTGGTGCTGCTCGAATCGGAAATCAACCCGGTCATGCAGAAGATGATCGAGAGCGGGTTGGAGATTACGGCCGTTCACAACCATCTGCTCGGCGCGGTTCCGGCGACATTCTACATGCATGTGGCCGGGCACGGTGATCCGCTCAAGATCGCGACCGCCATCAAGACCGCGCTTGCCGAGAGCAAGACGCCTATGTCGGCGCCGGCTCCGGCGGTCCCGCCGCCTGCCATTGATCTCGACACGGCCAAGCTCGATCAGATCATCGGCGTCAAGGGGCAGGCCAACGGCGGTGTCTATCAGTTCAACGTTCCCCGCCGCGATCCGATTACCGAGCACGGAATGCAGTTAAGTCCCGTCGGCCCCATGGGCGTTGCGACCGGTGTGAACTTCCAGCCGACCGGCGGCGGCAGGGCGGCCATCACCGGCGACTTCGTGCTGATCGGCGACGAGGTGAATCCCGTGATCATGGCGCTCCGGTCCCATGGCATCTCCGTAACGGCGCTTCATAGCCACATGCTGGACGAGCAGCCGCGCCTTTTCTTCATGCACTTCTGGGCGAACGACGACGCGATCAAGCTCGCCAATGGCGTGCGTGCCGCGCTCGACAAGACGGCGAGTACGAAGAACTGATGTCCGATCTGTCTCGGTCTCTGATCGGGCCGTCGGGGCAAAATGCGTTCTTCGTTCGTGCCTACCTGGCTTCGATCACCTCGCCATCCTCCTTCACAAACCGGCCGAGGGGATTGTCCAGGAGGTCGACGACGGCTTCGGAGGGCCGGCACAGCCGCGTGCCCTTCGCCGTCACCACGATCGGACGATTGATCAGAATGGGATGTGCCATCATCGCGTCGAGCAGTTCATCGTCTGTCCATTTGGGGTCGGCAAGGCCGAGCTCCTTGTACGGCGTCCCCTTCTCGCGCAGCAATGCGCGGACCGATATTCCCATCGCTGCGATAAGTTGCTTGAGCGTTTCGCGCGACGGTGGGGTCTTGAGGTATTCAATAACGGTGGGCTCGGCACCGCTCTGCCGGATCATCGCGAGCGTATTGCGTGAGGTTCCGCATTCAGGATTGTGATAGATCGTGACGCTCATCGGAATGTCTCCGCGATTGGGACCGGGGTCTGGCTCGTGATCGTTGTGTTGCGCGCGGTTGGCGGCTTATGGCGACGTCACTGGCGGGCCTCCGCCGGCGTGGAGACCTTGCCGGCACCGGCTTCGTACCAGCCTCTGGTCGCCTTCACGATGCGGACGACGGACAGCATCACCGGGACCTCGACAAGGACGCCGACGACGGTCGCAAGCGCCGCGCCGGAGTCGAGGCCGAACAGGCTGATCGCGGCAGCGACCGCCAGTTCGAAGAAATTGCTCGCGCCGATGAGGGCGGCTGGAGCGGCAACGCACCAGGCCACGCCGAACCGCCGGCTGAGCCAATAGGCCAGGCCCGCATTGAAATAGACCTGAACGAGGATCGGGACGGCGAGGATCGCGATGACGCCGGGCTGCCTGACGATCTGTTCTCCCTGAAAGCCGAACAGCAAAACCAATGTCGCCAGAAGCGCGGCGAGCGAAAGAGGCTGCAGCGTCCGCAGGCTGCGGGCGAAGGCATCGCCGCCCTTTTGCAGCAGCACCCTTCGCCACGCTTGCGCGACGATCACGGGGACCACGATGTAGAGCAAAACCGAGAGCAGCAGCGTGCCCCAGGGAACGCTGATGGAGGCGACCCCGAGCAGCAGTCCGACCAGCGGTGCAAACAGGAAAACCATGATCACGTCGTTGAGCGCGACCTGGCTCAGCGTATAGTGCGGCTCCCCCTCGCACAAATTGGACCATACGAACACCATCGCGGTGCAGGGCGCGGCGGCCAGCAGGATCAGGCCCGCGATGTAGGACGGGATCTGGCCCGCCGGCAGCATGGGTGCGAACACATGGCCGATGAAGAACGAGCCGAGCAGCGCCATCGAGAATGGCTTGACAGCCCAGTTGATGAAAAGGGTGACGCCGACGCCGCGCCAATGCTCACGGACCTGGCCCAGCGAGCCGAAGTCGATCTTCAGCAACATCGGCACGATCATCAGCCAGATCAGCACCGCGACCGGCAAATTGACCTTGGCAATCTCGGCGGTCGCGACCGCACCGAAGAAGCTGGGCATGATATGTCCCAGCGCCACGCCGGCAACGATGCAGAGCGCGACCCAGAGGGTCAGGTATCGTTCGAACAGTCCCATCAGCCTGCCTTCGGCGTTGAATGGCTCGCACCATCGGCGCGGCCGATCTCGCGCAGCCTGGTGCCGAGCGAGAGCTTGTCGATGCTCCTCAGTGGAAGATTCACGAAGGTGTCGATCCGGTTCTTGAGATAGCGGAACGCGGTGACGAACGCCGCCTGCCTCTGCAACTCCGTGCCGTCTGCCGCGGCCGGATCCTCGATGCCCCAGTGCGCGGTCATCGGCTGTCCCGGCCAGATCGGGCAGGACTCGCCGGCGGCATTGTCACAAACGGTGAACACGAAATCCATCACCGGCGCGTCGAGCGCAGTGAACTCCAGCCAGCTTTTCGATCGCATCCCGTCGGCAGGATAGTCCATGCTCTCGAGCGTGCGCAGTGCCAGCGGGTGAACTGCACCTTTCGGCGTGCTGCCGGCGGAGAAGGATTGAAAGCGGCTGGCTCCGTCCTTCCTGAGGATCGACTCGGCGAGGATCGAGCGTGCTGAATTGCCGGTACACAGGAACAGGACATTGTAGATTTGATCAGGCACGGATACGCCCCTTTCGCTTTGGAGAGCAGCAGGCTTGGAGGCTTTCGACGACCGGCTCGCACACCTCCGGCCGCCCGCCGCAGCAATCGCGAAGCAGGAAAACCGCAACGTCCCGGAATTCGGCGAGGTTGGCGCGATACACAATCGAACGGCTGTGCCGCTCGGATGTGACCAGACGCGCGCGCGTCAAGATCGACAGATGGGCCGAGAGCGTGTTGGGCGGCACTTCCAGCTGGCGCGCGAGGTCGCCTGCCGCAAGGCCATCGGGCTCATGTTTGACCAACGTCCGGAAGGCCTCCAGACGGGTCGATTGGGACAGCGCCGCGAGGGCGAGAACGGCTTCTTCGGATTCCATGTATCCAGATTTATGGAATTATTAGATGCTCGTCAATCCGAAATCCGGAGGGCCCGTCAAGCGTCGGAAGGAGCTATTCGGCCGCATTGGCTTGAGGGCATCGATTGGCGCGCATCGCAAATTACCGCATCAAGTGGAAATCATGGCGGGCGGGTGCCAACGGCGGCCACAGAAGCGCGCGAACGATAAGCGGAATACCAACGGCCAGCGGTATCAGCCAGTACATGAAATGGGGCAGGTCCTTCCAAAGCGGAAGCTGCCTTCCATTGTCTACGTAGAAAGCAACCAGCACCAGTATGTACGACAGGCCCATCCCAGCTATATGCAGCCTGACCCAATACCACCAGCGGCGCCGGAGCGCGGTGCGCCCGATCCAGGCGCAAGTGAATGACAACACACCGAGTACGAACAAGTGATGGTTTTCGGCCCAGCGCATAAGTGACAGTAACGTCGCGGACGCGACGAGCGCCAGCAGTGACCAGAAATAGGTCGTCCCAAGTCTCGAATGACGCCCGCGACGCTTCTCACTCGACATCGCGATTGCGCCGATCGCAACGCACGCAAGGCCCAGGGGAATATGCAGCCCCAGGACCACCGCCAGAAAGAAGGCGTCGGTCGAAGGAATTTCGATGCCAGCCACGATGGTCGTTTCTCCGCCTGTCATGGCGTTGCTCCCATCTTGCAGTTCATCATCGACTCGGCCGACGAGAACGGTCGTTTGACGGCGAATGCTCCGGCGCCGCAGATAATGCAAAGCATGCAGCAACCGATCAGGACGGCCGCATAGCTTCCGGCCCAATCGACGCTTGCCGCGAAAGGCAGCGGGCCGAACGCTGCGCCGGCAATGCCGAAGACGAACGACGCGCCCCTGATTGCGCCGAGATGGTCGCGGCCGAAATACTGCGCATAGCCGGCGGCGTTGATGGCTTGCTGCGAACCGTACGCCCCTCCCAGGCTCAGCGCGTACAGCACACTGATGGCGACGCCGCTGCTAAACGCCGGAAGAGCCGTCGCCAGCGCAAGCATGAACATCGCGATCGGAACGAGGTGCCGGGGTTCATAGCGATCCACCAGAAATCCGGTGCCGAGTGTCGCAACGGCTTGAACGCCGGCAAGAAGCGACAGCAGTAGCAGCGCGTCGCTGTGTGCGATCCCGGCCGTCCGCATGATTGAGAAGTGATTGAGCAAGAGCGCGGTGCCGATGGCATTGGTGAGAAAGCCTGCCGCGCACAGCAGCCAGAATACGCCGGTACGGAGCGCCTGCTTGCGCGTAAACGAAGACTCCTCCCGTAGATCTTGCGTAGTCGGCGGCAACCCGGCGTCCGTGCTGAGGCCGTATTTCTCCGGCCGATCGCGAAACAGGGCAGCCGCAACCGGCACAATGGTGAGTGCAACAAGTCCGGCGAGGGCGAGATAGGCGCCTCGCCAGCCGTAGAGCGAGATCAGGCTATCGATCAGCTTCGGGAAGGTCATGGAACCGGCCGCGAGTCCGAGACTGGCTGCTGCAGCGGCAATCCCGCGCCGACGTACGAACCATAGATTGACGACCTGCTGACTGACGAGGCTGAGGCCTCCGATTGCAGCGCCACGCAACACTGCGAAGCCAATAAGCAGCATCACTGCGGATTGAACCATCGCCATGAGAGCGCAGGCCAGGGCGAGGCCACACGCGATGATGGTCGCCGCCAGGCGGGGTCCCCGCCGGTCGATCCAACGACCGATGACCGGTGCCGGGAGGATTCCCGCAAGCGTCCCCACTGCATAAGCGATTGAGGCTGATGTGCGAGAGATTCCGAGATCGGCGGTGATGGGGTCGAAGAAAACGGAAACGCCTGCTGTTTGGCCGGGCAGCGTCATGAACGAGCCGAATGTGCCCGCGCCCAGTACGATCCAGCCATAATGGAGAGCCGACGTTCGGGGGCTCACCATCCGCATCTGATCAACTCGCCCGGCGTGTCGCCGCCGCCGGCGCGTCACTCGCAAATCCCTCGCAGCAATGCTCGCGCAAGAACGCGATGACTCCGTCCATGCGATCGTATCGAGCGCGGCAGATCACCGTGCGCCCGTTTTTTTCCTGTGCGACGAGGCCAGCGGTGACCAGCCCGCGGAGATGAAAGGCGAGCGTCGAGGCCGGTACGTCGAGGCGGGTCTGGATATCGGTGATGCTAAGGCCGGGCGGCCCGGCTCGAACCAGCAGCCGATATATGTCCAGGCGCGTCAAATTGCCTAGTTCCGCCAGACAGCGCGCAGCGATTTTCCGGTTCATGGGTTCCACGATACCGCAAACCCTAGGGAATTACAACTATAATGCTAGTTTTATGGTCTGATGGAGGTCGAGCTCCGAAAGTAACGCGACCTTTGTTGGCGCGTTGGCGCCAAACGACTAGAATGGGTCTTGTCTTGCGATCGCGGAAAGCCGGCAATGCAAACGCAATCGGTTATTACGTGTCCGGTCTGTCATCACGCGTCAGCCGAGACCATGCCGACTGACGCCTGCCAGTTCTTCTACGATTGCAAGGGGTGCGGGGCCCGGCTCAAGCCCAAGAGCGGCGATTGCTGCGTCTTTTGTTCGTACGGATCGGTCCCTTGTCCGCCGATCCAGCAGAACGGAAAGTGCTGTTGATGCCAGCCTCCGCCGGAGCGGTCTCAACTGTATTTCCAATATTCTAGAAATATAGTTGACCGCGCCGGCGGCTCGGTGCATTGTCTCGTCATGAAGATCGACGACGCAGCAGCACGCCTGGAAGCCCTGGGTAACCGGACACGGCTTCAGATCTATCGGGCCCTGGTCCGGGCCGGACGGTCGGGCATGCCCGTCGGCCGCTTGCAGGACAAGCTGAAGATCCCGGCCTCGACGTTGTCGCATCACATCAAGTCTCTGGTCGCGGTCGGACTCATCAGCCAGGTCCGCGAATCGACGACCCTGGTCTGTCACGCGAACTATGACTTGATGCGGGGCCTGGTCGATTTCCTCGCGGCGGAGTGCTGTGCGGACGAAGTCGGATGCAAGGGCGCCCGGACGGCGGCCTGATTTTTTCGGCCGGTTATTCGAAATTTCTAGAATTATAGGATGACAAGATGCGTGATGGGAAGATGGTAGCTATCGTCGGGGCAGGGCCCGTCGGCCTCGCTGCGGCCGCGCATGTGCTCGCACGGGGCATGTCGCCCGTCGTGCTGGAGGCCGGGCCGGAGGCTGGACATGCGATCCGCCAGTGGCAGCACGTGCAGCTGTTCTCGCCGTGGGAGTACAACATCGACAAGGCCGCCGCGCGTCTGCTCGCGCCGACGGGATGGAATTCGCCGGACCCTCAGTCCTATCCGACCGGCGGCGAGCTGCTCGATCGATATCTCACGCCGCTTGCGACGCGAACGCCGCTGCGTGAGGCGATCCGGACCTCCAGCCGCGTCTCGGCGATCAGCCGTGTCGGCTTCGACAAGGCCAGGACCAGGGGACGCGAGCAGGCGCCGTTCGAGATCCGCTACCGGAACGGCAGCGGCCCCGAAGTGCTGCGCGCGGATGCTGTGATCGATACGTCAGGCACATGGTTCTCCCCCAATCCGGCCGGGAGCAACGGTTTGCCGGCGATCGGCGAGCCCGAGTGCGCCGGCCGCGTCGCCTACGGCATGCCGGATGTGCGAGGCGCCGCCCGTTCCAGATATGCCGGGAAGACCGTTGCCGTCCTGGGCGCCGGCCATTCCGCCGTGGGCACGCTGATCGATCTCGTGCATCTCGCGGGCGAGGTGCCGGGTACGCAACCGGTCTGGCTCTTGCGCGGCGCCGATCCCGCCAAGGCTTTCGGCGGCGGCCGCAACGACAAGCTGGCCGCGCGCGGCGAGCTCGGCAGCGCCTTCGCCGCGCTCGTTGCCGCCGGGAAGATCAGGATCGAGACCGAATTCGGCGTCACGCACCTTACGGACTCCGAGGGCCGGCTCAAGATCGCCGCCGGCGCCTTGAGCGGTGCGCGACACGTGATCGCGGACGAATTGATCGTGTCGACCGGTTTCCGTCCCGACTTTTCGTTCCTGTCCGAGCTGCGCCTGCGGCTCGATCCTGCCATCGAGGCACCGGTCGCGCTGGCGCCGCTGATCGATCCCAACGAACATAGCTGCGGCACGGTGCGCCCGCACGGCGCCCGCGAGCTCGCGCATGACGAGCCGGGTTTCTACCTGGCCGGCATGAAGTCTTACGGCCGAGCGCCGACCTTCCTCATGATGACGGGTTATGAGCAGGTCCGCTCGATCGCGGCCGATATCGCCGGCGACAAGCGCGCCGCGGCGAGAGTCGAGCTTGTGTTGCCCGAGACCGGCGTCTGTACGCGCGGCGGCCTTGAGACCGCTGCCGCCGCGTCGGGATGCTGCGGCGGACCGCCGAAGGACGTTTCGTCGGCCTGCTGCGCCGCCGACGAAACCGCGAAGACGTCGGGCGCTTCGGGGTGTGGCTGTTCATGAGGCACTCCGCTCCGCACCCGCTCGCCGAAAGACCGGCGCTCGGCACCCTGCCAACCCCGGCGCTGTCTTCCCCGCAATGGAGGGCAAAATTCGAAGCTTGAGCGGCCGGTCTCTGATTGCGGTGATGTGCATCGGCCAGGTCGGCAACCTGCTGCCGCATGTGACGCTGTCCGCGAACCTGGCGCAGCACCTGATGCCGGCGTGGGGACTTTCCGCGGCCGAAGGCGGCCTGATGGCAAGCGGCTATGCGTTCGGCTACATGCTCGCAGTGCCGGTGCTGACGACGCTGACCGACCGGATCGATGCGCGGCTGGTCCTGCTCTGGGGCTCGATCGTCAGCGGGCTCGCCACCGCGGCGTTCGGCATGTTCGCGCAGGGGTTCTGGTCGGGCACGGCGATCTGGTCGCTTGCAGGGCTCGGATTTGCGGGCGCCTACATGCCCGGCCTGAAAGCCCTGACGGACCGGCTTCCCGCGGGCGACACCTCGCGGGCCGTCACGCTGTACACGTCGAGCTTCTCGGTGGGTGTCGGCCTCTCGTTCCTGGTGGCGCAACTGATCGCCGACAGGTGGGGTTGGCGGACGGCTTTCCTCGTGACCGGCTTCGGTCCGGTCGCAATGGTCGGCGCGTGCCTCCTGATCGACCCGCGGCGACCCGTGCCGAAAGCCGGGCGTCTGCTGAACTTTGCTCCCGTCTTCGCCAACCGCGAGGCGCTCGGATACATCCTCGGCTATGGTGCGCACTGCTTCGAGCTCTATGGCATCCGCACCTGGCTGGTGGGGTTCTGGACGTTCGTCGTTGCCCATCAGGGCGCGCCGGCGTGGTTGAGCCCCGTTGTGCTGAGCTTCTGCTTCGCGGTGATCTCGATGCCCGCTAGCATCCTTGGCAACGAGGCGGCGCTGAAATTCGGCCGCCATCGCGCGATCACGATCGTGATGATCGCGTCGGCTTGCGTCGCGCTGGTCATTGGCCTCAACGCGACGGCCCCGGCATGGCTGCTCGCACTGCTGCTGCTCCTCTATGGCCTGACCGTGCCGGCCGATTCCGGCGCGTTGACCGCGGGCATGTCGGCCGCCGCCGCATCCGAACATCGCGGCGCGACGCTCGCCTTGCACTCGACGGTTGGTTTCGGCCTGTCAGCGGTTGGCGCGTGGGGGACCGGCGCTGCGCTCGACGCGGCCGGAGGCCCGCAGAGCGCGACCGGCTGGCTGCTGGCGTTCATCGTCCTCGCCGCCGGCATCGCGCTGGGGCCGCTCGCGCTGCTGTGGGCGCGGAGCGGCGCCGACGGGGGCCGGAAGCGGACAATCAAACGGGCAGGACTAGAACGTCTCTGATGCCTCGCTCGCGCCGTCATCGTCGGCCTGGAGGATGGTCTCCGACAGCAGCGCAGCGGCTTTCTGCAGCGGAGCGATGAACCGATCCAGCTCGGCGAAGCTCACGCGGGCCACGGGAACGGAGACGCCGAGGCACGCGATCAGTTCGCGATCCGGAGACAGGATGGGAACGGCGCAGCCGACGACCCCTCGCACATACTCTTCGTTGGTCTTGGCCCAGCCGCGTTTGCGCGTCTCGTCGAGGACTTTCATCAGGCTTTCGACGTCGACGATCGTCGTCTCGGTGTATTTGGTGAGCGTGAGTGCGCGGCACAGCTTCTCGCGCGCTCGCTCCGGCAATCGACTCATGTAGATCTTGCCGGTTGACGTGCAGTGGAGCGGTGCCGCTTCGCCCGGATTGAATTGGAGCCCCTGCGGTTGCGACACGCGGACGCTGTCGACGTAGGCGACGACATTGTCCCGCACGACACCGATCTCGCATTGCTCGCCGATTTCGGCCGCGACTGCGCGGAGCACGGCGTGCCGGCGCGCGGTGCGGAAAGCTGCGCCGATGACCTTGGCCGACAGCGTGACCAGCTGGTTGCCGACCACGTAGCGCTTCGTTCCCAGGGCTTTCTGAAGAAGCCCGCGCTGCTCCAGATTGCCGATCAGGCGATGCGCCGTCGGCAGCGGGAGAGCCAGCGCGTTGGCGATTTCCGCAACCGAGACAGCTCTGACTTGACCGGCGACATGGCCAACGATGGCGAAGGCCCGGTCGAGCGGTCCGTCGGAATTGGTTTGCGGCATCTACTCATCCTTGCGTGACATCCCATATAATTATCATTTTTCGGAATAAATACTATTGAAATATGAAAATTACTCTTGGCCGCACCGGCGGATTGCTCATATCGTTGGCGCCGCCGAAAGGTGATCAGGATTTGTGCAGCGCAGCCAGAGCCCTGCCGGGCGCGCTCATCAGGAGAGTGGGATGTCTCGCCATTACGACGTCGGTGCCGTGCGGAAGGAATTTCCGGCTGTCGAGCGCATCACCTATCTCGACGCCGGCTTCCAGACGCCGCTCGCGCGCCCGGTCAAGGCGGCGATCGATCTCTTCCTCCGCGAGGGCCTTGAGACGGCCGGCCCCAAGAGCGTGTGGCTCGATCGCGTCGAGCTGACCCGCGAGAAGCTGGCGCGGTTTCTCGGCGTAGCGGCCGACGAGATCGCCTTCACCAAGAACACCTCGGAAAGCATGAACATTGCCGCCAACGCGCTGCCCCTGCGCGCCGGCGACAAGGTGCTGATGATCCATGGCGATCATCCCAACAACGCCTATGCGTTCCTCAATCTGCGGCGCAAGGGCGTGACGGTCGAGTTCGTGCCGATGACGGAGATCGTGAACGCCGACAGCCTTCGTCCGCACATCGACGCGAGCACGCGGGCGATCTCGATGTCGCAGGTGACCTTCCACGCCGGTCATCGTTTTGACGTCGAAAGCGTCGGCGCCCTCTGTGACGAGCAGGGGCTCTATTTCGTCGTCGACGTCATGCAGGCGATCGGCGTCGTGCCGATCGACGCCAAGGCGATGCGTGCGACCTTCATCGGGTCGGGCAGTCACAAGGGGCTGCTCGTGCCGCAAGGGCTTGGGCTGCTGTATTGGGACAAATCGAGGATCGAGCTCGAGCCCGCCTATCTCGCCGCCGCCAGCCTTGCGGAGGTCCCGGCCGATCTCATCGCCCGGCCCGACCAGCTCGAACTGGCCCCGAGCGCGCGCCGCTTCGAGCTCGGCAATTTCAATCTTCCGGCGATCCATGCGCTCGGTGCCTCCCTCGACATGATCGAAGCGCTGGGCGTGCAGAACATCCAGAACCATTGTCTCGATCTCGGCGATCATCTCATCGCGGGGCTCGACGCGCTGGACGTTCGTCTCGTCGGTCCCCGCGATCGGCAGCACCGCGCGCCGCACATTTACGTCATCGCGCTTCCCGCCGCCGAATGGCTCGGCCATTTCGAGCAGAACGGTGTGCGCGTCTCGCCGGAGCGCGATGGCATTCGCGTGTCGTTCGGGATGTTCAACACTTTCGCCGATGTCGATCGCCTGATCGACATCATCAAGCGGCGCGGCGTGAAGCCGTCGTCCAGGGCCGCCTAGGCTGTTCTTCGGAGGGGAGATGCACATGACGAGTTTTGCGCGTGTATGGGGCGGCCTAATCGGCCTTGCGGCCGTCGGCACCCTCGCTGGGCCGTCGATCGCGGCCGACAGTCCCACGCTCGCCAAGATCAAGTCGAGCGGTGCCATCACCATCGGTCACCGCGAGGCCTCCATTCCGTTCTCGTATCTCGGTCCCGATCAAAAGCCGATCGGCTTTTCGCTGGACCTCTGCGCCGGCATCGTCGAGCGCATCAAGGCGGAGCTCAGCCTGCCCAATCTCGCCGTCAACTACACGCCGGTGAACTCGTCCAACCGGATCCCGCTCATCCAAAGCGGCACCGTCGACATCGAGTGTGGCGGCACGGCGAACGACAGGAAGCGGCAGGAGCAGGTCTCGTTCTCGGTCGCCACCTTCGTCAGCCAGCCGCGCTGGCTGGTCAAGGCGGACAGCGGCCTGAAGACGGCCGGCGATCTCAAGGGCAAGACGATCGTCGTGACCCAGGGTTCCAATGCCGTCGGCTTCGCGCAAGGCGTGAATGCAAAGGAGCAGCTCGGATTCAACATCGTCCAGGCGAAAGACCATGCGGAATCCTTCCTGATGCTCAACACCGGCCGCGCGGCCGCCTTCATGGAGGACGACATCCTGCTCGCCGGCCTCAAGGCCGCAGCGCCGAAACCGGATGCGCTGATCTTCCTCCCCGAGGGCTATGCCAAGATCTATTATGGTCTGATGTTCACGAAGGGCGATGCCGGCTTCAAGGCGCTCGTCGACGACGTCTTGTCGAAGCAGATGGCGTCGGGGCAGTTCGAAAAGACCTACGCGAAGTGGTTCACGCGGGGGATTCCGCCAAAAGGCGAGAATCTTGCCTTTCCGCTGACCGACGAACTGAAGGAACGGATCGCGCATCCCAGCGATGCCGTCGATTAGTCGGAGAACCATATCGCGGAATCTTTCCGCACGCTGATCCTCTCTTGTATCCGGAGCTTCGAGGTTCGCCATGTTCGCGGTGCTCTTTGAACAGACGGCGGATGGCCAGCGCTACATCGACTGGCTTCTGTCGGGCCTCGGCTGGACCCTGGCCCTGGCGTTCTTCGGCTGGTGGATTGCCTTTGCGATCGGGATCGTCGTCGGGATCGGCCGCACCGTGCAGAACCGGGCCATCGCTGCGCTTGCGCGCCTGTATGTGGAGATTTTCCGCAACATCCCCGTCCTGGCGCAGATGTTTCTCTGGTACTTCGTCCTGCCGGAGATTCTTCCCGTCACGCTCGGAAATGCCATCAAGCAGATTCCGCCGCCCTGGGGATCATTCGTCCCCGCACTTCTGTGCCTCGGCCTCTACACCGCGGCCCGGATCGCCGAGCAGGTTCGGGCCGGGATCGAGGCCCTGCCGAGAGGGCAGACCGAGGCGGCAAGCGCACTCGGACTCACCGCCTATCTGACCTACCGCCATATCATCGTGCCGCAGGCGCTGCGTTTGATCGTGCCAAGCCTCACCAGCGAGGTGATGGGCATCTACAAGAACACCTCGGTCGCACTGACGATCGGGCTGATGGAGCTCACGGCTCAGGCGCGCCAGATCAGCGAGGCGACGTTCCAGACCTTCACGGCTTTCGGCGCCGCGACCCTGATCTATCTCGCGCTGGCGCTGATCGCCTATCAGGGGATGGCGCTGATCGACAGGGCCGTGCGCATTCCGGGCACAGGGCGTGCGGAGGATGCGATCGAGCCGAGCCTGGCCGACGACGTCGGGCAGGCCGGCTCGTTGCCCTCAGGGATGGAGGTCGTGAAATGAACAGCCTCGATTTCTCGATTGTTCTGCAGGCGTGGCCCTATCTCTGGTCCGGATTGCTGTTTTCGCTGGCGCTGACCGCGGTGGCCTTCGTGGTCGGCATGATCCTGGGCACCTGCCTTGCGCTGTTGCAGCACTTCGAAGTGCCGGTGATCGGGAAGGTCGTGCGCGGCTACATCGCCCTGATCCGCTCGATCCCCCTGATCCTCGTCCTGTTCTGGTTCTTCTTCCTGGTGCCGATCGTGCTCGGCCATCTCAGCGGAAACGGTCGCCCGATTCCGATCGGCGCCACCTGGACCGCCTTCATCACCTTCGGCCTGTTCGAGGCGGCCTATTATTCGGAAATCATCCGCGTCGGATTGCGCGCCGTGAACCGCGGACAGTTCGAGGCGTGCCAGGCGCTCGCACTGTCCACCTTCGAGACCTATCGCAGCGTGATCCTGCCGCAGGTGCTCCGCGTGGCGAGCCCGATCATCCTGAGCCAGACCATCATCCTGTTCCAGGATACCTCGCTGGTCTACGTGCTCTCGCTCACCGACCTGCTCGGCGCGGCCTCGAAGCTCGCGCAGCTCAACGGTCGTCTCGTCGAGATGTATCTCGTGGTCGTCGTGGTCTACCTCGCCATCAGTTCGGCGGCATCGCAAGGCGTCGCATTGCTGCGCAAGCGCTATGCCATCGCCGGAGTGCGCCGATGAGAAACCTTAGGGAGAAGAAGATGGCTCGGGAGATTGCCGCGAACGAGACGGGCCGATCCGCGGCCATCGTCACCGTGGAAAACGTGGTGAAGCGGTTCGGCGGCTTCACGGCCCTGAGTGACGTCAATCTCAGCGTGAGGGCAGGCGAGAAGATCGTGCTTTGCGGACCTTCGGGCTCGGGCAAGTCGACGCTGATCCGTTGCATCAACCACATCGAGAAGCATGACGGCGGCCGCATCGTCGTCGACGGCATCGAGCTGTCGGACCGGATGAGCGACATCAACGACGTCCGCCGCGAGGTCGGCATGGTGTTCCAGAGCTTTAACCTGTTTCCGCATCTCTCAGTCGTCGAGAACTGCATGCTGGCCCCGATCAAGGTGCGCGGTCTGTCGCGCGCGGAGGCGCATGAGCGTGCGATCGGTGTCTTGCGCAAGGTACGCATCCACGACCAGGCGAGCAAATATCCGGGACAGCTCTCCGGCGGCCAGCAGCAGCGCGTTGCCATTGCCCGCGCCCTCTGCATGCAGCCGAAGATCATGCTGTTCGACGAGCCGACCTCCGCACTCGATCCGGAGATGGTCAAGGAGGTGCTCGACACCATGGTGGAGCTCGCGCGCGACGGAATGACCATGGTGTGCGTCACGCACGAGATGGGCTTTGCCCGCGAAGTCGCCGACAGGGTGGTCTTCATGGATCGCGGCGCCATCGTCGAGGAGGCGGATCCCGAAACCTTCTTCCGCGCGCCGAGGACGGAGCGGGCGAGGGCGTTCCTCGGCCAGATCATTCATTGATCGGGAGCGGCGTCAGGTTTCAGGAAGATGGCGGCACGCGACTGCGAATTCGTATGCTTGCGGGAGCCTGGCATCCAAATCCAACTCTAGGCTCCGACATGAAAACACCCGCGGCGGATTGCTCCGCGCGGGTGTTACGAACTTTCGATCTTGCCATTCTGCCAGTGTTTTGCCCGACAAGTCAAAGGCGGCAAAAATGGTCGCGTGGCCGAGGTCGCGCGGCTGCTGATGGGTCGCTTAAATTAGCTAACAGTTTCAATGCCCCCGCTACTGTGCATGGGGTTGTTTTTTCAGTTTTGTTTTGAGCGTGCCTTAGCAATCGTGCTCAGCGCCGTCCGCGCGGCGTCTCGGCCTTGGCCGGCACCTCGGTCTGCGGCGCGCAGGTCGCGGCCGCAAGCGTCGCTTGCGCCTGCGGCATCAGGCCGGGCTCGGCGGCGAGCGCCTTCATCACGATCAGGCCGGTTGTAGCAGGGGAATCGATGATCAGGCGGTCGGCCGCGGTGATCTCCTCGTCCTCGGGCAGCTCGTTGTGCTGCGCTTCCGTCATCAGGTCGAGCTCGATCACCTTCTTGCCCGCGGAGCGGTCGTTGATGGCGTAATAGGCGATCTCGTTGCGGGTGTAGAACGACACCGAGGTGTAGGCTTGGCTGACGGGGACGGTGAGCTTGATCGGCCCGCCCGACAGGTCGTAGCGGCAGATCGCCAGCGCAAAGGCCGGGTCCATGAACGGCATCGGCGAGGTGTTGGGATCGGCGAGGGGAAGCTGGGTGACGCCGTTGAGCTTCGTCATCGGCGTCAGCCGCGAATAGGCGTCCTGCGTCGCGATGCGCGGCAGCGCCAGCACGCTGACGAGATGGACGACGAGGCCGAGCACCACGCCGGCAACGATGGTGAAGGCGAGCCGGATCATGAGCAGCCCACCGTCGAGATCGTCGGCATCGGCGCATCGCGCTGGGTGCGCGTCGCAACGCCGACCGGGGTGTCGTAGAGGCGCAGCATCAGGGCGTAGCGCTCGATGCCGCCGGTCGGCAGCCAGTTGCCGGAGCGCGAGCGCGAGGCGATGCGGATCTCGAATGTGCCGTCGGACTGCCGCACGATCTCCTGGCTGGTGAAGCCGTAGCGCTGCAGCGAATTGGCGACGAGATGCCCCTTGCGGTCGTACAGCGTCAGCGTCCAGAACCGCGCCGGCGGCGTCACGCCGGAGACGATCACATCGCAGCGGCCGTCGAGCGCCTTCTTCTTGTCGTCGGCGGTGGCGGTGAAGGCGACCCCGTCGCCGGTGCCGATCGGCAGCTCGCCGTTGCGCACGATGGTGGCGCGCGAATAGGGGTCGACGTCGGCGGTGCCGGTGCGCGGGCGCGCGGTCCAGGGGCCGATGGTCAGCGCGCCGATCTCGGTGCCGCGCGTCGTCGTCATCCAGGTCGCGCCGACGCCCACCACGGTCGCGAGCAGGAGGGCAGTCAATGTGGTCAGGATCAGCCGCACGGGTTTCGATCAGTTCTTACGCGGGGCGGATGCGTTCGCATTCTCTTCCGCATAGTTCTGCGGGAAGGCGAGCGCGCTTGTCGATGAGGCCGGCCTGGCGGGCTTGCCGTCGCTCGCGGCCGACTTGTTCGCGGTCTTGGCCGCTTCATCCAGCAGCTTCTCGACGCGCACCAGGATGTCGGCGCCGCGCTTGGTCAGCACGGGCGGCGGACCGGGCTTGGTCTCCAGCACTTTTGGCGCTGCATTGGCTTGCGCGGCCATCGGCTGCGGCGGCAGCTTCTGGCCCATGCCGATGCCGGGGATTTCCCGGACCTCGACGCCTTGATGCGCCGCGACCATGATGTCGTGCCAGGTCTGCGCCGGCAGCGAGCCGCCGGTCATGCGGTTGGTCGGCGAATAGTCGTCGTTGCCGTACCAGACCGCGCAGGTGAAATTGCCGGTGTAGCCGACGAACCAGGCATCGCGATACGCATTGGTCGTGCCGGTTTTGCCCGCGGTCGGAATGCCGTCGAGCGCGGCGCGGCGCGCCGTGCCTTCGCTGACGACGTGGCTCATCATCCCGGCCATGTCGGCGGCGATGTTCGGCGGAATGGCCTGCTTCGGCTTCGGGCCGTCGCGGTCCCAGCGCCAGACGAGATCACCGGCGCCGGTGCGCACCTCCAGCACCGAATGCGGCGTCACCGACTTGCCGCGATTGGGGAAGGTCGCGTAGGCAACCGCGTGCTCGAGCACGGTGACTTCGTCCGAGCCGATCGGCAGCGAGGGCGTGTCGGGCAGCGGCGCCTTGAGGCCGAAGCGGCGGGCGACCTCGACGATCTTGGCGCGGCCGATCTTGGCCGGGTTCGGCGCCTTCGGCTGCTCCTTCTGCCCGATCGCGATCGAGAGCTTGACCGGCACCACGTTGATCGAGCGCGTGATCGCCTGCGTCAGCGTCACCGCGCCGGAATAGGAATGGCCATAGTTCTGCGGACACCAATTGCCGATGCAGACCGGGCCGTCGACCACGATCGAGTTCGGCGTGAAGCCGTTCAGAAGCGCGGTGGTGTAGACGTAGGGCTTGAACGAGGAGCCGGGCTGGCGATAGGCGTCGGTGGCGCGGTTGAACTGGCTGGCGCCGTAGTCGCGGCCGCCGACCATGGCGCGGATGCCGCCGTCGAGATCGGAGACGACGGTCGCGGCCTGGGTCGCGTGATAGTCGCGGCCGAACTGGCGCAGCTGGTTCTCGATGGCGTCTTCCGCGGCCTTCTGCACGTTGGCGTCGATGGCGAGGCGCACCACGAAGACGCGCTCGGTGTAGGACTTCGGGAAGGTGTCGACCAGCTTGCGCATCTCGTCGAAGGCGTAGTCGAGATAGTAGTTCGGCGAAGCCTCGTCGCGGCGGTCGACCGCGAAGGCGGGGTTGCGGCGGGCGCCGAACACCTGGCCCTCGGTCATGAAGCCGGCATCGACGAGGTTGTCGAGCACGACGTTGGCGCGGGCGCGCGCGGCAGGCAGGTTGATGTGGGGGGCGTATTTGGTCGGCGCCTTGAACAGGCCGGCGAGCATCGCAGCCTCCGCCAGCGTCACGTCGCGCGCGGACTTGTTGAAGTAGAAATGCGCCGCGCCGTCGACGCCGAACGTGCCGCCGCCCATATAGGCGCGGTCGAGATAGAGCTTGAGAATCTCGTTCTTGGTCAGGCGCCATTCCAGCCAGACCGCGAGGAAGGCTTCGTTGACCTTGCGCTCGATGGTGCGCTCGTTGCTCAGGAACAGGTTCTTGGCGAGCTGCTGGGTGATCGAGGAGCCGCCCTGGCGGACGCCGCCGGCCTGGGCGTTGGTGACGAGCGCGCGCGCGGTGCCGGCGATGTCGATGCCGAAATGCTCGTAGAAGCGGCGGTCCTCGGTCGCCAGCGTCGCCTTGATCAGCACGTCAGGAAAATCTTCCAGCGGGATCGAGTCGTTGTGCTTGATGCCGCGGCTGCCGATCGGGTTGCCGTAGCGGTCGAGGAAGGTCACCGCGAGGTCGGATTTCTTCAGCCAGTCCTCGTCCGCGGTCTCGCGGAAGGCGGGGATAGCGAGCGTGAGCATCACGACGAGGCCGCCGAGCCCGAGGGTCGCGGCTTCCGACAGCGGCTCGATGAACACCCAGCGCTTCCACCGCCCGACATAGAAGCGGTCCATGAAGGTCGAGTAGCGCTCGTAGAGCTCGCGGATGCCCTTGGCCGAGGAGAACAGCGAGGAGTCGATGCGCGCATCGAGATCCAGGAAGAAATTCCGGACCTTCTGCTTCCAATGCGGTGGTATGATCTGGCGCACCTAGAACCCTTGAGGCTCGGTTCGAAACCGTTCAAGCACCCGGCCGGGGCGGCATCGAGACGTCTTGAGGGAATGTTGCGGCAAACCCAAGGCGCCCGGTTCGCGTCCTTTGGGGACTTGCTGTTCCTTCTAGCCGAGCAGGGCCTATAAACCAATGGTCAGGCTCGCGATTTTGAACAACAGGCCTAATTGACCCCGGGTCATTACGGGCCTCCCGGGGGCGTTGCTTGCAGCATCGCAGGCACACGGCCTAGATGGGTTAACCGTAGCTCTTTCGAACTCTTGTTGAGGCGCATGACCGCAGCTCCCAAACGACCTTCAGGCCAGGAAGGATTCTTCTGGAAAACCAAGACGTTGGAAGAGATGTCGGGGGCCGAATGGGAGAGCCTGTGCGACGGCTGCGGCCGCTGCTGCCTGAACAAGCTCGAGGATGAGGACACCGGCGACATCTATTTCACCCATGTCGGCTGCAAGCTGCTCGATGCCGGGACCTGCGGCTGCAAGGACTACCCGAATCGTTCCGACAAGGTTCCGGACTGCGTCCGCCTGACCCCGGCCAATGTCCGCACCCTGAACTGGCTGCCGCCGAGCTGCGGCTACAAGCTCGTCGCCGAGGGCCGCGACCTCTATTGGTGGCATCCGCTGGTATCGGGTGATCCCAACACCGTGCATGAGGCGGGCGTCTCCGTGCGCGGCCGGGTCGAGGGCAGCGAGGAGGAGATCCCGGACGCGGACCTCGAGGACCACATCGTGCAATGGCCGGCCCTGCTGCCGAAACGGGCACGCCTGAAGCGACGTCCGAAGGACTGATCTGCCGCACGGATCACGTGTTCGGGATGACCCGGCGGCGGGATGCACCCATGCGCCGCGGTGCCTGCCTGGGAAGAACTTTGCTGTCTACATTGGACTGCATAGAACGAATCCTTCGCGGCGTTGCGCCGCCTCAACGGCTTCCGATCGAGATGAACAAGTTCGACCGGCAGAGCAGTTCTGCCGACATCCAGGCGTTGCCCGACGACATTGCCGAAGAGCTGTCCCGCCTTCCGAGCGAGGTCATCAGCGTCGATGACGCGCCGTCCATCGCGCCGCCGGTGCCGCTGACCTCCGACGAGGTCCGCACCATCGTGATCAGCCTGATGCTGACGATGTTTCTGGCAGCCCTCGACCAGACCATCGTCGCGACCGCGCTGCCGACCATCGGGCGCCAGTTCAACGACGTCTCCAATCTGTCCTGGGTCATCACGGCCTATCTGCTCGCCTCGACCGCGGTCGCACCGGTGTTCGGCACGCTGAGCGACATCTACGGCCGCCGCGTCATGATCATCATCTCGCTCAGCCTGTTCGTCGCCGGCTCGGTGCTGTGCGCGATCGCGCCGAACATGCCGATGCTGATCCTGGCGCGCGGTCTCCAGGGACTGGGTGGCGGCGGCATCATGCCTGTCGTGCAGACGGTGATCTCCGACGTCGTGAGCCCGCGCGAGCGCGGCCAGTACCAGGCCTATTTCTCCAGCGTCTGGATGGTGGGCGGCATCCTCGGCCCGGTCATCGGAGGCGTGTTCGCCGAGCATCTGCACTGGTCGATGATCTTCTGGATCAATCTGCCGCTCGCCGCCGCGGCGATCGCGATGCTGCTGCCGAAGATGAAGAAGATTCCGGTGTTCCACCGCAAGCGCAAGGTCGACTGGCTCGGCGGCATTCTGCTGATGGCCTCCGCGGTCGTCTTCATGCTGGTGCTGACCTGGGGCGGCACGCGCTATCCGTGGCTCTCGCCGACCGTGCTTGCGATGGTGGGCGGCGCTGTCGCGCTCGCGGTCACCTTCGTCTGGCACGCGCGCCGCGCCGACGAGCCGTTCCTGCCGCTGAAGCTGCTGACGGGATCGGTGGCGCCGTTCGCGCTGACGGCCGGCGGCTGCGGGCTCGGCGCGATCACGGGCCTCACCGTGCAGCTCCCGCTCTATTACGAGTCGGTCTACCATCTCAGCGCCAGCGAGGCGGGGCTTGCGCTGATTCCGCTCGCGGCGGTCTCGACCTGCGGCGCAGCAATCGCCGGCCGCACCATGGCGCGCGCCAAGCACTACAAGCGCGTCGCCATTGTCGGCACGTCCTGGGCCGCGATTTGCGCGCTGGGCCTGACGCTCACCACCTTGCCGCTCTGGGGCCTGCTGACGCTGATGGCCGCGTTCGCGCTCGGGCTCGGCACGACCTTCCCGGTCTGCGTGGTCTCGCTGCAGAATTCGGTCGCGCGTCCGCAGGTCGGCACCATCACCGGCGCGATGAACTTCTTCCGCTCGCTGATGTCCTCGTTCACGGTCGCGGCCTTCGCCGCCATCCTGCTGATCGCGCTCGGCACCGACATTCCGCTCGCGGGCGAGCATCACGCGGCCGGCGGCATCCCCGCGATCCCCGCCGACGACATGCGGCACGCGTTCCGCTACGTCTTCGGCGCCGCGACCGCGCTGATGACCACCGCCTCGCTCTGCCTGATCATGATGGAGGAGCGGCCGCTGGCCGGCCCGACCGTCACGCAGCAGGTGGAGATGGCGGAGTAGCGGCTAGCCGCCGCGATCGGGATCATCGTCGGCATTGCCTGCGCCGGTCTTCCGCGCTTTCGCAGCAAGCTGCTCCCTGAGCTGCGCCAGCGCGTCGGTAGACCAATCACGGACATCGGTGACCGCCACCCAGGCATCGACGTAGTGCTCGGGCGCGTAGACATGGCCGAAGCCCATCGGCGTATTGGTCGCGACCGCCATGTCGAGCGCGAGCTGCAGCATCGTCACGATCGGATACCATCGCAGCTCGGGCGACACGTCGGGTCCGCGCGGTGCGCTCATCCAGGCTGGAGCCTGATAGGCATCGCGGTAGTCGAAGAAGGTGATCGCGTCGCTGGCATATTGCAGATAGACGACGCGCATCGGACCCCAGGGCGCATCTGCTGGCACCGTAGGTCCGTTCTGGTTCATGAAGCGGACGAAGCGGCTGTCGCGGAACTCAGGTAGCCAGGCCGGCGTACCCGGATTGCGGTTCGTGGTGACCGAGCGCCAGATGCGGCTCTCGAACGGCGCCCCGCTCCACAGCGCGCCGGCAATGGGATCGCCGATCGTCTCGAACAGTTCCGCGGATTTTTCCGAGTTCATGGCGCCGAGGCTCAGTCCGTGCAAATACAGCTTCGGCCGCTTGTCCTTCGGCAAGCCCGTCCAGTAGCCGTAGATCTCCGTGAACAGGGCGCGCGCCGCCTCCGCGCCGTACTCGGGCTGAAACATCAATGACAGCGGGCTGTTGAGATAGGAATATTGCATCGCGACGCTCGCGACGTCGCCATGATGGAGATATTCGACCGTGTCCATCGCGGACGGATCGATCCAGCCGGTGCCGGTCGGTGTAATGACGATCAGAATCTTTCGCTCGAAGCCGTGTTGGCGCTTGAGCTCCTCGAGCGCAAGCTTGGCGCGCGCCTGCGCCGTGTCGCGGCTAGCGAGGCCCACATAGACGCGCACGGGGTCATGCGCAGGCCCTCCCGTAACGGCGCTGATCTCCGCTGCGGTTGGACCCGAGGCAATGAATCTGCGCCCCATGCGCCCGAGCTCCGTCCACTTCACCAGCGACGCAGAACTTCCTGTTTGATCCGGGGCGGCCGGTTGCGGCCGCTCGGGCTCTTGCAACGCGTCGAGCTCGCGGAAGGAGGAGTCGAGCGCGTTGAACGCCGTGCGGATCAGGACATTGCTGGCAATCGACCAGAACAGCAGGCCTGCGACCAGCACGCCGAGGACGTTGGCGACCTTCCGCGGAATCACGAGCCTCGCGCGCGTAGCGAGGAAGCGGACGACAACCGCGAACAGCCGCCCCAGCACCAGCAGCACTGCGAACGTGATCAGGGCGATGACGCAGACCTTGAGCGGATGGGCGGTCTCCACCGGCGCCATCTTCATCACAGTGCGGATCGAGTTCTGCCATTCGGCGGCGCGCCACAGGAAGATGATGACGATGAGCAGGCAGATTGCTGCGGCCAGCGCATTCGCGATCGATCGCGCCCGCGCCGAAGGCTCGGGCAGTTCGAGATAATGCCACAGCCGGCGCCACAGGATTCCGGCGAAATAGCCGATCGCAAAGCAGCCACCGGCGAGGGCACCTTGCGTGAGATAGCTGCGCGGGATCAGCGTCGGCGTCAGCGCGGCCGCGAAGAACAGCGCGCCCAGCATGAGGCCGATACCTGATAGCGAGAGGAGTTGTCGCCGAATGAACCACGCGAGACTCTTCAAGACATCCTCCGGGGTGATGCTATTTCTTGTTGTTCTCCGCAAAGCTGCTCTTGCGCGGCAGCAGGATCGTGAATTCCGTGAACTTGCCGGGCTCTGTCGTGACGTCGATCGTGCCGCCGTGCTGCTTCACGATGATGTCGTGGCTCATCGACAGCCCGAGACCGGTACCTTCGCCGGCAGGCTTGGTCGTGAAGAACGGATTGAACATCTTCTCCTTCACCTCGTCCGCGATGCCGGTGCCGTTGTCGCGGATGCGGATCTCGATGCTATCGCCGCGATCGCGCGTCGTGGCGATCACCACCGGCTCGTAACCGGCGGCGCCGCTGCCCATCTGGCGCTTGGTCACCGCATAGAAGCCGTTCGAGATCAGGTTCAAAAGCACCCGGGAAATCTCCTGCGGAAACACCTCTGCCGAACCTGCCGCCGGGTCGAGCTCGCTCTTCAGCGTCACGTCGAAGAGCGGCTTCTCGGCACGCGCGCCGTGATAGGCGAGGTTGAGGCTCTCCTCGACCAGCGCGTTGATGTCGCTCAGCCGATGCTCGCCGCCGCCCTCGCGCGAATGCAGCAGCATGTTCTTGACGATGGAATCGGCGCGCCTTCCGTGCTGCACGATCTTCTGCAGGTTGCCCTTGAGCATTCCGGACAGTTCGTCGACCTCCTCGCGGGTCGTGTCGGTGAGCTTTGTGTCCGCAAGCGACCGGTTTAGCTCGTCCATCAGTTCCGCGGAAACTGCCGCGAAATTGTTGACGAAGTTCAGCGGGTTCTTGATCTCGTGCGCGATGCCGGCCGTGAGCTGGCCCAGCGAAGCAAGCTTCTCGGTTTGCACCAGGCGATCCTGCGCGGCGCGCAGGTCGTCGAGCGATTTTGCAAGCTCCCGGGTGCGGGCCTGCACTTGCTCGAACAGCCGCACATTGCCGATCGCGATCACGGCCTGGTCGGCAAAGGTCTGCAGCAGAGCGACCTGCTTGTCGGTGAACGGATGCACCTCGTTGCGGCGGAGTACGATCGCGCCGATGCTCTCGTTCTCCTGCAACAGAGGCACGCTCAGAATGCTGCGGTGGCCCATGCGCAGCGCGTGTGCACGTCCTTCCGAGAACTCATCGCTCTCGCTGAGATCGGCGACATGCACAGGGAGCCGGTCGACGAAGGCACGGCCCGCGGTCCAATTGCGATTGATCGGCCATTTCTCGAGGTTGATCGGAATCGGCCCATGGTGGGCGCTGAAGCGCAAGCTGTCGCCGTCCTTCAGCGCTACGGCGGCGTCATAGGCATCGCAGAGCTCGCAGGCGCTCTCGACGATCGCCTTCAGCGCCGGTCCGACATCGGTCGGCGAGGACGCGATCACCTTCAGGATGTTGGCGCTGCCGGTCTGGTGTCTCAGCGCCTCGGTCAATTCCTCGGTGCTCCCGCGCAATTCGCGGAGCAACCGGGTATTCTCGATGGCGATCACGGCCTGCGCGGCGAACTGCTGGAGCAGCCTGATCTGCTTGTCGGTGAATCGGCGCTGCTCCTGCCTGAAGATCATCACATTGCCGACGACGCGGTCGTCCTTGATCAGAGGCACGGTCAGCAGGCAGCGCGCGCCGCCGAGATCGACCAATGCCCGGCGATTGGCATCGCCGCTTCGATAGGCCACCGTATCGTCGAGATTGTCGATCTCGACATACGGCTCGCCCAGCAGCAGGCGAGCCGGTGCCGTGCCCGGGCCGTATTCGAGCGGCTGCATGCGCCGGTATTCGTCGTAGGCGGGCGGCAAGCCGTAGGTCGCAGCGCTGTGGAACGACTTGCCGTCAAAAGTGTTGAGCACGCCGAAATTGGCGCCGCAAAGCTGCATCGCCTTGGCGAGCATCGCATCGAAGACCGGAACGAGGTCACCGCCCGAGCTGGAGATGACGCTCAGGACTTCGGCCGTCGCTGTCTGTTGCTCGAGCGCTTCGGTGAGCTCATTCGTGCGCTGCTGCACCTCGTTGAACAGCCGCGCGTTCTCGATCGCGATCACGGCCTGGTCGGCGAAGGTCTGGAGCAGCCTGACATGGTGCTCGCCGAACGCGCCGGTCTCCCGACGCGTGGCGATGATGACGCCGATCGCCTCGCCCTCGCTCATCAGGGGTGCGAACAGCATGCTGCGGTAGCCGCGGGCGCGCGCGATGTCGCGTGCGGCCGGCTCGAGCTCGGTGTCGGGCAATTGCGCCGCCGCACCATTGGCCACAAGCGGGTAGGGCGGAAACCGTGCGAACGGCACCGGGAACGAGGATTGGAGCACGCGATCGCCGGCCGGATCGGTCGGCGTGAACGCCGCAAGGTGCGCGGCGCCGTCGAGATAGCGCAGCACCGCGGTGGAGAAGCCGCCGATCAGCCGGTTGGCGTTGGCGGCGATGGCGTCGAACACCGGCTGCACGTCCGAGGGCGAGCCGGCCATCACCTTCAAGATGTCCGCGGTCGCGGTCTGGCGCTCCAGCGTTTCCTTCGTCTCGTTGAACAGCCGCGCATTCTCGATCGCGATCACGGCCTGGTCGGCGAAGGTCTGGAGTAGCTGTACGAGATCGGGCGCGAACGCGCCGGGCTCGGCGCGTGTGACACTGATCATGCCGACCGCCGCGCCCCGGTTCATCAGCGGCATGAAGAGGACGCTGCGGAAGCCGCGCAGCCGCGCCAGATTGCGGTTCAGCTCCGGGACGTGCTCGGCCTCGCTGTCGGGAAACTGGATCGTCTCGCCGCCGCGAACGAGGGCAAAGGTCGGAAAATCCTCGATCCGGCGCGGGAACGATGCCTTCAGCCCTTCGTCCGCGTCCGGGCTGGTCGGCGTGAACGCCACGAGGTGCAGCTCGTCGCCGATGAACTGAAGCACGGTGGCGGAGAAGCCGCCGAGCAGGCGCTTCGAGCTGGACGCGATCGCGGCGAACACCGGCCGGGCATCCGAGGGAGATGCCGCAATGGTGCGCAGAATCTCGGCACTGGCGTTTTGCCGATCGTGCAGGCGCGCATTCTCGGCTGCGGCCGACTGCAGTTGCCGTTTGAGCTCGTCGATCCCGGCGACATCGTTAGAAGGGGTGGTCATTCGCAATCCGGCCTGGTGCCGCGACGGGCGCCGCACCGGGCCGGATTATCACATCTCCTGCGGCCGGAGCCAGCGCCCGCGGCCCTGCCGCTCAGACCGGGCTGCCTCACGTGCCCGGCCGCGACACCTCGGTCTCCTTGCTGGTGATGAACTCCAGCAGCACCGGCACGCCTTCCTTCGTCTTCTGGATGCCGCGCTTGATCGCCGGGATGATGTCCTCCGGTCTGGTCACGCGTTCGCCATACCCGCCGAAGGCGCGTGCCATCGCGGCATAGTCGCCGGAAATGTCGGTCGAGCGATATTTCTCGGTCGAGACCGGCATCACCTTCAACTCGATCGCCATGGAGAAATTGTTGAGCAGGATCGACATGATCGGGATGCGCTCGCGCACAGCGGTCTCGAAATCCATGCCGGTGAAACCGATCGCGGCATCGCCCCAGACATTGATGCAGAGCTTGTCGGGCTTTGCGAGCTTGGCGCCCATCGCGAGGCCAAGGCCGTAGCCGAGCTGCGTCGTCTTGCCCCAGCCGAGATAGGAGAGGGGCTCCACGGCCTTCCAGAACGGCGAGAGCTGGTCGCGCGGGCTGCCGGCATCATGCGTGATGATGGTGTTGCTGATGTCGACGGTGTGCTGAAGGTCCCACAGCACGCGATAGGGGCTCAGCGGCGCGTCGTTGCTGGTGAGTTTCGGCATCCACTTTGCCAACCACTCCCTGTGAGAGGCGGCGATCTCCGCCGCGACGGCCGAGGCATCGCGATCCTTCGTGACGGTCTTGCCGATCTCCTCCAGCAGCGCATCGAGCACGAGGCCGGCATCGCCGACGAGGCCGATCTTCGCCTCGACATCCTTGTTGAGATGGTTCGGATCGAGCGTGGAATGGATGATGGTCTTGCCCTTCGGCATCGCGACGCCAAAACTGGTCTCGGTGAAGGAGCAGCCGATGCCGAAGATGACGTCGGCCTCGCTGAGGAACTTCGGAACCGCGCGCGGCACCGCAAGACCGCCGGAGCCGAGCGAGAGCGGATGTGTCTCCGGAAACGACGACTTGCCTCCCAAGCTGGTGGTGACGGGAATGGCGAGCCGCTCGGCGAGCCGTTTCAGTTGCGGCCACGCCTGCGCATAGTGCACGCCCTGGCCGGCATAGATCACCGGCCGTTTGGCGTTGACGAGCAGGGCGGCCGCTTCCTTCACATGCACGGGATCGGCGCCGTAGCGGGTGCGCAGCACCGGCGTGTAGTTCAGCGGCTCCGGGACCTCCTCGTTCCACATGTCGGAGGGGATTTCGACGATGACGGGTCCGCCGCGGCCGTTCTTGAGTTTCGTGAAGGCGCGGCGGAAGATGTTGGCGACTTCCGCCGCGAGGATGATCGGCTCCGAGGACTTCGCGAACGGCTTCATCGCCTCGCTGGAATTGAAGTTCGGCTCGATGTGCGCCAGCCGGCGCGGATAGCCCATCGGCAGCACCAGCACGGGCACGGATTCGCCAAAGCATTGCGCGACTCCGCCCATTGCATTTTCCGCGCCCGGCCCATGCTGCATGCAGAACGCGCCGATCGTGCGTCCCGAGGTCACGCGCGAGATCGCGTCCGCCATGTGGATCCCGACGCGCTCCTGCCGCACCATCACGGGACGGATCTCGGCCTTCGCCGCATGCTCGATCAGGTGGTTGACCGGATAGCCGCAGAGGATCTCGATGCCCTCGCGCCTCATGATTTCCGCAATGGCGGTGCCGAGCTTCATGGCGTCTCTCTCCCTGGCGAGGCCGGTTGCTCCGGCCGATTGAGGGAGAGAGGATCAGGAATTTGGGGAAGGGTAAAGCGCGGGACTGCGAAGGAGGCGGTAGGTCAGGTATGCAGCGCCGGCGTCCAGCCGCACGGACCCGCAAGGCCATTGCATCAGCGCTTCGGTGCCGTGGCCTCTACTTGCAGTTTTTGCAGATCGTCAGCCTACGTTTTAACGCCTCATCTTCTTGATCGATCGATTGCTGCGCCGTATCCGGATTGGGCTTGGAACCCTTTGCTGCGCGCGACGTCGTGGCTCGCGTCGCCGGCTCCGGAGTGTCGTTGTCGTCGACGGCGCTAAAGCCGTCATAGTCGGCGGCAGGATTCGGCGATTGTGGAGGTCCGCCAGTCGCTGGTGTCGACGACACCCTGTCGGACGCTGCCGGGGAATTCTTGGCGCTCGCCCGTGGCAGCGATGCCTTGGGCGGAGCAAGCGAAACCGGCGGCGCGGCCGAAGTCTGTCCCTTCGCGCTGTCGTGCGACCATGCGCCGACAAGCATGAGGCCAAGAGCCAAGAGCGTCACGCTTCTCATCCGCATCCTCTCGGCAGCTCTGGTTCAACGATCGATGGCATGGCCCGCCGAGCCACGACGGCGTGCAGAGTATCAGGACTCACATGGCCGTGAAAGCGCCGTAGCCCGGGTGGCGCGCGGCCTAATCCGGGACGACCGCATCGATTCGCGGGCCCGCGATTGCCTTTCGCGCCATCCGGGCTGCGCCCGACAGGCAAAACACACGATCGCCGGGCGACCGCGATCGTCGGCCTCAGATCAGCGTGCCGGCGTGGAAGCTCGCATGGGCGAGCAACGACTGGATCACGACGTTGTCGCCGGGCCCTCCGTCCAGCACGTCGACGCCGCCGCCGCCAATCAGCACGTCGTCGCCGAGCCCGCCAAGCAGCGTATCGTTGCCCGCGCTGCCGAGGAGCAGGTCGTCGCCGGCGCCGCCGTCGAAAATGAGGTGCGGCCCGCCGGGGCCGACGCCCGACGCCTCGATCACGTCGTCGCCGCCGAGGCCATTGATGGTGATGGTGTCGTTGAAGTCGAAGTTCTCGATCACGATCTGGCTTGCGAGACCGTCAATCACCAGCGCGCCATTGCTGTTGAGCGAAAGCGAGATGACGTCGTCCCCGCCCGTGCCGTTGATCACGATCTTGTCGGCGGCGCCGTCGCCGCCAGGGGTGCCGGGAACGCCGCCCAGATCGATCTTGACCTCCGTCACGTCGGTGCCGCTCATGTCGCCGACATTGATCGTGTCGGCGCCGCCGCGGGCATTGAACGCGATCGTCTCGACGCCGTGCGTGTCCATCGTGATCGAGGCGACGTCCCGCGTCAGCTCGGCACGCGAGCCGTTGGCGAAGATGTTGATGGTTTCGGCGATGTTGGCGCCGTTGAACAGCAGCGTGTCGGTGCCGCCCTGGCCCTCGATCGTGTCGTTGTCGTCGCCTGGATTCCAGACGAAGGTGTCGTTGCCCGCGCCCATCAGCGCGACGTCGTTTCCGTCGCCACCATTGATCAAGTCGTCGCCCTGACTGCCACGGATGGTGTCGTTGCCAAGTCCGCCGTTGATCGTGAGTTGCAGCACGCCGGCCGCGAGCCCGCTCGCATCGATCACGTCGTCGCCGCCGAGGCCATTGAGTGTCAGTTGATCGGTTGCGTCCATGGAGGCCAGGTTGGTGGCCGCGTGGAGGCCGAAGATCGTCACGCCGCCGGCATTGCCGGCGACGCCGAACGTGTCGGCACCCTGGGTCGCATCGACCGTGACGGTGTCGATGGCGCCGTCCGGCGTTCCGGCCGATCCGCCGAGGTCGATGTTCACCCGCGTCACATCCGTCCCGGTCAGGTCGCCCACCACGATATGGTCGGCGCCGCCCAGCGCGTGGATATCGACGTGCTCGACCCCGTGCAGGTCCATCGTGATGTTGCCGACGTCGCGCGTGAGCAGGGCGTGATCGCCGTTCGCCGTTATGATGAGGTTCTCGGCGACGTTGGCACCGGAGAACTGCAGCGTGTCGACACCGGCGCCGCCTTCGATGGTGTCGCTGCCATCGCCCGGATTCCACTGGAACATGTCGCGGCCGGCGCCGAGCTGCACGAGGTCGTTGCCGCGGCCGCCGACGACGGAATCATTGCCGTCGCCGCCGATCAGCGTGTCGTCGCCGGCGCTGCCAACGATCGTATCGTTGCCGGCGCCGCCGTCGATCGTCAGGTGCACGACCCCCGCGGCAAGCGTCGCCGCCGAGATCGTGTCGTTGCCGCCGAGGCCGTCGATGACGAGCGCGTCGTTTGCGCCTTCCGCGTTGGTAATGGCGAGAGCGGCGGGCAATCCTGTGACCGAAATTGACGTGCCCGAGCCGGACACCTGGATCGTATCGGCTGCGCTCGTGCCGTCGAGCGTCACCGTATCGGCCGCGCCGTCCCCGGTCCCGGTCGATCCGAGATCGACATTGACCTGTTTGACATCGGTTCCCGCGAGATTGTTGACAACGATGTTGTCGCTGCCGCCGCGCGCATTGATCGTGATGGTCTCGATGCCGTTCAGGTCCATCGTGATGTTGCCGACATCGCGGGTCAGCAGCGTGCGTCCGTCATTTCCAGCGGAAACAACGATGTTCTCGCCGATGTTCGAGCCATTGAACAACAGGGTGTCGGCTCCGGCCTGTCCTTCGACCTTGTCGCTGCCGTCGCCCGGGTCCCACTGGAAGGTATCGTTGCCGGCGCCGAGCATGGCGGTGTCGTTGCCCTGGTTGCCGTCGATGAAATCGTTGCCGTCGCCGCCCAGCAGGTAGTCGGCACCGTTGCCGCCGAGGATCGTGTCATTGCCGGCGCCGCCGTCGAGCGTCAGCGTGATGAGCGCGGCGAGGTTGCCGCTGGCGGTGATGGTGTCGTCGCCGCCACCGGCATGGACCACGAGGTTTTCGGTGGTGCCGATGTCCAGCGAGAACGGCGCCGGGTCGACGCGGTCGAAGCGCACGCGCGTGCCGTTTGCCGTGATGGAGAAGGTCTCGCTGCCGTTGCCGCCGTTCACCTCGGCGGTGTCGATGCCTTCGCCGCCTTCCATCAGGTCGCTGTCGTCGCCGGGATTCCAGATCATGCGGTCGTTGCCGGCCTCACCGAACATCTGGTCGTTGCCGTCGCCGCCGATCAGCACGTCATTGCCGGCGCCACCGAACAACAGATCGTTGCCGCCTTTGCCGAGCAGCGTGTCGTTGCCGGACTGCCCGAACAGCATGTCGCCGCCGGACCCGCCGGTCAGCGTATCGTTGCCGGCGCCACCGAACAGATTCGCCGCAGGCATCGCGCCGTTGCTCTCGTCGATCGTGATGGTGTCGTTGCCGTCTTGGCCGAAGGCCTGTATCAACTTGGTGTTGGCGACCGTCGCGGGTCCGCCTTTGATCGCGACCGCGCCGCCGTTGACAACGATCGTTCCGGCCGCATTGCGGCCCAACGCGATTGTGTTGTTCTGGCCGTTGCCAAAGGTGGTGAGAATTCCGGCGGAAAAGTTTGCTGTGACAGCCATGTGCGCTTCTCGCTCGCGTCATCGTCGGAACGAACCGTATGGCAGGATCATGACGCGTTTTGCGATGCCACCGGCGTGAACGGACGACGGCTGTAGGCCGAGATGCAAGTTCCAGCTTGGTGGAATCCTTCGGGAGGGCTTTTGTTTGTCTTGAGAACAGCTTGATTTTCCGGAGAGCCGCCGCATTACCGGCTGATGGATCTTCGCGGCCGGTAGGATGCGTCCGCCCAGCGTCAAGAACATGGTTCACAAACCGTAACCTGCCCGCCCTGCGCTGGACCAGGCGCGGTGAGCACCAAAGAAGAATTTAACGCTTGGGCCTTAAGTTGCGCTCGCCATGAGTGAGCAGGTCGTGCACAGCGAGGTTCAACCGTTTTCGGCGCGTGCGGCGCTCCCCTGGCTGGTGAGCCTTGGCGTCTATGCCACGGTGCTGATCCTCGGACAGCGGCTGCTCAATGATCCCGACAGCTATTCTCACATCGAGGTCGGGCGCTGGATCATGGCGCATGGCGCCCTGCCGGCGAGCGACCCTTTCTCCTTTTCGATGCACGGCGCGCCCTGGATCACCTTCGAATGGCTCTCGGAGATGGTCTACGCCGGAGTCTACGCGCTGTCCGGCTGGCCGGGCGTCGTCGTCGTCGCCGCCGCGGCGATCGCGCTCGCCTTTGGCCTGCTGACGTTCTTCCTGCTGCGCGAGCTCTCGCCAAGCCTGACGCTGCTCATGGTGATCGCGGCCGTCATCCTGTCGGCGCCGCATATGCTGGCGCGGCCACACGTCCTCGTGCTGCCGGTGATGGTGACTTGGGCCGCTGCCCTGGTGCGCTGTATGGATCGTGGGGGGGCTCCGCCCTACTGGGCCCTGCCGCTGCTGGTCCTGTGGGCCAATCTGCACGGCAGCGTGGTGCTGGCGCTTGGGCTGATCGGCCCGGCGGTGCTCGAGGCGCTGCTGCGTGAGGGGCGAAGCGGATGGTCGCACGTGCTGTTGCGATGGCTGCCATTCGCGGCGCTCGCGCTCGCTGCGTCCTGCCTGACGCCCTACGGGCCGGAACCGCTGCTGATGCCGCTGACGACACTCGGCCTCGGCCCCGCGCTGGCCTGGATCTCGGAATGGCGGCCGCAGGATTTCAGCCGCATCGGCGGCTTCGAGCTGCTGCTGCTGGCCGGCATCTTTGCGCTCTCGCGCGGCGTGACGCTGCCGCTCGTGCGGGCCCTGGTGGTGATCGGCCTGCTCCATTTCGCTTTGGCGCAGATACGCAATGCGGATCTGCTGGCCATGCTGGCGCCGCTTTACCTCGCGGCTCCGCTGGGTCGGAAGTTCGGCGGACCGACCGGCGACGATGCGGCCGGCTCGTCGCGCGGTTTGACTCTGGCCGCGTTCGCCGGGTTGATCGCGGTGAGCGCGGCGGCCCTGGCGCATGACATCCGGCCGGCTCCGATCATCACCCCTCAGGCTGCCATCGCTCAGGCCGACCTCGCCAAGGCGGGGCCCGTGCTCAACGACTATTCCTTCGGCGGCTATTTGATCTTCGCCGGCATTCCCACCTTTATCGATGGTCGCGGCGAACTGTACGGGGGACCGTTCATCGACCGCTACAATCGCGCCGTAGCGCTGGTCGACCTCGGAGATTTTCTCAAGTTGCTCGATGAATACAAGATCGGCGCCACGCTGCTCGCACCGCGGACGCCGGCGGTCGCGATGCTCGACCGGCTGCCTCAGTGGCAGCGCGTCTACAGCGACGATGTGGCGGTCGTGCACAAGCGGCGAGATGCGCCGCTGAGATAAGTCAAGCGGTCCCGAAGGCCGCGTATTGGCCTCCGAGCGACACGCCGCTCAGGGCACCTTCCAGGCGCCGCGCCGGTTTGGTGTCCCAAGGGAGCAGCAGGAAATGGCGCGAGCCGATCTCGCGTAGACCGTCCGCGGCCATCAACTTTCGGGTCGTGCCGGCGCTGAGCAAGACGGCATCCCGGTCGAACTCGCAGCGCGCAACGGCAAGGCGTGTCAGCGGGTTGTACGGATTGTGCTCGATCACGCAGACGAGCCCGCCGGGGCGCGTCACTCGCCGCATCTCGGCGATGAACTGCGCCCATTCGGCCGGCACGACATGGTGCATCACGCAGACGGCCGTGACCAGATCGAAGCTGGCGTCGTCGAAAGGAAAGCTGCGGCCGTCGAACTCACGGTAGTCGACCCCGCGGTTGTCGGCGCGAGCCTGCGCCAGGCTGGCCGAAGACACGTCGATACCGCTCAAGCGGCCGACCATGCCGTGCAGCAGGGGATGAAGGCTGCCGACGCCGCAGCCGACGTCCAGCATTTCGGGCCGCTCTGCGTCGAGCCGCTCCGCGATCAGATCGCGCAGGAGATCGGCCTTGGCGCGCATGAAGAAATGATGCGGCAAGCCCGAAAAGTCGATCGATGATTGGACCACGTCACGGTAGTTGTCGTGATAGCCGTCGAAGAGCTCGGTCATGCGCCGGGTCACTCGTTGACGGCGGGGATCGCGGGTGCCGCGGCCGGCGCCTCGCTGCGATCGAAGCCGGCGCGCGTCTGCACCACGTAGAGCGGGCGGCGTTTCACCTCGGCATGGATGCGGCCGACATAAAGCCCCACGATGCCCGTCATCAGCATGTTGATTCCGCACAGCAGGGACACGACGACGATCGTCGAGGACCAGCCGGTCACGAGATGACTATCCTTGCTGAGCCACAACAGGATCACCCAGCCGCCGTAGAGGAGTGCGAGTCCGGAGACCGTCAATCCGCACCAGATGGCAAGCCGCAAGGGCAGATCCGAAAAGCCAAGCGCGGCGTTCATCGCGAGCCGCACCATCTTGAACAGCGGGTATTTGGTTTCGCCCGCCGCGCGCTCGAGACGATGGAAGGTGACCTCGGCCTGCCGGAAGCCGAGCCAGGCGATCATGCCGCGGACGAAGCGGTCCTGCTCCGGCATCTGCCGAAGTGCGTCGAGCACCTTGCGGTCGATCAGGCGGAAGTCGCCGACATCGGCGGGGATGCCGACAGAGGACATCCTGCCGAGAAGCCGGTAGAAGAGATGTGCGGTCGCACGCTTGAATCGGCTTTCGCCGTCGCGCGACAGGCGGCGGGCGTGGACGATGTCGTTGCCTTCCTTCCATTTTGCGATCAATTGCTCGATCACTTCGGGAGGATCCTGCAAATCGGCATCCATGACGATGATCGCTTCACCTTGCGCGGCGTCCATGCCGGCGGTGATGGCGACCTGATGACCGAAATTTCGCGACAAGCCGATATAGCGGAAGCGCGGGTCGCGCGTGGCGAGCGCCCGTAGCACGATAGAGCTGGAATCGCTGCTGCCGTCGTCGACAAAGATCGCTTCTGCGGGCCCGTCGAGCCGGGACAAGACCAGGTCGAGCCGGCGCAGCAGGATCGGCAGCACGGCTTCCTCGTTGAACACGGGGATGACGAGGCTGTAGCGGATCGATTTGAAACTGGCCGCCATGCGAGAGGGTCCAACTCGGTTGCAGGGGCGGAAGCCTAATCCGTGGGTGGTTAAGGTGGCCTTGCCGCAACTGTTAAGGATCTAGGGCTCCCGGGCGATGCGGACGCCCGCGGGCGGCTGGGGGGCCGGCGGGAGCCGGTGGTGATGTCCCGTTAACCACACCGTGCAGCGGCGGCGTCGCGCTACGACCTGCGGCGGATCTTGTAGAGGACAAATCGTTCCGAAGCGTCCAGATCGTCCAGCAGATCCGGCAGCGGGTTGGGGGCGTGCGGTCCAAGCAAATAGAGATAGTCGAAATCCTGGTACCAGGTCCGGACGAACGGCGGAGCGTCCGCCGGCGGGCGGCCTGTCGCAATCGCCGCTAGCAGGCCCGACGGCACCGGCCCTCCATAGGGAATGGCAAGACGGCGCACGGCCTCGCGTGCCCGCACCGGCTGCTTGCCCGCTTCCGTGAATAAATTGGGCACGAAGGCGTTGGCATAGTGCACGGCCAGCGTCGGCGCATAGAACATTGGATAGGACGTGAGGTCGGCGAAGGGCGGGTCTCCAACGTCGCCCGTGCTGCCGACGAGGACGCGTGAGCCGCGATCGATCTTGTGGAACGACGCGACGATAGCAGCATAGTCGGCGCGGTAAGGTAGCCACACCGCGAGGACCACGGCGAGATTGATCAGGGTAATTCCGCTGATCACAGCGAGCGCAGCCATTCCCCAGGCACGGCTGGGCAGCGACAGCGAGCAGAAGGCCGGCAGGATCAGGGCCGCGGCGGGAATCACGCGGAGGTCCACAAACGAGGTTCCGAACAGCTTCGAGGGAATGATCAGGTACAAGACCGCAAAGCCGATCGCGAGCCAGATTCCGGCCGGCTCGAGCTTGAGAACGCCGCGTCTTGCGGCGAAAAGCAGCGAGATCATCAGCGCCAGTCCGGTCATTGCCGATACCGTCAAGCTGTAGCCGCTCATGATGCGTAGCGGCCAGATCGGCTTGAATCCGAGGAACCAGCTCGTGCCTTCGCTTCCGATCGAGCCTGCAGTCATATGCATGATCCCGAACAGGACGAGCGCCGGTATGGCCAGCGCACCAAGCCGCGCGGCCGCGGCCCGGTACGATATTCCCTGGTGGCGGATGCGCCAGAGCTCGAAAAGGCCCAGCGTCGCGCCGTAGATGCCGAGGGAGAAGAAATGCGCCGCATACAGCGCAGCGACGAAGATCGCGTTGACGGCGAAGCGCGCTGGCCATGGGCCTTCTGCCAGCATCAGATAGACGGCGATGCCGCAGAGGGCGAGGCCCAGTCCGAACTCGAAATTGATGAAGCCCCAGCTGAACGGCAGACAGTAGAGGAAAGCGAGCGCCGCAAAGCCGGCGAGATGAACACGTCCCTTGCGGGCCCATTCGAGCAGAAGCGCGCCCCCTACGATCAACAATTGGCTGAGGAGCAGGAACAGCCGTGTGGCGCTCTCGACGCTCATCAGCCGCGCCATCTGCGGGACCAGCAGGTCCATTCCAAGGTTGGGATAGAACGCCCAGGCCACCTCGTAATGCGGATTGGCGTTGGGAGTGCCGCTCTGGCTCAAAATGTACATGCGGGCGAGGTGATTGGGATAATCGACCATCGCGGGAATAGGGGTCAGCAGCACCGGAAGAAACGAGACGGCGGCGAGCATTGCAAGAACGGTGATCGTTACCGATCGGTCCGAGCCAAGACGAGCCCGGATCGTCAAGGTCGGCCTGTCGGAAGAAGCCATGTGATCGGGCCGCCGGAGTTCGAGCCTACGCTCTGCAAAGGTGCAATTGCACGACACAACGCCATAACGCGAACATCGTAAAGATCAAACGTCACGCGGCAGTAGGGTGCCGTTGCCGTCGGCACAGCACTAATGAAAAGGAAATTCCGCCGTGTTCGTGTTGTTGCGTTAACGCAGGCTCAATTTTGCCTCGCTAGCGTGGCGACAGGGCCGTGGTGACCAGGCCGGCGATCGGATGCCCCCATGCCAGACAGGCTGAGTCTGCCAGATATCCACCTTGTCCAATTGGAGCGTGCCGATCGTGTCGTCTGGATCGCGATCGGGGCCTCGGCCGGCGCTGTGTTGATCGCGTCGACGCTTGGGCCGTTTCAGATGGAATGGCTTTCATTCTGGAAACCCGCCCTCGTTGCCGGCCTGCTCGTATTGATGAGCTGGTTCTATGCGACCATCAGAAGGGACGCGGCTCTCGCCGACGCGCTGGTCAGCGCCGCCCAGGTCGTCGCATTTGCGGCGGTGGGAGCTCCGCTGTCATACGTCGCGGCAAGCGCGGCATTTCCGCTATGGGACAGCGAGTTCGCCGTATTGGACCAGCGGCTTGGCTTTGACTGGATGGCGTGGCTTGCGGCGATGAATGCTGCGCCGCTTCTGCATAGGATCCTGGCGGGTGCGTATGCGAGCTTTGCCGTGCAAACGACGGCCGTCGTCCTCGTATTGGCCGCGGCGGGCCATGCCCTGCGATTGCGCATCTTCATGCTGAGCTTCGTTCTGACGACGCTTCTGACCATCGGCGTTTCCGCTTTCATGCCGGCGCAGGGTGTTTGGGGGCATCTGCATCTGTCAGCAGTCGATTCTCCCGCCATCGTGCCGATGACGCGAGATCTGCCGCTTCCCGTATTCTTTGGATTGCGGGACGGGACCTTTCGCCATCTGGTCGCGGAAGGCGCCGAAGGGATCATCAGCTTTCCGAGCTTGCACGCCGCGCTTGGACTTCTCTTCCTGTTGGCGCTTTGGCCGGTCAGATATGTGGGTTGGATCGCCGTGCTGCTCAATGTTGCGATGATTGCGGCCACGCCGGTGGATGGAAGCCATTACTTTTCCGATGTGGCCGCGGGTCTGGCGATCGCACTCCTGAGCTGGGTCACGATGCAACGTGCCCTCACCGCGAGTGGACGAATGGAAACGGCTCGCGCGTTGTATTCGCGCGCGTTTTAGCCCCTTTCCGACAAGGGCGACATTCCGCGTCGCTCTACTCATTCTCCTGCAGCGCGCGCCGCAGCCTGCGGATGATGACGCCGCGGGCGCGGTCGTCGGCGGCGGCTGCGACCTTGTCGCTGATGTCGAGCATCAGCTCCGACATTTCGTTGTGCCAGTCGAGATGCGTGACGGCCTCGGGCGCCAGCCGGCGGCGATGGTCGACGTCGAGCACGCGCGGCTCGGGCGCCTCGAGCTCGTAGATGTCGTCGAGCACCGGCTGATAGATCTTTGCGGCCGGGACAATGCGTTCGCCCAGCCGTTCGGCAAGCCCGGCGATTGCATCCTGCTCGCCGTGGGTGAGGAACAGGCCGCGGGCGATCGGGCGGCGTGCCGCGATCCAGCCGGCGATGCCGGCGGCGTCGGCATGTCCGGAATATTCGTCGATCATCCGGATGCGCGCAGCGACCCTGATCTCGTCGCCCTGGATCCGCACGGCCTTGGCGCCGTCCTGGAGGAAGCGGCCGAGCGTGCCGTGCGCCTGGAAGCCGGAGAGGAGCACAGTCGCGCGCTCGTTCCACAGCCAGCGCTTGAGGTGATGGCGGATGCGGCCCGCGTCGCACATTCCGCTGGCGGCGATGATGATGTGAAAGCCGGTCAGGCGCATGATCGCCTTGCTCTCGGCAACCGTCTCGGTGAATTTGAGATGCGGCGAGTTGAGCAGGCGGTCGACGTCGACGCCGGGATCGAGGCTCGCGGCATGCTCGCGGAAGACTTCGGTGGCATGGATCGCGAGCGGGGAATCCAGAAAGATCGGCGCTGCCGGAACTTCGCCGCGCTCCATCAGGTGGACGATGTCGACGATCAGCTCCTGGGTCCGCTCGACCGCGAAGGCGGGGATGAGCAGGGCACCCTTGGCCGCGGCGGCATCGCGGATCTCGCTTGCGAGATGCTGCCGGCGCTGCTCGGGCGTGGTGACGGGGCGCACGCGGTCGCCATAGGTGGATTCGCAGATGACGTAGTCGAGGTCCACCGGCGCCTCGGGATCGGGCTGGAGCAGTTTAGCTTCCGGCCCGACGTCGCCCGAGAGCAGGACGCGCAACGGACGTTCCCGCCCGTCCTGGCCGAATTCCAGCTCGATCGAGGCGGAGCCGAGCAGGTGGCCGGCGTTCCAGTAGCGCGCGCGAACGCCGGGGATCACGTCGGCCCAGCGCTCATAGTCGACCGGGCGGAACGATTGCAGCGAGGTGACCGCATCGGCCTGCGTGTAGATCGGTTCGACCTCGTTCCGACCGCGTGCCGCGTTGCGCCGGTTGAGCTGCGTGACCTCGGACTCCTGGATGCTGCCGGCGTCCGGCAGCATCCAGGAGCAGAGGTCGATGGTGCCGCGCGTCGCCAGGATCGGTCCGTCAAAACCCTCGCGCATGAGTTTCGGCAGCAGCCCGCTGTGGTCGATATGGGCGTGCGTGAGCAGCACCGCCTGGATGTCGGCGGGGCGGAAGGGAAAGGCGCCGTAATTGAGTGCCTTGAGCGTCTTCTGTCCCTGGAACAGGCCGCAGTCGACCAGGAAGCGCCCGGTCGCGGTCTGGAACAGGTAGCTCGAGCCGGTCACGGTGCGGGCGGCGCCGCAGAATCGAACAGTCACGCTCATGTCGTTGTCTCCGGCGGAAGTATCGTGTTGAGCTCGCGCTTGAGAGCCGCGGCCAGAATTTCGTCGAGCGCGATCGCGTTGGTCGGATGTGGCACGCTGTCGCTCGAGCGAATGGAGCGGATGCCTGCGTCGGCGAATGCCGCGCTCATCGCGGGTGGAAACAACGCGTGCGTCACGACCGAATCGACAGCGCTTGCGCCCATCGCTCGCAATGTTTTCGCCGCGACCATCAGCGTCGTCCCGGAGGAGACGATGTCGTCGACCATCAGCGCCGGCCGTCCCGCGAGCAGGGCGGCGTCGGCAAAATCGATCTCAACGGAGCGATCGCCGCGCCGGAGCTTTCGCGCGACCGTGTGCTGCAAGTCCAGCCGTCCCGCGAGGTCTCTCACCCAGGGCTCGGATTCGGCGTCGGGGCCGATCACGACGGTCGCGGGATCGATGCCGGCCGCGACAAGCGCGTTCGCAATCGCGGGCATCGCGGACAGGTTCTCGGCCTCGATGCCGGGAAACACGGCGGCGATGTCGGGGGTGCGGTGCAGGTGCGCATCCACGGTGACGACGCGGTCGACGATCGTCGCAAGCAGAGTGCCCATGGCGCGCTGGCTGATGGCCTCGCCCGCATGAAACGCAATGTCCTGCCGCATGTAGCACAGATAGGGCGCGACCAGGACCAGCCGCTTTGCGCCGCCGCGACGCAGCGCCTCTGCGGCGAACAGCAGGGCGATCAGCTTGTCGTTGGGTTGATCGAGCGCGGCATAGAGGATGGTGGTGTCGGCTGCGGGCGCGACCGTGACGCGCAGCTCGCCGTCCGGGAAGCGGTGCAGGGTCATCTCGTCGGAGGCAAGCCCAAGCCGCGCCGCGAGACGCTTCGCCGCCTCGGTGCCGAACGGCAGGGTCTGGAACGCGATCATGCTCACGACGCCGTCTTGCTCGGGAGCGCGTCGTGACCATCGACGGCGTAGCCGTTCCCTGCCGCTGCGGCGGAGGCTGCGAGATCATGCTCCGGCTGATCGAAGGCGTAGACGCGGTAGAGCGGCTCGCCCTGCTCGACGTGGTCGCCGATCTTCTTGAACAGGCGGATGCCGGCGCCCTTGTCGAGCGGCGCGCCGGCGGTGCGGGCGAGCCGGTTCAACCGCAGACAGTCGATCGCGGACACCGTGCCGTCATGCGCCGCCTTGATGTCGAAGCTGAGCGATCCCAGTTCGGTGCTGCATGTCGACGGGCCCTGGGCGTCGATGATCTTCTGCATCTGCTTCAGCGCCGCGCCGCTGTCGAGCAATTCGCGCGCCCGTGCGTAGCCCGCGCCGCCGCGCAGCTTCGGATCGTATTCCAAGAGATGGGCGGCGAGCCGCAGTGATTTCTCGCGCAGGTCGCGCGGGGCATCCTTATCGTTACCGAGCACCGCCATCACGTCGTTGGCCTCGAGCACCGGCCCGATGCCGTTGCCGATCGGCTGGCGGCCGTCGGTCGTGATCACTTCGACCGTGCGGCCGAACCGGTCGCCGACGAATTCGAACAGCTTTCGCAGCCGCATCGCCTCGACGGCGCCGGTGACCTTCGCGGTCGGCCCGACCGGAATGTCGATCAGCAGATGCGTCGAGCCCGCCGCGATCTTCTTGGACATGATGGAGGCGACCATCTGCTCGCGAGTATCGAGGCTCAGCGGTCGCTCGACCGAGATCAGGACGTCGTCGGCCGGCGACAGGTTCACGTGGCCGCCCCAGATCAGGCAGCCGTTACAGGACGAGACGATCGCCTTCATCTCCTCGACACCGACATTCACCCGCGCCAGAACCTCCATCGTGTCGGCGGTGCCGGCGGGCGAGGTGATGGCGCGCGAGGAGGTCTTGGGGATCGGCAGGCCGTGCGCGGCGACGATCGGCACCACCACCATCGAGGTGCGATTGCCGGGAATGCCGCCGATGCAGTGCTTGTCGACGACCACAGGGTCCGGCCACACCAGTTGGGTGCCGGCCTGGGCCATCGCCCCGGTGAGGGCCAGGAGCTCGTCGCTGGTGATGAAGCTCGCCGAACCGATCAGGAAGGCGGCGATCTCCATGTCGGAGTAGCGATAATGCGCGAGGTCGTTGATGATCGCGCCGATCTCCGCCTGGCTCAAGGTTCGCCCGCGGATCTTCGCACGCACCGCTTCAAGGCTCTCCGGTGGCGTGGCGGGCGTCACCGCGACCAGCGTGCCGACCGGTTCGGCGAAACGGCGGAATGCGGGCTCGGAGAGGCCGATCTCGTCCTGGGCGGCCAAAGTGTCGTCGTCAGTGATCAGCAGCGTCGCCAGCAGCACCTTGCCGTTGAGACGGAGCTCGACGCGGCTGAAGCCGCGGAAGATCTCTGCGCGCAGCGCCTTCGATTGCCTGGAGATGACGACGACGTTCTCGCGGCCGGTATCGAGGCGAACGCGGCGGATCTTCAGTTGGGAGTGGGGGAGGTCTGGGTGCATGGACGGGCCGGCAGGGAGGAAGCTCGGCCTCCATGCTTAGCCGTCGCCGCCTTTGTGCTGTTGACCCAGATCATGGTCTGCCACGCCGGCAGGCCTTGCGTGCCGGCACGGTCTCGCCGATGTCAGAAGATGACTTCGGGCCGGGGCATGCGGCCTACTTCGTGGCCGCGTCGATCGAGTTGAACTTGTTGTTCAGGAGCGCGCTGCCCGTGTTGTTCACGACCGTGACGATCACGAGCGCGATGCCGGCGGCAATCAGGCAATACTCGATAGCGGTGGCTGCACTTTCATCGGCAAGAAAGGACTTGAGCAATGCCATCGTCAACTCCCGTTCATCCGTCCAACGTAGGCTGGCGCCGTTTTCGGAATGGTAAATTGATTCACTAAATTTCGCAGGGCGCGCGTCAAAGTGCTGGCGGGGCGGTCCCGACCTCAGGCCTTATATGCTGGCATTCATTGACTTAAGGTTTCGTCACCCAACTCGGGTGGATTTGACGGCGTCGTCGCTTTCAGGACTTGATCGCGCGTCCAGGGGTGGTCTTGCCAGGGCGTCTCAGCGCCGCTGCGAGGCGTCCGACCAGATAGCTCATGACGCGCGGCTGTGACCGCGCCGCGCTGTCTGCAAGGCGCTTGTCCTCGCTCGTGTCGTTCACGAGGCCGATGTAGTTCTTTCTGGCGTCCTGCTGCTGCACCGCGTGCAAACCCTGGTTCAATCGACCGCGCGACCTTGTGGTGCGCAATGGGAATCGAGGGTTAATTTTGTCTTCCGTAGGATTACTTGGTGCCTCGCCGGCGAGCGCCGAAGGCGATGGCGCCGCTTAACCGATTGTTGAGGCTATGTCTCGGCGGCGCGAGGGAGGGCGAATGCTGCAAGGCGCCGCCGCGTCAGGTGGGGCTTACTTGCGACTGACGTCCGCGTTCAGCGCCCGCAACATCGCGATGCGGGCGAACATCGTCCAGCCGCCGCCCGTCTCGGCCGCGTGGATCAGGGTCTCGATCGCGGTCTGCCAGTGGCTCGCGTGCTGCGCGTCCTCGGGCAGCTGCATGATGTGATCGGCCGCCTGTTGCAGCGTCCGCAGCTTGCGCCCGTTGCGCAGCGAGATCGGATCGTCGAACGCCGCCGACCAGGGCATGTCAGGCCGGCCGACGGGCGAGGGGAGACATCACGGCGCGATCGTAAGCGGCGTGCCGCTAACCGGCCTTCTTCGCCCGCGCCGGCGCGCGCACCGGCTTGTCGGCCTTCTTCGAGGCTTCCTTGGGGGCCGTTTTCGCCGCAGCTTCCTTGCCGCCCTTGCCGGCGATCGGCAGCAGCATCTCGCGCTGGCCTTCGACGCGCTTCTTCGGCTTCTTGCCCTTGACGGTCTCCTTGACGACCTTCGCGATCGGAGCTGCGTCCTTCTCGCTCGCGAGGCTCTTCTTGAGAGCGTCCATCAGGTTGATGACGTTGCCGCCCGTCTTCGGCGCCGCTTTGGCCGCGATCGGGGCGCCCGAGCGCTTCTTGTTGATGAGATCGATCAGCGCGGCCTCGTAATGGTCCTCGAACAGCTCGGGCTCGAACGCTCCGGACTTCTTCTCGACGATGTGTTTTGCAAGGTCGAGCATGTCCTTCGTCAGCTTCACGTCCTGGATGTCGTCGAAATATTCCTTCTCGCTGCGGACCTCGTAGGGGTAGCGCAGCAGCGTGCCCATCAGGCCGCTCTCGAGCGGCTCCAGTGCGATGATGTGCTCGCGGTTGGTCAGCACCACGCGGCCGATCGCGACCTTGTCCATGCTGCGGATGGTCTCGCGGATCACCGCAAAGGCGTCGTGGCCGACCTTGCCGTCCGGCACGAGATAATAGGGGCGGATCAGATAGCGATTGTCGATGTCGGCCTTCGGCACGAATTCGTCGATCTCGATCGTGTGCGTCGAGTCGAGCGCGATCTCGTCGAGCTCGTCCTTGGTGACCTCGATATAGGTGTCGGTGTCGACCTTGTAGCCCTTGACGATGTCCTCGGAGGTCACCTCGTCACCGGTCTCGGCGTCGACCTTGAGGTACTTGATCCGGTGGCCGGTCTTGCGGTTGATCTGGTTGAAGGAGACCTTCTCGGTATCCGAAGTGGCCGGATAGAGCGCGACCGGGCAGGTCACGAGCGACAAACGCAAAAAACCCTTCCAATTGGCGCGGGGGGCCATGGGCTACTCCAAACGCAACGGGGACAGACTTATGAGGATACCATCGGGGAACACCGAATCAAACACGGCGCGGTGCGGAATCTTGCAACTGCGTTAACCAGCCGCCCCGCGTCCGGTTGCTGCCCGAGCCCGCGGCAAAAGCCGGAACATCGTATCGGATCGGGCGTTGCCTCAGGACACAGGGCCGTGAGGCGGTCGCGGTCATCGGAGGCGACACGCAGAGATTGAGGGCATCATGGCAACCACGCGAGACCAGCATCAGATCGTCGAAACTGCAACCGAGGCGCGCCAGGGCGAACCCGGGCCGTCGGTGGCCGCGCTGCTCGCCATCTCGACCGGGCTCGCGATCCTGATCCTCGCCGTCATCTGGTTCGTATTCTTCCGGACCTGACGGCCGGATCCGAACGTCCCGGGCCTTCCGACTCGCCGCGTAACGCGGCACATTGCGCCCGCCATGCCGCCGGCTCGTCCGGCAGCCTGGCGGGCGCAGTCGCGTCGGCGCGTGACAGGGCGTATATGACCAAAAAGTAACGCGGCCGGTTCCCCGCGTTCATATTCAGTTCACGCCGGAATTGCTCATCTGAGGCTGTTGTTCATGCGGCCTATCTTTGGAGAGAAGCGTGCGCCTGCTCGTTGTTGAGGACGACCCCGATCTCAATCGCCAGCTCACCAAGGCGCTGACGGACGCCGGCTATGTCGTCGACCGCGCCTTCGACGGGGAGGAGGGGCACTATCTCGGCGACAACGAGCCGTACGATGCCGTCGTACTCGACATCGGCCTGCCGAAGAAGGACGGCATCTCGGTGCTGGAGGCCTGGCGCCGCAACGGCCGCACCATGCCGGTCCTGATCCTCACCGCGCGCGACCGCTGGAGCGACAAGGTCCAGGGCTTCGATGCCGGCGCCGACGACTATGTCGCAAAGCCGTTCCATCTCGAGGAGGTGCTGGCGCGCATCCGCGCGCTGCTGCGCCGTTCCACCGGCCATGCCCAGAGCGAACTCAGCTGCGGCCCGGTCACGCTCGACACCAGGACCGGCCGGGTCAGCGTGTCCGGCAATCCCGTCAAGATGACCTCGCACGAATATCGGCTTCTGGCCTACCTGATGCACCATTCCGGACGCGTGGTCTCCCGCACCGAGCTGGTCGAGCATCTCTACGACCAGGACTTCGACCGCGACTCCAACACCATCGAGGTCTTCGTCGGCCGTATTCGCAAGAAGCTCGACGTCGACATCATCCAGACCGTCCGCGGCCTCGGCTATCTCCTGACCCCGCCGCCCGCTCCGGGCGCCTGAGGCGTTGCGGGCTTGACGGGAGGCCGAACAGGGGGCCTTGGTCCGGTTATGACGTCCGACGCCCTGCCATCCTGCGCCTCCCGGGATCGTTCCGATGCCCGCTAGCTCGCTTGCCAACCGCCTGTTCCTGTCGGCGACGGCGTGGCTCGTGGTGATCCTGGCCATCACCGGCGTGGTGCTGTCGTCGGTCTACAAGAACGCGACCGAACGCGCCTTCGACCGCCGGCTCAATCTCTATCTCCGCACGCTGATCGCGGAGGTCGCGACCCCGGACGAGCCCCCGGACCGCCAGTTCCAGTCGCTCGGCGAGCCCCTGTTCGAGCTGCCGCTGTCCGGCTGGTATTGGCAGATCACGCGCACCGACACCGAAAAGCCGGAGGTGCGCTCCTCGCGCTCGCTCTGGGACAAGAAGCTGCCGAAGCTGGAGGAGCACGGTGCCGAGCTCACCGCCGCCGGCATCCGGCTCGGCTATGTCGATGGTCCCGAGGGGCAGAACCTGCGGATGGTGGAACGGCCGGTCGATCTCGGCGCCGACGGCAAATATCTGGTCAGCGTCGCCGGCGACGACAGCGAGATTTTCGACGAGACGCGCAGCTTCGACTATTACCTCGGCGGCACCTTCACCGCGCTCGGCATCGTGCTGCTCCTGACCACGGTGTTCCAGGTCCGCTTCGGCCTCGCGCCGCTCAAGCGCATCTCGGAGTCGATCGCCGACATTCGCTCCGGGCGGGCAGAGCGGCTCGAGGGCGAATTCCCGGTCGAGATCGCGCCGCTCGCGCGCGAGACAAACGCGCTGATCGATGCCAATCGCGAGATCGTCGAGCGCGCGCGCACCCATGTCGGCAATCTCGCCCATGCGATCAAGACGCCGCTTTCGGTCATCGTCAACGAAGCCGGCGTTCACGCTGCCGATCCGTTCGCGGCCAAGGTGATGGAGCAGGCGGACGTGATGCGCGACCAGGTCGCCCATCACCTGGAGCGGGCGCGCATCGCCGCGCGCGTCTCGGTCGTCGCGACCGTGACGGAGGTGGCACCCGCCATCGAGGCGCTGCGGCGGACGATGGAGAAGATCCACCGCGACCGCGGCATCATGGTCGAGGCCAAGGCCGATCCGTCGGCAAAATTCCGGGGCGAGCGGCAGGATCTGGAGGAGATGGTCGGCAATCTCGTCGACAATGCCTGCAAATGGGCGGCCTCCCGGGTCTTCATCGAGGTGCTGGTGGAAGTGCCGCATAAGGCCGGCGCCGGTCCGCGCCTGAGGATCATTGTCGACGACGACGGCCGCGGCCTGTCGGAGGCGGAGCGCACCCAGGTCTCCCGGCGAGGCCAGCGGCTCGACGAGTCCAAGCCCGGCTCGGGGCTCGGGCTTTCCATCGTGGTCGACCTTGCCGCGCTCTATGGCGGCAGCCTCTCCCTCGGCGCCGCGCCAATCGGCGGCTTGCGGGCCGAGTTGGTCCTCCCCGGAATATAATCCTTTGTTTCAACAGGATTTTTTGGTTCCGGGACGGCCGATCCGCAAGCAAACGGGAGGATTCGGGCCAACGTCCTCAACGGCTTCTTAAGGCGCAGCCTTCTATGATCGCGCTCGGACGCATCCCATGTCCGCCACTTTACCGTGCATTACCTGGGCGCATGAGCCAGACATCGATCGAGCGGCTGAGGGAATATCTCGCGCAGCTCCCGCCGCAGTCGCAGGCGCTGCTGATGCGGGAGTTCGAGCGCGCGCTCGAGCGCGGCCAGGACATGGCTGTGGCGACCCTCGTGCTCGAGCAGCTGCGCAGGATCGTCCGCAAGACGGAGGCCGACGAAACCCCACCCCCGCGGACGGACGACCTGTCGCGGCTCCTGTTCCAGGTGCTGGAACCGTTCCTCGTCGAGGCGGGCGCCCCGATCCGGGTCGGACAGATCCGCCGCTCCTCGCTGCATCCGATCTGGCAATGGCTCGGCCGTGACGGTGCTCCGGACAAGCTGAACGAATTCGAGGCGGCGCTGGCGCGCATGCCGGCCGCTGACAGTGCGGGGCAGGTCGAAGCGCTCGCCCAGAAGCTCCAGGCGGTGGCTGCGGACGCCATCTTCCAATTGACGGGGCCGGGCGGCGGCGACAAGTCGCGCGCGCTGGCCCGCGTCGGCCCGCCCAACGTGATCGAGGACCTCTATTCGGTCGGAGCGGTACTCCAGGTCCGAGAGGCCATCGCCACCCTGAACGAGAAGCTGCCGCGCTTCCTGCGCGCCTTCGGCGACTCCCAGATCGCCTCGGTGACGTCGGCGCTCAACATCCCCGTCCTCCAGACGCCGCAGATGCTGCCCTTCGCGCTGTCGATCGTCGTGCAGCGCATGACCGCGCCGTGGCAGATCATCCGCCTCGCCATCAAGATTGCCGCATCGGACGACGAGATCCGCGTGGCGGCAACGCCCTATGGCGTCGCCGTCACGATCGCCCTGCACGATTTGTCCTGCGTCGCCGCGATCCTGCGCATGGACATCAAGCGCGGCCAGTTCGACAACGTCGCCGACAATCTCAAGGCGCTGCACGACGGTGTGCGCGGCCTGCGCACCGAGCTCGACCTGCGCAACGATTCCGCCTGGGGCAAGCAACTGACCTCGATCCGGGCCGATATCTCCAATGCGCTGCAATCCGAGATCGACAGCGTTCCCGGCCGCGTTCGCCGGATCCTGCGCCAGCGCCCCGAGAAGGACATTCCGCCGGGCGCGCGGATCGACAGCACCGAGGTGGAGGAAACCGCGGCGCTGATCGATTTCGTCGCGACCTGCCGCAACTACGCCAGCGAGCTCGCGATCAACGAGGTGACGCTGCGCACCTATTCCGACCTGCAGCAATATGTCGAGCGCTCGACCGAGCAGCTGGTGCAGTCGCTGCGCGCCGCCGATCTCAAGGTCCGCACCTATCGGCAACAGCAGGTGCAGGCTGCGATTCGCTTCTGCCAGGTGCTGTTCGGCGATGACTACGCCTCGCTGATGAGCCGCGCCGCGGAGAACGCACTCACGGGCGAGCGCAAATCGTCGCGCGCAAGCTGATTCAAGCGCATATTTTTGTGATCACAATTTGTGGTTGACGCTGTCGGTGACGGGCCCTACGGTCCCGATGCAAGTCCGGGGAATTTCTATTTGTGGGCGCATGAAACCCGTTATCAGCTCCATCGAAATCGAGAACCGCGTCATTGTTGCCAAATATCAAAGGCTGATGGTCGGCGCGAAGGTGGTGCTGGTCGAGAAGGCAAGCGGTCGGCAACTGCCTGAGACGGTCACGAGGGTTGCATCTCCGGTTCCGGTCGGAGCGTTGCGCATCAGATTGCCTGACGCCATCGAGCCGGGAACATACTTCCTGAAGGCCCTCAACGGTCACGGCGAGGACGCGGCTCGAAGTGTGGACTTCGAGATCGGCTAAGCCGTTGGATTTTCGCCGTTTCGGGGCTGTGGCCGGTCGCGCCGAATTGACAATTGTCAATTGCCGCATCGTCCGGCCGTGGTGTAAAGCCACCTATGGGCGCGGGTGGCGCGCTGCCGGAAGCTTGCCAGATGACGTTATGGTTCGTGTTCGCGCTGATGACGGTCGCGGCGATTTTCGCCGTGCTCTGGCCGCTCGGCCGCAGCGCGCGCGCGCAAAATCAGGGCAGCGAGGTCGTCGTCTACAAGGACCAGTTGACCGAGATCGAGCGAGACCTTGCCTCGGGACTGATCGCTGCGCCTGAAGCCGAGGCTGCGCGTGTCGAGATCAGCCGCAGGCTGCTCGCTGCCGCCGGCAGCGAGCCTGTGTCGGAGCCCAAATCGAGCCTCAAATGGCGCCGCGCGGCAGCGGTGCTGGCGCTTGTCGGTCTGCCGCTCGTTGCGATCGGCGTCTACATGCCGCTCGGCTCACCCCGGCTTCAGGACTTTCCGCTGGCGCAGCGGGAGCGCGGGTCCGGCTCCGGCATGGCGGGATCTCTGGAGAACCTCGTCGTGCAGGTCGAGCAACATCTGGAAAAGAATCCGACCGATGGACGCGGCTGGAACGTGCTCGCGCCGGTGCTGGAGCGGCTCGGCCGCTTCGACGATGCGGTGCGGGCCTATCGCAACTCGATTACCTACAATGGTGAGAGCCCGGAGCGCAGATCCGATCTCGGCGAAGCAATCTCGGCCGCTGCGGGCGGCGTGGTGACCGCCGAGGCCAAGACCGAGTTCGAACGGGCGCATGCCCTGAACGCAGACGATCCCAAGGCGAACTACTTCCTCGGTCTCGCCGCCGAGCAGGACGGCCGCAAGGACGATGCCGCCACCATCTGGCGCGCGCTGCTGGCCAAGGCTCCGGCGGATGCGCCGTGGCGGCCCCTGGTGCAGTCCTCGCTGGTGCGGGTCGGCGGCGGCACGATGCCGGCACTGTCCGATGAGACGATCGCCGCATCGAAGGACATGAGCGAGGGCGATCGCGGCGCCATGGTCCGCGGCATGGTCGAGCGACTGGCGACGCGCTTGAAGCAGAACAGCGACGACGTCGAGGGTTGGCTGCGCCTCGTGCGTGCCTATCTCGTGATGGGCGATCGCGACAAGGCGGTCGGCGCGTCGAGCGATGCCCGTCAAGCGGTCGCCAAGGATACCGAACGGCTCCGCCAGCTCAATGAAGGCCTCAAAACTCTCGGGCTCGACGGATGACGATGTCAGGACGAGACGAGAGAACGGATACGCCATGACCCGCAAGCAGCGACGCATGACCATCATCGGCGGCTCACTCGCCGTGCTCGCGCTCGCCGCCGCGCTGGTGCTCAACGCGCTGCGCGACTCCATCGTGTTCTTCTCGACCCCGACCATGGTCGCCGAGAAGCACGTTCAGGCCGGCAAGCGGTTTCGCCTCGGCGGCCTGGTGCAGCCGGGCTCGCTCCAGCGTGGCGACAATCTCGCGGTAAGCTTCGAGGTCGCCGACGGCAACGCCAAGCTGCCGGTCGCCTACAAGGGCATCCTGCCCGACCTGTTCCGCGAAGGGCAGGGCGTTGTCGCCGAAGGCGCGCTCGATGCTAACGGCGTGTTCAAGGCCGACACGGTGCTTGCCAAGCACGACGAGACCTACATGCCCAAGGACGTCGCAGATGCCCTGAAGAAGCAGGGGCACTGGAAGGACGATTACGGCGGCAAGGCTTCTGATGGCGTCAAGCCTGCGGCCACGACAGCACAGGGCAACCCGCAAGGAGCGGTGCGGTGATCGCGGAATCCGGGCATTACGCGCTGGTGCTGGCGCTCGGGCTGGCACTGATCCAATCCATCGTGCCGTTGATCGGCGCGCGGCTGCGCGACGATGCGCTGATGAGCGTGGCGCGCTCCACCGCGCTGGCGCAGCTGCTGTTCGTCGGCGCCTCGTTCGTGGCGCTGGTGATGCTGCATGTGAATTCGGATTTCTCCGTCGCCAACGTCTACGAGAATTCGCATTCGATGAAGCCGCTGCTCTACAAGATCACCGGCGTCTGGGGAAACCATGAAGGCTCGATGCTGCTGTGGGTGTCGATCCTGGCGCTGTTCGGCGGATTGGTCGCGGCGTTCGGCAACAATCTTCCGCTGTCGCTGCGCGCGCATGTGCTCGCGGTGCAGGCCTGGATCGCCAGTGCCTTCTATCTCTTCATCCTGGTGACCTCGAACCCGTTCCTGCGTATCGCCAACCCGCCGATCGAGGGACGCGATCTCAATCCCGTGCTGCAGGACATCGGTCTCGCCGTGCATCCGCCGATGCTCTATCTCGGCTATGTCGGATTCTCGATCTCGTTCTCCTTTGCCATCGCGGCGCTGATGGAGGGGCGGATCGACGCCGCCTGGGCGCGCTGGGTGCGGCCGTGGACGCTGGTCGCGTGGATCTTCCTGACGCTCGGCATCGCGATGGGCTCCTACTGGGCCTATTACGAGCTCGGCTGGGGCGGCTGGTGGTTCTGGGATCCGGTCGAGAACGCCTCGCTGATGCCGTGGCTTGCCGGGACGGCGCTGCTCCATTCGGCGCTGGTGATGGAGAAGCGCAACGCGCTGAAGGTCTGGACCATCCTGCTGTCGATCCTGACCTTCTCGCTATCGCTGCTCGGCACCTTCCTGGTGCGCTCGGGCGTCATCACCTCCGTGCATGCCTTTGCCACCGATCCGACCCGCGGCGTGTTCATTCTGCTGATCCTCTGCCTGTTCATCGGCGGCAGCCTGTCGCTGTTCGCAGGCCGCGCGACATCGTTGAAGCAGGGCGGCCTGTTCGCGCCGATCTCGCGTGAGGGCGCGCTGGTGCTGAACAATCTGCTGCTGACCGTCGCCTGCGCGGTCGTGCTGTTCGGCACGCTCTATCCGCTGGCGATGGAGATGCTCGCCGACTTCAAGATGTCGGTTGGCGCGCCGTTCTACAACCTCACCTTCGCACCGCTGTTTGCCCTGTTGCTGCTCGCCGTGCCGTTCGGGCCGATGCTGGCGTGGAAGCGCGGCGATCTGCTCGGCGTCACCCAGCGGCTGCTCGCGGCCGGCGTTGCCGGGCTCGTTGTAGTCGCGATCGTCTGGGCCTGGACGCGTGGCGGCAGCGCGCTCGCACCGCTCGCGATCGGACTTGGCGTCTTCGTCATCGCCGGCGCCGTCACCGATCTGGTCGAGCGGACGGGCCTGGTTCGTCTGCCGCTCGCAACAGCGCTGCAGCGGGCGCGCGGCCTGCCACGCTCGGCCTGGGGCGCGGCATTGGCGCATGCCGGCCTCGGCGTCGCGCTGATCGGGATCGTCTGCGAGACCACCTGGAACAGCGAATATATCGCGACGATGAAGCGGAGCGACGTCGCCCATGTCGCCGGCTACGACGTGAAGCTCGACGGGTTGTTTCAGCGTCAGGGCCCGAACTACCGCGAGATGATCGCCGAGTTCAACGTCAGCCGCGACGGTGAGACACTGAGCGTCATGACGCCGTCCAAGCGCAGCTTCACCACCCGCGGCTCCTCCACCACGGAGGCCGCGCTGCTGACCCGCGGGGCGAGCCAGCTCTACATCTCGCTGGGCGATGCCAATGCCGAGGGCGCGATTGCCGTGCGCATCTATCACAAGCCGCTGGTGCTGCTGATCTGGTGGGGTCCGGTGCTGATGGCCTTCGGCGGCGTGCTGTCGCTGTCCGATCGCCGCCTGCGGGTCGGCGCGCCAAAACCGGCGCGGGCCAAGCAGCGCCTGCAGCCGGCGGAGTGATCCGATGCGCCGGATGATGGCCGCGTTCGTCGCGCTTGCGCTGCTGGCTTCGCCCGCGGTGCATGCCGTGCAGCCCGACGAGATCATGTCGGATCCGGCGAAGGAGACGCGCGCGCGCGACCTGTCGCGCGAGCTGCGTTGCATGGTCTGCCAGAACCAGTCGATCGACGATTCCGATGCGCCGCTGGCGCGCGACCTGCGGCTCCTGGTGCGCGAGCGCATCGCGGCCGGCGACAGCAACTCGCAGGTGCTCGACTTCCTGGTCGCGCGCTATGGCGAGTTCGTGCTGCTCAAGCCGCGCTTCGAGCGGCAGACCTTGCTGCTGTGGCTGCTCGGCCCCCTGCTGCTGACCGGCGGTGGCCTGGCGCTGTGGCTGCAAATCCGGCGTCGCTCGCGGAGCGGTGCAGACCTACCTGCGCCGCCGCTCACGCCCGATGAAGAGGCGAGACTCGCGGCATTGATGTCGGACGAGGCCAAATCGTCCTAGCGACGTGAAATCCTCCCGGCTACGTATTGATACGTAATCTGCCGGCCGCCGCCGGGTGTTTCATGCTATGTTGACCTTTGTCTGGAAGCTTGTCCCGAGATTTGATTCCAGACTCTGAGTTCCCCGATGTTCGCGAACAGCAATCTGACGATCCGCTTCCTGGTCGGCGCCGTTGTCGCTGCATTATTGTTCCTGCTGGGCATCGGCGGCGGCACCGGATTCGTCGCGGTGCTCTATCTCAACAACGAGATCACCAGCCTGTCGTCGGACTTTGCTGCGCTGAGCGGGCCCGCACGCGATCACGCGATGCAGATCTACCAGCAGGCACAGGCCGCATTCTCGTATTTCCTGATCGCCTGCGGCGTGATCGCGGTCGTCGCCTGCGCGATCTGCCTCACGACCTGGTTTGCGGTGCGCAACGGCATCCTCAGTCCGTTGGCGGCGATCGTGCATGCCATGCGCGAGGTCGCCGACCAGAAGTTCGAAACCCCCGTGCCGGGGCTCGGCGGCACCAACGAAATCGGCCTGCTCGCCGGCGCGCTGGAGGTCTTCAAGACCAACGGGCTCGAACGGCGCCGCCTCACCGAGCAGCAATTGCGTGAAGCGCAGCACCAGGCCGAGCGGTCGAAATTCCTGGACGCCCGGATCAAGCGCTTCAACGATCTCGTTGCCAGCGTCGTCGATAGCGTGGCCTCGTCGGCCGTGCATCTGAAGAGCAATGCCGAGACGCTGTCGCGGACGGCCAACGACACCAGCACCAAGGCCAATGCGGTGGCGAGCGGAGCGAGCCAGGCCAGCGCCAGCGTGCAGACGGTCGCGGGTTCCGCCGAGGAGATGACGAATTCGATCGGCACGATCAGCCGACGCGTCACCGATGCGACCCAGCGCGCCGAGGGCGCGGCGGCGCAAGCCGAGAAGAGCCGCGACACCATCCACACGCTGTCGGACGCCGCCGACAAGATCGGCGAGGTCGTGCAGCTCGTGCAGGCGATCGCATCGCAGACCAACCTTTTGGCGCTCAACGCCACCATCGAGGCGGCGCGGGCGGGGGAGGCCGGCAAGGGGTTTGCCGTCGTCGCCTCCGAGGTGAAGAGCCTCGCGCACCAGACCAGCAAGGCGACGGAGGAGATCACCTCCCATGTCGCCAGCATCCAGGGCATCACCGCGGAGACGCGCGGGGCGATCGACGGCATCTCGAAGACGCTGTCGGAGATCTCGTCGATCATGTCCGGCATCGAGGTCGACACTGCCCAGCAGCGCAACGCCACCCAGGACATCTCGCGCAGCGTCCAGGACGCCGCGCGCGGCACGCTCGACGTGTCCAACCACATCGCCCAGATCACCTCGACCTCCGCCGAGACCGGTCGCATGGCGGCCGAGGCCCGGGATTCTGCCGTCGATCTGTCGCAGCAGGCCGAGACCCTGAAGCGTGAAGTCGACGAGTTCATCGTCAGCGTCAGGGCAAGCTGAGGTCGCCTAAAACCTCGCCGGGGAGGCGGTCACCGGAACTCGAATAAGTTCCTGTAAGACCACAACTTTCGGTCTGCGCTAAACTGCCGCATCAACGCCGCCCCTTCATTACGAAAGTTTAACCCCGCCGCCAGCGCACGGTAAGGCGCGAGCCCCCATCTTCAGGTCCGTAAGGTGCTGCCATCCCGCACCAAATGGATTTCAAGGCCTTGGAGAGCTCTGCATGACCGAACGTCCCGACCTTTCGAACCTTCCGTCCTACCGGCAGCCGCGCCGGTCGGTCTTCTCCGCGCGCAAGATCGCGCTGATGGCCTCGGTCGTCGCCGGCTTCGGCGCAGCCGTCTACGGCTTCAGCCCGTCCGTGTCGCCGGCCGACCTGTTCTCGAGCCCGGCGCATGCGCAGGTCAACAACGAGGTCCGGAAGGTTGAACGCCCGGTCGGCTTCGCCGACATCGTCGAGCGCGTGAAGCCGTCGGTGATCTCTGTGAAGGTCAACATCAAGGAAAAGACCGCGAGCAACGATGACGGCGACGATTCCTCCTCGCCGTTCCAGCCGGGCTCGCCGATGGAGCGCTTCTTCCGGCGCTTCGGCGGTCCGGATGGCATCCCGGGCATGAAGGGCGGCCGTGGCCGCGTCGTGCAGGGCCAGGGTTCCGGCTTCTTCATCTCGGCTGACGGCTTTGCCGTGACCAACAACCACGTGGTCGACGGCGCCGACAAGGTCGAGGTCACCACCGACGACGGCAAGACCTATACCGCCAAGGTGATCGGCACCGACCAGCGCACCGACCTTGCCCTGATCAAGGTCGAGGGCGGCTCGAACTTCCCGTTCGCAAAGCTTGCCGACGGCAAGCCGCGGATCGGCGACTGGGTGCTCGCAGTCGGCAATCCCTTCGGTCTCGGCGGCACCGTGACCGCGGGCATCGTCTCGGCCAGCGGCCGCGACATCGGCAACGGTCCCTATGACGATTTCATCCAGATCGACGCGCCCGTGAACAAGGGCAATTCCGGCGGTCCGGCCTTCAACACCGACGGCGAGGTGATGGGCGTCAACACCGCGATCTACTCGCCCTCCGGCGGCAGTGTCGGCATCGCGTTCTCGATCCCGGCCAACACCGTGAAGACGGTTGTTGCCCAGCTCAAGGACAAGGGTTCGGTCAGCCGCGGCTGGATCGGCGTGCAGATTCAGCCGGTGACGTCGGATATCGCCGACAGCCTCGGCATGAAGAAGGCCGAAGGGGCGCTGGTGGCGGAGCCGCAGGCGAACGGTCCGGCGGCGAAGGCCGGCATCGAGTCCGGCGACGTGATCACCTCGGTCAACGGCGAATCCGTCAAGGACGCCCGCGAGCTCGCCCGCACCATCGGCGGCATGGCGCCCGGTGCGATCGTGAAGCTCAACGTGCTGCACAAGGGCCAGGACAAGGTCGTGAACCTCACCCTCGGCCAGCTGCCGAACACGGTCGAGGCCAAGGCCGATACCGATAACGACAGCGGCAAGGGCGCGACCAAGGGCACCGACGTGCCCAAGCTCGGCATGACCGTTGCGCCCGCGAACTCCGTGGCCGGCGCCGGTAAGGAAGGCGTCGTGGTTACCGAAGTCGATCCGAAGAGCGCCGCGGCCGAACGCGGGTTCAAGGAAGGCGACGTGATTCTCGAAGTCGGCGGCAAGAGCGTGAGCACCGCCGGCGATGTCCGCGAGGCCATCAACACGGCGCGGACCGACAACAAGAACAGCGTCCTGATGCGCGTGAAGAGCGGCGGCCAGTCGCGCTTCGTCGCGATTCCCCTCGCCAAGGGGTAAGCGTCAGGAGGCTACGCAATGAAGGGTGTCGCCGGCATCAGTCGCCCCAGCCGCCGGCGCCCTTCGGGGGAGCAGCGTAACATTCGCTTCCCCAATCTACCTTCCGGTGGAATTACGCCCCCCTCCGTCGGAAGGCCTAGGGCGGTGAGGTCCCCCCAGCTTCACCGCCCGCCTTTTTCTCGACCCGAGACTCTCCCACTCGGCTTGCATGCGATTGCCGCTCGCGCCATGTTTAGAGAAGGTGACCTCCTTGACCGCCGCCGAACGCACGATGCGCCTCCTCATCATTGAAGACGACCGCGAATCCGCCGACTACCTCGTGAAGGCGTTTCGCGAAGTCGGACACATTGCCGACCACGCCCCCGACGGCGAGGAAGGCCTCGCCATGGCCGAGAACGGGGACTACGACGTGCTGGTGGTCGACCGCATGCTGCCCAAGCGCGACGGCTTGTCGTTGATCGGCGCGCTGCGCGACAAGGGCAACACCGCGCCGGTGCTGATTCTCTCCGCGCTCGGGCAGGTCGACGACCGCATCAAGGGCCTGCGCGCCGGCGGCGACGACTATCTGCCCAAGCCCTATTCCTTCGCCGAGCTCCTGGCGCGGGTCGAGGTGCTGTCGCGCCGCCGCGGCGGCCCGGCGGAGGACACGCTCTATCGTGTCGGCGATCTCGAGCTCGACCGGCTCTCCCATCGCGTCGCCCGCGGCAAGGACGAATTGACGCTTCAGCCGCGCGAATTCCGCCTGCTCGAATACCTCATGAAGCACGCCGGCCAGGTGGTGACGCGCACCATGCTGTTGGAGAACGTCTGGGACTATCATTTCGATCCGCAGACCAACGTGATCGACGTGCACATTTCGCGGCTGCGCTCCAAGATCGACAAGGGTTTTGAGCGGCCGCTGCTGCACACGATCCGCGGCGCCGGGTATATGATCCGTGACGGCATTCGGTAAACTGATCCGCACCACGGCATTCCGGCTGACGCTAGTCTACCTGTTTCTGTTCGCGATTTTCGCAGCCTCGCTGCTCGCCTATTTCGCCTGGAATACGCGGCGGCTCATCACCGAGGAAATCACGCAGACGGTGAATGCCGAGACCTCGGAGATCAACGAGATCTACGGCCGCCGCGGCCTCGTCGGCCTCGTGCGCGCGATCGAGTATCGGGCGCTGCGGCCGGGTGCCAATCTTTACCTCGTGACGACGCCGACGGGGCAGGCGGTGGCCGGCAATGTCGGCTCGCTGGCGCCGGGCGTGATGGCAACGCGCGGCTGGACCGAGACGGCCTATCGGCGGATCGAGGACGCCGACGAGCGCGATCACCGCGCGCTCGTGCGCGTCACCGAACTCGAAAACGGCTTCCGGCTGCTGATCGGCCGCGACCTCGCCGAGCGGCGTCGTCTGTTCGGCATCGTCGCCAAGGCCGCGCAATGGTCAGTCCTGATCGTGGTCGTGCTCGGGCTCGGCGGCGGCGTCTTCGTCGCGCGCAGAGTGCTCAGGCGCATCGACGCGATGAGCGGCACGGCGCACCGCATCATGACCGGCGATCTCAGCGAGCGCCTGCCGGTGGGGCGCAGCGGCGACGAGCTCGACCGCCTCGCCGAAAACCTCAATGCCATGCTGGAGCGCATCGAGGCGCTGATGGCGGGGCTGAAGGAGGTCTCCGACAATATCGCCCACGATCTCAAGACGCCGCTGACACGCTTGCGCAACCGCGCCGAGGAGGCGTTGGCGAAATCGGGCTGCGAGGCCGACTACCGCGCCGCGCTGGAGCGGACCATCGAGGAATCCGACGGGCTGATCCGCACCTTCAACGCGCTGCTGATGATCGCGCGCGCCGAGTCCGGCCAGGCGCGCGGCAACATGGACGATTTCGACGCCGCCGATGTCGCGGGCGGCATCCACGAGCTCTACGAGCCGCTCGCCGAAGACGACGGCATGACCCTGAAGGTCAAGGCCGATCCGACGCCGGTTCACGGCAACCGTGAGCTGATCAGCCAGGCGCTCGCCAATCTGGTCGAGAATGCCATCAAATACGGCAAGCCGGTCACGCAGGCCGGCGGAACCGTGGTCAGCATGGACTCTGGGCAGATCATGATCGAGGCGAAGCGCGAGGGCGACCAGGTGCTGCTGAGCGTCACCGATCGCGGCCCCGGTATTCCGGAAGCCGACCGCAAACATGCTGTCGAACGATTCGTCCGGCTTGAAGCTAGCCGCACGCTGCCGGGCTCCGGCCTCGGCCTCAGCCTTGCCTCCGCAGTTGCGACGCTCCATGGCGGAGAATTGCGGCTGGGCGATGCCCATCCCGGCCTCGTCGCCACGCTGGTGCTGCCGGCGCGCGCGGGCGCGGGCGACAGGGTTGCTCCTCCAATACCGGATGTGCCACAGAAGGTGGCATGAACCACTCCGCGCCGGGAAACGCGGACAAGCATGGTGAGAGCCTGGCCGCACGCTTCGCGGAGGCTCCCCATATTGCCGCTTCCACAACCGACGAACGACGTTTTGAAAGCTGGCTGGCCGAGCTCGAGCCGGCACAATCGGCTCGTCTCGAAGCGCTGCTGGTTCAGCCCTTCGGCCGGAATATCCTCGTCGGCATCGCGGAATTCTCGCCCTATCTGTTCGATCTGGTGCGCGCCGATCCGCTGCGCCTGATCCGGCTGCTCGAATGCGATCCGGATACTCATCTCGCCGCACTGATCGCGGAGGCGAGGGGCGCGGTGCTCGCGGCACCTGACGAGGCCGAGGTGATGCGGCTGCTTCGCCGCATGAAGGCGGAGGCGGCGCTCCTGACCGCGTTGTGCGACATCGGCGGGGTATGGCCGGTGATGCGGGTGACGTCGGCGCTGACCGATGTCGCGGTCTCCTCCGTGCAGGCGGCGCTCCAGTACCTGCTGCGGCAGGAAGCCGCACGAGGAAAGCTTTTCCCGCCTAATCCCGAGGCACCGGAAGAGGGCTGCGGCCTGATCGTGCTCGCGATGGGCAAGATGGGGGCGGGCGAGCTGAACTATTCCAGCGACATCGACCTCATCGTGTTCTTCGACCCTGACGCCACGACGCTGGCGCCGGATATCGAGCCGCAGCCGTTTTTCGTCCGCGTGACGCAAGGCATGGCGCGCATTCTCCAGCAGCGTACCTATGACGGCTATGTCTTCCGCGTCGATCTGCGCCTGCGCCCCGATCCGTCCTCGACGCAGGTGGCGATCTCACGGGACGCCGCGCTGCATTACTACGAGCGGGAAGGGCGCACCTGGGAACGCGCCGCGATGATCAAGGCGCGCGCCTGTGCCGGCGATGCCAGGGCAGGCGAGGCGCTGCTCGCCGAGATCGCCCCCTTCGTCTGGCGCAAGCATCTCGACTTCGCCGCGCTTGCCGACGTCCACGACATGAAGCGGCAGATGCAGACCTATCGCGGCCAGAGTGAGGTCGCGGTCGAAGGCCACAACGTCAAGGTCGGCCGCGGCGGCATCCGCGAGATCGAGTTTTTCGCGCAGACCCAGCAGCTGATCGCCGGCGGCCGCCATCCGGAATTGCGGGTGCGGCCGACGCTCGCCGCGCTCGATGTGCTCGCCAGCAGCAACTGGATCACCCTTGCGGCGCGCGACGAGCTCGCCAGGGCGTACGAATTCCTGCGCCGGGTCGAGCATCGCCTCCAGATGGTCGCCGACGAGCAGACCCATGCGCTGCCCGACGACAGGGAAGCGGTCGAGCGCTTTGCCCGGTTCTTCGGCTATCCGGATCGCGAGGCCTTTGCGCGCGACCTGCTGCGGCAGCTCGAGATCGTGCAGGGGCACTACGAGAAGCTGTTCGAGGGCGATGACCCGACCGGCACGGCAAAGCTGCCGGCGCTCGACTACAGTGCAGGTCCCGACGATCCGCGCCTGTTCCAGCACCTGACGACGCTCGGTTTCAAGAAGCCTGCCGCCGTGGCGCAGACCGTGCGAGACTGGATCACGGGCGACTATCGCGTGTTCCGCAACGAGGCGACGCGAAGCGCCTTCATCGAATTCGTGCCGGCCCTGATCGACGGCCTCGCCCTCGCCGAGGAGCCGGACCGCGCCGTCGTGGCGTTCGATCAATTCCTTGGGGCGCTCCAGCGTGGCGGCCGGCTGATCACGCTGCTTGGCCAGAACCGCGATCTCGTCGCGCTCGTGGCGCTGGTGCTGGGCGCGGCGCCGCGGCTCGGCGAGATGCTGGCGCGGCAGCCGCAGCTCATGGATGGGTTGATCGATCCGCGCTTCTTCGGCGCGATGCCGGACAGGCGGGAATTGTCCGGGCGGCTCGCCGCCACCGTGCAGGATGCCGCCTCATATGAGGAATTCCTCGATCGCCTGCGCCTGTTCGGGCAGGAGAGCCTGTTCCTGATCGGCACGCGCATCCTCTCCGGCACGGTCTCGGCGCAGCAGGCGAGCACGGCCTTTGCCGACGTCGCCGAAGGCGTCGTCCACACAGTGCATGACCTCGTTGCCGATCGCTTTGCCGCCCAGCACGGCCGGATCAAGGGGCAGGAGACGGCGATCATCGCGATGGGCCGGCTCGGCAGCCGCGAAATGACCGCGTCGTCCGATCTCGACCTGATCCTGCTGTACGATTTCGACAGCGAGAATCCGGACTCGGACGGGCCGAAATCGCTTCAGGGCGCGCATTATTTCGCGCGCTTCACCCAGCGCCTGATCAGCGCCTTCACGACGCGCACCAATTACGGCGTGCTCTATGAGATCGACATGCGGCTGCGCCCGTCGGGGCGGGCCGGCCCGGTGGCCTCGAGCCTTGCCTCCTTCGCGGATTATCAGGCCAACGAGGCCTGGACCTGGGAGCACATGGCACTGACGCGTGCCCGCGTGGTGTCGGCATCGGCTGAATTCGGCGAGCGGATCGCGGGCGTCATCCGCGATGTCCTGACCCGCCGCCGCGATCCTGCCACCATCGCCAACGACGTCGCCGACATGCGGCGCGCGATCGCGCAGGAGAAGGGCGAGACCGACTATTGGGATCTCAAATATGCCGCCGGCGGCATGATCGACATCGATTTCATCGCGCAATATCTCCAGCTCGTGCATGCCCATCACAAGCCGGATATTCTCGACGTCAGCACGCTTCAGGTGCTGGACAATGCGGCGAGGCTCGGCGTGCTGCCGCAGTCGGAGGCCGAGATCCTGCGTGCCGCGGCGCGGCTCTATCACGACCTGACGCAGATCCTGCGGCTCTGCGTCAGCGACCGCTTCAAGCCGGAAACCGCCGGCACCGATCTCCAACGCGTGATGGCGCGTGCCGGCGACGCGCCGGATTTCTCGTCGCTGGAGGCGCGTGTGAAGGAGACGCAGAGCGAGGTGCGGCGCGTGTTCAGGGCGTTGCTGGAAGGGACGTCGCCGGCTTCAGCGAGGTGAGGGCCTCGCGGACATTGGGCTCCAGGCCCACGCCGCCGGCGTCGAGATGGGCGAAGATCGCGCGCTTCATCCGGGGATCCCAGAACTTCTTGATATGCTCGGCGATTCCCGGCACGGCCTTGTCGTGGCCCTGGCTCTGGAAGAACCTGCCGATCTGGTTGGCCATGTAGATCAGGCGGTCAGGCGACATCGGCAACCTCCGTGGCATGGCAGGCGACGATGCGGCCGCCATGCGTAAACACTTCGAACCCGTCTTGCCGGGCAATGGCGATCAGCGTGATGCCGGCGGCTTCCGCGGTGCGGACCGCGAGCGCGGTCGGCGCGGAGACCGCGACCATCAGCGGGGCGCCTATCGCGGCGGTCTTCTGCACCATCTCGACCGAGACGCGGCTCGTCAGCAGCACCATGCCGCCGCGCGCATCCGTCCGGCTGCGCGCCAGCGCACCGGCAAGCTTGTCAAGCGCGTTGTGGCGGCCGACATCCTCGCGCAGCGCTACGATGTTGCCGGCAGGAGACCAGAACGCGGCGGCGTGAACGGCGCGGGTTTGCATGTTGATCGATTGCAGCGGTGCGATGGCCTGCATCGCCGTCATGATCTGCTCGGGCGTGAAGTTCTGCCCCGGCGGCACGACGGCCGCAGGCCGCACGGCTTCTGCAATGGACTCGATGCCGCAGATGCCGCAGCCGGTCGGGCCGGCGATATGACGCCGCCGTTCGCTGATGCGCGCGGCTTGGTCCGGCGCAAGCCACATGCGCAGCTCGATGCCGTCGTCGAGGCGGACTATTTCGAGCGACCGGATGTCGTCGACCGATCTGACGATGCCTTCGCTGAGGCTGAAGCCGACTGCGAAGTCCTCGAGGTTTTGCGGCGTCCCCATCATGACGGCGTAGGTGCCGCCATTGTAGGTCAGCGCCAGCGGCGTCTCCTCGGGGATCAGCCGTGTGCCTTCGGACGCAACGCTGTGGCGCCAGATTTCGCGGTCGATGGCCTGGACCGGCACGTGCATGCGCTTACTCCGCAGCCTCGGCGGGCGCGATGCGGCGGGAGTGCCGCGCCTGCGCGTCATAGGACTTCTGCCAGTCGGACGGGCCGTTCGACGGCGAGATCTGCACCGCCGTGACCTTGTATTCGGGACAGTTGGTCGCCCAGTCCGAATAGTCCGTCGTGATGACGTTGGCCTGCGTGTCCGGGTGGTGGAAGGTGGTGTAGACGACGCCCGGCGCGACGCGATCGGTGATCTCCGCGCGCAGCGTGGTCTCGCCCGCGCGGCTCTTCAGCCGCACCCAGTCGCCGTCGCGCACGCCGCGCTGCTCGGCATCGTGCGGGTGGATCTCCAGCCGGTCCTCGGCATGCCAGACCACGTTCTCGGTCCGCCTTGTCTGCGCGCCGACATTGTACTGGCTGAGGATGCGCCCCGTGGTGAGCAGCAGCGGGAAACGTGGGCCGGTCCGCTCGTCGGTCGCGACATATTCGGTGACGATGAACTTGCCCTTGCCGCGGACGAAGCCGTCGATATGCATCACCGGCGTGCCCTCGGGCGCCTTCTCGTTGCACGGCCACTGCACCGAGCCGAGCTCGTCGAGCTTGGCATAGGAGACGCCGGTGAAGGTCGGCGTCAGCGCCGCGATCTCGTCCATGATCTCGGACGGGTGGCTGTAGTTCATCTCGAAGCCCATGGCCTTGGCAAGGCCGATGGTGACTTCCCAGTCGGCCATGCCGTTCTTCGGCGTCATCACCTTGCGCACGCGCTGGATGCGGCGTTCAGCGTTGGTAAAGGTGCCGTCCTTCTCGAGGAAGCTCGAGCCGGGCAGGAAGACGTGGGCGTAGTTCGCGGTCTCGTTCAGGAACAGGTCGTGGACGATCACGCATTCCATCGCCGCCAGCGCCGCCACCACATGCGAGGTGTTGGGGTCGGACTGGAGGATGTCCTCACCCTGCACATAGATGCCCATGAACGTGCCCTCGATCGCGGCATCGAACATGTTGGGAATGCGCAGGCCCGGCTCCGGGTTGAGCTTGACGTTCCAGAGCGCCTCGAACTGGTCGCGCACGGCATTGCCCGAGATGTGGCGGTAGCCGGGCAGCTCGTGCGGGAACGAGCCCATGTCGCAGGAGCCCTGCACGTTGTTCTGGCCGCGCAACGGGTTCACGCCGACGCCGGGACGGCCGATATTGCCGGTCGCCATCGCGAGGTTGGCGATCGCGATCACCGTGGTCGAACCCTGGCTGTGCTCGGTGACGCCGAGACCGTAATAGATCGCGCCGTTGCCGCCGGTGGCGTAGATGCGGGCCGCTTCGCGCAGCGCCTTGGGGTCCACGCCCGTGAGGATCGCCGTTGCTTCCGGGCTGTTGTTCGGCTGGGCGACGAAGGCGGCCCATTCCTCGAACTCGGTCCAGTCGCAGCGCTCGCGCACGAAGGCTTCGTTGACGAGGCCCTCGGTGACGATGACATGCGCCAGCGCGGTGACGACCGCGACGTTGGTGCCGGGCATCAGCGGCAGATGCAGCGCCTTCACATGCGGCGATTCCACCATCTCGGTGCGGCGCGGATCGATCACGATCAGCTTGGCACCCTGGCGCAGGCGCTTCTTCAGGCGCGAGGCGAAGACGGGGTGTGCGGAGGCCGGATTGGCGCCGATGACGACGGCGACGTCGGTGTTCTCCACGGAGTCGAAGTCCTGGGTGCCGGCCGACGTGCCGAAGGTCTGCGACAGGCCATAGCCGGTCGGCGAGTGGCAGACGCGGGCGCAGGTATCGACATTGTTGTTGCCGAAGCCGGCCCGGATCAGCTTCTGCACCAGATAGGTCTCTTCGTTGGTGCAACGGGACGAGGTGATGCCGCCGATGGCGTCGCGACCGTACTTCTTCTGGATGCCGCGCATCCTGGCGGCGGCGAAGGAGAACGCCTCATCCCAGGACACTTCGCGCCAGGGATCCTCGATCCGTTCGCGGATCATCGGCTTGAGGATGCGTTCCTTGTGGTTGGTGTAGCCCCAGGCGAAGCGTCCCTTGACGCAGGAATGGCCGCGATTGGCCTTGCCGTCCTTGTACGGCACCATGCGCACGACTTCCTCGCCGCGCATCTCCGCCTTGAAGGCGCAGCCGACGCCGCAATAGGCGCAGGTTGTGACGACCGAATGCTCGGGCTGGCCGATCTCGATGACGGATTTTTCGGTCAGCGTCGCGGTCGGGCAGGCCTGCACGCAGGCGCCGCAGGAGACGCATTCGGAGCCGAGGAAGCTCTCGCTCATGCCGGGCGAGACGCGGCTGTCGAAGCCGCGGCCCGAGATCGTCAGCGCGAAGGTGCCTTGCACCTCCTCGCAGGCGCGGACGCAGCGCGAGCAGACGATGCACTTGGAGGGATCGTAGGCGAAGTAGGGGTTGGACTCGTCCTTCGGCATCCAGGCGGCGTTGACCTCGCCGTTGGATTTCGCGAAGACGTGGTTCTCGCCCTCGTAGCCGTAGCGCACGTCGCGCAGGCCCACGGCGCCGGCCATGTCCTGCAACTCGCAATCGCCGTTGGCGCCGCAGGTGAGGCAGTCGAGCGGGTGATCGGAGATGTAGAGCTCCATCACGCCCTTACGCAGCTTCTTCAGCCGGTCGGTCTGGGTGTGCACGACGAGGCCCGGCATCACGGGCGTAGTGCAGGATGCCGGCGTGCCGGCGCGGCCCTCGATCTCGACGAGGCAGAGGCGGCAGGAGCCGAATGCATCGACCATGTCGGTCGCGCAGAGTTTCGGGATCTGGTGGCCGGCTTCCATCGCTGCGCGCATGATCGAGGTGCCCTCGGGCACCGAGATCTCCTTGCCGTCGATGGTCAGCGTCACCATCGTTTCCGATTTGGCGCGCGGCGTGCCGAAGTCGATTTCTTCGATCAGAGACATTGTCGTTCTCCTATTCCGCGGCCTGAAGCGTGGTCGGCGCCGGGACGAAGTCCTCCCGGAAGTGCTTCAATGCGCTGAGCACAGGATAGGGCGTGAAGCCGCCGAGCGCGCAGAGCGAGCCGAATTTCATGGTGTTGCAGAGGTCTTCGACGAGCGCGAGGTTTTCGCTGACGCGTTCGCCGTTGATGATCTTCTCGATGGTCTCGACGCCGCGGGTCGAGCCGATCCGGCAGGGCGTGCACTTGCCGCAGGATTCGACGGCGCAGAATTCCATCGCGAAGCGCGCCTGCCTGCGCATGTCGACGCTGTCGTCGAACACGACGATGCCGCCGTGGCCGATCAGCCCGTCACGCGCAGCAAAGGCCTCGTAGTCGAACGGCGTGTCGAACAGCGCGCGGGGGAAGTAAGCGCCAAGGGGCCCGCCGACCTGCACCGCACGGACCGGGCGGCCCGTGAACGTGCCGCCGCCGATGTCGTCGACAAGCTCGCCCAGCGTCACGCCGAAGGCGGTCTCGTACAGGCCGCCATGGCGGATATTGCCGGCGAGCTGGATCGGCATCGTGCCGCGCGAGCGGCCCATGCCGAAATCGGCATAGGCCTTGGCGCCTTCGGCGAGGATGAAGGGGATCGCCGCGAACGACAGCACGTTGTTGATCACGGTCGGCTTGCCGAACAGGCCGTGATGGGCCGGCAGGGGCGGCTTGGCGCGCACGATGCCGCGGCGGCCTTCGAGGCTCTCCAGCAGCGACGTTTCCTCGCCGCAGACATAGGCTCCGGCGCCGACGCGGACTTCGAGGTCGAAGCTGTAGGTCGAGCCGCCGATCTTGTCGCCGAGATAACCGCCGCGCTTCGCAGCCTGGATCGCGGCCTTCATCGCCTCGACCGCGTGCGGATATTCGCTGCGAATGTAGATGTAGCCCTTGGTCGCGCCGACGGTGATGCCGGCGGTGGTCATGCCCTCGATCACCAGGAAGGGATCGCCTTCCATGATCATGCGGTCGGCGAAGGTACCGCTGTCGCCTTCGTCGGCGTTGCAGACGATGAACTTGCGGTCGGCCTTGGCCTGGGCAACCGTCTTCCATTTGATGCCGGTCGGAAAGCCCGCGCCGCCGCGGCCGCGCAGGCCCGATGCGGTGACCTCGGTGAGGATGGCCTCCGAGCCGAGCGACAGCGCGCGCTCCAGCCCTTTGTAGCCACCGTGGGCGCGGTAGTCCTCGAGCGAGCGCGGATCGATCACGCCGCAGCGGGCGAAGGTGAGGCGGGTCTGGCGCTTCAGCCAGGGAATCTCGTCGGTCGCCCCTAACCGCAGCAGATGCGGCGTATTGCTGGCGAGGGCGTCGAGCAGGGAGGGTACATCGGTCTCGGTGACCGGGCCGAACGCGATCCGGCCCTGCGGCGTCGCGACCTCGACCAGCGGCTCCAGCCAGTACATGCCCCGCGAGCCGGTCCTGATGATCTCGACGGCGACGCCGCGCTTGGCCGCAGCCTGTTCCAGCGCCAGCGCAACCTCGTCGGCGCCGACGGCCAACGCACCCGCGTCGCGTGAGACGAAGAGACGCATGCTCATCGCTGTGCCTCCGCAACCAGCGCATCGAGACGCTTCTCGTCGAGCCGGCCCACGAGGCGACCGTCGAGCATCGCGGACGGTGCGGTCGCGCAGAGTCCGAGGCAGTAGATCGGCTCCAGCGTGACGCGATCATCGGCCGTCGTGTTGCCAAGCGACACGCCGAGCCTGGCCTCCGCACGCGCCGCCAGCGCATCGCCGCCCGCAGCCTGGCAGGCCTCGGCGCGGCAAAGCTTCAGCACGTGGCGGCCGGCCGGCTTGTGCCTGAAATCATGATAGAACGTGAATACGCCATGCACCTCGGCGCGCGACAGATTGAGCGCTTGCGCCACCATGGGAATGGCCGCCTCCGGCACGTAGCCGAACGCCGCCTGGAGCGCATGCAGGATGACCAGCGTCGCGCCCTCCTGCCTTGCATGTTCGGCGATGATCTCGGCGCCGCGCGTCTCGTCCCAAGGCTCGTAACAAGGCTCGTAAGTCGCTGTCATTCTTTGTTCTCAACCTGAGCGTTCCTGCCTCGCAAACTATTTGGAATCATTCGAAGATCAATAAAGCTGTCTCATGCTGCGATTGCGAATTCAGATCGATTGGCGGATGCAATCGATCGATGCGGAAGTGCAATTAATCGCATTTCGCCTGCCGGTTTTTCCGTGTTGGCAAGGACCTGCCGTGCTAGCTTGCATGCCACGACAGAATTCGAGGGGACGTCCGGTTGATCGACAAGCTTGAACTGCTGCTGGCGCTGGCGAAGGAACGGCATTTCGGACGCGCGGCGGAAGCCTGCGGGGTCACCCAGCCGACGATGTCGACCGGGCTCAAGCAGCTCGAGGAGATCCTCGGCGTGATGCTGGTCCAGCGCGGGTCCCGCTTCCAGGGCTTTACGCCCGAGGGCGAGCGGGCGCTGGACTGGGCGCGGCGGATCGTTGGCGATGCCCGCGCGATGCGCCAGGAGATCAACTCGCTGAAGGACAAGCTCTCCGGTGAGATCCGCATCGCGGCGATCCCGACCGTGCTCGGCATGGTTGCCGCGCTGACGACGCCGTTCCGCGCCAGGCATCCCGAGGTGCGCTTCCGCATCCAGTCCACAACGTCATCGGAGGTGCTCGGGCTGCTCGAAAATCTCGAGGTGGACGCGGGGCTGACCTATATCGAGAACGAGCCGATCGGCAAGGTGCGCACCATTCCGCTCTACAACGAGAGCTATCGCCTCCTCACCGCGCCTGATGCGATGTTCGGTGATCGCGAGACGGTGACCTGGACCGAGGTCGGGCAGGTGCCGCTGTGCCTGCTCACGCCCGACATGCAGAACCGCCGCATCATCGACCGCGCGCTGCGCTCGGTCGGCGCGGAGGCGACGCCGACGCTGACCTCGAACTCGCTGCTCGTGCTGTTCACGCACGTGAAGACGGGGCGCTGGGCGAGCGTGATGCCGGCCAAGCTCGCCGAGACGCTTGGCCTGTCCGATACCGTGCGTTCGATCCCGATCGTCGACCCCGAGGTCAATTACAGCATCGGCATGGTGATCCCGCAGCGCGATCCGATGACGCCGCTGATCGCGGCGCTGGTCAATGTCGCGCGCGAGGTCGCGCCGACGCTGCAATTGTAGCTTCAGGCCGCGGCCGATATCCCGGACGCCGCCTTGACGGCGTCGCGCGGCAGCGTCACGCGGACGACGGTGCCGACATCGATCTTCGAGCGCAGCCGCATCGAGCCGCCGTGGAGCTGCGCCAGCGAGCGGGCGATGGCGAGGCCCAGCCCCGAGCCGTGATAGGTTTTCGTGAGCTGGCTCTCGACCTGCTCGAACGGGCGTCCGAGCCGCGCCAGGGAGTGCGGGGCGATCCCGATGCCGGTGTCGGCGATCATCAGCACGATCCTGTCGTCGAGCTGCCGGCTGCGCACGACGATGCGTCCGCCGTCGGGCGTGAACTTCACCGCGTTCGAGAGCAGGTTGACGATGATCTGCTTGGTGGCGCGGCGGTCGGCGACGACGGAGATCGATTTCTCGATATCGGCATCGAGCGTCAGGTGCTTGTCCTGCGCGCGGCCGGAGACGACGCGCAGGGATTCCGCGAGCGTCCGCGCGAGGTCGAGCTCCTCCATGTCGAGCTTCATGCGGCCGGCCTCGATTTTGGACATGTCGAGGATGTCGTTGATGACTTCGAGAAGGTAGTGGCCGCTGGTCAGGATGTCCTGGCAATATTCCTGGTACTTCTCGCTGCCGAGCTCGCCGAACAGGCCCGAGCCCATGATCTCGGAGAAGCCGATGATGGCGTTGAGCGGCGTGCGCAGCTCGTGGCTCATATTGGCGAGGAATTTCGACTTGGTCTGGTTGGCTTCCTCGGCGCGGGTCTTCTCGCGCTGGTATTTTTCCGCGAGATCGGCAAGCTCGTTGGTCTGGCGTTCGAGCGCGGCCTGCGAGCGCTTGAGGTCGATGACGGTGGCGCGCAGGCGCAGATCGTTGTCGACCAGCTTCTGCTCGTGCTCCTTGATGCGGGTGATGTCGGTGCCGACCGAGACGTAGCCGCCGTCCTTGGTGCGGCGCTCGCTGATGTGCAGCCAGCTGCCGTCGTCGAGCTGCGCCTCGAAGGTGCGCGCGCCCGGGCCTTGGGCAGCCGTCTCGTTGTGGCGGGTGCGCACCTCCGGCATGCGGCCGACTTCGAGCACGGTTTCGTAGGAGGTGCCGGGAATGACGGCGCTGTCGGGCAGCTTGTGCAGGCGCTGGAAGTGCGAGTTGCAGAGCACGAGGCGGTCGCTCGCGTCCCACAGCACGAAGGCCTCCGGAATGGTCTCGATGGCGTCGCGTAGACGCAAATCGGCTTCCACCGTGCGCTCGGCGAGGCTCTTCTGCTCGGTGATGTCGACGGCGATTCCGATCAGGTGAACGCTGGAGTCGGTCGCACCGCTCGTCTTTTCGCAGCGGACACGGAGCCAGATCCAGTGACCGTCGACATGCTGCATGCGGAAGGTCTGGTCGATGTGGTCGATCTTCTCGGAGATGAGCTGGTCGGCGATCTCGAACAGGTCGATGTCGTCGGACTTCACCAGCGCGTTGACCTCGCCGAAGGTCAGGAGCTCGTTGCGGCCGTCGAGGCCCAGCATCGAGAACATCGACTGCGACCAGAAGATCCGGCCGCGCGACAGGTCCCAGTCCCAGAGGCCGCAGCGGCCGCGGTTGAGCGCGGTGTCGATGCGGCCGCGCACCGCGTCGTTGATGAGATCGCCCTCGCGGGCGCGGGTCGACTGCCAGTGGAAGGCGAAACCGAGGATCAGGACGACGAAGCCGGTGGTGGCCGACAGCGTCACCGAGAGCGCGGCGTCCGAGCCCCAGATCGGCTCGTTGCGCTCCTGGATCACGGTGACGAAGCCGGGCAGCGACTTGATCTGCCGCGAGATCGCCATCGCGGCGTTGCCGTTCGGCAGCGTCATGTCGGAGATGTTGCCGTCGCGCGGCGGCGCCGCGAGCAACTGCGCCGTCGTGATTGAATCGAGCAGGCGGTCGTTGCCCGAGGGATCGCTGTCGACGGGAATGCGGGCGAGGATGCGGCGGTCGACGCCGGCCGAGGTGACGATGACATGGCGGCCCGTGGCCGTGCCCCAGGACGGGATCAGGTCGGGCAGCAGCGCCGGCAGGCTTTCGATGTTCTTCAGCCGTTCCTGCCGCGAGGAGGTGAGGCGGTCGATGCGCTCGGCGAGCAAATCGGCGAGTGCCGAGATGTCATGGCGGATCACCAGCCGCTTCTGGCGCGTCTGGTCGACGACCTGCACGAACGCGCCGAGGCAGATCGTGATCAGGAACGCGATGATGAGCGTCGGCACGGCGCGACGCAGCGCCGGCTCCGCGATCAGCAGCCGGTGATAGGCAGGTTTCGCGATCGATTGCGCCAATCCTTTGATCGAATCGGATTGGACGCACGCGTTCGCGGCGTCTGCACGCGACATGCCTTCGGCCCCCTGGAAAACTTGCTTGCAACTTGAGTTCGGAAGCAGCCCCACATCGCTTCCGAATCACACCGATTTGAATCCAGTTTTGCCGGGCTGTCGAGAGTCAACGAATCGTTAACGCGAATTTATTCTTATCCAATGAGCAGTTTGCGCGTCGCGTGCCCGCAAACTCACGTGCGTGACGAGTCCGAAACGAGAACGTGTGACTCCTCGCACATTCTGCGTCACGTGCGCGGCGGCTCGGCGTGGCTGATCACGCGCTTCACGCTCGGGAACGCGCGGCGCAACGCGCGCTCGATCGCGTCGACATGCTCGTGCACCTTGATCACGCTCATCGACGGCGTGGCGCGGCAATGAAAGTTGACGATCTCGCCGGCATCGGTGTTGCGGACGCGCACATTGTGGATGTCGTGGATCTCGCCCTCGCCGGCGAATTCGGCCAACGCGGCGGCGATGGTCTGCACCCGTTCCGGCGCGGCATCGACGCCGAACGGCAGTTCCGGTTCCAGAGGCTCGATATGGACGTCGACCTCGACGTCGGCGCCGAACTCCTCCTGGATGTTCCGCTCCAGCGTGTTGGCGACGTCGTGGGCGGCGTCGAGCCGCATGCCGGCGTCGACCTCGAGGTCGATGCTGACGATCAGCTTGGCGCCGAGGTCATGCACCGTGACGTGGTGGACGGCGAGGCTCGAATTGCGGGCGATCACCATGATGCGGTCGCGTACGGTCTCGTTGTCGCGGGCGACGGGGACCGGGGTGAAGGTGAGGTCGGCATCGCCGAATGCCTTGTCGACGGCGGCCTGCACCTTGCGCTTGATCTCCTCGACGCGGTCGATCGGATAGGTCCGCGGCACCTTTGCGATGGTGTCGATGAAGGTGGTCGCGCCGACCATGCGCACGCGCAGCCGCTCGACGCCGATCACGCCGGGCACGCTGCGGATCGCGGCCGTGGCCTTCTCCTGCGCGCCCTCCGGCGCGCGGTCGACCAGCGTCTGCACGGTCGAGCCGGCCATGCGCAGGCCGAGCGCCGCGATCATCACCGCGACCGCCGCGGCCGCCGCCGCGTCGCCCCACCAGAAGCCGAGAGCGGCGAGGATCAGGCCCACGATCACGGCGAAGGAGCCCATGACGTCGGAGGCGAAGTGCAGCGCGTCGGCGGCGAGCGCCTGGCTGCGCGTCTCCCGCGCGGCGCGGTGCAGGGCGCGGGCGCGCCACAGGTTGACGACGATGTCGATCACCAGCACCACGAACGGTATGGCCGAAATGGTCGGCGGCGGGGTTCCCTCGCGCAGCCGGCTGTAGGCCTCGACCAGGATGCCGCCGGCGAGCACGTAGAGCAGGGCGGTGACGCCGAGCGCGGAGATGCTCTCCAGCTTGCCGTGGCCGTAGTGATGCTCGTCGTCGGCCGGCTTGTCGGACACCCGCACCACCGCCCAGGTGATGATGGTCGCGACCAGGTCGACCGAGGAGTGCAGGGCTTCCGAGATCAGCGCGAGCGAGCCGATCGCCACGCCGACCACGAACTTCGCCGCCGCCATGCTGCCGCTGGCGAAGATCGAGATGGCCGCGACCGAGGTCTTGTTGTGCTGGGAGGTCATGGCGGGGGATTTAGCAGCCCGGCGCGGGACATCAAGCGATGATCCACAGGAGTAGTCGCTAGTGAGTTGCAGGAGCGGTCACGATGTCATTCCGGGGCGCCCGAAGGGCGAACCCGGAATCTCGAGATTCCGGGTTCGGCTCTTCGAGCCGCCCCGGAATGACGGCCACCCTCACACCGTCACGACAATCTTCCCCAGATGCTTGTTGGCCTCCATGTGCTCGAACGCCTTGTCGATGTCGGCGAAGGCAAACACCCTGTCGATCGGCAGCTGCAGCTTCCGCGATTCCACCGCGCCCCAGATGTCCTTGCGGACCTCCTCGAAGATCTCGCGGACCTCCTCGATGGTGCGGGTGCGGAAGGTGACGCCGACATAGTCGATCCGGCGTGCGGCGTGCAGGTCGAAGTTGAAATCGGCGTGGGTACCGCCGAGCCGGCCGACATTGACGATACGGCCCTTGATCCTGGTGGCGGCGAGGTTCTGGTTGGCGACCTTGCCGGAGACCTGGTCGACGATCAGATCGACGCCTTCGCCGTTCGTCGCCTTCAGCACCTCCTCGACCCATTTGGGATCGGAGGAGTCGACGGCGAGGTCGGCGCCGTACTCCGTCAGCCGGCCGCGCCGATAGGCGTCGGTCGACGAGCCGATCACCAGCCTGGCGCCCTTGAGCTTGGCGATCTGCATCGCCATCAGGCCGACGCCGGAGCTGGCGCCCTGGATCAGCACGCTCTGGCCCGCCTGCACGCCGCCGACGGTGACGACCGCGTTGTGCATGGTCGCGAGCGCGACGGGAAGGGTGGCGGCCTCCTCGAAATTCATATTCGAGGGCGCGCGGAACAGCCGGCCGTGATCGGCCAGCGTGTACTCGGCAAACGCCGCGCCGCCCGAGCCCATGATGCGGTCTCCGACCTTCACGCCCTTGGCATCCGGTCCGAGCTCGGCGACCTCGCCGGCCCATTCCATGCCGAGCACGGTGCCGACCCCGCCGGCCGCGCCATGGGCGTGGCCCTTGCGCATGCCGGTGTCGGCACGGTTCAAGCCGCAGGCACGGACGCGGACGAGCACCTGTGTGCCCTTAGGTTTTGGTTGAGCGACGTCGGAAATCCTAGCGCCCTCAGGGCCGTAGACGTAAGCCTTCATGCATTACCTCGGAGCTCAATTAAGTTTGTAGGTGAAGAGCGGAGCCGTTCTTCGCCTCTCCCCGCTTGCGGGGAGAGGCCGACGCGCGGAACGCGCGGCGGGTGAGGGGGGGTCCCCGCGAGTCCAATTGTCACCGTCAGCGCGGAGACTCCCCCTCACCCCAACCCTCTCCCCGCAAGCGGGGCGAGGGAGCATACCTTCGGCGTGGCGGGCGTCGTGTTCAAATCACTTCAGCGAATTATTCCGCCGCTTCGCGTTGCGGCTGAACGATCATTCCCTCCAGCCGGCTTCTGATGATGGCTTGCGCTTCGGACACGATGCGGGAGACGAGCTCGGCGCAGCTCGGGATGTCGTGGATCAAGCCCTGGACCTGGCCGGCCGACCAGATGCCTTCGTCGGAGTTGCCGGTGGCATAGACCATCTTGCCGCGGGCGCCGGCGACGAGCTCGCGGATGTCCTCGAACTTGGCGCCTTCCTTCTCCATGGCGACGACCTTGGTCGAGACCGCGTTCCTGGCGACGCGGGAGGTGTTGCGCATGGTGCGGAAGATCAGCTCGGTCTCGCGCTCGTCATTGGCGACGATCTTCTCCTTGATGGACTGGTGGATCGGGCTCTCCTTGGTGGCCATGAAGCGGGTGCCCATGTTGATGCCCTCGGCGCCGAGCGCCAGCGCCGCGACGAGGCCGCGCGCATCGGCGAAGCCGCCGGAGGCGATCATCGGGATCTTGACCTTGTTGGCGGCGGCCGGGATCAGGATCAGGCCGGGCGTGTCGTCCTCGCCGGGATGGCCGGCGCATTCGAACCCGTCGATCGAGATGGCGTCGACGCCCATGCGCTCGGCCGAGAGCGCGTGGCGGACGCTGGTGCATTTGTGCACGACCTTGACGCCGTGCTTCCTGAACTCGTCGACATGCTCCTGCGGCTTGTTGCCGGCGGTCTCGACCACCGTGATGCCGCTCTCGATGATGGCGGCGCGGTATTCGGCGTAGGGTGGCGGCTTGATCGCGGGCAGGATGGTGAGGTTGACGCCGAACGGCTTGTCGGTGAGGTCGCGGCAGCGCGCGATCTCCTTGGTCAGATCCTCAGGCGTCGGCTGGGTCAGCGCCGTGATGAAGCCAAGCGCGCCGGCATTCGCAACGGCGGCGACCAGCTCGGCGCGCCCGACCCATTGCATGCCGCCCTGGACGATCGGGTGCTCGACGCCGACGAGCTTGGTGAACCGTGTCTGCAACATGATGCGTTTCCCCCGCCTGCGCGGCAGGCCCTGTTATCGATTGATGGCGGCAGGATGCCGCCCAGGTCGGCAAAAGTCTATTGCGCCGGCGTGCGGTGAGGGCGGGGCGATCATGCGGGAGGCGGGGGGATTCCGTGGGACGGATAATTGGGGGGCTGCAGTATTCGTCCCGTCATGACCGTCATAAAATTAAGCTCGCGGCCGCAACTCGCTCCCATACCGCAAGGCACACCTTCGCCTTCTCGCGGCATGGTCCGCCCGAGCTCTGCTTCATCGCATTGCCCTCATCGGAACAAGGGCGCAGGGAAGGCCGGGCGCGGCTGGCACCCGCAAGTCCGTGCGCTACAAAAGATGCACACGGGGTGGACCACAGGTCTCGCCGGACGCCCGGCCTTCCCTGCGCGATGGGTTACGGCTTACTTCGTGCTCTCCCCGGGGAGCGATGCACTATTGCCCCCGTCGCCTTGCGGATGGCTGATGCACGCGGTCCGGTCGGGCCGCGCATATCACCACAAGACTTGACGCACAGACCCCGGGCGTCAGGACCACACGACTTCGCCGTCCGCGCACGTCCTCGCTGGGACTTCGAGAGCTGGCGTGTGCTCGCGCCCGAAGCCATGCGAAGACGCTGCCGGCGCCGTGTCGTTCGTGCGAGCGCTCCTTGCTCACGGTTTCCCGCCCTGCAATGCTGCCCGCGCCCGACGCCGTCGCGTCCATCGCTGCCCGGCCCGCGGTTCGTGACGATCGCGATCCGCCCCTTGTCTCGGGCCAGGGTGTTTCGTGTGTACGATAAATCCGAATTTCGGTAAAGTGGAATATATCTGCGGCGGCGGATTGACAGGCGAGGCGGGAGATTTGTGCGGGGTGTCTTGCCCGACGGGCGAGGTGCCGCTCCACCCTACGCTGTCATGCCCCGGCTTGACCGGGGCATCCAGTACGCCGCGGCGTCTTCGTGTTACCGCGCCGCCTCTGGAATACTGGATTGCCCGCCTTCGCGGGCAATGACAGCGAGGGGGTGATAACGGGACCCGAATGTTCGCGAGATGTCGTCGCCCGCAAGGGCTTTGAGGCTTCGGCTACTCCGCCGACAGCCGCACCATCTGGCGGCCGCGGTTCATTTCCTTGAGGCTGTTGACGAAGTTCTCCGGGCGCTGCCAGCGATAGGGGACCTTCAAGCCCATGAACTCGGCGATGTCGCCGATAAAGCCGGTGCAGTTGGTGGTCTCGGCGTTCCAGACCGGCGAGCTCGACTGCAATTTCTTGATGTAGGCGAACACGCGCTTGGCGTCGGCTTCGTTCAGATAGACGCGATAGCTCGCGGTCAGATATTCCGGATCGAGATCGCCGTAGCTCGCGCCGGTCTCCGACGGCACCCAGGTGAGGTGACCGAGCACGTAAGCAAGGGTGTCGCCGGCGGGCGTCAGGCCCGCGACCTCGACGGCGCGCTCGCTGGTCTTGCCGTACCAGACGAAGGCGTGGCCCCAGCTCGCCGCCGTCCGGGCGCGGAAGTCGACGTAGTAGGGGCCTTTCTCCGCACGCGCGACGGGCCGCCGCGACTGCGGCGCCGGTCGCGATGCGGTGTCGGTCGTCGCAAGCGCATTGGCGTCGGCCATGCGCTTGTTCGCTTCGTGGGCCGAGGCCGAGGGCGTCGTGCACGCGATCATCGCCGCGAGCGCGAACCCCGCAAGGATGCAGGATCCCGATCGATCAGGTTTGTTCGTCACGCTGTGCCCCCTCGACTGTCGGCCGCTTACGCAGATGCTGCGCGTATGTCGCCGTGCGTCAGTAGCGCGCCGCGACCGGGCCGGGCGCCTTGCCGATCGGGGCCTTGCCAACCGGGCTCTTGCCAATCGGCATCTTGCCGATCGGCGCCTGCTCCGCCGGATAGACAGGCACGGGCTGCCGGCGCGGCAAATCGGCAGCGTTCGCAGCCGTCACCAGAGCAAGCGTCGCACCCAGAACAAATACAATCTTCTTCACAGTCATACCCCTGAAGGTTTGGTCCAAACACGGCAGTGCCGTGCCCCCAGACACGCCTCACAGAAGGGCGGCCGAATGCGTCCAAGTTGCGGCGCGCGCGGGACATGTTGGCGGCATATGTCGGGCGCGCGGAGATGTGATGTGTCTGGATGTTTCGGCAGCGTCCACGGCCGCGAGCGTTTCCTCACCCGATCCGGTTCAGGCTGTTCCTGATCGTCGAGAAGATGCCGCCGATGTCCTTGCGCAAGGCATCGAGCGCATTGAAATTGTCGAAAATGCGGGCGAGGCGGTCTTCGACGTCGCGCTTGCTTTTCGCCAGCGCGTCAACGCGCGAGGCGAGGGGCACGCCGCCGTTCGCCTCGATCTCGCCGACGGTTTTGGCGAGGAGGTCGCGGGTGGTTCCGACTTCCGCGATCAGCGCCTCGATGCCGAACACCGGAGCCTTCAGCGGCACGAGGTCGGCCTGCGATTTCGACAAGTCCGTCTTGAAGGCGTTCAACGTCGCCAGCGTCTCCTGCAACGCGCCGAGGCGTTGGCGCGACTGGAGGACGAAATCGTTCAGCGCGTTCTGGCGGTCGGCGAGGGTCTTGCCGTCGGGATCGGTCTCGATCTCCGCAAGCGAGCGTTCGAGCTGGGCCTGGCGCTGGCCGAGCTCCTCGAAGTCGAGGCGGATCGTCTTGAGGATGTTGAAGCTGTCGTCGATGCGGGCGAGGCGCTGCTCGATCTCGATCCTGTTCTTCGACAGCGTCTCGACGCGGGTGCCGAGCGGCGCTTCGCCGCCGGTCTCGAGCTCGTCGATGCTCTTGGCGAGGCGGTCGTGGCTGAGGCCGAGCTCGCTGATCAGCGCGTTGATACCGGCGTCCGTCGATCGCAGCGGCATGAGCTCGGCGTGGGATTTCGCCAGATCTTCCTTGTACTGGTTCAGGGTCGCAAACGTGTCCTGGACCGTGTTCACCCGCGCGAGCAGCGCCGAGATGTCGTGCGCGATGTCCTTGAGCCGGTCGGCGAGGTTGTTCTTGCGGTCGTCGGTCTCGAGGTCGTGGAGCGACCGTTCGAGCTGATTTTGGCGGTCGCGGATCTCGGTGAAAATCGGCTCGACCGCGCGGCGCTGCTCGGCGACCTTGCCGACCATCTCGCGCAGGCCTTGCTGGCGGCGGCGGATCTCGGCGAGCTGGTCGTGCATGTCGGTGGATTCGTTGCGGCCCTGCTGGAGCAGGGCGCGCTGCTCGGTCTCGCCAAGCTTGTCGTGGAGGGCGGAGACGGCCTCCCTCGGGTCGCTCTCGATCAGGTGCTGGACGGTGGCGTCGAGGTGGTTTTGCAGGGCGTGCGCGACGACGACGTCTTCGCGGGTCTTCTTCAGGCGGTCGCGCAGCTTGCCCAGTCGCCGATCCTGGCGCGAGAGCCGAAAGGCGGTTGCGCCGATCAGCGCCAGCGCCACGGCCAGCAGCGCGCCGGTCGCGATGCGCTGCGGCATGGGAAGGCCCGCAAACAAGGCGGGCAGGTGGGTGACGTCGTAACCGAACGCCTGCTGGGCGAAGATCGCGATGGCAGCGAGCAGGACGAACCAGGCAACCAGGAAAAACAGCCACATCGTGACTTCCTCACGCCGGCACACATTTTTGCCATGATTGCTATTGGAGAGCGGAACCGAGATCAAGGGGCGCGCGGGCGAGCGGTATGTATCCGGCCGCGCGATCCACGACTGATTGCATCAGCCGACCGGTGGAGAGCAGCATGAGGTGCCGAGTTTCCCCGAGGGGGCTGCGGCCCTTCGCTGTCATTCCGGGGCGCGACGAAGTCGCGAGCCCGGAATCCGTCGGGCGGCAGAGACTGCGGATAAATGGATTCCGGGCTCGGCGCCTTGCGCCGCCCCGGAATGACGACGGGAGCTACAACCGAAACTCGTTGGTGAGCTCGCCGATCTCGTCGATCGCGACGGTGACCGTATTCACCGGCTCCTTCATCACGCCCACGCCGACCGAGGTGCCGACCGCGATGAGGTCGCCGGGCAGCAGGGTCATGTCGTGGGAGATCCTGCTCACCAGCTCCTGCGCGCTGAAGATCATGTCCGAGATCGGGTAGTTCTGCCGCTCCGCGCCGTTGAGGATGGTGCGGACCACGAGCTTGGCCGGATCGAGGCCGGTCGCGATGACGGGGCCGAACGGGCCGTAATCGTCGATGCCCTTGGCGCGCGCCCATTGCGGGAAGGTGGGATCGCTGGTCAGGATGTCGTTGGCGGTGATGTCGTTGACGCAGGTATAGCCGAAGATGAAGCTGTCGGCCTCGCCAGGCGAGACGCGGGCGCAGGTCCTGCCGATCACGATGCCGAGTTCGCCCTCATAGGTGGTCTTGCCGTCGTAATAAGAGGGACGGCGGATCACCGCGCCGGGGGCCGCGATGCTGGTCGTGGCCTTCAGCAGGTAGAGCGGCTCCGGCGGCTCGGGCTGGTTCAGCTTGGCCGCGAGCGCGTGAAAGTTGTTCCAGAGCGCGACGATCTTGCTGGGCGCGCAGGGTGCGAGCAGCTCGACCTCCGACAGCGCCAGCGTCCTGCCGGTAGCTGCATGGCGGCCGAACATCTCGCCCTCGTGCACGCTGATGCCGGATGAGGTCAGCGTGCCGAAACCGGTCGCTCCATTATTCCGGAAGCGCAGCCATTTCCTGATCTCGCCGGTCATCACGCCACCGCCAGCGCGCGGGGATCGGTGGGCGCGGAGACACCGTCATAGAGACCGGCGATGCGGGCGCGCTGGGTCACCATCGCCAGCACCGAGTCCAGTGCGGGCGTGGAAATGCCGGTGAGGCGGCCCATCTCCTGCACCACGGTGACGAGCGGGTCGATCTCCATCGGGCGGCCGCGCTCGAGGTCCTGGAGCATCGAGGTCTTGTGCGCGCCGACCTTGCGGGCGCCCTCGATGCGGCGCTCGACATCGACGCGGAATTTGACGCCGAACGTCTCGGCGATGCCTTGGGTCTCCACCATGATCGCGCGCGACAGCGCGCGCGTGGCCGGATCGGTGCAGATCACGTCGAGCGTTGCGTGCGTGAGCGCGCTGATCGGGTTGAAGCAGACATTGCCCCAGAGCTTGAGCCAGATCTCGTCGCGGATGCGGTCGAGCACCGGGGCCTTCAGGCCGGCCGCGACGAACAGATCGGCGAGGCGCTGCACGTCGCCAGTGATCTCGCCGGAGGGCTCGCCGAGCGGGAAATTGTTGCCGTAGACGTGGCGGATCACGCCGGGCGCCTCGATCTCGGTGGCGGGATAGACGATGCAGCCGATGGCGCGCTCGGCGCCGATCTCGCGCCATTGCCGCCCGCCGGGGTCGATGCTCTCCAGCGTCGAATTCTCGTATTTGCCGCCGTGCTTGTAGAAGTACCAATAGGGGATGCCGTTGACCGCGGTGACGATGCGGGTGTGCGGGCCCAAGAGCGGCTGCATCTTCTCGATCACGCCGGTGATCGAATGCGCCTTGAGCGTGATGATGATGTAGTCCTGCACGCCGAGCTCGGCGGGATCGTCGGTGCAGCGCGGATGCACGGTGTGCGTCTCGTCGCCCGCGAGAAGCGTCAGGCCGCGCTCGCGCATCGCGGCGAGATGCGCACCGCGTGCGACCAGGCTGACGTCGGCGCCGGCGCGCGCCAGCTGAACCCCGAGATATCCGCCGATTGCGCCGGCGCCGTAGATGCAGATCTTCATGAAATCCTCGCGGGTGACCGGAATTTTGGGACGAAGGATCCGGTCCGGCGCGGAGGGATCCGAGCCGGGGCCGGTAGTCGCAGGGGAAGGGTCGTGGCGCTTTAAGCTGCTGCTTGCGGCGTGCCGTTGATCGCCTCGTCAACGGCAGCGGCGATGTCGCGCATGCTGATGACGGAGATGAGGCTGTAATCGTCGATCACGGGCAGGTGGCGGATGTGATGACGGTTCATCAGATGCCGCACGTGCTCGATCGTATCGATCGAGGTGCAGGAGACGAGCTGCTGCACCGACACGAGCTGCGAGACCTTGACGTTGATGGCATTGGCGCCGTGCTCGGCGACGGCGCGCACTACGTCGCGCTCGGTGAACATGCCGACCGCGGTGTTGCCCTCGGAGCGGACCACGTCCTTCACCACGAGGGCGCTGATGTTGTTGGCGCGCATCAGCTTGGCGGCGATACCCACCGTTTCGTTCATTCGCACCGTGACAACGCGCGGCGTCTTCTTGCGCAGAATGTCTCCGACCAGCATTGCAACCTCCCTAGGTGAATGACGAGGTAAGTGTGGTATACATAATGCCAATCGTCAAGCGCTGGATTTGGCGGATCCGAAAAATCTTGCGACAGCATTATTGACGTTTGCGGTGCCTCCGGCCTCGGCCAAAAAAACTTGGCCAAAAAGAAAGGGGCGCATTCTGCGCCCCTTTTTCAACCGTGCAAAGTGTGCGGCTTGTCACGCCGTCTCGGTCTTGGCGCCGCCGGTCGCGGTGGCGGCGCTCTCGGCTTCCTTGCCCAGGATGAAGGAGCGGCGCAGCGGCTTGATCACGAACAGCGCCGTCAGCGCCGCCGTCGCGTTCAAGGCGACAGCGACCACGAACACGGCCTTCCAGCCGTACGTTGCCGAGATCACGCTTGCGAGCGGAACGAGCAGGGAGGCGGTGCCCTTCGCGGTGTAGAGCATGCCGTTGTTGGTGGTCGCGAACTTCGAGCCGAAAGTGTCGCCGCAGGTCGCGGGGAACAGCGAGTAGATCTCGCCGAACACGCCGAAGTAAATGGCGGTCGCGAGCACGAACACGATCGGAACGTGGCCGTAGGCTGACAGCGTCAGCAGCATCACCGCGGCGGTGCCGAAGGCGATGAACATGGTGTGCTCGCGGCCGATCGTGTCGGAGACCCAGCCGAAGAACGGACGTCCGAACCCGTCGAAGATGCGGTCGAGCGAGATCGCGAAGGTCAGCGCCGCCATCTGGAAGCCGGCGAGCGTCACCGGCGTGTCGGCGATCTTGAAGTCGTGTGCGATCGGGCCGATCTGCGCCGCGGTCATCAGGCCGCCGGAAGCGACCATGACGAAGACGAGGTACATCACCCAGAAAATAGGGGTGCGCAGCACTTGCGGCGGGGTGAAGTCGATCTTGGTCTGCGGCAGGTTGAGCTGCTTCTTCTTCGGCGGGATCGAGATCCGCGGCGGCTGGATGAAGAAGGCGAGCACGAAGACGATGAGGCCCTGGCCGATGCCGAAGGTGAAGAACGCGCTCTGATAGCCGCTTGCGGCGATCATGGTCGCGATCGGCACGATGGTGAGCGCGGCGCCCGCGCCGAAGCCGGCGGCCGTCGCGCCGGCGGCGAGGCCGCGGCGGTCGGGAAACCATTTCAGCGCGTTGCCGACGCAGGTGCCGTAGACGGCGCCCGCGCCCATGCCGCCGACGATCGCGGCCGCATAGAGCAGGGTGAGCGAGTCGGCGTAGGAGTTGAGCACCCAGGACAGCGCGATCATCACGCCGCCGAACATGATGACGATGCGGGGGCCGTACTTGTCGACGAACCAGGCCTCGACCGGCACCAGCCAGGTTTCGGTGACGACGAAGATGGTGAAAGCGAGCTGGATCGCGGCGCGTCCCCAATGGTGGGCCGCATCGATCGGATCGACGAACAGCGTCCAGCCATATTGCAGGTTGGCGATCATCGCCATGCAGACGATGCCCATGGCAAGCTGGAACCAACGGAAACCTGTGCGAAGAGGCGCGGCCGTGACGGCGCCGTCCGTGCTGGAAATCATCAAGAACCTCCCAACGCGCTTGTCTGGTCGACACCGGTTGCCAAGATGACCTGATGTCGCAAATATTGTGGCTTATCGTCGCAAGCGCGGCCCAAAGCTTGGTATACCATATCCCAGAATGCAAGCCCAATCTTGGCTTGCCCGTTACAAAATCGGCAGTTCCGTTCGGACACGGGTTCCGAATCCTCAAAACGAAAACGCCCGGCCATGAGGCCGGGCGTCCCGTCGGAATGAAGTGTGGTGAAGCGCGTCAGACCGTGGACTTCGCTACCACGACCTTGCGCCAGGGCTTGAGCACCGCGATCGCCAGCGCCGAAGCCATGATGTTGGCGCCGGCTGCGATGATGAACACGCTGTCCCAGGTCCCCGACGACTGCTGCATGTAATTGGCGATCGGAACCAGCAGCGCGGCTGTGCCCTTTGCGGTGTAGAGCAGGCCCGCATTGGTGGTCGCGAACTTGGCGCCGAACGTGTCGGTGCAGGTCGAGGGGAACAGCGAGTAGATCTCACCCCAGGCGAAGAACACGAAGCCCGAGAGCAGCACGAACCAGATGGGATCGTGGCCCCAGAGGTAGAGCATCCAGATGCCAACACCTTCCATGCCGAAGGCGATGAACATCGTGTTCTCGCGGCCGATCATGTCGGAGATCCAGCCGAAGAACGGACGCGTCAGGCCGTTGAGCACGCGGTCGATCGTGGCTGCGAAGGTCACCGCGGTCATCGTCACCGCCATCAGCGTCACCGGAACGCTGTCGACCTTCCAGTCAACCGCGATGGGCTTCAAATTGGCCGTCACCATCAGGCCGCCGGCGCCGACGATCACGAACATGAAGTACATCAGCCAGAAGATCGGCTGACGCAGCACCTCAGTCGGCTGGTAGTTGCGACGCGTCTGCACCAGCGCGGCGTTCGCCACGACGACCGGCACCTGGCCAGGCTTCGGCGCCAGCAGGAAGAAGGCGAGGATGCAGATGATGAGGCCTTGCCCGAGGCCGAAATACAGGAAGGTGGTCTGGAAGCCACTGTCCTTGATCATGGCCTGGATCGGCGCGACGGTCAGCGCGGAGCCCGCACCGAAGCCGGCCGCCGTGATGCCCGCGGCAAGACCGCGCTTGTCCGGGAACCACTTCAGCGCGTTGCCGACGCAGGTGCCATAGACGCCGCCCGCGCCGATGCCCGCGATGATCATGCCGAGATAGTAGCCGTTGAGCGTGGTGGCCTGTGCGTTGATCGCCCAGCCCATGGCGCAGAGCACGCCGCCGACCAGCACGACGATGCGCGGACCGTATTTGTCGACGAACCAGCCTTCGACCGGCACCAGCCAGGTCTCGAACAGGACGAAGAGGGTAAAGGCCCATTGGATCGACGCGCGATCCCAGCCGAACTTTTTCTGGATGTCGGGGACGAAGAACGTCCAGCCATATTGATAGTTGGCGATCATCACCATCGCCGCTACACCGATCGCCAATTGCGCCCAGCGATACGTGTCGCTAACGCGCGCGGTTGTAGGGGCCGTTGCCTGCACCATGTCCGTCATAAAGCCTCCCGTGGCGCCTCTAATTTTTCTGCGAGCGCTGGAGAGGCATTCTTGTATTCATTATGCCAAGGTTCAAGCGCTGGTCCGGTCACCGTGCGCAAATGCCGCAGGACCCTTCTCCGGCCGCGGCAGTGACTCAGGACAGCACAAGTAGAAATGGCCCCGTCCTGCGGGGCCATTCATCAAAAGTAGCATGTCGACACCTGTGAAACCGGCGTGCGGCTCCCGCGGCGCAGGAAGCGCGCGCTTACAGGCCGAAACGCGGCAGGTCGCCGTTGTGATTCGAGATCTCGGCGCTGGCCATCAGGAAGCGGTCGACCGCGGCCATGAAACGCGCGAACAGGGTGGAGGAGGGGGCGAGAGCGACGGAAGCGGTCTTGGACATCGGAATTCCTTTCTTGAGACGGTCAGTAGCGCTGTCTCATTTCGAAAGGCAATCTATGTATACCAGATGCCAATGTCCATGCATGCCATTGCATAGCAGCATGCATCATCCCGCATTGCAGCATAATGCTCCGTTAAAGGGGCCGTACCGGGCCTAAAATTGCTGGAAGGGCGGTCGAAACGAGCTGCCGGCTCCGAAATGCCCAGTTTGCCGCCGCAACTGGCTTAAACGGTCGCCCTACGGGCACGAATTCCGGCGGGGGCAAGCCGCGGGCCGGGTCTTGGCACGGCAAGTCAAAGCCGCTAGTGGTCTGCCCCCTTCCAATCATCTGTCAGAGTGGTTCATGTCGAGCGCCTCGCCCGCCGTCTCGATCGGCATCGATTTTGGGACCAGCAATACGGTCATTGCCCTCGCGGCGGACGACCGCCGGGTCGAGGCCATCCGCTTCGATCACGGCGGACAGCGCCACAGCGTCTATGTGTCGGCCCTGTGCTTCTGGGAGGACCGGCCGGGAGCCGGCGCCCAGGCCGAGGGCGGCCCGTGGGCGATCGAGCAGTTTCTCGAAGGACGCCACGTCTACCGCTTCCTCCAGTCGTTCAAGACCTTCGCCGCGAGCAGCAGCTTCAACACCACCCAGGTGTTCCGGCAGCGCTACAAGTTCGAGGATATTCTGGCGGCGTTCCTGCGCACGCTGGCGCGCCATGGCGGCGACCGGTTCGGCTTCGAGACGTCAACGATCACGGTCGGCCGTCCCGTGCGCTTCGCCGGCGGCAATCCCGACGAGGCGCTGGCGATGCAGCGCTACCGGGCCGCGTTCGAGCGCCTGGGCGCCGGCCACGCGCGCTATGTCTACGAGCCCGTGGGCGCCGCGTTCTCCTTCGCCCGCCGCCTGGAGCGCGATGCCACCGTATTGGTCGCGGATTTCGGCGGCGGTACCAGCGACTTCTCCGTGATGCGCTTCTCGCGCAAAGGCGGCGCCTTGCGCGCCGAGCCGCTCGGTCATGCCGGCATCGGCATTGCGGGCGACACGTTCGATTACCGCATCGTCGATCACGTCGTCTCGCCGCGGCTGGGCAAAGGCTCCAGCTTCCGCTCGTTCGACAAGGTGCTCCCGGTCCCCAGCGGTCACTACACCAACCTCGCGCGCTGGCATCAGCTCGCGATGATGAAGAGCAACGGCGATCTGCGCGAGCTCCGCGAGCTTGCGCGTAGCGCGCTGAAGCCGGAGCTGCTCGAGGATTTCATCACCATCGTCGATCTCGACCTCGGCTTTTCGCTGTACCGCGCGGTGTCGAACGCCAAGGTCGCGCTGTCGGCGCAGGATCAGGTGGACTTCCGCTTTAAGGGCGGCGGGGTCGACATTGGCTCGACCATCACCCGGAAGAACTTTGAATCCTGGATTGCCGACGATATCGCCAGGCTGGGGGCGACCGTCGACAAGGTGCTGGGCGAAGCCCGCATCACCGCGCGCGAGGTGGAGAAGGTGTTTCTGACCGGCGGCACATCGTTCGTCCCCGCCGTCCGAAAGCTGTTCGCCGACCGGTTCGGCAACGAGCGGCTGATGTCGGGCGACCAGTTCGAGTCGATCGCCTACGGCCTCGCGCTGATCGGACACAGTCCAGATCCCCATCGCTGGACCGCAGACGGTGGGCTGGCGCCGAAGGCGGGCGGGTAGGGCACCCTCTCGGCCTTCATGGTTCGAGACGCGCCGTGAGGCGGCGCTCCTCACCATGAGGGACTAAGACTTCGCCGCGAAGCACGACCTCATCCTGAGGAGCCCGCCAAAGCGGGCGTCTCGAAGGATCGGCCGCAAGGAAGCTCCCCACCCAGTCATTGCTATTGCTTGATGTCGGGCTCGACGAGCTTCGCGAGATTCCGTAGCGATTCCTGCCAGCCGAGATAACAGGCTTCCGGCGGGATGAGGTCCGGGATGCCGGCCTGCGTGATGTCCACCTCGGTGCCGACCGAGACTTTCTTCAGCAGCACGGTCACCTGAATTTCGCCGGGCAGATTGGGGTCGTCGAACTTGTCAGTGTAGCGGAGACGTTCGCCGGGGACGAGCTCGAGATACTCGCCACCGAAGGCGTGGCTGTTGCCCGTTGTGAAGTTCCGGAACGACATCTTGAACGTGCCCCCGACCTTCGGCTCGAAATGATGCACGGTGCAGGTGAAGCCGTTCGGCGGAAGCCATTTTGCCAGCGCATCGGCCTCGAGGAAGGCGCGATAGACTTTCTCGGGGCTGGTCGTGAGAACGCGGTGCAGGCGGACCGTGCTGGGCATGTTCATTCATCCTCTTGCATTGGCGGGCGCGACATCAACGTCTGTTGCCCGTTCATGATACGAGGACGAGCAAGACGTCGTTGACCCGACAGGACATCCCGGGCTGGCCGTATGTTCCACACTGCGGCGATATCCTGCGGCGTTGCCGCAATTCTGCCTACGCATATGCACTGACGTTCCGGCAGGATTCGACCGGGCGGCTTTTCATAGCGGCGAATTGACCAGCTCTATCCCGCGAAACCCCGATATCGCTGCGTTACGTCGGCGCCCTCAGGCCCGGAGAGCTGAGCCACGCGTCGATCTGGATGGCCGTCTCGTCCTGCCGCACCCTTCGCAGCAGCATCTAGCGGCGCCGGCCGGGAGGGAGTAAGCGGGCCTCGTCGCGCAGACGGCCGACCTCATTGACGAGCCGCTGTTTCAGAGTTTGACTTTGTTTGAAGCGACGCCGTTCCATGACAATGCTCCCCTTGTTCGGATGGGGGCGGGAGCGCAACTGGCGTTCTCATCACCGGTAGAAGCCACGGGCCGGGCGGTGATGAGGAAGCATACCCACAAATCCGTGGCGTGTATGTCTACTAAGACACGTTGTTCGCCGGGAAGTGTCGCGAGCTTCAACCGTTCCGCCGGCGCGGGCGCGCAATTAAATCCGGCCCAAGCCTTGTAACTGACCGTGATGGGGTATAGCCTATCGCCATTCGTTCAGCCGCTGTGCCTTGTTGAATGCGCCCGCGGGCTCCTTTTTCCAGAGACATCGACGAATTGAATCGATTCTGCGTGAGCGTCACGCGGGTTACGCGCATGCGCGCTTTGGAGAAGAACAATGCCGACAGGTACAGTGAAGTGGTTTAACGGCCAGAAGGGCTTTGGATTCATTCAGCCCGACGACGGCGGCAACGACGTGTTCGTTCACGTCAGCGCGGTCGAGCGGGCTGGTCTTTCGGGTCTCGCCGAGGGCCAGAAGGTCAACTTCGAGGCCAAGACCGACAAGATGCGGGGCAAGGTCAGCGCTGAGAATCTCTCGCTGGCCTAAGCTCTCCAGTGCCGTTTCACGGATGTACTGAAACGGCCATGCGACCCGCTCGATCCCTGGATTGAGCGGGTTTTGTCCGTTGCCAACTAGGGTGGAAGATGAGCGCCAGGAAATCGGCAGAACCTTCGCCCGCAGGCATCGCGCGTTCCAACCGCCAACGCCTGGCGGCTGAAGAGGGCGCGCGCGCGATGGCGGATGCCGAACGGCAGTCCGCCGAACTCCGCAAGAACATGGCGCGGCTACGCGAGTTGCGGGAGGCCAAGGAAGCGGCCGACGCGGATATTCGCGCGTCGTTGCCGGCGCCTGTGCCGAAGAAGCGCGCGCGGAAATCGCCGCGCTAGAGCGTTTTCGAGCGAAGTGGATACCGGTTCGCGGCAGGAAAACGCGTCAAGACAAGAATCTAGAGCCCCGTTCCGATTCCATCGGAACGGGAAAGGCTCTAGTCGGGCTCGATAGCGCCGACGATCATTTCCGAGGGGGCCGGTCACATGCCAAAGAGTGCGGATCGTGCCTAGGATCAAGCCGGATGGCGGCGGCACAATCACCTTTTTCCTCGCGCTTGGCGCGGGTCGTCAGATGTGCCGGCTTGCCACCACGTTTCAGACGCAGAAACAGGCCTTCAGCTATCTTCAGAAGTACCGGACCGAGTTCGAGCGTATCGCGCGGATACGGCTGGCGTCCGGCGAACTTGAAGACGGGATCGTCGTGCTCTCGATGCTATAGGCCAAGCGCGCGCCGAACGTGACGCGCCCCTTCAGCCGCTCCCTATTCGGAGCGGTCACTCGGCTTGGTCTCGCGGGCCAATCGCTCCGCCTTCAGACGCTCACGGTTCTCGTTGAGGGCGTGCTGGTCCTTCGCATAGTCGCTCATCGGCTTGTGCGTGTTGGCGGGCTTGAACGCCTTGTTGGCTTCACGCTTGGCGCGATCAGAGGATTGATGTCTCAACATATCGACCTCGTTTGATCAACGGGCGTGGTCCCGGCAAGTGCTGGACGCGACGCCTCCCGCTCGCAAGCTGAGATGGGTCGACTTGTCACCCTCGGGACGAGGAGGACAATTCTTCAGCGTTGGGCAGGTATTCTGCGAGGCGCCTGGTCACTCGCTGTGGAGGCGGCTCGCTCGCATTTCCGGGAGCGCGCCGGCAAAAGAATAACGGCCGGCCACCGCATTTGTTCCCCCGGACCCATCCTCAATTCGGTGTCGGCTGGTTCATCGCAGCAGGCGTGCCGATTGCGGGATGCAGTCCCTCTCGCCACCAACAAAAAGGCCGCCGAAATCGGCGGCCTTTCGTGTCTCTGGTCGAACCGCTTACTCGGCGGCCTGCTTCTGCGGCGGGGCGAGCGCGCCGGACTTGTGGATGTCGGCGACCTGGTGATCCGAGAAGCCGAGCACGGAGCGCAGGATCTCGTCGGTGTGCTCGCCGAGCAGCGGGGAGCGCTGCACGTCGCTCGGGGAATCCGACAGCTTGATCGGGTTGCCGACCGAGATGTACTTGCCGCGGGTCGGGTGGTCGACCTCGACCACGGTGCCGGTCGCGCGCAGCGACTGGTCCTCGGCGATCTCCTTCATCGACAGGATCGGGCCGCAGGGGATGTCGTCCTTGTTGAGGATCTCCATCGCCTCGAACTTGGTCTTGGTCATCGTCCACTGCTCGATGCGGGCGAAGATCTCGTTCAGCCGCGGCAGGCGGGCCGCCGGCTTGGCGTAGTTCGGGTCGGTTTTCCAGGTCGGCTCGCCGATCACGTCGCAGATCTTCTCCCAGACCGGCGCCTGGGTGATGAAGTAGATGTAGGCGTTGGGATCGGTCTCCCAGCCCTTGCACTTCAGGATGCGGCCGGGCTGGCCGCCGCCCGAGTCGTTGCCAGCGCGCGGCACGGCATCGCCGAACGGAATGCCTTCGCCGAACTGGCTGTATTCCCTAAGCGGGCCGTGGGCGAGGCGCTGCTGGTCGCGCAGTTTGACGCGGGCGAGGTTGAGCACGCCGTCCTGCATCGCAGCGGTGACGCGCTGGCCCTTGCCCGAATGCGTGCGCTGATAGAGCGCGGTGACGATGCCGAGCGCCAGATGCAGGCCGGTGCCGGAATCGCCGATCTGCGCGCCGGTCACGAGCGGCAGGCCGTCGCGGAAGCCGGTGGTGGAGGCGGCGCCGCCGGTGCACTGCGCGACGTTCTCATAGACCTTGCAGTCCTCGTACGGTCCGGGGCCAAAGCCCTTGATCGAGGCGACGATCATCTTCGGGTTGATCTGCTGGATCTTCTCCCAGGGGAAGCCCATGCGGTCGAGCACGCCGGGGCCGAAGTTTTCGACCAGCACGTCGCACTTCTTGATCAGCTCGGTGAGGACTTCCTTGCCCTTGGGGTTCTTGGTGTCGAGCGTGATCGAACGCTTATTGTGGTTCAGCATGGTGAAATACAGGCTGTCCACGTTCGGGATGTCCTGCAACTGGCCGCGGGTGATGTCACCCACGCCCGGGCGTTCAACCTTGATCACGTCGGCGCCGAACCAGGCGAGCAGCTGCGTGCAGGTCGGTCCGGACTGGACGTGGGTGAAGTCGAGAATGCGAACGCCCGTGAGCGCTTTGGTCATCGTATTGCTCCGTATACTCTGTCTGCCCCTGCACCCGCAGGGAGTAATGGGTTGAAGGGGAGGACTTACTTCTTCTTCTGCAGGACGCTCTGCGGATTGAGATTGCCGATGCGGCCGCTCTCCGAGCCTGCGGCCGGATCGATCACCGCGTTGATGAGCGTCGGCTTGCGTGAAGCCATCGCCTCGTTGACGGCGCGCTTGAGCTCGTCGGGCGAGGTGGCATTCACGCCGACGCCGCCGAAGGCTTCCATCATCTTGTCGTAGCGCGCGCCCTTGACGAACACGGTCGTCGCGGGATCCGCGTTGACGCTGTTGACGTCGGTGCCGCGATAGATGCCGTCATTGTTGAAGATGACGACGCAGATCGGGAGGTTGTAGCGGCAGATGGTCTCGACCTCCATGCCGGAGAAGCCGAATGCGCTGTCGCCTTCCACCGCGAGCACGGGGTGGCCGGTCTCCAGCGCGGCCGCAATCGCCTGGCCCATGCCGATGCCCATCACGCCCCAGGTGCCGACGTCGAGACGCTTGCGCGGCTTGTACATGTCGATGACGCCGCGGGCGAGGTCGAGCGTGTTGGCGCCTTCGTTGACGAGGATCGCCTCGGGATGATCCTTGATGACGTTCTTCAGCACGCCGAGCGCGCCGTGATAGTCCATCGGCGACTTGTTGTTCATGAGCTTCGGCGCCATCTTGGCGACGTTCTCTTCGCGCTTGGACACGATCGCCTTGGTCCAGTCGGCGGGCGGGGTGGTCCAGCCCGAAGCCATCGCCTGATTGAAGGCGGAGACGACCGAGCCGATGTCGCCGACAACGGGCGCGACGATCTCGACGTTGGAGTCCATTTCCCGCGGCTCGATATCGACCTGGATGAACTTCTTGGGCGCTTCGCCCCAGCTCTTGCCCTTGCCGTGCGAGAGCAGCCAGTTCAGCCGCGCGCCGATCAGCATGACGACGTCGGATTCCTTCAGTACCGTCGAGCGAGCCGCGCCGGCGCACTGCGGATGCGTGTCGGGAAGGAGGCCCTTGGCCATGCTCATCGGCAGGAACGGCACGCCGCTCTTCTCGACGAAGCTCTTGATCTCCTCATCGGCCTGCGCGTAGGCCGCGCCCTTGCCGAGGATGATGAGCGGACGCTTTGCGCTCTTGAGCACGTCGAGCGCGCGCTTGACCGACGCGGGCGAGGGGATCTGCGCGGGTGCTGCGTCGATCACCTTGACCAGCGACTTCTGGCCGGCCTCGGCGTTCATCACCTGGCCGAACAGCTTTGCCGGCAGGTCGAGATAGACGCCGCCCGGACGGCCCGAGACCGCGGCGCGGATGGCGCGGGCGAAGCCGATGCCGATGTCCTGGGCGTGCAGCACACGATAGGCCGCCTTGCACAGCGGCTTCGCAATCGCGAGCTGGTCCATTTCCTCGTAGTCGCCCTGCTGGAGGTCGACGATCTCGCGCTCCGAGGAGCCCGAGACCAGGATCATCGGGTAGCAGTTGGTGGTCGCGTGCGCGAGCGCGGTGAGACCGTTGAGGAAGCCGGGCGCGGAGACCGTGAGGCAGACGCCGGGCTTCTTGGTGAGGTAGCCGGCAATGCCCGCGGCATAGCCGGCGTTCTGCTCGTGGCGGAAGGAGATCACGCGAATGCCTGCGGCCTGCGCCATGCGGCCCAAGTCCGTGATCGGGATGCCCGGCACATTATAGATGGTGTTGATGCCGTTCAGCTTGAGCGCGTCGATGACGAGATGGAAGCCATCCGTCAATTCCTGCTCGGTGCCCGGTGCCTCGGACTTGGTCGCGGTGTTCAGCATGGGCCTTGTCTCCCTGGTCTCAATACTGGGGCGAATGTTTCGCCCTTCTGGTGAACGTTGCTAGGTAAAGAGTTCCTGACCGTGCGCTTCGACGTAAGCGGCAAGGCCAAGGGTGTGGTCGCGGGCGCGCTTCTCGGCGAGCTCGGTGTCGCGCGCTTCCAGTGCTTCGATCATGCCGAGATGCTCGGGCAGCGAGGTCGCGGTGCGGTCCTTGCGTCCGATGGTCAGCTGCCGGTAGCCGCGCACGTGCAGCAGCAGGTCGTTGGTGAGATCGACCAGCACGGGGGATTCCGACAGCGAGATCAGCGCCTGGTGGAAGGCGATGTTGGCGCGCGAATATTCCTCGACGTGATCCTCGGGCAGGCGGTCCTTGCCGAAGTCCTTGAAGAAGTCGCGCAGCGCCGTGATGTCCTTCTTGCGCGCGGTGGTGGTGATGAGGCGGGCCGCCATGCTCTCCAGCGCCGCCCAGGCGCGGATCATGTCGACGATCTCGCTCTTGGTCCGGCGCACCACCATGATGCCGCGGCGCGGAACCGTCTTCACGAATCCGTCCTGCTCGAGCATCGCGATCGCTTCGCGGATCGGTGTGCGGCTGACACCCAGGCGCTCGGACAGCGCGCGCTCGTCGAGCATCACCGGCTCGGGCGTCGAGTAGATGTCCATCTTGAGGATGGCTTCCTTCAAGGCGTCATACGCCTTGTTCTTGAAGCTGCTCTCCGGGGCAATACGAACGATTGCGATATCTGCCTCGGCCATGTTCGGCAACGCCTTGGTTGGTTTCCGCAGTGACACGACGAATCTCCTCCAGTGGGAGTCGTCTTTTACAGGATTATTAACGGGAAAGTTTTTGGCATACCACATGCCAGAATGTCAAGCTGCCTATTTTTTGCGGCGTTCCAGGGGGCGCCGCAGCTTGACAAATTGGCTTCTGGCATACCAAATGCCATCGCCAGCCATTTTTGATCCAAGCGGGCGGAGTAATCTCGGGCTTTATGCCACTCCGTTCCGCCGCATGGAACAGAGCGCGGCGAATGGCAAGCATCACGGGCAGCCGCAATACGCGCGCTTTGCAAAGAACGAACCAGGTCAAGGGAGAAGCCACATGTCCAATTCCAAAGATGCCGTCCGCAAGGTGCTCGACCAGGTCAAGGCGGACAACCGCACGAGCCTGACGGCGCCGGAAGGCAAGCTGGTCTGCGACGCCTACGGCATTCCGGTGCCGAAGGAGGGCGTGGCAAGGTCGGCAGGCGAGGCCGGCAAGATGGCCGCCTCGATGGGCTTCCCAGTGGTGATGAAGATCGTCTCGCCGGACATTCTCCATAAGACCGAAGCCGGCGGCGTCATCGTCGGCCTCAAGACGGCGGAGGATGCCGAGAAGGCCTACGAGACCATTCTCGGCAACGCCAAGAAGTACAAGGCCGATGCCAAGATCGAGGGCGTCCAGGTGCAGCAGATGCTGGCCGGCGGCACCGAGGTCATCGTCGGCTCGATCACCGACGGCTCGTTCGGCAAGCTGGTCGCCTTCGGCCTCGGCGGCGTGCTGGTCGAAGTGCTGAAGGACATCACCTTCCGCCTCGCGCCCGCGACCAAGGAAGACGCGCTCTCGATGCTCGACGGCATCCAGGCCCATGAGATCCTGAAGGGCGTGCGCGGCGGCGAGCCCGTGAACCGCACGGCGCTTGCCGACGTCATCGTCAAGGTCTCGCAGCTCGTCACCGATTTCCCTGAAATCGTCGAGCTCGACCTCAATCCGGTGTTCGCGACGGCGAAGAGCGCGATTGCGGCCGACGTGCGCATCGTCGTCGACTTCGCCTATGTGCCCAAACCGAAGCCGCGCCCGACCGAAGAGATCGTAGCTGCCATGAGCCGCATCATGCAGCCGAAGGCGGTCGCCGTGGTCGGCGCCTCCGCCGAGGACGGCAAGATCGGCAACTCCGTGATGAAGAACCTCATCAACGGCGGCTACAAGGGCGACATCTATCCGATCCATCCCAAGGCCACCGAGATCCTCGGCTACAAGGCCTACAAGAGCGTCAAGGACGTGCCGGGTGTGATCGACACGGCGGTGTTCGCGATTCCCGCGAAGTTCGTGGCTGCTGCGCTGACCGAATGCGGCGAGAAGAAAATTCCGGGTGCGGTGCTGATCCCGTCGGGCTTCGCCGAGGCCGGCGCGCCGGAGCTGCAGGCCGAGATCGTCGAGGTCGGCAAGAAGTACGACATCCGCCTGATGGGGCCGAACATCTACGGCTTCTACTATACGCCGGCCAATCTCTGCGCGACCTTCTGCACCGCCTACGACGTCAAGGGCCACGCGGCGCTGTCGTCGCAGTCGGGCGGCATCGGCATGGCCATCATCGGCTTCTCGCGCTCGGCCAAGATGGGCGTCTCGGCGATCGTCGGCCTCGGCAACAAGTCGGATATCGACGAGGACGATCTGCTCGCCTTCTTCGAGCAGGATCCCAACACCAACCTGATCGCGCAGCACTGCGAGGACCTCAAGGACGGCCGTGCCTTCGCGGAAGCCGCCAAGCGCGTCTCCAAGAAGAAGCCGGTCGTCGTGCTCAAGGCCGGCCGCACCTCGGCCGGCGCCAAGGCGGCCTCCTCGCACACCGGCGCGCTCGCCGGTAATGACAAGATCTACGAGGACGTCCTGGCGCAGTCCGGCGTGATCCGCGCCCGCAGCTTGCGGCAGCTGCTCGAATTCGCCCGCGGCGTGCCGGTGCTGCCGACGCCGAAGGGCGAGAACGTGCTGATCATCACCGGTGCGGGCGGCTCGGGCGTGCTGCTGTCGGACTCCTGCGTCGACAACGGCCTGTCGCTGATGTCGATGCCGCCGGATCTGGATGCGGCCTTCCGCAAGTTCATCCCGCCGTTTGGAGCCGCCGGAAATCCTGTGGATATCACCGGTGGCGAGCCGCCGATCACCTACGTCAACACCGTGAAGCTCGGCCTGTCGGACGAGCGGATCCATTCGCTGATCCTCGGCTACTGGCACACCATCGTCACCCCGCCGATGGTGTTCGCCCGCAACATGGTCGAGGTGAAGAAGGAGATGGAGGCCAAGGGCTTCGTGAAGCCGATCGTGGCCTCGCTCGCCGGCGACGTCGAGGTCGAGGAAGCCGCCGAATATCTCTACCAGAACGGCATCCCGGCCTACGCCTATTCGACCGAACTGCCGGTCGAGGTCCTGGGTGCCAAGTACAAGTGGGCGCGCGGGGCAGGGCTGCTCTGAGCCTCATCTCACACGTCATCCCGGGGCGATGCGACGGGACCGCGCAAGCGTGGCCCGGAGCATCGAACCCGGGTCTCGAGATTCCGGGTCTGGTACGCCAGGCCCGCGCTGCGCGCAGTCCCGGCGCACCATCCCGGAATGACGGATGCACAAGCGGCAGGTCGCGATGAGCAAGAACGTGATCCGGCGCAAATCGCTCGAGCCCAGGTCGCCTTCGGAGGCCGACCATGACGCACGCGACGGCGGCGTGCAGTCCGTCGACCGCGCGCTGTCGATCCTCGAGACGCTGGCCGAAGACGACGAGGGCTATCGCCTCAGCGATCTCGCCGTGCGCACCGGCCTGTCGGCCTCCACCGTCCATCGCCTGCTGGCAACGCTGGAAAGCCGCCGCTTCGTGCAGTTCGACCGCGCCGAATCCAAATGGCATGTCGGCGTGCGCGGCTTCACGGTGGGCGCGAGCTTTGCCCGGCGGCGTAATTTCTCCACGCAGGCGATTCCCTATTTGCGCAAGCTGCGCGATCTCACCCGCGAGACCGCTAATCTCGCCGTCGTCGACGATGAGTTCATCATCGTGCTGACCCGCATGGAGAGCCGCGAGATCATGCGCTCGCTGACCCAGGTCGGCGGCCGCGTCGCCATGGTGACGTCGGGCGTCGGCAAGGCGGTGCTCGCAACCTATTCCGACGAGGACGTCGGCGCCGTCATCCGCCATCACGGCATGCCGCGCCTGACCGAGAAATCGATCGTGCGGCCGAGCGACCTGTTCAAGGAGCTCGCGACGATCCGCAAGCAGGGCTTTGCGATCGATGACGAAGAGGCCTGCACGGGCCTGCGCTGTATTGCCGCAGTCGTCTACAACGACTGCGCCGAGCCGCTGGCGGCGATCTCCGTCTCCGGCATGACCAGCCGTCTGACCGACGACAGGCTGCCGGAAATCGGGCGAATTGTGCGCGATGTCGCCGGTGAGCTGACGGTTGCGCTCGGCGGGGTGATGCCGAACTCCCGCTGAAGGAACACCGGCGCCGTCGCTGGACAGCATCGGCCGTTTTGGCTGATATGCGACCAAACGACACAATGCGGCAGCTGATCAGCAACGTCCGCACGAGCCTGGAGAATGCCCTCATGTTTCGATTTCCCGCGCGCCTTGTCGGCGCAGCCGTTGCGCTGACCCTTGCGGCAGCCACGCCGAGCCTTGCCCAGCAGCTCGAGCTCAAGCTGATGGCGCCGGCGGCACCGGGCGGGGGCTGGGACCAGACCGCGCGCTCGATGCAGCAGGCGCTTGTCGCCGCGGGCGTCGCGCGCAGCGTGCAGGTCACCAACGTTCCTGGCGCCGGCGGCAGCGTCGGCATCGCGCAGTTCGTCAACGGCGCCAAGGGCGACGGCAACCAGCTGATGGTCAACGGCTTCGTCATGGTCGGCGCGCTCGCCATGAACAAGTCGCCGGTGACGCTCGAGCAGGTGACGCCGATCGCGCGCCTCACCGAGGAAATCCAGGTGATCGTGGTGCCCGCGAATTCGCCGATCAAGACGGCGCAGGATCTCGCCGCTGCGGTGAAGGCCGATATCGCCAAGGTGACCTTCGCCGGCGGCTCGGCCGGCGGCGTCGACCATGTCATGGCGGCACTGTTCGCCGGCGCCGTCGGCGCCGATGCGAAGAAGATCAACTACATCCCGTTCTCCGGCGGCGGCGAGTCTCTGGCGGCGATCCTCGGCGGCAAGGTCACCGCGGGCATTTCGGGGATGAGCGAATATGAAGGGCAGATCAAATCCGGCAAGCTGCGCGCAATCGGCGTGACCTCGGAGAAGCGCATCGCGGGCAGCGACATCCCGACCTTCAAGGAGCAGGGCATCGACCTCGTGATCGCCAACTGGCGCTCGGTGGTCGCGCCTCCCGGCATCACCGCGGAGCAGCGCAAAACCCTAGGCGATGCGGTCGAGAAGATGGTGAAGTCGGACGCCTGGAAGGACATCCTCAAGCAGAAGGGCTGGGAGGACGCCTATCTCGGCGGCGACGCTTTCGCCGACTTCCTGAAGAAGGAAACGGTGCGCGTCACCGACGTGCTGAGGTCGGTCGGCCTGGTCAAGTCATGACCTCAGGCGATCCCGCCCAGCCGCCGCGGCGCGTCGATCGCGCCGGCGTCGTCATCGCTGCACTGCTCGCAGGTCTTGCCGCGGTGCTGGTCTGGGACGCGCGCGGCCTGCAATCCACCACGATGTACGGGATGGGGCCGGAGGCGATGCCGGTGGTGATCGCCACCGGCCTCGCGCTGCTCGCGATCGGCAATCTCATCGACGCGCTGCGCGGCAACCTGCCGGCGCGCGAGAGCGCCGATCCCGTGCCTGTGGTCTTGATCCTCGCCGGCCTTGCGCTGCTGATCGCCATCATCGGCTTCGGCGGCGGCTTCATCCTGGCGACGTCGGCGCTGTTCGTCACGACGTCGGCGGCGTTCGGACGCCGTGCCGTCCTTGTCGATTCCGTCATCGCGCTCGTGATGTCGACCCTCATCTATCTCGCGTTCGACCGGCTGTTGACGCTGAGCCTTCCCGCTGGCCCCCTGGAGCGACTGCTGTGATGGACACCTTCGCCGCGCTGGCGCACGGCATGGCGGTCGCCGTCCAGCCGATGAATCTGCTCTATGCGCTGATCGGCGTATTCCTGGGCACCGCCGTCGGCGTGCTGCCCGGCATCGGCCCGGCATTGACGGTCGCGCTGCTGTTGCCGGTGACCTACAAGCTCGATCCCGGCGGCTCGCTGATCATGTTTGCCGGCATCTATTATGGCGGCATGTATGGCGGTTCGACCACCGCGATCCTGATCAACACGCCGGGCGAGAGCGCCTCGATGGCGACCGCGCTCGAAGGCAACAAGATGGCCAAGGCCGGCCGCGGCGGGCCGGCGCTCGCGACCTCCGCGATCGGCTCCTTCGTCGCCGGCACCATCGCCACCATCGGGCTTGCCTTTCTCGCGCCCTGGCTGGTCGATTTCGCCGTGCGCTTCGGCCCCGAGGACTATTTCGCGCTGATGTGCGTCGCCTTCGTCACGGTGTCGGCGACCTTCGGCGATTCCCCGGTCCGCGGCCTCACCAGCCTGTTCATCGGCCTGACGCTCGGCCTCGTCGGCATCGACAAGCTGACCGGTCAGGCGCGGCTGGCGTTCGGCGTCCCCGAACTGCTCGACGGCGTCGAGGTGACGACGCTCGCGGTCGGCCTGTTCGCGCTGGGCGAGGCGCTCTACGTCGCATCGCGCCGCCACCACACCGAGGAGAAGCTCGAGCCGGTGCGCGGCTCGCTGTGGATGACGAAGGAAGACTGGAAGCGGTCATGGAAGCCGTGGCTGCGCGGCACCATGTTCGGCTTCCCGATCGGTGCGCTGCCGGCGGGCGGCGCGGAGATCCCGACCTTCCTGTCCTATTCGACCGAGAAACGGCTGACCAAGCACCCGGAAGAATTCGGCAAGGGCGCGATCGAAGGCGTCGCGGGACCGGAGGCCGCCAACAACGCCTCGGCCGCCGGAACGCTGGTGCCGCTCTTGACGCTGGGATTGCCGACCTCGGCGACGGCCGCGATGATGCTGGCGGGCTTCCAGCAATACGGCCTCAATCCGGGGCCGCTGCTGTTCGCCGAGCGGCCGGACCTCGTGTGGGGCCTGATCGCGAGCCTCTTCATCGCCAATTGCATGCTGTTGGTGCTCAACCTGCCGCTGGTCGGGCTGTGGGTGCGGTTGCTCGCGATCCCGCAGCCGTGGCTCTATGCCGGCATCCTCGTGTTCGCGACCATGGGCACCATCGCGGCCAAGCCGTCGGTGGTCGAATTGTCGATGCTGGCGGGCTTCGGCGTGCTCGGCTTCCTGATGCGCCGGTTCGACTTTCCGATCGCGCCCGTCGTCGTCGGCCTGATCCTCGGCCCGATCGCCGAGAGCCAGTTGCGCAGGGCGCTCGCGATCAGCCTCGGCGATCCCATGACGCTGCTCCAGAGCCCGATCTCGGCGACGCTGCTCGTCATCGCGCTGGTTGCGCTGCTGGCCCCGTTCGTGCTGAAGGGGATGGGGCGCTTCAAGGCGAATGAGGACTAGCCGTCCCGGCGCGCGCGTCCTTGAATGCTGCGTCCAGCTCGTTGAGGAAACGCCATGCCGTCGGAACTTCGCTCGCCCCGTCTCGCCGTCCTGATCGATGCCGACAACGCCTCCGCAAAGATCGCGGATGGCCTGTTCGAGGAGATTGCCAAGATCGGCGAAGCCAGCGTTCGCCGCATCTATGGCGACTTCTCCAGCTCGCGGTCCAAGGGGTGGGCTGATATTCTGTCGAAGCACGCCATCATCCCGCAGCAGCAATTCGCCTATACGACGGGAAAGAACGCGTCCGACATCACCCTGGTCATCGACGCCATGGACCTGCTCCACAGCGGCCGGTTCGACGGCTTCTGCCTGGTGTCATCCGACAGCGACTTTACCCGTCTGGCCGCCCGCATCCGGGAACAGGGCGTCGACGTCTTCGGGTTCGGCGAGCAGAAGACGCCGGAAAGCTTCAGGCAGGCCTGCCGAAGGTTCGTCTACACCGAGAACCTGCTTGCCGCCCCGACGACCAACCAGGACGCCGCCGCAAGATCGACGTCGCTTCAGCCGCTTGATGCAGCGACCCCCATCATCAAGAAGGTCATCACCCAGATGGAGAGCGAGGACGGCTGGGTCGCGCTCGGGGAAGTCGGACGGCAGCTCGCCAATCTGGCGTCCGATTTCGATCCGAGGACGTTCGGGTTCCGCAAGCTGAGCGACCTCGTGCGCAAGACCAACTCGTTCGAGATCGACGAGTCAAAGGGCCGCTCGATGCGGATTCGGGTCAAGCCCGCTGCCGCAGCGCCGCCGAGAAGGCGGAACCCGCGCAGGCCTGCAAGGGCGGCGACGGGCGGCTCGGCGCCTAAGGCGTAAGCAGGGCCTGCCGTTATATTTGCGCTTGCCCGCTATGGCGCGGGGCGTAACCATCGCTGGGCCGTAACGCCACGCGAGGGTCCCGATGACCAGACTTACCCGCTTCGCCGTCGCACCGCTGCATTCGATGACCCGGCGTCTGGCCGATGTCGCCTCCGCGCGCGTCGCGCCGGATCTCGTGGTCACGGGGGCCCGAGTGCTTTCGACCTATTCGGAGCGCATCCACGCGAACCGCGAGGTCTGGATCACCGGCGGCCGTGTCGCCGCGGTCAAGCCGGCTGGAACGGCCAGGAAGGCGTGGAGCGGTGTTGCCCTCTACGACGCGGCCGGCGCGATCATCGCGCCGGGGCTGGTCGATCCGCATATCCACATCGAATCCTCGATGGTGACGGCCTGCGCCTACGCCGAGGCCGCACTGCTGAACGGTACCACCACCATCTTCTGCGACAGCCACGAGATCGGCAACGTCATGGACGTCGCCGGCGTCGAGGCGATGCTGGAGGACGCGCGGCAGGCGCCGCTCTCGATCTTTTTGACGGTGCCGTCGACCGTCCCGGCCACGTCGGCGGAGCTTGAGACCGCAGGCGGCGACCTCACGCCCGACAAGATCGCTGGCCTGTTCGACCGTTGGCCCGAGGCGGTGGCGCTCGGCGAGAAGATGGATTTCGTGCCGGTGACCATGGGCGACGAGCGGAGCCACGCCATCCTCGCCGCCGCCTTGAAGCGCGGACGCCCGGTGTCCGGCCACGTCTACGGCCGTGAATTCGTCGCGGCCTATGCGGCGAGCGGCGTCACCGACACCCATGAGGCGATCGACCGCGACATCGCCGACGATCTGCTCGACGCCGGCGTCTGGGTGTTCCTGCGCGGCGGCCCGCCGACCACGCCCTGGCACTCGCTGCCGCAAGCGATCCGGACGATCACCGAGCTCGGGGCCTCGCACAAGCGCACCGCCGTGTGCACCGACGACCGCGACGCCGACGATCTCCTGCTGTTCGGCCTCGACTGGGTGGTGCGCGAGGCGGTGAAGGCGGGCATGTCGCCCGAACAGGCCTGGTCGATGGGCTCGCTGCACGGCGCCACCCGCTTCGGCATGGAGGGCGATATCGGCGGGCTCGGCGGCGGCCGCCGCGCCGATCTCGTGCTGATGGACGATCAGCTCAAGCCGCAATGCACCTGGTATGGCGGCGAGCTTGTGGTCGAGCACGGCAAGATCACGCCTCGGCTCGATCAGGCGCTGTCGCAGCGCTATCAATATCCGAAGGCGGCCTATGCGACCGTGAAGCTCCCGGAGAAGGTCAAGCTGACGCCGGAGCTGCCGGCGAAAGCCTGCACCGTCAACGCCATCAAGACCGCGCTGCCGGGCATCACCTTGATCCACGAGAAAGTCGCAATCGAGCCGGCCAAGGACTGGCCGACGCTGTTCGCACGCTACGGCCTGTGCTTCGTCACCGTCGTCGAGCGCCACGGCAAATCGGCCGGCAATGTCGCCTATGGCCTGCTGAAGGATTTTGGCCTGAAGCGCGGCGCGGTCGCCTCCAGCGTCGGGCACGACAGCCACAACATCATCGTTGCCGGAACCAACGAACCCGACATGCAGGTCGCGATCGCGGCGATCAAGGAGCACCAGGGCGCTGTCTGCGTCGTCGCCGACGGCAAGGTGAGAGCGCTGGTGCCGCTGCCGATCGCGGGGCTGTTGTCCGACAAGCGTGTCACGGAGGTGGCCGAGGAGGTCAAGGTGCTGAAGAAGGAATGGGCGGAAGCCGGTTGCACCATCCCCTACATGGGCTTCAATCTGATTCCGCTATCGGTCATTCCGGAAATTCGCATCACCGACAAGGGCCTCGTGCTGGTGCCGCAGATGGAGCTGGCGCCGCTGTTCGAGTGAAGCGCTTTCACGGATATCTCGATCTAACTGATTGACACGCCCACGATTTTTCCACGGCTGCCGCATCGTGGAAAATAAAATCGATCTCGTTGAGATCGCACCTTGCGCGCCCGATGATCTCGCTCGCTGACGCAACTTGAGCGAGGTCCGATATGGCGAAGATGCGAGCTATCGATGCGGCCGTGCGAATTCTGGAGAAGGAAGGCATCTCGACTGCCTTCGGCGTTCCAGGAGCCGCGATCAATCCGCTTTACTCGGCGTTGAAGAAGCGCGGCTCGATCCGCCATATCCTGGCGCGTCATGTCGAGGGCGCCTCGCACATGGCCGAGGGCTATACGCGGGCGAAGGCCGGCAATATCGGGGTCTGCATCGGTACGTCGGGGCCGGCCGGCACCGACATGATCACCGGGCTCTATTCGGCGATCGCCGATTCGATTCCGATCCTCTGCATCACCGGGCAGGCGCCGCGGGCGCGGCTCTACAAGGAGGATTTTCAGGCGGTCGATATCGAGTCGATCGCAAAGCCCGTGACCAAATGGGCGGTCACCGTGCGCGAGCCGGCGCTGGTGCCGCGGGTGTTCAGCCAGGCGTTTCACGTCATGCGCTCAGGGCGGCCGGGGCCGGTGCTGATCGACATGCCGCTCGACGTGCAGCTCGCCGAGATCGAGTTCGACGACGAGACCTATGAGCCGCTGCCGGTTTACAAGCCGGCCGCGACCCGCAAGCAGGTCGAGAAGGCGCTGGAGATGCTCAACGCGGCCGAGCGGCCGCTGATCGTGGCGGGCGGCGGCATCATCAACGCGGACGCCTCGGACCTCCTGGTCGAATTCGCCGAGATCGCCAATGTGCCGGTCGTGCCGACGCTGATGGGGTGGGGCGCGATCCCCGACGATCACGTGCTGATGGCCGGCATGGTCGGCCTTCAGACCAGTCACCGCTACGGCAACGCCACGATGCTCGAATCGGATTTCGTGCTCGGCATCGGCAACCGCTGGGCCAACCGCCACACCGGCTCGGTCGAGACCTACACCAAGGGCCGCACCTTCGTGCATGTCGACATCGAGCCGACGCAGATCGGGCGGGTGTTCAATCCCGATCTCGGCATCGTCTCGGACGCCAAGGCTGCGCTCGAGCTCTTCGTCGCCGTCGCCAGGGAGTGGCGCCGGTCAGGCAGGCTCCGCGAGCGCCAGGCGTGGCCCGCGGCCTGCCGCGATCGCAAGCGCTCGATGCTGCGCAAGAGCCATTTCGACAACGTCCCGATCAAGCCGCAGCGCGTCTACGAGGAGATGAACAAGGCGTTCGGCCGCGACACCACCTATGTCACCGTGATCGGCCTGTCGCAGATCGCGGGTGCGCAGTTCCTCGGCGTCTACAAGCCGCGCAACTGGATCAATGCGGGGCAGGCGGGGCCGCTGGGCTGGACGCTGCCCGCGGCGCTCGGCGTGCGCGCGGCCTGCCCGGATCGCGACATCGTCGCGCTGTCAGGCGATTACGATTTCCAGTTCCTGATCGAGGAGCTCGCGGTCGGGGCGCAGTTCAACCTGCCCTACATCCACGTCGTCGTGAACAATTCCTATCTCGGCCTGATCCGCCAGGCCCAGCGCGGCTTCGACATGGACTACCACGTCCAGCTCTCGTTCGAGAACATCAACGCGCCCGAGCTCGGCGGCTACGGTGTCGACCATGTCGCCGTCGCCGAAGGCCTCGGCTGCAAGGCGATCCGCGTCACCGATCCCAAGGACTCGCAGGCCGCGTTTGCGACGGCGCGCGAGCTGATGGCGAAGCACCGCGTGCCCGTGGTGGTCGAGTTCATCCTCGAACGCGTCACCAACATCGCGATGGGGACGGAGATCGACAACATCGTCGAGTTCGAGGAGGTGCTGGACCTGGCCCTCGACGAGGTCGGGACCAAGCGGCCCGGCGTGCTTCAGCCGGCGGAATAGGGGACAGCATCATGCCGAAGTTTGCCGCCAACCTCACCATGCTCTTCAACGAGATGCCGTTCCTCGACCGCTTCGCCGCGGCGAAAGCGGCGGGCTTTGCCGGGGTCGAATATCTCTTCCCCTATGATTTCGACAAGGCGCAGCTCCGAGAGCAGCTCGAGGCCCACGGGCTGACGCAGGTGCTGCACAATCTACCGGCCGGCAATTGGGCCGGGGGCGAGCGCGGCATCGCGATCCTGCCGGATCGCACCGCCGAATTCCGCGACGGCGTGTTCCGCGCCATCGATTATGCCAAGGCGCTCGATTGCGACCAGCTCAACTGCCTCGTCGGCATCGCGCCCGCCGATGCCGATCCGCGCGAGCTCAACGAGACCCTGGTCGGCAATCTACGCTTTGCCGCCTCGACGCTGGCGCGGGAGAACATCAGGCTGCTGGTCGAGCCGATCAACACGCTCGACATTCCCGGCTTCCATCTCAACGGCACCGAGCAGGCGGTGCAGCTCATCTCTGAGGTGCGGTCGAACAATTTGTTCATCCAGTACGACGTCTACCACATGCAGATCATGGAGGGCGATCTCGCCCGCACCATGCAGGAATATCTCCCGCAGATCGCCCACATCCAGCTCGCCGACAATCCCGGCCGTCACGAGCCGGGCACCGGCGAGATCAACTACCCCTTCCTGTTCCGCCACCTCGACGCGATCGGCTATCGCGGCTGGATCGGCTGCGAATACAAGCCGCGCACCACGACGCTGGAAGGCCTGTCCTGGCACGCGGCGCAGACATTCGAGACCTGAGGAAAATTAGACATGATCGACATCGGCTTTATCGGACTTGGCACCATGGGACGGCCGATGGCCGGCCATCTTCTGGCCGCGGGCCATCGCGTGCTCCTGCACGACGTTGCGCCGGTGTCGCCCGAGCTGATCGCGGCGGGCGGCATCGCCTGCAAGTCGGGCAGGGAGGTCGCGGAGGAGGCGGATGCCGTCATCATCATGGTGCCGGATACGCCGCATGTTGAGGCTGTGCTGTTCGGCAAGGACGGCGTCGCGAGCGGCATCTCCAAGGGTAAGATCGTCGTCGACATGAGCTCGATCTCGCCGCTGGCGACGAAGGAGTTTGCCAAGAAGATCGAGGCGCTGGGTGCGGACTATCTCGATGCGCCAGTATCGGGCGGGGAGGTCGGGGCGAAAGCTGCGAGCCTCACCATCATGGTCGGCGGGCCGGAGCGGGCCTTTGGCACCATGAAGCCGATCTTCGACAGGATGGGCAAGAACATCACGCATGTCGGCGCCAATGGCGACGGACAGACCACGAAGGTCGCCAATCAGATCATCGTCGCGCTGACGATCGAGGCGGTGAGCGAAGCGCTGCTGTTCGCATCGAAGGCCGGGGCGAACCCCGCGCTGGTGCGCAAGGCGCTGATGGGCGGCTTTGCCTCGTCGCGGATTCTCGAAGTGCATGGCGAGCGCATGGTAAAGCGCAATTTCGATCCCGGCTTCCGCATCGAGCTGCACCAGAAGGATCTCAATCTCGCGCTCGAAGGCGCTCGCTCGCTCGGACTGTCGCTGCCGAGCACAGCGGTGGCGCAGCAATTGTTCTCATCCTGCACCGCGCATGGCGGCAAGGGCTGGGATCATTCGGCGATGGTGCGCGCGCTGGAACTGATGGCGGGGCACGAGATCGCCGCGGCGTAAGCGTTACGCGGGAACACTCTCCAGATTTGACCTGTCTTTCGTCCCGCGGGAACCGGAACAATGGTCCGCTCCCGCGGGTTGGGAGTGCATGACAATCACTGGAGAGATAAGCGCATGAAAACCCGTCTTGCGATTTCGTTGGCTGCCGCGTCGCTGCTGGCGTCGAGTGCGGCCTTTGCTCAGTCGACGACCGAAGAGGGCGCGAGGAACGGCGCGCGTGCGGGCGGCGATATCGGTGGTCCGGTCGGAGCGATGGTCGGCGGCACCGTCGGTGCGGCCGTCGGCGCCGGCCTCGAAATCCCGAATGCGATCCTGGGCGGAATCCCGCGCGATGACTCTGTCGTGATCCACGAGCGCGTCGTGGTCGGCGAGCCGCTGCCCCCGACCGTGGTGCTGCGTCCCGTGCCGAACTACACCGAATATCGCTATGCGGTCGTGAACGACCGCCGCGTCATCGTCGAGCCGCGGACCCGCCGCGTCGTCAAGATCATCGACTGACCGGCATAAGCGTTGAGTGAAAACGGGCCCTGCGGAGCGTCACTCCGCGGGGCCTTCGCTTGTGACGGATACGCTCGGGCGTAGCCGTGTCATGACCCAATCGGCTGCGGCTGCGAGCGCGAAGCCGGCGCAGCCGGTGGCGGCATCGACCAGAAAATCCTCCAGCCGTGCATGGCGTCCCGGCGTCCAGAACTGCATCAGCTCGAGCAGGCCGATCAGGATGACCGAGACGGCCGCCGCTGCCAGGCGTCGCTTCCGATAGGCGAGGCCGAAGGCCAGCCCGACCAGGATGAAGGCGAGCGCATGCTCGCCGTCCTGGCCGAGGTCGGAATGGGGGCGCAGGCCGGGCGGACCGAGGGTTGCAAAGGCAACGGCCGCAGCGAGCAGCCAGGCAAAGGCACGAACCAAAATGGACATCCGCACCGCTTAGCATGGTTTTGCAGGGCCTGCGCGGGCTGCGGATCAGATCGCCGTGTAGTTAATGACGAAACGTTAAAGTGGCTCGCGCACGCCGAGGCCCTGCATGAAACGCTCCCGGATCTGCACGGGATCGCGCCGGGTGGTGCCGACGCCCGGCTTGTCGTCGATGCGGACCGCGATCAGGCTCGGCTCGGGGGCCGACATGGCCTCCTCGACCAGGCGCTCGAAATCCTCCTCGTCCGCGGCCCAGGCGCTGTTGGCGAGCCCCGAGCCGGCGGCGATGGCGACGATATCGGCGACGTCAGCGGCCGGCGTCGGCTGCGCGCCGGTGATCTGGTAGATGCCGTTGTCCATCACGATCATGATCAGGTTCTTCGGCTTCAACGCCGCAATCGTCGAGAGTGCGCCGAGCTGCATCAGCAGCGAGCCGTCGCCTTCGAGCGCGAAGACGCGGCGCTTCGGCTGCGCCAGCGCAACGCCGAGCGCGATCGGGAAGGCGAGCCCCATGCTGCCGAGCATGTAGAAATTCTGCGGGCGGTGGCCGGCGGCCCAGAGGTCGAAATTGGTATTGCCGATGCCGCCGATCACGGCCTCCTCGTGCTTGAGCTTTGCGATCAGGCGCGAGGTGACATCGAAGCGGTTCATCACCTTGGTGTTGCGCGTGTTCATGTTTGAACTCATTTGGCCGGCCTCACTTGTCGAAGACCTTGCCGCCGGTGAGCAGCGGGTTGAGGATCAGGGCCACCGGCGCCTGCGTGGTGATCGCCTGCTTGATCGAGCGGTCGGCGATGAATTCAAGCTCGTCGAGCCGGGTGATGGTGTGATGCTCCAGCGCCAGCGAATCCAGCACCGGGCGCATGGTGCGGCAGACCAGCGACTGGCCGTAGTTGAACTCGCCGAGCGTGCCGCGCTCGGACACGAACATGATCAGCGGGATCTGGTAGGGCACCGCGAGCGAGGCCAGCACGTTGGCGAGCGTGGCAAAGCCCGAGGTCTGCATCAGCACCGCGCCGCGCCGTCCGCCCATCCAGGCGCCCGAGACGATGCCGACGGCTTCCTCCTCGCGGGCGGTGGCGAAGGTGGTGAAGAAGGGATCGGCATGCAGGTTCTTGATCAGCGGCGTCAGCACGCGGTCGGGCACGTAAGGGATCAGGCTGATCTCGTTCCGCTTCAAGGTCTGCAGGACGATGCCGTGCCAGCTCCCGTCGCCGGACCCCTGCGTCGAGGTCTGCTGTTCCGCAATCGCCATTGCGCTCTCCCTTGGCGTATTCCTTGGGCCGCGCATGCTTCTTGGTCTTTGCCATTGCCCTGGCCGTCGCGGCGATCCGCCGAACTTGACGCAGGCCGCGGGATTGTCAACATGTCCGGGCCGGCACCGTGATCTGCGCCAGGCGGCCTGCCGTGGCCGGCACCGCCATGTCATAAGCGGCGACAATGAGAAATTGGGAGGAAGGCATGGACGGGCGCGCGCCGCGCTGACCTTGTGGGCCTCCTCGAGAGAGCCGGAAGGGTCCTGATGTCCGTCAACAACAAGCGCGTCTTCTACGTCAAATATCTGGCCAATCCGATCTATATCGACATCCTCAAGGCGCGACCCGACGTCCGGCTCGACCGCATCGAGAACGAGAGCCCCGAAGACTTCTATGCGCCGATCGTCTCGGCCGCCCATGTCTACCAGATCGGCGCGGCCCGCGACGAGCTCGCCCCGCACTTCCATGTCGATGCCGCCTTCCTGAAACGGACGCCGAATTTGCTGCTCGTCTCCAGCAACGGCGCGGGCTTCGATCCCGTTGACGTCGAAGCCTGTACCGATGCGGGCGTGCTGGTCGTCAACCAGTCCGGCGGCAACGCCCATTCGGTCGCCGAGCATGCGCTGGCGATGATGCTGACGCTATCCAAGCGCATCATCCAGTCCGACCGTCGCCTGCGCCGCGAGCGCGACGTCAATCGCAATGACCTCGTCGGCAACGAGGTCGAGCACAAGACCGTCGGCATCATCGGCCTCGGCAATGTCGGCCGCCGCATCGCCGCGCTGTGCAACGGCCTGCTCGGCATGAAGGTGCTGGCCTATGACCCGTATCTAACCGCCGAAGTGATGGCCGAGCGCGGCGGCGAGAAGGTCGAGCTCGACGAGCTGCTGCGCCGCGCCGACTTCGTCTCGATCTCCTGCCCGCTCAACAAGGGCAGCCGCAACATGATCAGCGTGCGTGAATTCGCGCTGATGCAGCCGCATGCCTATTTCATCACCACCGCGCGCGGCTTCATCCACGACGAGGACGCGCTGCTCCAGGCGCTGCGCGACAAGCGCATTGCGGGGGCCGGTCTCGACGTCTGGTCCAAGGAGCCGCCGCCGCCCGAGCATCCGCTGCTCCAGTTCGACAACGTGCTGGCGAGCCCGCATACCGCGGGCGTGACGACCGAGGCGCGCCAGAACATGGGCCGCATCGCCGCCGAGCAGGTGCTGGACACGCTCGACGGCAAGCGCCCGCCGCGCATCATCAATCCCGAGGTCTGGCCGCGCTACGCCGAGCGCTTCAAGCAGGCGTTCGGCGTGATGCCCGGGTAGGGACGCGCACGAAGGTCGATTGCGCTCCAATCATTGGTTACCGCGATGAGAATACAAAGTCGTGCATCTTATCGATTGCGTGAGGGAACGCGTATTTCTTGTCCTGTAGATGAAAGGCCATGAGCATATTTTCGATTGCCACATCCGGACTTTCTGCAGCGAGTTTGCGCGTGAGCGTGGCCGCGAGCAACATCGCCAATATCAGCACGACCGGCCCGTTACCTGCGTCAGGCGGATCGAGCACATCGGCCGGTGCGGGCAGTTCGGGCATTGGTCCGACCTTTCCCGCGGCTTATGTGCCGCTGCGCGTCGATCAGGTCTCCCAATCGAGCGGCTCGACGCCGGGCGGTTCGGTCGCGACCGTGTCGGCGGTTTCGCCGAGCTATATCGCACAGTCGGATCCGAGCGCTCCCTTCGCAAACGAGGACGGCCTGGTCGCAGCGCCGAATGTCGATCTCGCCGGCGAATTCGTTGAACTGGTGACCGCGAAGTACAGCTTCATTGCCAATGCGAAGGTCATTCAAGCTTATGCCGAGACGACAGAGTCGCTGCTCGATATCACGACGTAATGATTGATGTCGGCCCGTGCGCCTCGTGTCGCGCGCGCCTTCCGCGAGGCTTTGGGCAGGGCGGGGCGGCTGACGGATCGAACCGACGCCTGGACCGGCGGCGGGAACCGTTGCCGGCCTTGATCCCGGTCAAAATCTGCCTCCCCGAAACCGGGTAAATGGGATTAGAGTGCTGCCGAGGCAGCAGGAGGTCCCATGTCCACTTATGTCGTCAGGTTCATGAAGGACGTGCTCGGGGAGTACGGCCGGCAGATCGAGGTCTGCCAGGGCACGCTCGAGATCGACGCCGCCGACGAGGACGAGGCCAGGGAACGGGCGAAGGCGCGGTTTTGCAAGGACCAGGCGTTGTGTGACTGGTCGCTGCATGCCGATCGCATCCACGTCAGACCGGCCGACTTCCCCTCGTAAGGCTTACCGGCCGGGTGCCGTTGCCGGCGGCGGCGCGGTTGCGCCCGCGCCGAGCGAGCGTTGCACCATGACGGTGTCGGACCAGCGGCCGTGCCGGTAGGCGACGCCGCAGAGCAGGCCGGCGCGCGCGAAACCGAACTTTTCGTGCAGCGCCAGCGAGGGCGCGTTGTCGGCGTCGATATAGCCGATCATCTGGCGGAAGCCGGCCGCCGCACAAACATCGACCAGCTCCTGGAGCAATAGCCGTCCGACGCCGCGGCCGAGATGCGCGTGGTGGACGTAGATCGAGTGTTTGGCGGTGTAGCGATAGGCCGGGCGCTTGCGGAACAGCACCGCATAGGCGTAGCCGACCACCTCGCCGCGATAGGTCGCGACCAGATGCGGCAGGCGGGTCTGCTTCAGGTTCTTGCGCCGGTCGCGCAGATCGTCCGGCTCCGGCGCGCCGGTTCCCTCGACATCGCGCGGCACGCCGTTGCGGACATGATGGCGGTAGATCGCTAGCATCGCCTCGACATCGCTCTCGCGCGAGGGGCGGACCTGGACCGGCTCGTCATCCGCGCGGATTGCGGCTGTCTCGTTCATCGGCACCTACTCGGCAACGACGTAAGTATAGAGCCCGATACGGCCCTGGGCATCGATCTCCTTGTAGACGCCCTGGATTTCGACGTCGAAGCCCGGGAACGTGTTGAAGCAGGTCTCGAACATCTTGAGATAATCGACCATGGGCTTGGCGCGTTCCGTCAGCCGCTCGCCGGGCACGATGGTGGCGATGCCGGGCGGATAGACTACGAAGGGCGTGGTGGCGATGCGGCCCGCGATCGCCTCGATCGGCAGATAGTCGACGTCGTTGCGGAACAAATAGCGGGCGGCATCGCGGGGCGACATCGCGATCTCAGGCATGTGCTCGGGCATGAACTGCCGCGCCTGGAGCGCGCTGACATCGGCGGCGCGGAAGAAACGGTGCATGTCGCCGCAGAGATCGCGCAGCCGCACGCCGGCATAGCGCGCCTGCCGCCGCTGGTAGAATTCCGGGATTGCGTCCGCCAGCAACGCATTGTCGTCGTGCAGCCTCTTGAAGGCGACGAGGCCGGAGATCAGCGTGCCGGCCTTGCTCGCCTCGACGCCGGGAGTGAGCAGGAAGAGCAGGGAGTTGAGGTCGTTCTTCTCGGGCACGATGCGGTTCTCGCGCAGATATTGCGCGACGACGGGGGCGGGGATGCCGTGCTCGGCATAGGCGCCGGTGGTGCGATCGAAGCCAGGCGTGAGCAGCGTCAGCTTGTTCGGATCGGTCATGGCAAAGCCTTCCGCGAGATCGGGAAAGCCGTGCCAGTTGGTATCCGGAGAGAGTTGCCACAAGGCGGGATTGGTGGCGAGCTCGTCGGTGGACAGCGTCTCCCAGGCGACATTGTGGGCGGCGCCGGGGCGACTGACGTCGGGGATGGCGACGCGATCCGGGACGAAGGGCTCGAAGAACCAGCGCCGATCGGGGTTCTGCTCCTTCTCCTCGAACTCACGCCGCATTGCGCGGATCTTCTTGCGCAGCTCGATGCCGAGCCGGATCGTGTCGTCCCACAGCACTTCGCCGGAGCGCCCCTTCATCATCTGCGCGCCGACGTCGAGGGATGCGAACAGCGGATAGAACGGTGACGTGGAAGCGTGCTGCATGAAGCTTTCGTTGAAGCGGCGATGCTCGACGCGCCGCTTCTGGCCGCGGATGTGACGGTCCTTGATGTGGATTTGCGAGGCCTGCGAGAAGCTCGCGAGTTGCTTGTGGGTCGACTGCGTCGCGATGATGCCGGGCGCTTCCGGGGGAAGGTTCGCGAGGCCCATGGCGAAGCGGCCGGCATAGAGCGGGTGGAATTTCATGAAGCCGGCCCAGGCCTCGTCGAACAGGATGTATTCGCAGAGATGGCCGATGCGCTTCAGGATCATCTCGGCGCTGTGGATCGAGCCGTCATAGGTGCACTGTTCGACCACGGCGACGCGGAACGGCCGTTCCTTGCGCCAGGCGTCGCGATCCCTAACCAGCGGATGGTTGCGGATCGCCTCGCGCAGCGCCTTCTCGTCGAGCACGTCCCAGCGCATCGGGCCGATCAGGCCCCAGGCGTTGCGAATGGTCGGGACGTAGACCGGGATGCCGCCATTGATCATCAGCGCGCCGTGATGAGCGGCCTTGTGGTTGTTGCGGTCGAACAGCACGAGATCGCCGTCGGTGACGAGCGCGCCGAGCGCGACCTTGTTCGAGGTCGAGGTGCCGTTGAGCACGAAATAGGTCTTCTCCGCGCCGAAGATCGCCGCTGCCTCCTTCTGCGCCTTCAGCGCCGGGCCCTCATGGGTAAGGAGGTCGCCGAGGTCGAGCACGGAATTGTCGAGGTCGTCGCGGAACACGGATTCGCCGAGATGCTCGACGAACACCCGGCCGATCGGGCTGCGATTGTAGAACACGCCGCCATTGTGGCCCGGACAGGTCCAGAGCTGGTTGCCTTCCTCGGCATAGTCGACCAGCGCGCCGAAGAACGGCGTCTTCAGCGTCTCGGCATATTGCTTGAGCCGGCTGATCAGGTTCTTGGCGATGAAGGTCGGCGTCTCCTCGGAGAGGAAGACATAGCCGTCGATGAAGTCGAGCACCTCGACCGGCAGATCCTCGAACCGCTTGCGCCGGATCAGCAGGATGATCGGGAAGTCGAGGCCGCGGCGCCGCATCAAATTGATCAGCGCCGAGGTCTTGCCCTCCAGGCCCTTCTTGCCCCAGTCCACCACCATGCAGCCGATCGCGGCGTCGGTCTGCACCGCGATCTCCGCGTCCTCCAGCTTGCGGGCCCGGACGACCTCGAAGCCGGAGCGCTGGATTTCCTCGATGATCTGGTTGAAGCGGACGCCTTCGAGGTCGTCGGCGTCGAACACGGGTGCGGCGAACAGGAAGTTGAAGCGCTTGAAATAGTCCATTGTCTGTCCCGAATGTACTGGAGACACAGCTCTCGGCACATTCGATGACAGTTGGATGACAGGAGCTGCGGCTGGCGTTTCGCCTCTCCCCGCTTGCGGGGAGAGGCGGATTGCGCAGCAATTCGGGTGAGGAGGAGCTTCCGCGAGTCCGACTATCACCGCCTTTGTGGGTGCAGCCCCTCACCCCAAGCCCTCTCCCGTAAGAACGGGGAGAGGGAGAAGTCCGCTACCGCTTGGCCTCGCTGAACACCACCGTCGGCACGGCGCGGTTGACGACTTCACGCAGCGCAAAGCTCGATTGCACCCGCGCGACGCGCGGCAGGCGTGACAGCTCGGTGCGGTGGATGCGCTCGAAATCCTGGATGTCGCGCGCGAGCACGATCAGGATGTAGTCGTCGGTGCCCGACATCAGGAAGCAACGCACGACGGAGGGGCATTTCACCACCTCCGCCTCGAACGCTTTCAGCGCCTCGTCGCTCTGGCTCTCCAGCGCAATGCGCACCAGCACCGTCGTGGTGAGGCCGAACTGCGCCAGGTCGAGCGCGGCCTGATAGGCCTGGATGTAGCCGTCGTCCTCCAGCGCCTTCTGCCGCCGCGCCAGCGCCGTGCTGGATAGTCCGACCTTGTTGGCAAGCTCGGTGTGGCTGGCCCGCGCGTTGGTCGTGAGTTCCGCGAGGATGGCGAGGTCTTTCCGGTCGAGGGCCAATGTTTCGTTTCCAGCGTGAAAGGGCACTTCGGCGCCGGAAACCGGCGCGGAGATCGCGAAACTAGCTGATATTTGCACGAAACCAAACTGGACCCGTCGCTACCATGGCGAGGTGAATCAAGACGTTGGAAGGAGCCCAGGATGCGTGTCGGTGTGCCCAAGGAGATCAAGGTGCAGGAATATCGCGTCGGGCTCACCCCGGGCGCGGTCCGTGAATATGTCGCGGCCGGGCATCAGGTGACGGTCGAGACCGGCGCCGGCAGCGGCATCGGTGCCTCCGACGAGGTCTATCGGCGGGCAGGGGCGGAGATCGCCGGAAGCGCCCGCGACGTCTTCGCCAGCTCCGACATGATCGTGAAGGTGAAGGAGCCGCAGAAGAGCGAATGGACCCAGCTTCGCGAAAGCCAGATCCTGTTTACTTACCTCCATCTTGCACCGGACCCCGAACAGGCCAAGGGCTTGCTCGCCTCCGGCTGTACGGCGATCGCCTATGAAACCGTCACCGACGCGGCCGGTCGCCTCCCCCTGCTTGCGCCGATGAGCGAAGTCGCCGGCCGCCTCGCCATCGAGGCCGCTGGCGCCGCGCTCAAGCGGTCGGCCGGCGGTCGCGGGCTTTTGCTGGGCGGCGTGCCCGGCGTGCAGCCGGCGCGGGTCGTCGTGCTCGGCGGCGGCGTGGTGGGAACACAGGCCGCGCGCATGGCCGCGGGCCTTGGCGCGGAGGTCACGGTGATCGATCGCTCGATTCCCCGGCTGCGCGAGCTGGATGATGTCTTTCTCGGACGGGTGCGCACCCGGTTTTCAACCATCGAGGCGGTCGAGGAGGAGGTCTTTGCCGCCGACGTCGTGATCGGTGCGGTGCTGGTGCCGGGCGCGAGCGCGCCGAAACTCGTCACGCGCGCGATGCTGAAATCGATGCGGCCGGGCGCGGTGCTGGTCGACGTCGCCATCGACCAGGGCGGTTGCTTCGAGACCTCTCATGCGACCACGCACACGGACCCGACCTACGAGGTCGACGGCGTCGTGCATTATTGCGTCGCCAACATGCCGGGTGCGGTGCCTGTCACGTCGAGCCAGGCGCTGAACAATGCGACGCTGCCGTTCGGCCTGATGCTCGCGAACAAGGGTTTTGCGGCGGTGCTGGAGAACCCGCATTTGCGCAACGGCCTGAATGTCCACCGTGGCCGCATCACCAACAAGGCGGTCGCGGAAAGCCTCGGGCTGGAGTTCGCTCCGGTGGAGACCGGGCTCGCGGCGTAGACGGGCCGCCAGTTCCGTCATTGCGAGCGTAGCGAAGCAATCCAGAGTATCTCCACGCAAAGATTCTGGATTGCTTCGCTGCGCTCGCAATGACGACGTGGAGAGAGGGTGCGCCGGCGTTGTGGGCGCCATCAACTCTACGCCTTCGTCAGCCTGTACTGCCCAAGATCCGGATCATGCGTCATGCGCCAGTAATCCACGAAGCGCCAGGGCATCGCGGAAAACACGCGGCCGCTTGAGTTGCGATAGTAAGTCGTCATGCCCGGATGGGTCCAGATCATGCCCTCGTGCTCGGCGTCGACCTTGCGGACGTAATCGTCGAGCACGTCCGGACGGACGTCGATCGCTGCGACATCGCGCTCGATCATGTCGGCCAGGCACGCCGAGATGTAGCGGCTCTGGCACTCCGACTGGAAGATGACGCTGCCGCCATGCGCGGGACCTGAGTTCGGGCCGAGCATGCAGAAGAAGTTGGGGAAATCAGGCACGGTAAGGCCGAGGAACGCGGTCGGATTGTCGTTGCCCCAGGCCTCGCGCAAATTCTTGCCGTTGCGGCCGCTGATGTTCAGGCGCGCCGCCATCTCCGTGACCTTGAAGCCGGTCGCGACCGCGATGATATCCGCGGGGCGGCGCTTGCCGTCCGCGGTGACGATGCCGCCCTGGTCGAAACGGTCGATCGCGTCGGTGACGAGCTCCACGTTCGGTCGCGTCAACGTCTTGAACCAGTTGTTGTCGAGCAGGATGCGCTTGCCGTAAGGCGGATAGGTCGGCACGCATTTTTCGATCAGGTCGGGGCGGTCCTTCAGCTCGGTGAGGATGAAGTCGGTCAGCTCCTGCCGGTGGCGGTCGTTGCCCTTGTTGACGGCGCGCTCCGGATGCGGCCAGGCCGGGTCCTTGCGCAGGAACGGCAGCAGGCCGTCGCCATAGCGCCAGAACATGTTGAAGCGATACCACTGCACATAGAACGGCAGATGCGCCAGCAGCCAGCGCGCACCCTCGCTGATCGGGTCGGAATAGCCCTTCACCGGCCGCGCCCATTGCGCGCTGCGCTGATAGACGGTGACCGAGGCAACACGGCCGGCAATCGCCGGCACCAGCTGCATCGCGGTCGCGCCGGTGCCGATCACGGCGACGTGCTTGCCGTCCAGATCGATATCGCCGGACCATAACGCCGAATGCAGGATCGTGCCCTTGAAGCTTTCTTCGCCTTTGAAGCGCGCGCGGGAGGGATCGTTGAGCTGGCCGATCGCGCTGACCAGCGCGGTGGATTCGAAGGTCTCTTCTCCGTCCTTGGTCCTGAGCGTGGAAATCCAGCGCCTCTTGCCTTCGTCCCAGCGCGACGAGGTCAGCTCGGTGTTGACGCGCAAATGCTCGCGGATGCCGTATTCATCGGCGACCTTCAGGAGATAGCCGAGCAGCTCCTCGCGCTGGCAGAAGTACCGCGTCCATGCGTTGCGCGAGCCGAACGAATACGAATAGGAATGGTTCGGTGTATCGACGCCGCAGCCGGGATAGCGGTTGATCCACCAGGTGCCGCCGAGCTCGTCGTTCTTCTCGACGATGGTGTAGGGGATGCCGAGATGACCGAGCGCCACGCCGAGCGCGATGGCGCAGACGCCGGCGCCGACGATCAGAACGTGCTGCTCCGCGAGCTTGTCGTCGGAAGGACGCGTCGTCCATCGTGTCTCGCGCGGCACAAAGCCCATCTCCTCGCGCATCAGGGGCGCATATTCCGGCGCGACGTTCTCGCCGAGGCAGGCGCGCATCATCTTCAAGAGCAGCTCTTCGCCGGGGTCGGTAATGACCGGCTGCGGCGAGCCATTGGCGAAGAGGTTGACCACCGCGGCGCGGATTTCGTCCTGGATCTCCTTCGGCACGCCGGCTTCGGGATCGGGAATGAGGCGGATGTCGCGCTTGGGCAAGTACGGCGGCTCGAGCCAGCGCGCCTCGCCGGTCATGTGCACCAGCACCATCAGGAGGCAGCGGATGTCGCCTTCGGCGATCGCCGAGGCGACGTCGAGCGGGTGGTGGGGAGATGCGATGTTCATGGCGTTTCCTGATCTCCCGGTGAACTGAACAGGCCGCGCGTCATCAGCTTGCGATAGGCGGAGATGACGTGGTCGGGCACGGCGGTGACGCCGCCTTCCGAATAGGAGTAGCGGCGGCTGAGATAACCGCGCGCGCCCATCAGCATGTGGACGATCGCCTCGAATTCCTCGTCGCTGTAATCCTCGATCGCACCCGCAAGGCGGGCGCGGCGCAGGATGCGGACATAGGCGACCGAGATGTTGTCGAGATGTTTTTGGTAGCCGATCGGGGCAAAAAATTCGGCCTCGTTGAGGATGCGCAGGAATTCCGGCACCTCGCGGATGAAGTCGAAGAAGGCGGAGAAGCGCTCGATCTCCTGCCGCGCCGCATCCGCCGTGCCGGTGCGGGCGCGGATGAACCCGACCATGTCGAGGCCGATCTTGGGCAGCAGCTGGTCGAGCAGCTCCTGGCGGTTCTCGAAATGGTTGTAGAAGGTGCCTTGCGCGACGCCGGCCTGCTCGGTGATGCGGGCGACGGAGGCTTCGGCATAACCATGCTTGCCGACGACCTTGGTCGCGGCGTCAAAGATCTTCTGCTTGGTCCAGGCGTTGCGCTCGACGCGGTTGAGCTTTGTGACCTTGGCATTCGCTTGCGTCATTCAGACGTCTCCAGCTCGGCGCGCAGCACGCGCTTGAGGATCTTTCCGCTCGGGTTGCGCGGCAGGCTGTCGCGGACGACGAGCTGCTTCGGCACCTTGAAACTCGCCAGCCGCGCGCGGCAATGTTCGGTAAGGGCAGGGAGCTCGAGGCTCGCACCTTCCGCCAGCACGACGATGGCGACGGGCCGCTCGCCCCAGCGCGCATCGCGCAGGCCGATCACCGCGACCTCGCGCACCTCTGATAGCTCGTAGATGACGCGTTCGACCTCGGAGGAGGCGATGTTCTCGCCGCCGGAGATGATCATGTCCTTCTTGCGATCGGTCAGATACAGAAAGCCCTCGTCGTCGAGATAGCCGACGTCGCCGCTGCGGAACCAGTCGCCGAAGAAAGCCGCAGCCGTCTTCTCCGAGTCCTTCCAGTAGCCGCGGGTGATCTTCGGCCCGCACAGGCAGATCTCGCCGTTGACGTTCGGCGGCAGCGTCCTGCCCTCCTCGTCGCGGATCTCGATCTCGACATGGGCGATGGCGCGCCCGGTCGAGCCGATCTTCTCGATCTCGCGGCCGGCCTCCATGAAGGTGTCGCCGCCGACGGTCTCGGTGAGGCCATAGGCGTCGATGTAGCGCGCATTGCGGAAATATTCCGAGAAGGCGCGGATGCGCAGCTCCGGCGTCTTCTCGCCGCCGCCGATCGCCCATGTCAGGCTGGAGACGTCGTAGCGATCGCGGGTGGGGCAGGTGAGCATCGCCGTGGTCATGACCGGCGCGAACCAGGCGGCGTTGAGCCTGTCTTCGGCGATGGCCGCAAGTGCGGTCTCCGGTTCGAAATTGCGTTCGATGCGGATGAAGCCGCCATGCCAGAGCACGGCAATGCCGGGCAGGTCGAGTGCTCCGACGTGATAGAGCGGACCGACGACGAGGAGGCGCGTCTCGGCGCTGAGACCCAGCGCGATGGTCTGGTCGGCGGACTTCCAGTAGAAATTATCGTAAGACAGCATCACGCCCTTGGGGCGGTCGGTCGTGCCCGAGGTGTACATGAGCCGCATCAGGTCGGACGGCGCCCGGACGTGCATTGGCGCAGCCGCAGCGCCGCCCGCGAGACGCGTAACGCTCTGCTGGGCGGCTTCGTCCAGCACGACGATCTTCGCGCCCGCCGCGTTCGCGGCCAATTCCTCATCGACCATCAGAAGGCGCGCGCCGGCATTGCCGGCGATGTAGCCGACCTCGTCACGGGAGAGGCGGAAGTTGATCGGCAGAAAAACCGCGCCGAGATGGCTGGTGGCGAACACCAGCTCCAGGAACGCCGCGCTGTTCTTCATCAGCACGGCCACGACATCGCCGGCGCCAATGCCCTGCGCGGCCAGCCAGCCGGCCGCTTTCCGGATGCGCGCGTCGAAGACGGCGTAGGAGATCTCCTCGCCGCGGTATTTCAGCGCGGGCCGCTCCGGCGTGCGCCGGGCATGAAAGGCGATAAAGCTCGACAGGTTGATCATTGTGCGGGTTTTGGGCCGGTTGCGGCCTCATGTCCTCCCTTGATGAATTCTGACTCGTAATTCATCTTTGGCTTGACGTCACCCCCCTACCTCTGAAATCCTTGGGAACACGGAGACGAGACGATCTCCGACAGGGATTTGGAAACGCCGACCCGACAGAGGGAGGGAAAAATGACGAGAACCCGCACGCCGGGCATCAGCCGCCGTTCAACGCTGGCGCTGATGGGCGCCGGTGCGATGAGTGTTGCAGCGCCCTGGGTGGCGCGCGCCCAGGCCAAGACCATCAAGGTCGGCATGCCGACGATTCTGTCGGGCCGCGTGGCGCAGCTCGGCACGTCCTCGCGCAACGCGGTGATGCTCGAGGTCGACAAGGTCAATGCCGCCGGCGGCCTTGCCGGGCGTCCCATCGAGATGGTGATCCGCGATTCCAAGGGCCAGCCGCAGGAAGCCGCGCGCGTCGCGCGCGAGCTCGTCAACACCGATGGCTGCGAATGGCTGATCGACGGCGAGGCCTCGTCCGGATCGTTCGCGGTGCACGAGGTGGCGCGCGATCTCGGCGTGCTCTGCGTCCACACCTGCTCGGAGGCATCCTCGCTCACCGCCGATCCGAAGCAGCACATCCCGAACGCGTTCCGCTGCGTGCGCCAGGGCATCCACGATTCCATCGTCGGCGGCAGTTATGCAGCGGCGATCTCCAAAGCCAAGGGCCTGAAGAAGTGGGCGACCTGTTCGCCGGACTATGCCTATGGCCGCGACACCACCGGCGAGTTCACGCTGTACCTGAAGCGCTTCGCGCCGGACGTCGAGGTCATCAGCGAGTCCTGGCCAAAGCTGTTCCAGCCCGACTACACCGAAGTGGTGACCAAGATCCTCCAGGCCAAGCCGCAGGCGCTGTACTCCTGCCTGTGGGGCGGCGATCTCACCTCCTACATCGACCAGGCCAACATCTACGCGATGTTCAGCCAGATGGAGGTGTTCGCGGTCAACATGGCCGACTACACCGCGCTCACGGTGGTGAAGAACCTGCCCAAGGGCATCCACTCCGGCAACCGCTACATCAAGACCTTCCCGACCACGCCGGAGAATGCCGCCTGGGGCGATGCCTACAAGTCCAAGTACAACGAGTACCCGACCAACTGGTCGTGGCAGAACGCGACCGCGGTGATGTTCCTGGCCGAAGCCGCCAAGAAGGCGAACGCCACCGACGGCAAGAAGATCGCCGAGGTGCTGGCCGGCCTCACCATCAAGTGCCCGTTCGGCGCCGACGGCACCGTGACCATGCGCGGCGATGATCACACCCTCGTCGGCTACGCCATCGGCTGGGGCACCACGATCCCGCAGGAGCCTTATGTGCCCGAGGTCAAGGCCGGCGACTGGAAGACGATCTTCGAGCTCGAGGCCGAGTGGAAGAAGAGCAAAGGCTACACCTGACCGCGCGCGAGGCGGAGGCGACCAACCGTCTCCGCCTGTTTCGTTTGATTCTCCGCGCCAGGTCCGGCGCGCTGCAATGAAAGTGCTCCCGTGGATCTCGACGCGCTCGCCGGCTGCCTCTCCAGCTCCGCCTGCCTGGTGACGCAAACCACCAGCGGCCTCATCATCGGCATGCTGCTGTTTCTGGTCGCGGTCGGGCTGACGCTGATCTTCGGTGTGCTCAAGGTCGTCAATTTCAGCCACGGCGCCTTCTATATGTTCGGCGCCTATTTTGCGATGACGGCCTATCATCTCACCGACAGCTTTGCGCTGGCGATGCTGGCGGGTGCGGGCGGCACCGCCATCCTCGGCCTGATCTTCGAGCGCGTCTTCATGAGCCGCGTCTATGGCGCCGACGTCTTGATGCAGCTCCTCGTCTGCTACGCCTTCGTGCTGATCTTCGATGATGTCGTGCGCATCATCTGGGGCCCCGAGTTCAAGTCGATGGGCATGCCTGCGGCGTTCCAGGTGATGCCGCTGTTCATCGCCGGCGGCGTGGTGCCGCCTTATTACCTGCTGCTGATCGGCGTCGCGCTCGTCGCGGCCATCGTGCTCGGCATTGGGCTGTCGCGCAGCCGCATTGGCAAGGTGATCCGCGCCGCCGCGCACAATCCCGGCATGGTGTCGGCGCTCGGCATCAACACCGGCCTGATCTATGGCGGCGTGTTCGCGCTCGGCGGCATGCTGGCGGGGCTGGCTGGTGCACTTGCCGCGCCGGTGCGCTCGCTCACCCCCGGCATGGGATTCTCGGTGCTGATCGAATCCTTCATCGTCACCGTGATCGGCGGCATGGGCTCGATCCTGGGCGCACTGATCGGCGCGCTGCTGATCGGCCTGATCCGCTCGTTCGGCTCGCTCGGCTTTCCCCTGTTCACGGAAGGTCTGATGTACCTGTTCATGGTGATCGTGCTGGTCTCCAAGCCCACCGGCCTGTTCGGCAAGGAGGCGGCATGACCGAGCTGGAGGCCGGACGCGCGCAGACGCTGGCGCCGGTGCGCAGCGGCGCGGCACTTCATCGCTACCGCGACGTCCTGATCGCGCTGGTCGCCTTCGCCGTGCTGGCGAGCCTGCCGCTTTTCACCGGCAGCAAGGCGCTGCTCGACTTCGTCATCCGCTGCTCGGCTTACGGCCTGTTCGCGACCTCGCTCAACCTCCTGGTCGGCTACACCGGGCTGACCTCGTTCGGCCACGGCATGTTCTTCGGCCTTGGCGCCTACAGTTTCGGCCTGATCATGCAGAAGCTTGGCCTGCCCATTCCGGTCGCCTTCGTCGCGACGCTGGTGATCACGGCGCTCATCGCCGCCGTGATCGGCGCGATCTGCGTGCGGCTGAAGGAGATCTACTTTGCCTTCGTCACGCTGGCGTTCCAGATGCTGATCCACTCGACCATCCTGTCCTGGGCGTCCTTCACCGGCGGTGACCAGGGCCTGCGCGGCGGCATCCCGCGTCCCGCGTTCCTTGGCATCGATCTGTCGAACCACGTCCATCTCTATGTCACGAGCTGCGCGCTCCTTGTCCTTGGCCTGCTCGCGATGCGCCAGATCGCGCAATCGCCGTTCGGCTACACGCTGCGCATGATCCGCGACAACGCCGCGCGCGCAAGCTTCCTCGGCATCGACGTCTGGCGCGCAAAGCTCACCGTGTTCGTGCTGGCGGCGCTGTTCGCGGCGATGGGCGGCATGGTGATGGCGCTGTTCGTCTCCGGCGCCTATCCGGAATTCGCCTATTGGACCATCTCGGGCGAAGCCATCTTCATCAACATGCTCGGCGGCGTCTCGACCTTCCTGGGGCCGATGGTCGGCACCGTGCTGCTGCTGCTGCTCAATGACACCGTGACGCGGTACACCGAGTACCACGGCATCGTGCTCGGCGTGGTCATCCTGTTCTTCGCACTGGGCCTGCGCAAAGGCCTGCTCGATTTCGTCGCCGAATGGTTCGCACACCGGCGCGACGCCGGCGAGGGACGCTAGCGATGTCAGGTGTATCCATCGGGCAGTCATTCCGGGGCGCACGAAGTGCGAACCCGGAACTTCGAGATTCCGGGTCTGGTCCTGACGGACCATCCCGGAATGACAATGCCAGACAACGGCGCGAGACAGGCGAGGGGCGCTAGCGATGCTCGAGATCCGCAACCTCGCAAAGTCCTTTGGCGGCGTGAAGGCGACCAACGACGTGACGCTCGACTTCCCCGATGGCTCGCTCACCGCCGTGATCGGCCCGAACGGCGCCGGCAAGAGCACCTTCTTCAACCTGATCACCGGCGCCTTGAGGCCGGATTCCGGCGAGGTCCTGCTCGACGGCGTCGATCTCGCCGGGCGTTCGCCGCCGGAGATCGTGCGCCACGGCATCGGCCGCGCTTTCCAGGTCGCCAGCATCTTCAAATCGCTGACGGTGCAGGAAACCATGCTCGCCGCGGTCAGCGCCGATCAGCGCACTTCCGCAGTGCTGCACAAGCGCTTTCCCTTGCCCGAGACGCGCGATCGCGCCGAGCATGTGATGGAGCTGTTAGGCCTGTCCGGCAAGCGCAACCGCACCGCGGCGACGCTGTCGCATGGCGATCAGAAGCTGCTCGACATCGCGCTGGCGCTCGTGCTCGAACCAAAGGTGCTGCTGCTGGACGAGCCGACCGCCGGCATGGGCCCGGAGGAGCGCTGGCGCATGATCGACAAGGTGCGCGAGCTCTGGGAGACGCAAAAGATCACCGTCGTCTTCATCGAGCACGACATGGACATCGTGTTCAAGATCGCGCCGAAGATCGTCGTGCTTTGCTATGGCCGCATCCTCGCCACCGGCACGCCCGACGAGATCCGCAACAACAGCGCGGTGATCGAGGCCTATCTCGGCACCGAACATGCGGGAGCGGCCGCATGAGCGCAGCCATCATCGAGGTCGCCGATCTCGACGTCTATTACGGTACCAGCCAGATCCTGTTCGGCGTCGGCCTTTCCGTGCGGCAGGGCGAGACCATGGCGCTGCTCGGCCGCAATGGCGCCGGCAAGTCGACGACCATGAAGGCGATCATGGGTCTGGCGCCGCCGCGGCGGGGCAGGGTCAGCCTGCGCGGCGCGGTGATATCAGGCCGGAAGCCGCACCATATCGCCCGCGCCGGGCTCGGCTTCGTGCCGGAGGACCGCCAGATCTTCCCGGAGCACACGGTCGAGGACAATCTCGTCATCGGTCGCAAGAAGGGGCCGGAAGGCCAGGACGAGTGGCCGATCAAGCGCATCTATGAAGTCTTCCCGCTGCTGGAGCCGCTGCGCCATCGCATCGCCGGACGCCTGTCGGGCGGTGAGCAGCAGATGCTGGCGATCGCGCGCACGCTGATGGGCAATCCGGCGCTGCTGCTGCTCGATGAGCCCAGCGAAGGGCTCGCGCCGATCATCGTGCAGCGGATCGGCGAGCTTTTGCGCCAGCTCCGCCAGCTCGGCTCGACCGTGCTGATCGCCGAGCAGAACATGCATTTCTGCCTTGGCCTGGCGAGCCATGCCACGGTGATCGACAAGGGCCAGATCGTCTATGCCGCCGGAATCGACGAGCTGAAGGCCAACGAGGCGATCCGGCGGCGTTATCTGGCCCTGTAGCCTGGGCGCCGGTGTCCAAATAGGCCGGAAGAAGAAAACTATTGTCCCGGGGGTGTCCGACGGAAGGAGTTTCCCCGTCGAGGCGCAAAAACGCCAATCGCTTCCATTGCCGTTTGGGGCCGAAACGACGACATTCCGTTCAGAATTTGATGGATTGGCGCAAGCTATGGAACGCACTCGATTTGAACCCTTCGGCGAGCAGCTGGTGTCCGCGACGGACACCCAGCCCAAGTCGCGCGCCTCGAAGCTCCTGTTGCGGGCCGGTACCACGCTGTTCTGGTCGCTGGTCGCGGGCATCGTGCTCGCGCGCGCGGCCTTCTTTGAGCCGGGCATCTATGACGGCTTCAGCCGCGTCGCCTCGCTGGCCAAAAACCTGATCTTCTGAGCCGGTTTATTCCGGGTCGAGGACAGAACTTCCCTCGGCCCTGATATGTCGAAAACTTATTTCCCAATTGGATCGTGCTGCGTATAAATCTTTCTCCTCTGGGAGAGATTTGTGTCGCAGAATCAAGCATCCAGCCCGGCCGATGCCAAGCCGGCCACCGCCATAAGCCGCATTGCGGCGCTGATTCCGGGCATCCTCCTCTGCATTGCCGTCGCCGGCGTCTCCGCCCTGCTGGAGCGGGCGGAACTGGGCGTGTTCGAGCATCCCTATGTCGAGGCGCTGGTGATGGCGATCCTGCTCGGCATGGCCTTGCGCAGCTTCTGGAAGCCCGCGCCGCGCTGGCAGGCCGGCATCGCCTTCAGCGCAAAACAGCTGCTTGAAGTCGCAGTCATGCTGCTGGGAGCCTCGATCAGCTTCGCGGCCATCGCCGCCTCGGGCATCGCGCTGCTGGCATCGATCGCCGCGGTCGTCGTGATCGCGCTCTGCGTCTCCTTCGGCCTCAGCCGGCTGCTCGGCCTGTCGACCCGGCTGTCGATCCTGATCGCCTGCGGCAACTCTATCTGCGGCAATTCGGCGATCGCGGCCGTGGCGCCGATCATCGGCGCCAACAACGACGAGATCGCGTCCTCGATCTCCTTCACGGCGATCCTCGGCGTCATGATGGTGCTCGGCCTGCCGCTGCTGATCCCGCTGCTGCAACTCTCCGCCACGCAATACGGGATTCTCGCGGGCCTCACCGTCTATGCGGTGCCGCAGGTGCTCGCGGCGACGGTGCCGGCCGGCCTCGTCTCGACGCAGATCGGCACGCTGGTGAAATTGATGCGTGTGCTGATGCTCGGACCGGTCGTCGTCGGCCTGTCCCTCGTCGCCTCGCGTTGGCAGAGCGACGCCAAGAAGACCAATGTCGGCTTCTTCCGCCTGGTCCCGTGGTTCATCCTCGGCTTCCTCGCGCTGGCGACGCTGCGCTCGCTGGAGATCGTCCCTAGCACGGTGGTCGGACCGGTGACCAAGATCACCAGCTTTTTGACGGTGGTGTCGATGGCGGCGCTGGGCCTCGGCGTCGACGTCCGCGTGCTCGCCAATGTCGGCGGACGGGTGACGGCTGCGGTGACGCTGTCGCTGATGCTGCTGCTCGGCATCAGCATCGCGCTGGTGCATTGGTTTAAGTGATTAGAACGAACTGCCGTAGGGTGGGCAAAGGCGCGAAGGCGCCGTGCCCACCACGTATCCACATTCATGATGAAGATGGTGGGCACGCTTCGCTTTGCCCACCCTACGAGGCCCGCAAACGGGGCGAGGTTAAGTCAAATCACATCTGCCAGCGAATGCCCGTGCAGCTCGATGTTCAGCCCCTGCATGCCCATGTCGGTGATCTCGCCGCCCATCGCCTTCAGGCTTTCCTCGCGGATCAGCGACATCAGCCCGCGGCGCAGGCCCAAAAACTCCGACGACATCATCATCGCTTGCTGCCGCGGCCGCTCCAGCGGGATCGGAATCTCCGCCTTGATCGAGCCGGGGCGGGCGGTCATGCAGTAGACGCGGTCGGACAGGAAGATCGCCTCGTCGATGTCGTGGGTGACGAACAGCACCGAGATCTTCAGCCGCTGCCACATATTGGTGAGGATCTGCTGCATGATGACGCGGGTCTGCGCGTCGAGCGCGCCGAACGGCTCGTCCAGCAGCAGCACCTTCGGTCCCGTCGCGAGCGCACGGACGATGCCGACGCGCTGCTTCATGCCGCCGGAGAGTTTTTCCGGATAATGCTTCTCGAAGGCCTCTAGCCCGGCAAGTCCCAGCAGCGTGCGCGCGGCGCGCTCGCGCTGCGAGCGCGCCATGCCGCGCATCTTCAGGCCGAACTCGACATTCTCCCGCACCGTCTTCCAGGGAAACAGCGAATATTGCTGGAACACCATGCCGCGCTCGGCGCTGGGGCCGTTGACGCGCTCGCCGTCGACGGTGACGATGCCTGTGGTGGGCTTGAGGAATCCCGCGACCGCGTTGAGCAGCGTGGACTTTCCGCAGCCGGAGGGACCGACGATCGAGACGAACTCGCCGGGCTTCACATGGATCTGCGTATCGGTGACGGCCTGAACCGGTCCCTCGATACTGTCATAGCTGAGCGAGAAGTTCCGGACTTCGATATGGCCCTTCGACGGGTTCGCGAACATCTCGCTCATGTCGACCTCCACGGCATCACCAATTGTCCCGCGCCCCTGATGAGCAGGCTCGATCCGAGGCCGAGCACGCCGATCGCGATCATGCCGAGCGCGATGTCGGCATACTGGACCAGCGAATAGGCCTCCCAGGTGAAGTAGCCGATGCCGTACTGACCCGAGATCATCTCGGCGGCGATCAGCGACACCCAGGCGACGCCCATGCCGACTGTGAGGCCGGTGAAGATGTGCGGCAGCGAGGCCGGGAAATACACCTCGCGGAAGATCGAGCGTTCGCGCGCGCCGAGACACTGCGCGGCGCGCACCAGAACGGGATCGACCAGCGACATGCCGTGCAGCGTGTTGACCAGGATCGGGAAGAACGAGCCGAGGAAGGTGATGAAGACGATGCTCTGCTCGTTGGTCGGCCACAGCATGATCGCCATCGGCACCCAGGCGATCGCCGGAATCGGCCGCAGCACCTCGGCGACCGGGAAGATGATCTCATGCACCAGCTTGAAACGGCCCATGATCAGGCCGAGCGGCACGCCGACGATGGCCGCGAGCGAGAAGCCGATGAAGATGCGCCGGCAGCTCAACACGATGTGCATCAGGAACTTGGGATCGTGGATCGCCTTGGTGAAGCTGGCATAGACCGCGAGCGGCGAGGGCACGTTGGTGAAGCGCACGAAGAACACGACGCGGTAGGTCGTGAGCAGGTGCCAGACCAGCAGGAACGCGATCAGCGAGGCGATGCCAATCGCGGTCGCGCGCAGCCGGCCCTGGTTGAGACGATACCAGCGCAGCGCGAGCGTGCCGAAGGAGGGCGGTGTCTTGGGCGGAGCGGTGGGCGCCGGGCCCGCCTCCGCGACTGCTGTTGCCGGCATGCTGTCCTCGGGATGTCTGAGGAGGGCGGGACTGCTCACGTCTTGCCTCCGCCGACCGCCGCCTTCACCGCATCGTCGAAGCCGAGCACCTTGCCGCCGATCTTGGCCGCATGGGCTTCGGCATCCTTCTTCAGCAGGAACGGCGCGACGTCGCCATTGCCGACCGCGAAGAAGGCCTGGTCGGCGAACAGCTTGATGCCGCGGGTGGTGTCGAAGACGTAGGCCACGTTGATCTTCTTGCCCTTGGCCTTGAAGTCGGCATAGGCGCCTAACGTGCAGGCCGCGGACGCGAACGGTAGGATGCCGGCTTCATCCACCCAGACCTCGCCGGCCTTGCGCGGATCGGTGATCGGCTTCTTGCAGAAGCTGTCTTCGCCCGTGATTTCGTAGTTCTTGGTGCTCGCAAGCTGCGCGTCATAGTCGAGCTTCATCTCGGCATAGGCCTTGCGGATGTAGCTGTCGTCGACCCATTTCTTCGGATCGAACTCCTTCATGCGGCCGAGGTTCTGCAGCACCTTGACATCGGTCGTGGCGGCATCGATCAGCGCCGGCTTGATCGTCGGGTCTGTGGTCATGTTGCCGCTGGGGCCGAGGAAGATATAGACGACCTCCTTGTTGATCCCGGTCCACTCCTGGATCTTTTCGGCGGCAAGCTTGGGATCGTCGCGTAGCCACTGGTTGGCGGCGATCAGCGCCTTGAAGTAGGCGACGACGACCTCGGGATATTTTTCCGCGAAGTCGGTGCGGACCACGATGCCGTGGAAAGTCGGCAGATTGGTCTCGACGCCGTCGAAGATCTTTCGCGCGAAGCCGCGGAACGGCAGCAGCTCGGCGAAGGGGACGAAGTCGGCATGCGCGTCGATCTTCTTTTCCTGGAGATTGGTCGAGCCGACCTCCGGGCTCTGGCTGACGAGCTGGAAGAAGTCGGATGTGTAGCCGCGGTCCTGCATCGCCTTGAGCACCATGCCGTGCGCGGCGGAGCCGAACGGCACGCTGACCAGCTTGCCCTTGAGATCGGCGAGATCGTAGTAGGGCGAGTCCTTGTGGACGACGAGGCCGTTGCCGGAGCCGGACAGGCTGTAGGCGGCGATGCCGATCAGGCGGCTCTTGCTCTCCGGATTGCTCTCGAAGGTGAAGCCGTTCACGATCAGCGGATAGTCGCCCATCATGCCGATCTGCAGCTTGTTCGCCATCATCGCGTTGGTGACGGGCGGGCCGGAGGTGAAGTTCTGCCACTCCAGCTCGAACTTGATGTTGGCGTATTTGCCTTCCTTCGGCAGATATTTTTCGAGGAGATGAAGCTGGCGGATCACGACGCCGGCGGTCACCGTGTTGGTCGTGGTGTCCTGCGTTCCGATGCCGAGCGTCACGGTTTCCGCCGAAGCCGGCTGCGCGAGGATCAGCGCCAGCGACGTCACCGACATCGCGATCGAGAGCGTGGGAAGATGGCGGACCATTCTCATCCTCATTCGGTTGGATGTGCTGTGGTTGCCATGATTGGGTGAGGGCCTGGACAGGGCAAATCCGGAATGAGCGCCGCAGTCGATTAGTTGCCGGGAAAAGCTAATTGCATACTCCTTGGGCAGTCCTGCACTATAAAGCCGCTTGCCTGTGCAGCGGCCGTGGTCGCGGGCTCCCTTAATCGGACGCCTGGCCGCGCATCTCCTCCAGCACGTCGGTCCGGCACACCACGATCTGCGAGCGCTTGGTCACGACGATTCCCTTCTCCTGCATGCGCTTCAGGCTGATCGTGACCCATTGCCTGGTGGCGCCGACCATGTGGGCGATGTCGGCATGGGTGAAGGCGGCCGCGATCACCCGGCCGTCCGCATCATCGACGCCGTAGAGCTCGACGAGATGCAGCAAGAGATGCGCAAGGCGCTGGGTGATCGAGCGCGTTCCCAGCATCTGCGCCAGCGCGGAATAGCATTTGCCCTTGAAGGTGAGGCCTTCGATCAGGCCGATCGCAAGGTTCGGGATCTCTGCGGCAAGGGACCGCAGTTCCTTTCCGGGAAGGTGCACCACGCTGCAATTGCTGGATGCGACGCCGGACCATTGATGCACGGTGCCTTCGAACACCTCCGGCCCGCCGACGAAATTGCCGACATGCCAATAGGCCAGCGTGATCTCGCGTCCGAGCGGGGAGGTGTAGAACACGCGGATGCGGCCGCTCTCGATCAGCCAGATGCCGTCATGCTTGCCGCCCTGGCTGAACAGCGTCTGGCCGCGGTTGAGCACCTTGCGGCGGCCCTGCTTCAGCACCAGCTCCCGCTCGCGCGGCGTCAGCTTGTCCATCAGCGCCGGCGGTCCGCCGATCCATTGCTGGTTCTCGGTGAGCAGCAGCGAGGAGCTTCCGGCAGGCCGGACTGCCGGGGGAACAGCCCCGCGAACCACATTGGCCGCCTGCAACATCACCTGCCTCCGGAACGTTCAAGTCGTTCTAAAGAGGAGCAATGTCCGTGCCAGATTCACTCCGCTGTCATCGCCCGGCTTGACCGAGCGATCCAGTATTCCAGAGGCGTCAATGGGTTATTGAGAGGCCGCGGCGTACTGGATTCCCCGCCTTCGCGGTGAATGACAGCGGAATTTGTGGCTTGGCTAGCGCGCCTCACCAACATCGTCGTCCTGGACAAGCGAGCGAAGCGGAGCGCTGATCCAGGACCCATTACCACACGTGTGCGTTGTTGCGCGGCCATGTTGCCACAGCCCGCTTTTGCAACTTGCTCTTGGGGTAATGGGTCCTGGCTTTCGCCAGGACGACATCGATGGGTTAGCGCCCCGCCAAGCTCAGCAGATACGGCTTGGGGTAAATCCCCCGGTTATGCCCATCCGAAAACGAGATGTTGAGCCCATATCCGAGATCGCCGATCTCGGTGATGGCAATCCCCGGAAACGCGTCCGGGAAGCGGCCGTCGAAGCGGGCGCGGGTGCAATGGGCGCACTTGCAGGAGAGGCGAAGCTGTTCGGCGGGCAGGCTCAAGGCATCGTCCTGCGTGGTGCGGACGAGGAGCGCGGCGAGATCGGCGCTGGCTTCGTAGTCGGCTACGGTCGGTGCCACCAAAGTCATGGTCATGACGAACCTCCGACTCCTCTCTACGTCGTTGTGACACAACTGCGATAGCAACTAATTGCCAGCGCGCGTGCGCTCGCCTGACCTTCGCTGCCTGCTCTTCAGTCACCGCCCGCGAAATGTGAAACTAATCGACCGGAAATTTCACTTACGAATTGCCGGACTCTCCTCGCTCCGAAACCTTGGGCGTCGTCGATGGCCAAGGAGAGACCATGAGCGCATTTCAGAGGGAAACGGTTTTGTCGGTCAGGCACTGGACCGAGTCCCTGTTCAGCTTCACCGCGACACGCGATCCGGGCTTCCGCTTCCAGAACGGCCAGTTCGCCATGATCGGCCTGGAGGTCGAGGGCAAGCCGTTGATGCGGGCCTACAGCATGGCGAGCGCCAACCACGAGGAGGCGCTCGAGTTCTTCTCGATCAAGGTGCAGGACGGCCCGCTGACCTCGCGCCTCCAGAAGATCAGGGAAGGCGACATCATCCTGGTCGGCCGCAAGGCGACCGGCACGCTGATCACCGGCAACCTCATTCCCGGCAAGCGCCTCTTGCTGCTCTCGACCGGCACGGGACTCGCGCCGTTCGCCAGCCTGATCAAGGACCCTGACGTCTACGAGAATTACGAGACCATCGTGCTCGCCCATGGCTGCCGCCAGGTCTCGGAGCTTGCCTATGGCGAGCACCTCGTCGAAGGCCTGCGCAACCACGAATTCTTCGGTCCCCTGATCCGCGACAGGCTGATCTACTACCCGACCGTGACCCGCGAGCCGTTCCGCAACCGCGGCCGCATCACCGATCTGATCGCCTCGAACCAGCTGTTCGACGACATCGGGCTGCCGGGCCTCGATATCGAGACCGACCGCATCATGCTGTGCGGCAGCCCGGCGATGCTGGAGGAACTCCCTGCGATGTTTTCCGCGCGCGGCTTTGTCGAGGGCAATCACAGCCAGCCCGGCCATTTCGTGATCGAAAAGGCCTTTGTCGAGCGCTGAGGCGCAAATCGCGGCCCGGCGACAACTAATTGCTATCGCCGGAACGTCACCTGAACAAATCTGATGCAAAGGCGCCGGCTATCGGCGAACCAGGAGCAAGCGATGGCACTAGATCAGATCGTCGACGGACTTTCGGAGGTTTCCTGCGATGTGCTGGTCATCGGCGGCGGCACGGCCGGCCCGATGGCGGCGCTCAAGGCGAAGCTGAAGAATCCGAAGGCCAATGTCGTCCTGCTCGAGAAGGCGAACGTCAAGCGCTCCGGCGCGATCTCCATGGGCATGGACGGGCTGAACAACGCGGTCATCCCCGGTTACGCGACGCCGGAGCAGTACACCAAGGAAATCACCATCGCCAATGACGGCATCGTCGACCAGAAGGCGGTCTATAAATACGCGCAGAACTGCTACAAGATCATAGAAGAGCTCGACAGTTTCGGCATCCGCTTCCTGAAGAACGAGAACGGCGACTACGCCGTCAAGAAGGTGCATCACATCGGCACCTATGTGCTGCCGATGCCGAACGGCGAGACCGTGAAGAAGGCGCTGTACCGTCAGCTCCGCCGTGCCCGCATCCTGATCTCCAACCGCTACATGGCGACGCGGCTGCTGAAATCGTCTGATGGCCGCATCGCCGGCGCGATCTCCGTCAACACGCGAACGGCCGAAATGCTGGTCATCAAGGCCAAGGCGGTGATCCTGTGCATGGGCGCCGCCGGCCGCCTCGGTCTGCCGACCTCCGGCTACATGTTCGGCACCTATGAGAACGCCGCCAATTCCGGCGACGGCTACTCCATGGCCTATCACGCCGGCGCGGCGCTCGCGAACCTCGAATGCTACCAGATCAATCCGCTGATCAAGGACTATAACGGCCCGGCCTGCGCCTATGTCGCCGGTCCCTTCGGCGCCTTCACCGCCAACAACGAAGGCTCGCGTTTCATCGAATGCGACTACTGGTCCGGCCAGATGATGCTGGAGTTCTACAACGAGCTCTTGTCCGGCAAGGGGCCGGTGTTCCTCCAGCTCAAGCATCTTCACCCCGACACCATCTCGGAGATCGAATCCACGCTGCACAAGGTCGAGCGTCCGACGCGCGGCCTGTTCCAGCAGGGACGCGGCGTCGACTACCGCAGCGAATCGATCGAGATGCACATCTCCGAGATCGGCTTCTGCTCCGGCCACAGCGCCTCCGGCGTGTTCGTCGACGACAATGCCCGCACCACCGTGCCCGGCCTCTACGCCGCCGGCGACATGGCGAGCGTGCCGCACAACTACATGCTCGGCGCCTTCACCAACGGCTCGGTCGCCGGCATCGACGCGATGGAGTTCGCCGACAGCCACGACTTTGCGGAGTTCGACGCCGCCGATGTTGCGATGGAGCGCGACCGCGTGATGGCGCCGACCAAGCGCGAGGACGGCATTCCGCCGAACCAGGTCGAATACAAGACCCGGCGCCTGGTCAACGACTATCTCCAGCCGCCGAAAGTCACGCGCAAATACGAGCTCGGCATGCGCCGCCTTGCCGAGGCGCGTCAAGACATGCAGGAACACATGATCGCGCGCAACGCGCACGAGCTGCTGCGCGCGCTCGAAGTGCAGTCGATCATGGACTGCGCCGACTTGGCGGTGCATGCCTCGCTCTACCGCGAGGAGAGCCGCTGGGGCCTCTATCACTGGCGCACGGATTTCCCGGAGAAGGACAACGAGAACTGGTTCTGCCACACGCTGCTCAGCAAGCAGGACGGCAAGATGACCAGCGAGAAACGTGCCGTGGAGCCGTACGTCGTGCCGATCGCCGACGACGAGAAGGACCTCTACGACAAGCAGCGCATCCGCGCCTCCGCCTGATCCACCAGACCATAGCAACAGGAGACATAAAATGCCTCTCGCGTCCTATCAAACATCGGTTCCGGTGGTCGTCGACGATGCCAAATGCATCGCCGACAAGGGCTGCACCGTCTGCGTCGACGTCTGCCCGCTCGACGTGCTCCGCATCAGCGAGATGACCAACAAGGCCTACATGGCCTATGACGAGTGCTGGTACTGCATGCCCTGCGAGGCCGATTGCCCGACCGGCGCCGTCACCGTCAACATTCCCTATCTGTTGAGGTGATCATGTCGAGCCCGTTCGAATCCTACGACGATCTCGAAGACGCCGACGAGCGGCTTCAGGCCGCCGATCCCGCCGAGCGCCGCGTCGCCATCATCGCGCTCGGCCATTCCGGCGATCCCGCCGCGGTCGGCCATCTCGCCAACATGGTCGCCGATCCCGATGCCGGCGTGCGCCAGCAGGTCGCGATGGCGCTCGGCGAGTTCGACGGGCCGGAGGCCGCGAGCGCGCTGGTCAAGCTGCTGGTCGATCCTGAAAGGATCGTGGCATCGGCCGCGGCCGACAGCATGGCCGAGTTCAAGGATCCGGCCTGTGCCGAAATCATCCTGCCGCTGGTCAAGCATGCCCACGCTTTCGTCCGCATGGGCGCACTGCGCGCGCTGAAGGAGTTGCGCTGCAAGGACACGTTGAAGCCGGCGCTGGAAGCGCTCCAGGACACGGACGCCGCCGTGCGCGTGCAGGCGATCGGCGTGATCGGCTTCCTCAAGCTGGAAGAATCCATCCCGGCGCTGACCGCGCTGATCAACGACCCTGATGCGCATGTGCGCCGCGCCGCCGTGAGTGCGCTGGCGTTCTCGCAGATGAAGCCGGCCGCCGAGACGATCACACGCGCGCTGAAGGACAGCGATTGGATGGTGCGCGAGATGGCGGCCGAAACGCTGGGCCTCAATGTCAACGGCTCGCTCGCCGCAGAGCAGCTCGTGGCTTCGCTTGGCGACGAATTCTGGCAGGTGCGGCTGAAGGCGATCCGCAGCCTCGGCAGGATGAAGATCGAGCGCGCGGTGCGCCCGATCGGCAATTGCATCAACCATGACCAGGCCAATTTGCGGAAAGAGGCGGCCGCCGCGCTCGGCGAGATCGCCCATCCCGACGGCGAGGCGTTCCTCGCCGTCATCGCCGACGATGCCGACCCTGATGTCCGCAAGAACGCACGCTGGGCACTCCAGCAGATCGCGGCCCGCAAAGCGCGCGCAGGCGCATAGAGGCGCGGGCAGGGGCATAGCGGGTCTTCGCGGCCGGTCTGGACTTCCCCTGCCAGACGTTTATTGGTCTTCGCCAACGGGATCGGCGGCTGTAAACGCGGCTGATCCTTAGAAGCAGCGAGGACGCCGGCCATGACCACACTGACAGTCAAAGACCTTCTCCCCGAGGACGGCACGCGGGGAACACTCGTCGGCCGCGTCTGGCTGCCGCAGGTCAATGGTCCGGCCGTGGTCGCCGTGCGCGGCGACGGTGTCTTCGACGTCACCGCCAAATTTCCGACCGTCAGCGCGCTTTGCGAAGAGGACAATCCCGCCAAGGCGCTCGCCGCGACCGGGGGGGAGCGCATCGGCGATCTCGACGCCATCGTGGCCAATACGGCCCCCGATGGACGTGACCCCAAGAAGCCGTGGCTGCTCGCGCCGGTCGATCTCCAGACCCTGAAGGCGGCCGGCGTCACCTTCGCGATCTCGATGCTGGAGCGCGTCATCGAGGAGCGCGCCAAGGGCAATCCGGCCTCGGCCGAAGCGATCCGGAAAGAGGTGACGCGGCTGATCGGCGACGATCTGTCAAAGCTCAAGCCGGGCTCGGACCAGGCGATGCACCTGAAGCAGGTGCTGATCGATCAGAACGCCTGGAGCCAGTACCTCGAGGTCGGCATCGGTCCCGATGCCGAGGTCTTCACCAAGGCACCGACCCTGTCCTCGGTCGGCACCGGCATGGACGCCGGCCTGCATCCGAAGTCCACCTGGAACAACCCCGAGCCGGAGCTGGTGCTGTTCGTCTCGAGCCGCGGCAAGATCGTCGGCGGTTCGCTTGGCAACGACGTCAATCTGCGCGACTTCGAGGGGCGCTCGGCGCTCTTGCTCTCGAAGGCCAAGGACAACAACGCGTCCTGCGCGATCGGTCCGCTGCTGCGCCTGTTCGACGACACCTTCACGCTCGACGATGCGCGCAAGCTCGACATCAGCCTGAACGTGAAGGGCACCGATGGCTTCGTCCTCGATGGCCATTCCTCGATCAGCAAGATCAGCCGCGATCCGACCGACCTCGTCGAGCAGACCATCGGCAAGGTCCATCAATACCCTGACGGCTTCGTGCTGTTCCTCGGCACCATGTTCGCGCCGGTCAAGGATCGCGATGCGCCGGGGCAGGGCTTCACTCACAAGCGCGACGATATCGTCACCATCGCCGCGCCCCAGCTCGGCAAGCTGGTCAACCGCATGCGCACCAGCGACGAGTGCGAGCCGTGGACCTTCGGCTTCAGTGCGCTGATGAAGAACCTCGCGCAGCGGAAGCTGATCTAGCTTCTTTTTCGCCTCTCCCTGCTTGCGGGGAGAGGCCGGAATTTGCGCGAAGCGCGAATTCCGGGTGAGGGGGAGTCTCCGCGAGTCGATTTGGTCGACCTACGCCGAGCTCCACACATCGTCATTGCGAGCGCCCTCACCCCAACCCTCTCCCCGCAAGCGGGGCGAGGGAGCGCACCTTCATCTCCTCGTTGCATCGCTGGAACAAAATCGCGCTGGGTGTGTCATAGAGCCACCCAGTCCGCCAACGCGCGGTTTCCTCCAAATAGTCAAATAATATGACTAGTCGGAACCGATCTTCCGTGAAATAGTGCCTCCCGCCGCCCGCAAAGGGCGGTCTGCAGGTGCCATGCTACCAATCGGCGCCTGAGATAAACACAAGATCACTTCTTGGGAGACACGCCTGATGATCCTCAAAGCCCTCTTTGCAGCCAGCGCCACGGCCGCGTTGCTGCTCGCGCTGCCGGCGAATGCCGCCGAGCTCACCATCGGCTTCTCGCAGATCGGATCGGAATCCGGCTGGCGCGCGGCCGAGACCTCGGTCTCCAAGCAGGAGGCCGCCAAGCGCAAGGTCAATCTCAAGATCGCCGACGCCCAGCAGAAGCAGGAGAACCAGATCAAGGCGATCCGCTCCTTCATCGCGCAGAACGTCGATGCGATCTTCCTCGCGCCCGTCGTCTCGACCGGCTGGGACTCGGTGCTGAAGGAAGCCAAGGAGGCCAAGATCCCGGTCGTGCTGCTCGACCGCGACATCGATCCCTCCGGCAAGGAACTCTATCTCACCGCCGTCACGTCGGACAGCGTGCACGAAGGCGAGGTCGCCGGCGACTGGCTGGCCAAGACCGTCGGCGGCAAGGCCTGCAACATCGTCGAATTGCAGGGCACGGTCGGCGCCAGCGTCGCTGCCAACCGCAAGAAGGGTTTTGACACTGCCATCGCCAAGCACGCGAACCTGAAAGTGGTGCGCAGCCAGACCGGCGACTTCACCCGCGCCAAGGGCAAGGAAGTGATGGAGAGCTTCATCAAGGCCGAAGGCGGCGGCAAGTCGATCTGCGCGGTCTACGCGCACAACGACGACATGATGGTCGGCGCGATCCAGGCGATGAAGGAAGCCGGCCTCAAGCCCGGCAAGGAGATCCTCACCGTCTCGATCGACGCGGTTCCCGATATCTTCAAGGCCATGGCCGCCGGCGAAGCCAATGCCACGGTCGAGCTGACGCCGAACATGGCGGGCCCCGCACTCGATGCCATCGCGGCCTTCAAGGACAAGGGCACCGTTCCGCCCAAGTGGATCCAGACCGAGTCCAAGCTCTATACCGCGGCCGATGATCCGCAGAAGATCTACGACAGCAAGAAGGGCCTCGGTTACTGAGGCGGGCGCCGTGCCGGACCGCCCATTTGTGGTCCGGCACCCCCTTCGGCACCGCTGCGCGAACGAATAGGCTGGGTGTCCGCAGCATCAGCGGACGCCGGTGGGAGTGACGTCGTTATGGAGAACAGCCCCGATCCTGCTCCGCCCCTTCTGGAGGTGCGCGGGATCAGCAAGAGCTTCGGCGCTGTGCGTGCGTTGCAGGAGGTCGACTTCACGCTTCGCGCCGGCGAGATCCATGCGCTGCTCGGCGAGAACGGCGCCGGCAAGTCCACGCTGATCAAGGTCGTCACCGGCGTATTCCCGCGCGACGCCGGCATCGTCAGGCTCGGCGGCGAGGAGGTCGCGCCGCGCTCGGCCAAGGCCGCGCTTCAGGCCGGCATCGCTACGGTCTACCAGGAGGTCAATCTGCTGCCGAATCTCTCGGTGGCGCAGAACCTGTTTCTCGACCGCCAGCCGATGCGCTTCGGCATCGTGCGCGACGGCGAGATGCGCCGCCGCGCCAAAGCGCTGCTCGCGGAGTTCGGCCTCGACATCGACGTATCAGCGCCGCTCGGCAGCTATTCCGTCGCCGTGCAGCATGTCACCGCGATTGCGCGCGCCGTGGATCTGTCCGCGCGCGTGCTGATCCTGGACGAGCCGACCGCGAGTCTCGACCGTCACGAGGTCGAGATCCTCTTCGGCATCATGCGCCAACTGGCGAAACGCGGCATCGGCATCGTCTTCGTCAGTCATTTCCTCGACCAGGTCTACGAGATCTCCGACCGCATCACCGTCTTGCGCAACGGCCGCCTGGTCGGCGAACGCGAGACCGCCTCGCTGCCGCGGATCGAGCTGATCCGCATGATGCTCGGCCGCGAACTGGCCGAGACCACCGGCGCGCGGGCGGCGACACGCGAGCATCAGGCGCGCGAGATCTGCGCGAGCTTCGAGAATTACGGCAAATCCGGCTATGTCGCGCCGTTCAATCTCGAGCTGCGCCATGGCGAGGTCGTCGGCCTCGCCGGCCTGCTCGGCTCGGGTCGCACCGAGACGGCGCGGCTGGTGTTCGGCGCCGAGCGCGCCGATCGCGGGCAGGCGAAGGTTGAAGGCGCGCCCGTGCGGCTGCACTCGCCGCGCGACGGCGTGCGCCACGGCTTTGGCTATTGCCCGGAGGAACGCAAGACCGACGGCATCGTCGCCGAGCTCAGCGTGCGCGAGAACATCGTGCTGGCGCTCCAGGCCAAACGCGGGCTGCATCGGCCGCTGTCGCGCCGCGAGCAGGACGAGATCGCGCGCCGCTACGTCAGGATGCTGGACATCCGTCCGTCCGATCCGGAGCGCCCGGTGGGCCTGCTCTCCGGCGGCAATCAGCAAAAAGTGCTGCTGGCGCGCTGGCTCGCGACCTCGCCGCGGCTGCTGGTGCTGGACGAGCCGACCCGCGGCATCGACGTCGGCGCGCATGCCGAGATCATCCGCCTTATCCGCGACCTCTGCGACGACGGGCTCTCTCTGCTCGTGATCTCCTCGGAGCTGGACGAGATCGTGACCTATTCGGATCGGGTCGTGGTGCTGCGCGACCGCGCCCATATCGAGGAGCTCGCGGGCGAGGCGATCGACGTCGGCAACATTCTCGCGGCCATCGCGGCCGACGGCGCCGCCACAGCGCATGAGGGGCGGGCATGATAGCGCTGTTGCCGCGCCGCGGCCTTGCCCAGATCCTCGCACTGATCGTCATCCTCGCGGTCGACCGCGTGGTGTCGCCGCAATTCTTCGATTTGCGCCTTCAGGACGGCCGTCTGTTCGGCAGCCTGATCGACGTGCTCAACCGCGGCACGCCGGTGGCGCTGCTCTCGCTCGGCATGGTGCTGGTGATCGCGACGCGCGGCATCGACCTCTCGGTCGGCGCAATCATGGCGATCTCGGGCGCGATTGCGGCGAGCCTCGCCGACAGCCACGGGCTTCCGATCGTGCTGGCGGCCGCGCTTGGCGCCGGCCTCGTCTGCGGATTGTGGAACGGCTTTCTCGTCGCCGTGCTCGGCATGCAGCCGATCGTGGCAACGCTGATCCTGATGGTGGCGGGGCGGGGCATCGCCCAGCTCATCACCGAAGGGCGTATTGTGACGTTTTCCTCGCCCGACCTGGTCTGGCTCGGCAATGGTGCCATCCTCGGCCTGCCGGTTCCGGTCGCGATCGCCTTGGTCATGCTGATCCTCACCGGCGCGGTGGTGCGCGGCTCGGCGCTCGGGCTTCTGATCGAGGCGACCGGCGGTAATGCGCGGGCGAGCGAGCTTGCCGGCGTCGGCACCCGCGCGATGATTCTTTCGGTCTATGTCTGGTGCGGCGTCTGCGCCGCGCTGGCCGGCGTGATTGCGGCCGCCGACATCATGGGCGCGGATGCCAACAATGCCGGCCTCTGGCTCGAGCTCGACGCGATCCTGGCCGTGGTGATCGGCGGCACCTCGCTGTTCGGCGGCCGCTTCAGCCTCGTTCTGGCCGTACTCGGCGCGCTGATCATCCAGACCATGAACACCGGGATCCTGCTGTCCGGCTATCCGCCGGAGTTCAATCTGCTGGTCAAGGCGGTGGTCGTGCTCGCGGTTCTGCTGCTGCAATCGCCGAAATTCTCGGGGCTTGCCGGTATCGCGGCGCGGCTGCGGAGGGCGAAAGCATGAAAGGCCTGCCGCCCGTCCTGATCACGGCCATCGTGCTCGTCGCGGGCTTCGCGCTCTGCGCCATGCAATTCCCCAACATCGCCTCCACCCGCGTGGTCGGCAATCTCCTCACCGACAACGCCTTTCTCGGCATCGTCGCGACCGGCATGACCTTCGTCATCATCTCCGGCGGCATCGATCTGTCGGTCGGCTCGGTGATCGGCTTCACCACCGTCTTCGTCGCGCTCGCGATCGAGCGCTGGGGCGTGCCGCCGCTGGTCGCCTTCGTCGCCATCCTCGCGCTCTCGGCGGCGTTCGGTGCGGCGATGGGCGCGGTCATCCATGTCTTCGATCTGCCGCCTTTCATCGTGACGCTGGCGGGGATGTTCCTGGCCCGCGGCGCGAGCTTCCTGCTCTCGACGGAGTCGGTCCCGATCACCGCGCCGGTCTATTCCACCGTGTCGGACTTCGCCCTGCGGATGCCCGGCGGCGGGCGGCTGACCGCGATTGCGATCATCATGCTCGTGATCGTGATCGGGGGCGCCTTGCTGCTGCATCTCACGAGGTTCGGCGCCAATGTCTATGCGCTCGGCGGCAGCCGGACCACTGCAAGCCTGATGGGCGTTGCGGTCGGCAAGATGACGGTGAAGATCTACATGCTGTCGAGCCTGCTCGCAGGCATCGCCGGCATCGTCTTCTCCTTCTACACCAGCGCCGGCTACTCGCTGTCCGCCGTCGGCGTCGAGCTCGACACCATCGCCGCCGTCGTGATCGGCGGCACGCTGCTCACGGGCGGGCAGGGCTCGGTGATCGGCACCTTCCTCGGCGTGCTGATCCAGGGCCTGATCCAGACCTACATCAATTTCGACGGGACGCTGTCGAGCTGGTGGACCAAGATCGCGACCGGCGTGCTACTGTTCGCCTTCATCGCCTTGCAGCAGGGGCTGGTCGCGCTCGCGCGCCGGCCCGTGGCCAAGAGCGCAGGAGCTGCCACATGACCTCGCGCATCGTCGTCATCCCGACGCGCCGGGCCCACTCCAACCACGCGGAGGTGGCCCGCTCGATCGGCGTCGACATCATCGCCGGCCGTTACGCGGAGGGGACACGCCTGCCTGGCGATGCCGAGATGATCGCGATGTTCGGCGTGTCGCGGCCGGTGCTGCGGGAGAGCGTGAAGACGCTGGTGGCCAAGGGCCTGCTCACCACCAAGGCCCGGGTCGGCACCGTCGTGCGCGAGCGTGCGGCCTGGAACATGTTCGATGCCGACGTGCTGGCCTGGCATCTCGACGCCGGCATCGACAAGCGCTTCCTCAACGACCTCGCCGAGATCCGTCTGGCGGTCGAGCCGCGCGCGGCCGAGCTCGCAGCGAAGCAGCGGTCCGAGGAGGACGTCGCCGAGCTCCGGCGCAGCATGGAGCGCATGCGGCGTGAAGCCTCCGACTCGGTGGGCTTTGCCGATGCCGACCTCGCGCTTCACGTTGCCGTGGCGCGGGCCTCCGGCAATCTGTTCATGCGCTCGATCGGGCATGTCATCGAAGCCGCCTTGCGCGCCTCGTTCCTGCTCAGCGCCCCGGTCGAGCCGGAGGACCGCGACGCCGTGCTGCTCTGGCATCAGAAGATCGTCGACGCGATCGCGGCCGGCGATGCCGAGGCGGCATCGGAGGCCATGGTCTTTGTCATTCACAACGGCATGAGCCGCCACGAGGACACGGTGATCGAGACCGCCCCGGCCGAGGTGCTGCCGTCAGCCGATACTGGAGAATAAGCGTGACCGACCTTCGCATTGCCATCGTCGGATTCGGCAAGATCGCGCGCGACCAGCATGTCGGTGCGATCGCGGCGGTACCGGGCGCGACGCTCGCGGCTGTTGCCAGTCGCAATGCTTCGCTGCCGGAGCTGCCGCATTTTGCCACCATCGAAGAGCTGCTGGAGAAGGGCCCGGCGATCGACGCGGTCTCGCTCTGCACGCCGCCGCAGGTGCGGCGCGCCCAGGCCGCCACGGCGCTCGCCGCCGGCAAGCACGTCATGCTGGAGAAGCCGCCCGGCACCGGCGTTGCCGAGCTCGATCCGCTGGTCGCGATGGCGGCCGATGCCAGGCGCACGCTGTTCGCGACCTGGCATTCGCGCTATGCGCCGGCGGTCGAGCCGGCCCGCGAATGGCTGGCGACACGCCGGATCAAGTCCGTGCACATCAACTGGAAGGAAGACGTCCGCGTCTGGCATCCCGGCCAAGCCTGGATCTGGGAGCCGGGCGGGCTCGGCGTGTTCGATCCCGGCATAAATGCGCTGTCGATCCTGACCCGCATCCTGCCCAAGCCGGTGTTCGTCACCGCGGCCGAGCTTGCCTTTCCGGCCAACTGCCAGGCCCCGATTGCCGCGAACCTGACGCTGACCGATATCGGCGGCCTGCCGGTCACCGCCGAATTCGACTTCCGCCAGACCGGGCCGCAGAGCTGGGATATCCTCGTGGAAACCGATCAGGGCCGGATGAATTTGTCCGGCGGCGGGCGTCGGATGGCTGTCGACGGCAAGGCCATTGCCGAGGCGCCCGATCAGGAATATCGCGAGCTGTACCGGCGCTTTGTCGAACTCGCGGCGACCGGCGCAAGCGATGTCGATCTGGCGCCGTTGCGTCTCGTTGCCGACTCTTTCCTGCTCGGCAGGCGCACGATCGTCGAACCGTTTGTGGACTGAACATGGCTGGCTCAAAAATAACAAAAGACGTCTTCGGAACGCTGCCGGACGGCCGCAATGTCGAGCGCATCGTGCTGCGCGGCGAGGGCGGCTTTGAAGCCCGTATCATCACCCATGGCGCGGTGATCCAGGCGCTGATCGCGCCGGACGCCAAGGGCGGCTACGACGATGTCGTGCTCGGCCACGACGCCTTCGCCGGCTATCTCGCCGAACGAAAATTCCTGGGCGCCACCGTCGGCCGCTACGCCAACCGTATCGCCAGGGGACAGTTCTCGCTCGACGGCGAGACGGTGCAGCTTCCCGTCAACAATGGCCCGAATGCGCTGCATGGCGGCCTCGACGGGTTCGACCGCAAGCTCTGGGCGATCGCCGGGATCGAAGAGGGCGCCGAGCCCGCGGTGACGCTCACCTATACGAGCCCGCACGGCGAGGAGAATTATCCGGGCCGGCTCGATGTGCGCCTGACCTATCGCGTCACCGGCCCCGCCGAGCTGTCGCTGATGATGGAGGCGCGGACGGACCGGCCGACCATCGTCAATTTGACCAACCACAGCTTCTTCAATCTCGAAGGCGCGACATCAGGCACGTCCATTCTCGACCACAGACTGACGGTCGCAGCCGAGCATTTCCTCGCGATCGATCCCACCGCCATTCCGCTGCCGGAGCCGCCGCGCGCGGTGGCCGGCACGCCGTTCGACTTCCGCAACCCGCATGCCGTAGGCGAGCGCATCCGCGAAAACGATCGGCAATTGCAGAGCGGCAGGGGTTACGACCACACCTACTGCCTCGGCCGCGACGGCAAGCTCGCGCTCGCGGCACGGCTGGAAGCCCCGCGTTCAGGACGCATCATGGAGCTGTTCACCAATCAGCCCGGCATCCAGGTCTATTCCGGCAACTATCTCGACGGCACGATCTCGGGCAAGGGCGGCAAGCTGATCCGACAATCGGACGCCATGTGTCTCGAGCCGCACATCTGGCCCGACGCGCCGAACCGGCCGGACTTTCCGAGTCCGCGCCTCGATCCCGGCCAAGTCTACCGGCATCACACCGTCTATCGCTTTGCAGTGAGGGCGCCATGATGGAAGAAGTGCCGACCTCCGTGCTCTCCGCCGAGCAATGTCATCTCGGCGAGGGGCCGACCTATGACGTTACCACCGATACCGCCTGGTGGTTCGACATCCGCGAAGGACGCCTGTTCGAGGCGCATCTCGGCGGCGGCAGCATCCGCGTCCACGCGCTCGGCCGAATGGCGAGCGCGCTCGGACGCATCGATGCCGACCGGCAGTTGATCGTCGCGGAAGACGGCCTCTATATCCGCAGTCTCGCCGACGGCGCGATGACGCTGTTCTGCCCGCTCGACGCCGACAATCCCACGACGCGCTCCAATGATTGCCGCGTGCACCAGTCCGGCACGTTCTGGATCGGCACCATGGGCAAGAAGGCCGAGCCGAGGGCAGGGGCGATCTACGCGCTCCATCGCGGCAAGATCTCGACGCTGTTTCCCGGCATCAGCATTCCCAACTCGATCTGCTTCTCGCCGGATGGCGCGACCGGCTACTTCACCGACACCCCGCGCGCGGTGCTCTACGCCGTCCCGCTCAATCCTGCGACCGGATTGCCGCGCGGCGAGCCGGAGGTGCTGCTCCGCCACACCGGCATCGGCGGCCTCGACGGCTCGGTGTGCGATGCCGACGGGCAGATCTGGAATGCGTGCTGGGGCGCGAGCCGGATCGACGTCTACTCTCCGCAGGGCGAGCGCCTGCGCTCGCTGAGTGTGCCGGCCAAGCAGGCGAGCTGCCCGGCCTTCGTCGGCCCTGACCTGTCGCGTCTCCTCGTCACCTCGGCCTGGCAGGATATGGACGCGGCGGCACGCGCTGCCGATCCGCAAGCCGGCTGCACGTTTTTATTGGAGGCATCCGCGCGCGGTCGCGCGGAGCCCGACGTCAAGCTCGCATAGGAGGCCCGGAGCCGCACACGACGAACGTTCTCGACGACACGAAAAACAGTCTGACACCCAAGGGAGTGAAGCATGCTGAAACTGAAGACGACATTCCTCGCGCTGGCGCTGGCCGGCGCTGCGACGATGGCCGCGGGCGTCACCGCCTCCGCGCAGGACAAGGCGACCGTCGGCATCGCCATGCCGACCAAATCGTCGGCGCGCTGGATCGACGACGGCAACAACATGGTCAAGGTGCTGAAGGAGCGCGGCTACAACACCGACCTGCAATATGCCGAGGACGACATCCCGAACCAGCTCTCGCAGGTCGAGAACATGGTGACCAAGGGCGCGAAGGCGCTGGTGATCGCCGCGATCGACGGCACCACGCTGTCCGACGTGCTCAAGCAGGCGAAAGCAAAAGGCATCACGGTGATTGCCTATGACCGCCTGATCCGCGGCACGCCGAACGTCGACTATTACGCGACCTTCGACAATTTCCAGGTCGGCGTGCTCCAGGCGGAGTCGCTCGTGCAGGGTCTCGGCCTGAAGGACGGCAAGGGTCCGTTCAACATCGAGCTGTTCGGCGGCTCGCCCGACGACAACAACGCCTACTTCTTCTACAACGGCGCCATGAGCGTGCTGAAGCCCTACATCGACAGCGGCAAGCTCGTCGTCGTGTCCGGCCAGATGGGCATGGACAAGGTCGCGACCCTGCGCTGGGACGGCGCCACCGCGCAGGCCCGCATGGACAACCTGCTCAGCGCCTACTACGGCAACAAGAAGGTCAACGCCGTGCTGTCGCCCTATGACGGCCTCTCGATCGGCATCATCTCCTCGCTGAAGGGCGTGGGCTATGGCAGCGCCGACCAGCCGATGCCCGTCATCTCGGGCCAGGACGCCGAGGTGCCCTCGATCAAGGCGATGCTGCGCGGCGATCAGTATTCGACCATCTTCAAGGACACCCGCGATCTCGCCAAGGTGACCGCCGACATGGTCGACGCCGCGCTCGCCGGCAAGCAGGTCACGGTCAACGACACCAACACCTATGAGAACGGCGTCAAGAAGGTTCCGTCCTATCTGCTCAAGCCGGTCGTGGTCTACAAGGACAATTGGGAGAAGGTTCTGGTGGACAGCGGCTACTACAAGAAGTCGCAGTTCCAGTAAGACTCTTTCGTCTCCCTCGCCCCGCTCTTGCGGGGAGAGGGCGGGGTGAGGGGCTCTCTCCACACGGGCAGTTACCCTTGCGGAGACTCCCCCTCACCCGATCGCTACGCGATCGACCTCTCCCCGCAAGCGGGGAGAGGTGAAGTCAGCGACCAAGGGACAACGACGATGACCGCCATGCTGGAGATGCGCAACGTCAGCAAGAGCTTTGCCGGCGTCCAGGCGCTGCGCGACGTCAACTTCTCGGTTCACGCCGGGCAGATCCACGCGCTTGTCGGCGAGAACGGCGCAGGCAAGTCCACGCTGATGAAGGTGCTCAGCGGCGTCTATCCGCACGGCAGCTACGAGGGCACCATCATCTTCGAGGGCGAGGAGCGCCGCTTCCGCGACATCAACGATTCCGAGGCGCTCGGCATCATCATCATCCACCAGGAGCTGGCGTTGATCCCGTTGATGTCGATCGCCGAAAACATCTTCCTGTCGCATCCGCCGTCGAAATTCGGCGTGATCGACCGCGACGAGGTGTACCGGCGCACGCGCGAGCTGCTGGCGCAGGTCGGCCTGAGGGAATCGCCGGATACGCTGATCACCGACCTCGGCGTCGGCAAGCAGCAGCTGGTCGAGATCGCCAAGGCGCTGTCCAAGCGGGTGCGGATGCTGATCCTGGACGAGCCGACCGCGAGCCTCAACGAAGCCGATAGTGCCGCATTGCTCGAACGCCTGATGGCGTTCCGCGAGCAGGGCATCGGCTCGATCCTGATCTCGCACAAGCTCAACGAGGTGGCCAAGGTCGCCGACCACATCACCGTGCTGCGCGACGGCCGCACCGTCGACAGCATCGACTGCCGTGCCGAGCCGATCCAGGAAGACCGCATCATCCGCAGCATGGTCAACCGCGATCTCGCCCATCGCTTCCCCGAGCGCAGCGTGAAGATCGGCGAGCCCGTGCTCGCCATCGAGAACTGGTCGGTCTATCACCCCATTCATCCCGAGCGGCAGGTCATCAAGAACGTCAATTTCGGCGTCAAGCGCGGCGAGGTCGTCGGCATCGCCGGGCTGATGGGCGCCGGCCGCACCGAATTCGCCATGAGCCTGTTCGGCCGCTCCTGGGGCACCAATATCAGCGGCTCGATCCGGCTCGAAGGCAGGGAGATCGTGCTGCCGAGCGTCGCCGCCGCGATCGACGCCGGCCTTGCCTATGTCACCGAGGACCGCAAGCAGCTCGGGCTGATCCTCGCCGACGACGTCCGCAAGAACATCACGCTCGCCAGCCTCGACCAGGTCGCGCCGGGGAGGGTGATCGACGACATCGCCGAGCTGAAGGTTGCCAGCGACTACAGGAACCGCATGCGCATCCGCTGCTCGGACGTCTACCAGGAGACCGGCCAGCTCTCCGGCGGCAACCAGCAGAAGGTGGTGCTGTCGAAATGGCTGATGACCGACCCCAAGGTGCTGATCCTGGACGAGCCGACAAGGGGCATCGACGTCGGTGCCAAATACGAGATTTACTGTATCATCAACGAGCTTGCGGAGGCCGGCCGCGGCGTCGTGGTCATCTCCTCGGAGATGCCCGAGCTGCTCGGCATCTGCGACCGCATCTGCGTGATGAACGACGGCGCTTTCGTCGGCGAGTTCTCCGGCACGGAAGCGACGCAGGAGAAGATCATGCGCGCCATCATGCGCAACCAGAGAAGCAACGGAAACGGCGTGCCTGAGGCCGCGGAGATGGGAGGATTGCAGCCATGACCGACAAGACGGTTTCGCTGCCCGAGGAGCGCCGGCACGGCAGCTTCATCAAGAATAATTTGCGCAATTACGGCATGCTGATGTCGCTGATCGCGATCATGCTGTTCTTCCAGGTCATGACCGGCGGCACGCTGCTCCAGCCGCTCAATTTGACCAACCTGGTGCTCCAGAACAGCTACATCGTCATCATGGCGCTCGGCATGCTGCTGGTGATCGTCACCGGCCATATCGACCTCTCGGTCGGTTCGGTCGCGGGCTTCGTCGGCGCGGTGGCCGCCGTGCTGATGGTGACCTACAAGGTCGACTACACGCTGGCCTTCATCGCCTGCCTGCTGCTGGGCGCCGCGATCGGCGCGGCGCAGGGCTATTGGGTGGCCTATTTCAAGATCCCGTCCTTCATCGTGACGCTGGCCGGCATGCTCGTGTTCAAGGGTCTTGCGCTTGCGGTGTTGCAGGGCCAGTCGCTCGGGCCGTTCCCGGCGACCTTCCAGAAACTGTCCTCGGGCTTCATTCCGGAGATCCTGCCCGAGGCCGGCACGCTGCATCCGACCTCCATGCTGATCGGCGCCGTGCTCGCGCTCGGCCTCGTTTATGTCAGCGCCAAGGGCCGGTCGCGCGAGCAGTCGCACGGCATCGAGGTCGAGCCTTATGCCTTCTTCCTCGGCAAGAGCATTTTGCTGGCCTGCGCCGTGCTCTACTTCACCTATCTGATCGCCTCGCATCGCGGCCTGCCCAACGTGCTGGTGATCATGGGCGCGCTGATCGCGCTCTACGGCTTCGTCACCCGTCGCACCGTGATCGGGCGGCAGATCTACGCGGTCGGTGGCAATGCCAAGGCGGCAAGCCTGTCGGGCATCAAGACCGAGCGGCTGACCTTCCTCACCTTCGTCAACATGGGCGTGCTGGCCGCGCTCGCCGGCCTCGTCTTCGCCGCGCGTCTCAACACCGCGACGCCGAAGGCGGGCCTGGGCTTCGAGCTCGACGTCATCGCCGCCTGCTTCATCGGCGGCGCCTCGGCCTATGGCGGCGTGGGCCGCGTCGGCGGCGCCGTGGTCGGCGCCATGATCATGGGCGTGATGAACAACGGCATGTCCATCCTCGGCATCGGCATCGACTATCAGCAGGTCATCAAGGGCCTGGTGCTGCTGGGAGCGGTGTGCATCGACGTGTATAATCAGCGGCGGTGAGTGGACTGTTGTAGGGTCGGCAAAGGCGCGTAAGCGCCGTGCCTACCACCTTTCTACGATCGCGCGAGAAGTGGTGGGCACGCGTCCACCCTACGGCAGCCGCTACTGCGTCGTGAATAGCACCGCCGCGATGGCGACGGAGAGGCTGACCGCCGAGACGGTCGCCACGGTTGACAGTACCCCCATGCGCCTGAGTGCGATGGCGAACGCGATGATGATGGGGGTCGCGGTCATCAGCCCGATTTGTGCGTCGCTCATATCGTTGCTCGCCGCTCCCTGAAATCCTGAGGTGGTTCCTACCGTGATCCGGGCGGGCGGACGTTGCGTCGGCGCAAACAAGCCGGCGCATTCCACCAGTTTGTCCGCCGACAAACTCGGATCGGGGCAGGCGGGCTAAGTCTGTCCGGTGTCCTGATCCGGAAGGCAGATGTCGGCAACCGATTGCGAACAACAGGGAACCGGCTGGGGCATCCTCGAGGATCTCCCCGGCGATCCCATGATCTGGGTGCTGATCTTCAGCGAGCTGGCCGCGTTCGGCCTGTTCCTCGGTGCCTTCATCGTCGCCCGCGCCATTCATCCCGCGATGTTCGCGGCCGGACAGGCCACGCTCGATGCGCATCTCGCCGGGCTCAACACAATCGTCCTGGTGACCAGCGGCTGGGCCGCCGCCCGCGGCACGGCCGCCGCACGGGCTCGCCGCAAGCAGGCCGCGCGCGGCTGGCTGTTCGGTGCCATGGCCCTCGGCGGCGTCTTCATCGCGATCAAGCTGCTCGAATATGCCGGCGAGATCGCGCAGGGAAACGGGCTGGAGACCAGCCCGTTCTTCACGCTGTACTTCCTTCTCACCGGCTTTCATCTTCTGCATGTCGGCCTCGGCATCGTGATCCTGGCCGTGGTTTCCCGGAGGGCGGAGGTGATCGGCGTCGAGACGGGGGCCGCCTTCTGGCACATGGTCGACCTGCTCTGGATCGTCATGTTTCCGATCCTGTATCTGGTGCGCTGATGATGCCGGATCGTCTCGACCTCACATGGATCGTGCTGGTCGGCCTCGCGCTCGCGACCGTCCTGGTGCCATCCCTTGTGACGCGTCCGCTGCTCGGCAACGCCCTGCTGCTGACCTTCGCCGCACTCAAGGGCCGCCGGATCGTGCTCGATTTCCTCGATCTCCGCGCCGCGCCGGCGCTCTGGCGCGGCCTCGTGAGCGCCTGGGTCGTCATCGTCGTGCTGTTTGCCTGGTCCGTGTCGGCCGTCGTCGCCCTGATCTGACGCGCTCATTGCGCCCTGACAAAGAACCGGCCGCGCGAAGCGGCAATAAATCGCAGCATCGGACCTCGACAGGAATCAACCGGAAAGGATTGGCAATGGCTGAACGCCTGACCAAGTCGGCCGCTCGAAACGTCTTCTACGGCGGCTCGGCTTTTTTCTTCGCCATCTTCATAGGGCTGACGGCGCACAGCCATTACTACATGGCCACGACCTCGACCGACGCGTCGACGCTGACGTCGTCGGTCGCCCGCGGCAAGCATGTCTGGGAGAAGAACTCCTGCATCAACTGCCACACCTTGCTCGGTGAGGGCGCCTATTTCGCGCCCGAGGTCGGCAACGTCTGGGATCGCTGGGGCGGCAAGGAAGATCCGGCAAGCGCGCGCGAAACGCTGAAGGCCTGGATGCAGTCGCAGCCGTCGGGCGCCGAGGGCCGGCGGCAGATGCCGCAGTTCAACCTGACCGACCAGGAGCTCAACGATCTTGCCGACTTCCTGCAATGGGTGAGCACGATCAAGCGCCAGGACTGGCCGCCGAATAAGGCCGGTTGAGCGCCGCTAATCCTCTTTCAAGACAGAGAGAACCGAGATGAAATATCAGACCCAGAAAGTCGCGATGCTGTATTTCTACGGCGCGCTGACGCTGTTCCTGGCCCAGGTCCTGTTCGGCCTGCTCGCCGGAACCATCTACGTCCTGCCCAACACCCTGTCGACCCTCCTGCCGTTCAACATCGTCAGGATGATCCACACCAACGCGCTGATCGTATGGTCGCTGATCGGCTTCATGGGTGCGACCTACTTCCTGCTCCCGGAAGAGACCGAGACCGAGCTGTACAGCCCGCTGCTCGCCAAGATCCAGTTCTGGATGTTCTTCGGCGCGGCCGGCGTCGCCGTGGTCGGCTATCTCTTCCACTACCACGAGGGCCGCGAATTCCTCGAGCAACCCTTCATCATCAAGGTCGGCATCGTCGTGGTCTGCCTGATGTTCCTGTTCAACGTGACCATGACGGCGCTCAAGGGCCGCAAGACCACGGTGACCAACATCCTGCTGTTCGGCCTGTGGGGCGTTGCGATCTTCTTCCTGTTCGCGTTCTACAATCCGGCGAACCTCGCCGTCGACAAGATGTACTGGTGGTACGTCGTCCACCTCTGGGTCGAGGGCGTCTGGGAGCTGATCATGGCCTCCGTGCTCGCCTACCTGATGATCAAGCTCAACGGCATCGACCGCGAGGTGGTCGAGAAGTGGCTCTACGTCATCATCGGCCTTGCCCTGTTCTCGGGCATCCTCGGCACCGGCCATCACTTCTACTGGATCGGCGCGCCCGGCTACTGGCAGTGGATCGGCTCGCTGTTCTCGACGCTCGAGGTCGCGCCGTTCTTCACCATGGTGATCTTCACCGTGCAGATGACCTGGAAGGCCGGCCGCAAGCATCCGAACCGCGCCGCGCTGCTGTGGTCGGTCGGCTGCTCGGTGATGGCGTTCCTCGGCGCCGGCGTCTGGGGCTTCCTGCACACGCTGTCCTCGGTGAACTACTACACCCACGGCACCCAGGTCACCGCCGCGCACGGCCATCTCGCCTTCTTCGGCGCCTATGTGATGCTGAACCTGTCGGTGATGGCCTATGCGATCCCGCAGCTGAAGGGACGCGCGCCCTACAACCAGTGGCTCAGCATGACGAGCTTCTGGATCATGTGCACGGCCATGATGACCATGACCTTTGCGCTGACCTTCGCCGGCGTGGTCCAGGTCCATCTCCAGCGCGTGCTCGGCCAGAGCTACATGGACGTGCAGGACCAGCTCGCTATGTTCTACTGGGTCCGGCTCGGTTCCGGCGTGTTCGTCGCGATCTCCGCGCTGATGTTCGTCTGGGCGGTGCTGGTGCCGGGCCGCGAGAAGCAGGCGACCGTGTCCGCCGCGCTGCAGCCGGCTGAGTAAACGCAAATGGCGGCCGCGGTTCGCCGCGGCCGCCTGCTTCCTGGAAAGTCCGGAGAGACATCATGAAACCTGCCCTTCACACGGTGACCTCGGCGCCCGCGTTGCCGGCCTATGTCGCAACCGGCAATGAATGCGCGCTGTTCGAGCACGCCTGGCGTCATCAGCTTCCGGTCCTGCTCAAGGGGCCGACCGGTTGCGGCAAGACGCGCTTCGTCGCGCATATGGCGGCACGGCTCGGACTGCCGCTCCACACCGTGGCCTGCCACGACGATCTCACCGCCGCCGATCTCACCGGCCGCTATCTGCTGAAGGGCGGCGACACCGTATGGACCGACGGTCCGCTGACGCGCGCGGTGCGCGAGGGCGGCATCTGCTATCTCGACGAGGTGGTGGAAGCGCGCAAGGACGTCACCGTGGTGCTGCATCCGCTCACCGACGATCGCCGTATCCTGCCGCTGGAGCGCACCGGCGAGGAGCTGGCGGCACCGAAGAGCTTCATGCTCGTCGTGTCCTACAATCCAGGTTACCAGACGCTGCTCAAGGCGCTGAAGCCCTCGACGCGGCAGCGCTTCGTCGCCATCGAGTTCGGCTTCTTAGCCCCCGAGCAGGAGATCGCGGTGGTGTCCGCCGAGAGCGGGCTGCCGCCGGATCGCGTGCGGCCGCTGGTTGCGCTGGCCGGGCGGCTGCGCGCACTTAGGGGGCACGATCTGGAGGAGGGCGTCTCGACGCGCCTCGTCGTCTATTGCGCGACCCTGATCGCCGCGGGCACGCCGATCGCCGACGCCGTGCTGGCCGGCATGATCGAGCCCTTGACCGACGATTCCGACGTCAAGGCCGCGCTGCTCGACGTCGCGCGCGCCGTGATCGGGTGAGGACGGGCCCATGCTCGACTTCCTCGAACTGGAGGAAACGGTCGGCCGTGCCTGGCACCGGATGGTTGGTGGCACCGCGAGCTATCCGGTTCACGCCGATCACGCGGTGTCGCTTTCGGAGGTGAGAGGCCGGATCGCGGTGATGTTCCGCGCGCTGGGCGGCGAGGCCGGCGTGCAGATCGCAAGCGCCGGCGCCCGCAAGTCCGGGCACCGGCTCGGCTGGCGGCAACGCATCGGCCTCGGCGACGAGCGCCTCAAGCAGCCGGGCCGCGACGCCGCAACCATCTTCCTGCCCGATCGCATGGCGATCTTTCCCGACCGCGAGCTCAACGCATGCCTCTATCGCTGGCTCGCGGCATGGTTCGCGGTCGCGCCGATCGAGACGATTGTGGAGGCCGATCCGCTTAGGCGCGATCTGCTGGTGTTGCGCCGCGCCGCCGAAACGGCGGTCTTTGTGCTCACGCAGTTTCCCGGGCTCGTCGCCGATTACGCGCAGCTTGCCGCGGCAACCGCCGCGGCCCGGCCGCGGCGTCCGTTGCCGCGCATCGAGCAGGAGATCGAGCAGATCGTTCTCGCTCTGCTCGGAGCGGGACCTGCGCCCGTGGGCAAATTATGGCCGGCGATGATGGGAACGGAGCCGCTGCCGGACAAGGCGCCGCCGGGCTATCATTCGATCCTGCCGTGCCCGCTCTGGGGCGATTGCTGGACGCGCGAGCTGTCGCCCGCGCATGCCGGCGAGGACGAGTGCGCTGATGGCGCGGAGCCCGCAGCCCAGGACAATCGCAAGCGTTTCGCCGTCCGCGAGCGCGAGGACGGCGCCAATCGCCGCGATCCCTTCGTGCTCAACCGCTTCGAGAAGATTTTGGCGATGGCCGAGATGGTCAATGTCGATCGCCCGGCCGACGACAGCGATGACGAAGACGCACAGAAGGCGGCCGACGATCTCGAGGAGATCACGCTCAGCCGCCGCAGCGGCAAGCCGGCGAGCCGCTTCAAATTCGATCTCGACCTGCCGCCGGAAGCCCTCGACGCCTCGCGCCTGAACGCGGATTTGACCTATCCCGAATGGGATTATCGCAGCAGCTCCTATCTGTCCGATCATTGCCGCGTGCTCGCCGGCGCGGCCTCCGAGCGAGGTGAGAGCTGGACGCCGGACGAGACCATGCGCCGGCACATCCGCCAGGTGCGCCGCCGCTTCGAGATCCTGCGGCCGCGCCACGAATTGATGCGTGCGCAGGCCGACGGACACGATCTCGATCTTGATGCGCTCGTGCGCGCGCGGTGCGATCTTCGCGCCGGCGGCAATGGCGCGGGTCTTGATCGCGTCCACATGGCGATGCGGCCGCAAGGGCACGATCTCGCCGTCACGCTGCTCGCGGACGTCTCACTCTCGACGGATGCCTGGGTTGACGGCTACCGCGTGCTCGACGTCGAGAAGGAGGCGTTGCTCGTGCTCGCACACGGGCTGTCGGCCTGCGGCGACCACCACAGCATCCTGACCTTCACCTCGCGCCGGCGGTCCTGGGTGCGGCTCGAAACGATCAAGGCGTTCGGCGAGCCGATGAGCGGACTGGTCGAGCGCCGGATCGGCGCGCTCAAGCCCGGTTATTATACGCGGATCGGCGCCGCAGTGCGCCACGCCTCGGCCGAGCTGGCGCGCCAGCCGCAGCGCAAGAAGCTGCTGCTCGTCCTCACCGACGGCAAGCCGAACGACGTCGATCACTATGAGGGGCGCTTTGCGGTCGAGGACACCAGGAAGTCCGTGCAGGAAGCGCGCCGGCTCGGCATCGCCGTCTTCGGCGTGACGGTCGACGCGACCGCGCAATCCTATTTTCCAACGCTGTTCGGGCGCGGCGGCTATGCGATCGTCGGCAACATCAAGCGATTGCCTGCGGCGCTGCCGGCGATCTACCGGCAGGTGGCGCATTGAGGCGGGAACGCCGCGGCACCGCGTTCTTGCCTGAGCTATTGCTCATGCGGTGAGTATATGATCGAATGTCCGAATGGACCAAGGCCGGCCAAAACCCGATCTCATCATCTTCGATTGTGACGGCGTGCTCGTCGATAGCGAGCTCTTGAGCTGCCGGTGCTTGTCCGAGGTGCTGGCCGAATTCGGCCTCGCGCTCAGCGAGGAGCAGGCGCTCGAGCTGTTTCTCGGGCGCAGCACCAGGGCGATCGAGCAGCACTACCGTGATCTCGGGCAGGTCGTGCCGGATGGCTTCCTGCCGCGATTGAAGTCGCGTGTGCTGGAGACGTTCTCTGCTTCGCTCGAGCCGATCCCCGGGGTAGGGGCGGTGATCTCCGGGCTCGCCGCGCCGTTCTGCGTGGCCTCGTCCAGCGACATCGACCGAGTCTCGCTCTCGCTCGATGTCACCGGCCTTCGGGCGCATTTCGGCGCGCGGCTCTACACAGCGCAGATGGTCAGGCACGGCAAGCCGGCGCCGGATCTCTTTCTTCACGCGGCGGCGCAGATGGGCGCGGAGCCCGCGCGCACGCTGGTGATCGAGGACAGCGTCAGCGGTGTGCAGGCCGGCAGGGCGGCCGGCATGACCGTATGGGGATTTGTCGGCGGCAGCCATTATCGCGCCCGCGACGGCCGCGCTATATTGTCCGCCGCCGGGACCGATCGGGTCTTCGCGCGCATGAGCGATTTCTGGGAGATGTGAGCCCGCATGGCCGCCGAGAACGACAAGTCGAGACTCGACGACGCCGCGCGGGCCGGCTGGCTCTATTTCATTGCCGGCCACACCCAGGACGAGATCGCAAAAATGCTCCAGGTCTCGCGCGCCTCGGCGCAGCGGCTGGTCTCGCTCTGCCTTGCCGAGCGGCTGATCACCTTCCGGCTCGAACATCCCATCGCCGCCTGCATGGAATTGGCGGCGCGTCTGAAGGAGCGGTTCGATCTCGTCCATTGCGAGGTGGTGCCAGAAGATCCCGCCGCGCCGCAGGCGACCGCCGGCATTGCCGAGCGCTGCGCCAACCTGCTCGATTCCACGCTGCGCTCCGAAACGCCCGTCATCGTCGCGCTCGGCACCGGGCGGGCGGTGCGCGCCGCGGTCGAGCGCGTCACGCCGATCGACCGGCCCAATCACCAGATCGTTTCGCTGGTCGGCAACATCTCCGCCGACGGTTCGGCGAGCTTCTACGACACCGTCGGGCGGCTCGCCGACCGCACCGGGGCGCGGCACTACCCGATGCCGCTGCCGTTCCTCATGTCGTCGGAGGACGAGCGCAACAGGATGGTGCGCATCGAGCCGATCGCCAAGGTGAAGGCGGTCGCGGCCAAGGCGGATCTGCGCCTCGTCGGCATCGGCCAGATGGACCAGAAGGCGCAGGTCCATATCGACGGCTTCGTCACCCGCGACGAACTGTTCGAGATGATGCGGCAGGGGGCGATCGGCGAGATTACCGGCTGGGCCTATGACGCCAAGGGCCGCCTGCTCAAGGCCGGCACCAACAAGCGCCTCACCAGCATCCCGCCGGAAGTTCCGGCGAAGACCACGACCATTGGCGCCGCGGTCGGCGCCGCCAAGGTCCCGGCGATCGCGGCAGCCTTGAGCGGAGGGCTGATCAACGGCCTGATCACCGACGAGGCGACGGCAAGGGCGATCCTGGAGCGCTGAGGAGCCAGCACGTCAGCATCCTTGCGAGGCGGACGGTCTTTCCCCGCACAACACTGTCATCATCCGCGCAGGCGGATGATCCAGTACGCCGCGGCCTCACTTGGGGCAAACCAACAGACAGCACGGCGTACTGGATGCCCCGCCTGCGCGGGGCATGACAGGGGAGGGTGCGCAACAGCCCGCCCTCCCGCATCGCAGCACTCATAAGTTGCCGAAACACCCGCGCGCCTGCTTGACAAGCGGTATCCCTCATCCGAACATACGCCCAACGCGTGGGCATATGCTCAAAACGCGAGTTTGAGGGAGGTCACCGTGAAACACGTCCTCGGCGCCGTCTGTGGCGCGTCCGTCCTGCTGGCCATCCCCGCGATGGCCGAAACCACCCTGACGATCGCCACCGTCAACAACGGCGACATGATCCGCATGCAGGGGCTGACCGGTGAATTCACCAAGAAGAACCCCGATATCAACGTGAAATGGGTGACGCTGGAGGAGAACGTGCTGCGCCAGCGCGTCACCACCGACATCGCCACCAAGGGCGGCCAGTTCGACGTGCTGACCATCGGCACCTATGAGGTGCCGATCTGGGCCAAGAAGGGCTGGCTGGTGCCGCTCGCCAATCTCGGCGCCGATTACGACGTCGCCGACCTGCTGCCCAGGATCAAGGACGCGGTCTCTGCCGACGGCAAGCTTTATGCCGCGCCGTTCTACGGCGAGAGCTCGATGGTGATGTACCGCACCGACCTGTTCGACAAGGCCGGCCTGAAGATGCCGGAGAAGCCGACCTGGGATTTCGTCATCGACGCCGCCAAGAAGCTGACCGACAAGAACGCGGGCGTCTACGGCATCTGCCTGCGCGGCAAAGCCGGCTGGGGCGAGAACATGGCGTTCCTCTCCGCGATGGCCAATTCCTACGGTGCGCGCTGGTTCGACGAGAAGTGGGTGCCGCAGTTCAATACGCCGGAATGGAAGACGACGCTCACGACCTATGTGAACCTGATGAAGGACGCCGGCCCTCCCGGCGCGAGCTCCAACGGCTTCAACGAGAACCTGGCACTGTTCAACGCCGGCAAATGCGCGATGTGGATCGATGCGACGGTGGCGGCGTCCTTCGTCACCAATCCCAAGGATTCCAAGGTCGCCGACAAGGTCGGCTTTGCGCTTGCGCCCAACACCGGGCTCGGCAAGAACGCCAACTGGCTGTGGGCCTGGAATCTCGCGATCCCTGCCGGCTCGAAGAAGGCGGAGGCGGCCGAAAAGTTCATCGCCTGGGCAACGAGCAAGGACTACACGAAACTCGTGGCCTCGAAGGAGGGCTGGGCCAACGTGCCGCCGGGCACGCGCACCTCGCTCTACCAGAACCCTGAATACCTGAAGGTCGCGCCCTTCGCCAAATTGACGCTGGCCTCGATCGACGCCGCCGATCCGAACAAGCCGACGGTGAAGCCGGTGCCCTATGTCGGCGTGCAATACGCAGCGATCCCCGAATTCCAGGGCATCGGCACCCAGGTGGGGCAGCAGTTCTCGGCGGCGCTTTCGGGCTCCATGACGGTCGATGCCGCGCTCACCGCCGCGCAATCCGTGACCGAGCGCGAGATGAAGCGCGCCGGCTACATCAAGTGAACCCGAGCTCTCCCTCCTGAGCTCAAACTGGCGGCCATCCTCCAGCCCAGCCCCGGATGGATGGCCGCCTTCTTTCGGCAAGCGGAGAAGTCAGGGATGGCAACCCGGCAGACGCAGTTTCTGGCGCGCGCGCTCCTGACCCCGGCCGTCGGGCTGCTCTTCATCTGGATGATCGTCCCGCTCGCGCTGACGATCTATTTCTCGACGCTGCACTACAGCCTGCTCGATCCCGGCTCGGAAGAATTCGTCGGGCTGGAAAACTTCCGCTACTTCCTCACCGATCCCGCTTTCCTCGCGTCGCTCCAGAACACGCTGGTGCTGGTCGGCTCGGTATTGGCCATGACCATTCTGCTCGGCATTCCCTTGGCGTTGCTGATGGACCAGCCCGTGATCGGCCGCAACATCGTGCGCCTGATGGTGATCGCGCCGTTCTTCGTGATGCCGACGGTGAGCGCGCTGGTCTGGAAGAACCTGTTGATGCACCCGGTGTCCGGGCTGTTCGCCTGGCTCGCCAAGCTGTTCGGATTGACGCCGATCGACTGGTTCAACGACGTGCCGCTGTTCGCGGTGATCCTGATCGTCGCCTGGCAATGGCTGCCGTTCGCGACGCTCATCCTGCTGACCGCGCTGCAATCGCTCGACGAGGAGCAGAAGGAGGCCGCCGAAATGGATGGCGCGAGCGCCGTCTCGGCCTTCATCTACATCACGCTGCCGCATCTGGCGCGTCCCATCACCGTGGTGATCCTGATCGAGACCATTTTCCTGCTCACCGTGTTCGCCGAGATCTTCGTCACCACCGGCGGCGGGCCGGGCCTGCAGACCACCAACATCGCCTTCCTGATCTATTCGCAGGCGCTGATCCAGTTCGACGTCGGCAGCGCCTCCGCCGGTGGCCTCGTCGCGGTGGTGATCGCCAACGTCGTCGCCTTCTTCCTCGTCCGCATCGTCGGCCGCAATTTGGAGGCCTGAATCATGGCGCGGATGGCAACGACGCAGCGGGTGGTGATCTCGACGATCGGGGCGTGGTTCTTCGGCTTCCTGATCTTCTTCCCGATCCTCTGGATGGTGCTGGCAAGCTTCAAGACCGAGCTCGAGGCCTTCGCCATTCCGCCGTCCTTCCTGTTCTTCCACTGGACCACCGAAAATTACGCGACCGTGCAGGAGCGGAGCGACTATCTGCACCACGCCATGAACTCGGTCATCATCGCGGGCGGCTCGACGCTCATTGCGCTCTTGATCGCCATCCCGGCGGCCTGGTCGATGGCGTTCGCGCCGACCAAGCGCACCAAGGACATCCTGCTCTGGATGCTCTCGACCAAGATGATGCCGCCGGTCGGCGTGCTGGTGCCGATCTACCTGATCTACAAGACCTTCGGCCTGCTCGATTCCCGCATCGGCCTCGTCTTCATCCTGTGCCTCGGCAATCTGCCGATCGTGATCTGGATGCTGTTCACCTATTTCAAGGAGATCCCGCGCGACATCCTCGAAGCCGCGCGCATGGATGGCGCCACCATCGGCCGCGAGCTGGTCTACGTGCTGACGCCGATGGCGATCCCGGGTCTGGCATCGACCCTGCTGCTCAATCTGATTCTGGCCTGGAACGAGGCGTTCTGGACGCTGAACCTGTCGACCTCGAACGCCGCGCCGCTCACCACGTTCATCGCCTCCTATTCGAGCCCGGAAGGGCTGTTCTGGGCAAAGCTGTCGGCGGCCTCGACGCTGGCGATCGCGCCCATTCTCGTCCTCGGTTGGTTCAGCCAGAAGCAGCTCGTGCGCGGGCTGACCTTCGGCGCGGTGAAGTAGAGGGGCTGCCGGATCATGGGTCAGATCACACTTCAGGACGTGCAGAAATCCTTCGGCCCCGTGCACATCATCAAGGGCGCAGATCTCGACATTGCCGACGGCTCCTTCGTGGTGTTCGTCGGTCCCTCCGGCTGCGGCAAGACCACGCTGTTGCGGCTGATCGCCGGCCTCGAGGACGTCTCCGGCGGCAAGATCCTGATCGACGGCAAGAACGTCGTCGACACGCCGCCCGCCAAGCGCGGGTTATCCATGGTGTTCCAGTCCTACGCGCTCTATCCGCACATGAGCGTGCGCGGCAATATCGGCTTCGGCCTGAAGATGGCGGGGCTGCCCAAGGACGAGATCAACCGCAAGGTCGAGGCCGCCGCCGCGACGCTGAACCTCACGCCCTATCTCGACCGCAAGCCGCGCGAGCTTTCCGGCGGCCAGCGCCAGCGCGTCGCGATCGGCCGCGCCATCGTGCGCGAGCCCAAGGCGTTCCTGTTCGACGAGCCGCTGTCGAACCTGGATGCCGCGCTCCGCGTACAGATGCGCATCGAGGTGACGCGGCTCCAGAAGCAGCTCGGCACCACCGCGATCTACGTCACCCATGACCAGGTCGAGGCCATGACCATGGCCGACAAGATCGTCGTGCTCAACGGCGGCAAGATCGAGCAATATGGCTCGCCGCTGGAGCTTTACGAGAAGCCTGCCAATCTCTTCGTCGCCGGCTTCATCGGCTCGCCCAAGATGAACTTCGTCACCGGCGAACTCGCCAGGCAGCAAGGCGCGGCCACGATCGGCGTGCGTCCGGAGCACCTCAGGATCGAGCGCGATGGCGCCGGCGGCTGGCAGGGGACGATCGCGGTTGCCGAGCATCTCGGCAGCGACACCTTTCTCTACGTCGATGCCGGTCCGCTCGGCATGCTGACCGCGCGCTACATCGGCGAATTGAGCCTGCATGCCGGCGATCACGTGTCGCTGGTGCCGGACCCCGCGCGGATCCACCGCTTCGATGCGAGCGGCAACGCGCTTCGCGGCTGACAAGAAACGGCAAAGAACGGAAAGACCAACATGTACCTGGAAAAATTCAAGCTGGACGGCAAGACCGCGTTCATCACCGGCGGCGGGCAGGGCATTGGGCTGGCCTGCGCCGAGGCGCTCGCCGAAGCCGGCGCCAGGGTCGTCATCGGCGACCGCGACAGCAAGGTCGCGGACAGCGCCAAGGCCAGCCTGAAAGCCAAGGGGTTCGACGCCGAGACCGCGATCATGGACGTGACCGATACCAGGCGCGTCGCCGAGGTCGCCAATGACCTCGTCGCCCGCCACGGCAAGGTCGACATCCTCGTCAACAATGCCGGCATCGCCCGCAGCGAGACGCCGGCGGAGACCGTGACCGACGAGCATTGGCTCAACGTCATCGACGTCAACCTCAACGGCACCTTCTGGTGCTGCCGCGAGTTCGGCAAGCACATGCTGAAGGCGCAAAGCGGCGCCATCGTCAATGTGGGCTCGATGTCCGGCTTCATCGTCAACAAGCCGCAGGAGCAGTGCTTCTACAATGCGTCGAAGGCCGGTGTGCACCATCTGACCAAGTCGCTCGCGGCGGAATGGGGCGCGCGCGGCATCCGCGTCAACGCGGTGGCGCCGACCTATATCGAGACGCCGCTCAACGCCTTCGTGAAGAGCAATCCCAAAATGTACGACGCCTGGATCGGCGGAACCCCGATGGCGCGGATGGGGCAGGTCGAGGAGATCGCCTCCGTCGTGCTGTTCCTCTCCTCGGAAGCCGCGAGCCTGATGACCGGCAGCATCGTGCTGGTGGATGGCGGCTACACTTGCTGGTAGGCTTACCGTCAAAACTGACGAGAGCGACCGGGAGCGACAATGCCGCGAGCGTATATCGGCGTCGACGTGGGGACCACCAGCACGCGGGCAGGGGTGTTCGACGAGGCCGGCACGCTGCTGGCGACGGCGCGGCACCCGATCAGGATCTGGCATGAGGCCGGCGATATCGTCGAGCAGTCATCCCGGGACATCTGGGAGGCCTGCGCAAAATCCGTGCGGGCGGCGATGGCGGAAGCTGCCATTGCGCCCGACAGCGTCGGCGGCATCGGCTTCGACGCCACCTGTTCCCTCGTGGTGCTCGACCGCCAGGGCGGGCCGCTCACCGTCAGCGCCTCAGGCGAGGCGCAGCGCAACGTCATCGTCTGGATGGACCATCGCGCCACCGCCGAGGCGCGGCTGATCAACGAGACCGAGGATGCGGTGCTGCGCTATGTCGGCGGCTCGATCTCGCCCGAGATGGAGATGCCAAAACTGTTGTGGCTGAAGCGCCATCTGCGCGCGAGCTTCGATGCCGCAGGCCACTTCTTCGATCTGGCAGACTACCTGACCTGGCGCGCGACCGGCTCGCTGCAACGCTCGACCTGTACCGTCACCTGCAAGTGGAACTATCTCGCCCATGACGGTGGCGGCTGGAGCGCGCAATTCTTCAAGCGCATCGGGCTGTCCGACTTCGTCAGCGAGAAATACGCCCGCATCGGCACCGAGATCGTCGCGCCGGGCACCCGGCTCGGCGCAGGCCTCACCCGCACGGCCGCCGCTGAGCTCGGCCTGTCGCCAGGAACGCCGGTCGGCGCATCCCTGATCGACGCGCATGCCGGCGGCATCGGCGCGATCGGCGGTCGCGACGGCTCGGGCGGAACGACCGATGTCAGCGACCGCCTCGCCTACATCATGGGAACGTCGGCCTGCATCATGGCGACGACGAAGGAGCCGTGCTTCGTGCCGGGCGTGTGGGGGCCTTATTATTCCGGCATGGTGCCGGACTTCTGGCTCAACGAGGGCGGGCAGTCGGCGGCGGGCGCGGCGATCGACCATCTCCTCAAATCGCATCCGGGCTTTGCCGAGGCGAGCGCGGCTGCGCGCAACAAGGGCCTCGACCTCATCGACTTCCTCGAGCGCCGCATCATCGCGCGCGCCGGTGATGCCAGCCGCGCCGCGCTGCTCGCCCGCGATGTCCACGTCCTGCCCGAATTCATCGGCAACCGCTCGCCTTACGCCGACCCCGATACGCGCGCGGTGATCGCGGGCCTCGATCTCGACACCGATGTCGCTTCTATGGAGCGGCTGTTCGTCGCCGGCCTTTGCGGGCTCGCTTACGGGCTTGCCGAGGTGATCGAGGCCTTTGCCGCGCATGGCGTCCGCTCCAGCATCATGATCATGGGCGGCGGCGCCAGCCGCAGTCCGCTGGTGCGCCAGATCATGGCCGACACCACAGGCCTCACCGTCGCGCTGCCGCAGACCAGGGAGCCGGTGCTGCTCGGCGCCGCGATGCTCGGGGCGGTGGCTGGCGGCGCCTGTGCCTCGATCGGCGAGACCATGGCAAAGATGTCGGCGCTGGGACGCAAGAGCGAGCCGACCGCGCCTGATATGGCCGCGTTTCACGCCCGCAAGCGCGAGGTGTACAAGTTGCTGCGCGAGGTCGATCGCGGCAGCCGTGCCGCGATGCGCGACATCGCCAGAGGTTGAGACGAATGCTGATTGCTAGCGGCGATGCGCTGATCGATTTCGTGCCGACGCGAAACGCCGACGGACGCGAGGCGGTGATGCCCGCGGTCGGCGGCTCCTGCCTCAACGTCGCGATCGGCATGGCGCGGCTGGGCGCGCCGACCGGCTTCGTCGGCGGCATCTCCACCGACCTGTTCGGACAGATGATCGCAGACCACGCAACCGCCTCGCATGTCGAACTCGGCCTTGCCACCCGCAGCGATCACCAGACCACGCTGGCTTTCGTGCGCATCGTCGCGGGCGAGTCGCATTACGCCTTCTACGACGCCGAGACGGCGACCCGGAACTGGACCTACCGGCGCGGGTCCGTTGCCTTCGATACGGTCGAAGTCCTCCATGTCGGCTCGACCACGCTGGTCAACGACGAGGGCGCCGCCGAAACGAAAGCGCTGATCGCGGACGCGCGGATGTCGTCCACGATCTCGTTCGATCCGAACTGCCGCCCCAACCTCGTCAGGGACAAGCCGGCTTATCTCGCGCGCATGGCCGAGTTCGCGCAAAGCGCCGATCTCATCAAGATGTCGGACGTCGACTTCGCCTATCTCTTCGGCGACGAGCCCTATCAACAGCGCGCGAGCACGCTGCTCGGGCAGGGCACGAGCCTCGTCGTCGTCACCCGTGGCAACAACGGCGCGATCGCGTGGCACGCGGGAGCAGGGCGGATCGAGGTGCAAGCACCCAGGGTCGAGGTCGCCGACACCATCGGCGCCGGCGATAGTTTTCAGGCGGCGCTGCTGTTCGCCCTGCACAAGCAGGGACGTCTGGCGCGGCAGCAGCTGAAAGTCATCAATGCCGACGAGCTCCGCCGCGCGCTGTCCTTTGCCGCCAATTGCGCCGGCCTGACCTGCACCCGCCCGGGCGCCGATCCGCCCTGGAGCCACGAGATCACCTGGAGCCCGTAGCGCCGCGTCACATCCGCGCGACGGCCTTCTCGGCGCATTTGATGAAGGTTCCGATCAGCGGGCTCTGCGAATCCCGCCGCCAGCACACCGCGATGTCGAGGGAGTCGGTGGCATCGCGGAGCGGCCTGAACACGATGCCGCGCGGGGCGCCGAGCTGCGCGCAGGCCGGCAGGATCGCGAGGCCTTCGCCCGCCAGCACCAGGCTCATCGCCGAATGCACCGTCTCCACGCGGCTCGCGATCGGCATCACCACCTGGTGCCGGCGCAGCAGGGGGACCACGGCGGACGATGCGGGACCATGGTCCGGATGCGGCAGCGCGATCAGCGGACGTCCGTGCAACCGGGCCATCGGCACGGAGCCCAGGCGGGCGAGCGGCGAGCTGGTCGGCATCGCCAGCATGAAGCGCTGTGCACCGATCCGCGCCACCTGGATCTCGGGATGGTTGATGGCCGGCATGCACAGCGCGACCGTGACGCTGCGATCGAGCACCCGCGCCTCGCGCGTCGATGCGCTGAGCTCGGCGAAGTCGAGGTCGACACCGGGAACCGAGCGGCGCAGCTCGGGGATCAGCCGCGGCAGGATCGCATTGGCCAGCACGAACATGTAGCCGACCGACAGCCGCCCGCGCTTGCCGGATGCGACCGCGCGGGCGGCCTCGATGCCGTCGGACGCCAGCGCCAGCGCCTCGCTGGCGCGCACCAGCAGCGCCTGGCCCGCCTCGGTCAGGTCCATGCCGCGGGTGCCGCGGCGGAACAGCGGCGCGCCGATCTCGGCCTCCAGCTTGCGGATCTGGACCGAGAGCGGCGGCTGCGCCATGCGCAGCCGCTCGGCGGCCTTGCCGACGCTGCGTGCCTCGGCGACGGCGACGAAATAGCGGAGCCGACGAAGATCCATTGGCATACCGAAAACGTATGGGTTGGCGACCAAAATCGTATTGGACGGCGAGTTAACAAAACTGTCATTCTGGCTGTCAATGGCTTGTCTAATGCCTTGGCCAACGGTGGCCGGCTTCGGAGCGTGATGTGACGATGAACGGCGATCCCTGCCTGCTGTCCGCAACCGAACTGCGCGGCCTCATCGCCGACAAGCGGATCTCGCCCGTCGAGATCACCCGGGCCGTGCTCGCGCGCGCCGAGGCGCTCCAGCCCCAGTTGAACTGCTTCATCACGATCTGCGGCGACGAGGCGATGGCGGCCGCGCGCGCCGCCGAGCGCAGGGTCATGGCCGGCGAGCCGCTCGGCCTGCTGCATGGCATTCCCTACACCGTCAAGGACATCGTCAACACCAGGGGGGTAAAGACCACCTTCGGCGCCGTTCCCTACAAGGACAATGTGCCTGTTGAGGACGCGGTGGCGGTCGCGCGGCTGCGCAGCGAGGGTGCGATCCTGATCGGCAAGACCACGACGCCGGAATTCGGCAGCAAGTGCTTGACGGATTCGCCGCTGTTCGGCCGCACTCGCAATGCGTGGGACGCCTGCCGCTCCTCCGGCGGCTCCAGCGGCGGCGCGGCGGTTGCTGTGGCCAGCGGCATCGCGCCGCTCGCGGTCGCGACCGACGGCGGCGGCTCGACGCGGATTCCCGCGGCCTGCAACGGCGTGGTCGGCCTGAAGCAGAGCAACGGAATCATCCCGCACAGCCAGGCGCTGGATGTGTTCGGTAACCAGACCTACGTCACGCCGACGACGCGCACCGTCGCCGATACCGCGCTGATGATGCAGGCGATGGCCGGCGAGGACCCCTGCGATCCCTGGTCGATCGGCGTTCCCGTATCCGACTTCGTCGGCACCGCCGCCCCGCGCGGCGATCTGCGCGGGCTGAGGATCCTGTACTGCCTGACGCCGCCGGGCCGTCCGGTGTCCGCCGAGGTCGCGGCCAGCTTCAGGGCGAGCCTCGACCGGCTGGCCGGGCTCGGCGCCGAGCTCGAGGAATTCTCCGGCGAGGGTTTCGACATCGAGCCGATCTGGCGCGCCATCAACCACACCGTCTGGCGCACGCGCTTTGCAAAACTCGCGGCCGAGCACAAGGACGAGCTGAGCGAGGCCTTCCTCAAGCAGCTCGCGCTTGCCACCGAGGTCAGCGGCGTTGACTACCAGGAGGCGATGTTCGCGCGCACCGCGCTGTTCCGCCGCGTGCAATCCCTGCTTGCGCGCGGCCACTTCCTGGCGATGCCGACGCTCACGCGCTCCGCGCTGCCGATCAAGCAGGATTTGTTCGGCACCATCGAGATCGACGGTCGGCATTTCGACAGCGTCCGGCCGCACTGGTTCCCCTGGACCATGCCGTTCAACATGACCGGGCATCCCGCCGTCAGCCTGCCCTCGGGCTTTGGCCGCGACGGCCTGCCGATCGGGCTTCAGCTCGTCGGCCGCTTCCGGGCTGATGCGGAATTGCTCCGCGTCAGCACGCTGTTCGAGGCCTCCGTCGACCTTCTGTCCCGCTGGCCGGAATAACGACATGCGCATGCAGCAAAGCACTTGCGCGCAAAGGACTTGCGTCCGCCGTCCGGACATGTTGATCGTGCCGCGGATGAGCTTCGAAACCGGGCGCGCATGAGCGTATTTGTCCTCCGACGTGTCTTGACCTTGCTGGCGACGCTGGTCGGCGCGTCGCTGATCATCTTCCTGGTGCTGGATGCGCTTCCCGGCAACGCCGCGCAGATGCTGATGGGCGCCGATGCCTCGGCCGACGCGGTCCGCGCGCTCACCGTCAAGCTCGGGCTCGACCAGCCGCTGGCGGTTCGCTACCTGCAATGGATCAAGGGCCTGCTCGTCGGCGATCTCGGCAACTCCTATGTCTACGGCACGCCGATCGCCAGCCTGATCGCGGAGCGGCTGGTGCTGACCATTCCGCTCGCGATCATGGCCATGTCGATCACGGTGACGCTGGCGCTCTCGGCCGGCATCTACACCGCCGCCAACCACAACAAGCTCGGCGATGTCGGCGTGATGTCGCTGACTCAGGTCGGCATCGCGCTGCCGAACTTCTGGTTTGCGATCCTGCTGGTCCTGTTGTTCTCGGTGCGGCTGCAATGGCTCTCGGCGGGCGGCTTCGCCGGCTGGGAGGACGGCATCTGGTCAGGCGTCAAGTCGCTGCTGCTGCCGGCGGTCTCGCTCGCGGTGGTGCAGGCTGCGATCCTCGCCCGCGTCACGCGCTCGGCGGTGCTCGAAGTGCTGCGCGAGGATTTCGTCCGCACGGCACGGGCAAAGGGGCTCGGCAAGCGCGAGGTGCTGTGGCGCCACGTGCTGCGCAACGCAATGATCCCCGTGATGACGGTGATGGGCCTGCAATTCGCCAATCTGCTCGCCGGCACAATCGTGATCGAGAACGTGTTCTACCTGCCGGGCCTCGGCCGCCTGATCTTCCAGTCGATCGCCAACCGAGACCTGATCGTGGTGCGCAATTGCGTGATGCTGCTGGCAACCATGGTCGTTATCGTCAATTTCGTGGTCGACGTGCTCTATGCCTTCATCGATCCCCGCATCAAGGTTCACGACCTGTGAGCGCGCCCCTGACCACCCCGATTGACGCAGCAGTCGCGACGCGTCCGCTGCCCGCGCGCACGTTCTGGCGCCGTGCGCTGCGCCATCGCAGCTTTGTCCTCGGCGGCGCGCTGAGCCTGCTGGTGCTCGCCTCGGCGCTGCTTTCGCTGGTGTGGACGCCGTGGTCGCCCTACGAGATCGACATCGCCTCAAAACTCCGGCCGCCGTCGGCGGCGCACTGGCTCGGCACCGATTCCTTCGGCCGCGACATCGTCTCGCTGCTGCTCGCCGGCGCCCGCTCCACCATCATGGTCGGCATCATCGCGGTCAGCATCGGTCTCACCTTCGGTGTCTGCCTCGGCCTGATCGCCTCGGCGCGGCGCGGCTGGACCGAAGAGATCATCATGCGCTTCTCCGACTTCACCTTCGCCTTTCCGGCCGTGCTCTCCGCGATCATGCTCGCCGCGGTCGTAGGGCCGGGCATGGTGACCTCGATCGTCGCGATCGGCATCTTCCAGATCCCGACATTGACTCGGCTGACGCGCGGCTCGGCCAACGCGATCTGGGCGCGCGAATTCGTGCTGGCCGCGCGAGCGTCGGGGAAGGGAAAATTCCGCATCACCATCGAGCACGTGCTGCCCAACATCCTGTCGATCCTGATCGTGCAGGCGACGATCCAGTTCGCACTCGCGATTCTCGCGGAAGCCGCACTGTCCTATCTCGGCCTCGGCACGCAGCCGCCGCAGCCATCCTGGGGCCGCATGCTGAACGATGCGCAGACCCTGCTGTTCCAGTCGCCGATGCTCGCGGTCTATCCGGGGGCCGCCATCGCGGTCGCCGTGCTCGGCCTCAATCTCCTCGGCGACGGCTTGCGCGATCTGCTCGATCCACGACTGGCGCGGGAGCGATGAGGATGGCTGAGCGCTCCACCATGCCGCTGATCGAGGTTGATAATCTCGGCGTCCGCCTCAACACCAGCCGCGGGCCGGCGCAGGCCGTGCGCGGCGTCAGCTTCTCGCTGAAGCGCGGCGAGACGCTCGGGCTCGTCGGTGAATCCGGCTGCGGCAAGTCGGTGACCGCGATGTCCCTGATGGGCCTGTTGCCGGACAGCGCCGTCGTCACCGGCAGCATCAAACTTGATGGCAGCGAGCTCGCCGGGCTTGCGGACGCGGATTACTGCCGCCTGCGCGGCAACCGCATCAGCATGATCTTCCAGGAGCCGATGACCGCGCTCAATCCGATGCACACGATCGGCCACCAGGTCGCCGAGCCGCTGCGGCGTCACAAGAACTACTCGGCATCGCAGGCGCGGAAAGAGACGATTGCCTTGCTCGACCGCGTCGGGCTGCCCGATCCCGCGCGGCGCGTCGATGCCTATCCGCACCAGTTCTCCGGTGGCCAGCGCCAGCGCATCACCATTGCGATGGCGCTCGCCTGCGAGCCGGACCTGTTGATCGCGGACGAGCCGACCACGGCGCTCGACGTCACCATCCAGGGCCAGATCCTCGACCTCATCGCCGATCTCGTCGAGGAGCGCGGCATGTCGATGATCCTGATCTCGCACGATCTCGGCGTCATCGCCGAGAACGTGCAGCGCATGATGGTGATGTATGGCGGCACCGTGGTCGAGAGCGGGCCGACCGACGAGGTGTTCCGCCGCATGGGCCATCCCTATACGCAAGGCCTGTTCCGCGCCCGTCCGAAGCTCGGCGCGCGCAAGGGGACGCGGCTGAAGACGATCTCGGGCACCGTGCCGGAGCTCGCGGATCTTCCGGCCGGCTGCACCTTCTCCGCGCGATGTCCGCTCGTGATCGATCGGTGCCGCGCCGCGCTGCCGCCGATGGTCGAGGTCGGACCCGGTCATGTCGTGCGCTGCGTGCGCACCGATGTCTCGATGGCCGAGAATGTCGGAGCCCTGTCCGCATGAGCACCGCGCCTCTTCTCGACGTCAGGGATCTGGAGCAGCGCTACATGCTGCCGCGCGAGAGCCTGTTCCGTCCGCCCGGGCAGGTGCGCGCGCTCAACGGCGTGAGCGTGCAGGTCCTGCCCGGCAAGAGCCTCGGCATCGTCGGCGAGTCCGGTTCGGGCAAGTCGACCTTCGCGCGCGTCGTGATGGCGCTGGAGCGGCCGACGTCGGGGCAGGTCGCGCTGCTCGGCCGCGACCTTAACCGCCTCCCGGCCGACGAGCTGCGCCGTGCGCGCCGCGATTTCCAGATGGTGTTCCAGGACCCCTACGGCTCGCTCGATCCGCGCCAGACCATCGCGCGCATCGTCGCCGAACCCTTGACCGTGCTGGAGGGCGCCGATCGCACCACGTTCCGGGAACGCGTCGCCGCGGTGCTGCGCCAGGTCGGCTTGCGCGATGCCGACATGGAAAAATATCCGCACGAGTTTTCCGGCGGCCAGCGCCAGCGCATCGCGATCGCGCGCGCGCTGATCACCCAACCGAAGCTGATCGTCGCGGACGAGCCGGTCTCGGCGCTCGACGTCTCCGTGCAGGCCCAGGTCCTGAACCTGATGCAGGACCTCCAGGACCAGTTTGGCCTGAGCTATGTCCTGATCAGCCATGACCTCGCCGTCGTCGACTATCTCTGCGACGAGGTCGCGGTGATGTATCTCGGCCGGATCGTCGAGCAGGGGCGGCCGGAGGATCTGTTCGAGCGCAGCGCCCATCCCTATACGCGGGCGCTGCTGGATGCCGTGCCGCGGGCGCGCGCGGGCGGCGGCCGGCGCCGGCGCGGGGCCCAGGCGATCGCCTCGCAATCGGCGGCCGCCACGGGGTGTCCCTATGTCGCGCGTTGCGCGCTCGCCGACCAGCATTGCCGCGAGGCCCTGCCTGAGCTACGCAAGGTGGGCGAGGGACACCTTGCCGCCTGTCACAAGGCGGAGGCCGTGATGGCGTTGCCGCCGCCTGCTGCGGAGGGTTAGTCTCGGGCGCAGGATTGGCGTAGACTGGGAATTGAGAAGGCAGGGGAGTTACGCATGTTCAGGAAACTATCCATCGTCGCACTCACTGCCGCGTTTGTCGCGGCGCCGCTGCCGGTGCTGGCACAAAGCAAGAAGGACAGCGTCGTCATGGCGATGGCGCTGGAGCCGCCGGGGCTCGATCCCACCAACGCGGCCGCTGCCGCGATCGCCGAAGTCGCGCTCTACAACATCTATGAGACCCTAACCAAGATCAACGAGGACGGCACCACCTCGCCGCTGCTGGCGGAGAGCTGGACCGCTTCGCCCGACCTGAAGACCTACACCTTCAAGCTGCGCAAGGGCGTCAAGTTCCACAATGGCGAGCCGTTCGACTCCGCGGCGGTGAAGTTCTCGTTCGAGCGCAACGCGGTGCCCACCAGCACCAACAAGGACAAGAGCCTGTTCCAGAGCTTCGAGTCTGTCGCCGCGCCCGACGCCGACACGGTCGTGATCACCCTGAAGAATTCCGAGCCGAACCTGCCGTTCCTGCTGGGGCAGGCAAGCGGCTCGATCGTCGAGCCGAAGAGCGCGCCGACCAACGTCACGCAGCCGGTCGGCACCGGGCCGTATCAGCTCGGCGCCTGGGCCAAGGGTTCCTCGATGACCCTGACCAAATGGGCCGACTATCGCAACGCCGCGGCGATCAAGCTCTCGAAGGTGACGATCCGCTTCATCTCCGATCCGTCGGCGCAGACCGCGGCGCTGCTCTCCGGCGACGTCGATGCCTTCCCGCGCGTCGCGGCCCAGCGCACCATCGCCCAGTTCAAGGCCGATCCGCGTTTCACGGTTCTGGTCGGCGGCTCCAAGGCCAAGACCATCGTCGCGATCAACGAGCGCAAGAAGCCGCTCGATGACGTCCGCGTCCGCCGCGCCATCCTCGCCGCGATCGACCGCAAGGCCATGATCGACGGTGCCGTCGACGGCTTCGGCACGCCGATCGGCAGCTTCTACGTGCCGGGATCGCTCGGCTATGTCGACACGACAGGCATCAACCCCTACGATCCCGAGAAGGCCAAGAAGCTGCTCGCCGAAGCCGGCGTCACCACACCGCTCGAACTGTCGCTGAAGCTGCCGCCGCCATCCTATGCGCGGCAGGGCGGCGAGATCGTCGCAGCCCAGCTCGCCAAGGTCGGCATCATCGCCAAGATCGAGAACGTCGAATGGGCGCAGTGGCTGTCGCAGGTATTCGCCGGCAATGGTCCGCACAATTTCGACCTCACCATCGTCAGCCATGTCGAGCCGTTCGACCTCGTCAAGATCACCGAGCCGGACTACTATCTCGGCTACAACAACGAGGCGTTCAACGCGCTCTACAAGCAGATCGTCTCCACGCCCGACGAGGCCGCCCGTGCAAAACTGCTCGGCGACGCCCAGCGCATGCTGGCCACCGACGCCGTCTCCGCCTACATGTACCAGCCGCAGCTCATCACCATCACAGCCAAGAAGCTGAAGGGCGTCTGGAAGGACGTCCCGCAATACGAGAACGATTTCTCGACCTGGTATTGGGAGTAGGGGGCCCTCGTCGTTCGAGGCGCGCGCCGCCCGTTGCAGTGCCCTCTCCCCTTGCGGGAGAGGGCGGCGACGCCGGTAGACACTGACTCGCAAGGTGAGGGGTCTGTCTCCGCACACGAATCTCGCGAGATGAATTCGCGGAGAGCGCGATTTTAAGCCGACCATCCGGTGGCGGTCTCTAGAGCCCTGGCCTCAGCCCACGGCGCGCCGATCCAGACATCGCGCTCGTTAAGGAACTGGTTACCCGTCACTGTCACCATTTGCATATAGCTCGTCGCCATGCGCGGCAGCGTATTCTAAGAACGGTTGGATATTTCGACACGCCCGGTTGGCGGTCTCTTTCAGGAGAGGCCCAATGTTTAAGGGCTTTACGGTGGCAGTTGTGGCGCTGATTAGCACAGCGCAAGTGGATCGATACCTAACCAACGGTCGGTACACCGACGCGGCCATGGCCATGCTGCGGCAGATCAGGCACGCGTTTGGGTTTTGAGATACCCTTGGGGACAATTTTTAGGTGCTTTGATGGAAGGCATCTTGTGGACTGATCTCGACGCGGATGAGCAACGCGCCCTTGCGACCTTGGGAGCCGGACTTTCTATCGAGCTGTGTGACCCCGTTGCTCTCCTGACTTTAAGGCGGCTCGGTCTGATCGTAGGCTCTCATTTGACGGCTGCTGCGCACGAGTTGCGGAGGGGCGTTGTTCTGGACGAACTCAGGCGCGTGATTGCATGATGTAACCAAGCGCACGGCCGCGAACAGGCAGTCGAAAGTCCTCGCCCGCGATAAGCGGTATGCAGGATCGCTTAGGTCGTTAGTATCGGTCAGTCATGCCCTGTGTTTGAGCTGGAGATGATCCTGGCACGCCATCGCTCTTCAAAAGTGTCAGAGCCCTCTTTCAGTGCCAACGCTCGTGCATCCAGGGGATTGCCGGGCTTGCTAGCTATGACAATGCCTGTCGCTTCTCCGCGAGCACCGAGTTGGGGGGACCGCTCCATAGGCCATTCCAGCAATGCTTTCGACAGCATGGGCTTACCCGCGTACCAGCATTTTTGTCCGTCAATGAGACGATAAGACCACCATTGCCCTTGCGGATTTGGCGGCATTGCGGTCCTGCATTGTTGCTTGGCATGCACGCTAGTCATTTCGAGCAATGAGAGCGCAGCAATGCAAACGGTTAAAGCAAACGATTGAAGGGGTTTGCTCATGGACGCGCTCAATTGCCCTGTTGCTGCAATCGACTTACGGCAACGATCAAGGCAGGCCGTTCGAGGACTTCCACCAACTTTTCAAGGATAAGCGCATTATCCTTGGGGCAGGGCTGAAGGTATTCTTCCAGTATGAGTTGCGCGTCGCTAATCGCTTCCAGGGCTAATTGCTGATCAGTCATCACTGCTTACTCATCAATTAGTTGCGCCAGGAAAGCGAGCGGAGAGAGAAATCAAGTCAGCTTTGAGGAATATCCCCGCTCTTCTTTTCACTTTTTATTTCAAGTTCTCGGCTTCCCGCTGTTTGTCTCGATGTCGTCGGGGTCAATGTTGCGCAAATAGTCCCCGTACCAGCTCGGCGCTTGGGCCAAGGGCTCCTCGATCACGCTCAACAATGGGCCGACCACCGCAACGCCTCGGCGATCAAGCTGTCGAAGGTGACGATCCGCTTCATCTCCGATCCGGTCGCTCAGGCCGCACCGCTGCGTTGCCATCAACGAGCGGCCTGTATCTCAATTCCCACACTTGCGAGCAAAAGAGATCCGTTTGTCGCGTTTCGAACAGACGGAAAAAGCCCGGTCCGTTCCAATTCCCCAACGATTGAAAACAGTCATCGGTTGGGGGAGACGAAATGGAACGTTCCCTGTTAATTGAGCTGGCGCGCGACAAGTATGTCGAGCGTTGCAAGCAACGGGCCTTCGATCATCTGGACCGAGGCGATCTCAAGAACGCGGTCGCCTCGTTCGTCGGCAATATGAACGCGCGTCCCGATTGCGAACTGCCATCCTACTTGGCAACGCTTGGCGCTTTGCTGCTGACGGCGAACGATGCGTTCGGCTGGAGAGCGCTGATTGAAGGATTGAGGTGATGATCCGATAAACGCGGGCGTTGGGAGGTGTGGGGATGGCTCACTACAGGGCTTACCTTTTGGATCAGCACCGTCACGTGATAAGCGTAGCCAAATTGCAGTGTGCCGACGAGCAGGAAGCACGAGAACGTGCTGCGCAACTGGTTGACGTCAACGACGTCGAGCTATGGCAACTCGATCGCCGTATTGCGGTCTTTGAGGTCCCCGCAAGCCGAACCTCGCAGGCGGCGAGAAGGGAAAAGCCGCAGCGCCCCAGGGACAAATGAAGCAGCCTGTCAGTACGCGAATTCTTCAGCGCATTGATGGGGTAGCTTGGCTTTGCGGATTTTCCGATGTTGGCAATATACCCCTGTTTTGCCCGACGGGTCAAACCGCGGCGATGACCGTTGCGGTGCCGTCTCCCCTCGCGGGAGAGGGCAGCGACTCCGGTGGACGCAGACTCACTCGGGTGAGGGGTCTGTCTCCGCGGATGCACCTCTCTCAGTCCTAAGCAGCTCTATCCGCGTAAGCCATTGATCTCGCTATCCCCGGCTACTGTGCATGGGGTTGTTTTCGAGTTCTATTTTGACAGGGGTGGAGGCCGACACGCGAGGTCGTCGTGCCGGGCTCCCGGCCCGCATCCGCTACGCCGCCGCCGGCAGATCCGGATCGGCGATCGCGCCGGCGACACGGACACGCACGCGCAGCGCGTTGCCGGGCAGATAGGCGATCGGCATGTCCTCGACATCAACGGTCTTGAGGCTGTCGCGCGCTGCTCCCGCCTGCACCGCACGGTCGGCCGCGATATCGCGCGCGGCGGCGATCGCGTCCTCGCGGGTGAGATCGCGGAACACCTGGTCGGCCTCGCCGCTGACCTGTGCGATCGCGGCACCGACCGCGTTGGCGCAGTCGCCATGCGGCACGCGCACGATCTCGGAGATGCCGGGCAGGCGATCCGGCACCAGGAAGGCGCCGCCGCCGACCGCGAGCAGCGGCACGTCGCCGGCTTCGGTCTTCATGCGGTCGATGTCCTCCTCGAGCTTGCGCCAGGCGTCGCGCAGCGCGGCATCGATCAGGCGTTTCGGCAGCCTGGCGACGCGCGAGCGGTCGCCGATGTCGATCAGACCTGCGGCCACCGCAATGTCGGTGGAGGTGAGGCGCGAGCCGCCGAACACCAGCGCATCCGTCGTCAGGCGATAGCCGACGCTGAGCGGGCCGACGCGGACCGGATCCTCGTCGACATGACTGCCGCCGCCGAGCCCGATCGAGAGCAGGTCTGGCATCCGGAACAGCGTGCGCACGCCGCCGACCTCGACCACGGCATTCGCCTCGCGCGGGAAGCCGTGACGCAGCTGGCCGATGTCGCTGGTGGTGCCGCCGACATCGACGACCATGGCGTCGTCGAGGCCAGAGAGGTGGGCGGCGCCGCGCATGGAATTGGTGGCGCCGGAGGCAAAGCTCATCACCGGGAAGGCGGTGGCGATCTCGGCCTGCATCACCGTGCCGTCGTTCTGGGTCAGGAACAGCGGCGCGTCGATGCCGCTGTCGGCGATCGCCTTGCGGAAGGCCGCAACCGTGGTGACCGCGAGGTCGTGCAGGGAGGCGTTGAGCAGCGCGGCATTCTCGCGTTCGAGCAGGCCGATGCGGCCGAGATCGTGCGACAGCGTCACCGCGACGTCAGGACAGATCTCCGCGAGGATTTCGCGCGCGGTGGTTTCGCAGGAGGGATCGAGCGGGGAGAAGCTCGAGCACACCGCGACCGAGCGCAGACCCTTGTCCCTGATTTTTCGCGCGGCCTCCTTCAGCCCGGCGGTGTCGAGCGGCATGAACGGGCGGCCGTCGTAATCGTGGCCGCCCTCCAGCATGAAGATCTCGCCGTTGACGAGGCTGGCCAGATCCGTCGGCCAGTCGCAGAACGGCGGCAGCGAGGCGCTTGCCGGCATGCCGATGCGGATCGCGCCGATCTTCTGCACATGGCGGCGCTGTACCACTGCATTGATGAAGTGCGTGGTGCCGATCACGACCGCATCGACCTTCACCGCGGCGGCGGGCTCGGCGCGCAGCGCCTTGAGGGCGTCGAGGATGCCCGAGGTCACGTCGGCGGTGGTCGGACGCTTGACGAAATGGACGACCTTCTCGTCGACGATCAGCACGGCGTCCGTGTTGGTGCCGCCGACATCGATGCCAATACGCTTCATGGGATCTTAAGCTCCTGCCTCAGCGGGCGCGAAGAGGGAACGGTAGTCGAGGTCGTAGCCGAAGGCGCGCGGGCCGACGAATTCGAGACCCCGGGGACTCGTCAGCACGGCCGGCGCCGGCAGCGCCACGACGGTGACGCGCTGGCCATAGCGCACCGTTTCGGTGCCGACGCCGTGGCCGTTGACGCTGTCGAGCACGCAGATCAGATCGGGCGATGTCGCGATCGCTTCCTCGCCGCGCCAGGCCACGATCCATTCGTTCTGGAACGAGAGTGTTAGCTTTGTGCCGCGATCCGCGTCGCTGCCGTCGACCATGGCCGAACCGCGCAAGAATCCTTCCGTCGTGCGCCGGGCGACGTCGACGATCTTGCCGGTGAAGAGTTTCTTGCCGCCTTCGGTCGAAAGCAGCGCGGCGATCGGATCCTCGTGACGACGATTTGCCTCCTGCACGGCGCGACCGATGCGGATCGCCTTGGTGGTCGTGAAGTGGATGCCCCAGTCCTTCACCTCGCGTCCGGTGCGCGGCGCCTTGCTGGTGGAGGCGATCGAGCCCATCTCGACGCAGATCTTGCGGCTCGCCCGCTCCATCCACTTCCAGCTCGGCACCTTGGTGACGACGGCCTCGATGCCGCGGGGATCGTAGAGGGTGCAGGGATAGGGACGCAGGTCCCCGATCGCGACCGAGGTCATCTGCGCCTCGGGGAAGGCGCGGCCCATGCAGTCGGCGTCGACCACGGGAATGCCGAGATGCGCGGCCGCCATCAGCGCCTGCACGCCGTTGCCGCCGCCGATCTCGACCGACATCACGGCGCGGAACTTGATGCCATTGATCTCTTCCTGCATCCGCACGGCGCGCGCGATGTTGCGGCTGTCCGCGAGGCGCTCCTGTCCGACCAGCGGCGCGCCCATGTTGGAGACCACCGCGACCCAGTCCTCGTCGTCGAGATCGAGCGGCGACATCAACTGCACACGATGGCCTTCGGCGTAGAGTCGGCGCAGATTGAGCAGGCCGAGATAAGGGCTGCCGCCGCCGCCGGTGCCGAGAATCCAGGCGCCGACCGCGAGCGCCTCGATCTCCTCGAGGCTGATCGTCTTCAATTCCACCTTGCTCACGACACCAGCTCCTCGACGATGCGGGCCGCGGCGGCAATGCCGAGGATCGCGGGACCCGGATAGGCCGTGCGCACGCGCGCCTTGTTGGCGCTGGTGTAGCTGATGCAATCCATCACCACGAGATCGGGCTCGAGGTCCGCCATCGTGCGTGCGGCTTCGTCGACGACGGCGTCGCTCGAACCGGGACGCAGCGTGATGCCGACGACCTCGACGCCGTCGCGCTGCCATTTCTTGTCGATCAGTACGGTCTGCTCGGGCAGCGGCGAGAACACGCCGAGCCGGCCTTTCGGCAGCACGGCCTCGACGAGATTGTGCAGGATGGCCGAGGGCAGGATGACGAGGCCATCCGCCGCGAGGTTGGGAAACTTGCCGGTGCAGGCCATCAGCGTCACGCCGACGCCCTCGTGCTTGAAGCGGGTGATCTGCTGGCTTGCGCGGCGCTCGACTTCCTTCTTGCTGATCGTGACGCCGTCGCCGTTCGGCAGCAGCGTGAACAGCGTGTCGTAGCCGTCCATCGGCGGGATGGCGTCGATCTCCGCGCGGCTCATGCCGTCGAGCGCGCCGCGCAGCTCGATCTCGATGCCCGGCGACAGCACGGCAGCGATCTCGGAGGCGACGGTGGGGCGCGGGCTCTGGCCGATCACGACCACCCCGATGCGCTGGTGCTTCAATGGCATGTTCATGTCTAGTCCTTCAAGACGACGAGATCGGCCGGCGTCCAGTCGAGCGTGACACCGTTGCCGGGGACGAACAGGCGGCTCGTGCCTGCATTGGGCTGTTGCACGAGGACACGATGGCCGCCCTCGAGCGTGATCCGGTAGAGCACCGCGCCGCCGAGGAAGTTGGTATTCTCGACGATGCCATGGGCGGAGCTGCCGGCTGCGGTGGCGTCAGCGCGCGGCATGAAGCGAATCTTTTCGGGGCGCAGAGCGACCGAGAGAACGCCGGTGCCTTGCGCCTCGGAGGACGGCAGCGCCAGGATCAGACCCTTGCCGACGTCGAGCGCCGGGCCGCCCGCGCTCGTCGTGGTGCGCTCGCCACGAAAGATGTTGGTGTCGCCGATGAAGTCGGCGACGAAGCGCGTCGTCGGCTGGTTGTAGATCTCGGTCGGGGTGCCGACCTGCTCGACACGGCCGCTGTTCATCACGGCGATGCGGTCGGACATCGCCAGCGCCTCCTCCTGGTCGTGGGTGACGAAGACCAGGGTCAGGCCGAGCTTCTTCTGGAGCTGCTTGAGCTCGAACTGCATCTGCTGACGCAGCTTCTTGTCCAGCGCGCCGAGCGGCTCGTCGCAGAGCAGGACGCGCGGCGCGATCACGATGGCGCGGGCAAGCGCCACGCGCTGCTGCTGGCCGCCGGAGAGCTGGGCAGGGCGGCGGTCCTCGAGGCCGGACAGCTCGACCATGGCCAGCGCCGCCTTCACCTTGGCTGCGATGCTCGCCTTGTCGAGCCCGCGCATGCGCAGGCCGAAGGCGACGTTCTCGGCGACGGTCCGATGCGGGAACAGCGCGTAGTTCTGGAACACCATGCCCATGTCGCGCTTGTGCGCGGGCACATGGGTGATGTCGGCGCCGTCGACGCGAATCGCGCCCGCGCTCGGGGTTTCGAAGCCGGCGATCATGCGCAGCGTCGTGGTCTTGCCGCAGCCGGACGGGCCGAGCAGGGAGAAGAACTCGCCCTGCCTGATGTCCATCGCGACCGCGTCCACCGCGCGCACGCCGCCTTCATAGACCTTGCTGACGCTGGCGATCTCGATCGACGCGCTCATGCGCGGAAGATCCGGTTGACGCGCTGGTCGATCTCGTCCTTGCGCTCGTTGTACCACTTCCAGTCGACCTGGATCAGCTTCGAGACCTTCTCGGGCGTGGTGAGCAGCTTGGCGTCATACTTGGCGTCGAGCTTCACCTGCCTGTTGGCCGGCGAATACCACACGGTCTCCGCAAGGCGCTTCTGCACCTCCGGGCGCAGCATGTAGTTCACGTAGGCGTTGGCAAGCTCCTTCATCTTGCTGCCGGGCGTGATGGTCAGGACCTGCTCGAGCGATAAGACGCCTTCGCTCGGCGCGACGAAATCGGTCGGCTGGTTCTGGCCGTCATAGCGGTAGATGCCGGAATCGTGGATGACGCAGAGGCCGACTTCGCCGGACAGCAGCATCTTCTCCATCGCGCCGGTGAAATCGACGATCTTGATCGGCTTGAGCTTCTCCAGCGCGGCATAGGCCGCGTCGAGATCGGTCTGGCCCTTGCCGAACAGGGTACCGCACATCATCAGGAAGGCCTGGCCGAGGCTGTTGACGGGAATGACGTAGCCGCCGCGGACGCCGTTGTATTTCGCGTCCCACAGCTCCTTCCACGAGGTGATGTTGCCGTAGCCCTTGTCGGTGCGAAGTCCAAGGCCGATGGCGCTGGTGAAGATCGAGACGCCGACGATCTTGTCGCTGATCGCGTAGGGGTAGACGTCGGCAAGGTTCGGGACGAGCTTGGGATCGATCTTCGGCTCGACCAGGCCCATCTCGGCCGCCGCCCACTGTTCGTTGGAATTGGTGTGCAGCACGTCGTAGATCGGCGCCGAGCGCGAGCTTGCCTGGAGCTTCGGCAGATAGGGGAAGGCGGAGTCGGTCTGGAGCTTGCACTTGAACTCGCTCTCGAAGGCGGGGCCGATCTCGGCCTTCATGATCTCGCCCCACTTGCCGCCCCAGCCGGTGATGCGCAGCGTCGGATCGTCGGCGCGCGCGACATAGGGTGCGGCGATCGTGCCGATGCCGAGCGAGGCGCTCGCGGTCAGAAAGCGGCGGCGGCTGAGCCGTGAGGATCCCAGAGCTTTCATCATGTCTCGATTCCTTCGGTGCAATGAGCGGTTACAATTTGACGTAGGAGCGCAGGCCGACGGTGCGGTCGAGCCCGATGACGACGACAAAGGCGAGGACGATGGAGACCACCGAGGCGGCGCCGATGGTGCCGTCCAGATCGAACTTGAGATAGTTGAACAGCGTGACCGGCAGGGTCTCGTTGCCCGGTGAGACCAGGAACAGCGACACCGGAAATTGGTCGAAGGAAACGATGAAGGCGAAGATCGCGCCCGCCAGCACGCCCGGCTTGATCAGCGGCAGCGTCACCTCGAAGAAGGTGCGCAAGGGACTTGCGCCGAGATTGCGCGCGGCTTCCTCGAGGCGCAGGTCGAAATTATGCAGCACGGCGAGCGTGGTACGCACCACGTAAGGCAGCGTCACCAGCGTATGGCCGGCAACGAGGCCCCAGGTCGGACGTCCGACATCGAGCAGCACATAGGTCTGGAACAGTGCAAGGCCCGTCAGGATCGCCGGCAGCATCAACGGCGAGAGCATCGTCGCGACGATCAGCCGCGTGCCCGGCAGATTGCCGCGCGCGAGCGCGAGCGCGGCGGAAGCGCCCAGGATCGTTGCCGATATGGTGGTGAGGACGGCGACTTCGAGGCTGAAGCCCAGCGCATGCATGAAATCGCGCGAGGCGAAGAACTTCTCGAACCAGCGCAAGGACACGCCGACCGGCGGAAACTGGATGAAGGGCGTCGGGTTCAGGGCGAACACGACGACGATCGCGATCGGTGCCAGCAGGAAGATCAGGATGGCGATGTTGACGGCGAGATAGAGATAGCGGCCGTAATGCCTGACGCGTCCGGCCGTCCGCGCGGGAGCCGCCTGCCGGGCCGCCGCGAGCGATGGGCTGTGCGAGGCGGTGGTTTGCATCGTCGGCCTCACTGCAATTCGCGCTGGCCGGAGACGAGGCCGAGCGCGCGGTTATAGGCGACGACGAGCCCGAGCGAGATCATCAGCAGGACGATACCGAGCGCGGCGGCGAAGCCGACGTTGAAGTTCGCCGAGATCTGCTGGTAGATCAGGATCGGCAGCGTCATGATCTGGAAGCCGCCGAGCAGGATCGGCGTGACATAGGCGCTGATCGCCAGCGCAAACACCAGCAGCGAGCCGGCGAGGATGCCGGGCAGGCTGAGCGGCAGCGTCACCTCGAGGAACGCACGCAAGGGGCTCGCGCCGAGGTTTTCCGCGGCCTGCTCCAGCCGCTCGTCGATGCGGCCGATCACGCCGGTCAGCGTCAGCACCATGAACGGAACGTAGATGTGGACGAGACCGACCACGATTCCGGTCTCGGTGTACATCAGCTTGAGCGGCTGGCTGATCACGCCGAGCGACATCAGGGTCTGGTTGACGACGCCCTTGTCGGAGAGCAGCGTCATCCAGGCGAAGGTGCGCACCACGATGCCGGTCAGCATCGGCGCCAGCACCGCCATCAGCAGCAGCGCGTGCCCGGTGCGGCTCTTGATGCGCGCCATCCAGTGCGCCAGCGGATAGCCGATCGCGAGCGCGACCAGCGTGGTCACGAGCCCGATCCGGATCGTGGTCCAGATCACCTCGAGATAAAAGGGATCGTCGATCATGCGGGCGTAGTGGCGCGTGGTGAAGGCGACCTTCGGCGCCACCACCGGATTGCCGGTGAGCACGCTCATCAGCGCCATCAGCCCGATCGGCAGGAAGAAGAAGAGGGCGAACAGCAGCGCGCTCGGCAGAATGAAGAGCGCAAGGCCGTTGGGGCGCTGGGTGGTGGCGCTGCTCATCGCGTCCCCGTCTGAACGCGCGCTGTATCCTGGTCGAGCGGATCGCCGGTCATGCGCCGCAATTTTGCGGCCATCGCCGCCAGCTCGCGGCGGACATTGGCGCGCTCGGCGGCAGTGGTCGCCTGCACCGAATAGGACACCGCGATCCCGATCATCTCGCCGGTCTCGCCGCTTTTCAGCGCAAAGCCTTGGGAGCCGACGCCCTCGATCGATTCATCGGCTGCCTCGGACACGCCGGTGCGGCGGATCTCGTCGAGGCGGGCCATCAGCTGCTTGAAGTTCTGCGGCGAGTTGCGCGGCAGCTTTGGATAGGTCGCAGGCACCCGCGCGCGGACGTCCTCGTCGGCGAGGCGGGCGAGCATGGCGCGGCCGTTCGAGGTGGCGAGCGCCGGCGTGCGCTGGCCGGGCGGATTGACGACACGCAGGGGATTCGAGCCCGGAACGATCCGGAGCACGACCTGCTCGTAGCCGTCGAGCACGGCGATGTAGCCGGTGTGGCCGGTGCGCGCGCAGACCTCGCGCAGCTCGCGCTCGGCCATGCTGATGAGATCGTCATGGGCGCGGTGCAGCCGGCCGAGCTCGAAGGTGAGGAGGCCGGGGCGGTAGCGGCGGGTGTGCGGGTCCTGCTCGAGCAGGCCGCAGTCGCGCAACGACCGCAGCAGCCGCGAGGTCGAGCTCTTCGGCTTGCCCGTCAGCGCCATCACGTCCGCGAACGACAGATCCGGCCGCGCGCTGGAAAAGCAGCGCAGGATCTCGATCGCGTTGGTGAGGGCGCTCATGCAGGTCGGTCCAAGGTAGTTCCATATTTCGGAACCTTGTCCCAAATTTTAAGCCTGGCGCGGAAACGAGCAAGCGGAAATTTCAGGCAGGGTGGTGCCCGATTGCGCAGATGCGGCGGAAGGTCGCTCGGATATAACGAAGCGGCGCACCGCGGTCAGGCGGTACGCCGCTTTGGGATCAGGCCGCCTCCACGGCGACGTTGCCGATCCAGTCGCGGGCGAGCGTCACGTCGGCTTGCGACAATTGATGGCCCGCTGGCAGGACCCTGTGATCGACACGCGCACCCGCTTCCGACAGCAGCGTAGCGAGCCGGGCCGAGTTGCTCGCCGGCACGATCGGATCAGCCTGTCCGGACAGGAGCAGGACGGGCTTGCCGCCGAGCTCGGCCTTGGGCGGATCTGACAGTGGCACCATGGCGCGCAGCAGGATCGCGCCTGCCAGCACGCCCGGCTGCAGCAGCAACAGCGCGGCTGCGATGTTGGCGCCGTTGGAGAAGCCGACAGCAACCGGCGCGGCGATGCCGTAGCGCTGCCGCGCCTCGCCAACGAAATCGCCGAGCTCGCGCGCACGCCGGCGCACATCGTCCTCGTCGAACACGCCCTCGGCAAGGCGGCGGAAGAAGCGCGGCATGCCGTGCTCGAGCACGCGGCCGCGCGGCGAGAGCAGGGCGGCACCGGGCGAGATCATCTTGCCGAGCCCGAGCAGGTCGTTCTCGTCGCCACCGGTGCCGTGCAGCAGCAGGAGCGGGGCCGAGCCCGCGTCGCGCGCGGGCTCGAAACGATGGATGAATGCACTCTCGGTCATGACACGCTCTCTTCCAGGCTCGGCAACACACCCTCGATCTGCTTGCGATGCGCTTCGAGGAAGGCCGGCAGCTTCAGGTCGCGTCCCAGCGTCGCAACGGGTTCGTCGACGGCGAAGCCGGGAATATCGGTCGCGATCTCGAACAGCACGCCGCCGGGCTCGCGGAAGTAGATCGAGCGGAAGTAGTTGCGGTCCCTCTGCTCGGTCGGGTGCAGGCCGTGATTGCTGACGAGCTTTTGCGCCATCGCTCCCTGCTCGGCGTCATCGGCCGCACGGAAGGCGATGTGGTGCACCGAGCCGCCGCCCTGATGGCCGCGCAAGAAGCCCTTGGCCTCGTAGATGTCGACGACGCTGCCCTCGGCATCGCCCGGCGCCTTGAAGCGGATCACCGAGCCCTCGCGTCCCGTCTCCTTGAAGCCGAATACGTCGGTGAGGACGGCGGCCGTCTTCGCCGCGCTGTCGAGCAGCAAGGTCACGCCGTGGAAGCCGCGGATCGCATGCTCGGCCGGCACGTCGCCATTGCTCCAGCCGGGCTCGTTCTCGGCACCGGGAACGCCGACGAGCGCGAGCGCCATGCCATCGGGGTCGGTGAACGGCAGCACGGACTCGCCGAAGCGCTTCTCCAGGGCTTCATAGGCGATGCCCTTCTCGGTGAAGCGCTGCGTCCAGTAGCCGAGCGAACGCTGAGGCACGCGGAAGGCGGTCTGATGGGTTTCGCCGACGCCGCGGCGCCCAGCCGGCACGCCGGCCCAGGGGAAGAAGGTCAGGATAGTGCCGGGGCGGCCGGTCTCGTCGCCATAATAGAAGTGATAGGTGCCGGGATCATCGAAATTGACCGTCTTCTTGACGAAGCGCAGGCCGAGATCCCTGGTGTAAAAGCCGAAATTCCTGATGGGATCGCCGGCGATCGCGGTGACGTGGTGCAGTCCAGACATTGTCGTCCTCCAAATTCGGGGAGCAGTCTTGCTCTGGCCGGAAATATCGTTCCGCTTTGGATTGGAGACAATCCATGCAAATATGACGTGTATGTCTACGATTTGGAAACAATCGCTGGAGCGGCAGCTTGGATAAGGTCGCTAGCCTCCGGGCCTTCGTGAAGGTGGTCGAAAGCGGCAGTTTTGCCGAGGCGGGCCGTCAGCTACGGCTGTCGCGGTCGGCGATCAGCAAATACATCGCCGACCTCGAGGAGAGCCTCGGCGTCCAGCTCCTGAACCGGACCACCCGCCACGCGAGCCCGACCGAGAACGGCCAGCGTTATTTCGAGCGCGCGGTCGTGATCCTCTCGGAGATCGAGGCCGCGGACCAGGCGGTGGCGCAAGCCCAGTCCGCGCCGCGCGGGCTGCTGCGCGTCAACGCGCCGATGTCGTTCGGCACCATGCGGCTCGGGCCGGTGCTCGCCGATTTCATGGCGCGCTATGGCGAGCTTCAGCTCCAGATCGTGCTGAGCGACGATCTGCTCGATCCGGTCCAGGACGGCTTTGACGTGACGCTACGGATCGCGGAGCTGGAATCCTCCAGCCTGATCGCGCGCAAGATCACGCCGGTGGCGCGCATGATCTGCGCCTCGCCCGATTATCTCGCGCGGCACGGCACGCCAAAGCATCCGCAGGATCTGCGCGAGCATGCGTCGCTGACCTACGGCTTCCTGCTCACCGGCAATCAGTGGAAGCTTACTGGCAGCGATGGCGATCACTGGATCCAGCCGGCCTGGTCGCTCTGCGTCAACAACGCCGAAGTGCTGCGCGACGTCGCGATCAAGGGCAGGGGGCTCGCGCTGCTCCCGGAGTTCATCGCCGCCGACGCTTTGCGGAAGGGCGAGTTGCTGACGGTGCTGGATGATTATTCGGCGCCGCCGCTCGCGCTCTATGCGGTCTATCCGCCGACGCGGCATTTGTCGGTGAAGGTACGGCTGTTCATTGATTTTCTGGTCGAGCGGTTTGGACGGGAGGATGAGGCGGGCGTACGCAGCCGCGCCGCGGCTAGCTGACCGAACGCTGTTCGACGGGCAGAAGCAATTCGTCCAGCGCGCTCATCGAAGCTTTCTGGAGGGCGGCAAGTTCGCGGGCGGCACCGTGGCATTCGGATGCGGACATCGTGGCTACCGCCAGCTCAACCTCGCGGCAGCGTTCGAACAGGCGAACGAGGCCGAGCGCGCTCGCCGCGCTGCCAAGCTGGTGTGCGGATCGCGCCAGCTGCAGGTGATCGTCGATCGCCGCAGCCTCGGCGATATCCTCGATCCGTTGTTGGCTCGTTTGCCGCAGAAGCTGGTGGAGCTTGGCGATTTGCGTGGCGCCCAGCAGTTCTTTCTGGTCGTCGAGGAAATGCCGGTCGATCAACGCGCCTGCGGCGAGCCGCACTTCTGCCGGCTGGTCCGGCGGATCGTCCTCGATCGCCTCGCGCAGGGCATTGATCAGGATCGGCTTGCTGACAACCTTGGCGATCCCTGCACTGGCGAGCCGCTCGCGTGCGCTGCGCGAGACGTCGGCGGTCACGGCGATGATGCGCGGCATCCTCGGCAGACCGAGCTTGCCGATCTGCGAGGCCGCTTCCACGCCGTCCATGTCGGGCATGTGCAGATCCATCAGGATGATGTCGAACGCCTGATCGCGGGCGAGTGCGACGGCCGACGCGCCGTTTCTGGCGATGGTGGGATGATGGCCGAGCCGGTTCAGGATGGCTTCGCCGACCTGGCAATTGACGGGATCGTCGTCGACCAGCAGCACGCGAAGCCGCCGCGACGGCGGCGGAAGCGCACCTTGCGCGATGCCGCTCGCGGCAAGGCCGAGCGGTACTTCAAGCGCGAACGTGCTGCCTGCGCCCGGCGTGCTCTCCACCGTCAGCTCGCCGCGCATCAGGCGCGTCAGCCGCCGCGCGATCGCAAGGCCAAGGCCGGTGCCGCCGAACCGCCGTGCGATGCTATCGTCCGCCTGTACGAAATCCTCGAAGATCCGCTCGTGCATGTCCGGCGCGATGCCGATGCCGGTATCGCGAACCGTAATGCTCAGCAGGATGTGATCCTCGTGCTGCTCCGCTGACGCCTTCAGGCCGATCCCGCCGCGCGGAGTGAATTTGATGGCATTGCCGATCAAATTGAGCAGGATGCGATTGAGCCTGACAGGATCGCCGTGCACGGACGTGTTGACCGTCACGTCGCTGGCGAGATCGAAGGTCAGTCCCTTGCCGAAGGCCTGTGGGCGCATCAGATCGGCGGCGGCCTCGATGAGCTGATCGAGACGGAAGTCGCGCATCTCCAGCGTTTCGGCGCTGGCCTCCAGACGGGCATATTCCAGGATGGCATCGACCAGCGCGATCAGCGTCTCGCCCGATGCGGCGGCGGTGGCGAGATGGCGTCGCTGCGCTTCGCCGAGGCTGCCGTCGTCCAGCAGTTGCAGCACGCCCATGACGCCGTTCAGCGGCGTGCGCAGCTCGTGGCTGACGACGGCGAGGAAGCGCGACTTGGTCTCGTTGGCCTGCACGGCAATGCTGCGCGCACGTTCGGCCGCGTCATGCTCGGCGAGGGCGTGGTCGCGCGCCTTCTCGAGCTCGGAGGTCCGCTCGATGACCTTGCGCTCGAGCGTCGCGTAGGATTCGCGCAAGTGCGCGGCCATCCGGTTGAACTGGTCGCCGAGCGCCTCCAGCTCGTCGCCGGTCTTGATCGCGAGCCGCAGGCCGAGATCGCCGCTGCCGATCCGGCGCGCACCCTGTGTCAGGATCTGGATCGGCACGGTCATGCGCCGGCTGAGAAAGAGCGAGACCAGCACCGCGCAGGCGAGCAGAGCGACCAGGAGAAACGTCGAGCGGCCGATCGACGCGTAGATCGGCGCATAGGCTTCGGTGAGCGGAAGCTCGACGAATACCAACCAGCCGAGCGAGGGCACCGTCGCATAGGTCGACAGCACGCGTTGACCGGACAGATCTTCCTTGACCAGGCCGCCTGACGGCGGCCCGGCGCCATCGAGTGCGGCTCGAACGTCGGCATGTCCCGAAAGATCGCTGCGGCGTAGCGCCGGCCACAAATCGGGATGTGCGATCAACAGCCCCATGCGGTCGACCACATAGGCCTTGCCGGTGTTGCCGACCCTGATCCCCGCGACGAGGTCCCAGATGAAGCGCAGATTGACCTCGGCGACGATCACATTGGGACCGCGGCCGACCCCGCGCGCGGCGAGGGTCATGAACGGCTCGGTGTCGCCGATGAAGTAGACCGGCCCGTAATAGGTCCGGCTTTCGTTGGCGCCGCGGAAGGCGGGCGAAGCGGACAGGTCGATCTTGCTGCCGACCCTGTCCGCGACACGGCGCGACACGCGCACCTGCTCGCGGCCCTGCGCGTCGAGCTCGGCAATCTCCGCGATCGCAGGCGAGAGGCGCAGGAGGCGGATCGCGTTCAAGCGCTCGTCCTCGTTCGTCGACAGCTCCGGGGGCAGGCGGGAAAGCCATCTGATCTGGTTTTCGATCTGGCCGATGAACTGGCCGATCTGAATCGCCGCAGACGCTGCCTGCTCGCGCTGGGTTGCCGCGAGGAGCTGCTTCTGCTCGCGATAGGAGAACCAGACGTCGAAGCCGGTGTTGATGGCGAGCGCGGCAAAGGCGAGGGCGACGATCGAGTAGAGATATTTGCGGAACAGCCGGCCGGGAGGCGTCCGCAAATGTCCCTGGTCGACCTGCTCGTTCACTCGCGGATCTCGTCGGCGCGTGCCAGCAGCGTGAACGGTATGGTCAAATCCAGCGTACGGGCGACCGTGCGGTTGATCAGCAGCTCGTATTTGCGTGGCGATTGCACCGGGAGATCGCCGGCCTTGGTGCCGCGCAGGATCAGATCGACATAGTCGGCCGAGCGCACTTCGAGCGTCGGCCCGTAGCTCATCAGCCCGCCCGCATCCATGAAATAATGGAACGGATAGATCGTGGGGACGCGATATTTGGCCGCTGCCGCCACGACCGCCTGCCGGTGGATCACGAGGAAGCTGTCGACCAGCGCAACCATCGCCGCTTTGGGCGGTTCGGAGAGGCGCCCGATGACTTCGTCAATTTCCGTTGGCGCGTTGACGGGGGCGGGGACCACGGAGACGCCGGATGCTGCGGCCTCTTGCTCGATGGAGTCGAGGAAGAAGCGCCCGCCGCGCGGCGTGGTCGCCGGGTTGAACAGCACACCGACGCGCGCAACGTCAGGCACGGCCTCCCGGATGAGCTGAAGCCATTTGCCGCCCATCTCGGCGGAGCTGTTGGTGAAGCCGGTGACGTTGCCGCCGGGATGCGCGAGGCTCTCCACGAAGCCATTGCCGACGGGATCGTTGGCCGTCGCGAAGACGATCGGGATGGTTTTGGTGGCTGCCAGGACTGCCGCGGTTTCGATCGTCGAGCCGGTCAGGATCACGTCCGGCTTCAGCTCCAGCAATTCCTGGACCGCGGTCTTCAGTCTATCGGAGCTGCCGAAAGTCGAACGGAGTTCGAGGCGGAAGTTGACGCCTTCGACCCAGCCTCGCTGCCTCAAACCCACGATGAGGCCGCCGAGGCGGGAGGTCGGGCTGTCGGTCATGCTCCTTCTGGTCAATTCGTCGTCGAGCGGTAATCCCGTCAGCGAGGCGACGATCCGCATGCGATCAGATGTTGCGCCGAGCGCGAGCCATCCCGCAGCGCTTGTCCCCGCAAGGCGAATGAACCCGCGGCGATCGACCGCGAAAGCGGAAGGCCGTTCGGTCATGAAATTCTTTGCATGATGATTGCCCCAAGGCGGATGCTTAGCGCGAACCGCCGGCATCCACAATTGATGAAAAAATGCGCTTGTGAATGTTCATTCGCAGCGTTTGGCAACCCGATACCGTATTCCTACGCCGCTGAGGAGTCGCTGTTTCGAGCCTTGTCTGCTCCGTGATGTTTTGTAGCGCCTTATGGCATTGCAACATTTTCCGTCTCGGTTGCGACGGCGGTTCGGAGAAGCCGATTTCGTGACTGCCGATTTTTGAAGCGTTCTTTCAAGTTGTTTCGAAGGTTCTCGATGCGCAAAATCTATCTCGTTCCGGCCCTCGTCGGCCTTCTCACCTTTGTGGCTGCAGGTCCGGTGGCGGCTCAGGGCGCCGTTCCAAAGCAGAAGGCGGCGCAGGCCCCGAAGGCTGCTGCGGCTGGGGCTGCTCCGGCGGCCGGCGCCCCGGCGGCGGCCACGACCGAGGCGCCGAGCGCCGGCGCGGATGACAAGGCAAAGTCGATCGACGGCTTCCGCTCCGCCAAGTTCGGCATGGGCGAAGCCGACGTGCGCGCGGCGATGATCAAGGACTTCAACGCCAAGCCCGACGCCATCAAGGCGCAGGACAACGCGTCCGAGCTGACGCATAGCATCCTCATGTCGGTTCCCGAGCTGCTGCCGAACGGCGGTACCGCCGAGCTCTCCTACGTGTTCGGCTACAAGTCCAAGTCGCTGATCCAGGTCGGCGCCGTCTGGTCGAAGGGGACCGACGCGGCGATAACGCCGGAAAAGCTGTTCTCCAACGCCAACATCCTGCGCGCCCATTTCATGGGCGAAGGCTTCAAGCCTGATTCCATCGCAGTCAACATGCCGGTTGCCGGCGGCATCGTGATGTTCCGCGGCAGCGACGCCAAGGACCGCTCGGTGATCCTGCTGCTCCAGGGCACGTTCGAGAACAAGGACAACAACCAGCGTGTGCTGACCCCGACCAGCCTGCTGCTGTTCTACGTGGCCGACGCCAAGAGCCCCGACATCTTCAAGCTGCCGCCCGGCCAGTTCTGATGCCGGACGCCTTCGACGTCATTCTCCCACCCGGTTGTGGATCGGCGCCAATGCCGATGAAGAGGATATGAAATGCGCGGACCATCTGCGACGCGAAACAACGATGAGCTGACGACGCTGCGGGGGCTTGCGCGCTTCCGCTCGATGTCGCTGCTCTGCGCGATGCAGATGGTCTTCCTGCCGGTGTTCAGCGTCCGCGTTCAGGCGCAGACGGCGAACGTCATCGTTCCGGACGGACGCACCGGGACGTCCTTGCAGACCTCCGGCGGCGTCACCAACGTCACGACGTCGACGGTCTCCGGCAACAACGCCTTCAACTCGTTCTCGCAGTTCAGCGTCGGGCAGGGCAACACCGTCAACCTGCAACTGCCGACCGGCACGCAAAACCTCGTCAACATCGTTCGCGACGCGCCGGTCTACGTCAATGGCACGCTGAACTCCTACATGAACGGTGCGATCGGCGGTAACGTCTATTTCGCCGATCCCAAGGGGTTCGTGGTCGGCCGTTCCGGCACGGTGAATGTCGGCAGCCTCAACGTCTCGACGCCGACGCGCGAGTTCACCGACAGCCTGATCGGCGCGGGCGGGGCGATCAACCAGTCGGCCGTCGGCAATCTGATGGCCGGCTCGTTCCCGGTCTCGCCCGACGGCAACATCCGCATCTACGGCCGGGTCAATGCGCAGGATGGCGTGCGGTTGACCGGGCAGAACGTCTATGTCGGCGGCGCCACCCAGCGCGATATCGCCAATCTCGATCATGCCGCGAAATTTGCGGCCTCCGTCAACTCCAAGGGTCTGCGCAGCGCCAGCTCGATCACCGTCAGCAACGGCTCGATCCATATCGGTGCGGTCAACAATGCCAGGGTCAACGGGCGTCTGACCGCGCAGAGCAAGACCGCAACGCCAAGCAACATCACCGTTCAGGCCGGCAACAACATCGATGTCGGCAAGAAAGCCAATCTCAACATCGCAAGCGCAAACGGCAATGCCGGAGAGATCCGCCTGAAGGCGGCGCAGAACCTGACCGTCGCGGGCGGCGCCAGGTTCGATGCCAGCGCGAAGACGGGCAATGCCGGTCTCGTCGACTTCAGCGCGAACGGGATCATCGACATCGGGAAAGGCATCAAGGTCGATCTCAGTGCGGACAACGGCAAGGCCGGCACGCTGCTGATCGACCCCACCGACGTGGTCGTGGGCGATGCCGCCCAGGGCGACTCCGGCGTGACGCTGTCGAACAGCTCCATCGCTAATGCGCTCGCCGGGCTCAGCGCGGGTGCCGACTACCTCATCCAGGCGGATCATTCCATCACGCTCGCCGCGCATGCGATGATCGATGCCCGCCGTCTCGATGGCTCCGGCCATTCGACCGGCAACGCCAACAACGTCATCATCGACGCGCCCAACATCGAGATCATGAATGGCGCGCAGATCCTGGCCCAGTCGGTCAATTTCGGCGGGACCACCTACGCCGACGGTAACGTGACGCTGAGGGCGACGGCGAGCGACATCAAGCTGTCCGGCCAGGCCACCGCCGCGACGGCGATCACGGTCGACGGCAAGATCACCGGCGGCATCATCTCGATCACCGCAACCTCGACCGCCGTGTCAAGTTTCCTGAACGGTTCTGTGGCCGGTGATTTCGCGCTTGTCGGCTCGACGCTGGCCGCCTCGCTGCTCGGGCTCAATGGCGGCTATGTCGCGGCAAGCGCCACTGCGACCATCAACATCAACAGCCATGCCGACATCAACGGCCGCGGCGATGTCACCATTTCCGCGCATGCCACGGAGACCGCGTCGGATCCGGCGGTCGCCTCCACCTTGCTTGGCAGCCTGACGCCGGTCGCGGCCGGCGTGGTCGTCGGCAAGATCGACGGCACTGCCACGACCAACGTGGCCTCGGGCGCGACGGTCAACGCCGGCGGCAACCTCGAGGTCAAGGCGCTCAACGACGCGACCATCGCCGTCACTGCCCTCGCGGCATCGACGAGCGCGCAGATCGTCCCGACGGTGGCCTATTCCAAGGGATCAGTGTCGACGACCGCCAACGTCGCGACCGGCGCGCATATTGCGGCGGGCCTGGTGAACACGAGCGGCAGCACGCTGAAGGTGCGCGCGATCAACAACAATTCCTTCTCGACCAGCGCAACGTCGGTCGCGGCACCCGGGACGGGGGCGAGCGGCGCCGTCGGCGGGGCGTTCGCCATCAGCGACATCACGACGTCCGCGACCGCGACGCTCGGCGCATCGCTCGGAACCGATACCGCCAACCGGATGAACGGCTCCGTTCTCGTTGAAGCGACGTCGGACACGACGAGCAATTCCACGATGGCCTCGTCCATCGCCGGCCTGCCGGCGCTGATCGCGGCGATCGAACGAGGACTGCGCGCCGTCACCTCGCCGACGTCGATCATCAGGGACCATATGGGCTCGCTGATGCCGTTGAGCTTCGATTTCAAGGTCGCAGGCGCGCTGTCGCTGGCCAACAGCAGCCAGAGCGCGACCGCTGCGATCGCGCAAAATCCGAGCGGCGGCGCGCCGAGCATCTATGCCAGCGGCAACGTTGCCGTTGCCAGCAATGTCATCGATCGCGGCGTTCGCAGCAATGCGACGTCCAGCGCGATCACGAAGGATCCGGTGTCCGGCGAGAGCACCGCGATCAGCGCGGCCGTCGCCTGGGGCAATTTCACGCATAATTCAAACGCCTATGTCGGCAATGGCACACTGATCAACGCAGCGAACATCGCCGTCGATGCCACCACCGAACTGCCGATCACCAATTCCTGGCTGAAGTGGGATGGTTTGGGCGCGGTGCTGAGCCACCTCAACGGCAATCTCGGCGTCGGCGGCAACATCCTGACCAGCTACGCCAATGCCACCGCGGACGCCGGCGACACGATCGGCATCGCCGGTTCGCTGAATCATTTCGTCGTGAACAACAACACGACGGCGTGGGTGGCCGGAAGCGCGAGCCTGACGGCGACCTGCGCGACCGCGGCCTGCGGCAGTGGCACCGGCTGGTCGGTCGGGATGGACAATGGCGACGTCCATACCTACAACGCCAGCATCCAAATCGCGGCCACCACGACCACGGCGTCGATCGACGCCGCCGGCAATGTCGGCACGCTCGGCTTCCTGTTCGGCAACACCTCGGGCGGCTCCTCCGTCGGCGGCGCGCTCAATCTCGTCCAGTTCAACACCAATACCATCGCCGGCGTTTCGGACCGCGCGACGCTGCGTGCGGCGGACGACATCGCCGTCAACGCGATCACTTCAGACCGGTTCGTCGCTGTCGCACCGTCGTCCGGCAAGGCTGCCGGCACGCTGGCGCTGAATGGCATCACTTCGCTCGGTTTCCTGAACAACACGACGCACGCGTCGATATCGAGCCAGGCCACCGTCTATGCACCGACCGTCGGCATCCTGGCGCAGCAGGATCTGTCGGTCGTGACGCTGTCCGGCGCGATGAGCTATAACGGGAGCGGCGGTTCGGCGGTCGGCTTGTCGGTCGCCTATCTCGGCGCAAATACCGACACCGCCGCCTATGTCGGCGACAACCATTCCGACATCCGGCCCGGCGTGTTCAGCTCCAACGATCCGTTCGCTGGCACCAGCGGCGGAAGCGGGGCGGTCAATGTCGACAATCTGACACTCAGCGCGACCACGTCGGGGCGAATCACCGCGGCCGCCGTGGCGGCAGCCGTCTCCGACCCGGCGTCGTCGAATTTCTCCGACAAGGCAGGCGCTGCCGGCGCCGCCTCGACCGGAGGCACCGCCGGCGTGACGACGGCGGCGGGCAAGATCGGTTCGACCTCGGGATCGAGCACCAGCGGCTTCAGCCTCGATCTCGCCGGCAGCTCGTCGGTGAGCGACGTCTCGCTCGGCACCAGCGCCTATATCAAGAACACGACGGTCAACAAGTACACCACGACCAGCGCCGTTCTGACCAATACGATCGTTCAGGCGCTCAACGACACCATGCTCAACAATGGTTCCGGCTCGGCGGCGCTCAATCTGGCCGGAGGGTCCGCCCAGGGGGCTGCGATCGGCGGTGCGATCGCGGCGGCGATGTCGAACAACGCGACACTCGCCTATATCTACGGCACCACCGTGAACAACCAGAGTTCGGTGACGGTGCAGGCGCTCAACGGCGGCTCGGAGACCGTCGTCGCCATCGGCGTGGCGGGATCGAAATCCAACGCGGCGTCGCTGTCGGCCTCCGTCGGCATCATCACGGACAGCGCCAACGCCTATATCGAGAGCTCGACGATCACGGGGCAAGCCACCGGCGTCAATCGCGCGCTCGAGGTCGACGCCTACCAGACCACGAACATCGCGATCGGCGGCGGGTCGCTCTATATAACCGGTGGCCAGGCCGGCGTCGGCATCGGGCTGACCTACGCGTCGATTGCCGATCCCACGGGTGGGAACGCGACCGACGCGCATATCCGCAGCACCTCGATCTCGAACTACGACACCCTGCTGGTGATGGCCGACAGCGCCAGCGTGATCGCGGCCGGTGCGGCCTCGGGCGGGGCAGGGTCCAACGGGCTTGCCGGCGCGATCGTCGTCAGCGAGATCTCGCCGACCACGACGGCCTATATCAGCAGCGGGGCCACGGTGAGCATCGACGTTGGCCGCGTAACGGTGCTGGCGGACAGCGGCGCAGTGTCGGCGCTGGATACGGCTCTCGGAAACCTCGTCAAGAAGTCGAACAACAATCATCTCGCCGAGGACACCTGCACGGTCGCCGGCGGCACGGGCGGGCAGAACTGCATCGACTTCGGCGCGGCTGCGCTCAATGACGGCGCGGGCAACGGTCCGGGCGCCAGCATCGTCTCCGTTGCGGGCCTGATCCAGGCCGGCAAGAACAATGTCGGCGCCTCGATCGTCTACAACACCGTTGCGACGACGCACTCGGCCTATATCGCCAACGTCCTGATGACGGCCGGCAGCAACGGCAATGTCAGCGTGAGCGCGATCGATTCCTCCAAGATCCAGGCTGTCACGATCGGCTTCGGCCTTGCGACCGGACAATTTGCCGGCGTCGGTGGCACCACGATCAGCAGCATCTCCAACACCGTCTCCGCGGCCATCGGCAACAACCAGTCCAGCACGACGCAATCGTCCGTCACGGCCAAGAACATTTCCGTCAGCGCGACCGACAATTCCAGCATCACCGGAACCGCCGCCATCGCGGGGGCGTCGACGCAAGGAAGCGCCGCGGGTCTGGCGCTCGTCTACAGCAGCATCGCCAACAACGTCAGCGCCGGCGTCACCGGCTCCAAGCTGACCGCCTCAGGTAATGTCGCGGTCGGTGCGAACTCGAACGCCAGCATCTCGACGGTCGCCGTCGGTATCGCGATGTCCTCGCAGGTCGGGCTGGCCGGCTCGGTCGCCACCAATCTGATGGGGACCAACGTCACCGCCAGTATCACGGCGGCAGGTACCAACGGTATCAATGGCGCCGACGTCATCGCCACCAACAACGTCGCCGTGATCGCCGGCAACAACGACAAGGTTGGCGTGTTCGGCGGCGCGGTGTCGATCAGCAAGGGGGCGGCGGGCGGCGCGGGCTCGCTGGTCACCAACCAGATCACGGGAACCACTGCGGCCTATATCAGCGGCGCGAACACCAAGGTCGACGCGCTCGGGACCAGCAGCACCGATACGCTGTCGGTCAACAACGGCTCGCTGGTGCATGCCTTCGATCTCGGCACCGCGCACGCGCCGACCGACACCACGCCCGACCTCACCGAGAACCAGGACACCGTGCGCGGCCTTGCCGTGGTCGCGAGCTCGCACCAGGCTGTCGTGACCAACGTCGCGTCGGTCGCCGCGAGTGGCGGCATCTCGATCATGATCAACCCGATCACTAACGTGATGAGCGGGGCGACACGAGCCTATATCGACAGCGCGTCCATCGACACGCGCCTGACCTCGTCGACGCTCAAGCCGCAGATCGAGGTGGCCGCATCGAGCTTCTCCTATTCCGGCGCATTCGGCGCAGGCATCGCCTACGGCAGCAGCGGCGGCGGTGGCGCGACGATTGTCTCGACGACGATCTCGCGCGAGACCTTCGCCTATATCACCAATGCCACGGTCGGCGGCGTCCAGTCGTCGAGCGCGACGTTGGGCGCCGTGACCGTGAAGGCCAATGCGGAGCAGGATGCGTCCTCGATTGCGATCGGCTTCAACAGCGGCTCGGTCGGCCTGAACGTCTTCCAGGCGACCACGGAAGCCTATGTCGACGGCGGCGCGCTGACCGCTTCGTCGCTGACGGTCAACGCCAACAACAACACCGGCATCTTCTCCGCGAACGGCTCTGGTGCCTATGGCAGCCAGGCCGCGATCGGCGCGGCGTTCCTGGTCCAGGTCTCCTCGAACCGGACGCTGGCCTATGTCGGCGATGAGTTCCGCTATCAGGGCAATGGCGCCGCGCACACCACCGCGCTCAATTTGAGCGGTGCGCTCGACGTCGAAGCCAAGACCAAGAACCGCTTCGAGGCCTATGCAATCGGTGGTGCGCTCTCGACGGGCACCGCCGCGATCGCCGGCATGGCGAACATCGAGGTCGCCAACAACAACACCATCGCCGGCGTCTACGACACCACGCTGCAGGGGGTGACGGGCGGTGCGGCCGGCGCGGTCACGGTCAACGCCAACGAGGACGTCGCGATCAAGGAGATCGCGGGCGCGCTCGCGGTCGGCGCCAGCGGAGGAGGGGTCGGCGTCGGCGCTGCGGCCAACGTCATCGTGTTCAAGAGCCGGACCGTTGCCGAGAGCTGGAACAGCAATCTGAACTCGTCAGGCGCGATCAACGTCAACGCGCTCAGCACCAAGGAGGTGCTGTCCTACGCGGTCACCGCCGGCATCGGCGGCAGCGCCGGCATCGGCGCGACCGTCGGCGTCATCATCATCGGCACCAACACCGCGGACGCCGACACGCAGGGCCAGCAGACCGGCCAGCTCAACCAAGGTGGCAACGGCACCATCGCGTCCGTCAACAGCGGCACCAGCAACACGCATGGCAGTGGTGCCGTCGCGAGCGGCACGGCCGGCAATCCGAACAGTGCCAATGTCAGCTCGACCTACGACGTCAGCAATATCCTGAGCGGCGGCAATGACGCGGTCATCGCCCAGATCGCGGGCGGCAACGTCACGGGCACGCAAGTCAACGTCTCGGCCACCAGCGCCAACGCGGCCAAGATGTATCTGCTCGGCGCGGGCTTTGCCAAGAATCTCGGCATTGGCGCCGGCATCGGCTACACCAGCGTCAACAGCACCGTGGTCGCCAACCTCAGCGACTACGGACGCAACGGCGCCGGCGTGCTGGTGGCCGCGGATACGCCTTTGGCCGTCGCGGCGCCCGCCGTCAACGTCCTGGCGGTCGTCAAGGATGCGACCGACGGACCTTATGCCGGCAAGACCATCGATACCGAGGCGATCGCCGGCGGTGCGGCGCTTTACTTCGGCGCTCAGGCCTCGGTGGCGGTCGGCAATGTCAGCAACACCGTGGTGGCCTTGCTTGGCGGCCAGATCACCGGCACGGGGGGCAACGGCGTCGCCGTCCTGGCGCAGGATTCAACGAGCCAGGTCGTCTTCACCGGCGGCGCAAGTGCCGGCGCCGTGGCCGCCGGCGCTTCGGTCGCAACGGCAAGCCGAAACAGCTCCGTCACAGCGCGGGTCCTGGACGACGCTACCGTCAACACTTCGACATTGGGTGTCGGGGCCTCGGGCGCTGGCACCTTGACGACGACGGCAACGGCGCTCTCGGGCGGTATCGTCGCCGGCGCCGGCGCGGATGCAGAGGCCCACGAAAACTCGGGCGTGCTCGCCGAGATCGGATCCGGCGCAGTCATCACCACGTCTGCGACCGGCGACGGCACGCTGGTAGGAGCCGCGATCAAGCCGAATCTGTTGAGCGAGGCGATCGGCGTGTCGGTCGGCGGCGGCGCGGTCGGCGTCGCCATCGCCCAATCGACCGTCGGAGCCACGGTCACGGCCGATGTCGGTGACAACACCAGCTTCTCGGGTGGCAAGCTCGCCGTGACCGCCATGGCGCTCGTCCCCATCATCGGCACGCAAACGAACGGAACCACGACCACGCCGATCTATGGCACGACGACCTGGGCCAAGGCGCTCGCCGGCGGCGGCGGCTCGCTGATCGGCGCGCAGGGCAGTTTCGCAAGGGCCTCCGAAAACGCGACGGTCAAGGCCTATGGCGGGGCGGGAATCCGGCTCCCCAATGCCGACGTGTCCATCACGGCTGAAAACGACAGCTCGCAATATGCCGAGGGGACCGGGCTTTCGAGCGGCTTCCTGGCCCTCGGCGCCACCGTGGCCCAAACGTCGTCGGACGCGAAAACCTACGCCTATCTGGGCGCGCCCGCAGATATGGACGCCCTGAACCGCGCCGCCTACACCGGCAAGCTCACGATCCAGGCGGACGGCAGGGACACGAATTTCTCCAACGCGATAGTCGGCGCGGGCGGTACCTATGCCGGTGCGGCGGCGGTCGCCACCACCAGCTCGACCGCCGTAACCAATGCGCGGTTCGACGGCGGCTCGACGGACGACACGCTCTATCTCGGCGGCCTCACGATCAAGGCGACGCACACCACGAATTACGCCGCGAGCGGCGACGCCTATCAGGCGTCCACGGCGGGCGTGTCCGCCGGCAAGACCAGGAACGACGTCGACTCCACCACGACAGCCGAGATCGGGACGCATCTGATCATCAACTCGGCGGCCGGCGACATGGTCGTCATCGCCAACGACATCGTCAACCAAGCCGGCGGCGGCGCGCGATCGGGCTCGGGCGGCTCATTCTCGGGAGCGGCGGCGCTGAGCGAGTCCTTCGTGACCCAGCGCGTCAATACCAATATCGGCGCCGGCACGGTGCTGAGCCTCAACGACGATCCCAGGACCTCGACCGCGGTGATCAACATCGAGGCCTACAACACGCTGAGCACCAACGATACCGCGAGCCTCGCCACCGCCAGCTTCTTCGCCGGCGGCGGCGCCGAATCCAACATGACGGCGAATGCCACGCTCGCGGTCAACATCAACGCCCGCGAGCTGTTCAGCGCCGGCAAGATCTATGTCGGCACGGCCGCGAAGATGGCGGCGGCGAACAACGCCAATGCCAGCCTCTACGGCGCGATCGCGGGCGTCGGCGCCAGCACCAACAGTTGGGTCCATGCCAACCAGTCCGTCAATGTCGGCGACAACGCGAAGATCGTGGCCTGGCGTGACATCACCATGTATGCCGGCCTGTCCGGCGATGGCACCGTCTTCAGCAGCGTGCAGGCGACGGCGACGACGGTGGTCTACAACAACACCGCCATTCCGATCTCGGCGCTCTATCGCGGCACGGCCAATGCCGACGACACCACGAGCCTGACGCTCGCTCCGACCTCGAGCATTCTCGGCGCGCGCGACATCTATCTCGGCGCCACGCAGGGGCAGGTCACGGCCACCGGCAACGGCAGCAATTACAACCCGTATCTCGACATCTTCAGCGCCAAGAACAGCGAAAACCACAGCCACACCAGTGGAACCGGCGACGTCGCGCTCAACGGCCGGGTGGTTGCTGGCGTCAACAACGATTTGACGATCACGATCAATCTGGGCGCATCCACGCCGACATTGAGCACGACCAGTCCGGACTCGACGCTGACCAACGGCTCCTCGTCGGTCCTCGAGTCCGTCTCCGACGTCAACCACTTCAGTCCGGTGATGAGCTGGAACCACCAGACGGTTCAGTACACTATCGTCGGCAACTTCAATCCTTACGATCTGGTCGTCAGCCAGCTGGCGACGCTGACCGGCCTGACCGCGACGCAGGTCCGCGCGCAGCTCGCGGCGGCGACTCCGACGGCGCCCGCCATCATGTCGCCGTCCGGCACCGATCCGACCGGCGACATCCAGCGGCAGATCGACACGCTGATCAAGCAGGCGCCGTTCACCTCCGACGCGCCCGGCAACGCCTTTGCGTTCGGCGACATCCTGGTGTCCGCCGGCAACGTCTCGATCCTGGCGCAGAAGCTCACCGGAAACAGCGGCACGAATCCTGCCGCGCCCGCGGTCATCGCGCGCAGCTCGCCATTGATCAAGATCGAGAACAAGGGCCTCGACTTCATGAGCCTGGGCAACCTCACGGTCACCGATGTGACCGGAGGTAACATCACCTATCGCCAGATCGACCATGTCGACCCGGATTCGCATTCCAATGTGACCTTCACCGCGATGCCGAGCGCGACGCCGGTCATCGACGTCTCCGCCACCTACAACCGCCTGGATCCCGACTCCGGTCAGGGCATTGACCAGAACGGCAACGTGCTGACCCGCACGCCCGACATCTATTTCAATGGCGCCGTTAACAACGCGAACGGCCTGCTCAAGATCATCAACAATCTCGGCAGCGTCGTCGCATCGCAGTCGCTCAGCGCCGCGACCGTCCAGATCGTGGTGCCCAAAGGCACCTTCACCTTCCTCGGCGGTATCGGGAGCTTCTACGACAGCGGCAGCGCGGTCACCTCGCAATGGGCCACCACTGAAAACAGGCCGGAAGACACGCTGACCGCGGTGATGACGGCGGCGACCTATCTCGGCGCCTACGGCGACTACTATACCGCTCCGCATATCGCTTCGGGAACCGATCACCCCTATTTCTATTACTGCTGCACCGACGGCAGCCACGGAGTGTATCAACCCGTCGGCAACGCCGACGCCAGCACGATCTTCACCGCGCGCATGCTGATGACGTATTACGACGGCACCTCGCTCTATTCATCGATCTTCCTGCCGGTGGGCAGGGGTACGCCTGGGAACACCAGCACTCCCGATGCCGGCAGCGTGCCTGACATCGCGACCCTCAAGATCATCGAGGGGCAGTCGCAGGACTCGGCCAATGTCGTGCTCGCGCAGTGGAAGAAAACGACTTATGACGGCCGCAACGTCTACACCGATAGCGGTCCGTACAAGACGCCGTTCAACTGTGCGTCAGCCTGCGACAGCTCGGGCTTCTTCCAGGTGATCAACATCCAGCCGGATGCGATCACGCCGAAGACCGCGGATTCGCCGGCCACCGCGACAGCCACCCGGACCATCAGCGGCCAGGCGGTCATCATCTCGGCGTCGGTGATCAACATCAACGGCATCATCCAGGCCGGCTCGAGCAGCAACTACTCGGTCAACATCGGCGCCGCTGCGTACGATGCCATCTATGGCAGCAACGGCCTCAAGAATCGCAACGGCGGCGCGGATTTTGCCGCGGCCCAGGCCAATGCGCGGAACGGCGTCTATTACGACATCTCGGGCTCCGTGACGGCGTCGGCCAGCGGCGACGCCAAGATCGGGGTCAGGTACAACGCTCTCACCGACCAGCTCATCCTGAATGGCGTGGCGCAGGGCGCCGGCGGCTACGTCTACCTCAACGGCAAGATCATCTCGACCTCGACCGACAACACCCAGACCCAGGGTAACATCGAGATCAAAGGCGGCGCCGGCACGGTCGCCGTCAACAACACCAGCGGGCTCCAGCTCGTCACCAACACCATCAATACCAGCGTCACTGCCCAGAGCGTGGTCGAGATCGTCGACCAGCTCAAGGGGAAGACGACGTGGTGGGTTTACGATCCCAAGGCTGCAAGCAGCCAGCAGGTGTCGCGGTACGAGACCAACAGTGTCACTGCGGCCGCGATCGACCCGTCGATGCTTACGGCCAGGACCGGTACGGCGGGCGTCCAGTACGCGACGCAGGAGAACATGCTCTATCAATGGGTCGACACCGCGACGCTGGATCGTCTACCCACCAGCACGCAGTTCGACTATGGCTGGAGCTTCACGCCCAATCAGGTCACCGGCGAGAACTGGACCCGCTCGACCAACCTGGTTTCAGGCACGCAGAGCAGCAACTATCAGAAAGTCACCACCGCCACAGGCAGCTATCACTGGGCGGGAGGCGTGAATCCGGATGGGAGCCCCGTTGGACTCAACACCCATTCCAACGCGTGCTGCGGCGCGGACGCCCAGTACAACTGGTACCAGGCGATCTATGATCACCTGACGCTCACGCTGACCAACACGGTCAAGGCGTCGAACCCGATCAACATCAAGTTCATCGGCGGCAGTAGCAGCGACGTCGTGGTCAATTCGACCTCCGGCATCGTCATCAACGGGTCGATCAACAACCAGCAGGGCACGACGACGCTTGCCGCCACCGGCACCAACTCGTCGATCACCGTCGGCGCCAATGCCAACAACCCGGTGATCTCGGGGACGAGCGTGACGCTTCGGGGTGACGGCGGTATCGGCACGCTCGGCACCACCAAGGCGCCCGTCCAGGTGCAGCTCTATGGCGGCAGCCTGACCGCGAGCTCGATCGACCGCGACATCGCGATCTCGGCCATCGGGGCGCTGTCGATCAACCAGGTGAAGGTGAATGCCGCGGGCGCCACGCCGCAGGGCAACGTCTTCCTGTCGGCGACCGGCGACATCAACTCGGCTTCCGCCTACAACGTCGCCAACCCGGTCGTGATCGGCAAGAATATCGAGATCAACTCCACGTCCGGTGCGATCGGCGCGACGAGCGCCGTTGTCAACAACGCCTCCACCCTGACCAATATCAATCCGCTGGTGATCCAGGCGACGGGGACGGTTCAGGCGAGCGGCGCCGTCGATGGCGGCGTGCTCGACAGCTCTTCGGCCACGGGCACCTACATCATCCAGTCCAAGGGCGACCTTCGCCTCGGCACGATCCAGTCGACCGGCGGTCCGGTGTTCCTTGAGGCTGCCGGCTCCGACGGCAACCAGGCCAGCATCCTGAACGGCCGGGCGGCGGTCGGCCTCACCCAGGCGCAGAGCCAGCATCTGCAGGATGTCTGGGCCAGCCTCGACCTGCTCAGCGGCAACGCCGCCACCAACGCCGTCAACAGCTACCAGTCGATGGTGACGTCGGCCTATAACGACTACTTCCAGCTCAGGAACATCGCCTTCCCGAACGGCAGCACCTACAATCCGACCTCAGTGGGGCAGACGGTGCTGCGGGCGCAGGTGGCGGCCAAACTCGGCATCGACCCGGCCGACGTCACCACGACGCAGATGAAGACCGAGGCCACGACGCGGTTCCTGCGGGATCAGTTCCTGCTCGGCAAGATCACCACCGACGAGCTCAAGACCTCGCTGACCAGCCTGCTCGGCAGCGCTCCTTCGGATCCGCTCGGAACGCTGTTCGGCAGCTCGCTGTCGTCGACCCTGTTCACCAAGTTGTTCGACGGCGTCTCGACGGCCAATCAGCGCATGCCGACCAATACGGCGCTGCAGACGGCGCTGAACGCCTATAATGCGACCTACAGCTACACGCTGGCCTCGACCGAGCGGGTCTACGGCATCATCACGGCGGGCTCGCAGTGGACGCAGAGCCAGCTCGCCTACACGGTGTCGTCGTCGGCCGTCGGCGCGGCGCCGCCGCCGATCGACGACAACGTGGTCGCCAATGTCAGTGCGAACCAGATCATGCTCTACGCGCCGCGCGGCTCGGTCGGCAATTCGGCGGCGCCCCAGACGTTCACCTTCACCAGCGTCGATGCCTCCTCGCTGACGCCGGAGCAGAGGGGATTGCTGGCCACCGCCGGTCCGGGCCAGCTCACCGTCGGTGCGGTCACCGATCCCACGACCCATGTCACGACCTATACGGTCAGCCTGTCGCAGCAGAACCTCGTCGTGGTCGACAACCCGATCGCGATCTCGGCCAAGGCGCTGACCAACATCTACCTCGGCAGCAAGAACAGCCTCGCGCTCGGCGGCGTCGCCGCGAATTACGGCCCGATCGCGGCCGCGCAGGCTGGCGGCATCCAGGTGACCGGCCGCGGCGACGTCAAGCTCGACGCCGTGACCAGCATCTTCGCCAATGTGAGCGGGCCGGTCATATCAGGTGATATCGGCAACCTGACCCTGATCGCGGAGCGCGGCAATGTCGGTGCAGCCGGGGCCGCCGGAAGCAATCCCGCGACCAACACGAACGCGCTTCAGATCGCGTTCGCCGATCCGAGCAACGACCAGCTCGACCAGGTTTCGTCGGCGCAGGGCATCCACGTGAAGCAGACCACCGGCGATCTCGTCCTCGGCAATATCGCCGCCGGCAATGCGATCCAGCTCGCCGCGACGGGCAGCATCTACGCCGAATCCGACTTCACGGATCGCACGGCGATCCACATCCTTGGCACCGACCTCGATCTGCGCGCCGGCGGCAACATTGGCTTCAACGGTTCGACCTTCCAGCCGCTGCAGGTGAACATCTCGGGCGCGGTGACCGGCTCGGCGGTCGGCGACCTCAGCATCCTCGCGGTCGCCGGCGATCTGATGGTCGGCACGAGCGGCGCCTATGGGGCGCTGACGGCCGGCGGCGCACTGACGCTGAACGTGCCGCGCGGCGCGCTCACCATCAATACCAGCATCACCAGCGCTGGCCTGATGCAACTGCTCGCCAACCGCGGCATGACCTTCGCGGCCGGCACCAGCGCGGCGCCGGTGGTTGCGACCAGCAGCTCGGGCGGCGTGACGCTGGTCGGCGCGACGCTGTCGATGGGCGCCTATTCGGCCATCAACGCGGCTGGTGTGATCTCGGTGACCACCACGGGGGATGCGACGATCGGCCAGGTGAATTCGTTGCTGTCTTACGCGGCGGCCTCGAACGCGCCCTCGATCATCGTTACCGCAGGCGGCGTCGCCTCGCTCGGAGCGATCATCGACAACGGCGACGGCCAGACCAAGTTTGTGGCATCCGGCGCGGGCGCCGGGGTGTCGCTGAACGCGTCGAACGGCATCGGCAACGCGACGAGTCGGTTCACGCTCAACGCGGTACGGCTGTCGGCGAGCGCGAGCGCCGGGGGCATCTACCTGAAGGCGCTGACCGACACCGAGGCGAGCCTGCTCTCCGCGGTGAAAGGCAACGTGGACATCATCGGCGCCGGTGGGCTAACGCTCGACCAAGTGCTGGCGGGCACCGCGACCGGCGCGAGCGGCAGCTTCAGCGCGGTCGCCAACAACGGCAGCATCGTCATCGGCACCGCCGACAGCAGCGGCTCGCAGACGGTCCATGCCGGCCAGAATGTGACGTTCAAGTCGCTCGCGACCACCGGCAACAGCGGTGACGTCGGCAACATCAATGTCACCGCCGACAACGGCTTCATCCTGGCCCAGACCGTGACATCAGGCGGCGTGACCACCCTGGGCGCGGTCTCGGCCAACGGCTCGGCGACGCTGCTTGCCGCCACGACCATCACCGGCAACACGCTCGCTACGACGACGGGCTCGGCGCTGCTGACGGCCGGCAGCGGCCCGATCAACTGGAATACGCTCAACGTCGGCACGACGCTGGGCGCGATGGCAAGCCAGGGCAGCATCACCTTCCGGACCGCGCAGAGCGGCGGCACGCAGACCATCCGCGCCCGCGACAACGTGACCTTCAACGCCCTGACCGCCACGGGCATCACCGGCGATGCCGGCAGCATCAATGTCACCGCTGACAACGGCTTCATCCTGGCGCAGACGGTGACGTCGGGCGGCGTGACGAGCCAGGGCTCGGTCTCGGCCCATGACTCGGCGAGCTTGGTTGCCGCCACGACCATCACCGGCAACACGTTCGCCGCCACGACCGGCGCGGGGCTGCTGACGGCCAGCGGCGGCCCGATCAACTGGAACGTCCTCAACGTCGGCACGACGCTGGGCGCGACGGCGAGCCAGGGCAGCATTGCGCTCCAGACCGCGCAGAGCGGCGGCACGCAAACCATCCGCGCCCACGACAGCGTGACGTTTAACGCGCTGACGGCGACGGGCATCAACGGCGATGCCGGCAGCATCAACGTTACCGCCGACAACGGCTTCATCCTGGCGCAGACGGTGATGGCCGGTGGCATGCCGACGCTGGGCTCGGTCACGGCCAACGGCTCGGCGCGGCTGATCGCGGCGGGCACCAACACCGGTCATAACCTCACGGCCTCGACCGGCAACGCGGTCCTGGGCGGAACGGTCGTTCATTGGGATAATCTCAACGTGGGCGGCACGCTCGGCATCACCGCGACCGCCGGAGGGATCACGGTTGGCACCGCCATCAGCGGCGGCACGCAGACCCTGCATGCCGTGAACGACATTGTCTTCAGCCAGCTTACCACGACGGGTATCCCGGGCGATGCCGGTGACCTCGACGTCAAGTCCGACACGGGCTCGCTCCGCGGCGGATCAATCTCAGCGCACGGCGATACACATTTCGAGGTGGCCGGATCGGTCTCGTTCGACCGGATCAGCGGCGACACCGTCAAGATGACCTCGTCGGGTGACCTGACGATCGGCTGGGTCAGCGTCGTCAGGGAGCTCGATCTTGCGGCAGACACGATCAACGTCAGGGGCGAGCAGATCCGCTCGAACCCAGCGGTCCCGCTGATCATGAACATCACCGGCTACAACGGCGGCGTTGCGAAGTCCGCCAACATCTCGATCGATCCGGACAGCATCATCGTCAACCAGTTCAAGGTGGTGGACGCGAACTTCTTCACCGATGCGCACGCCGTGACGATCCTGAACGGCTATGTCCCGGGCCAGCTCCTGCTCACCACCGCCACGCAGCAGGTGTTGCTCAACAACCGCACGCTGGCGCCGTCCAACGGGCCGACGATCCAGCTGTACCAGCCGGACGGCGTGTTCACGATGAGCCAGGTCGGCAACGCCAATGTCAGCAATGCCTATGTGGTGTTCTACACCGGCGACATCTCGGCAACCGTCACCAATTACGGTCCGAACCACATCTGCTGCAGCAACTTCACCGGCGCCAGCATGGTGCGCAACATTTCCGTCGACGGCGAGGGTAGCGAGAGCATCGAGACCTGGCTCGCGAAGAAGGACGGAGGAACGTTCTACCTGCTCGGCCTCTCCGGCCAGGCGCGTCTCGATGCGCTGCTGACGCCGCGACCGGTCGAAACCATCGGTTCCGGTCCCGCCGTCAATATCGAGGGGCTGAGCGACATGCGCAAGCTGCGCCGCCAGGGGCAGCGTACGGGACGTCAGGGCTGGAAGGACGCCGCGATTGAAACAGCGAAGCCGGCCATTGGTCGCCTCGCGGAAGCGTGGTAGCGGGATGCGGATTCTGGGGGCAGCATTGGGGGTCGGGCTGGCAGCTTGCTGCATTGTCTCCGCGCGCTCCCAGTCGATCAATCCCGGCGTGATCCAGAACGACGTCGACCGGCAGCGCCGGCAGCTCGAACAGCAGAGCGCGCCGCCCAAACTCAACGGGCCGGCGGTGATTGGCGGCGAGCGGGAGAAGTCCCAGCTGTTGAAACCGGGCGGGCCGAAATTCCGCCTGCGCAAGGTGGAGTTTGACGCGTCGAAGTTCATCACGCCCGCGGAGCTCGACGAGATCGCGAAGAAATATGTCGGCAAGGATGTCGACATCGCCTCGCTGTTGCAGCTCGTCGCCGACATCAATGCCATCTACACCGCGCGCGGCATCGTCACCGGCATCGCGACGCTGCCCGATCAGGATGCCAAGGGCGGGGTGGTCAAGATCAAGCTGACCGAAGGCCGGCTCCAGAAGACGACCATCGAAGGCAACAAGCAGACTCGCACCGACTACATCCTTCAGCGCGTCAAGGAGCCGGAAGGCGAGGTCCTCGACGTTTCAAAGCTCAATCGCGACGTGATCTGGTTCAACCGCACCAACGATGTGCAGATCAAGGCGCTGCTCCAGCCCGGCACGAGCTTCGGCCTGACCGATCTGCAGTTCGCTGTGATCGAGCCGCCGATCGATACCTTGCAGCTCTTCGTCGACAACCAGGGCGTGGAGAACACCGGCCGTTGGGAAGGCGGCACGTTCTACAAGCGCCACGGCCTGTTCGGCGTCGACGACCGCCTGACCTTCTACGGCGTCCGCTCCGACGGCAATCTCAACGGCAACGCCGCCTACAGCATTCCGGTCAATCCCTGGGGCGGCCGCGTCGGCGTCAGCTACACCGAAGGCAAGATCAAGATCATCCAGGGACCGTTCGTCGCGCTCGACGTCACCGGACGCTCCAGCCAGGCCGCGATCAATTTCAGCCAGCCGATCTGGGTGACACAGAACTGGCTGGTGCTGTTCAACGCCGCCGAGACCGAGGGCAAGACGGTGAGCCGCTTCGCCACGGTCGCCGTCACCGACGATCATTACGACAAGGCTACGGCCGGATTTTCGGTAACCAATTCCGGCAACAGCTATTCGATCACGGTCTCGCCGGCGGTGAACTACATCGCGTGGCAGGACCACGTGCTCGGCAACAACCGCGCGTTCAACACCTATACCGGCTCGTTGATCGCGACCAGCGCGGCGGGACCGGCGAATTTCAGCGCCAACGTGCTTGCGAGCTGGCAGTACACGCAGGAGAAGCTGCTGCCGGGCGACCAGATCTTCTCGATCGGCGGTCCGACCACCGTGCGTGGTTATCCCTCCAACTCGGCGTCCGGCGACAGCGGCTATTATTTCAACGCCGAGCTGCACTACAATTGGTCGTCATGGCTCAAGGGCTTTGACACCTACGTCTTCACCGACTGGGGTGCGGTATATTCGACATTCCCCGGCGTCACCGAACTGGGCTCGGTCGGCGTCGGCTTCTCCTGGACCTACGCGCCGTTCATGACCTTTGAGGCAAACTACGCGACGCCGCTGAAGATGGCGGTCTCGACCCAGAACCACTACGAGGCCTATGGCCGCATCATCTTCCGGCCGCTGTTGATGTTCCAGAAACAGGAAAGCGTCGCGCCTGTGGCGGCGGTTGCTGGCAGCAAGTCGTAGTGGCAGGTTGCCTCTCTCTCAGTCGTCATTGCGAGAAGCTCTTGCGACGAAGCAATCCAGACTACCTCCGCGGCAAGATTCTGGATTGCTTCGCTGCGCTCGCAATGACGGAGGAGGGCGCCGCCCTAGCGCCGCAGCGTGAATTCGTTCGCGCTTCGCCGGTGCTCCCATTTCGCCTGCTCCAGCTCGGGCTGGTCGCATTCGACTTCCGGATAGCCGATGCAGAGATAGGCGATGAATTTCCAGGTATCAGGCACGTCGAGAATGGTGTGGATGCGATCGGGATGCAGGATCGACACCCAGCCCAGGCCGATGCCTTCCGCACGCGCGGCGAGCCACATTGCGGTGATCGCCGCGACGACAGAATACTCCGTCGTCTCCGGCATGGTCGCGCGCCCGAGGCCGTGCCCGGTGTCGCTGGCCTTGTCCGCGAACACGGCGAGGTGGCCGGGGGCCTGTTCGAGGCCCGACAGCTTTAGGGTGGCATAGCGCGCGGCGCGTTCACCGGCATACGCATTCAGCGCGTCGCCGTTGCAAGTCCTGAAATCGTCGATCACGGCAGTGCGCCGTGCGGCATCGTCGACGATGACGAAGCGCCAGGGTTGGCTGAGGCCGACCGACGGGGAAAGACAGGCCGTCTCAATCAGGCGTTCCACCGCGCCGTCCGGCAAGGGATCGGTGCGAAAGCGGCGCACGTCACGGCGCCATACGAACAGCTCGCGCAAGTGTTGGCGGAAGGTGTCGTCGAACTCGACCATGAGGTCATCGTCCCATCTGGAAGGCCGCGGCAACGAGCAGGATCACGATTTCGCCGGTCTGCTCGAAGGCGCCGAGAATGTCGCCGGTCTGCCCGCCGATCTGGCGGATGGCAAGCCGTGCCAGGATCAGGCCCGCGAGCGACAGCAGGATCAGGCCGACCAGTGCCTTGCCCGGTCCAAGTGCGAGGGTGAGAACGAGAGTTCCAACGGCAAAGGCGATGGCGACGCTGCGGCCCGGCGGCGCTCCGGCGCTTGCCGACAGGCCGTCAGGCCGCGCCGGCGGTACCAGCGACATGAACGCCGGCACGCCCGCGCGGGCTGCGCAATGCGCAGCGCACAGCGCCAGCGTCACCAGCCACGGATTGGCGATCGCCGCGAGCGCGCTCCAGCGCAGGCCGAACGACAGGATCAGTGCGCAGACGCCATAGGTCCCGATGCGGCTGTCGCGCATGATCTCGAGCTTGCGCTCGCGCGTGCGGCCGCCGCCGAGCCCGTCGGCGGTATCGGCAAGCCCGTCCTCGTGCAGCGCGCCGGTGATGAGGGCGGTCGTGGCCAGTGCGAGCAGGGCGGCAAGGTTCGGCGTCAGTCCGAGCCGGCTGGAGATCTTGTAGACCAAGGCGCCGGCAAGTCCGACCAGCAGTCCCGCGACGGGCAGCGCCCAGGTCGCGCGCGCGATGGCGCCGTCGGCCGCAGGCTTTGACGATCCGACCGGCAGGAGCGTGACGAACGACGCCGCGATCCTGAGATCGGCGATGACATTCCGGATCGTCTCGGTGCCCGGTATCATTTCAGCTTCATCGGCAGTCCGGCGACCACGAATTCGACCTCGTCGGCAACGCCGGCGAACGTCTGGTTCATGATTCCGGCGGCATCGCGATAGGTGCGCGCCAGCGCGTTGTCGGGCACGATACCGAGGCCGACCTCATTGGTGACCATGATGACGGGACTGCGCAAGCGAGGGAGAACCTCAGCGAGGTGTGTCACCTCGCGCGACCAGTCGCGCTCGGAATGCAGCAGGTTGGACAGCCAGAGCGTCAGGCAATCAACCAGTCTCGCGCCGCCGCCCTCGGTCTCGACCAGGGCCTGCACCAGGTCGAGCGGCACCTCGCGCTCGATCCAGTCGGCTCCGCGTCGCGCGCGGTGCTTTGCGATGCGGTCCTCCATTTCGGCGTCGAGCGCCTCGGCTGTGGCAATGTACACAGGCCGGCCGGGAAAGGCCTGCGTGCGCGTCTCCGCACGCCGGCTCTTGCCCGATCGCGCTCCGCCCGTGATCAAGATGACGGCCATAAAAGTCTCCTGTCGGCCAGCACTAATCACCAAACGGGGCCAAAGACAAAGCCGAAATCAGGCGGCCAGGGGCTTGCACTCTTCCGCCGTCTTGCGCAACAGGGGCGGAGCGAGACGGGAGATTTGTGTGGGCTTGGCGGGTGCGATGGCGGTGGCGATGGCGGTGGATGCCCTGTTGGGCTGGCCGGCCCCGCTGTTCGCACGGATCGGCCATCCCGTGACCTGGCTCGGCCGCCTGATCGCGGCCATCGACACCGCCTGGAATCGCGGGTCCGATCCGCCGGCGCTGCGCCGTGCCGCGGGCATTGCCGGAGCGTTCCTTGTGATCGCGGTCTCGGCCGCACTCGGCTGGGCGCTTCAGTCGTTGCTCCCCTCGGGCTGGATCCAGATCGTGCTGGCGGGGGTCCTGGCCTGGCCGCTGGTCGCGCTGCGCTCGCTGCATGATCATGTTGCCGCCGTTGCCGCACCTTTGCAGGCCGGCGACATCGCCGGCGCGCGCGACGCGGTCTCGCGCATCGTCGGCCGCGATCCTGCGGCGCTCGATGAAGCCGGCATCGCGCGCGCGGCGATCGAGAGTCTTGCGGAAAACGCCTCCGACGGCATCGTGGCGCCCGTGTTCTGGGGCGCGCTGTTCGGTCTGCCCGGCATTTTGGGTTACAAGGCTATCAACACGCTGGACTCCATGATCGGCCATCGCAGCGAGCGACACGAAGCCTTTGGCTGGGCGGCGGCGCGGATCGACGACGTCGCCAATTTCATTCCGGCGCGGCTGACCGGGTTTCTGTTCGTGCTGCTGGCGCCGCACAGGGCGGAGGCATTGTCGTGCATGACGCGCGATGCGCGCCGGCATCGCTCGCCCAACGCCGGCTGGCCGGAAGCGGCGATGGCCGGCGCGCTCGGCGTGCGGCTCAGCGGTCCCCGGATCTACCACGGCAGCATCACGAACGAGCCCTGGCTGAACGAAGGTGCGCGCGATCCGCTCGCCGCTGACATCTGCGAGGGACTGACGGTCTACCGCCGCGCCATGCTGCTGCTCGCCGGCCTCCTTGCGATCCTCAGCTTCGCGTGAAAGAACAGGACATGCGTGAGCACGGCGGAAATCTCGATCTGGCCCAGCAGCGTTTTGGCGGACGCGCGGAGGACTGGATCGATCTCTCGACGGGGATCAACCGGCTGCCTTATCCGGCGGGCGAGGTGAGCATGCGCGCGTGGAGCGCGCTGCCGTCGCGTGCCGAGATCGATGCCTTGCATCAGGCGGCGCAGCACGCCTACCGCACGAGCGCGGCGCTCGTCGCGATGGGCGGCGCGCAAGCCGCAATTCAATTGCTGCCGCAGCTTGGGCCGCGCGGCCGCGCCCGCATCCTCGCGCCGACCTATAACGAATATGCCGGAGTCCTGTCGGCTGCGGGCTGGGATGTCCTGGAGGTCGGCGATCTCGACGCACTGGTGGGCGCGGATCTCGCCATCGTCGTCAACCCCAACAACCCCGATGGCCGGTGCCATACGCCGCAGGATTTGCTGGCACTGCTGCCGCGCGTCGGCCGTCTCGTCATCGACGAGAGCTTTGTCGACGCCGTTCCGCAGCTGTCGCTTGCGCCGGAAGCGGATCATCCGGGGCTGCTGATCCTGCGCTCCTTCGGGAAGTTTTATGGTCTGGCCGGCCTGCGGCTTGGGTTTGCACTCGGTAGCGCGGCCGACATCGCCAGGATTGCGGCGATGTCGGGGCCATGGCCGGTCTCGGGGGCGGCGATCGCGATCGGCTGCCGCGCATTGCGTGATGATGCCTGGGCGGGGTCCACGTCAGCGCGGCTTGTGCGCGACTGTGCCCGTCTCGACGACATGGCGCGAGCGCAGGGCTGGCGGTTCGTTGGCGGCACGCCGCTGTTTCGTCTCTACGAGACGCCGGATGCGCTGGCCGCGCAGGAGAAGCTCGCGCGCGGCCAGATCTGGTCGCGCGTCTTCGTGCAGAAGCCGACATGGCTGCGGCTCGGACTCCCGGGCAGCGAGCCCGAATGGACGCGCCTCGCCGAGGTCCTAGCGCGCTAGCGAAAGCAGGCCTTCGACGTCGAGATGCTTTTCGATGTGATCGGCGAGCGCATCGAGCGCGCTCTCGACCCTGCTGTGATAGGGCTCGTCGCCTGCCGGGATGTCGAGCTTGGTCAAAAACGCTTTCCGGAAATCATCCGACGTGAACAGGCCGTGCAAATAGCTACCCTGAACGCGGCCATCGCTGGAGATTGCGCCTTCAGGCTCGCCATTCAGTTTGGCGAACGGACGGGCGCGATCGGGCCCGTCGGTGCGGCCGATGTGGATTTCGTAAGCCTGGATCGGCTGGTTGGTTGCCGCATGCACGGCCGTGACCCGTGTCAGTGTTTTCTGCGGGCTCATCACCGTTTGCACATCCAAGAGCCCGAGGCCCGGTGTGTCGCCGGCAGGGCCTTCGATCCCGTCGGGGTCGGCAACGCTGCGTCCGAGCATCTGATAGCCGCCGCAGAGGCCGAGCACGTGGCCGCCGCGGCGATAATGCGCCAGGAGATCAATGTCCCAGCCCTGCGCCCGCAGGAAGGCGAGGTCGCCGCGGGTGGATTTGGAGCCGGGGATGATGACGAGACGCACATCGCCGGGGATCGCTTCACCCGGCCGCACCATGACGAGATCGACGGCCGCCTCGAGCTTGAGCGGATCGAGATCGTCGAAATTGGCGATCCGCGACAGCGCGAGGCAAGCGATCTTGCATTGGCCCGGCTTTCGCGCGTCACTCAGGCCCAGCGCGTCCTCGGCGGGCAACTCGCCGGCGCGCGCAAACCAGGGCAGCACGCCAAAACCGCGCCAGGCGGTCTTTGCTTCGATCAGCTTGTAGCCGTCATCGAACAGTGTGGGATCGCCGCGAAATTTGTTGATGACAAAACCCTGGATCATCGCAGCATCGTCGGGGTCGATCACAGTCTTGATGCCGACGAGCTGGGCGATGACGCCGCCGCGGTCGATATCGCCGATCAGCACCACGGGCACGTCGGCCTTGCGCGCAAAACCCATGTTGGCGATGTCGGCCTTGCGCAAATTGACCTCGGCGGGGCTGCCGGCGCCTTCGACCAGCACGAGATCGGCGCGCGCCTTCAGCCGCTCAAAGCTCTCCAGCACCGCGCCCATCAATGACGGTTTCATCGCCGCGTATTCGCGCGCCCGCGCGGTCGCGATGCGTTTGCCGTGGACAACGACCTGCGCGCCGACATCGGTCTCGGGCTTCAGGAGCACCGGGTTCATGTCGGTGTGCGGCTCGACGCCGGCGGCGAGGGCTTGCAGTGCTTGGGCGCGGCCGATCTCGCCGCCGTCGACGGTCACGGCGGCATTGTTCGACATGTTCTGCGGCTTGAAGGGAAGCACGCGCAGCCCACGCCGCGTGAAGGCGCGCGCAAGGCCGGCGACGATGAGCGACTTGCCCACGTCCGAGCCGGCCCCCTGGATCATCAATGCGCGCGCCATCGCGTGTGTCTTCAGAACTCGACGCCGGCTTGCGCCTTGATGCCGGAGCGGAACGGATGTTTCACCAGCGTCATCTCGGTGACGAGGTCGGCGATCTCGATCAGCTCGTCCTTGGCATTGCGCCCGGTGAGCACGACATGTGTCATCGCAGGCTTTTGCGTCGTCAGGAACTCGACGACCTCAGCGATATCGAGGTAGTCGTAGCGCAGCGCGATGTTGATCTCGTCGAGCACGACCATGCGCAAGCTGGGATCGAGAATCAGCTCCTTGGCCTTCTCCCAGCCGGCGCGCGCAGCGGCGATGTCGCGGGCGCGGTCCTGCGTCTCCCAGGTGAAACCTTCGCCCATCGCGTGGAACTGGCAGAGATCGCCGAAATGGCCGGTGAGGAGGCGCCGCTCGCCTGTATCCCAGGCGCCCTTGATGAACTGCACGACCGCGCAGGGGTAGCCATGGGCGACGCAGCGCACGATCATGCCGAAGGCGGAGGAGGACTTGCCCTTGCCGGCGCCGGTATGGACGATGATGAGGCCCTTCTCGCCGCTCTTGGTCGCCATGATCTTGTCGCGGGCGGCCTTCTTCTTCGCCATTTTCGCGGCGTGGCGGGCATCGGTTTCCTCGGCCGTTTGGGTATCCGGTTCAGGCGTCATCGGACGGGGTCCTTCGGCTTGACAAGAGGCGGCCAGGGGCAAATGGTGGCCCGGCGTTGGTTCCTGTCCTATGACAGGCGAAGAGGGAATGCGATAGGGTCCGAATCGGCAAGATTTGGGTCCAAAATGCAGCCGCCCCCGCGACCGTGACCGGAGAGATGCCCGAGGCCACTGATCCCTGACGGGATCGGGAAGGCGGGGATCGAAGGGCAAAACCCTGCTCCGCAAGCCGGGAGACCTGCCAGCGCGGACGATTTTGGACCGGCGGACGGGGTGTTCCGCGACGGGGAAACGGACCCTCGCAAGACCGGTTCGTGGGCCTCTTCGCCTCCCGCTGTTTATTCTGGAAGAGGCGATGAGCGTCACACTTCACGTCTGCATTACCTGCCGTGCCGGCGAGACGCTTGGCGAGGGCGAAGTCACGCCGGGCAAGCGCCTTCACGGTGCGATTGTCGACGCCGGCGTGCCCGATGGTGTCACTGTGGTTCCGGTCGAATGCCTGTCGGCATGCAGCCAGGGCTGCTCGGTGGCGCTCAGTGCGCCCGGCCGCTGGTCCTATGTCTATGGCCGCCTGTCGGACGCCAACGCGCGCGACGTGATCGCAGGCGCCGCCGCCTATGCGGCCGCGCCCGACGGCCTTGTGCCCTGGCGCAGCCGTCCCGAGATCTTCCGCAAGCAGTCGCTTGCGCGCATTCCCCCCATTGCCGTCGTGCCGGAGGCCGCCGAATGAACTCGCTCGCAAAAGTCCCGGTCACGGTGGTCACCGGCTTTCTCGGCTCCGGCAAGACGACGCTGATCCAGCATTTGCTCGCCAACCCCAACGGCAAGAAGCTCGCGGTGCTCGTCAACGAGTTCGGCAGCGAGGGCGTCGACGGCCAGATCCTGAAGTCCTGCGCCGATGCCAATTGCCCGGAGGAAAACATCGTCGAGCTCGCCAATGGCTGCATCTGCTGCACCGTTGCCGACGATTTCATCCCGACCATGGAGCTGTTGCTGGCGCGGCCGGTGAGGCCCGATCACATCCTGATCGAGACCTCGGGCCTGGCGCTGCCCAAGCCCTTGCTTAGGGCGTTCGACTGGCCGGAGATCCGTTCGCGCATCACCGTTGACGGTGTGATCGCGCTGGCCGATGCCGAGGCCGTCGCCGCCGGCCGTTTCGCGCCGGACCCGGCCGCAGTGGAAGCGCAGCGGGCGGCGGACGAAAATCTCGATCACGAGACGCCGCTGTCGGAAGTGTTCGAGGACCAGATCGCCTGCGCCGACATCGTGCTGCTGACCAAGGCCGATCTTGCCGGCCCGGCGGGACTCGAAGCGGCCAAGGCTGCCATCACCGCCGAGATGCCGCGCCGCGTGCCGATGCTTGCCGTTACCGACGGCGCGATCGATGCGCGCGTCATCCTCGGTCTCGGTGCCGCCGCCGAGAATGATCTTGCCGCGCGCCCGTCGCATCACGACGGCGAGGAGGAGCATGAGCACGACGATTTTGCGTCCGTCGTGATCGATCTTCCGGAAGTCGGCGACGTCGATGCGCTGGTCGCCTCGGTTCAGCGCCTGGCGCGCGAGCAGAACGTGCTGCGTGCCAAGGGTTACATCGCGGTCGCGGGCAAGCCGATGCGCCTGCTGCTCCAGGCCGTCGGCGAGCGCGTGCGTCACCAGTTCGACAAGCCCTGGGGCGCGCTCGCGCGGCAGTCAAAGCTCGTCGTGATCGGCGAGCACGGCGATATCGACGAGGCCGCGATAAGAGCGGGACTTGGTCTTTCAGGATCTGGCATCTGATGCACGTCGTCTTCCGCGAGAGCCGCGGTCTCGAGGAGACCGCGACGCCAAGGGACATCGGCCAGGACCCGGCCGATCTCGTGGTGCTCTCGTATTCGGATTCCGATCTTGCCGCGTTCGCGGCCGGCTGGCGGCGTGGCCGCGACAGCCTGCCGTCGCTGCGGCTCGCCAATCTCGCCGAACTGCGTCATCCGCTTTCGATCGACACCTACATCGAGCGCACGCTGGCCCAGGCACGCGGCATTCTGGTCCGCCTGATCGGCGGCGAGTCCTATTGGCCCTACGGTCTCGCGGCTCTCCAGCAACTCGCGCAGGCGCGCGGTATCGTGCTCGCCGTGCTGCCGGCCGACGGCCGCGACGACACGCGGCTCGATGCATACTCAACGCTGCCTGTCTCGACGCTGCGCCGGCTCAAGGTGCTCTGCGACACCGGCGGTCCGGTCGCAGCGCAGGCCGCGATTGCGCAACTTGCGCTGGCCTCGGGACTCTATGCCGGTCCGGTCGTCGGCGAGACGACCGTGCCCGAGATGGGCTTTTACGAGCCCGCGCGCGGTGTCATCGCCGTGCCGACCGCCGGCGAGGGCAAGCCTCGCGCGCTGGTGACGTTTTATCGGTCGTACCTGACCGCCGCGGACACCGGCCCGGTCGATGCGCTGATTGCCACGCTGCGCGAGAAGGGATTTGACGCCTATGGCGTGTTCGTCACCTCGCTGAAGGCCGCGGGCGTCGCGGACTGGCTGCGGCTCCAGCTCGTGGAAAATCCTCCGGCCGCGATCGTCAATGCGACCGCGTTCTCCGCGATCGGCGACGACGGCACGACACCGTTCGATGCGGCATCGTGTCCCGTGTTCCAGGTCGCGCTCTCCACCGCGCGGCGCGAGGACTGGGCGGAATCGCTGCGCGGCCTGTCGCCCGGCGACCTCGCGATGCATGTGGTGCTGCCCGAAGTCGACGGCCGCCTGTTTGCGGGGGTGGTGAGTTTCAAGTCGGCTGCGGAACGTGATCCCGACCTGCAATTCGCGCATCTGGCCCATCGCCCGGATCCAGGGCGCGTGAAGGCTATCGCCGCGCGCGTCGCGGCCCGGCAGAAGCTCGTGGTGAAGCCGGCCGGCGAGAAGCGGCTGGCGATCGTGCTGTCCAACTATCCGGGCCGCCCGCACCAGATCGCGCACGCAGTGGGTCTTGACGCGTTGGCCTCGGTCGAAGCCTTGATGTCCGATCTTGCGGGGACCGGCCTCGATGCCGTGCCGGTCCAGGCTCTCGGTGAGACGCTGCTGAGGCGGCAACTCACCTGGAGCGTCGCCGAATACAGCGCGGCGCTCTCGCGTCTTCCGCAATCCTTGCCGGATGATCTCGCGCAAGCCTGGGGCGCGCCGGAGAGCGATCCGAGCTGCCGCGGCGGCGCGTTCCACTTCGCCGCAATCCAATGCGGCAAGTCGATCATCGCGGTTCAGCCGGAACGCGGCGATGCAACCACGCGCGACGCCGACTATCACGATCTCGCCCGCACGCCGCGCCATGCCTATGTCGCGTTCTATCTCTGGCTCCGCCAGCAGGGCTGCGATGCTGTCGTTCACATGGGCGCGCATGGCACGCTGGAATGGCTGCCGGGAAAATCCGTGGCGCTGTCATCGAGCTGCTGGCCGGAAGCCCTGATCGGTGACCTCCCTGTCATCTATCCCTTCATCGTCAACGATCCCGGCGAGGCCGCGCAGGCCAAGCGGCGCATCGGTGCCGTCACCATCGGCCACCTGCCGCCGCCGCTCGAAAAGTCCGCCGTGCCGGATGGCCTGCGCAGGCTCGAACAGCTCCTCGACGAATATTCGACGGCCGATGGTCTCGATCCCGCCCGCCGCCAGCGGCTGATCGCCGCGATCCGGGACGAAGCCCGCGTGGCCGGACTGGAGGACGATCTCGGCCTCGATGCATCGGCAGCGCCAGCCGAAGCGATCCCGCGGATCGACCGCTTCGTCTGCGATCTCAAGGAAAGCCAGTTCGGCGACGGCCTGCACGTGTTCGGCCGCGGCGCCTGCGGCGAAGCGGAGCGGGACGCGCTGCGTGCCGCACTTGCGGGCCGGCGCATCGCGCCGGGGCCGTCGGGCTCGCCCTATCGCGGGCGCCAGGACGTTCTGCCGACGGGACGCAATCTCTTTGCCGTCGATCCGCGCGCCGTGCCGACGCCCTCGGCGCATGCGCAAGGCATCAAGCTCGCGGAAGAGCTGCTTCGCCGCCACTTGCAGGATCACGGCGACTGGCCGAAGGGCCTCGTGGTCGATCTCTGGGGCTCGGCGACAATGCGCACCGCCGGCGAGGAATTCGCGATGGCGCTGCATCTGGCGGGTCTTGCGCCGCGCTGGGATCGCGCCTCCGGCCGCGTCACCGGCTATGACATCATCGCGCCGGCCGAGCTCGGCCGTCCCCGCATCGACGTCACGCTGCGGCTGTCGGGCCTGTTCCGCGATGTCTTCTCCGGCCTCGCCCAGTTGTTCGAAGCGGCGGCCGAGGCGCTCGCCGCGCGCGAGGAGGAGGGCGACGAGAATCCGTACCGACACCGTGCGTCCCGCGTGTTCGCGCCGCGTCCCGGGCAATACGGCGTCGGCCTCTCGGCGATCCCTGATGCCTTCACGGCGGAGACGCGCGATGCGGCCGGCGAGGCCTGGCTGTCGGCGTCGTCCTGGGCGTTCTCCGCCGACGGCGAGATCAAGCCCGATCGCGCCGGCATCGAGAAACGGCTCGCGTCGGCCGATGCTTTCGTCCACGTCCAGGACTTGCCGGAAACCGATCTTCTGCTCGCCGCCGACTATGCCGCGCATGAGGCCGGCGTTGCCGCGGCCGCAGCACATCTCGGCGCGGCGGGACCGTCGCTCTATCATCTCGACGCGACGCGTCCCGATCAGCCGCATGCGCGCACGCTGACGGAGGAAATCTCACGCGTGGTCCGCGCGCGCGCGGCCAATCCGGCCTGGATCGCCGGCATGATGCGCCATGGTTTTCGCGGCGCCGCCGAGATCACCGCGACACTCGAGCACATGGCCGCCTTCGCCCATCTCGCCGGCGCCGTGCCGCCGCATCTGTTCGATCTCTACTACGACGCGACGCTCGGCAACGACGACGTCCGCGCCTTCATGGCCCGCGAGAATTCCGCCGCGCTCGCCGCGATGGAGACGTGCTTCACCCGTCTGCATGAGGCCTCACTCTGGCGAACGCGTCGCAATTCGATCGCGGCAGCGTTGCGGGAGGCGTCATGAGCGCGGCCATGGTCAAGGGCTGGTGCCCCGGCGCGCTGCGGCCGATGCAATCGGGCGACGGGCTCGTGGTCCGCGTGCGCCCGTTCGGCGGCCGGCTCGATGCGGCGCAGATCTCTGGACTGGCGCGTCTGGCCGAACGCCATGGCAACGGCCTGATCGATGTCACCAGCCGCGCCAATCTCCAGATCAGAGGCGTCAGCGAAGGCAGCCACCGGCTGCTGCGCGACGGTCTTTCGCAACTGGCGCTGCTCGATCCCGACGCCGACACCGAATCCCGGCGCAACATCCTGGTGACGCCGTTCTGGCGCGCGGGCGACGAGACCCAGGCGCTTGCCGCCGAGCTCGAGGAGGCGCTCGAGAATAGCGTGCTCGCGCTTCCGACGAAATTCGGCTTTGCCATCGATGACGGCACTTCGCGCGTGCTCGCCGGCGATTCCGCGGATGTGCGGATCGAGCGCGATGGCGCCGGCGGACTGCTGGTGCGGGCCAATGGCGCCAGCCTCGGCCGTTCCGTCGGACGCGGCGAGGCTGTGACCGCCGCCCTCGCGCTCGCAACCTGGTTCGTGACATCAGGCGGTGCCCGGGACGGGCGAGGGCGGATGGCGGCGCATCTTGCCGCTGGCGCAGCCCTGCCTGACGCGTTGCGCGGGGAGGCCGAGCCGGTGCCGATCATGGCTGCGGCGCGCCCCGGTCTTTATCCGCAGGGCGCGATGGTCGGCGTCGCCTTCGGGCAAATGCCGCATGCGACGCTCAGCCAGTTCGCCGGCTGCGGACATGCCCTGCGCATGACGCCGTGGCGGATGGTTCTGAGCGAGGGCAAGCGGACCATGCCGTCCACGCCCGGCCTCATCACCGAGGCCTACGATCCGGCGCTGCGTGTCATCGCCTGCAGCGGCGCGCCGCGTTGCCGCGAGGCGCATGCCGATACCCGCGCGTTGGCGGCAGCGCTCGCGCCGAACATCGGCGCGGCCGCACGACTTCACGTCTCCGGCTGCGCCAAGGGCTGCGCTCATTCTGGTGCGGCCGCGATCACGCTGGTCGCGACCGGCGCCGGCTTCGATCTCGTGCGCGGGGGGTCGACGCGCGACGAGCCCATCCTGCGCGGCTTGAACCGCGATGACATCGTCGGCAATCCCTCCATGCTGATGGGAGGGCACTGATGCCGCATGTCTACGAGACCGACGGCGCGGCGATCTACCGGCAATCCTTTGCGACCATCCGCGCCGAGGCCGATCTTGCCCGCTTCACGCCCGATGAGGAACCGGTCGTCGTGCGGATGATCCATGCCGCCGGCATGGTGGGCCTGGAAGCGCATATCCGCTTCACATCAGGCATGGCGACCGCCGCGCGCGTAGCGTTGCAGAAGGGGGCGCCGATCCTGTGCGATGCGCGCATGGTCTCCGAGGGCATTACGCGCGCTAGACTTCCGGCGGCCAATGCCGTCATCTGCACCCTCGGCGATGCCGCGGTCCCGGCGCTGGCGCAATCCATGCGCAACACCCGCTCGGCCGCGGCGCTGGAGCTGTGGCGGCCGCATCTCGCCGGCGCGATCGTCGCGATCGGCAACGCGCCGACCGCGCTGTTTCATCTCCTCAACATGCTGGAGGACCGCGACTGCCCGCGGCCGGCGGCGATCATCGGTTGTCCGGTCGGCTTCGTCGGCGCGGCTGAATCCAAGGCCGCGCTGATGGCCGATCCGCCGGTGCCGGCGTTGACGGTCGAGGGCCGCCTTGGCGGTTCCGCGATCACCGTTGCGGCCGTGAATGCGCTGGCGAGCCGGAGCGAATAGTCATGGGACGCATCATCTGCTGCGGTCTCGGCCCGGGTGATCCTGACATGATGAGCGTGCGCGCCGATCGTACCGTGCGCGGCGCACAGCACGTGGCCTATTTCCGCAAGAAGGGCAGGCCGGGTCAGGCGCGCCGCATCGTCGAGGGCATGCTCGCCGGCGATGTGACCGAATATCCCATGGAATACCCTGTTACGACCGAGATCGCTTTCGACAGCGCGGAATACGTCCAGTTGCTCGCCGGCTTCTACGACGAATGGGCCGAGCGCCTGGCGCGGCTGGCGCGCGCGGTCGACGTGGTCGTGCTCTGCGAGGGCGACCCCTATTTCTACGGCTCTTTCATGCATCTGCACACGCGCTTGCAGGGACGCGTCGAGATCGAGGTGATCGCGGGCATTCCCGGCATGGTCGGCTGCTGGAATGCCGTCGGCCAGCCGATCGCGCTCGGCGACGACGTGACGACGGTGCTGATGGGCACGCTCGCGGAGGACGAGCTCGAGCGCCGCATGCGGGACTCCGATGCGCTGGTCGTCATGAAGACCGGCCGCAATCTTGCGAAAGTGCGCCGCGCGCTTGCCGCCGCCGGAAGGCTGGACGATGCCTGGCTGGTCGAGCGCGGCACCATGCCGGGCGAGCGCGTCGCGCGGCTCGCCGAGATCGATGCCGCCGACTGTCCCTATTTTGCGATCGTGCTCGTGCACGGCAAGGGCCGGCATCTGGACGCCGCCGAATGACGGGCACGCTGACCATCGCGGGCCTCGGCCCGGGCAGTGACGCGCTGGTGACGCCCGAGGTCTCCGCCGCGCTGGGCTCCGCCACCGATATTCTGGGCTATGCGCCCTATGTCGCGCGCGTGCCGCCGCGACCGGGGCTCACGCTGCATCCATCCGACAACCGCGAGGAGCTCGCGCGAGCGAGCGAGGCGCTGCGCCTGGCCGCCGAAGGCGGGCAGGTCGTCGTCGTCTCCTCCGGCGATCCTGGCGTCTTCGCGATGGCATCGGCCGTGTTCGAGGCGCTCGAGCAGGCGCCGCAATATCGCGAGCTCCCGATCCGCGTGCTGCCCGGCATCACTGCGATGCTGGCGGCGGCCGCGCGTGCCGGCGCGCCGCTCGGCCATGATTTCTGCGCGATCAATCTCTCCGACAATCTCAAGCCATGGGCGCTGATCGAGAAGCGCCTGCGGCTGGCCGCGGAAGCGGATTTCGCGATCGCTCTGTACAATCCGCGTTCGGCGAGCCGGCCGGAAGGATTTGGCCGCGCGTTGGCCGTGCTGAAGGACGCCGGCTGCGGCGAGCGGCTCGTGATCTTCGCGCGCGCGATCAGCGCATCCGACGAGACGATCGAGACCGTCACGCTCAACGCGGCGCGGCCCGAGATGGCCGACATGCGAACGCTGGTGATCGTCGGCAACTCGCAGACGCGCCGTGTCGGCCGCTGGATCTATGCGCCGAGGCAGGTGCGATGACCAAGCCACTGCATGATCTCGGCCACGCTCTCGACCCGCTGACGCTCGGGCAACTCCGGCCGCGCGATCATGATCACGGGCAGGCCGAGCGTGCGGGCCGCGTCGATCTTGGCGCGCGCGCCATCGCCGCCGGAATTGCGGGCGACGATCCATATGACGCCGCGCGTACGCAGCATCTCCAGCTCGCCATCAAGCGTGAACGGTCCGCGCGACACGATCACGTCAGCCGGGAAGGGCAGCGGCGCTTCGGGCGGATCGACGAAGCGCAGTGTGTAGGCGTGCTGCGGTTTATTCCCGAACGGCGCGATGTGCTGGCGGCCGATGGCGAGGAACACGTTTGCCGGCGACTCGGGCAGAGCGGCGACCGCTGCATCGACGTCGCCGACCTCGATCCAGTTGTCACCGGGTGTTTTAGCCCAGGGGGTGCGTTCGAGCGCGATCAACGGCGTGCCGGTTTCCGCGCATGCCGCGACGGCGTTGCGGCTCATCTCGGCAGCGAAAGGATGCGTCGCGTCGATCACATGCGTGATGCCTTCACGGCGAATGTAATCGGCGAGCCCGCACACGCCGCCGAAGCCGCCGACGCGGGTCGGCAGCGGCTGGTCGGCAGGCGCACGGGTGCGGCCGCCATAGGAATAGACGGCATCCATGCTGGCGTGCGCGATCTCCGCGGCAAGCTGACTCGCATCGCTCGTTCCGCCCAGAATGAGGGCGCGTGTCATGGCTGATCCCTGGCTGACCATCATCGGTATCGGCGAAGATGGCCTTGCCGGGCTGTCGGACGCAAGCCGAAAGGCGCTGCGTGAGGCCGAAACCATCTTCGGTGGTGAGCGTCATCTCGCGCTTGCCGGTGTGACCGGGCGCGGCCATCCGTGGCCGGTGCCGTTCGATGCGGAGGCCGTGCTCAGCCGCCGCGGCCGGCCGACCGCGGTGCTGGCCTCCGGCGATCCGTTCTGGCACGGCGCCGGCGCAAGCCTTGCCGAGAAGCTTGAGGCGGGTGAGTGGGTCGCACATTCTGCGCCGTCGACATTCTCGCTCGCCGCTGCGCGGCTCGGCTGGCGTCTTGAATCCGTCGTCTGCCTCGGTCTCCACGCCGCGCCCTTCGAGCGCCTCGTGCCACACCTTGCGCCTGGCGCGCGCATCATTTGCCTCGTGCGTGACGGCAAGGCCGCAGGCGACCTTGCAAAGTGGCTGAGCGAGCGCGGATGGGGCGCCTCGGCATTCTGGACTCTCGCCGCGCTCGGCGGGCCACGCGAAAGCATTGCGGAACATCGTGCCGATGGTTTTACTGGCGATCTCGCCGGAAACCTGGTCGCGGTGGCCGTGGAGGCGAAGGGAGCTCAGGGCATTCCTCGCAGCTCGGGACTTCCCGACGATCTCTTCGCTCATGACGGCCAGATCACCAAGCGGCCGGTGCGTGCGCTCGCGATTTCTGCGCTGGCACCACGCCCGGGCGAACGGTTGTGGGATATCGGCGCCGGATCGGGTTCGATCTCGGTCGAGTGGGCGCTTTGCGGCGGGACGGCGACGGCAATCGAGATGCGCGAAGATCGCGCCGCGAATATCCGCAGCAATGCGGCGGCGTTCGGATTGGCGCATCGGATCGCTGTTGTCACGGGCCGTGCGCCAGAGGCTCTCGCCGGGCTGGACGCGCCGGATGCGGTCTTCTTCGGCGGCGGTCTCGATAGCGCGATGTTCGATGCCATCTGGTCGCGCATCGGGGCAGGCACACGGCTCGTTGCGCATGCGGTGACGCTGGAGACGGAAGCGCTGCTTGGCGAACTGCACCAGCGCCACGGCGGCGAGTTGATGCGGGTCGAGATCGCCCATGCCGGCCCGCTCGGCCGCTACCGATCCTGGGAAGCGGCGCGTCCCGTGGTGCAGTGGAGTGCGGTCCGATGAAGGTCGCCGGGCTCGGATTCAGGCAGGATGTCACGCTGGCCTCGTTGCGTGAGGCGCTGCTGGCGGCGGGCGGCGCTGAAGACCTTGCGGCGGTGGCGACCGTCAGCGACAAGGCCGATGTAGAAGCGCTGCAGCAGCTCGCGCGCGAATGCGGTGTGCCGATCAGGGCGGTGTCGCCCGAGGTGCTGGCCGGCATCGACACGCCGACGCAGTCCAGGCTCATCGCGGAAAAGTTCGGGACCGGATCGGTCGCCGAAGCCGCGGCGCTCGCCGCGGCCGGCCCTCGCGCCCGATTGATTGCGACCCGGGTGATTTCGCAGGACCGTACCGCGACGGCCGCGATCGCGGAAGGAGACGGTGCATGACGGTGCATTTCATCGGCGCCGGGCCGGGTGCTCCCGATCTGCTGACGTTGCGCGGACGCGACCTGATCGCCGCCTGTCCGGTCTGCCTCTATGCCGGCTCGCTGGTGCCTGAGGGCGTGCTGGCGCATTGCCCGCCGGGCGCGCACATCGTCAACACCGCGCCGTTGTCGCTTGACGAGATCATCGCGGAGATCGCCGCCGCGCATGCGGACGGCAAGGACATCGCGCGGCTGCATTCCGGCGATCTCTCGATCTGGTCGGCGATGGGCGAGCAGCTCCGCCGTCTCCGTACGCTTGACATTCCCTTCACCGTGACGCCCGGCGTTCCGTCTTTCTCGGCCGCCGCCGCGGCACTCGAGGTGGAGCTGACTTTGCCGGGGCTCGCTCAGACCGTGGTGCTGACGCGCACGCCGGGCCGCGCCAGTGCGATGCCCGAAGGGGAGAAGCTCGCCGCCTTCGCTGCGACCGGTGCGACACTCGCCATCCATCTGTCGATCCATCTGCTCGACCAGGTGATTGCGGAGCTGCTGCCTCACTACGGCGCGGATTGCCCGGTCGCCATCGTCTGGCGCGCGAGCTGGCCGGACCAGTGCATCGTCCGCGCCACGCTTGCGACGCTCGATGCCGCCGTCGGCGCCGAGATGGAACGCACCGCGCTCATTCTCGTCGGCAAGACGCTTGGCGCCGCGGATTTCGACGAGAGCCGCCTCTATGCCGCCGACTACGACCGCCGCTATCGGCCGGTCGGCGCCGAGCCGCGCTTTCCGGAGGCCTCCTGATGCCGGCAGGGCTCGTCATCTCCGCGCCTGCCTCCGGTGTCGGCAAGACGACGCTGACGCTGGCGCTCGCGCGCGCCTGGCGCAATCGCGGACTGAGCGTGCAGTGTTTCAAGAGCGGGCCCGACTATATCGACCCCGCCTTCCATGCCGCTGCGACGGGCCGCGCCTCCGTCAACGTCGATAGCTGGGCGATGGATCGCGGGGGAATCGCGCATCTCGTCGGCCGCGGCGCCGACGCCGATGTCGTGCTTGCCGAGGGCTCGATGGGTCTGTTCGACGGCGTCGCCGCGCGTGGCGTCTCCGGCACAGGCGCCACCGCCGACATTGCGGAGATGCTGGGTTGGCCGGTGCTGCTGGTGATAGATCCCTCGGGACAGGCGCAGACGGCGGCGGCGATCGCTGCGGGCCTTCGCGACTACCGCCCGGGCGTGCGCCTTGCCGGCGTCGTGCTCAATCGCGTCGCCAGCCCGCGCCATGAAGACCTCGTACGGCGCGCGCTTGACGACGCCGGTATCGCCGTGTTCGGCGCGCTGCCGCGCCATGCCGAGATCAGCCTGCCGAAGCGGCATCTCGGCCTGGTGCAGGCCGAGGAGCAGGCGGAGATCGGAAAACTGATCGACGAGGCCGCGCGTTTCGTCGCCGAGCATGTCGATCTCGATGCGGTGCTGCAATCGGCTGCCGCCTGGGCGCCGCAACCCGCTGCGAACGGTCTGAACGTGACGCCGCCCGGGCAGCGCATTGCGCTTGCCCGCGATGCGGCATTCTCGTTCGTCTATCCGCATATGCTGGAAGCCTGGCGCGCGGCGGGTGCCGACATCTCGACCTTCTCGCCGCTTGCCGATGAGGCGCCCGACGCGAGCGCCGATGTCTGCTGGCTGCCCGGCGGCTATCCCGAGCTTCATGCCGGGAAGATCGCCGCCAATGCGCGCTTTTGTAGCGGCTTGCGCGCCTTCGCCGAGACACGACCGGTGCATGGTGAATGCGGAGGCTATATGGTGCTCGGAACCGCTTTGACCGACGCCGACGGTGTCCGCCATGAGATGGCGGGCCTGCTCGGCCTGGAGACGAGCTTTGCCAAACGCCGCATGCATCTGGGCTATCGTCTCGCCGAACTCGCCGCACCGATGCCGGGACATAGCCCCGGCGCGCGCCTGCGCGGCCACGAATTCCACTATTCGACGATTGCCGCCCAGCCCGACATGCCGCTCGCGGTGGTGCACGACGCGACCGGTGCGGTCATCGCCGAGACCGGTTCGCGCCGAGGCAATGCCACCGGCACGTTCTTCCATCTGATCGCGGAGGACCGGTGAGCGGTTTTGTCTCCTTCATCTCCGCCGGTCCCGGCGACCCCGAGCTTCTCACGCTCAAGGGTGCCGCGCGGCTGCGCGAGGCCGATGTCGTGCTTTATGACGACCTCGCGTCCGGCGCGATTCTCGATCTCGCCCGTCCCGGCGCCAATCTCGTTGCGGTCGGGAAACGGGCCGGGCGGCCCTCGACCAAGCAGCATCACGTCAACCGCCTGCTGGTCGATTATGCCGCGACCGGCGCGCGCGTGGTGCGGTTGAAGTCGGGCGACGCCGGCATCTTCGGACGGCTCGAGGAGGAGCTCGAAACGCTGCGCGAGGCCGGCATCGGCTACGAGATCGTTCCCGGCGTCACCTCGGCCTGCGTGGCCGCTGCGCAAGCCGGCATCCCCCTGACCCGGCGCCACACCTCGCGTCGCGTGCAGTTCGTGACCGGAGCCGACGTCACCGGCGAGCTGCCGCAAAACCTGAACTGGGCGGCACTGGCCGATCCGGAGGCGACTACCGTGGTCTATATGGGCCGCCGCACCTTTCCGGCGCTTGCCGCAAAATTGATCGCGCACGGCCTCGCGCCGACCACCCCGGCGCTGTTCGCCGAATCCCTCGGCCGCCCCGACGAGCGGCTGGTCCGCACCACGATTGCCGAGCTTGCCGAGCAGCTTGCGCGGGGCGGGGCTGCCTCGACGGCCGCCGTGATCCTGTTCGGCGCACTGGCGGGAGAATACCCGTCATGACGGCCACCGCCGCCGTTCGGCCCTTGACGCAGGCTGCGCGAAAGGGGCACACAGGACGGGCATGGTGCTCGAGGTGGCGCAAAGCGCCGGAGCATAATCGGGAATGGGGATGGGCGGACCCAGTTGCGGCGCCCAAAACCCCAGCCGCCCCCGCGACTGTAAGCGGTGAGGGGCTCCGAACCGCCACTGGGCCGCAAGGTCCGGGAAGGCCGGAGAACCCCAGTGAACCGCGAGCCAGGAGACCGGCCGTGCATGTTTTGAGGCCAAGGCCGTCGGGTGTGACGGCAGGAAAGGACTGAGCCATGCATATCGAACCCGGAGTCGTCACGGGCGCCAAGCTCGCGTTGAGTTACGCAACCGGCATCGCCGCAGGCGGCGTTGCGCTGAAGCTCGCGGCTGAGACCGTGCGCGAGCAGGGCATCACGTCGTTCGCGGCGCGGACACTCGCCACCACGGGCCTCGTGTTCACCTTCTTCGAGATCCTGCCGCACTTCCCGGTCGGCGTGTCCGAAGTGCACTTCATCCTCGGCTCGACCTTGTTCCTGCTGTTCGGTGCTGCGCCCGCGGCCTTCGGCCTCGCGCTCGGCCTGCTGTTCCAGGGCGTGCTCTTCGAGCCGGCCGACCTGCCGCAATACGGCATGAACGTCACCACGCTGCTGGTGCCGCTGTTCGCGATCCAGGCGATCGCCACGCGGATCATTGCCCGCAACACCGCCTATGTCGATCTCAGGTATCGCCAGGCGCTGGCGCTTTCGACGACCTATCAGGCCGGCGTCATCGGCTGGGTGGCGTTCTGGGCGCTCTATGGCTCCGGTTTTGCCATGACCAACCTCGTCAACATCGCGACTTTCGCGGCCTCCTATGCGCTCGTCATCGTGATCGAGCCGCTGGCCGATCTCGCCGTGCTGGCGCTGGCGAAGTCGCTGCGCGGCGTCACCGCGCCCGGCCTCGTCACCCCGCGCCTGCACAACGCGGCCTGAGAGACAAGCGAAAGGGCGGCCGTCATGGCCGCCCTTCGCGAACACGATGCTCGCGCTCTCCCTGATAGGCATCGGTTGCGGCGATCCCGAGCAGCTCACGCACGCCGCGACCCGCGCCATCAACGCAGCCGATCTCGTTCTGATCCCGCGCAAGGGGAGCGCAAAGTCCGATCTCGCCGATCTCAGGCGGACGATCTGCGCGGATGTGCTGACCAGCGACAACACGCGCATCGCCGAGTTCGATCTTCCCGTGCGCGACGCAGGCGAGGCGGACTACCGCAAGGGCGTGGACGATTGGCACGATGCGGTCGCCGCGAAATGGTCGCAGACCATCACGAGCCATCTCGAAGGGGATGGCAGGGTCGCGCTGCTAATCTGGGGCGATCCGTCGCTCTACGATTCCTCGCTGCGCATTGCGGGCCGGCTCGATCCCTTGCCGGAGATCGAGGTCATCCCCGGCATCACTTCGATCCAGGCGTTGTGCGCGGCGCATGCGCTGCCGCTCAACGACATCGGCGAGCCCTTTCTGGTCACGACAGGCCGCCGCTTGCGTGAAGGCGGCTGGCCGGTAAGCGCAGACACCGTGGTCGTGATGCTCGATGGCGGCACGGCGTTTCAGTCGCTCGATCCGGTCGGGCTCCAGATCTGGTGGGGCGCCTATCTCGGCATGCCCGATCAGATCATCATGTCCGGCGCGCTGGCCGAGGTGGGCCCGCGCATCGCCGCGCTGCGGCAGGAGGCGCGCGAGCGGCACGGCTGGATCATGGACTGCTACATCCTCAAGCGCAGGCCGTAAGCGAGGCAGCATGCTCCCCGAATGGGTCTACCATAAGTGCCCCGAAATCTCCGCGGTCCATCGCGACGCGGCGATCGTGCGGCAGGCGCAACTGACGAAGCCGACCGGCGCGCTCGGCCGGCTCGAGCAACTCGCGATCGAGCTCGCGGGCCTGCAAGCGACCGAGCAGCCACGCGCGGCACGCGTGCCGATCATCATCTTCGCGGGCGACCACGGCATCGTTGCGCAAGGCGTGTCGGCCTATCCGCAAGCCGTGACCATCGCGATGATGGCAAATTTTGCTTCGGGCGGCGCCGCGATCTCGGTGCTGGCGCGCGAGTTGGGTTCGCACCTGGAAGTCGTTGACGCCGGCACGCTGTCGCAAGACGAGATGATAGGCATCGTCACCGACAGGCCGCGCCATGGCACGCGCGATTTCAGCGTCGAGGCTGCGCTCACGCTTGCAGAGCTGGCCTTCGCCTTCGAGGCCGGCGAGCGTGCGGTTGCGCGCGCGGCAGCCAGCCAGCCCGATCTTCTGATCTTCGGCGAGATGGGCATCGGCAACACCACGACCTCGGCGGCGATCGCGGCGAGTCTGCTCGGCGTGAGCGCCGAGGAAATCGCGGGCAGCGGCACCGGCGTCGATGCCGCCGGCCGTGCGCACAAGGCGCGCGTGATCGATGCCGCGATTGTGCGTCATGGCGTTGCGGCTGCATCGCCCGAAAAAATCCTGTGCGCCGTCGGCGGCCTCGAGATCGCGGCCATCTGCGGGGCCATCATTGCGGCCGCGCAGCGCCGCATTCCCGTATTGATCGACGGCTTCATCGTGTCGGTCGCGGCGCTGGCGGCCGTGCGCCTCAATCCGTCGTGCCAGCCTTTCCTGCTGCCCTCGCATCAATCGGCGGAGCAGGGGCATCGGCTGGTGCTTCGCGCACTGAACGTGCAGCCGCTGATCAGCCTCGATCTCAGGCTCGGCGAGGGATCGGGCGCCGCCATCGCGCTGCCGCTGGTGCGATCGGCCTGTGCGCTTCACAACGGCATGGCGACGTTCGCGCAGGCCAATGTGCCGGATCGCCCGGCCTGATCCGGCTCACACCACGCGCTGATTGACCGACACGACGCGCCAGCCGGTCGCGAGCCGGTCGATCCTGGTCAGCGACAGCGGATCGATCACGAAGCGCAAGGCGGATTGCGGCGCAAGATCCAGCGCGATGCACAGTGCGGCGCGGATTGTGCCGGAATGCACGACGAGCGTAGCTGGCCCGGCTCCGATCCGTGACAGCCCATGCCGGACGCGCGCGACCTGATCCTCAAAGCTTTCACCTCCCGGTGGCCGCGCGTGCGCCGGATCGCCCCAGAATTGCGCATAGGCTTCGCCGCCGCTCGCGGCGAGTTCGTCATGTCGCCGGCCGGTCCAGTCGCCGAAATCCTGTTCGCTGAAGTTGCCCACCAGATCCGGTTCGAGCCCCAGCGCGCGCGCCGTCTCGACCGTGCGCCGCGACGGGCTGGCATAGCTCGCAGAGTCCCGCGGCAGGCGCTGCCGCAACGCCTGCAGTTGCGCGCGATCGCCGAGATCGGCGGGCGCGTCCGGCGCGTGAATCGTCCCCGCGACGCCGTCGACGGGTGCATGGCGTATCAGCCAGAGGAAGGTCTCGCCTTCCATGCTTATCTCCAAGGAAGTTGGTCGCTGTGGCAATAACGCCGCAACTGCCACATTGACTCTGTCTCGATCGTAATCCTAGATGCTCGCGACGGGTTCCCCCGAGAGGGGATGAAAAGGGAATGCGGTGCGGGGATGTTTCCCCAATGCCGCGGCTGCCCCCGCAACTGTAAGCGGATAATCCTTCGTCAGAAGCCACTGGGTCCTCGGTCCCGGGAAGGCGACGAAGTGGTGACGACCCGCGAGCCAGGAGACCTGCCGTCAGCCGTGGTCACACGCGAAGATGTCGGTCGGGGAGTACAGACATTCGGCTTCATCGGAGGGCTGACAAGCCCAGGGTGAGACCTCGTTCGCTGTGACGTGCCACTGACGTCATACCGAGGTCCCGCTGTGTCTTCCATCCGTATTGTACGATCGCGCCGATTCCTGCTCGCCTCTGCTGCTCTCACGTCGTTTACAGTCGCCGACCTGCCCGCCGCGCTGGCGCAGCAGGTCCGCGAACCGCTGCCGCCTGTCGAGGTGTCGCCCGCCCAGTCCCGCAAGCCGGCCAAGCCGGCTGCCCGGGACGCGCAGAGTGCGCGCCGCGCAGCAGCACGCAGGCCAGTGGTCGCATCGGCGGCGCCCAAGCCCGCCGTGCCGGCCGCGGGGGCGCCAACGCCGCTCAACAGCAATGCGGTGGCTGAGAGCGCCTCGCGTCTCGGCCTCACCGTGCGCGAGACGCCCGCGACCGTCGAGGTGATCTCGGCCGAGACCATGCGCGAGCAGGGCTATCGCACCGTGTCCGAGGTGGCGCAGGGCGCAGTCGGCGTCACCTCCGGCGACGCGCCGGGGGAGCCGGCGGGCTTCTCGATGCGCGGCTTCACCAACAGCCAGATCAACACGCTCTACAACGGCATCAAGATCGGCCCGCAGAACATGACCTCGCGGATCATGGACACCGCCAATCTGGAGGCCGTCGAATTCCTGAAGGGCCCGGCCTCGCTGATCTCGGGCGAGGGCGCCGCCGGCGGCTCGATCAACCTCGTCACCAAGCAGCCGCACACCGGAGCGATCCGCAACGAGGCAGACTTCTCGTACGACTCCCTGAACTCGTTCCGCGCGCATTACGGCTCGGGCGGCAGCACCAACGTTCAGGGCCTCGACTACCGCTTCGACATCAGCCGCTCCTCGCTCAACGGCTTTGTCGACGACACCAACACCAAGACGCTCGACGTGTCCGGCCAGCTCAACTACCGCATCTCCGACAGCCTCAAGGTCTGGGGTGCGATCGAGTACCGCGAGGATCGCGGGAAGGCCTATTGGGGCGCGCCGCTGGTGCCGATCGCTTTCAGCGGCTCGCATGCGACGACGGGGATTGTTTCCGGCACCTACTTCAACAGGACCGACCTCGGGGCCGTCACGATCGATGACCGCACCTTCAACACCAACTACAACGTTCTCGACAACCGAAACGTAGCGCAAGAGGTCTGGTTGCGCGGCGGCTTCGAGCTGAAACTGGCGCCGGACCTGACGCTGAAGAGTCAGGCCTATGGCTACGGCGCGGAGCGGTCGTGGTTCAACAACGAGATCGAGGCGTTCGATTCCACGAAAAACCAAGTGTATCGCGAGCGCTTCTATGTCGCGCACAGCCAGCGCCTTGTCGGCAATATCACCGACCTGATCTGGGACACGAACATCGCAGGCTTCGACAACCGGCTGGTCACGACGCTGTCGTCGAGCTATCTCGACTTCGTCAGGCCAGGCGCGGCGAAATTCCCGAACGACTATGTTCCGCTGGTCGATTTCGATCGTGGCTATTACGGACTGCTCGCGACCAAGCAGCAGACCGCGCGCATCGACAACGAGGCGCTGTCGTTCGAGGACCGGCTGAAGCTGACGCGGACCTTCGCGCTGATCGGCGGGCTGCGCGTCGAGCATATCGGGCTCGACCGCAACTCGACCGACGAGAACGGTCTGGTGAACGCGGGCTTTCCGTTCACCAAGGACTGGGCGCCGGTGACGGGACGCATCGGCTACACCTGGGAGGCCGTTCCGGGCCTCACCTTCTTCAGCCAGTACGCGACCGGCGCTGATATCTCCGCCAACAACATCTTCCTGCTGCTGCCGACCCAGCCGCTGGACCTCACGACCGCGCGGACCTACGAGACCGGCGTCAAGCACCTGTTCTGGGACAACCGGGCGGAGTGGTCGTTCTCGGCCTACGACATCCTGCGCAAGAACGTCTATGCGGCGGCCGGCGGGCAGGCGCTCAATATTGCGGGACGGCAGGAGTCGAAGGGCGTCGAGCTCGCCGCCTCGGTGCGGCCGATCGAGCCCCTTCGGCTGTGGGGCAACATCGCTTATGTCGATGCGCGCTATGCCGACTACAATTTCGTCGGCGGATCGTTCTCGGGCAACACGCCGCCGAACGTGCCGCGCATCGTTGCCAATGCTGGCGCCTCGTACCGCTTCTTCACGCCGTGGCCGGTTGAAGTCGGCATCACCGGCCGTCATGTCGGCGACCGCTACAATACCGATGCCAACACGGTGACGATGAAGGCGTATACCGTCGCCGACGTCTATGCCTTCGTCGACATTCCCAAGACGGTATTCAACGCGGTCGATCAGGCTCGCCTGACCTTCCGCGTGCGCAACATCGCCGACAAGCGCTACGCGATATGGGGCGATCCGTTCTATCCCGACCAGATCTTGCTGGGCGCGCCGCGAACCTATGAACTCTCGGCCGCATTCAAATGGTAGGGCGCTGACCACATGATGGGCGCGATCGTCCTGCTGCATCGCTGGCTCGGGATCGCGTTCTGCCTGCTGTTCGCGATGTGGTTCGCGACGGGAATCGTGATGCACTTCGTTCCGTTTCCATCGCTGACGGAAGCAGAGCGGATTGCCGGTCTCGCGCCGGTGGATCGTACGGAGGTGAGGATCGGCGTTGCCGATGCCGTGGCCGCGAGCGGCATCGCCGATGCTACGCGCCTGCGCCTGATTCAGCGGAGCGATGGGCCGGTCTATGTCGTGTCGGGGTCCTCGCACCTTCGCGCGGTTCGCGCGACAGACGGACAGGATGCATCGGTGCGGTCGCCCGAGGCCGCGCTCGCCATCGCGCAGGTGCATGCGCGCCAACGCGGGCTCGATGCCGCGCATGCGGCTGTCGTTGCGCAGGCGGACTACGACCAGTGGAGCGTGCCGAACGGCTTTGATCGTCACCGGCCCTTGTTTCGCGTGGCCCTCGGAGATGCGGCCGGAACGGAGCTCTACGTCTCGTCGCGCACCGGCGAGGTTGTGCTGGATACGACGCGAAGCGAGCGCGGCTGGAACCTCGTCGGCAGCGTCCTGCACTGGATCTATCCGACGGTCCTCAGGAGCAACTGGGCGCTGTGGGACGGCGTGGTCTGGACGCTGTCGCTGTTGGCGCTGATTGCAGCCATGCTGGGTGCAGTGCTCGGAATCGTGCGGTCCAGGATGCGAAGATACCGGATCTCCTCGCCTTATCGCGGCTGGCACGCCCTTCATCATATCATCGGCCTCGTGGCGACCGTCTTCGTGCTGACGTGGATCTTCAGTGGATGGCTCTCCATGGATCACGGCCGGCTGTTCTCGCGAGGGCAGCTGACCCCGGCCGAAGCCGGCGTGATCGATGCATCGCCGGACTGGACGACCGCCCCATCGGCGGAACGGAAGCGAATATCGCCCTCGGCCCGAGAGGTCGAATGGTTTGCCGTTGACGGCAGCCTCTATCGACGCGAGCGGATTGGTCTCGAGAAACAGGTTGTGGTTGGGCCCGACAGTGAGGAGGCGCCGATCGTCAGTGCGCGGGTGATCGGGAGCATGGTGACGAAGCTTGCGACAGCCTGCAATGCGCCGTCTATTCTCGCGGATAGCGACGATTATCCCGCGCAGTCCGTCGTTCCCGGTGGACCCGTCTACCGTTCCCGCTGCGGCGGCCTCTGGTTCGACATCGACAGCGCCGACGGCCGTGTGCTGCAAAGGCTGGATGCGTCGCGGCGAGCCTATCGCTGGTTCTACGGCGCGCTGCACACGCTAGATTTTCCAGTCCTGCAGGCGCATCCGCGTTTGCGCGATGTCCTGATCGTGGGCCTCTGCGCGCTCGGACTGGTGTTCTCCATCACCGGCATCGTCATCGGCTGGTGGCGGTTGCGTCTGTCTTTCGTCAGCTAGGACGTCCGATCAAACAAAAAGTGCGAAAACAACCCCATGCACAGTAGCCGGTGATAGTGGAATCAACGGCTTACGCAGGCATCGGCGCGATTTGACCCGTCGGGCAAAACAGGGGTATATTGCGACTATTCCGAAATCGTCGCGATCTCGCAAAGCTACGCCTGCAACTGCGCCTCGATATGCCGCGCGGCGCGCAGCAGCGTGCGGTCCTGGCCGCGCCGGGCGATGATCTGGAGGCCGAATGGAAGCCCGCGGGCGTCGGTGCCGCAGGGAAGTGAAATCGCCGGCAGGCGGGCGTGATTGACGAACGGCGTGAACACCGCATGCGCGCGCGGGCTCGCTGCACGGCCGCCGATCATGTCGGGTCCGAGCTGGGTGAACGGCCAGGCGACGCAGGGGACTGTCGGCGTCAGCAGCAGATCGACCTCGGCGAAGAAGGCCGCGAAGGCATTGGCGATCGCGGCGCTCGCGACCAGCGCACCCGCGACGTCCGCGCCTGACCAGGACAGCCCTCGCTCGATCTGCCTGGCGATGTCAGGGTCGAAGACAGTCGGGTCCTTGCGAAAAGCGTCTCCATGGAGCGCGGCAAGGCCAGCGTGCTGAAGCGGCATGAGGGCCTCTTCCGTCGCACCCGCCGGCCAGGTGGGATCGCGCAGCGCGATGCTGAGTCCTGCGGCGGAGAGACGCGCGACTGCGGAAACGAGCCCGTTGGCGACAACGTCATCGACCGCAACGTCGAGCCCGAGCCGCGGTGAGAAGGCGATACGAAGGCCGGCGATGTCCTCGGCTTCTTGCGCAATGCCGGCTGCATCCGGATCGCGCGGATCGGCGCCGGCCATGGCTTCGAACGCCAGCGCGATATCGGCAACATCGGCGGCGATCGGCGCGATGACCGACAGGCCGAAGAACGGCTCGGCGAAACCGGGCCCATAGGGGATCGCGCCATAGGACGGCTTGAAGCCGGCGACGCCCACATGGGCCGGCGGCCTGCGGCTGGAGCCGCCCGCATCGGTGCCGATCGCGAGGGGCACGAGGCCGGCTGCGACGGCGGTGGCGGGTCCACCCGAAGAGCCGCCCGGCGTCAACGCGGGATCGAGGGGATGTCGCGTCGGGCCGTACAGCGGCGATGTCGTGACGCCCTTGCTGGCGAATTCGGAGGTTGCGCCAATGCCGACGATGACCGCGCCGGCCTTGCGCAGGCGCTCGATCGCAATTGCATCCTGTGGCGCGATGAAATCGGCGAACAGGCGCGAGCCCTGCGTGATGCGCCAGCCGCTGGCCCAGATGTTGTCCTTGACGAGGATGGGGACGCCGGCCAGCGGCATTGTCTCGCCGGCACGCAGGCGATCGTCGACCGCCGCCGCGTCGGCCAGCGTGCGTGCGGGATCGGTCGTGACCACTGCGTTCAAGGCCTTGGCGGCGTCTATGCGGCCAAGGGCGGCCTTCGCCGTGTCGACGGCGGTCATCCGCCCGGCGGTGACGGCGGCTGCGATCTCGCGCGCACTATGCGTCGGTTTTGTCATGGCCTCCCCACATCAGCGCCAATGTGCCGCAGAGGGCAAGACAGGCCAAGGCGAAGAACGCCGCGCCAAGGCCGGCCACACCGTCCAGGATCGACACCACGGCCGGCGCCGCCAGTAGGCCCGCATAGGACGCGGTCAGCACCGCGCCGGTGGTCTCGCCGATCCGGTCCTGCGGGGCGAGGCGCGCGATCTCGGCGATGAAGACGCCGTTCCAGCCCGAGGCCGTCAGGCCGAACAGCGCCGCAACTGCGAACTGCCAGTTGCGGCTGAGCGATCCGCCGTCGAGGCCGAGCAGCGCGGCGCAGAAGGCCATGCCGAGGCCGATGACGATGAGCACGGCGCGGGGGGCGTCGAGGCGCATGGCGACGTAGCCCCAGCCGAGCCGGCCGACGAGACCGCCGGCTTGCGCGCAGGCGAGCGCCATGCCGGCCTCGATATGGCCAAGACCAAGCTCGCGGGTGCCGAGCGTGACGAAGACGGTGTTGAGCGACACCTGCATCGCGCTGAACGGCATCGATGCCAGCGCCAGCATCGCGATCCGCCGGTCCGCGGTCACCAGTGCCAGCCGCGCGCGCAGATCGAGCTTTGGGGGCGGGACGAGCTTGCCGGCGTAGGCCGGCCGCAGCCACTCGAACAGCGCGATCGCGAACAGCGCCAGGGCAGCAACGGCCGCATAGCACCAGGCCGGCCCGAACGCGATGGCGATCGCGGGCAGGGCCAGCGAGCCGCAGACCGCGCCGATCTGGTTGCCGGTCTGGCGCACCGAGAAGACGAAGGCGCGGCGCTCGGCGGTCACCAGCCGCGCCAGCAGCGCTGCGCTTGCCGGCGTCTCGGGGCCCATGGCAAGGCCGAGGCAGAGGCCCGCGGCGAGCAGGGCGGCGCTCGATCCGAGCGAAGCCAGTGCCATGCTGACGACGATGGCCGCCGCGCACAGGCTCGCGATCCGCAGCGAGCCAACCCGCGCGATGAAGCCGCCGCCCCAGAACGAGGCGGGGATACCGACGGCGAACACCGCGCATGAGAACATCGAGAGCTGCCAGACCTCGATATGGGCGCGCGGCGCGACCACGCCGGGCGCGAACAAGGCGAGCGCGACCAGCGCCTGGAGCCAGGTCATCGCGCCCAGGGCTGGCAGCAGTGCTGGCCGAGCGGCGGCGTTTCCGTCTACCATGGCGGCACGCTCAGGGGAGGGACATGATGGCAGGCGGTATTTCCATTCACGCGGTCGATGTGGCGAGCGGACGGCCCGCGCAGGGGCTGCGCGTCGAGATCTGGCGGATCGATCCCGACTCCTCGCGCATCGCCGACGGGCGGCTCGGCGCCAATGGCGTGCTCGATCACCCCATAGTGCAAGGCGCCGGTGTGACGGCCGGCGAGTACGAGGTCCTGTTTCATCTCGGCGAGTTCTTTGCGGACAGCGACGGTTTTCTCACGGTGACGCCGTTCCGCTTCCGCATCAAGAACGTTGACGAGCATTTTCACCTGCCGCTGAAATTCACGCGCTGGGGGTATTCGCTGTTCCGCGGCGCCTGATCAATTCGTCAGCCGCCGCGACAGGCCCGTGACGCGCTCCATGACGGCAACCAGCGCGACGGTCGCAATGATCAGCACGCCCGACAGGGCAGCGATGGTCACATCCAGCTTGCCCTCGAGGTCTTGCCACATCCGGATCGGCAGCATGTCGGTGGCGGCGTCGCGCAGGAACAGCGACACCGGCACATTGTCGAACGACGACATGAAGGCGATGAAGGCACCCGCGATGATGCCCGGCCGGATCAGCGGCAGCACGATCCGGCGGAACGTGTAGAGCCGGCTCGCCCCCAGCACCGCCGAGCTCTCCAGCAAGGTCGGCTCGAGCTGGGCGAGCGCTGCGACCGTATTGCGCACGACGTAGGGCACGCACACCACGGTGTGGCCGATCACCAGCGTCAGGGGCGAGACCGGCAGGCCGACCAGTGAGAACAGCATCAGGGCGGCAAGCCCGAAGGCAAGCGCCGGCAGCACCAGCGGCGACATGAACAGGGAATCGAGCAGTCGTGCCGACAGCGTCCGCGAGCGCGAGATCGCAAGCGCGGCGGCAACGCCGAGGACGACGGACAGGCCCGTCGCCCACAGCGCGACGATGAGGCTGTTCTTCGCCGCGAAGTGAAGCTGCCAGGCCTCCCACAGTTCGGCGTACCAGCGCAGTGAGTAACCCGGCGGCGGGAAGCGCAGCGAGAAGCCGCTGGTGAAGGAGACGATCAGCACCACCAGCGACGGCGCGATGATGATGATCAGCGCGATGACAGCGATCACGGTCATGGCCAACTCGAAGCTGATCGCCTCCAGGGTGCGCTTGCGACCGCTCATCACGCGCCTCCATAGCCGCGCGACAGGCGGCCGAGCGTGGTGAAGACGGAGACGACCGCGAGCACGGCGAGCAGGAAGATGATCGAGATCGCGGATGCAAAGGGCCAGTTCTGCAGCGTGGAAGCCTGCTGATAAAGATACATCGGCATGAACAGCATCTGTCCGCCGCCGATCAGCGACTGGGTGATGAACGCCGTGATCGCGGCGGCATAGGTCAGCGTGCAGCCGGCGATGACGCCCGGCAAGGACAGCGGCAGCACGATCCTGAAGAAGGTGCGCCAGCTCCCGGCGCCGAGCGAGCAGGAGGCATCGTCGAGATTGGGATCGATGCGGCCGAGCGCGGTGATCAGCGGCAATGTCATCAGCGGCATCTGCACCTGCGCCAGCGCGATCACGACGCCGAACTGGGTGTAGAGCAGCTTCAAGGGCGTATTGATGATGCCGAGCGATTGCAGCGTCGCGTTGATGATGCCCTGGCGGCCGAGGATGACGATCCAGGCGAAGGTGCGGACCACGACGCTGGTCAGCAGCGGCAGCAGCACGATCAGGATGATGATGGTCTGGAGCTTTGGCCCGACCCGCTGATAGAGCCAGGCGATGGGAAAGCCGAGCACGAGGCAGACGGCCGTCACCTCCGCGCCTAGCAGCAGCGTCGAGCCGAGCACCCCGAGGCTGAAGGGATCGGTGAGGAAGTGCAGGTACTGGCCGAGCCCCCAATGGAGCCCGGCCGTGTCGTTGTGCAGCGAGAGCCAGAGCAGTTGCAGCAGCGGCGCCACGAAGAAGACCAGGAAGAACAGCGCCAGCGGCACTGCCAATCCCATCCCGTAGGAGGTCACGTCCCGTGATGCCGGTGCTGCGCCCATCGTCAGGTCCTTGGAGCTCTTAGATCTTGATCTCGCGGTTGAAGCGCTCGATCCAGGCCGAGCGCTGCTCGTTGATCTTCTTCCAGTCCTGGAACACGAACTTCTGCTTCAGCTCGGCGGTGTCCTTGGCGAGCACGCGCGCGATCTCGCCGCCCATCGTCACCTTGGAGTTGGTGGGCACGATCAGGTAGGGCGGGTTCATCAGCGTGGTCTGCACCTCGGGCGTCAGCGCGGCCTCGATCAGCTTGAAGGCGAGCTCGCGGTTGGGCGAGTTCTTGACGATATGGATCGTGGTCTTGAAGGCGATGGCGCCTTCCTTCGGGGCCACGAACTCGACCGGCACGCCGCGCGCCTTCAGGATCTGGATGGCGTTGAAATTGCCGGGTGAGATGTCGATCTGGCCTTGCTGGAACAGGGTCGCGAGCGCGCCGGGATTGGCGGCGACCGCGGCGAGATTGGGCTTCAACTCCTCCAGCGCCTTGAAGCCGGGATCGACATTGGCTTCCGAGCCGCCGCGCATCTTGGCGATCTCGACCAGCCAGCCGGTGCCGAGCGTCGAGTTGAGATTGGTGATGCCGACGCGCCCCTTGAACTCCGGCTTCCAGAGATCGGCCCAGGAGGTCGGCGGCGTCTTGACGGCTTCCGGATTGTAGGTGAGGCCGACGACCTGGAAGAACGGGGCGGGGCCCATCGGCTCCTGTGCCTCGGCGATCAGGTCCTTGTAGTAGGCGCTCTTCTCGACCGGATAGGGCTCGACCAGGTCCTGGCCGATCGCGACGAGGGCGGGGCCGGGATCATGCAGCATGACGTCGATCGGCGGATTGGCCTTGGCGGCATTGACCTTCGCGATCTGGTCGACCGAGAGCATGGGATCGAGCACGATCGCGGCGTCCGCGTTGGCTTTCCGGAACGCCGGCACCAGCACGGCCTTGTGCGCCTCCTCCCAGCTTCCGGTGAAGGTCGCGAACACCAGCGGGCGGGCCTGGGCGAAGCTCAGGCCGGGAAACGCCTTCATGGCGCCGAGTGTGAGTGCGGTCGTCATCAGGCTTCGGCGGTTCATGATCATGTGGAACTCCCTCTGGACAAGAACTGGATCTAAAGCGTTGCGGGAAAGGCGTTGGCGAGCGATGGGGCGAGCGGTGCGAGGCGCACCGCCGCGCCGTTCTCCAGCGCGCGCGTCTCGCCGATGCGCGCCTGCGAGACCTTGACGCCGGAGCCGTCGGCGGTCGTGACTTCGTGCACGACGGTGGCGCCCAGCGGCAGCGACATGCCGACCACGCCGGCAAAGCCGGTTTCGTCGCCGACGAATTGCAGATGCTCGGGCCGGATGCAGACGGTGACGCGGCCACCTTCGGCGAGCGCGCCGCCCGCGGGACGTGCGATGATCTCCGCGCCGGCATCGAGGCGGACCTTTGCGGCGGTGCGGTCCGCCGAGATCACGACACCGGGCATGCGATTGGTCGAGCCGACAAAGGTATTGACGAACAGCGTCTGCGGACGGTCGTAGACGTCGGACGGCGAGCCGAACTGCTCGAGCTTGCCATGGCTCAGCACGGCGACGCGGTCGGCCATCGACAGCGCCTCTTCCTGGTCGTGCGTCACGATCAGCGTGGTGATGCCGGAGACGCGTTGCAGCCGCTTGACCTCGATCTGCATGTCGAGCCGCAAATTCTTGTCGAGCGCGGCAAAGGGCTCGTCGAGCAGCAGGATCGACGGCTTGATCGCGAGCGCGCGGGCGAGCGCAACGCGCTGCTGCTGGCCGCCGGAGAGCTGCCGCGGCAATCGTTCTGCCATGGTCGGTAGTTGCACCAGCTCCAGCAGGCGCTGCGCCTCGCGCTGGCGGCTCGCCTTGTCGATGCCGCGCGCGGCGAGCCCGTAGGCAACGTTCTCGCTGATCGACAGGTGCGGAAACAGCGCGTAGTTCTGGAACACGATGCCGACCGCGCGGCGGTTCGGCGGCAGCGAATCGACGATGTCGTCGCCGATGATGATGCGCCCCTGCGTCTGCGCGATGAAGCCGGCGATGATCCGCAGCAGGGTGGTCTTGCCGCAGCCTGACGGACCGAGCAGGGCGATGATCTCGCCGCCCTTGATGTCGAGATTGATGTTCTCGACCGCGAGTGCGCCGCTCGGATAGCGGTGCGTGACCGCATCGACGACGAGCGAACGTCCGCTTGGCGCATCAGCCATGGTGTTGCCTCCCGTTGCTCCAGAGGAGAAAGCAAGTCTCGTGCCCGAAGCGCTCGCCTTTCGATGCGCGTTTTGGCATGGTGGGCCGATGACATCGGTTTGCGACCTCACGGCCACGGAGCTTGCGCGCGCTATCGCGAGAGGCGAGCTGTCCTCGCGTGACGCCGTCGAGGCGCACCTCGCACGGATTGCGGACCTCGATACCCGATTGGCGGCGTTCGTCACGGTCGATGCGGAGGGCGCCCGCCGTTTGGCGGAAATCTGCGATGCGGCGCCCGCGCCGATCGGACCGCTGCATGGCGTGCCGATCGGGATCAAGGACCTCACCGATACCGGCGGGCTGACCACCACCTACGGCTCGGCTTTGTTCCGCGATCACGTCCCGGCCGAGGACGAGCTCGTGGTCGCGCGGCTGCGGCGCGCCGGCGCGATCATTCTGGGAAAGACCAACACGCCGGAATTCGGCTTCGGTGCGGTCTGCACCAACCGGTTGCGCGGGCCGACGCGCAATCCCTTCGATCCCGCGCTGACCTCCGGCGGATCGTCCGGCGGCTCTGCCGTTGCGGTCGCGGCCGGCATGGTGCCGCTGGCGCACGGCACCGATTTCGGCGGCTCGGTGCGCACGCCCGCAAGCTTCTGCGACGTCGCCTCGATCCGGCCGACGCCCGGCCGCATCCCGTCGCCGCGCCGCCCGCTCGGCTGGGATATGCTGGCCAGCCACGGCTTCCTCGCCCGCGGCGTCGACGATCTCGCGCTTGCGCTGTCGGTATGCGCGGGAAGCGACGCGCACGATCCGCTCTCGGCCCGCGTAGTCAGTGACGATCGAGCGATCGCAGGACGTCCCCGGATCGCCGTCACGCCTGACTTCGGCGTCGCGCCGGTTGCACGCGAGGTTCGTGCGCGTTTCGCAGCGGCTTGCGAGGCGCTCGCGCGCGTGGCCAATGTTGTGCCGTCCTCGCCCGATTGCGGCGGCGCGATCGAGACGTTTCGTACGTTGCGCGCCGCGCACATCGCCAATAGCTATGGCGATCTTTTGAAGACGCGTCGCGCCGAGCTCACGCCCACCGTGATCTGGAATATCGAGGCGGGCGCAAAACTCTCCGCCGAGGACTATCTCACCGCCGAGCGCCGCCGTACGGCGATCTACCGCAGCTTTCGCGAGCTGTTCACGCGCGCCGATTTCCTGGTCGCGCCGGCGGCATCGGTCTTGCCCTGGCCGAACGAGATCAGCGACGTCACCGCGATCGACGGCGCCGCGCTGGAGACGCCGATCGACTATCTCGCTGTCACCTTCATCGTGTCGCTGGTCGGGTTTCCGGTCCTGACCTTGCCGGCACCCAGGGATGTGAACGAGCTGCCGTTCGGCATCCAGATCATCGCGCCGCCCGGCGGCGAATCCCGCTTGTTTGCCTTCGGCCGTGCCATCGAGAACGAATTGGGGTTTTCGCATCGCCGGCCGCCTCTCTGATCAGCTGTCGCGATGCTCGAGCCGGGCGGCGAGCGCCTCGGCAAGACCGATGGTCGGCTTGGCGGCGGGCCGGCGGAACGTGCCCGCCGTTGCCTTGCGCAGGCGCAGCGCATGAAGCGCTTCGGCCTGCTTCACTGAGGCGACGACTTGATCGACGACGGGGACGGGAATCCGGTCGGCCACGCGTTCGGCGAGGCCCGAGAGCGGCGCGCCCGCAAAAATCAGCACGTCGGCGTCATCCTCGACGATGGCGCGCTGGGCGAGATCGACCAGCACATCCTCCTTCTCGGTGCCGACCTCGGAGATCGCCTGGAACGGCGTGTCGAGCATGCGGATGCCGGCGCAGCGCTCCCATAGCCCGTGGGCGCGGACGCATTCCTCGTACCAGGGGCCCAACGCCTGCGCGAAGGTGACGATGGCGAAGCGGCGGCCGGCCATGCAAGCCGTCAGCATCGCGGCTTCCGCCATGCCGACCACGGGAATGTCGAAGGTTTCGCGCGCCGCGAACAGGCCGGGATCGCCGAAGGCGGCGATGATCGCGGCATCGACGTTCCGGTGCTGCTCGGCCAGCATCTCCAGCGCAATGGCGCCGCCGATCTGCGCCTCGGTCCGCGTCGCGATATAGGGCACGCCGCGGGTCGCGGTGCAGGGGATCAGCTCGGTGCCTGATGAGGCCGCGCGCTGCCCGACCCCCATCATCAGGTGCGTGACTTCGGTGCTGGTGTTCGGATTGAGCAGCAGCAGCTTCATGGTCACGCCGCCGTCTGCTTGGCTTGAGAGGCGGCGATCACTTCGAGCAGGGCAGTGCCGGTGCGCCGGACATGGGCGCCGAGCAGGCGGCCGGCCGCTTCGCTGTCGCGCGCCTCGAGCGCTGCCAGGATATCGGCGTGCTCGTCGACCGAATTGCTCCAGCGGCTGTTAGCGCCGAGCGCGAGGTAACGCGCGCGTTCGGCGCGGGAGATCAGCGTCTCGTGCGCCTCGCGCAGCGGCGTGTTGCGCGCCATGCGGACGATGGTGTTGTGGATCTCGCCGTTGATGGCGAAGTAATCGTCGAGCTTGCCGTTGCGGTGATGACCCTCCATGCGGGTCTGAAGCGTGCGCAGGCGGGCGAGATCGCGCTCGGTGGCGCGCTCCGCGGCAAGCTCGGCGGCCAGCCGTTCGATTCCGGACAGCGCCTCGAACAGCTCCGAGATGCCGTCGACCGCGATGTCGGCGATGCGCGGGCTTCGATTGGGGCGTAGCTCGATCAACCCTTCGGCCGCCAGCACCTTCATCGCCTCGCGCAACGGCGTGCGCGACACGCCCAGCTCCTTCGACAGCCTGGTCTCCTGGGTCTGCGATCCCGGCGGCAGCTCGCCGCGGATGATCATCGTCCGCATCCGCGCGGCGGCGCGCTCATGCAGGCCCATCCGCTTGAGTTTGGGCGACTTTCGTCCCTTCGGCGCTTCCGATTTCTGCTGCACGCGTGCCTCACTGCTTCCGCTCATCTTAGCCGTTTCCAGCCCTTTGACTTGCCCAAAATACCGACGCATCTCGCTGAAAACAATGGCACAACGCGCAAATTGTATGCAGCATGCAGAATCCCCGTTGCGCTGCCGCAAAGGCCGACCGATGATCTCTGGTGACGCGCGAGACCTCGCGCCTTCGAAACGGAGTGAGCGATGCGGACGAGTTTGCGATGGGGCCTCGTGGTGATGGCGGCGATGTTCGGTGGCAGCGATCTCGCCTCCGCGCAGACAGCCAAGATCAAGCTCGGTTACGCCAAATGCGCGCACTGCCTGCCGATGTCGCTGATTGCAGGCATGGCGAAGGGTGTCGAGGTCGAGGCCACCGGCTTCAACTCGGGCAATGACGTGCTCACCGCGCTGGTGTCGAAGAGCATCGACGTCGCGCAGGTCACTTACCTCCACTACATCACCGCGCTCGACAAAGGCTTCGACGTCGTCGCCGTGTCCGGCCAGATCAATGGCGGCTCGGAATGCCTCTCCTCCGCGAAGCTGAACCTGCCGCCTGAGGATTGGACCACTTTCAAGACGACCGCTCTGAAGGCGAAGAGCGACGGTCAGCCGCTCAAGGTCGCGGCGTCCCGCGGCAATGCGCAGGACATCCACATGCGCGGCGCGTTCCTGAAGCAGGGCGTCGATCCCAACAAGGACATCCAGTTCATCAACATTCCCAACCCGTCGGACCATCTCGCGGCGCTCCAGCGCGGCGAGGTCGACATGATCTGCTCGGTCGAGCCGTTTGCCTCGCAGATCCGGCTCGCCGGCGCCGGCAAGCACTTCGTGCTGCCCTACGACCAGGCCGCGGGGAATCTCACCAACCTGATCGTCACCCGTTCCGACGTGATCGCGAGCCAGCGCGCCGGCGTCCAGGGCGTCGTCAGCGCCGTGGTCGAGCTCGACAACAAGCTGATCGCCGACAAGGGGCCGTGGATCGAGGTCATCAACAAGCTCACCGGCCTCGACAAGACGGTCGCGACCGAGGCGCTGAAGAACGCTTCGCCAGATCCCGCGATCCATCGTTCGCAGACGCTCGCGATCGCCGCGATGATGCGCGACCTCAAATACATTGCGAAGGACGTCTCCGCGGAAGCGGAGAAGAACATGGACTATTCGTTCCTGGAGCAGGCCACGGGAAAAGCCAAGAATGACCTCGGTTATTGATGCCGCGCCGGTCAAGCCGGCGTTCCGGCTGACACGGGCGTTCCAGGGGCTCGAACGCGTCGTCGTCCCCGCGCTGCTGATCGCGGGCTGGGAAGCCTTTGCCCGCAGCGGCATGCTGCCGCCGGCGCTGCTACCGGCGCCGAGCGCGGTGCTGCATGCGCTCGGCGACTGGGTGTTCGGCTTCGACGAGACCACGCAGACCTATTCGGGGCACTGGCTGCGCGATGCGCTCGCCAGCGCTCTTCGCGTCTTCGGCGGCTTTGCGCTGGCAAGCGCGCTCGGCATTCTCGCTGGCGTCGCGATCGGCTGGTCGCGCCTGTTCGAGAAGACGCTGGAGCCGACGCTGCAGATGCTGCGGCCGATCCCGCCGGTGTCCTGGATTCCGCTGGCGATCATCTGGTTCGGCATCGCCGACAAGCCCGCGATCTTTCTCGTCTTCCTCGGCGCCTTCTTTCCCGTGCTGATGAACAGCATTCACGGGGTGAAGACCGTGGACCACAATCTCGTGCGTGCCGGCGCGATGATGGGCGCAAGCCAGCGGCAGATGTTGACCGATATCGTGCTGCCGGCGGCGCTGCCCTCGATCTTCGCAGGCCTGCGCATCGCGGTCGGCTCGGCCTGGATGCTAACGGTCACCGCCGAGATGGTGGCGGTGAAGAGCGGCCTCGGCTACGTCCTGTGGGATTCCTACTACTTCCTGCGCTACGACATCGTGCTTGCCGCGATGATCTCGATCGGGCTGCTAGGCTATCTCTCCGACCTCGGCCTCAAGGCGATCATGGCGCGCACGCTGCGCTGGCAGCAGACGACCACCGTGCAGGGCAGGGCAGGCTGATGGCGGCAATCGAGCTTCGCAACATCGTCAAGGTATTCTCCGACAAGCGGCGCGGCCGCGATCTCCTGACGCTGGACAACATCAATCTCGACATCGAGGCCAATGACTTCGTCTGCCTGCTCGGCCCGTCCGGCTGCGGCAAGTCAACCTTGCTCAACATCATCGCCGGCTTCGAGCAGGCGACGAGCGGCCGCACGCTGGTCGGCGGCAAGCAGGTGGAGCGGCCCGGCTCGGACCGCGGCGTGGTGTTCCAGCAGCCGACCCTGATGCCGTGGCTGACGGCGATCGACAACATTGCGTTCCATCTCAAGCTCAAGGGCGTCGGCAAGGCCGAACGGCACCACCGCGCCATGGAGTTCATCGATCTCGTCGGCCTGCGCGGCTTCGAGCACCATCATCCCTCCGAGATGTCCGGCGGCATGAACCAGCGGGTCGGGATCGCCCGCGCGCTGCTGATGAACCCGAGCGTCATCCTGATGGACGAGCCGTTCGCGGCGCTCGACGCCCAGACCAAGCTCGAAATGCAGGAGGAACTGGTCGCGATCTGGCAGAAGCGCCGCTGCACCATCGTGTTCGTCACCCACAGCGTCGACGAGGCGCTGGTGCTCGGCAACAAGATCGTGGTGATGACCAAGCGGCCGGGGCGGATCCGCGAGGCCGTCAATTTCGACCTGCCGCGTCCGCGCGACATCACCAGCCCCGAATTCAACGACGCCAAGCGCCACATCCTGGCTCTGATCCGGGAGGAGTCGACGCGCCTCGCGCAGGCGTCGTAGAGTATGGTCATGCGCAAGCGTCTCGGCATGATCACGCCATCGTCCAACTCGGTGCTCGAGCCCGTCACCAGCGCCATGCTGCATGGCGTGGCCGATGTCACCGCGCATTTCTCACGCTTCCGCGTCACCGAGATTGCGCTGGACGCCGCCGCGCTGAGCCAGTTCGACGCCTCGGTGATGCTGCCGGCGGCGGACCTGCTGGCGGATGCGAAAGTCGACGCCATCGCCTGGAACGGCACGTCCGCAAGCTGGCTCGGCATCGGCCGCGACAGGAACCTTTGTGAGGCGATCACGGCGCGCACAGGCGTGCCCGCGACGACGTCGACGCTCGCCTGCATCGATGCCGCCCGGGCGCTCGGTGCCAAACGCGTCGGCCTGGTCTCGCCCTATACGGACGACGTGCAGCGGCGGATCGCAGAGGTGTGGGCCGAGGAGGGGATCGCCCCGCGTGCCGAGCGGCATCTTGGACTGCGCGACAATTTTTCCTTCGGCGAGGTCGCGCCGGCGACGATTGCGGGTATGATCCGCGCGGTGGCGGCGGAAGGATCGGATGCGATCGTCATCCTCTGCACCAATCTCGACGGGGCCGCGCTGGCCGCCTCGCTGGAGCGGGAACTGGATATCGCCGTGCTCGATTCGGTCGCGGTCACGCTGTGGCGGACCCTGAGCCTTGCCGGCGGCGACATTGCGGCTCTTGCGGAATGGGGCCGGATATTCCAGACAATGTCAGCCATCAAGTGACGGAGACATCAGTGACGCAGCTCGATCTCGCCATTCGCGGCGGCACCATCGTGACGGCCAGCGACGAGTTCCGCGCCGATATCGGCATCCGTGACGGCCGCATCGTCAGCATCGCCGATCATCTCGAGGGCGCGGCGCGCGAGATCGACGCGACGGGCCTGCTGGCACTGCCGGGCGGCATCGACAGCCACGTCCACATCTCGCAAGCCTCCGGCCCTGACGTGGTGATGGCTGACGACTTCGCCTCGGCGACGCGCGCGGCGGCCGCCGGCGGCAACACCATGGTGCTGCCCTTTGCGCTTCAGGAGAAGGGCACCTCGCTGCGGACCTGCGTCGAGAACTACCGCAAGCTCGCCGAAGGCGAGTGCTACATCGACACCGCCTTCCATCTCATTATCTCCGATCCGACCGCGGTCGTGCTCGGGCAGGAACTGCCGGCCCTCGTCAAGGACGGCTACACCTCGTTCAAGGTGTTCATGACCTATGACGACCTCGTGCTCAGCGACAAGCAGTTGCTCGAGGTCTTCGACGTCGCGCGCCGCGAGGAGGCGCTGGTCATGGTCCATTGCGAGGGCTACGACGCCATCCGCTTCCTGACCACCAAGCTGGAGCGCGAGGGCCATATCGCGCCCTATTATCACGGGGTCTCGCGGCCGCAGGCGGTCGAGCGCGAGGCGACCCATCGCGCCATCAGCCATGCCGAAATCGTCGGCGTCCCCATCATGATCGTCCATGTCTCCGGCCGTGAGGCGATGGAGCAGGTGCGTTGGGCTCAGCAGCGCGGATTGCCTGTTCATGCGGAGACCTGTCCGCAATACATCACGCTGACGGCCGACGACATGAAGGGCCTGAACATGGACATTACGGGCGCGAAATACGTCTGTTCGCCGCCGCCGCGCGATGCCGAAAGCCAGCAGGCGATCTGGGAGGGCATTACATCAGGCGTGTTCCAGACCTTCTCGTCCGACCACTGCCCGTTCCGCTACGACGACCCGAAGGGCAAGCTGACACCGAATTCGCGCACCTCGTTCCGCTGGGTGCCGAACGGCATCCCCGGTGTCGAGACGCGGCTGCCGATCCTGTTCTCCGAGGGCGTGTCGAAGGGAAGGATCAGCCTACAAAAATTCGTCGAGCTGACCGCGACCAACCATGCGCGCATCTACGGCCTCTATCCGCGCAAGGGCTCGATCGGTGTCGGCTTCGATGCCGATATCGTGCTGTGGGACCCCAAATTGAAGAAGCCGATCCAGCAGGCCGATCTGCATCACGGCGCGGACTACACGCCGTGGGAGGGCTTTGACGTCACAGGCTGGCCCGTCACCACGGTTGCCCGCGGCCGCGTGGTGTACGAGCACGGCAGGATCGTCGGCGACAAGGGCGCGGGCGAGGTGCTGAGCCGCGGCAAGTCCAGCCTGGTGTGATCCTCACACGATGTGAGGATCACATCGGGTCGGCGATCTCCGCCGTCAGTTCGTCGGTCCGTCGCCGCGGATGGCGAATGTCGTGGTTTTCAGCTTGGTCATGCCGAACTTGTCGAACAGCTTGTCATAGGTGCCGTCAGCGCGGATCGCGGTGAGCGCATCGGCAACGGCCTGGGCCAGCAGCTTGTCGCGGAAGGCGAGGGTGATGTCGGTGCCGGCGATGTCGCGGACCCAGATCTTTGCGATGCCCTTCTGTTCGAGCGAGTTGGCGGTCTCGTTGATGTTGAGCGCGGCCTCGAGCTGACCGGCACGCAGCGCCGCTGAGGTGGCGGTGACAGTGGTGAAGGTGCGCAGCTCGATCGGCTTCAGGCCCTTGGCCTCCATCGCGGTGCTGAACTCGCGCGCCTTGCGCTCGGTGTAGGTCGCCGATTCCACGCCCACGACGCGGCCGGCGAGATCCTCGAACTTCTCCAGCTTCAGGCTGGAGGAGGGATCGGTGTAGATGCTGATCGCCTGCTGCGCGTAGGGCACGAGGTAGAGCATCTTGGACCGCTCCTCGGTCCAGAACAGGCCGGTGTTGATGGCATCGAAGCGGCCCGAGCGCAGCGCCGGGATCATCGGCGGGAAGTCCATGCGCAGAAACACCGGCTCGACGCAGATGCGCTTGGCGATCTCGCGGGCGAGCTCGACATTGAGGCCCTGCAACTCGCCCTTGTCGTCGACGAATTGCTGCGGCGGCAGCGTCGGGTTGATCGACATCTGCCACTTCGGCGCTTCGATCAGGCTCGAGGCCGGCACCTTCGGCGTGCAGGTCTGGGCGCCGGCGGCCTGGGACAGGCCGACCAGCAGGGCGAAGGCGGAGAAGATCTTGAGAAATCGCATCTGAATACTCCGATCAAATCGTGGGTGGCAGAGGAGCCGTTCTCCGGTCCGACGTCTTCTTCATTGTCTCGTCAAATGGCCGCCGTCACGTCGCGATCGGCCTGCCGGGTCAGGATCAGCGAGGTGTGGCGGGCGGTGGTCACCACCTCATCGCGCTGGTTGAGAAGGTCGAGCGTCTCGATGACGATGCCGCGCGCGGGATTTTTGGTCGGCCGCTTCTCGACGAAACGGAAACGCACGCGCAAGCTATCGCCGGCGACGATAGGACCTTTGAATTTGACTTCGTCCCAGCCAAGCGAGGCGACCGAGGTCTCTTCGTACAGCTTCAACTCCGACTTCAGCCCTTCCATCAGCGACAGGCCGAACAGTCCGTGGCCGATCACCGCGGGAAAACCGCGCGACTTCGCATAGCCGGCATCGAGGTGGAGCGGATGATGGTCGCGCGTGACGTCGGCGAAGACTGCGATATCGGCCTCCGTCACGGTGTGCGCGGCGGTCTCGAACTCCGCGCCGAGCGCAATGTCCTCATAGCGGAGATTGATCGGGACGCTGGTGTCCATGCCCAATCCTCAGGCGACCTTGCGCGGCCGCGCCGGCAAGGCCTTGAAGCTCTGCGCGATGCCCATGGGCCCGGAGCGGAAGATGCGCGGATCCATGTCCTTCAGTTGCGGGCTAATGCGCGGCCGAAAGCCCATATGGGCGAGGATGTCCTCCTCCAGGCGGGCGCCCGGCGCGATCTCGGTCAAGGTCACGCTGCCGTTCTCCAGTTCGAACACGGCGCGCTCGGTGACATAGCTGACGTGCTGGCCGCGCTGCGCGGCAAGCGAGGCACTGAAGCTGATCTGACCAACCTGCGGCACAAACTTGCGGAAGGCGCCGTCGCGCCGGATCGCAAGGCGCCCGTTCTCGACGCCGATATCGAACTTGCCACCGGTCATGGTGCCGCTGAAGATCAATCGCTTGGCGTTCTGCGTGATGTCGATGAAGCCGCCGGAGCCGTCGCGGCGATCGCCGAAGCGGGTGACGTTGACGTTGCCGGCCTCGTCCACCTCGGCGAAGGAGAGGAAGGCGCAAGACAGCCCGCCGCCGTCGTAGAAGTCGAACTGATAGGCCTGGTCGAGAATGACGCGCGGATTGATCGCGGTGCCGAATTCGCGCGCATGGCCCGGCACGCCGCCGACCACGCCGGATTCGACCGTCAGCGTGATCAGGTCGGAGATGCCTTCCTCGGCCGCGACGTTCGGGATCATCGCGGAGATGCCGACGCCGAGATTGACGACGTCGCGCGGGCGTAGCTCGAAGGCGGCGCGGCGGGCGATCACCCGGCGCTCGGTCAGCGGATCGGGCGTGATCATCGCCTCGGGCACACGCGTTTCACCGCAGCGCGCCGGATCGTAGGCGGTGCCGTAGGTCTGCATCTGATCGGGCTCGAGCACGATATGGTCGATCAGGAAGCCGGGGATCTTGACCATCTGCGGATGGATCGAGCCGCGCTTTACGATCCGCTTGACCTGGCAGATCACGGTGCCGCCCGCATTGTGCACGGCCTGCGCGATCGAAAGATCCTCGCGCGTCGTACCCTCGTGCTCCATGCTGACATAGCCGTCTTCGTCGGCGGAGGTGCCGCGGATGATGGCGACATCGGGCGGGGCGGGGACGCGGTAGAGCAGCCACGACTGGCCGTGCAGCTCGAGCAGGTCGACCAGCGGAGCGGTGGTGCGCTTGTTCATGCGGCCGCCGTCCTGGCGCGGATCCATATAGGTGTTGAGACCGACATGGGTGAGCACGCCCGGATGTTTCGCCGCCATGGCGCGGCAGAGCTGGCTCATCACGCCTTGCGGAAAATTATAGGCGTCGATCAGCTCGTCACGAACGAGGCGCATGAACGGCACTTGCAAGCCGAAATTGCCGCCGATCACGCGCGCGACCAGGCCTTCATGGGCGAGATGGCAGAGGCCTTTCTCGGTCACGGCGCCGACGCCGGTGATGTTGATCAGGGTCAGATTGTGCGGACCCTGGCCACTGATGAAGCGCTGCTCCAGCGCGTCTAGAATGGCTTCGGCTGCCCCCGTGCCGCCATTGCCGCCGACGATCAGCGTGTCGGCATCGCGGATGAGGCGGGCGGCCTCTGCCGCCGTGATGATGCTCAGCATGATTGCACGCCCCGCATCACGCGGCCTCCTTCTCGACCTGGCGGGCGATGATGAGCCGCTGGATCTGGTTGGTGCCCTCGTAGATCTGGGCGAGGCGGACGTCGCGGAACAGCCGCTCGATGCGATATTCGCGCGAATAGCCGTTGCCGCCGTGGATCTGCAGCGCGTTGGAAACGTGCTTCATCGCCATGTCGGTCGTGAACAGTTTGGCCTGCGCCGCCTCCTTGGCGATCGGCTCGCCGGCATCGTGCAGGCGCGCGGCGTGGTGGATCAGAAGCCGCGCGGCGGCGATGTCGGTCGACATGTCCGCGAGCATGAACTGAACCGCCTGGAAGCCGATGATGGCCTGGCCGAACTGCTTGCGGTCGCGGGCATAGGCGGTGGCGTCCTCGAACGCGGCCTGCGCCATGCCGAGCGCCATCGAGGCCATCATCAGCCGGCTGAAGTTGAAATTGCTCATGGCCATCTTGAAGGCCTGGTTCTCCGGCCCCATCACACTGTCGGCCGGCAGGCGCACGTCGGAGAAGGTGATCTGGCAGTCGTCGAGGCCGTGCATGCCGAGCAGCTCCTCGTTCTTGCCGCGGGCGATGCCGGGCAGGGCGCCGTCGACCAGCAGGCAGGAGATGGAACGGTGGCCCGCCTCGCTGCCGGTGCGCGCGAACACCATGATGCGGTCGGCGACACCGCCGAGCGTCACCCAGGCCTTGGTGCCGTTGAGCCGCCAGCCGTTGCTCTCGCGCACCGCATGGGTGCGGATGCCGGCGACGTCGGAGCCATGGTCGGGCTCCGAGACGGCGGTCGCAGGAATAATGTCGCCGCTGAGAATTTTCGGGATCAGTGCCTTGTGCGCGTCGGTGCCGTGATGGTCGAAGAACAGCACCGCCTCGACGGGGATCGCGAAGGCATTGGCGACTGCGCCGGAGCATCGCGCCAGCTCCTCCATCGCGATGCAGGCCGCGACTGCATCCAGGCCGGCGCCTCCGGCGCCTTCGCGCAGGCAGATGCCGAACAGTCCGAGATCGGCCATGCCCTTGTAGAGCGTGCGGTCGAAGCGGTCCTCGCGGTCGATCGTGGCGGCGCGCGGGAGGATCTCAGCCTCCGCGAAGCGGCGCGCTGTCTCGCGCAGGGCTTTCTGGTCTTGAGAGTAGAAGCGGTCCATGGCGTGCGGCTCCCGTCAATCGCTGGCGAGCTTGGAATCGTGGGAGACCTCGCTGCGGTCGCGATCGAGGAAATAGACCGCGACGTCGTCGCCGGGCACGCCATAGGCGCTGCATACGCCGCGGGTCAGCGCGATGGCGGCGGCGCGGCGCTCGGCCTCGCTGCGGCGGAACGCATGCACCTTGAGCAGGATGCGCTGGCCGGTGGCCTGCGCGCCGAACGTGCCGGCATGGGCGTAGTCATCGGGCGCAATGTTCAGGAAATAGAGCGTGACCGTATCAGCGGTGACGCCGAACGCCGACATCAGGCCGTCGGTCACGGACTTCGCCAGCGCAGCCTTGCGCTGGTTTGGGGCTTGCGGGGCGAGCACTTCGACATAGGGCATCGATCAGACCTTCGCGGATTTGGCCGCAGATGATTTGGATGAAGATGATTTGGACTTCGCGGATCTCGCAGGGGGCGGGGCATCGAACTGGCGGCAGGAGTCGCGCTTGATCAGCCGGGCGCCGACGCGATATTCGCGAACGCCGTCATTGCCGTTGCCCTTCGCATCCATGCGTTGCAGCAACCGGTCGACGGCGAGATTGGCGAGATCGCGCGCGCCGTTGTCGACGATGCTGATGGCGGGGCGATGCCATTCGAACCACGGCATGTCCTCGTAGCAGAGCAGCGAGAGGTCGTCGGGGATCGCGATGTTCCGCTCCGCCGTCACGCGCAGCACGCCGAGCGTTGCCTCGTGGTTGGCCACGAAGATCGCGCTCGGCGGGCGAGGGAGGTCCAGCAGCTTGCGGCAGCCCGTCGCACCGGTCTCGGGGACGAAATGGCCGGCGTGAATCAATGTGTCGTCCTTGGCGATGCCGGCCTCGCGCAGCGCGCGGACATAGCCGGACAGTCGCTCGCGGCCGGACGTCGTGTCCTGGCGGCCGACGATCAACCCGATGCGCTTGTGGCCGAGCTCGATCAAATGGCGTGTGCCGAGATAGGCGCCTTGCGGATCGTCGGCGAGCACGGTCTCGAGATCGGTTGCGTCGTCGCGCCGCACCAGGCAGACGATCGGGACGTCCTTCGCCAACGCCTTGAGCTGCGGGCCGTTCTTGCCGGTGGGCACCACGATCAGCCCGTCGATACGATGGTCGACCAGCGTGGTGAGGGTGTCGCTCTCCTGCTGCGGATCGTCGCCGCCGATGCACAGAAGCATCTGATAACCCAGCGCCTTCAGGCGCGCCTGCACCACTTCGGCCATCACCTGGAACGAGGCGTTGGTGAGGTTGTGAACCAGAAGCGCGACGAGCCGCGATTGTCCGGTCTTCAGTCCGCGCGCGATGGGGTTCGGCCGATAGCCTAGCTCGCGCGCGATGCGCGTCAGGCGCTGCTGCGTGCGCTCGCTGGTCAGACCGGTTCCCGTCAGTGCGCGCGAGGCGGTACTGACCGAAACGCGGGCCGCCTGTGCCACATCTTTGAGCGTGACGGTCATCAAACCTGCCGATAGACTGCAATCGATTGCAGAAACGCTATGAGCTTATTCCACGCGGATCAAGCTCAAAAAGTGGATGGTGTTGCCCAATGCAGAGCCATTTATGCAAACGATTGCATAAGGCGTGCGGATATTCCGCAGGCGGCACCCATCGCCTGAATTCACCCGAGCACCCGGCAGTTCCCTGATGAAGACGTTCCGCGGCACCTACACCGTCATGATCACCCCGTTCACGGCAGCGGGGGAGGTCGATGTCGCAGCCTTGCGCGCCTTCGTCGACTGGCAGATCGCGGAGGGCATTCATGGGCTGATCCCGCTCGGCTCGACCGGCGAATTCCTGTCTCTCGACGACGACGAGAAGGCGCTGGTGGCGGAGGTCGTCATCGGCCAGGCCGCGGGGCGCGTGCCCGTGCTGATCGGCACCGGTGCGGAGGATACGCGCGAGGTGGTTCGCCTCAGCCGCCGTGCCGAAAAGCTGGGCGCCGACGGCGTCATGATCATTCCGCCGTTCTATTCGACGCCGACCGACGATGAGCTCGTCCATCACTACAAGACGGTGGCCGACGCGATCGCGCTGCCGATCATGGTCTACAACAACCCGGCGACCGCCAATGTCGATCTCAAGCCACAGCTCGTGGCGCGCATCGCCGAGATTGACAACTGTCTCTATATCAAGGAGTCGACGCTGGAGGTGACGCGGGTGCGCGACATCATCCGGCTCTGCGGCGACAGGATGACCGTGTTCGGCGGCATCCTCGGCTTCGAATCCTTCGTCGAGGGCGCGCAAGGCTGGGTCGCGGTGGCCTCCAATGTGGTGCCGTCCGAGATGGCGCGCATCTTCAGCCTCGTCGCAGACGAGGGCGCCATCAAGGAGGCGCGCGAGCTCTATCTGAAATATCTGCCGGTGATCGAGTTCGTCGGCGGCCAGGCCTATGTCGCCGGCAGCAAGGCGCTGCTCGGCCATATGGGCCTTGCGGTCGGCGGCCCGCGCCCGCCGCGACTGCCGCTGCCGGCCGCACAGGACGCGGCCGCGCTGGCGCTGGTCAAGTCGTTCGGTCTGGCGTGGCGCGGCGCGTCCATTGCAGCCGCTTAAACCAGGTGTGATCGATGAACCTGCTCGATGGCGTCAAGATCCTCAGCTTCAATCATTACCTCGCGGGCCCGCTGGCCGCACAGACGCTCGCCGATCTCGGCGCCGACGTCATCGCGGTCGAGCCGATCGAGGGCGCGTTTCAGCGCAACTGGGCGGTGGCCAATCATTTCGTCGCGGGTGATAGCGTCAATCACCTGGCGACCGGGCGCAACAAGCGCAGTCTCGCCGTCGATCTCAAGCATCCCGACGGCATCGCCGCGGTGAAGAAGCTGGTCGCGACCGCCGATGTCGTGATGGAAAACTTCCGGCCGGGCACCATGGCCAAGCTCGGCCTCGGCTACGACACTCTCAAGGCGATCAACCCCGGCCTGATCTATGCGGTGGCGACCGGGTTCGGATCGGAAGGTCCCTACAAGGATCGTCCCGGCCAGGATCTGCTGCTCCAGGCGATGTCGGGCCTTGCGATGCGGACGGGGCGGGCGGACGGCGAGCCGACCGCTGTCGGCGCGGTGATCGTCGATCAGCATGCGGCCTCGCTCTATGCCATGAGCATTCTCGCCGCACTGTTTGCCAGGACCAGGACGGGGAAAGGGCAGCTCGTCGAGGTCAACCTCTATCAGGCCGCCCTCGATCTCCAGGTCGAGCCGCTGACCGCCTGGCTCAATGGCGCGCCGTCGCCGACGCCACGCGGTCCGGCCGGAATTGCCGCCTGGTTCAGCCCCGGGCCTTACGGCATTCATGCGACGGCCGACGGCCATCTCGCGATCTCCATGGCGGCGCCCAAGGCGCTCGCGGCAGGGCTTGACTGCGAAGAGTTGAAGCGGTTCGGCGAGGCCGACAGTTTCTCGAAGCGCGAGGAGATCACGCGGATCGTCGCGACGCGTCTGAAGCAGAAGTCGACGGCCGATTGGCTGCCCTCGCTCGAGGCGGCGCGGATCTGGCACGCGCCGGTGCAGGATTATCGCGACCTCGAGGCCGATCCCCAGCTCAAGCATCTCGGCGTGTTCAAGAGCGCCGAGAGTGCCGGCGGCGCGCAAATCCGGATGGTGGCGCATCCCGCTCGCTATGACGGCCGGACGCCGGAGGTGCGGCTGGTGCCGCAGCGGCTAGGTGCGCAGACGCGCGAGGTGCTCGGCGAGATCGGCTACGGCGCTGCCGACATTGACGCGATGATCGCCGGCAAGGCGGTGGGAGTGGCGCGATGATCGACTTTTCAATCCCTGAGGATACGCGCCTGCTGGTCGACACCGTCCGCCGTTTCGTTGAAACAGAGGTGCAGCCGCTCGAAGACGTGGTGGAGCAGACGGCCAAGGTGCCGCCCGATGCGCTGGCGGTGACCAAGGCCAAGGCGCAGAAGCTCGGTCTTTATGCCATGAACATGCCGGCGGATGTCGGCGGCGGCGGGCTGTCCTGCGTCGAGCACTGCCTCGTCGAGGAAGAGTTCGGCAAGACCTCCGATGCGTTGATCCGCCGCGTGTTCGGCCAGGTCTATCCGATGCTGATGGCCTGCAAGGGCGATCAGGTCGAGCGTTATCTGCTGCCGACGGTGAAGGGCGACAAGATCTGCGCCATGGCGATCACCGAGCCGGGCGCCGGCTCCGACGCCGCCTCGATCAGCACGACCGCGCATCTCGAGGGCGACCAGTGGGTGCTCAACGGCACCAAGCATTTCATCAGCGACGGCGACATCGCCGATTACGTGATCCTGATGGCGCTGACCGACAAGGAGAAGCGCGCGCGGGCCGGCATCACGCTGTTTCTGGCCGATCGTGGCACGCCTGGCTTCAAGGTCGCACGCACGCAGCCGATGATGGGCCACCGCGGCTATGGCCACGCCGAGCTGGCCTTCGAGGACTGCCGCATTCCGAAAGCGGCCGTGCTCGGCGAGGTCGGCGGCGGGTTCAAGCTGATCATGCAGAGCGTGCTCCAGATCCGTCTCGCCCATATCGGGGCGCGTGCCGTCGGCATGGCGCAGCGTGCGCTCGAGATGATGCGCAAGCATGCCGGCGAGCGGCGTCAGTTCGGCCAACTCATCGGTGACTTCCAGATGGTGCAGAAACTCATCGCCGATTCCGCCACCGAGATCTTCGGTGTCAAGATGATGGTGATGAACGCCGCCTGGGACATCGATCAGGGCCGGGATGCGCGCGACAAGGTCTCGATGATCAAGGTCGCGGCCTCCGAGATGCAGGGCCGCGTCGTGGACCGCGCCATCCAGGTGTTCGGCGGCATGGGCTTCAGCAAGGACCTGCCGCTGGAGCGCATGTATCGCGACGCGCGCGTCACCCGCATCTATGACGGCACCTCCGAAATCCACCGCATGCTGGTGGCGCGCAGCACCATCAAGAATGGCTTGCAGCTCTAGGGAAACGACCGATGTCTCACGCACCTCTCAAGCCCGGCGCCGTCTTCGCCTTCCGCAAGACCATGACGGTCGCGGAGCAGGCGATGTTCACCGGCATCAGCGGCAATCTCGGCGGTCTCTATGTGGACGCCGTCCGCGCCAGGAAGGCCGGCGCCTCCAACATGGTCGCCTTCGAGCTCGCGGTCGGCGGCCTTGCCACGACCTGCCTCAGCCAGCTCGGCGGACCGACGCGGCGGATCGGCAGCATCGCGCTGAACTTCGCTGCGCCGGTGATTGTCGGCGAGTCCGTCGAGGCCAAGGCCGAGATCGTCTCGGTTGCCGGTGATGACGCGGTCTGCCGCGTCACCTGCACGCTGTCGCCCTCGGGGGCGACCGTGGTGGACGGCACCGCGACGCTGGTTCCGTTCGCGAAGGGCTGAGCCATGTACGAGCCGAAATCCTTCGACGATCTGAAGGTGAACGACAGGGTCAGCCTCAGCAAGACCATCACCGAGGCGGATGGTGCGCTCTATATTGCTGCGACCGGCGATTTCGGCCCTGTTCATGTCGACGAGGTCTACGCGGGCGCAACGCGCTTCGGCCGCAGGCTGGCGCCCGGGATCATGGTCGCCGGCCTCTGCACCAGCATCCTCACCAGCGAACTGGTCGGCACGATCGGCGTCTCTGTCGAGGACCGCTTCTGGTTCACCGGCCCGGTGTTCTACGGCGACACGCTCACCTTCGACGTCTGGATCGCCGAGCAGCACGACGAGACCCGCACCATCATCTGGGAGGCGAGCGCCCGCAACGAGGGCGGCCTCGAAGTGCTGAAGGCGCGCGCGAGCCTGAAATTTCCACGGCGGAAACCGTCATGAGCAAGCCGATGAGGAAACCTGACCTGCGCGGCGTCACGGTCGCGACCGTGCTGCCCTTCAAGGACGACAGCTCGATCGACTGGGACGGCTACGCTCGCGTGCTCGACTATTGCGCCTGTCCGGACGGAATCGCGGCCGTGTTCGTCAACGGACATGCCGGCGAGGGCGGGTCGCTCTCGGACGACGAGCGGCAGGCGGTGATCGAGCGGACGCGCAAGCACATCGGCGGCAAGCCGCTGCTTTCAGGCATCATCGCGCATTCCACCGCGGAAGCGATCCATCAGGCGCAGCTCGCGGAAGCGGCCGGCGCCGATTGTGCCGTGTTGTTCCCGCCGGCGCCGCTTGGTGGCGGTGCATCGGCGACCTCGCGAGCACCGGTGGCCTTCGTGCAGGCGGTCAGTTCCGCCATCGGCATTCCAGTGTCGATCTTCCAATATCCACTGGCGTCCGGATTTGGCTACTCACCGGAGACGCTGGCGAAGATCGCAGCGCTCGACGGCGTCATCGCCATCAAGGAGGGCAGCGACAGCATCTTCGCCTATGACGAGAATCGCCGGGCGGTGAAGCGGGCCGATCCCTCCGTTGCGATCCTGCCGTCGAACTTCAACTGGTTCCTGCCGCAGCTCGCCATCGGCGGCGACGGCATTCTCTCGGGCCTCGTCAGCCTCGCGCCGGATCTGTTCGTCGCGCTTTGGCAGGCGGCGCTCGCCGACGATCTCACCGCGCTGCGCGCGGTCAACGAGCGGCTCTATCCAATCGTCCGCGCGATCTATGGCCCGGCGCCGATCATGGACATGCACACGCGCATGAAAGTCGGGCTCAAGGCGCTCGGCTTGATCGGCAACGCCGATCCGCGGCCGCCGCTGCTGCCGGTCGTTCCGGCGTTGTGCGACGCCATCGCAACGACGCTCGGTGCGGCGCGCGCGACCGGCGACATTCGTCTGGCGTGAGGGACGAACCCATGGCCGACGAAGCCTTCATTCACATCGTGCGGGTCGACATCGATCCCGAGCACGAGGCCGCGTTCAACGCCTGGTACGAGCAGAGGCATTTTCCTGATTTGCTCGCCTGTCCCGGCTGGCTGTCCGCAAAGCGCTTCGTCTCGATCGGCGACGGGCCGAAATACGCCGCGATGTACGAAGTCGCGGGACGATGGGCGTTCGAAACGCCGGAGTTCCTGAAGGTGAAGGGCTTCGGTCCGTTCGAATCCCTGGTGAAGAACTTCATGCGAATCCAGCTCAAGCCGACGTCGGGACCGACTTGAGGGGGCGAAGACGATGCTGCCTGTCGTGTCGTGAGATCCGGCCGGCCGCATCCAACAAACATTGAGGGGAATCCCGGGCGAGGGACTGCATCGGTCATTGGCGTCTTACTGGAGGTATCACATGCTCTCGACACTGCTTCGCCTGAGTGCGGCTGCCGCGCTCGCTTTCGCATCCACGGCTGCGCATGCGGCCTGTACGCCTGGGATTACCGACGACAATCTGATTGCGCCCGGGAAGTTGCAGCTCTCGATCAATCCGACCAACCCGCCGCAGCAATTCGTCGACAAGGACGGCCAGTTGCAGGGCCTCAACGTGGAACTCGCCGCCGAGCTCGGCAAGCGGTTGTGTCTTCCGGTCGAACTCGTCCGGATGGATTTTCCGGCGATGATACCGGCCATGGCCGCGGGCCGCATCGACGGCATCGACACCGGCATGTTCTGGACCGAGGAACGTTCGAAGCTGATGTACATGGTGCCGTACGCCATTCAGGCGATTTCGGTCGTGGTTGCGCCCGACAGCGGCACAAAAATTGCTACCGAAAATGATCTGATCGGAAAAACATCCGCCGTCGAGGTCAGCACCTACCAGATGAATTGGCTCAAGAAGCTCAGCGATGCGAGCGTGGCGAAGGGCGGCGCAGCCGTCGAGATGCGGACCTTCCCCACCGCCACCAACGTCGTCAGCGCGCTGCTGGCCGGGCAGGTGGACAACGCGCTGCTCGTCGACAGCGTGGCGCGTGATCTCACCGGCCGTGGTCGCGTGAAGGAAGTATTGAGCGGGCTCGGCACGGCGCGTACCACGCTCGGTTTCCGCAACAAGACGGTGGTCGATGCCGTCGTCAAGGCGCTGAACGCCATGCGTTCCGACGGCAGCTACCAGGCGCTGTTCGACAAGTTCGGCCTGACCAGCATGCCGGCCGATCAGCCGCTTGCGATCGCCGGCCCGGGTCCGGCCTGATACCTACGGAGACGAGCCGATGAGCCATTTCAGTCCGACGGCCGCCGTCAACTACTTCTTCAACTACTTCCTGATGAAGGGGGTGCTCGTCACCATCGGCCTGACGGTGGCGGCGGTCATCGGCGGATTGATCCTCGGCATGGGCATCGCGTTGATGCGCATGTCGTCCAACCCGGTGCTGTCGGGCGCGTCGCGCTTCTACATCTGGTTCTTCCGCGGCACGCCGCTGCTGATCCAGCTCGTGGTGATCTACAGCGGCTTGCCGCAGCTGGGGATCAAGTTCTCCGTTATCACCTGCGCGCTGGTCGGCCTGATCCTCAACGAGGCGGCCTACCTCGCCGAGATCGTGCGCAGCGGCTTCATGGCCGTTTCGGCGGGACAGCGCGAAGCCGCCTGGGCGCTCAGCCTGTCGCCCTGGGTGACGTTCCGCCGGGTGACCCTGCCGCAGGCGTTCCGGCTGATGATCCCGCCGCTCGGCAACTCCATCAACTCGCTCTTGAAGGCGACGTCGCTCGCCTCGGTGATCTCGGTCGAGGAGCTCATGCGCCGCAGCGACATGCTGATGCAGGAGCATTTCCAGATCCTTGAAGTCTATGCGGCGGCCACGGCCTATTACCTGATCCTCACCTCGGTCTGGGATGCGGTTCAACGCCGGCTGGAGAAGCACTTTGGTCGGTCGAGCGCTGCGAAGTCGAGGCGCGTCGCGGCGAGGGCGCCGGTTGCGCAGGCGAGCGTGGAGGCCCGGGCATGAGCGAGATATCGATGAATGCGGCTAGCGGCGTCGAAGGTGCAACGCAGCTCCGCGATGTGCCTGCGGTTCGCATGGAGGCCGTCTACAAGCACTATGGCGACTTCACCGCGTTGAACGAGGTCGATCTCAAGGTCGCCAAAGGCGAGAAGATTGTGGTCTGCGGTCCCTCCGGCTCGGGCAAGTCGACGCTGATCCGCTGCATCAACCACATCGAGAAGCACGACGAGGGCCTGATCTACGTCAACGGCGTCGAGCTCGATCGCCAGCGCAAGAACATCGACGCGGTCAGGCGCGACACCGGCATGGTGTTCCAGAGTTTTAATCTGTTTCCGCACATGACCGTGCTGGAGAACTGCATCCTGGCCCCGATGACCGTGAACAGCATGAGCGAGGCAGAAGCCAAGGACCTCGCCATGCATTTCCTGACAAAAGTCCGCATTCCGGACCAGGCCGAAAAATTTCCCGGGCAGCTCTCGGGCGGCCAGCAGCAGCGCGTCGCCATCGCACGCGCGCTGTGCATGCGGCCGAAGATCATGCTGTTCGACGAGCCGACCTCCGCGCTGGACCCCGAGATGGTCAAGGAGGTGCTGGAGACCATGAAGAAGCTCGCGGAGGAGGGTATGACCATGCTGTGCGTGACGCACGAGATGGGCTTCGCCCGCGAGGTCGCCGACCGCATCGTGTTCATGAACGAGGGCAAGGTCGTGGAGCAGGCCGCACCGGAGGAGTTCTTCCAGCATCCGAAGTCCGAACGGGCGCGGACGTTCCTCGACCAGATCATCCATTAGCGGGCGCGGCTGCGGTGTCCGGCGAGATGACGCAAACATTCAGCGATCGCCTTCGCGGCATTCATGCCGCCACGATCGTGCCGATGACGGCTGAGTTCGAGATCGATGAGACAAGTCTGGCGGCGCATCTCGCCGCGGTCGCGTCCACGCCGGGCATCAATGGGCTCCTGGTCAACGGCCATGCCGGTGAGAATTTTGTGCTGTCGCTCGCCGAAAAACAGCGCGTGGTGGAGCTGGCGCGCGAGTACGCACCGAAAGACTGCCTGATCGTCTCTGGCGTCAATCACGAATCGAGCCTGGAGGCCGCGCGCGAGGCGGCTGTGCTGGAGCGGGCGGGCGCGGACGGGCTTCTGGTGTTTCCTCCCAACAGCTGGGCGCTCGCACACGCCGATGATTGTGTCATCGCACATCACCGCCATATCCGCGATGCCACCTCCGTGCCGCTGATGCTCTACGCCGCGCCGGTCGGTGCGGGTGCCATGGCTTATGCACCGTCGCTGCTGGAGCAACTGGTTGCCGACCCTCGCTTCGTTGCGATCAAGGAGGGCAGCTGGGAGGTCGCGACGTACGAACAGAACCTGCGGCTGATCCGCAAGCTGCGTCCGGAGTTCATCGTGCTCGGCTCCGGCGACGAACATCTGCTGACAAGCTACCTCGTCGGCTCGGCCGGCAGCCAGGTCAGCCTTGCCTGCGTCGTGCCGGAGCTTGTCGTCAGCCTCTGGAATGCGGCTGAAGCCGGTGATTGGGAGCGGGCGCGGGCCGCGCACGAGAAGCTCTATCCGCTTGCGGTCGCGATCTATCGCGATGCGCCGGGAGGACGCGCGACGGTGCGACTCAAGGCCTGCCTGAAATTGCTTGGGCGTCTCTCATGTGACGCGGCGCGACCGCCGCAGCCGCGGGCAACTTCAAATGAGTTGCGGGCACTCGAGCAAGCGCTGCGGAGCGCCGGCGCGCTCTGAAGCCTGATGGCTTTTGGTTGACTCGATCTCGCGGCGGGATCGGCCACCTCTCCCGCTTGCGGGAGAGGTCGGCGCATTTGCGCCGGGTGAGGGTTCTATCCTCTTGGGGAATCCCACCGCGGAGACACCCTCTCCCCAACCCTCTCCCGCAAGCGGGAGAGGGAGCGTACCTGCCTCGCGGCTCGCAGTCAGACCTGACTTCATCATCTTCTAAGCCGCGAAGAACGGATTGGCCGGCCGCGCAAGGCCGAGGTGATCCCGCAACGTCGTCCCCTCATAGTCCGCGCGGAACAGCCCACGCTCCTGCAGGATGGGTACGACGAGCTCGACGAAATCCTCGAACCCTTCGTGGAAATAAGGCGGCATGACGTTGAAGCCGTCGGCGGCGTGCTGCTCGAACCATTGCTCGAGCGTATCGGCGATGCGCTCGGCCGAGCCGCACAGCACCCAATGGCCGCGGGCGGCGGCGGTGAGATTGTAGAGATCGCGCAGCGTCATGTTCTCGCGGCGGCCCTTGGCGAGCATGACGCTGGCGAAACTGTGATAGCTGTCGGACGGTGCGATGTCCGGGATCGGCCCGTCGAGATCGCAGGCCGACATGTCCCGGCCGAAGCGATCGGACAGGATCGCGAGCGCATTGCTGCCGCTGACAAAGCTCTGGAGCACGTTGAGCTTCTCGAACGCCTCCTTGTCGGTGCGGCCGACGACGGGCATCACGCCCGGCAGCACCGTGACATCGTCGGTCTTGCGGCCGAAGGCCGGCAGCCGCGTCTTCAGCGAGGTGTAACCGGCCTTGGCCTCCTCGAGATCCTGCACCACCGAGAACACGATATCGGCGGTGCGCGCGGCGAGCGCCTGTCCGGCCTCGGAACCGCCGGCCTGGAGCACCACGGGGCGACCTTGCGGGCTGCGGCCGATGTTGAGCGGGCCCTTTACCTTGAAGAAGGCGCCGTCATGGTCGATCGGGCGGAGTTTTGCCGGATCGATGTAGACGCCACTGCTGCGGTCGGCGACGATGGCGTCATCCGCCCAGCCGTCCCACAGGCCCTTGACGACGTCGAGGAACTCGCCGGCCATCTCGTAACGCCGCGCGTGGTCGGGATGGGTGGTGCCGAAATTCGCAGCGGTCGCCGGATTGGCCGTCGTCACCGCATTCCACGCCGCGCGGCCCCTGGAGATGTGGTCGAGCGAGGCGAACACGCGCGCGACCGAGAACGGATCGCTGTAGGTGGTCGAGACGGTGGCGCCCAGCCCGATATGGCTGGTCGAAGTCGCGAGCGCGGCCAGCATCGTCAACGGCTCGAGCCGCAGCGTGTAGGAGGGATGGGCGGCGGCATCGGCATAGAGATTGTCGCCCATGAAGATCAAGTCGAACTTGCCGCGCTCGGCGGTGCGGCCGATCTCCTGGATCGCTGCAAAGTCCTGGAAGCTGTCGACCGCGCCTGGATAGCGCCAGCCGGCGACGTGGCTGCCGGTTCCCAGGATGAACAGGCCGAGATGCATCTGTCGTTTCATGGCGTCATGTCCAGAACAGGATCTTGCGTTCGAGGAAACCGATCAGGCCGAAGAAGGCGAGGCTCGCCGCCGATGCGACGACGATCGCCGCCCAGACCTGGACGAAGTCGATCTGGAGCACGGCCTGGTAGATCACCCAGCCGAGCCCGCCATGCGCGCCGAGCATCTCGGTGACGATCGCGACGATCACGCTGCGCACCGTCGAGACGCGCATGCCCGCGAGCAGCAGTGGCAGGGCCGTCGGCAGGCGCAGGCGCCACAGCACACCGAAGCGGCTTGCGCCAAAACTCTTCATGAGATCGACGGCGCGGCGGTCGACACGGTCGAGCCCGGCCAGCATCGAGAGCAGGATGGTGAAGCTCACCGCCATCGCCACCATCACGATCTTCGAGCTGACGCCGATGCCGAACCAGAGCAGGATCAGCGGCGAATAGCCGACCACGGGCACCGAATTGATCGCGGTGGCCAGCGGCAGGATCGCACTGCGAAGCGCCGGAACCAATGCGATTGCGACGGCGAGGCCGATACCGATCAGGCAGCCGAGTCCGTAGCCGACCAGCGCTTCGAGCAGGGTGTAACCGGCAGCGTCGATGAGCGTCGCGCGCTTGGACCAGAGGCCGGCGAGGATGTCGGTGACGGCGGGCAGGACATAGGCCGGCAGATGCAGTCCGCGCGCCGCGCCTTCCCAACACGCGATCAGCAGGACGGCACCGAGAATACCGCGCTGGACGGCGAGCGAGGGGGAGGCGATCGCGCGGCTCATTGCTCGGCGCTCCAGAACACCAGCCGTCGCTCCACCGCGGCGACCACCGCATAGAAGCCGGTGCCGAGCAGCGCCGCGGCGAGCAGGGCGGCCCAGATCGCGACGACGTTCTCGGTGAACATGGCCTGGAGCAGCAGCACGCCGAGCCCGGTGGTGTCGCCGAACCATTCGCCGACGATGGCCCCGACGAGGCTCAGCGATGCAGCAAGGCGCAGCGCGACGAAGATCTGTGGCAGTGCGGTTGGAAGCTGCAAGCGGAGCAGGAGCTGGCGGTTGGAAGCGCCAAAGCTGTGCATCAAGGCGACCTGCTTGGGATCGACGGTTTCGAGGCCCAGCAGCGTGTTCACCGTCACCGGAAAGAAGGTCAAATAGAACGCGATGATCGCCTTGGCGAGCAGTGTATTGCCAAACCACAGCACCACGAGCGCCCCGAAGGCGATGACCGGAATGGTCTGCGACACCACGAAGATCGGAAACACCATCTCGCGCAGCGCGCGGATGCGGAAGAACACGACGCCCATGAGCACGCCGAACGCCCCGCCCGAAGCAAAGCCGATCAGCGTTTCGGCGAGCGTGCGCAGGAAGCCGTCGACATAGGCGCGAGGCGTCGCCGCGATCGCCATCAGGATCGTGCTGAGGCGCGGCAGGTAATAAGGCCGGATGCCGAACAGCTGCACCGAGCCTTCCCAGATCACCGCCGCAATCGCAAGGCCCAGCAGGAGCCGGACCAGCTTGCGCAACGAAGCCGGCATCGCGATGCGCTGCGCAGCAACCCAGCTCTTGCCAAGCGATGCCGCCGAAGGGCTGCTCACGGCAGCCGGTCCGCCAGCGGAACGCTCTGGATGAAGCTTGCATCATACGCGGCGGCAAGATCCAGCGGCTTGGAAATGACGCCGTACTTCAGGAAGAAGTCGTGGGCGGTCTTGACCGCGTCGGCATCGATCCAGAACATGCCGTTCTTCGCCGCCGTGCCTGCGGTCATCAGGCGCTTTACCTCGGTGAGCATGAACTCCTGCTGCGCGCGGTCGAGCGTCGGAGCCGCGGCCATCACGGTATCGACGGCACCCTTGGGGTCTGCGAAGGCGTCCTTCCAGCCTTTGAGAGAAGCGCGCAGGAACGCCTTGACCAGCTCCGGCTTCTCCTTGGCGGTCGCCTCGGCCACGATCAGCGTGTCGCGCGGGAAGGTGATGCCGTAGTCCTCGGCGACGAAGGTCTTCAAACTGTCCTTCGGCATGCGCGACTGGATGGTGTAGAACTCGTTGTAATAGGTCGCCGTGACCACATCGACGCTGCCGTCGACGAAGGGCGTCACCGAAACCTGCTGCGGCTGGATCTTCAACTCATCCGGCTTGATGCCTTCCTTGGCCAGCATGCCGTTCAGCACATGGTTGGCGCCGGTAAACCAGGTGGTGACGGTCTTGCCCTTGAAATCCTGGATCGTCTTCACCGGCCCGTCCTTGCGGGTGACGAAGATGAACGGGGTGATCTGGTGCGACACGCCGATGCAGACGATCGGCAGTCCCTTGTCGCGCGCCGCGAAGACGCTGTCGGTGCCGCCGGAGAGGCCGAACGTGTCGGCGCCGGTCGCGACCAAGTTTTCGGTGAGCAGGTTGGGTCCGCCGGGATTGATGGTGAGGTCGATGCCCTCGGCCTTGTAGTAGCCCTTGGCCGCCGCAACGTAGAAGCCGGCGAACTGCGCCTGCGGCAGCCATTTCAAGCGCAGGCTGGCCTTCTGCAATTCGGCGGCGGGCGCGGCCGTGACAAGCGAGCCGGTCGCCAGTGCGATGGCGGAGAGGACGGAGAGGGCGTGGCGTCGGCTCAACATGGTCAAACTCCAGGCGGTGAAATCAATGGCGGTAGGACGGATCGGTGCGGTCGAGCTGGCGCATCAGCGCCGGCCATTCGCGTTCGCCGGGCACGAGGATGTCGCCCTGCAATTCCCAGAACTGGCGCGCTGCTTTCTCGCAGACCTCGTGCGGCGGCATCACCAGCTTGGCGCCGGCTGCGGCCGCCGCCTGCATCTGGAGCTGGATCCGCGCGGCGCGTTCGAAATAATACAGCAGCATGAAGGCCTCGCCCGGCGTCCGTCCGACGGTGAGGATGCCGTGATTGCGCATCAGCATCACCTTGTGCGGGCCGAGGTCGCGCACCAGGCGAACCTGCTCGTCGAGGTCGATGGCGACGCCTTCGTAGTCGTGAAAGGCCTGGCGGTCGTAGAAGCGCATCGCGAACTGGCTGAGCGGCAACAGGCCTTTCTCTTGCCCTGAGACCGCGACGCTCGCGTCGGAATGGGTGTGCAGCACGCAGGCCGCGTCGTGGTTCGCGGTGTGGATCGCGGCATGGATGACGAAGGCCGCGACGTTGACCGCCTGCGGCGTGTCGTCGAGCTTGTTGCCCTTGGTGTCGATCTTGACCAGGCTCGATGCCGTGATCTCGTCGAACAGCAGGCCGTAGGGATTGATGAGGAACTGGTCCTCGTGGCCGGGCACGCGCAAGGAGATGTGGTTGTAGATCAGGTCGTCCATCCCGAGCTTGGCGACCATGCGATAGCAGGCCGCGAGCTTGACCCGGGCATCCCACTCGGCCGGTTCGATGCCGCGCGGCGCGGCTTGCGGCTCTCTCGCTGACATCGCATTCACGGCGTCTTCTCCTGCGCGATGGAGGATTGGAACGACTTCATGCTTTCCTCCTCGATCGCATCGAGCAGCGTGCGCTTGAGGCGCACGAATTCGGGGGAGGTGACGATTTCGGGCCGGCGCGGGCGGGGCAGGTCGACGACCTGTTCGAGCTTCACCGAGCCGGGACGCGCGGTCATCACCAGCACGCGGTCGCCGAGGAAGATCGCCTCGTCGACGTCATGGGTGATGAAGAGAATGGTGCGGCGGTATTTCTGCCAGACGTCGAGCAGCCAGCGCTGCATCATCGCCCGCGTCAGCGCATCGAGCGCGCCGAACGGCTCGTCCAGCAGCATCAGGTCGCGTTCGAACAGGAAGGTGCGCATCAGGGCGACGCGCTGGCGCATGCCGCCCGACAATTGGTTGGGATATTGCTTCTCGAAGCCGGCGAGCCCGAACTCGGGCAGCATCTTCAGCGCCTTTGCGCGCGCCTGCTCGCGCGGCATGCCCTCGACCTCGAGCGCGAGGATGGCGTTGTCGACGACATTGCGCCAGGGAAACAGCAGGTCGCGCTGCGGCATGAAGGAGACGCGGCCGAGCAGGTCGGCGGCGTGGCAGCTCTTGCCTTCGAAGCGCAGGATGCCGCCGGCGTCGGGCTCTTCCAGGCCGGCGACAATATTAAAGAGGGTGCTCTTGCCGCAGCCGCTCGGGCCGACGACGGTGACGAACTCGCCGGGGGCGACGCTCGCCTGAAGTCCGGACAGTGCCGCAACGGAGCCGAAGGTCTTGTCGATCGCGCGCAGCTCGAGCAGCGGCCCAGGCTTCGGGTGAGCCTGAGGGGCCTCGATGGCCGGTCCGGGATCGGGGAGGCGGGCAGCCTGCACCGGGATGTCCTTGTATAATGGCGGCGGCCATTCGCATACGAAAGCGGACCGCGTCGAAATCTCTTAGCAACTCGTGTGCCAGTGCGATTTCGCGGCAAATCAGGCATAAGATTTGCGAGTTGGCAGGTGGATATCCCGGAGATGCACGCGTCTCCGCCAGAAAATCGGCCGGCTCACTGGAAGGTTGGTGCCATTTTGTATACGTATATCGATATCGGAGAAACATGATGGCGGATATTGGTGCACATGCCGGAGGCAGGCGCGTGAAAAATGGGCACGAAACCCTGGCGGCGGGCCCCGGCATGACGCTCGCCGAGAGCCTGCGCCAGAAGCTCGAAGGGGCGATCGCGGCGGGGCATCTCGAGCCGGGCAGCCGGCTCGACGAGCAGGAGATCGCCCAGCGCTTCGGCGTCTCGCGCACGCCGGTGCGGGAGGCATTCCGTCTGATGGCCGCCAACAATCTGGTCGAACTGCGCGGCCGGCAAGGGGCGACGGTCCGCAGCATCAAGGCGCAGGCGCTGATCGAGATGTTCCAGGTCATGGCGGAGCTGGAAGGGCTCTGCGCGCGGCTCGCCGCGCGGCGCGTCTCCCAGGCCTGGGGGACTGAAATTGGCGAGATTCACCAGCGGCTTGTGGCGGCAGGTGAAACCGGCGACATCGATGTCTTCTACGACATCAACCAGGAATTTCACGAGGCGATCTATGAGGCCTCGCGCAACGCCTTCCTGGCCGAGCAGACCCGCAAGCTGCGCAACCAGGTGGCGGCGTATCGCCGCCGGGTGACGCGCATGCCGAACCGGATTGCCGACACCGTTCGCGAGCATGAGGCGATCATGCAGGCGATCCTGGCCCACGATCCCGAGCGGGCGCACAGCGCCATGCGGGACCACGTCAACCTGCTCGGCGACAACCTTCTGGACTTCCTCGCCGCCTTCGAATGACCCCTCGGGTCGCTTGGTATGCAAATTGCTAGACCTTGTATATCTAGCTTGCATCCTGGAGACCCGGAGTGGACCTGAAGCTGACGAACAAGACCGCCCTGATCACCGGCGCGTCGAAAGGAATTGGACTTGCGGTGGCCGAGCTCTTCGCCGCGGAGGGCTGTCACCTGCATCTGGCCGCCCGCAATGGCGAGGCGATGCTCCAGGCCAAGCGTGATCTGGAAGCCCGCTTTGGCGTGAAGATCACCATCCACGCGCTCGACCTGTCGAGCACGGCCGCGATGGAGAAGCTCGCGGCCGAGGTCGGCGACATTGACATCCTCGTCAACAATGCCGGCGACATCCCGGCCGGCTCGCTGGAAATCCTCGATGATGCCGCCTGGCGGCGCGGCTTCGATCTCAAGGTGTTCGGCTACATCACGCTGTCGCGTCTTTATTATCCGCGCATGAAGGGCAAGGACGGCGTCATCATCAACATCATCGGCAATTCCGGCGAGAACTGGGACGCGAGCTACATCGCCGGCTCGACCGGCAACGCGGCGCTGATGTCCTTCACCAAGGCGCTCGGCGGCCGCAGCCTCGATCACGGCGTGCGCGTCGTCGCGGTCAATCCGGGGCCGGTTGCCACCGACCGCATGCTCAAGATCATGAAGCGCAAGGCGATCGACATGCTCGGCGACGAAAGCCGCTGGGAGGAGCTGTTCGACAAATATCCCGGCAAGCGCCCCGCGACGTCGGAGGAGGTCGCCGATCTCGTCGCCTTCCTGTCCTCGCCGAGGTCCGGCTACATCACCGGCACGGTGGTGACGATCGACGGCGGCATCGCCGCGCGCGGCTCGGTGATCTGAGGCCTCGATGTCGAAGCCTCAATCCGCGGCACTGGTCCGCAACCGCTATTTCGACGAGCTCTCGGCGACGCCGGGGCTCTACTGGCTCGGGCAGAACACCAACCATATCGAGAGCCACCCCGCCGTGCGCGAGGCGATGCTGCGCTCGATCGAGGCTGGCGAGTTCAATGCCTATGCCCCGCCGCTCGGCTTCGAGGCGCTGCGTGCCGCGATCGTCGCCGACCTCGGTGTGCCCGGCGCAGAGGCGCTGGTGACCGAGGGCGGCGTCAACGCGCTGGCGATGATCTGCCGTGCGCGCTGCAAGCCCGGAACGACGCTGGTGACGACCGATCCGACCTGGAAATGGCCGTGCCTGTTCGCGCGCCAGCAGGGCGCCGAAGTGATCGAAATTCCGATCTACGATCCGGCCTGCAACTACCGCCTGACGCCCGAGGCGTTGAAGGCGAATGTCGACGAGCGCACCGCGATCATCTATCTCGTCGATCCCAACAATCCGCTCGGCATTCGCTACACCCGCGAGGAGATCGAGAGCTTCGCGGCGATCGCGCGCGATTGGGGCGCGCTGCTGGTGCACGACTGCACCTACCGCGATTTCGCCGACGGCCACACCCCGTCGCTCCACGTGGCGCCGCAAGGCTCGGTCGTCTCGACCAGCTTTTCGAAATGGCTCGGGCTTGCCGGCCTGCGGATCGGCGCTCTGGTCGCCGCGCCGGACCTGTTCGAGGAACTGGCGCTGACATCCACGAGCGTGCTCGGTGCGAGCGTGATCGCCCAGCGTGCGGCGCAGGCGGGACTTTCCGTCAAGGCTGAGTGGATGAAGAAGGTCCGCAGCACCGACCGGTCCAACAAGGCGATGATCCAGGAGGCGGCGGCCGCGATCGAAGGGCTGGCGCTGCCGATCATGCCCTCGCACGGAAACTTTCTGGTGCTGGAGACCATCGCAGCGGGCATCCGTCCCGAGGCGCTGGTCGAGTGCTATCGCCGCCAGGGCATCATGATCCGCCAGGGCACGTATCATACGCAGCGCTTCGGCGACCGCTTCGTCAAGATCAGCACCTCCGTGCCGCAGGCGTGGGTCGAAAAGCTCTGCACGCTGCTGCCGGACATGGTTGCGCAGGCGCGCACGCTCAACGACCTGCCGCCGCAATTCTAGGGAATATGCCGATGACGATGATCACCACCAAAGACGGTGTGAAGCTCCATGTGGAAGAGGCGGGCGCGGGCACGCCGATCCTCTTCATCCATGAATTCGGCGGCAATCACGAAAGCTGGGAGCCGCAGCTGCGCTATTTCAGCCGGCGCCATCGCTGCATCACCTACGCCGCGCGCGGCTATCCGCCGTCGGATGTGCCCGACAGCGTGGAAGCCTATTCGCAGGCGATTGCCGCGGACGATGCGGTCGCCGTGCTCGACGCGCTCCGAATCGAGAAGGCGCACATCGTCGGCCTGTCGATGGGCGGTTTCTGTACGGTGCATTTCGGCCTGCGCACGCCGGAGCGTGCCTTGTCGCTCACGGTGGCCGGCGCAGGCTATGGCTGCGAGAAGGAGTTCGAAGAATATTTTCGCGGCGTCTCGCTCGAAGTTGCCGACAATTTCGAGAAGCAGGGCGCCAAGGAATTTTCGAAGATCTACGCGCTCGGCGCGAGCCGGGTGCAGTTCCAGAACAAGGATCCGCGCGGCTGGAAGGAATTCGCCGATTGCCTTGCTACCCATTCCGATCGCGGCGCCGCCAACACCATGCGCGGGGTCCAGGCACGGCGGCCGTCCTTCTACGATCTCGAAGACGGCCTGAAGAAGATGATGGTGCCGACGCTGGTCGTCGTCGGTGACGAGGACGATCATTGTCTCCAGCCCGGCATCTTCCTGAAGAAGACCATTCCGGCCTGCGGTCTCTCGGTCTTCCCCAAGACCGGCCACACGCTCAATCTCGAGGAGCCGGCGGCGTTCAACGCGCTGCTTGCCGAGTTCATCGCCCAGGTCGAGGCCGGGCGCTGGCTGCCGCGCGATCCGCGCGCGCTGCCGGGCCAGATCATGCGCACGAAGTAGGTCGATGGGATCGAGCACCTTGATCAACGCCGATCGGCTCTGGACGCGCCTGATGGCGCTCGCCGAGATCGGCGCGACGCCGGCCGGCGGGGTCAACCGCCAGGCGCTGAGTGACGGCGAGATTGCCGCCTGGCGCCGTGTTATCGGCTGGGCGCGCGAGGCGGGCTTGACGCCGTCGACGGATGCCGCGGGAAACCTGTTCCTGACGCTGGCCGGGCGCGATCGCGCCGCGTCGCCGGTTCTGCTCGGCAGTCATCTCGACAGCCAGCCGACCGGCGGGAAATTCGACGGCGCGGCCGGTGTCATGGCGGCGTTAGAGGCGGCGGTCTCGCTCGCCGAGCAAAGTGACAGGCCGGCACGCGATGTCATCGTCGTCGCCTGGATGAACGAGGAAGGCTCGCGCTTCGCCCCGGGCATGATGGGTTCGGAGGCCTTTACCGGCGAACGCAACATGGATGCGATCCGCGCCGCGCGCGATGCCGACGGCATCAGCGTCGGCGAAGCGCTCGACCGCCTCCACCAGGCTTTGCCTGATGTGCCGCACAGGCCACTCGGCTTCGCGGCCGGAGCGTATCTCGAATTGCACATCGAGCAGGGACCATTGCTCGAGGCAGCCGACTGCGCGATTGGAGTCGTCACGGGCATCCAGGGCAAGAAGACGTTTCAGGTGGTGGTCGAGGGCGCCGAAGGACACGCCGGCACGCTGGCGCAGCAGGAGAGGCGGGATGCGCTCGCGGCCTTTGCGCGGATGGCGTCGGCGCTCCATGCCGAGATCGGCACGGTCGATGCCGACATCAAGTTCACCATCGGCCGCGTTGCCGTGGTTCCGAACGCGCCGTCGGTGGTGCCTTCGCGCGTCAGCTTCAGCATCGATCTGCGTCATCCTGATAATGCGGTGCTCGATGCCGCGGGCGCGCGCATCGCGGCTCTTTGCCAGCAGAACGCCGCACCGTGCGCGGTCACGGTGACACCGCTCGTCGATGCGCCGTCAAACGCCTTCGATCCGCGCCTGCGGGCAAGCATCGCAGAAGCGGCGCGCGCGCAGGGGCATTCCGCCATGGAGATCCTCTCCGCCGCCGGTCACGACGCCCGCCATCTTGCCAAGATCTGTCCCGCCGCGATGATCTTCATCCCGTGCCGCGACGGCGCAAGCCATGTCGAGCACGAATGGGCTGAGCCCGATCATGTTGCCGCCGGCGCCTCCGTGCTGGCCCAGGTGCTGCGCGAGCTGGCGTTTGCGCCTGGCATTGCGGTGTGAGGATGCGGATGCAGGATGTGGCCCCACAGGACTACCGCGATGCGATGGCCTGTCTCGGCGCGGCCGTCAACATCGTGACCACAGACGGCAGCGCGGGGCGCGCCGGATTTACCGCATCCGCCATTTGCAGCGTTACCGACGATCCGCCGACGCTTCTGGTCTGCATCAACCGCGGCTCCTCTGCCTACTCCAGCGTGACGCGCAACGAGGTGGTGTGCGTCAACGTGCTCTCGGCCCGGCATGAGCCGCTGTCCCGGCTGTTCGGCGGCAAGGTGCCCGCCGACGAACGGTTTGCCGCGGCCGCGTGGTCGACGCTCGCAACCGGTGCGCCGGTGCTGGCCGACTGTTCCGCCGCGTTCGACTGCCGGATTGCCGATACCGTCAATGTCGGTACGCATGACGTGCTGTTCTGCCGCGTCGTGGCCCTGCAGAGATTCGGTTGCACCGACAATCTGATCTATTTCGGCCGCGCCTACCACACGGTCGGGGTGACCGATCCAGCCGAGGCTGGACCCGAATCCGCTCTTGACGCATCCTGAGGTGAGGCTGGCGATCGCCGGCCGTTCCAACAATCACCTCTGCGCGATGGACAAGAGCCGTCAACCGAACAAGCGCGTATCTCTCGCCGGGATGCACATCGACCGGGCGTCGGCTGTGCCGCTGCACTTGCAGATCGCGGCCCACATCCGGGGCTGCATTCTGCGCGGCGTCTTTCCGGCCGGAACGCAATTTCTGGGTTCGCGGGAGATCGCGCGGGAGCTGGGCTGCTCGCGCACGGTGGTGTTGACCGCGTGGGATCTGCTCTACGCCGAGGGCTATCTTGAATCGACGCCGCGCGGCAGCGTCATGGTGGCGTCAGTCGCAACACCGCATGCGGAGCCGCCGTCGGTGGCGTCGCCCGCGGCCGTGCCCGCCCATATGTCGAAGCGCTGGCAATCACTGCTGGCGTTCGACTACGAGACCAACTGGCCGTCGGAGTTCAGTCCCGGCGCACCTGATATCTCGACGTTTCCCTTCAAGGACTGGTCGCGCCTGCTGCGCCAGACCTGGCAAAATCCGAGGGAGCAGGAGTGCCTCGATCTCCCTCCCGAAGGCCATCCGCGCCTGCGCAGCGAGATCGCAAATTTCCTCGGCTCGGTGCGCGGGCTGGTCTGCGCGCCGGAGGAGGTCGTCGTCACGTCAGGCACATCGGGGGCGCTCGATTTCTGTAGCCGGATGATCCTCGATCCCGGCGACGAGGTCTGGGTCGAGGAGCCCGGCTTTGTCGAGGCCCGGTGGGCGCTCACGGCGGCCGGCGCCAAGCTGGTTCCGGTTCCGGTCGACGACAAGGGGCTGGTGGTCTCGGAAGGGATTCGACGCGCGCCGGGTGCCCGGCTGATCGTGGTCACGCCGTCGCATCAATATCCGCTCGGCGTCAGCATGGGCCTGGAGCGGCGTCTCGAGCTGCTCGACTGGGCCAACAAGAACGATGTCTGGGTGATCGAGGACGACTACAATTCGGAGTTCAGGCACCAGGACAGCATGATCGCCTCCTTGCGTTCGCTCGATCGCGAGGGGCGGGTGATTTATTTCGGCACCTTCTCGAAGATCATGATGCCGAACCTGCGGCTCGGCTACATCGTCGCCAACAGGCATTTCATCGATGGCTTCTCCAAGGGCCGCGCGCGGATCGACGTCCATACCTCCGGCGTCGGTCAGCTCGCGCTCGCCGAATTCATGCGGGAGGGACATCTGCTGCGGCACCTGCGCGGGATGCGCCGGGCCTATGCCACCAGGCGCAAGGCGCTGATCGATGCGATCGCCACGCTGATGCCTGACGATCTGACCGTGTCCGCGGCGGTGACGGGACTGCATCTGGTGGCGCTGTTCACCGAGGCGATGCGGGCGCGGATGAGCGACCGCGAAGCGGCTGCAAGCCTGAAGCAGGCTGGCATCCATGTGCAGCCGCTGTCGCAGAATTTTCTGGAGCAGCCGACGTTGCAAGGTCTGGTGTTCGGATCGGCTGCGCGTCGAGGATGCATCTCCGCTGCTTGCGAGAATCGCGGCTTGCATCGGCAGCAGCTCCCGCAATGCATCATCCGACCCGGCAATATCGTCTCGTACTGTTCGTACAATAAAGAGAGGCAGAGCCGATCGTGGTGCATAGCTCATAGGCACCCGACGATCCCGCAGCGCCGTTCGATCGCCTGCAAATTAGACATACGATTTCAGACGTTCGGATTGCAGCGCAGCAGGAGTTGCGATTTGCCCGGAGAATTCCGTGGTGCGCTGCACGTTTTTCGCGTGAGCCGGCCCGTGTTCGCGTGCTCTCTCTGCGGGCACGACTGCACCAAAACGTGCAGCAGGTGGCGTGGCGCACGGCGCCGGTCGCGCGCTGGTCTAGTGGTTTGCGACAACTCTGGCCCTATCCCGTGCCCATCGCTCTGTCGCACGCTCTCGGTCGGTGGCATGACAAGGGATGCATGATGAGCGCTCTGGTTTCGGCATTGGACGTTGCGATGAACGGCAAGGACCCGGCGTCCGGTTCGGACGTCACGCGTAGCTGATCCCTGCACATGAGCTCTTCCGAACATCACTGGGAAGTCGGCACCGATATCGGCGGCACCTTCACCGATATCATCGCGATCCGGCGCGACTCCGCGGAGGCGCGGATTGCGAAGGTGCCGTCGCGCCCGCAGGCGCCCGTTCAGGCGATGCTTGAGGCCATCGAGGCCGTCGGCCTGCGCAAGAGCGAGGTCAAGCGCTTCGTCCACGGCACCACCCGCGTGACCAACGCCATCGTCGAGGGCCGGCTGCCGAAGGTTGCGCTGGTCGCGACCGAAGGCTTTGCCGATGTGCTCGAGATCGCGCGCTATCGCCGCCGCGATCTCTATCGGCTCGACATTCCCCCGAAATCGCCGCCTCTGGTGCCGCCCGAACGATGCTTTGGACTCGCCGAGCGCCTCGATCACGAAGGCAGGGTGCTGAAGGCGCTTGAGGACGCCGAGATCGCGCGTCTGGTGGCCTGGCTCAAGCAGACCGGCGTTCAGAGCGTCGCGGTGGCCTTGCTGCACGCCTACGCCAATCCGGTGCATGAAAAGATTCTCGGCGAGCGGCTCAAGGACGTCGTCGCCCACGTCTCGCTGTCGCACGAGATCAATCCGGAGGCCCGCGAATATGAGCGGACCTCGGCAACCGTGTTCAACGCGGCCGCGATGCCGATCGCGGTGGAATATCTCAGCGAGCTGGAGCAGCGGCTGCCGATTGGAGCCGGCCTGCAGGTGTTTCATTCGGCCGGCGCCATGATCCCGATCTCGGCGGTGAAGCGGCGGCCGCTCGTGATGGCGATGTCGGGTCCTGCAGCCGGCGTCTCGGCCTCGGTCAGTATCGCGCGCCAGCTCGGCACGTCGCGCATGCTGACCTTCGACATGGGCGGCACCACGACCGACGTGTGCCTGATCGTGGACGGCCAGGCCGAGATGACCGACGGCCGCATGCTCGGCGACAAGCCGCTGCGCCAACCGATGCTCGCGGTTCATTCCATCGGTGCCGGCGGCGGATCGATCGTGCGCAACGGTCCGGGCGGCCTGATGGTCGGGCCGGAGAGCGCCGGCTCCGAGCCGGGGCCGGCCTGCTACGGCCGCGGCGGAACCGAGCCCACCATCACCGACGCCAACGCCGTGCTCGGCTATCTCAATCCCGAGACCAAGCTTGGCGATCGCATCGGCATCGACATCGAATCCGCCAAGCGCGTCATCGCGCCGATCGCGCAGGCATTGGGGCTGAGCCTGACCGAAACGGCGCTCGGCATCATCAAGGTTGCGAACGCGACGATGGCGCGCGCGCTCCGCCGCGTCACGGTCGAGCGTGGCATCGACGGGCGCGATTGCACGCTGCTCGCCTTCGGCGGCGGCGGACCGATGCATGCTGCGGGTCTTGCCGATCTCTACGGGATTGCGCAGGTGGTCGTCCCGAGCGCGTCGAGCGCGTTCTCGGCGCTGGGCTGCCTCACCGCCGATTTCAGTTTTCTCCAGCAGCAGACGCTGCGCGCCGCCCTCGACGGCATCGATCTCGCCCGCGTGTCGGAGCGGATCGGCACGCTGATTGACGATGCCTCCGCGCCGCTGATCGCCAATGGCGTTGCGCAGGCGGAGATCCAGGTCGAGCTGGTGGCCCTAATGCGCTACACTGCGCAGAATGATGCCATCCCGGTATCCTTCACGCTTCCGCTCGACGTCGCACAGTTGAAGAGAGACTTCCTGACGCGGCATCACGAGCTTTTCGGCTATGCGACCGGCGAGCCCTGCGTCATCGAATCCGTGCGGGTGCAGGCGCGCCGCCCGTCGACGACCGTTGTCAGCCGGCCGGCGACCGTGGCCCGCGCGGTGTCCACCGGCCGGCGCACCTGCTCGTTCGACGGCTTCCACGACATCGCAACCGCGATCATCGACCGCGCTGCACTGACCGAAATCGTCAGCGGTCCGGCCATCATCGAAGACGCATGGTCAACGGTGGTGGTGCCGCCTGGCTGGCAGGCAAAGCCCGACGCCGCCGGCAACCTGTTCCTGACGCGGAGGGCGGCATGAAGCTCGACCCGTTCGTCGTCGAAGTCATCAGGCACGGGTTGTCCGCCGCCGCCGAAGAGATGAGCCTGGTGATGACGCGCTCGGCGCGCTCGCCGCTGTTGCGCGAGGCCGGCGACCTGTCGTCCGCGATCACCGACGGTCGCGGCGGCCTGGTCGGGCAGGGCCGTGACATCCCGATCCATCTCGGCGCGATGGCCTACACCATTCCGGAACTGCTGAAGGTCGTGCCGATCGAAACCCTGAACGACGGCGACGTGCTGATCTACAATGTCGGCGCGCTCGGCGGCAACCATCTCAACGACGTCAAGGTCGTTCGTCCTGTCTTCGTCGACGGCGAGATCGTCGCCTTCGCGGTCAGCCTCGCGCATTGGCCGGATATCGGCGGCACCTGGCCCGGCAGCTATTTCGCCAAGGCCATCGATACCTTCCAGGAGGCGATGCGCATTCCGCCGGTGCTGATCGCAACCTCCGCCGGCGTCAATACGCCGATCGTGCAACTGCTCAAGGCCAACGTCCGCGACCCCGAGTCCTGCGAGGGCGATCTTTTGGCCCAGATCGCGGCGACCAAGGCCGGCGAGAAGCGCATCGTCGAGCTCTGCCGCGAGCACGGCAAGGCGGTTTTCACGGCAACGCAGTCGCGCCTGCACGATCTCTCCGAGATCGAGATGCGCGAGGCGCTGCGCGCGCTGCCGGACGGCGTCTACGAAGGCGAGGATTATCTCGACGACGGCAGCGAGAACAACGCGCCCGCGCGCATCCACGTCAAGATCACGATTCGCGGCGATGAGGCGACCTTCGACCTCTCCGGAAGCTGCGACCGCGTCTCGAACTTCTGCAACACGACGCCGTTCATGGCCCGCTCGGCCGTCGCCTACGCCGCGCGCATCATGAGCGGACGTGACATGAACCAGAATGCGGGTGCACTCCGGCCCCTGACCATCATCACGCGCCCGGGCTCGATCCTGGAGCCGGGCTGGATGGCTTCGGTTGCCGCCGGCAACCACGAGACGTCCATGCGCATCGTCGATGCGATCTTTCGCGCGATGCAAGACACGATCCCGGAACGTCTGTCGGCAGGGGGCGCGACCACCGCGGGCGTGCTGTTCTTCGCCGAACCGCGTCAAAACGGTTCATGGAAGATGCTCTACGAGGTCCATGGCGGCGGCGAGGGCGCGCGGCACAATCGCGCCGGCATGTCGGCAACCCGGGTGCATCTCTCCAACACCTCGAACACGCCGGTCGAGGTGATCGAGGCGAACTACGCGATCCGCCTCGAGCAGCAGGCCATTCGCCGGCAGTCCGGCGGCGCAGGCGCCCATCCCGGCGGTGACGGTTCCGTCCGTACCTACCGCATCCTGGCGCCGTCGATGCATCTGACCACCTGCATCGAGCGCATGGTGATTGCACCCTGGGGCATGCAGGGCGGCGAATCCGGCAAGGCCTGCCGCATCTCGCTCGTCAGGCATGGCGCAAACGTGGCCATCGACGGCAAGTCGAACCTGGTGCTGCAGCAAGACGATCTCGTCACGATCGAGATGTGCGGCGGCGGTGGCTACGGCGCCGCTGCCGCGGAGTGAGGGGACCCGCGATGAGCAGATTGTTGCGAACCGGACTGAATGCGGGCGAGGCCGCGCCGATGGCCGTGGTCGGCGGCGAGGGCGTCTACTTTCACCTGTCCGACGGCCGCCGCCTCATCGACGGCAGCAACACCGGCGGCGGCCTCGGGCATCGTCATCCCGCGATGGTGGAGGCGATCCGCCGTGCGGCCGATACGCCGGTCGTGAATGAGGGGTGGACCTGGGTCGGTCGCGAGCAGGCCGCGGACGACCTGATGGCCACCGCGTTCGGGGGCGAAGAGGATTGGGTCGGTGCGGTCCGCTTCTGCATCAGCGGCAGCGAGGCCAACGACATGGCACTTTCGCTCTGCCAGGCGCTGACGCAGCGCTCTGCATTGGCGACGCGCGAGCGCGCCTATCATGGCATCACCGGCCTGTCGCGCAGCATGACGGTGCAGCCGCAATGGCATGGCGGGCTCGCGGTGCACTCAGGCGGTTCGCAGCTGCCGGCACCGATGGCGCCAGTACGGATTTTGCCGGCACCGAATGGCGCGATCTACGGCGCACCGGCCAATAATACGCCGCCTAGCGAATATCTGGCGGATGCCACGCGCCTGCTCTCTGACACGGCGGCGACGATCATCGACTACACCCAAGGGGGCATCTACTACGACGGCGCCTATCAAGACGAGGTGGCGCGCCGCGCGCGGCAGGCGGGCTCCTACTGGATCGCGGACGAGGTCGTCACCGGCGCAGGTCGCGCGGGCCGCTGGTTCGCGTTTCAGGGCGCGGAGAGCCGCCCCGACATCGTGACGCTCGGAAAGTCGCTCGGCGGCGGTGCGGCGGCGGTGGCCGCGGTCGTGGTGTCCAAGGACATCGTCGAGCGGCTCAAGGGCACGAGCTGGCAGAACTATGGCACGCTGCGCGGCCATCCGATCAGCATGGCGGCCGTCAGCGCCTATCTGAAGGTCGTCAGCGACGACAAGATTCTGGACCACGTGCAAAGCCTCGAAAAGCTGTTCATCCGCCGCCTGCTCGCGATCGCGCAGAAACATCCGAGCGTGCAGCGCGTGGCGGGGCAGGGACTGCACTGGACGGTGGAGCTGCACGGCCCGGACTGGCGCACCTGGCATGCCGACACGACCGAGGTGCCGATCGCCTCGCGCGTCGCGGAGCGCGCGCTGGAGGCCGGCGCGGTGATCGGGACCAGCGGCGAGCAAACCTCGCTGTTCCTCGCGCCACCACTGGTGATCTCCGAGCACGAGGCTACGCTCCTTCTCGACGCGCTCGACCACGGTCTCGACGTCGCGGACGAGGAGCACGGGTGAGTATAGATCACGCACCATCCCGTCGTCCGCCGGCCTGGCCGGTGGATGAGCCCTGGCATCTCACGATGCCGGAAGGGACGCTGTACGACGCGCTGGCACGCGCGGCGAACGACCGGCCGTCGCATCCGGCGACGGTGTTTTACGGTGCAAGCCTGAGCTACGCCGAGCTGCGCGAGCGCGTCGATGCGTTGGCGGGTTTCCTGCAAGACGCTTGCGGCATCAAGCGCGGCGACCGCGTCATGATCGCGCTGCAGAACTCGCCGCAATATGTCATCGCCTATTATGCGGTGATGCGGGCGGACGCCGTGATCGTGCCGGTCAATCCCATGAACAAGACCGCCGAGATGGCGTATCTCGCCGCGGACAGCGGCGCGAAGGTCGCGATCATCGGCAGCGAACTGAGCGATGTGTTTGCTCCGCTGGTCGGGGATGCCATTGCGTATGCAATCGTCGCGCAGTATCGCGACGAGGTTCCGGTCGCCACGCCCTATACGCTGCCGTCCTGCGTGACCGAAGCGCCGTCGGAGATGCCGTCGTCGCCGGGCTGGCACTTTTGGTCGTCCGCGATCGCGCAAGGCTTGCGGCCGGGTGCGATGGCCGCCGGGCCGGACGACCTCATGATCCTGCCCTACACGTCGGGAACGACAGGCAAGCCCAAGGCCTGCATGCACAGTCATCGCAGCGCGCTGTTCACCGCGGCCTTGCAGGCGCGCTGGTACGGGCTCGACGGCGGCGACGTGATGACTGGATTCATGCCGCTGTTCCACGTCGCGGGCATGCAGGGTTCGATGAATGCCGCGATCGTCGCCCGCGCCACGCTGCTGTTGATGGCGCGCTGGGACAAGGATCTGCTGCCGGACCTGTTCGAAACCTATGGCGTGACGTTCTGGAACGCGGCACCGACCATGATCGTCGACGTGCTCGCAAGCGTCCGATTCCGCGACCGGTGTTTTGCGAAGCTGAAGGTGCTGACCGGTGGCGGCGCGGCGATGCCGACGGCGGTGGCCGAGCGGCTGAAGGGACGCTTCGGTCTCGATTTCGTCGAAGGCTACGGCATGACCGAGACCATGTCACCGACGCACCTCAATCCGATGGCGGCGCCGAAGCGGCAGTGTCTCGGCATCGCCGTGCAGGAGACCGACGCGCGGATCGTCGATCCCGAGAGCCTGATCGAGCTGGACGACAACGTCGTCGGTGAGATCGTCGTGCACGGGCCGCAGGTGCTGCAAGGCTACTGGAACCGCCCCCAGGCCAATGCTGAATCCTTCATCGAACTCTCAGGCAAACGGTTCCTGCGCACGGGCGATCTCGGTTATCGCGATGCTGACGGCTATTTCTTTGCGGTGGACCGCCTCAAGCGGATGATCAATGTCAGCGGCTTCAAGGTGTGGCCGGCCGAGGTGGAGGCGGCCATGTACCAGAACCGCGCCATCCGGGAGTGCTGTATCGTCTCGGCGCCGGACGATTATCGCGGCGAGACGGTCAAGGCCCTGGTGGTGCTGGACGAGGCGATGCGCGCGACGACGTCGGCGGACGATATCATCGGCTGGGCGCGCGGCGTCATGGCGAGCTACAAGGCGCCGCGCGCCGTTATCTTCGTCGATCATTTGCCGCGGACCGCGAGCAACAAGATCAACTGGCGACTGCTGCAAGACGCCGAATGGGGGCGGACCGCATGAGAAGGCGCCCGGCTGGAAATTCCGGACGCGGCTGCGCTATGCTGCCGGCGCCGGCAAATCGTTGAGGCTGCGATGTTCAGCTTCGTCCAAGAGGTCACCAGGAACCCGCTTATGCGTATCGTCAATGTTGCCGCCGCCCAGATGGGCCCGATTCAGAAAGCCGACAGCCGCGAGGCCGTGGTCAAGCGCATGATCGCGCTGATGGACGAGGCGAAAGCAAAAGGCGCCGATCTGATCGTCTATCCGGAGCTGGCGCTGACGACGTTTTTTCCGCGCTGGTACGTGGAGGACCGGGCCGAGTTCGACAACTGGTTCGAGCGCGAGATGCCGAGTGCGGCGACGAAACCGCTGTTCGAGCGCGCGGCGCAGCATCAGATGGCGATGAATTTCGGTTACGCGGAGCTGACGCCGGACGGCCATCACTTCAATACCGCCATCCTCACCGACAAGTCCGGCAGGATCGTCGGCAAATATCGCAAGATCCATCTGCCGGGCCATGTGGAGTACGACACCAAGCGTTCGCACCAGCACCTGGAGAAGCGCTATTTCGAGCCGGGTGACCTCGGCTTCAAGGTCTGGCGCGAGCTGGGCGGCATCATCGGCATGGCCATCTGCAACGACCGGCGCTGGCCCGAGACCTATCGCGTCATGGGCTTGCAGGGCGTCGAGATGGTGCTGATCGGCTACAACACGCCGTCCGTCAATGCGGAGAAGAGCGAGGAGGGCGTCGAGAAGCGCCTGTTTCACAATCGCCTTTCGGTGCAGGCCGGCGCCTATCAGAATGCAACCTGGGTCGTCGCAGTGGCCAAAGCCGGCAATGAGGATGGCCACCCGCTGTTTGGCGGCAGCCTGATCGTCGACCCCAACGGCGAGATCGTCGCCGAGGCCAAGACTGACGACGACGAGGTTCTGGTTCACGCCTGCGACCTCGATGCCACTACCTTCGGCAAGACCACGATCTTCGATTTCGCCCGGCACCGCCGCATCGAGCATTACGGCCTGATTACCAGCCAAACCGGCGCGGTGCCGCCGCCGGAAAAGTGACGCCGATGGCCGACAAGGGCACATCAGGCATTCCCTTAGCCGAGCTCGATCCGCGCGACCGCTACAAGCTGCTCTGCGGCGTGGTGGTGCCGCGGCCGATCGCGCTGGTGACGACGCTGGACGAGAACGGTGCGGTCAATGCCGCGCCGTTCAGCTTCTTCAACGTCTTCTCCGAGAGTCCCGCGCTGATCGTGCTGGGGCTTCAGCACAAGCCGGATCACAGCCCGAAGGACACGACCCGCAACATCCATCGCGACGGCGAGTTCGTGGTTCACATGGTGGACGAGGCGCTGTCGGTGGCGATGAACGACTGCGCGGTCGATTTTCCTTCCGGCGACAGCGAGGTCGCTGCGACCGGGCTCGCCACGCTTCCCTCGGTCGACGTGAAGGTGCCGCGTCTCGCTGCGGCACCCTTTGCGCTGGAATGCCGGCGCCATGTCGTGATGACGTTCTCGCCGGATCGCGAGCTACTGGTCGGCGAGGTGCTCAGGGTTCACGCCCGCGAGGGCCTCGTCGATGAGGCCAACATGTATGTCGATCTCGACGCCTACCGGCCGATCGGCCGCATGTTCGGCAATCTCTACACGACGCAGCGGGACACGTTCGCACTGGTCCGCGAGAGCCACGCGCAATGGCGCGCGCGGCAGGACGCCAAAGAGCTGAAGGACGCCTAGTGAGCCGAGAACTGCACCGTTCCGAGCGCCATGGTGACGGCCGCCTGTGTCGGGTCGATCACGGGAATACGAAGCGCATCTTCCAGCGGGCGGCGATGGCGGGCCATGCCGGCGCAGCCCATCACGATGGCGCGGGCGCCGTCCTCGTCGCGCAGCGCGCGGCCGATGTCGATCATCTTGGCCAGCGTGCCTTCGCCCGAGGCGGTTTCCGCAACGCTCATGTTGAGCGGCCGTTCGCCGGCGAGGCGGTCGGTCAATCCCATCTGCCTGAGATAGCGCATGTGCCGCGGGATCGAGCGCTGGGCGATGGCGATGACGCCAAAGGTTTCGGCGCGCGCCAGCGCCGTCAGCACGCCGCACTCGGCGATGCCGAACACCGGGCGGTTGGTGCCCTCGCGGCAGACCTGAAGCCCGGGATCGCTGTAGCAGGCGATGACGAAGGCGGCGGAGCTGTTGTCGCTTTCGACCAGCCGGCGCAGCGGCATCGCGACGCTGTCGACGTCGGCCTGGCTTTCAATGCCGAACGGACCCTCGGCCAGCGTCCGACAAACCACTTCCGGTCCGCCCTCGAAATCGAGCGGCTTCAAGGCGTCCTCCAGCCCCTGCGTGACGGTGGGGTTGGAGTTCGGATTGATGACGAGAATGCGCGGCCGGGGCATGATGGTCTTTCCAAGAAATTGCGATCACGTGCGTTGAGCCTATCACGGAGTGCCTCATGACTGAACCCACCTACGACCTGATCATTCGCGGCGGCCGCGTCGCGACCACGACTGACGTCTTCGAGGCCGACGTCGCCATCTCCGGCGAAACCATCGCAGCCGTCGGCCGCGGCCTTCCGGCCGCCAAGCGCGAGATCGACGCGCGCGGCAAGCTGGTGCTGCCCGGCGGCGTCGACAGCCACGCCCATATCGAGCAATTGTCCGCGGCCGGCATCATGAATGCCGATACGTTCGAGAGCGCGACCGTGTCCGCGGCGTTCGGCGGCACCACCACGGTGATCCCGTTCGCCGCCCAGCATGTCGGCATGAAGCTGCCGCAGGTGGTCGAGGACTATCACGCGCTGGCGAAGAAGGGCGCGGTGATCGACTACGCCTTCCACATGATCATTGCGGACGCGACCAGGGAGACGGTCGAGGAGCACATCCCGGCGCTGGTAAAGCAGGGGCATGCGTCGATCAAGATCTTCATGACCTACGACCGGCTCAAGGTCGACGACGAGCCGCTGCTCGACATCCTCCTTGCCGCGCGCCAGTCCGGCGCGATGCTGTGCGCGCACGCCGAAAACCACGGCATCATCGCCTGGATGGTGAAGCGCCTGCTCGCGCGCGGCTACACGCTGCCGAAATACCACGCCGTCAGCCACGCCCGTGTGTCGGAGGCCGAGGCGTTCACCCGGCTGATCGGAATGGCGGCGCTGATCGACCAGCCGATCATGATCTTCCATGTCTCCACCGCCGAAGGCGCCAAGGTCATCCGCGACTCGCGCGGGCAGGGGCTCAAGGTCTTTGCCGAGACTTGCCCGCAATATCTGTTCCTCACCGCTGCCGATCTCGACAAGCCCGGTGCGGACGGCGCCAAATGGATGTGCAGCCCGCCGCCGCGCACGCATGCCGACCAGGAGGCGCTGTGGCAGGCGCTGTCGCTCGGCGATCTCCAGACCATCTCGTCGGATCACGCGCCGTATCGCTTTGACGAGACCGGCAAGCTGCGCGCCGGCCCCAATCCAAACTTCAAGCAGGTCGCCAACGGCCTGCCGGGGCTGGAGCTGCGGCTGCCGCTCTTGTTCGACGCGATGGTGTCGAAGGGCCGGCTCGGCCTCGAAAAATTCGTGGAGCTGACTGCGACCGCGCCGGCAAAAATCTACAATCTGCATCCGCGCAAGGGCTCGATCGTGGTCGGCGCTGACGCCGATATCGCGATCTGGGATCCCAATCGCGAGACCGTGATCGCCGACGAGATGATGCATGATCTCGCCGGCTACACGCCGTTCGCAGGCCGCAAGGTGAAGGGCTGGCCGGTGTCGGTGCTGTCGCGCGGCCGCGTGATCGTCGAGGGCAACAAGTGCCTCGCGAGCGCCGGCAGCGGAAAATTCCTGGCGCGCAGCGGCGGCGAGGCGGCGAAGCCGACGGGCCGGCTGGTCGCGGACATGGATCCGGAACGGAATTTCGGGGCGAAGCTGCTGTGACGGTGGATTGCGTGCGATGAAGATCGTCATCTTCGGCGGCACCGGCTTTGTCGGCCTCAATGTTGCCGAGGTGTTGCTTGCGCGCGGCCATGAGGTGACGCTGTATGATCGTAAGCAACTTCCGGCTGGCGCGGAGCGGTTCTTTGCTGACCACCGGGAGCGGCTCTCGATTATTCAGGGCGAGATCACGGACATCGAGAGGATCGACGCGCTGGTAAAGCAAGGCTTTGATGCGATCATCCTTGGCGCTGCCATAACCGCCGGGGACCAGCTCGAGCGGACCACGACCTCGAGCATCCTCGAGATCAATGTGATGGCTCAGATGCCGATCCTGAGCGCTGCGATCCGCCGTGGCGTTCGGCGCGTGATCAATCTCTCCTCTGCGTCCGCCTATGGTGCCGCGGGGCAACGCTATCCGGTACTGGACGAGGAGACGCCGTGCGATCCCGTCTCATTTTACGCGATCAGCAAATTCACGTCAGAGAGATCCGTGGCGCGGCTTGCCGAGTTGTGGGGAGGCGATTTTCTGAGTGTGCGGTTAAGCGCCGTGTTCGGTCCGTGGGAGCAGATCGGGAAGGTGCGCGATACGCCGAGCCTCCAGTTCCAGATCCTTGCTGCGTTCGCCCGCGGCGAACCGGCCCTTCTCCCTGCGCCAGGCATCAAGGATTGGACCTACGCGCCCGACGCCGCCGAAGCGGTGGCGGTGCTGATCGAAGCCGAGCGGCCACGCCACCGGCTCTACAACATCTCAAGCGGCGCGGCCTGGTCCGCGCTGCAATGGGGTGAGGCGTTCGCAGCCCTTCATCCCGGGCTGGAGTGCCGGCTCGCGTCACCCGGAGAGAAGACCTTCATCAAGCTCCACGGCGGGGATCGTGCGCCGATGTCGGTCAAGCGAATGGCCGATGAGTTCGGCTGGCGCGCCCGGTTCGGCTGCGTGGAGTCGGCCGCAGCAATGAGCGCCTGGTGGATGCAGCACAAGGAAGGGATCTGACATGCGGCTGCAGGGGCGCACGGCCATCATCACCGGCGCGGGCTCGGGCATCGGCCGGGCCAGCGCGAAGCTGTTCGCGGCGGAGGGCGCGCGTCTCGCGCTGGTCGATCGCGATGCCGCGGGTCTTCAGGAAACGCTGGGCCTCGTGAGAGAGGCAACGGTGCATGTCGGGGACGTCGGCGATGCCGCATTGGCCGAGACTGTTGCCGGCGATGTCGTGGCGCGCCACGGCCGGCTCGATATCCTCATGACCGCTGCCGGCTTCTCCTGCGGCGGCACGGTGCTGACGACGAGCCCGGACGACTGGGACGCGGTGTTCCGCGCCAATGTCGGCGGCACCTGGCTGTGGGCGCGAGCCGCGGTGCCTCACATGCAGCGGCAGCAGAGCGGCTCGATCATCACGCTGGCATCGCAGCTCGCCATCGCCGGCGGCAAGGGCAACAGCGCCTATATCGCCGCCAAGGGCGCGATCGTGAGTCTCACGCGGACGATGGCGGTGGATTTCGCCACCGACGGCATTCGCGTCAACGCCATCGCGCCCGGCGCGATCGACACGCCGATGCTTCGCCGCAGCTTTGCCCGTCACGCCAATTCGGACGAGGTGCGCGAAGCTTCGCGCAACCGCCACGCCATGAAGCGGTTTGGCACGGCGGAAGAGATCGCGCAGACCGCGCTGCATCTCGCCAGCGACGCGTCGTCCTTCACGACCGGAACCGTAATGGTGGTTGACGGAGGCTGGCTCGCGGCATGACCGACGCGCTGGGAGAGCTCGAAGCTGACGTTCGCGCTGATCTCGCCATGATCGCGCATCCGGGCGCGGCATGGCTTGAGCCGAAGATCGGGCCTGATGGCAAACCGGCGCTGGACGTGCTCGTCGTCGGCGCCGGCCAATCCGGCATCGCCATCGGCTTCGGCCTCATGCGCTCCCGCGTCAGCAACATCCTGCTGCTCGACAAGGCCGAGGAGGGGAAGGAGGGTCCGTGGCTCACTTACGCCCGCATGCCGACGCTGCGCAGCCCCAAGGACTACACCGGTCCCGACCTCGACATTCCGAGCCTGACCTACCAGTCCTGGCACGAAGCCCGCTTCGGCAAGCAGAGCTGGCAAGAACTCGGCCTGATCGAACGCGGGCATTGGGCTGAGTATCTGCTGTGGCTGCGCCGCACGGTCGGCTTGCCGGTGCGCAACGCTTGCGAACTCCTGGAGATCGCGCCTGCGTCTGACGGCTTGCTCACCGCGCGAGTAAAACGGGCAGGAGAGGTCGAGACGCTCTACGCCCGCAAGATCGTGCTGGCGACGGGGCAGGAGGGGATGGGCGGCTGGATGATCCCGGAACCGCTCCGCCATCTGCCGTCAGGTTCGGTCGCGACCGTCGCCGACGACATCGACTTCGAAAAGCTGCGCGGCAAGCGCGTCGCCGTAATCGGCGCCGGTGCGTCCGCCTTCGACAATGCGGCGACCGCGCTGGAGGCTGGCGCCGCCGAGGTGCATCTGCTGTGCCGCCGTACGCAGATCCAGGTGATCCAGCCCTATCGGTGGCTGACCTTTCGCGGCTTCCTGCGTCATCTCAGCGATCTCGACGATGCCTGGCGCTGGCGCTTCATGCGCACCATCCTCGAAATGCGGGAAGGCTTTCCGCAAGCAACCTATGATCGCTGCGCGCGTCATGCCAATTTCACACTGCACGAGGGCGCGCCGGTCGAGGCGGCCCGGGAGACGGGCAAAGGCGTCGAATTGCAGACGCCGCGCGGCGCCATCCCGGCGGATTTCGTCATCTGCGGTACCGGCATCGACATGAGCTTTGCAGGGCGCGGCGAGCTCGCTGCATTCGCCGGCAACATCGCGACCTGGGCCGACCGCTATCAGCCGCCTTCGAGCGAGCGCAACGAACGGCTCGGCCGCTTTCCCTATCTCGCCGACGATTACGCCTTCACCGAGCGCGTGCCGGGCGAGACGCCCTGGATTTCCGACATCCATCTCTTCGCCATCGCCTCCACCATGAGCTTCGGTCCGTCGGGATCGTCGATCAACGCGATGACGACCGCCGTCCCGAAGCTGGTCCACGGCCTGACGCGCGGCCTGTTTCGCGCCGATATCGCGCGGCACTGGGCGTCGCTCAGCGCCTATGACGTGCCGCAGGCCGTGGTCACGCGGCCGGCGCGAAAGACGGGGGAATAGCGATGATCATCCATGCGCCGCCGCGACGAAGCGTCCCCACGCGCGACCCGTGAGACTGGCGCGCAACTTGCTTGTTTCTTAACCTGCCTTGCTGGCGTTCTTGTCGAAATTCAGGGAAAAACGAATGCGTTTTGTGTCTTTCAGGCCGGCGTCCTCGATGCTCGCCACCGTTGCGCTTCTGCTCATCGCGAACGCGCCTTCGCAGGCCCAAACCAGGGCGGAAACGCTGCGCTATGTGACGGGCGCATCCGTCAACACGCTCGATCCCAACATCCCCGGCTCGACGCGCGAGTCCTTCGCGCTGAGCATGAGCACTTACGACCGGCTGGTGGCGTTCGGCCGCAAGCAGCTCAACGGCAAATGGGTGTTCGATCTCGACACGATCACCGGCGAGCTCGCCGAATCCTACGACGTCAGTCCCGACGGGCTGAAGCTCACCTTCCGCCTGCGCAAGGACGCCAAGTTCCAGGACGGCTCGCCTGTTACGGCCGACGATGTGAAATGGTCGCTCGATCGCTGCGTCACCGCGCCGATCCTCGGCAAGGCGCAGCTCCTGACCGGCTCGTTGACGTCGGCCGATCAGTTCAAGGTGATCGATCCCCTCACCATCGAGGTGACGCTGCCAAAGCCCGACAAGCTCGCGCTGCCGAATTTGGCGACCGTCTATCCCATGATCATCAACTCGAAGGTCGCCAAGGAGCACGCGACCGCGGATGATCCCTGGGCCACCGCCTGGCTGAAGGAGCACACCGCCGGCAGTGGCGCCTATGTGGTCGAGACTTTCAAGCCGGGTGAGCAGGTGATCCTCAAGCGTGACGAGTCCTGGAACCGCGGCTCGGCCAACAAGCCCGCCTTCTTCAAGCGTGTGATTGTGCAGTCGGTGCCGGAACCGGCGACCCGCGCCAACCTGGTCGAGCGCGGCGATGCCGACATCGTCGTCGATCTCCAGGCGAGCGACGTGCAGTCGCTCGAGGCCAAGGGCAAGCTCAAGGTGATCTCGACGCCGCAGTACAATGCGATCACCTTCGTCTCGATGAACAACCAGATCCCGCCCTTCGACAACGTCAATGTCCGCCGCGCCATCGCCTTCGCGCTGCCGTATGACGACATGTTCAAGGCCGCGCTGTTCGGCCGCGGCGCGCCGCTGTTCGGCGCGAGCTGGCCGGACGGCAAGCCTGTGAACGGCATCTATCCGTTCCAGGCACCGGTGAAGACCGATCTCGACAAGGCCCGCGAATATCTCAAGGCCGCCGGCCTTCCCGAAGGATTTGCGACCACCTTCAGCTTCAACGTCGGCCAGGCCTCGACGGCCGAGCCGATGGCGTCGCTGGTGAAGGAATCGCTTGCGAAGATCGGGATCAAGGTCGACATTCAGAAGCTGCCGGATGCGCAGATGTCGACGCAGATCAACGAGAAGAAGCTGCCGTTCTTCACCGAAGGCATCGTCGCCTGGCTGCCGTCGACCGACTACTTCTACCGCAACTTCTATACCGGCAATCAGCGCTGGAACTACAGCTCCATCAACAATCCCGAGCTCGCCGCGATCGCGCAGGAAGCCCGCTTCGAGCCGGACAAGGCCAAGTACGAGGACGACGGCCGCAAGCTCAACGCGATCCATTTCAGCGAGATGCCGCAGATTCCGCTGTGGCAGCCGAACCAGGACGCGGTGATGGCGTCGTCGATCGAGGGCTATACCTACGAGTTCCACCGCCAGGTGGATTATCGCGACGTCAGCCGCAAGTGAGATCGGCAAACGAGAGGGGCTCTGAAAGGTGATGACCGGTCTTGGCGCAACGATGATCCGGGCGGGCAGGCGGCTTCTGTCGTCGCTGCCGGCGCTGTTCGGTGTGCTGGTCTTCACCTTTCTTCTGATGCGCGTTCTACCCGGCGACCCCGCGGTGTTCTTTGCCTCGGGGCCCAACGCCGGCAAGGAGGAGATCGAGCAGATCCGCAAGCAGATGGGGCTCAACAGGTCGGTGCCGGAGCAGCTCGTGTTCTACCTCTCAGACATCGGCCACGGCAATCTCGGCCGCTCCATGATGACCGGGCAGCCGGTGCTGAAGGATCTGCGCGAGCGGCTGCCGGCCTCGCTCGAGCTCACCTTCACGGCACTGCTGATCGCGCTGATCGCGGCGGTGCCGCTCGGCGTGGCCGCGGCGCTGCGGCCGGGATCGATCGTCGATCACGGCGTGCGGCTGTTCTGCGCGCTCGGCGTCTGCGTGCCGACCTTCGTGTCGGGCCTGCTGCTGATCTACGTCTTCTACTACCTGCTCGGGCTCGCGCCCGATCCCACGGGCCGGATTGACGTCTTCACCTCGCTGCCGCCGCAGCGCACCGGCTTCCTCTCGATCGATTTCCTGCTCGCAGGAGATTTTGAAGGCTGGTGGGCAGCTTGCAAGCAGCTGGTCCTGCCGGCGGTGAGCATGGCCCTGTTCGTGATCGCGCCGCTGGCGCGGATCACGCGCGCCTCGATGCTGGTTTCGCTCGGCAGCGATTTCGTGCGCACCGCGCGCTCTGTCGGGCTGTCGTGGCGCAAGGTGGTCGTCACCTATGCGCTGCGCAATGCGATTCTCCCCGTCATCACCATCGCCGGCATCGTATTCTCGACCATGCTGGGCGCCAATGTCCTGGTGGAGAAGGTGTTCTCCTGGCCGGGCGTTGCTTCCTACGCGCTCGATGCGCTCTTGTCCTCCGACTATGCGCCGGTGCAGGGCTTTGTGCTGCTGATGGCCAGCCTCTTTGTGCTGGTCAATCTCGTGGTCGATGTCTGCTACGGCATCGCCGATCCCAGGGTGTCGATCGAATGACCAGCGCAACCCTCCGCCATTCGGTCTGGATCCTGCGCGGCAATCCGCTTACGGCCGTCGCCGCGGCCGGCGTCTTTCTGTTCGTCCTGCTCGCGATCTTCGGCCCCTGGATCGTGCCTTACGATCCCGTGGTCTCCAATGTTTCGGAAGCGCTGCAGCCGCCGAGCGCAGCCCATCTCGCCGGCACCGACCAGCTCGGGCGCGACGTGTTCAGCCGCCTCGTGATCGCGGCGCGGCTCGACCTTGCCATCGCGGTCTCCGCGGTCGGCATCTCCTTCGTGATCGGTGCCGTTGTCGGCTCGTTCTGCGGTTATGCCGGCGGCAGGCTCGACCGGGGCGTCGGCCGCTTCGTCGACGTGATGATGGCCTTTCCGCTGTTCGTGCTCGCCATGGCCATGGTCGCAGCCCTCGGCAACCGCATCGAGAACATCGTGATTGCGACAGCGATCATCAATCTTCCGTTCTACATCCGCTTCGCCCGCGCCGAGGTGAACGTCCGCCGCAATGTCGGCTGGGTCGAGGCCGCGCGCGCCTGCGGCGAGAGCCATTTCTCCGTGGTGCTGCGTTTCCTGCTGCCGAACATCCTGCCGGCGATGGCGGTGCAGATCTCGCTCAATCTCGGCTGGGCCATTCTCAATGCCGCGGGCCTTTCCTTCATCGGTCTCGGTGTCAAGCCGCCGACGCCGGAATGGGGCATCATGGTCGCGGAAGGCGCGCGCTTCATCTCGACCGGACGGTGGTGGCTGGTGGCCTTCCCCGGCCTTGCGCTGATGCTGGCCGTGCTCTGCTTCAATCTCCTCGGTGACGGGATGCGGGACATTCTCGATCCCCGCATGCGCACATGAGCAAGGAACTGCTCAGGATCGACGACCTCCACGTCTCGTTCTCGACGCGGCGCGGCATGGTCGAGGCCGTGCGCGGGGTCACGCTCACCGTCGAAGCGGGCGAGATGCTCGGCCTCGTCGGCGAGAGCGGCTCGGGCAAGTCGGTTACGGGGTTCGCAACGACAAGGCTGCTCGATGCAGCCGGCCGCGTCACCGGCGGCAAGATCCTGTTTCGCGGGCAGGACGTGACAAAACTCCGGGGCGACGATCTCCGTCAGCTCCAGGGCGCCGCGATGTCCATGATCTTCCAGAACCCGCGCGCGGCGCTCAACCCGATCCGGGCGATCGGCTTGCAGATCGCAGACGCGATCCTCACCCACAAGCGCATCTCGAAGGACGCCGCGCGCGCCGAGGCGCTGGAGCTGCTGCGTGCGGTCCAGATCCGCGACCCCGAGGCGCGGATGAATGCCTATCCGCACGAGCTCTCCGGCGGCATGTGCCAGCGCGTGATGATCGCGATCGCGATCTCCTGCAATCCCGCACTGCTGATTGCCGACGAGCCGACCACCGGCCTCGACGTCACCACGCAGAAGGTGGTGATGGATCTTCTGGCGGACATCGCCGCCGCGCGCGGCATGGCGACGATCCTGATCACGCACGATCTCGGGCTCGCGGCGCGCTACTGCCGTCGCATCGCGGTGATGGAGCGCGGTCGCATCGTCGAGGAGGCCAGTCCCAGGATTCTCTTCACCACGCCGCAGCACGCCTACACCAGGCGCCTCGTTGCGGCATCGCCGACCGCGACGTCCCGGATCGAGGATCTCGTGACGGAGGAGGAGCGGGAAGGCTACGCGGCGGTTGTCAACATGCCGAGGCAGGAGCCCGCGCACGGTACGCCGCCGCTGCTGGAAGTGCGCAAGCTTGCCAAGCGTTTCGATCAGGGCTCCGCGGCGGTCGCGGATTTCTCGATGACGATGGCCGGCGGCGAGAGCGTCGGTCTCGTCGGTGAGTCCGGCTCGGGCAAGAGCACGACGTCGCGGATGATCTGCCGCCTGATCGATCCGAGCGAAGGCGACATCGTGTTCGACGGGCAGTCGATCGGTCATGTGGCGTCGCGTGATTTTCACCGCTCGTCCTTGCGCAAGGACATTCAGATGGTCTTCCAGGACCCGAACGAGAGCCTCAACCCGCGCTTCACCGCCTTCGACTGCATCGCCCATCCCCTGATGCGGCTCGACGGCATGCGGACGGGCGACGCGCTGCGCGCGCGGGTCGAGGAATGCGCGGAGCGCGTGGGGCTGCCGCTCGATCTCTTGCCGCGCTTCCCGCACCAGCTCTCCGGCGGCCAGAAGGCCCGCGTCGGCATCGCCCGCGCCATCGCCTGCCGGCCCCGGCTTCTGGTGCTGGACGAGCCGACCGCCGCGCTCGACGTCTCCGTGCAGGCGGTGGTGCTGCAACTGCTCGATCGCTTGCGCCGCGAGAACGACATCGCGCTGCTGTTCGTCAGCCACGATCTCAACGTGGTGCGCATGCTCTGCGATCGCACCATCGTGCTGCGCAATGGCGGCATCGTGGAACAGGGCGAGAGCCGGGCGCTGTTCGACAATCCGAAGACCGACTACACGCGCAAGCTGGTCGAGGCGATCCCGCATATCGAGACCGGGCCGACGCTGGCGGCGGCGCTTTGAGGTCTCGATCGACCCAAAGTCACGATGAGATCCCGCTGGCGAAGGCCTGGTTACTGGCATACCATTTGCACGCCAATGGGCTTCGGTTTCACTGCTCTTGGCCAATGATTGGCCGGCATCACGGCATTACTGGGAGGACTTCATGGACCGCAGGACCGTATTGAAGGGACTGGCTGGCGCAAGCGGCCTGGCATTGACGGGCGGCCTTTCGGCCCCGGCGATCGCCCAGGGTGCCGCGGCGCGTACCCTGCGCTTCGTGCCGCAGGCCAATCTCGCCAATTTCGATCCGATCTGGGGCACGCAATATGTCGTGCGCAACGCTGCGGCGCTGGTCTGGGACACGCTTTACGGCATCGATTCCTCGCTCCAGCCGCAACGCCAGATGGTGGAGTCCGAGGAAGTCACCGACGACGGTACGACCTGGACGTTCAAATTGCGGCCGGGGCTCAAGTTCCATGACGGCGAGCCGGTGCTGAGCAAGGACGTCGTCGCGAGCCTTACGCGCTGGTCGGCGCGAGATCCGATGGGGCTCATGATCAAGGCGCTTCAGCAGGAGCTGACGGCCGTCGACGATCGCACCTTCAAATGGGTGCTCAAGCAGCCCTTCCCGAAGCTGCTCTACGCGCTGGCCAAGAACAACTCGCCGTGCGCCTTCATCATGCCGGAGCGCATCGCGCAGACCGATCCGTTCAAGCAGATCACCGACTATGTCGGCTCCGGGCCGATGAAGTTCGCCAAGGGCGAATGGGTGCCCGGCGCGAAAGCGGTGTTCGAGAAGTTCGCCGACTACGCGCCGCGGCAGGAGAAAGCGTCGTGGCTGGCCGGCGGCAAGCAGATCATGGTTGACCGCATCGAATGGATCGTGATGCCGGATCCGGCGACCGCGGCCGCCGCCTTGCAGAACGGCGAGGTCGACTGGTGGGAAAGCCCGATCGCCGACCTCGTTCCGGTCCTGAAGAAGAACAAGAACATCAGCGTCGACATTGGCGATCCCCTCGGCAATGTCGGCTCGTTCCGCATGAACTTCCTGTATCCGCCCTTCAACGACGTGCGGGCGCGGCGCGCGGTGCTGATGGCAATGAGTCAGGAAGACTACATGCGCGCGATCGTCGGCGACGACACCGCGTTGTGGAAGCCGCTGCCCGGCTATTTCACGCCGGATACGCCGCTCTATTCCGAGGCGGGCGGCGAGATCCTGAAGGGCAAGCGCGATCTCGACGCAGCCAAGAAGCTGCTCGCCGAGAGCGGTTATTCCGGCCAGCCCGTGACGTGCCTCGTGGCGCAGGACCAGCCGATCACCAAGGCGCAGGGCGACGTGACCGCGGACCTCCTGAAGAAGCTCGGCATGAATGTCGATTTCGTCGCGACCGACTGGGGCACGGTCGGCTCGCGCCGTGCACAGAAGACGCCGCCGGGACAGGGCGGCTGGAACATGTTCCACACCTGGCATGCGGGCGCGGACTGCATCAACCCTGCGCCGTACACCGCCATTCGCGCCAACGGCGACAAGGCCTGGTTCGGCTGGCCCACCAGCCCCGGCACCGAAAAGGAGGTCGCGTCCTGGTTCGAGGCCAAGAACCTCGATGAGGAGAAAGCCGCCATCGGCCGCCTCAACAAGGCGGCGCTCGATGACGTCGTCTACGCGCCGACCGGCTTCTTCCTGAGCTACACCGCGTGGCGCAAGAACGTCTCCGGCATTACCAAGGGGCCGCTGCCGTTCTTCTGGGGCGTGTCGAAATCCGCATGATCGCGCGCTGAGGCCAGATGCTCTCCTACATCCTCCGTCGCATCGTCGCGACCTTGCCGGTGATGGCAATCGTCGCGCTGTTCGTGTTCAGCCTGCTTTACATCGCGCCGGGTGATCCGGCCGTGGTGATCGCGGGCGATCAGGCGAGCCCGGAGGATGTGGAGCGAATCCGCCAGAGCCTCGGTCTCGACCGGCCGTTCCTGATCCAGTTCGGAAGCTGGGTCTGGCGCATCCTGCACGGCGATCTCGGCACCTCGATCTTCACCAATCTGCCGGTCTCGACGATGATCGGGCAGCGTCTCGGACCGACGCTGTCGCTGATGATCGTCACGCTGCTGCTCACCATCGTGGTCGCGGTGCCGCTCGGCGTGGTGGCGGCGTGGAAAGCCGGCAGCCTGATCGACCGCGTCATCATGGGCTTTGCCGTGTTCGGCTTCTCGCTGCCCGTCTTCGTGGTCGGCTACATGCTTTCCTACATCTTCGCGCTCGAACTGGAATGGCTGCCGGTGCAGGGCTACACGCCGCTTGCCCAGGGCTTTTGGCCCTGGCTGGAGAACTTGATCTTGCCGGCGGTCGCGCTGGGCTGTGTCTACATCGCGCTGATCGCGCGCATCACCCGCGCCACCATGCTCGAAGTGCTGCAGCAGGACTATATCCGCACCGCGCGGGCCAAGGGCCTCGGGCAGGGCGGCATCCTGTTTGTTCACGCGCTGAAGAACGCGGCGGTGCCGATCGTCACCGTGATCGGGATCGGCATCGCGCTCCTGATCGGCGGTGCCGTCGTCACGGAAAGCGTGTTTGCGATTCCCGGCCTCGGCCGGCTCACGATCGATGCGATCCTGCGCCGCGACTATCCCGTCATCCAGGGGATCGTGCTGCTGTTCAGCTTCGTCTACGTCCTCGTCAATTTGATGATCGACGTCATCTATACGCTCGTTGACCCGAGGATTCGCTATTGACCGACACCACCGTCAACCCGCAATCGCTCCCGGCCGGTCTAGTCCTCGCGCCGCAACTGCCGGAGATCCTTCGGCCGGTCAAGATCCGGCGCGGCTTCATCGGCTTCCTGCGCGGTCATCCGACGGTCGCCATCGGCGGTGCGCTGCTGCTGACGCTGGTCCTGATCGCGATCTTCGCGCCTTATCTCGGAACGGTCGATCCGACCGCGCTCGCGCCAGCCAAGCGCACGCGCGCGCCGTCGGCGGACTACTGGTTCGGCACCGACGTGCTCGGCCGCGACATCTATTCGCGCGTGCTCTTCGGCGCGCGGGTCTCGCTCACGGTCGGCCTGTCGGTTGCGATGTTCGCGTCTGCGGTGGGCCTTGCCATCGGCATCGTCTCCGGCTTCATCCGCTGGGCCGACGGCATCCTAATGCGCTTCATGGACGGCTTGATGTCGATCCCGCCGATCCTGCTGGCGATCGCGCTGATGGCCTTGACGCGCGGCAGCGTCGGCAACGTCATCCTGGCCATCACCATCGCCGAGATCCCGCGCGTCTCGCGCCTCGTCCGCAGCGTGGTGCTGTCGCTGCGTGAGCAGCCCTATGTGGACGCGGCGGTGGCCTGCGGCACGCGCACGCCGATGATCATCCTGCGCCACATTCTGCCCAACACGCTCGCGCCCATGCTGGTCCAGGCGACCTATATCTGCGCCAGCGCCATGATCACGGAGGCGATCCTGTCCTTCATCGGTGCGGGAACGCCGCCCACCATTCCGTCCTGGGGCAACATCATGGCCGAGGGCCGCGCGCTGTGGCAGGTCAAGCCCTACATCGTGTTCTTTCCGGCGGCCTTCCTGTCCGTCACCGTGCTTGCCGTGAATCTGCTCGGCGACGGCCTTCGCGATGCGCTCGATCCGCGCATGGCCAAGAGCCTCTGATGTTGCGAGGCTGATCACGATGGCGCTGCTCGAAGTCGAGAACCTTCAGGCCCACTTCCGTACGCCCAGCGGCATCAACCGCGCGGTCGACGGCGTGTCCTTCCATGTCAACGAGGGCGAGACGCTCGCCATCGTCGGCGAATCCGGCTGCGGCAAGTCGGTGACCTCGATGTCGCTGATGCGGCTGATCCCGGAGCCGCCGGGCAAGATCGCGGGCAGCATCCGCTTTGCGGGCAGGGACCTCCTCAAGCTGTCCGACCGCGAGATGCGCGCCATCCGCGGCAACGACATCTCGATGATCTTCCAGGAACCGATGACGAGCCTCAATCCGGTCCTGACCGTCGGCCGCCAGATCCGCGAGACGCTGATGATCCATCAGGGCCTGGACAAGCAGGCCGCCGAGGCGCACGCGATCGAGATGCTGACGCTGGTCGGCATTCCCGAGCCGAAGCGGCGCGTGCGCGAATATCCACACCAACTCTCCGGCGGCATGCGCCAGCGCGTGATGATCGCCGTTGCGCTGGCGTGCAATCCGAAGCTTCTGATCGCGGATGAGCCGACCACGGCGCTCGACGTGACCATCCAGGCGCAAATCCTCAAGCTGATGCTCGACCTCAAGAGCCGGGTCGGTGCTGCGATCATCCTGATCACGCACGATCTTGGCGTCGTTGCCGAGATCGCCGAGCGCGTCATGGTCATGTATGCTGGCCGCAAGGTCGAGGAGGCGCCGGTCGCCGAGCTGTTTCGCTCGCCCCGGCATCCCTATACGCAAGGTTTGCTCGGCGCCGTGCCGCGGCTTGGTTCGTCGCTGACGGGCACCGCGAGACGGCTGGCCGAGATTCCCGGGCAGGTCCCCGATCTCCGCAAGCCGATCACCGGCTGCGTCTTCGCCGGACGCTGTGCGCTCGCGACCGATCTCTGCCGCCAATATGCGCCGGGGCTCGAGGAGAAGGGCCCACGCCACGTCGCGGCCTGTCATTACGCAGCGAAGGGAGCGGTCGCGGCATGAGTCCTCCTCTGCTCCAGGTCAACGACCTCAAGAAGCATTTTCCGGTCAACAAGGGCCTGTTCGGCCGCAAGTCCGAATGGGTGTATGCGGTCGACGGCGTGTCTTTCGAGATCGCGCGCGGCGAGACGCTGTCGCTGGTCGGGGAGTCCGGCTGCGGCAAATCGACGGTCGGCCGCGCCATCCTGCGGCTGTTCGACATCACTTCCGGGCAGGTGATCCTCGACGGCCAGCGCATCGACGATGCCGCGCCGGCCACGATGCGCCAGATGCGCCGGCGCGTGCAGGTCGTGTTCCAGGATCCGTTCTCCAGCCTCAATCCGCGCATGCGCGTGCGCGACATTCTCGCGGAGCCGATCCGCAATTTCGGCCTCGCCAAATCCGCGGAAGATCTCGAGGTGCGCGTCACGGCGCTGATGGACACCGTGCGCCTGCCGCGCGAGGCGCTGAACCGCCGGCCGCACGAGTTCTCCGGCGGTCAGCGCCAGCGCATCGGGATCGCGCGGGCGCTGGCGGCCGAGCCCGAGCTGATCGTCTGCGACGAGGCGGTCTCCGCGCTCGATGTCTCGGTCAAGGCGCAGATCGTCAACCTGCTCCAGGATCTCCAGCAGAAATTCGGCCTCGCGCTGCTATTCATCAGCCATGACCTCGCCATCGTCGAGCACATGACCCATCGCGTCGCGGTGATGTATCTCGGCAAGATCGTCGAGGTCGCGCCGCGCCGGGAGATCTTTGCCGCGCCGAGGCATCCCTACACCAAGGCGCTGCTCTCAGCGGTGCCGCTGCCCGAGCCGGGCGCCCAGCGCAACCCGATCATCCTCGGCGGCGACGTGCCGAGCCCGATCAATCCGCCGAGCGGATGCCGCTTCCACACCCGTTGTCCATACGTGTTCGACCGTTGTCGCACGGAAGAGCCGGTGCTTCGGACGACTGGACCCGAGCAGTGGGTGGCGTGCCACCTCGACGAGGCACTAGAGGCACCATAAGTTTAGAGGCATGGCATGCGGGATTTCGCCAGCACGCAGTGAATGCCCTTGTTGCCGTCGACCATCTGCGTGACCCGCAGGTCCGCGGCGATCGAGCAGAGCGTATAGGCATCCTGTGCGCCGAGGCCGCTGTGCTCGCGGATCAGCGCGATCATGTCGCGCAGCGCGGCCTTGGCCGCGTCGTCGAGATCCTCGTCAAAGCCCATGGTGATCCAGTCGGACGCCGTCTCGGCGCGGGGCGAGGTGAGGCGGAGATCGCGGCGGACGTGGAATTCGAAGGTGCCGGTGAGCGCCGCCTCGATCGCGGTCAGGCAGACTTCGCCGTCGCCCTGGAGCGCGTGGCCGTCGCCGGCGGAGAACAGCGCGCCCGGCACGAAGACCGGAAAATAAAGCGTGCTGCCGGCACCTAACTCCTTGTTGTCCATGTTGCCGCCGAATGCCCGCGGCTCCTTTGAGGACAATCGGCCCCAGGCGAGCGGCGGCGCGACGCCGAAATTGCCGAAGAAGGGGGAGAGCGGCAGCTCCTGGCCCCAGGGGAGTTTTGCGACGTTGCGCGCGCGGTCCAGCGGAATGTGGATGCGGCGGAACTCGGGGAAATCCTCAGGGAGAGTGCCGAGCGTCGGGACCTGGAGATTCCAGCCCCAATTGCAGCGCAGCTCGATGCTCAGCACGCGCACTTCGAGGACGTCGCCAGGCTCGGCGCCCTCGATGTAGACAGGCCCGGTGAGAAGGTGCGGCCCCGGACCGCGGAAGGCGCTTGCGAGCACCTCCGCATGTCCGGGCACGACGTCAAAACCGAGCGATGGATCGGGCAGGTCGTCCGGCTCGCCCGAGAGCGTCTCGATGGTCACGCGGTCTCCGGATGCGATCCGGAGCACCGGCTTCAGCCGTCCGTCCCAGAGTCCCCACTGGACGTTTCCAGGAGTGGATCGCAGAACGTAGTCCATGCCTTCACCGGCCTGCGCTGCTCGCAACGATCGAGGAGGGCGACGTGACGTGCTTGCCCAGCGCCAGATAGACCAGCCCCGAGACGCCGATCCCGAACAGCCAGCTCAGATCGGCTCCGCCCAGGAGGTTGATCGAGACCGGCCCCTGAAGCGCGCCGACCAGGCCGTCTTCCACCAGCCATCCGGCGACAAGGCCGGCGAAGAACGCGATCATGCCGGCCCAGTTGATGTCGCCATAGGCGCTGGTCTCCGGCGAGCGGTAGAGCTCGGCGACGTCGATCTTGCCCTTCCGCTTGAGGAAGAAATCCGCGAGCACCACGCCGGCCCACGGGCTCATCCACAACAAGAGGCTGATCATCCAGTTGTCGAACGCTTTGGCGAAGGACGGCGCGAAGATGAAATACAGCGTGACCAGATAGCCGGCGACACCGACGATGACGGTGAGCCAGAAGCGCGAGAACTTCAGCCCCGCGCTCAGCGCCGCCAGGGTCGCCGAGTAGACGTTGAGGATGTTGGTCGCGATCGGGCCATGCAGCACCATCAAGAGGACCAGGATGCTGACCGGCCCGCCGAACACCGCGCTGACCATTTTTGCGGGATCGGTGTCCAGCGTGGTCGAGGCGATGGTCGCGCCGAGGATGCCGAGCCAGACCGTCGGCACGAACATACCGACATAGCTGTACCAGAACACGGATTTCGACGGCACGCTTTTCGGCACGAAGCGCGAATAGTCGGAGGCCCAGGTGACCCAGGAAATGCCCCAGCCGACGCCGATCGCCGTCATCAGCAGGGTCAGCATCGCCAGATGCGCGCCCGGCGGCAGCGAGGTCGTGAGGCTCCAGTTGACGACGCCGGGGCGCGTCCAGGCCAGCACGCTCATCAGCACCATGATGGCGATGGTCGGCGGCACCGTGTATTTCTCGAAGGTGCGGATCGCGTAGAAACCGTACACGCCGATCAGGACCTGCGCCGCCATCACCAGCGTGATGATGACGATCTCGATCAGCCAGGTGTCGGGCACGCCGAACTGGCCAAGGATTCCGATCGAAACCTTCACCGGGAAGTAGGTGTTGACGCCGATCCAGCCGAGCGTCATCACGAACATCAGGATGCTGGGCAGGTAGGCGCCGCGGACGCCGAACGCGGACCGGCTCAGCACCATCTGGTTGACGCCGGTCTTGTGCCCCATCACGGTGAAGGTCGCGAAGATCGCGCAGCCGACGATGTTCCCGAGCACGATGACCGCGATCGTCTCCATCAATCCCAGTTTCAGGATGATGCCGAGCGCGCCGAGCGCCCAGTTGACCGGCGCGATGTTGGCGCCGGCCCAGATCCACATCTGCTGCGGTCCAGTCGAGTCCCGGTCCGCATCGGGAATTGGTTCGATGCTGTGAATATCAGCGCGAAGTTCGGAATCCGTCATGACATCCCCCAATACGAAGCACGCTTCGGATCGTTGCAGCATAAATCGTGCCATTGGTTGCACAACCGCCGGAGCAGGGCGTGCGCCGATGCCGGATGCAATAAGGTTTGCGCCGGATTGTCATTGGAAATTCAAGCGTGCCCTGAACTCACGCGCGGGTTCGCCACCGTGCCCGCGAGACGCTGATCTCCTCCGCGCGCTTGCGGGCGGGAGGCAAAAGACGTTGCACGGTCGTGCAGCGGTACGATGATAAATTAAGCAGCCCCACCCAAAAGCGCAGCAGCCGCTTCTAATCGAATAGGGAAGCGGCGCTGTCGCGACTTGGGTTGCCGGCCACGATGCGCTGCATCATTTCGATGAAGAGCGCCTGTTCCCGCTCGCTCAAATCGCCGAGCGTCGCACGATGCGCCCGCCGTGCCGCGCCCTCGATCTTGACCAGAAGCGCCGCGCCGGCCGGCGTCAATCGGCACAGGCGCGCGCGGCGATCGTCCTTGTTGATGGCGCGCTCGACCAGGTTCCGTGCAGCGAGCCGCTTCAGCGCACCGGTCGTCGTGGTCCGATCGAGGGCGATATCGGCCGCCAAAGTGGTCTGATCGGCGGTTTCGCGCACGGCCAGTGCCGAGAGCAGGCTGTATTGCAGCGGCGTGACCTCGAACGCGCCGCACGCTTCCTGAAACAGCGCGACGTGAATCTGGTGCAGCCGCCGGATCAGATAGCCGGGACGTTGCGACAATGGCCAGGGGCGGTGCTTGCCCCCGCTGCGACTTTTCCTGACTTGCCGCAATGCACGCTCTCCCAACCAAAACTCCGTCGCGCTTAGCTCGATTCGAACGCGGCTGCCACCGCCTGATCATGGCATGATGCTTGCTTTTGTCAAAATACGAAGCATACTTCGTATTTAAATGCGAAGCATGCTTCGTAATCCGGGGCGGGGCAACCGCCTGCGCGGGACCGAGGAGAGCGTCATGTCAGTTACTGCCAGCTTCGACCTTCTGCTGCGAGGCGGTCGCGTGATCTGTCCGGCCTCGGGCGTGGACGGCATCAAGGACGTCGCCATCCGGGGCGGCAAGATCGCAGCGGTCGCGGCGGATATCCTGCCGACCAGCGCCAAGGAGGTCGTCGACGTCGGCGGCAAGCTGGTGCTGCCCGGCCTGATCGATACCCATGCGCATGTCTATCAATATGTCTCCGGCCGCTTCGGCATGAACCCCGACATGGTCGGCGTGCACTCGGGCGTGACGACGTTGGTCGATCAGGGCGGTCCGTCCTGCATGACGCTGCCCGGCTTTCGTCATTTCATCGCCGAGCCCTCGGCCTCGCGCGTCTACGCCTTCTTGTCGGCCTATCTCGTCGGCGGACTGGAAGGACATTATTATCCGCAGCTCTATAGCCCCGACGGCGTCGACATCGATGCGACCGTCAAGGCGGCGACGGCCAATCTCGACATCGTGCGCGGCATCAAGGCCCATGCCGAGATCGGTGGCTTCGCGCGCTGGGGCATCCGCGTCATCGAGATGGCGGCGGAGATCGGCAAGCGCGCCGACCTGCCTGTCTATGTCCATTTCGGCCAGCTCTGGGGCCTGCCCGAAAGCGGCGCCAACGGCGAAGATGCCGACACCATCCTCACCCGCGTGATCCCGCTGCTCCGCGAGGGCGACGTTCTCGCCCATCCGTTCACGCGCCACCCCGGCGGCTTCGTCAACCGCGAGGGCGAGGTGCATCCGGTGATCCAGGCGGCGCTCGATCGCGGCCTGAAGGTCGATGTCGGCCACGGCAGCCATTTCTCGTACCGGCTTGCGAAGAAGGCGATCGCCGCCGGCATCATTCCGACCACGCTCGGCGCCGACATCCACGGCTACAACACCCATGTGCCCGCGCCGGCCGGAACGCCCGACGAGCACGAGGACGAGGAGAACCATCCCTTCGCGGGGCAGGCCAAGTTCAGCCTGGTCCAGGCGATGAGCTCGATGATGGCGCTCGGCCTGTCGCTCGAGCAGGTGGTGCCGATGGTCACCTCCAATCCGGCCAAAATGCTCGGCCGCAGCGCGGAGATCGGCGCGCTCAAGGTCGGCATGGACGCCGACGTCTCCGTGCTCTCGGAGAAGAAGGGGCGCTTCATCCTCAAGGACAACGAGCAGAACGAGGTGATCGCCGAGCGCCTGCTTCAGCCGGCCTTCTGCCTGCGTGCCGGCGCGCGCTTCGACGCGGTCGCACCGATCCTGCCGCAGGCCGTCGCGGCGTAAGGCCAGGCGGTGAAGGAGAACGCGGAGTTGCGCAACGAGCGAGAGTTTCCCTCTGGAAGGTCCGGGCAGGGCGTCGGCGCGCGCCTGCCGCGGAAGGAGGATGACCGCCTGATGCGCGGCCGCGGCCAGTTCGTCGCGGACATCAGGCTTGCGGGCCTTCAGGATGCCGCCTTCGTGCGCAGCCCGCTCGCGCATGCACGCATCCGCGGCATCCATGTGCCAGAACGTTATCGCGGCAGTGTGTTCACGGCGGCGGACCTCGTTGGTATCAAGCCAATCCGCGCGGTATCTGGATTGCCGGGCTTCAAGATCTCGGAGCAGCCGGTGCTGGCCTCCGGCAAGGTGCGCCAGGTCGGCGAGCTCGTCGCCATGTGTCTCGCGCCGACGCGGGCCGAGGCCGAGGACATCGCGGCCTCCGTGACGCTGGATCTGGAGGAGCTGCCCGCGGTCTATGACATGCTGAAGGCGCGCGAGCCGGGCTCGGCGCTGGTGCACGAGCATTGGGGCGACAACGTCTTCCTCGAGACCAATTACGAGGTCGACATCTCCTTAGCGCTCGACGCGCCGATCAAGGTGACGCGCGAGATCTCCACCGCGCGGCAATGCATGTCGCCGCTGGAGGGCCGCGGCGTGGTCGCGACCTTCGACCGCCGGCTCGACCAGCTCACGCTGCATTCGGCGGCTCAGATGCCGCACATCACGCGCAGCGGCCTTGCCGAATGCTTGGGCATGGAGGAGGGCCAGATCCGCGTCATCTCGCCCGATGTCGGCGGCGGTTTTGGCCACAAGGGCATTCTGCTGCCTGAAGAGGTCTGCCTGTCCTGGCTGACCATGCAACGCGGCCATCCCGTGCGCTGGACCGAGGACCGCCGCGAGCATCTCGTCGCCAGCTCGAATTGCCGCGAGCATCATTACAAGATCACGGTCTATGCTAACAGCGACGGGACCTTGCGCGGCATCGATTGCGAGGCGACGGTCGATTCCGGCGCCTACTCGTCCTATCCGTTCTCCGCCTGTCTCGAAGCCGCGCAGGTCGCGAGCATCCTGCCCGGTCCGTACAAGATGCCGGCCTATCGCTGCCGCACCTTTTCGGTTGCCACCAACAAATGTCCGATCCTGCCCTACCGGGGCGTCGCGCGCACCGGCGTCTGCTTTGCGCTGGAATTGATGCTCGACCTCGTCGCGGTGGAGGCCGGGCTCGAGCCCGGCGAGGTGCGACTGCGCAATCTGGTGCGCCCCGAACAGATGCCGTTCGACAACATCACCAGGAAGCATTTTGACAGCGGCGATTATCCGGAAGCGATGCGCCGCGCGCTCGCCGCGATCGATGTCGACGCCATTCGCGCGAAGCAAAAGCAGGGCGCAGCGGACGGCCGCCGCATCGGCGTCGGCGTCTCCATCTATTGCGAGCAGGCGGCGCACGGCACCTCGGTCTATTCCGGCTGGGGCATCCCGATGGTGCCGGGCCACGAGCAGGCATCGGCACGGCTGACGCCGGATGGCGGTCTCGAGCTGCGTGTCGGCGTGCATTCGCATGGGCAGGGCATGGAGACGACGCTCGCCCAGGTCGCGCATGAAATGCTGGGAATAGACGTCGCAAAGATCCGCATCATCCTCGGCGACACCGCGATGACGCCCTATTCGACCGGCACCTGGGGCTCGCGCTCGATGGTGATGGCGGGCGGTGCGGTGGCGACGGCCTGCCGCGAGCTCGGCGAACGTGCAAGGCGCATCGGTGCCAAACTGTTGCAGCACGAGCCGGCTTCGGTCGTTTTGCAGAACGGCGAGGTGCGTGGCGTCAACGGCAGCGTTAGTCTGAAGGCGATCGCCCACACCTGGTATCGCCGCCCGCAGGATCTGCCGGCCGATGTCGATCCCGGCGGGCTCGAGGTGACGCAGGGCTACAAGCCCGTGCGCGACAGCGGGACGTTCAGCTACGCCGCGCATGCGGCCGTCGTCGCGGTCGATCCTGATCTGGGCGAGGTGGAAATCCTCGACTACGTGATCGTCGAGGACGGCGGCGTGCTGGTCAATCCGCTGGTGGTCGACGGCCAGATCTATGGCGGTCTCGCGCAGGGCATCGGCACCGCGCTCTACGAGGAGATGCCGTTCGACGCCTCCGGCCAGCCGCTGGCGACGACGCTGGCCGACTATCTGCTTCCCGGCGCGACCGAGGTTCCGGCGGCGCGCCTCGATCACATGGAGACGCCGTCGCCCTATACGCAGTTCGGCGTGAAAGGCATCGGCGAGGGCGGTGCGATTGCCCCGCCCGCCGCGATCGCCAATGCCGTCAACGACGCGCTACGCCCGCTCGGTGTCGAGCTGATGCAGTCGCCGATCACGCCGCATCGCGTCGTCGCGGCTGTGCTGGCCGCTCGCGCGGGCGAAAGGAGCGCGGCATGAAACCGGCGCCCTTCGCTTATGAACGCCCGCGCGATCTCAATTCGGCGCTGTCGATGCTGGCAGCGGCAGGCGGATCGGCGAAGATCATCGCCGGCGGCCAGTCGCTTGGGCCCATGCTCAATCTGCGGCTGGTGCAGCCGGAGCTGATCGTCGACATCTCCGGGCTTGCCGAGCTCAAGCGCGCGGAGGTGTCCGGCGGCGAGCTCGTGCTGGGTGCCCTGGTCACCCATGCCGATATCGAGGACGGCCGCACCGCCGACGTGACGCGTGGCGCGATGCGCGGCGTCGCCGCCAACATCGCCTATCGCGCCGTGCGCAACCGCGGCACGATCGGCGGCTCGCTCAGCCATGCCGATCCCGCCGCGGACTGGTTTTCGGCGCTCGCGGCCTTGGGTGCGCAGGTGACATTGCGCAGTCTTGCCGGTGCGCGCACGATGGCGATCGAGGCGTTTGTCGTCGGTGCGCTGGAATCGGCGCTGCACGCCGGCGAAATCGTCGAGGCGATTCACGTGCCGGCCCGATCGGCCTCCGCGCATTGGGGCTATGCCAAGAGCTGCCGCAAGACCGGCGAGTTCGCCCATGCCATTGGTGCGGTCCTGGTCGACCCGGCCGCCGCCACCGCGCGCATCGTGATCGGTGCGATCGATACAGCGCCGATCGTCGTGACCGATGCCGCCGGGTTGTTCGGCGGCCGGATTGCGGCCGACTACAAGCAGCGTTTCGACATCCGCGTCGCCGATGCGCTTCTGATGAAGGCCGGCATCGACGATGCCGCGCAACGCCATATCCATGTCAGCGTGTTGAAGCGCGCCGTGCTGGGGGCCGCTGCATGAATACGATCGCGCTTCATGTCAATCGCCGTGCGGTGGAGCTATCGGCCGAGCCGCGCACCAGCCTTGCCGATTTCGTGCGCGACAAGCTCGACCTGACCGGCACGCATCTCGGCTGCGAGCACGGCGTTTGCGGCGCCTGCACCGTGCTGCTCGACGGCGTGCCGGCGCGCTCCTGCATCACCTATGCGGTGGCCTGCGAGGGCGCCGATATCACCACGATCGAAGGCCTCGACGAGGACGAGGTCACGACCGAGTTGCGCGCCGCCTTCACCCGCGAGCATGCCCTGCAATGCGGCTATTGCACGCCCGGCATGCTGGTCTCGGCGCGCGACCTGGTGTTGCGCCTGCCTGACGCCGACGAGCGGCGCATTCGCGTCGGCCTCAGCGGCAATCTCTGCCGCTGCACCGGCTATGTCGGCATCGTGCGGGCGGTGCAGTCCGTGATCGAGGCGAGGCGTGCGCGCAACATTGCGCCGCAGGCCGGTGGCGGCCGGACCAGTCTCGGCCCCGCCGGATCGGGGCGAGCCGCATCTGGCCAAATCGAGCCGCGGCCTGCGCGGCAAGCGTTGGTCGCGGCATCAGACAGTGTCGTGCCGGGTACCATTCCCGACTTCACCCCAGCGACCGTTCTCGATCAGCGCTTCTCGCTGCCGTATCCACCGGCGAAAGTGTTCGCGATGTTCGATGATATCGCGGGTATTGCAGCCTGCCTTCCCGGCGTATCGCTCGCGGCGCCGCCAAGGCCCGAGTGTGTCGAAGGCGTGATCCGCGTCAGGCTCGGGCCGATCGCAGCAAGCTTCGAGGGGGCCGCGCGCGTCGAACGCGATCCCGCGACGCTCTCCGGCCGCATCGTCGGCATCGGCACCGACCAGCGCAACCATTCGGCGACGCAAGGCGAAATCCGCTATCGCCTGATCCCGCTCGATGGCGGCGCGGCGACCTCCGTCGACCTGTCGATCGGCTACACGCTCACGGGCATGCTGGCGCAGGTCGGCCGGCCGGGCCTCGTGCGCGATCTCGCCAGACGCCTGGTCGCTGAGTTCGCGGGAAATCTCGACCGCCACATGTCGGGCGCGCCGTCGGGGCAGGCCGCCCCCGCGGAGCTCAGCTTCTGGTCGCTTGCATCAGACGTTTTGCGCGCTCGGCTCGCGCGCATGTTTGGCCGCGTCTTCACCGGAAAAGGTGGCGCGGAATGATCGGCGCGCTCGCGCCGCGGAGTGACGAAGGCTGGACTGCCTAGAGATCAACAGCGTTGGATTTGGAGAGACAACATGACACGAGCACTCGGACTGGTTCGGACAATCGCGCTGGCGACGGCCTTGTTCGGCGGCGCGGCAGGGGCGCAGACCATCAAGATCGGCGTCAACGAACCGCTCACCGGCGCGTTCGCGGCCTCCGGCACCTACGTCGTCAACGGCGCCAAGATCGCCGCCGACGAGATCAACGCCAAGGGCGGCATTTTGGGCAAGAAGATCGAGCTGGTGATCGAGGACAACAAGAGCAACCCGACGGAGGCTGCCGCCGTCGCGGAGAAGCTGATCACCAGCGACAAGGTGCCGGTGCTGATGGGCGCCTGGGGCTCGAGCCTGACGCTCGCGGTGATGCCGAAGCTGATGGAGTATGAAACCCCGATGGTGGTGGAGACCTCGTCCTCGGGCAAGATCACGACGACAGGCAATCCCTTCATCTTCCGCATCTCGCCGCCCTCGGCGGTCGAGGCCGCGGCGTTCAAGGGCATCGTCGACAAGCTCGCCCTGAAGAAGGTCGACTTCCTCGTCATCAACAATGACTGGGGCCGCGGCACCGCCGAGGACTTCAGCAAGATGATGAAGGACAAGGGCATCAGCATCGGCTTGGTCGAAACCATGGACCAGGGTGCGCAGGACATGAGCGCCCAGCTCTCCAAGATCAAGAGTTCGGATTCCGAGACGGTCATCGTCACGACCGCCGTCGACCAGTTGACGCTGATCTTCAAGCAGGCCGCTGCGCTCGGCCTGAAGAAGCGCATCATCACCACCGGGGGCTCGCAGAACCCCGACCAGATCATCGCCCAGGCCGGAGCCGCCGCCAACGGAACCATGCATCTGACGACCTTCCTGCCGTGGTTCCCGGACAAGACGCCGAACCCCGAGGCAACCAACTACTTCATCACGGAATGGAAGAAACGCGGCTTCGAGTTCGCCGGCTGCACCGAAAGCTTCCGCGGCTATGACGGCATCCGCACCGCGGCGGCCGCGATCGAGAAGGCGGGCAAGGCCGAGCCGGCTGCGATCAAGGCGGCGCTTTGGAACATCAACATCAAGGGACTCAACGGCGACATCGTGTTCCGCAAGTCCGGCCCCGAGGGCAAGGAGAGCGGTCAGAGCCAGCCGAACGTCTATCTCATCGAGATCAACGACGGCAAGGTCGGGATGAAGACGCTCTGACGTCGTTTATTCGGGGGCGAGGGCGGCGCACCGCCGCTCTCGCCGCATTGCGGGTGATACGGGAACGGCTTTGAGCGAGTTTCTCCAGCATCTGGTCAACATGCTCGTGCTCGGCGGCACCTATGCGCTGCTTGGCATCGGGCTGACCTTGATCTTCGGCATCATGAACGTCGTGAATTTCACGCACGGCGTGCTCTACACGTTCGGCGCCTACATCATGTTTATCGTGGTGCAGCAGCTCGGGCTGAACTTCTTCCTTGCGCTGCCCGTCGCCGTGCTGGCCGGATGGCTGTTGGGGGCGGCTATCGAGCTGACATTGCTGCGGCCCCTGCGCGGCTCCGACATCGACACCACGATGCTGGTCATGATCGGCGCCTGGATCGCGATGCAGTCGGGCACGCTGTGGATCTGGGGCGGGGTCGCCAAATCGGTGGCGACGCCGTTTCCCGAGGCGCCCCTGGTGCTCGGACCTGTCTCCGTGTCCTGGCTGCGGCTGTTCGTGCTTGCCGCCGCGGCACTGCTGATCCTGGTGACGTATCTCCTGATCAACAGGACGAGCCTCGGCCGCGCGATGCGGGCGACGTTCCAGGACCACGACACGGCCTCGCTGATGGGCGTCAATGTCGACATGATCTACACCTCGACCTTCTCGATCGGCTCCAGCCTTGCCGCCGCGGCGGGGGCTCTGCTCGGCCCGGTCTACGTGATCTTCCCGCAAATGGGGGATCTTGCCGCCGTCAAGGCCTTCGCCATCGTCATCCTCGGCGGTCTTGGCAACATCACGGGTGCGGTGATCGGCGGCTTCATCCTGGCGCTCGCCGAGGAGCTCGGCGCGGGCTACGTCTCATCAGGCTATCGCGACGCGATGGGCTTCGTGATCATCATCGCGGTTCTCATCTTCAAGCCGACCGGCCTGTTCGCGCGCGCGGAGCGCGTCGGATGAGAATAGCCCTCACCATTCTCGCCGTCGCGGCCCTTGCCTCGGTGCCGCTCTGGCTGCGCGATCCCTATCTCCTCAACGCGCTGATCACGACCGGAATCTTCGTCATCGGCGCGATGAGCCTCAATCTCCTGCTCGGCTTCACCGGGCAGCTCAGCCTCGGCCACATCGCCTTCTTCGGCATCGGCGCCTATGTCAGCGCGCTGACATCGCTCGGTTTCGACATCGGGCTGCCCGGAGACCTGCGCCTTGTTCACACGCCGTGGCCGCCCATTGTGGGCTTCGTGCTCGCGATCCTCATCGCCGGGCTGTGCGGTTATTTCGTCGGGCTGCTCTCGTTCCGCGTTCGCGGCGCCTATTTCGTCATTGTCACGATCTCCTTCGCCGAAGTCGTGCGGCTCGTCGCGCTGAACTGGGTCGAGTTGACGCAAGGCCCTCTGGCGCTGACCAACATTCCCTCCATCGCGCTGCCGTTGCCCGGCCTCAGTGAGCTGACGCTGCGCACCAAGATGCAGAACTACTATCTCGTGCTGGTCGTGGCTCTCATCGCCTATCTCCTGATCGCGCGTCTCGTTCATTCCCATTTCGGCCGCGCGATGCGCGGATTGATGGAGAATGAGACGCTCGCGGTCTCCGTCGGTATCGACGTGACCAAGACGCTGACGCTGGCGGCGGTGATTTCCGCCGCGATCGCTGGCGCCGCCGGCAGCCTCTATGCGCACTATATCCGGATCATCGATCCGGAAGTGTTTGCCTTCATCAACACCGTCACCATGGTGATCATGGTCATCAGTGGCGGCAAGGGCTCGCTGGCGGGGCCCGTCGTCGGCGGCCTGATCTTCGGGCTGCTGCCAGTCGCGCTGCGTCCGATCATGGCGCCGGAGGCGCAATGGATCGCCTATGGCGGCGTGCTGATCGCCATCCTGTTCGTGCTGCCGCGCGGCATCGTGCCCTCGCTCGCGCAGCGATTTCGCAGGAGACGGAGCGGCACGACGGCGCTGGCGCCGGTGGCCCTCGCCGAGACAGCGGTCAAGGAGCGGGCGTGATGACGGCACGCAGCGTTGCCATGACGATCGAGCAGGTCGCGGTCCGTTTCGGCGGGCTCGTCGCGATCTCCGACATGAGTTTCACCGTGGGCGAGGGCGAGATCGTCAGCCTGATCGGACCGAACGGCGCCGGCAAGACCACGGCCTTCAACGTCATGACCGGTTTCCTGACGCCGAGCGCAGGCCGTGTCACCTATCAGGGCACGACGCTTACCGGGTTGAAGCCGCATCAGATCGCGGACCTCGGTCTGATCCGGACCTTCCAGCGCACCAGCGTGTTTCCCAATGACACCGTGTACGACAATCTCCTGATCGGCCTGCATCGTCAGGGCCGGGTCCGGCTGCTCGACGCCATCCTCGGGCTGCCGGGCGCGCGCGCCTCGGAGCGCAGGCTGCGGCAGCGGGCAAGCGAGCTGATCGAATGGGTCGGTCTCGAACGCCGTGCCCACGATGCGGCCGGCTCGCTCTCCTACGGCGAGCAGCGCCTGGTCGGCGTTGCGCTGGCGCTCGCGGCGGAACCCTCGATGCTGCTGCTCGACGAACCCGTCTCGGGCATGAATGCCTCGGAAACCCACCGGTTCGTCGAGCTCATTCGCGACATCCGCGGTCGCGGCATCACGATCCTTCTGGTCGAGCACGACATGCCGATGGTGATGACCGTCTCGGACCGCATCGTGGTGCTCAACTACGGCCGCATCATCGCCGAGGGGACGCCGGACGTGATCCGCAACGATCCCGCCGTGATCGAGGCCTATCTCGGACATGGAGCGGCGCGTGCTTGAGATCCGCGACATGGTGTGCGGCTATGGCGGCGTCACCGCGCTGCGCGGCATTTCGCTCGACGTGAAGGCCGGGCAACTGGTGGCGCTGATCGGGGCCAACGGCGCCGGCAAGAGCACGACGCTGCGCGCGATTTCCGGACTTGTGCCGCCGCGCGCGGGCCAGATGCGGTTCGAGGGCATCGACATCACCGGGGCGAGGCCCCCGCGCGTGCTGGCGAGCGGGATCGCGCATTGTCCGGAAGGGCGGCGCGTGTTTCCGCACATGAGCGTCGAGGAAAATCTCGACATGGGGGCTTACCTCCGTCGCGGTTCAGGCGAGATCGCAGCCGATCGCGATCGCATCTATACGGAATTTCCGCGGCTCGCCGAGCGGCGCCGGCAGGCGGCGGGCACGCTGTCCGGTGGCGAGCAGCAGATGCTCGCGATCGGGCGTGCGCTGATGTCGCGGCCGCGGCTGATCATGTTCGACGAGCCTTCGCTCGGCCTTGCCCCCAACATCGTCGAGCGCACCTTTGCGATCATCCGCGGCATTCGCGATGCCGGCACCACGGTACTGCTGGTCGAGCAGAACGCGTTCGCCGCGCTCGAGATGTGCGACCACGCCTATCTGCTCGAGAACGGCCGCATCGTGTTGTCCGGCGCCGGCACGGAGCTGATCGAGAACGAGCATGTGCGGAAGGCCTATCTCGGTGGATGACGAGGCTGTCCATTCGGACGAGCCGGCGTGGATTCCGGTCTGTGACCTCAGCCGGCTGAAGGCAGAGACGATCGTCCGCGTTGCCGGGCGCGATATGCTTGTGATCTGGAACGAGGGCGATGTCGTCGCGTGCGACCGTGCCTGCCCCCACGAACAGGCCGATCTTGGTCTTGGACAGGTGACAGCGGGCCGGCTGCAGTGCCCGCGCCATGCCGCATCATTCGATTTGCGCGACGGGGCGATTACAGCGGGCTGGCCAAGTCCGCCATTGCGGCTCTATCCGGTCAAGGTCACGGGAGAGCAAATCTGGGTTGAAGAGCCTGAGCGGCGATCGGGGCGATGATGGCATCATGCCCCTGTTTTGCCCGACGAGTCAAAACGATCCGCGTCGTAGATTTTGCCTTTGGAAACAACGGCGTTCTACTGTGCATGGGGTTGTTTTCGCGTTTTTAGTCCAGCAACCGGCGTGCAGCCTCCACCAGAACGCCGTCCGGCCGACGCAGCGCCTCGAGGATGGTGAAATGGTCGGCGCCTGCGACCGGAATGAGCTTGCCGGGCGCCTGCGCGGCCGCACGCTTCTCATGAAGGTTGATTGAATCCAGCACCAGGGCGGGGAGTTCGTTGCTGCCATAGGCGATGTCGAGCCGCTTCTGTGTCACGGGCAGGCGAAGCGGCGAGAGCTTGGCGATTTCTTCGTCCGTCAGCTTCAGCGCGCTGTTGAGGCCGGTATCGCGGATCGGCGCCAGATCGTAGACGCCTGATATCGCAAGCCCCGCATGGACACGCGGATGGTCCAGCGCCATCGCCACGAGATGGGCGCCGGCGGACCAGCCCGACAGCACGACCGGCCCGCCGATGCCATAGGATGCGCCATGCGCGGCGAGCCAGTCGAGCGCGCGCGGGATTTCGGCGACGATGTCGGTGAGGGACACCTCGGGCGCCAGCGAATAGCCGGGAATCGCAACTGACCAGCCATGTGCGGCAACGCCTTCGACCAGCATGGCGAACAGCTCGCGCGAATTGCGCTGCCAATAGCCGCCATGCACGAACACCAGGCAGGGCGCATCGGGCTTTGCGGCGGGGTAGAGATCGAGCTTGTTATTCGCCCGCTCGCCGTAACGCAAATCGAGATGGGACTTCAGCGTACCGCGCAGCCGGCTGGAAGCTTCGTTACGCTCCGCGATCAGGGCAGGGCTGTTCTTGACCGCCGCATTGTTGTCATAGGCGGCGCTGCGTTCCGCCTGGGACAGTTCGGCCCATTTGCTGCGGGGATCGAACGGCCGATGTGTCGAGCTTGTGTTGTTGACCATGGAGTCTCCGAGCGGCCGGTCGTGGCAATGACCGGCGTCGCTCGCTCCTGTCTGCCACGAATCCCGCTCGAATTGCAGATCGCTCGTGCTCAGACGAGGGATGCGCCGTTCGCGGAACTTGTTTCAACTGGCGGTGGAGGGACGGGTCCGGGGCGGCAAAGCCGGCGACGGAAATTGACGCGCAAAGGCGCTGGTCTTCGGCTGAACACGCGATCCGTCGATCACCTCCAGCCGGCCGCAGCGGTTCAGGGTGTGCAGCTTTCGGCCGGGCCATGCGGGTCCCGGCTTCAGGGAGTGGCGGACGATCTGCTTGAATGTCGTGGGCGACAGTTCGATGACCTCCGCCAGGGCGAGCGCCGCGCCGTATCCGTCGGCACAATTCTGGACCGGGCGCCACAGTCTTTCGTTGATGGTGACGAAATTCCCGGCCGGTCGCGTACTCGCGCGATCGATCAGGACCGGGTTGCTGGCATGAGGCAGCCAGGGGCCGAGCAGGTGGTCGGCGTAGTAGATCGCAAGCGAATCCGAATAGCCGCCGGCTCCGTCGCGCCAGGCGCCAAACAGGTAGTTCAGGCCGTTGTGCCGCGTGATCGTCGCGTCGGCGAGCTCCAGGCCCGAAAGCAGCGTCGCATGCCGCTCCCATTGGTCCGGAAACCGAACGCATTTGTAGAGGGCGACGTCCCCGTTGATCGAGCTCTCCGGGATCATCCACAACTCGCCGTCGTCCTCGATCAGGAACGGATAGGACAGGTGCCAGGGCTCTTCCAGCACAGGCATGACGTCGCGGACTGGCCCGGTGTCACCGAACTCGATCGCCGAAATGATTCCCTTGCCGACCCGGTGATCGAGATCTTCAAAAAAGACGAACGTTCGTCCGCGCCAGGTGACGGGAAAGGGATCGGCGTAGAAGTGGTTTCCGGGATCTCCCAGAACGTTCCAGCGAGGCCCGGATAGATCTCCGGTCTGCCAGACGCCTGCGCCGTCATTGAAGCGCCATCCGATATGCCAATGCGGGGCGTAGCAGCAGAGGCGATAGATTTCCTTGGCGATTGAGACGACGAGGCCGCGCACGACGTAGCCGACAGGTCCACGTCGGTTCATGGCGCCGGCGGGACGCGACAGTTGTGGCAGAATGCGCGGCCGTCCCGACAGGATTGCCGCCACCATGGTCAGGGTTCGCGCCATGACCGTTTCGAGCGCGCCGCTCAGGCCGGCTGCAGTTTCTCCCGACGGGTGGCCGCGATCGAGGACGGCGCCGTCGATCTCGTTGACGATGTCGATCACCGGCATGTCGCCGGCAAGAATGGCGGCGAGCGCGGCGTTTTCTCCTGCAGTTCCGTTGAACAGCGGGCGCAGATACAGCGAAGCCGAGCAGTCCCGATCGCGCGCGCCGCCTGTGAAATCGACGATCACGTCGGCCGTGCCGGTGCGAGCCTGCGTCCGCTTGGGAATGATCTTCAGCCCGTCGGCACCGCCGGGTTTGCCCTTGTGCAACACCATGCGTTCGAGCGCGAACAGCGCGTCGAGACCCGCAGGCCGTGACTCCGCCGTCGCCGTCCAGGCGATCTGGACCGGAACGTCCCGCCCGTCGACCGACAGCGTCTCGCGGTGCATCCACCGCCGCGCATGCTCACGTTCACAGCGAAACTCGATGATCATGTCGAGCCAATCTATTCCAGCGGATCAGGTCAAATGACTTGGCCGAGAATTCGAACGTATTCCTCAACCATGGAGTCCACCGAATACCGCAACCTCAGGCCTTTGGCGTTTTGTCGCAGTTCGTCGCGCAGGGTTTGGTCGGTCAGGAGCTTCGAGACGGCGGCCGACAGCTTCGCATGATCGGAGGCATCCACGAACAGTGCTGTCGGTTTGCCTTCGAAGGACAGCACCTCGCGCAGGACGGGAAGATCGGTGACGACGGAGGGAACGCCGGCGTTTGCGGCTTCGACCGCGGCAAGGCCGAAAGTCTCGGCTTGTGTCGGAAATACGAACACGTCCAGGCAGGCGAGAAAGTCGGCCATCTGGCGCGGGGTGATTTCCCCGAGCAGATGCAGTCTGTCCGAGACTTTCAAATCATCCGCCAGCTGCCTTAGCCGAACCTCGTCGGCACCCTGGCCGGCCAGTGCGAGATGCCAGGACGGTTGATCCGGCAGCAGGCGTATCGCTGCATCGAGCCGCTTGTGCGGGTGCAGCCTGGCTGCGCAGCCAAGCAATATGCGGTCCGGCGGAAGATTGAACTTCTGTCGCGCAGCTTCCTTCGGCAGGGTGAGGGCCTTGTCGTCGAAGCCGTGCGGGACATGCACCATGCGCGACCGGTAGGCCGCAGGGTAGCGCGAATATTCGCGCTGCATGTCCAGCGAGTTCAGCGTGATGCGGTCGAAGAAGCCGAGGCTGCCCATGACGATGTCGGCCGTGCGGATCGGCCAGCTCATCGACAGTGCGGACGACACCTGATTGGCGATGACGGGCGCGCGGCAGACGAGGCGAGACACGCCCGCGCCGATGACGTTGCCGAAATGCTGAAAGGTCAGAACGGCGTCGGGCCTGGTGGTCCTGATATGACGGCCGAGCGTCCACAGCATTTGCAGCAGGGCCAGTGGATGTCCCGGCCGGCGCGATGCGCAGTAGAGCGTATCGGGCGGCTCGTCGAATGAATCCGATTTGCGGAAGAAGAACAGATTGGTGACCCGATAGCCGCGCGCGGTCAGGCCGGCGCCGAGTAGCCTGGAAATCTCCTGGGCGCCCGCATTCTCGGCTTGCGTCTGGACGAGAAGCACGTGCGGCTTCGGTCGGCCGCTGCCCCGACTTGCGAGTGCTGCCGCGGTCGACGGCAGCTTCGGTGCCTCGCCCAGTTCTGCGCCTGGCTGGTAATGCAGCACGGATCCCGACCCGCTAATGAAACGTTCACCTTCTTAACGCCGTACCTATCATGCGAGCGTCGCGCGGACACCGGCTAGCAACAAACGGAGTTAATGCCCTGTCCGCCGGAACGGCATCGTTCACAGGAGAATGGCAGCGGTTTGCGGACGGAGCGAAGCGAGCGCGTTAACCAATTGGTCATCTTCGCGCGGAGGCGGGTAACCGCGGATTAACCATAGATATTTACGGTGGCGCAGGCCACTGAACAGTGCTTGCCAGTTGAATCCGAGTAAAGTCCATGACGTTCGGTCGCCGCGCAGACCCGACAAGTTCCGGATCGACCGGTGTCTCCGCGTCGTGGCAGACTCAAGATGCGTCGAACGGTGAGGCTGGCGGAGCCGCAGCTCGCCTTGGCGGTGTGCTCACCGCCGCAGGCGCGCTCTCCTTCATTCGGGACAATGCTCGCCGTATCCTGGCGCTCGCTCTTGCGATCTTCGCCCTCGGCGTCATCCTTCTGCTGGTGATCCCGGTTCGATTTGCGGCGACCGCGCTGGTCGTCGTCGATCCCCGCGAACAACGCGTGACCGCGGATCAGGACGTTCTGCCGGGCATAGGGCAGGATAGCGCCGCGCTGCAAAGCCTGGTCGAAGTGGCGAAGTCCGACGGCTTTCTCAAGCCGCTGATCGAGCAGCTCAAGATTCGGGATGACGAGGACATTTCCGGGGGACATACCGACCCCGCGCGCCTGCTCGAGAGGTTCCGCAACCGTCTCGACATTTCCCGCCGCGGGCTCACTTACGTCATCGCCATCCGCTTCACGTCGAACCGGCCGGAGCGGGCGGCCTATTATGCGAACGCGATAGCCGAGGCGTTCGTCGCGAGCCAGAGTCGCAACCGCACCGATGCGACCGACGAGGCGGCCGACTGGCTCAGTGGCCGGCTCAAGACATTGAACGACCGGTTGAGGGCGTCAGAGGACGCCGTGGCCACGTTCAAGCTCGAGCACAGGATCGTCAACGCCGGCAAGGATTCCACGACCCAGCAATTGCGCGTGACCGAGCTGTCGCAGCAGGTCGCCGCCGCGCGCGCCCGGACCGAAGAGGCCAAAGCCCGCTACGAGCAGGCGCAGCGCGACGTGAAGGCGAATGTCGAGGGTCCGGCCAAGCAGGATCTCCTGAGCGCGCTGCGCGCGCAGCGGTCGGCGCTCAATGATCAAATCGCGCAGAAGCGCGCGGTGTTCGGCGATCGCCATCCCGACCTCGTCATGTCCTACAGCCAGCTGAACGATCTCAACAGGCAGATCGAGGTCGAGCGGGCCAAGAGCATCGACACCGCAAAGTCGGAGTACGAGGCCCAGCGCGAACAGCAGAAGGCCCTCGAAGGCCAGATGAAGGCGGCTGAATCGCAGCTCCTGGTCGACGGTCAGGCTCTGGTCAGGCTCCAGGAGTTGCAGCGCGACGCCGAGGCGAACAGAAACATCTACGAACAATTCCTGTCGCGCTCGAAGACGACGAACGAGCAGCGTCTCCTGCAGAGCTCCCAGACCAAGATTGCGTCGTCCGCCATTCCGCCGCTTCGCTCGACCCTTCCGCCGCTGCCCTTGCTGCTTGCCGCGCTCGCGATCGGCTCGCTGCTGACATCGACGGCGGTCGTTGCCGCTACGGGACGCCGATCGGACAAGCCCGTCGAAGACGTTCGTGCCCCCGATCCGGCTCCGCGCCAGCCCGCGTCGTGGCCACGCCCGCCCGTGTGGGCCCGCATTCCCGACTTGCTGCCGGGCGATGTGCCCCGAAACATCTGGCAAGGTCCGGTCTCAGCGACGGCTGCGCTCGATCTCAGTCCACATTTGCGCCCGCTGCTCGACCGGCTGGAGAAATTGCCGGGAGCCCGGGGCAAGGTCGCGCTCGTGATGTCGGTCGGCAAGCGGGCCGGCGGCAACACCGTCGCGCGGTCGCTGAACCGGTGGGCGGTGAACAAGGGGAAGTTGAGCGTCCTGATCCGGGTCGAGCCGGACCTCGGTGGTGCCGCGGTTAGCCTCGTCAAGGAGCAGGCGGACGGCATGACCACGGCGGACTTTCGCAGCGTCGACGCGCTTCTGGGCGCCGGCAAGCGGCCCGAGGCGTCGCCCGCGGATGACATTCGTTCGGAGTTCGATCTGATCGTCGTCCACGCCACCTCGCTGGCCTTGCAGCCGGAGGCGGCGGCGCTCGCCGCTCACGCTGATCTGGTCGTCCTGGTCGCTTGCGAAGACGCGGTCGATTCCGCTGCAATGCGCAGGGCAATGGCGGCGCTGTCCCGCTTTGGCAGCGTGCCGACCGGGCTCGTCATCAATCGTGTCCCGCCCGATCCGTCGGCGGCGCGTCGTCGGGGCGAAGTGTTGGGCCTGGCCGGTTGATCGACGCCTAATCGCCGGAGTCGGCACCGCGGACCGCAAAGGCGCCGCGTTTCGATGCCGAGAAGCGCAGAAGCACGAGAATTGAAGGGTCGACTCCGGTTCGCCGGCGACAGAGGATGTTGAGCGCGATGGTCGCGAACGCCAGCGACACGGTCGCCGAGATCGCCGCGCCAAGCACGCCGAGCCAGGGAATCAGGACGAGAAATCCGACCAGCCGCAGTGCGACGTTCGCCGCGACGACGGGGACATAGATGCGCTCATGGCCGGTCAGCTGCAGGATCGCCGCGGATGGACCGCCCGCCGCCTGGAAAGCCGTGCCGATCGCGAGCACGATCAGGACCCAGTGCTGTGCGGCGAAATGAGGCCCGAACAGGTTGAGAAGATGGGGGCCGCCGATCCAGATCAGGAGAAGTCCGCTGGCCACGCAAAGTGCGGTCACTTCCGCCATGAGCCGCAACGTTCGCCCGAACTCCTGGTGGTTCTTGCTGAAGTACAGCGAAGGAAGCCGGCGCGCCCCGAAACTGTACAGCGCCGCCGACAGCATGGCGAAGATGTTGGCCAGGCGCGAGGCGGCGAAATAGATTCCAGCGGTCGCCGGATCCAGCATCCAGTAGACCAGGATGACGTCGAAATACTGGTTGGCCGCTTCCAGGATGGACGCGACCCAGAAATGAAGCGCGCTGGCTCTCCAGCGAGAGGTCTCGTAACGCGCCGCTGTGCTGCGCAAGTCCGGCAGGGCTCGCGCAATCGCAACGACCTGCGCGACAAGGCCCACCGACATGGCGATCGTCATCACGGCGAACAACTCGGCGGGATCGAGCTGCCGATGGCCGAACAACATGGCAAGCAGAAACAGGACGACGATGACCCGCCAGAAGAGCTCCCGGTTTCCTTCGCCCATGAGAATGCTGACCAGCGAGCGGGCGATCTGGCTGCCGAGCATCAGTCCGGCATTCACCGCCGTGTAGGCCGAGAGAGCAAGGATCAGCAGCCACCAATCGCCCCTCAAGCTCGCGGCCAACGCGACCGCGGCGATCGCGATCAGCATCGCGACGGAGGTCATCTTGAAGCTCGACAGGAGGACCCCTTTGGTGAGGTCGGGCCTGTCTTCGACCTGATACTCGTTCAAAAATCGCACCAGAAGCGACTCCTGGCCGACCAGCCCCACGACCGCTGCGATCTGGGCAACGGAAAGCCAGGTCGCAAAGATGCCGAATCCATCAGGCGACATCGTTCGCGCCGCCAGCGAGAACAACGCAAACGCAAGCGCGCCGCTGCCAACCTTGAGGAGGATGGTCCCGACAACACCGCGCGTCACGTCGCGCCGCAGGAACTGGACGATGGATTCGATCATGGACGTTGAGGGACGACTTTCCCCTGGAGATACGCGCTGCGATGGCGGTGACAGCCTAGCATGGTGAAAAACCGCGAGTGTTGATGGGGCCTCTGGAGTCCTGTTGGTTGCGGCCGATGTCGGCGAAACATCCGCTGCGTCACGGTGGGACACCTTCGTTCCGGCTGTCCCAGTTAGAGCGCAGGCCGGCTTCGTCGAAAAGCGACGTGATGTCGCTCTGACGAGAAGCAGCCATGCGTTCCGCCGTGGCGTCGCCGAACACCGGTTCTTGTCGAACATCCCGAGCAAGACGCGTGCCGAAACATCGTCCGGCCAGATCGAGTCTTCGGTTCGTTAACCTCGATCGACGGAAATGATCGCGTTCGGTCCTGCGATGCGACATCAGGCGGGATAATTGCACATGGAACCACCGTTAACCGTGGGAGCCTGGACCATGACGGCGGATAGCACCGTGACTGAGCCGATCGCCGCAGCTGCGACCACGACGATCGTTGCGGACGTCGCGATTGTCGGAGGTGGCCTTGCAGGTTCGCTCGCGGCTGCTGTCCTTGCGCGGGCAGGGCATCGCGTCGCGCTGGTGGACAAGCGCGCGGTCTATCCGGACGAGTTTCGGGTCGAGAAGATCGGAGGCCCGCAGCTGGAGATGTTCCGCAGGCTGGGCTTCATCCGCGGCCTCGCGAGCGTCGCTTGTCCATACGATCAGGTGCTCAATGTCAGGGAAGGCAAGGTGGTCGATGTCAGCGTCGGCCAGGCTTACGGGCTTCCCTATGCCGGTCTCGTTGCCATGGCGCGCGGCCAGATACCCGATCCGTCCAGCCTCATCGTCGACGAGGTCACCGCAGTCACCTGTAGCGACGACGTCCAGCATCTGGAGCTTGCCTCCGGGCGCCGCCTCAATGCGCGTCTTGTCGTTCTGGCGACGGGCATGGCCGGAGCCCTCGGCTACAAGCTGGGCATCAGGCGGCGCGTGCTGGCCGCAGGCCACTCGGTCTCGTTCGGCTTCACGATCGTGCGCCGTGACGGCACGCCGTTCGATTTCAAGGCGCTGACCTGTTACGGCGAGCGCACCTCCGACGGCGTCGATTATCTCAGCCTGTTTCCGGTACCCGCCGGCATGCGGGCCAATCTCTTCATGTTCCGCGACCCGACCGATCCGGTCATGCGTGATCTGCGTCGCGACACGGAAGCGACAGTCCTGCGGCTGCTGCCGGGATTGCAGCCCTATCTCGGCGATTTTCGCGTGACGGATCGGGTACAGAACTGGGTGATGGATCTGTCCGTCGTCGAAGGACATCTCCAGCCCGGCGTCGTGCTGATCGGCGATGCGTTTCAGACCAACTGTCCCGCCGCCGGAACGGGCGTCGCCCGCCTGCTGGTGGACGTCGAGCGTCTCTGCACCGAATATGCACCGCGGTGGCTTGCGACCGAAGGCATGGGCAAGGAGAAGATATCGGAGTTCTATTCCGATCGCGACAAGATCGCCGCGGACCAGCAGTCACTGAAGATGGCGCGCTTCCGCCAGGCGCTGACGTCGCGCGACGATATCAGCTGGGACGTGCGGCGACGGCTGCACTTCCTGCGGCGGAGCATTACCCATCGGGTCGATCAGATGCGGCCGGGCTGGCTCGCGCAGGTCCGCAGCGCGCTGCGCGCCTGAGGGCTGAAACCCGCCAGCGCCTCGCGCCGGTCAGCGCGTTGGCGTCGAGGTGCGGGTCGGCGAGAGCCTGACCTCCGAAATTCGCTTCGCGGCAAGTTTGAGCCAGGGCGCCTGCTTCAGTGCGAACAGGGATATCGCGCCTGTGGTGCTGCCGGCCTGCGTGACCGCCCACATCGGCGAGGCCTGCGCGCCGAACAATTTCTTGTATGGCTCGTCGCCAATGGTGAAGTCGAGCATCTGATCTCCGCGCTCGATGCAGTCCTTCGCCACCTGCTCGAACATCAGCGCGCCCAGCGACTGGCTCTTGTATCCGGCAATGTCGAAGGCACTCATGATGACGAGGAAGCTATCGCGGTGGTGCAAGCCGAGCACGGCGGCGATCACCTCGCCATCCATCTTCATGGCATAGAGCCGCGCAAGGGAACCGAGACCGCGGACCGCGACGTCGGAATAGAAGTCGTAATATGCGGGGCGCTGGAGTAGGTCTCCGTCGCCCTGCGCCTGGAACCGCGGACCGCGAAATTTCCTCATTACGTCCAGCGCCTCGAGGACGGCAGCGCCGTCGCTGCAGCACGAGAAGCTCAGCGCGCCCTTCTTCTGGAGCTGCCGATACTTCTTTGCGAGCTCCTTCTGATAGGAACGATCCATCGCACTGGCCCGCCATTGCTCGAATGGGGCGACGAGAACGGTCGCGTAGGCATTGGTGTCCATCGCGACGCGGCGGGGCGCGGCCAGAAGGCTCTCGATCGGCAGCCGCCCGTCCGGCAGCTTGGTCATTCGGAGCAGGTCGAAAGGGCGAACGAGGCGGCGAATCCGGGCGCATGCCTCCGCATCCCCAAGCAGTTCGGAAAACACCGTCGGACTGCAAACCGGCGCCAGATAGTCGGAGACGCGGAGATCTGCGAATTCGACGGTCCGTATCGGACCGCGCCGGATCCGGAGCAGGGGCAGCACCATCGCAAGGGCGCGCGTCGCGCGGTAGCGAACCACGACAACCAGAGGGGTTGCTCCCGCATGAGACGCGAGCCTGCTGTAGAGGCTGTGCAGCCAGAGCGGATGCTGGAACGCGGTGGCGGCCGAGTGGTCGAACAGCTCTGCATAGTCCGCCGACAGGAAGTCGAATGCCGGCTCGACGGCGATATCGAACGTGTTGCCGGGCGTGTTCATGCGTAACCAGGGAGGCCAGGGAATTCGGGAGTGCTCGATCGAGCTGAGGGCTTATAGCAGGGGAGTGACGGTCGAGATACCGAGGTGGTACGATTTGCATCAAATGGACTGAGCCGGGTTCGTATCGTTACCGAAGTCTTAAGGCTTCGCGGCCGCGGAGGCTGCGATGTGGAGACCTGGCCGCGCTAGCAAATAATTAACCGCGTTTAAGGAAGGTCAATCATGGCCAGCCTACAGACCGAGGTGGACTCCGGGGCTCCCGGGAGCGCGATCTGGAAGACGCGCAGCGTTGGCGTTGAGAAGATTGCCAGGGCCGCGATTGGCTGTTCGATCACCATCAACGTCGTCGCGTCGATGGGCACCTTCAACACCGGGCTGTTGCCGGCGGAGCTGACCTATCTGCAGCAGGCTGTCGCGGTCCTGATGTGGGGCGTCCTGATCTACGCCAGCGCATTCGTGCGTCCGCCCCTGCGTTTGCAGTTCAATCCCGATCTGATCGTGCTGGTCGCATTCTACGCCTTCGCCGTCATCTCCGTGTTCTGGACCAGCCTGAATGCCGCCGCGATCATGAAGAGCCTGGCGCTCGCGATGACGACCTTCGGTGCCTTCTGTCTCATCACGCGCATCGACATGGACGAGGTTGTCAGGGCCACGGCGTTGGGCCTTTTCATATTGGTCGCCGCGTCGGCCTTCGTTGCGCTCGCCGTACCCGATATCGGGATAGACCACAGCTGGATGCATAACGGTCAATGGCAAGGCGTCTATGAATCGAAGCAGACCCTCGGTTTCGTCGGCGCGTATCTGATGTTCTTCGCCTGCTATCTGAAGATGAAGGGGCAGGGGTGGCCGGCTTTCCTCCTGACCTTCGTTCTGGCGTCCACATGTGTCCTCGCGTCGGAATCGCGGGGCGCCGGTGCCGTTGCCCTGGCCGCATGCGCATTGCTGTTGACCTCGATGTGGTCGGTCATCTGCATGAGACTCTATGCGGTCCTGCCGTTCGTCATGTGTTTGCTGGCCGGCGCGCTGATCTTCTATTTTTACGCGACGGGGTATGACGCGATCCATGTCGGCGACGCGTCCGTCGATTTGACCGAGCGGACGTTCATCTGGCATTACGCCATCAGCCATTTCGATGACGCGCCGCTGCTCGGCTTCGGGATCAACGGCTTCTGGACGATCCCGTCGATCTACGACTATTTCGAGCAGAACCATGGCTGGGTGCTCGACAATTATCACAGCGGCTATATCGCGATCCTGATGGAGACGGGGTTTCTCGGCTACACGCTCTTCGCCGCGAGCGTCCTGCTGTTTTCGAGCAAGGTTCTCCATCTGATTTCGGCCCGCGCGATCGACCGGTCGCACTGCGCGCTGATCATCGGATTTGCCGTTCTCAGCTTTCAGACCAATTTTACCGAGACGACGTTCCTTCGTTCGACGATGTTCACGTCGGTGCTGCTGGTGGCGTTCTTCTTCGCGACGTGCAGGCCTGTGCCGCAGACCGATCTCTAGTCTCAACGAATGGAAGCAAGATGAGAGCCATCCGCGCTCGCTGGACGAGAAGCTTCAATCTTGCGGCAACGGCAGTTTTCCTCGCGTCGTTTGGCTTCCATGCCAATGGGGCCGGGCAGGCTGCTTCCCGTGACCTGCCGAAATTGGGGCGCGGCATCAATATTCTCGGCTATGACGGGATCTGGGAAGGCGGCCGGAACGCGCCATTCCGCCTGGACAATCTGACGGCAATCAGGAAGGCCGGATTTTCGCACGTCAGGATCAACTTTTTCGGCTTCAAGTTCATGGGCCCGGGGAACGTGCTGGACGAGATCGTTCTGAGGCGGCTCGATGCCGTCATCGAGGACGTCCTTGCAAGAAACCTCATTCCGATCGTTGACGAGCACGACACCCATATCTGCCAACGCGACGTTTCCGAATGCGGCGAGAAGCTCAGGGCATTCTGGCGGCAGATCGCCGAGCGCTATGCCGGAAAATATCCCGCGCTGGTCTTCGAGGTCCTGAACGAGCCTGGCGGGCAAATGACGTCCGGCGACTGGAATTCGCTCCTCAACGAATGTCTTGAAATCATCCGCCGCACCAATCCGGCGCGGCCGGTCATTGCCGCGGTTCTCAATACGGACGACATCCCCGTCGACGACCTGGCTCTGCCGGCCGACGACAGGAACCTGATTGTCACGTTTCACTATTACGCGCCGATACGATTCACGCATCAGGGCGCACCGTGGTCCCCGACGTTTTCGCGGATCGGGCCGCTGGATTGGGGCAGTCCCGACGACGAAGCCAAGGCTGCTGCTGACTTCGAGAAGATGAATCTCTGGGCGGAGAAGGAGAAGCGCCCCGTCTATCTCGGCGAGTTCGGGGTATACGAGCGTGCGCCATCCGACAGCCGCGCAAGATATCTGTCGTTCATGGCGAGAAGCGCCGACAGGCTTGGCTGGTCATGGGCCTATTGGCAATTCGACCATGATTTCGCGGCCTTCGACAGCGCGCGTCAGGCCTGGAAGCCGGACATCCTGCGTGCGCTGATTCCGCCGCAGCGTTGAAGCGGCGGTCGCGATTTCGCTGACAGTCTTGTCGGCCGTCGCGCGAAATCTGCCGCGCTCTCGCCGCTCGCAATCGCCTAGCGTGGCGCGTCGATCAAAACCATGTGGCGATCTCGCGGAGGCGTCGATACGCCGTCTCGCGCGCGGCGAGGATCGGGTCCGCCGGGCCGGTGGTCGGCCCGATCGGCACGAAGCGCACGTCGCTGATGCCAATGAAACGCAGCGCCTCGCGCAAATAGGGTGTCGCCATGTCGGTGCGGCCGCGATTCATGCCGGTGACGAAGTCGCTGCCGCTGGCGAGAATGACGAGGGTCGGCCGGTCCTTGAGCAGCGGGAGGTATCCCGACGCCGGGTCGTACCGGAAGGTAAGCCCGGGCTGGACGATGATGTCGAACCACTGCTTGAGCTTGTAGGGGATGCCGAAATTCCACATCGGCGTCGAGATCAGCACGCGTTCGGCGAGCGACAAGCGCGTCGCCATGCGCTCGGCCTCGGCAAAGCTGTCGCGCTGGGCGTCGTCGAAGGCCTCGGCCTTCATCCGCGCATATTTGGCCTCGACAATCGGCCCCGCAAACTCCGGCATCCGCTCCCGCCAGAGATCCATGACGTCGATGTCCCAGTCGGGACGCATCTGGCGAAATCCGTCAAGGAAGACGCGCGCGCCGGCGCTCGACTCCGAGTCGGGGCGCGGCGAGCAGGAGAGGTGCAGGAGCTTTGCCACCGCTCATCCCAGCGCTCTGATGACGGCATCCGCCCGCGTGACGATGGCGACGTTCTGCATGGCAAAATTGATCGAGGCCGAATGCCAGTCGGCATTCATGGTCGAGCAGCAATCCTCCGGCACGATCATGAAATAACCCTTGTCGGCGCCGGTGCGCGCGGTGTGCTCGACCGACATGTTGGTCCAGGCGCCGGTGTTGATGATCATGTCGCGGCCAGTGGCCTTCAGGATCGTCTCCAGCCGCGTGCCCTCCCAGGCGCTCATCCGCATCTTCTCGACGACGAAATCGCCGGGCCGGGGCTCCAGGCCCGAGACCGGCGCCGCGCCCCAGCTGCCTCGCACCATCGCCTTGCTGTCGACCAGACCCTCGAACAGCGGCGCGTTCAGCGTCACGCCGGGGGCGCCGGGCTCGACCACGAACCAGACATGGATGATGGCGACGCCGCGCGCCCGCGCGGCCTCGGCAAGACGCCGGACATTCTCGACCACATGCTGCTGCTTCGCGTGAGCGGGCGCGCCAGACCCGTCGAATGCGCCGCCATCCATGATGACGTCGTTCTGAAGATCCTGGATGATCATGGCGCAGCGCTGCGGATCGAGCCGCATCTCGCCGTCGGTGAGGATGGGCGCTGCGGCCGCAGGGCCGGCGCTTGCGCCGGCGCCGCCGCGCCTGCCGCTCATATAGGGCTCGTGGCGCGGTCCCACCCTGGTCGGGATGGCATAGACCGAGTGCGTCGAGGTCAGATAGAGCGTGCGGAAATCCGGCCCGCCCCAGGCGAGGTTGGCGACGAGCTCGGGCACACGAACCTTGCCGAGCAGTTCGCCGCGCGGCGAGTAGACCCAGACGCCGCCGGGTGCGGTGACCCAGACATTGCCGTGCTGGTCGCACTTCATGCCGTCGGGCAGGCCAGGCTCGAGCTCGGACTTGATGCTACTTGCGAACACCCGCGCATTCGAGAGCGTGCCGTCGGCATTGACGTCGAATACGCGGATCAGCGCCTGCACGGTGTCGTTGACATAGAGCAGCCGTTCGTCGGGCGAGAAGCACAGTCCGTTCGGCTGGTCGAACAGATTGCGGTCGACGACGAGCTTCGGCTCGCCGCCGGGCATGACACGATAGACGCCCTGGAAGCCAAGCTGCCGCGGCCGCTCGACGCCATAGACCGGCATGCGGCCGTACCAGGGATCCGAGAAATAGATTGCGCCCGAGGAGTGCACGCAGACGTCGTTGGGGCTGTTGAGCTCCTGGCCCCCGAAATGCGAGGCCAGCACCTCGCGCCGGCCGTCCGGCCGCTCGCGGATCAGCGACGAGGTCGCGTGCTCGCAGACGATCAGATTGAGCTCGGCGTCGTAGGTCATGCCGTTGCATTTGTTCGACGGGCGCTTGACCTCGGCCATGCCGCGCCGTGCGTCCCAACGCCGCCGAACGTCGCCAGGCATGTCCGAGAACAGGAGGTAGTGATCGATCGGATGCCAGATCGGGCCCTCCGTGAAGTCAAAGCCTGTTCCGACCTGCGCGACCGGCGCATAGGGATCGATCAAGGTCTCGAACTCACTTCGCAAGGTGACATGCGTCATCGGTCGATCCTTCGAGCGCGTCAGGCCGGGAACCAGTTGCGCGGGGGCAGCGACTGCACGATCGGGCCGGGGACCTGGTCGTGCAGACGGCCGACGACCATGCCGCCTTCGATCTTGGCCGGCCTGTCGTGCACCGGCAGCAAATAGCGCGAATTGCTCAGCAGCTTCTTGATCGAGGCCTTCTCCGCCCGCTTGCTGGTGCCGTGGTTGCCGGTCGTCCGCGGCTCCCAGTCGTGAATCTCGTTGAACGGCGTGACGATCTGGTCGTTGAAATCGTAGATCACGTCGCCGCAGATGGTGGCGATCCCGTCGGCGGTCTCGACGATGATGTTCATGGAGCCCTCGGTGTGGGCGTTGGCGGCGTCGCAATAGACGCCGGGCATCAGCTCGATCGGCCCGGTGATCTCCAGATCGAGGAAACGCAGCGCGCTCTTGGTGTGCAGGCGGTCGATCAGGTGCTTGATGTCGGGCGCCGGATATTGCGGATGCATCAGGCCGGAGACCGAATATTCCAGCTCCTTGCGATTGAGGACGACGGTCGTGTTCATCGGAAACAGATCGTCCTTGCCGGCGTGGTCGATATGCAGATGGGTGTGGCAGACGAAGCGCACGTCGCCCATGCGCACGCCATGGCGGGCAAGCTGGTTCTCGATCATGTGCTCGTGGTACTGCAGCCCGCGCATGCCCAGCGTCTCCATGATCTGGTTGGAGCGGTAGCCCGTGTCGACCACGACCGGATATTTGCCGCCGAGGATCAAAAAGCCGAGCGTGAGGACGCGGCGGGTGCGGCCGCAGTCGCGGCCGAGAACCAGAAAGCTCGATTCCAGCTCGATATCGCCATAGTCCAGGATCTTGATCTCCAGCGCCATCCGTGTCTCTCCCTGTCTCGTTTCTTGTCTGTCAAAGCCGGTAGACGCGCGCCGCGGTGGTCCTGAAGATCGCGTCCTGTTGCCCGGTACTCAGCGGAGCGGCCGCCGCGCGAAACGCGTCGACGAGCTCGCGATAGCTGGTCCACAATTTCTCGATCGGGAAATTCGATCCGAACAGGCAACGCTCGGCGCCGAAGATCGCGACCGTGTCGGTCAGCACCGCGGCGATATGCGCGGGATCGTTGCGGTGGATGAACGTGCCGAGCCCGGACAGCTTCGACACCACGTTCGGACATGCGGCGAGGCGCGCCATCCCCGCGCGCCAGGCCGCGCGGCCCGCCGGCGAAAGGTCCTCCAGCATCCCGGCGTGCTGGAGGATGAACGTCACCTTCGGACAGGCCTCGGCCAGGTGCGCGGCATCCGGCATCTGCGGCGTGAACACCTGAAGGTCAAAACTCCAGCCGTAGTCGGCGAGGTATCCGACGTTGCGGCGGATCAGGGGGTCGAGACAGAGATCAGGCCGGGTGGCAAACCGATAAAGCGGGCTCTCGTGCCAGTGCAGCTGCATCCGCATGCCACGCACGAGCGGGTAACGCTTGAGGCGGTCGAGCTGCGGGCGGACGTCGTCGACCGCGAAATTGGCATAGGCGACGATGGCGTGGGGCCAGCCTTGCTCGTCCGCGGTCTGCTGCACCCAGGCGGCCTCGTCCTCGAAACGATCGTTGGCCCAGTTGGTCTGGACGTAGACGGAGCGATTGACGCCGGTGCCCTTGAGATCGCCGAGATATTCCTGGATCGGATAGTCGCGCCGGATCGGCTCGTAGGGTCCGAAGATGCGGGGCTGCATGGGGCCGATCAGCCAGGGCAGGTCCGCCTGCCGCCAGATGTGATGATGGCCGTCGACAATCCCGGTCACGCAACTCTCCTTCGTCCCAGTGCCAGTACATGCGCGACGATCGACGCGCTCGACCCGCCGTCGACGAGATCGTCAACGAAGCGTTCGATGGCGACGAGCGCTTCGGTCTGGGGGCGAAAGCCCGGACCCGTTGCGAGCGGCGTCAGCCAGCTCATGCGCCAGGCCCGCCGCGACAGTCTTGCCACGGCGTCGCGCAGCGCGTCGGGCGCGCCGCGCTCCAGCCCGTCCGAGACGACGATAACGGCCGCCCCGCGCGCATAGCCGCCGAACCGTGGCACCGCGAGAAAGGCTTGCAAGGCATCGCCGATCCGGGTGCCGCCGTCCCAGTCGCTGACGAGATGGGCGGCCGCGCTCAGCGCCTGTTCGCGCCGCTTGAGCCGCAGCGCGCGGGTGACACGGGTCAGGCGCGTGCCGAAGGTGAAGACCTCGACATTGGGATTGGGCGCTGCCTGCACCAGCGCGTGGGCGAGCTTCATGTTCTCCTCGGTGCGGCTCTTCATCGAGCCGGAGACGTCGATCAGCAGCAGAATTTTTCGCGGGCGCTGCCTGCGCTTCAGGTGGCCGAGACGCAGGACCTCGCCGTCGCTGCGCACGGAATCGCGCAAGGTCCGGCGAAGATCGGCGAACGGACCGCGCCGGGCCTGCATGCGCCGGTGGCCGCGTCGCCTGGGCAGACGCCGCGGCGCTTCGCGGGTCAGGCGGCGCAGCGCATCGCCGGGAGAGAGTTGCGCAAAGCGGCGCTCGACCAGCGCCTCGCTGCGCGTCGCGGCGAGGCCGGATTCGTTGGCGTCGTCGGAGAGCAGAGGCTCCTCGTCTCCGCGGCCTTCTTCCTGAAGCCGGACGGTCTCATCGTCCTCGCCGTCGTCATCGCGCGTGACGGCCTCGCTGCCGCGGAAATGCAGATCGAACAGCCGGTCGAAGGTCGCGCGGCGTTCGGGCGGCGGGGCGAGGGTGGCCAGCGCCGCCTGGCGGATATCGCCGAGGTGGCGCGGGCCGAGCAGCTCGATCGCGGTGAGGAACGCGGTGGTCTGCTCCGGGGCGACGGCAAAGCCGTTGGCGCGCAGCAGTGCGACGAAGGAGACGAACACGCGCGCCGCCTGCGGCACTTGCAGTTCGGGACTCATGCGGTTGCCTCCGCAAGCATCGCATCGAGCCGGGGCGAGATGAAGTGCAGGTCCTCCTCGTCCTTGAGCGCCACGCCGATCGAGCGCCTGAAGGCATCGGGCCAGCGCGCGCCGCCCTTGTGCAGCAAGGTCGCCGCCTCGGCCCAGTCGACGGCTTCAGCGATGCCCGGCGCCTTGCTGAGCGGCTCGCGTCGCAATTTGCCGACCGCCGCAACGACAGCGCGAGCGGTTGCCTCCGCGACGCTGGAGGCGCGCAGCATCACGATGCGCGCCTCGCGCTCTTCGGTGGGATAGTCGATCCAGTGATAGACGCACCGGCGGCGCAGGGCCTCGTGCAGGTCGCGCGTCCGGTTCGAGGTCAACACCACGACGGGACGCTCCGCCGCGCGGACCGTGCCGCGCTCGGGGATCGAGATCTGGAAGTCGGACAGGAATTCGAGCAGGAAGGCCTCGAACTCCTGATCGGCACGGTCGATTTCGTCGATCAGCAGTACGGTGGAATCCGGCGCGCGCAGCGTGGCGAGCATCGGCCGTTCGATCAGGAACGTCTCGCCATAGATGTCGATGCTCTCGTCGCCGGCCTGGCGGATCGCGAGCATCTGGCGCGGGTAGTTCCACTCGTAGAGCGCCGCGGACGAATCGATGCCCTCATAACATTGCAGCCGGATCAATCGCCGCCCCAGCACGGCGGCGATGGCCTTCGCCGCCTCGGTCTTGCCGACGCCCGGCGCGCCCTCGAGCAGCAGAGGCTTGCCGAGGGCGAGGCCGAGATAGGCTGCGGTCGCGAGTCCCTCGTCGGCGAGGTAATAGGCCGCGCGCAGCGCCTTCTCCAGCGCTTCGGGGCTGTCGATGCCGACGATGTTGCTGCGAACCGCCATTCCAGGACCTCTAGCGCCGTGCCTGCGGTCGCGCGCCGCCCTGGGACTTGATGGCGCGCAGCACCTTTTCCGGGGTGATCGGCAGATCGTCGATGCGGACGCCGACCGCGTTGAAGATCGCATTGGCGACGGCCGGTAGCACCGGATTGGCGCACATCTCGCCGGGGCCCTTGGCGCCGAACGGGCCATCCGGCGCAGGACGCTCCAGCACGGCGATGTCGTGCGGGCAGATATCGCCGGGGCCGGGCATCAGATATTCGACGAAATCGCGGGGGCCGTGAACGGGATCGGGATAGTAGGGCTCAGGCGTCTCGTATAGCGCGTGGCTGACGCCCATCCAGGCGCCGCCGACCAGCTGCTGCTCGACCAGGCGCGGATTGAGCGCGCGGCCGAGTTCATAGGCGGAGTCCATGCGCACCATCGCGACCTCGCCGGTCTCGTCGTCCACCTCGACCTCGGCGACAAGGCAGGCATGGGCGTAGCAGGTTGCCGGCGACATCTCGCCGGTTTCCGGATCGACGTTGGAAAGAGGGACGAGGAAGATGCCGCGGCCGGAGATGGTCTTGCCCTGCTTGAACTGCGCGGCGATCGCGACGTCCTTGGTCGAGATCGACCGGTGCGGCGCGCCCTTGACGTGGATGTTGCCGCGCCCGTCGGTCTCGAGATCGGCGGCATTGACCTCCAGCTCCTCGGCGGCGGCCTCCATCATCACGCCGCGCGCCTCGCGGGCGGCGGCCATCACGGCGTTGCCGACGCGGTGGGTGCCGCGCGAGGCGAACGAGCCCATGCAGTGCGGGCCGGTGTCGGAGTCGGCCGTGTCGACATAGACGTCCTCGACCGGCACGCCCAGCGTCTCCGCGCAGATCTGCCGTGTCACCGACTTCATGCCCTGGCCGAGGTCGATCGACGACAGCGCGACGGTGAACTTGCCGCTCGGATTGGAGTGCACCAGCGCCTGGCTGGGGTCGCCGCCGAGATTCATGCCGATGGGATAGTTGATCGACGCCATGCCGCGTCCGCGATGCCGGGTCATCTAGCGCCTCCTGGTGCCGAAGACGGAGGAGAAACGGGTCGCGCCATGCGAGGGCGCAGCGGGCCGCGGGGGAGGCGGTGCCGGCGGTGGCGGCTCGCGCGGCGGCTCGCGGGTGACCGTCGGTGGAAGCCGGTCATAGGTCGTGCGCTGCTGCGCGGCCACAGCCGGCCTTGGGTGCGAATCCGTCGGTGTCGGCGGAATCACGGCGCGGCTGCCGCCGCCGTCCTTGCGCGAGGACGCGCGCTTGAACTCGTCGCGGATCGGCCATTTGGCCTTTTCGGCCGCGACCTGGACGCACTCGATCAGCGCGGTGTTCTTGGCTTCGCGCCGATGTGCCTTCATGTCGCCGTCGCGATAGGCGTTCAAGATGCGGAACTCCATCGGGTCCATGCCGACGAGGTTTGCCAGCTTGTCCATCTGACACTCGATGGCAAAATCCATCGCGGTGACGCCGAAGCCACGCATCGCGGTCGCAGGCGTCCGGTTGGTGAAGACGCAATAGACGTCGCCATAGACGTTCGGGATGGTGTAGGGGCCGGGCAGGTGGGCGGCGCATTTCACGGCGGCGTAGCTGGACAGCCGCGTATAGGCGCCGCTGTCGAAATAGGCGCGGATCTTGCGCGCGACGATGCGGCCGTCGCGCATCACGCCGTCCTTGATGTAGATGAGCTCGGCGCCGCGCGGCGGGCCGTATTGCATCTCCTCCTCGCGGCCGAACACGTAGCGCACGGGCCGCCCGGTCAGCATCGCTCCCAGGATCGCGAGCGGTTCCGTCAGCGTGTCCACCTTGCCGCCAAAGCCGCCGCCGACGGTGCCGCCGATGAAGTGGAAGGTGTTGGAGGGCACGTCCAAAATCTTGGCGCAGGTGTCGACCGAGAAGAACAGCGCCTGCGTCGAGGTGTAGACGACGTAGCGGCCGTTGGTGTCGGGCGCGGCGATCGCGCCGTTGGTCTCGGTCGGCGCGTGCTCGATCGGCGACATCTGGTAGCGCTGCTCCAGCACGTGATCGGCGGTCGCGAGCGCCGCATCGGCGTCGCCGAAACGCAAGCGCTGGTGATCGTAGACCTCGTGATAGGTGAATGTGTTCTTTGGGTAGGTCTCGTTGACCACGGGCGCGCCGGGCTTGAGCGCGTCCTCGACGTCGAACACCGCCGGCAGCACCTCGTAGTCGACCTTGACCTTGGCAATCGCCTCGAACGCCTCGCGCTCGCTGTCGGCAACGATGGCGACGATCGGCTCGCCCTTGTAGCGGACCTTGTCGACCGCCAGCGAAGGCTCGTCGTCCTTGCCGAAATTGATCAGGCTCAGCAGCGTGTTGAGATTGACCGGCACGTCGGTGCCGCGGATGATCCGGCGCACGCCGGCCGAGCGCTCGGCCTCGGTGGTGTCGATACGGCGAATCCTTGCATGCGCCTCGGTCGAGCGGACGACCTTCAGGTGCAGCATGCCCTGAAGTTTATGGTCGTTGAAATAGCTCGACGTGCCCGTGACGTGGCCGAGCATGTCCTGGCGCTGCGTCCCCTTGCCGATCTCTTTCAAATTATCGTCGCGCTCGTCGGCGAAGATGTCCTTGCGCAGTTCCAGCATGATGGGGATCCTCAGGCACTCGCTCGGCTGCCGGAAGCAGCGAGGATGGCGTCGATGATGGGCTCGTAGCCGGTGCAGCGGCAGATATTGCCGGAGATCGCCTCGACGACCTCGGCGCGGCTCGGGGCGGGGTTGCGGTCGAGCAGGGCCTTTGCGGCCATCAGCATGCCTGGCGTGCAATAGCCGCATTGGGCGGCAAAATGGTCGGCGAAGGCGCGCTGGAGCGGATGCAAATTCGGGCCCTGCTTCATGCCGTCGAGGGTCTCGACCGCGCGGCCCGCGACGGTCTCGGCCAGCGTCAGGCACGAGAGGTGCAATTCGCCGTCGATCAGCACGCTGCAGGTGCCGCAGCCGCCCTGGCCGCAGCCGAATTTGGGCGTCATGTCGCCGATCAGCTCGCGCAGCGCCACCAGCAGATTGGTGCCGCCGTCGACGAAGATCGCGACGTCGCGGCCGTTGTGACGAAATTGCAGGGGTATCTTGGACATGACGACCTATTCCCTGTCTATTCTTGATCTATTCCTGGCCGGACAGCAGACGCCGCAGATGGACGCCGACGATTTCGCGGCGATACCAGGCGCTGCCGAGCGCGTTGTCGGATGGCGATGTTCCTTCGGTCGCTGCGGATGCGGCGGCCGCGATGGTCGCGGCATCCAGCGAGCGGCCCTCGAGCGCACGCTCGGCGGCGCGGGCGCGGATCTGCGTCGGCGCCATCGAGCCTAGCGCGATGCGGGCGCCCGCGATCCGGCCGCCGCTGACCGGCAGATGCGCGGCAAGGGTGATGACCGAGCCGCCCTTCGGCTTGATGCGCGCGATCTTGCGATAGCGGAAGGCCTCGCTGCTGGCCGGCCGGGTGCAGGACACCGACAGCACCAGCGTCCCGGCCTGGCGGTCGCGCGCCTGCAAGAACTCTTCGATCGGGACGTCGCGCGCGCCAAAGCCGCCCTGCACGGCGACGGTGGCGTCAAGCGCCAGCAGCGCGACGGTGAAATCGCCATAGGGAGTGGGCGCAAAGAGATTGCCGCCGACGGTGCCCATGTTGCGCACGGCGGGACCGCCGATCGAGCGGGCAGGGGCATGCAGGAAGGCGAGGTCCCGTTCGGCGAGGATGCGCGCGAAGGTGACCCCGGCCCCGAGCGTCACGCGCGGACCGGATGCGTCGATCCGGGTCAGCGCCTGGTCGTGGGCGCGAACGACGGTCGAGATCGTCACGTCGCCCTCGTTCAGCGCGCGCATCACAAGTGTGCCGCCGCCGAGATAGCGCGCGCTGCGGTCCGAGGACAGCGCCCCGGCCGCCTCGCTGGCGCTGGTGAACGTCTTCACTGTCACGGCCATGATGATGCGGCCTCCTTCAGATGCCGGCGGATCGCCTCGAACCCGGCCTGATAAATGTCTTCGGCGACCATGTGGGTGATGCGATCCTTGTCTTCCGGCCTGGTCGTGAAGCGTGACTCCCAGTGCCAGAAGGTGCGGTCGCCGTCGGTGACCGGCAGCAGCCGGACATGGGCGACGTAGTTGAACATCGGCACCGGCGTATCGAGCAGGCAGTAGCTGAAGGACTGCTCCAGGTCGGACAGCGCCAGAAGCTGCTCCCGCAGCTCGGAGCCGTCCTTCAGCTTGAAGCGCCTGACACAGCCGATCTTGTCGGAGGGCTGCGCACGCTCGATCATGGAGGTCGCAACCGCCGGGTGCCAGCGGTCGTGCCCGTTGAAATCGCGCAGCACGGACCACGCCGCATCGGTCGGCGCGTCCAAAATCGTGCTTTTGACGATATGCGGCACGGGTGTCAGCCTCCGAACACGCGCTTCAGCGCGTCAAACCCGCCCTGGAACACGCCGCCGCCGATATTGTTGACGAGCTCCGTCTCGCGCTCCGGCGCGCAGTCGAACTCGGCGGTCCATTCCATGAACGTCTGGTCGCCGTCGGTGACGGGCGTGAGCCGCAGGGTGGCGACGTAGTTCTCCACGCCCATTGGCGATTCCAGGATCGAATAGGTGCAGAACATGTCGTAGTCGGAGAGGCCGAGCAGCTTCTCGCGGATGCGGTCGCCGTTGCGCAGGCGAAAATCCCTGACGCAGCCGATCTTGTCCGAGGGCTCGCCGCCCTCGATCCGGCTCTCCGCGATCGCCGGGTGCCAATTCGGCAGGCCGTTGAAATCGCGCACCCGCGCCCAGACGCGGTCGTTGCGGGCGTTGACGACGGTGGAGACGTAGACGCGGGCCATGAACGCGATCCTCAGCTCTTCTTCCGCGGCCCGCGCTCGGCCGGCGGTTCGCCGCCGCCCTCAGTCGCAGGCGGGGAGGCGGCTGGCTTGTCGCCGCCGCCCTTGCGCGCGGACTCCTTGATGCCCTGCATGTCGCGGGCTTCGCGGATCAGGCCCGGCATCTTGGCGAGGCTGCCGCCCTCGACGCCGATGTCGGCGAGGATCGAATCGATCAGAGGCGCCTGGACGCGGTAGCGCAGCGCCGAGTCGATCACCTCGTCGGTGGCGCTGCGGCCGCCATTGCCGCCATGGCCATTGCCGTTGAGCCCGTCGACCTGGAGGATGCGGATGCCCTCGATCTTCTCCATCGGCTTGACGCTTTCGCGCACGATGCCTTCGATGCGGTCGAGCAGCTTTCGGCGGAACAGCGAGTAGCGCGCCTGATCCGTGAGGACGTTCTCGGCCTCGTTGAGCATCCGCTGCGCTTCGGCCTCGACGGTGGCGCGGACACGCTCGGCGTCGGCCGCGATCCGGGTCTCCTCGGCCTGCTTCTCGGCGAGCAGCACCTCGACCGTCTTGCGCCGCCTTGCGATCTCGCTCTCGCGCGCGGTGATGACGCGCTCGGTGGCTTCCGTCGCATGGATGCGGGCTTCCTCCGCGGCAGCACGCGCTGCGGACTCTTCCAGCGACTTCTGATGAATCGCGATGGCCTTCTCCATCAGCACCGTCTCGACGTCCTTTTCGCGGTTGACCTCGAGCTTGCGCAGCTCGCGCTCGCGGCCGATGCGCGCCTCATCGAGGCCGCGGTCGGACGCGATCCGCGCGCGCTCCACCTCTTCGCGCGCGGCAATCTCGGCTTCCTGCAGCGACTGGACGCGGGCGACCTCGAGCTGCTCGATGGCGCGGCGGCGCTCGATCCGCGCCGCTTCCAGCGCCTGCTCGCGCGACACGTCGGTGGTCTCGACGTCCTTGCGCGCGACGATCTCGGCCTGCTTGACTTGGCGGTCGGCGTCGATCCGTTCCGAGCGCTTGGTGGAGAGCGCGATGACGCGGTCCTCATCCGCGATCTCGATCGCCTTCTTCTGCTCGATATTGAGCACCTCGCGCTTCTTGGACGAGTTGATTCGCTCCGCCTCGAGCGCGAGATCGACCCCGATGCGCTGGCGCTCGATCGCGTCGCGCCGCTTCAGCTCGGCGGCCTCCAGAACGCCGGTGCGCTCGATTTCGAGCGCGCGGGTTTCGCGCTCGGCCTGGATGCGCTCGGCCGCAACGGTCTTCTCCTGCACGATCCGGGCGGCCTCGATCGCTTCGCGCGAGGCGATGTCGGCTTCCTCGACGGCGCGGTTGCGGGCGATTTCCAGCGAGCGCACCCGCTCCTCCTGGGCGATGCGGGAGGCTTCGGTCGCCTCGCGCGCCGCAATTCCCGCGACATCGAGCGTCTGGTTGCGCTCGATCTCGAGCTGCCGCGTGTTCTGCTCGGCGGCGATGCGCTCGGCGGCCAACGTCCGTTCGCGGGCGATACGGGCGGTCTCGACCGCGCGCTGCGCCTCGATCTCGGCCTCCTGGATGGTGCGGACCTGCTGGATTTCCAGGGCGCGGGTCCGCTCGTCCGAGGAGATGCGCTCGACATTGACCGTCATGGTCTGGGCGATGCGCGCCTTCTCGGTGGCTTCGCGTGCGGCGATCTCGGCCTCGTCGACGGCGCGGGTGCGCTCGATCTCGCGGCGCCGCGTCTCCTCCTCGTTGGCGATGCGGGCATCGGTGACGACGCGGTCCTGCTGGATGCGGGCCTTCTCGATCGATTCGCGTGCGGCGATTTCGGCCTCCTCGACGGTGCGCATGCGCTCGATCTCGCGCTGGCGCACCTCGCGCTCCGAGGCAATGCGGGTGGTGTCGATCGAGCGCTGGTTGGCGATCCGGGTCTTCTCGATTTCCTCGCGCGCCAGCAGCTCCTTTTCCTCGATGGTGCGGGTTCGCTCGATCTCCTTCTGGCGGGTCTCGCGCTCCGAGGCGATGCGGGCCTCGGCAATGGCCTGGTCATTGGCGATCCGCGCGCGCTCGATGGTCTCGCGAGCGGAGATCTGGGCCTGTTCGGCCTCGGTCTCGCGCAGTGCGCGTTCGCGGGCGACTTCCGTGCGCTGGAGCGCGCGGCGCATCTCGATGTCGCGTTCCTGCTCCAGCCGCGCCGTCTCGCTCTCGCGCTCGATCTCCAGCGCCTGCCGCTCGGCCTCGAGATTGCGGGAGCGGATCTTGATCATCGAGTCCTGCTCGATGTCGTTGCGCAGCTTGCGCTTGGCCTCGATGTCCTCCATCAGGCGGGTCAGGCCTTCGGCGTCGAACCGGTTCGACGGGTTGAAGAATTCGAGATCGGTCTGGTCGAGATCGGTGATCGCGACGGATTCGAGCTCGAGTCCGTTCTGGGCAAGTGCCTCCGCCGCATTGGTCTTGACGCGCACGACATAGTCGCCGCGCCGTTCGTGCATCTCTTCCAGGGTCATTTCGGACGCGACCGACCGGATTGCGGAAATGAACTTGCCGGCCAGCAGCGCGTGGAGCCGTTCGGGTTCCATGGTGCGGCGGCCGAGTGTGGCGGCCGCGATCGAGACCGCCTCCTTGGTGGCCTGGACCCGGACGTAGAAGTCGGCCTCGATATCCACGCGCATGCGGTCGCGGGTGATCACGGCGTCCTGGCGGGAGCGGACGATGCCCATCGGCAGCACGTTCATGTTGACCGGCGTGTAGTCGTGGATGAAGGGCAGCACGAAGGCACCGCCGTTGATCACCACGCGCTCGCCGAGGAAGCCGGTTCGGACGAATGACGTCTCCTTGGAGGAGCGATGGTAGAGCCAGTTCACGATGTAGACGGCCACGACGATCACGACGATCGCGACGATCAGCCAGAGGATCAACTCGCCGACCAATATCCCTGACATCTTGTCCTCCCTCGAACCTTAAAGGCGTTATCGCGCGCCGATCGCCTTGAATTGACGCACCTGTTCCGTCAGGGCCCTCTCCACGGGCAGTCGCTCCATCGAGGACGCGCCGTAGAAACCGTGACAGTTGCGGGTGTTCTTCATGATGAAATCGGCGTCGGCGGGATCGGCGATCGGCCCGCCATGCGCGAGCACCAGAATCTCCGGATTGACGCTGAGCGCGGCCGAGGCCCAGGTGTCGATGCGCGCCGCGCAGTCCTGCAATTTCGGCGCGGTCTGCGCCCCGATCGTGCCGCCGGTGGTGAGCCCGAGATGGCAGACGATGATGTCTGCCCCGGCGATCGCCATCGCGGCGGCTTCCTTCTCGCTGAAGACGTAGGGCGTGGTCAGCAGGTCCTTCTCGCGCGCCTTCGCGATCATGTCGATCTCGAGCGCATAGGACATCCCGGTCTCTTCGAGATTGGCGCGGAACACGCCGTCGATCAGGCCGACGGTCGGAAAGTTCTGCACGCCGGCGAAGCCGAGCGCCTTCAACTGGTCGAGGAACACGTCCATGTCGCGGAACGGATCGGTGCCGTTGACGCCGGCGAGCACCGGCGTCTTGCTGACGACGGGCAGCACTTCGCCGGCCATCTCCAGCACGATGGCGTTGGCATCGCCGTACGGCATGAGCCCCGCGAGCGAGCCGCGGCCAGCCATGCGGTAGCGGCCGGAATTGTAGATGACGATGAGATCGACGCCGCCGGCCTCCTCGCATTTGGCCGACAGCCCGGTGCCGGCGCCGCCGCCGACGATCGGCTCGCCCCGCCTGGCCATGCCGCGAAATCGCCTCAGGAGTGCTGCGCGCTCAAACCTGGCCATCGGTCACCTCGCTAGTCTCCGGCGCGCCCCGGTGCGGCCGAACAGCGTTCGGAACGCAGCTGCGATGGTCGAGGCGAACTCGGGATCGTTGATGTTTCTGGGGACGCGAATGAGCTGACGGTTGCCAGTCTGCCGCACGGTGCGTTCCAGGGTGCGGAACAGCGCGGCGTCGGCATCCGGATCCCAGAACGGCTGACCACGGGTATCGAGCGCGGAGACGCCGCCCTCGGGCAGGAAGAAGCGCACGGGCCCGTCCATCTGGTTCAGCTTTTCGCCGATCCAGCGGCCGATGCGCTCGTTCTCCTCGGCGGTGGTCCGCATCAAGGTCACCTGCGGATTGTGAACGTGGAACTTGCGGCCCCGGTAACGCTCCGGGATGGTGTCGGGCGCGCCGAAATTGACCATGTCGAGTGCGCCGACCGAGCCGACATAGGGCGCGCGCGTGCGGATGATCGCACCGAAACGATCCTCGGTCGCGGGAAACACGCCGCCCATCAGGAGGTCGCAGACTTCGGTCGTGGTCAGGTCTATGACGCCGGCGAGCTGGCCGGTCTCGACCAGCTTCTCCATCGAGCGGCCGCCGACGCCGGTGGCGTGGAAGACGAGGCACTCGAAATCCTCGCGCAGATCGGCGGCGATTCTCTGCACGGCCGGCGTCGTCACACCGAACATGGTGATGCCGATCGACGGCAGGCTGGCGGCGGTCGCGCGCTCCCTGGCTTCGCGCTGATCGAGGCGCGCCTTCACCATGCCGGCGATGGCATTCGCACCGTTCGAGAGCACCGCGCGCGAGATCGCGTTGAGCCCCTGCACGTCGGTGACCGAATACATCATGGTGATGTCGGCGGGCCCGACATAGGGCCCGACATCGCCGGAGGCGACGGAGGAGATGATCAGCTTCGGCACGCCGACGGGGAGGGTACGCATGCCCGGCGCAACGAGCGATGCCGCACCCGAGCCCCCGGCCGTGATCACGCCGGCGATATTGCCTTGCCGCCGCAGCCAGTTGGCGAACGCATCCGCCATCGCGGTGACGGCGGCGCCGCGGTCCGGGCCGAACACGGCCGAGCCGCCGCGTCCGTGGTTCAGCGCGATCTCCTGCGCGGAGACATCGCAGCTCGCGTGCCTGCCGCTGGTGGAGACGTCGACCAGGCGTGTGCGCAGGCCGCTTCCCGTGATGATGTCGCGGATGAAGCGCAGCTCGGCGCCCTTGGTGTCGAGCGTGCCGACGACCAGCACCACCGGCGGTCCGGATGCCTGCGCGGTCGCCGGCTCGCGCTTGCGCCGCGCGGTCTCGTCGAGACGCGCAACCTGCGTCGAGAGCGCGCGTGCGGCGGCTTCGATCCGTGCGATCGGGACCGGTTGGGACCAGCGCGTCGGCAAGATGGGGTTGGAGATGTAGATCCGGATCGGCCCGCTCGGGCGCGACGGCTGCGGAGCCGGCTTCGGCTCACTGCCGGCAGCGGGCGCGTCGGTATCGGGCTCGAGCGTCGCATGCAGTCCGACACCGAGCAGGCGCTGCTGGAGCTCGCGATCGGCGGCAAGCCGCGCCGAATCGATGATGCGGTTGATGCGGCCGTTGACCATGATCGCGACATTGCGCGAGATCGCGGTGGCGACGCCGATGTTTTGCTCGATCACGAGCACGGCCATGTCGCCGTCCTCGCCGAGCCGCAGCAGCATCTCCTCGACCTGCGCCACGATGACGGGCGCAAGCCCCTCGGTCGGCTCGTCCATGATCAAGAGATGCGGATTGGTGAGCAGCGCGCGCGAGATCGCGAGCATCTGCTGCTCGCCGCCGGACAGCTGGCCGCCGCCATGGTCCTTGCGCTCGGCGAGGCGCGGGAAGGTGTCGTAGATGCGCTCGACTGTCCAGGCGCCGGATCGCATGCTGCCAGCGAGCCGCAAATGCTCGTCGACGCTGAGCGAGCGCCAGAGACGGCGACCCTGCGGCACATAGCCGACGCCGAGGCGGGCGATGTGGGCCGGCGAGCGCCGCGTGATGTCCTCGCCGCGGATGCGGATCGACCCGCCGCTCACCGGCACCAGTCCCATGATCGCCTTGCACAGCGTGGTCTTGCCCATGCCGTTGCGGCCGACGACGGAGAACACGCCGCTCTCCAGCGCGAGGTCGACGCCTTGCAGCGCGTGCGAGTGGCCGTAGTAGACGTCGAGGCCGCGGACCTCGAGCGCGGCGGCTGTGCGGCGGACCTCATTCATGGCCGCCTCCGAGGTAAAGCTCCTGCACCTCGGGATCGGACTCGATCTCCTGCGGCAGGCCTTCCTTGAAGACGCGGCCGTTGTGCATCATCGTGACGCTCTCGACGACGCGCAAGGCGACGTCCATGTCGTGCTCGATGATGATGTAGCCGATATGGGCGGGCAGCGAGGTCAGGATCTCGATCAGCTCCTGCCGTTCGGTCGGCGACAGGCCCGCGGCCGGTTCGTCGAACAGCACGAAGCGCGGGGCGCCGGCGAGCGCGAGCGCGATCTCGAGCTGGCGCTGCTGGCCATGCGCGAGCTCGGCGACGCGCTGGTCCTTCACCGCGGTCAGGTGCACGGCCTGCACCAGGTTGTCGGCTGCGTGCATCAGGGCGTCGTTCTGTCCCGGGCGCAGGAACGAGAAACGTCCGCGCGAGATGCCGCGGCAGGCGAGATAGACGTTGTCCTGCACGGTGAGGCCGGGGAACAGCGCCGAGATCTGGTAGGTCCGGCGCAGCCCGCGGCGGATGCGTTCATAGGGCGGGAAGTGGGTGACGTCCTCGCCGAAGAAGCGGATGGTGCCCGAGGAGGGCGGAAAGTCGCCGGTGATGCAGTTGAACAGCGTGGTCTTGCCGGCGCCGTTCGAGCCGAGCACGGCGCGCCGCTCGCCGGGACGCACGGTGATGGTGACGTCGGTCAGCGCCGCCAGCGCGCCGAACAGGCGCGTCACGCCGCGCAGCTCGAGCGCGGCGCCGGCGCCGACGGCGGAGAGGCGCTGGGCGACGCTATCCATGGCCGCGCGCTCCGCCCGAACGGCCCGTCGTAGGGCGAGGGCTCTGGCGCCAGCGCTGCCACAGGCCGATCACGCCGTCCGAGGACCAGAATACGATGGCGAGGAAGCCGAGCCCGATCAGCAGCCGGAAGCGGTTGCCGTCGAGCCCGAACTTGATCAGGACATCGAGCGCGAAGGTGCGCAGCAGCACGAAGATCAGCGCGCCGATGAAGGGACCGATCGGGCGCGTGATGCCGCCGACCACGGCGATGATCAGCACGTCGATGCAGGCGCCGACGCTGACCGAACCCGGCGAGATCTGGCGGTAGTTCCAGACCTGGAGCACGCCGGCGAGCGCGGCGACGAACGACGCGAAGGCGTAAGCCGCGACGCGGTGCGCATTGACGTTGAAGCCGAGCGCGGCCATGCGCCGCGGATTGTCGCGCACGCCTTGCAGCGCCAGGCCGAACGGTGCGCGGGAGATGTAGTCGACGGCGAAGTAGCACAGCGCGGCAACCGCGAGCACGATATAGTAGAACGGGATGTCGGCGCGCCAGTTGACGCCCCAGAAATGCGGCGTCGCGACGGTGTTGATGCCGGTGTGGCCGTTGAAGATCGCCCAGTTCTGGTTGGTGAAATAGTAGAAGGCCGCGCCGATCGCGAGCGTGATCATGATGGTGTAGATGCCTTCGGTGCGGACGGCCAGCGCGCCGCCGAGCGTGCCGAAGACGGTCGCGAGCGCGAGCGCCACCGGAACCGCGAGCCACCACGGCCAGCCGAGGCTGATATTGGTGTTGGCGCTGACGCCGAACACGGCGACCATGTAGGCCGCAAAGCCGGCGATGGTGAGCTGCATCAGGCTGACCATGCCGCCGTAGCCGGCGAGGAACATCAGGCTCAGCGCCATGATGCCGAGGATCAGCGTGGTGGCGAAGATCTCGATCAGGAAGAAGCCGTTGGCGATCAGCGGCATGATCAGGAGGAGGACCGCGACGATCCAGGCGGCGGGATTGTCGATCTCCGGCCATGCCCGCGCGGAACGCTCCGCCAGGTCGGCGGGGCGGACGGCAACGCGGGCGTCGTGGGCGAGGGACATGTCAGCGCCTCGCCAGGAGGCCCTGCGGCCGGATTGCCAGCACCAGCACCATGATCAGAAAGGTCACGACGATGGCGTAGGTCGGGATGTAGACCGAGCCGAGCTGCTCGGCGAGGCCGATGATGAGCGCACCGAGCGCCGCACCGGGGATCGAGCCCATGCCGCCGACGATCACCACCACCAGCGAGGCCAGCAGGAAACGAATGTCCTCGCCGGGGGACAGCGACTGGAAGGTGCCGCCGACGACGCCAGCGATGCCGGCGAGCCCGGCGCCGAACGCGAACACCAGCACGAAGACGAGCTGGATGCGCACGCCGGTGGCGGCCAGCATGTCGCGATCGTCGACGCCGGCGCGGATGATCATGCCGATCCGGGTGCGGTTGAGCGCGAGCCACATGCCGACGCCGATCACGACGGACGCCGCGAAGATCACCAGCCGCACCACCGGATATCGGAGATAGACCGGCTCGCCCGAGGATTTCACCGCCGTGATCAGCGGCAGGTCCACGGGCCCGATCAGCCAGCTCGGGGTCTGGATCTGGTAGAAGTCGCCGCCGCAGGCCCAGAGCATCAGGTCGGCAAACACGATCGAGAGCCCGATCGTCACCATGGTCTGCCTGAGGTCCTGGCCTTCCATGCGCCGGAACACGATCACCTGAAGCAGCACGCCGACCAGTGCAGTCAGGACGAAGGCAACGATGAAGCTGAGGAGCCAGGAGCCGGTGGCTGTGCTGATGGCGTAGCCGACATAGCCGCCGAACAGATAGAGAGAGCCGTGCGCCAGGTTGACGTTGCGCATCAGGCCGAAGATCAGCGTGAAGCCGCTCGCGACGAGGAAGTAGAGCCCGCCGAGCGTGATGCCGTTGAAGACGGCGTTGAGGAAGACGCGCTTGCGCCCGATTGCCTCTTCGAGGCCCGGCGGCCAGACTGCGAAGATCAGCCACAGCGCGATGGCGATCGCGATGATCGAGATCAGCGCCCAGGCGGGATGGCGTTCGATGAAACGGCTCATTTGCGCCGCCCGCTTGTCCAGGCGCCGCGCCGAAGCTCCACCGAATGCAGGTCAGACAGCCTTGCAGCGGCTGCTCGCCTCGCCATGAACGTGCGCTCCCGTCGTCGCGACCATCTGGGGGTCGCGTTGCGCTCATCCTAGCCGGGCTTTAAGTGCGACATTTGATCGTGAGTATCTTTTCGCGCGGCGGTCAGGCGCGCAAGACCTTGGCGGCGCGACGATAGTCGGTCGGAGCCATCCCCACATTGGCGGCGAAGAAGCGGGTGAAGCCGCTCTGCGAGGAGAAGCCGAGATCGAAGCCGATATCGGCGATCGGTGCCTCGCTGGCGACCAGCGCTTCGAGCGCCTGTTCCATGATCAGCGTGTTGAGATAGAGGTTCGGCGTGACGCCGGTCTGGACGCGGAACAGCCGGTAGAAGTGAGGTCGCGACAGGCCGGACTCGCGCGCGATGGTGTCGAGCTCCATCTCCGCCCCCGGACTCTCGGACATCAGCTTGATGCATTTGCGCACGCGGAAGTCGGTCACGGCGCCGCTCGCCCGCGCATCGCGTACGGTCTCCGCCTGTTGCCAGCTTTCATCATAGCAAATGTCGATCAGCCGCCGGAGCTCGGAATCGAGGCTGGAGAGCGATGGTGCGCCGCACACCAAGGCGGCTGTTCGCCGGATGTGCTTGTCGAGCGCGACAGTGCGCTTGAACTGCGTGCGGCCGAAGCGCAGCCGGTCGGTGCCCGATGCATCGGGCGCAAACCATTCGGGATTGACATAGAGCACGAAGAAGATCGCGCCGCCGTCGAGGTCGGTCGGCAGAAAATTGTGCGGCTCCCAAGGATTGACGGCAACGACCGAGGTTTCGTTGAGATCGTAGTGGCCGGCGGAGACATCGATGCATGCGGGCATGCCGCCGACATGGAAGATCAGATGACCTTCACGATGCGCGTGGATATTGAAAGGGCGGTTCAACTGATAAACCGTCGCCCGACCGAACCGGCCGTGGAAGACGGCGAGCGCACGGCTCATGCCTTCCCTCCCGAATGTTCTTGTCTTTTTAGCCAGCGTTCAACAACGCCGCCGAGATTGCAAGAGCGGAGAGCGCCCGCGTCAGCAAGTCGCTCCCCGCTCGTCTGATGCCGATGTGATGCGTCAGTATTTCTTACATTCCGGCACAGTGCGGCTCGGCAGCCCGATCTTCGAGAACACGGCCGGGTCGTAGCCGAGCGTCTGGTTCACGTTCGGGATCACCTTCACGACCTTGCTGAACAGCGCGCCCTTGCCATCATCGACGACTTCGGTGACGAAGTTGGTGCCGATCGCCTGACGATTGGAGTCGAGCTTGATCTTGCCGTTCGGCGCGTCGAGCTCGATCTTCGCCAGCGCAGTCCTGAACTTCGATTGGTTGTCGCTGAGATCGCCATTGACCTCGCGCAGCGCCAGGATCAGGGCCATCGTCGAGCCATAGTAATTCGTCGCGAGCAGTGACGGGCTTGGGAAGCGCTTGTTGGGCGGGAAGGCGTCCTGATAGGCCTTCACGAACTTCTGCCAGCCCGGATCCTCCCAGGTATCGGCCTGGCCGCTCGCTGCGATGGTGCCGATCAGCGCGTTCTTGGCATTCCCCTTTGACGACAGGATGGTCTGGTCGATCATGATGGAACCTCCCATCAGATGCGCCTTGCCGCCGGCCTGCTGATACTGATTGAGGAAGTTGACGGCGTCCGCCCCGCCAAGCCCAAGATAGATGGCATCGACATCGTCGGGCAGCGCGGCGATGACGGAGGCAAAGTCCTTGGTGCCGAGCGGAACCCATTGCCGGTTGGTGACCTGGCCGCCGGCGCCGCAGAACTCGAGCACGAGGCCGAACACCTGGGTGTAGATGAAGGAATAGTCTTCGCCGACGGTCGCGATCTTGCGATACTTCTTGTCGTCATAGGCGTATTTGCCGAGGCCGACCTGCCACTGCGCGCCGTCCATGTTGTAGCGGAAGAAGTTCGGGGCAGGATCGACATAGGTCGTTTCCTGGGCGCCGGATGCCGCATTGATGAACGTCAGCTCGGGATGGGTCTTCGCAAAGTTCTTCACCGCGATACCCTCGTCGCCGGAGAGCGGCGACAGCAGGATCTGCACCTTGTCCTGCTCGATCAGCTTGCGGACGGCGCGCACTGCCGAATCCGGCGTCGCGTCGGTCGATGCGACGATGAATTCAAGCTCCTTGTCGCCGATTTTCTTGCCCAGCACGTTGAGTGCCGTCTGGTGGCCGCGCATGCCGTCCTCGCCCAGCACCGTGTAGGTGCCTTCGAGGGTTGCGGTCACGCCCACCTTGATCTTTTCCTGGGCGATCGCCGCGCTCGAAAGAAACAGGCTGCTCAGCGCAAGCAGTCCCACACCGCATTTCGACATTGTGCTCCTCCCTGTGTCGTCGCTTTGTTGCCGCGCCGAACCGGGCGCGACGCCCGTGGCTCTCGAACGGCCCGCGGCTTTGGAGGGAAGCTAGCTGAAGTCGAATGCGGTGCCTGCGTGGGCGCCGCGTCCGGTTTGACGGGCAGTCTCATTTTTGAATGTTGCGGCGCAAGTGGTTTTGCAGTGCAATCGGCGACCGTGCCGCGCCCTGATGCACCCACCAACCCTAGGGCATCTCACACCCAGCCGCCATCCACGACGTAGTGCTGCGCGGTGCAGGCGGAGGCCTCGTCGGAGGCGAGGAAGACGGTGAATTTCGCGACCTCGTCCGGCACCAGCCGGCGCTTCAGGCACTGTCGCTGCTGCAGTTCGATCTCGCCCGCCGGCGTCATCCATTTCTCGAGCTGGCGCTCGGTCATGATCCAGCCCGGCGCGATCGCGTTCACCCGAATATTGTAGGGACCGTAGTCGCGGGCGAGGGAGCGCGTGAGACCGACGACGCCCGACTTGCTGGCCGTGTACGCCGCCATGCCGCCCTGTCCGGCCATCCACGACACTGAGCCGAAATTGATGATGGCGCCGGCCTTCGCCGCCTTCATGTCCGGCAGCACGGCTTGCGCGGCGAAGAACTGGTGCTTCAGGTTCACCGCGATGCGGTCGTCCCAGTATTCCGGCGTCATCTCCTCGGTGTTGTGCCGTTCGTCATGTGCGGCATTGTTGACGAGGATGTTGATCGCGCCGTGCGCTTTGCGCGCCGCCGCGACGCCGGCGCGCAACGCGGCGATATCGGTCAGGTCGACGCGCTGGAAATGCGCAGCCAAACCCTGATCGGACAGCTCGCGTGCCAGGCGTTGGCCCTCGTCGGCCTTGATGTCGAAGAACACGACATTGGATTTCTGCTGCGCGAAGCGCCGCACGATCGCAGCGCCAATCCCCGATGCGCCACCGGTGACGAGAACGACCTTGTCGGCAAGGTCGGAATAAACGGCGGCCATGGGCACCTCTTTTTCTTGTGTTGCGGGCGGTGCAAGGCGCCGCCCAGTTGTCCCGCCAACCTTAGCCGCTTCCGCCGTGAGGTCCATAGATCAGAATTTTAGTTGCGCACCTCAAAAATCGAAGGCAGGATTGCAGCCAAAGAATAAGAGCCGATCGGGAGGGATGTGATGAGACTGCTCGGGAAGCTGGGACTCGCCGCTGCCGCATGCCTGCTTTGGGCCAACTCTGCCGCAGCCGACACGACGGTCAAATGGCTCCACATCGAGGCCAATCCGGCCCAGGTGAAGATCTGGGAGGAGGTCGCGCGCGCCTATGAGGCGTCGCATCCGGGCGTCAAGGTCGAGATGCAGTTCCTCGAGAACGAGGCCTACAAGGCCAAGCTGCCGACCATCCTGCAATCCAAGGATCGGCCGAACATCATCTACAGCTGGGCCGGTGGCGTCCTGAAGGCGCAGATCGAAGCCGGCGTCCTCGACGACATCACCGATTCCGTGAAGGGTTACAGCGACAGCCTGACGCCGGCAGCGCTCGCTGCCTTCACCAGCAATGGCCGCGTCTATGGACTTCCGACCGCGCTGTCGCAGGTCGGCTTCCTCTGCAACAGGGAACTGATGGCCAAGGCGAAGGTCGATCCCGCGGGGATCAAGAGCTGGGATGATCTGCTTGCCGCCGTCAAGACGTTGAAGGCCGCAGGCGTGACGCCGATCGTGGTCGGCGGCGCCGACAAATGGCCGTTGCACTTCTATTGGACGCATCTTGCCGTGCGCATTGGCGGCAAGCCGGCCTTCGACGCGGCGCTGCGCGGCGAGAACGGCGGCTTCGCCGGCGAAACCTTCCAGAAGTCCGGCGAGCTGTTCAAGCAGCTCGTCGATCTTCAGCCGTTCCAGAACGGTTTCCTGGGCTTCAAGAATCCGCAGGCCGTCGGCTATTTCGGCGACGGCAAGGCCGCAATGACGCTCGCCATCAGCACCGTCTATCATCTGCAGCGCGCGCTCGCCGCCGACAAGGTGGGCCTCTCCGAGGACAAGATCTGCTGGTTCGACTTCCCGGTCGTCTCGGGCGGCAAGGGCGCGCCGACCGACACGCTCGGCGGCATCACCGGCTGGCTGATCACCAAGGGCTCGCCGAAGGAGGCGGTCGACTTCCTGAAATACTTCGTCTCCAAGGACGTACAGACGCGGCTTGCGGCGGGCAATTTCATCATCCCGGTGGTGCAGGGCGCGGATGCCGGCCTCAACAATTCCTTCATGAAGCTGATCGCGGCCAATCTGGCGAAGTCGAACTATCACCAGAACTTCTACGACCAGAGCCTCGGTCCCTCGGTTGGCCGCGTCGTCAATGACGTTACTGCCGAAATCGCCGGCGGCAGCATGAGCCCGCAGGACGCCGCGAAAGCGATCGAGGCGGCCTGGAAGCAGGGTAACTGACGGTGGCGCGACCGATCGCGAGCGCGCCGGCGATGAGCGTTGCGCAGACATCGGTCTCGCCGACGGCGGTGCGCGGCCCCGGCTGGGACGGCCGCTTCACGGTGCTGATCCTGTTCCTGCCGCCGGCGCTGCTGTTGTTCACGCTGTTCGTGGTGGTGCCGATCGGCGAGGCGGCCTGGTACTCGGCCTTCAACTGGAACGGCTTTGGCCGGCCGACCAACTGGATCGGCTTCGACAATTACCGCTTCGTGCTGGAGACGCGCGCCTTCTGGCTCGCGTTGCGCAACAACGGGCTGATCATCGCGGTCTCGCTGCTGATACAGCTGCCGCTGGCGCTCACGCTCGCCTTGATGCTCGCCGAGCGTTTCCGCGGGGCGGTGGCGCTGCGCATGCTGTTCTTCATGCCCTATATCCTGGCCGAGATCGCAACCGGGCTGATCTTCTCGTTCGTCTACGACGGAGACTACGGCCTGGTCGCTTCGATCTGGCGCACCTTCGGCGCCGAGCCGCCGCATCTGCTGGCCTCGACCGACACGGCGATGCTGGCGGTGCTGATCGTCATCGTATGGAAGTATTTCGGCTTCCACATGATGCTGTTCATCGCCGCGCTTCAGGGCCTCGACAAGAGCCTGGTCGAGGCGGCCACCATCGACGGCGCGACGCGCTCGCAGACGCTCCGCCACGTCGTCATCCCGTTGCTGTATCCGACCATCCGGCTCTCGGTGTTCTTCGCCATCATCGGCTCGCTGCAGCTGTTCGATCTCGTCATGCCGCTGACGCGCGGGGGACCGGCGGATTCCTCCAACACCATGGTGAGCTTCCTCTACAACAACGGCATCTCGCGCATGCGCGTCGGCTATGGCAGCGCCATCGGCGTCATCCTGTTCGTGATCTGCGTGACCTTTGCCTTCACCTACAAGCGATGGTTCATGCGCGATGAATGACGCCGAGCCCGCCCGTATTCCGTTCGATCCCGCCATCCTGTTCAAGGCGCTGTTCCTCGCCGTGATCGCCGTCTTCGTGCTGGTGCCGCTGCTCGCGACCCTGCTCGGCGGCTTCAAGTCGCTCGGTGAGCTGCGCGTCAATCCGTTCGGCTTGCCAAGGCACTGGGAATGGCAGAACTATGCCGACATCCTGTTCTCGGCGCGCTACTGGCAGCTGCTCCGCAACTCGCTGGTCATCTCGACGCTCGCGGTGACGCTGACCCTGATCGTGGCTTCGATGGCCGCGTTCACCTTCGCTCATGTCAGGTTCTACGGCTCATCGATGCTGCTGAGCTACCTGACGCTCGGCCTGCTGTTTCCCGCCGCGACGGCGGTGTTGCCGCTGTTCATCAAGGTGCGCGATCTCGGGCTGCTCGATACGTATTTCGGCGTCGCGCTGCCGCAGGTCGCATTCAGCCTGGCCATGAGCGTGCTGCTGCTGCGGCGCTTCTTCAAGGACATTCCCTATGAATTGCTCGAAGCCGCGCTGGTGGACGGCTGCAGCTACATCAAGTTCTTTCGCTACGTGACGCTGCCGCTGTCACGGCCGATTCTTGCCACCGTCGGCACCATCACCTTCGTCAACAGCTGGAACGCCTATCTGCTGCCGCTGGTGATGCTCAACACCGATGCGCTCTATCCCTGGCCGCTCGGTATCATGGTTTATCAAGGCGAGTATTCGTCCGAGTGGCACCTGATCCTGGCCTTCATCACGCTGACCATCCTGCCGACGGTCATTCTCTTCCTTCTGGCGCAGAAGCACATCGTCGCCGGCCTCACCGCAGGCGCGGTCAAGGGATGAACGGAATCTCACGGAGATCACAATGAGAAGAATAGGCGTCGGAATCATCGGCTGCGGCAACATCAGCACCGCCTATCTGAAGGCGGCCCAGCGCTTCCCGGTCATGGAGGTCAAAGCGCTCGCCGACATGCGCAGCGATGCCGCGGAGCGCCAGGGCGCGGCCTTCGGCCTACCGGGGATGCGGGTCGATCAGTTGCTGAGGCGCGACGACGTCGAGATCGTCATCAATCTCACGGTGCCGCTCGCCCACACCGACGTCAGCCTCGCCGTGCTCAATGCCGGCAAGCATATCCATTCCGAGAAGCCGCTCGGCATCAACGTCGCGGAGGCGCGCAAGGTGATCGATCTCGCGGCGCAGAAGAACCTTCGCGTCGGCTGCGCGCCGGATACGTTCCTGGGCGGTGGACACCAGACCGCGCGCAAGCTGATCGACGACGGCGCGATCGGCACGCCGGTTGCGGGCAGCGCCTTCTTCGGCTGTCCCGGCCACGAGCGCTGGCATCCGGCGCCAGGCTTCTATTACCTGCGCGGCGGCGGGCCGATGCTGGACATGGGGCCGTATTACATCACCGATCTCGTCCAGCTGCTCGGCCCGGTCGCGAGCGTGATGGGCTCGACCGCGCGTCCGAAATCCGAGCGCGTGGTGACCAGCCAGCCGATGAACGGCACGCTGATTCCGGTCGAGGTCTCGACCCATGTGGCGGGCACGCTCGAATTCGAGAGCGGGGCGGTCGTCTCGATCGCGATGAGCTTTGATGTCCCGAAGCACCGGCACGCGCCGATCGAGATCTATGGCGACAAGGGCAGCATGCTGGTGCCGGACCCGAACCGCTTCGGCGGCGAGGTGCAGGTCGCGAGGACCGGCGGTGAATGGGAGACGGTGCCGCCGACGCACGGCCATGTCGACGGCGAGTTCCGCTCGATCGGCGTCGCCGACATGGCCGCCGCGATCCTGAACAACCGGCCGCATCGCGCCAGTGGTGCGCTCGCCTTCCACGTGCTGGAGGTGATGGAGGCGTTCCAGACCTCCGCCGACGACGGGCGGCGCGTCAAGATCGAGAGCCGCGTCGAGCGGCCGGCGATGCTGCCGGCCGGACGCGAAACCGGACAGATCGACTGAGGACAGAAACATGCGCAAGGCAATGATAGTTTGGGGCGGCTGGCCGGGACACGATCCGGATCTCTGTGCCTCGATGATCCGCGGCTGGCTGAAGGCGGAAGGCTTCGAGGTGCGGATCGAGACCACGACGGCGGCATTCGCCGATCCCGCGATTCACGATCTGTCGCTGATCATCCCGATCTACACCATGTCGAAGATCGAGAAGGCGGAAGCGCTCAATCTCTGCGCGGCGGTGCGCAGCGGCGTCGGGCTCACCGGCCATCATGGCGGCATGTGCGACGCGTTCCGCGATTCCGTCGACTACCAGTTCCTGTGTGGCGGGCAGTGGGTCGCGCATCCTGGCAACATCATCGACTACAAGGTCGACTTGACGAAGCCGGACGACCCCATCATGAAGGGTCTGAAGAGTTTCGAGCATCGTTCAGAGCAGTATTACATGCATGTCGACCCCGCCAACGAGGTGTTGGCGACGACGACCTTCACCGGCGAGCACGCGCCCTGGATCGAGGGCGTGGTCATGCCCGTGGTGTGGAAGAAGCGCTACGGCGCGGGCAGGGTGTTCTACTCCTCGCTCGGCCACCGTGCCTACGAGCTTGACGTGCCGGAGATCCGAACGCTGATGACCCGCGGCATGCTGTGGGCGGCGCGCGAATGACAGCCGGCGCGGCGCAGCCGGTGCTTCGTGCCACGCTCGAGGATGTCGCGCGCGCGGCGGGCGTTTCGCTCGCCACCGTCGACCGCGTCGTCAACCGGCGCGAGGGCGTGCGCGCCAAGACGGTTGCGCGCGTCGAGGCCGCGGTGGCAAAACTCGGCTATCGTGCCGACGTCGCGGCCGCGCGGCTTGCCCGCGGCCAGACGTTCCGCTTCGCGTTCGTGCTGCCGACCGGCAGCAACAGCTTCATGACCAACCTGACCGAGCAGGTCCAGCGCACCGCGGACTGGCTCGCCGGCCAGCGCGGCTTCATCGATATTCTCCATGTCGACGTGTTCGATCCGGACGTGCTGGCCAGCGCGCTGGAAAACTTGTCGCCGGCCTATCAGGGCGTCGCCGTCATCGCGCTCGACCATCCGAGGGTACGCGCCGCGATCGACGAGCTCGCAGGCCGCGGGGTCGCCGTGGTGACCCTGGTGTCGGACGCGCCGAGCTCGCGCCGCCTGCACTATGTCGGTATCGACAACCCGGCCGCGGGGCGGACCGCGGCCACGCTGATGGGACGCTTCCTCGCCGGCAACGAGGGGACGGTCGCGGTGATCGCGGGATCGTTGTCGCTGCGCGATCACACCGAGCGGCAGTTCGGCTTCCACCAGATCCTGTCCAGCGAGTATCCGGATTTGCGCGCGCTCCCGGTCATCGAGGGCCGCGACGACAGCGACCGAACGCGGAAGCTCACGGCCGCGCTGCTGGCGCGCCATGCCGATCTCCGCGGCATCTATTGCTGCGGCGCCGGGAACCGTGGCATTGCTGATGCGCTCGAGGCCTCGGGACGGGCGCGCGAGGTGGTCTGGATCACCCATGAGCTGACTCAGTATACGCGGCGCTTCCTGGTCCGCGGCACGCTCGACGCCATCATCAACCAGGACCCCGGCCACGAGGCGCGGTCCGCAGCGCGCGTCCTGCTCGCGCATTGCTCGGGTGAGCCCATCAGCCCCGACCAGGAACGCATCCGCATCGACATTTTTCTGCGGGACAATCTGCCGTAACTGCGAGCTCTGATGCGCGGCCGCTGCTCTCGCCCGATCGAGCCGGCGAGGGCGGTTCAGCCTCCGCCTTGCCAGCCGGCGGTCGCGGAGAGGGCGCGCGCGTGGGCGCTCAGGGCCGTCGCTGTCGGACCTTTCAGGTCATCGTCGAGAATACCGATGGGTCCCATCATCGTGATGGCCGCGATCATGAACCCGCCCTGGTCGAAGATCGGCGCGGATAGGGAGGTGAAGTTCGGCAGCAGCGCGTCACGACAACGGCTGATGCCGTCGCGCCGGATCGTGTCCATCATCTCCTCCACCTCGGCCTTGGTGGTTGGCGCGTCATCGACCCGCGTCTCGCGCGAGCGTTCCTCCTTGAGCTCCTGATCCAGCATCTCGCCCGTCAGCGAGCGCGGCAAATGTGCAAGAAAGTTTCGCCCCAGCGCGGACCGCAGCAGGCTCAGGACGCTTCCGACGCGCAGCTCGATGATGGGCCGGCTGGCTCCGCCCTCGACGCGATAGATGATGGTCGGTCCGCGATTGCCCCACACGCCGAGAAATACGGTGTGGCCGATCGTCGTTGCGAGTTCGGTCATGGCCGGCCGCGCGACGGCGAAGACGTCGAATTGCTCGATGGCCGCCATGCCGAGCTTCAATGCGTAGGGGCCGAGGGCATAGCAGCCGGTGTCGCTCTCCTGTCGGACGATGCCCACCGCCTGAAAGCTCACGAGATAATAGTGGACGTTGGCCGCGGACATTCCGGTGTTGGCGGCGATCATCTTCAGCGGCACGGGCCGCATTTCGGTCCTGAGGTAGTCGAGGATCTTGAAGCCGATCTCGATCGACTGAATGCCGCGCCGTCCGGGCCGTTCCGCCTTGGTGGTCTTGCCGGGTTTGGCTCCTCGTGCGGATGCGGGCGCCGGATCCGGCGGACGGGGTCGGCGCGGCTTCTTCACTGAAAATCCTTATAGATCAGGGTGTTACGGCGGGTGTCGTGCTGGCGCATTATTGGGCGCGTCGCGCCGGATATTCAAGCTTGCTGTATTTGACGACATCATATGTATATGACTAAATAAAATTGCTTGAAGCGGGGCTGGGTTTGGCCGCGAAACAGGGGAATGACGATGGATGCACGAGCGACGGCGGTACCCGCCGACCAGAATCTGACGCGCAGCGAGGAGCGGCAGGTCGTTCTCGCCTCGACCCTCGGCACCGTGTTCGAGTGGTACGACTTCTTCATCTACGGCTCGCTGGCCGTGTTCATGAGTTCGGTATTGTTTCCGCCGGACAACCCGACCGCCGCCGTGCTTGCGTCGCTCGGCGCTCTTGCGGCAGGCTTCGTGATCCGGCCGATCGGCGCAGTGGTCTTCGGCCGCATCGGCGATCTGGTCGGTCGAAAATATACCTTCCTCATCACCATCGTGATGATGGGCGGCGGCACGGCCTTGATCGGCTTCCTGCCCACCTATGCCAGCGTGGGTCATGCTGCATGGATCTCGCTGGTCATGCTGCGATTGATCCAGGGCCTCGCGGTCGGCGGCGAGTATGGCGGTGCCGTCATCTACGTTGCGGAGCATTCGCGTCCGGACCGGCGCGGGCTTCTGACCGGCTGGATCCAGATCACATCGTCGGTCGGGCTGGCGCTCTCCATCGCGGTCATCATCGGCACGCAGAGCGTCATGAGCGAGGCCGACTTCAAGGCCTGGGGATGGCGCGCTCCCTTCATCATCTCGATCGCGATGCTGGCGTTCTCGATCTACGTCCGCGCCAAGCTGCATGAATCGCCCGTCTTCACGCGTCTCAAGGCCGAGCGTCGCCTGTCCAGGAGCCCGGTCAGAGACACGTTCGCCCGGTGGTCCAGCCTTCGCCTGGTGTTGATCGGGCTGTTCGGTGTGACCGCGGGGATGGGGTCCACTTACTTCACCGGCCAGTTCTACGTGATGATCTTCATGCAGCAGATCGCAAGGATCGACCTGCAGACATCCTATACCCTGATGGCCATCGGCCTCGTCATCGGTGCGCCGGCTTTCGTTTTCTTCGGTTGGCTGTCCGATCGGGTCGGACGCAAATGGCTGATGATGACGGGTCTCGTACTTTCGGCGCTGTGCTACCGGCCGATGTTTTCGTCGCTGCTGGAGGCAGCAAATCCGCAGCTCGTGGCCGCGACCCGCAGTGCGCCGGTGACGGTGCACGCCGACACCACCAGCGAAGCATGCCGGTTCGGCCTTGCGGCCGCATTGCTGAGCTCGCATGGCGATCATGGCAAGCCTTGCGTCCAGGCCAAGAAGCTGTTGATCGGAAGCGGCATCAACTTCAGCTATGCCGCCCCGGTCGATGGCCAGGCCGTAGCCATGACGGTCAACGGCAAGACGATTGCCGGATACGATGCGGCGGCTTATCGCAAGGCCCTGTCCGAGGCGGGTTACCCCGCCAAGGCGGATCCCGCGAAGGTGTCGTCAGCCTACATCGTCTTTCTGCTGGTCGTCATGACCGTCATCGTCGCGATGGTCTATGGGCCGGTGGCGTCGTTCCTGGTCGAGGTGTTTCCGGCCAACATCCGATACACGGCACTTTCGTTTCCCTACCACATCGGCGCCGGCATCTTCGGTGGCTTCCTGCCGTTCTTTGCAACCTATCTTTCGCTCGCGGTCGGCGACGTGTTTGCGGGGCTCTGGTATCCGGTCGTCATTTGCACGGTCGTCGCCGTGATCGGATCGATCATGCTGCCGAACAGGCCGCAAATCGAGACGGATCACTGAGTATGACATGCCGGCGGGCCGCAGCAGCGGCCCGCTCTCCGTTTCCGTGCCCGGGATGACATGATGGATAGCAACCGACCGAACACCTACAAGGCGGCCGTCGTTCAGGCCGCGTCAGATCCGACAAGCTCGCTGGTGTCGGCGCAAAAGGCGGCGGCCCTGATCGAGAAGGCCGCTGGCGCCGGCGCGAGGCTGGTCGTTTTCCCTGAAGCCTTCATTGGCGGCTATCCCAAGGGAAATTCGTTCGGCGCTCCCGTCGGCATGCGCAAGCCCGAAGGACGCGAGGCGTTCCGTTTGTATTGGGAGGCGGCCATCGATCTCGATGGCGTGGAGGTCGAGACGATCGCTGCGGCGGCCGCCGCAACCGGTGCCTTTACCGTCATCGGCTGCATCGAGCGAGAGCAGGGCACGCTCTACTGCACGGCGCTGTTCTTCGACGGGGCGCGTGGGCTCGTCGGCAAGCACCGCAAGCTGATGCCGACTGCGGGCGAGCGGCTGATCTGGGGTTTCGGCGACGGCTCGACCATGCCGGTGTTCGAGACCTCGCTCGGCAATATCGGCGCCGTGATCTGCTGGGAGAACTACATGCCGATGCTGCGCATGCACATGTACAGCCAGGGCATCAGCATCTACTGCGCTCCAACCGCGGATGATCGCGATACCTGGCTTCCGACCATGCAGCATATCGCCCTGGAGGGACGCTGCTTCGTCCTGACGGCCTGTCAGCATCTCAAGCGCGGCGCCTTCCCGGCGGACTACGAGTGCGCGCTGGGTGCCGATCCCGAGACCGTGCTCATGCGCGGCGGCAGCGCCATCGTCAATCCGCTCGGCAAGGTGCTGGCGGGTCCATGCTTCGAGGGGGAGACCATCCTGTATGCCGACATTGCGCTCGACGAGGTGACGCGCGGCAAGTTTGATTTCGACGCCGCGGGGCACTATTCCCGTCCGGACGTTTTCCAGCTCGTCGTCGACGATCGACCGAAGCGGGCAGTATCAACCGTCAGCGCCGTTCGCGCGCGCAATTGAGGGACCGATGCTCTTCGACATGGGCCAGCTTCCGGCGGATATCCGCTACAAGATTCTCACCGCGACCGTTACGCCGCGCCCCATCGCGTGGGTGACGACCCGCTCCCGAGACGGCGCCGCCAATGCCGCGCCCTTCAGCTTCTTCAACGTCCTCGGGCATGAACCGCCGACGGTCGTGCTCGGCCTGCTGCGCCATCCGAACAAGGGCTTGAAAGACACGGCGCAGAATATCGTCGAGACGGGCGAGTTCGTCGCTCACCTGGTGTCGCACCAGATGGCTGAAGCCATGAACGCGACGGCCGTCGATGCTCCGGCCGGTGTCGACGAGATGGAGATCGCGGGACTTCAAACATGTCCTTCGCAGATGGTTGCGCCTCCGCTCATCGAGGGGTGCCCGGTGGCGTTCGAATGTCGCTCCCTCACGGTTCACGAGACCGGGCCCCGGCAGATCGCGGTGATCGGCGAAATCGTCTGTGCTCATGTGGCCGAGCAGTTCGTGATCGATGCACAGAGAGGCTATATCGATACGGTCGGCCTCGATCTCATTGCCCGCATGCACGGGTCGGGCTGGTATGCGCGGCCCCGCGATCTCTTCCAGCTGGTGCGGCCGGCGCCGATCGAATAGGCGGCCGGCGCCGGGGCCTCCCGCCATGGCCGCCCCATGAGCCCGATTGACATCCAATTATTACATGTCTAAAAATATGCAAATTCATATAATTCGTGAGATGCCTGAATGGACGCGCATCCGCTCAAGCTCAGGGTCAGGTCGTATGCCGCGGAGACGCCGTTCGTACGGAGCCTTGTGCTTGGCGTGGAGGACGGCCCCGTGCCGCCATGGCGGGCAGGCGCACATATCCGCGTGGCGCTCCCGAACGGAGGGGACCGGCCGTACTCGCTGATGGCCCTGCCGGGTCTTGCCGAGGATGCGCTGGCGCTCGGGGTGCTGCGCGAGGAGGCCTCGACCGGCGGCTCGCAGTTCATGCATGCGCTGAAGATCGGCGATGTCTTGAAGGCAAGCGCGCCGGTGAACAATTTTCATCTGCACGAGGGGCCGGCGCCCGCGCTGCTGTTTGCCGGCGGCATCGGTGTCACGCCGATCCTGTCGATGGCGGCGGAGCTCACCGCCCGCGCAAGTCCGTTTCGCCTGCATTACGCCGGCCGCACGCAAGGACTTCTGGCGTTCCTGCCGCATCTGCGGGACATCTGCGCTAAAGGCCTGTCCGTTCATTACGACAGTGACGAGTCCCGTCTGGATCTTGCCGCGGCGCTCGGAGGAGCAGCCGCGAACGCCCACATCTACGTCTGCGGTCCGGCGGGGATGATAGACGCGGTGAAGGCGGCCGCGCTTGCCGAGGGCGTCCCGGCGGACCGCATTCACTACGAGCTCTTCAAGGCGGAGCAGCCGTCTTCACCCGACCTGCCGTTCGAGGTCGAGATCAGATCGACCGGACAGGTCGTCGGCGTCGCAGCCGGCCAAACCATTATCCAGGCGCTGGAGGCGGCGGGGCTCGACGTGCTCTACGATTGCCAGCGCGGCGATTGCGGCATCTGCCAGTGCGGCGTGGTCGAAGGGGTGCCCGACCATCGCGACGTCATCCTCAGCGACGACGAGAAGGCCTCCAACAAGGTCATGCAGATCTGCGTGTCGCGCGCGAAGTCGGAACGACTGGTGCTGGATTTGTGAGGGAGGCGAGGGACGCCATGGCGAAATACGGAAGGGACGCCCACGCGATTGCCGCGCTGGTGCGCGAGGCTGAGGTTCATCGCGACGTCTATGTCGACCCCGAGATCTTCGAGCTCGAGATGGAGCATCTGTTCCCGAACAGCTGGGTCTATGTCGGGCATGCCAGCCAGTTGGCGAAGCCCGGCGATTTCATCACCGCCACGATCGGCCGCCAGCCGGTGTTGGCGAGCCGCCATACCGACGGCTCCATCCATGTGTTCTACAATCGCTGTCCGCACAAGGGCGTGAAGATCGCCTCCGAGCCCTGCGGCAATACCGGAAAGTTCTTCCGCTGCCCCTATCACGCCTGGTCCTTCAAGACCGACGGCTCGCTGCTCGCGATCCCGCTGAAGAAGGGCTACGAGGGCACCGGCTTCGGCGACACCCAGGCGAATGAGGGGCTGTCCAGGGTCAAGAACGTCGTGATCCATCGCGACTTCATCTTCGCGCGGCTCAGCGACAGCGGCGTCTCCTTCGAGGACTATTTCGGCGAAAGCCTTTCAACCATCGACAACATGGTCGACCGCTCGCCGGAGGGCAAGCTCGCCGTCCTGGCGACGCCGATCCGCTACATGCACACCTGCAACTGGAAGATGCTGGTCGAGAACCAGACCGACACCTGCCATCCGATGGTGGCGCATGAGAGCTCGGCCGGCACTGCGGTCAAGGTCTGGAAGCGCGAGCAGGGCGATTCCACGGAAACGCCGATGGCGGTGCAGCTCTACGGTCCCTTCATGAGCCCGTACGAGTTCTACGAGCAGAGCGGCATCAGGATCTGGCCGAACGGCCATGGCCACACCGGCGTCGCCAACTCCATCCATTCGAACTACTCGGATGTCCCGGGCTATCTCGACCAGATGGTCGCGGCCTACGGCGAGAAGCGGGCGCACGAGATCCTCGGCGAGGTCAGGCACAACACCGTCTATTTCCCCAATATCATGGTCAAGGGCGCCGTCCAGATCCTGCGCAACTTCATCCCGATCGCGGTCGACAAGACGCTGGTCGAGAGCTGGGTCTATCGCCTGGTCGGCGCGCCCGACAAGCTCTACGAGCGGGCGCTGATGTACAACCGCTTCATCAACGCGCCGACCTCGATCGTCGGCCACGACGACCTTGAAATGTACGAGCGGGCGCAGGAAGGCCTGAAATCCAACGGCAATCAATGGGTCAATCTCCGCCGGCTCTACGAGGGCCATGAAGAGCAGGACGTCACGGCGGTGATCAACGGCACCTCCGAGCGGCAGATGCGCAACCAGTTCCACGCCTGGGCGAAATTCATGACCATGGACATGGACAAGCGTGTCGAGGCCGCCGAATGATCACCGAGAAGACGATCACGGACTTCATCTATCGCGAGGCCGAGCTGCTCGACACGATGCAGTGGCAGGTCTGGCTCGATCTGTTTCACCCCGAGGGGCGCTACTGGATGCCGCTCGAATGGCAGCAGCAGGATCCGGTGCTCCAGCCGTCGCTGATGTATGAGGACCTGCTGCTCCTGAAGGTACGGGTCGAGCGTCTGGCCGGCGAGCGCACCTTCAGCCAGAAGCCGAAGAGCCGTTGCCATCATCTTTTGCAGGCGCCGCAGATCGTGGCGTGCGATACGGCTGCCGGCGTGTTCAGGGCGCGGACGTCCTACATCTACACCGAGACGCGCGGCGACATGCTGGAGCGCTATTCGGGATGGGCCTCGCACGATCTCGTCCAGGTCGGCGATGCCCTGAAGATCAAGCTCAAGCGCGTCGATCTCGTCAATTTCGACGCGCCGTTCGGCAACATCCAGCTCTTCATGTGAGACGAATTTGACCGCTGCGACCACAGTCTACGCCCGCTTTCGCGAGACCGCGCTTCGCCGCGGCGAGGCGGGCTTCCTCAACGTGCTGCCGGAGACATCAGGCATCTACGGCATCGCGGCGGGCGAGATCACCTATCGCGCCATGCTCGAACGGGTCGAGCGCTGGCGCGCCGCGTTCGCGGGCCGCGGCTACGGCGAAGGCCACAGGGTCGGGCTGCTGCTCCAGAACAGGCCGGTGTTCGTCGAGCTGTGGTTCGCGCTCAACGCGCTCGGCGTCTCCGTGGTGCCGATCAATCCGGATTTGCGGCTGAGCGAGCTGGAATACATCATCGCGCATTCCGAGATGAACGCCGCGTTCGTGCTTGTCGAGCGGCGCGACGAGGTCGAGACGGCGGCGCGCCAGGCCGGTCGGCCGATCCCCGTCGTGACCAGCGAGGACGACGTGCCCGCGCCATTCGGCGGCGTGCGGCCGGCGAGCACGGGTGACGGCGCGACCGAATGCGCGCTGCTCTATACGTCGGGGACGACAGGTCAGCCCAAGGGCTGCGTGCTCACCAACACCTATTTCCTGCATTCCGGAAACTGGTATCGCGACGTCGGCGGGCTGATCGCGCTCAAGCCCGACGGCGAGCGCATGATCACGCCGCTGCCGCTGTTCCACATGAACGCGATGGCGGTGTCGCTGATGGCGATGCTGTCGGTCGGCGGCAGCCTGACCATGCTCGATCGCTTCCATCCGCGCAGTTGGTGGGCTTCCGTGCGCGACAGCCGCGCGACCTGCCTGCATTATCTCGGCGTCATGCCCTCGATGCTGATGAGCGCGCCGCCGTCGGAGCAGGACCGCGCGCACACCGTTCGCTTCGGCTTCGGTGCCGGCGTCGACAAGCTGCTGCACGCGCCGTTCGAGGACCGCTTCGGCTTTCCGCTGCTGGAGGCCTGGGCGATGACCGAGACGGGCAGCGGCGGCGTCATCGCCGCCAATGTCGAGCCGCGCAAGATCGGCACCAGCTGCTTCGGGCGACCCGCACCCGAAGTCGACGTTCGTATCGTCGACGACGGCGGCAATGACGCCCCAATTGGGACGCCGGGCGAGCTCCTGGTGCGGCGGGCTGGCGCCGACCCGCGCTACGGCTTCTTCCGCGAATATCTGAAAAACCCGGAGGCGACCGCCGAGGCGTGGGAGGGCGGCTGGCTGCATACCGGCGATATCGTGTCGCGCGATGTGGATGGCGATCTCCATTTCGTCGATCGCAAGAAGAACGTGATCCGCCGTTCCGGCGAGAACATTGCCGCGGTCGAGGTCGAGTCCGTCCTCAACCGCCACCCCGCGATCCGGCAGGCCGCGGTTGCGGCGACGCCCGATCAGGTGCGCGGCGACGAGGTTGCCGCCGTCATCATCGCCGAGGAGGCCGGCGCCGGCCGCGCGCTCGCCGAAGACATCGTCCGCTGGAGCCTGGAGCAGATGGCCTATTACAAGGCGCCGGGCTGGATCTGCTTCACCGACAGCCTGCCGCTGACCGCAACCGAGAAGATCCAGCGCGGCGGGCTGAAGGATTTTGTCGCAAGGTTGATGTGCGATGGCGCTTTCTTCGACCTCCGCGACCTCAAGCGGCGTCAGGTCTGACGCGGGGAGGGAGGCGATCATGAGCGAGATACGCACCACACTCATTACCGGCGGCAATTCGGGGATCGGCGAGGCGCTGGCGAGAAAGCTCGTCGAGAAGGGGCAGCGCGTGGTCTCGGTCGGGCTGGAAAAGCCGGACTGGACCCATGATCTGCTCGCGGCCTATCGCGCCGATCTGACTGACATCGCGGAGACGCGCGCGATCGCGCAGGAGATCGGCCGGAATCACGCCATCGACTGCCTCGTGCACAATGCGGGCGTCATCCTGCCGAATCTGCTGCCCGACGCGAAGCCGGAAGACATTCTGATGCTGGCGCAGTTGCACCTCGGCGCGCCGATGCTGCTGACCCAGGCGGCGCTGGAAGGGATGCTGTCGCGTCGCTTCGGGCGCATCGTGTTCGTCTCTTCGCGGGCGGCGATGGGCGCGGTGACGCGCTCGGCCTATTCGGCGACCAAGGCCGGCGTGCATGGCATGGCGCGGACCTGGGCGCTGGAGCTCGCCGCGAGCGGCATCACCGTGAACGTGGTCGCGCCGGGGCCGATCCTGACCGACAATTTCTGGGGCGTCATTCCCAAGGGCTCCGAGCAGCAGGCGCGGATGGCGCGCAACGTCCCGGTCGGGCGGCTCGGCTCGCGCGAGGACGTGGCGCACGCCATCACCTTCTTCCTCGACGAACGTTCCGATTTCGTCACCGGCCAGGTGCTCTACGTCTGCGGCGGTACCAGCCTCGTGGGCCTGGGGCCGTAAGCGCTATTCGGCGGGCAAAATTGGACGCCGCCGATTGACGGTCATCTAGCGGGAGCTATCCGGCCGACACTCCGCGCTGCATGACGGCCCCGCATTGTGCACGTCAACGGATTATCCGGTCGACAACCCGTGTGGCACGGTCGATCTCCCTCTCATTCCATGCCGCAAATCCAAGAAACAATCCTCGCTCTTTTGATTTGTGAAACAGCTTGCCCGACAACCGGCGATATTGCGCCAGCCTCGAAGAGTTGTGCCGTAAGTTTCCCCGGCTTGAAGGGCGTGGACGCCATCGGCGGCCAAGCTGCGCGGCACATGGAGGCGTTGGCCGGTGGTCGGGCGTCCGCTCGTAATGAGCGTCCTCACCCCCCAAGACAGTTGCAGCAACAAGGTCCGCTCACTCCCGGCGACAAGAGCAGCGTCCCCTCCAGCAAGAGCATCTTTCTGGCTCTCTGTATTTTTTAGAACTGGCCCTTTTCATAGAGCCACCTGAAACCTTATGCAAAATGCAAATTTGGTCGCGCTATTTGAGCGGAATGTCCCAGGGTTTACTTGCGATTCCAGACGTTGGCATCATGAGCGCCGCCATCAGCCTCAATGACCCCGTTGAGCCATCGTAGTTTCTGGCAATGGGCCTAATCATCGGCGGGATCGCTCTTGGCGCATCAAGAACGGAACTCAGAGTGATGATATGCGGTCCCACCTCCAACCGCGCGGTGCATGCAGACCCGACAATCTAGTGGAGCGGATATGATTGGATTGTTCTTCGAAGTTATGCCGCGACCAGGACACGAGCAGGCCTATTTCGATATTGCCGCCGGTCTACGACCCGAATTGGACAAGAATCCCGGCCTTCTGTTCATTGACCGCTTCAAAAGCGTCGGTCGGCCAGGCATCGTGCTTTCGCACTCTCACTGGCGCGATGAGGCAAGCCTTGCCGGATGGCGTACCCACGCAAAGCATCATGCCGCGCAAATCGCGGGAAGAAAGCTGCACTTCGAGGACTATCGCCTGCGCATCGGCCAGCTCGTCTGCGAGTGGACTCCTCAAGCCGGCGCTCCGCGTCAATTCGAAACCACCAACAGCTACAACGACCCGGTTCTGCGGCCAGAACGATTCATGATCGTTTCCACCGCCAACTCGCCCATCCAAGCGGGCGTTGAAGGTGACATTCTGGCGAGCATTTCTCGCGAGCGAGAATACATCGTCCTGGCCCTGGCATCGTCGCTTGCAGACGGGCTTCGAATGGCAGAGGAATTCTTGTTGGCAGGCGTCGTGACATCGATCCGATTGTATCTCGTGTCTCGCGACTACGGCATGTTCGATCGAAAGGAGGCGCCTCAATATTATCCGCCCGTGACCCAGGTTCAAGAGCATGGCTCGAAGCCGGCTGATGCTGGTTTGTGACAGCATACGGTGGAGAGATGACGAAAGAGCGACGTAAGATTACCGTCGGGCTGCTGTTTGGAGGGCGCTCGGCTGAGCACGAAGTCTCCAGGGCATCCGCTGCCAATATCCTTCGAGCTCTGAACAGCGATCGCTATGACGTTTATCTCATAGGCATATCGCGAGATGGTCGCTGGTTTGCCTGCGATTCAGGGAATGGCGCGGGAACGGGTTCTACAGCGCTCACAATTTCGGACGAGGCACCGGAGATCGGCCTTGTGCCGGGCGGGCGAGGCCGCCTCGTTCATTGCGACGGACCAACAGGAAGTGACGCGGGGAGTATCGACGTTGCATTTCCGATCTTGCACGGGCCGAACGGAGAAGACGGGACGGTGCAGGGAGCACTGGAATTAGCCGACGTGTCGTTCGTCGGTTCGTCGGTGACGGGTTCTGCCGTGGCGATGGACAAGGAAGTTTCCAAGCGGCTGATGCGCGACGCTGGCCTTCCCGTGGTGCCGTTCCTAACAACGACTGCCTCGTCCCGAATCGAATACGCTGCGGCAGTTGCCGCGCTCGGGACGCCGGATTTGTTCGTAAAGCCCGCCAATCTGGGATCATCGGTCGGCGTCTCCCGCGCGCGGTCCGAGGAGGAATTCGCAGCGTCGTGTGCTCTCGCGTTCCGCTACGACCGCAAGATCCTGGTCGAGCAAGCTCTGAACGGAGCGCGGGAGATCGAGTGTTCTGTCCTGGAGGAATCGACAGGTGATATTCGAGCGTCTGGGCTCGGCGAGATTGTTCGGGCGAGCGAGCACGGCTTCTATTCGTATCAGGCAAAATATATCGACGCCGATGGCGCCGCTCTGCACATCCCGGCAGACCTTCCCCTGCTACAGGCTCGCCGTCTTCAGGAACTTGCCGTTGAAGTCTTCAACGTGCTCTGCTGCGAAGGTATGGCCAGAGTCGACTTCTTTGTTCAAGGCGATGAAGTCTTTGTCAACGAGGCGAACACGTTGCCAGGGTTCACATCGAGCAGCATGTACCCCAAGCTTTGGGAAGCAAGCGGCTTGTCTCAAACCGACCTCATGGACAAGCTAATCGCGCACGCGTTTGCGCGCCACGAGCGACGTCGTGCCTTAAGCTTCGGTTGACAAGAATGCGGCGGATAGGACCCAACTAAGGAGCCCTCTGATCTCGCCGCGGAACCAGAGCGACGCGTTACATCTGCATCCGCGTGCTGCCGGCTGGGGAGTGGCGCCGAGGGGAAATATGAGGAAGACGGTGTGACGCACGATCTATTTGAAGGCATGGACCGATGATGAACCTTAAGATCGAGCGCGCGTTCAAGACGGATTTGCCATTCGTGATGATGACCGAACGGTCGGAAGGATACCATACACTAGTCGGCCGGTGGGACGAGGCGCGGCATCTGGCGGCTATCGATGACAATCACTATGCCTATTTCATTGCCAGGGATTGCGCGGCTTCTGTTGGATTCGCCATTGTCCGGGATTGGGGGGCTCCGGAGAGAGTGACCTGTCTGAAACGGATAGCGGTGTCGAACCCTGGCAAGGAGCTAGGGAGGCGGATCGTTCGCGCGGTTGTTGGCACCGTCTTTCGGGAAACCGAAGCTCACCGTGTTTGGCTAAGCGTTTTTCCAGAGAATGAACGAGCCCGCAGAGCGTATGAAGCTGTGGGCTTCAAGGCAGAAGGCATCGCACGTGGCAGCGCCTATTTTGGAGGAATCCATCGCGATGAATTGATAATGGCCGTCCTCAGAACGGAGTGGACTGCGGTTTAGGCAGGCGACGTAGCCCCATGATCGACTTGCCGGGGGATGTCCATACTCATTTCAAACGCAAAGAAACGCTGATCGAGAATGGGTAATCGTCATCTTGGCCTGCAGCCCGGCCCCCCGAGGTTTCTGCAATGACCAAAGCGAAAACCCGCCTTGCATACATGGGCGCCGGCGTCGCCGTCGTGATCTGGGGAGCTACTCCTGCAGCAACCGCCATCGTTGCCCGCGAATTGTCACCTGGGTTGATCGGGTTGGCCCGGCTGTTGCTATCGGCCACCATTCTCATCCCCATCGCCGTCTCATTGAAGCCAGAACTCCCGAGCGACCGGGGTGGTTGGATCGCGCTGCTGATCAGCGCCCTGGTCGGGTTCGCCGGATCATTCGTCCTGCAGGGCGTCGGCATTGCACGCACCAGCACCTCGCACGCCGCCCTCGTCCTTGCCTTGGCTCCGATCTTCACGGCGACCGTCCATTTCCTGCTTTCCCGCTGCTGGCCAAGGCCGCTCTGGTGGCTTGGAAGCGCGATCGCGCTCATGGGCGTGGCAATTCTCATTCCCGGCCGCAACCCTGCCGGAAGCGTGGCAGCGCCGACGCTCTTCGGCGACCTTCTTGTTCTTGCCGGTACGGTCACGGTCAGCGTTGGCTATGTCGCAGGCGCACGGCTCTCAGCGCGGATCGGCCTGTTCGCGGCGACCTGCTGGTCGCTTCTTCTCGCTGGGTTGATCACTCTTCCCGCATTTCCGGCCTTGGCTTCCGCTCTTGGTCAACTCTCGTTCGCCGTCTGGGGCGCGCTCGGTTTCCTGGCCGTCTTCTGCACGCTGATCGGCTTTGCAGTGTGGTTTTGGGCGCTTGAGCACGGTGGCGTCACCTCGATCGCCCCGCTTCAGTTTGGCCAGCCGCTGGTGAGCCTCGTGATCGCCGTAGCTTTCCTGTCTGAGGATATTTTCCCGGCGACCTTGTTGGCGTTGAGCCTGGTCATCCTCGGCGTCCATTTATCACGTCGAGCTGCTTGATCCTGCTCCACTTTCTGGAGAGGAAGGCTGTCAAAACGAAGCTGGATGTATCCATCAGGGAAACCGCGTCCCCAACCGCTGGCTTTCCCCGCGACAAACGCGGAACGCGATTGCGCGGAGATGCTCAAGCAACAACGTCAGATCTGGTTCTGGCGGATGTTCTCGACCATCTTGGCCAGCACCCGCGCGCAGACCTCGATGTCGTCAGGGGCGATGCCTTCGATCAGCTTGTCATAGTTGTTCGCCATGACCGGCCAGATCTTGCGCAGCAGCGCTTCGCCGTCAGGCGTCAGACCCACGACGCGGCGGCGCTGGTCCTCCTCCGCGATCTCGCGCTTGACGAGGCCCGACGTCACCATGGATTCGACCATGCGGCTCGCCGTCGACTGCTCGGTCACAGCGAGAACGGCGATCTCGTTGACGGTGAGGGTCTTGTAGATGAACAGCACCGACAGCGTCCGGAACACGACATTGTTGACGCCATGCTCGCTCAGGTCGCGGTTCTGGTCGAGATTCCAGCGATTGGCGAGCCGGTTGAACAGATACGGGATGTAGGTCTGCAGCTGGTCCCTGGTCCTCGGCGGACCCGACTTCCATCTGCTCTTGGATTCTCTGGCCATTATCTCTTGCGACTTTGCTTCTTGCCGTCAGTGTGAAGTTTTGAAGAAAGGGATTTCAGCACGGACAGCGCGGTATCCAGCTCCTGGGCCGAAACGTTCTCGAGCCGTTTGCCGAGATGCTTCTTGTGGATTTCGGCTGCCTTCCTGAACAGCGCTTCGCCTTTCGGCGTCAGGCGCACGATGAAGGACCGCCGGTCCTCGCTCGACATCTCCCTGCTGATGAGGTCGTCGGCGAGAAGACGCTGCACGAGGCCCGACACATTGCCGCCGGTCACTTTCAGGTTTTGCGACAACTGACCGAGCGCAAGCCCATCCCGGTAGCGATCGAGCTGGGCCAGCACGTCGAATTTTGCGAGCGACAGGCCGAACTCGGAGTTCAGCATCGAATTCAGCGAGGCGAACAGCTCGCCATGCAGCGACAGCAATTGGAGCCAGAGCCGGGTTTCAATCTGCCCGGGGACGGGAACTATGTTCTCTTTGAGTGCTGCCGGCATCGCATGACCATCGAGGACAAGGTGTCTCGTCAATTGGAGGGATTATCGCGGGTCTTTCGCTCCGATTAGCAACCTAACAATCGCAGTCAAGCCGTTTGATCCTGACGTTCTCCGGTCCGAACGGCAATCCAATCCTGTGCTGGGCTCGACCCGCATCACGCAAAAGTCTTGATGGTCTGGATCACGCCGTCGAGCTCCTTGCCGGCGCTGTCCTTCAGCGCAGCCTCGCGCAGGCGCCGCGCCCAGTCGGCGGCATCCTCGCGTCGCTCGACCAGCTTGATCGCCGCCAGCGTCTTGTCGAATTTCGACAGCCCCCGGCTGTGAGTATCGGAATAGCCTTTCACGAGGCGGCGGCATTGCAGGATCTCGACACCGAGCTGGTAGTTGGTGCCGACTGCGTCGGTGGCGGCCTTGAGCCATCCGTCCCGGTGCGCCGTCTCGATGGCGTGCCGCAGCGAGCGGCGGCGCAGGCCGCGTAGGCCGCCCACGACATAGAGCGCCAGGAACCAGGGCAGCGAGTAGGTCCGCACCCGGCGCCCCCGGTTGACGCGGCGATCGAGCCAGCCGAGCAGGCGTGGCCGCGCGCCAAGCCAGCGACCGAAGCCCGCGGGCAGCACGCCCATGACCTCCTCCATGCGGGGATGCATGAACTCGGTGGTCTGGAGCACCTGTCCTTCCGACATCTCGAGCTCGCTCTCGATGCGGGCGCGGCGACCGGCGCGCGTCTTGAGGTCGGCGACGCGAATGACGTCGTCATAGGTCATGGCGTTGGCAAGATACTTTGCCGCGGCTTCCGTGAAGGCATAGGTCCGGGCCGCACCGCCGGCGCTGCGGTCGGCCGCGTGCAGCGTCTTGAGAATGTCGAGGTACTCGGTGCCATAGGCGACGTCCTGGAAGTCGACCGCCTTCTTCAGGCCGGCGCGGGCCATGGTGAGCGCGGGCTCGGGCAGCTCCTGCGTCAGCCTTGCGACAAGCCCGGCGAGATCCGGATCGGGCGTTGCGGGAGAGGGGATATTGCCGGCCTGTTTCGGTTGCGGCGGCGCCACAACGTCGGGTGAGCCGGTCTTGACCCGGTCGAAGGCGGCCTCGAAAGTCCCGATGCTGGCCTTCGCGCCTTTCCCACCCGCGCGGATGACGTCGAGATAGCTGTCGCGGCTGAAGGGCAGCACACCGGCCGCCGCGAGCGCGCCGAACATCGCGGCCGAGATGACGCTGCCATGCGCGATCGCCAGCGCGTTCAGGTCGAAGATGATCTCGGTCTTGGCGGCGATCCCGATGGCGCCGGTGACGGCGCCGCCGTCGGCGATGCCGTTGCCCGGCGCGATCTTCTCGCCGATCGCAAAGGACCGGTGGTTGGATGCGATCAGCGTGGTGCGGTCCGGCGTCACAAGGCCGCGCAGGATCGATCGGCCGGCCTCCATGAATTCCGCCGCCATCACCACGTCGACGTCGCCGGGCGTCGGCATCAGCGACAGGATTGGCTTGCGGCCGTCGAGCGGCGGCATCGTCTCGATATAGTAGATCGTGGCGCCGGTGCGCTGCGCGACGCCGGGCACCGAGGTCGACTGCGCGACCCAGCCGTGGTTCTCGGCAAGCTGGACGATCCAGTCGGTCAGGACGCCGCCGCCCTGGCCGCCCATCGCGACGATCGCGATCGAGATCGGCCGCTCAGTTGCCTCGCCCGCGGCGGGGAGGGCCAGCCGGATCGTCTCGTCCCTCATGCCAGTGCCTCGAGCGCCGGACGCCGGCGATCGCGCCGCCGTTGCAGCCAGCCGATCACGGCCATCGCGACTTTGGATTTGAACATGTCCCAGCGGGTCGGATTATGGATGACGTCGGCGCGGTAGAACGAGGGGCAGAGCACGGCGGCCTCGGAGACCTCGCCGCAATTGCCGCAGCCGACGCAGGAATTGTCGATCGCCGCGACCGGATCATCGCGCAAGGGATCGTCGAGCTGCTTCACCGACAGCGATGGGCAGCCGGAGAGCCGGATGCAGGCGTGGTCGCCGGTGCACACGTCCTCGTCGACGCCGAAGCGCTCCTTGACGGTACGGACGCCGTCCTTGATCGCCTTGTTGATCAGCGGCTTCACGCGGCGCTGCTTGTTCAGCATGCATTCGGAGGACGCGACGATGACCTTGGGACCTTCGTCCTTGGTCGTCAGCGCTTCCTTCAGCGTGTCGCGCATCTTGCCGACGTCATAGGTGCGGTCGATCTGACGCACCCATTGGCCGCCGATGCCCTTCACGGCCTGCACGATCGAATTGTTGGTCTTGCGCCGCTTGTTGGTCGCGCGCGACGACAGGATGTCCTGACCGCCGGTCGCCGAGGTGTAGAAATTGTCGACGATGACGAACACGCCGTCATGCTTGTTGAACACGGCATTGCCGATGCCGCTGGTCAGTCCGTTGTGCCAGAAGCCGCCGTCGCCCATCACCGCGATCGAGCGCTTGTCGGCCTTGACGTTGAAGGCCGAGGTCGAGGCCGGGCCGAGGCCGAAGCCCATGGTGGTCGCGCCGATATTGAAGGGCGGCAGGATCGAGAACAAATGGCAACCGATGTCGGCGGAGACGTGGTGCTGGCCGAGCTCTTCCTCGACCAGCTTCATGGCGGCGAAGATCGGCCGCTCCGGGCAGCCGGTGCAGAGCCCGGGCGGGCGCGCCGGCACGACCTGCTTGAGCTTCTCGACCGCGGGGTGATTGAGCACGGGCGCGGCATCCGGCGCCGGCGGCCGGTTGCCGAGCAGCCGCGGCTCGGTCTTCTCCAGGAATTCCCTGACGCCGCCGAGCAGGACCTGCGCGGTGTAGTCGCCGCCCATCGGCAGCACGTCCTTGCCATGGATGCGCGCCTGGATGTCCCTGCGGCGCAGCACCGTGTTGATCGCCTGCTCCAGATATTCCGGCTGGCCCTCCTCGACGATGAGCACGGCATCCTTGTCGACGCAGAACTCCGCGACCTCGGTGTCGATCACGGGGTAGGTGACGTTCATGACGTAGAGCGGGACTTGCGTGCTGCCATAGGCATCCGACAGCCCGAGATACTGCAGCGCGCGGATCACGTTGTTGTACATGCCGCCCTGCATGATGATGCCGACCTTGCCGTGCTTCGGCCCCATCCACTCGTTCAATTTGTTGTCCCGGATGAAGCCGACAGCCGCGGGCATCCGCGTCTTGATCTTCTCCTGCTCATGCTCATAGGCCGCCGGCGGCAGCACGATGCGGTTGACGTCCCGCTTGGGATTGTTGAGCGCGTCCTTGATGGTGTGCGCCGGCTTGACGTTGTCCTTGCAGGCGAAGGTGCCGTGCATGTGACAGGCGCGGACGCGAACCTCGAGCATCACCGGGGTGTTCGAGACCTCGGAAAGCTCAAAACCCTTCTCGATCAAATTGACGATGCATTCATGGTCGGGGCGGGGGTCGAGCAGCCACATCTGCGATTTCATCGCGAAGGCATGGGTGCGCTCCTGCATGATGGAGGAGCCTTCGCCGTAGTCCTCGCCGACGATGATCATGGTGCCGCCGGTGACGCCGCCCGAGGCCAGATTGGCCAGCGCGTCGGAGGCGACGTTGGTGCCGACGGTCGACTTCCACGCAACCGCGCCGCGCAGGGGATACATCACCGAGGCCGAGAGCATCGCCGCCGCGGCCGCCTCGTTGGCGGAGCTCTGGAACACGACGCCGAGATCGTCGAGCACGTCCTTGGCGTCGGCGAGCACGTCCATCAGGTGCGAGATCGGCGAGCCCTGGTAGCCGCCGACATAGGCGACGCCGGATTGCAGCAGTGCCTTGGTGATGGCGAGGATGCCTTCGCCGCGGAACGTATCGCCGTCGCCGAGCCGGAGATCCTCGACTTCGCGAGCAAAAGACCGTTCAGCCATTGCACCCTCCAGAAATATGCGATAGCATACGTTTACATGTGAAGTAAGTCAACGCCGCGCCATGCTATCACGCTTGCGGATCTTCTCTCCGGCAAGGCGGTCATGAGCCAGCGACAGGGTAGGGCCGATGCTGAAGCTGCCTCGCTTTAGAGCTGCCGCCGTCCAGGCTTCACCCGTCTATCTCAACGCCGGCGCGACAGCGGACGAGGCGGCTTCACCGGTCCGTGAAGCCGCAGCGAATGCACGACATCGTCGATCTGCGGGTCAATCGGCGTCCGCTGGCGCCGCTTGGCCCGCGCGCAAACCGGAATGAAAGCTCGGGACGCGTCGCACCGACGACGCCACGAGACAGGACTTGGAGGATAGGATGCGCGAAAACACCATCGGCCGGGCCAATGTCGAGGACACCCCCGAGCTCAAGGCCTATTACAAGGATCTCGAAAAGTACGAAGCCGGCGCGCTTTGGACGGTCGCCAACAAGATCGAGCCATGGGCGCCGCAATCGGCCTCCATTCCCGTGCTCTGGCGCTACAGCGATCTGCGCGAGCACGTGCTGCGTTCGGTCGAGCTGGTCTCGCCGGAGAAGGCGGGACGACGGGTGATCTACCTCAACAATCCCGGCCGCCGCGACGTCTCGGCCGCGGTCGGCTGGCTCTATTCGGGATTGCAGGTGATGCACCCCGGCGAGGTCGCATCGGCCCACGCGCACTCGGCCTCTGCCCTGCGCTTCATCATGGAAGGGGCGGGCGCCTACACCATCGTCGACGGCCACAAGATGACCCTGGGGGCGCGGGATTTCGTGCTGACGCCGAATGGCACCTGGCACGAGCATGGGGTCGACGGCAACGGCTCGGTCTGCATCTGGCAGGACGGCCTCGACATCCCGCTCGTCAATGCGCTGGAGGCGAACTTTTTCGCGGTCCATCCGAAGGTGCAACAGGAAGACTCCGGCTATCCCGTGGACGACATGACCAAGACCTGGGGCAATCCCGGGCTGCGGCCGGCGGATTCGAAATGGTCGAAGGGCTATTCCCCCATGTTCAAATACGAGTGGGAGCCGACCTACGAGTCCTTGCGGAAATACGCCGCCGCAACCGACGGCTCGCCCTATGACGGCATTCTCATGAACTACGTCAATCCGATCACCGGCGGGCACGTGATGCAGACGATCGGCGCGAGCATGCAACTGCTCCGGCCGGGCGAGAAGACGAAGTCGCATCGGCACACCGGCAGCTTCATCTACCAGGTCGCCAAGGGCCGAGGCTATTCGATCATCGGCGGCACGCGTTTCGCGTGGGAGGAGCGCGACATCTTCTGCGTTCCCTCCTGGGCCTGGCACGAGCACGGCAATGCGTCGGAGAGCGAAGACGCCTGCCTGTTCTGCTTCAACGACCTGCCTGTCATCGAAAGTCTCGGCTTCTATCGTGAAGAGGCCTATGGCGATAATGCCGGCCACCAGCCAGTGGCTGCCTGACGTACCCTCGCAGAATTCAACCGAAAGAGCCGGATAAAGCTTCATGCGCCTTGTTACCTACACTTTGGGCTCCAGCGGTGCCCGTCTCGGGGTCCTCGTTGACGGATTGGTCGTGGACGTCGAGCACCTCGGTGCGTCGCAAGGCTTTGCATGGCCGAGCGACATGCTGTCGCTCATCGACAACAGCGTGACACTGCTGCCGGCGCTCAGGGAATGCCTGGACAATACCAATGGACGCCTGCCGGCCGGCTCCGCCGTTCCGGTCGAGGACGTCAAGCTGCAGGCGCCGATCCCGCGTCCGCGAAAGAACATCTTCGGCATCGGGCTGAACTACCGCGCGCATGTGGCGGAATCCGCCAAGAGCCTGGATACGGACAAGGACCTGCCGAAGCAGCCGGTCGTCTTCTCCAAGCCGCCGACTTCCGTGATCGGCCCGGGCGCGGCGATCCAGCACAACGCGAAGATGACGCAGCAGCTCGACTGGGAGGTCGAGCTCGCCGTCATCATCGGCAAGACCGCGACGCGCATCGCGACCGAGAAAGCGATGGAGCACGTCTTCGGTTATTCGGTGATGATCGACATTTCCGCGCGCGACAATCGCCGCGCCGGCCAGTGGATCTTTTCCAAGGGCATGGACACCTATGCACCGTTCGGCCCGTGCATCGTCACCGCGGACGAAATTCCCGATCCGCATGACCTGCGGCTCTGGCTGACCAAGAACGGGGTCATGAAGCAGGACTCCAACACCAAATACATGATCTTCGACATCCCGGTGCTGATATCGGACATTTCGTCGGGCATGACGCTCGAGCCGGGCGACATCATCGCGACCGGAACGCCCGAAGGCGTCGGGGCCGGCATGAGCCCGCAGGAATGGCTGTGGCCGGGCGACGTGGTGGAAGCGGGGGTCGACGGCGTCGGTGTCATCAGGCACCCCGTTGTCGCGATCTGATGACGACGTTTTCGTTCGATCGCGAGCTGAGGTTCGGCGATTGCGATCCCTCGGGCATCGCGTACTTTCCGTCCTATCTGAACATCCTCAACGGCGTCGTCGAAGAGTTTTGGGCGGAGATCGGTTTTCCCTGGCCGGAATTGATCACGGTTCGGAAGATCGGAACGCCCACGGTGCATCTGACTTGCGACTTTTCCCGGCCGTCGATGTTCGGCGATCGCCTGACGTTCGGATTGCGCATCGCCCGGGTCGGCGGATCGTCGCTCCATCTGGAACATGTCGTCTCGGGCGCGAATGGCATGCGCTGGCGCGCCCGCCAGGTCGTTGCCGCGACCTCGCTGCTGGATCACCATGCGATCCCGTGGCCCGATGACATTCGCGCCGCGCTCATGGCGCACGTGAGCGAGGGCGAGGGCGCTGAGGCAACGCCGGCATGATCTCGCTCTTCATGACGTTCTCCGATCCTTCTGGTGAACGGTGGATTCGTTCCGACGAGGTTGCCGCCGTCGCTGAGCTGGTCGGATCGATCCCTGGGATGACCGAGGGCCTGCTGTTCACGCCGCTGCAACAGTCGGTCGATCATCCCTACAAAGCCGATGGCTCGGGCCCTGTGCTTGCGCTTCAACTGCGCTTTCCCGACCTGCTCATATGCGAAGCGGCGATGGATCGCGGCGGCGTCTTGGCCAGCTTGGCGACAGGTGCCGGATTGTCAGGCCTCGCCGGATTGTACGTCACGCATCAGGTGATGGTGACGCGGTCATTCCCCGTCGATGTCGCCGAACATCCGGCAGGAACGACAACTCCGTGCAGTTACCTCGTGCACTATCCCGGCCCGGCCGAGGACATGAACGCCTGGAACCTGCATTATCTGGAGCACCACCCGGCGATCATGCGGACCTTCCCTGATGTCCGCCAGATCGAGATCTACACCCGCATCGATTGGGTCGACCGGCTGCCGTCGCAGCGGGTCGAGCACATGCAGCGCAACAAGCTGGTGTTCGACAGCCCGCAATCCCTCGCGCACGCGCTCGGCTCCGACGTGATCAAGCGCATGCGCGCGGACTTCGTGAAATTCCCGCCATTCGCTGGCGGCAACAAGCATTTTCCGATGCTGACGCGGGCCGTGCGGCCCCCGCGAGATCCGAGAGCACGGTGAGATCAAGTTGACGTGCCGCGTAGCGAGGCGCGAACCTCGTCGACGGTGCGCTTCGGGTCCTGGAGGTGAGGGTAGTGCCCGATGCCGGGAAGAAGCGCCAACTCGGCGTCGATCCTTGCGGCGAGCTCTATTCCCATCTCCTTCTTGATGTAGAGGTCCTTCTCGCCCCAAACCACCTTCACCGGGGTTTTGAGCCGGGCTAGTTGCGATTCGAAGTGGTCTTGGTCTCGCGTGAAGTGCGAGTAGTAGTGGGAGAACGCGTCTACGGTCGTCATCGCGCCGTGGCTCCATCCGTGGGACATGTCGTCCCTAAACTGCTGCGAAACTTCGAACTGCGCTTCCTTGGGCAAGCCTCTTGTGAAGATGTTTTCCAGGATCTCGTCGCGGTTACTGTTCATGTTGGCGCGGACCTGCTCCATGGCAGGCCCCGCCTTCAGATTTTGCAGCTTCTCGGACATGAACTGCGGCCTGTTGAACGGGGCGAAGTCGCCAACGATGATTGTCCTTGCGATATCGGGTTTTTCCACCGCCAGCAGGAGTGCCGGTAGGGCCCCGATGTCCGTTGCGTAAATCGTGAGCCTCGACGTGTCGATGCCTGCTTTCACGATGTACTGATCCAGAACATGCGCGTAGTCCTTCGGCGCATAGGAGAACCTGTCGACCATTGGCCTCGATGAAAGACCGTAACCCGGCCAATCGAAAGCGTGGACTTCGTAGTCGTCGGCGAGGGCCTCGGCAATGTCCTTCCAGGCGGACAGGGTCTCCGGAAAGCCGTGCAGAAAGAGAACGGTCCCCTTCGGTCTCGGGTTACGCAGAACCACTCTTCTGAGCGTGATGTCTTCGTTGATCTCGAAGAAATCGATTGTTGTGTTGTTGATCCGGTATGACATGATCAGCGTCCTTTCGTCCCGTTATCCGATCAGCGTGCAGGCCAAGTTGATCTGGAGTCTGAAAGAAGCTCGGCAGAGAACTTCCCGGCGCCTCCTGGGGCTTACGTCCCGAGTGCTGCCTGTGGCGTGTTCCGAAAGCTGATCGCCATGCGATTGTAGGCGTTCATCAGGCCAATCGCGATCGTGAGGTCCACGAGTTCTCGCTCGTCGAACACGGCGCGGGCGTCCTGATAGGCTTCATCCGGCACGCCGGTATCCGCGACGCGCGTCACCGTTTCGGCCCACGCAAGGGCGGCGCGTTCACGCTCGTCGAAGAGGGCGCCGGCTTCCTTCCACGCCTGCACCAGCGCGATCTTTTCGATCTTCACTCCCTTCTTGAGCAGGTCACGGGTGTGCGTATCGAGGCAGTACGCGCAATTGTTAATCTGGGAAATTCGCAGGTTGACCAGCTCGACCAGCGTAGGGGAAAGGCCGCTCTGCATGACGTAGCCACGGACACCGCCCAGCGCTTTCACGCCTGCCGGTGCAATCTGATTGTAGTCGAGACGCTGACTCATGTTTTGTTCCTTGGTGATGAATTCTGCTCGATGGAGATCATTTCGTGCTCTCTTGGTTTGGGCAGAATGTTCAGATCTATTTGCGCAGCGGCCGGAAGCCTGCGCGAACCTCTTGCGTGAAAAGCTGCGGCTGTTCCCAGGCCGCAAAGTGTCCGCCTTTGTCGACCTTGTTGTAGTGGATGAGCTTGTGGTAGGCCCGCTCGGTCCAACTGCGCGGAGCCTGGTAGATTTCGCCGGGAAAGACGCTCACGGCGGTGGGAATCGAGATGTTGACCGCGTTCAGCGCGCTCATTCCCTTGTTTTCCCAGTAGAAGCGGGCCGCCGAGATCGCGGTGTTCGTCAGCCAGTAGAGCGTGATGTCGTCGAGGACGTCGTCGCGGGTCACGGCGCCGGCTGGATGCCCGTTGACGGTGCGTCCGAGCACGGCCGAAGTGATCGCCGCCGCCGGCTGCGCGTCACCGTCGCCGTGATCGAGAATCCACGCGGCCAGGCCGACCGGCGAATCCGCCAATCCGTAGAGTGTCTGCGGCCGGGTCGCCATCATGGCTGCGTAGGCAAAATGCTTGGCGCGGAAATCCTTCACCTGGTCGAAGGCGTGTTGCTCGTCGGCCGAGAGACCGGAGGGTGCCTCACCGCTCTGCAGCGCCTTGGTGATCTCCGGCGGAATCGTGCCGGGGAAGTTGGTGTGGATGCCCAGCAGTTCCGGCGGCGCCTGCTCAGCCATCGCATTGGAAATGAGGGCGCCGATGTCGCCGCCCTGCGCGACAAAGCGTGCGTAGCCAAGGCGCTTCATCAGCGCGACCCAGGCGCGCGCGACGCGGGCAGGGCCCCAGCCGCTGGTGGTTGGCTTGCCCGAAAACCCGTAGCCGGGAACTGACGGGATCACGACATGGAAGGCGTCCGATGCGCTCGCGCCGTACGCCGTGGGATTGGTGAGGGGATCGATGATCTTCAATTGCTCGATGATCGAGCCTGGCCATCCATGCGTGACGATGAGCGGCAGCGCATCTTCGTGCTTCGAACGAACGTGAATGAAATGAATGTCCAGCCCGTCGATCTCTGTGATGAACTGCGGCAGGGCGTTCAGCTTTACCTCGATCTTTCGCCAGTCGTAGTCCGTCGCCCAATAGCGCGCGAGGTCCCGGAGGATCGCAAGCTGCACGCCCTGCGATTCGTCGGCGACTGTTTCCTGCTCCGGCCACCTCGTCGCGTTGATGCGTCTGCGCAGATCGATCAGCGCCTCTTCTGGAACGTCGATCCGGAAGGGGCGGATTTCGTCAGCTGTGGCCGCCGGCGCCGGGTGCGCGGGGAAAAGGCTCGCGGCGGCCGCCGCGGCCATTCCCACCGCGGCGGAACGCAAAAGCTGGCGCCGGTCCGGGTTGATGACTTCAGAAACTGATTGCGCACGCATTGGGACTCTCCCTCACTCTTTCGGTTGGGTGACGTCGCAGCCGCGGCTCAGACCGGGAGCGGCTGGCCGGCCTGCTCACGGGCGATGTAGTCGGCGTACCAGTCCGGCCAGTTCGCATCGTACTGACCGCCGTTCCGCTTCTCGTGCTCGCCGTGTGCCGCGGACGCACGCCGGAGCGCGCTCGCAAGCTCGGTCGAGGAGGTGAATGTCGTGTCTGCTGCCTCGACGCGTCCCGGCAATCGCGTGGTCACCTCCTGGAACAGCCAGCCGTTGCCGTCGGGATCGTGGAACGAAACGTACGAACGATAGCTGCGGTGCGCGGGCTCCGCACCACCAATCCGACGTCGCCCGAACAGATAGGGTTCGTCCGGGCCGGTGTGCACGTCGCCTCCGGCGTGGAAGACCTCGCTGACCTCGACGCCGCGATCGCGCAGATCGTTTCGCGCAGCTTCGATGTCGGAGACGACCAGGTACAGGCCCTGGGCGGAGCCGGGTGCCGCCGCGGTGACGTTCTTGCCGAAAATGACCGAGGAGGGGGAGCCGGGCGGCGTGAACTGGATCACGCGGTAATCATCAGGCCCCGCGAAATCGGCATCGAGCCTCCATCCGAGGTTTGCATAGAACTCCTTGGCACGATCGACGTCGGAAACGGGGATCACGACGACTTCGAGCTTCATGTCGATCGTTGGTGCTCTGGTGGTCTTCTTTGCATTTGTGACTGGCATGGTTCTCTCCTGATTTGGCGCGTATACGATATAATCGGGTGCGAGTCATAAAGTGCCGCCAGGCTCTGATGTCAACCCTTTCGATTTAATCGGATGCGATATATATGCATGCGAGACTTCACATATCCGTGTCTGAAAGGGCGTCCACAATGAGCCTTACGAACGGTCTCAGAGCCGATTCCAGAGATAATTCAATAGACAATCAGAACCAGGAACCGGCCGCGGGCGACCGGAGCCTCGCTGATTTCCTGTGCTTCGCGATCTATTCGGCCAACCTCGCCTACGGGCGGGCCTACCGGCAGGTCGGCCTGACCTACCCGCAATGGATCGCCATCGTGGCGCTGTGGGAGCAAGATGACCAGACCGTGAGTGAACTCGGCGACAGGATGTTCCTGGAATCCAACACCCTGACGCCGATACTAAAAAAGCTCGAGGCGATGGGCTATTTGCGCCGCGAGCGCGATCCCGCCGACGAGCGGCAGGTGCGCGTCAGCCTCACCGACGCCGGCCGACGCCTGCGCGAGAAGGGCATGCACATGAATCTCGTGAAGTCGAGCGGGCTCAAGCAGGATGATTTCGCGCGGCTGCAGAAAAGCGTCGTCACGCTCCGCGACAATTTGATCAAGGCGACGAAGGACGAGTGACGAGTGACAGGCCCTCTCCCTGTGAATCGGTCAGGGATGTGGACGTCAAGCGGGCAGGGCGTCACCTGCGTCCGAACAGTCCTCCCAGCACGCCGCCGATCAGTCCACCGGGACCGCCCCCACTGTGCTGATGGTCCGCACCCGCGCGACGGCGGGCCGAACGGTCGTCATCGGATTTATCGCTGCCGCTGAAGCTGGCATGCGCCGCCGAGGCGGACTCGGTCAGTAGCGCCTGATGTTGCAGCGGGTTCAGGAAGCCAGTCCTGGGATAGCCGCGTGCCGCCTGCCAGCGCGTGATGACGGCGCGGGTCGACACGTCGAACCGTCCGTTGACCTTGGTGTCGAAACCGAGACCGGTCAGCCGGCGCTGCACGTCGCGACGCTTTCCCTTGTTGAGGCCGATCTGATCTTCGGTTTCCTGAGTTGCCTCACCGGCAACGATCGCCGGATCGATGGATGCGATCAGTTCGCGGTCGGTCGTGCTCGGACCGGCTGCGGCAGCATTTGCACCGAGGAGAACTCCCAAGAAAATTCCCAAGACTGATAACGCGAGGATGAAGACGCGCAATGGCATATCCTTCGCTGATCTTGAGTCTCGCAATGATTTCGCGTTGAACACCTGTATCGGTTCAAATGCACCGCTGTGACACTCGAATTTCGGGTGGTGTCTAAATCAAAGGTCAACTCCGGGTTCCGTCGCTGGCAACTGTTACAGGAGGCACTTGTTCCTTGGCGGGCGTAGCTTGTTACACGGAATTGCGTCGGGACTGCCCGACAGGCGCTTGGCTAACGACCTCGGCACGTTGGGATGCGCACAGGCGGTCATCCGTTCTGGCGCACATTTCGGACCCACGTCGACATCGCGGCACTTCCGGAAAGAGTCCAACAGCGGATGCTCGGGATTTGGGCTGCCGCCAAGTCGCGCCTGCTTGCGAGAGTTCGCGGTCAATTTCGTCCGCCGGTTGCACGGATGGTCGATCTGGTATAGTTTTGTGTTAATTCGAGCTTTTGCTTTTTTACCTGTGACTTTTTACTTACCGGATATCGGTAATGATTTACCAGAACGTCGACAGAATTGCTGTCGGTATGCGTTTCAGGATGAGCAAGCTTGGTGCTGCTCGATGCCCGGAGCTTGCTGACCGGAGCGGCATCGTCATTGACGTGAGCCGTCGTACCACGGGCCTCACCGTGCTGTTCGATGGCGCCCGAAGACCAACTTGCCTGCACAGAGATTTCATATCGCCCATCTCGGATGGGGAGGTCGCCGCACCTTCCATCGCTTCAGACGAATGAGGGTCCGTGAAGTTTTCAAAACCGCGCGAATGGTCTAGGCACGACGCGCAGCGATTGAAGGCTCTTGCGCGTCAGAAAACCTGCGCCGGAGACATAGCCCGGGAGCTTGATCGCCATGTCACTTCAGTAAGAAAGAAGGCACGCGAACTCGGCTTGCTACTCCCGAAGCGGGCCGTCGTCTCGCAAGTACGTGGGAAGTGAAATCATTCAATGTGGCGCATCGCGCGCCACCGCCGGGATGATGGCATCATGCCCCTGTCTTGCCCGACGGGTCAAACGATTTCGAAAGAACAGCAGTCCCTGCACCGGGCCATCAAGCCATTGATATCGCTGTCCCCGGCTACTGTGCATGGGGTTGTTTTTCGACTTTTTGTTGTGCGGCCTGCAAGAGCCGGCCCTAGTGTCCGCCGAGATAGGCCGTGATCAGCCGGGGGTCGTGGATGAGATCCTTGGCGGGGCCTGACTGCACCACCTCGCCGGTTTCGAGAACGTAGCCGTAGTCGGCCGTCTCCAGCGCGGCGCGCGCGTTCTGCTCGACCAGCAGGATCGACACGCCGAGGTCGCGCAGCGACGCGATGGTGCGGAAGATCTCGCGCACGATCAGCGGCGCAAGGCCGAGGCTGGGCTCGTCCAGCATGAGAAGCTTCGGCTTGGCCATCAGTGCACGGCCGAGCGCGAGCATCTGGCGCTCGCCGCCGGAGAGTGTGCCGGCGGCCTGGCGCTGCCGCTCCTTCAGCCGGGGGAAGCGATCATAGACTTCGTCCAGCGTCTTCTGGACGCCCGAGCGGTCGCGCAGGCTGTACGAGCCGAGGAGCAGATTGTCGGCGACCGACATGTCGGAGAACAGCTCGCGCTTTTCCGGGACGAGGCACAGCCGGCGCTCGACGCGGTCCTCGACGGACATCCTCCCGATATCGTTGCCCTGAAACACCAGGCGGCCGCGCGATGCGAGCAGCCCGATGGCGGCCATCAGCAGCGTGGTCTTGCCGGCGCCATTCGGGCCGATGACGGTGACGATCTGCCCTTCCTCGACCGACAGCGAGACGTTGCGGACCGCTTCGACATTGTCGTAGCAGACGGTCACGTCGGTCATCGAAAACATCTCGCTCACGCGACGCCTCCAAGATAGGCCTCTTGAACCCGCTCGTCGCTGCGGATCGCCGCTGGAGCGCCTTCGCAGAGCTTTGAGCCGAAATCGAGCACCACGATGCGGTCGACCAGCGACATCACGAACTCCATGTCGTGTTCGACGATCAGGATGGTCAGGTGGTCCGACCGCAGCGACCTGAGCAGCTCCGCAAGCCGCAGCTTCTCCTGGCGGCGAAGGCCGGCCGCCGGCTCGTCCAGCACCAGCAGCGCCGGGTCCGCGGCGAGCGCACGGGCGATCTCCAGGATGCGCTGATTGCCGAGCGGCAGATTGCCCGCGAGCTCGAACGGCTTTTCGCCGAGCCCGACGCGCTCGAGCTGCATCAGGGCCTCGTGCCGCGCGCTGGCCTCCTCGCGCTGGTTGAGGCGGAAGGCGCTGGCGAACAGGCCGGTGCTGGTGCGGGCGTAGGTGCCGAGCATCACGTTTTCGAGCAGGCTCATGCGCGGCCGCAGCTTCACATGCTGGAAGGTCCGCGCGATCCCGGCCTTGGCGATGCGGGATTGCGCGTCGCGCGTGATGGGGCGTCCCGCAAAGACGATCTCGCCCTTGTTGACCCGGAGCGCGCCGGTCAGGCAGTTGAACATCGTGCTCTTGCCGGCGCCGTTCGGGCCGATGACGGCGAGGATCTCGCCGGACCGCACCTCGAAGCTGACATTGTTGACGGCGACGAGGCCGCCGAACCGCCGCTCGGCGCCATCGACCTTCAGAAGCAGTTCGCCCGGGGTCGGCTGCGCGCGGCGGGGCAGGGGCGGCGCCGGCAGCGGCCGATCGCGCCGGACCTTCGGCAGAAAGCGCGCAACGAACGGCACGATGCCCTGCCGCGCCCATTGCAGGAACAGGATGAACAATGCGGAGAAGGCGACGATCTCGAGCTGACCGGAAGCGCCCTTGGCGATCAGCGGCAGATAGTCTTGCACGCTGTTCTTGAGCAGGGTGACGACGGCGGCACCGACGACGCCGCCGAGAAGGCTGCCGGCGCCGCCGACCATCGACATCATCAGATATTCGATGCCCATGCCGGCATCGAACGGGCCAGGGCTGATGAACCGGCTCATATGGGCGTAGAGCCACCCTGAGAGCGAGGCCAGGAAGGCCGCGATCACGAAGGTCACGAGCTTGATCTGGAAGGCGTTGATGCCGAGGCTCTCGACCAGCGTGTTGCCGCCGCGGAGCGCGCGCATGGCGCGGCCGAGCCGGGAGTCCAACAAATTATATCCGAGCAGCAGGACGGCGGCGACGATGCCCCAGATCAGGAAATAGATCTGCGCGCTCGAGACCAGCGCGATCGATCCGATGCTGATCGGCGGGATCGACGAGATGCCATTGAAGCGGCCGAGCCCCTCGACATTGCCGAACAGGAAGCCGATCGCGAGGCCCCATGCGACGGTCGAGAGCGAGAGGAAATGGCCCTGAAGCCGCAAGGTGACGACGCCGAGGATGGACGCCACCGAGCAGGTCAGCGCCACGCCGAACAGGAGGCCGAGCCACGGGGAGTACCCGTTCAGCGCGGAGACCCAGGCCGTTGCATAGGCCGCGACGCCGACGAACGCGGCCTGTCCGAACGACACGATGCCGCCGACACCGGTGAGCAGGGCAAGGCCGATGGCGACCAGCGAATAGATGCCGATGTAGTTCATCAGCGTGATGCTGAATGGACTGAGCACGAAGGGGGCTACCGCCAGACACACCAGCGCCGCCATTGCCGCAAGCTGAATTTGGAAGCGCGTCATTCCTCGATCTCCTCCTCGGAATGCAGCGAGGCGAGCGATCGCCAGATCAGGATCGGGATCAGAAGCGAGAACACGATGACGTCCTTCAGCGCGCTGCTCTCGAAGGATGCGAAGCTTTCGAGAATACCGACGCCGACGGCGCCGATCGCCGCGCCGGGATAGCTGGTCATGCCGCCGACGATGGCGCCGACGAAGGCCTTGAGGCCGATCAGGAAGCCGGAATCGTAGAACACGGTGTTGACCGGTGCGATCAGGATGCCCGATACGCCGGCCATCAGCGAGCCCAGCAGATAGGCGATCGTGCCGGCGCGGGCGGGCCGTATTCCCATCAGGCGGGAGCCGGTCCGGTTCACGGCGGTGGCACGCAGCGATTTTCCGACCAGCGTGAAGTCGAAGAAGAGAAAGAGCAGGCCACTGAAGACGAGGGCTGCGATCACGATCAGCATGGTCTGGCCCGAGACCAGCACGCCGGCGAACTCGGCCGACAACGACGTCAGCGGTTCGGTTCTGACGCCTTCAGGTCCGAAGAACAGCAGCCCCAGGCCCACCAGCGCGAAATGCAGCGCGACCGAGACCGTCAGGAGCAACAACACCGTTCCGTCCGCGATGGGGCGGAAGACGATCCGATCCAGCAGCGGAGCGATCGGCGTGATCAGCATCAAGGCAAGCACGAGCCTGACGGCGAGCGGAGGATCGGCGCGCATCGTCAGCCAGGCGAGGCCAACCACGGCCACCGGAAGCACGAGGTAGAACAAGAGCGCGCGCGGCAGCAGCCGGGTTTCGCCGGCGCGTACCAGCGAGATGATCTCGATCAGGGTCGCAAGGCAGGCCAGGATGACCACCAGCGCCCCCGTGCCCGGAAAGCGCTTCGCATCGAGGGCCGCCAGCGTCAGCGCGGTGAACGCGGCGATGTCGCCGAAGGGAATGAAGATGACCCTGGTCACCGTGAAGATGAGGACGGTCCCGATCGCCACCAGCGCATAGACTGCGCCGGTGGCGATCCCGTCGATCGCAAGAATGGCTGCGATGTCACTCGTCATTGAGACGTCGTTCCCCCGTTCTGACTGTCTGCCGCCTTCCGACTACGGCGCGTACTTCCAGGCACCGCCGGTCAGCCGCACTACGACGAGCGCGCGTTCGTCGACGCCGGTCACCGCACCGGGCTTGAAGTTGTAGACGGCATGCACGCCCGGCAGCTCCTTGGTGCTGAGGATCGCATCCCGCAACGCAGCGCGGAATTCCGCCGTTCCGGGCTTGGCGATCTTGAGCGCGCGCTCGGCGGCGTTGGCGAAGATCAGCCAGGCGTCGAAGGAGTAGGCGGAGAAGCCGTCCGTGGTCGGGATGTTATGGGTCTTCTGGTAGACGCTGCGGAAATCCAGCGCGATCTTCTTGGCAAAGTGCTCGTCGGGAAGCTGCTCGGCGACGATCACGGGACCCGCGGAGACCTGAATGCCGTCGGCCGCCTTGCCGCCGACGTTGACGAAGTCCGGATTGACCAGCGCGACGGTACCGTAGGTGTTTCCCTTGAAGCCGCGTTCCGCGAGGCTGAGCAGAGGCAGCGCGCCCTGGGTGCCCGAGCCGCCGTCCAGCACGGCGTCCGGCCGCGCCGCAAGCACCTTCAGGGTTTGCGCGGTGACCGAGGTGTCGGTGCGGGCATAGCGCTCGTTGGTCTGGACCTTGATGTCGCCGGCGGCTTCGGCGGCCTTGGCGCCGTTGTAGACGAGGTCGCCCCACGCGTCGGAGAAGCCGATATAGCCGATGTTCTTCATGCCGTCGCGCTTCATGCGGTCGGCGACGATCTTGACGAGGAGTGAAGCCGGCTGCGGCACCGACACCACCCACTGCTCCGGCGTATCAGGCAATTTGGCGATCGGCGAGACCGCGATCATCGGCACCTTCAGCTCGCTCGCCACGGCCGCCATGGCGATGGTCGAGGGGGCCGTCGCGGTGCCGATCAGGAGGTCGACTTTCTCTTCCTCCACCAGCTTGCGCGCATTGCGGGTCGCGGCCGACGGGTCGGAGCCGTCGTCGAGCTGGATCAGGCGAATGGTCTCGCCGTTGATGGTCTTCTTGTATTCATAGGCGGCGTTGATGCCCCGCCCATAGGGGATTCCGATCGACGAGCCGTTGCCGCTGAGCGAGGTGACGAAGCCGATCGTGATGTCGGCCCGCGCAGCCGGGGCTGCGAAGATTCCGGCGACAAGTGCAAGTAGGCTCAGAGTCTTGCGCATTTGCGTTCTCCTCCGTTGATGCTGGATAGGAATGCCTTGATGCCGCCACGCGGGGAGCCCGAACGACGAACGAACCGATTGAAAGCATTGCTGCAGCGCCAAATCCCGGGCGCGGCCGAAGAGAGTTTGCTCGGGCGGGCGTCAGCAGCCATGGCCCTGGTTGCCGTTCGAACAACGAGCCCATCGGCGAATGCGGGCGGGCCTTTTCTGAAGCAATGAAAGGTCGTTGGCCCTGCCGCGATGCGCGACCGGCGGTGCTGCTGCTGCCGGCTGTTCGAGCACGGCGACTGTCCACACGATCGAGTCTCTCAAAATCGGTGCCCTGCAACATCATTGTCATGGCCACCGGTCCCTGACCGGCGAGGAATTACTTAAAGCCTAAAGTATTATCGGTGGGGCCGTCAACACGTGTCACGGTGCTGTCAGAAAAAAATGTCGTTGCATACAATTTCGCCAGAGCGCGGCGCTTCTTTGCCATTCGATTGGACGAAAAGGCCGTGCCTGCCTTGCCGTGGCGGTGGCCGTCGCCAGCGTCGCGGCGTGCATTTGACGCGTGAATTAGTTTATGATTGAAATATATTCATCGGCAGCCGACGACCGATCCTCCGATCACCGCTTGAGGAGAAGGACGATGCGCATCTTCTGGCAGAGCTTCGTTGATGCGAGCGTGAACGCGCCCTACATGGCGCGGCTGTCGGAGTACCTCAACAACATCGCCGCATCCGGCACGACGGTTCATGTCGAGGGCATTTCGCCGCCGGACCGCGAGTTCGGACGGCTTGCGGAATTGCGCTGCGCCGTCCAGGCGATCGACAACGGCATCGCGGCCGAGGAGGGCGGGTTCGACGCCTTCGTCATGGGGCACTTCCAGGATCCGGGTCTCTACGAGCTGCGCTCGACGCTCGACATTCCCGTGATCGGGACCGGCGAGGCGACGTTGCTGGCGGCCTCGCAGCTCGGCCGGCGATTAGGCCTTGTGACGCTCGATCCTGTCTTCGAGGTCTGGCATTACGAGCAGGCCGAGCGCTACGGCCTCGGCGATCGCGTGGTCCACGTGACGGGCCTTGGCTGCAAGCCGGCGGATTTCGCCGATGCGTTCGCCGGAGATCAGGCCGCGCAAGCCCGCATGATCGAGGATTTTGTCGCCTGCGCACGTCCGCTGGTCGAGCGCGGCGCCGACGTCGTGATCCCCGCCGGTGTGCTGCCGGGCCTCCTGATCGGCAGGGAGCATGGCCTGAAGGTCGGCCACGCGCCCGTGGTCAACTGCGCGGCCGTGGCCCTGAAGAGTGCGGAGATGTGGGTGCAGCTCCGGAAGCTCAATGGCACCGAGCCCAGCCGCGGGCCGAGCTTCAAGCGGGCCAGCGCACAGGCGCGCGACGATTTTCGCGCACTTCTCGCCCGCAACAGCCGCCAGTCCCGGTGAACCAGCCTTGGAGAACCAGCCATGATGACTCCCGAAAAGATCCTGTACGAGACCGAGGTGACGGCGACCGGAGGTCGGGATGGCAAGGCCGCCAGCACTGACGATCGGCTGTCGGTCTTGCTGTCCGTGCCGAAATCGCTGGGCGGCCCCGGCGGCGAGGGCACCAATCCCGAGCAGCTCTTTGCGGCCGGCTATGCCGCGTGCTTTCTCGGTGCGGTCAAGCTGGTCGCGCGCACCCGCAAGGTCGCGCCATCCGCCGAGCCCTCGGTGACCGCGAAGGTTGCAATGGGGCCGGTCCCCGTCGGATATGCGCTCGCCGTTGAACTGAAAGTCAACCTGCCGGGTGTCGAGAAATCTGTGGCCGAAGAGGTCGTCGCCGGCGCGCACGAGCGTTGCCCCTATTCGAACGCAACCCGCGGCAATATTGCCGTGAAACTGACGGTGGTCTGAGGCGGATGAACGAGGCGGGCGCTCGGTGACCAATTCCTTACGCACACCGTACGGCGGCGTCGTGATTGCGGCTCCCGTCACGATTCCCTATGTGCGCTACTCCATCGAAAGCGCGCAGTGGTGGATCGGCCGTGCGCTCAGCGCGCTCGTCGCGCAGGCCGGCATCAAAGCCTCCGACGTCGACGGTCTGTGCGTCTCCAGCTTCACCATGGGGACTGACAGCGGGATCGGATTGACGCAGCATTTCGGGCTTTGCGTGCGATGGCTGGATACGATCCCGCTCGGCGGCGCCAGCGCCGTCGCAGGATTGCGAAAGGCGGCGCGTGCGGTTCAGGCTCATGACGCCGACATCGTGGCGTGCGTGGCGGGTGACACCAACCACGTCGATTCCTTCCGGCTGACGCTCGAGAATTTCTCGCGCTTCAACCAGGATGCCGTCTATCCCTATGGCGCGGGCGGCGCCAATGCGAGCTTCGCGCTGATCGCGCGCAACTATATGCGCACCTTCGGCGTCACGCGGGAGGATGTCGGCAGGATCGCGGTCGCCCAGCGCGCCAATGCGCTGCGCAACCCGCACGCGTTGATGAAGGCACCGTTGACGCTCGAACAGTATCTCGCGGCCCGACCGATCTCCGATCCCATCCATCTGTTCGACTGCGTGATGCCCTGCGCCGGCGCGGAAGCGTTCCTCGTAATGCGCGAAGATACTGCGGCATCGCTGGGGCTGCCTGCGGCGCGACTGCTGTCGACGATCGAGCGGCACAATGCCTTCGCCGACGATCCGATGCAGGTGCGTGGCGGCTGGGCGATGGACATCGGCGAACTCTATGCGATGGCCGGCGTGAAGCCTGATGATCTCGATGTCGTGCAGACCTATGACGACTATCCCGTCATCACGATGATGCAGTTCGAGGATCTCGGCTTCTGCAAGAAGGGGGAGGGGGCCGAGTTCGTGCGCCAGCACGATCTCACCATCGATGGCGACTTTCCGCACAACACCTCGGGCGGACAACTCTCGGCCGGGCAGGCCGGCGCGGCCGGCGCCTATCTCGGCCTCGTCGAAGGGCTGCGGCAGGTTCTGGGGACTGCAGGCTCCACCCAGGTCAGGAATGCGAACCTCGCCTTGGCCTCGGGGTTCGGTATGATCAATTACGACCGCGGTCTCGCCTCGGGCGCCGCGATCTTTGCAGGGCCGTCGCGATGATAGAGCCGATCAATCCGCCCCGGCGCAAGAACCCGCTGCTGCGGACGCGGCTGCCTGCTTCGCCACCGCGACCGCGCAGCAGGACGTCGCATGGGTTCACGCGGGCAGCCGCCGAAGGCCGCTTCATGCTGCAGCAGTGTGATGCCTGCGGTGCCTTCGCCTATCCCGCGCGGGAGGCTTGTCCGTCTTGCCTGTCGGCCAACCTCGCGTTCGCCGATGCGCCACGACGAGGCGTCCTTCTCGCGGAAACGACGGCACGCGTGCCGAGCGACGTCTATTTCCGCGAACGGGCGCCCTGGCGCATCGGCCTCGTCAAGATGGACTGCGGTCCGACGATCGTCGCACATCTCCATGCCGACGCCGCGGAGGGCGCGCCCGTCCGCATGTCGTTTCAACTCGACAAGAGCGGCCAGGCGGTGGCTTTTGCCCATCCCGAGGGGGAGACTCCCAACATGGCAGACGACAAGCAGTGGCGGGAAATGACGGCCGATCCGAAATTCCGGCGCGTGCTCGTGACCAACGGCCGCAGCGTGATCGGCCAGGAAGCCGTCGCCGCATTGAAGGCGGCAGGCGCCAAGACGGTCTTCGTCGGTGTTGCCCAACCATGGCGGCCTTTCGCCGGCGAGAATCTGCTGCGCGGTCAGGACGGGATCGAAATCGTGACCCTTGATGCAGCCGACGAGAAATCCGCAGCTGATCTCGCCGCCGACATCGGCGGCAAGGTCGATATCCTCGTCAACACGACGGAATATGTGCGGCCGGGCGGCCTGCTCGACCGCAGGGGCACGAGCATCGCGCGGGACGAGATCGACCAGGCCTATCTCGGCTTCATCAACCTCGCGCAGGCCTTTGGCCCCGGCATGCGGATGCGGGGAGCCGATGGCATCAATAACAGCGCCGCGTGGGTCAACATTCTCTCGGTCTATGCGCTGGCGAACTGGCCTGCCTTTGGCGCCTACTCGGCCTCGCAAGCGGCGTGCCTGTCGCTCTCGCACTGCCTTCGTGCCGAGCTCAGGCCCGGCGGCGTCAAGGTGATGAATCTGTTCACCGGGCCTGTCGACACCGAATGGTTCCAGACCGTGCCGCCGCCGAAGGTCGCGCCGCGCGCCATCGCGCAGGCGATCGTATCGGGGCTGAGAGGCGGGCTCGAGGAGATGTATGTCGGAGATGTCGCCGAAGAGATACGGCAACGTCTCGCGGCCAATCCGAAAGCGCTCGAGCGCGAGCTCGACAGGTGACATCGAGATTTCAACCAAGCCGGAGGACGTGACGATGCAAAGCAACAATCTCCTGGAGCTGGCGGGTGCGATTTCTTCCGGCGCGGTGCGCGTCGTCGATCTGACTTTCACGCTCAGTCCGGACTTTCCGGTCATCGTGCTGCCGCCGGAGTTCGGCCAGGCGGCGCCGGTCCGTATCCAGGAAATCTCGCGATACGACGGTCGCGGCCCGGCCTGGTATTGGAACAATGTCACGTTCGGCGAGCACACCGGCACGCATTTCGATGCGCCGATTCACTGGTTCACCGGCAAGAACCTGCCGAACAATGCCGTCGACACGATGCCGGCCAAGGACATGATCGCGCCGGCCTGCGTCATCGACTGCTCCGCGCAGGCGGCGCAGGATCCCGATTTCCTGCTGACCGTCCCGCTCGTGGAAGCCTGGGAAGCCAAGCACGGCCGGATCCCCGAGCGGAACTGGGTGCTGCTCAGGACCGACTGGTCGAAGAAGGGCTGGCGCGACTACTCCAATCTCAGGGATGACGGCGCGCACACGCCGGGCCCGAACCCTGATGTCATGAAGTGGCTGGTGGAGGAGCGCGGCGTCATCGGATTTGGCACCGAGACCATCGGCACGGATGCAGGGCAGGCCGGCCATTTCGAGCCGCCTTATCCGGCGCATCACTTCCTGCACGGCGCGGGTCGCTACGGCCTGCAATGCCTGTGCAACCTGGATCAGCTTCCCGCCACCGGGGCTGTCATCGTCGCCTCGCCGCTGAAGATCCAGAATGGCTCCGGCAGTCCGCTTCGCGTCATCGCGCTGGTTTCGTCAACCTGAACTGAATCCATGGCGCTTGCCAATCGGAACAAGACATTCTCACGAAGGACAGGTGCCATGAACTTGATCAAGAGTCTGCTGGCCTCCACTGCGTTGCTTCTTGCCGTCCCGCACATTGCGCAAGCCGATATTCTCGTCGGCTTCGTCACCGGTCTCAGTGGGCCGGTGTCGTCGATTGGGATTCCGAACGCGAAGGGGATCGCGGCGGGCCAGGCCTATATCGGCGAGATCGGCGGCGAGAAGATTCGGGTCATCCAGCTCGATGACGGCTCCGATCCGACGTCGTCGGCGCGCAATGCCCGCAAACTCGTCGAGCAGGAAAAAGTCGATGTCCTCATTGGCACGTCCGGTGCGCCCCAGACGCTCGCAATGGCGACTGCGGCTATCGAGATGAAGATTCCGATGATCGCGGTGTCCCCGATCGCGCCGGTGCCGCCGGGCGAGGGCGGTCCCTGGGTCGTGCAGACGCCGCAACCGACGCCGCTGCTGTTGCAGGGCATCGTCGACAACATGAAGGCGAAGGGATTGAGGAGCGTCGCCTTCATCGGCTTCTCCGACGCGTTAGGTGACCTCTTCTACGATTCCCTGGTGCAGGCCGCCAAGTCGGCGGACATCAAGGTGATCGCCAATGAGCGCTACGCGCGTTCGGACTCTTCGGTCACGGCCCAGGTGCTGCGCGCGATCGCCGCGCGTCCCGATGCGATCATGCTGGGTGGAACGGGAACGCCCGGTGCGCTGCCGGTCATCGCGCTGTCCGAGCGCGGCTACAAGGGGCCGCTCTACGGCAATCACGGCATGATCAGTGCCGATTTCCTCCGTCTTGCCGGCAAGGCCGCCAACGGCATCATCTGTCCGACCGGACCGGTGACCGCGGCGGAGCAGCTTCCTGCCAGCAATCCGATTCAGAAGGTTGCGCTGGATTTCCGTGCGGCCTTCGAGAAGGCCAACGGCGAGGCGCCGACGGATTCATTCTCGTCCTATTCCTTCGACGGCTGGCTGGTGTTCGCCGATGCCGCCAAGCGTGCGATGGCAACCGGCGCCAAGCCCGGCTCGCCGGAATTTCGGACCGCGCTTCGTCAGGCGCTGTTCACGACCAAGGAGGTCGTGGGGACGCAGGGCGTCTACACCTACACGCCGGCTGATCGGCATGGCGTCGACGATCGCTCGCGCATCCTGGTCCAGATCGAGGACGGCAAATACAAGCTGTTGCCCTGAGGCGGACGCATGATCGTGGCGGAAAACGAGGGGCCGGCGAACGCCGGCGCAGCGGCCGGACGGGAGAACGCGACGCCGGCCTGGGCGCGCGCGGTGACGTCGTTTCCACCGTCGGAGCGGATCCTTTCCACCATCCTCACGCGGCAGGCGGAACGCTATGGCGATCGCGTCCTGCTGGTCGCGGGCGAGACGCGCTGGACCTTTGCGCAGACCGCGGCGATCGCGGCCGCGGCGGCCCAGGCGCTCGTCGATGCGGGGATCAAGCCGGGCGATCGGGTCGCGCTGATGTGTTCGAACCGTCCGGAGTTTTTACAGGTCTACCTCGGCTGTGCGTGGCTCGGGGCCATCGCGGTCCCGATCAATACAGCGCTCCGCGGCTTCCAGCTCTCCCACATCTTCCGCAACTCGCGTCCCGCGCTCCTTGTCGTCGAGGCTCAGTTCGTTGCCGCGATCGAGAGTGTCGAGGCAGGTGTCGAGCTGCCGCCTCGGACCTGGATCGTCGGAGCTGCCGGCGGGGCGGTCGATGCCGGGCTTTCCGCGTTGCCATTGCCGGCTCTCGGAGCCGCGGCCCCGGCGGGCGCCGTGCGCCCCGGCGACACCGTTGCGATCCTCTACACATCCGGCACCACGGGGCCCGCAAAGGGCGTGTGTTGTCCGCAGGCGCAACTGTTCTGGTGGGGCATCTATTCGGCGCGGGCGCTCGGCATCCGCGAGGGCGATGTGCTGTTCACGACGCTGCCGCTGTTCCACACCAACGCGCTGAATGCGTTCTATCAGGCGCTCCTGAACGGATGCACCTATGTGCTGGAGCCGAAGTTCTCCGCCTCCGGCTTCTGGGCCGCCGCGCAACGGCACAATTCGACGGTCGGCTATCTGCTCGGTGCGATGGCATCGATGCTTCTGGCGCAGCCGAAGAATGCGAACGATTCGGCGCATCGTCTTCGCGTTGCGCTTGGCGGCGGTGTGCCGCCGCAAATCCACGCGCCGTTCCTCGAGCGATTTGGCGTGCCGCTGGTCGACGGCTATGGCTCGACCGAGACCAATTTCGTGTTCGCCGGCACGATCCCGTCCGATCGTCCGGGAACGATGGGCTATCTGGCCGACGGCATCGAAGCGCGGATCGTCGACGAGAATGATTCAGCGCTTCCCGATGGACAGGCCGGGGAGCTCGTGCTTCGCGCAAGCGAACCCTTTGCTTTCGCCACCGGCTATTTCGGCATGCCGGAGAAGACGATCGAGGCCTGGCGCAATCTGTGGTTCCACTCGGGTGATCGGGTCGTTCGCGATGCCGACGGACATTATCGCTTCATTGACCGCATGAAGGATTCGATCCGCAGGCGTGGCGAGAACGTATCTTCGTGGGAGGTCGAGCAGACCATCCAGTCCCATCCCGCGGTCGCCGCTTGCGCGATCTACCCGCTGCCGTCGGAATTGGGAGAGGACGAGGTTGCGGTTGCGGTCCTGCTGGAACCGGGCCAGTCGCTGGAGCCCGTCGACGTCGTCAAGCATTGCGAAGGGCAGATCGCCTATTTCGCCATCCCGCGCTATGTGCGCATTCTGAGCCAGATGCCGTTGACGGAGAACGGCAAGATCAAGAAGGGCGTGCTGTGCGAAGCGGGCGTCACCGCGGACACATGGGATCGCGAGGCAGCCGGAGTAAGGTTGCGACGCTGACCGTCGCGTCCGCTCAGGGTTTTTGCAGCGCGTCCCTGACGGCGCCCTTGAGGTCGTCGAGCTCGCCGATCAATCCGTCGAACCGGTCCGCCGGGAAATCCGCCAGCAGCTCGGCGAGCCATGCGCCGTGGCTCTTGGCCATTCGCCTGAAGGTCTTGCGGCCTTCGACCGTCATACAGACGATCTGCACGCGGCGGTCGAGGTTCGACGCTGTGCGGGTGATGTATCCATCCGCGACGAGGCGGTCCACGATCGGCGTGAGGTTCCCGGCCGAGACCATCAGGCGCTTGGGCAGCTCTCCCAGCACGAGACCGCTCGGCTCGCGGTCGAGCTGGGCGAGAACATCGAAGCGGGGCATGGTAAAATCGAACTCTTCACGGAACCGGCGCCGCAGCTCCCCCTCGATCAAGGTCGTGCAGGCGAGCAGCCGGAGCCAAACTCGCGTTTGAGCCCTGTACTCGGCCTCCTGATCCGCCCCATTCCTGGCTGAAACAGGCGTGGACTCCTTCGCGAGCGCCAATCGAATCTCCCGGGCTTGGTGGCCTGATGAAAGCTGGTGCAGCTCTCGTGGATGCCCGCAAGATAGTTCGTGCCAAAAGTAAATTCAAGGCTGAGCCTGGGTGCCTCGGATTCGGCTCTGCCGTGTGTCCACCTTGCATTGTATCTCAAGATCGGCGCTGTGGCGCCGGGCGCGTCGCCCAGGCTCCTTGCAGAACCCACCTTGACAAGGCCCATGCCGACAAAATACTTTATGCTTAAAATAATTCGAGCGAGAGCTCAGGCACACGGCGCGGCGCGCGAAAGCGAGGGATCATGCGCATAGTCTGTATCGGCGGCGGCCCGGCGGGTCTCTATCTGGGCCTGCTGATGAAGCGCCGGCATCCGGATCACGTCATCACCGTCGTCGAGCGCAACAAGCCCTACGATACGTTCGGCTGGGGGGTCGTGTTCTCCGATGCCATGATGTCGGCGATGCGCCTTGCCGACCCCGAGAGCGCGACCGAGATCGAGGACGCTTTCAATCACTGGGACGATATCGAGCTCGTCTTCAAGGGCACGCGCCAGCGCACGACCGGCCATGGCTTCATCGGCATCGGGCGCAAGCATCTGCTCAATATTCTTCAGAGGCGCTGCGAGGCGCTGGGTGTCGAGCTCGTCTTCGAGCGCGACGTCGAGTCCGATCTCGAATTTCCCGAGGCCGACCTGATCGTCGCCTGCGACGGCGTCAATTCCAGAATCCGCGCGCGCTATGCCGAGCAATTCCAGCCCGACATGGTGATCCGGCCGAACCGCTACATCTGGCTCGGCACCAAGAAGGCGTTCGACGCCTTCACGTTCGATTTTCAGAGGACCGAGCACGGCTGGTTCCAGGCGCACATCTACAAGTTTGACGCGGAGACCTCGACCTTCATCGTCGAGACCACGGAAGAAGCCTACAATGCCCACGGGCTTGGCGAGCTCGATCAGCAGGCCTCGATCGATTTCTGCGAAAAGATCTTCGCCGAGACGCTCGATGGCGCGAAGCTCCTGACCAACGCCCGCCATCTGCGCGGCTCGGCCTGGCTCAATTTCAGCCGCCTGATCTGCGGCAAATGGAGCGTGTTCAACGGCAAGTCTCATGTCGTGCTGATGGGAGACGCCGCGCACACCGCGCATTTCGCGATCGGGTCGGGCACCAAGCTCGCGCTCGACGACGCCATCGAGCTCGCCAATCAGTTCGATCGCCACGGTCACGGCCGCGCCGGCATCGAAACCGTGCTGGAAGCGTATGAGGAGGTGCGCCGCGTCGACGTGGCGCGCATCCAGAACGCGGCGCGCAACGCCATGGAGTGGTTTGAGGTGGTCGGCCGGCGCTATGCCGATACGCTCGAGCCGCCGCAATTCTTCTATTCGATGCTGACGCGCTCCCAGCGCATCAGCCACGAAAACCTTCGTTTGCGCGACCGCACCTGGCTGGAAGGTTTTGAGCGCTGGTTCGCCGCGCGCTCGGGCATCGCTGTCAAGGACGGCGAGCGGGTGCTGCCGCCGATGCTGACGCCGCACCGCGTGCGCGGCCTTTCGCTCGCGAACCGCATCATGGTGTCGCCAATGGCGATGTATTCGGCTGAGGACGGTCTCATCAACGACTTCCACATCGCCCATCTCGGCGCGCGCGCCATGGGTGGCGCTGCGCTGATCTTTGCCGAGATGACCTGCGTTTCGCCGGATGCGCGGATCACGCCGGGTTGCCTCGGGCTCTGGAACGATGCGCAAGAGGCGCAGTGGCGCCGACTGGTTGGCCTGATCCACAGCCTGGGACACGCCAAGGTCGGAATCCAGCTCGGCCATGCCGGGCGCAAGGGCGCGACTAGAGTGCCATGGGAAGGGATCGATCAACCCCTTGAATCCGGTGAATGGCCTCTGATCTCCGCGTCGGCCTTGCCGTATCTGCCCCACAGCCAGTTGCCGCGCGCCATGGACCGCAGCGACATGGACCGCGTGCGCGACGATTTCGTCGCGGCAACACATCGTGCGGCGTCGGCCGGCGTCGAGTGGCTCGAGCTCCATTGCGCCCACGGCTATCTGCTGTCGAGCTTCCTGTCGCCGCTGACCAACCGGCGCACGGACGAATACGGTGGCAGCCACGAGAACCGTGCGCGCTTTCCGCTCGAGGTGTTCAAGGCGATGCGCGCGGCGTGGCCGTCCGATCGGCCGATGTCGGTGCGCCTGTCCTGCCATGACTGGACCGAAGGCGGCAACACTCCGGCCGATGCGGCGATCTTCGCCGCGATGTTCAAGGAGGCGGGTGCGGACGTGATCGATTGTTCGTCGGGGCAGGTCTGGAAGGAAGAGCGGCCGATCTATGGACGCCTGTTCCAGACGCCGTTCGCCGACCTGATCCGCAACGAAGTCGGCATCGAGACCATTGCAGTCGGCGCGATCTCCGAGGCCGATCACGCCAACTCGATCCTCGCGGCCGGCCGCGCCGACCTCTGCGCCATTGCGCGGCCGCATCTGGCCGACCCGGCCTGGACGTTGCACGAAGCCGCGCGCATCGGCATCACGTCGGTCAATTGGCCGAAGCAGTATCTGTCCGCCAAGGGGCAATACGAAAGCAATCTGGCGCGCGCCGCGGCAGCTAGCGCGCAGTGAGCGGAGGAGGGATCAGATGAGCGCCGTGGCAAAGGTCATCAAGCGCGACTGGCTGGACTGGCCGTTTTTCGAACCGCGCCATCACACGATCGGCGAGCGGCTCGACCGCTTCGTGCAGTCGGGGGCGCTCGAGACAATCGATCATCGCGATGTCGATGGCGCCTGCCGCAAGCTCGTGCGCGCGATGGGCGAGGCGGGCCTGCTCGATTGCGCGGTCGCGGCGCCCGACGGCGATGCGACGACGATCGATTCCCGCTCGATCTGCCTGTCGCGCGAGTCGCTCGCCTATGCCGACGGCCTTGCCGATTTCGCCTTCGCCATGCAGGGGCTCGGCTCCGGTGCGATCGCGCTCGGCGGTTCGGCCGAGCTGCGCAAGGCCGTGCTGCCGAAGGTTCGCTCCGGCGAATGGCTTGCGGCCTTCGCGCTGTCCGAGAAGGAGGCGGGATCGGATGTCGCGGCGATGTCCTGCGCGGCGCGCGCCGACGGCGACGACTACGTCATCGACGGCGAGAAGACCTGGATCTCCAACGGCGGCATTGCCGACGTCTACACGCTGTTCGCCCGAACGGGCGAGGCGCCGGGCGCCCGCGGCATCTCGGCTTTCGTCGTCTTTCCCGATGATCCTGGTTTCGGTATCGCCGACCGCATCGACGTCATCGCGCCGCATCCGCTGGCGACGTTGCGCTTTGCCAATTGCCGGATCCCGGCGAGCCGTCGCCTCGGCGCGCCGGGCGGCGGGTTCAAGCTGGCGATGCAGACGCTGGACATTTTTCGCGCGTCGGTCGCGGCCGCGGCCCTCGGCTTCGCCCGGCGGGCGCTCGACGAGGCGCTGTCGCACGCGCGCAGCCGACGCATGTTCGGCGCGACGCTGGGAGATCTCCAATTGACCCAGGCCGCGCTCGGCGACATGGCAACCGACACCGACGCTGCCGCGCTCCTGACCTATCGCGCAGCCTGGCGCCGCGATGCCCAGAAGCTTCCGACGACGCGCGAAGCGGCCATGGCGAAGCTGACGGCGACCGAGACCGCACAGCGCGTCATCGACCGCGCGGTCCAGATGTTCGGCGGACGCGGCGTGCGCAAGGGTGAGGTGGTCGAAAGCCTCTACCGCGAAATCCGGGCGTTGCGCATCTACGAGGGCGCGACCGAGGTTCAGAAACTGATTGTGGCGCGCGATTTACTGAAATCGCGCTGAGACGATAGAGAGAAACCGATGAGTGTGACGAGACAGCCGGGCGCAGCGGCGCGCGACATGGCGAACGGTTTGCAGGTGCTCCAGCCCGGTGGCTGGCCGCAGCCAAAGGGATATGCGAACGGCATGATGGCCGACGGGCGCTTCGTCGTGACCGGCGGCGTCGTCGGCTGGGACGTTTCAGGCCGGTTTGGCGATGGATTTGTTGCGCAGGTCCGCCAGGCGCTCGAGAACGTCGTCGCGATCCTGGCCGAAGGCGGCGCAAGGCCGGATCATCTGGTTCGTCTGACCTGGTATGTCGTGGACATGGACGAATACGTCTCCAATCTCAAGGCGCTCGGCAAAGCCTATCGCGAGGTGATCGGCACCCACTATCCGAGCATGGCGCTCGTTCAGGTCGTGCGCCTTGTCGAGCCGGCAGCGCGCGTCGAGATTGAAGCGACGGCTGTCGTTCCGCGCTGAAGGATTGCGGCCTACAGGGCTGGTTCGACGTGGGCCCGGATCGCATTTCGCGGGATATCGATCCAGCCATGCTCGCGGGCCTTGGCCACCATCTCGGCATGTTGCCGATCCCAGCTTGCATCGTTGGGGCGGCCCTCCAGGGTGGGGACCAGATCAATCGAGACGAGCGCATCGCGATCATCAAGAAGCGTGATCCCGGTCCGGGCCAGCACTTCCGGCGATGCGCCGGCATGCAACACCAGCTTGAACTTGCGAAAGTCGAGCGGTTCGTCCAGTCGGACGCTGCCGCCGGCGAAGCATTCGATGATCACGGTGCCGCTCCTTTGATTCTGGCGCGCCGGGACGCGATGGTACCGGCCTCGGCAGGCCTGAAGTCCATTTAACCCTGCGGCAACGCGCGCAGCGCGCCCTGAAAATTGACCAGGGGATTGCCGTTCCCACCGCGGGTGGCCACGATCCTGCCGATGAAGAGGCCGTGCGTGCCGACCATTTGATGATGGTGCAGCACGCATTCCAGCGCGCCGATCGCAGGCTCGAGCAATGGCACGTCAAGCACGCCTTGCTCCCACGGCGCCGTCGCGAAGCGGTCGATGCCCTTGGCGCCACCGGCGAAACGCAGCGCCAGATCTTCCTGCCCGCTGCCGAGGAGACTGATCCCGAAGCGGCCGTTGGCTAGGATGGCGGTGTGGGTTTCGGAGCTCGAATTGACGCCGACGAGCAGGCAGGGCGGGTCCATGCACAGCGAGGTCACGGAGCTGACCGTCAGCCCGCGCCGCGCCGTCTCTGTTCCCGTCGCCACGATTGCGACGCCGCTCGCGAGGTTACGCATGGCCAGCCGAAACTCCGCGGCTTCGACTGAGCGGAAATCGGTCATTTGAGACATCTGACATCCCATGACGTACCTCCGGGCTCGCTTCTCGCCGGTTGCGTTACGCCGAAACGGCTTCGCCTGCGACCTTGCCACGGCCGGATTTCAGCTCTTTCCGGATCGCGGGAATGATCCTGCTGCCCCATAGCTCGATCTGGCGCAGCATCGTGCGCTGGTCGAAATCGCCGAGCTGGGTCTGAAGCGCGATGTGGGTCGGTCTGAGAATGCTGATCTCTTCCAGCATGCGGTCGATCACCTGGTTGACGCTGCCGACGGGCAGGTTGTCCCGCATCGTCTCCAGGCTCATGTCGTTCGGCCCGGCCTCTTCCTTGATCAGATAGCCGTCGTCGCTCTGGGCGCGTCGGAACTTCAAGCTTTCGGAGAGCCGGCGCTGGAAGCGCGCATTGTCCAGGTACGACTGGATCTCGCTGTCATTGTCGCTGGCATAGGCGCAGCGCAGGAAGCCGAAGCGCGTGTCGTCGATGGAGCGGCCTTCGTTGGCGGCGATCCCCTCGAGGCGTTCGCGCAGGGCCTTGATGGCATCGAGGCCGTTCAGCAGCGCAGTGACGAACAGATTGTGGTTGTCGCGAATGGCGCGGCCGAGCGTCTCGCCGTGGCCGGACGTGACCCAGATCGGCGGCATCGGCTTCTGCACCGTGCGCACCGCGATGGCGGTCGGCGGCATCTTCAGGTGCTCGCCGGAATAGGAGAAGATGCGCTGCTGCATGCCCGCGTGAAGGACGTCGTAGAATTCGGCGAACAGCGCGTGCGAATGTTCGAGGTCCACGCCAAAGCGGTCGAACTCGAACTTCTGGTAGCCCGAGCCGATGCCGAGATCGAGACGCCCGTTCGAGACCGTGTCGGCAAAGCCGATTTCGCCGAGCAGCCGCGCCGGGTGATACAGCGGCAACACGCAGACGGCAGAGCCGAGCCGGATGCGCTTGGTCAGGCCGGCGCAATGCGCGACCATCATCAGCGGCGAGGGGCAGAGGCTGTAATTGTTGAAATGGTGCTCGGCATACCAGGCCGTATCGAAGCCGGCCTGCTCGGCGGCTACGGTCTGCTCGACGGCGTTGTTGATGACCTGCTGCGAGCTCTGATGATAGCCGCGCTGCTGCGCCAGAATGAATACGCCGAATTCCATCAGTTGCTTCCTCCACCTGATCGTGGTCGCTCTTGCGATCCGTTCTCAGCAAGCTACGGGCTTGAGCGTTTTCGAACAATTGACGTATTCTGAGCATGTCCTTTGCAGAATCTGAAAAGATCGATGAATCGCCTCCAGGCCATGGAATTGTTCGTCAGTGCCGTCCGTGAGGGCAGCTTTTCCGCGGCCGGGCGCCGTGTCGGGCTCTCCCCGGCGTCCGTGTCGCGCTACATCGGCGAGCTCGAGGCGCAGCTCGGCGTGCAGCTCCTGAACCGCAGCACGCGCCATCTCGGATTGACCGACGCCGGCAAGATCTTCTTCCAGCGGACCGAGCAGGTCCTGCACGGTATCGAGGACGCCGAAGCCGCAGCGCTTTCGTTGCAGACCGCGCCGCGCGGAACGCTACGGGTGCACTCGCGGACGCTGTTCGGCATCAGGGTGCTCTCGCCGCTGATCCCGGGCTTTCAGAAGCTCTATCCGGAACTGAAGGTGGAGCTGCGCCTGTCGGAGCGCCGTCCCCAGCTTCGCGAAGATGAATTCGACGTCGATTTCCAGATCCAGGCGGCGAAAGACCCAGGCCTCATGCTGCGAAGGCTGCTGCGGAGCGAGCGGATTCTCGTGGCCTCGCCGGACTACGTCGGCCGGATGCCGAAATTGCGCGAGCCGGAGGACATCACCCGCCACAATTGCCTGACCTACTGGATGGGCCCTGACGACGTCGTCTGGAAGTTCATGCGCAGGAACAGGCTGCGCGAGATTGTCGTGCCGTCGTCCTTCGGCAGCAACAATGGTGTGGTGCTGTGCGATCTCGCCGTTGCCGGCCACGGCATCGCCCTGTTGGACGACTATACCGTGGCGGAACAGCTGAAGAGCGGGCGCCTGGTCCGCCTGTTGCCGGGCTTCCGGGTGACGAACTCCACCTTCGACGAAGGAATCTACGCCACCTTCCTCCAGAGCAGCTATCTGCCGGAGAAGATCAGGGTCTTCGTGGACTACATGGCCGAGAACGTGCCAAGGCAGGTCAAGAGATCGGCGCAGTAGTGGAGGGGCCGCTCAGGCCGGGCCAAACCGGTGCGCCGGCGGTCCGCGAACGCCGAGGCCTTCGACGGCGAACAAGCCGCCGGCATCCGGGCGGTCATCGCCGAGAGCGTGGCTGCGCGAGATCGATGTCACGTACAGAATATCGAGATCGGTTCCCCCGAACGTCACGCTGGTCGGATGGCGGATCGGCATGTCGACCGTCCGCACGATCGTGCCGTCAGGCGCAAACCGCGCGATCTTGCCGATGCGCACGAGGACCGACCAGATATACCCCTCCGCATCGATCGTCGCGCCATCGCAACCGGAGTCTTGCGCCTCCGTGTTGACGAAGACGCGCTTGTTCGCGAGGGGGCCATCCTGGCTGTAGTCATAGGCCCAGATGATCCGTCTTGCGCTGTCGGCAAGATAGAACGTCCGTCCGTCGGGGCTGAAGCACGGTCCGTTACTCACGGCGAGGTCCGTCTCCAGCAGCTCCAGCGCGCCCGATGCGTCCAGGCGGTAGAGGCCGCCGAGCGGCGCTTCATCCGGGGCGCGGTCGCCGTGCATCGTGCCTGCCACGAACCGTCCATAGGGATCGGCCTTTCCGTCGTTCAGCCGCACCTTCGGGTGGTCGAGCCCGATCGACGGACCTTCGGTCAGCACGCGCATGTCGAAATCGTAGCGCGCAAATCCGTGGCGTAGTGCGAGCACAGCGCCGCGGTCGCGCCGCAGCGCCAGCGACCCGATCGGCGCGGGCGCGCCGAATTGCTCGGTCGCGCCGGTGACGGGGTCGAGGGCGTGGATCGATCCGGCCAGCGCGTCGATCCAGAAGAGGCGCTGTCGGCGCTCATCCCAGACCGGGCTTTCGCCGAGCTGGTCCTTCGTCGTGCCGATTCGCGTGATCCGGACCGCGCTCATGGTTCCTCGCGCAGGGATCGCCGGGCTTGACCGATCGGTCCGTGAAAACCTAGTTTCATTCTAAAGACCCTCATGTTGGCGCCAGGCTGACGAACGGATTGCGGAGTTCATGACCGAACTGTCAACGATGAAGGATGGCGTTGCGAACCAGGCCGAGGCCTCGGACCGCGTGCTTCAGATCCTCGCCGAGGCCGGGCGGCTGTTCGCCAGCAAGGGATTTGAGGGGACTTCGATGCGCGACATCGCGCTCGCCTGCGGCATCTCCAAGTCGCTCCTCTACCATCATTTCTCCAACAAGGACGAGATCTACGCGCGGGTGGCGGTCGGCTCGACGCTCGAACTCTACCTTTTCGTGCGCGACCGCATTCCCGACGGGCCGCCGTCGCAGAAGATTCGTGCTTTCATGGTCGCCACGGCGGAATACTTCCGGCGCTATCGCTGGGCCTGGATCGCCTCCACGACCGCCTTCTGGAACGATCCCGACCGACGGCGGCACAAGGAGAGGCTGACGCGCCGCGACCGTTTCGAGAACTTTCTGCGCGGCCTGATCCAGGAAGCCATCGACGCCGGCGAAATCCGCAAGGTCGACGTTCCCATGACCGGCCGGCTGATCCTCTCTTCGCTCAATTGGATGCATCGCTGGTACAATCCCAACAAATCCGCAACCCCGGAACAGATCGCGGAGATATTCTTCGACATGCTGTTCAACGGGCTGCGGAGCGGGGAGTTGATCGAACTTCCCGGCGCCGAGCCGCCTCGCGCCGGCCGGCGAAAATCACGCTGACCGGTGGCGGCACCGCGTGCAACGCCTCATTCCAGGGCGATGTTCTGCGCCTTGATCACCGGTCCCCAGAGCGCGGCGTCCTTGGTCAATTGGGCGTCGAGCCGCTCCGGTGCGCCGGTATCGACCATCAGGCCATCGGTTTCGAGCTGCTTTGCGATCTCGGGCTTCTGCATCGCGGCGTTGGCTGCCGCGTTCAGCCGCGCGATGACATCGCGCGGCGTGCCCGCCGGGGCGTGGAGCGCGGTCCAGAACGATGCGGTGAGGTCGGGATAGCCGGATTCGGCGAGCGTCGGTATCTCGGGCAAGCTCGTCATGCGCTTGTCCGAGGAGACCGCGAGGATGCGAAGCTGGCCGCCGCGCGCATGCTCGATCACGGCGGCGGGCGTTGCGAAGTTGAGATCGCATTCTCCTGACAGTGTCTCCATGATGGAGGCCGGATTGTTGCGATAGGCAACCTCGGTGACGGCAAATCCCATCGACTTGCCCATCATGATCCCGAACAAATGCGTGACGCTGCCCGGACCGAGCGTGGCGTAGAACAGCGGCTTGTCGCGCCCCTTGGCGTAGGTGACGAAGCTCTTCACGTCGGCGGCCGGCGTCCGTGCGTTCACGGTCAGCGACAGCGGCCCGTTGCAGAGCATGGCGACCGAGGCGAAGTCCTCGAGCTTGTAGGGCAAGTTCTTGCGGAGCAGCACGTTCAGCGAAATCGGCCCGGTGCCGCCGGCCAGCAGGACCGATCCGTCCTTCGGCGCGCGCGCGACATATTGCGATCCGACGATACCGTTGGCGCCCGGCTTGTTGTCGACGAGAACGGGCTGGTCCAAGGTTTCCGCCATGGCCTTCGCGATCGAGCGCATCAGGCTGTCGATGGAGCCGCCGGGCGCATAGGGCACGATGATGAAGATCTGCGACGCGCGGGCCCTCACGATTGCAGGCGCGCCAAGCGGGGCGACGAGGGCGCCGGCGATGAGAGTTGTCGCCTGGCGTCGGCTGATCCTGGGCATGGGAGTCCTCCTCACGGTCGTTCTTGCTTGTCGCGAAATCTAATAACTGACCGATCGGTCGGTCAATAGGACATCGATAGGATATTGCAAGTCGCCGCGCTTGATGTTATCAGCGCAAAAAGCTGACCGATCGGTCAGGAATAGCAAGCAAGACAAACACAAGACAAGCAGAAGCCCAGGAGGAAGCCATGTCAGGAGATATCGTCACCCTCGAAGTGTCCGATCACATCGCGCTGGTGACGCTGAACCGTCCTCCCGTGAACGCGCTCGATCGTGCCATGCGCGATCGCATCGTGAGCGTGTTCGACGAGATTTCCGAGCGTAGCGATGTCAGGGTCGCGATCCTGACCGGAGCCGGAAAGGTGTTCTGCAGCGGCGCGGATCTGAAGGACCGTCCGGACCCGACCAAGATCGGCGCGTTTCACAGCCACAACCGGATCACACGCGAGGCCGGCAATTGCATTCGCGAATGCTCCAAGCCGGTCATCGCGGCGATCAACGGCGTTGCGCTCGGCGCCGGTGTCGGCCTGATGGCCTCCTGCGACATCTTCTACGCCTGCGAAGAGGCCGTCTTCGGCATGCCCGAGATCAACGTCGGGCTCGCCGGCGGTGCCGCCATGCTGAACACGTTGTTCGGCCGCTCCCTGATGCGCCGCATGTTCTTCACCGGCTATCGCGTGCCGGCCACCGAGCTCTATCGCCTCGGCATCATCGAGGCTTGCACGACCAAGGAGAACCTGATCCCCGAGGTGATGAAGCTCGCCCGCGAGATCGCCTCGAAGAGCCCGATCGCGATGGAATATGCCAAGAATGCGGCGAACATGGTCGAGCTCATGCCGCCGCGCGATGCCTACCGCTTCGAGCAGAACATCACGATGGCTCTCTCCAAGACCGAGGACGCCAAGGAAGCGCGGATGGCGTTCCTGGAGAAGCGCACGCCGGTGTTCAAGGGGCGCTGAGATGCGGCCGGGAGAAGGTCTCGACGCGCTGATGTCGCCGCGCTCGATCGCGATCATCGGCGCCTCGCAGGAGGCGACCAAGATCGGCGGTCGGCCGGTCGACCTGTTGCGCCGCCACGGCTATGCAGGCCGTATCTATCCGGTCAACCCGAAGGCTGTGACGGTGCAGGGACTGAAGGCCTATGCTTCCGTCGCCGAAGTGCCGGAGGCGCCGGATCTCGCCATCATCGCGGTCGATGCGGAGCGCGCCGGCGAGGCCGTGGAACAATGCGCGGCCCGCGGCGTCCGCAGTGTCGTCGTGTTCTCGTCGGGCTTTGCCGAGCTCGGCGAGCAGGGCCGCGCGATGCAGGACCGGCTGCGCCTGGCCGCGCGCAACAGCGGCATGCGCTTGCTGGGGCCGAACTGTCTTGGCGCGGTCAGCGTCGCCGAGAAGAGCATCGCGACGTTCTCGATCGTGCTCGAGCACAGCATGCCGGCGGCCGGCTCGCTCGGCATCGTGTCGCAGAGCGGCAATCTCGGCAGCTACACCATGCGGCTCGCCAGCGAGCGCGGCGTCGGCGTCAGCCGCTTCATCACCACAGGTAACGAGTGCGACGTCGATATCGCCGACGGTATCGCCTGGATGGCGCGCGATCCCGCCACCAAGGTGATCCTGTGCTGCCTCGAGGCGTGCCGCGATGCCGGCCGCCTGATCTCCGCACTTGAAGAGGCGCGCGATGCCGGCAAGCCCGTCATCGCCATGAAGATCGGCACGTCCGCGGCAGGCCAGGCCGCCGCGGCCTCGCACACCGGGGCGATGGCAGGATCGGACGCGGTGTTCGACGCGTTGTTTGCCCGTTGCGGTGCGGTGCGCGTCCGCAGCATCGACGAACTCATCGATCTCGGTCATGCGGCATCGATCCTGCTGCCGGACCGGCTGCCGAAGGGCCCAGGCATCGCGATCCTCACGGCGTCGGGCGGCTTCGGCGTGTTGCTCGCGGATGCCGCGCAGTCGGTCGGGTTGACGCTGCCGGAACTCGGCCAGGAGACGCAGCGCCAGATTCTTGAGCTGGTGCCCTTTGCATCGGCCCGCAACCCGGTCGACGCCACGGCGCAGATGTCGAGCCGCCCAGATCTTCTGGAGAAGATCATGACCGCCGTCGTGGCGGACGATCGGGCCGATACGGTGATCCTGCCGCTGCCGTTCTCGCTGCATCTGCCGCGCTTGCGCTCCATCTACATGGACACGCTGCGCAACATCCGCGCGCAGTTCCCCCAGCGTCCGATCGTCCTTTGCGTCGACGGCCCGGAGGACGCGCTGACCGAGCTGCACGCGCTGGGCTTTCCGACGGTGGAAAGCTTCGATGGCTGCTGCGCAACTATCGCTGCCTTGGTGCGGCTGCAGGGGGTGTCGAAACGGCCGCAGGACGTGCCAGCTGCGATCGAGCAGGCGGGGCCGCTGGCAGCCGATGCATTCCGCCACGAGCTCGGCGCCAAGCGCGCACTTGCCGAGGCCGGTGTGCCGGTGCTGGCCGAGCGTCTGGTACAGGATGCGGATGCAGCGGCGCGCGCTGCCACCGAGATCGGTTATCCCGTGGTGCTAAAGATCGCCTCGCCCGACCTGCCGCACAAGACGGAGGTCGGCGGCGTGGTCGTCGGCGTTGGCTCGGAAGCCGAAGTCCGGCGCGCCTATGCCCAGATGCTCGACCGCGTCGCCACCAATGCGCCCAACGCGACAATCGACGGCGTGATCGTGGCGCCGATGGCCAAGGGCGTCGCCGAGCTGATCCTGGGCAGCCGCATCGATCCGTTGTTCGGGCCGGTGGTGATGGTCGGCCTCGGCGGCATCTTCGCGGAGAGCCTCCAGGATTCTGCCGTGCAGATGGCGCCGGTCAGCGAGACGCAGGCCATGGCGATGCTGAAATCTCTCAGGGCGTTCGCGGTGCTCGACGGCGCGCGTGGCCGGCCGCGCGCCGACCTCGACGCCGCGGCCCGGGCCGTTGCCGCGTTGTCGCGCTTTGCCGCCGCGCATACCGACACGATCGCGGAGATCGACGTCAACCCGTTGCTGTTACGCGCCAAAGGCGAGGGAGCCGTGGCGCTCGACGCGCTGCTGATCCCGCGCGGTGCGCCGCCAACCCACTGAATCCCAACAAATAGAGCCGGCAGAAGCCGGCCCAGAGGAAACGCGTAAAAGCAGGAGGAAACGGTGAAGAGATCGACAATCACGGCGCTCGGCATGATTGCCTTGCTGCTGACCCATGCGCCCGTGTCCGCACAGGGCATATCGGGCGATGTGGTCAAGATTGGTATCATGAATGACCAGAACGGTCCCTATGCCGACAATTGCGGCCTCGGTTCGGTCGCGGCCGCCAAACTCGCGGTCGGCGATTTCGGTGGAGCGGTCAACGGCAAGAAGATCGAGCTCGTGATCGCCGACGACCAGAACAAGCCAGATGTCGGCGTCGCCATTGCGCTGCGGTGGGTCGACAATGAAGGTGTCGATGCCATCGTCGGCTGCTCGGCGTCGTCGATCGGGCTTGCGGTGCAAGACATCATGAAGAACCGCAAGAAGCCGTACATGCTGGCCGGCACCGCGGGATCGTTCTTCACCAACGACAAATGCTCGCCCATGACCACGCAGTGGGTCGTCGATACCTATGCCCAGCCGAAAGCCACGGTGAAGGCCCTGCTCGCGCAGGGCATCGACTCCTGGTTCTTCCTGACGGTGGATTATGCCTTCGGCAAGGCCTGGCAGGCGGACGCGACGAAGTTCATCCAAGCGGGTGGCGGCAAGGTGGTGGGCTCGGTGCTGCATCCGCTCAACTCGTCGGATCTCTCCTCATTCCTGCTGACGGCACAGGCCAGCGGCGCCAAGGCAATTGCGCTCGCCAATTCGGGTGCGGATTTCGCCAATGCGATCAAGCAGGCCCAGGAGTTCGGGCTGACCAGGACGCAACTCCTCGTTCCCCTCGGCCTCATGATCAGCCAGACGCATGGCATCGGGCTCAAGGACCTCCAGAACGTGCGGCTGACGACGCCGTTCTACTGGGACATGACGCCGGAGAGCCGGGCGTTTGCCAAACGTTATGCCGAGGCGACGAACGGTCAGCTTCTCAACGAGGGCAAGGCGGCCACCTACAGCGCCATCACGCATTATCTGAAGGCGGTGGCCGCCGCCGGCTCCGACGACGGCGATGCCGTGATGCGGCAGATGAAGAACACGCCGATCAACGATTTCGAGATGAACAACGTCAGCATCAGGGCTGACGGCCAGGTGATGCGTCCGCTCTATGTCGCGCGGATCAAGGCTCCGTCGGAGTCCAAATACACCTACGATTATTACGAGATCACCGGCACGATCGCGCCGGAGGATGCGTGGCGGCCGGCCTCGGAGAGCGCCTGCGATCTGCTCAAGTCGCAGTGAAGAACGGACAGGCGGCCCAGACATGACGGCACGTATGGCGAAGGCGGGAAGCAGGCGATGAGTGTAGTTGAAGCGGTGTCGACGTATCCGGTCGCGAGCGAGAGCCTGGCGGGCGCGGCCTATCGCGATGCGGTGCATCGCTGGCTGCATGCCAATCTGCCCGCCAGCTTCCGCGGCGACAGTGCCGCATTCGCGCCGCCCACGCTCCAGCAGTCCGTGACGTGGGAGGCGGCGATGTACCGCGCCGGCCTGACCGGCATTACGTGGCCCCAGGCCTATGGCGGGCACGGCCGCTCCTTGCGCGAGCATTTGATCGCCAATCAGGAGATCGGCGCGCTGGCGATGCCGGAGAGCGTCAACTCGATCGGCAAGGAACTCGCCGGTCCGATCATCCTGGCCGTCGGCAGCGAGGAGCAGAAACGGCGGTTCCTGCCCGCCATCCTCGAGATGCGCAACATCTGGTGTCAGGGATTTTCCGAGCCCGAAGCGGGGTCCGACCTTGCCGGGCTTCGCACTCGCGCCACGCGAAATGGCAACGACTGGCAGATCACCGGCCAGAAGATCTGGACCAGCGGCGCGTACCGGGCGCAACGCTGTCTCGTGCTCGCCCGCACCGGTCCGCTGGAGGATCGTCATCGCGGCCTTGCCATGTTCGCGGTGCCGCTCGATGCCGACGGCGTGCGCGTGCGCACCATCAAATCGATCGACGGACGCGAGAGCTTCTGCGAGGTCTTCTTCGACGACGTCGAAGTGGCCCAGGCCGATGCGATCGGCGCGCCGGACGAGGGCTGGGCCGCAGCCATCCGCGTGCTGGAGATCGAGCGGGCGACCAACCGCATGTACCGCGCCTGGCGCTTCGAGAACGAACTGCGCCACCTGATTTCGGCTTGCAAGACGGACCCGGCGCTGTCGGCAATGGTCGCGGACCGGCATTACGCCGTCAGGCTCGGCGAGGTCGCCGTCGAGATCGAGGTGCTGAAGGCGCATGTCGAGACGGCCGTCGAGGCGCTCGTCAACGGCGACAAGATCGGAGCGCGCGGCAGCCTTGCGAAGCTCTATTGGAGCGAATCGCATCAGCGCTTTGCGGCGCTTGCGATTGAACTGCTCTCGCAGGCATCGCTGCCGCAGAACCCGGCGATCACGGTGGCGCGGCGCCGGTTCGAAGCCATCTACCTTCAGGCGCGCGCCGAGACGATTTATGCCGGCACGACCGAGATCCAGCTCGGCATCATCGCCGATCGCATCCTCCAGCTGTCGCGAGGCAAGTGATGGTCTTCCCGCGCATTGCCTCGTTACGAACAACAGGGAGCCGGTGATGTCCGACGGACGGGGGCAGGCGGGCTTGTTGAAGGATCGTCTCGTCGTGGTGACGGGAGCGGGCCAAGGGATCGGGCGCGCCATCGCGTTGGGCGCGGCCGCTGCCGGGGCAAGGGTCGTCGTGACCGATCTGGGGCAGGACCGGGCAGACTCCGTTGCACGCGAGATCCGGGACGGAGGCAAGGAGGCAATCGGCTGTTCGCTCGACGTGACTGATGCTTTGGCCTGCGGCGAGGTGGCCAGGCGGGTCGATGAGGAGCTTGGCCTCGCCGACGTCGTCGTCAACAACGCCGGGATCATCATCCGCGAGCCGATCGACAGCCCGCGCGCTCACGAGAATTGGCGGCAGGTGTTCGATGTCAACGTCAACGGCACCTTCAACGTGGTTCATGCGTTCATTCCCGCGCTACGCAAATCGCCGGGAACCATCATCAACGTTGCCTCCGTCGCGGCCTTCGGTAGCATGGGTGGTACGGTTGGCTATTCATCGTCCAAGGGGGCGGTGAGGCTGTTCACGCAGGCGCTTGCCCGCGATCTCGCGCCCGATGGCATCCGGGTCAACGCCGTCGCGCCCGGCATCATCGCGACCGAAATGAGCGAGAGCACCCGTGGGAATCCGGCGCGGCTGTCCGGCCTGATGGCGCGCACGCCGTTGAAGCGCGTGGGACAGCCCGAAGAGATCGCAGCGCCGGTGATCTTTCTCGCCTCGGCGATGGCGTCCTATGTCAACGGCGTCATCCTGCCCGTCGACGGCGGGTATCTTGCCTAGTGAGCAATTGTAGTCGCGCAGTTTTCGAAGAGGACAGTGATGATCATGGCCGAAGGACTTCAGCCCGACGAGTTCGCCGCAACCGCGGCACGCGCCGTGACCGCATGTGCAGGCCTGGCTGTTCGCGAACAGGCGCAAAATCTCGCCGGTGACGGTCTGCTCGGCGTCATCGCGGATGAGGAGGTCGGGGGGCTGGCCCTGCCGCTCGGCTTCGCGGTGCCGGTGATCGCGGCCGCTCATGCGGGATTGCTCGGATTTCCGCTCCTGGAGACCATCCTCGTCGGTCGCCTGCTGCAGTCGTCGCTGACGCGTCTTGCCGCCGCGATCGTTTCCGGCGAGAAATTGGCAACGATCGCCTGGCAGGGTGAGGCCCTCGCCGAACGGGAAGGGGGGTTGCAGGTGCTGAGCGGCACGGTCGCGCGCGCGGCCTGCGCGGCGAAGGTCGACTACATCCTGGTACGGATGAACGCGGGCACCGCTGCATTGATCCCGACCGATGCCGAAGGCGTTGTGGTGGAGGAAGCGGCCGGCCTCGATCTGACCGTGCCGGAGCACGTGGTGCGGCTCCAGAAAGTTGAAGTCCCGATCGGCTCCGTCCTGCCGGCTGGCACATGGGATTTGCTCAACTCGGACGCCAACGTGCTCCGCGCCGCCGCTATCCTGGGATCCGCCGAAGCATGCCTGGCGCTCGCGCAGGAACATGCGTCGACGCGCCGCCAGTTCGGCCACGCCCTGTCCTACAATCAGGCCATCCGGCATGCCTTGGCGCGCCAGAAGCTCGGGCTCGAAAGCATCCGTCACGCGATCACGCGCTGCCTGTCCGAGGGGGGCGGTCCGGTCCAGCGTGATGCGGCGTTCCTGGCCGCGGCGACCTATGGCAGCTCGATCAGCGAGGGCGCGCTACAGATTCACGGCGGCATGGGCTTCACATGGGATGTGCCGGTGCATCGCCATCTGCGCCGCATCCGTACGCTTCAGGCCCAGGGCGATGCCAGCGGCCTGATCAGCACGTTCGGCCGCCGTTACGTATCGGAAGTTGCACCGTTCGCCGAGGCGGAAGCATGAAGGAGACGACCATGACCGAGACCAGGGATCAGACGCTCGCGGGGCGCGTCGCACTTGTCACCGGCGCCGGAAACGGCATCGGCCGTGCGACTGCGCTTCGGCTCGCCGGACGCGGTGCGATCGTCGGTGTCAACGACCTGAAGCCGGAATTCGTCGATGGCACGGTGGACGCGATCAAGGCGGCCGGCGGCAAGGCCGTAGCCGTCACGCAGGACGTGTCGAGCCGCGACGGCATGCGGCAGGCGGTGCTTGGATTGGCGGAGCAGCAGGGGCGTTTCGACATCCTCGTCAACAACGCGGCCTGGGTCCGCTATCAGTCGGTCGCGGACATCGCGCCGGAGACTGTCGAACGCATGCTCAACATCGGTTTCAAGGCGGTGATGTGGGGTATCCAGGCCGCCGCCGAGGTCATGGATGCGGAACGCGGCGGCGCGATCGTCAACGTCGCTTCGGTGGCCGGCCTGATCTCGGCGAAGAACAGCATCGTCTACAGCGGCATCAAGGCGGGCGTCATGGGCATCACGCGCGCTGCCGCAGCCGAGCTCGGTGCGCGCAACATCCGCGTCAACGCCGTGGCGCCCTCGGCGATTCCGACCGAAGGAACGATGCGCAATCGTAACGCCGAACTCGATGCACGCCGCGTCGCGAGAACGCCGCTGGGGCGGCTCGGCACGGTCGACGATATCGCCAAGGCCATCTGCTTCCTCGCCGGTGACGAGAGCGGCTTCATCTCGGCGCAGGTGCTCACCGTCGACGGCGGCATCACCCTGACGAACATTGCCTGACGGGACCATTGCGATGTCCAATCTGACGCCGGAACAGCAGGTACTGAAAAATGCCTACGTCAAGGCGCGGGGCTATTGGCGGCCCTGGACGGAGGGGCTGCTGCGGCTCGATCCGGCGTTTCTCGACGCCTACGGAAAATATGCGGGTTATGCCGTAGAGAACGGACCGCTGTCGCCCAAGATGCGCGAGCTGATCTACGTCGCGCTCGACGGATCGGCGACGCACCTGTTCCGATCCGGCCTCGCGCTGCATCTTCGCCTTGCACTTCAGGAGGGGGCGTCGGCGCGGGAGATCATCGACGTGTTTCGCCTCGCGACGGTTCAGGGGCTCGACGGCTGCAATCTCGGCATCGGCATCCTAGCCGAGGAATTGGCGAGCGCGGGGCTTCAGGTCGATCATCCCGAACTGACGCATGAGCAGACGGCGCTGCGGGATGCCTATGTGGCGCAATTCGGGGATTGGCCCGATTTCTGCGAGCAATGGCTGCGGAGCGATCCCGGCTATTTCGCCGTCTTGCTGGATCTCCTCGCGGGCGGGCAGACCGGGGATGGTCTCGACCATTGCTCGCAATGTCTGATCTCGCTCGCATTGAACGCCTGCTTCACGGCACTCAATCCGCATGGACTGCGGGTGCAGATCAGGCGGGCTTTGCGGCTCGGCATCGGCCAGCGGGAGATCCTTCAGGTTCTCCAGATGACTGCACATCTTGGCGTCCATGCCTGCGCGATCGGCGTACCGGTTCTGATGGAAGCCCTCGACGAGCGTTCCTCGAAGGCCGGTGCCGGCGAGGAGAGCAAGGGACCGGGTGAGGGAGGAGGACGGAAGTGAAGGGATTGGCGATCCGCAATCACAGGGCGTTCGCGTCCGGCGCTCTGTTCCTCGCATTTGCAGTCCTCTTCTTCGTGGCGGCGCTGAACTATCCCGCGGGGACAGCCGCGCGAATGGGGCCGGGTTATTTTCCGCGCCTGCTCGCAATCGTGCTCGCGGCCATCGGTCTGGTCGTGATCCTCAGTGCGATGAAGCCGACCGCGGACGGGCAGGCGCTGCGCAACTGGGATCTCAAGGGGCTCGCCTGGATCACCGGATCCGTGATCCTGTTCGGCGCCTTGCTGTTTCCGCTCGGTCTGGTCGGTGCCTTGTTCGTTCTGATCATGGTGTCGAGCCGGGCCAGCCCCGAGTTCACCTGGATGGGCGCGCTGGCGAACGCTGCGGTGCTCATCGCGCTGTGTCTGGCCGTATTCGTCTACGGTCTCGGGCTGCAACTGCCCGTCTGGCCGTCTCTCCTCAACTGAACGAGCCGATCGATGGATCTCTTCCACAATCTGGCGATTGGCTTTGCGACGGCAGCCCAGCCCGCCAACCTGCTCTATGCCTTCCTCGGCTGCCTGCTCGGCACCTTGATCGGCGTGCTTCCCGGCCTCGGCCCGCTCGCGACCATCGCTATGCTGCTGCCGATCACCTATGCGCTGCAACCGGACGCCGCGCTGATCATGCTCGCCGGGATCTATTACGGCGCGCAGTATGGCGGCTCGACCACGGCGATCGTGGTCAATCTGCCTGGGGAGTCTTCGTCGGTCGTGACCACGATTGACGGCTACCAGATGGCGAAGCAGGGGCGCGCCGGCGTGGCGCTCGCGACCGCTGCCATCGGCTCGTTCTTCGCCGGATGCGTGGCAACGCTGGTCTTGGCGGCCCTTGCGGGCCCGCTGACCGCGACCGCCTTGCTGTTCGGCCCGAAGGAATTCTTCGCGCTCATGATCCTGGGGCTGATCCTCGCCTCGGTGCTGTCGAGCGGGCCGTTCATCGAGGGCATCGGCATGGTCGTGCTCGGCAGGCTCCTGAGCCTCGTCGGCACCGACCTGAACAGCGGCAGCCAGCGTTTTGCCTTCGGCGTTCCCCAGCTCTTCGACGGTCTCGATTTCGTGCCGCTGGCGATGGGCATCTTCGGCTTCGCCGAGATCGTCAAGAATCTCGAGCAGGACGACAAGCTGTCGCTGGTCACCCAGAAGATCACCAATCTGTTTCCGACGCGCGACGACTTCCGTCGGATGGTGCCGGCGATGCTGCGCGGCACGGCGCTGGGGACGCTGCTGGGAGTCCTGCCCGGCGGCGGCGCCGTGCTCTCGTCCTTCGCATCCTATACGCTGGAGAAGAAGCTGTCGCGACATCCCGAGCAGTTCGGCAAGGGCGCCATCGAGGGCGTTGCAGGCCCGGAGTCCGCGAACAACGCCGGCGCCCAGACCTCGTTCATTCCGCTGCTGACGCTCGGGGTTCCCTCCAATGTCGTGATGGCCCTGATGGTGGGCGCCATGAACATTCACAACATCCACCCGGGTCCGGAGGTGATGACGAAGAATCCGACCCTGTTTTGGGGCCTGATCGTCTCGATGTGGGTCGGCAATCTGATGCTGCTGATCCTCAATCTTCCGCTCGTCGGGCTTTGGGTGAAGCTGCTCACCATTCCCTACCGCTATCTGTTTCCCGCGATCATGGTGTTCTGCTCGATCGGCGTCTATTCCATCAACAGCGGAACGTTCGAGGTCTACGAGGCGGCCGTGTTCTGCGTGTTCGGTTACGTCCTGATCAAGCTGCAACTTCCGGCGGCGCCGCTGCTGTTGGGCCTGGTTCTGGGTCCGGCCATCGAGGAGAATTTCCGCCGCGCCATGGTGCTCTCGCGCGGCGACGCCACCGTGCTGCTGACTTCGCCGCTCTCGGCGAGCCTGCTGGCCGCGGCCGCCATCGCGATCCTCCTGATCATGTTGCCGACGATCCGGGCGCGGCGAGAGGAAGCGCTCCAGGATTGATACACCGCGATTCCCATGCAGGCAGGTTCGCCCTGATCATGCCCGACGTCAGCCGATCAGATCGCCGTATCCGCTCGGGTACTTGATCCAGATCAAGATCGCAACGCTAAAGCGCCGACTACGCTGCCTTTGGACTAGATCTGGACACGGCCTTGAAGACACTTCGCCAGCTTCTCACCGGAGAGGACGTGATCCAGCTCGTGATCAGGCTCGGATTGCTCGCTCTGTTGATCTTCTGGACTTTGTATCTGATCCGCCCGTTCGTTACGATTCTGGTCTGGGCCCTCGTGCTCGCAGTTGCGTTCAATCCGATCTTCCTCGTGCTCGCCAAAATCCTGGGAGGCAGGGCGAAACTCGCGGCGGGGCTTCTCACCGCGATTAATCTCGCCATTGTCATCGGGCCGGCGGCTTGGCTAGGTCTCGGTGCGGTGGACGGGATCAGGGACTTCGCCGGTGAGCTGGCCGCGGGCGATCTGGTCATCCCTTCACCGCCCGCAGCGATCAAGACCTGGCCGCTGATCGGAACGCCGCTCTACGAGTTCTGGGATCAAGCCTCGACCAATCTCCGTTCGGTCGTGCAACGGATTGCGCCGTATCTGAAGCCGTTCGCGGGTACGCTCCTTGGCATCGCGGGCGATGCCGGTGTGGGCACCATCAAGTTCCTGCTGTCGGTCGTCGTCGCCGGCTGCCTGTTTCCCTATGGACCGCAGCTCGTGGCGGCGGGCAGGAGCTTCCTGTCGCGGATCGTGCCCGAGCAGAGCGAGCACTTCCTGGATCTCGCGGGCGCGACCATCCGTGCGGTAGCCCAAGGTGTGATCGGCATCGCCGTCGTTCAGGCGCTGCTGGCCGGTATCGGCTTCAAGTTGGCGGGCATTCCGATCGCCGGCTTGCTTGCGCTCCTGGTGCTGTTGCTCTCCATCGTGCAGATCGGCGGAGCCATCATCATGCTCCCCGTGATGATCTGGATCTGGACCGACAAGGATGTCACTGTCGCAGTGCTGCTGACATTGTTCCTCGGAATCGTCAGCATTCTCGACAACATACTGAAACCGTTGGTGATGGGACGCGGCCTGACGACGCCGGCGCTCGTCATCCTGATCGGCGTGATCGGCGGAACGCTGGGCCACGGAATAGTCGGCCTTTTCATCGGACCTATTGTCCTGTCGGTGGCTTGGGAGCTCACCGTGGCCTGGATCAGGACCGATCGCGCCAGCGCGGCGTCGCAGGCGACCATCGACCGTTGACCTAAATCAATGTCGGACGCCTCGGAGCGCCTTGGATGACGTCGCGCGACGACGAGGTCGGAACATGTCAATGGAAAATCCCAACCTGCCGGGCGGCCCCTTGTCCGGACTTGTGGCTTCGGCCGTGGAATACATGGTCGACGCGAGCCAGCGGAGTGTGCTGTTCCTGGACATCATGCGCCAGCGCGGCGATCAATACCGGGAGCACGTTGCACAGACGGCGCCGCATGTCCTGCAATACGCTGCGGAACTGATTATGGACGGCCGCAAGCTGGACGAGCCGGTCAACTACGCGCTGGTCCGTATCATCCCGCCCAAGGACGTGGAGATTGATCTCAAGCGACGGCCGTTTGTCGTGATCGATCCGCGCGCGGGCCATGGCCCGGGCATCGGCGGCTTCAAGGCCGATAGCGAGATCGGCGTCGCGATGAAGGCCGGGCATCCCTGTTACTTCATCGGCTTCCTGCCGGAGCCGATGCCCGGTCAGACCATCGAACGCATCGCGCGCGCCGAAGCCATTTTCATCGAAAAGGTCATCAGCCGTCATCCGGACGCGGACGGAAAGCCTTGCGTGATCGGCAATTGTCAGGCCGGCTGGGCCGTCATGATCCTGGCGTCACTGCGGCCGGAACTGTTCGGGCCGCTGATCATCGCGGGGGCGCCGCTTGCCTATTGGGCGGGCGTGCACGGCAAGTATCCGATGCGTTATTCCGGCGGCCTTTTGGGTGGAAGCTGGCTCACCGCGCTGACCAGCGATCTCGGCGCCGGAAAGTTCGACGGTGCCTGGCTGGTGCAGAACTTCGAGAACCAGAATCCATCGAACACCCTGTGGACCAAGCAGTACAACGTCTATTCCAAGGTCGATACCGAGGCGAACCGCTATCTCGAGTTCGAGCGATGGTGGGGCGGGCATGTCAACCTGAATGCCGAGGAAATCCAGTTCATCGTCGACGAGCTCTTCATCGGCAATAATCTCGCCGCCGGCAAGATCGAGATGTCCGACGGCCGCAGGGTGGATTTGCGCAATATTCAGTCGCCGATCGTGGTGTTCTGCTCGGAGGGCGACAACGTCACGCCGCCGCAACAGGCGCTGGACTGGATTCTGGATTGCTATGCGGACGTCGATGAGATCAGGGCCTATGGGCAGACGATCGTCTATACCGTCCACAAGAGCATTGGGCATCTCGGTATCTTCGTGTCCGGCGGCGTCGCCAAGAAAGAGCACGCTGAGTTCTCGAGTAACATCGACCTGATCGACGTGCTGCCGCCGGGGCTCTATGAGGCGACATTCGAGGCCAAGGGCGAGGAGACAACGAGTTCCGATCTCGTGGTCGGCCAGTGGGTGATGCGCTGCGAGGCGCGGACGCTCGGCGACATCCGCGCCATGGGTGGCAATTCGCCCGAGGACGAGCGGCGCTTCGCTGCCGCCAAACGCGTCTCGGAGCTTAACCTTGCCGCCTACCAGAAGTTCGTGCAGCCCTGGATCAAGACGCTGGTCACGCCGCAGATGGCAGAGACGATGCGCAACCTGCATCCCCTGCGGCTGCAGTACGAGGCGCTGAGCAGCCAAAATCCGTGGATGACGGCGGTGAAGTCGGCCGCGGAGGACATCGAGGACAATCGCAAGCCGGTCGCCCAAGACAATCCGTTCCTTGCGTTTCAGGAGCAGATGTCCAAGCAGATCGTTCACGCACTCGACAGCTGGCGTGACGCACAGGAGGCATTGAGCGAAGCGATCTTTCTCAACCTCTATGGCTCGCCGGCGGTGCAGACTGCGCTCGGGATCGATCCGAAGTCCGAGCCGTCGCGCCGTCGCGAAATGTCAGCCGAGCATCGCGCCATGCTGGAGAAGCGGGTCGCGCAGCTGAAATCCGGGATCGGCGAGGGCGGCCTGCGCGAGGCGGCCATTCGCAGTCTGCTTTACATCGGGTCGGCGCGGGGAATGGTTGATGAGCGTAGCATTGAGGCGCTGCGCCGGATCCGTCGCGACTACAGTGGACAGCGAATGACGCTTCCGGAGTTCAAGATGCTGGTCCGCGAGCAGTTCTTCATGCTGCTGATCGATCGGGAAGGTGCCTTGGCAGCCATTCAGAAGCTGTTGCCCGAGGATGTCAACCAGCGGCGTGCGGCCTTCGCGGCGATACGCGAGGTGCTCTCCGCAAGCGGCGAGATCGCGGGGGAACGCGCAAGTCGCCTGCGGCGCGTCGCCACGTTGTTCGGCGTCGATACAGGTGAAGGGGAATCGAACGTCGCCCCTTTCGATCCAAAGGCGAAGGCATCGTAAGTCTGTCTGGAGGGATTGGGAGCGAGATCATGTCAACCGAAGGAAGGCAAACGCAGTCTCCTAGCAAGTATGACCGGTTGATTGCGGCAGCAAAGGCGGTGCCGCCGGTTCCGACTGTCGTGGTGCATCCTTGCGATGAAACCTCGCTGCGCGGCGCCGTTGAGAGTGCTGAGGCCGGCATCATCCGGCCGATTCTGGTCGGGCCCGCGAGCAAGATCGGCGATCTCGCGCGCAGGTGTGGCCTCGACATCTCCGGCTTCGAGATCGTCAACGCCGCACATAGCGAAGAGGCAGCCGCCAAAGGTGTCGAGCTGATCCACGCAGCCAAGGGCGAAATGCTCATGAAGGGCAGTCTTCACACCGACGAGTTGATGCGCGCGGTGACCGCAAAAGTCGGCGGCCTGCGCACCGAACGCCGTATCAGCCATGTGTTCGTGATGGACGTGCCCGCCTATGCCGAAACCCTGCTTGTGACGGATGCCGCGATCAACATCTTTCCCGATCTCGACGCCAAGCGCGACATCATCCAGAACGCCATCGATCTCTACAACGAGGCCGGATTCGGCAAGACGCCGCGGGTGGCAATCCTTTCGGCGGTGGAGACCGTGACGTCCAAGATTCCCTCGACGATCGAGGCGGCCGCGCTCTGCAAGATGGCTGATCGCGGGCAGATCACCGGCGGCGTGCTCGACGGCCCGCTCGCGTTCGACAATGCCATTGATCCCGAAGCCGCGCGCATCAAGGGCATCAAGTCCGAGGTCGCCGGCCGGGCTCAGATCCTCGTCGTTCCCGACCTCGAATCGGGCAATATGCTGGCGAAAAATCTGGCCTACTTTGCCAAGGCCGACGGCGCCGGCATCGTGCTCGGCGCCCGGGTGCCCGTCGTGCTGACGTCACGGGCGGACTCGCCGCGGGCGCGCATGGCATCCTGCGCGGTGGCGTCGCTCTATGCCAATGCCCGGCGTCAACACGCCCCGACAGTTGCTGCGTGACCATCATGGATACGATCCTCGTCGTCAACGCGGGCTCCTCGAGCGTCAAGTTCCAGGTCTTTTCGGTCGAGGGAGAGGGCAGGCTGCGGCGGCAGCTCAAGGGCCAGATGGACGGCATCGGCAGCCGCCCACGGTTGAGGGCGAGCGGCGCGAATGGCGATCCGCTCGCCGACCGCGCCTACCCGATCGAGACGGTCCCCGATGTTCCGGCCGCGATGGGCGTCGCCGGGGAATGGTTGCGGGACGAGCTTCGTATTCACCCCATCGCCGTCGGACATCGTGTCGTGCATGGCGGTCCCGAGTATGACCGGCCGGTGCTGATCGACCACGGCGTCGTCGCCCGCCTGGAACGGTTCGTCAGCCTCGCACCGCTGCATCAACCGCACAACCTGTCGCCGATCCGGTCGATCCTCGCGGGCTTCCCGACCTTGCCGCAGGTCGCCTGCTTCGACACCGCCTTTCACCGCACGCATAGTGCAGTTGCAGATCACTATGCGATCCCGCATCAGCTTCACGCCGAGGGCGTGCGGCGCTACGGTTTTCACGGGCTGTCCTACGAATACATCGCGAAGACCCTGCCGCAGACCGCGCCCGGCGTTGCGAAGGGCAGGGTGATCGTCGCCCATCTCGGTAGCGGCGCCTCGATGTGCGCGCTGAAGGGAGGACAGAGCGTCGAAAGTACCATGGGCTTCACGGCGCTGGACGGGCTTCCGATGGGAACGCGCCCCGGCCAGATCGATCCCGGGGTCGTGCTCTATCTGATCTCGGAAAGGGGAATGTCGGCATCGAACGTGCAGAACTTCCTCTATCGCGACTGTGGACTGAAGGGACTGTCCGGCGTCAGCAACGATATGCGGGAGCTCGAGGCCAGCCAGGATGCCAAGGCGAAACTGGCGATCGACTATTTCGTATATCGGATCGGCCTCAACGCCGGCATGCTTGCGGCTGCGTTGCAGGGCCTGGATGCCTTCGTCTTCACCGCCGGCATCGGCGAGAATTCCGCGAGCATACGCGCCCGAGTGGGCGAGCAGCTCGGTTGGTTCGGTGTCAAGCTGGATCCGACCGAGAATTCCCGCAACGCGCGGCTGATATCGCGTCCCGACAGTCTCATTCCCGTCTATGTCGTGCCGACCGACGAGGAACTGATGATCGCACAGCACACGCTGGCGCTGCTGGTCAACACGCCATCGACCAACCCCAGACAAGAGAGGGTGTCATGATTCCCGTGTTCCCGGATACCAAGGTTGCCCTGAAGGGGAAAAAAGGCCTCATCGTCGGTGTCGCCAACGACCAGTCCATCGCCTGGGGATGCGCCAGGGCGTTTCGTGGGCTCGGGGCTGAACTCGCCGTCACCTATCTGAACGACCGCGCCAAAAAGCACGTCGAACCGCTCGCGCAGGCGCTGGAGGCACCGATCTTCATGCCGCTCGACGTCATGGTGGAGGGGCAGACCGAGGCCGTGTTCGAGCGGATCGGGAAGGAATGGGGCCAGCTCGATTTCCTGCTGCACTCGATCGCTTTCTCGCCGAAGGAGGCGCTGCACGGCCGCGTGGTGGATGTCGGCCGCGACGGATTCCTGAAGACGATGGATGTCTCCTGCTGGTCGTTCCTGCGCATGGCGCATCTCGCCGAGCCGCTGATGAAGAACGGCGGCACGATGTTCACCATGACGTACTATGGCAGCCAGATGGTTGTGGAGAACTACAACATCATGGGCGTGGCCAAGGCGGCGCTTGAAGCAGCCGTTCGCTATGCCGCCGCCGAATTGGGGCCGAAGGGCATCCGCGTGCACGCGATCTCGCCGGGACCGCTCGCCACCCGCGCGGCGTCGGGCATCCCGGAGTTCGACGAGCTGATGGACAAGGCTCAATCGAAGGCGCCGGCGCGCAGCCTCGTTAGCATCGACGATGTCGGCAATGCCACGGCGTTTCTGGCACTCGACGGCGCCAAGCTGATCACCGGTGGCGTGCTCTATATCGACGGTGGATATCACATCATCGACTGAACGAAAACGACGGGCGCCTCGTGCGCCGCTCAGCGATAGTGCAGTGCGATCAGCTCGGCGACGCAGGCCGGCTTCTTGCCGCCTTCGATCTCGATCACGAGATGGTAGTTCACGCGCAGGCCGTCGGGTGGAACGTCCTCGGCCTCGGCGACGGTGACACGGCCGCGCAGCTTCGAGCCCGCTGGCACCGGTGCCAGATATCTTATCCGGTCTGCGCCGTAATTCAGGGTGTTGCGTAGGCCCTTGAGGCCCATCACCGATCGAATGAAGAGCGGTGCAAGTGCAAGCGACAACAGGCCGTGGGCGATGGTGGTGCCGCCGGGCGATTCCTTCCTGGCGCGCTCCTGATCGACATGGATCCACTGCTGGTCGCAGGTCGCCTCGGCAAACTGGTTGATGCGATCCTGCGTCACCTCGACCCAGTCGCTGACGCCGATCTCGGTGCCGACGGCAGATTTGATTTCGCTGAAGTCGCTGAATATCCGCATGTCGGTCACCTGCTCAGATCTTCATTTCCGGGATCTTGTCGTGTACGACAAGTTCGGCGTCCGTCACCGCCATGACCTCGCCGACACTGATGCCGGGCGCGGTCTCCAGCAGGGTGGCCCTGCCGTCAGGGAACGCGATCACGGCCATGTCGGTCACGACCAGGTGCACCGGTCGCGCCGATGTCAGGGGCAGAGAGCATTTGGCGACGATCTTGGACTTGCCCTTCGCCGCGTGCTGCATGGCGACGATGACCCGCCTGGCGCCGCTGACGAGATCCATGGCCCCGCCCATGCCCGGCACCATCTTGCCGGGGATCATCCAGTTGGCGAGATGGCCCAGCGCATCGACTTGCAGGCCGCCGAGGACGCTGACGTCGACATGGCCGCCGCGGATAAACCCGAACGACATCGCGCTGTCGAATGTGCTGGCACCTGGCAGCGCACTGATCGGGCGCCCGCCCGCGTCCGTCAGCAGGGGGTCGCTCAACCCCTGCTCGGGGATTGGTCCGGTGCCGATCAAACCGTTTTCCGACTGAAAGAACACCTTGAGATCAGGCGAAACGTAGTTGGCGACCAGCGTTGGGATGCCGATCCCCAGATTCACGAGGTCGCCGGAATGAAGCTCCTGCGCGACGCGCCTCGCGATGATCTCCTGTGCGTCCATGTTTCACCCGTTCGGGTTCGTAATGAGGTAGTCGACGAGCGGCGCCGGTGTCAGCACGTGGTCGGGTGCGATGACGCCGACGGGCACGATGTGCTCCGCTGTCACGATCACGGTGTCGGCCGCCATCGCCATGACCGGATTGAAGTTGCGTGCCGTGAGCGCGTAGGAGAGGTTGCCGAGATAGTCGGCGAGAAAGGCGTGGACCAGGGCGAACTGCGCCCGCAGCGCGGTCTCGAGCAGGAATGGCCTGCCGTCGATCTCGATCTGGCGCTTGCCTTCGGCGACGAGGGTGCCCACGCCTGTCGGTGTGAGCACACCGCCGAGGCCGCACCCGCCTGCGCGAATGCGCTCGGCGAAGGTGCCCTGCGGAATGAGATCGACGGCGATCTGATTGGCCAGCATCTGCTGCTGCGCCTTCGGATTGAGGCCGATATGGGTCGCAATGAGGCGCGAGACGAGAGCCGCGTCGAACAGCTTGCCGACACCTTTTCCGGGCGTCGCCGCGTCGTTGCTGATGACCGAGAGACCGGTCTTGTGTTGTCGCACAACCTCGTCGAGCAGGCGCTCCGGCGTTCCGACGCCCATGAAGCCGCCGACCATGATGCTCGCACCGGACGGGATCATCGCGACGGCTTCTTCGACGGAAACGGCCCTCATGATGGGAACTCCAGTCAGCAAAGGCGATCAAAGGAAGGCGACGGTGAGACGATGTTGGCGAGCGGTCGGCACGCTCCTTTGATCTGCGTCAAGGCTTCTCATCGTTCCCACGCCGGGTGGTGATGCCTATGCTCTCAAGGGCTTCTGCCCATAGTCTTCGGACTTCCGCGTGGCGCCGCTCAAGCGCCGCGTTGACGGCGTCGCGAAACGGCACAAGGCTCTCGCCCTTCAGGAAGAGAAAATTTGCGCCTGCAGCAGCCGGCCGCTCCCGAATTCGATGCGGCGCAATGCCGACACGAAGGCATCGTTCGCATTGGCGCCTGGCGGCAGCAGGGAGGCCGGGCGGATTCCGGCGTGAACGGCGTGGGCCAGCGTCGCAAGATCGATCGGCAGGGCCAAAGGTAGATTGGTTATCCCCGGAAACCGCAAAGGTGTTTTGAAGCTCCGCCAACGAATTCCATTGAGTTAGATCAAGCCTCCCCCGGTCGAGCTCCCTAGCCATGGCCGAGGCGATGCCGGATTGTCGGCTCGTGGTCGTCCCAAACATCGGACATTCGATGAACCTGGAAGTGCCGGCCCTCTACGCCGGCTATTTCGGCGCCTGGTTCGGGGGGCTTGCGGCATAACCACAGGGAGTAACGTCATGGCAGAGATCAACCCATCCGCCGAGAACATCCGCGGGATGCTCACCGAAGCGCTCGTGCGGTTGCGAAAGGCCAATGCGGAGTATTTTGAGCTGCTGGAGAGGGGACTCAGTTCCTCGCCGCTACCGATCGCGGACCAGGCCAAGCAGTTTTGCAGTTTCATGCAGCGCAACGCCAGCGCGACGTTCGACTTTGGCGACAAGCTCGTTCAAGCCAAGGACGTTCAGGACGCGCTCAAGCTTCAGTCCGAATTCTTTCAGGGGCAGATGCAGGCCTTGACCGATCAGGCCAGGAGCATGGGCGAGTCGGCCATGAAGGCGGCGACGGGCGCGTTCACGCCCAAAAACTGAATGGACTGAACCCAGGCGTGAGGCGATGAACAGCCGTCCGCCTTGCCCATGCGAGCACAATGGCGCTTCAATTCATCGTCGGCGCGATCGTCAGCGTCATCAACATCATGATCCACGCCCTGGTGACGGTGGGAGCCATCGGTATCGCCCGCACAGCCGGGCTGCGGCATGATGCGTGGCCGCGGCTGCATCTGATGGCCGTCATGGTCGCAACAGCGTCGGCGCTGATGGTGGCGCATACGATGGAGGTTCTGGTCTGGGCGCTGGCCTATGCCTTGGTCGGTGCCGCGCCTGCCGGCAGCGACCTGATCTATTTCGCCTTCGTCAACTACACCACGCTGGGCTACGGCGACATCACGCCCATACAGGCGTGGCGGCTGACGGGTCCGATGACCGCGATGAACGGCATCTTGATGTTCGGCTGGTCGACCGCAGTCCTGTTCGAGGTCTTGCGCAAGACGCTCGACGATCTCGGAGTGACGAGGCTGCCGGACGGCAGGTGATCTGATGCTGACGAATGGCAGTTCCATGGATCGACTGCAACATTGGCGCTAGCCAGTGTGGTGTGCAGCTTTTACCGCTTGCCGACAAGGCCACTCTGCGGCAGCCAAGACGCAGGCAAGTGCCCGCTCTCAGGCGCTCAGTGTTGCAGGTCGAGACTGGCGAGCTGCTGCCGGTTGAGCAGCACGATCTGGCGCTGGGTATTGCCGATGAAGCCGAGGACGCCGAGATCATGAAGGTGCGATATCGCCCGCGAGACGGTCTCCAGCGTCAAGCCGAGGTAATCGGCAATATCGCGCCGGGACATCGGAAGTGCCATGACATTGACCCCGGAGAGCCGCTTGTCCATTTCGAGCAGGAAAGCGGCGACGCGCTCCAAGGACGTCTTCCGGCCGAGCAGGAGCATGTGGTCCTCTGCGTGTTGCAGGTTGCTGGTCGTCATGTTGAGCAAGTTGCGCGCGACCATCGCGTCGCTCTCCGCCACCAGCTCCAGGCTTTGCCGCTTGATCAGCCGGACGGTGGTATCCACGATCGCCTCGGCGGTGAACCGATGCTCGCTGCCGTTCTCAAGTCCGAAAATGTCTCCGGCGAGGTGGAAGGCGCCGATCTGCCGGCGACCGTCCGACAGGAGTTTATAGCTTCGCACTGCACCAGACTTGACCTGGTAGACGTAATCTGCAGGTTCCTTCTCGCCGTAGATCTCAGTGCCCTTTTTATATGTAAATTCGTTTAAACTGACGATTGGATTTGAATCGCTCGTCATGCCGAGGTCTTTGAGCGAATTGGGGCGGGGAGACGCGTCTGTCGTGATGCGAACAAACATAGGCCCAACTCCTCAACTGATCGCTGAATTGGTCTGCCAGGCTGATATTTCGCCAGGAGAGGTGCCGCCGATGTCGCACTCCGGCTCGGGTCGGTTTACGACTAACGCCGTATTCTTCACCATTGTCTCATGGTTCATTGTACCAAGGGACAGGTCGGTGGGATGGATGCGCGGAATGAGAAGAGCGGGCTCCTGCGTCGGATCAAGCTTCGCGCCACAAACTCCGGCCTGCGAAACCTTCGGCACTAACGGGATGGCTAGAGCTCAAGCCCATCCAGGTGTTAGGTAAGCGGTTAAAGCAGATTGCAGGAAGCAGAGAGGGTCCATTGCCCGGCCTTGTTCACGTGGTCGACGACGATGCCTCGTTTCGAACAGCGATCGAGCGTCGGCTTAAACTTGCGGGCTACGACGTCGCGACCTATGCATCCTCGCAGGACCTGCTCGATCATCTGCCCCGCGATGAGCTGCCGAGCTGCATCCTCCTCGATGTGCAGATGCCGGGCCTGAGCGGACCGGATCTACAGAAACGTCTTAGTGAGCTTGGATCGACCGTCCCGATCGTGTTTCTCACCGGACACGCCGATACCGCGACGACTGTGCGGGCGATCAAGGCCGGCGCCGAGGATTTCTTGACCAAGCCGGTATCGTCGGGGCAACTGATTGAAGCGATCGAGCGGGCCTTGTCACAACAGGAGACCGCGCGCGGGCTGCGCAGCCGGCTCGATTCGCGTCGCGCTCATGTCGCGTCGCTGACGCCACGCGAGCGGCAGGTGTTTGACCTCATTGTGCGTGGGAAGATCAACAAGCAGATCGCGTATGAATTGGGAACGACCGAACGCACGGTCAAAGCACATCGACACCAGGTGATGGAGAAGATGCAGGTGAGCTCGCTCGCGGAACTGGTTTCAACGGCGCAGCTGCTTGGTATGCTGGATCCCGAGAGCGGCTCACACGGCTAGGCGATAACCAATTCGCAGGTTCCCCTGTGACTTGCACCAAAGGTCAATGGAAATCTCCCTGAGAGGGGTATTTCAACAAGCCGACGTGTTGGCTCCCCGGGAGACGAAGAACCGCGAGGCGCTTGACGCGTTCACGCAAGTCCATCGTGTTCTGCCAAGCTTTCCCTGTATGGAGTTGAGCCACTTGCAGCGCCGCAAGTCCATTTTCGTTGTCGATGATGACCCTTCCATGCGCAGGAGCATGAAGCGGCTGCTGCAGGAGCACGGCTTCGAGGCAAAGCTGTTCGAATCCGCCGAGGCGCTGGTAAATCATGACAACTTTCAGCAGGCATTCTGTATCATTCTGGATATCAATCTGGATGGAGAATCTGGAATTGATTTGCGACGCTGGCTTGCGGAACAGCAGGTCCAGGTTCCGATTGTCTTTGTCACCGGCAACGACACTCACGAAAGCCGCGCGGCGGCAATTGCATCGGGATGCATCGCCTATTTGACCAAGCCCTTTGCCGCGGCCTCGCTCATCGAGAGTGTGGAGAGAGCCTGGGGCAGCTAGGCTGGACAAGTCAGCTGCGCGCTATTCGTCGATCTGCTGGTCGAACGTTTGGGCCGGCGGCCCCTTGTGAGCAGATGCGAACTGAGCAAGTGGCAGGGAGGCGGTAACCGACAGCATGTTGGGGTCGACAACCTCCAGCGCGAGCGTCTTGCCCGTTTCCATCTCCCTTATCAGGCCGGGTTTTGCCACATCGGCGGCTATGCAGGCGTTGTTCAGGCACCATGTGTACGGTACGGCATAGGTGTTGCCTTTGTCGACCGTGAGCTTGACGGGCACCTGGACAAACATGCCGACCGGCACGAACATCTGGAGCCGTGCCGTGCGGTCGCCCTCACGTTCGATCAAGTCCAACCGAACCGCCGTCTGCCCCGTGTCGAACGTGCCGGTGATCGAGGTCCGGCACACGGTCTTGGCGCCGCCCGGCTTGAAGCATAGTTTTCGCCAGTCGCCGTATTTGATATCATTCGCCATGCGCTGCCCCCGCGGTGAAATCTCGGCGGAGGCCGGCATGGTGGTGGTGGCGACGAGCAGCAGAAGCGCGAACTGCGCGGTCGCGTGATTGCGTGTCATCCGGATGGATTGACGATGTGAGCGTGCCATTGTGTCGCCTCCGGAAATCGAGCGCGTCGTCTATTTGATCTCGTCGAGAAATCTGCTTACGAGTGGCGACCAGATCGGAATGGCATCCGGCGAGCCGACGAAGAAATGCCCCTCATCGCCGAACGGCGGAACCAGATGGTATTGCGCCTTGCCCCCGGCCGAGGTGAAGGCCTCATGCATCCGCTTCGACAACGCGGGGCCGAAGAACGTGTCATTTTCGATATAGATCCACAGCATCGGCACCCGGGAGGTGCGACCGAAATCCATCGTCGCCTCGACCAGTTTATCCGGGGCGCAATTATTGTTCGGCTTGCCGCCGACACGCCCACCGCGGCCAGCGGCAAAGGTGATGATCGCTCCGATCTGCGGCGGGTTCATGCTGGAAAGCGCGATGGATGCCCAGCCGCCCGCAGACTGACCGACAACGACGACATCCTTCGGTGTGATGCGTTTTTCGGCAGCCAGGAAATCGATGATCCAGAGGTCGACCTGTGCCACCGCGAGGCCGGCGTCATGGAAATTGGGATTGGAGCACTTGCCGACCTTGGAAAAGAACGGTCCATAGAGTCCGCGTTCGGGAATATCGTTGGCTGAGGCGCCGTAACCGGTGCCGACGGGAGCGACCACGAAGTAGCCGCGCCTTGCGAACCATTTCGCCGCGTCGCGGAACTCGACGAGTGGAAAGAAGCTGCGCTGTTTAGGGTCGAGCGATACGCCGTGGTTCATGATTGCGAGCGGGAACGGGCCATCGCCGACGGGTCGAACGACATAGGCGAACATCGGCAACGGTAACGGCAATGCCCACACTTCCTCCTGGATGCGGCGCGACGCGGCCTCATTGTCTGCCCATGACGGTGCAATCAAGGAGGACGCAAGCAGCTGCACGACCACCAGTAGCGGCTGGATCCATGTCCGTGGCTGCATTTCGTCCTCCCTCAGCCAACAAAGGTGCAGGCTACGATAATCGGCCCGAGCACGGTCAGAACCACATTGCCGACGGCGTAAGGCACGGCAACGCCGAGCACCGGCGTCTGGCTCTCGGCGATCTCGCAAGCCCCGGTCACGGCTGCATCGACCGTCATGGCGCCGGCGAGGGCTCCACAGGTGATGACCGGGTTCATGCGCAGGACGTGATAGGCAAACAGCGTCGCGACGACCAGCGGCACCAGTGTGACCACGAGGCCCATGCCGACCAGCAACAGGCCGTGCGCCTGGATCGCGACCCAGGCGGCGTGACCGTTGGCCAGGCCGATCGCCGCGATGAATCCACCGAGGCCGAGATCGCTCAGCGTCTGCTGCGCGGCTGGCGGCATTGCGCCCATCGTCGGCCGGCGCGAGCGCAGCCAGCCACAGAGGAGACCCGCGATCAGTGCGCCGCCACCGCCGCCGAGCGTCAGCGCGATGCCGCCGACCTTGAAGCTGACGAGCCCGGCCAGCAGCCCGGCGGCAATACCCGCCGCAAGGAAGGCAATGTCAGTACGGTCGCCGGAGCGCACGATCTGCCCGACCTGCTTCGCCGCGCGCTCGATGTTGCGGGTGCTGCCGACCAGCGTCATGACGTCACCGACATAGACACGCGTGTCCGCGCTCAGCGGGGCTTCGCGCCCATGCCGCGTCAGGGCGCGCAAAAACACACCGCGTGCATCGCCGCCGATGCGATCGGCCACATCCCGGATGGATCGGCCGTGGAGGTTGCGGTTGTCCACCAGCACGTCAAGCACATTGCCGGGGATCGCCTTCAGGATCTCGTCGGCATCGATCTCGGTGCCGATGATCGGCTTGGCGGCGACAATGGCGGCAGTTCGACCGGCGATGACGATGTCGTCGCCCGCCTCGAGCACGGTGTCCAGACGCGGTTCGATATCGGCGCCCTGGCGCACGATCCGTTCGATCACCGTGCGGCTGCCGATGTCCTCCTCGATCGCCTTGACGGTTCGGCCGGCCGCAGCCGTGACGCGATAGGCGCGAGCCTGGAACTTGCGATAGGATAGGTTCTCGGTCTTCGGCGGCGCGCCACCTGAAAGCTCGACCTCCAGCTTTTTCGCCTCGTCCTTGAGATTGACCCCCATCAGTTTCGGCGCCGCGAAGGGGACGTAGAGCAGTGTCAGAATGTAGCCGAGCACATAGGTGACGGCATATCCCGCTGCGATATTCGCTTCCTGTTGCTCCAGCACGGTCTTCGGCAATCCGAGCTGCGCCAGCGCGCCCGAGGCCGTGCCGATCACGGAAGACTGCGTCAGCGCGCCAGCCGCAAGCCCGGATGCCGTGCCGGGATCGAGCTTGAGGGCGAACGCAAAGGCCAGCACGATCACGAGACCAGTCCCGCCGAGCACGAGCGCCATGGCAACTTGGGCCAGGGTGCGGACACTCAACGAGGCGAAAAACTCCGGTCCGGATTTGTAACCGATCGTGAATACGAAGAGACTGAACAGCACGATCCTCAGCAGCGCGGGGAACGTAAAGGTGCCGAGTTGTCCGATCAGGACGGACACGATCAGGATGCAGGCCGTGGTGCCGATCGCGAAGCCGTGGATCTTGAGGCGTCCAAGCATGGTGCCGATGGCAACCGCAAGCAGCAGGAAGATCTCCGGAGCGGTGGAAATGATCCACCTGACAGTATCCATGATCGCAAATTCCCGGGCGCAACGATTGACGTCGAATTCGCGCCCGGGAACCGGGCGACTGCTTGATTTAGATCAATCCCAAGCTATCCTCGCTGCGGCGTCTTTTGGCCGATGCAGGTTCTGCGACATCCGAAGTCCGCGCCATGAGCACTCTGGATCTAGCTGCGGGCGCATCGTTGCGGCGCGATGAGACGCTTGAGGTCGCGCTGCTGCTCGCCTTCGCCGGCGGCTATCTCGACGCCTACACATGGATGATCCACGGCGTCATGGCGAATGCCCAGACCGCCAATCTGGTCCTGCTCTGGGTCTATGGTTCGGTGGGCAATTGGGCCGCGGCGCTCCATTTCGTGCCGCCGATCCTGTCATTTGCGATCGGTGTCTTGGTTGCGGCATGGCTGCGCCACGCGACGGGAGATCGGGCCAGCGTCATCAGCACGCTGATCGAGATACTGCTTCTGATCGCAATCGAAATCCTGCACAACCGGCTGCCCGATCTTGCGGGCACGCTGGGCATTTCCTTTGTCGCGGCGATGCCGACCGCAATTTTCACCAAGGTCGAAGGCGTGGTCTACAGTTCGGTGATGATCACCGGTAACATGCGCCAGGCGATTGAGGGTGCGTTTGCGGCGGTCGTCGGCGGAGGTCCGCCGGGACCGCTTCGCCGCTCGGGCATGTTTGCAGCGCTGTGCGTCATGTTCGGCGTGGGAGCGGCGGTCGGGGCCTTCGCGACAAAGTCCTTTCCGAACCTGGCGCTCGGCATGCCCGTGATCGCCTTGCTGATCGTGTTGCTGCGCTGCGAGGTGGATCGCAGCGAGGCCCGTGCATGAGCGCCCCGTCTGGGCTGCAGGGGAGCTGGTTGCGGTACTTTCCGCCGTCGAGCTGGCTTGCGACCTATCGCAGGTCGTGGTTGCCATCGGATGCTGTCGCCGGCGTCACGCTTGCCGCTTACGCAATTCCGGTATCGCTGGCCTACGCCGCGCTGGCCGGGCTGCCGCCGCAGGTCGGGATCTACGGCTACATGCTCGGCGGCTTCGGTTACGCCTTGTTGGGCTCGTCGCGCCAGCTTGCGGTCGGCCCGACTTCGGCAATCTCGCTGATGATCGTGGGCACGGTAGGGCCGCTCGCCGCGGGCGATCCGGTGCGTTATGGGCAAATTGCAAGTCTTGCTGCCTTCGCGGTCGCGGTGTTGTGCCTCATCGCCTGGCTGTGCAAGCTCAGCGTCCTCGTCCGTCTGGTCAGCGACAGCATTCTCGTCGGCTTCAAGGCTGGCGCCGGGCTCACCATCATCATGAGCCAGCTGCCGAGCCTGTTCGGTGTTGCCGGTGGCGGCCATGACTTCTTCGAACGCGGCATTGAGCTCGCCGGGCAGCTCGGTGACGTGAATCCGCTGGTGCTCGCCGTCGGTCTGGTGGCATTCCTGCTTCTGCTGACCGGCGAGCGGCTGCTCCCCGGTAGGCCGGTCGGGATCGCGGTTGTGGCGCTGGCGATCGCGGTGGCAACCGCGCTCGGTCTGCCGGCTCTCGGCGTGCCCGTGACGGGAAGAATCCCCCAGGGCCTGCCGGTGCCTGGCTTGCCCACGTTCGGCCTGCTGGAGTTCGACGATCTCTTTCCGCTTGCCGCCGGATGTGTGCTGCTCGCCTACATAGAGGGTGTTTCGGCGGCTCGGAGCTTCGCCGCCAAGCATGGTGACAGCCTTGACGTCAGGCAGGAGTTCTTGGGCCTCGGTGCGGCCAATCTCGCTACGGCCTTAGGTCATGGCTATCCTGTGGCTGGCGGGTTGTCGCAATCCGCCGTCAATGACAGCGCGGGTGCCCGCACACCGTTGGCGCTGGTCATTTGCTCTGGGACGCTGGCGCTGTGTCTCTTGTTCTTCACAGGGCTACTGACCAATCTGCCCAAGGCGGTGCTGGCCGCCATCGTCTTTGCCGCCGTGTACCGGCTCGTCGACATCCGTACGTTGGCGCGGATGTGGCGCGTCAGCCGCATCGATTTCTACGCGGCGGTGATCGCATTGGTATCCGTCCTGCTGCTCGGCATCCTGCAAGGTGTCCTGCTGGCGTCGATCGCCTCCATCTTCCTGCTGCTGGCGCGCGCGTCACAGCCGAATGTGGCATTTCTCGGCAGGCTCCCGGGCAGCGGCCGGTATTCCGACAGCGCCAGGCACGAGGACGTGGAGCCGCTGGTTGGAATCATCGCGTTCCGCCCCGAAGCCTCGCTGCTCTATATTAATGCCGAGATGATCCTGGAGGTCGTTCTGAATGCGCTCCAGAGGTCGTCGGATGTCAGGCTCGTTGCCTGCGACCTCTCGGCGTCGCCCTACATCGATCTGGCCGGCGCGCATATGCTCCGGAATCTCCACGACGAACTTGCGTCACGCCATGTCGCGTTCTGCATCGCCGGCGCGCATGCGCAATTGCGCGATTTGCTGCGCGCCGAGGGGCTCGCCGAGAGGACCGACAGCGGGCAATGGTTGCGTTCGCTCGACAACGTGCTCGGCGACAACCAGGCCAGATAGCGCCCGGGACATTTGCCGATCTCCGGCGCGACTTTCGTTCAGTCGCGCGTCCGTGTTGCATCGCGAAGCGTGCACGCTGCTCGCAGGCCGACTGATTTCATGCGCGACCGTTGACTTGGATCAATGGAGCTCTCCCGCGCGATACCCACGATCCGCCATCACCTTCGCCTCAAGAGCCAAGGATGGGGAGAGACATGCCCAAGGACGCCAAGCCTGCGCAGCAGCGCATCGATCAGTTCTTCTCCGGGCCCGGCGGACGGGCGGACAATTGGCGCGATCTGGTCGACGCGGCCAAAGCATGGTCCCGCGGCGGAGACCGTGCGAAGTATGACGCTGCGCTGGCCGATCTCTTCGTGACGGAGGAATTTCACGGCTATCCTGGCCTGCAGCTCATGGCAGCCTTGCGGGAGGCAGCCACGACTGGCGATGCGGCAACTTCGCTGGCGCTCGCCACGCGGTTGACGCAGGCCCTGACGACGAGATCCTTCCGTCAGCATGCGGGCGACTGGAATACGAATGACGAAGGCAACGGCGAGACGCCCGATCTGGTGCCGCAGATGTTCGGTCCGCACGCGGCGCGCCGTCCCTATTTCGAGACGCTGATCGTCACCGGCCTCACGTCCGGCAGTTGGCCCGCACTCGCCAACGAATGGCGCAAGCTTCGGCGTCCGGTTGATCAGTTTGTCTACGAGCCGGTTATCGTCGGCAGCCTCGAGGACGCCTTCTGCGCCACGATCCTGAACCCGAACCTCGCAGCCGTCGTCATCAACGAAGGCTTCGCGCTACGCTCACGTCACGACGCGCCCGTGCTCCGCCCCCTGACTTCGTCGGCGGGATTGAAGGACGAGTCCGACGCTTCGGCGCTGCGGCTCGCCCATATCATCAAGCACGTCCGCCCCGAGCTTGACCTCTATCTGATGTCCAATCGCAACGTGGAGGAGATGGCCGGAAATCCCGAGGCCGATGTCGTCCGCCGGATCTTCTATTCGGTCGAGGAACTGCTTGAGCTGCATCTCTCGATCCTTGAAGGCGTGCAGGATCGCTACGACACGCCGTTCTTCGACAATCTGAAGAAATATGCGCAGCGTCCGATCGGAACGTTCCATGCGCTGCCGATCGCGCGCGGCAAATCGGTCTTCAAGTCGGACTGGATCCGCGACATGGGCGAGTTCTACGGCCTGAACCTGTTCCTGGCCGAAAGTAGCGCAACCACCGGCGGCCTGGACAGCCTGTTGGAGCCGACCGGCAACATCAAGAAGGCGCAGGACAAGGCCGCGCGCGCGCTTGGCGCCGATCGCGTATTCTTCGTGACCAATGGCACCTCGACGTCGAACAAGATGGCGGTGCAGGCGCTGATCGGGCCGGGCGATATCGCCATCGTCGATCGCAATTGCCACAAATCGCATCACTACGGGATGGTGCTGGCCGGCGCGCAGCCGCTCTATGTCGAAGCCTTCCCTATGACGGAATATTCGATGTACGGCGCCGTGCCGCTGAAGACCATCAAGCAGGCTTTGTTGAGCGCTAGGGCCGACGGCCGGCTCGACCGCGTCAAGCTGCTGGATCTGACCAACTGCACTTTCGACGGCCACATCTACAATACCCGCCGGGTGATGGAGGAGTGCCTTGCCATCAAGCCCGACCTGATCTTCCTGTGGGACGAGGCCTGGTTCGGCTTCGCGCGCTTCTCGCCGTTCCTGCGACGGCGCACCGCGATGGGCGCCGCTAGCGAGATCGAAGCCTGGATGCGCGATCCGAGATCGGTCGCGGCCTACGAGACGCAGCAGGCCGAGCTCGGCAAGAGTCCTTCGGACCAGGTGCTGCTCAAGACCCGGCTGATCCCCGATCCACGTCAGATTCGCCTTCGCGTGTACCAGACCAATTCGACCCACAAGTCGATGTCGGCGATCCGGCAGGGCTCGATGCTGGCGGTCAAGGACGTCGAATTCCACACGGTCGAGCAGCAGTTCAAGGAAGCCGTGTTCACGCACGCCTCCACCAGTCCGAACCAGCAGCTGATCGCGAGCCTGGATGTCTCGCGGCGCCAGATGGAGCTGGAGGGTTACGGTCTCGTGGCCAATGCGATCGAGATCGCGCTGGCCATCCGACAGGCAGTCAACACCAATCCGCTGATCTCGAAATATTTCCGTATCCTCGGTGCCGACGCCATGGTGCCGGCGCAATATCGCCAAAGCGGGTTCACCGATTATCTGGCGGCCGGCACGAACTGGGCGAGTGCCCTTAAGAGCCTGGACGACGACGAGTTTTGCCTCGATCCAACCCGCATGACGCTGGTGTGCGGCACAGCCGGCTTCGACGGCACGCAGTTCAAGGGCATCCTCGCGAACGACTACAACATCCAGGTCAACAAGACCTCGCGCAATTCGGTGCTGCTCCAGTCCAACATCAACAACACGCGCAGCGACGTGGCACATCTCGTCAGGGTGCTGGCGGAGATCGCCGGCGAGGTCGACCGTGGCCTGACCCAGGGCGGAGCCAATGCGAAGAGGGCCTTCGAGGCGCGGGTCAAGAGCTTGATGACCGACGTGCCCGACTTGCCGAACTTCTCGCACTTCCACCAGAGCTTCCGCGGCGACGCCGGCGCCAAGACCAACGAAGGCGATATCCGCAGCGGCTTCTACGCGGCCTATGACGCGGCTGGTTGCGAATTCATTCGCCTCGCCGACCCCGAGATCGACCGGCGCCTGAAGGCCGGTCCCGACCTCGTCTCAGCCAGTTTCGTGATCCCGTATCCGCCGGGCTTCCCGATCATGGTGCCGGGACAGGTCATCACCCAGGAAACCATCGACTTCATGCGGAAGCTCGATGTGAAGGAGATCCATGGCTACGACGCCAAGGAAGGCCTGAAGCTCGTGCGGGCCGAGGCCTTGGCGAAGATCGGCAGGCCCAAACCCGGCGCGCAGCCGAAGCTGAAGGCCGCCTCATAACAGGGGACAGAACATTTAGGTGGCGAGAACGGCCACCATGATCGATCCCCAGGTCGTGAGCAGGATGTTCGCGATGGGATAGGCGGGGGTGTAGCCCAGCACCGGCACAGGGCTTCCCGAGCGCTCCTGGAGGGCCGCCATTGCCGCCGTTACCGTCTACGCCCCGGTCAAACCGCCGAGCAGAAGGATTGGATTCATGCGCAAGACAAAATGACCGAAGCAGAATCCGACGATCTGTGGCAGCAGGGTCACCACCATGCCGCCGAGCAGCAGGCTGATGCCGGAGTCTCGCAGGGCGGAGAGGAAGATCGGCCCGGCATGGATCCCGGTGAGCCCGACGAACGCGGCCAGTCCGAGCGACGTCATCAGGCTGATGGCGCCGTCCGGGATTCGTCCGAAGCGCGGATCGAGCGTGCGGAGGTGACCGACCAGAAGCCCGGCAAGCAGCGTCCCGACGCTCGTGCTCAGTGCGATCTTGATGCTGCCGACGGGAAAGCTCACGAGAACGCCAACAACGCCGCCGAAGAAGATCGCAAGCCCCAGCACCACGAAATCGATGCTGTTGCTGGGCGCAACGATGACGCCGATATTCTTCGCCGCGTTCTCGACAACCGGTTCGGGGCCGACGATGCGCAGCAGGTCGCCACGCTGGAGGACGACGCCGGGAGCAATCGGAAGTTCCTGGCCGCCCCGGCTCAACGAGCGCAGATAGAGGCCGTGTGTCCAGTCCTGCTGCGAGGCCTCTTGCAGGTTCATGCCCGCGAGCTTGGCGTTGATCAGGAACACGTCAGCGGAGATCAAGGGAATGTCGAGCAGTTCCCTGTCTTCGACCTCCTCGGCGCGGGAGCCGATCAGCTCCACGATGATCTGGCGCGGCGCCGATATCGTGATGACGTCGCCGGGCGCGAGGATGGTGCCGGGCTCCGCTTGGAGTACGCGTTCTCCACGGCGGATCCGATGGATGAACAGGCGATGCTCCGGGCGAGCCTCGGCGGCCGCAACTGTCGATCCGATGAGGGGAGAGTGCTCGTCGAGGCGATAGGCGCGCAGCTCGAACTTTCGCCACGCGGATGCCAGACCGGGCTTGGCGCGGCTCATCCCCAGCGACCGCTCGAGCTTGAGCGCCTCGTCCCGCAGGTCGATCTTCAGGAGTGCCGGTGCGACCACCGTGCACCACATGATCACGCCTGCATAGCCAAAGATGTAGCAGACCGCATCGGCTACCGCGATGTGCGAGATATAGAGGGCGCGCTGCGCCTCGGGCACGGCGAGGCCGTTGACCGCGTCGGTCGCCGTCCCCATCGCCGCGCTTTGGCTGAGCGACCCCGACATCAGCCCTGCCGCAAAGCCGGGATCGAGCCCGAGTATCCTGCCCACGGCGATTGCGGCCGCAAGGCCGGTGAGGCACACGACGACGGCGAGCAGCACCGGCTTCAGCCCGTCGCGCTTCATCGCCTGCACGAATTGCGGACCGACGGAATAGCCGACGCCGAACAGAAACAGCAGAAACAGGAAGGATTTGGTCATGCTGGAAACAGGCACATGCGCGAAGTCGCCGACCACGAGGCCAGCGAACAACGCGCCTGTGACCGGGCCCAGACTGAAGGCGCCGATCTTGAAGCTTCCGATCCAGTAGCCCGCGGCGATCACCAGGAACAGCGCGAGCTCCGGATAGCGGATGAGAAACTGTTCCAGCCAAGTCAGCATCTCGGGCCGCCGATTTCTACGTCATCAGGATTTCTACGTCATCAGCATGACGAGCACCATGCCCCAGATCGTCAGCAGCGTGTTTCCGACCGCGTAGGTGACGGTATAGCCAAGACCCGGAATCTGGCTCTTGGCGCGATCGTTGACCATACCGAGCGAGGCAGTCGTGGTCCGCGCACCGGAACAGCATCCAAGCACGATGGCGTCATGGAAGCGGAACACGTATTTGCCGACATACATTGCGAGGATCAGCGGCGCGGTCGTCGCCACGACGCCCCACAGGAACAGGCCGAAGCCGAGCGCCTTCAGGCCGGCAACGAAGCCCGGTCCCGATGAGATACCAACTATGGCAATGAAAACGTTCAGGCCGACGGAGTTCATGAACCAGACAGTCGGCGAGGGAATCCGGCCGAAGGTCGGCCGCACCGACCGCAGCCAGCCGAAGAACAGGCCCGAGATCAGCGCTCCGCCGGAGGTGGATAGCGTCAGCGGCACGCTACCGATCTTGTAAACGATCGCGCCGACCAACGCGCCGATGGCAATAGCAGCGCCGATGAAGGCAACGTCGGCCATATCGGTTGCCCGATCCGGCCGGCCAAGCATCTTTGTCGCGGCTGCGACATCGGGCGTGCGTCCAACAATGGTGACGATGTCGCCCCGATTCAGCTTGGTGTTGGGAAGGATGGGGATCTCGACCGCGATCGCGCCCCTCGTGATCTTGCGCAGGAACACGCCGCGCGCCGCCGGGGCCTTCGCCAGCTGCTCGAGCGTCTTGCTGTCGACGTCCTTGCTGGTCACGTAGACATCGACGCCTTCGATCGGCATCGCGAGCAGCTCGCGATCGTCGACTTCCTCCGCCTGTTCGCCGATGAGCTGGACCAGCACGTCGCGCCGGCCTGCCACCGCCACGACGTCGCCGGCGTGAATCACGGCATCGGAGGTGGCATCGACGATCTTCCCCTCCTGTCGCAGCCGCAGGATGAACACCCGTTGATCCGGGATCAGCGCTTCGGCCTCCTGCACCGTCTTCCCCACCGCCGGCCCGCGCTCGCGAACGCGAAATGCACGGACGTCGAACTGGTGCCACGCGGTGCCTGGGCCGCCCAACTGCTTCTTGCCGCCGTACTCCTCCTCATATCTTTTGCACGCCGCCTCGAGATCGATGCCGAGCAGGGCCGGGCCAAGCAGAGCGAGAACGATCGCGGATCCGACGGTGCCGAAGATATAGGTGACGGCGTAGGCGACGGGCATCCCGTCGAGGATTTTCTTCGTCTCTTCCGGCGACAGCCCGAGCCGGTTGATGGCGTCGGTGGCGAGACCCATGGACGCCGAAATCGTCTGGGAGCCGGCATAAAGTCCCGCGGCCGAACCGACATCGTAACCGGCAATCTTCGCCGCGACATACGGGGCGAGAAGGCAGAACACGCACACGACGGCGGCGAAGATCGCCTGAGGAACGCCGTCCTGCGCGATGCCGCGCACGAATTGCGGCCCGACTCCGTAGCCGATGGCAAACAGGAACATCAGGAAGAAGAACGGCTTGAGCGGGCCTGTAATCGTGATCCCGATCTGGCCGATGATAACAGCGGCAATCAGCGTCGCGGTGACGGCCCCCAGTCCCAGGCCCTTGTAGGTGAAGGAGCCGAAATAGTAGCCCAAGGCCAAGGACAGGAAGATCGCGATTTCCGGATAGCTTTTGAGCGTATGAAAGAACCAGTCAATCATGATGTCACCCATTCATGCCGTCGGCTCGCGCGGCCGCTTCGCTTCGGCGCGGATCGAAGAGCCGACGACGAGAGCTGAAGCCGTATCGATCTGGATGAAGCGAGCCGCCCGAACGGGTCATGTTGATCTATGTCAAGCGCGCTGGGCCTCGTGGCACCTGCGATACCGCCGGCGAAATCATCCTGCTGCGTTGCGACGTGGCGGCGATCCGGAGCGCTCTCGTTGCCCGGACGTTGAGGTAGATCAATGGAGGTCACCCGACGCCGATCATCCTGAGCGCGAACTCGCAGGTAAGGGGAGCCTGGTCCACCTCGTTTCAACAGCTCGCACAGCTCGGGAGCGTCACATGGCCGACATCATGACCCTGAAGAAATTCGAGGCGCTGAGCCCGTTCGAGATCAAGGACGAGCTGATCAATCTCGCCAAGGCGACATCGAAACGGACTCAGGCCGCGTTCCTGAACGCCGGCCGCGGCAATCCGAACTGGGTGGCCACCACACCGCGCGAAGGTTTTTTCCTGCTGGGCCAGTTCGCGATCACCGAAAGCAAGCGGGTCATGGAGCACCCGGCCGGGATTGGCGGCATGCCGCAGGCGAAGGGCATTGCGGCACGCTACGAGGCCTGGCTCGCCAAGCATTCCGACATGCCAGGCGCGAGCTTCCTGTCGGACATGCTGCCCTTTTCCGTCAAGAAATTCGGCTTCGAGCCGGACGCCTTCGTCCACGAACTCGTCGATTCCATCATCGGCGACAACTATCCGGTGCCGGACCGCATGCTGGTGCACAACGAAAAGATCGTGCACGAATATCTGATGTGGGCGGTTTGCGGTGAGCCGCGGCCGGCCGGCAAGTTCGACATCTATGCGGTCGAGGGCGGCACGGCGGCGATGTGCTACCTCTTCAAGTCGCTGAAGGCCAACCGCCTGCTGCTTCCCGGCGACACCATCGCGCTGGGAACGCCGATCTTCACCCCCTACATCGAGATGACGCATCTGGAGGATTACGACCTCAAGGTCGTCCAGATCAGGGCGCCGCAGGAAAACAAATTCCAGTTCACCGACGATGAGATCAAGAAGCTGGAGGACCCGAAGATCAAGGCCTTCTTCATTGTCAATCCCGCCAATCCCTCCGGGATGGGGGTCAGCCCGGAGACCATCGCCAAGCTCGGCAACCTGGTCAGGACCAAGCGACCCGACCTGATGCTGCTCACTGATGACGTCTACGGGACCTTCGTCCATGGCTTCCGCTCCCTGCTGGGCGAGCTCCCGCTCAACACCATCGGTGTCTATTCCTATTCGAAATATTTCGGCTGCACCGGGTGGCGTCTCGGCGCCATCGCCATTCATGAGGACAACATCTTCGACAAGATGATCGCGAAGCTGCCCGACGACGCCGTGAAGGCGCTCGACAAACGCTACGGGCCGCTGACGCTGGAGCCGCGCAAGCTGAAATTCATCGATCGCATCGTTGCCGACAGTCGCGACGTCGCGCTCAATCACACGGCCGGCCTGTCGCTGCCGCAGCAGGTGATGATGAGCCTGTTCTCTCTCGCGGAGATGATGGACGCGAAGAAGGCCTATCAGGCCGCCTGCATGGAGATCGTCAACAAGCGCCTGTGGGCGCTGCTCGACGGCCTCGGGCTTGCCGACAAGCTGTCGCCCAATCCGAACTACGACGCCTATTACGGCCTGATCGATTTCGAGTTCTGGGCGCGGAAGAACATCGGAGACGAAGCCGTCGACTATCTGAAGAAGCACATCCACCCGCTCGATCTCGCGTTCCGCTTGGCGGAAGCCCACGGGATCGTGCTCTTGAACGGCGGCGGCTTCGATGCCCCCGAATGGTCGCTGCGTGTGTCGCTGGCAAACCTTCCGGACGATGTCTACGACGATATCGGACGGGGTGTTCGTAGCATTGCGCGTGGCTATCGGGACGCCTACGAGGCGGCCAAGGCCGGCTCGAAGTAACGGCGAACCAATGGGGGTGCCGGTCGATCCGGATCACTCCGATATCAAGCCAAAGGGGAACGAAAGTCATGAGATACACTGCCATCGCCGCCGTCTTGATTGCTGCGTCCGCCGCCGTTGCCGGCTTCAGCACGCCGTCGCGTGCCGAGACCGGACAGGTGGCAGTCGTGTTCACCAAGGGCGGCTTCATCGTCGGCGTCGGCGGTGGCGAAGGTGTTCTGCTCCTTCGGGGTAAGAAATATCCCTTTACCGTATCCGGCATGAGCGTCGGCTTCACGATCGGCGCCTCGACCACCAAGCTGGTTGGCCGCGCCCTCAATTTGAGGGGACCGGCATCCATCGAGGGCTCCTACGCGGTGGGCGGAGCAGGTGGCGCCATTGCGGCGGGTGCGGGAGCCGTTCAACTGCAGAATGCCAACGGCGTGATCCTGCAGCTCAGCGGTCCGAAGGTCGGCGCCGAAGTGTCGGCTGCCGTGGGTGGTGTGACCATACGTTTGAAATAGACGCGGAGCGATCGGGCCGCCTCAGCGCGGCGCGATGCGCGCGGTCGAGGGTCGGCGTCCCTCCTGATCGAGGTCGAGCCAGGGAGTCGCCGGACATATTGCCATTGGGTGCCGTCCGCGATTTCGCGAGGCATCGTCGAAGGGCGGATCACGGCACCCTAATATCGAGGGAGGACTAGCCATGCTTCGTTATCTTCTCGCAGCTGTTGCGGCGTTCGTTCTTCTCACCGCTACTCTCATCCCCGATGATGCCTACGCCCGTCGTGGTGGCGGTGGTGGCGGTTATCGCGGCGGTGGAGGAGGCATGCGGGCCGGGGGCTTTCACGGTGGCGGCTATCGTGGCGGCGCGGTTCACGCCGGACGGATCCACGGCGGTGGCGGGCGCGGCTATCGCGTCGGAGGCCCACGACCGAGCCATCCGATCGCCGGTCGTCCGGGCCGTCCAGGTTACCCCGTTGCCGGTCGGCCAGGCCGCCCGGTCGCCGGTTATCCCCGCTACGGCTACCGCGGCGCAGCCTACGGTGCCGCCGCCGGGGCCGCCGCAATCGGAGCCTATGGATACTACAACAACAACTACAACAATGGCTGTTATCAGGACACCTACGGCAATTGGGTCTGTCCGCAGTATCCTAACCAGTATCGATACTGAGAACGCGCTGCTGACGGTCGGGACGGTGGTCCGTCAGCGGTGAGGGTTCCGGCGTCGAGCGATCGGGCCGCATCATCGCGCGGCCCGATCCTCGTCAATATCGTTCAGCGACGAAATTCATCCCGCGCAAGCTTGCCTGGTCATTGTAGCGGCCCTTGTCCGAGCGCCTCGGCAATTTGACCTTGTCCTTCTTGATGCGCTTGCAGGGAATTGACTTCAGCACATGTGCGATACAATTCAGCCTTGCGCGGCGTTTGTCGTCGGAGCGGATGATGTACCATGGCGCGTGCTTGGTGCTCGTCTTCCTGAGCATCAGGTCGCGGGCCCGCGAATAGTCGTACCAGCGCCGATAGGATTCCAGATCCATCGGGCTCAACTTCCATTGCCGCACCGGATCGTCGATGCGGGCCCTGAAACGGCGCTCCTGCTCGTCCATCCCCACTTCCAGCCAGATCTTGATCAGGATGATGCCGCCGTCGATGACGTATTTCTCCATCTGCGGACAGAGCGAGAGAAAGCGCTCGTGCTCGGCGGGCGTACAGAACCCCATCACATACTCGACGCCGGCGCGGTTGTACCAGCTCCGGTCGAAGATCACGATCTCGCCGCCGGCGGGAAACTGCTGCATGTAGCGCTGGAAGAAGAGCTGCGTCTTCTCTCGGTCGGATGGCGCCGGCAATGCAACCACGCGGAACACGCGCGGGCTGACTTTTTCGGTGATGGCCTTGATCGTACCGCCCTTGCCGGCGGCGTCGCGGCCTTCGAACAGGATGATGACCCGCAGCTTGTTCGCTCGGACATAGTCCTGGAGATGACACAGCTCGACCTGGAGCTTCTCCAATTCCTTCTCGTAGTCCTTGCGCTTCATCCGCTCGGCAGGCTTGTCCTTGGCCATGCTCGCCCTTTCGCCGTCAGGTCTCAGCTGGCGGTCCCGCGCTCAATCACCCCAGGAAATCGTGATGCCGATGTCCCCCGGCACGCCGCCGGGAAAATCGATGATCTGGTAGGCGATGCGATAGCCGCGTGGCTTCAGATGGTCGGTCCAGAGTTGGAAGATTTCCTTCGGGATGCCGGTCAACGTGCTTTCCCAGCCCTTCTCCATCTGATTGATGGCGCGGCCCTTGTCGGTGCATAGCGTGTTGGGGAAGCGATAGACCTGAACCTCGGTCAAGCCATTTCGCACCGCACGCTGGATGATGGTCGAGGCGAGCTTGACCTTCTCCTCTTCGGTCTTGCCAGAAGGCTTGCTGAGGCGTTCAATCAGGGCCCGTTTCTCGGCTTCGGCGGCGGCGGCAAGCCGCGCATATTCGTCCGCCTTCTCGGCCTCCTTGAGGGCTGCTTCCTTGCGGATCTGCGTGGCACTGGGGATGAGGTCATCGATGCCGGGCATGGCGGGCGGCTCCTGTTGGGCTGTTGCGCGTCGGCTTTCAGGCGAGGCTAGGTAGGGCCGCTCCAGGTCCGTTGATTCAGATCAAGCAATTGCGAGACCCGGTACCGACACTGCATTCGCCGCATTGACGTGAACACGCGGGCCGAAAGGGAGAGACCGTTGAGCGAGCAGCTTCATCCGATGGCCCCGCATCATCTGCCGTTCTATCTCGCGCCGGGAAGCGGGGTGGACACGCTGATGGTCGTGATGGGCATCTTCCTGATCGGTACCGTGCTCTGGGTTGGCACGCTTTATTGGAAACTGCACAGCCTGCCCGAGCGGATGGCGCACAAGTCACAGAAGCTGCAATTCGAATTCGTAGCCGTGCTCGGCCTGATCTCGCTCTTTACCCATATGCATATCTTCTGGGTGGCGGGCCTGTTGCTTGCGCTGATTGATCTCCCCGATTTCGGCACGCCGCTGCGCAGCATTGCCGGCTCCGTTGAGAGGATTGCTGACGCAACGCCGAGCGAAGCAGGCGACGTGGTGGCCGAGTCCCAATCGGACGCCGGGGCCGGTATACCGCCGACGGGGAAATCCGGTCCCGCGAAGGAGAAGGAGCACAGCCATGTTTGAGCTCATGTTCTGCTCTCTCCTAACGATCCTGCCCGACTATCTCTACCGCCGCTATGCCCAGGGCAAGCGCTTCGGCAAGGAGATCACCTTCTTCTCAATCTGGTACGAGCTGAGATGGGGCATCACGGGCTGCCTGATGCTGACGGTGTCGCTCATCACAATGATCTTCTACTTCCATCCTTCCACCACGTCGGCCGCGCTCTATTTCCGCACCGTGCCGATCCTGCCCGAAGGGGCGGGGCGGGTGGCCGAGGTCAAGGTTGGTTTCAGCGAACCGGTGAAGCAGGGTGACGTGCTGTTTACGCTCGACAGCTCCAGGCAGCGGGCCGCGTTCGAGACCGCCGCGCGCAAGGTCGCCGAGGTCGAAGCGTCCATGTTGGCGGCGCAATCCGACGTGGTCAGGGCCGAAGCTCAGATCCAGGAGGCCAAAGCCAATTATCAGCAAGCCAGGGATGAGCTCGACACCAAGTCCGACCTTCAGCGCCGCAATCCCGGCATCGTGCCGCAGCGCGACATCGAGAAGCTTCAGGTGCTGGTCGATCAGCGCCAGGCCGGCGTTGACGCGGCGACAGCCGTAAAGCAATCGGCGGCCTTGCAGGTCTCGACGCTCATTCCGGCGCAGAAGGCGAGCGCCGAAGCGGCGTTGGCTCAGGCCCAGGTCGATCTCGACAAAACCGTCGTTCGCGCCGGCGTAGACGGCCGTGTCGAGCAGTTCCTGGTCCGCACCGGCGACGTCGTCAACCAGTTGATGCGGCCGGCCGGCGTGCTGATCCCGGAAGGCGCCGGCCGCGGGGCCCTACAGGCGGGCTTCGGCCAGATCGAGGCGCAGGTGATGAAGGAAGGCATGCTCGCCGAAGCCACCTGCATTTCGAAGCCCTGGGTGATCATCCCGATGGTTGTGACGACGGTGCAGGACTACATCGCGGCCGGACAGTTCCGCTCCGGCGAACAGTTGATCGATCCGCAGAACATCGCGCGGCCCGGCACCATCCTGGTTTATCTCGAGCCGCTCTACAACGGCGGCCTTGACGGCGTGACGGCGGGCAGCAGCTGCATTGTCAACGCCTATACCAGCAATCACGAGGAGATCAGCGCAAAGGACACAGGCACCTTCCGCAAGATCGCGCTGCATGTGGTCGATGGCGTCGGCCTTGTGCACGCGCTGCTGCTACGTATCCAGGCGCTGCTGCTGCCGATCAAGACGCTCGTTCTGAGCGGACATTGATGCGGCGAGCCCCCCGCGGGCGCCAGCAAGGTCGACCTTGACTCCGCTGCCATGGCCGATTTCGACGAAATTACACCGGGCACACCGTCAGGAGCGAAGAAATGACCCAGTCGCGCAAATTCATCGTTTGCGCGTCCGCGGCACTCGCCCTTGCCGCGGGATTGTCCATGAATGGGACAAACCGTCTCGCTGACGGCGCCCTCTTCTCAGAGGCGCAGGCAAGAGTAGGGCGGCCGCTGACCCCCATGAGCTATGCCGGGGTGGCCCGTCGAACGACCCGACTGGCGGTGGCTGTTGGCGCAGCGGCGGGTGCGGCGGGAGCCTATTATGGCTCGTCCTGCGTGCAGGTCGTGGACGCCTACGCCCGGGTCACAACGCGCTGCTGATGCGATGGCGCGAGGAAGATTGGCGCCTGCACGATTTGCGCTAGAGTGTGGCCGGGAGGCGGTTACTCTCGTGGAGAAAGCATGAGCGGGCGCATCGCTATGGCCCCGATCAAGTCAAGCTGGCCGATCATCGTTGCACGTCTCAGTCTGTGTTTGCTGGTCTGGGGCGCAATGGTGCCGGCGGCCCTTGCCGCCGATCGCAACGAGCCAAAACGGCTCCTGCTGCTCCATTCCTTCGGCCGGGATTTTCGTCCTTGGAGCGAATATGCCCGGAGCATCAAGGCCGAGTTCGAACAGCAATCCTCGTTTGCGCTGGACATCCAAGAGCACACGCTTCTCTCAGCGCGGTTCAACAGTCCCGGACCGGAGGCGCCGTTCGTCGATTATCTGCGCTCGCTTTACCGGGCCAGTCCGCCCGACCTCGTGATGAGCCTCGGAGCGCCGGCGGCGCGGTTCGTTCAGAAATATCGCGAGCAGCTCTTCCCGGATACACCGCTGGTGATGACGGCGGTCGAGCAGCGGCTGGTGAACCGGGGGGCACTGACCCAAAACGATGTCGTCATTCCGGTTCGCAACGACTTCACAGCATTCTTCGGCAGCATTCTTCAGGTGTTGCCGGAAACCCGGACCGTTGCCGTCGTCATTGGCGCCTCGCCGCTGGAGAAGTTCTGGCTCGACGAAGTCAAACGGGAGGCTAAGCCCTTCGAGGACCGGTTCGAATTAATCTGGTACGCAGACCTGTCGTTTGAGGAGATATTGAAGCGCGCCTCCACGCTGCCTCCACATACGGTGCTGTTCTGGCAACTGATGTCGGTCGATGGTGTCGGCGTCGCCCACGAAGGTGATCTAGCATTGCGCCGGCTGCACGCGGTCGCCAACGGGCCGATCTTCTCCTATCAGGAAGCATTTTTTGGCCGCGAGACCGTCGGCGGCCCGATGCACTCGATATCCGAGTCCAGCAAGGAGACTGTCAGCGCGGCGCTTCGCATCTTCGCGGGCGAAAAGCCGGGCGACATCAAGATCGAACCGATCGGATTTGCCGCGCCGAGATACGACTGGCGCGAGATGCAGCGTTGGGGCATCAGCGAGAGCGATTTGCCGACGGGAAGCGAGGTTCTATTTCGCGAGCGGGGGCTCTGGGAAAGATATCGTTGGCAAATGGCAATGATCGCAGCAGCGTTCCTAGTCCAGGCCGGGCTGATCAGCGGGCTACTCCACGAACGTCGCCGGCGCCGTCTGGCGGACGTCGAGTCGCGGCAGCGCCTGGCGGAGCTCGCGCATCTCAGCCGCTATGCGGCCGCCGGGGAGATGACGACCTCCATCGCGCACGAGCTGAACCAGCCGCTCGGCTCGATCCTGACCAACGCCGAGACGGCGGAGCTCATGCTGAAGAGCGCCTCGCCGAACCTCGATGAACTCAGAGCCATCCTGGCCGACATCAGGCGCGACGATCAGCGGGCAAGCGAAGTGATTCGACGGCTGCGCAGCATGCTGAAAAAAACGCCCTTTGAAATTCGAGACATTGAACTAAACAATACCGTGCGGGATGTCATCGGGTTCGTCGCAGATGTGGCCAAGGGACGCGGCGTCGTGTTGAACTACCTTCCGGCGACGGCCGAACTTCGTGTCCGGGGCGATCCGATTCACCTGCAACAGGTTGTTCTCAATCTCGTTGTCAACGCCTTGGACGCGATGTCCGAAATTCAGACAGGCAAACGCGAAATCAACGTAACGACGAACGTTTCCGGTGCTTGGGCGGAGATCCGGGTTGGCGACACCGGCGCCGGCATTGCGACGGATGATCTCAAGAGCATTTTCAATCCATTTTTCACCACCAAGCCGCAGGGCATGGGCATGGGCCTGGCCATAGCCCGCACCATCGTCGAGGCGCACCACGGCACGATTTCCGCCGCGAACGCGCCCTCCGGCGGGACGCTGTTCAAGATCAAGCTCCCGATCGCGCGCCAGGCTTTCGCGTTGCAGCAGCACGATTAGCGCAGCCGAGACGCAGCCATTTCCCTTGATCTTTGTCAAAGAACGGTCGGGCCGCGGACCGATCCTCCAAATTGTGACTCCGATGGAGGATGTGATGCTTCGCTGTGCCAGGACCGTGATCGCGCTTGCGCTGTTGATGGCCATCCCGTCCGTCGCCTCGGCGCAGACGGCCGACAAACCTGCTGCTCCAACCGCTCAGCCGCAAGCGGCAAGCCAGGCTCCGCCAAGCGCCGAGCTCCTGAAGCCCGAGCAGCTCGAAGCACTGGTGGCGCCGATCGCGCTCTATCCTGACGAGCTGCTGGCCAATGTGCTGGCCGCGTCGACCTATCCGCTGGAAGTGGTGCAGGCCGATCGCTGGCTCAAGGAACACAAGTCGCTGAAGGGCGATGCGCTCAAGACCGAGGTCGAGAAGCAGGCCTGGGACGACAGCGTCAAGGCGCTCGCCAGCACGGCGGACGTTCTGACGATGATGAGTGACAAGCTCGATTGGACCAAGAGCCTGGGTGATGCCGTGCTCGCGCAGCAGCCGGACGTGATGGATGCGATCCAGCGATTGCGCACCAAGGCCTATGACAACAAGAAGCTCGTTACGACCAAACAGCAGAAGGTCAGTGTTCAGACGCAGGAAAACAAGCAGGTGGTCGTCATCGAGCCGGCCGAGCCGGGAACGATGTACGTGCCGTACTACGAGCCGGCCACCGTTTACGGGGCCTGGCCCTACGCGGACTACCCACCTTATTACTTCGGGTATCCGTCCTATATCGGCGCAGGCGTGATCGCGGGGGGGCTCGCTTTTGGGACCGCCTGGGCGATCGGACGCTGGGGCAATTACTGGGGCGGCGGCTGCAACTGGGGCAACCGCAACGTCTATGTCAATCACCGGACCACCAACATCGGAAATGGCTGGCAGCACAATCCGGCGCACCGCCAGGGCGTGCGTTACAACAACACCAATGTTCAGCAGCGTTTTGGCAACAACAATCTGAAGGCGGGCGCCGCGGACCGGATGGATTTTCGCGGCCGCGACGGCCAGCAGGTACTCAAGGATCGTCCGGGCGCCGGTGCCGCTGATCGTGCAGGAGATCGAGCGGGTGACCGCACCGGCGACCGCGCGGGTACGCGGGACCGGCCCGGTGGCGGCGATCGCGCCGGCGCTGCGGACCGCGCCAAGGGGAGTGCGAAGGGCGGAGGCGATCGAGCCAAGGGCGGTGGTGACCGCGCCAAGGCCGCCAACCGCGGCGGCGCTGGTGCCGGCAACCGCGCAGCGTCTGCCAATCGCGGTGGTGGAGGTAGCCGCGGCGGTGCCATGAACGTTTCCTCTGGCCGGGCGGCTGCAGCGGCCTCCGCCCGCGGGCGGTCGAGTATGGCGAGCATGCCCCGCGGTGGCGGTGGGGCGAGCTTCGCCGGGCGTGGCGGTGGCGGCATGTCTGCCGGAGGCGGCTTCCGAGGAGGCGGCGGCGGACGGGGAGGCGGCGGCGGCCGGCGCTCCGACATTGCGCTGAAGCACGATGTCGTCTTGCTCGGCTATCTCGCCAACGGCCTCGGCTATTACCGCTTCAGCTATCTCGGCAGCCACAAGGCCTATGTCGGTGTCATGGCGCAGGAGGTCGAACGCGTGAAGCCGGAGGCGGTGACCCGCGGCAACGACGGTTATCTGCTTGTCCACTACGACAAGCTCGGATTGAAATTCCGAACCTACAGCGATTGGCTCGCCCGTGGTGCGAGGATCCCTGCGGAGGTCGCGCCATGAATGTTCTGAAGTCACTTCATCGCGCGGCGTTGCCAGGCATCATGGCGCTGGTACTGCTGAGTTCGACGGCGCCCGCGCAGCAATCCTTTTCTACGCCCGAGGATGCAGCGGCAGCGCTTGCCTCTGCGGTCAAGGGAGGTCCGGCCGATATTCTCAAGGTGCTCGGCAGGGCTGCTGACGACATCGTCTCGTCCGGCGACGAGGTCGCCGATGCAGACATACGCCAGCGCTTCACGTCGATGTATGATGCCAAGCATTCGATCAAGGCGGAAGGCAACAAGAAGGCCACGCTGATGCTGGGGCCGGACGACTTCCCGTTCCCAATTCCACTCGTCAATGCAAAGAGCGGCTGGGAATTCGACACGGCCGAGGGACGGATCGAGGTTCTCTATCGTCGCATCGGCCGCAACGAGCTCGACGCGATCCAGACTGCGCTCGCCTATGTCGATGCCCAGAATGAATATGCCGACAAGGATCGCGGCGAGGGCGTGGGCGTCTACGCGCAACGCATCGTCAGCAGCCCGGGCAAGAAGGACGGCCTGTTCTGGCGCGACGATAGCGACCCGAGCCCACTCGGTGCACTGGCGGCGGAAGCCTCGGCCGAAGGCTATAAGGCCGGAAGTGCAGAGCCGAGCCCATATCATGGATACTATTTCCGTATCCTGAAGGGGCAAGGGGCGGATGCGCCCGGCGGTGCTCTCAACTACGTCGTCAAGGGCAAGATGATCGGTGGCTTCGCCCTGATCGCCTGGCCAGCCGAATACGGCAATTCCGGCGTCATGACCTTCCTGGTCAATCACGCTGGTACCGTCTACCAGAAGGACTTGGGAGAGCGCACCGAATCTATCGCCCAGCGCACGACGCTGTTCGATCCGGACCAGACCTGGAAGAAGGTCGATGCCGCAAAACCCTGAGAGCAGCAGGCGAGCGTGGCTGCGTTGGATTGCCCGGTACCTGGCAGCAATCGCGTTGCTCGCGTTCATCATTCCCGCCACGCCGTCACATGCGCAAGCTAGTGGTCACGTCGAGGTCAAAATCGCGAAGGCGGGATTGCTGATTGGCGGTGGCGCCGGCAGCGGGGTACTGACCTATCGAGGGCGCGTCTATCCCTTCAGGGTGTCGGGCCTGAGCTTCGGCATCACCGCCGGCGCAACCGTCGGGCGACTGGCGGGGCGGGCGTCAGGCATCAGAGAGGTGCGCGATTTCGCCGGCACCTACACCTCCGTCGGCGGCGGAGCCGCCCTCGTCGGCGGCATCAACGGCGCTCACCTGCGCAACGAAAAGGGCGTCACGATCGTGCTGCAAGGTCCCAAGGCGGGCATGGAATTCGCCGCCAATCTCAGCGCAATCACGATTACGATGAGATGAGGCGGTTTTGAAATGGTGCTGCCGCCGGTCCTGCGCAAGACCGGATCACATCTCGCGTCATGTCGCGATCGGACTTGCGAGCGTCTTTGGGAGCAGTCAGGATAAGCGAGCTACGGTAATCAATTCCAAACCGGAAGACGCTGATGCGAACACTCTTTCCATTCTGTGTCGCCCTGGCCTGTCTCTGGGCAGCGATGACCCTGAGCTCGTCCAGCGCGAATGCAGTATTCTGGCGTGGCCTGACCGCACCAACCAACATCGACTACCACGGCTACACAATCATCAAGGAGCCTCGGCCAAGCCCCTGCCAGTGGATACGGGTCAACGGCTATTACGTCCGCCAATGCGTACGCTAGCTGCTGTCCGTGCTTCGTGTGAAGTGCCGGCGATTGGTCATCTCGGTGCTGTCCGCTATTCAAGGTCGGGAATGGCTGGATTCGGCCGATCGGTAGAACAGAGCGCACCGACATTGGCGGCTGAATAGCGCCCTCAGTCCGCGATTGCGTTCAACTCCTCAACGCTCTTTCTGCGATCGACAACGCCGTGCATCGTCATGCCCACGATGGCTGAGCGATCGGCAAGCGCCAGCGCGTTGTCGCGCGTCGACCGAACGCCGGCCGCTCGGCGAAATGGTTAATCGAGCGAGGAGTACCCCTTATGCTCCGCATCACCCCTCTATGGAGCACGCGAAACCCTCCGAGCGAACATTATAAAAGAATCCAGTTGGCGCAGGGGTTTTTCGCCAACGAACATTCCGAAGTCTGTCATCTCCAAGGAAGGGATCCTCCTATGTTGACGTACTATATTGAGACGAGAGAAGCGTTGAAGCGTCTGCGCACGGACCAGGACGGCGTGGTGTCGTTCGAGTACATTATCGTCGCAGTTTGTATCGTTGGCGCAGTCGGTGCTGTGTTCGGTGGTGGAGCTGGTGGCCAGATCGGCGCAGCGCTGACTACCGGGATCACCGCTATCACCACTGCTTTCGCTACGGCCATCGCTGGTTGATACAGCCATTTTGACGCCAGAGGGGGGCAATCCAGGCTGCCCCCCCTCCTGCAAGAGTGCTCCCCAACAAATTTGCCTTCCGCTTCTTTGAGGCGTGCATTTGATGAATTGGATTGCTCCCACAGCCTCGCTTCTGCAAATCCTATTGTTGCTCTATGTCGCAACGATCGATGTCGCGACGCGCTTGATCCGAAACGAAATTTGTCTGGTGCTGGCGTTCCTCGGGATCGTCACTCAATTGCCCAACGCGATCCAAATTGCCGAGTCGCTGATAGCCGCCGCGATCCTCTTTCTGCTGCTGTTTGTCCTATACACGCGCGGTGGAATTGGCGGCGGCGACGTCAAGTTGCTGACTGCGTTGGCGATCGGCTTTCCGCTGACGGGCGTAATTCAGTTGCTGACCGTTACCGCATTGGCTGGCGGCATTCTCGCCCTGGTGCATCTGCTGATGCGCCTCCTGCCATATCCCAGGCTCGCGCCCGCCGGCTCGTCGCTCATGCGCCGCGTCTACGCGGTCGAGCGGTGGCGACACTTGCGACACGCACCGCTGCCTTACGGGGTGGCCGTAGCATGCGGTGGCATTTGGACCATTTTCAGTCGAGGACTTTGACATGTCATCCGCGTTGCGTCTCTCGATCATCATAGTTCTGTTGCTGGCAACCGCCGCGTTCGGGCTTATTGCCTACAACATGAACCTGCCGAAACAGGTTCCGGTAGCGGTCACGGAGCAGGGGCCGGCGCCTCCTTCGACTGTCGGGTACTTTGTTGCGGCACGTCCGCTATCGAGAGGTACATTGGCCCGCGATGAAGATTTCGCTGTGCGGTCGGCGCTGCCTGAACGTCTTCCAGCCGGGGCGATTCTCGAAACGCCCGACGCGAAGGCCGGACTTACCGGCTCTCTGGTTCGCAAATTCGTCGAGGCCGGCAGTCCAATTACCCTGCAGGACGTGCTGCGGCCGCGAGATCGCGGTTTCCTGGCCAGCGTCTTGGCCCCGGACAGCCGGGCAATCAGCATCAAGGTTGACGAGGAGTCGGGCGTCTCGGGGCTGATCAGGCCCGGTGATCATGTCGATGTCTTGTTGACCCAGGTGTTCGAGAAGGCAGACCCCGCGCGTCGGGCCCTGAGCGAAGTCGTTCTGGGCAACGTTCGAGTCATTGCGATTGACCAGGAGATTGTGCAAGGCGGGCGAACCGTTAGCTCTTTGGCCGGCAAGCAAGCGCAAACAGTGTCGTTGGAGCTTGCGCCAGACCAGGTCAAGAAGATCACAGTCGCAAAGCAGATCGGAACGATCTCGCTGGCCGTACGGGCAGCAGTCGAGCAGTGGGATACGGCGGACACTGGCGCCATGTCCAGCTGCGATGTGTCGCCGGAAATTGCTCGCCAGAATGCAGTTGCCGGCCGGACTGCTGCGGTAGTCATTCATACTGGCGGTCAGGTCAAGCAATACTCAGTCAGGAAGGACTCAGGCGACGGGGACGCTATGGTCAACTGCGATGGGTCGGAAGTTTCCCACCGGGGTGCGACGATGGTGGTGCAGGCAGGCAAGTTGCTGGAGAAACGTTGATGAGCGTTAACATTGCAGTCGTCAGTTCGCCTGAAGAAGCTACATCTGTTCTAGCTCGCAACCGGATCGTCTGTTTTGTAAATGACGAGCTTAGTGCTGCGGCTCTGCGCAAGGGCCTCGAAGGCAGCAACATATCGATCAGGCGTGGCACGATCCGTAACGCCATACGGATGCTCGAAACCGACACGGATATATCCGCGTTGGTGACGGACATCAGCGGCATCGATGACCCATTTGCCGAGCTGGAAAGGCTGGCCGGCGTCTGTCCACCCGACGTCCGGGTGGTTCTGATCGGTGAGAGCAGGGAGATCACATTCTATCGCGAGCTCATGGAACTCGGCCTGACCGAGTATCTGCCGAAGCCGATTACGCGGGATATGGTACTGGACCAGCTGCGCCCAAAGCTGCTTGGCGATGTGGCCCATAGTCAGCCTGATCGTGGCGGGCATGTGATCTCGATCTGCGGGGCGCAGGGCGGCGCCGGAGCGACGAGTATCGCCATCAACCTCGCCCTGCAGCTTGCCGAGACCACCAAGGCCAAGGTCGCGCTGCTCGACCTTCACCTACAAGCCGGCGAAACAGCCGTGATGTTGGGTGTACGGCCTGGGCCAGGGCTCCGTATCGCCTTGGAGAACCCGATGCGGGCGGACACGTTGTTCCTCGAGCGCGCGGCAATTGAGGTCAACGAGCGGGTTTGCCTGATTTCCGCTGATGAGGAGCTGGATGCGCAGCTCGACATCACCGAAGCGGGCGTGAGGCACGTGCTCGGTCTGCTCCGCCAACGGTTCAATTACATCGTCGTCGATGTACCGGTCCCATTTCCGCCATCCATCCATCCGGTGATCACTCTTTCTCGTCACGTGCTGGTGCTACTGGAAGCCGAGGTGACCGGACTTCGCAACGCGCATGCACTGCGCGCCGCTGTCACCAACATCGCCGGCAAGGATCGGGTCTTCACTTTGCTTAACCGTGCCGATCGCCCCGGCGGCCTCCCCAGAGCCGCGATTGTCAAGGCCTTGGGGGCAGAACCAGACATGGTGGTACCCGATCTCGGGAAGGGGATGACTCAGGCGGTCAATCTCGGAATTCCCGCGCTCAAGCACGTATCAGCACTGCGGCGTCACCTCGCCCCGATTGTAAGGGAGATCACGGGGCTCGGCGCCGAGCGGAAGGGACGGTTGAGGAGGCTTCTGGGACTATGAAGACCTTCGGTAGGCGCGACGACGATACGCCAGCTCCTTTGCCTGCAGTGACGCCATTGCCTGCGTCGACGCCGAGCTTGCCTGCATCTGCGCCCAGGCAAGCGCCTTCGACTCACCGGCCCTTGATGCCAGCCTCGCTTCGCGAGCGAGTCATCGAGCAGATTGATCCGTCGGTTGCCGCAACGGTTTCGCGGGATGTCCTTCGGCGGCAGATCGAGGAAATCATTCATGGAATCGCCAACGAGGAACGACTTGAACTGTCGGGTCGCGAGCAGATTCAGCTAGCGGACGAGATTGCGGACGACATGACCGGCTATGGGCCGCTGCGTCCGCTTCTGCTCGATCAATCAATCAACGATATCATGGTGAACGGTCCGAGCAACGTCTACGTGGAGCGAAGCGGCAGGCTGGAACGAATTGCGGTGCGATTCCGCGACAATGATCACATCGCCTCCGTCGCTCAGAAGATTGCCGCGCAGGTTGGTCGGCGCGTCGACGAATCCAGCCCGATGGTGGATTGTCGCCTGCTGGATGGAAGCCGCGTCAACATCATCCTCCCGCCGCTGGCGATTCATAGTCCGTGCATCTCCATCCGAAAATTTCCAAGCCTTCGTTTGGATATGGCCGGATTGATCGAAAACGGCTCAATGACCGCGGCCATCGGACAATTGCTGGAGGTCGCCGCCCGGTCTCGGCTCAACGTTCTGGTCTCCGGCGGCACCGGATCCGGTAAGACGACGCTCTTGAATGCGATGAGTCAGTACATCGATCACAGCGAACGCATTGTCACGATCGAGGATGCGGCAGAATTGCAGCTTCAGCAGCCGCACGTGGTCAGCCTGGAGACCCGGCCTCCCAGTCTCGAAGGCACAGGGCAGGTGACACAGCGCGATCTCTTGTGGAATGCGCTGCGCATGCGTCCTGACCGGATCGTCGTGGGCGAGGTGCGCGGCGCGGAAGCATTTGACATGCTGCAGGCGATGAACACCGGCCATGATGGTTCCATCTCCACGGTGCATGCCAACAGCACCCGTGATGCCCTGACCCGCATCGAGAACATGGTGCAGATGGGGCAGGTTAATCTACCGTCGCGCGCCATTCGAACTCAGATCGTCGCGGCGCTGGATCTCATTGTGCAGGTCGAACGCATGCGGGACGGACAGCGCCGTATCATTCAGATCAGCGAGGTAATCGGGCTGGAGGGGGACGTGATCACCACCAATGACATCGCAGCCTTCGAGTACCAGGATGAGGATGTGCATGGGCGGTTATCGGGCACCTACAGGTGCAACCTTGCAACCCCGAAATTCAAAAGCCGTCTTGTCTATTACGGGCTGGATGGAGCTTGGGCCGAGGCGATGAGGCAAATATGATGCCGGAGTCCGTGATCGTCACTGTTCTGGCGCTCGCGATGTGCGCAGCAGCCACTGCGTTGTGGCTCGACGCTCGGGAAAGGCGCATCGATCGCCGGCTGGCGGTTGCGCTGCCAGCCTCACATCCAGCCAACCTGCTGTCCATTCGCCGCACGGAGACCGGATCCCAGACTCTGTTCCTTCATCGGCTGGTCAATTACAGTCCCGAGATACCGAACATTTGGCATCCGGCCTATGTGTTGGTTGCCGGTGCGTTCGCAGGGGCAGCAACCCTCTATGCGATTAGCCAGCTTGGATATTCCATTCTCTACGGGGGAATTGCCGCTGCAATCGCAGCCATCAGCGTGATGCGAGGGCTGTTTGGATGGCAGCAACGTCGCGTCGCCCTTCAGCTTTTTCGACAGCTGCCTGATGCGATCCAGCTGGTGACGAGTACGGTTCGATCGGGTTTGCCTGTGCACGAAGCATTCCGCGCCCTCGCGCGCGAAATGCCGCAACCAACAGCTGGGCAGTTTGCCATCGTATGCAACGAGGTGAATCTGGGGAGACCTCCAGCGGAAGCTGTCGAAGGTGTCTATCGCCGAACGCAAGTGGCCGAGTATGCGATGTTTGCGGTGACACTTGCAGTCCAGTTGAAGTCAGGTGGCAGCTTGGCCGAAACCTTGCAGAACCTGGGCGACACTGTGAGGCAGCGTGTTGCGCTAGCTGCTCGCGCCAAGGCGCTGGCGGGAGAGGTGATCTTTTCCTCGCGAGCGCTGACAATCTCGCCCTTGATTGGAGGCGGGGTACTCTACGCGTCCAATCCACAAACAGTTGATCTCTTGTTCACCGATCCGGTTGGAAACAAGCTGCTCGCTTACGCGGTAGCCTCGGTGCTTGTCGGAGCCTTGGTGATAAGCTGGATGGTCAGAAGGGAAACACAACTATGACTTTTGGTCTCGGTCTGGTGGCCCTCGCAGTGGCAGCGGGGAGTGCGACCAGCCTGTTGATTATCCGCGAGATACACATTCGTACTGTGGATGCACGGGTGGCAAACGCAGTGATGGGCGGTGCTGGCGGGGCAACACCCTTCCAAGACGTGACCGGTTGGTTTTCATGGCTCGGCACGCGGTATCGCCGTTTCTACGCTGAGGAGAATCTGGATCAACTACGAACGATCCTTCAATCATCAGGTTTTAATCATCGTCGAGCGTTGCCGACCTGGATCGGTGTCAAAGCCGTCGCCATGTTCCTATGCCCAATCATCGCCGGGTGTGTCGCTCAGCTTTTCGCGAAGTCAATGACGGATGTACTGGTCTTCACACTCATGGGCGTGATGGTCGGAATCTTGGGGCCACGATTGATACTGGCGGTGCTGAAGCGGCGGTTTGATGCTGCCATTCGGGTGGGCACACCGGATATGATCGATTTGCTGGTCGTGTGCAGCGAAGCGGGAATGGGCCTGGAGAGCGGGCTCGCTCGCGTCGCGCAAGAAATGAGCGAGACCAATCCCCCTATGGCCCGGGTCCTACACTGCCTTCTTGATGATCTCCGGATACTGCCAAATCGCAGCGACGCATTCGATAAACTAGGAACTACATCGGATGGGCTTCGCCGATTCGGCACCATGGTCGCTCAAAGCCTGCAATACGGAACGCCGGTGGGCCAGGCTCTGCGGAATATCGCTGTCGACCTCCGGCGAGAACGCATTACCAAGCTTGAAGAAAGAGCACACAAGTTAGGCGCCAAGCTGACCATTCCGATGGTGCTGTTCCTGCTTCCAGCCATGTTCGTCGTTTTGGGAGGAAGTCCCATTCTGCACCTGGTGCGTTCGTTCGCCAGCTTCGGTAAATAGCGATGAGCACGGTTGCCCTGTCGAAAACCTCCTCTTACGACCGGACGATGCAACTGTTCGGCGGTATGTGGTTCATGCTGCTGGCGCTTGGTGTCGCCTTCAATATTGGATCATCGGCCGATAAACCGTGGCCGTCGCTCCTGTCGAGTGTTTGCCTTGGTGCCTTCTACGTTCTTCTGGCGCTATTGACGATGACGCGGTCGCCGGCAAAGGCGCAAGCGGATGGCGTCCTCCCAAGAATAGCGGCGTTCGTCGGCACCTATATGCCATGGACGATCGCCTTCTTCGGCAAGAGCGACCAAGCGTTACCAAACCTGGCATCCACCGCTTGCGTGTTGATCGGCATGATCATGATGCTGATCACCATCCGACACCTTGGTAGGTCATTCAGTCTGGTGCCACAGGCGCGCAATGTGGTGCAAACGGGCCCGTACCGGTGGATCAAGCACCCGCTCTACCTTGCGGAAGAAATCGCGGTGTTGGGAGTAGTGCTGAGAAATCCGACGCCGCTGACCGCGGTCTTGCTCGTCCTGCATATCGGCGTCCAGGTATGCCGAATTCTTTACGAAGAAGACCTGCTTCGGCGCAACTGCCCTGAATATTCCAGCTACGAGGCATCGCGTTGGAGAGTGGTCCCTTATGTTTGGTGAACGACTATGCGTGGCCGAATTGTCATGGACGTGGTTCAAGTCGCTACTGCTCGGGCTCGGCGATCGGGAGTGGTAAGTATCGGTCGAGCCAGGCGCGCGTGTGCTAAGAATTCTTTCATCGCGCATCAGCGCGGCGCCGTCGCGTTCGAGACATTGATCGTTTACCCGGTCTTGGTGGCGTTCCTGCTCATGCCGCTCGCCGACGTAGCCGCCGCGGGCTTCCAATTTATCTCGGCGTGGACGGCGTTGCGCTCCTTCGGGCAGTATGTGCAGTACTATAATCCGCTCGGCCCCGACGGCACGGTGACCTGGAGGCCGGGGCTACAGACAACAGTCGCTGGTCATACGATCGGCAATCTCCGGGTTGTATGCGGAGACGCAGGCGCTACCTGTTCGCCGAGCAATATTGATTTCCCCAAGTATATTACATTTTCGACAACCATCACTTTGGCTCCGATTGTCTTGAGACGGGTACTGTGCCCCACCACCTGTACGTTCACGCTGCCTTACTCAGAACGCTTCCAGTAGGGTGTTTCCATGCGTAATCTGCTCCGTTCGCGACAAGGCTCGGCCGCATTCGCAACAGTCATCGCCCTCGTGCCGCTCATCGGAGCGGTCGCACTCGGGGCGGAGGCCGGATCATGGTACGTCACCCACCAGCACGCGCAGAACGCCGCCGACTCGGCGGCCTACTCGGGCGCCTTGCGGCTTTCATGCACGATGGCTGGCGCGGCCTGCGGTACACAATCGGTGGATTATCTGGCCAAGGAATTTGCGGCACAGAACGGGTTTTGCAACTCAAGTCCGCAGGACAGCACGCCCTATCCCGGCACCCAGTGCGCGCCCAGTCTTCCGAACAGAATCTCGCGAGCCGTGCAGATCGATATCGGCACATACACTGCGGGCACGTTCACAACGCCACCTGCAGGCACCGGCAACGCCGTTCGCGCCAGGGTCAGCCAGCAACAACCGGCCTACTTGGCGGCAGTGCTGGGTTTGACGACCGTCAACATCCCGGCCCAAGCCATCGCGCTGGTCCAGCAGCCGACCAAGGCGTGCGCTTTGGCGCTTGGACCTGACTCAGGCGCACTTAAGCTTGCCGGTAACCTCAGCAACAACGGAACTGGCTGCGCGCTGATGTCGGATACCAGTGTTCAACTTGCGAGCACTCCATCTTTCACCGGTTCGGGATGGGCGGTTTATGGTGTAAGTGGCTGCACCCCCTCAGGCACCTGCAGCAATATTAGCGTGCCGCACAACTATTTCATGACGTACGCTAACAATCCGCTCAGGAAACTGGACACCGAATCGTTCAACAGTAGGACTGGCAATACAAGCCCGTCATGCCCTGTTCAGGCGGATGGGTGGAAGCATTGCGCGCCGAATAGCGCGGGGACAGGAGCTTACGGCAATTTCACGGTGCAGAACGGGGACAAGTACGTCTTGGACCCGGGAACATACATCTTCTCCAAGGCAACTATAAAGGTCACCGGCGGACAACTGAAAGGCACAGGCGTAACCTTGGTATTGCTCGGAGATTCGCAGCTTACCATCAACGGGGGTACGGTTGACCTCTCCGCACCTGCCACGAACAGTTTCTCTTCTGATCTGAATGGCGTCCTGATTGACGATCAGGCTCCGACCAAGACCAGCAACAAGGTCACCATAAACGGTAGTGGTCTAGTTAGCCTGGGCGGGGCCATGTACTTCCCCAAGGTCGACGTTAGCTGGAGCGGAACGACTGCCAGTACCAATACGACCTGTTCACAAGTGATCGCGAAAACGCTCGACATGAGCGGTGGCGGCTACCTGAGCACGCAAGGGTGTGCTCCGGCGACCATCATTTACACCCAAGTTGTCGCGTTGGTGCAATGATGAGAAAGCTCGACAATCGCGGCGCCTCGGCCTTCGAGCTTATCCTCGTGTTCGTGCCGCTTTTTACATTGATGTTCGCCATCATCGATCTCGGACGCTATGCAATCACGATGCAGTCCTTGCGGACGCTCGCGAGCGCCGGCGCCCGGGCGGTCATGATTAGCTGCTACACGCCCGACATGGTCCAAAGCCCGCCGCAGTCGCCGGCCGGCTGCACCGGGGATCCCCTGTCCTTGACGGCTAAGCAGAATGCGGCGCCATTCCTGTATTTCGGCCGTCTCACGCCGACGCTGACCGTGGGGGCCAGCACCGACAATTTGACTGTTACGGCTTCTCAAGCGGGCTTTACCATGCTGATGCCGATATGGGGCACAGCATTGAACGCGCCGAGCGCGTCTACCAAGATTCCTTTCTAGTTGGTCGCCTGGAATGCACCCGGGTACCGTAAGCGACAGACCAGGCCCCTTTGCCTGAACAGGTTTTCCGAAAACCGATAGGGTGGTTCCATGGGAGAGCAGCGGGAGCCCGCCTCAAGGTCGCGACGCTATGGGATAGTTCCCGATATGCGAAAAGTGGTGCGCGCTGGCAACATCGGAGAGTTTTCTCTGCTGTTGTGGCAGTGCGGTAAGGCTCTCATCTTGCAAGGAGGCGCCATCAGGGAGGATGATGTTGGAAATACGAAATAACGATTTGTAATGGGATGAACTGTAATCTCTGCAACGTGGTACGCGCAGGGGAACTTTTGGGGACATCGAGCACGTAGATTTGCGGGGACGGCCGCGGATCGCGGTGGGGGGACTCGAATGGGCGGCGGTCGCGTTTCAGGTAAGACGGTAGCGAGGCTTCTCGCCTTCGGCGTGATGGGTCTTGGCGCAGCGGTGGCCTTGTGTGGGCCCGCTGACCGCGCGGAGGCTGCAGACCGGCGGGGTTCCTCCGGCGGCGTCTTTGTCAGCGAAATGAACGACGTCCAGCGGGTCAGGGTGGTCGTCAACAAGTCGCGCACCTTCAAGGTCGATACCGCTTTTGCGACGATTATCGCGGGCTCGCCTGACATCGTCGACGTGAAGTCGCTGAGCGACCACATGATCTATGTCCAGGGCAAGCAGACCGGCACCACCAACGTCATTCTGTTCGACAGCGCGATGAAGCAGATCGGGGTCCTCGACGTCGAGGTCGTGATCGATACGGGCAATTTGCAGCAGAACATCCGGACCGGCACCGGCATGCAGGGTGTTCGCGTCTCGGCCTCCGAGGGCCAGGTGGTGCTCAGCGGAACCGCCGTCGACGCGGTTGCGGCCGAGCGGGCTATGGCAATCGCCACCAGCACCGTTGCGAAAGGAGGCACCGTCGTCAACGCGATGAGCGTCGCGGCACCGCAGCAGGTGATGCTGGAGGTGCGCTTCCTTGAGGTCAGCCGGGAGGCCGGTCGAAACCTCGGGGTGAACCTTTCTGCGGCGAACGCCAACGGCACTAACATTGGTAATTCTGGGCTAGGTCGTGTGACCGCCGCCGGTCGAACACCGATCGGTGGTATCAACACCGCCAACGGTCCCCTCGGTGCGGGCGGGGGGCCTGTTGGTAGTGCCCCGACAGGCAGCCTTCCGGTACTCGGAACTCTGGGGACGCTCGCCGGTACTGCAGGAGGCATCGCGCCGGCCCCCTTCGGAACCTTGTTGACCAGTCTTATTCGAACCAGCAACGGCGGTTCGGTGGACATGCTGATCTCTGCATTGGAAACTAAGGGACTGGCACGCCGGCTGGCGGAGCCGAACTTGACTACGCTGTCCGGCGACGCCGCCCGCTTCCTCGCCGGCGGTGAGTTTCCAGTGCCGATACCGACCCAGACGACGAACGGTTTTCCCACCATCACGATTGAATACAAAAAGTTCGGTGTTGAGCTCGCCTTCGTCCCTACCGTGCTCTCCCGCGGCGTGATCAACCTTCGGGTTGAGCCGTCGGTGAGTGAACTTGATTTCGCCAATGCGGTGACGATCCAGGGGACGACCGTTCCTGCGCTGACCCGCCGCGACGCGCGAACCACGGTTGAGTTGCGCGATGGCCAGAGCTTTGCAATCGCCGGCCTGTTGCAGACCCGCAATCGCCAGGACGTTTCGCAATTGCCCTGGATCGGCTCGGTGCCAGTGATTGGAACCTTGTTCAGCAGCAAGTCGTACCAGCAGGAGGAAACGGACCTCGTCATCATCGTCACGCCGCGCCTGGTTGCGCCGGCGGCACCCGGTCAGCAGCTGGCGTCTCCGCTCGACTCCCGCCTTCCGGCCAATGACGTCGATTTCTTCCTCAATGGCCAGATGGAAGTCCGCAAGCGCTACGATGACTACGTCAATTCCGGTGGCGACGTGAAGGGTCCTTACGGCCACATCATCGCTCCTGAGCTCAGGACGCCCGTTCCGCCCCCGGCCGCCGCCAACCAGCCGGTCGTAAAGACCCTCAACTAGGAGCGAGAGATGACCAAAAGGTATCTGGTTCTGTTCGCGCCTTTGCTGCTCGGGGGATGTTACGGCCTCGCCGGTAACGACGAGATGGACCGCTACTTCCAGCGTTCCAATACCATCACCATGAGCGCCGGCGATGCCAAAGAGGTCAACGCCGTCACACATACGATCCATCCATGGCCGCGTAACGTCGGTGATCGCAGGATCGCATATGACGCTCGGCGCGTGGGCGCCGCGGTCACACGCTATGGCAAAACGCAACAGCCGGTGGATCAGCTTCCCGACATAAGCGATCCGACGAGGCAAATGGGCGTGCGGACGACGCCGACGCAGAACGTCAACATCGAGGGATTGGGGGCAGGTTCGTCAACCGGCGTGTCGGTACCGGTCGGCGGAACTGGCGGAGCACCGAACAGGTAGAGGAGCCAAGGGCCTTAGCTTTGGGAAATTCAACGATGCTATTTCAATGAGTCCGATGAGCCGGGCGGGGACAACAGTTATGCGGCGCATCATCTTAATGCTGATCTATTGCTGCTTGGGGACAGGCCTTGCGGGGTGTGACTACACGCTGAGGGAGGCCGCAATTGTGGCCCCCGTGGATCCGCCGGGCGGGGACCCCGTGCAGGAGCCGACCGACGTCAAATATTACCCATCAGACGAGCCCGTTCGGCTGGGGCTGGAGCATTTCAACCGCGGCAGCTACGGACTATCCCAGCGCTATTTCAAGGACGCCGTCGAGAAATCACCGAAGGACCTGACGGCCTGGATTGGGCTCGCGGCAAGCTATGACCGCCTGCGTCGTTTTGACCTGGCTGATCAGGCCTATGCCCAGGCGATTCGGCTGGGGGGCGAGACCGTTCAAATCCTGAATGATCAGGGTTATTCGTACATGCTGCGCGGCAATCTGAGTGCGGCGCGACGGAAGTTCGAGAAGGCTTATTCGCTCGATCCAGGTAACCCGGTCATCGCCAATAACCTTGAGCTTCTCAATGGTAGCCGTCGGTTCATCGAAAGGCCGCCGAATAATCAGCCTTAGGTGGAATAACTACCGGTAAAGGGCTGATGCCGGTCGGATATGCACGCTAACGTGCTTTGGGAGGCATGCCTCGTCGCGGGTATGAGCCAGTTGCGCGTGGCATGGGTAGCCCCTGATTAGTTGGGCCCGATCACAACATCAGCGTGACGGCTGCCGATGCGGCTGATGACGATCACGCCGTTGCGGATGGTAAATCTCGCGCCGAGCAGTTTGCGGACCTTCTCCGTGATCGGAGAAGGGAACGGGATTGTTTCTCCCGTGACGGGATCGCCGACCCTGATCGACTCTGTCGCGGAGCCCGCAACCGGGGCGGGCTTGATATAGTCGCGGATCAGCTGAATCTCTTCGCGCGACAGGACGAGAACTGCCTGGTCGGGGCGAGTCTCGGCCGGCGGCTTGGGTGCTTCGGTGCTTGGCTTGTCGCGGGCCTCATTGGCGCTTGCGATCTGATCGAGCCTGGCTACGCGGAGCTTGAGCGCGATGATTTCGCGTTGCAGCGTGGCGATCTCCGCTTTGAGCGCCGTGGCCTGCATCAAGACAATGGTCGCGCAAACGCAACTCACGATGACGAGAACGCTCAGCAACGCGAGCAACCAGCGCTCGATGTTTCCCATCGACCCTCCGGTTGCCTCGGGGAGTTGATCGCGCTGGAGGTGCCCGCGCCAGATGCGGCGTCCTCGCTGCATCCAATTCGCGATCGCTGTCACACGTCCGGACTCCTCCTGCCCGGAGCCGAAGTGCGCAGACGACAAGGCGGGGGCCTCGTGGGGCGGGTGAATTATGGGCGCACTGTTGCCGTGATCGGTGCGTGGCTGCGGCCCTCGGTCCTCGGCGACGTGATCGTCAGCCGGAGGATGAGAGGCGGCGTGCGGATGAGGGCGGGACGGATCATCCTCCATCTGGTGATTAAGCCGGCCCGTATCCGTTCTCGGTGGTGCCATCTACCAACTTCAGCGGTTGTTCCGCCCGGAGCATCAAATGAGGCGGTCGTGTTGCACGCTGCGCGTTTGCGGGCCGACGCCGCCGGATCTGCAAATCATTCCAGCATCGATATGGACGTAAACCGTGCCGATAAGCGAGCCCTGTGTCAATTGAGGAAAAGGGCATCAGCATCGAACCGGGATATCCGCAGATGGTCTCAGTCGCGCCAGCCCTGGGCGCGGGGCCGCGCGCGACGGTTCACCCTAAAGACGCGCACGCCAGATCGAGGCCTTGGAACAACTGTGTCTGTCAAAAATCAACCCGGACGAGGCGTCATCCTGAGGTTTGATCCGAGATTGGGAGAATCGGTCTCTGGTTCCGTTTCGCGTTCGCGAACCCGTGAGGAGACTTCATTCGCCCGCGAAGACGAAACAAATGACATCGGATTGAAACCACTTTCCAGCAACCTCGAAGTCAGGGAAACACATTGCCGAGCTACTATCTCCAAGCCTTCTAACTGGGAGAGCCAGCAATGCGATCTCACCGAGATTTAGTCGCGCCAGTCATCATTCTGTGCTGCTCAGCTTTGAGCATCGCCACTCTTGTGATGGTCGGAGCATGGTGAATCCTTGGCCACACATCCATGCGTGAGGAATTCACATCTCTTGCTTTCTTGGCGGTTACGCTCGCGGGCGTCGCCTTGCTTGGCTCCGGCCTGCTCGCGCTGGTAATCGTGGGGTAGAGCGCGGCCCGACGCACGCTGATATCCGAGAGGGAAGCTGGTGCGCTGCCGATCTGCCGCGGCGAGGGCCCCTCGCTCCGAAGCCGAATTTCGTCTCCACATGATGACGCCGATCGCCATGAACGTCGGACAAGCCAGCATGTCGGCCTGGTCAATGTACTTCTGGACGCAGTACCAATCAGTGGGAGCGTGTCGGTAGTTTGGGAAGTCTGTGCGGGTTGAACGTCGTCGGCATCAATCCGGGAATTGTTTCCGGCTCCACTACGTCGAGACGCCGAACAGCTTGCGCACTGCTGGCAGCCACTCGCCCGTCATCGTGAACTCAAGCCCGAGCCGCGCTCCGACGGCAATCGCCAGCATTGTGATCGGCGCCGAGAGAGCGAGTGTTGAGAATGCGGTCAATCCCTGGCCAATGGTGCATCCCATTGACATGATCCCGCCTATCCCCATCAGAAGCGCGCCGCTCATGTGACGCTTCAATTCACGGGCGTCGTCGCAAGCCTCCCAGCGAAAGCCGCGCCCGAGCATGGCGGCCGCAAACGAGCCGGCGACGACGCCGGCGACCGAGCCGATGCCAAAGTTCAACCGCGCGCCGGAAAAGGTGGCAATGTAAAGGATAGTGTCGCCAAGCGGGGCAACGAAGGTGAGCGAGGAGACGCGCGCGGGATCGAATTCGTCATCCGCGAGCCACCCCGTCGCGAACCATCCGAACGCAATCGCGGCGCCGACGGCAAGACCGGAAACCAATAGTCGCGGCGACCGGATCAGCCGGCCATCCGCGAGTGCCCAGAAAGCGAGCGCGGCGGCAATCGACATGACGAGGATTGCATGCGTCGTGCTGCCGGCCCCGAGCAGTGAAGTCAGAGTCTGGTTGTTGCCTTCGGCGAGGCGCACCGACAATGGCTCGATCAGCTTCACGCGGAGCATGCCGGTGATGCCGCGCATAGTCGCGAGCGCGGACAGGCCGAGCACGAGAAAGACCACGATGGCACGCAGATCGCCACCGCCGATGCGCACCAGCGTGCCGAAACCGCAGGTGCCGACCAGCGCCATGCCGACGCCGAACATCAACCCGCCGATGATCGCGCCGCCCAGGCCGATCGATGCTGTGAGATAGATCGATCGCGACAGGTCTATGATGCCGAACTCGGCCAGCGCTTGGGTCGTAAGCAGGGCGACCGCCGCGGCCAGAGCAAAGGATCTGAGCCGGCGAAAATCCGATCCGAAGAACGCATCCTCGAGCATTGCGAGCGTGCAGAAGCGGCCCGCACGGCCGGAAACGCCGAGCACGGCACCGGCGGCAAGCCCGCATGCAAACGCTATGGTCGAAGAGCCCAGCATTCCTCCCGGGGATGTTCGTTCTGCTTGTTAGACAGTCTGCGCCGGGAAGGCGCGAAAATCCAGAACGGAAAATTACCGGCGGCGCCGCCGCACCGGCTCGCAGAACACGTCGTAGACGGCGGTGAGAATCTTGCGGACGTCCTCGTTGGCGAGGCTGTAGTAGATCGCCTTGCCGTCGCGGCGGGTGGTGACCAGCCGATCGAGTCTGAGCCGCGCGAGCTGCTGGGAGACGGTTGACTGCCGTTCGCCGAGGAACTGCTCGAGCTCGGTCACCGATTTCTCGCCCTCGGCGAGGATGCAGAGCAGCAGCAAGCGGGACTCGTGCGATAGCGCCTTGAGCATGTCGCTCGCCTCGCGTGCCTTCTCCATCATCTGCTCGAGCTCGGCGGAGCCCTCGATCTCCTTCAGCTTTGGCAGCGGCATCGTCTCAAATTCCCCTGAGCAAAATCCTTGAGAGCGGTCACGACCTGCCCGGTTCGGATCCTGTGCTGGACAGGATCCGGTTCAGGAGGCCGAAGAAGAAGGCATCCCCCGGATAACCGCGAATGCGCCCGATCTCACGGCCCTCTTTTACCACGACGAAGGTCGGCGTGAAGGCGCCGGGATCGATTCCGGCGAGGTCAGCGGGCGGGGGCCTATTCAGGTCGACCCGGCGCAGCGGCGCGGTCTGGCTTTCCTCGGTCTTGCCATAGATCGGCGCGATCTCGGCATTGAAGCGTGCGCACCATACGCAGCCGGCCCGTTCGAACATGACGAGCTCGTCCGCGCGCGATCCCGTTGCGGACAGCGCGAGCGCGACAATGACTGCGAGCCAGGCGATGATTCTGTTCATCCTGCGTAACGGACCTCTGGACTTCCTTGGCGCTTTATATCATTAAATTCGCATATGTTCTAGGGATGAGACGCAATGACCTTGGACGTCACGCTGGGGGCGGCCTTCGTCGCGGGGCTGTTGTCGTTTCTGTCGCCCTGTATCCTGCCCCTGGTCCCGCCCTTTCTCTGCTACATGGCCGGCGTCTCGGTCAACGATCTCTCCGGTGGCAAGCCCGACCTGCGGCCGCGCATCCTGGTCTCCGCACTCGCTTTCGTGGCGGGCTTCTCGCTGGTTTTCGTCGCGCTCGGCTCGACCGCCTCGCTCGCGGGACGCCTCATCTCCGCGCATCTCTCAACGCTCGGCATCGTCGCCGGCGGCCTGATCATCGTCATGGGCCTGCATTTTCTAGGTGTGCTGAGGATTCCGCTGCTCTATCGCAGTGCGACGGTGCAGGTCGACAACCGGCCGGCCGGGGTGGCGGGGGCCTTCGTCATGGGCCTGGCATTCGCGTTCGGCTGGACGCCCTGCGCAGGCCCCATTCTCGCCGCTGTCCTGCTGATGGCAGGCTCGGAGGACACGACCGGACGAGGAGCCCTGCTGCTTTTCGCCTATTCAATCGGGACCGGCATTCCGTTCCTGATCGCGGCCGCGTTCACCGGTAGGTTCATTGTCGCGCTTGGCCGCGCGCGCCGGCATCTTGGCCTGGTCGAGAAGACGATGGGCGTCTTTCTAGTCGCGACCGGCCTGATGTTCTTGACCGGTCTAATGCCGGCGGTTTCAGAGTGGCTGCTGGAGCGTTTTCCGGGGCTGACCACCATCGGCTGAGCTAGCCGTAGCGGAAATCGAGCAGTTGGGCATAGGACTGCAGTTCGATCAGGTAACGATGCACGAGCGGCCCTTCGCCGGCCATCGCTGCATGGGCGATCTCTCCACTGCTCGCGATCGCGCCGTCTATGAGGCGGCGGAACTCGCCTTGTCCGGCGATCTCGGTGCTTGCCCATTCGTTGCAGCGCTGCAGACGATCGCGGAATGCGCTTGCGGCGGCAACGGTTTCCTCGGCGTATGCCTGCGCCGGCTGCTGGCCATACCGCGTGGCCGCCACCCGTAGCTTTTCCATGGCCGGCGCGATCTCGAATACGCAGTCGCCGAGATCGTAGAGGCCCGAACGACGCCTGAGTTCATGAAAGGACCTGCGCAGCGCAAGCAGTTCGCGACCGGCGGCGACATTGTCGCCGCCGTCCAGCGCGCGCGTTGCGGCCGCGAGCCGTTCACCGCCGTCACCAAGAAATTCCGCCAGTGCGGCCGGAGCATAAGCGGGCAGGGGACCGGACGCGTTTGGCTCAAGCCGTTTCCACGTGGTCGCCGCCGCGTCGGTCTCCATCTGTGCCAGCGCGATGCTTCCGGTGCGCGCATAGCTCGCCGCGCTGCGCAGATTATCCATGATCGGCCCCATCACCGATACGAAATCCGTGGGTTTGCCGGCCTCCGCGCCGAGAACGAGCGCGCTCGACGTCAGCCATGCCAACAGGGCGATGATGCAGCGCAAGATCGGAAATCCTTGTCACATTCGTAGATATGAATATCATAATGAAAGTGACCGATGCGCAAGATCCTTCCAAAGCACAAATCCCTGACGTCGCCCGGCTGGCTGACGCGACGCGGCTTTCTCGCATTGGCATCGGGCGCGGCTCTTGTCGCCCGCCGCGGCGAGGCGGCCGCTGAGCCGGCGCTTGGAGAAGATGGGCTCTATCACGAGCCCTGGTTTCTGCAGAGCTTCCTCGATCTGCGCGAGGACCTCGAAGGCGCTGCCGCCGGCGGCAAGCGCCTTGCGATCATGTGGGAGCTGCGCGGCTGCCCCTATTGCCGTGAGACGCATCTGGTAAACTTTGCCGATGCGGCGATCACGACCTACATTCGCGACAATTTCGAGGTGTTGCAGCTCAATCTGATCGGCTCCCGCAAGGTTACGGATTTCGATCGCCAGGAATTGTCCGAGAAGGATCTGGCCCAGAAATACGGGATCAGGTTCACCCCGACATTCCAGTTCTTTCCTCCATCGTCCAACGGCATTGAGGCAAAGGAGCCGATGGCGCGGGAGGTGGCGCGGGCACCCGGCTATCTCAAGCCGCAGCATTTCCTGGCGATGTTTCGCTTCGTGCGGGAGCGGGCTTACGAGCGCGGCTCGTTCCGGGATTTTCTTACCACAAACGGCTAGTTGACACCGGCCCTGCGAATTTGTCTTGACGCCGCTTCTTATATGAACATATCATAATAACTGAATTTGATGGATTGTGAGTCCATCGCAAACGAGGCGGGCGTCACCTCGCCATCAAGGGTAGGGAACATGCGGCGCTCGCTCGCGGCTGCGTTTGCGCTATGTCTTTCGGCCGGAAGCGCCTGCGCGCAAGAGCCGATCAAGCTCGACGTCGTCAATGACGCTCTGCCCAAATCGCTGACCGGCGCACCCGGCAATCCCGATGCCGGCAAGAAGGTGTTCCTGACGCGCACGCTGGGCAATTGCCTCGCCTGCCACCAGGTCACCAGCCTGAAATCCGAGGAATTCCACGGCGAGTTCGGCCCGTCGCTCGACGGCGTCGCCGGCCGCTACAGCGAGGCACAGTTGCGCCTCATCGTCGCCGATCCCAAGCGCATCTTCACCGACACGGTCATGCCGGCGTTCTTCAAAAGCGACGGCTTGAGCCGTGTGCGCCCGGAGTTCGTCGGCAAGTCGATTCTGTCGGCCGCGCAGGTCGAGGACGTGGTCGCTTATCTCAAAACGCTCAACTGACGGCGAGGAGGATCTGGAATGAAAGCCATCAATCGACGGCAGGCATTCGCGCTCGGGGGTGGCTTCGTCATGCTGACCCTGATGCCGATGGCGGCCGACGCCGAAGTGAGCAATGACGCCGCGAAGTGGATCGAGAAGTTCACCGGCGGCAAGCAGCCGGTCAAGGGCAAGATCGCGCTCGACCTGCCGGAGATCGCGGAGAATGGCAATACCGTGCCTCTGTCGCTCACGGTCGAGAGCCCGATGACCACGGAATCCTACGTCAAGGAAGTCATGATTCTCGCCGACGGCAATCCGAACGCCGGCGTCGCGACGCTGATGTTCACACCGGTCTCGGGCAAGGCGGAGGCCTCGATCCGGATCCGGCTCGCGGCCACGCAGAACGTGGTTGCGATCGCGAAGATGAGCGACGGCGCGCTGTTCACGGAGCAGAAGACCGTGAAGGTAACGATCGGCGGCTGCGGCGGCTAGGGCGCAAGGAGAGAACAATGGCAGACAAACCACGCATCAAGCTTCCCAAGGAGGCGGCCAAGGGCGAGGTCATCCAGATCAAGACCTTGGTCTCGCACGTCATGGAATCGGGCCAGCGCAAGGACGCGCAAGGCAAGCCCATCCCGCGCAGGATCATCAACAGGTTTGCCTGCGAATTCAACGGCAAGCCGGTCTTCGCCTGCGCGCTCGAGCCAGCGATCTCGGCCAACCCCTACATCCAGTTCGATGCGAAGGTGGAGGAAGCCGGGACCTTCAAGTTCTCCTGGACCGATGACGACGGCTCGGTGATCACGGCCGAAGAGAAGATCGCGCTCAAGGCGTAATGCCGGAGAGCTTCGAGGGAGACAGCGGATGCTTTCGCGATACGTTGGACTCGCCGTTGCGATCGTCGCGGTCGCATCGCTTGCGACGCGTGCTTTCGCGCAGGAGACCGAACGCAAAGGCATCTCCGCGCCGCCTGGACACGTCTTCAAGACGATCGTCTCCGGCTACCAGTTCCGCAGCAAGGAAACGCGGGCGCTGCAGGACGACGACCTGGAGAACCCCGGCTTTCTGGCGGTGGAGCGTGCCGCCGACGTCTGGAAGAGGGCGGAGGGCAGCGAAGGGAAGTCATGCATGAGCTGTCACGGCGAGGCCGAAACGAGCATGAAGGGCGTCGGAGCCGCCATACCGAAATGGGACGACAAGCGGAAGAGGCCGGTCAATCTCGAGCAGCGCATCAACATCTGCCGCACCGAGCACATGAAGGCGGAGCCCTGGAAATTCAAGTCCCAGGAACTGACCGACATGACCACCTTCGTGCGATACCAATCGCACGGTATGCCGGTGGCGGTGAAGACCGACGGTCCGATGTCGCCCTGGTTCGAGCGCGGCAAGCAGATCTATTACACGCGCTACGGCCAGCTCGATTTGGCCTGCGAGTCGTGCCACGAGCGCAACAACGGAAAATTCATGCGCGCCGATTTTCTCAGCCAGGGCCAGACCAACGGCTTTCCGACCTATCGGTTGCGCGACCAGCGCCTGGTGCCGCTGCATGAGCGCTTCGAAGGCTGCATGTTCGATGTACGCGCCGAGCCGTTCAAGCCGCTCTCCGACGAGTTTCTCGCGCTTGAGCTCTATGTCGCCTGGCGCGGCATCGGGCTGCCGGTCGAGACGCCCTCGGTGCGCAATTGAAACGATGAGCCTGCAGGAGCATTGCGCATGATCTCTCGTCGCGAGTTCATCCAGGTTGCTGCAGCAACGGCGACACTGGCGACCAGTACCGGTTCGAGCCTGACCCGGGCGTTCGCCCAGCAGCGCCTGACCCAGAAGGAATTGCTGGCCTTCGAGCCGCTCGGTAACGTCACGCTGGTGCATGTGACCGACATTCACGGCCAGCTCATGCCGCTTTACTTCCGCGAGCCTTCGACCAATCTCGGCGTCGGCGAGGCGAAGGGGCTGCCGCCGCACGTGACGGCCAAGGAGTTTCTCGCCCGCTTCGGCATCGCACCCGGTTCTTCGGCCGCGTACGCACTGACGTCGGAGGATTTCGAGGCGCTGGCCAAGACCTACGGCAAGATCGGCGGGCTCGATCGGGCCGCCACCGTGATCAAGGCGATCCGCGACGAGCGCGGCGACAAGGTCGCGCTGCTCGACGGCGGCGATACCTGGCAGGGCTCGTGGTCTTCGCTGAAGACGCGGGGCCAGGACATGATCGACTGCATGGCCCTGCTCAAGCCCGACGCCATGACCGGACATTGGGAATTCACCTACGGCACCGAGCGGGTCAAGCAGGCGATCGAGGGGCTCGGCTTCCCCTTCCTCGGCCTCAACATCCGCGATACCGAGTGGAACGAGGCGGCGTTCGAGCCTTCGACTATGATCGAGCGCGGTGGCGTCAAGATCGCGGTGCTGGGCCAGGCGTTCCCTTACACCCCGGTCGCCAATCCGCGCTGGATGATCCCGAACTGGTCGTTCGGAGTCCGCGAGGAGGACGTGCAGGCCCAGGTCGACAAAGCGCGCAAGGACGGGGCGCAGCTCGTCGTGCTGCTCTCGCACAACGGCTTCGACGTCGACCGCAAGCTGGCCTCCCGCGTCAAGGGCATCGACGTCATCCTGACCGGCCACACCCATGACGCGCTGCCCGAAGCGGTCAAGGTCGGCAAGACCCTGCTGATCGCGTCGGGCTCGTCCGGCAAGTTCGTGTCGCGGCTCGACCTCGACGTCCGCGACGACGAGGTCAAGGCCTACAGCTTCAAGCTCATTCCGCTGTTCTCCGATGTGATCGCGGCGGATGCCGAGATGGCCGCGAAGATCGCCGAGGTACGCAAGCCCTTCGCGCCCGAGCTATCGAAGGTGCTCGGCAAGACGGATTCGCTGCTTTACAGGCGAGGCAATTTCAACGGCACCTTCGACGACCTGATCTGCCAGGCCCTGTTGCAGGAGCGCGACGCCGAGATCGCGCTCTCGCCGGGCTTCCGCTGGGGCACAAGCGTGCTGCCGGGACAGGACATCACCTTCGAGGACGTCACCAACGCGACCGCGATCACCTATCCGGCGGTCTATCGCATGGGCATGACGGGTTCGCGGTTGAAGGAGATCATCGAGGACGTCGCCGACAATCTCTTCAACGTCGATCCCTACTATCAGCAGGGTGGCGACATGGTGCGCATCGGCGGTCTGTCCTATGCGATCGATATCGCGAAGCCGCAAGGCAGCCGCATCTCCGATATGCAGCTGCTCAAGACCGGTGCGCCGATCGATCCCGCGAGGGAATATCAGGTCGCAGGTTGGGCCAGCGTCAACGAAGGGACCGAAGGGCCGCCGATCTGGGAGGTCGTGGCCAATTATCTGACCCGACAGAAGACGGTTCGCCTCGAACCCAACAGAGCTGTCAAAGTGACGGGAGCGTGAGAAGCGATGTCGAAGATGGACAGTCCCCAGCAATCCCGACGCAGTTTCCTGGCCGCTGGCGCCGGCGTTGCGGCGTCGGTGCTCGCGAAGCCCGCCTTGGCCGGCAGCGGCAATCCGGCGAACCAGCCTCCCAACGTCCCGGAATGGACCAAGTCGCTCGGCGAGGGCGTCGCCGTGCGCCCCTACGGCAAGCCTTCGAAGTTCGAGAAGGATGTCGTCCGGCGCGACGTCGAATGGCTGACCGCCTCGCGCGAGTCCTCGGTGAGCTTCACCCCGCTGCACGAGCTCGAAGGCATCATCACGCCGAACGGCCTCTGCTTCGAGCGGCATCATGGCGGCATCGCCGAGGTTGATCCGGCCGATCATCGCCTGATGATCCATGGGCTCGTCGAGCGTCCGCTGATCCTCACGCTGGAGGAGTTGAAGCGCTATCCGCGCGTCAACCGCATTCACTTCATGGAATGCGCAGCAAATTCCGGCATGGAGTGGCGCGGCGCGCAGCTCAATGGCTGTCAGTTCACCCACGGCATGATCCATTGCGTGCAGTACACCGGCGTGTCGCTGCGTACGCTGCTCGAAGAAGCAGGGGTCAAGACCAACGGTAAGTGGCTGCTGGTCGAGGGCGCCGATGCGGCCGCGATGGATCGCAGCTTGCCGATCGAGAAGGCGCTCGACGACTGCATCATCGCCTACAAGATGAACGGCGAGGCGCTCTATCCCGAACAGGGCTATCCGATGCGGCTCGTGGTGCCGGGTTGGCAGGGCAATCTCTGGGTCAAGTGGCTGCGCCGCATCAAGGTCGGCGATCAGCCCTGGCACACCCGCGAGGAGACGTCGAAATATACCGACTTGATGCCCAACGGAAAGGCACGTCGGTTCACCTGGTCGATGGACGCCAAGTCGGTGATCACGAGCCCTAGTCCGCAGGCGCCGATCAGGCACGGCAAGGGCTTCACCATCGTCTCCGGGCTGGCCTGGAGCGGAAACGGCAAGGTCAGGCGCGTCGACGTGTCGCTCGATGGCGGCCGCAACTGGTGGCCGGCACGGCTCGACGGCCCCGTGCTCGACAAGGCACTGACGCGCTTCTACTACGAGTTCGACTGGAACGGCGAGCCGCTGCTGCTGCAATCGCGCGTGCAGGACGAGACCGGCTACGTGCAACCGAGCAAGGCCGAGTTGCGCAAGATCCGTGGCGTCAACTCCATCTATCACAACAATGGCATCCAGACCTGGCATGTGCAGGCCAATGGTGAGGTCGAGAATGTCGAAGTCGCTTAAGTTTGCTGCCGCGGCACTGCTCATTTGCGCAATGTGCGCGCCCGCGCCCGCGCAGCAGAAGACCGATCCCAAAGCCGGTCCGCGCTATCACGTCGGCCGCGCGCCGACCGCGGCGGAAATCCGCGGCTGGGATATCGACGTGCGGCCCGATGGTCAGGGCCTGCCGGAGGGCAAGGGCACGGTCGCCCAGGGCGAGAAGCTCTTCATGGACAACTGCTCGACCTGCCACGGCGAGTTCGGCGAGGGTAACGGCCGCTGGCCAGTGCTGGCGGGCGGCAAGGGTTCGCTGACATCAGACAATCCGGTCAAGACGGTGGGCTCGTACTGGCCCTACGCTTCGACCGTGTTCGACTACGTCCGTCACGCCATGCCTTACGGCAATGCGGAGTCGCTCTCGGTCAACGAGTATTATGCGCTGGTCGCCTACGTCCTGTACCTGAACGACGTTGTCACCGACCAGAATTTCGAGCTGACCAACAAGAACCTTGCCACGATCAAGATGCCGAACGAGCAGGGCTTTGTGATGGACGATCGGGCGACGAGCGAGAAATCGTTCTGGCAGAAGGACCCCTGCATGAGGGATTGCATCGAGCCGGTGAAGATCACCGCGCGCGCTGCCGTCATCGACGTGACCCCTGAGGATACCAGGGACGGAAAGTCGCGGGGCGTGGAATGATCCGCGGCCGGGCGAGCCGCCGTGGGTTGCTTCGCAGTTTGTTCGCTGCCGCCTTCATCATGACAAGTCCCGCCGCTCCGTCCCGGGCGACCGAACCGCACCGGCTCGCGCTGCAGATCAGCGACGACGACCCGGCCAAGATGCGCGCCGTCCTCGATGTTGCGGCGAACGTCTCGCGGCATTATTCCGGGCAGGGCGACGACGTCGAGATCGTGGTGGTTGCCTTCAATGGCGGCCTCGACATGCTGCTCGACGACCGCTCGCCGGTGAAGGAGCGCCTGTTGAATTTCCTGAAATCGATGCCCAATGTGAGCTTCATCGCCTGCGGCAATACCCTGGAGACGCTTGCGGTGAAGGAAGGCAGGCGACCGCCGCTGATCGAGGGCATCAGCGTCACCCGGGTTGGTGTTGCCGCACTGATGGATCTCGCGGAAAAGAACTGGACGATTGTCCGACCGTAAGGAGAGAGCCGCCGATGCGATGGTTGATGGGATTGGCTGTCTTGCTCCTTCTCGCGCCGCCCGCCGGCGCGGCCGAGCAGGAGCTCGAACTGTCGGCCGGCGGCCGCACGACCCTCGCGACACTGCGCACACCTGCCTCGATGGGACCGGATACGCCGCTGGTCGTGATGACCCACGGCACGCTCGCCCACAAGGACATGGAAGTCATTCAGGGCGTCGCGAAGGCGCTTGAGCAGCGCGGCATCGCTTCGCTCGCCCATACCCTGTCGCTGGGGCTCGACCGCCGCAAGGGCATGTATGACTGCGCGGCGCGGCACGACTATGTCGTTGACGATGCGGTTGCTGAGATCGGTGCCTGGGTGATCAAGGCGAGGGGCATGTCGCGGTTCGTCTTCACCCTCGGTCACTCGCGCGGCGGCAACCAGGTCGCGCGCTATCTGGCGGCGGGCGAACCCCCGCCGGTCGCGGGTGCCGTGCTGCTGGCGCCGGTGACGGCGAAAGCCGAGGCCGACTTGCGCGCCTCCTATGCCCAGACCTACGGCAAGCCGCTCGAACCGTTCCTGAAGCAGGCAACGAGGACCGTCGCGGCGGGCCGCGGTGGCGAGTGGATGGACGTGCCGGGCTTCATCTATTGCCGCAACGCGGTGGTGACGGCGCGCGCCTTTGCCTCCTTCTATGCCGCCGACACCGGCCAGGACGCTGCGGCGCTCGTGGCGCGGCTCAAGCTCCCTGTGCTGGTGCTCGCCGCGACCAAGGATACGGTCGTGCCCGACGTGGTAGCGTCCTTTGCACCGCTTGCCGATTCGAGCGGCGGCAGGGTGCAGCTCGATAGAATCGAGGACGCCGATCACTTCTTCCGCGACCTGTTCGCGGAAGATGCTGCCGATCGTATCGCCGAATTCATCAAGCAGACACGTTAGGAGGGACCATGCAGCGTCGATCCATGCTTGGCGCGAGCCTTGCCGGACTATTTGGTGCTCTTGCCGTGCGCGAAGCGGCAGCGGCGACGGAAACACCGGCGCGACAGCGCGTCGTCTATCACCTCGCCGATGCCGACCGCGTCGTCTTCGTTCTGGGCAACCTCCAGAACCATGTCGATGGCGCTGGTGGCCCCGGCAAGGCCGATATCAGGCTGGTCGTGCATGGGCCCGCGCTTCGCGCCTTCCACGCGCTCGCCGCCGAAGATCACACCGTTGCGATGATGAAGAAGCTCGCCGACGCTGGCGTCGGATTTGATGCCTGCGCCAACACCATGAAGGCGCAGGGGGTCAAGCTCGACGACCTCACGCCCGGCTTCGTGGTAGCCGAGAAGGGCGGCGTGGTGCGGCTCGCCGAGCTGCAACAGCAGGGATATGCCTATCTGCGGCCCTGAGCAGGCGTGGCGCCGATGCGGCCGGGCCTTGATTTGGCTCATACGGCGCGACCGCAGCGAGCGATAGACTTGGCAGACCTCAAAGGAACACTGAGGCGGCCGTGCTGACGACACTCATCGATCTCCTGGGGGAAGACCGCCTGTCATGGCTCGGCGGCCTTCTGGTCGGCGGCGTCTTTGGATTCTTCGCCCAGCGCAGCCGCTTCTGCCTGCGCGCCGCCGCCGTCGAGTTCTCCCGCGGCGAGGGCGGCCCGCGCCTTGCGGTCTGGCTCCTGACCTTTGCCGCGGCGCTGGTGGGCACGCAGGCCTTTGTCGCGCTCGGTCTGCTCGACGTCTCCGAGGCGCGCCAGCTCGCGCAGCAGGGCAGCATCTCCGGTGCGCTCGTGGGCGGCATGATGTTCGGCTGCGGCATGATTCTGGCCCGCGGCTGTGCCAGCCGGCTGCTCGTGCTCTCGGCCAATGGCAATCTCAGGGCGCTGCTGTCGGGCCTGGTGTTTGCGGTGACGGCGCAGGCTTCTTATCGCGGCCTGCTGTCGCCTGCGCGCGAGTGGGTGACCAATCTGTGGCTTGTCGACGGCGGGCCGTCGCGCGACATCATGGCGGCGTTCGGCGGCGGTACGCCCGAGAAGCTCGCTTTCGGTGGACTATGGCTGATCGCGGGGCTCACCTTCGCCTTTCGCAGCCATTTGCCGCGCCGGCTGATCTTCGCCGCGCTGGCGACGGGCGTAGCCGTCGTCGCCGGCTGGCTCTTCACCTACCAGCTGTCGCAGGCCTCCTTCGCACCGGTGACGCTGAAAAGCCTCACCTTCAGCGGACCGTCGGCCGAATTGCTGATGCTGGTCTTGAACAGCTCGCAGATCCGGCTCGGCTTCGACCTCGGCATCATTCCCGGCGTGTTTCTCGGCTCGTTCGTCGCTGCGGCAAGCGCGCATGAGCTGAAGCTCGAGGGATTTTTCGACGGGCTCGGCATGCGGCGCTATCTGCTCGGCGCGGTGCTGATGGGTTTCGGCGCGATGCTCGCCGGCGGCTGCGCGGTCGGCGCGGGCGTGACCGGCGCCTCGATATTCGCGCTCACCGCCTGGCTCGTGCTCGGCGGCATGTGGCTCGGGGCTGGACTCACCGACCTCTTCGTCGACCGTGCCGGTACGCCACAACCGCAGCAGGCCGCTGGCTCGCCCGCAGCGGGCGCGTGATCAGATATTTTATGGTTTGCTAAATTACATTTTTTGAATATGATTTTCGCAAATGCGGGCCGATTGCGCCGCAACAATGCGGGCGCGCCGCCCTCGGGGAAACGCACATGACCACCATCACGGAAAGCTACGTTCGCGAAGCGCCGCGCACTGCGCGCATCGACTGGTCGCCCTATCTCGTCGGCGCCGGGATCGGGCTGTTGAGCTGGATCGCCTTCGCAGTGTTCGGCGATCCGCTCGGCGTCACCACCGCCTATTCGCGCGTCGCCTCGCTGTTCGCCGTTCCGGTGATCGGGCCGGAGGCTGTGGCGCAGAATTCCTACTGGAAGAGCATGCCGCTGAAGTGGGACTACGGCGTCTGGTTCCTCGTCGGCATCCCGCTCGGCGCATTCCTCTCCGCAGTGATGTCGGGCACGTGGCGGCTCGAGCTCGTGCCGGAAGTCTGGAAGGAGCGGTTCGGACCATCGATCGCCAAGCGCTTTGTCGGCGCGTTCCTCGGCGGCATCGTGATCATGTACGGCGCACGGCTTGCTGGCGGCTGTACCAGCGGACACGGCATTTCCGGCGGTTTGCAGCTCGCGGTGTCGAGCTGGCTATTCCTGGCGGTGATGTTCGCCACAGGACTCGGTATCTCCGCGCTCATGTTCCGCAAACGGTGAAGGGAATCAAGATGACCGCGATGATGACAATCCTTGGCCCCGTGCTAATGGGCGCTGCCTTCGGCTTCCTGCTGCAGCGTGGCAAGGTGACGAACTGTAATGTGATCGAGAACCAGTTTCGCCTGCGCGATTTTACTGTGCTGAAGGTGATGGGCACGGCGATCGTCGTCGGCGGCATCGGCGTGCTGCTGCTCGTCGATACCGGCAACACGAAGTACTACGTGAAGGATGCCAACATGCTGGCGATCGCGCTCGGCGCCGCTTTGTTCGGTATCGGCATGGTGGTCTATGGCTATTGCCCGGGAACGGCGCTCGGCGCCATCGCCACCGGCAGCATCCATGCCTTGGTCGGCGCGCTCGGCATGGTTGCCGGTGCTATCCTTTACGCGCTGAGTTTCGATTGGCTGAAAGCGCACGTGCTCAACGTCTGGGCGCTCGGCAAAGTCCGCCTTCCGGACGTGACGAACATCCCGGACATCATTTGGTTCGCCGCTCTTGCAGTCGGCGCCGGACTGTTCTTCTGGTGGATCGAATCTGTGGAAGCTGAGCAGAAGCGGATGTAGCAGATCACAGGTCACCGTTTTGGTGTCTTGCAGAAGAGCCTGTGCAGCGTTGAAAACAGCTCTTCGATCCTCCGGTCTGCGACACGGTACCACATCGTCTGACCATCGCGCCGACAGGCGACGATGCGCTGTGTCTTCAGCTTTGCAAGGTGCTGCGATAGGGCCGAAGCGGAAAGGCCGACATCCTCGGCAAGCGCGCTCGCGCTGATTTCGCCATATTCGACGAGCTTGCAGACGATGAGCAGACGATGCTCATTGGCAAGCATGCGCATCAGGGCGGCCACCCCCTTTGCCTGCCTTTCGAGTTCGTTCGTATTCATTCGGCGCATGACGGTGTTTCGTTAGCACTTGCGTGCCAGCCGTTAAATATGAGAGCGAAATCCGGGTTTGGCCGGTTAATGAATGGCCCGCGATTGAATCGGCGCGGCATAAGCATGCGAATTATACTCACATCGCTGAATGAGTATAACCGAAGCCCATCGTTCTCAAGGATCTCTGACATACGCCATACGAGTGACGTGTGCACTCCCGCTCCCGGTCCAATCACATGAAGGACTGATCTGAGTTAAAATACCTCAATAAAATGAATATGTTAGACCGAAAATTTGCCGCGGCGCGCATGATGGACTGGAGCGATGGTGTTTTTCAACTGGTTAGAGGGCGGCATGTGCACGACGTGTGCACCTGGAGATCAAGAAAAACCTGACGACAGCCAATGCGGGCAGGTCTTCTACACAAGAGCTTGGCTCACATCGGCTCGATGCCGATCTTCTTGATGACCCCGATCCATTTCGTCGTTTCCGAGGTCATGAAATTCTTCAGGCCCTGGGGATCCATCACCAGCGGCTCGGCGCCCTGCTCGACGAAGAGGGCGCGCACCTTCGGATCGTTTACGGCTTCGACCATCGCTTTGTAGAGCTTGTCGACGACGGCCCTATCGGTGTTCGCTGGCGCAAGAAGCGCAAGCCAGGCGGCGCTCTCGTAATTCTTCAGGCCGGCTTCGGCCGCAGTCGGGACATCAGGCACCGCCGTCATGCGCTTGTCACTGGCCACCGCGAGCGGGCGCGCATCGCCGCTTTTGATCAGGCCGAGGACGTTCGGCAGGAGCTGGAATCCGAGCGGGACCTGCCCTGCGATGAAGTCCGGCGTGTAGGCTGCGATGTTGCGGTAGGGAACGTGCGTGAGCTCGGTGCCTGTGAGCTGCTCGAAATAGGCGGCCGCCAGATGCTGCGAGGAGCCGACCCCGACCGTCCCGTAGTTCAGCTCGCGGGGATGTCCTTTCGCGTAGTCGATCAGCTCGCGCAGCGATTTCGGCGGCAGCTTCGAATTGATCACGATGACATTCGGCAGCGTCGCGAACAGGCCGATCGGGGCGAGGTCCTTCAGCGGATCGTAGGGGAGGTCCTTGTAAAGCGCCTTGTTCGCAGCCAGCGGGCCGGAGGTGCTCATCAGCAAGGTGTAGCCATCAGGTGCGGCATGCGCCGCGGCAGCGGTGCCGATATTGCCGCCAGCGCCGGGACGATTGTCGACCACGAAGGCCTGTCCAAGTGACATGGACATGCGGTTGAGCAGGATACGGTGATCACGTCGCTGGCGCTGCCGCCGGCGAAGGGCACGAGCACCTGGATCGGTCGGGCGGGATAGTCTTGGGCGTTCGCAGCCTGCATCCCCGCGGCTGCGAGCAGGGCACCACCGCCGAGTGCGAGCAGCGACCTCCGGTGAGGATGAAATCCCTCGCTCTGCCGCTGAGAAATGTCCGTGATCTTGCTGCGACCGAACTTTGTCATCTCGGACCGAATCTCCCGACTGTGTCTTGTTCTGCGAGGCCAGGGAGCGTCCGTGACAAGAGCCGTCCGGGATGAGCGCCAGGTCGCGATTATTGCGCCTGGACCGTAGTTAGCGGCTTGATGCGACTGCCATGCCGGCTGGTCTCAAAACTTACCAACCCGTCTCATTTTGCGGCGGGCGCGACATCTTGTCCGAGCCGAAATCCTGCATCTAAGAGATCGTTTTCCGCCGCGGCGTTCTGCGCCTTTTTCGGGAGGACGAGCTTGTGCCACCGGAGGTAGGCTCCACGAACTCCTTTGCCACGGCGGCGGCCTGCGCGAGGTCGCGGCTGATGACGTCGAGCACGGCCTTCGCCGCGACCGACACCGTTCGCCGCGGGTGATGCACCCAGGCAATCGAGCGCACGATCCGTTGCTCGTTGAAGCGATGCGCCCGGATGGCTCCGCTCGCGAGCGATTGCCGGAGTGCGATGGTCGGCAGCACGGTTGCGAAATCCGTGGTGGCGATCACATCGCAGAGCGCAGGCAGGGTGTCGAGTTCGAGACGCGGCCTCAGGTCGATGCCGACGGCGGCGGCGTGCTCGTCCAGGATTAGCCGCAGGCCGTGCCGTTTCGAGGGCAGCACGAGGTCGACATTGGCGATGTGGTCGAAACGCAGTCTTGCCGGCGGCTTGATCGGGCCGTCCTTACGGCAGGCGAACACCATCTCCTCGTCCATGACGTGATGCGCGGCCAGCGGAGTCCTGCGGCGCGGCACGTTGATCAACGCGAAATCGAGCTGGCCGGTGTTGACCCAGTCGACCAGCGTCTCGGTGTAGCCCTCGCAGACCGACAGCGTGATCTCGGGATAGCGGCTGGCGACGGTCGCCGACGACCTCGCCATCGTGCTTTGCGCCACCGACGTGATGAGGCCGACCGAGACGCGGCCCGAGATGCGCCCGCCGAGCTGTGCCATCTCCTGCCGGGCATATTCGGCATCGCGCACGATCGGCGCCGTCAGCCGCACCAGCGCTTCGCCGGCGCTGGTCAGCGTCATGCCCCGGACGCTGCGGTCGAACAGTTTTTGCCCGAGCTCGGCCTCGAGCTTGGCGATCTGCATGCTCAGCGCCGGCTGCACGATATTGAGCTGGCGCGCGGCCCGGGTGACGTTCTTTTCCTCGGCCAGGCACAGGAAATATTGCATCTGCCTGAGTTCCACGGGGCTATCCTTCGGTCGCTGATCCTGCTCGCGATCCATCATCTCAGGTGATCGAATATATAATCAATCATTATTTGTGATGATGGTTGTGATTGCCTAGTCTTGCTGATCGAGGGGCGCGGGCCCCAGGGAGCGAGACCAAAGATATGCAGGACGTCAGCCCCAAGCGGATGATCATCGGCATTTCCGGCGCTTCGGGCGTCACCTATGGTGTGCGCCTGCTCCAGCTCCTGCGCAATGCCGGCGTCGAGACGCATCTGGTGATGTCGAAGACCGCCGAGCAGACGTTTGCCTATGAGACCGACCTGAAGATCGCGGAGGTGAGGGCGCTCGCCAATGTCAACCATGCGATCGACGACATGGCCTCCGCCATCTCCAGCGGCTCGTTCCGCACCGCGGGCATGATCGTGGCGCCGTGCTCGATGCGCTCGATGTCCGAGATCGCGTCCGGTGTGACCACGACACTGCTGACACGGGCTGCCGACGTCGTGCTCAAGGAGCGCCGGCGCCTGGTGCTGATGGTGCGCGAGACGCCGCTGCACACCGGGCATCTCCGGACGATGACGGCACTCTCGGAGATGGGCGCGATGATCGCGCCGCCCGTGCCGGCCTTCTACGCCAAGCCCGAAAGCCTCGACGACATGGTCGAGCACACGGTCGGCCGCGTGCTCGACCTCTACGACATCGATATTGGCGTCGTGCGCCGCTGGGGCGAGGACGAGGCGCTCAAGCGCCGCTCGCTGTCGCTGCGCAAGATCGCGCCCTGACCTGAGACCTTAAGGAAAGACCCGTATGCGAATGGAAGATGTTGCGAGGAAGGGCCCGCCCGCCGATCTGCGCGCCTGGCTCGCTTATCTCGCCGAGCGCGGCAAGCTCGCGATCGCGCGCGAGGGCGTTGCGCTAGCGGACGAGCTCGCCGCCATCGCCAAGCGGCTGGAGCGCGACAGCGCCGTGCTGTTTCCGCGCCCCGACGGGCACGCGATCCCGGTCGTCGCCAACCTCTTTGCCGGCCGCGACTGGGTCGCAGAGTCCATCGGCGTCACCGAGGACCAGCTGCTGCCGCAGCTCCTCGCTGCCGCGAGCCATCCGCTGCCGACACATGAAGTGGCGAGCGGGCCCGTGCAGGAGGTCGTGCATGAGGATATCGATCTGCTGCGCCAGCTTCCGGTCCCCAAGCACAATGAGCGCGACAGCGGCCCCTACATCACCGCGGGCCTCTTGATCGCCCGCAATCCCAAGACCGGCGTGCAGAACGTCTCGATCCACCGCTGCCAGATATCTGGCAAGAACCGCATCGGCGTGCTGCTGCTGCCGCGGCATACATTCTCCTATTATCGCCTCGCGGAAGAGTTGGGCCAGGCGCTGGAGATCGCGATCGTCATCGGCGCGCATCCAGCCTTGCTGCTTGCATCCCAAGCCATCGCTGCGCTCGACGAGGACGAGATGGCGATTGCCGGTGCTCTGCTGGGCGAGCCGGTGGACGTCGTCAAATGCCGCACCAATTCGGTCCGCGTGCCCGCGCATGCGGAGATCGTGATCGAGGGACGGATCTTGCAGGGCGTGCGCGAGCCGGAAGGCCCGTTCGGCGAATTCCCCCAATATTACGGTCCGCGCGCCAATCGCGAGGTGATCGAGGTCGATGCGATCACGCATCGCAAGGCGCCGATCTTCCACACCATCGTCGGCGGCGGTTTCGAGCATCTCATCCTTGGCGGCGTGCCGCGCGAAGCGACGCTGCTGCAGCATCTGCGCCGCAGCTTTCCTGGCGTGATCGACGTCCGCCTGACTCGCGGCGGCACCTGCCGCTATCATCTCGCGATCAAGATCGACAAGGCCAATGACGGCGAGCCCAAGAACGTCATGATGTGTGCCTTCGGTGCGCATTACGACATCAAGCAGGTCATCGTGGTGGACAAGGACGTCGACATCTCCTCGTCCGAGGAGATCGAATGGGCGGTGGCGACGCGCTTCCAGGCCGATCGCGATCTCATGGTCGTTTCGGGCGCGCTCGGCTCGAAGCTCGATCCGACCACCGATAATGGCATCAGCGCGAAGATGGGCCTGGACGCGACCGCGCCGGTCAGCGCCCCCGAGCTCGCCTTCAAGCGCATTCGCGTCAAGGGCGAGGAGGAGGTTGATCTCGCCACGGCCTTGCAGGCCGATCCCAGCGCCGCGGTCGCGCGGTTGCTTGCGGGGGCGCGCGCATGAGCCGATTACCGCGAGAAGGCAACTTGCGTCCGTTTGCGCGGTTGGAATATGTAGCTGACGCCGCTTATAGTGCCGCGCCAGCTAGCCAATCGTTTTGCAGCGCAACGCTGGGAGGAAGGAACTGATGTCGACGGCCCTGCGCATCGCTCACGGCGCTTTCGGCAGGGTCGCTCTGCTCGACATGGATCGTTCGCTGGTCCGTCACGCCCATCATCATTGCCACGTCCTGCTCAAGGTCGAGGGCGCCGACACCCAGTTTCTGGTTGGCGATCAGGTCACGCCGCTCACGGACATGGCCGCCGTGCTGGTCGACGGCTGGAAGCCGCACGCCTATGTGCACGACGCCAGCCGTCCGCGCACGCTCATCATGGCGCTCTATATCGAGCCCGAATGGCTGAAGGAGTTCCGACCCGGATGGGCCGCGAGCGGCGCGCCGGGCTTTTTCGAACGCCCCTCGGGCGAGGTGTCGCCGCGCATCCGCCAGCTCACGCTGCATCTCGCAGCCGAAATGATGGCGAATCCGGACGCGGTGCGGACCCACGAGCAGACGCTGTCGGATCTCATGATCGCGGTGATCGAACGCTTCACGCCCTGGCGCAGCTTCCCGACCTCGATCCGCGGCATGAGGGCGGTGAGCTGCGACTGGCGCATCCGCCGCGCGATGGACGCGATGCGTGTGCAGGATTCCTATGGCAGCGTCGATCAGTTCGTGAAGGGCGCAGGGCTCTCGCGCGCGCAGTTCTTCCGCCTGTTCGAGACCTCGCTCGGCGTCTCGCCAAAAATCTATCTCAACGTCGTCCGCATGGAGCGCGCGCTCGATGCCGTCATGCGCGAGGACACGCCGCTCGGCGAGCTCAGCGAGCGCTTCGGCTTTCCGGAGCCGGCGCATTTCACGCGCTTCTTCCGCGACCATGCCGGCGTCAGCCCGCGCGAGTTTCGCAACGTCTCGCGTCTTGCGGGCTGAGTCTAGCGGCTAATTTTGCGCTGCACGCGCTCGAATGAGACGATTTGGTAAGTCGTGAGAGCCGGCGGTATGGCCCGCGCAGCCCCTGTCCTGACAAGTGTCACCGTCGCGTCAGAGAACGCGTCGGGAGGTATGCCGGGACATGTTGCAGGCGGTCAAATCCGCAAATCCGGGAAGTAGCGATGAGCCGTGGGTTGGGCGCTCGATCGAGCGCGTCGAGGACGCCGCGCTGCTCTCTGGCCGCGGTCGCTTCATCGACGATCTCGGTGTCCAGCCCGGCACGCTGCACGCGACCATCCTGCGCTCGCCGCACGCACATGCCGACATTCTCTCCATCGATGCTGAAGCTGCAAAACGCCTGCCGGGCGTTGCCGCGGTTCTGACCGGCAGCGACGTCAAGGCCGTCACGACAAGCCTGGTCGTCGGCGTGAAGGCGCCGGTCGAATGCTGGCCGATCGCGACGGACCGTGTGCGCTATGTCGGAGAGCCGGTTGCTGTGGTCGTGGCCACCGACCGCGCCCGAGCCGAGGATGCGGCCGAGCTGATCAACGTCGAATATCGCCCGCGCGGCGCCGTCGTCGATCCGCTTGGTGCAATCGCACCGGGGGCGTCGGTGCTGCATGACGGCTTTCCCGGCAATCTCGCCAGCGACCGCTCATTTCGCTACGGCGATCCTGAAGAAGCCTTCGCGGATGCGCCGCATCGCTTCTCCATCGACATCCGATATCCCCGCAACTCCTGCACGCCGATCGAGACCTATGGCGTCGTCGCCTCGCACGATGCGGGCGAGGACGCGTTCGAGGTGCTCGCCAATTTCCAGGGCCCGTTCAGCATCCACACGGTGATCGCGCGTGCGCTGAAAGTGCCGGGCAATCGCTTACGGCTGCGCACGCCGCCGGATTCCGGTGGCAGTTTTGGCGTCAAGCAGGGCGTGTTTCCCTATATCGTGCTGATCGCCGCGGCGGCGCGCGTCACGGGGCGGCCGGTCAAATGGATCGAGGACCGGCTCGAGCATCTTACCGCTTCGGTGTCGGCGACCAATCGCGCGACGACGCTGTCGGCGGCGGTTGGCGTCGATGGAAAGATCCTCGCGCTCGACTGGGACCAGGTCGAGGATTGCGGCGCTCATCTGCGCGCGCCCGAGCCGGCGACGCTTTATCGCATGCACGGCAATCTGACCGGCGCCTACGACATAAGCCACGTCAAGGTCCGCAACCGCGTCGTCGTCACCAACAAGACGCCGACCGGCCTCAACCGCGGTTTTGGTGGTCCGCAGGTCTATTTCGCGCTCGAACGGCTGGTGCAGCGCATCGCGATCGGCCTCGGGCTCGATCCGCTCGACGTCATCAAGCGCAATCTGATCGAGGCGAACGCGTTTCCCTATCGAACAGCGATGGGCGCGCTCCTGGATTCCGGCAACTACCACGAAGCGATCGCGCGCGCGGTCGAGCAGGGCCGGCTTGCCGAACTGAAAGCACGGCGCGACGAGGCGCGGGCAGAGGGGCGTCTCTACGGCATCGGCTTCACCGCGGTAGTCGAGCCCAGCGTTTCCAACATGGGCTACATCACCACCGTGCTGACGGCGGCCGAGCGCCGCAAGGCCGGACCGAAGAACGGCGCGCAGGCGACCGCGACCGTCGGGCTCGATCCGGTCGGCAGCGTCACGGTGCATGTGGCGTCCGTGCCGCAGGGGCAAGGCCATCGTACTGTGGTGTCGCAGGTCGTTGCCGATGTGTTTGGCCTCCAGCCCAGGGATATCCGCGTCAACACCGAGATCGACACCGCCAAGGATGCCTGGTCGATCGCATCGGGCAACTATGCGAGCCGCTTCGCGGCGGCGGTGGCCGGCACCGCGAAGATCGCGGCCGAGCGCGTCGCCGGCAAGCTCGCGCGCATCGCCGCCAGCCAGTTGAACGTCGAGGCGCCGGACATCGTGTTCGCGCGGGGATTCGTCGCATCAAAACACAATCCCGAGAACCGGATCGCGTTCTCGCGCGTCGCCGCGCTCAGCCACTGGTCGCCGGGTTCGCTACGCGACGACGCAGGCCAGACCATCCGCGAGACTGTGTTCTGGACGCCGCCGGAGCTGACGCCGCCGGACGATGAGGACCGCATCAATTCCTCGCTTTGCCACGGTTTCATCTTCGACTTCTGCGGCGTCGAGATCGACCGCACGACGCTGGAGACGCGCATCGACCGCTACGTCACCATGCACGATTGCGGCACCATTTTGCATCCTGGCATGGTCAACGGCCAGATCCGCGGCGGCTTCACTCAGGCGCTCGGCGCCGCACTCTTTGAGGAATATGCCTACACCGAGGACGGCAGCTTCCTGACGGGAACGCTCGCCGACTATCTGCTGCCGACCACGACCGAGGTGCCGGAGCCCGAAATCATCCACATGGAGACGCCGTCGCCGTTCACCCCGCTCGGCGCCAAGGGCGTCGGCGAAGGCAATTGCATGTCGACGCCGGTGTGCCTTGCCAATGCGGTCGCGGATGCGCTGGGCGTTGCCGACATCACCTTGCCGCTGGTGCCGGCGCGCCTTGCGGAGATGGTGCGCGGTGCCGAGCCGCCGCCGCCAGCAGGCGGTGCGACCGCAGCGCCCGTGCGCGAAGGCGACCGGCGGCTGCGCGGCGAGGGGCAGGCCTCGGTCAAGAGCGCGCCGGAGCAGGTCTGGGCCATGCTGCTCGATCCCGCGACGCTGCAATCGGTCATTCCCGGTTGCCAGAGCGTCGACAAGGTCACCGAGACGCATTTTCGCGCCGACGTGACGCTCGGCATCGGCCCCGTCACCGGCCGCTATCGTGCCGATGTGGAATTGTTCGATCTCGATCCGCCGCATGCAGTGACCTTGCGCGGCGGTGCCAGCGGCGCGCTGGGTTTTGGCAGCGCCGATGGACGCATCACGCTCGCGCCCGACGGCAACGGCGGAACGAAGCTCACCTACAGCTATGACGCTGCCATCGGCGGCAAGGTCGCCAGCATCGGCGGGCGGCTGCTCGATGGCGCGACGCGCGTCATCATCGGCCAGTTCTTCACCGCGCTGGCCCGCAAGGCCGGCGGTGGTGGCGCGGAGGGCGGAGGTTTCTCGCTGTTCGCGTTGCTGGCCGGCCTGTTCGGGGGGCGCCGATGAAGCCGCCCGCATTCGACTATCTCCGCGCCGAGAGCATCAGTGATGTCCTTGATGGACTGGCACAGCAGGGCGGCGATGCCCGCGTGCTCGCGGGCGGGCAGTCACTGATGGCGATGCTCAACATGCGCCTTGCCAAGCCAAAACTGTTGATCGACATCATGCGTCTCAGGGAGCTGCGCCAGATCGAGCGGAAGGGCGACGCCGTCGTCATCGGCGCCGGTGTACGCCAGGCCGATCTCCTGGCCTGGCCAGATCTTGCCGAGACCCTGCCGCTGGTGGCGCTGGCGCTGCCCTGGGTCGGGCACATGCAGACCCGCAGCCGTGGCACCATCTGCGGTTCGCTCGCGCATGCCGATCCCAGCGCCGAGATTCCGCTGACGCTGGTCGCGCTTGGCGGTGAGGTGTTCTTGCGCAACGCTAAACGACGCCGCCGCGTGGCGGCAAAGGACTTCTTCTCCGGCATGATGCTGACCGCGCGCGCTGATGATGAGCTGATCGAAAGCATATCGCTGCCTGTCATCAAGGGATCGCGCGTCGCTTTCCGCGAGGTCGCGCGCCGGCACGGTGATTTCGCGATCGTCGCCTGCGCAGCCATGAAGACGCCAACGGGTGTGCGCCTCGCTGTCGGGGGCGTCGCGGATGTGCCGACCGCGCGCGATTGGCCGCGGCTCGATGGGACCGCGCTCGACGACGCCCTCAACGCCTTCGCTTACGAGCTTGGCGCCCACGACGACGTCCACGCGACCGCGCGCTACCGCCGCGACCTCGTGCGCATGATAGGCCGCGACCTGATCGGCGAGGTGCTGCAATGACCCGTCTCAAGGCGGACCGCCGCCATGCCGTCCGTTTCGCGCTCAACGGCAATCCCGTCGAGGGCGAGGCCGAGCCGCGGATGCTGCTCTCGGATTTTCTGCGTCACCAGCTGGGGGCGACCGGCACCCATGTCGGCTGCGAGCACGGTGTCTGCGGCGCCTGCACAATCGTCGTCGACGGCATGCTGACGCGGTCGTGCCTGACGCTCGCGGCGCAAGTCGATGGCTGCGAACTGAAGACGGTCGAAGGGCTCGCGCCGTCGGCCGATCGGCTTGGCGTGCTGCAGCAGGCCTTCCGCCGCAACCACGCGCTCCAGTGCGGCTTCTGCACCGCCGGCATCTTGATGTCGCTGGACCATTATCTCGCGAATAACCCGGCGCCGACCGAGGCGGAGATCCGGGATCTTCTCAGCGGGCATATCTGCCGCTGCACCGGCTACACCCCAATCATCCAGGCGGCGCTCGAAGCCGCCGCCGAACTCGCTTCATCCAAAAATGAGACGTCCGATGCTTGATCTCGCCAGCAGCTTCATGGCCAGCGCCGCGCGCGATCCCAATGCGATTGCCTTGGTCGACGGCGACCTTCGTCTGACCTATCGGCAATGGTACGACAAGATTTCCGCGCTGGTGGCGTCGTTCGACCGCCTCGGCCTCAAGCCCGGCGATCACGTCGTCACGCTGCTGCAGAACCGCTGGGAGGCGGCGACGCTGCACTGGGCCTGCCAGATCGCGGGCCTCGTGATCACGCCGATCAACTGGCGCGCCAAGGCCGACGAGCTCGATTATTGCATCGAGAACGCCGAGGCCTGCGCGGTCTTCCATCAGGACATCTCTGCCGAGCCCGTGCAGGGTTCGGCGCTGGCAGGCAGGCTGCTGCGCGTGTCCGTCGATCCCGGGACCGGTGAGGCCACCAGCTTTTCTGACCTGATCAAGGACCGCGCGCCCGACGCGGAGCCGCGTGTCGGTGCCGATGCCTGGTCGATCATGCTCTACACCTCGGGCACGACGTCTCGGCCAAAGGGCGTGCCGCGCCGGCACCGCGCCGAGCGAGCCGCAGCGATCGCCCATGTCGCGCAGAATCTCTACGGCCGCGGGGAGCGCACGCTCGGCGTCATGCCGCTCTACCACACCATGGGCGTCCGCTCGCTGCTGGCGATGTCGCTGATCGGCGGCACGTTCATCTGCCTGCCGCGCTATGACAGCCGCCAGGCGCTGGCGCTGATCGAGAAGGAGGAGATCACCAACCTCTATCTGGTGCCGACGCTCTATCACGACCTCGTCCATCACGAGACGTTTGCCGGGACCAACGTCTCCAGCGTGCGCAAGCTCGGTTTCGCCGGCGCCTCGATGACCGATGGCCTGCTGAAGAAGCTGAACGAGGCGTTCAAGCCAAACCTGTTCGTCAATCATTACGGCAGCTCGGAGATCTACACCTTTACCATCGATCAGAACGCCGCGGCAAAGCCGGGCTCGGCCGGCAAGGCGGGGCTGAACCAGCACGTCAAGGTTGTTCGCATCGGCGCGCGGTCGGTCGCCGAGCTTGCTGCGGTTGGCGAGGAGGGCGAGATCATAGCGACGCTCGCCGGTGACGAGGCTTTCGAAGGTTACTGGCGGCGTCCCGAAGCCGACGCCAAGTCGCTGCGCGAGGGCTGGTACTTTACCGGCGACACCGGCTACGTCGATCCCGACGGCGACCTGTTCGTCACCGGCCGCGTCGACGACATGATCATCACCGGCGGCGAGAACGTCTCGCCGGTCGAGATCGAGAGCTGCCTGTCGCTGCATCCTGATGTCGATGAGGTCGCCGTGGTCGGTGTCGCCGACGAAAAATGGGGCAAAATCGTCGCCGCCTTCGTCAAGCGCAATCGCAACGTTTCCGAGAGCGAGCTGGAGCAGTTCTGCCGCACCTCGGGGCTCGCCAACTTCAAGCGGCCGCGCCGCTACGTCTTCGTCGACGCGATCCCGAAGTCGCCGGTCGGCAAGCTGCTGCGGCGCCTGCTCGTCGCCGGAGAATACGAGACCGAGCGCCGCCCGCCATCGGACGCCGCTTGATCATCACGCATCAACAGAAGGAAGCGAAGATGCCGTCATCCTATACTTTTGCCGATCCCCGGCTTGCCAAGCTCGACGGGTTCAAGGTCGAGATCGACGAAGCGCACGAGCGCGCGGACATCATCCTGGGACGTCCGCCCTACAACGTCGTGGCGATGCCGCAGCGCGACCAGCTTCGGCTGACCTTCGAGACTCTGGACGAGGATCCGCGCGTGCGCATCATCGTGCTGCGCGGAGAGGGCGAGCATTTCTCAAGCGGCGGCAATATCGGAGGCTTCATGGAAGCGAGCCCCGAGCACGTCTCCAAGCTCGCCTGGAACATCGCCGCGCCGGCGCGTTGCGCCAAGCCTGTTATCGTCGCCAATCGCGGCTACTGCTTCGGCGTAGGCTTCGAGTTGTCGCTGGCCTGCGACTTCCGCATCGCATCCGAGACCACGCAATATGCGCTCCCGGAGCAGAAGCTCGGCCAGATCCCGGGCTCGGGCGGCTCGGCCCGCCTGCAGAAGATGGTCGGCATCACCCGCACCAAGGACATCGTGATGCGCTCCAAACGCATCTCGGCCAAGCAGGCCTATGAATGGGGCATCGCCACCGAATGCGTGCCGGATGCCGAGCTGGAGAAGGCGACCGACACGCTCGTCGACGAGCTTCGTACCTTCTCGCCGCTGGCGCAGCGCACCGCCAAGAAGCTCCTCAACGACACCGAGGACTCGACGCTCGCCATCGCCATCGAGCTCGAAGGCCATTGCTACAGCCGCCTGCGCCAGTCGGAAGACTTCAAGGAGGGCGTCGAGGCCTTCAACGCCAAGCGCCCGCCGAGATTCGTCGGCCGCTGAGACGCGACGCAAGCGCAATGCCGCGGTTCGCAATGGCGCGGACCGCGGCGCCGTTCAAACGGGGGAGGTAAAACAACATGGCTGAGATGGATATGCCGGTCGCCGGTGCACAGGCATCGGCTGACAACAAGCAGATGGTCAATGCGATCATCGCATCGGTGCTCGGATGGGCGCTCGATCTGTTCGATTTGTTCATTCTGCTCTACGTGGCGCCGGTCGTCGGCGCGCTGTTCTTTCCGTCGAGCAATGCCGCGCTCTCGCTGGCCGCGGTCTATGGCTCGTTCGCGGTCACGCTTTTGATGCGGCCGCTCGGCTCGGCGGTGTTCGGCCATTATGCCGACGTGCACGGCCGCAAGCAGGCGATGCTGATCGCCATTGTGGGCGTCGGCCTCAGCACGGCGGCGTTCGGCCTGCTGCCGACCATCGCGCAGGTCGGCGTGATCGCGCCGATCATGTTCCTGATCCTGAGGCTGGTCCAGGGCATCTTCGTCGGCGGCGTCGTGGCGTCCACCCATACCATCGGCACCGAGTCCGTGCCGCCGCAATGGCGCGGCGCGATGTCGGGCCTGGTCGGCGGCGGCGGCGCGGGCATCGGTGCGCTGCTCGCATCCTTCATCTTCCTGATCACGTCCTCGGTCTTCCCCGGCGATGCCTTCGCGGTCTGGGGCTGGCGTTTCATGTTCTTCTCGGGCCTGCTGAGCTCGCTGCTGGGCTGGTTCATCTTCCGGAACCTCGAGGAATCCCCGTACTTCAAGGAGCTGAAGCGCCAGCAGGGCAACAAGCAGGCGAAGGTCTCGAAGGCGCCGGTGAAGGACGTGTTCTCCGGCCAGTATCGCGGCGTGCTGCTGGTCAATTTCTCATCACCTTCGGCGGTGGAGCCGGCTATTACCTGACCTCGGGCTACCTGCCGAGCTTCCTGAAGGTCATCAACGCGGTCCCGAACCAGACTTCGTCGCTGATCCTGATGGGCGCGAGCGTGTCGGCGTTCTTCTCTGCGGTGCTGGTCGGCGCGCTGAGCGACCGCATCGGCCGCAAGAAGACGTTCCTTCTGATCGGCGCACTGGCGGCAGTGCTGCTGCCACTGTGCTATCTCAATCTCGCTGCGACAAAGGACACGACGCAGATCACGGTCTACGCGCTGGCAATCGCCTTCATCGGCAATGCCGGCTATGCGCCGGTGCTGATCTTCCTGAACGAGCGCTTTCCGACTGCGCTGCGCGCGAGCGGCACGGGCTTGTCCTGGAACATTGGCTTTGCGCTGGGCGGCATGATGCCGACCTTCGTCTCGCTGGTGAGCGGCAGCCCCGCAGAGATTCCGATCTCGTTGGCCTATTTCGCGGTCGGCGTGTTCGTGATTTATCTGATCGGCGCGATCGTGATCCCGGAGACCAAGGGCAATTTCCGCTAGGCCAAATCGGCGCGGCTGCACCCGCGGCCGCGCCGATCCATCGAATTGCGCAACGAGACGGGTATGGATGGACTGCATCAGACGACCTGATCGTCGGCGGCGGGGCGGCGGGCCGCGTGCTCGCTAACCGGCTTTCCGCCGATGGGCACCGCCGCGTTCTCCTGATCGAAGCCGGAATGGACATGCCGCCGGGAGCAAGCCGGTCGCCCGTGTCTATGAGCAGGGCCGGTGATGGGCGGCGGCTCCAGTATCAATGCGCAGTCGGCCAATCGTGGCTTGCCGCGCGACTATGACGAATGGCGCGATCTCGGAGCGCGAGGCTGGGGCTGGGCGGACGTGCTGCCGTACTTTCTCAAGCTCGAGACCGATCTGGATTTCGACGGCCCGTTGCACGGCCGAAGCGGCCCGATCCCGGTCCGCCGCATCGCGCACGAGGCGATGCCGCCGTTTGGCCGCGCCGTCGGCGAGGCGTTGTCGGCGACGGGCCTGCCGTTCCGAGAGGACCAGAACGGCTAATTCGAAGACGGTATCTTCCCGCCGGTCGAATGCCGGACGAAGGAACGCCGAGCGTCCGCTCGGACCAATATCGCGGCGCCAAGCTCTATTGTAATATTTGATATATCATGTATCAACGCTGAGGCGGTGGCGTGAAATCGTGTAAGGGCATCATGAAACCAGTTTTTGGGGTGGTGGCGGACGATCTAACCGGCGGTATGGAGACCGCCGCCATGCTCATCGCTGCCGGTATCGACTGCGCGTTTGTCACCGACCCCGAACTTGTTGCGACGATCGGCGACATCCCCGCCATCGTGGTTGCGCAAAAAACGCGCGTCATCCCGGCTGACGAAGCTGTTGCCAGGAGCGGGAAGGCGGCGCGGGCTTTGCTCGCGCGTGGCGCGCGTCAGATCTTCTTCAAGTATTGTGCGACATTCGATTCCACCGACCGCGGCAATATCGGTCCCGTGGCGGACATGCTGATGCAGCTCACGGGCGCGGACCACACTGCGTTTTGCCCCGCCTCTCCCTCGCTTCGTCGCACCGTCTACAACGGCCATCTCTTTCTCGGGACCGAGCTGATCTCGGACTCGCCGAAGCGCAACGATCCGCTGACGCCGATGACGGATCCCGATCTCGTTCGCGTGTTGCAGAGGCAGACGCCAACCAGGGTCGGCCTTCTTGCCCATCCTTCGGTCAGTGCCGGCCCTGCACATTTGGAGCAGGCTATCGCGTCCGCGACCGGGCAGGGTGTTCGCTACTTCATTACGGATGCGATCTATGATCGCGATCTCGATGTGCTCGCCGAGCTGACTTCCGACTGGAAGTTGATGACGGGCAACGCAACTATCGTTCAGCACTACCCTGCGATCTGGAAGGCGCAGGGGCTCGTCGCCCCAACGAGCAACCGGGCGCGCTTGCCCGCAGTGGATGGCAGCGGGGTGGTTCTTGCCGGCAGTTGCGCGGAACGCACGCTCGAGCAACTCGCCGAATTCGAACGACACCGCCCAGTGCTTCGGATGAATCTCCTGGCGGCCGACGATGTCGGGTCAGCAGTCGGGGTGGCGCTCGACTGGGTGCGACCGCGGCTGAAGGACGGGCCTATCGCCATCTCAACCTCGGAGTCTCCCGAAGTCGTCAAAATGGTCCAGGAGCGATATGGGCGCGAAGGTGCTGCGCAACTTGCCGAGACCATCCTCGGCCGTCTCGCTGTTTCTCTTCGTGGTGCCGGAGTCCGCCGCTTCGTCGTCGCCGGCGGCGAGACCTCGGGTTCGATCGTTGATCACCTTGGCATTCGAAGCCTGCGGGTTGGCCCCTATGGCGGCCCGGGCATCGGCACGGCCACGACCGACGACGCGGATCCGATCGCCCTTTGCCTCAAGTCCGGCAAGCTCGGGCCGGTCGACCTGTTCATGACGACGCTGAAATCGATGCTGAATCCGGAGGATGCCAATTGAACGAGCTCGAAACCAGGCAATCGCTGCTAAACATCGTCGAGACGCTTGAAAAGAAGGGGTTCAATCACGGCAGCAGCGGCAATGTAAGCTGCCGCCTCGGGGAGGACATTCTCATCACGCCGAGTGGTGGCAACAGCGGCAACACGACGCCCGATCGCCTGGTGCGGCTGAAGCACGACGGAACCGTGCTCGGCGGCGGCCTGCCGTCCAGCGAATGGCATATGCACCTCGCCATCCTCAAGGCCTATCCGCACGTGAATGCGGTCGTACATACACATGCCGACTGCTGTGTCGCGCTGGCATGTCTTGCGAAGCCAATTCCGGCGTTCCACTACATGGTCGCGGGTTTTGGCGGGAACGACGTGCCGTGCGTTCCCTACGCGACATTTGGAACACGAGCGCTCGCCGAAGGCGCGGTCGCCGCGCTTCGGAAGCGCAAGGCCTGCCTGCTGGCCAACCACGGGATGATCGCCGCGGGCGCAAGCCTGCAGGCGGCTTTCGATCTCACCGTAAAGCTTGAGACTCTTGCCAGGCAGTATCTGCTCGCCTGTCAGGCCGGCGCGCCGACGATCCTTCCCGATGATGAAATGGCGCGGGTGCTCGAACGCTATGCGAGCTACGGCCGAGTTGCTTTACCAGCCTGATCGAAGGAGGGCCCATGGAGATCACCGGCAAGACCAAGATCATGTTCGTGCTGGCGCACCCGGTCGACCATGTTCGCGCAAGCGCTGTCTTGAACACCTATTTTCAGTCCATCGACGACGACGTGGCGGTATCGCCGCTTCATGTGCTGCCGGCCGATCTGGGGGCAGTTCTCGCGAGCGTCAGGCTGATGCGCAATGTCGTCGGCTTTGGTGTCACGATCCCGCACAAGACAGGCGTGATCGAACATCTGGATGAGACGACGCCAACGGCGGCGCTCATCGGCGCCGTCAATTTCGTCAAGCGAACGGCTGACGGACGCCTCATCGGCGACAATCTGGACGCGCGGGGTTTTGTCGCCAGCCTTGCGCAGCATCAGATTGCGGTTCGTGGCCGGAAAGTGCTCCAGGTCGGAGCAGGCGGTGCGGGGCGCGCAACCGCATTCGGCCTGGCCGAGGCCGGCGCACGCGAGCTGACCATCATGAATCGGGATGGAGCGAAGGCGCATGCGCTCGCCGAGGCGGTGTCACGGCGCTATCCGGAGACGAAGGTCAATGCCGGGCGCGCTGAGGCACGCGCGTTCGACCTCATCGTCAATACGACGTCGCTCGGCATGAAGACGGATGACCCTCTGCCGCTCGATATCGAGGGAGTGGGTCCCGCGACCGCCGTCAGCGACATCATCGTCACCCCCGAGGTGACCCGGCTTCTGGAACAGGCCGCAGCTCAGGGCGCGAGAACCATCGGCGGCAAGCCGATGCTCGACGCGCAAATGGCCCTTGTCGCGCGCTTTATTGCGCGATAGCCTGATATATCAAATATTATATCGCGAGCGGCCGCCGTGGATCGAGGTCCCCGGCATCAGTGTAAGGGGCATTTGCCTCCCGCGTCGTACCAGGCGGTCAGATGGGAAACGAGATCTTCGTGAAGGCTGCATCGACCACACCGGCAACAGCGGGCGCATCCATCCGCATCAGCCGTCTGGAAAAACGCTTCGGCCCGGTTTTTGCCGTCGACGGCGTGGATCTCGATATTGCCGCCGGCGAATTCATCGCTTTGCTTGGACCTTCCGGCTCCGGCAAGACCACCATCCTGATGAGCGTTGCGGGGTTCGAGTTTCCGACAAGCGGCACCATCCAGGTGGATTCCGAAGACCTCACCTATGTGCCCTCGAACAGGCGCAACCTGGGAATGGTATTTCAGAACTACACGCTGTTCCCGCACATGACGATCTTGGACAACGTCGCCTTTCCTCTGAAGATGCGTGGACTGCCGAAGGCCGAGCGTCATGCGCGCGCCGAAGCTGCGCTCGAAACGGTGCGTCTGGGCGGTTACGGCAACCGTCGTCCCAACGAGCTCTCCGGCGGCCAGCAGCAACGCGTGGCGCTCGCGCGAGCCGTCGTCTATCAGCCGCGCGTCCTGTTGATGGACGAGCCACTCAGCGCACTCGACAAGAATCTGCGTGAGGACATGCAGCTCGAGATCAAGCGCCTGCATGCCGAGCTCGGCATTACCGTCATCTTCGTCACTCACGATCAGAGTGAGGCCCTGACCATGGCCGACCGGATCGCCGTCCTGAAGGATGGTAAGATCAAGCAGATCGGGCCGGCACGCGAACTCTACGAGAGGCCCGCAAATCTCTTCACCGCCGGCTTCATCGGCGAGATGAATTTCGTTGACGTCACGGTCGAAAGCGTCGGCGACGTTGTCTCGGTGGGGCTGCCATGGGGTGAGACGTGGCAACTGCCGGCGACCGCAGCGGTCGATGCAGTGAAGGCCGGCGAAGCCGCGGTGATGGCCGTGAGGCCCGAGCGGCTACGGCTCGGCGCGAGTGCGGCAGGGCAAATCGTCAACGTCACGCTGAGCGACATCGTCTATGCGGGGTCAGCCATGCTCCTGATCGGCCGCCTGCCGGATGGTACCGAGATGCGTGCGCGCATTCCGGGCGAATCGCAGCTCAGCTCCCTGGCTCCCGGAGACGTTGCGTCCTTCACCGTGCCTGCGGCGGCGATCCTGCTCTACCGAGGGAAGCGGTGATGACGAAGGAGGTGCGATCGCAGTTCTGGTACTCCGATGGCCGCAGGCTGAGCGGCCTGTCGACGCTGCTGCTGCTGCTACCGTTCTTCGCCGTCATCGCCTTCGTCTTCATTTATCCGATTGCGCAGCTCCTCCTGATCAGCTTCTTGGAGCCGCATCCGACCTTGGACAACTACGCCCGCGTCGTCGACAACCCGGTTCACGCGCGCGTCCTGATGCGCACGCTCTGGACTGCTGCGCTCGTGACAGCCCTGTCCGCGGTTCTCGGCTTCCCGGTGGCCTACTATATGAGCCGGACGAAGGGGGCGCCCGCCGCCCTTGTCGCGGTCTGCGTGATCCTGCCGCTCTGGTCGAGCGTACTGGTGCGCACCGCCGCCTGGTCTTTCCTGTTCCAGCGCAATGGGCTGATCAACTCGGCGTTGATGGCCCTCGGCCTGACCTCGCAGCCGTTCAAGCTGCTCTACACCCAGAGCGCGGTGGTCATCGCCATGACTCACGTGTTGCTGCCGTTCATGATCCTACCGATCTACGGCGCCTTGCGCAGCATTCCGAACGACTATACGCGGGCGGCCGCCGTGCTTGGCGCGACGCGCCTGCGGACCTTTCTCGAAGTCATTCTTCCATTGAGCCTGCCGGGCGTCGTTTCCGGATCGCTGCTGGTGTTTCTCACGGCGCTTGGTTTCTTCATCACGCCAGCGCTTCTCGGCTCACCGCAGGAGATGATGATCTCGACCCTCGTGTCAAAGCAGATCCGCGAGGTCCTTGACTGGCCCTTCGCCGCCGCATTGGTGGGGGTGCTGACGTTCTTCGTGACCTTGCTCGCGATCGTGTTCAGCAAGACGTTGCGTTTCGACCGGCTGATGGGGAGCGCCTCGTGAAACCGCCGACCGACCGAGGTTCCCTCGTGCTGGGCGCCTATGTTTATGCTGTGCTGGCATTCATCATTGTGCCGCTCGTCATCGTCATTCCAATGTCGTTCAGCCAGAACGACTACCTGGCATTCCCGCCGACCGGTTTCACCTTGAAATGGTACGCCGAGTATTTCGACAGCAGGCAGTGGCGTGCGGCCACCTGGCTCAGCGTGCAAGTGGCGCTTCTGACGGCAGCCTGTGCTTCGCTGATCGGAACCGCAGCCACCTATGCCATGGTCCGTGGTCGCAGCCGGCTCGTGACCCTGTTCCAGATCCTCCTGATAGGGCCGATCATCGTGCCGCATATCGCGCTCGCCGTCGGTCTCTACCTGTTTTTCCAGACGATCGGTCTCTCGGGAACCGTTCCCGGCTTTGTGCTTGCACATACGGTTCTGACCCTGCCGTTCGTCGTGTTCACGATGGCGGCGGCCCTGGGCAGCGTCGACGCCAATCTCGAAGCGGCGGCGATGAGCTGCGGTGCGACGCGCTTTCAGGCCTTTCGCTTCGTGACGCTGCCGCTGGTCCTGCCGAGTCTTGCGAGCGGCGCGCTGTTTGCCTTCATCATCTCCTTCGACGAACCCGTCGTGTCGTTCTTCCTGTCCGGCATACGCCAGAAGACGCTGCCGCGTCGTATGTTCGAGGACATCGAGCAGAATCTGACACCCATAATTCCTGCGATCGCGACGCTGCTGATCGTCCTGTCCATCGCGATCTTGCTGGGAGGCCATGCACTCCGGTCCCGCAGCAAGACTCAGTCAAGCGCCGGATGAGAGCTCAAAGAGGAGAACGTCGATGTCGAAGAAGACCTGGAAGCGGACCTCAGCACTGCTTGCGCTGGCTTCCGCTCTTTCTGTAACGTTGCCGGCTGCCGCTCAGAAGCTCGAAGATCAGCTGGTGATTGCCACGACCGGTGGTCTGATGGGCAACACGCTGGCGAAATACTTCTACGAGCCCTTCAACAAGGCCAGGAATGTCGAGGTCGTCCCGGTCGCGGTCGAAGTTCCCGACCAGTGGGCGCGCGCCAAGGCAATGCAACGAACCGGCAAGATGGAGTTCGACATCGTCACGGCAACCGGTCCAGATCTGGTCGGGCGCACCGACATGCTCGAGAAGATCGACTGCGCCAAGCTGCCGAGCGTCCAGAAGTTCGGCGTCTCCGATGCCTGCCAGCCCTACGGTGTCGCTCGCACGACCGGAGGCATGCTGATCACCTACAATACCGAGGCGTTCAAGGAGAAGGCACCGAAGACCTGGGCCGATTTCTGGGACGTGAAGCAATTCCCCGGACCTCGTGGCCTGCCTGATACCGGCGACAGCGACTGGTGGGTGCCCGTGGCCGCGCTCCTCGCCGACGGCGTCAAGGCGGACCAGCTCTTTCCGCTCGATCTCAATCGCGCCTACAAGAAGCTTGACGAGATTCGTCCCAATGTCTCCGTCTGGTGGAAAACAGGCGATCAGGTGCAGCAGATCATGCGCAGCCGCGAGGTGGTCTTGGCCATGAGCTATTCGGGACGCGCGCTCGCCGTCGTGAAAGAGGGCGCTCCGGTCGCCATGTCCTGGGATCAGGCCATTCGCGACACCGGCTATATGGCTGTTCTCAAGGGCGCGCCGGACCTCAACGCGGCCATGGCCTATCTCGACTTCTTCTATGCGAGCCCCGACGCCCACGTACCGTTCATGCGGGCCGTCAACTATGCAACTGCCAGCAAGTCGGCCATCGAGTTGCTGAAGCCGGAAGAGCGCAATCTCTATGCGACCTCGCCGGAAAACTACGAAAAGCTGGTCAAACCCGATTTCGCCTGGATCGGCGAGCACCGCAACGAATTGCGCGAGCGGTGGATGGCCTGGCTGACGCGCTGAGCCGCGACAGCGTCTCCCGCGGCTTCGCGTTCGCAAGATGAGGACGGACCATGGATCACACCAGTGACCCCAGTGCGATGCGCTACGTCATCGATCCGAGCAGGCTCGATCTCGTAGAGGAATTCCGCGCGAGCCCGCTCGGTGTGCACAGTCCGGAGCTCCGCAAGCTGCTGGCGCGGATGCGATGGGGCAGGCCGGAAGGGCGACTTGTCCTGATCGTGCTCGAGCCGGGCAGGGCCTGGCGGCTGTCGTGTATCCCCAAGCGGCGGGGCGATCCCATGCCTTTCGTCGATGATCGCGTCTTCACCTCTCTCGCTGAAGCGGAGTGGCATGTTTTCAAGCTGCGTTGGCAGGAAACGACTGGCGCGACGCTGCCTGCGGAGGTTTCGGGTGATTTATAGGACGAACGAGTATCTCGGCTATCCGGACCGCATCAGCGTTCCAGCAGGCGAGACGGTCCGCTTCCAGTTGAGCAGCAAGCGGCCGAACGTGAAGGTCGAGGTGCTGCGGTTGCGCTGCGGCGATGTCGATGTCAACGGTCCGGGCTTCAAATACGAGGTGATGACGAGCAACGTCGACGGCGAGCACGCCTGTCTCGATCAGCCAATCCGGCCGGGATCCAACGCGATCGTCGAGCACGATGGCGCTCTCGCTCCGACCGGGGGACACTGGTGCTTCGGCGCCTACGTCTGTCCGACGCGCATCGCCGACAATGCCAAGGCCGTGATGGGCAATTGGTGCGAGGCCTCGGGGCGCGGCTACGCTCTCGAGCTTGATGAGGAAGGATGCCCGGTTCTGGTCCTCGGCCAGTCAACCGGAGCGTCGGCCCGTTTTACCCTCGACGTGAAACTGCGACAGCGCGTCTGGGCGTTCGTATCGGTCGCGATCGATCTCGTACGGCGATCGGCAACGCTGTCGTTGATCGTTCCGGCGAATGGCGTTCAGCCGACGGTCGCCCACGCGAAATCATTCGCTCTGCCGCTGGCGCTTGCGCTCGACTCGGGATTGCCGTTCCTGATTGCGGCCCATCATCTGAACGGGGAGCAGCAATACGCGTCTCATTTCGACGGCAAGATCGAGGCGCCGCGGATCTTCTCGCGTCCGCTGGAGGCGGAGGCGCTGCGCGTGTTCGATTGCCAGCCGCGGACAGGTGCGACCGAGGCCGGCCTTGTCGCTTTCTGGGATTTTGCGGACGGGATCTCGACGCTGTCTGTCAAGGACCTGTCGCCCAACGGTCTGCACGGCAGCCTGCGCCAGCTGCCCCGCAGGGGCGTCACCGGCTTTCATTGGTCGGGGAGCGTCCATGACTGGCGGCTCTCGCCGCGCGAATATGCGGCGATCCATTTCCACAGCGATGACATCTACGATTGCGGGTGGCAGACCACGTGCGCGCTCGATGTGCCGGCCGATTGGCGATCGGGCGTCTATGCGCTGCGGTTGACGCCTGGCGGGAATGACCCTGAGGCGAACTGCGAAAGCTATGTCACTTTCTTCGTGACCCCCGGCAGGAAGTCCAGGCGAGCCGATTTCGTCATCGTCGCTTCGGTGGCGACTTATCTGGCTTATGCCAACAGTGCATTGCGGCTCTATCAGGTTCACTTCGAGACTCTGATGGAGCACGTCCTGTGGCTGCCGCAGGACGACGTCTTTATGCAGGAGAACCCGGAGATCGGGCAATCGACCTATGATTGCCATGTCGACGGATCGGGGCGCGCCTACAGCTCCTGGCTGCGGCCCATCCTCAACATGCGCCCGCGGGGCTACTGGTTCAATCTGATCAACGACACCCACATCCTCGATTGGCTCGAGGAGAAAGGGATTTCCTACGATCTGATCACGGATGTCGAGCTCGATCGCGAAGGGGCACGGGCGCTCGCGCCTTATCGGGTCGTGATGACGCCGACCCATCCCGAATACTACAGTTTCAGCATGATGAACGCGATCATGGCGCACCAAAACGCCGGGGGGCGGCACATCTCGATGGGAGGCAATGCGTTCTACTGGCGCTGCGGCTTTCATCCGGCCGCGCCCGCGGCGCTGGAGGTCCGCCGCGGCATGGCCGGAACGCGGACCTGGGAGTCGGAGCCGGGCGAGGTTCATCTTGCCGGCACCGGCGAGCCGGGCTCGTTGTGGCGGCACTCCGGCTTTGCACCGCAGAAGCTCGTGGGCGTCGGCTTTTCGGCGATGATCAACGACACTTGCGGCTACTATTTGCGCACGGCCGAGAGCGAGGACGCGCGCGCCGCCTTCATCTTCGAGGGCGTGGACCGCGACGAGAAGCTCGGTGACTTCGGCTTTCGCTACAATGGTGCGGTCGGTAGCGAGATCGACCGCTACGATCTCGATCTGGGAACGCCGCGGCACGCGTTACGGATTGCGACCTCCGAAGGTCTGGGGGCAGGCGCGCTCCCGACGCCGGAAGAGTTTCGTACCGTGGTTGACGGGCTTGACGGCACCCAGAACGCCTTGGTCCGCGCCGACATGGTGTTCTTCGAAACCGCCAATGGCGGTGCGGTATTTGCCACTGGCTCGATCACCTATGGCGTGTCGCTGGGCCACAACAACTACGACAACAACATCAGCGCTATCACCCTGAATGTCGTGACACGGTTCCTTGATCCGGCGCCGTTCGTCATCCCCGCCCAGGCTTAGGGCACGGACACGGCTTCGATCAGAAGAGATCTCCCATGACTGACAAGCGCCATTTCCAATCTCCGGAATTGGGAGCCATCAACGTCGCGCCGCGAAAGGTGCGCCCGATGCATGCGGACGAGCATTGGGGTAGCCAGCCCTGGTACGAAGCGCCGCGCGAAGACCCCGAAGTGCCGGAGGTGTACACCTATACCGACGCGATGTCTTACGATCCGGGAGGGGAGGTTGCCTTCCATTCCAGCGCGACGGCGAAAACCTGGCGGTTGCAGGTCTATCGCGATGGCCTTGAGCCGGAAATGGTGCATGAGGTCGATGCACTGGACGGTGTGTTCGCGCCCACGCCACCTGACGCCTACCGCAATGGATGTAACTGGCCGGTCACGCACCGGTGGAGATTGCCGTCCGATCTGCGCTCCGGGTTCTATCGCGTGATCTCGTCCTGCGAGCGGGCGAATGGCGGCCGATTCGTCCAGCATCACTTTTTCGTCGTGCGCCCATTGGAAAGGACACGGCGTGCGAAGATCCTGATGATCCTGCCGACGGGTACCTGGACTGCCTACAACGATTTCGGTGGTGCCAATCACTACTTCGGCGTCGAAGGTCCGGGCCGGGACGAGCCGTCGCCGGTGTTGTCGCTCGAGCGACCATGGACCCGCGGCATGGTCTGGCTCCCCGCAGGTGCGCCCCGCATCTGCGCCGATCCTGCGCCCGAGATGGGCGATGCCCCGCGCTATCCGATGAAGGAGTGGGCCTTTGCCAATGGCTTTGGCCAGTATTACGCGGCGGCTGGCTGGGCCCAGTACGATCGTCATTTCGTGTTGTGGGCGGAGAAGGAAGGCTATGCCCTCGACATGATCACCCAGACCGATCTCCACTACCTGCCTGAATTGCTCGACGGCTATCCTTGCGTGACGATCATCGGCCATGACGAGTACTGGACATGGGAGATGCGTGAGGCGATCGAGCGCTATGTGGAAAGCGGCGGACGGCTCGCGCGTTTCGGTGCCAACTTCCTGTGGCAGATACGACTTGAAGAGGATGGCAAGCGGCAGGTCTGCCACAAGTTCAAGGCGATCCACAAGGATCCCATCGCCGGCACGGGCAGGACGCATCTCATGACGTCGGCCTGGGAAGACCGTAACGTGCGTTGGCCCGGCGCCTCGACAGTGGGTGTGAACGGCGCACACGGCCTCTATGCGTCCTGGGGAGGTTTTGCACCGAACGGCCAAAAGGGCTTTACGGTCTATCGCCCCGAACATTGGGCCTTCGCCGGCACCGGGCTGCACTATGCCGACATCTTCGGCGACAAGCAGCACATCTTTGCCTACGAGGTCGACGGACTCGACTACACTTTCCGCAACGGCCTTCCGTTTCCCGTTCCCGCCGACGGGCAGCCCGAAACCATCGAGATATTGGCCATGGCACCTGCCGTCCTCGCCGAGGACGAGCCGCAAGGCGAGGGCTTTCGCTACTACGTGCGCAGCAGCGATCACGAGGGCCTGGTGGAATGTCTTACCGGCGAAATCACGCCGGAGGGACTTGCCCGCTACAAATACGGATCTGGCATGATGGTGCACATGACCCGTGGCAAGGGCGAGGTTCTGACCGCCGCGACCTGCGAATGGGTGATGGGGCTAAAGCGCGGCGACCCGTTCACGCAGCGGATCACCCGAAACATTCTCGACCGGTTCACGTCGTCGACGCCTGCTGTGCCGCGAGAGAAGAGGGCGTGATCGGGCAAGCCACGCGTGAACGACAGCCCGCGCCATGCACAACGGACATCGCGGAGTTTGAACCCATCGCGCGATCATCGACGCTGTGACGGAGGCGCGAAAGATGCGCCGCTGAGGTCAATCCTCCCCAGGCGTCATGTTGCGGGTGCCGCCATGCTTTTCCAGGAGCCGCACGAGGTTTTGGCCGCCCTCCATCATGTCGGCCTGGATCGCTTCCCGCACCTTATCGGGACGGCGTTGTCGCAAATAGTTGAGCACGGACAAGTGCTGATGCTCGTTCGGATAAATTGGTGGCGCGTGCGGATAGTGAAAATTCAGCAAGGGACCGTTGCGCATCCAGATATCGTCGAGAATGGCAAGCACCTCGGGAAGTCCAGATCCATCGTACAGGCCGCGATGGAATTGCCAGTTGGCGCGAACCGCGTCCGACCACCGACGCTCTTTTTCGGCGCTGATCAACTCGTGATGGATTGCTTCCATCTTGTCGATGCCTGCTTCGGAAATGCGCGTCGTGGCGTGCTCCCCGGCGAGGCCTTCGAGAAACAGCCTCACGGTCCTGAGCTCGATATACTGCTTGGCTGTCATGTGAGCGACCATGATCGAACGGCCAGCCTGCATCTCGAGGGCGCGCCCGCGCACGAGTTGCATCAATGCCTCGCGAATGGGTGTCTCCGACACGTTCATCGTCGCAGCGAGCTCGCGGATCTTGAAGCGGTGGCCCGGCCAGAACCGGCCCTCCATCAGCGCCTGTCGCAGGTTGTTGTAGACAAGGCTTGTCAGGCTATCGCGGGCGACGGGACCAACTCCGCTCTCGCCAGGCTTCTGTTCCACGTCGTTCATTTCGGTCCCTCGCAAGGGTTTGGCCGTTTGTGCCAACCCCACCACCTGCTCGAATCCACTTTATATATAATATAGGAAGGCAGATTTGCCGAAATCATTAGCCGCTGGCGCCGATTCTGCCGAAAGGAGGTCACTCCTTGTGGTCGGGTTGCTGCACATCGGCATAGGGAGACAGCCACTTGCAATTCACCTGATAATATATGATATATCGTCTTGGAGTTGGAGAGGGCCGTCATGCCGGGATTGAACCGAACAAGGGACACCACGCTGCGCGCACGCGCGGAGAAGGTCGTGCCGGGCGGGATGTGGGGGCACCTCCACGCGGCCAAGCTGCCGGACGGCTATCCGCAATTCTTCCGGCGCGGCGAGGGCGGGGTGCTCTGGGATGTGGATGGTAACCGGTACGTGGATTTCATGTGCAGTTGGGGACCCAATCTGCTCGGCCACCATCATCCCGAAGTGGAGGAGGCTGCCGAGCGTCAGCGCCGTGAGGGGGATTGTCTGAACGGCCCGGCGGAAGTCATGGTCGAGCTGGCCGAGCTCGTCGTGGATATGGTGGGTCACGCCGACTGGACGCAATTCCAGAAGAACGGCACCGACGCGACTACGACCTGCGTCACCATCGCGAGGGCAGCAACGGGCCGGCGAAAGATTTTGGTCGCCAAGGGCGCCTATCATGGTGCTGTGCCTTGGTGCTCCCCGTCGTTGCTCGGTGTGACTGCAGAGGATCGCGCCCATCTCGCATATTTCACTTTCAATGATGTCGAGAGTCTCGAGGTGGCGGCAAAGGCGGCCGGCGACGATCTCGCCGGCATCCTGGTCTCGGCATACCGCCACGATCTCGGGCTCGACCAGGAACTTCCCACCGTGGAGTTCGCGCATGCGGCACGCCGCATCTGCGACGACAGAGGGGCTGCGCTGATCATTGATGAAGTCCGCGCAGGCTTGCGCCTGAACGCTGCCGGGAGCTGGGAAGGGCTTGGTGTCCGCCCCGACCTGTCCGCCTGGAGCAAGGCGATCGCCAACGGCTATGCCCTGGCGGCTGTCACCGGAGCCAATTGGCTCCGCGGTGCCGCGTCCCAGGTCTTTGTCACCGGGTCATTCTGGGCCGGCGCTGTCGCGATGGCTGCCGCCGTGGCGACGTTGAAGATCGTGCGCAGGGACAATGTGCCGAGCCGTCTTGCACAGCTCGGGCAAATGCTGCGTGAGGGCCTTGAGACACGTTCGCGCCAGTTCGGCGTGTCAATTCGCCAATCGGGGCCTGCGCAGATGCCGACTCTCCTGTTCGACCAGGATCCGGCTTACCGGAAGGGTTCGGCCTTCTGCAGCGCGATGTTGGCGCGAGGCGTTTACTTCCATCCCAAGCACAACATGTTCCTCTGCGCCGCGCACACCGAGGCGGACATCGCCGAGGCGCTCCAAGCCGCCGAACATGGCTTTGCTGTGGTAGCAGGGCTGTGATTCCTTGCTCTGCTTGCCGTTTCCAGGTTTAGTCAGCCGTGCCGATGCGGGCCTTTAAGGCCATCCTCGCCTATTCGGATCGGGTGTTCGATCAGCTCCCGTTGGCTCCGGAATCAATCTGCTTCAAGCCAGATTGGTCGGTGCAGAATCATCGGACCTGCGCCCAAATGGCGTCAGGGCCAGACTTGGAAGCTTATTGACGGCACCGTTAATGCTGATCCGGCTTCTGTAGCTTCTCGTCCCGCACGGATGTGTTCATTGGCGAGCTCGATACCGGATACCTCGGTAGCTCCGCGCGGCTGGCAGTCATCAAGCGAGCGCCGCTACTGCTTTCGTGTGGGTTCTGGCCGGTATTTCCCTAGTCGACGAAGCGCTTGCGGCGGCGTTGCTGACCGCGGCGGCCGACGAGCGACGCGAAAAATCTGCACTCCAGGAGGCGATCCGGTTACTGCTCGGTGAGCGCGATATCTTCGGCGCCTACGACAAGGAGACTCTGGAGGACGCCTCTGACCGATCACTTCGGCAGAGTGCTCACGACGTGACCCAGACATTGTCGACCTCAAAGCTGATCGACATTGGTGTCCTCAGGGCAGATGCCATTCGTACGGAGACAGTAGGCAACCTGGCGGACATAAGAACTCCATACTCTCCGATTCTATCAACTCTCTATGCAACCGAAAAATTCATAGGATGGAACGTCTAGCGTGTCACCCTTTGCCGTACTCATCGCCGGCTGGTTCGGCGTCGCGCCTGACGCCGTCCGGATGATCACGGACGGCGTCAACAAAACTCTTCGCGTCGTGAGCGATCATGATGACGTATTCGCACGCTTCTCGCCTACCTCCTTGCACAGTCGTGAAGCCCTTGAAAGCGCAACGCTCCGACACACATTGGTCTTATAGAGGTCATTGCTCAAATGCCTTCTTCGATTTTGCGCCATCGCGCCCCAATCGTGATCCGATAGCAGCAACGGTTGTTTCTTTCCTTGATCTATTGGAGTCGAATCCAGCATCGATCACATTCCTCGTTTCCGAGGCAAGTGCCGAGGTGGCAGGCTTTTCGGTCGCGCGAATAACAGTCCGTCGGGTCAGGGAGATCCAGATCGGTGCGCATGCTGCGCAAAGAAATCGTGGGATCGGAGGCGCATTAATGAGCTGGGGATCGTCAAAGCGCCTTTGGAAGTTTTCCAAACGCAGGCCAACTGGCTCGAGTCGTCAATGATCGAGGCATTCTAAGTCGCACCGCACGCATTTGCGTTGCGGTGACGATAGCGTCTCACTAGAGAAGCGATGTAGATAGTGAGCAATCGGACGTTGCCGATATAAACGCAGGCAACTGATCTGAATACGAGTCTGCGGAGGAGCTGAATCACAAGCGATAAGCGTCGGCCGCGCGCAGACGCGGCGAGCCGATCTTGGATCCATGATCGTTGCAGGTCGAGCGTGGAGCCAGTTCACGTTGGGCGACGTGTTGCTGTTGAGGGACTTTCTGGAAATGCGACGTGCAGTTGAGGTTGGGACGGCAGCTCGCTTTGGTGCGACACTGCTAGGTGGAGTGATGTTGCTGGCGTGGTTCGAATCGCCCGCTCAATCCCAAACCTCGCAAGGCGCCAACTCGCTTCCACCCGTTACTGTCGATGCTCCAACGCAACAGACGATCCATCGCACGCCGAGCAAACGAGATGCGTCTCGGGTTCGATCAACTTCACGGCGCGTCACGGCGCCTGGTGCCCTGCAAGCCGAAGCTGTCGCTGCGCAGTCGCAGCCGTCGCGGTCGGGTGTCGTGCCCGCCTTCGCAGGCGGCCAGGTCGCTCAAGGCGCGCGACTAGGACTGCTCGGAAACACCGGCACGATGAAGTCACCGTTCAACGTGACGAGTTACACGGACAAATTCATTCGCGATCAGCAGGCAGCGACGGGGGCGGACGCCTTGATCCTCGATCCTTCCGTACGAAGTTCCCATCCAACGGGCGGTGTGCTCGATTCGTTTTACATCCGTGGCTTCCCGGTCAACGAAGGCAATAACGGTGAATTTGCCTTCGAGGGCCTGTACGGGATCGCGCCGACATACCGCATCTTTACGGATTACGTCGAGCGCATCGAAGTGCTCAAGGGTCCCTCAGCCGCGCTCTCGGGCATCGCGCCCAATGGCGGCGTCGGCGGCGTTATCAATGTCGTGCCTAAACGCGCGGGAGAGGATTTGACGCGCTTCACCGTGGATTACGGCTCGGCTGCACGGTTTGGCGGTCACTGGGATGTTGCGAGGCGTTACGGCGACAGCAAGGAATGGGGCGTACGCGCCAGCGGTAGCCTGCGCGACGGCGACACGCCCATCGATCGCCAGTCCGAAACGACCGGGGTCGGGTCGCTGGCCCTCGACTATCAGGGCGAACGGTACAGGTCCTGGCTCTACCTCATCGCCCAGACCGATCGGTTCGATGCTCCGTCACGTCCGTTCCTTATGGCTGCCGGCGTGCCGGTGCCAAAGGCGCCGGACGGCCGGCTGAACGTGACGCAGCCCTGGGAATGGTCGCGCATCAACGACCAATCGGTCTTGTGGCGCAACGAATACGATGTAACCGATCAGGTTACGCTGTTCGCCGACGTGGGCGGCTCGCGGACCAATGTCGAGCGATTCTTCGGTCTTCCGACGATCACCAACACCAGGGGCGACACGACCTCGACGCCCCAATTCTTCGGGCTCAGCATCGATCGACATACATATGATGGCGGCGTCCGGGCCCGCTTCGATACCGGGTTCGTTCGTCATGCCGTCACCTTCCAGGCCTCGGTCTATCACGACGAACTGTACCGGCGGCTTACCAATGGCACGCTGGTTACGTCGAACATCTATAGTCCGACAGTCGCGCCAACTCAGTTCGCAAACGAGATCGCAGGACGCCCTCGGCTTTCGGACAGTCAGCTCACAGGGCTATCGATTGCCGACACCTTGTCCGTTCTCGACGAGCGCGTCCTGTTGACGTTGGGTGTCCGGCGCCAGGGCGTCGAGGCGAACAACTATGTTTCCAATGTCGGAACGCTGGCGAACTCCTACGACAAGAGCGCGACCACTCCCGTGGTCGGCCTCGTCGTCCGGCCCCGAGACAACGTCTCCCTGTATGCAAACTACATCGAAGGTCTAAGCAAGGGCGATATAGCGCCGCAGCAGACGGGTGTTTCCAATGGCGGCGAGATACTCCCGCCCTACATCGCCAAACAGTACGAGGCCGGCGTCAAGGTGGATTTCGGGCGGGTCGCAACCACCTTCAGCGCCTTCGAAATATCGAAGGCGAGCGGCGAAACGTTGGCCGGGCGCTTCGGGGCGACTGCCGAAACGCAGGTGCGCGGGCTCGAATTCAACGTCTTCGGCGAGCTCAGGCCCGATGTTCGCGTCCTCGGGGGCGTTTCGCTGCTGGATGGTACCCTGACGAAGTCCGCCATCACGTCACGTGTGGGCAATACGCCGATCGGCGTTCCGAACGTGCAGGCCAATGTCGGAGCCGAGTGGGATCTCCCGTGGGCTTGAATGGCGCCGTCATCTATACAGGCCGGCAGTTCGTCGATGCGGACAACAAGCAGCCGATCCCGGATTGGACGCGGCTCGATCTCGGCGCCCGCTACACGACGGCGATCAACGGCAGGAAGACGGTGTTCCGCGCGAACATCCAGAACGTGACCGGTACGACTTATTGGTCCAGCGTGGCCTCATTCGGAACGTTCTTCCTGGGAGCACCGCGCACGTATCTGCTGTCGATGACCGTCGACATGTAATCGCTGCTCTCACAGAGCGGTGAGACGCTTCGGATCCTGCTGACAAAAAGCAGGCTGGTCGATGTGCAAGTGTGCCTTCTTCCGCCAACGTGCTCTGTCCCGACCGAAGAGGTAGATCCCGACAGGGTAGCGGAGCTCCACGCGCAAATTCGAAGGACGCCCTGTACGTGATGGACAGTCTTCACCGGCTAACAGTCGCGCACCGTCTGCGACTGCCGCTGGTGCCAGTGGTTCTCTTGGACCTACCAGTCGGGCACGGGAACGCCTGCGGGCGATGAGGTCGGCGATCCGGGCGGCGGACCAAGATCACCGTCCGGTCACTGGTCCGCGGAGCGTTGCCGACATCCGCGATGAACTTCCGACTGTGAAGGACCGAAAGCGGGTTTGAAGATGTAATTTCGGCGCAGTGTCGGCAACCGGATTAGATGATGCGTGGGAGAACGTCGGTGCGCCGGTCCTTGTCGAAATAGCGGTGCTTCAACGCACCGGCGACGTGCAATATGACCAGAGCCAGCAGGCTGTAGGCGAGGGTCTTGTGCAAAAACTGGAACAGTCTGAATCGATCATCATCCTTCGGCAGAAGTTCAGGAAGGTGGATGCCGAAGAAGAACACCCCGTCGCTGTCGGTGAAAGAGCTGGACATCGCATAGCCCATTAGCGGGACAAGCAGCAGCAGCGCGTACATCGCGACGTGCACGGCCTGCGACAGGAGTCTCTCCTGGGCGGGGAGCGGCGCCGGTCCGGGCAGGCGTGACATCGCGCGGATCGCAAGCTGCGCAAGAACGATCAGGAACACCAGCACGCCGAAGGATTTGTGCCAGGGATAAAGCAGGGTGAATTTCTCCGTGACGGTATCAGCCAGCACGGTCATCATCCAGCCGGCCGCGATGAGGCCCAAGGTCAGCAGGGCGCGCACCCAGTGCAGGATCCGCAGTGCCGCCGGATACTTATCGTTCGTTGGGTCAACGTCGTGAATCATGCTTTAGACTCCTTGCCGGGAACGGTCTAGAATGCACATCGGGCAACGGGCATCCACGAAGGTGCGGTTCAGGTAATGTCGGTAGGGGGGTGAACATCCGTGAAGTCGGTTCTTCCCGCTTGGTGCGCGAGACATGTTAGGTTTGAATCGACGCGTCGGGTGCAACATTGGATTCATGGTCCTCAAGCGGAAGTGTGATCTCAAAAATGGCGCCTCCGCGTGAGGATGTCCGATACGCGACACGTCCGCCATGTGCCTCGGCGATGGCGCGAACGATGGATAGGCCCAGCCCAGATCCGCCATAACGTGGCGAGCGCGATAGGGCGCCACGTGCGAACGGATCGAATGCCCGCTTGGCAAACTCCGGCGGCATTCCGGGACCGTCATCCTCGACGCGAATGATGGCGGAGTTGCCAGACTTCAGAGTCGAGAGTTCGATACGGCCGGGCTTCGCGTAGCGTTGAACATTATCGAGAAGGGCGAGCAACGCCTGGCGAATGCGAATCCCGTCGCCGAGAGCGACCAAATCTGCCAGCGTGAGTTCGAGCGAGAATCCGGCGTTTGCGAGCACGGGCTCCAGCAGGTCGGCGACGTTTTGAATTTCCGCGGCGAGCGCGACCGGCCCTCTCCCAAGATCCAGGCGCCCGCTATCGGCCAGCGTGACTGTACGCAAATCGTCGACGAGCCGCGAGAGCCCGTCGATCTGCAGCAGCAGATTTCCGATTGACGCTTCATCGGGCGTGAAAACGCCGTCGGCGATGCCCTGTAGCCGGCCCTTCAGGATCGTGAGGGGCGTTCTGAGCTCGTGTGCGATCGCGGCATTCCAAGCGATCATGTCGTCTGCGTTATCTTGCAGCCTCTGTGCCATCGCGTTGAAATCGGCTACCAGATGAGCCGTCTCGCCGAGCGACCGATCGCCGGGGGACGCGCGCGCTGACAGGTCTCCTGCAGCTATTTTGCGCGCGGTTTCCGCCAAGGAGTTCAGCGGAGCCAGGATTCGTTTCGTCAGCCGGAGCGCGACAACGATCGCAAGGGCCAGTCCGACAAGAAGGAAGACTGCGATCATCACCAAGTCCGGCGCTTCTGGCAAAAGGGGAGGCGGCCCGGGTGGTGGCGGAAAATAGCTTAGATAAATTCCATAGAAGACGAATGAACCGACGAAGACGATCAGCATCGCGATGGTCGCCACGACGCTCATTGAGACGATGATCTGCTGACTTAGGCGATACCGCTTCATATCGCGGCCAAACGATAGCCGATGCCGCGAACACCGGACAGCATGCCAGGCGCGCCGGCCACGTCCAGCTTTTTGCGAAGATTGCTGATATGGCTGTCCACCGTCCGCTCGAGGGCGTCGCTGCCGGGTAGGCAAGCATCGACCAGTTCACTTCGCGTGAAGGCTTTGGTCGGTGTTCGCGCCATGTGAGCCAGGAGACGAAATTCGGTCAGTGTGACCGGCAGTGGTTGTGCCGTTCCATCCACTTCGACCTTTACCATGTGGCCATCGAGATCAATAGCAACGCAATCGACGCGCAGCATGCCGCCGGCGCTTGACCGGCCAGCCCGCCGCAATACCGCTTTGGTGCGAGCAACCACTTCGACCGGATTGAACGGCTTCACGACATAGTCGTCAGCCCCGATGCGCAGTCCCTGCAATCGATCGATATCCTGGTCGAGCGCAGTGATCATAATGACGGGTGTATCGCCCCGGCGGCGGATCTCGGCCAACACCTCCCATCCGTCGAGGCGGGGCATCGTCACGTCGAGAAGGATGAGGTCCGGTTTCAGCGCAAGGTGCAGGTCGAGTGCGGCTCGGCCATCGCCGGCGCGGACCGTGCGGAAGCCCTCACGCGTTAGATAGGCGTCGAGAATTTCGCAGATCTGCGGTTCATCTTCGGCAATGAGGATAAGGGCGTTCATCGGAACACGAGGTCAGGCGTCACTGGATGGGGTCTCTTGGCATAGGGTGAGAGTCCCGTCGACCTATTACAGGCCTTCTCCACCAAGTCTCCATCAATTCTCCATGGTCGATCGACCGTTGCCAGCGATGACGCGGCATACCGGTCCTGCCCGGCGGGCTGGTGGAAGCCGAAGCCGCTCTTGGATCGCCGCGACGCTCTGTAAGGACCATTTCGCATGCGCATCGACCCTGTTCGCACCGCCATTTACGGACTTCCGGTGGTTTTGGCTATTACGCTCGTCTTCGCTATTGCGCTCGTTTTCGCGCGCGACGTCGCGGCAGGACGCACCATGCCGAGAACCGGTCCCTTTGGAGCCTGGCTGACTCAGGCGGGCGACGCCAAGGTGGTGGTGAAGCCCTGCGGCGCGGCAATATGCGGCAAGGTCGTGTGGCTGAAGCAGCCGATCGATAGCGCAACAGGCAAACCTCAGACAGACGACAAGAACCCGGATCCGTCTCTCAGAACGCATCGCATCGTGGGGCTTCAGCTCTTCCTCGATATGCTGCCCTCCACATCGAACTCATGGTCGGGGCGAGTCTATAACGCGGATGACGGCAAGAGCTACGCCAGCACAGTTACCCTACTTGATGCAGCACGACTGGAAGTGCGGGGGTGCGCCGGTTCGGTGTGTGGGAGCGAAATATGGACTCGGGCTGCGCGATAGCCCCGGCATTTAGATGTGAGGTCGCATCATCGCCTGCGACGTCTTCCACAACAGTGGCTTCAGCGTGAAGTCCTCCACCAAATCCCAACTTGGCCTCGACTCTGCGTCAACAGCCGCGAGGCAATGCGCAGGGAGCGAGACGGTGGCCGGGCCGCAGCCCACCTGGCGTGCCACTTCGATACTTTCCATTGGAGAAACTATGAAAAATCGCCCCATTGTCTATGCAACCACGCTGCTCCTGATCGCCTTTGCTGGCGAGGGCCATGCCGGAACAAACGACGGATATTCCGGCGTGAATCTCAACGTGCGGTCCGGACCGAGTGTTCGATTTCAAGCGGTCGGGAGGTTGATGGCCGGTTCATCGCTGACGATTCACGGATGCCTGGCACGCTATACTTGGTGCGACGTGAGCGCATCTGGTGTTCGCGGCTGGGCGTCGGGAGCGCATGTTCAGTTCGTTCACGAAGCGCGCCGCGTCTACGTTCCTGCCTACGCGGCGCAGGCGGAAATCTCCGTCGTAACGTTTAACCTCAGCAGCTATTGGCGTGACTACTATCGTGACTATGGCTTCTACGGCGAAGCCGACCGTTGGAACGACCATCGCTGGGAGGACGACGGCAATCCGCCCGGTTGGCGCGACAATTGGGATGATGACCATGTCGACCCCGAAAATGAGCCCGCGCCGGACAACCACTAGGCGGCTCGATACGCCCATCATCGTCATCTGGAGCGCGTACTCATGAATCGGACCGGAAGGTATGTCCGTAACTGATCGATCTCCTGGGTCTCATCGGCGTGCAACCACCCGTCATTCATTCAATGAAAGGCCCATCCATGAGTGACCTCCTCGTCCGCCTCTACGATCTTCCCGACGTTCGGACCGAGGAGAAGATCGCTTCCCACGGGATCACGGTTCGTCGCGCGATGGCTGCGGAGGCGCATATCGTGCTTCCCTGGATTGAGAGGCATTTCTACAATCCCTGGGTGAGCGAAGCGACACGCGCCTTCACGCGCTCCCCGGTCATGGTCTGGATCGCTGTGCGGCATAACGAGTTGCTGGGCTTCGCCTGCGCCGACTGCTCCATGCGCGGCTTCTTTGGTCCGACGGGAGTAGCGAAGGCTGCTCGTGGGCAGGGCATTGGCGAGGCGCTCCTCTTCACCACCCTGCGCGGCATGCGTGAGGCGGAATATGCCTATGCGGTCATCGGTGGCGTTGGGCCCTTGGCATTTTACCGAAAGCACCTCGACGCGATCGATATCCCGGGCTCCGAAGAAAGCATCTACGGTCCCATGCTGCACGACGACAAAGGGCGAGATTTCGACGACTTTTAGAGCGGCCAGCGCCGCACCGGAAGGAAGAAAGACGTTGCCTTCGTGAAGCGCGCCCGTGCGAACGTTCCGGACCACGCGTGGCTTGGACGCTCCGTTGCGATCGATATTGCGCTCCATTTCGAGCGGCCATTCTTCTCCGTCCTAGCTACAAACTTGATCCAAAACTAGGCCGCCGCACCGTGCCGCAGGAAATTGCCGACGACCTCGCCAAGCACGGCATTGTCTTGGACGTGGACACCGTGCGGAACTGGTTGAAGTAAGCAGCGGACTTACTGCCGGGGCGAATAGTTGGCATTACGCTCCGAATATACGCGATGAGGATGCGCTCCATCGAAGATCGCGATTAACCCGCCTTTAGGCCAGATGGAAATCGTGGTAGCTGACCAACGTTCCGGTCGTCTTGTCCGCCTCGATCTGGAAGCCGGTGGGATCAAACGTACCCAACAAAGCGATGTTGGCGGTATGGGCTCCGTCGGTGATGCTCAGAGTCCCGCCGCTGCTGTCCGCGTTGGGGGTGTAGTTCAGCGTCGGCGCGCTAGCGAAGTTGAAGTCGAGAAGATCAATATGATCGTCTGCGGTCATCCCGGACACGGTCCCTGAGAAGTTGAAGGAATCGCCAAGGATGAGGGTTCCGGTTGCGCCTGCAGCAAACGTGGTATTTTCCGCCGAAGCATGTGCAAACGCCAACGTCGCGGTCCCACTGATCAGCGCTGAACCGTTGCCGCTGACGTTGCCGTCGATCGTGACGTCGCCGTCGTTGGCCCACAACACGCCCGTATTGATGACATCGCTGTGGATGACAAGCCCGCCGGCGCCGGTTGCCTCGAAGGTTCCGGAGTTGGTGATGGCGTTGGTCCCGGTATCAATGTCGAGAGAATTGGTGCCGGTAGCGATAATGGTACCCTCATTGACGAGGGTCATCACTCCATCCCCAAGGTGTCCCGCGCCGGCGATGGTGTTGTCGACGTTCGTGAGCGTGACGTCCGCGACCGTTCCGGTGATCACGTTCTCGCTGCTGTCGGTAAGTTCAACATGGCCGCCGCCCTGCAGGGTGATGCCAAGCTCGATCAACTGCAGATCGGCCTCGTTTCCGGTTGAGTTCAACTCAATGGTGCCGGTGTTGTCGATGATGCCGGATAGCGGCAGGATCGCCCCGTCGCTGATCACCATGTGGCCTGGATTCTCGGTGACCGGCGTGTGATCGAAGACGAAGTCATCAGCAGTGAGCGAAGACGCATCGACCCCGTTCAGTGTGATCGACTGGCCATCGGCGAGCGTGATCACTGCATCCCCGGCAGCATCGTTGGCCATGTGCGCCTGGATGTCGCCAAAACCGGTGAAGTTTGCGTAGCCGATCAGATCGATCTGATCCGAGGCAGCGTCGAAGCTGTAGATCACGTCATGCCCGATCGGCTGGGAGAACACGAACAAGTCGTCGCCGGTGGAGCCGGTCAGGTTGTCGTCGCCTGAGAGCGCGAAGATTGGGGAGCCTTGTCCATAGGCTTCGACGTTGTCGGCGATCATGGCCAACCCGGTGCCGCCCGTAGAATCCGTCCAAGTTTGCGATATATGCAGCGACACCGCGCCCGCGTAATCATCAAGCGTGGTGATAGTGAGTGCGGTGACATCGTTTGTCTGCACCGACCAGGTCCCATCGCCGTTGTCGGTGCCCTCGCTCAGCGTCCAACCCGCCGGAATGCCACTGACGCTGACGCTGACCGTGCCAACGTGATCCACCGGGTTTGTCAGTCCAAGGTTGATGGCTTCGCCGGCAATGCCTGCGGGAGCGAGATGTGCCTGACTGATGTTGGTCAGGGTGACCCCTACGAGATCGACCAGGATGTCGTTAGCGGCGTTCGGAGTTGTGCCGACCTGCTCAAAGACATAGCTATGGGCAGTTCCGGCGATGTTCGCGACAAAAGCAACCGCTGCGCCGGTGCCGGTGGCTATATCGTTGTTGTGAAGGTACTGCACGACGGCTGCGACGTTAGCGGTGGACGTCAGGGTTAGTGCTGACGCAAAGGCATTGGCATCATCGAATGTGATGACGCCGTTCGTGATGGCATGCGATTTCACCGTCTGACCGGAAATGGTCAACGTGGAGTCAGTACCGTTAGTGCCGGCAGTATTGGCCGTCACGTTGGTGACCGGCAGATCAAGGATGTCGTTGGTGCCGGTCGTGGCGAAGTCGTTGATCGCGTCATAGCCGGAAATCGTGCCGGCATCCCCGGAGCCCCCAACGGTGCCGAGAGATTGTCCGCTGTTAATGACAAACGTGTCGCTACCGGCTCCGCCGGTCATTGTATCAGCGCCGCTGCCTCCAGTAATGCTGTCGGCGCCGGAGCCGCCGGCAAGCGTGTCATTTCCGGAGCCGCCGATCAGCGTGTCATTCTGTGCTGAACCGGTGATGGCCGCCGCTGCGCCGGTGTTGGTGACTGTAAAGCCGTTGGCGCCGGTCGCCGCGCTCAAGTCAACGGCAAAGCCGTTGCTGCTCAGGTTTGCCGTACCAGCGTTGCTGGTCGATGACGTGGCCGTAAAGGCTGCAGTGACGGTAGCGTTGGCCGTGGCCCCTGCGCTTATGACAAGGACATCATTCCCTGAAAGATCGGTGACGCTGTCAGTGCCAGAATTGACGTTGAACGTGTCGTTGCCAGCACCACCGGTAAGGGTGTCGTTACCCAAGCCGCCGGTGAGGGTGTCGTCGCCGGAACCAGTCTTGAGAGTGTCGTCACTGTCTCCGCCGATAACAATGAAAGCTCCGGACGTGACTGCGCTTGCATCCAAATTGAGCTTTCCATTGCCACCGATACCAGTCGCGTCGACGGTCAGTGCCCCATTATTTTGGAAAGTCGAAAGGAACGTTACGTTGTCGGTATGATTTCCGCTGTTGGTGTCGACCAGTTTGAAAACTTCAAAATTTGTGAGAAAGAGGTTTCCCACGCCATTCCCAAATGTGAATGGTCCAGGGGAGCCGCCGGTGACGATGAGCGTGTCCGTGCCGGTTCCGCCGGTGATGCTATCTGTACCGTTCAAGGTCAGATTGGTTGCATTTACCGTGTTCGTGCCGCTGGCGTAGAAGATGACGTCGGTCGAACTCGTCGTCAGCGTACCCGGGTTAGGGCTGTCCTGATTGATGGTAACGGTGTCGCTATCGCTCAATCCACCCTGATCCGTCGTCGTGATCGTCAAAGTATCGGCGCCGACGAAAGTATCGGTTGGATTGTAGAGAAGACCATTCAAGGCGTTGTTGATGTTCGCCGCCGTGCCGGAGAAGGTCATGGTCGCGTCGGTCGTACCGTCGCCGGTGGTGAACGAGAGGCCGGTGGTGCCCGATAGCGTCAGCGTGCCGTGCGCGACCGACAGCGTCACTGTCTCGGTCCCAGCGCCTACGTCAACGTCCGAGATTGAGATGAGTTTGGCGCCATTGAATGTCACGTTGGTATTTTGTACCACCTCCTGCGTACCGGGCACCGTATTCACCGGCGCATCGTTGGCGCCGTTGATGGTGACCGTGAGCACCGCGGTGTCGGTGAGATTGCCCGGGTCCTTTACGGCATAATTGAAGCTGTCGGTAATGGTCTGGCCGCTGTTGAGCGCCTGCACCGCCGAGTCGCTGTCATTCACAACATAGGTGTAGGAGCCGTTGGCGTTGAGCGTCAGCGTGCCGTGTGCACCCACTAGGCTGGAGCCTAGCGTGCCGGCCGTGCCGGAGCCTTCGACCGCCCCAGTGCGGATCGCCGATACCACCAGAGATGCGTTGGTGTTGTCGACGTCTGTATCGTTGGTCAGCACGTTGCCGGTCGCGTTCGAGCCCGCGGTGCCATTGCCGGTGCCGCCCGCGTCGGTGGCCGAGCCGGTGTCGTTGACGCCCACCGGCGCATCGTTGACCGGCGTCACATTGATCGTGTCGGTCACGGCCACGCTGTTGGCGGTCCCGTCATTGGTGATGATGGTGACAGTGCGGGCCAGGCCCGACGGGTTATCGCTGGTGTTGAGGTAGGTCACCGAGTCCAGCGCGGTCTGGTAGTTCGCGACGCTGGATGAACCGGTCAAGGTGAGCGTCCCGGTCGCCGCGTTGAACGATCCGGTGATGCCGTTCTGGTTGGTGAAGCCCAGCACGTCCTGGCCGGTGACGTAGTCGCCGGTGATCTGCACCGTCGCCGAGGCCAGATTGGCACTGTCGATGTCGGACACCGTCAGCGCAGGGTCGATCGCGGTGGCGGCCTGGTTTTCCGTGTAGCTCAGCGTATGACCAGCGACGACCACCGGCGCATCGTTGACCGGCGTCACATTGATCGTGTCGGTCACGGCCACGCTGTTGGCGGTCCCGTCATTGGTGATGATGGTGACAGTGCGGGCCAGGCCCGACGGGTTATCGCTGGTGTTGAGGTAGGTCACCGAGTCCAGCGCGGTCTGGTAGTTCGCGACGCTGGATGAACCGGTCAAGGTGAGCGTCCCGGTCGCCGCGTTGAACGATCCGGTGATGCCGTTCTGGTTGGTGAAGCCCAGCACGTCCTGGCCGGTGACGTAGTCGCCGGTGATCTGCACCGTCGCCGAGGCCAGATTGGCACTGTCGATGTCGGACACCGTCAGCGCAGGGTCGATCGCGGTGGCGGCCTGGTTTTCCGTGTAGCTCAGCGTATGACCAGCGACGACCACCGGCGCATCGTTGACCGGCGTCACGTTGATCGTGTCGGTCACGGCGACGCTGTTGGCAGTCCCGTCATTGGTGATGATGGTGACCGTGCGGGCCACGCCCGACGGGTTGTCACTGGTGTTGAGGTAGGTCACCGAGTCCAGCGCGGTCTGGTAGTTCGCGACGCTGGATGAACCGGTCAAGGTGAGCGTCCCAGTCGCCGCGTTGAACGATCCGGTGATGCCGTTCTGGTTGGTAAAGCCCAGCACATCCTGGCCGTTGACGTAGTTGCCGGTGATCTGCACCGTCGCCGAGGCCAGATTGGCATTGTCGACGTCGGACAGCGTCAGCGCCGGGTCGATCGCGGTGGCGGCCTGGTTTTCCGTGTAGTTCAGCGTATGACCAGCGACGCCCACCGGCGCATCATTGACCGGCGTCACCGCCACTGTCGAAGTCACAATGTTGCTGGCGTGGTTTGCCGTCTGGCCGTCATCAACCTGATAGCTGATGGTGCGGGTCGTACCCGACGGGTTGTCGCTCGAATTGAAGTATGTCACCGACTCCAGCGCCGCCTGGTACTGGGCGACAGTCGCAGAACCGGTCAGCGTCAGCACGCCGGTCGATGCGTTGTAGCTGCCTGTGATGCCGTTCTGATTGCTGAAGCCGAGCACATCCTGGCCGGACGTGAAGTTGGCCGTGATCGACACCGTCGCCCCGGTCAGATTCGCACTATCGACATCCGACGCCGTCAGTACGGTGTCGATCGCCGTCGCCGCCTGGTTCTCGGTGTAAGGCAGCGATCCACCATTGGCGTTCAGCACCGGGGCGTCGTTGGTGCCGGTCAGCGTGATGGTCAGCGTCGAGCTCGAGGTCGCGCCGTGCTCGTCGGTGACGGTGTAGTTCGCCACCACGTCGGTGGTGGCGCCCTGCGCCAGGTGCTGGTAGGCGGCATTGGCCGCGTCAAGGCTGTAGCTGCCGTCCGGGTTCAGCGTCAGGCCAGCCACCGCCGCATCGAGGCTGTAGCTCAGAGTGGCGCCATCATCGACGTCGCTGTCGTTGCTCGCGACCGTGCCGGTGATGGTGCTGTCTTCCAGGCCGCTGTTGGTATCCGCCACCGCAACCGGGGCGTCGTTGGTGCCGGTCAGCGTGATGGTCAGCGTCGAGCTCGAGGTCGCGCCGTGCTCGTCGGTGACGGTGTAGTTCGCCACCATGTCGGTGGTGGCGCCCTGCGCCAGATGCTGGTAGGCCGCATTGGCGGCATCGAAGCTGTAGCTGCCGTCCGCGTTGATCGTCAGGCCGGCGACCGCGCTGGTCTGCGCGTAGGTCAGGATCGCGCCGTCATCGACGTCGCTGTCATTGCTCGCGACCGTGCCGGTGATGGTGCTGTCTTCCAGGCCGCTGTCGGTGTCCGCCACCGCGACCGGGGCGTCGTTGGTGCCGCTCAGCGTGATGGTCAGCGACGAGTTCGAGGTCGCGCCGTGCTCGTCGGTGACCGTGTAGTTCGCCACCACGTCGGTGGTGGCGCCCTGCGCCAGATGCTGGTAGGCCGCGTTGCCGGCATCGAGGCTGTAGCTGCCGTCCGCGTTGATCGTCAGGCCGGCGACCGCGCTGGTCTGCGCGTAGGTCAGGACCGCGCCGTCATCGATGTCGCTGTCATTGCTCGCGACGGTGCCGGTGATGGTGCTGTCCTCACTGCCGCTGTTGGTATCGGCTACCGCGACCGGCGCATCGTTGGTGCCGGTCAGCGTGATGGTCAGCGTCGAGCTCGAGGTCGCGCCGTGCTCGTCGGTGACGGTGTAGTTCGCTACCACGTCGGTGGTGGCGCCCTGCGCCAGGTGCTGGTAGGCCGCATTGCCGGCATCGAGGCTGTAGCTGCCGTCCGGGTTCAGCGTCAGGCCGGCGACTGCCGCATCGAGGCTGTAGCTCAGAGTGGCGCCGTCATCGACGTCGCTGTCATTGCTCGCGACGGTGCCGGTGATGGTGCTGTCTTCCAGGCCGCTGTTGGTATCCGCCACCGCGACCGGGCCGTCGTTGGTGCCGGTCAGCGTGATGGTCAGCGTCGAGCTCGAGGTCGCGCCGTGCTCGTCGGTGACGGTGTAGTTCGCCACCACGTCGGTGGTGGCGCCCTGCGCCAGGTGCTGGTAGGCGGCATTGCCGGCATCGAGGCTGTAGCTGCCGTCCGAGTTCAGCGTCAGCCCGGTCACCGCCGCATCGAGGCTGTAGCTCAGAGTGGCGCCGTCATCGACGTCGCTGTCATTGCTCGCGACGGTGCCGGTGATGGTGCTGTCTTCCAGGCCGCTGTCGGTGTCCGCCACCGCGACCGGGGCGTCGTTGGTGCCGCTCAGCGTGATCGTCAGCGTCGAGTTCGAGGTCGCGCCGTGCTCGTCGGTGACGGTGTAGTTCGCCACCACGTCGGTGGTGACGCCCTGCGCCAGATGCTGGTAGGCCGCATTGTCGGCATCGAGGCTGTAGCTGCCGTCCGGGTTGAGCGTCAGACCGCCCACCGCGCTGGTCTGCGCGTAGGTCAGGCCCGCGCCGTCATCGACGTCGCTGTCGTTGCTCGCGACCGTGCCGGTGATGGTGCTGTCTTCCAGACCGCTGTTGGTATCCGCCACCGCGACCGGGGCGTCGTTGGTGCCGGTCAGCGTGATGGTCAGCGTCGAGTTCGAGGTCGCGCCGTGCTCGTCGGTGACGGTGTAGTTCGCCACCACGTCGGTGGTGGCGCCCTGCGCCAGATGCTGGTAGGCCGCGTTGCCGGCATCGAGGCTGTAGCTGCCGTCCGGGTTCAGTGCCAGGCCGGCGACCGCGCTGGTCTGCGCGTAGGTCAGGACCGCGCCGTCATCGATGTCGCTGTCGTTGCTCGCGACCGTGCCGGTGATGGTGCTGTCTTCCAGACCGCTGTTGGTATCCGCCACCGCGACCGGAGCATCGTTGGTGCCGGTCAGCGTGATGGTCAGCGTCGAGCTCGAGGTCGCGCCGTGCTCGTCGGTGACGGTGTAGTTTGCCACCACGTCGGTGGCGGCGCCCTGCGCCAGGTGCTGGTAGGCGGCATTGGCCGCGTCAAGGCTGTAGCTGCCATCCGGGTTCAGCGTCAGCCCGGCCACCGCCGCATCGAGGCTGTAGCTCAGAGTGGCGCCGTCATCGACGTCGCTGTCGTTGCTTGCGACGGTGCCGGTGATGGTGCTGTCCTCACTGCCGCTGTTGGTATCGGCCACCGCCACCGGGGCGTCGTTGGTGCCGGCCAGCGTGATGGTCAGCGACGAGTTCGAGGTGGCGCCGTGCTCGTCGGTGACGGTGTAGTTCGCCACCACGTCGGTCGTGGCGCCCTGCGCCAGATGCTGGTAGGCGGCATTGGCGGCATCGAGGCTGTAGCTGCCGTCCGCGTTGATCGTCAGGCCGGCGACTGCCGCATCGAGGCTGTAGCTCAGAGTGGCGCCGTCATCGACGTCGCTGTCGTTGCTCGCGACGGTGCCGGTGATGGTGCTGTCTTCCAGGCCGCTGTTGGTATCCGCCACCGCAACCGGGGCGTCGTTGGTGCCGGTCAGCGTGATGGTTAGCGTCGAGGGGGCGCTGGCGCCGTGCTCGTCGGTGACGGTGTAGTTCGCCACCACGTCGGTGGCGGCGCCCTGCGCCAGGTGCTGGTAGGCGGCATTGGCCGCGTCAAGGCTGTAGCTGCCATCCGGGTTCAGCGTCAGCCCGGCCACCGCCGCATCGAGGCTGTAGCTCAGAGTGGCGCCGTCATCGACGTCGCTGTCGTTGCTTGCGACGGTGCCGGTGATGGTGCTGTCCTCACTGCCGCTGTTGGTATCGGCCACCGCCACCGGGGCGTCGTTGGTGCCGGCCAGCGTGATGGTCAGCGACGAGTTCGAGGTGGCGCCGTGCTCGTCGGTGACGGTGTAGTTCGCCACCACGTCGGTCGTGGCGCCCTGCGCCAGATGCTGGTAGGCGGCATTGGCGGCATCGAGGCTGTAGCTGCCGTCCGCGTTGATCGTCAGGCCGGCGACTGCCGCATCGAGGCTGTAGCTCAGAGTGGCGCCGTCATCGACGTCGCTGTCGTTGCTCGCGACGGTGCCGGTGATGGTGCTGTCTTCCAGACCGCTGTTGGTGTCGGCCACCGCGACCGGGCCGTCGTTGGTGCCGGTCAGCGTGATGGTCAGCGACGAGTTCGAGGTGGCGCCGTGCTCGTCGGTGACGGTGTAGTTTGCCACCACGTCGGTGGTGGCGCCCTGCGCCAGGTGCTGGTAGGCGGCATTGGTGGCATCGAGGCTGTAGCTGCCATCCGGGTTCAGCGTCAGGCCGGCGACCGCGCTGGTTTGCGCATAGGTCAGGACCGCGCCGTCATCGACGTCGCTGTCATTGCTCGCGACCGTACCGGTGATGGTGCTGTCTTCCAGGCCGCTGTTGGTGTCGGGCACCGCGACCGGCGCATCGTTGGTGCCGGTGATGTCGATCGTGACCTGCTGGGTGGCGAGGCCGCCATGGTGGTCGTCGACCTCGACCGTAAAGCTGTCGGCGAGATGCTCGCCGACGGCGAGCGCATCGACCGCGCCGCTGTCGAGCACAGTGTAATGCCAGGTGCCGTCGGGATCGACGGTGGCGGTGCCGTGGGCGGCGGCGACGCTGACCGACAGCGTGTGGGTGTCGATGGCATCGACGTCGGAGAAGCTGACCTGGCCGGTGGCGGTCTGCGCCGCGGCCGGGAGGTCGTCGCCTTCCGACACGGTGCCGGACTGCGTGGCGCTGGTGATCACCGGGGCGTCATTGGTGCCGACAATCGTCACTGTCACGGTCTGCACCGCGGTGCCACCGTGGCCGTCCGAGATCGTCACGTCGTACTTCTGAGTCAGCGTTTGGCCAGCCTGCAGATAATCGACGGCGCCGTCGGCGACCGAGAAGCTCCAGCCGATCGCGCCGCCATTGCCGGTGTCGTGGTTGGTGGTATCGAGCGTGAAACTGCCGAGGTAGCCGCCGCCCTGCGGCGCGAAGCTCGCGGTATGGCTGTCGAGCGTGTCGACGTCGGTGAAGGCCACGGCGCCGGAGGCGGTATGCGGTGTGTTGGCCGCCTCGGCCGCCGACATATCCGCCCACTCCGTCGCCAGGCCGCTCTGCGCCGACGAGATGATCACCGGCGCATCGTTGGTGCCGACAATCGTCACTGTCACGGTCTGCACCGCGGTGCCACCGTGGCCATCCGAGATCGTCACGTCGTATTTCTGGGTCAGGGTTTGGCCGGCCTGCAGATAATCGATGGCGCCGTCGGCAACCGAGAAGCTCCAGCCGATCGAGCCGCCATTGCCGGTATCGTGGTTGGTGGTATTGAGCGTGAAGCTGCCGAGATAGCCGCCGCCCTGGGGAGCGAAGCTCGCAGTGTGGCTGTCGAGCGTGTCGACGTCGGTGAAGGTCACCGCGCCGGAGGCGGTATGCGGCGTGTTGGACCCTTCGGCCGCCGACAGATCCGCCCACTCCGCCGCCAGGCCGCTCTGCGCCGACGAGGTGATCACCGGCGCATCATTGGTGCCGGTAACCGTGATGGTCAGGTTGGCAGTGCACGAGCCGCTATGATTGTCGGAATTGGTGTAGCTGAAAGTGTCGTAAACCAGCTGGTCTGCCGCTAACGCCTGCACATTGGCCTGGGCATTGTTGAGCGTATAGGTGTACGTGCCATCGGAGTTGAGGTGCAGCGTGCCGTAGGTGCCGACCACATCAGCACCGACCTTGGTGGCAGAGCCGTTGATGGCCGTGACGCTATGACTGTCGTGCGTATCGGCGTCGGTATCGTTGATGAGTACGTTGCCGCTGACTGAATTCGGCGCGGTGTCTTCCTTCACCGCACTTGTGTCGGCCGCTGCAACGGGGCCATCGTTGACCCCGGCAATTCTCACTGTGGCGGTCGCCCAGCTCAGCGTCCCATTGCCAAGCCGGATAGCGTAAATGAATGAATCTGTGAAAAAATCCCCTGCTGACAGGGCAGCGACTTGAGCGCTTAATGCTGACGCGTCATACCCGACTTTACCATCCGCCGTGATCCAGATTTTTGCGCCATTCAAGCTTGTATCGCTGCTGGTGGCTTCGACGCGCGCGGTATCCTGAGTCAGCAAATCAGCCGCACTATAGCCGCTCATGGCGCCGCTGTTATTAATGCCGTTGTCGATGGAAAAGAGGGTCTTGGCATTGCCCCCAAGGTCATTTCCCATGACATCGAAAAAGACAGGCTGAAGGTTATCCTCCGTCAGCGAAATGGATACACCGGCGGCGGTCAGGCCACTCGTAAAAATATCGTTCGTCGCTTGCGGTGTGTTGGAGAATGAAGTGGTGCTGCCGCCGCCGGTTGCCTGAGTAGCCATGTCTTCGACCTCAAAACGCGTAGAATATGAAAGTCATTTGGGAGCAACCCGAACACGGGTGAGCAACGTGACGGATTCGGGCGACCTTGAAGCGGCCCAGAACTCTGCAGTCGTGTCCTGACGAGGAGATAGCGAAGGTGCGCCGTCGCTCGACGAGGTCTGCAGATCGGCTGAATCGATCACCGGAGCCGCCGTCACCCGGGAGGCAATCGCAACTGCCATAGACAGCTCGACCGAAAGATCCGATGGTCGAGATGAACTCGAATTGTCCTTGAGGTGAGAATTAGTTTCAGACCAGCCGGCGGCTCGTAAAGACGTCGAGGTGAATAAGGCGCTGCTCACAACACACTCCACTCTGCCGATGCAGAGCAGGTGCAATCGCATTCGAAGAGCAACTCACAGGAGAGCGCCGGCAATGAGCGCCCGTTCAGCGCCTACGCGCCGCCGCCAGAAGAAACTCTGGCCTGTTGTGAAAAGATCCCGACGCCATTAACTCCTGCCCCGTTCGTGCTCGGCCTCCTGACGACCGCGCACGGCTTATGATTTTCCAATAACGTTTCTTGCTTTAGTAAGGTCCCTTCAGAGATCGAACCCGACAGTCGCCCGCGGCACAGGGGCGTTCGCACGTATGGATCAGCGTAAGAATCCCAATCCGGGCTGGAAAACGCTGTGCGCATCCCCGCGTCGGCGATTCGTTTGAAATGTGAGACGAGCAATCGCGCAGCCCCTGCTTCTCGTACATCGGGATGCTCGCTAGGAATCTCGGTCGGGGCAACGGCCCAAGAGGGGTACTCCGTCGGGACCACGTAAGACTACGGTTGCGCATGCTGATCGACCGCACCTGCGGCACATTATCGACGAATTCGCAGATAGCTAATTGGCGCTTCTTTGCCGCCCGGGGTCAGCAAGACTAAGTGCCGGCTTCTTAGTCTTGCTCAGTCTAAGCATGGCATCCGGCCCCAAGGCTTTCGCCTCCCGGTCAACGAGGAGCTGGCCGCGGAGTTCGGCGTGTCACGCGTCACGATCCGGCAGGCCGTCGAGTTGCTTTCAGCCGACGGCGTCATCGAGGCGCGGCAGGCCCGCAGCAGGCGCGGTGCGGAAGGACCGCTGGCTCAAGGTCGAAACTACGCTGTCGGTTCTCGCCGATATGTACCGCGACACTTCGCTGGAGATCGTCAACATCTCGGCGAGGCACAGCGACGCGCCGGCGTCTCCCGAGGACGGCAACGGCCGACTTCATGCGCCGGCTTCATTCGCCACTCGGTCCGTCGCACCGCGGCCGAAACAGGCCGTCATGCGATCAGTTGCCTAACTTGGCACAAATCGAGCCAAGCCTGACAAGTTGCTAGTGTGTTGCTGTACCTAGCTCAAATCGGCCCATGATGGATTGGAGCGAGAGTTCAAGTTCTTCAATTGCTTGGAAGGCGGCGTATGCACCGGGAGATCAAGAAAAATCTCGACACAGCCAATGTGAGCAGACCTCGTGAGATGAGATTGGGCTGCCTCGGGTCGGCGGAAGAGCATGCCCATTGTTTCCGAGGGCAGGGGAGATAGGTGAGTGCTGACGATCAGCAACAGTTGTTGGAAACATGAGGCGCCACCCTCTCATCTCGCTCCGTGCAGCCCCGCTGGTCGAACTTGCTGCACCCATGCTTGAGTTCGATCGCGTTAGCTGCGCTTTGGCGAGGTCGTTTCTGGGGCGAAACAGGTGTGGTCCGCGGCGATGGCAGACTTCGGCCGATGAGGAGACTGCTCACGCTCTTAATCGCTTTGTTGAACGTTCAGTAAAGCCATTTGCTAAACATGCTTGGCGATGGCCAACTTCTGGCTCGCCGGTTATCCAGGCGGGCTGGATTGCTCCGCGGCGCCAGATCGGCAATCGAAGCTTTCGACAAAATCCAGGCATTTCGCTGCGCTGCGAACATCCCGCTTGCGCGCGCGAACGTCGCGAATCTTTTCGCCAGGCTAGCGACAAACCGGCTTGACGGGCTCCAAAATTTAGTAATACGTTTAGTCCTACAAAAAACTAAACATCACGCATCGAGCCGATGTGTGGGAGGAGCCCAAGCCCTTCCGGACCCGTTTCCGGAAATGGTCCGTCTCGTTCTCCACTCATCGCTCCTCAAACTCGGTTTCAGGATCTTGGCGTCGTTCCGGCAGGGAGCGCCGAGCGGGTTGGATGCTTCAACGAGAGAGGAAACGGATATGCGGACATTCAATTGGCTAAGAAGCTCGGCGGCAACCACGGTCCTCGGCACGGCGCTGCTGGGGATATTTGGCGGAGGCGAAGCCGCAGCTCAGGGCAAGCAGCTTACGCTGTGCTGGGCGGCATGGGATCCGGCCAATGCGCTGGTCGAGCTCGGCAAGGACTTTACCAAGCAATCCGGCATTGAGATGAAATACGAGTTCGTCCCGTGGACGAGCTATGCCGATCGCTTCCTCAACGAGCTCAACTCCCACGGCAAGCTCTGCGACCTGATCATCGGCGATAGCCAGTGGATCGGCGGCGCCGCCGAGAACAAGTGGTACGTCAAGCTCAACGATTTCTTCGACAAGGAGAAGATATCGATGGACGACTTCGTCCCGGCGACGGTCGTCGGCTACTCGCAGTGGCCGAAGAACTCGCCGAACTATTGGGCGCTGCCGGCTATGGCCGATGCGGTAGGCTGGACCTACCGCAAGGATTGGTTCTCGCGGCCCGAGATTCAGTCCGCCTTCAAGGCAAAGTACGGCCGCGACCTGGCGCCGCCGAAAACCTATGACGAGTTGAAGCAGATTGCGGAGTTCTTCCAGGGCCGCGAGATCGACGGCAAGAAGGTCTATGGCGCCTATATCTTCACCGAGCGCGGCTCGGAAGGCATAACCATGGGCGTGACCAACGTGCTCTACAATTACGGCTTCAGCTACGACAATCCAAAGAAGCCGTATCAGATGCAGGGCGTCGTCAATTCACCCGAGGCGGCCAAGGGGCTCGAGTTCTACAAGGAACTTTACAAGTGCTGCACCGCGCCGGGCATGACCAACGCCTACATGCAGGAGGGGCTCGATGCCTTCAAGTCCGGCCAGGTGGCGATGCAGATGAACTGGTTCGCCTTCTTCCCCGGCCTCTACAAGGATCCGAATGTCGGCGGCGACAAGATCGGATTCTTCGTCAATCCGGCCGGCCCGAATGGACACTTCACGCAGCTTGGTGGACAGGGCATCTCCGTGGTGGCGACCTCCGACCGCAAGGACGACGCGCTCGCCTATATCAAATGGTTCGCGCAGCCCGCTGTGCAGCAGAAATGGTGGCAGCTCGGCGGCTACTCGGCCCTGAAAGCGGTGGTCGATGCGCCCGACTTCCCGAAGAGCGCGGCGTTCGCGCCGCAATTCTTGGAGTCGATGGGAATCGTGAAGGACTTCTGGGCCGAGCCGTCCTACGCGCAACTGCTACTCGACATGCAGAAGCGGGTGCACGATTACGTCGTCGCCGACAAGGGTACCGCGCAGCAGGCGCTCGATCTCCTGGTCAAGGATTGGACCAAGGTCTTCAAGGAGCAGGGCAAGCAGGTCGCGTCGCAATAGGCGCGGCGCTCGCATCAACTGAACCGGTTTCCCCGGGGGTGTCCCCCGGGGAAACCGAACCAGCCAGCCGATGGACCAGATGACGACGATCCTTCAACCTGATGATGCTACGATTGCCGGCATGAGCGAGCCCGCCAAATCTCGCGACGCACGGCGCGTGCGCGGCCTTTCCGACCGCACCATTGCGTGGCTGTTCGTTGCGCCGACGATCGCGCTGTTGCTGGCGATCAACATCTTTCCGCTGGTGTGGATGATCCGGCTGTCCTTCACCAGCCTCAACCTCAGCATGTCCTATCTGCCGCTGCGGTTCGTCGGGCTCGACAATTTCACCGACATCCTCACCGACGAGGACGTCTGGTTCCGGCTCCAGACCACGGCGCAATTCGTGATTTGGTCTGTGGCACTACAGGTGGTCATCGGCTATGGCCTGGCGCTGTTGATCAACCGCCAGTTTCGCGGTCACAGCTTCTGGACCACGATCATCCTGCTGCCGATGATGTTGTCGCCGGCGGTGGTCGGCAACTTCTGGACGCTGCTGCTGCAGCCGCAGATCGGGCCCTTCAACTACGTGATCAGCCTGTTCACGGGGGTGCCGCCGAGCTCGTTCAGCATGACCGGACAGGTCTCGCTCGCGTCCTGGACCATCGTACTGGTCGACACCTGGATGTGGGCGCCTTACGTCATGCTGATCTGCCTCGCCGGGCTTCGCTCCATTCCCCACTACATCTATGAGGCGGCCGAGGTCGATCGCGCCTCGCCGTGGCGGCAATTCTGGTCGATCACGCTGCCGATGACGGTGCCGTTCCTGATGCTCGCCGTGCTGTTCCGCGCAATCGAGAACTTCAAGATGTTCGACATGGTCAACCTCCTGACGTCGGGAGGCCCGGGATCGACCACGGAGCTCGTGTCGATCACGCTGAAGCGCGCGGCATTCGAGAAATGGCGCACCGGCTATTCCTCTGCGCTCGCCATCATCCTGTTCGTGACCGTGTTCGGTGCCGCCAACATCTACGTCAAAGCGCTCAACAAGGTGAAGCAACGATGACCGCTGCACTCGCCAAGTCAGTCCTGGCCAAGTCCACCGCTCATTCCATCGTCGAAGCCTCGCCGCGTTCGAAGGCCGTGGCAGGTGGCCTCGTCATTCTCTATGCCGTGATCACGATCCTGCCGCTACTCTGGATCGTCGCTACCGCATTCAAGTCGCAGAGCGACGCCATCGCCTATCCGCCCAAGGTGCTCTTCGAGCCGACCCTCGAAGGCTATGTCAACCTTTTCACCGTGCGCACCCGCCAGACGCCGGACTTCATCGCCAAGCTGCCGCCGCCGGAGACGTGGTACGACACGCTCGTGCGCCAGCGGGACATGGTCATTGCCGGGCCATCGAAGGTCGTGCCGCGCTTCGTGAACTCGCTGATCATCGGGTTCGGCTCGACGTTCCTGGCCGTGTTTCTCGGCACGCTCGCGGCCTACGCTTTTTCGCGCTTTCGCATTCCCCTGGCTGACGACCTGCTGTTCTTCATTCTCTCGACGCGAATGATGCCGCCGGTCGCGGTCGCGATCCCGATCTATTTGATGTACCGCCAGCTCAATCTGACCGACACCAGGCTCGGAATGATCCTGCTCTACACCGCCGTGAACGTCTCGCTCGCAGTCTGGCTGCTCAAGGGGTTCATCGACGAGATCCCGCGCGAGTATGAGGAGGCCGCTCTCGTCGACGGCTACACGCGACTCCAGGCCCTGCGCAAGGTGGTATTGCCGCAGGCCGTCACGGGAATTGCGGCAACCGCGATCTTCTGCCTGATCTTCTCGTGGAACGAATACGCCTTCGCGGTTCTCCTGACGAGCGGCGAAGCGCAGACCATGCCGCCATTCATCCCATTCATCATCGGCGAGGGCGGGCAGGATTGGCCGGCGGTGGCTGCCGCGACTACGCTGTTCGTTGTCCCGATCGTCCTGTTCACCGTGTTGTTGCGCAAACACCTGTTGCGCGGCATCACATTCGGAGCTGTGCGCAAATGAGCGGTTCTGCGGTTGCCAAGGGCGGAGTGTCTCGCTGGTTCCGTCGCGGGCCTTGGGAGGCCGGCGCGATGACCCTGATCGGAGGCGGCATCATCATGCTGGTGCAGCCCTGGACGATTGATCTGTACAGCTATTCGTTCGTGACGATCCTCATCGGCACGGTCGGCTACGTGATCGTGAGCCATTTTCCGGAATAGGGCGGTCAACATGGCACAAATTCGCGTCGAAAACCTGCGCAAGTCGTTCGATCAGTTCACGGCCGTGCAAGGCTCGAACTTCACGATCGACGACGGCACCTTTTTCGCGATGCTCGGGCCCTCCGGCTGTGGCAAGACGACCACGCTGCGCATGATTGCGGGCCTCGAGCTGCCGACCGAGGGCAAGGTCCTGCTCGACGGCGAGGACGTGACGTTCCGCCGTGCCGCGGCCCGCGACATCGCCTTCGTCTTCCAGCTTTTCGCGCTCTATCCGCACATGAATGTTGCCGACAATATCGGCTTTCCCCTGAGGTGCCAGGGCATGGGCCGGCGTGCGGTCCGCGAGCGCGTGCAGGAGACGGCGCGGCTCCTGCGGATCGAGCATCTCCTGTCGAGCAAGACGTCAAAGCTGTCGGGTGGCGACCGCCAGCGCGTGGCGCTGGGGCGCGCTATGGTCCGGCGGCCCAAGGCCTTCCTGATGGACGAGCCGCTCGGGGCGCTCGACGCCGAGTTTCGGCATCTGATGTGCGGCGAGCTTCGCGACCTCCATGATCGCATTGGTGCAACTACGGTCTACGTGACACATGACCAGCTCGAGGCGATGTCAATGGCGGACCGGATTGCCGTCATGAACAAGGGGCGCGTCGAACAGATCGGCTCGCCGCAGGAGATCTATGACCGGCCCGCGAGCATGTTCGTGGCCGATTTCATCGGCTCGCCGTCGATGAACTTCTTGCGCTTTGAGGGCGGCCTACGATCCGGAGATCGGGCCATCGCCTTCCATGATGCCAGCATCGCGGTCCCGGAGATCCGCGAGGATCGCGCGAGCGCGCCGCTGGCGCTCGGGATACGCCCGGAGCATATCCGTTTCGCCGATGCAGCACCCGTCCGCGGCGAGGTGTTCGGCGCAGAATATCTCGGCACGACGCAGATCGTCACGGTCGACACGGCGCATGGACGCGTCGCTGCCCGGCTGCCCTCCAGCGCGTCGGTGCGGATCGGCGAGACGGTCGGTCTCGAATTCCATTCCGAGCGACTGGCGTTGTTCGATGTTGGCAGTGGCATGGCGATCCGGACCGCCAATGAGGGGAGCCCGCGCCATGGCTGACGTCATTCTGCGCAACATCAGCAAGCGCTTCGGCACGATAGAGGCGGTGCGCGAGCTCTCGCTGGCGATCAATGACGGGGAATTCCTGGTCCTGCTTGGGCCGAGCGGCGCCGGCAAGACCACGACGCTGCGGCTGATCACCGGGCTCGAGAGCCCCGACACCGGTTCGGTCATGATTGACGGCCATGACGTGACGCATGATCCGCCGGGATCGCGCGATATCGCCTTCGTCTTCCAGCAGTACTCGCTGTATCCGCATCTCACTGTCTATGACAATCTGGCATTCCCGCTACGCTCGCCCGCGCGGCGCGTGCCCGAGCCCATCATCCGCAAGCGTGTCGAACAGACGGCGGAGCTGCTGCATATCGCAAGCAAGCTGAACAACCGTGCAACCCGCCTGTCCGGCGGTGAGATGCAGCGGGTGGCGATCGGCCGCGCATTGGTTCGCGATCCCGCGATCTACCTGATGGACGAGCCGCTCTCGTCGCTGGATGCGAAGCTCCGTTCGGAGCTGCGTCTCGAGCTCAAGCGGATCCAGCTCGAGCTTGGCGCGACTATCCTTTACGTGACCCACGACCAGGTCGAGGCTATGACCATGGCCTCCCGGATCGGCGTGATCAAGGATGGCCAGCTCCTTCAGCTCGGCACGCCGCGGGAGATCTACGAAAGCCCCTCCAGCTCCTATGTCGCCTCGCGTCTCGGTACGCCGCAGATCAATTTCCTTCCGGCACGTCTCTTGTCCGACGTGTCGGTGCCGCCGGAAACGGAGACCGTCGGCATCCGTACCGAGCATCTGAAGGTCGGTGCGCGCAATGGCGGACGGATGGTCGGCCGCGTCCACCGGGTCGAGCACCTCGGCGAACAGAATCACGTTCATCTGGACTATAAGGGCGAAATGCTGGTGACGCTTGCGGATCCGCATCAGCAGCCGCTAAAGGCAGGTCAGGAGGTCGAATTGCACCTGGTACATCCGCTCTGTTTCGATCGCGCGGGGCGACGCATCCCCGCGATGATTCTCTAGAGGATCATGTCGATGTCGCTGCAACCTGGGACGTTCAAGTCGTTGATTAAGGTGGCCGCAGAGCAGGTTATCGCCAGTGCGCCGGAGCTGACGAGCCTGGATCAGGCGATCGGCGATGGTGACCACGGAATCAACATGAAGCGCGGATTCGAAGCGGTTCTGGGCAAGCTCGATGCGATCTCCGCGCAACCGCTCGACGAGGCGCTGAAGATGATCGGCAAGACCCTGGTGATGACGGTCGGCGGCGCGTCCGGGCCGCTTTACGGGAGCTTCTTCCTCGCCGCCGGCGAAGCGCTCTCGCACGACAAACACTTACCGGACGACCTCGCGGACGTTTTCGGCAGTGGCGTGAACGCGGTGAGCGCGCGTGGCCGGTCGCAGGCCGGTGAGAAGACGATGCTCGACGTGCTTGTTCCCGTCCTGGAAACGCTGAGGACTGCGGCCGGCCAGCCGGATCTGATCGCGCGCGTCCGGACCACCGCTGCCGAGGCGGTCGAGCGGACCGCGCCGATGCAGGCCACCAAGGGGCGGGCGTCGTTCCTCGGGCCACGCAGCGTCGGGCACGTCGACCCCGGCGCCCGCTCGAGCTGCGTACTCGTGCAGGCGGTCTGCGCGAGCCTGGAGGGACAGCAATGACCGACACTGTGGGTATCGTGATCGTCTCGCACTCGAAGGACATCGCCAAGGGCACCGCCGACATGGTGCGGCAGATGGTCGGCAGCGAGGTCAAGGTGGCTTTTTGCGGCGGCAATCCCGACGGCGGATTGGGCACCAGCGTCTCCCTGATCATCGACGCCATTAATGATGCCTGGTCTGCCAAGGGCGTCGCAATCCTCGTCGACCTCGGCGGGGCCGAAACCAACAGCGAAATGGTGGTCGAGATGCTGGAGCCTGCGCGGCGCGATCTCGTTGTCGTATGCAACGCGCCGATCGTCGAGGGCGCCGTGATGGCGGCAACCGAGGCCGCAGGCGGCAGCTCACTGGCCCAGGTCAAGGCCGTGGCCGAGGAACTCTCTGCCGACTGAGACGTCGGCGAAGCGATGATGGAAGATGAGCATGCTGGACAAAGCGGACGGAAAGATTTTCACCGGAAATGTGCGGCTGGTGCACGCGGTTGGCATGCACGCGCGCCCCGCGGTCAAGCTGACCAAGCTCGCCAAGAAGTTCCAGGCCCAGATTTCCGTGCGGGTCGCAGGCGCGGCCGAGTGGATCAATGCCAAGAGCGTGGTCAAGATCATGGCGATGCGTGCGGCCCACGGCAGCACGATCGAGATCAGGGCGTCCGGCAGTGATGCGGAAGCCGCCGTTGCGGCGCTGGTCGACCTGATCGCAACCGATTTTCCGGACGGGGCTTAGCAGCATGCAGGGTAGCGCGACAGGACTGGCCTACCGCGGCAGAACCGCCTCGATCGGCTTTGCCCATGGCCCGCTCGTCCGGGTCGGCGCGGACACCAACGGCGAGCGTGTCGCGGGCAACCTGGCTGAAGAGGCGCTTGCGCTTCGTGCTGCGATTGACGCGGCAAGTGGGCAGATCGCGGATCTCGCCGGGATCGCCGGCGGCGAGGCTGCACAGATTCTCGAATTCCAGGTCGCGCTGCTGGAGGATGAGGATTTCATCCAAGCGATCTTCGCATCGATTGGCGATGGCGATCCGGCGGATGTCGCATGGCGTTCGGCGCTCGACGCGCAGATCGCGGACTACAATTCAGCTGCGGACGAATATCTGAAGGCGCGCTCTTCGGACCTTGCGGACCTGCGCGACCGCGTGATCAACATTTTGCGGGGCGATGGGGGCCCGGCGCTGGAGATTCCGAGCGGCGCCGTCGTCTGCGCCGACGATCTGCCGCCCTCGCGATTCCTGGAGATCGACTGGTCCGGCGGCGGCGGTCTGGCGCTCTTGCGTGGCAGTCCCACGAGCCACGTCGCGATGCTGGCGCGCGCGCGGGGCATTCCCATGGTCGTGCAACTCGGCGCCATTCCGGACGTCAGAGCCAACGCGCTGCTCGATGGTGAAGGCGCGACGCTCGAGCTCGATCCCAGCGCGGAGCAGGTTCGCCTGTTCGAGAAGCGGCGCGAAAGCCATCGCAAGAGCAGGGCGTCCGCCCGTGCGATCCTGCGGCGGCCCACCGCATCATGGCGCGGCGAGCGGATCAAGCTGTTTATCAACATCCAGCGCGTCGACGATCTCGAGCATCCCGACGCGCAATATGCCGATGGGATCGGCCTGATGCGCACCGAGTTTCTGCTGACGGAGAGGGGCAGTTTGCCCGATGAGGAGACACAGTTTCAGGCTTACGATGCGGTGCTGCGTTGGGCCGACCAGCGCCCGGTCACCATTCGCACGTTTGACGCGGGCGGCGACAAGCCGGTCGCCGGCTTTACGCTGGACGGCGAAGCCAATCCGTTCCTCGGAGTTCGGGGCTTGCGGCTTTGCCTGGCCCGGCCCGAGATCTTTGCCATTCAGCTCCGCGCGCTGGCACGGGCCGCCGTGCGCGGAAACCTCAAGGTCATGTTTCCGATGGTCACGTCTGCGGCTGAGCTCGAGGCGGGGCGGAAGCTGTTTGCCGATGTCGTGCAGCGCTTGCAGGCGGACGGCATTGCCGCGATGCTTCCCGAGCTGGGAATCATGGTCGAAGTCCCGGCGGCGGCCCTGGCTATTACGAGCTTCAAGACGTCCTTCTTCTCGATCGGCTCGAACGATCTCGCGCAATATGTCCTCGCCTGCGATCGTTCCAATGGAGCGCTTGCCCCCTTGATGGACCCGCTGCATCCGGCGGTGCTCGAATTGATCGCGCGGACCGCCGAGCATGGGCGGCGCGCCGCGATCAGCGTCAGCCTATGCGGCGACATGGCAAGCGATCCGCGCTGCCTTCCCGCATTGCTGAATTGCGGCTTGCGCGAGCTATCTGTGAATGCATCGGCGCTCGCGCAGATCAAGCAGACGATCGACCGGCTGAGCAGCGGAGGGGGCCTTGACTGACACGGCGATCGATGAGCCGGCAGAAGCCGGCGCTGTTGCAGTTTACAAGCGCATCTTCAAGGAAGTGCTGGAGAGCCGCCCCTCGGGCATGCGGCTGCGTCTGGCGCATGCCATTGGGAAGAACCGCAGCTTCGTCAGCCAGATCAGCAATCCCGCCTATCCGGTGCCGATACCCGTGCAACATCTCAATACGATCTTCGATGTCTGCCACTTCCCTCCGCAGGCGAAGACCGCCTTTCTTCGCGCATATGCACGCGCGCATCCGCGCCGGATCGGCCGACTGACCGAAGGATCGCATGAGCGGACCTTGACGCTGCATTTGCCAGATCTCGGCAGTGCGAAGCGGAACGCCGAGCTCGATGCGCTGCTCCAGGAATTCGCGCGGCGCTTGATTGCCATCATGCGGGAAAAATAAGGCGTGAGGCCAAAGGGAAGAAGCGGGGAGGAGACAATGAAGAAGTTCATCAATTCGGTCGACGGCGTGCTTGCGGAGAGCCTCGACGGACTTGCGGCCGCGCATGCCGATCTCGTCGCGCTTGGGCCGGAGCGGAAATTCGTGCGGCGCCGTGAGCTGAACCCGAAGAAGGTCGCACTCGTCTCGGGCGGCGGCAGCGGGCATGAGCCGCTGCATGCGGGCTTCGTCGGCTATGGCATGCTCGACGCCGCCTGCCCGGGACAGGTCTTCACGTCGCCGACGCCGGACCAGATCGTCGAGGCCGCTCAGGCGGTTTCGGGTGAGGCCGGCGTGCTGTTCATCGTGAAGAACTACGCGGGTGACCGCATGAATTTCGAGATGGCGGCCGAGATCGCCGAGGGGCTCACGGCGACCATCGTCACCGACGATGACGTCGCGGTCGAGAACTCGACCCACAGCATCGGGCGTCGCGGCGTGGCTGGCACGCTCATCGTGGAGAAGATCGTCGGCGCGGCAGCCGAGAAGGGCGCCGACCTCAAGGGCTGCGTTGCGCTCGGCGAGCGCGTCAACGTGCGCACGCGTTCGATGGGCGTGGCGCTGACGAGCTGCACGGTCCCGGCTGCGGGCACGCCGACCTTCTCGCTCGGCCAGGACGAGATGGAGATGGGGGTCGGCATTCACGGCGAGCCGGGACGCCGCCGCGTCAAGCTGGAGCGGGCAGACGCGATCGCGGACGAGATGACGACGGCGATCGCGCAGGATCTCGACGCGCGCGACGGGGCCGAGGCCCTCCTGCTCGTCAACGGATTTGGCGGAACGCCAACGATCGAGCTCTATCTGATGTACAACGCGGCCCGCCGGATGCTTGAGAAGCGCGGCTTGCGCATCGCTCGCTCGCTGGTCGGCAGCTTCGTCACCTCGCTGGACATGGCCGGGTGCTCGCTCACCGTCAGCCTGCTCGATGCTGAGACGACCGCGCTCTGGGACCATCCCGTGCGCACGGCGGCATTGAAATGGTAATCGCGGTTGTGAGCGGCAGGTGATCGCTTTCGCGCCGGCGAAGGATCAGCGGCGACGGCCCACTCCCGCTTCGGATTGTGCCAGTCTTCCCTCACTGAAACTTGCCGCGTCTCGCGGACACGGCGTCTCTTTCGCATTGACTGGGAAGCGTCGATGCAAAGTGTGTTGCCTCAAAGAAAACGCAGCGATTTGGAAACGTACCCCTTGACGCCGATGTCGATCGCGGTTGCCACGAATACAGGATCGTCGTTGACGCTAAACATCACGATGCGCGCTTCGGCATCTCTTCCAAAGATCTGTCGAGCGAGCTCCATGCCGGAGACGGATGGCAGGTTGATGTCTATGGCGCAGACCTCAGGAGGTCCGGCAATAAAGGACGCCAATCCACTGGCCGCATCTGCCGCTCCTGTGACGATGAAGCCTGCCTCGTCGGCAAACAAGGCCTGGCAAGCAGCTATGATGATGGGATGATCGTCGACGATCAGTACTCGCATCAGGCTCCGTGCAGCGATATTGGTGGCCTAGACGATGTTGCAGTAACGCGCATCGCAGGCGGACATTACCGACGGATTACGACCGCGAGGCCCGCGCGGCCTCAACGTGCTGAAGGGATGCCGAGAATGATTGTTCTCACCATGCGTTGAAGTTGGTGACGAGTTGCTTATCCAAGGACAAGCTTTCCATGCCACTGGAAAGCAAAATACCGCTTCGGTTATGGTGTCCACTCCCGGGCATGTTTCGTTTGTGGTGCAAGAAGTGCCCGATCTCGTGCGCCATTACACCAATGAACGCTTCGCCAAGATCGAACACGGGCGGATTACCTTGGTCAACAACCACGAATACCTGCTCATCAGGCAGATACTCCCCAGCCGCCTCAGTATCCATTGCAGCATAATCACCGACCAGAAAGCAGGTGAGATCGGCGCCGCGCCTCTTCAATGGTGCGATATCCTTTCGAAAAACATCCCGCGAGATTTTTGGTCCTAAGGCTTTCTGGACCGTAATCCATTTGGCATCGACCAGCGTGAAAAAGATGTTCGTCTGAGCCCCGAAGACCCAGTTCAGCCTGGTGAGGAACCAGGGCACGTCATCCGGCGTCCATTTCGTGGCGTTGATGACTTTGCCTGACTGATCGAGGTGCTTGAGAAATCTGAACGCGATCGTGAAGTCTTTGCGCTGCAGAATGGCGACCTCCAACTTGATGGCCGTGTTCCGGAATACCGACACCTTTGGCAACGACCTTGAGGCCGCGCGCACTGCCATCCAGTCGCGCAGTGCGATACAGCGCTGTACGCAGGCGCAGCAATTGATCATCGCGCTCCTGACCTTTTTGCTCTCCATAGCGACTGTTGATGTATTCCCGAGCGACGCGTTCGACTTGCTCGAAACGCACATCCTCAACCTGTAACCGGTCGCGATCATACGATAGGTGAACGTCCTTGCTGTCGCGCAGGCAGACCAAGTTGAAGCCTCCCCGAGGAACGATCATGAAGCTTTGCGCCGCGTACACACCAGAATCCTGCAAGAACTGAGCGAAGCTTGCCATAGCTTTCCCAAACCTTAGATCACGATAGTGTCGCGCTCGGACCACCGCGCCGGGGATAACCATCCGTCACCATTGCTCGCCGGTTGAGCCAGCAACATACTGGAAATTAGCCATGCGGGGCAATGCGCTGGCGTCGATTTTGCGGTCTGGACTTCGTTGGCGGTTGCGAGGGCGAGCGAGTTGTACGTCGAGTGGCTATTCTGACAGCGGATGTCGTTAGCTATTCACGCCTTATGGCGGTGACGGGCGCGGCGCGCTAGCGACGCGGAAAACCGTCTGCCAAGACGTCGTAGACTCAACGATTGCGAGCCACGGCGGGCGCATCATGAAGACTGCCGATGACGAGTTGCGGTTCATTAGGTATACTGGCGATGCGTGCCGTCTGCTCTTCGACGGAAAACCATGCCTGGCGTTGGCGACACATGGAAACGCAGCAACACAACTGCCGATTTTCATCGGGGAACATCATATGCTCCCGGCTGGATGCGGGCCGCACGTGAAGGAGAATCCCGGCAAATCTTCCCGACTACACCGGCCGAAGTCCAGTTAGGAGTAACCTGCCGTTTCTTTTGCCGGAGCGTAGCCGGACGACTATTGCTCAACCACGCAAGGAAGGTAGGTCATGCCACTGACCGAAGGCGACGTCCTGGACACACTCAGCGACTCGGTTGCGCTTGGCATCGAGTTTTACGTCGACAAGATCCATATCAAGGGCGAGTACTTAACGACAGTTCGCGATCACATTCGTGCCGGCAATATATTGGTGAAGGGCGGCACTCAGGATCTCGCCTTCTACGATCAGGCCACGGATATTCTCTTGACGCAGAAGAAGTCGCCTCCCGCAAATGATAGCGATCGGGCGCTGCTCCTGCATGAATGCGTCCACGCCATGATCGACGTCTATGATCCTGACGGCGCTGTTACGCGCCACATGGGCGAACTGGCCGCCTACCTCACTCAAACGACATATAGCGTTCGCAGGAATCCGTCGTCTAACCGCAACGGCACCGCCCCCTGGGACAAATTCTGGGGCGACCTCTACGCCACGGTGCGCGCCAACAAGCTCGACACCAGCGCGGGCAACGGCGTCCGGATCCCGTCGGCGACGCTCGAAAATCTGCGCCGGCAACTCGCTGCGCTGCCTTTTGTGAACTATGGAAAGTTCGCTAAAGAGGCGACCGGCGTGTCGGATGGGCTGATCCGCAGGAACTTATTTCTGTCGAGCGATGAACCTGTGTCCATGCGATCATCGAGCGTTTCCCACGAAGCTTATGTTGATCCGAGCGATGACTATTTGATACGCACCTTGATGGATGCCTACGCGAGCACCGATGTTAGAGGTTATGGCAGCCGCCTGCGCCGGCTACGTCGTGATTTTCTCTATTGCTCGCTGTCTCGCGCCCATGAGCTCCAGAAGAGGTTCTCGGTGCGGAAGCGTGGAGACCGGCTCTCCGAACTGTTTCACGATCGCCTGTCGCATGGCGGCCGCGCAATTCTTCTCCGTGTGCTTGCGCTGCGAAGCTGACCAGCACGCTGGACAAGTCGGAAAAGTGCTCTCAAGAGGAAGAATGCGCTACCGCACCGCGTCGAATTCTCGGTGTGTTGGTGCATCATTAAGTAGACTCCCGACCACTCCTTTGCAGCGGATTCTAGTCCAGGTGCCTTGCGCGCAGATCTTGAAGGTCCTTTTTCAATGCCACCAGATCTAGCCCGCGAGGAAAAGTGAGGCGTCCAGAGCGGATCACGAGCCGGACATAAGGATACCGTTCTTCGGCAAGCATCGGAGAACTAATCTTGTACTTGTGCCAATCTTCGACGATGTGTGCCTGTTGTTCGACGTTGTATGAGTCCCAGCTATCCCCGGGCGTGTAGTCGTAGCCGGCACCGACCGTCTGCGCCCAGAAGGAGCGTGCCATTGTCCAGTTTGAATCGTTGAACGCCTGCCACACGTGGGTCATTTCGTGCACGAAGAGGTCGCAAATGCGACCGAAGTCGTCGCACAAGAGGCCGAAGGTGGGGCTAGGCGATGCCAGGTTACTGAACGCGACATTGCCAAGATTGATGGCATACCGCATGCTCGGCACCATGGGATTGCTTCCTCTAAAGAATGGTCCATCGTTCGTCCACGGTCTTCCGCCTGCTCCCAGGCCATTGGTAATCGCGATTGTCTCCCATGGCGGCAACGTCGGGCCAAAGACGTTGCGCGCGAAATCCCGTTCGCTGACGTCTAGGACGCGCGCGAAGTCGGGTCGGCTTCCTCCACATTCCGGCGGGGTCGGAGCCGCTGGGGTGGGCGCAACCGGTGGAGTGGGCGCAATCGGTGGGGGAGGCGGCGTACCTGGCGGCAGATAGATGAATCCCCCTCGCCATCCACCTTTCCCGCCGGTCGTACCGGATGAAAACGCAAAATTCTGGCGGTCGGGCGACATCGCGCGGCAGCCTACATACTCGGCCAGGTACCAGTTCACCTGCCGTGTGGCTTGTTGGAAATCGCGCTGTTTGACGAGCCTGATGCCTGGAAAATTGAACTCGATGAGGTCCCAAGGGTCGATGCCGATCCGCTTGGCGAGGGATATCCAGGTCTCGCCTGCCGTCACCGCATGCCGGATTCCTGCTGGCGGTACATAGCTTTCGACGATAGGCTTCAAGGGCCTTTCCTGGTTCGGCAATGTGAGATCTCCCCCCTGCTGGTTCCTGCGGAACTACGCGGTCTCGCAACCAATATCGTGGTCGCCGCTACCTCGAGGCGGTTCGATAGTTCCATTCATTCGGGCCACGAACTGGCAGTGGCAAATCGAGGAGCCTCATTCGTAGCTTGGAGGCGTAGACACGGAGCAATGCCGAACGAGCAATGTCCGCTTTAGCGCCTGCCTTTCGACTTCGAACCGAGCAGATCATGCGTTCCGCTGATGCTCACCGTTCCCGAGCACTCGAAACCACCGAAAATTCCGCAGGAGCCGGTGACCGTAACGCGCAAGTCTTTGCGTTGGTACATGTCGACCGAAATGCCCACGCGCGAAAAGTCGTTCGCGCTGTTCGGCAGGATCAGATCGATGTGCTCTGCGGCCCATTGCGGTATATGCTTGTTGCTCTTCCAGAACAGTTCATTGCCGGCGTGATGCACGAAGTTCGGCCCGACCGTAAGCGCACCGTCCACGCCCTCGAACACGAAGCCTGTTTCGTCGATGTGCACGTTCACCCGATCGGGTGCTACGGCGAAATGCAGCGAGGTGATGTCCTGGGGCTGCGGGTCCTTGCCGAATTGCGAGCTGTAGGCGTCGCTCCATTGTCCGCGGTCGCGCCCGAGCCCGAAGCCGTGGCGGCCCGGGAGATCCCGCGTTGAGAGTGGCTTGTCGGACAGTTTGGGGCGCCAGATCTCCCGAAACCCCTTGCCGATCGTTGCCGCCATCGACAGATCGAGGGCCCAATGCGACGCCTTCTCCGGGCTTTGCCCTTCGGCGAATGCGTCGAATCCGTCCGTCGTCTTGGCAATGCGCAGCTTCTTGATCAGCTCTTCCCAGTCCTTGGGCAGGAAGGTGACGCCATCGAGCGTGGTCGTCGCGGCAGCGACACCATACTTCTCGAGTTGGTGTCGGATGTAGGGCTTCTCGTCATAAAGGCGCACATCCGGGTTGGGGCCGGCAAAGTAATTCTTCAAATCGATCTGCGGCCGAAGCATGGTCAGTCGCGCCGCGATCTTCCGGTAAGTGTCGGTCGTCGTCGGATCAGTCGTCGTCATGGAACGCCCTCCGAGCCAATCCTTGCCTCAGATTGGTCTCACCCGAACGGGCTCGGGTTCAATGCCGGCTCGCTCGATCAAGCTGCCGCCCGGCCCAGGTCATTCGAATTCCTGGCGCGCCAGCGCAGTCACTGTTTGAACCTGCCGATCGGAAATGGCGACCACCATCCGTGGGGTAGTGTAGTGTGAACAACGAGGACGATCAAATGTCACTGCGGAGCAGGGTGTTAGACGTACTCAGTGGCCCGGCGGTCGCACGCATGCGGTTCCGGTTTCCGATCCGCGGCAGCCATGTGACGATTGCGCCGCAAACGTTCCATCACGTCGCCCGCGCTATCCGGTTGGGGCAGGTCACCGTCAGACCTCCGACGGATCTCGCGGCAGGCGTTGCTGCACAATACAACGATGTCGCGAGAACCAGGGCGGACGGCACAGCGGTTGCGGCGAACACGCTGGAGGTCGTGTCGGCGACGGGGCGGCTGGACGAGGCCTATATCGTCCACGAAAGCCTGCATGCGGCATATGATCTGTTGCGTACCGGCCTCGATGCCAATGCGGAAGAGGCGTCTGCGTACGTCTGCACGGCGCTCTATTGCCGCATGACAGGCCTGCCACGCCCGCGCTGGGCCAACGGGCCGATCTACGCCAATGCCGCAGAGGTCGCCCGAACGCTGCTGTCCCAGTATCAGAAGGGCGATCCCGGGATTCCCTGGGTCGGCGAGCATGAATGGAAGATGCTGCGTGCAGGTGTTGGCCTCGATCCGGTCTATGCCAGCGGACCCGGCGGTATTCTCACGGGATGGCTCCTCGGCCAACAATATACCCACGACGGCTAGAGTGACGGGGGCCGCATCCGTTTCAGGAAATGGCAGGAGCTTCCAACTCCTGCCGTGCATCGCCAACGGAGCCGACGCACTTGAGCGCGTCATGCGACCAGCAGGCCCAGCTTGCCGACCATCGCAAGCGAGCGTTGAACACTTTCTCGCGTTGACAGCAACAACGGATCGGCAGGCTTCCCGGCACTATCCTTCTGGTCTACCTGGATGGTCGGGCCGAATTTTTCGGTCATTTCGGCCGTGATCTGGTCGATGGTCCGCGCACCGTCGAGCAATTGCAGAAAATCCCTGGTCCGGTCGTCCTCCAACTGTACCGTCTGGTGGAGGAGGTTGGTGACGAGCGGACCTGTTTGCGCTTGTCTTCGTGCGAGCAGGCTCGCCTGCGGATACTCGGTAGCTTCCTTCAACAGAAATGGGCGCGACAGCAGGAAAGAGACCTCGCCGCTGCAAGCCAGGATGAACATTGCCTCCGTCAGCACCTTTTCGGCATCATCCGTGTGCCGGCCGCCCAGCAGCGCGCCGGCGCCATCGAGCAGCTCGCCAAATGATAATGCGCGCGGCCAGGCCCGGCCGAGACATAGATACGCAGCCTTCAAGAGCGGATTGGTTACCGTGACCCTGCTGCCGTCCTGGTTCTCGAATTCCATCGCGGAATCGTCGGTCACGCAGGCGTCGGGGTCAACCGGGTTGGTCGTGCTCAGCAAATGGAACTTGGTGACGAAATCGAGGTCGATCTGGCGGGATAGCGAAATGCTGTCGTGGCAGAGCAATGTGCGCCGAAAGCCGTTGCCGTCGATGAAGTCCTGATATTGATCGCGCGCCATGAACTCGCTCTCCGGGAAGCGCTGCAGCGTCGCGCGAACCTCCTCGGAATAGCCGGCAAGATAGCGTCGTGAGAAATCAGCGTCGCTCAGATATTGCAAGCCGTGGCGGCTTGCGTCTTCGGCAACCTCATGCAGCAGGAGGGCCTCGGCGCCATCATCGAGATCGTCGTGAAATAAGAGCTCGTCGGGGGACTTGAGGACGCGGTTGTACTGGTCGCGCATAACTGCGCCGTGCACCGAGTTGGCCTTCGAGCCGTCGCTCAGGAACTTCAAGATCGCGCGGGCCTGTCCTACCTTCTCCTTCATGTCGGTGAGACGGCGGGTGTGATACCGCATCATGTCGCGGACCAGGTCGCGAAGATGCGAGAACGGGTGCGCGTTGTAGCTGACGTAGCAGACCCCGCGCGGAGCCATGTTCTGCTTGAAGATCATCATCATCTTCTCGCGCACCGCCGGCGGAACCCAGGAATACACGCCGTGCGCTATGATGTAGTCGAATTGCCCGAAGCTTTCGTCGACATTCATGATGTCGCAGTGCAGGAGCTTGATATTGCTGAGGCCCAATGTGGCGATATTTCGCTGGCCGCGCTCGATCGTCACGCCGCTCAGGTCGACACCGACGAATTCGCTGTTTGGATATTGAAAGGCCATCGGCAACAGGTTGCCGCCAACGCCGCAGCCAAGCTCGAGCACCCGGCAACGCTCGACCGGAGCCGCCTGCATGCCGTAGACGGCAGCAATGGTAGCGAGATGGTTCGGATGAGTGAGCCCGTAGACGTGGCCAGGGTAGTAGACCTCGTCGTATGGCGTGGGACCGGTGCTCGGGTGGCGATGCTCGGTTTGAATGTTCATCGTCCTCAATTCCACGAATATGCGAACTTGTCGTTCTCGATCGAGACCCGCGCTTGCTTGACTTCTTCCTTGGCAAGCGACTTGCTGAGGAATTCGCGTGACAGCTCCGGGAGCAGGGTGTTGGTGATGATGTTGTCAATCATTCGCCCGCCAGAGTCCGGGTCGTTGCAACGTGACACAATGTGCTCCACGACCGCGTCATCGTAGCTGAATGCCGCGTTATGGTTGTCACGGAGGCGTCGTCCGATCCGGTCGAGCTGCAACCGAGCGATCCCGGCGAGCATTTCGTCGGATAGCGGGAAGTACGGTATCGAGACGATGCGTCCGAGCAGCGCTGCCGGAAACACCTTCAGCAATTCCGGCCTCAGCATCTTGGCGAGCTCTTCCGGTTCGCTGCGATACTTTGGATCTCGCGAGAGGCCCATGATCAGATCGGTGCCGACGTTGGTGGTCAGGATGATCAACGTGTTCTTGAAGTCGATCCGCCGCCCGTTGCCGTCCTCCATGGTTCCCTTGTCGAACACCTGGAAGAAGATCTCATGGACGTCGGGATGAGCTTTCTCGACCTCGTCGAGCAGGATGACGCTATAGGGCTTGCGCCGGACAGCCTCGGTGAGGCGTCCACCTTCTCCATAGCCGACATAGCCGGGAGGCGCTCCCTTCAAGGTCGAGACGGTGTGCGCTTCCTGGAACTCCGACATGTTGATCGTGATCATGTTCTGCTCGCCGCCGTAGAGGGTCTCGGCAAGCGCCAGGGCGGTTTCGGTCTTGCCCACGCCGGATGGACCAGCCAGCATGAACACGCCGATCGGCTTCGACGGGTTGTCCAGTTTGGCGCGGCTGGTCTCGATTCGCTTGGCGATCATCGTCAGCCCATGAGACTGGCCGACGACGCGGCGGTTGAGGATCTCCGGTAGTTTCAGCACGGTTTCGATCTCGTCGCGCATCATCCGGCCGACCGGGATGCCAGTCCAGTCAGAGACAACGGACGCCACCGACTGCTGGTCCACATAGGCATAGACCATCCGCTTTTCCGGATTGATGCTCTCAAGCGTGTCGAACTTGCCGCGCAGCTCCGCGCGCCTGGCAGCCGGATCGTCGCCTTCCATGGGTTCGGACAGGATCTCCCGAATGCCCCGGATGTCCTTGACGAGCTCCTGCTCTGCGGCCCAATCGGCTTCGAGGTTCGTCAGCTTGTCCTTCAATGCTGCGACGTCGTTGTCGATCGCTACGATGCGCTCGTCGTCCTCAATCCCAAGATCGCTGTCGCTGACGAGTGCTGATCGCTCAGCTTCACGGGCGGCAATCGCAACGCGTGCATCCTCGATCAGGGCCGGAGTCGCGCTCTGGCTGATCGCCACGCGCGCCGAGGCGGTATCAAGCAGGCTGACCGCCTTGTCGGGTAACTGCCGTGAAGGAATGTAGCGGTGGGACAGGTTGACCGCTGCGACGATCGCGGCATCCGAGATGCGAACGCCGTGGTGCTTTTCCATCGGACCGAGGAGTCCGCGCAGCATGATGCAGCAGGTTTCCACATCGGGTTCATCGATCTGGATCGGCTGGAAGCGTCGTGTGAGCGCGGGATCTTTCTCGATATACTGGCGATATTCTGCCCACGTGGTGGCGGCGATCGTGCGCAGCGTGCCACGCGCAAGGGGAGGTTTCAGGAGATTGGCTGCATCACCGGTGCCGGCCGCGCCGCCGGCGCCGATCAGTGTGTGGGCTTCATCGATGAACAGGATGATGGGGGTGGGTGAGCTCTGGACCTCGTCGATCACCGACCGCAAGCGCTGCTCAAACTCGCCCTTCATGGAGGCACCGGCCTGCATCAGGCCGATGTCGAGCGCACAAAGCCTTACACCGCGGAGCGGTGGCGGCACGTCGCCGGCGGCGATACGCTGGGCGAAGCCCTCGACAACTGCGGTCTTGCCGACGCCAGCCTCGCCGGTGAGGATTGGATTGTTCTGCCGCCGACGCATCAACACGTCGATCAGTTGGCGGATTTCTTCGTCCCGACCAAGGATCGGATCCATCTCGCCCGATTTGGCCTTGGCGGTGAGATCCTGGGAGAACCGGTCGAGCGGCGTCGTCCCCTTTGGACCCGCTTGGGCCGCGCCTTCCGTGACGGCGCCGACCAGGCCCGAACCGTCCATCGGTCGCATGGTCTCCTCGTCGGAGCCGGCCCAGACGGCGCGACGCTCCGCGGCCAGTGCGTCGACGTTGACCTTGGAAAATTCCTGCGAGAGGTTGTTCAGCGTGCGACGAATATCGTTCGATTTCAGGCCTGCCACAAGCAGATGACCGGTGCGGATCTGGGTCTCGCCAAAGAAGAGCGTGGCATAATGCCAGCCCCGATCGAGCAGATCGATGACCGAATTGGCGACGCCCGGCATGTCGGTTTCGTTCTTACGAAAGCCATTGATCACGCCGGCAAGGTCCGACAACAAGCGTGCGCGGTCGAGCTTGTAATGATCGACCGAGAGGCTGAGATCGTTGCGTTCCTGCTGCAGGATATGAAACAGCCAGTGCGCAAGCTCGACGTTGCGATTGCCGGCGCTCTTTGCGTGGCGCAGGGCCTGTAAGAAGGCATCATAGCCGGCCCGGTTCAGCTTGCCCGTTACAGCTTCAATGCTGATGTCGGTCACGGCGGCTCCTCCTGCTCAATTCCTCCGCGGATGCGTGCCATCATGCGGAAATTGCCTCAAATTCCATAGCATTAGGCGATCAGCGCGATGGATAGGTTCAAATCGCCGCGGCATTCGCTGTGGCACTCCGGCGGGCTCTCAATCGTTCGCCGAGCTGAAAGCGGGCATCGCGGCGATATTCTTCCGTGGAGGCCCAGTTCGGCGAGACCCAGGTGGTCCATCCAAGTCGCCCACTCTGTCCAAGCCTGACCGGGACGACCTCTCCCGCCGGAATGGCGAGCTCGACCTCCCATTCCAATTCGTCGCCGATATAGAAGAAAACGGCGTCGGCCAGCGGCGCCGACAGGTTGGGTGTTTCGGTCGGCAGGAATTGTTCGTACTGAGCAAAAGTTCTGACAAAGACCCGAACTCTGATCTTGTCCTCGACGCTGAACACACGCGAGCCGAGAAGGGCGTCCTGGCCGAGCCTCGCATGCGTTCCGCCGAGCCGGCTGCAGTGACTTGGGTCGAATGAGAGCCAGGTGCCGACGAATTCGTCGATCTCGACTTTGACGTCGAACAGTCCTTGCAGGAACCGCGTCAATCGTGATGCACACTTCGCCCTGGGCGCGACCAGTCCAGCGAAGCTGAGCTTCGCCATGTCCGGAACCGCATCGCGATCGGCGAAAACATCGGAGCCCAAGCCGGCGAAGGAGCCGACATAGGCAATGAAGCGATCGTCCGCCGGGCGGTCATGCTGCGCGATCGGGCGCGCGTCGGCCCAGGCACGAAAGAAGAGTTGCAGGAAGCGTCCGTTGAGGAGGTCGAGAAAGCGGGGGAAGGCGTCATCCCGCATCAGCCACCAGCTGAGGCTTTCATCGGTGGTGGCAAGGGGCAGGGCGCCCTGCGGGCCCAGGAGGCCGAGAAATTTGACGAGTATCCTCAGCCGGGCACCCTGGTCGTCCACCGCCGCGAGGTTCGAGGCGGGGAACTCCAGATAAGGCACCTGGCCGAGGTCGATATATTCGTCGCGACGCGCGGCACTGTCGCCGATCCGCGGTCGATCCGGGTTGGCGCGCTCGAACTGGCGTAACGTATGGAAGAAATCGAAGCGCCAGGGCTCGGCCTTCATCTGGTCGATCAGCGTCATAGCGGTCTCCGCGTGCCCATGCGCGGTGGCCACCGCATGATCTCGCCGCGCTCCGGCGTCGAGATGACCGTCTGAGTGAAGGTGTTGAAGCCCGAATAGTCGGCGAAGAAGCGCTCCAGTATTGCTCCGAGCAAAAACACGCCGCTGCCCTCAAATGCCTTCTCGTCGAGCGTAACGGTAATCTCCAGGCCCCGTGCTGCGCCGCTACCCGTGCGCTCGCGCACGCGCCGCACGACAGGTCGGCTTTCTATGCTGCGCACGCCGCGGATCTTGCGCTCCGTGGCGTCGTCGAACTGATCGGCGAACAAGGCCAGCATCTCGCGCAGCGCTCCGGCGTTCTTGCCGCCACCGCGTTCGACGAGGCCAAGATAGTTGAGGCTGAGCATGTTGATCAGCCGCCAGCTGACAATCCCACTGTTGGCGATTTCGCTGCGGCTGCGCAGTTGGGCAACCACCGGCTCACGCGGTGGCGTGGGACCAGCGACACACATCAGATCAAGGGAGGTATCGTCCAGCAGCCGAAAGTCGGCGCCGCCCTGGCCGACCGGCAAGTGCTCGGTGAGATGGCGATTGGAGCACAGAGCCCGGACGCTCAGTTCGGCGACGGAGCCTCCGCCACTCAATTCGCCGGGCTCAAGCAGCGACAGGAACATGTCCGTCCCGGTGTAGTCTGAGGAAGTACCGTATGTCTTCTCCTCTACTGTGCGGCGCCGGGGTAAGCGGCGGACGGTGAAATAGAGCCCGTCGACCGATCCGCTGGTCCGGTCGACGGCGGCCGAATAGAGCGGGCGCACGGGCCGTTTATCCTTCTCTGCCGGCAGGTGCGCGTAGACCTCGAGCACCTGGTGCGGTTCGTATTCCAGATAGCGGCTGCGATCTGGCACCACATGGTACTCGTAAGTATTCGACTTGACAGGAATGCGATCGCTCGTTTTCTCGAACAGATTGATCGCCGGTGCAGTATAGAGCCTGAAGGTCTCGGGGCGCACCGAGGCAGCCAGCCGCGAATTGTGTTCATCGAAAGCGAAGACAATATCGATCGATTTGCTGCGCAGTCGCGACATCACGCTGCGTAGTCCCGTCAGGTTTATGCCGAGGAACTTGCGTGGAAACATGAAATATTCTCGCAGCAGCTCCGAACCGCGAAAGATCCGATTGTCGTTAGGGAACAGCGACTCGTTTTCGTCGAAGCCAATTTGCTGCACGCAATCATGGGGCGCACGAGTCACCACCGGATCGCCGAAGTCGTCGAGATGCCGGAAGTAGACTCCTTTGCAATTCGAGATCAATTGCTCGTAGAGCGCGATGGCGTCGGATTCCGCGCCTGAGAGGTAGATCGGAAGTTCGCTCACGCGGCAGCCTGCGAACCAGGTTTCCGGCTTGGCTCGGGCCTCTGCGTCCGGTAGTTCCTCGTCGAGCCGGGCTGCGGTACGATGGGTCAGCGACAGCTTCAGCCCCGCGATGACGTCGCCTCCGACCGGGATCCCGAGCGCCTGCAGAGTGCCCGCTGTGGAGAAATACTCTGCGCTGGTGACGTCGAACGGCCAGAGCACGATGTCGCGGCAAAGTCGAAACCGGCAGGAAAGACTTCGTTCTCTCTCGCGGTAGGTCGCGTCGAAATAGGCGCCGCGTACAATCTTCTTGCCGTCGCGCAGCGCTGGGTCGGCGTAGGGTGGCCGTGCCGCGACGAGCATCGCCGACGGTGTGGGCGCAAGATAGTTCGGTACCAGCTGCTCAAGCAGGTTTGCAGTGAATTCCGGGAATTCGTGCTTGAGCTTGAGCTGAACGCGGGCGGCAAGAAACGCGGCGCCTTCCAATAGTCCCGTGATCATCGGGTCCGAGCGGTCCCGGATGAGGCCGCCGAGGCGCTCTGCGATGCCAGGATATTCTTCGGCGAAATCTCCTGCCTGCTCGTACAGCAATGACAGTTCACGATTGTAGAAATCGAGGAATTCGCGATTCATGCTAAAGTCGATTGATTTGGATGTCGCCGCTGTCGAGGTCGACGTCGGCGACAAATTCCACGGGGACGTTGAGCGGCTCAGCCTTGAGGTCGGCGTGAACGATGAAGCGCAGCTTCAGCTGCTCGGGACCGACCGAGCCGTCGCGACGGACCCGGATCGTCTTGCGATCGAGTCTTGGCTCGTACGTCGTCAGAGTCTCGCGCAGGGCGCCGGTGAGTTCGTCGTCCGTGACCTCGTCGATCGAACGGTGGGCGATATCGGGGAAGCCGTAGTTCAGGATCGAGGTTCGAACGCTATCCCGCCCGCTCAGATCCAAGGTCGATTCCAGAGCAATGGTATTGAGGAGCGTTTCAAGGTCATGGGAGACCTCCCGCCGCAACAACGTTTCCGAGATCGGAAAGCGGCCTGCGCTGCGCCGCCCGGCAATGATCCGCTCACCGAACTCATCGCGCAGATTGAGCTTCTTGCGCGCATCGCGTGCTTCATGAGCGGAGCGAAAGGCCAGCATTAATGGGGGAGAGAGCCGATCCCTCTTTGGAGCAATGGTCATTGACTGTCCCCAAGATCTCCGGCTCGCTATGCTGTTTCGCGGAGCAATAGCTGGTCTCCGGGATGATGTCGCCTCAGCAGGCGGTCGGGCCCGCAACCGGTCAAGTCGAGACTTGCGACCGCAATCGCGTCGCCTGGCGCCGGTTCGCGCTTATCGCAACCGGCGCCAGGTAGGGCCGACAATCAGGCCCATTCCTTGTTGGCGGGAACGTCCCAGCCAAACACCGGCGCAGCTCCAGCGCCGCCTTTTTCTGTCTGGGTCTTGTAGGTCATCTTGACCTTCGCGAAGTTCAGACTCACGTTTTCGGTGAGGCGATCTTCACCGTGCGATCCGCCCGTCGATACGCTGGTGACTAGAATGTGCTTCATCTCGATCTTGAGATACTCCAGCGGATTTTCGCCCGCCTTGCGGACCGTGAGGATCGCCGTGTCAATGTGCTTGCCGTTCGCGCAGACCTTGAAAAGCTCCGGCGTGGCCTTGTCGACGAAGTGCGTAAAGTGGAGATCCTGGACGCTGACCTTGCCGGCGCCGCCGCCCGAACCGCTGTGGAAAGTGCCTGACTGGCTTTCGCCGAAAGACCAGCTCAAAATATCGATTTCGTCCTTGTGCTTGTCGTCCAGCGACTCGCCCTTGATCGGATCGAGTTTCAAGAAGATGTCGACAGCCATAGCGTAGTCCTCTCAAATTTCTGCGTGGTTACGGTTGCGATGTTGCGGCATCAGGAAGCGGGGCCGGGTAGGCGTGAAACCAGGCTGAGGCCGACGTCCATCGCCTCCAACTGAAAGTGTGGACGAAGAAAGAAGCGCGCGTTGTAATATCCCGGATTCTCCTCGTTTGCGATGACTTCAACCTTCGCAGCGGCCAGTGGCTTGCGCGCTTTCTGAGCTTCTGACGAGAGGGCTGGGTTGGCATCAACGTATTCGTTGATCCAGGTTTGCAGCCAGATCGTCAGCTCATCCTTCTCCTTCATGGATCCGATCTTGTCGCGAACCATGCACTTCAGATAGTGGGCAAAGCGGGACACTGCGAACATGTAAGGTAGTCGTGACGACAAGTTGTCGGACGCGGTGGCATCCACGCCCTTTTCGCCGAAGTACTTCTTCGGCTTGTAGAGTGACTGGGCGCCGATGAAGGCGGCCTTGTCGGTGTTCTTGCGATGGATCAGCGGGATGAGGCCCGCCTTTGCAAGTTCGTGCTCGCGGCGATCACTGATGGCGATCTCGGTCGGGCATTTCAGGTCGACGCCGCCGTCATCGGTCGGGAATGTGTGCGTCGGCAGGTTGATGACTTCGCCACCGGACTGCACGCCGCGGATCCGCGTGCACCAGCCAAATTCCTTGAAGGCGCGGTTGATGTTGACCGCCATTGCGTAGGCGGCGTTGATCCAGCCGTATTTATCGCCGGTGTGTCCGTCCGTCTCCTCTTCGAAGGCGAACTCTTCCACGGGCTCCGATTTCGCGCCGTAGGGGAGGCGGCCGAGCGCGCGGGGCATGCACAGGCCGAGATAGCGCGAGTCGTCCTGATCGCGCAGCCCCTTCCATGCGGCATACTCCGGCGTGTCGAACACCTTACCGATGTCGCGAGGGTTGGACAGCTCGGTCCAAGAGTCCATTCCCATCAGCGTCGGCTCGGCGCCGCTGAAGAAGGGAGCGTGCGCGGCGCCGGCGATCTTGCTGAGATCGCGGAGCAACTGTACGTCGGTTGGGAGGTGGCTGAAATAGTAGTCGCCGATCAGGCAGCCAAACGGTTCGCCGCCCAGCTGGCCGAATTCATACTCGTAGATCTGCTTGAACAGGGGACTCTGGTCCCAGCGCGCATCGGGGTAAAGCCGCAGATTCCGATACAACTCGTTCTTGGAGACGTTCATCACCCGGATCTTGAGGTTGGCGTCGGTCTCGGAATTGAAGACGAGGTAGTGGAGGCCGCGCCAAGCACTTTCGATTGACTGGAACTCAGGTGTGTGAAGAATTTCGTTCATTTGCGCGGTCAGCTTCTGGTCGATCCGCGCGATCATCTCCTCGATGGTGTCGAGGACGTCCGACTTGATGACGCTCGTGTCCTTCAACGCCTCTTGAACGAGCGTGGATACCGCGTTTTCGACTTCGGTCGCTGCGCGTTCTGTGCGGGGTTTGAAGCTTTGCTTCAACAGAGTGGCAAACTCGTCAGCTTCGACGGTCTTGACCTGGGTGGTGCTCTCTTTGTGAACAGCTTCTTTTGCCATGGTCCCCATTCCTTCCTTAGCTCTCGGTGCCAGGTTCGGTCGACTGGCTTGTCGCGCGTTCCCGAAGCGCCGCCATCAGTTGAGGATCGGCGAGAAGTTTTTTGAGCTGGTCCTCGGCGGCCACCTTGCCATCCATGTAGCGCAGCAGGTTGGCGAGTTGTTCGCGCGCCTCGAGCAGCTTGGCAGCAGCCGGCACCTGGCGGGCGACGGCCACCGGCGTGAAGTCTGCCATCTTGTTGAAGCGCAGGTTGACCGAGATCTTTTCGTCGGATCCATCGCTGAGGCGATTGGCGACACGCGCCGTCACGCCGGGCTGGATTGCCGCCATGCGGTTGTCGAAATTGTCCATGTCGAACTCGAGGAACTTGCGCTCCTCGACCTTCGTCTTCTCGACGCCAGGGTTATTGCCGGAGAGGTCGGAGAGGACGCCCATGACGAACGGCAGTTCGATCAGCCGCTCGGCGTCGTAAGGATCTTCGTATGTGATGTGCACGCGTGGTGCGCGGTTTCGCCGAATGAATTTTTGACCGCTGTCTGTAGCCATGGTTCCCTCACTACGAAATCGCATTAGACATCGAAAAAGACATCGAATTTGCGCGACGCAGATTGGCTAGGGCGCTTCAAGTTGCTGCGGTCGGCAAACATCCTTGTGTCCAATTAGTGCCCTCGAGCGAAAGCTGGGTTCAATGCGATCTGTCGATTGTTTTAAGGGCTCCCTCAGGAAGAACATCATTCAAAAGGCTGAGAAAATCTCGTTGCGCGAGGTCGCGCGCGCGATCGACCAAAAAGGGGATGGGGCTGGACGGCTCCGCGGTTCGGAAAAACGACGCCACCTTCGTCAGCAGGCCTAAGGCCTGCGCCCTGTTTTCTATTGAAAATACAATATCTTGAGCGCTGCTCTCTGCCGTCGATGAGAGCGAGGTAGCGAGTTCCGCCATCCGTTCGATCGGCAGGTCGAAGACCTTGTCGCGCCCGATGTTGATCGCAGCGCTCTCCACGTGCGCAGGCACCAGCATCCGCATAACTTCAATGAATGACTTGCCCACCATCTCCTGCGCTTGACGCACCAGCAACAGTGCCGGGTTGGATGGTTCCATTCGGGCAAAATAGTCGGCCGCCGCTGCAAGCGCTGCAGATGCCTGTGCGGATGAAGTCACCACCCCGCTCGTGTCTGACGGCGCCTGTGTATCGACAGGACCGACATCTTCCGCGGTTGCAGCGATCGCGGCCGGATCGCGCAACGCGACAAGACCCGCAAGCCAGGCAGCCATGCCGTTAACCAGGCCGGAGAGCCTGTCGAGGCTGATCGGTTGCCCCGCGTTCAACTTCTCGTGCCAGGTTTGTTTGATACCCGCGATTTCAGCCGCGACCGCGGAGCACCGCGCGCTGGTTGCCTTGAGAGTGTCGAGATCCGTCTCGCTGACGATGCGCTCGATGGCCGCCAGATCAGGTCCGTCGGCGTCGGCGTCGCCGGCGGGAATTTCGCCCATGGCGACCTGATAAGCACGGTAGTTGAGGTTGCCGTGTCTGCGGTTCTCGATCAGGGGAAGGAACTGGAGCGGGTTGATCACGGTCGGGAACACGTCGATTGCCTCGACCGTGACGGCGCGAAGGGCGTAGTCGCCGTCCTCGCCCTTCGGATGCACCGCTTCCCACTGCTCGCGCAGCAGGAAGTTGGTCGCCTTCAGGCAGCAGAGAAAGCCGTCGAGATCGCGGTTGAGGATTGAAAACTTGGCCAGCAGCAGGTTTAGGCGCAGATCGCGGGTACGCTCCAGGAGGGGCTGCGCGGCGGCGAATTGGCCGGCAAAATCGACTGCCTTTGGATCGAAGCGTCCACGCTCTCCGTTGGCATTGACGACCTCGAAGAACGACATCGGCAGCAGCGATTCCGCACCTGCGAAGAAGTTCAGATACTGGATGTCTCCGATGGCGTCGAGATCCGGCCCGCAGGGATCGTCAGCGGCAACGGGGTGCGTCAGGGAGGCGACATCAAGCATACAACGATCGTCCATCTGCTCGGTCACGGCCCCGCTGCCGAGCCCGTGGCGACTGCCGGATCGCGGGGGGATCCATGATCCGAGTCTATATCCATGGGTCAGATGCCTGCTGGTGTTGGTTCATTCCCGAAGATCATGCCATTTTCGCGTGAACCGGCAAGCTCTTGGAGCCGACTACTTGATGACCGGGGCGGTTCCTTGGACCGCTGTTGTGAAACGTCCGGACCAGCCCTGGGGCGGACCTGCCGGCACTGCCGGGGGCGGGCAGGATTTCCGTGGTTCTTGCATAGCGTCTGATCAGCTCTTCGCAGCGGGTCATTCGATCGAAGGAGGGAGTTTAAGCCCACATGGGCCAGCTTACTCAGGATACCCGCCTCTGCGAACTCAAGACGCCTCTTGGCAAGGACGTTCTGGTTTTTGCCGGGTTCGAAGGCTCGGAAGGTCTCAGCGAACTGTTCGAGTATCGCATCGAGTGTCTCAGTGAGGATGCCGACCTCGACTTCGATCGTGCCATCGGTCAGCAGTGTACGCTGACCATAAAGCTGCATGAAAAGGAGCGCGAGTTCAGTGGCATTCTGACGGAGGCCCAATGGCTCGGGGTGAAGAACGACTATTTCAGCTACCGGATCGTTCTGAGGCCCTGGTTATGGCTGTTGTCGCGGACAACTGATTGCCGGATCTTTCAGGACAAGAAGGCGCCCGACATCATCAAGGAAGTATTCAACGAACGTGGCTTCACCGACTATGAATCCAAACTGACCGAAGAGGGTTCCTGTCCGAAGCTCGAATATTGCGTTCAGTACCGCGAGACCGACATGAATTTCGTGTGCCGGCTGATGGAGCAGCACGGCATCTCCTACTTCTTCAAGCATGAGGGCGGCAAACACACGCTGGTGTTGGCGGACTCCAAATCGTCGCACAGCCCGATCAAAGGTCTTGCTACGATTCCCTACATCCCGCTGACGGGTGCCGATCGTCGAGGCGAGCAGCACATCTATGAATGGGTGTCGGAGCGCCGGTTTCGCACCGGCAAGATCGAACTCAACGACTACAACTACCAGAAGCCAAACGCTCAGTTGATCAGCGATGCCAAGGGCTCCGAGCATTACACTCGGTCGGAGATGGAGTATTACGACTATCCCGGGAAGTTCAAGGAAAAGTCCGACGGCGAGCGCTACGCGAAGATCCAGCTCCAGGCGGAGCAGGCGATGGACCGGCGGCGTCGCGGCAATGGTGACGCGGTCAACCTGTTCCCCGGTGGGCTGACGAAGCTCGAAAAGCACTCCAAGGACTCGCAGAACGTGGAATATCTCGTGGTGCGAGCCACGCACTCGTTCTCGCTCGAATCTTACCGCACTGGCGGTCCCGGCGACGCCGGGCAACATGTCTATTTCGGTAGCTATGAGTTTCTGCCAAGCGATCGGCCGTTTCGAGCGCTGATGATGACGCCGAAGCCAAGGATTAACGGCATCCAAACGGCCAAGGTGGTGACCAAAGACGATAATTCGAACGAGGAAATCGACGTTGAATCGCTGGGCGAAATCTATGTCCGCTTTTTCTGGGATCGGAAGAAGAAGCGGTCGTGCCGGTTGCGCGTGGCTCAGGTTTGGTCTGGCAAGCGCTGGGGCGGCCAGATCATCCCGCGCGTCGGACAGGAAGTGGTTGTCGAATTCCTGGAGGGGGATCCGGACCGGCCCCTGGTGATCGGCACCGTGTACAACGACGAATACAAGCTGCCCTATGATTTGCCGTCGAAGAAGACGGTTGCAGGATTGAAGTCCGACTCCACCAAAGGTGGTGGCGGCTTCAACGAGTGGAACTTCGAGGACAAGAAGGGATCCGAGAAGATCACGGTGCATGCTGAGAAGGACCACGACGTGACGGTCCGCGACACCGAGACACGGACCATCGGCGAAGCTGCATTCGGCGGCGACACCCGCAAAACCACGCTCAAGAAAGGCAATGATAAGCTCGATATCGAATTGGGCGGTCAGCACATCACGCTGGCCATGGACCAGTCTGTCAAAGCGGGCATCAGCATCACGCTCACGGCCAATGCCAATATCACCCTACAGGTTGGTCCCAGCCAGATTATCCTGAGCCCGGCGGGCATCGTCATCAACGCGCCGACGATCGCCATGACAGCGCAGGCCGGCATGGCGCTTGCCGCCGGCGGTCCGCTGGTCGCGCACGGCACTCCAACTCTTGTCGGCTGACGGTCATGGGGCAGGTTCGGTTCGGCACGGTACGGGATCTGTTTCAAGCCTATCCCTTGGCGCGTTATGATGTCGGCAAAGCCGATGCCGACAAGCCTTCGCTGGATTTCCTTCAGGAGGCCGCCGATGCCCGCAACTGGTACCAGGCCGTATCTTACTGCGCCTATCTGCTTCCCAGGCGCGTGGCGATCGCCTGGGGATGCCGCTCTCTGCGACGGATGTTCGACCATTTCGACGCCTACGACAGCAGGTCGCTGAATGTTGTGGAGACCTGGGTCCGGCAACCGGACGAGCAGTCCCGGAACAAGGCGCTGGCCGTCGGCAATGCCAACGATCCTGAGCAGCCAGCGACATGGCTGGCGCTGGCGGCCGGCTGGTCCGGCGGAAGCGTGGTTCCCCCGGAATTTGCGCCCGTGGAAGCCAAGCCAGATCAGGCCGCACGGGCGGTGCGTGCAGCGCTGCTGATTGGCCTCTGCCGGCTCCCCCGTGACTCCCGGGACCAGATAATGACGTCATGCCTGGAGGATGGTATTCAATTGGCACGCGGCGAACCGCGCCCTCCGCGCTAACGAGACGATGTGATGGTGCTTCGCTTTAATATCGAGAACGAACCGAACCTTCCGGACGGCGGACCTGTGTCGTTTACGGTCACCGGCAGGCGCTCGGTCGATATTGGCCGGGATCGTCACCTCGACTGGACGCTGCCGGATCCGGCGCGGACGATTTCCGGAAAGCACTGCGAAGTGCACTTTCGCGACGGCGGCTATTGGCTGCACGACGTCTCAACCAACGGCACCTTTCTCAATGGTGCCGACCAGCGCATGCGGGGGCCGCACCGCTTGCGCGACGGCGACCGACTGACGATTGGTCACTACATCATCGGAGTTTCGCTGGAGGATGAGGCTGGCGGGCGCAGCCCAAACCATGAGGCGCAACTGCACGACCCCTCGGTCCAGCAGCATGCCGATTACGGAGAGCTTTGGACGGCCGATCGTGACGTTCCGCCGCCGATCGATCCGCACCTGTTGAAGAAGCCACGCGAGGCTGCGCGGCCCGTTAATCCGGGGTTCCTGGATTGGGCGGCGAGCGTCCCGGCGCCGGGTGTAGACCCATTTCGACCGTCATCGCCGACGTCTCCGTACCAACCGTCCGTGCAGGACGACGACATGAACTGGGCAGCGGGTCCGGTCACCGCGCCGAAACCGCAAGTCGAGCGCCCCCCAGTCAAGCCGACCCCACGCCGGCCGTCGGTGTGGATCGATGATGAACCAGCCGGTGCACAGCCGCCGGCATCGCTATCACACCAAGAGGTTGCGACGCCGCGCAAAACGCAAGCAGCGGGCGAGGGGCCTGTCACGGCCAAGCCAGTCGGCGGTACCGAGTTCGCGCGACTGGTGGCGCGCGCTGCTGGATTGCCGGACAATTTTTTTGCCAACAAGTCCGACGCCGAACTCGCCGAACAGCTTGGCATCATCTTGCGTATGACCGTGGATAATCTCATGGCGCTGCTGCAAGCGCGAACCCAAGCCAAACAGCTGACCCGCAGCACCAGCCAGACCACCGTCCAAGCCCTCGAAAATAATCCGCTGAAATTCTCGCCGACCGCGGAAGAGGCGATGCGCATTCTCTTTGGGCCGCCGACGCGTAGCTACCTCGACGCACAGCGCGCCTTTGCACAGGGCTTCAGTGATCTCAAATCACATCAGTTGAAGACCTACATGGCGATGCAGCACGCTGTCCATGAGCTGATTGCGGACATAGATCCGACGCTGATGGCGCGCGAGCTCGAGCTTCAGCGTGGCGCAAGCTCCTGGCTCGGCACGAACAAGGGCAAACTCTGGGACGAGTTCTTGACGCGCTGGAAGGCGCATCTTGGCCGCGATAACAGCGCGCCGATCGAAATCTTTATGTTGCACTTCTCGGACTATTACGACCGCGGCGACAAGCCCGGTTCAAAGTAAGCTGTCGGCGACCATGCGGTCGCCGACATTTTCTAAGTGGATGTAGGAATGTCTTGGTACAGCAAGGTTTTCTGGTCGGAAGGTCTGTTTCTGCGGCCGCATCATCTGCAGCAGAACGACCGCTACATCGAACACTTGCTGGAAAAGCGCGTTCGCTACACGACACCATACCCCTGGGGCTTTGCCCAGCTGGAGATCGATAAGGATCTTACCGAACAAAGCAAGTTCGCGGTGCGCAATGCGTCCGGCGTTATGCCGGACGGTACGCCGTTCGATATCCCTGCGGACAGCCCAATTCCCGAAGCGATCGATGTGCCGGAGACGGCCGCAGGCCAGATCGTCTGGCTGATGATGCCTGTCGCGGCACCAAACACCCGCGAGGTCGACGAGGACCGCACCGACAGCGCCAGTCGTTATGTTCGTACTTCGGAAACCTTCATTGACTCGACCTCGGCGCTACGCATCGAGGAAGAGATCGACATCGCTTATCCGCGCTTGTCGTTCGAACTGCGCAAGACCAGCAAGCCCGGATACATGGGCCTCGGCATCGCGCGCATTCTGGAAGTGCGCGACAAGAACATCCTGTTCGACGACAAGTTCGTGCCGCCGATGCTGGTCTGCGCCGCGCATCCGATCATCGATGGTTGGCTCAACCGCATCATCGGCTGGGTTGAGACCAAACTCGACGAGCTGGCGCGTTACGCGGTCGATCCGTCATCCGGCGGTGGGTTGCAGAGCGTCGACTATTTGGTCCTGCAAGTGCTGAACCGTACCATTCCCGTGCTGACTCATTTCCAACGCTCCGGCAGCGTGCACCCCGAGCGCCTGTACGAGGAATTGCTGAGGTTCGCGGGTGAACTTGCGACTTTTTCCACGGCGGAACGGCGGGCGCGCAACTATCCGGCGTACGATCATGACGATCTCGAGAACGTCTTCACACCATTGGTGAGCGACATCCAGGACTTCTTGAGCGCGCGGCTGGGCCGGCGGGCGATCCGTCTGGAGATCATCGAGCGCGCGCAGAATGCGTTCGTATCGCCGATCCGCGATCGAGCGCTATTCCGAAATGCGACCCTGGTGCTGGAGGTTGCCGCACGGCGGCCACTCGTGGAGATCCAGAACGATTTCCCGCACCTGTTCAAGGTCGGGCCGAACACCAAGATGAACGAGATCGTGCACGCAAACTTGCCGGGCCTGACCTTGGTGCATTTGCCGACGCCACCGCCGCATATCCGGGCCATCACGGATCACGTCTATTTCTATCTCGACCGCAAGTCGCCGCTGTGGCCCGAGTTCAGCACGGCGGCCTCGATCGGAATGCACTTCTCCGGCGACTGGCCGGAGCTTGAGCTGTACCTTTGGGCTATCCTGGAAGACAGGCCATGAGCGACAGGGACAAGCCGGTCAATCCTTTCGGTCGGGGCGAACGGACGATCATCCGTCCCAACCCCGGCGGGAAGTTGCCGCCGGCGCCGACCTCTCAGCCTCCGCCGGGCGAGGGGCCTGCAGCACGTCCGGCCTATTCGCCGTCACCCGTACCTTCTCCCGGCGCGCCAACGCCACCATCATCCTTTTCGCCCGTTCCACAGGGCTCGAACTACGCCTCCGCGCCGGCCATCCATCCAACCGAGGAATGGATCTCGACACCCGCGCAAGGCCAGGTGCCGCAACCCATGCTGCCGGCAGGGCCGCCGTTGCGCGTCGACGATCTCGTCGCGCCAAATGCCAATCCAGTGATGCGCGCTGCGGGCCCATTGCTGCAACTGCTCGGTCGGTTGCGGGTGGCGCTCATGCGCGCGTCATTCGCGAGCCTGATGGAGCAGGTCGCAGACGCTATCAAATTCTTTGAGAAGGACATCCGTTCAGCGGGCATTTCCGAGCACCAGGCCAACACAGCGAAATATATCCTGTGTGCCACTGCCGACGATATCGTGCAGCACATCCCGACCGAGGAGCGTCACGTCTGGACGCAATACTCGATGCTGAGCCGCTTCTTCGGCGAGCGTGTCGGCGGCGTCCGTTTCTTTGAGATCCTCGACCATTTGAAGATTGATCCACTGGTCAATTATCCGGTCCTCGAACTTCAGCACGCCTGCTTGGCGCTTGGTTTTCAGGGCATTCACCGGACGTCAGGGGCCGGACTTGCGAACCTGCAGCTGATCCAGCGTAACCTCTATGAATTGCTGCGCCGGGTCCGGCCGAAGACGATGACCGACCTGTCGCCCAACTGGCGCGGGCAGGCGCTGGCGGGGCGCCGGCAGCGTTTGCGTGTTCCGGTCTGGCTCGTGGCGGCCGTCGTCGCCGCGCTGCTGACCGGGTCCTATTTCGTCCTGCGGACGCTCCTCGCTGGCCGGGCAGAGAATGCTGCCGAGGTGGCGCTCGCGCTCCATCCGGCCGGCCCGATCGAGCTCAAGCGCCAGGTCGTTGCACCACCGCCGCCACCTCCGCCTCCGCCGCCACCGGATCGCATCACCCAGTTGCAACGCATCCGCAACGCGCTCGCGAAGGAGAACACAGCCTGTGCCATGACCGCGGACCAGACCCCCAGTTTCATCGTGATCAGGGTCTGCGATCTGGCCTTGTTTGCATCGGGCCAGGCGACCATCCTCGACGGTTTCAAGCCGATCGCACTCCGCGTCGCAGCAACCCTCGACAAGGAGCCGGGACGGATCCGGGTCGTCGGCCATACCGACAGTTCGCCGATCCGCACAGTCCGCTTCCCGACAAATTTCGAGTTGTCGGTCGAGCGCGCCAAGGCGGTTGCTGCGGCACTGAAGCCTGGCTTGACCGATGGTTCGCGCGTCGACGTCGAGGGCAAAGGAGCAGATGCGCCAATCGCCAGCAACACGACACCCGAGGGACGCGCCAAGAACCGGCGCGTCGAGATCTTTATCGAACGCAGCGAATAGGCAGATTCCACCGGGTCAGGTGGTTTGCGACAGGTACGGTTAGATGCTTGCCAAGGACGTTCTTCGCATCGTTCTCTACGGGGTCGGGCTCAGCTCGCTCGGAGCGGTGATCTATTTCGCCGGTCCCTTCATTGCGTTCGGCGATTGGCGGCCGCTGGAGAACCATATCGTCCGGCAGATCGCTATTCTGCTGCTCACCACGATCGTCGCAGGCATCGTTGGCCTCAATCTGTTCAAGCGGCGCAAGGGTGCCAAGGAGATTGCCGATGGCATCGCTGGTGCGGACCAGCCCGTCAGCGATGAACCGGTGCTCAAGGAGCGCATGAAGGATGCGCTCGCGACGCTGAAGACCGCCAGCGGCAACAAATCGGGCTTTCTCTACGATCTGCCGTGGTACGTCATCATCGGTCCGCCCGGCGCCGGCAAGACCACGGCGCTGGTCAATTCCGGGCTCAAATTTCCGCTCGCGCGCGGGGCGACGCCCGCGGCGATCGCGGGGGTCGGCGGTACCCGCTACTGCGATTGGTGGTTTACCGAGGAGGCGGTGCTGATCGATACCGCCGGCCGCTACACCACCCAGGACTCCAATAGCAAGGCCGACAAGGACAGCTGGCTGGCGTTCCTGGACATCCTGAAGAAAAGTCGATCACGCCAGCCGATCAACGGCGTCCTTGTCGCCATCAGTATCGAAGACATTCTAACGCTGCCGAAGCAGGAGCTCGCACTTCACGCCGATGCCATCAGGATGCGCCTGCTCGAGCTGCATCAGAGGCTCAAGGTCAGCTTCCCGGTCTACGCGCTATTTACCAAAGCTGATCTCGTTGCCGGCTTCACCGAGTATTTCGCCTATCTCGGGGATGCCGGCCGCCGCCAGGTCTGGGGGGCCACGTTCCAGACCGCCGACAAGACCCAGAATCTGGTGGGGCAGATCCCGGTCGAGTTCGACCGTCTGCTGGAGCGCCTGAGCGAGGAGACGCTCGACCGTCTGCAGGACGAGCCGACGCCCCAGCACCGCGTGCAATTGTTCGGCTTTCCGGCACAGATGGCGCGGCTCAAGCCGCAGATCCACGATTTCCTCAACCTGATCTTCGAGCCGACGCGCTATCACGTGAACGCGAACCTGCGCGGTTTCTACTTTACCTCGGGTACGCAGCAGGGCACGCCGATCGACCAATTGATCGGGTCGCTGGCACGTACGTTCGGCGCTGAGGAGGTCGGTTCCGGATCCTATTCGGGCACGGGCAAGAGCTTTTTCCTCGCCGATCTGATCTCCAAGGTCATCATCGGCGAAGCCGACTGGGTCTCGACCGACCGTGCCGCGGTGCGCCGCGCGCTAATCCTGAAAACCGCGGCCCTGTCATTGATCGGCCTGGTCTCGATCGGACTGATCGCAGCCTGGCTGACGAGCTACAAGCGGAACTCCGATTTGATTGAGCAAAGCCTGCAGGCCGATAGCGAGTATGCAGCCGCCGGCGCACCAATTATCAAACAGACGCTGATTGCTGATCATGATCTAGACAAGGTGCTGCCGCTACTCTACCGGCTGCGAAACGCCCCGGCAGGCTACGGATCGCGCGGCGAGTCGGTGCCTCTGTCGGCTCGCTACGGGCTCAGTCAGCACGCCCGGCTGCTGTCGCCCTCGAAGGCGGCCTATCATACGGCGCTTGAGCGCATGTTCCGGCCGCGGCTGCTGTATCGCCTGGAGGAGCAGCTCAATGCGCGCATAAACGAGCCTGCCTTTGTCTACGAGGCGCTCAAGGTCTATCTGATGGTCGGCGGCCTGCAGTCGCCGGACCGCGAGTTGATCCGCTCTTGGATGCAACGTGACTGGGCGGACAACCTCTATCCTGGCGCCACCAACGCGGAAGGGCGGCGTCTGCTCGACGAGAACCTCGTGGCAATGTTCGACCTCGAGACCGAACAGCAGCCGCTGGTCGAACTCGACGGCCGGTTGATCAAGCAGGCCCAGAGCTCCTTGGCGCGCCTGAGCGTGTCGCAACGTGCCTACGAGTTTCTGAAATCGGAGGCTCGCGCATCGACCGCTGGCGACTGGATCGCCAGCCGCCATGGCGGACCCGACATGGGTGTCGTGTTCGAAACCACGACGGGGCAGCCTTTGGACGCCGTGCGGGTACCCGAGTTCTTCACGTATAATGGCTTCCATCAGAAGTTCGTTGCCCGGCTGTCCGGATTGTCTGAGCGGATGAAGCGGGAGCGATGGGTTCTAGGGGATGCCGGCCAGCAGTCGGCCATCGACCAGCAGTACGACAATCTGGCCGGCGATCTGCTCAGCATCTATTCCAACGATTTCGTGACGACCTGGCGAACGGCGCTCGGGAGCCTGCGCCTGAAGAAGCTGCTCGCCGACAAGCCGAAATATGAGGTGCTGCGGGCGCTTTCGGCGCCGACCTCGCCGATGCGGCAAATTCTGGAATCGGTGCGCGACGAGACGGTGCTAACCAAGGAACGGGCGAAGCCGGCGAGCGCTTCGGCAGCCGCCGCCGCACCGGCGCCAGCACTCTTCACGAATGCCCAGGATGGACCGCCTGGCGCGATGATCGAGGCGCAGTTCAAACCTTACCACGCGGCGCTCGAAGGCGAGAGCACCCGCCGGCCGATCGACTCGACCGTCGCGAACCTGAACGACATCGCGCAGAACCTGACGCTGATCATCGAGAATCCCCAACTGACCGCACAGGCCACAGCTGCGCTTCAGACCCAGGTCGCAGCGCTCCGCAACAATGCCTCGCGCATGCCGCCGCCATTCTCCGACATGCTGCGAGCAGCAGCCGCGGAGTTCGAAGGCAGCATTGCGGCTTCAACCGCCGGGCAAATCCTTCAAACGTTGCGCGATCAGGTCACGCCGGTCTGCCAACAGACCGTGACCAACCGCTACCCGTTTATCCGCAGCAGCAGCCAGGAAGTCCCGCTGGCGGATTTTGCCAAATTGTTCAGTCCGAATGGTGTTATGGACAAGTTCTTCACCCAGTATCTGGCACCTTATGCCGACACGTCGCGATCGGACTGGGTTTGGCGAAAGGAGAGCCCCGTTGGTCGGTCGTTCTCGCCGGATACGCTCAAGCAATTCCAAAATGCGGCCTATATCCGCGACGCCTTCTTCCAGACCGGCGGCGGTTTGCCGGCGGTATCGTTCGCGATCCGGCCGCCTGGGGCAGCCGGGCCAGGCGTGACCGTCAAGACCGAGATCGGCGGCACCACAATTACAAGCCCAACCACACCTGGTCCAGCGACCTCATCCTTGTTCGGCGGTCCGCAACCTACGCCACCGCCACCGCCACAGAGCAACTCGCCAACGACCGTCCTATGGCCGGGCCCCGCGCCGCGAACTGCAATTTCAGTCAGCAACGACACCGGCCCGCCATCCGTGCTTGAGCGCATTGGTCCCTGGTCGTTGTTTCGGATGCTGGAGGCTGGCTCGTTAGTGGTGAAAGCGGAAACGGCCAGCGCGACTTTCATCGTCGCCGGGCGCGAGCTCAGCTATCAAATTTCGACTGGATCGTTGCGCAACCCGCTGAATCTGTCAGTGCTGCGTGAGTTTCGTTGCCCGACCGGGATATGACCATGCGTTGTGGGTTATTCGGCAAAATCGGCGCGAAGCGTGACTTCATCGCGATCGCAACTCCGCGCAGCTTCCTGGAAGCTTGGGAGCCGTGGGTACAGGCTGCGCTGTCAGCAAGTCGCCACCAGCTTGGCCCAGGATGGCAGCAGGCCTTTCTGACCGCGCCGGTCTGGCGGTTTTGGCTCGGTGCCGCAATCTGCGGAACGACGGTGGCGGGGGCGATTATGCCCTCGCTCGACGGGGTGGGGCGATACTATCCCTTGACCCTGCATGCGGTGACCGGCGAGGCCGTCTCGCTGCCGCCGCCGAGCATTGATCCGCAGGACGAATGGTTCGGGCAAGTGGAGGCGTTCCTGCTTTCGACCCTGGATCGGGCCGCGACCTTCGAGCAGATCTCCGATGGACTGGACCGGCTTGCGGTGCCACGACTGCAGGAGACCATCGCCAGCGGTCCGCCGATCACGTCGCTTGGTACTGCGGCAATGGGGAGGGCTTCGGCGGTCGACGCCTTCGCGGGGGCGTTTGCAGCACTTTGCGCCGCCAACCCACAGGTTTACGCCGCGGCTAGCTTCTGGTGGACCGCCGGAGGGGAAGGCTTTCCGCCAATGGCGCTGAGTTGCCGCGGATTACCAGATCCGTTTCACTACATTACGCTGCTGACCGGTGATCCCGGCCTCGCGGCATCCGGGAATGGATGACGTACGATGGTGCATACCCCATCCTTGTTCGATGTTGGTAGCGTTACCCATGCCGGAAGGGTGCGGGAGCGGAACGAGGATTCATGTTTGGTACGAACCGACGTTGGCCTGTGGGCCGTCGCCGACGGTATGGGTGGTCACGAGGCCGGCGATCTCGCCAGTCGCATTGTAGTGCAGTCGCTTGACGCGATCGGCACGCCAGAATCAGCCGCAGACCTGCTGGCGGAATGCGAGGAGCGGCTATTCAGCGCAAACCGGCAGATACTGGCGCTTAGTCATGAACGACAGGGTGCCACCGTCGGGACTACAGCGGCGGTTCTGCTCGTTCGCGATAGCTACTATGCCTGCATATGGGCGGGTGATAGCCGGGTTTACTTGATCAGTCGCGGCGCAATTAGCCAAGTGTCGCATGATCACAGCGAACTGGAGGAACTGATCGCCGAAGGTGCGCTGTCGCGCGAAGACGTGAATGATTGGCTGAGCAATGCCATTACTCGCGCCGTCGGTGTCGCCGATGATCCGGAATTTGAGGTGGTAACAGGCCCGGCCGAGCCGGAGGATGTCTTCGTGATCTGCAGCGATGGCCTGACCAGACACGTGCGGGACGACGAGATCCTGCAGCACGCGGCTACGCGACGCGCCCAGGCAGCTTGCGATGACATGCTCGCGCTGGCTCTTGATCGTGGCGGGCTTGACAACGTAACGATTGTGATCGTGCGACTGCTGACGCCACGATCTCAGGAGGCGACAAGATCTCCGCTTGATCGCGAGCCGCAACCATGACCCCGAACGATCCGTTCCGACCGTCCTATCAGGGCGTGCCCCCCGGCACCCGTCTCAACGGTATCTACGAAATCGAAGCGGTGATCGGCGCGGGCGGCATGGGTGAGGTCTACAAATGCCGAGAGATCCAGACTGGATCGCCTGTTGCCGTGAAAATGCTATTGCCCGACATGGTCGATAACGAGGCGGCGCTCGCGCTGTTCCGTCGAGAGGCCGCTGCACTCCACAATCTTCCGCATGACGCGATCGTTCGCTACTTCCTGTTTACGGTGGAGCCGGTGCTGCAGCGACCGTATCTCGCGATGGAGTTCGTGAATGGCCGCTCGCTCTCGAACATGCTCGACGATGGACCGTTGACTTTCGAGGCGCTGATCAAGCTGATGCTGCGCGTCGCATCTGGACTGGAGGCTGCCCATGAGCACGGCATCATCCATCGCGACGTTTCTCCGGACAACATCATTGTTCCGCTCGACGACGTCAGGCGGGCTAAGATCATCGACTTCGGCATAGCCCGGTCGACCCAGATGGGTGACAAGACCATCATTGGCTCGGGCTTCGCTGGCAAGGACAACTACGCATCGCCGGAACAGGTAGGGTTGTACGGCAATGACGTGACCGCGAAATCCGATGTCTACAGCCTCGGTCTTGTGCTGTTTCACGCGCTGACCGGACAGAAGCTCGACATGGGTGGCAGCCAGTTTCAACTGGTGGAGAAGCGCCGGCGTGTTCCCGATCTCGGTGCGGTGGATATGCGCATCCGGCCTTTGCTGGAGCGGATGCTGCAGCCTGATCCGGCATTGCGCCCGACCATGGGAGAGGTTGCCAGCTGGAAGCCGACCGGTTTGGTGCAGACGCCGGCCGCGCCGTTATATGGTTTCGATCCGCTGCGGCGGCCGGAAGGCGCGGCGCCGGTGCCGCAGGACAGGATGCCATCGACCGCGCGGAGTCCGCGCGGCCGTTGGCTGGGGGCGGGCGTGGCGGCTCTGTTACTGCTGGTCGGCGGTGGTGGATATGCCTTCTACAAGCTGGTCTGGTCAGCGCCCGGCACCGCGGTCTTGCCGCCACCTCCAAAACTCGCCGGAACAATGGCGCCGCCGAAGGTCGAGCCCGCTGGACCACAGCCCGGGCGCCAAGAGCCGGAGAAGTTGTCTGCGCAGCCGACGGCGACGCCGTCTCCGGCACTCGATGGGGCGGGGCGAGCTGAGCGCATCCGCAAATACGTGGCCCAATATTCTGGCGGTGACTGCTTCTTTGTCTTGCCGATTGCCGTGAGCCCAAATGCCGCTGTCATCGAAGGGTTCGGTGCCTCGACCGCCCCATTCGACACCTTCGACAAAGCGTTTCGGCGTGAGCAGGGTTTCGAGGCTTCGATCGGCGTCAGGCAAGTGACCCAGGCGCAATGCCCAGCCGTCAAGTTCTTGAGTCAGGTCGGGAGCGATCAGGCGCGAATCCCACGCATCACCCTGTCAGCGACAGAGCTGAAGGGTGGTGAAGCCCTCAATGGGACCATTGAGAACTTTGCCAACCGCGTGGTCGAGCTGCTCATGGTGTCGGATCGCGGCGAAGTCCAGAGCCTGTCTTATCTTCTGAAGCCGGGCATCGACTCGCTTTCGTTTACGCTCCCGACAACGCGCGCGAGCGGTCCGCAATTGCTGTTGGTCGTGGCGGTTCCGCAGGTTCTGGACTCATTGCGCCAGCCGCGACCGATAGCTGCCGATACGTTCTTCCTCCAGGCGCTGAGCGAGGCTCAGCGCAACAAGGTGACCATCATCGCGGCCGCGCGCTACGTGCTGCTCACCAATTGACCGGCACGCTCAGAATGTTCCGATCACCAGGATTTTCAGGTCGGCATCCGGCTTGAAGTCGTTTGCCGTATATTCAAGCGTATTTCCGGTAGCAGACGATGCCTTGAGCCGCCCAGGACAGAAGCTCACCAAGCGGTCGTTGCCGCCTGGGTCGATAGTCAGCTTGAACGACCGGATCGGCCCGGCCCAATTCGCGCCGGTCTTGAGCACGTATGATATGCGCCTCTCCTGCAGGTTCGCGCTGTTGATCTGGTTACTGCCCGCGCGCTTGTCGAGCTCGGCGAGGAACGTATCCTGGACGCAGTATTCTTTCCGGTAACGGGCGACTTGCTGACCCAGTGCGCTGCTGCGGCGTAGGCTCGGGCGCAGGATGGTGTCAGGACTGGAGCCGACGCTCGGCCGGTACTGGTGTTCGACCGTGACGGTGCGCATGGGCGGAAACACCTGCTGGCGCACAGCCGAGGTCTTGATAACCCAGCCTGGCGCATACTGCTGGCGACCGTTGTCGCTCATTCCGGCAGGCATCATAAGTCCGTCGTCCACGAGCCGGGTCCGAGTCGCCGCGGGCAGGTCGCTCAGCCGGATCTCGCGGCCACCAATCGGCAGCAGCGGTAGCTTGAGTTCGCGGAGCAGGGCACTGACATCCCTGTTGCCAACCATGGCGCGCTGATCGACGGTCAGCGGCGCCGGGCTGCCGTCGACCCTGGTCTCGAAGTCGACGAAGTTGATCGGATCATTTGAAGGTAGTGCAATGTTCTCAGCCTCCGACAGGTCGATGTCGGGCAGCGGAAAGGCAACAGTAAGCGTGACCGGCTTGGCAGTGACGTTGGCGAATTGGTAGCGAACACTGATTCTGTCGAGCCCGATACTAAGGTTCTCGCTCTCCATGGCCACGTCATTGGTGCGTACGAACTGGAGCCCGCCGATCGACAATTCCGCAGCCGAGTCGTTGGCGCGTGCCGGCCAGCCCGTCGCAACCAGCAGCGCGACCATCAAGGCCCGTATCCGGAACGACGGTCGGATGCAGGCTCCGTTCGGCAAGCTAGTCTCCATGCGGCGTCGCAACATATGCTGGTTCCATCCGATGCGGGTCAATCGATCGGCTGATAAAGATCGCCCCACTCGGACTTCCAGACCCCGTCTGGATCGCACACCACCAGCGCCAGCTTTACGTCGTTTGCCAGCCGGATCGCGCCGCGAAAAGCATCCTGCGCCGGCAATTGCGCGCTGATTTGGTCGGTGGTCAGCCGTCCCCGGCTCGCGGCGGCCGGCAGCACGATTGATCCGGAGGCGCCGTCATTGTCGCGTTTCAGGAGCAGCGTGATCGCGTCGGGCTGAACTTCGCTCACCTTCTCAAATCTATTCCGGGCCATGTTTTGCACCGCAAGCTGAAGAGAATTCGGACTATCACCGTCAAGTGATAGAATTGAACGTGATTGAGATTGCGCACCACTAATTGACGCGCAGCATTAACGGCATCTCGGATTAGTCGATCCGACGCGGCGATCGGTTCGGGGTACATTGAGGCGAACATGCTTCGTCCAAATCGTTGGATCTGGGTCTTCATCGTTGGCGCTGGCATTTTCGGAACCAATGCGCATGCCGACGATACTGTCGTCCGCAGCTTTGCCAGCGGTTTGGCTGCTTCCATGGTCGGCATCGTTCCGGCCAGCGAGGACGTGGAACTCGCGGGACCACAAGCACTCAGCGCCGACGGGCAGGGCAACCTGTTTGTGCTCGATCAGGTCAACGGTCGCATCCTGCAGTTTGACCCGAAACAGCCGAACTCAGATCCTGACGTCCTCAAGATGCCGAAAGACGTCCAGCCGACCGATCTCGTGGTCCACAACGACGACATCATGGTTTGGGACGGCGGCGTACGGACGCTGAAGGCGGCGCCAGGGCAGTCCACGCGCGGAATCGGTGGTGACGTGATCCAGCTTGAGGAGGTCTCGAGCCGTAGCGCGGACGATCAGGTCGCCGTCTCCGCTTTCGCCCAGATGGGATCGCAGGCGCCCGGCAGCGCGGCCGACTTGCTCAACCAGAATACCCGCGCGGCCATCGTCAAGACGACGCGGCAGCCCGACCGGCAATATGTGGCTTCTCGAAGTAAGGGCTCGGTGATCGCCGATATCGTTCCGGACAAGGGCAATGCCAGCGTAAGGGTCGAGATCCAGACCATGGTCACCAACGAGACGATCGGACAGCTAAGCCTGCGGGTGCGCAACCAGCTCGGAACGGTGGAGTTTCTTGAGATCGACAACGGCGACCGCTTCTATGTGCTTGCCGAGGACGTTCCGCCATCGGGAAAGAACGCCTCCACGTTCGTCGCACGCTATGCTGCGAACGGCCGTCTCGAGGGAATCTATGAGCTTCCTTTGGAAAATACGCCGCTGACCCGGCGGTTCGTCACGGTTTCGGGCGATGGCGATGTCTATTTCCTCCGGACCAAGCCGGACGGAATTGAAGTGGTTGGCGTCGGCTTCCGGCCGCTGACCAACGCTTCCATTATCGACGTGCGGCCGTCGCGAACGGCAGCCGCGCCAGCACCGCAATCCGGCGTCAAATTCGACGCGTCGGCCGCTGTGAGACCTTCCAATCGCCAGCAGGCTATCGAGACCGCGTTTGCATTCGAGGGCATCCAGTGGAAGCTGACGCAGTCGAACTACGGCAGCGATCCCGACAGCCAATGCAGCGGCTTCAGTCGTATTCGGCGGCCGTGGTATCTGCAGGGCAAAGTGAACCAGGAGGTGCGCGGTGTGCCCTATTGCTGGGGCTGCCACGGTTCGCTCGCGAACTTCCGGCAGCGGATCGACAGCGGAGCGCTGGCTGGCAATGTGTGCACTCGCAACGCGCCAAGGCCGGATGTGGCTGGCGTCGACTGTTCGGCATTCGTCAGCGCCGCGTGGGGACTTTCTGTCCACTACACGACTGCCGCTATTCCTGCGATCGCAGCCTCCGTGGCAAATCCCTGGGACCTGAGGCCCGGCGATGCGCTGAACAAGCCGGGCTCGCACGTGATGTTGTTCCTGCGGTTCACGCCCGATCGCAAGGCCGAGGTGATGGAATCCTCGACCGGTGGCTGCAACGGTCGCGTCTGCCGCAACGTCTACCCGTTGGCGAGCCTGCTTTCGCGTGGCTACGTTCCGGTCCGCTTTCGGGCGTTCGCGGATGACCAGGCGACAGTCTCAGCGAGCGCCTATCAAGAGGCCGAACCGCAGCCGGGCCGCAAGACGGCGAGCAAAAGGCGCTGAACCCGGTGTGTCGCTGGCGCTACAGAATGGATAGGAAGGATGTCGAGGTGGATCACGATGCGGATGCCCAGGGAACTTGATTGCGGGATCAAGCGGCTATGCGCCACCATCGGGCTCGCTGCGTTGATCGGGCTGATATCCCCGCACGCGCATGCGACAGGAGGATTGTCGATCAGCAATCCGGACGGGGCGGCGGTGCGCGCGCTCGTGATCGGGATCGATGACTATCAGCACGTGCGGAAATTGAAGGGCGCGGTCGCCGACGCCACTGACATCGTGACCAGCTTGAAGAGCATGGGGGTTGGCGACGTCGTCGTACTCACTAACGCACAGGCCGACAGGGCAAGCATCTTGCGCGAGATCAGTTCACTGGTGGAGCGGACCAAGAACAACGACCTCATTTTTCTGTCGATCGCAGGTCATGGAACCCAGGAGCCGGAGCGCGTCAAGGGCTCGGAGCCGGACGGGATGGAAAACGTGTTCCTGCTGCCAGGCTTTGAAACCACGCCAACCGGGTCCATTGAACGTGTTCTGGGCAGCGAGTTCAACCATTTCATCCGGCAGTTCGAGCTTCGCGGAGCGAAGGTGATCTTCGTGGCTGATACCTGCCACGGCGGCGGTATGGTGCGCGATATCGATCCGCGTGCCGCTGAGATGAGCTTCCGGCAGGTGCCGCGTTACACATTGCTGGTTGACGAACTGAAGCCGGTGTCGGACAGCAACGATCCGAAGTCAGAACTCGATCTTGACCACACGGCGTTCCTGGCTGCGGTGGACCGCTACACCAAGGCGCCGGAAGTCCGCATCCCTGGCATCGATGGCTTGCGCGGGGCTCTCAGCTATGCGGTCGCACGGGCGGTGGAGGGTAGCGCGGACATCAATCACGATGGGAAGGTGACGCTCAAGGAGCTCTTCAGCAATGTTCGACAGGTGGTCTATCAGCTCTCGGACCAGCGCCAGAACATCGTGACCATATCATCGCCGCCTCAGACGCCGGATACCGACATCGCCTTCGAATTGACGCGCGGTGTCGTGCTGATTCAGGGGCCGGCCGCGAGAGCGGCCTCCGGCCCGGCCGGATCCGGGGCGCCCGTCGAGGGACAAGCGCCCGCGCCGCCGGCTGTCACGGCCAAGGCACCAAACATTCCCACCCTTGCCGCGGCGGCGACCAAGGAACTTCCGACCGGCGACGCGCCGGCCCCCCTCCGTCTCGCTGCGCCAATCCGGCTGGCGGCGCTCGACGGCAAGACGAACTATTTTGCGAGCGTGGCGCCAAAGGATGTTCCCGTGCAGGCTGTTCAACCGACGGACAATCCCGACCTGATCTGGGATCCCGTGTCGCACGACGTGATCGCGTGGGGCGACGTAGTCGCCTACGGGATCGACGTTGCCAGCCTGCCGACGGTCGTTGACCGGACAGCGGCAATTCGTGAACTGAAGCGCATTGCGACCCGGTCGCCGCAGATCATGCGCATCTGGCCGGACGATCGCCAACAGCGTGCTGGCCAGACTGTCGAAGTTGATCTGTCTGATGTGGGGTCAAGAGCGGTGTTGCTGTTCAATGTGTCTGGCGATGGCACCATCCAATTGTTGTATCCGGTGGGTTCCGATGCGGCACTGGCCCGATCGGCGAGTTTGCGCCTACCGCTCAGGGTCGGCGAGCCGTTCGGCGCGGAACAGATCGTTGCAGTGACCTCGCAGCAACGCATGGTCGATCTTGAGACAGTCCTGATGCAGCTCAACCGGCGCCGCGCTTCGGGGCAGGTGATCAAGAGCCTCGAGCGGTACTTGCCTGCGGACGCGCGGATCGCCTCGGTCGGCTTCTTCAGTGCTCCCTGACTTTTAGGGAGAGCAGGCCATGCCGTCATCGCAGCCGATCCGCCGGGAGCGACCATGGCTCGCATTCCTGCTGCTGCTGGCGGGTAGCGGAGCTTCGTCCGCAGCACCGTTGCCGTCGGCATCGCTGAATGTCGGCACGACGTATGCACCCTGGCTTTGGCCCGTACAAGCGGCGCGCAGGCAGGCCAATACCGCGAGTGTGTCCCTTCAGATCCTGCCGGGTCAGACCGTCAACCTCGGCGGCAAGGTCACGTTCGGCGTCACCGCGAGGAAGCCGGGATATCTCATTCTCGTCGACGTCGACGCGGAAGGGCGAATGTCCCAGATCTTTCCGACTCCCGAGCTATTGGCGCAGTCGGACGGACGCGACATCAATCTCGTCAAGCCCGGCGTCGAATTTGTCGTTCCAACCCCGGCGGCTCGGCAGCGTGGTTTTGAATATGTCGTCTCACCGCCGACTGGGTCAGCAGTGATGATCGCCATCCTGAGCGAGCGGCGGGTGCAGTTGCTCGATTTGCCGGACTTGCCGCGCAAGCTACAAGATCAGGCCGAGGCGTTGAGCTATCTAACGGCCTGGACCAGTGAGCTGCGCGTGCCGGACAACGGCAGCGGAAAGCTGGTGACGAATAATTGGTCGTTCGACGTCAAATCCTATTCCATCAAGTGAGCCCGGCAAGGCCAAGGCCTGTGAAGGCTAAAGCTTGCTCAGCCGACTGAAGAAGCCACCCCGGGCGATCATGTAATGAATGTCCTTTGGAAAGGGAAAAGCGCTGCGAACGTTGGAAATCGCGCCCTGAAGGAATTCCCCGTGCTGTGGCGCCGGCTTGTGGTGCAGAGGCGGCTGGTCAGCGACTTGCGGTATCATGAAGCGATCCACGTAAGCCGGGTCCAGGTCGTTGACCCTGACCATCTGGCCAAATGCCGGGAACAGGTCGTAATGACCGACCCTTACGCTAAGGTTCTTGAGAGCAGGGCGTTGTGGCTGCGCTTGATTGCCATCGGCCGTCGCCAGCCCGCGCCCGATCAGGTCCAGCTTCACCGATTGCGGGAGAGTTGATGGACCATACACGATCTCGAGCGCGCGGCCGCTCTGTCCAGACAACCACTGATACCAGAAGGTCGCATCGTCGGGCCGCGCATTGGCGCCGTAGAGGCAGTCAAATCCCCAACAGGCCGTCAGCTTGCCCTGATACTTTCCAAGGTTCCCGACGAGATTGCGCATGCCGTTACCGCCGCCGGAGTGGCATGCGATGATGAGCTTGCCGATCTGGAGCTGAGGAATGGACGTCGAGGAGAGACCCAGGAACCTGGCAAGAGCTCCAAGGACCTCCTCGAGATAGCGTTCGCCCCAGCTCGCGGTTGCCAGGTCAGACACGTTGTAGTTTCCGGCAAAGGTGTCGCCAACGGCATATTCGTAGCCCAGGAACGGCGCGATAAGCACCACGTCCTTGCCGGAATCCCGGACCTGTTCGCGCAGCCGCGCTGGATCGTTGTGGAATAGGAATTCATGGTTTTTGACATAGAAGCCGTGAAGCCAGATCACGACATCGAACTTGGTGGCAGCTGTTGGGTGCTTTGGCGGAAGATAAACCGCCGTCGGCTTCATGCCGGGTGCCTGCCGCTTCGTGAAGAGCGTCACCCCCGGAAAGGCGTTGGCGTCCTTTTGCTCAAGCTCACACGCAACCACACAGGTCGCTCCGCTTCGGCCAATCCAGGCAAGGACCTGGCTGACCTGGTGTTAAGCTCTGCTGCCCGTCACACATTCTCGACACCAAAATCCGCGCGGCCTCCTGGCCTTCCATGACGCCGTGGCAGCCTTGCGCGTTGCTAGCGGCAGGACTCGACATTACCTACGTTGCCCCCGGGGCCGCCCCCGCCGCGGTATTCGAGGTGGCAGCCGCGACTGACCTGACGGCACAGAGATTGATCACAAACGATCTGACCACTGCCGCCGCCGCTGTTCTTCACAGTTGCTTGCCGCCGCGGAACGTCGGCTGTTGGCTCCGGTCTCTCGCGGGCCGGACGATCCGCACGTGACGGACGCTCGTCCGTGTTGCGCTTCGCAACCGGTTTCTTCCCGCGTCGCTTCTCGCATTCATTGTCGTCGTTGAGGAACGAACCCTCGGCACAGGTGATCCTACTGCACTGGTCGCCGTCGGGCCTGTAGCCGCGATCGCAGATCAGCGGGCAGACCCGCGATGGCCTAAGCTTGATCGCGTCAAGAGCATCCAGACTTGCAAGCTTGACGTCCAGTTTGGTGCCTGCGTGCCGGTTGAAGAGAGCCAACGAGCGCTGCGAGGCCGCATTCCATTGGCCATCGACGGGGCCGGCGAAGCAGCCGACGCGGCTCAATTCGCCTTGTACGGACTTGGCGATATCGGCTCTTGCGATATCGGTCTGGCGCGGCTCGTCACTCAGTGCCGCAAGCTTGGGCGTCTTGCTGTACTCACCGGGCGCAGCGGCCGTAGGGTTATCCGCGACGGTACTCTCAACGGCCGGCTTATTCCCGGAGAGTGCAGCGACGATTGTAGATTCGGATGCAGTCCGTTTCCGTTCCGCCTCGGTGGCCTGCTCCTGCGCCGCTTGCTTCGTCCTCTCGGCGGCAATCCGGGCCTCTTCCGCAGCCTTCAGATCCGCGGCCGCCTTCTCCTGTTCGGCACGCTGGGCGCCCTGGGACATCAGGCGAGCTTGTTGCTGCTCGGCCTGCTGCGCTTTCGCCGTCGCCGCGACGCGTGCGTCCTCGGCCTCGAGCTGATTAAGCTGCAGCTTGGCCAGATTTGAGTAGTATCCGTCTGGATGCTGGGTCAGGAACGCGTTCAGAGCGGGCTTGTTGCGGAGCTGCAAGGCCAATTCGTAATCGCGACGAATTTCCGACTGGGGGTTGGCTGCTTGTATCGGCTCCTCGGCCTTGGCAGCCGGAACCAGTGCAACGTCTTCGCCGCCCAGCGAGCCGTAGACATAGGGCTCCTGTCGGTTGCCCGTGGCTTGCAAGACATCGTCGCGGACGAAGCCGAAAGCCCTGCGCAAGTCGAGCCCCGGCTTTGCAATATACTTCACGAGAGCCGTCGCGTACGGACTATTCTTGCTGTTGCCATCGAGTGCGGTTAGTCCGGCTTTCGCCGCAAACGCGATCAGTGTGTTGGAGACGGCGGGTTCGACCCTGGCCAGCCCGCGGCTGATTGATCGCGAGGCAACTGTACGCTTCATTGAGTCGGCAAACGGATTGTTGCGGCACGCGTCGACGATCACAACGCGCAGCTGCCTCGCAGGCTCGATCGCCAGCAGGACACGGTCGAGCGAGAATGCTTCGTCATAGATATCCGTGTCACGCTCGAGTCTGGCGTCTGTCGGGATCAGATAGTTCGTCCCGTCGATCTCGATACCGTGGCCAGCATAGTACACCAAGGCAATGTCGGCATTGCGGGCCTGATCGGCGAATTCTCTCAGGGCCCGCCGCATGTCGGTCGCGGCGAGGTTGAGCCTTGAGTCAACCACATCGAAACCTGCGCCCTTCAAGGTCGCGGCGATGGCCGCAGCGTCATTGGCCGGGTTTGGAAGCAGTGGGGCGTTTTGATAGCTGGAATTGCCGACCACCAAAGCCACGCGCTTTGTCGCCCAGGCTGGCTGAGAGGCCAGGAACAGCGAAGCGGCGAGAAGAAGACAAACCCTGAGGTGCCTGTACAATCTCATGGCGAACACCCAACCTATGCCCGTAGAATGGTGACGTCGCGAGGACGGCCGCGTAAGAAATAATTCCTGAATTCGTACGCTACTGGCGGCTGCCTGTCTGCATACAGTACCGATCTCGAGCCCGATCCATTCCTATGTGTTGTTTTGAAATGCGGAGGCGTTCAAAAGGTGCGGAGGATTATTGCGGCCGGGCGTTGTGCGCCGATTCATGTGGATGATGGGCGCCCGCCAATGTTGTGCTGTCGTGCGACCTCGGTATAAGATGTTGATGTAAAACAGTTATTACATTCTTGCTGGCCTGCACGCGGCAGCGCACCAGAAGGCTCTGACGTGGTTCAAACGAAAGTTCCGCTGACGGCGATCGAGCGGACGTGAAGTCCAAGGACGGGCTCGCGGATCGACCGTCTCGGTCGCAGCTTGCAATCAGGTCAACAGCGCGGAGCAAGGCCGTCAGTTCGGCTTCGGGCAGTGATGGACTTTGCGAAGAATTCGACTCGTCCATCGAGCTATGGCTTGGCGACCACGAAGCCGTAGAAGTTCTCCAGGAGCTGATCCTCCGTGAGAGAGGACGTTCTTGTGGCCTTTGTACTCTTCATCTCCCCAAATGAAGACCGTCATTTTCAAGTTCCCGAGCGCAGCACGATCCAATGACGAGCTTGAGCCACATCGAGCCCGACGTCGCCTGATCCGACGCGTCGAGCAGACTGGGCGTCGATAAGCAAACAGACGCGGTAGCCCGCGGCAAATAGCCGGCTCGCCCTATCTATACTGCCGGTGCCCGACGGCCAAGAAGGCGCTCGACGTGGTCAATACGATCTGGTCAAAGGCCAAGATCGCGTTCGTGATCAGCGATTGCTTGATGGAGAAGCCGCTCGACATGGCAAAGAGCGCACGCAGCAATGATCAGCGATTGCTGGGTGTTCTTACCTCTCGGCACGATCCGGACAATGCCATCCACATCTACCTCGTCAATTCGATCGAAAATCTGTCCGCTGGCGGAGGCTCATACCCCAATAGCGAACCCGAGCCGGCAAGCTTCGTCCAGTGGTATGGCAATGACCACGCCAATGGACGCGCCTGGGCTCACGAGCTTGGTCATCTGATGAGCCTTGATCACGTCGAGATCGATTATTCCAATGAGAAGCAGGCGGCGCAGCGCGTCAAGAACCTCATGACGATAGGATTGAGCGCCGGCTCCGACTTGACTGGCCAGCAGATCGATGCAGCCAAGGGCTCAAAGCTGGTCAAGCGATTTGGTGGATAAGTCGTTGGCCGACCGCAGAAGTCGTCGCCTCCGTCGTCCTGCAGGTCGCGCGTCCGCGCGAAACGGTCCGAACGTCCTCTGCGCGAGGCGGTCTCCACTGAATTCAGCCAAACGATCACATTGTGGCAATCGACGCAGTCGTGTGCTCCCGGCCCGACGTCGAGGCGGCAAGTTCCATCGCGCCGGGCCTCGTAGGCGGAGCCCTTGGCGAGCCCCTTGTCGGAAATCGAAAAGCAACTGAATGACTGCGTTTCGCGCATGGCAGCGACAGCCTTAGTGAGAGTAGATCGAGCAGACGACGCCAGGTTCCTGTTCGCGAGAACCTCGTCGCTCCAGCCCAGACGTTTAGCGCGAGAGTCCATGATTGCGATCACAGAACCGGTGACCACTTCGCCTGCTTTGCGCAAAGCCATCCGCAATTGACACGCAATGCCAAATCACCAACGAGCACACCAAGTGCTTCCGCGATATTGCGCTGCGGCTGCTGGGCGACGCCTACCGTTTCGCTTTGTTTTTGATGGGGATCAGGCAGACGCAGAGCAAGCCGGCAAAAGTACTATCTAGATGCGCTGTCGCTTTGACAGCGGTCGGGTAGGGGCTTCGAGGTCTAGGGAAATTCCGCGAAGTCGTCGTGCTGTACGAGTTCCACGGCCTGTCCTACCGCGACCCCTCCTAGGTCGTCACTGCTCCGATCGCGACAATGATGTCGCGTTGCACAGCGCACACTGCTTCGGCGCCAGATCGAAATGGGAAGAAGATCACAACCTTCGTTGTAGCTACCGATTTCATGAACTTCTCTTCTCTTGCCCGCACTAAAAACAAGGCGGTCCTGCGCCGTCCGGCCGATCGCCGACGAGTTGCTATCTGTTCACTGCAGGTCGAAGAGACATGTTTCACAAAACTGGTCCGGGCAGGGTTGACGTCGATCTGGATTTTTCAGGAGTGGGGGTTCTGCACGCGCGGCTCTGGAATTTCGATTTCGATGACTTTGCCGGCTACCAGTTTCGGGGCTTGAAGAAAGAGCATTCCGAATTTCTGAAGAACAAAGTGGTACCCCTACTCGAGGATGACGCCGGTCAGATCTGGATGACGGGCTCCGCGAGCCGGATCGGTGCGGCCGATTGGAATATGACGACGTCGGCCAACCGCGTGATTACAGTCGCGCGGTCTCTGTCCGAGATGGGCATCCACCCGGAGCAAATGCAGACGCACGCCATCGGCAATACGCAGACGGCAAATCACAGGCTGGACGAAGACAGCGATAGATCAGTGGTCCTTTGGGTGCTCCCGAAGGTCTATTTCGAACCGATCATAAAGCCAGACTTGCCGCGACCCGTTCCGCCGAAGCCAAAAGTCAGTCGAAATTTCAAGATAGCCATGCTGCTTGAGGTCGACGGTTCGATCTCGTTCGCCGCGAGAGCGGCCATCAAGCGCATCGTGAAGGGCAGGGCTGGAGCCGGGATTGCGTTTGCCAGCGCCTTGTTCTCCATATGGGACACGGAAAACAATTTGAAGTGCACCTACGTCTATGCGGCGGTCGGCCTGGGCTTTGGCTTAAGCCTTCCGAAAACTGGCGGTAGATCGGGTACCCTGCATGGCCCGTGGAATTCGTTTACGACTGAAAAGCCAATCTCCTGTTCGCAGTTCGGCAAGTCGATGCGCTTTACGACAATCGGCATAGGCGATGTGAGCAAGAACTGGATCCTGCTGGAAACGCCCAAGGGGGTGAAGGACGTCTACTTGAGCATCAGCACCGGCACGACCATAGGCGGCGGCGCGTCGACATACCCAGCCCATCTGAGCGCTTTCATCCCGCTGGAGAGACCAAAGCCGTTTGGCGGGCCGTGAGCATGCCGAGGCCGACAAAGCCCGCATACAGTGGTTCATGTCCCGAGCTAGCTTTTGTTGGCTGGACCTAGTTCAAACTTCCCCATGATGGATTGGAGCGAGAGTTCAGATCTTTCAGATAGTTAGAGGGCGGCATGTGCACTACGTGTGCACCGGGAGATCAAGAAAAATCTCCTCACAGCTAACGTGATCGGGCCTTCCGATGTAGATGGCGCCGCCTCGGTGCGATCGACTGGTCGTCCGCCTGCACTTTTCGACAGTTTCGGTCGAGGCGCGGGGTAGCAGATGCGGCGTCCGCGCCGGTCTGCGCGGGCCCGCAAGAGGCCGTTTGGAACTGAGCGCAGGGCGAACGCGATTCAAGCGGGGATTTGTTGGCAGCCGCTCTCGCGCGCGCAGCGCTAGCTGCATCGAGCGACAAATCGAAAGCGCAGGGGCGCCATAAGAATTCGCTATGGCGGCAGACCGCAGTCATGCTTCCCCTGTCATCGAACGTAAATCTATTTTTTACCGTCGGCCGCAGAAGAAAATTCCAAGAGCAAGACCACGGAAGTGGCGGAGATCGCGGGCGCATCATTTTGTAGCGGCAACGGAGCGGGCACATGACAATCGAATTGAGCCGACGCGGATTTTGCATGGGAACCGCACTGATCGGCCTTCAGGCCGTCTCCTCCAGTGCCTTCGCCCGAACCGAGGACGGCACCGTCAAGCTCGGCCTCGTCGCGCCGATGAGCGGGCCGAATGCCCGCTATGGCGCGTTCTCGCTGCGTGGCGCCCAGATGGCGGCCAAGGAGATCAACGGCGCCGGCGGCATCGGCGGGCGCAAGATCAACGTCCTGGCCGGTGACAGCCAGGGCACGCCGGTCGAGGGTGTCTCCGCAACCCGCCGTCTCATCGACCAGGACCAGGTTGATTTCATCATCGGCGACGTATCGAGCTCGGTGACGCTCGCGATGCAGCCGGTCGTGGAGGATGCCGGTGTGCTTCTCCTCAATGCCGCGTCGTCGAATCCGAAGATCACCTACAAGGCGGGCGTCGGCGGCTTCAAATGGACCTACCGTAACTATCCGACCGACGAAAACCGTGCCCTGATCGTGCTGCAATACGCCGCCGAGAAGAAGGGCTTTACCAAATACGCCGTGCTCTCGGTCGACAGCGATTATGGGCGCGCGGCCATCGAGTTCACCAAGAAGTACCTTCCTCGTTTCAAAAGCCAGATCCTGACGGAAGACTATTACAAGGAGGGCGAGGTGGATTTCCGCAGCGTGCTGTCCAAGATCCGCGATTCCGGCGCCCAGGCCATCATCATGTACGGCAACGCCGATTCCACGCCCATCGTCGGGCGTCAGATGATGGAGGTCGGGATCGCAGGGAAGATTCCGCTGATCGGCAATGCCGAGTTCAATACCGAGAAGACCATCAAGGCGGCGCCGAAGGCGCTCGAAGGTGCGATCGAGGCGGCGGCCTGGCTTCCCGCCTACGAGCCGGAGAAAAGCAAGGCGTTCGTCGACAAGTTCACTGCCGAGTTCCGTGAAGCCCCCAACAACCACGCCTATGTGCACTGGGAGACGACGCATCTTCTGGCCAAGGCGATCGAGCAGGCCCAGAGCATCGACCGCGAGAAGGTCCGCACCGCGCTGTCCAAGATCCATTATGCGAGCGCGGTCGGCGAGGTGACCTTCGACGATCACAATCAGGCGCGCCTGCCGATGATCCTGCTCGAGATCGAGAACGGCAAGCCGGCCATCAAGGGAGCCTATTCGGCCGAGATCGATTATCCCAAATAGGGCGCCACGCACATGTTCTACACGATCATAGAGCAGGTCGTTAACGGCATCGTATCAGGATCGGTCTATGCGATCGTTGCGGTCGGCATGACGATGATTTTTGGCGTGCTGCGCGCCATCAACTTCGCGCATGGCGAATACTATATGCTCGGCACCTTCGGGGCCTGGTTCGCCATCGAATATTTCGACCTGCCTTATCCGGTAGCAGTCGTGATCGGTGTGGTTGCCACCGCCGTCATCGCCGTCGTGGTCGGCAATTTCGTGATGCAGCGGATCGTCGGAGCGCCGGCCGAGGCCGGCGTGCTCGCGACCCTCGGCGTCGCGCTGATCCTGCAGAACACCGTCATCCTGGTGTTCGGTGGCAGCTACAAGTTCTTCTCCGGCGGCTATATCGAGCCGGTGACGCTGTTCGGTTTCACACTGGCCGAGCAGCGCATCCTGATCATCATCGTCAGCCTCATCGTGTTCGTCGGCCTCGAGCTGATGGTCACCTACAGCCGGATGGGCAAGGCGATGCGCGCGGTGTCGCAGAACATCGAATGCTGCGCTGTGGTCGGTATCGACGTCCGTCACATCGCGCTCTGGACCTTCATCCTCGGGGCTGGGTTGGCGGCGCTCTCGGGCGTGTTGACTGCGCCCGTGAACGTCAGCGTCTACGGCGGCATGGGCGAGCTCATCACCTTCAAGACGCTGCCCATCATCATCATGGGCGGACTCGGCAACGTCCGGGGCACGTTCGTCGCGGCGATGATCCTCGGTATCGCGGAGAGCCTGGTTGCCACCTATGTCGGGCTGCAGTTCCGCGACACCGTGGGATTTGCGACCCTCATGCTGGTGCTGATGTGGCGTCCGCACGGGCTCTTCTCCGCGCAGGCCCGCTTCTGACTACCATGGATGTGACATGACTGAGATCGTCCGAGACCAGACCATGGCACCAGCCGAACTCCCTGTTGCGGCGACGGGACGGGATTTTCGCGTTCCGTTTGGCCTCGCGCTCGGCGCGCTGGCATGCGTCGCACCGCTATTCCTCGGCAATTACCCGCTGCACGCGATTATCATCGCGCTGATCTTCCTGCTGCCGGCCCATGGTCTCAACCTGCTGCAGGGATACACCGGGTTGCTGTCGCTGGCGCAGGCAGCGTTCTTCGGCATTGGGGCCTATACGTCGGCGCTGCTGGCAGTCCATTTCGGCACGCCGTTCTATCTGAATTTCCTCGCCGCCGGCCTTGTGACGGGCGCAATTGCGGCGCCGCTCGGAATTCCCGCTCTGAGGCTGCGTACGACGTCGTTCGTGATGTGCACGCTTGGCTTCGTCATCATCGGTCAAGCCATCGCTAAGAACTGGATCAGCCTGACGCGCGGCGACATGGGGTTGGCGGGGATCCCAAAACCCTATTTCGCGCTGGGGCCCGCCTCGTTCACGGTCTCCGGAACCGTCGCCTTCTACTATTTGACGCTCGTCATCGCTGCGCTGGCAACGCTGGCCGTCTACCTGATCGTTCGGTCGCCGGCGGGCCGCAACATGATCGCCATTCGCGAGAACGAGACGCTTGCCGAATCCGTTGGCATTCCGACCTGGCACTACAAGCTCGTCGTCTTCATGATCAGCGCTGCCTTTGCGGGGCTCGGCGGCAGTCTCTATGCGCATTATCTGACCGTGGTCAGCCCGCTGACCTTCCAGATGTACTATTCGACGACGATGCTGATCATCGTGCTCGGCGGCGGGGCGGGGACCATCTCGGGCGTCATCTTCGGCAGCCTGCTGTTCGTCGGGCTCACCGAAGCGCTGCGCGTCGCCCCGGAGCTGCGCATGATCGCCTATGGCTTCTTCCTGCTCGGCCTGGTGTTCTGGTTCCCCAGCGGATTCGCGCCGCTGATCGGCCGCTTCTGGTCATTCCTGGAGAAGCGCAAATGAACGGGCTGCCGATCCTCGATATCTCCGGCCTCTGCAAGTCCTACGGCGCCGTGCGCGCCGTGGACTGGGTGGATCTGCATGTCGACCGCGGCGAGATCTGCGGCTTGATCGGCCCCAACGGCTCCGGAAAGTCCACCTTCTTCGATTGCGTGACCGGGCTCGCAAGACCGAGCGCGGGAGCTGTGAAGCTCGACGGTCAGGACATCACGGGCTGGTCGCTCAACGATATCGCCCGTGAAGGCCGCATGCTGCGCTCGTTCCAGAAGACCGTGGTTTTCTCCGCGCTGGACATCGAGGAAAACCTCGTGATCGCCGGCCAGATGTTCACCTTTCCCGGCATCTGGTCGACGTTCGGGATCGGCGCCGCCGCGCGCAATCGCGTCGCGGCGCTCAGGGAACGGGCACGCGAGCTGATCAGGATCGCCGGTCTCTGGGATGTGCGTTTCCAGCCGGCCGGCAAGCTCTCGGGCGGCCAGCAGAAGCTGATCCAGTTCGCCTCGATGCTGATGCCAGAGCCGAAGCTCATTCTGCTCGACGAGCCCATGGCCGGCATCAATCCCAAGCTGATCGAGCGTGTGGTCGAGAGCATCCGCCTCGCCAACACCTCGTTCGGCGTCAGCTTCCTCATCATCGAGCACAACATCGACGTCGTCACGAGCCTGTGCAAGCGCGTGGTCGTGCTCGACCAGGGCCGCAAGCTCGCGGAAGGAACGCCCGACGAGATCGTCCGGAACCAGGCGGTGCGGGAGGCCTATCTCGGTGGTTGAACCCTCTCTCTCGATCAAGGGCCTGCGGGCCGGCTACGGCTCGCTCGACATCCTCAACGGCGTCGATCTCGACGTGCCGCAGGGACAGTTCGTCGCGCTGATGGGGCCGAACGGGGCGGGCAAGTCGACGCTTCTGAAGACGCTCTATGGCATGACCACGGTCAAGGGCGGCAGCATCAACTGGCAGGGCAAGGACATCAGCGCACTCAAGTCGCGCGCGATTCTCGCCGAAGGGATCTCCTGGGTGCCACAGGGGCGCTGCAATTTCCCTGTCATGACGGTCGACGAGAACCTCCAGATGGCCGCCTATACGCTGCGCGACAGCAAGGTGAAAGCGGAGCGGGATTATGTCTACAACCTCTTCCCCATCCTGAAGACGCGCCGCAACACGCTGGCCGGTAACATGTCGGGCGGCGAGCAGCAGCTGCTCGAAGTCGCGATGGCGGTGCTGCAGCGGCCAAAGATCCTGCTCGTCGACGAGCCCTCGGTCGGTCTGTCGCCGACCGCGATCGGCATCGTGTTCGATGAGCTGCTGCGCATCAACGCGGCCGGCCAGACCATTCTGTTGGTCGAGCAGAACACCAAGAAGGCCATGGCCGTGGCGCAGCGCGCCGTCATCCTGCGGCTCGGCAAGGTGATCTGGGACGGGCGTCCCGCCGACATCACCCATGACGAGCTGGGCGAGCTCTTCCTCACCGGCCGCATGCGCGGTGAGACCGACGTCGAACAATGATCTAGGCGTCCGCCCGGCAGGTGGACGGCATTCGCAACGCAAAGGACGACAACAGTGACGATCTTCGTGCCGGCCGCGCGCGTCTCGCGCATCAAGATATCTCCGACCACGGCGGCGTCCGCCCGCGTGCGCGAGCTGAAGGCCGCCGGCCGCGACATCGTCGACATGGCGATCGGCGAGCCTGATTTCGACACGCCGGATCACGTCAAAACGGCCGCGCACGAGGCGATCGATCGCGGCGAGACCAAATATACCGCCGTCAACGGCACTGTCGCCCTGCGCAAGGCGATCATCGCCGACTACAAGCGCCGCCTTGGCCTCGACTATGCCGACAACGAGATCTGCGTTGGGGGCGGCGCCAAGCAGATCCTGTTCCTCGCGCTGATGGCGAGCGTGGAGGAGGGCGCCGAGGTCATCGTTCCCGCGCCCTATTGGGTCTCCTATCCCGACATGGTGATCGCCAATGACGGCAAGCCCGTCATTGTCCGCTGCTCCGAGAACCAGGGGTTCAAGCTAACGGCGGAGGCGCTGGAAGCCGCGATCACGCCGAAGACGCGCTGGCTGATCCTGAATGCGCCCTCGAACCCGACCGGCGCGGCCTATTCCCGCGCAGACCTCAAGGCGATCGGCGACGTGCTGCTGCGTCATCCCGACGTCCTCGTGCTCTCGGACGACATCTATGACCAGATCTGGTACCGCGACGAGCCGGCGACGACGCTTGCCGCCGCGGTGCCCGAGCTCAAGGACCGCGTCCTGCTCGCCAACGGGGTGTCGAAGACCTATGCGATGACCGGCTGGCGGATCGGCTATGCCGCCGGTCCCGCGCCGCTGGTCGCCGCCATCAACAAGCTGCAATCGCAGATGTCGTCGTGCCCATCGTCGATCAGCCAGGCCGCGGCCGCCCATGCGCTGACCAGCGACCAGTCGTTCGTTCGCGACAGCGTCAAGCTCTACAAGGAGCGCCGCGACTATGCCTGCGCACGGCTCAATGCGATCCCCGGCCTGTCCTGTCTGGTGCCTGACGGTGCCTTCTATCTCTATCCCGGCTGCGCCGGCGTGATCGGCAAGACCACCCCGGGCGGCAAGGTCATCGAGAGCGATCTCGATTTCGTACTCTATCTGCTCGATGATGTCGGTGTCGCCGCCGTGCAGGGCGCGGCCTACGGGCTCTCACCTTATTTCCGCCTCTCGATTGCAACTTCGATGGAGGCCATCAAGGCCGCCTGCGACCGCATCGAGAAGGCCTGCAGAGCGCTGCGCTGAGTGCGAGGCCGGACTTGCCTGCCAAATCGGCGCGCAAGCGAAGAAACCGATTGAAATCAATAGGCTAGATAAAGGATAGTATCGATCCAGACCGTGTTTCCATGAACGGCCGAGCGGGCGCTGCCCGTTCGGTTGAGGACCAGCGTTCGACACAGATGAGCGTCGATTTCAGGAAGCTCAAGAGCTTCGTCAAGGTGGTCGACGCCGGCAGCGTCTCGCGCGCCGCCGGCCTATTGCGCACGGCGCAGCCGGCGCAGCCGGCGCTGTCGCAGCAGATCGCAGCGCTCGAGAGCCATTTCAAGCACAAGCTGCTCCTGCGCAGCAATCACGGCATCGTCCCGACCGAGGCTGGCCTCATCCTCTACCGTCATGCGCAATTGCTGCTGAAGCAGATCGAGCAGGCCCAGATCGACATTGATCAATCGAACAAGGCGTTGGCCGGCCGCGTCTCGATCGGCCTTGCGACCTACTCGGCGTCAAGCACTCTGTCGCTGCCGATCCTGAAGGAGATGTCGACGCTGCATCCCCAGATCATCGTCCATATCAACGACAGTTTCGGCCATGTGCTGAGCGAGCTGATTATGACCGGCAGAATGGACATGGCCATGATCTATGGCTCCGGCCCGATCAAGGGTGTCAAGCTGCAGCCGCTGTTCCGCGAGGAGCTGTTTCTTGTTTCGCCTGCTGGGCCGGGCGCGAAGAAGCCGGCGGACGAGCCGCTGCCACTGTCGGCGCTGGCCAACGTCAAGCTGTTGCTGCCGAGCCAGGGGCACTTCCTGCGTCGGCTGATCGACGAATCGCTGGCGCGGGCCCGGGTGGCGCCGAACGTCGTCTCCGAGATCGAATCCGTCTCCGCGCTCGGTGCGGCCGTGACCGAGGGTCTCGGCTCGACCATCCTGCCGGCCTCGGTGGCCGCGAGCGCGTCGAGCTTTGGCGGTGTCGAGGTGCGGCGGCTGGTTCGCCCTGCGATCGAGGCAACCGTCTCGCTGTGCATCTCCGACCATCTGCCCTTGTCGGAGCCTGCGCTCGCCACGCGATCGGTGCTTCTAACCGTGGTCGAGAAGCTAATGCGCAGCCATCCGCAGGGCATTCGATCGGTCTAGGCGCCACGGCCGAACGTCAAAGCCGCGCGCCTGCATGCGCAGTAGCCGCAGCGCGTCGGTTTCGCCAGGCCATAAACAAAACCTATGGCGGCAGACGGGAGTTGTGGTGGTCGGTCGCAATCGCATTTTCTACGCTCGAAGACAATCGCTTCGAGGAAACAGATGGCCAAGCTCGCATTCGATACCGGGGGAACCTTCACCGATTTCGCGCTGCTCGACGACAAGGGCGAATTGCATCTCCACAAGGTGCTGAGCACGCCAACTAACCCTGCCGAGGCCGTGGTTCGCGGTGCGTCCGAGCTGCTCGAACAATTCGGTAGTGCCGTCGATCTCAACGGGCTGCAGGTGCTTGGCGCCACCACCGTCGTCACCAATGCGGTGCTGGAGCGCAAGGGTGTCAAGACCGGCTTCATCTCGACAGCCGGCTTCCAGGACATGCTGCGCATTCGCAACGAAGGCCGCTACGACCTCTACGATCTGAACTTGAAATATCCGGATCCGCTGGTGACGCGTGCCAACAGCTTTGGCGCGGTCGAGCGTATCGCGGCCGATGGCGAGGTCATCACCGCGCTGGAGGAGGAGACGGTCCGCGAGATCGCCGGCCGGCTGCGCGAGGAGGGCATCAAATCCGTCGCCGTCTGCCTGCTGCACGCCTACAAATATCCTGATCACGAGCAGCGAATCGCTGCGCTGCTTCGTGAGGAAGACCCGGACGTCTTCGTGTCGCTGTCATCGGAGGTTTGCCCGGAGGTGCGCGAGTTCGACCGCGCCTCGACCACTGTCGTCAACGCCTATACGCGGCCGCAGATGTCCGGACACGTCGCCCATCTCGAACGGGAGTTTGCGGCCAGGGGTATCAATCGCCAGGTGCTCTGGATGACCTCGTCGGGCGGTCTCGTGCCGAGCATCCGCGCCGCTGAGCTGCCGGTGCGCCTGATTGAATCGGGGCCAGCCGCGGGCGCGGTCGCGGCCGCCGAATTCGGCCGCATCGCCGGCGAGGGCAGCGTGCTGTCCTTCGATATGGGCGGCACCACTGCAAAACTGTGCCTGATCCCGAACGGCGAGCCGACAGTCGGCACCGATCTGGAGGTCGCGCACTATCATCGCTTCCGCAAAGGCTCGGGCTTCCCGCTGAAGATCCAGTCGATCCGCATGATCGAGATCGGCGCTGGCGGTGGCTCGATCGCCGCGAAGAACCCGCTCGGCCTGCTCGATGTCGGACCGCGTTCGGCGGGCGCGCTGCCGGGACCGGCCGCCTATCAGCGCGGCGGCACCGAGCCGACGGTGACGGACGCGGATATCCTGCTCGGCTATATGGGCACCGGGTCCTTCGTCGGTGGCTCGTTCAAGGTGTCGAAAGATGCCGCGCTCACGGCCATGACGAGGCTTGCATCCTCGCTTGACGTCAGCGTTCCCCGCTGCGCCTGGGGTATCCACGATCTCGTCAACGAATCCATGAGCAAGGCGGCGGCGGTGCACGCGACCGACCTCGGCGTCGATCCGCGCAGCCTGCCGATGGTCGCCTTCGGCGGCGCAGGTCCGGTGCATGCCTATGGAATCGCGCGCAAGCTCGGCATCAAGCGCATCATCTGCCCGACGGGCGCCGGCGTCACCTCGGCGATCGGCCTGCTGATCGCGCCGGTCGCGGTCGATCTGTCCGCGAGCTTCCCGATGCAGGTCAACAATTGGGATTTCGCGGCGATGGATCGCCTGCTCGGCGATCTCGCGGTCCAGGGCGCCGAGGTGGTCCGTGCCGCTGGCGTTGCGCCGGAGACGATCACCAACACCTACACGGTCGACATGCGCCACGTCGGCCAGGGGCACGAGATCACGGTCGCGCTGCCGGATCGCAGCTTGCCGCCAAAGCAGTTCCACGAGGAATTGCTCGGCAATTTCTACAAGCTCTATCGCGAGCTGTTCGGCCGCACCGTTGCGGGCTCATCGGTCGAGGTGATCACCTGGCGGCTGCGATCCAGCGGCCAAAAGGATCAGGTGACCCGCCCGCACACACGACATGCCGCCGAGGCCAGGAAGGGCACGCGCTCTGTCTATCTCAGCGAGCGCGGCGGTTTCGTCGAAACGCCAGTCTATGACCACTACAAGCTGCCCGTCGGCGAAGAGATCCAGGGGCCCGCGATCGTCGAGCAGCGGGAGTCCACCGCGGTCATCGGACCGAGCGGCACGGCTCACGTCGACATCAACGGCAATCTCGTGATCAATATCGCCTGAGGACGACGCACCATGTCCGTGAACGCTGCCGATTTCAACGATCCGATCAATCTCCAGGTGATGTGGAATCGATTGATCTTCATCGCTGACCAGGCCGACATCGTGCTCGGCCGCACCGCGTTCTCGCCGATCGTGCGCGAGAACCACGACTATGTGACCGTGCTGCTCGACAGCCGCGGCCGCGCGCTTGCGCAATGCACCTGGTCGATTCCGGTGTTCATCACCTCGCTGCCGATGGCCGCGCAAAAATATTTCCTGCCCAGGTTTCCGGCTGAGACTCTGGAAGAAGGCGATGTGCTCGCCACCAACGATCCGGAGATCGGCACCGGGCATCTGCCTGATGTGACGATGATCACGCCGATCTTCAAGAACGGCAAGGTCGTGGCCTATGCCGGTTCGATCGCGCATCTGCCTGATATTGGCGGCGCTCCCCTGCATTCCGAAGCCAGCGACATCTTCGAGGAGGGAATCCGCTTCCCGATCGTGAAGCTGCACAAGGCAGGCGTTCCGAACAAGGACGTGCTCGACATCATCGCCGCCTCGGTTCGCCTGCCGACCGAGGTGATGGGCGATCTCGAATCCATGGTTGCAGCCAACAATGTGATGGGCCGCGAACTGGTGAAATTCCTCGACGAATACGACCTCGACAGCATCGACGAACTGGCCGACGCCATCCATACGCGATCCGAGGCGCAGACGCGGCGGGCGATCCGGCAATGGCCTAATGGGACCTATTCCGCCGAGGTGCTGCTCGACGGCTACGACACGGATGTGACCTTGAAGGCCTCCGTCATCGTCCGCGACGATTCCATCCACGTCGACTATGCCGGCACGTCAGACCAGGTGCTCCATTCCATCAACTGCCGGACCAATTACCGCTACGCCCATTCGGTCTACGCACTGAAATGCCTGCTCGACCCGGATACGCCGAACAACGAGGGCTGCATCGCCCCGATCACCGACGAGGCGCCGCTTGGCTCGATCCTCAATCCGGAGCAATGGACGGCAGGCAATTCGCGTAATCTGATCGGCCACGTCATTCCCTCGCTGATCTTCAAGGCGCTGGAAGGCGTGGTGCCGGTCAAGGTGATGGGCGACAGCGGCGGCGCGCCGATCTGGGCCGCCAACTGCGTCGGCCGGCGCGACGACGGTTCGCAATACGGCTCGGTGCAGAATTTTCACGGCGGGCAGGGCGCCCGCGCCGAGTTCGACGGTCTGGACACGCTGAGCTTCCCGTCCAATTGCAGGGTCACCGCGATCGAGATGTTCGAGATCGCCGTCCCCGCGCTCACCGAGTGCAAGGAGCTGATTCCGGATTCCGGCGGCGCCGGCAAAAGCCGGGGCGGGCTTGGCCAGCGCGTCATCTTGCGCAATCTCGGGCGTAATCCGATGAACATCTATCTTGCCTCCGAGCGGGTGCGTCATCCCTGCTTCGGGGTCGTCGGAGGCCGGTCCGGCAGCGCCGGCAAGGTGCACAAGAACGGCGAGCCGCAATTTCCCAAGGGCAAGGTCGTCCTGAAGACGGGTGACCGCCTGGAGGTCGAGACGCCGGGAGGCGGCGGCTGGGGCAAGACGTCGGAGCGCTCCGCGGCCGCGATCGAGCTCGATCTCGCGGAAGGGTTGATCACGCCGCAGGCCGCGAGGCAGATTTACGGCCATCAGCGCTCAAGCCTGGCGGCGACGGCCGCCGAATAGGAGAATCATGAGTCTGCTCGACGGAAAGATCGCGCTCGTCACCGGCGCGGGAACGGGGATCGGACGCGAGACCGCGATCCTGCTCGCCCAGGAAGGTGCGAGGGTTATCCTGACAGGACGCCGGATCGGCCCGCTCGAGGAGGTCGTCACGTCGATCGAGAAGGCGGGCGGCAAGGCCATCGCCCGCGCGTTCGATGTCGGTTCCCGGGACGCGATCCTGGAGACGGTTGCCTGGGTGAAGAGCAATGTCGGACCGATCGACATTCTCGTCAACAATGCCGGCAGTGCCAGCAAGGTGCTGAACGCGCGCTTCATCAGCGAGGCCGAGTGGAACGCCACGGTGAACGTCAACCTCACCGCCGTGTTCAATCTCACCCAGGCCGTGCTGGAGGACATGATCGCGAGGAAGGAAGGCACGGTGATCACGGTGTCGTCGCTCGCGGTCGTCAATCCGAACCTGCTCGGCGGCGCGGCCTATGGCGCGGCCAAGGCCGGCGTGAAGAATTTTATGACCTTCCTGCACAACACCTATCGCAACCAGGGCATTCGCGCGACGACGATCTTGCCCGGCGAGACCGATACCCCGATCATGGACAATCGCGCCCGGCCGCCGCTCGAAGGCGAGCGGGCCGTGATGCTTCACCCGCACGACGTTGCACGCGCCGTGCTGCTCTGCGCCAGCCTGCAGAAGGGCGCAGTGATCCCCGAGTTGCACATCTGCCCAACCTTCATGCGCGACACCTCGGCCGATATCGAGATGGCCCGGTGGGTCGGTGCGCCAGAAGGGCTGAGCGACAAGCCAAAGATCTGACAGAGAAGGATCTCCCATGAATGGAGCCAAACTGCGCGAGCGCCTTGCCAAGGGCGAGGCGGTCACGATGCTTACACCGCATCACGCTTCGTCGGGCCTGGCCGTCCGTCTGGTCGAACTCGGTGCCGATGCAATCTTCGTCGATTGCGAGCACGGGACCTGGAGCTTTGAGGACGTGCGTGTGACGGCCCAGGCCATTCGCGGCGCGGGCGGCGCCGCCATCGTCCGTCCGCACTCGCATGAACGGCCGGTTCTGATCCGTTATCTCAATGCCGGCGCCGACGGCCTGATGGTGCCAATGGTCGATACTGCCGACCAGGCGCGTGCGATCGTCGACGCCGTGCGCTACGCGTGCCCTGCCGACCACGAAAAGCGGTTGATCGTTGCAATGATCGAAACGCCGAGGGCGATTGACGACATCGATTCCTTGCTCGCGGTGGAAGGCATTGATGTTTTCTTCATCGGGCCTGGCGACCTGTCCCAGAACATGGGTTATCCGCCGGCTCCGCCCTTCGGAGAGCCGAGACCCCAAGCCGTCGTCGAGCGGGTCGATCTTGCGGTCAGGAAGATCCGCGCCGCCGGCAAGATCGCCGGGACACTTGTGACGTCTGACGAACTACCGTTCTGGCGCGACCGGGGCGTCAAATATTTCTACATCCATTCAGACCCCTTCCTGCGGATCGGTTTGGCCGGCATCAAGACATTGCTTGGGCGGTGATAGGGCCCAGGGCCGGACTTGTCCGGGTTGCCGGCGATTTGCTCACCCGCTGCGAATGTCATCGTCGCGCCCGGGTTTTAAAGCATCGGTTCGAACTGGCAGTGCACGAGCATCTCGGAGACCGACGCGTTGTTCGGCAGCATGAGTGCGGTTTCCACCAGGCGGGCGATGTCGCCCGGCTGGCTCATCTCGTGGCGGGGAATCTCGTCGTCGTTCAGCGTCATGTCGGTGGCAACATAGCCCGGGCAGATCACCGTCGCCCGGATGCCGGCCGCACGTCCCTCCCGGCGAATGCCGTGGGTGAGCGCAACGACAGCGAACTTGGTCATGGCATAGCCGACATTGCTTCCCACGCGCTTGCCGGCGAGGGACCCCAGATTGATGACCCGGCCATGTCCGCACACGGCCAGATGGGGCAGGGTCGCCCTGACGAGGCGCAGGGGCCCCTTGACGTTCACGCGCCACATTTCATCGAGCTCGTTCTCGCCCTCGTCGGAGACCCGGACCTTCGGATTGATGCCGGCCGCGTTGACGATGGCGTCGATCCCGCCCCACCGTGCGACTGTCGCGTTGACCCAGGAGATCGGGCTCCTGGCGTCTTCGGCATCATAGCGGTACGTCATGAGCCTCTCGCTCTCGGCGAGGCGGCTCGGATCGCGAAGCCCCGCCGATACGCGGAAGCCCGACGCCAGTAGCCGGTCGACGACCGCACGCCCAATGCCGCGCGAAGCTCCGGAGACCATGACGATCCGATTGCCGACTTCCAACATTCTGGTCCGTTTCCCGGGGGTGAGAATAGGGTTGCAAAATGTAGGGCGATACGCGCGAGGACGAGTAAGAGAAATTCACTCTGCCTGCATCGGGTGGGCTTATGGCTCGTGCACCCGACGAGTTAAGGCCGGGATATTGGATGTCCTTATGAGGGCAGAACAAATCCGCTGTATGCCTGCGTCGATCTCCGCACGTAACTTCCCGCCGCTCGGCCTGACTGCAAGAGAGCCCTGCGGATGGGATTTTCGGACTACCGAACGGCGTTGGTGACGGGCGCGTCCTCGGGAATCGGGGCTGCGACGGTTCGTCGCCTCCGTGCCGAGGGGCTCGAGGTCCACGCGCTGGCGCGGGATGTTCGCCGGCTAGCCAGCCTGTCGGCCGAGACCGGATGCCGCGCCGGTGCAGTCGACGTGAACGACCACGACGCCTTGATGCGCCTTGCCGGTTCGGCCGAATTCGATGTTCTCGTCAACAATGCCGGCCAGTCGCGGCGCGGCAATATCCTGGAGATGGCATCGGATGATGTCGACACGCTGGTCGACGTCAATCTGCGCGCGGTCCTGCACCTGACGCGATTGATCGCACCTGGCATGGCGAGGCGCAACCGTGGCCACGTGGTCAACGTCTCCTCGATCGCGGGCCATTACGCCTTCGGCGAAAACGCCACGACCTTCAACTCATCCGTGGCCTATCACGCGACGAAGGCGGGCATTCATTCGCTCTCGCAGCAATTGCGCGTCGACCTCTACGGCACCGGCGTTCGCGTCACCGAAGTCTCGCCCGGGCGCGTGGCGACGAGCATCTTCCAGAACCAGAACACCACCGACAATCCGGATGCCCGGTTCGTCGGCGGCTTCGAGACGCTCCAGTCCGAAGACATCGCCGACGCCATTGCGTTCGCGGTGGGATCGCCGGCGCGGATGAACGTCGCGATGATCGAGGTCGTACCCACGTTCCAGGTCGTTGGCGAATTGCGATTTGCGAGCCGATCCGAGGCCGCGCGTTTGAAAGAAATGAGAAGTGGAGCTGACAATGCCCGAACTCGCAAACCGCCTCAAGACTGTGAAGGTGTCGGCCTCGGCGGCGATGACGGACAAGGCGCGCGAGCTCCGCGACGCGGGTGTCAAGATCGTCGGCTTGTCGTCCGGCGAGCCCGATTTTCCGACGCCGCCGCATGCGATCGAGGCCGCACATCGGGCCGCCCTGGCCGGCGATACCAAGTACCCGGCGCAGCCGGGGACTGTCGCGTTGCGGACCGCGGTCCAGCGCAAGTTCAAGCGCGAGAACAATCTCGACTACGCCCTCGACGAGATCCTGATCGCCAACGGCGGCAAGCAGATTATCTTCAACGCGCTGTTCGCCACCTGTAATCCCGGCGACGAGGTCGTCATTCCCGCGCCCGGCTGGATCACCTATGCGGACATCGTTCTCCTTGCAGAGGCGACGCCCGTCGCCGTGCCGTGCCCGGAGAACAACCAGTTCAAGCTCCGCCCGACGGACCTGGATGCGGCGATCACGCCGCGGACGAAGTGGCTGATCCTGAACTTTCCCAACAATCCGACCGGCGCGGCGTGCACGCGCGACGAGATGTGCGCGATCGCCGACGTCATGCTGAAGTATCCCGACGTCTGGATTCTCACCGACGATATCTACGAGCACCTCACTTATGATGGTTTCGAATTCTGCACCATCGCGGAGGTTGAACCGAGACTGAAGAACCGTGTCGTGACCGTGAACGGCGCGTCAAAGGCCTACGCCATGACTGGCTGGCGGGTCGGCTATTGCGGCGGCCCCAAGGACCTGATCGCTGCGATGAACAATGTCCACGGTCAGGCGACCGGTGGAATCTGCACCCTGAGCCAGGCGGCGGCGGTTGCGGTCCTGGATGGGCCGCAGGAGTTCCTGAAGGAGCGTGCGGACATCTATCGCGACCGGCGCGATCTGGTGGTCAAGCTGCTCAATCAGATCCCCGGCATCACCTGCCACAAGCCGGAAGGGGCATTCTACGTGTTCCCGAATATCGCCGGTTGCATCGGCAAGACCACAAAGGGCGGGCGCCGGCTGGACACCGATGCCGACTTCATTTCGGCTCTGCTGGAAGAGCAGCATGTCGCGGCCGTACCGGGCGGCGCCTACGGCATGAGCCCGTACTTCCGGATCTCCTACGCGACCGATACCGAATCGCTCAAGGAAGGCTGCCGGCGTATCGCGAACTTCTGCGAAAGCCTGCGCTGACGCGTCGATATGTCAGGGGGCTTGGCCCTCGGCGGAGAACCAAAGATGCAGCCAGCGGCATTCGTCGACCAAGATCGGAGCAGTATGCCGAACCAATTGTCATAATCCTTCCTGATGCCCCTAAACGAAGATGTTCTTGGTCCTGTAGGGTGCCGACGCATAAGCTTTGTGCAAAGAGGGGTATTGCCTTGGTATCGCGCAGTCGAGGACGGCCAGCGATGACCACCAGCGACGATGCGGTGGCGATTTTGAGCGTTGAAGCTCCTCCGGCAGCCCGGCGGCGACCGCGGTGGCGCCTGGCTTTGCCGGTCGGGCTCCTTGCCGTCCCGATGCTGGCATTTCTCACATACTTCTTCTTCTATCCGGCGCTGGGGCTGCTGCTCTCGAGCATCCAGACGCAGGACAGCCGCGGCATCATCGGGCGCCCGTTCACGCTCGCGCACTACGCGCGTCTGATCAACGTCGAGCTCTATGCGCGCGTGCTTTGGACAACGCTGCGGATCAGCATCATCACCTCGGCGCTCGCGACCGTGCTCGCCTATCCGGTTGCGCTGGTGATGGTCAAGAGCCGTCCGATGGCCACGCGGATCATCACGCTGATCGTCATTGCGCCCTTGATCGTCAGCGTCGTCGTTCGTGGATACGGCTGGCAGCTGGTGCTCCAGAACGGCCCGAAAGGGATGTTGAACTGGATCTTGATGACGCTGCACGTCGTCGACGCACCGATATCGGTTCTCTACACCGAAGTGGCCGTCGTCATCGGATCGCTGCACGTGTTCTTCCCGATGATGGTGCTGCCATTGGCGTCGGCGCTCGGCAAGATCGATCCCAATCTCGAAGATGCCGCCCGCATGCTTGGCGCTCCATGGTGGAGGGTGTTCCTCCGGGTGACGTTGCCGCTGAGCATGCCCGGCTTCGTGGCGGGCTTTACCCTCGTATTCTCGCTCACGGCCGGCTCCTTCGTCATCCCCGCGATCCTGGGCGGTGCCTCGGCGGTGATGCTCGGCAATCTGATCGAACAGCAGATCTTCGTCGTCTACGACTGGCCGTTCGGCGCTGCGATTGCCGTCGTTCTCGTCGGCCTCGTCCTCGCGGTGAATGGCGTCTCGATGTGGCTTCTGGAAGGCCGGCGTCTCAGGAGGCCCGACTGATGGACGAGCGGTTTTCAGGCTTCGGCGCCTTCATCCTCTACACCATCACCGCCGGCATGATGCTGTTCATCCTGGCGCCGCTGCTCCTCGTCATGGCGGTGTCGGTCTCCGATTCCTATTTCGTGACCTTCCCCCCGCAAGGCTTCACGCTGAAATGGTACGCCAAGGTTCTCCAGGACCGCGACTTCCTCGAGGCGATGAGGCTGAGCATTCTGCTCGCCCTCGGCACGACGGCGGGCTCGCTCCTGTTCGGTGTGCCCGCGGCCTTTGCACTGGTGCGGGGCAGGTTCTTCGGCTTGGCGGCGATCAAGGGGTTCTTGCTGTCGCCGCTGATTTTCCCGGCGCTGGTCACGGGCCTGGCGCTGCTTCAGGTCCTGACCAAGCTTGGCTCGCAGGATGCGCGGCTCAATCTCCTGATTGGGCACGTGGTCGTGACGTCGCCCTATGTCATCCGCACCGTCGTCACCAGCCTTCAGCTGGTGGATGAGAACCTGGAGGATGCCGCGCGCACCCTCGGCGCAAACCGGCTGACGACCTTTTGGCGGGTGACGTTGCCGCAGATCGCCTCCGGCGTCGCCGCCGGCGGGTTGTTCGCCTTCATGGTGTCCTTCGACAACTACCCGGTCACGATGTGGCTAGCGAACTCCGAATACTCGCCCGTACCGCTCGTTCTGATGCGGCAACTGGTCAACGTCTTTGACCCTTCCGTGCCTGCAATGTCGACGATCATCATCCTCATGGCGATGGTCGGCGTCCTACTGCTTGAAAAGCTGGTTGGCCTACGCCGCGCGCTGGCCGCCTGATGTGCATTGGTAGATGGAGATTGGACCCATGAAGCTGACACGTAGGACTCTCATTAAAGCCGGTGCATCTGCGATCGCCTTCCCGACGATCATCAGCCGGGCGTCGGCGCAGGATGCCAAGCAACTGCATGTCGGCGTCTACAATTCGGCGCTCGGCAAGCTTATCCAGAAAGAGGTCATTCCCAAGTTCGAGGCCGAGTTCAAGTGCCGCGTCTTCACGATCGAAGGTGCGACGCTCTCCAACATCGCCGCTCTTCGCGCGACCCGCGACACGCCGCGCTTCAGCATGATGATGATGGACGACGTCGGCATTCCCCAGGCCAAGCAGGAAGGGCTGATCGACAAGCTCGACGCGAGCAAGATTCCCAATCTTGCGAAGGTCTATCCGCGCTATCTGTTCGAGGAGGATTATGGCGTCGGCTTCTCGATTTCGAGCGCAGCCATGTTCATCAATCCGCAGGTGACGAAGCCGCTCGAGAGCTACGAGCAGATCTTCGACGCCAAGTATCGCAAGCAGATCCTGCTGAATACGCCCAAGAACACCCAGAGCGTGCTGATGCTCATCGTGGCGACGGCGCTCACGACGGGCAAGCCGCTGAAGGAGGCGCAATACCTGGTCGATAGCGGCTGGGACAAGCTCGCAATGCTCAAGCCCAACGTCCTGACGATCTACGACAGCGAGGCGCAGGTGCTTCAGGTGGCGCAGGGGCAGGCGACCATCGGCGGCATCGAATATTCGAAGGCGATCTATCCGCACACGGCGAAGGGCATGCCGATCGACATGACCTTCCCCAAGGAAGGCGCGTTCACCGGCATCAACAGTATGACGCTGGTCAAGAATGCGCCTGAGCCGGAGCTCGCCTGTGCCCTGATCAACCGCATTCTGGAGCCCTCGGTCGCCAAGATGCTGTCCGAGCAGACTCTCAGCGCGCCCTCGGTGGGCGGTATCGACTTCAAGCCGGAGACGGCCAAGTTCCTTGCCTATCCCGACACCAAGGCAACCGATCTCGGGCTGTTCACGCCGGACTGGAAGTTCATCGTTCCGCGCCGCGGTCCGTGGCTCGAACGCTACAATCAGGTGTTCACGAGCTAAGGCAGGGTGCCATGAGGTCTTCCGAAGTCAGGCTTGACCGCCTCAGCAAGGAATACAACCGCACCGTCGCGGTCGACGATGTCTCGCTCACGATCGAGCCGGGCCACATGGTTGCGCTGCTCGGTCCGAGCGGATGCGGCAAGACGACCTGCCTGCGCATGATCGCGGGGCTGATCCGTCCGACATCCGGCGACGTCTTCGTGAACGACAAGAAGATGACGGACGTTCCGGTGCACCGCCGCAACGTCGGGATGTTGTTCCAGAACTACGCGCTGTTTCCTCACCTGACCGTCGAGGAGAACATCGCATTCGGTCTCGAGATGCGCGGGATATCCAAGGCCGCTGCCGCAAGGAAGGTGGGCGAAGCCCTCAATCTGGTCCAGCTGTCGAGCTTCGGGAAGCGCTATCCGGCGCAGCTCTCCGGTGGTCAGCAGCAGCGCGTCGCACTGGGGCGCGCCCTGGTGATCGAGCCGGCGATGCTGCTGCTGGACGAGCCGCTCGGGGCGCTCGACAAGGGACTTCGCGAAAGCATGCAGGTCGAGCTGCGGGCCCTTCAGCGCAGGCTCGGGTTGACCACCATCATGGTGACCCACGACCAGGACGAAGCCCTGACGATGGCCGACAAGATCGTGGTGATGCGCGATGGCAAGCTCGAGCAGGTCGGCTCGGCGACCGAAATCTACCAGCGTCCGGCCTCGAAATTCGTCGCACAGTTCATCGGTGCGTCAAATCTGTTTGAGGGTCTCATCGAGCAGCGAAACGGAAGCGGAGCGGTCATTCGTGTCTCGCCCGAATTGAGCCTCCAGGTCGACCAGATTACGCAATCGGCAAGCGATGTGATGGTCTCGATCAGGCCCGAAGCGATCTTCGTCGAGCGCGTTGGCCAGAGTCCGACGGCGCAACGCGCCAATAGCGTGACGGCGCGTGTCGACCAGGCCATTTATCGCGGGTTTGTCAGTCACTACTACCTCAAGACGCCGAGCGGCGGCCAGATCATCGTGTTCGAGCAGAATCAATCGCAGCAAGCGGGACTTCGATACGCCGTGGGCGAGGAGGTTGTCGCGCGATGGGAGTCCCCGAGCAATCACGTCATTGCCCGTCACTGAAGCTCGGAACGAACGCGACGTCTCGCGGGCAATCGACATCCCTTATACCCGCAGACGAACATCGTCTTGGATCGGCTTGCGCCGCTTGGCTAGATCTAGGGGTGGCAGCGCCACGTGCGTTCGATCAGCGAGGCCCTTTTGTCGATTAATCAGCCCAACGCCCCTTTTGTCGGCACGATCGAGAAAAGTCCGAAGATCAGCCTGATCGGCACACTTGCAATGCTGGTTGAGGCACCGGGTGACTTCGACCTGGTCCAGCAGGGCCGCATCTGGGCCCTTGCGGATGCGGTTTCTACCTGGCCCAACGTCCAGGAGGCCGTCATCGGCGTCACCAATGTGATGCTCGTATTCGAGCAGCCGCCGGCGGATATCGGCATGCTCGGCGCCTCGATCGTCGAACTGTGGCATCGCGTGCCGAGCCGAAAGGCCGACGGCCAGCTCATCGAAATTCCCGTGATCTACGGCGGGGAGCTCGGCTTCGACCTGCCGGCGGTTGCGAGACGCGCCGGATTGTCCGAGCGTGACGTCATCAGGATTCACAGCGAAGGCGAATACACCGTGTGCGCCGTCGCGAGTTCGCCGGGTTTCGGATATCTCCACGGTCTCGATCCGCGCATTCACACGCCGCGCAAATCCGTGCCGTCGCTCAACATGCGGGCGGGCTCGGTGACGATCGGCGGGATGCAGACGGGCGTCGCGGTGCTGACAAGTCCGAATGGATGGAACGCGATCGGATGGGCATCGGTCACCATGTTCGATCCACAGAGTGAGCAACCGTCCCTGATGCTTCCGGGCGATCGCGTCAGATTCAGAATCGATCGGGTCGAGCTGTGATCGAGATATTGACCAGCCCCGCCTTTAACACCATCCAGGATATTGGCCGCCACGGCGCGCGTCGTTTCGGCGTGAGCACGTCCGGCGCCATGGATCCCGTCGCGCTCGCCGCCGGCAATGCGCTGCTCGGCAATGAAGATGGTGCGGCCGGCATCGAGATTCAGACCTTTCCGTTCCGCCTGCGCTTCCAGACAGATACTGCGTTTGCGCTCACTGGCGCCGATCACGACTCGACGCTGGCGGGATCAACCGTCCGGCCGTGGTGGTGCACGCAGGCAAGGGCGGGCGACGTTCTCGCGATCACCGCGCCGCGACGTGGCGCGCGGGTCTACACGACGTTCGGCGGCGGCATCGATGTTCCGCGCGTGCTGGGCTCGCGTAGCACTCATCTGCGCGGCGGCTTCGGCGGGCTCGAGGGCCGTACCTTGCAGGCGGGCGACGTCGTGCCGATCGGGAGTTCGTCGCGCGGCAGCGTGGGCCGCTTCGACTTCGGTGTGGCGCCGCCGGATGTCGCGATTCCAGGCGCCGCTCCGGCGGATGACCGTGGGCTGCGGTTACGCGTCATGCGGGCCGGCGAGTTCGACCTGTTCTCGGAGGAGATGCGGGCGACGTTCTGGTCGACGCGATGGAAGATCAGCGGCCAGAGCGACCGGGGCGGCTACCGTCTCACCGGCGGCAAGCTGACATTGGATGCGCCGGTCGAGATGCGCTCGCACGGCGTGGTGGCTGGCGTCGTGCAGGTGCCGCCGGCCGGCGAGCCGATCATCCAGATGAGCGACGCCAATACGGCCGGTGGCTATCCGAAGATGGCGGCCGTGATCCAGGCCGATCTCTGGCGCCTCGGCCAGGCGGCGCCGGGATCGTTCATTGCCTTCAGCGAGGTGAGCTACCAGGACGCGGTCGCGGCCATGGCTCCGGTCAACGACTACCTCGCGAAGTTGCGTGCGACCGCGGATCTCTATCGAGCGCTTTGAGTGGACATCAACAATAACAAGAGCAGGGTACGAACATGAAAATCGGCATCAATTCGGACATGGGTGAAGGATTCGGCAATTATCGCATCTGCGACGACGAGGCGCTGATGAGCATCGTCTCATCGGCCAACGTGGCGTGCGGTTTCCACGCCGGCGATCCCATCATCATGGATCGCATGGTTCGCCTGGCGAAGCAGAAGGGGGTCGAGGTCGGCGCCCATCCGGGCCTGCCCGACCTTCTCGGATTTGGCCGCCGCGTGATTCAGATGGACGCCGCCGAGCTCGAGAAGCACATGGTCTATCAGATCGGTGCCTTGCAGGCGATCGCGGCCAATGCCGGCCACCGCGTGACCCATGTCAGCTTCCATGCTGCGATGGGCAACATGGTCAATGCGGACCCCGATATGGCTGATGTCGTCGCCCGCGCGATCGCGACCATCAATCGCGATTTCATCGTGTTCTCGCAGCCTGATGCCGAGATCGTGCGCGCCGCGCGCAAGGTAGGCCTGCGCACCCTGACTCTGTTCCTGGCTGATCGCGCATATGACGAGAACGGCCATCTGGTGTCCCGCAAGCTTCCCAACTCGGTCGTCACCTCGACTGAAGCCGTGGCCGAGCGGGTCAAGCGGTTCCTGGACAGCGGGACGGTGCAGACCATCGAAGGCAAGTCGATCAAGGTCGAGGCGCGCTCGATCCTGATCCACAGCGACACGCCCGGATCGGTCAACCTCGCCGGCACGGTGCGCCGCGTGATCGAGCAGGGCGGCGGCGAAGTCACGCCCGCAACTGTCCTGCTCAATTGATAGGGCTGCTCCCGGCCAGCGGGCGGATGCGCACAATCGGCGTGCCGTAGCCGACCGTTGCGCCAGGCTCCGCGATCACGGCATCGACGGTGCCGGCGGCCGGTGCCACGATGGGCGCATACAAGAGCCCGATCTTGACGAGGCCGACGACCGCGCCGGCCTCGATGCGTTGACCCTGTGCGACGAACGGCTTGTCCCGCCAGGGATGAGCCGCAAGGAAATGCCCTGCGACGTCGGCTTTGGCGATGACGGAATGGTCTGCAGCGGGGGCAGCAAGCGTCGGTGACGCGGCCATCCGCGGACCCGTGTCGACGACCAGCTTCAGGGACTGGCCGGGCTCCTCGATTTCGATGGTGTCGACGCCGGATTTTTCGAGGATTTGCGCCAGACGCGCGATGTCAGTCAGCTCGATCGGCATGTTCTGGTCTCCTCGACAAGGTGAACATTGGTCCTGAGCCGATCGAGATAGGCCGACATCTCGGCCTCGGCTGCCAGCGCATCGGTGTAAGCCGTTTGTTCGAACCGCAGCTTGCCGCCGAGCCGCGCCTGCCCGACACGCCACAAGTCGGCCCGGATCACGGTTGCGATCTTCGGGTAGCCGCCAGACGTCTGCGCGTCGCGCATCTGGATGATCGGCTGTCCGTTCGGTGGAATCTGGATGACGCCAGGGACGATGCCGTGCGAGCGCTTCTCGATCGGCACCTCCGGCTTCACGGTGGGGCCTTGCAGGCGGTAGCCGTAACGGTTGCTCTGCGGCGTGATCTTCCAGCTGCTGGACCAGAACAGCGCCTGCGTGGTGGCGTCGAACCCGTCATATTCGCCGGCAATCACGACCCTGACGACGGTCTCGTCCGGCGTAGCGTTCGGCCGCACCAGCGTGATCTCGGCGGGCTCGACCCCGAGCTCACCGATCGTAGCAGTGGATGCCGTACAGGACAGGATGTCGCCGGCCTGGAGCGGCCGTCCGTGCCAGCCGCCGAACTCGCCGCGAAACTGCGTGCTGCGTGAGCCCAGCACCATGGGCACGTCGATGCCGCCGCCGAATGTCAGATAGCTTCGCGCACCGCGGGGCATTGCCTTGACGGTCAGGATATCGCCGGTACGGGCGTGCGACCGCCACCATGGCGGGATCACGCGTCCGGCGATCTCCGCCTCGACATCGGCGCCCGTGAGCGCAAAGGCCATGTCCCGGCCGAAACGAAGCTTGAACGGCAGCATCGGGATTTCGATGCCGGCGGAGTTCTCGTCGTTGCCGAGAAGGATGTTGCCGGCCCGCAGGGCGACATCGTCCATCGCACCCGACGTGCCGACCCCAAAGCGATACTGATCGAAGCGGCCGAGATCCTGGACGCTGGCGGGCCCCGTGACTGACACAATCTCGATCACCGGATCACCCGTTCGATCTCGAAGCGGATCGTATCGCCCGGCGCGAGTGCGGCTGGCGTCGGCCAGGACGGATCGAAGAAGGTCCAGCTCGTATGCCCGATGGCGTGCCAGCCGCTCGGCCCGGGGGAGGCGGAGACACCGGTCTGCGATCCGCCGATCGAGACCGAGCCGCCCGCGGAGCGTTGCAGCGGCGTCTGACGGCGCGGCATGGTGATGCGTCGATCCATGCCGCCCAGATAGCAATAGCCGGGATGGCTGCCGAGCGCGAACACCGTGTAGAGCGGGGCGGCGTGGATCGAGACCACGTCGTCGACAGACAGGCCGCAATGATCGGCGACGGACTGAAGAGACGATCCGATCTCGCCGCCATAGGTGACCGGCAACCTGATCTCGCGCCCGCTGATCGTGAGGCCTTCCGCCGCGTCCCAACCGTCGTTGAGAGCGGCGATCAAGGCGTCCAGCTCGCGCGGAGGGGTAGCGAAGGTCAGCATCAAATTGGTGATGCCGGGAATGGCCTCGCGGATCCCTGGCCATTTCGATGCAGTGGCCGCCAGCGACCAGATGCGCCGCTGGTGCGGCAGGTCGAATGCGCCCGGTGCCTCGAACAGGAGGGCCGATGTCCCGAGCAGGCTGATCCGCGGTCGGTCCGGGGCCGTCATGGCGCGGCCGCCCGCGCATTCATCCAGTGCTCGAGATGGTGGATGTCGTAGCCGCCACGGCAAAACGCGGGATCGGCGAGGATCGCCTGATGCAACGGCACATTGGTTCGGATGCCTTCGGCGCGTAGCTCGGACAAGGCGACGCGCGCACGCGCCATAGCTTCCTCGCGGCTGCCACCATGAGCGATGAGCTTGCCGATCAGCGAGTCATAGTGCCGGGGAACGGTGGCGCCGGCGGTGATATGCGAATCGACGCGGATGCCGATGCCGCCGGGAACATCCCAGCGCGTCACCATGCCGGGCGAGGGAGCGAAGGTGGTGGGGTCTTCGGCATTGATGCGGAATTCAATGGCATGGCCTACACGTGCGATGTCGCCTTGCGCGATGCCCAACGGCTCGCCTTGCGCGATGCGGATCTGCGCCTTGACGATGTCGATCCCCGTCGTGGCCTCGGTGACGGGATGCTCCACCTGGACGCGCGTGTTCATTTCGATGAAGAAGAATTGGCCGTTCTCGTAGAGGAATTCGAATGTGCCGGCGCCGCGATAGCCGATCCGCCGGCAGGCTTCGACGCAGCTTGCGCCCACCCGCTCGATCAGAGCGCGATCGATGCCGGGCGCGGGGGCTTCCTCGACCACCTTCTGGTTCCTGCGCTGAAGCGAGCAGTCGCGGTCGCCGAGCCAGAGATGATTGTCATGCTGATCGCACAACACTTGAATCTCGATATGGCGGGGCTTTTCGAGGAATTTCTCGATGTAGACCGCAGCGTTCTTGAAGGCCTTGCTGGCTTCCGCGCGGGTCAGCGCCAGCGCGTCGTCTAGCGCGCCTTCGCTGCGCACGATCCGCATGCCGCGTCCGCCGCCGCCTCCGGCGGCCTTGATGATGACGGGGTATCCGATGTCCCGCGCGATCGCGTGCACCTCGGACGGATCCTCCGGCAGGGCGCTGTCCGGCCCGGGCACGCAAGGCACGCCCGCCAGCCGCATCGCGCGCTTGGCCGCGACCTTGTCGCCCATGGTCCGAATACAATCCGCCGGCGGGCCGATGAAGGCGAGGCCGGCGCGCGCGACCCGATCGGCGAACTCCGCACTCTCCGAGAGGAATCCGTAACCCGGGTGGATCGCCTGGGCGCCGCTGACCTCGACTGCGAGCAGGATCGCCGCAACGTTGAGATAGGTGCTGCTTGCCGGCGCCGGCCCGATGCAGAGTGCCTCATCGGCGAGTGCGACATAGCGTGCGTCGCGATCCGCCTCCGAGTGAATGACGACCGTCTTGAGACCCATCGCCCGACAGGCGCGCTGGATGCGAAGCGCGATCTCGCCCCGGTTGGCGATCAGGACCTTGTCGAACATCAGGATGAACCCGCCGGCCCAATCCGGAACAGAGCCCGCCCGGCCTCGATCTCCTGACCATCCTCTGCGAGGATCGCAAGCACGACGCCGGGCGCCTCGGCGGCGATGTCGATGAAGGTCTTCATCGCTTCGATGATGCAGATCTTCTGCCCGGCCTCGATCCGCGTGCCGACCTCGACCAGCGGCGGCTCGTCCGGCGCCGCAGCCCGGTAGAAGATGCCATGCATCGGCGCCGGCACCACGATGTCGGCGGCAGCCTCGGGAGCTGGGCTGTCCTGATGATCGAGAGCAGGGGCCTCGACCGCTGCCCGGTTTGCAGGCGGACCCAGGGCCGCAGGCGCGCGCTTGAGGATGCGGATGCGGGTGCCGTTCTGCGTGAGGTCCAGCTCGGCGATGGAGGAACGCGTAACGAGATCGACCAGTTGTTCGATTTTGGAGAGGTCCACGGTCACGCTCCGCGTTGACGGCCTGTCGAGTTCGGGGCGTTCATGCGTCACTCGGCCGGCGGCCGGCTCTTCTGTGCAAAATTGAGGCCGCCGACGACCTGCTGGGTCGGCAGGACTTCCATGAAGGCAACATTCATGCGTGCCGGGGACCCAACCGCGAACGCGATCGAATTGGCGATGTCCTCGGGCTGGAGAGCATCATAATCGTCAAAGAAGCGGCGCTTGGCTTCGGCCAGATCACCCAGCAGCCGTCCGAACACTTCCGTCTCGACCCGGGCCGGCGATATCTCGGTGACGCGAACCCTGGTCCCGTAGAGGTCGACGCGCAGTTGCTGCGACAGCGAGTGAATGCCAGCCTTCGTGGCGTGATACACGGTGTTTCCGCCACCGAACGCGTAGTGACCTGCGATCGAGGAGATGTTGACGACATGGCCGCGGTCGCGGCGCGCCATGCCCGGCACGATCAGCCGCGTCAGATGCAGGACCGCGCGCAAATTGACGTCGATGAGGGCGTCGACATCCTCTGCCGTCGTGTCCAGAATATTGCCGCGGCGGGACTGGCCGGCGTTGTTGACCAGGACGTCGAACTCAGCCGACTTCGCCAATGCCGCAAGCGCATTGAGGTCGCTGATGTCCACGGCGCAGGGGCGGCAACCGGTCTCCGCAGATAAGGCGCTGAGGCGAGCGGCGTCGCGGGCCACAGCGTAGACCTCGAGCCCTTCTGCACTCAGGCGGCGAACCGTCGCAGCCCCTATTCCGGAGGATGCGCCCGTCACCAGGGCCGTCCGATAGTCCGAAAATCCCATCCGCGAGGGCTCCTCTGCTACCGTCCAACCCGCTGGTGGCGTCGGCTGCAACGCGAGCGGCGGACGAGTTCAGCACTAGCTATAGGCCCCTCAGGTTCCCAGTGGTAAGAACAATTCCTTCTGATCCCATAGCTTCAGCCTATTGCTGCTGCATTTCTCCCTGCCTGGATATCCGGAGAGGCCGTATTGGATACGAAACGTTTGGAGGCCTTCATCAAGGTCGTGGATCTAGGCAGCATGACGAGCGCGGCGAAGGTGCTGAATGTTGCGCAGCCGGCACTGAGTCAGCACATTGCGAGCCTGGAGGCGGATTTCAAGTGCAAGCTGCTCGACCGCAGCGCCCGCGGGGTCAAGCCCACCGAGGCCGGACGAATCCTCTACCGCTATTCCAAGTCGATCCAGCGGCAGATTGAAGAAGCCAGGCGCACCATTCTGGACAACAAGCCGGAGCTGACCGGCAACGTCACGATCGGTCTGGCCCCGCTCAGTTCGGCGGCGTTGCTGGCGACCCCATTGCTCACGCAGATCCGCGAACGCTATCCCGGCATCGTGCCGCACATTTATGACAGCTCCGGGGTCATGCTCAGCGAGATGATGCTGAAGGGGAGCATGGACATGGCTGTCCTTTACGGCGAGCGCCCGGTGACCGGCCTCGATTACAAGCCGCTGATGCGCGAATACTTCTATCTTGTCGCGCCCCGCGGCATGTATCCGGAGCAGATGCCGCCGGAGGAGGTCTCAGCGGCGGAGGTCGCACAATTCGACCTGCTTCTGCCATATCGGGAATCCTTCCTGCGACAGACCGTGGAGCGCGTCTGCGCCGAGGTGGGCCTCCGCCCGCGCATCGTCGCCGAGATCCACTCCCAGTCGACCCTGTCTTCGGCGATTGCAGCCGGAGTGGGGGCGGCTGTGCTGCCCATGTCGATCGCAAAGGAGTTGCCGAACCTCGACGAACTCTGCATTCGGCGGATCAACGCGCCGTCGGCCTCGCAACAGATGTCGCTATGCATTTCCGACAATGCCGCGTTGTCCGACGCCGCATTCGCCGTCTACAAGATCCTGCTCGAGATCATCGTCAAGACCTGGGGGCCGTTCGAGGCCCAGCTCGGCTCGGTTGCCATCGCCTCGGGTGGCCCAGCGTCGCCTCCGGATGAGCCGAAGGACGAGCCATAACGAAACACGATGCGGCAATCCTAAAATCTGAATTTTCCGCCCAAAGGCGGTTGGTTATGGAGGTGTAACGGAGATCGCGACCGCAAGGAGGTTACCATGGTGCATGTAATCAGGACATTCGATCGGCCCGCCGCCGAGCTTGTCGAGCGCATCAAGAAGTTTCCTCCGTCCACCCTTCACGAAGCGCAGGGACGATCGGGTGCGCTGACCTTCCGCATCAAGCCGATCTATTCCGGGATGCGCGCTTGCGGACCGGCGTTGACGGTGAGCTGCCATCCCGGCGACAATATGATGTTGATCACGGCGATTTCGTTGGCAAAGCCGGGCGACGTGCTCGTGGTGAGCGCGGGCGAACATCCCGAGCAGGGCGGCTTCGGCGAGGTGCTGGCGACGGCCTGCGTCGCCAAGGGCATCGTCGGCCTGGTCACGGATGCGGGCGTTCGCGATGGCCTTGCCGTGCGCGACACCGGCTTCAACGTCTTCTCCTACGGCCTGTGCATGAAGGGCACCGTCAAGGAGACCCTCGGCACTATCAATCAGCCGATCGTCATCGGCGGGATCGCCGTCCGCCCCGGCGACATCGTGAGCGCCGATGACGATGGCGTCGTCATCGTGCCGAAGGAGAACATCGCCGACGTCTGCGTCAAGTCGGCGGCGCGCGAGGACAAGGAAGCCGACGTGATGAAAGCGCTGAAGGCCGGCGGGAACATCCTCGAGCTGTCCGGCATCGGCAAGGTGCTGGAATCCAAGGGCTGCACCTTCGCCTGAGCGATCAGGCGACGCAGGCGCGTAACAACAGGAAAACGAGTGTCAGCCATTCTCGGCTCGGGCGAGCACCGCTACCGCGTCGTCGACAATTGGGCGAAACTGCCGGATGGCTGGCAGCTCACCGACGTCGCTTCCGTCGCGGTCGACAGCCGCGACCGCATCTACGTCTTCAACCGCGGCGCCCATCCGATGGTGGTGCTCGACCGCGACGGAAATTTCCTGCGCAGCTGGGGTGAGGGGCTGTTCTCCCGCGCGCACGCCCTGCACATCGACGCCGACGACAACCTCTATTGCACCGATGACGGCGACCACACCGTGCGAAAGTGCACCACTGACGGCAAGGTGCTACTGACGATCGGTGTTCCCGAAAAGCCCGCGCCGTTCATGAGCGGCGAGCCGTTCCATCGCTGCACCCACACCGCGCTGTCCCCTAAGGGAGAGATCTACGTCTCCGACGGCTACGGCAATGCCCGCATCCACAAATTCACGCCGGACGGCAGACTGAATCAAGAGCTGGGGCGCGCCCGGCACCGATCCCGGCCAGTTCAACATCGTGCATAATATCGTCACCGACGCCGATGGTTGGGTCTATGTCGCCGACCGCGAGAACCATCGCGTGCAGGTGTTCGACGGCAACGGTAAATACGAGGCGCAGTGGAACAATCTGCACCGGCCGTGCGCGCTGTGCTGTTGCGGTGGCGGCAAGAGCCCGACCTTCGTGATCGGCGAGCTCGGCCCTGCCATGCCGGTCAACCGCAAGGTACCCAATCTCGGCCCGCGGTTGTCGATCGTGGACGCCAAGGGCAAGCGTATCGCGCGCCTCGGCGGCGAGGATGGCCCCGGTCTTGCGAGCGGCAAATTCCTCGCGCCGCATGGCATTGCGCTGGATTCCAAAGGCGACATGTATGTCGGCGAGGTCGGCGTGACCGACTGGAAGACTAATTTTCCTGACGAGGACATGCCGACCGTGGTTCGCACCACGCGCTGCTTGCAGAAGCTGCAGCGCGTGGCGGAGGTGCCTCGCTAGAGGGCGATCTGGCTAGCCGATCATCGCTGGGGAAGGTTCGATTGGAGGCAGACGGCCGACGCATAAAGTGCGGCATAAGAACGCGAATTATACTCACATCGCTCGATGAGTATAACCGAGCCGATCTCGTCAACCGGTATGCCAGGAAGATCCAGGATGCACGTTATGCGAGCGTCGCGTGCAATTTCGCATGTGTGTGCAAGGCCGTGTGCACCGAGACTCCGAAAGCCGATTTCCGCTTCCATTTTGTGCATATCGTCCTACAAGAACCGATCGGCGACAGCTTGATCAAAGCAGATTTTTCAATCGGTCCAATCACGCTTAGGATCGGTCGAAGTCAAAATATATCAATGAAATGAATGAATTAGATCGAAAATTCGCCACGGCCCCCATGATGGATTGGAGCGAGAGTTCAAGTTTTTCAATCGGTTAGAGCGCGGCGTGTGCACCGAGAGATCAAGAAAAATCTTACGACATCTAACCTGAGCAAGCGTGCTGAAGTGCGGGCGCAGGGCGCCCCTTTCTGGCGCCGCATTCGCGCAGCAGAACTTGCAGCTTAATAGATCAATGATGCGGAAACCTGGGATTGGAGCGGCTGACTCTTAATCAGCGGGTCCCAGGTTCGAGCCCACCAAATCAATAGCTTGGCGAGCAAAACCGTTTGAGCAGCTGATTTTTCAAACGGTCTTTCTTGCGGACAACGCACTGCCGAGCAGGCGGGGACGACGTTGACCGGGCAAATGTCGCCTGGCTACATCCGATCGCCGTTCTCGACGTGGAAAGCCCTCAGCATCGCAAGACAGGTGCTCGTTGCAGCGCCCACTTCCAACGCGTTGGATACGGCGGCCGACAGTGCTTGCACGTTTGCGATCGTCACGGTGATGAAACCGGGCTTGGCAACCAGACCCGCTGCGACGGCCTCCGCGATAGCATGCTCGTTCGATGCATAGGAAAGGAGCTTAGAGTTCTGGTCGGCGGCAAGCTGGGCCGCATCAATGAGATGCTGTCCAGGCGCGCGCGCGTCGCCATCGGCCGGAAGGACCGCAAGCAGGTTCATCGCTTGCGACAAGCGTTCGAGAATGAAATAGCCGCCCTTGGCATCCGCGAGCACCTCGACGGGATGCGGCCGCTCGAGAAACTGTCCACTGAACTCACCGATATCCGGGTAGGTGAATCGTAGACCGCGTTGTGCGCGACGGTTCACGCGACGAAACAGCTCTTCGATGAGACTGCTCGTCAGGACGCAAGGTTTCAATTCGCCCGGCAATCCGTCATTCCAGCCAGCGGGCGTGGACACATAGGCGGTGGTTGCCGCCATCGCGCCTGCGCGCAGGAGCTGAAGGCCGCTCGACTTATTCTGCGGCATGAAGCCGAGCGCGACGGCGCCGCCGCGCTCGGCAATCCGCCGCATCGCTTCCGATATCACGTGCATGTAGGCGCCGCGGGCGGACTTGACCGGAAGCGACCACGCCGCCGTCAGGATTCCGGCCAGCAGAGTTCCGCCGTCGGGCGTGATCATTCGCCGATAGGAGATGCCCGTTCCAGCAATCGCAGCACCGTTCACCTCGGCGACGACGATATCGGCCGGTTCGGACAAGGATGACCGCGCAAAACACCACCGCCAGCGGCGCCCGTCGCCCCAATCGCCGAACGATCGGTTCAGGGCGGCGAGATGCTCGGCTTCAAAGCCTGCGGGGTTGATGCTGACCTTCACAGATCATTCGCCTTGCCAATGGATGCCTGCGGCAGCGCCGCAACGCAGCGCGCGGCAATCTCGCCCATGCTGGTCCACCAGAGGTCCTCGCCGACTGTCTCCAGGTAATCAAACACCGCATGCAGGTGATCGCAATATTCATCGCCGAGCCCATCCAGCGCAACATAGGATCCGGCCCTCTTGATGACATGCGCCTTGATCGCAAGCAGACCACCGTGATCGATAATTGACCTTGCCCGGTCGATGGTCGACGTCGCCTGATAGTTGGTCGTGAAGTTCAACAATCCACCGGATATCCATTGTGGCGCGATCAGTGACGTACCGGTGAGCCCGCTCATACCGCTCCGCGCTTCACGATGCACGGCGCTCACGAGGTCGCGCGAGGAGCCGACGAAGGTCAGGCCGGCGTCCCGCATTGCCCTCGCAAGTCCATGGCTCAGGTACCAGCCGGGCGGCGACATTCCCGGCACGAACGCCAGGTTGGCGGCGTGAAAGATTTGGAAGATCCCCGCCAGACTGCGCCGGCATTCCTCCTCGCTCGCATCCAGGTATTCGAGATGCGTGGGGTGGCGTCCGCGGTTGTGCGTGAGGCCGTGCAGCCCGATTTCAACCCTTGGCAGGTTCTTGAGGAATTCGATGAAGCGCGGAAACCTGTCGATGCGCATCGTGCCTTCGGGCAACGTATTCCATTCGCACCAAAGACGCCGCACACCGGGAATGTGCATCAGCAGCGGGTGCGAAACGGATGGGTGTTTTGCGCGCCAATCGGCCGTCACGAACAGAGTAGCGCGCAGCTTCGAATGAGCGGTCAGCAGGCGGATCAGAAAACGAAGCTGCCCATGGTCGAGGTCGCCGCCAGCCTCATAACTGTCGCGAGAGGTACCGGGATGGACGTCGTCGATGGTGAACACGACGGCAGCCTTCTTGCCCGGCGGAAGCCAATCGGGAGGGATACCAGCCAACCCGCGTGCCGGCAGCCGTGCAAACGAAGTGCTCTCGCTTCTGTCGGGCGCGAAGGGGGGTAGGGAGGCCGGACGCACGGAAGTCACGGCATCAACCTCACTCGGCACTGTCGCAAACGGGCGGCTCAATCGGTGTCTGCTGCAGCGCCGCTTGTCCGGGTCCATTCGGCTGCAACCCGCGCCGCAGTTCCGCAAGCTTCCGCATCAAGCCCCAACCGGGGGAATGTTTGCCGAGCCAGGACACCGTCTGCTGGCGATACATGCGCAAATACATCGGCGCTTCGACCCATCGACGCGACGCGTGCAGGCCAGCGGTGACAAGTTGACCTCTGAGAGTCGAAAGATGACTTCTGACCCATGAGGTCAGCCGTTGCCGGTACATTCGCAGATGCATCGGCAATTCGATGTGCCAGCGCGCAAGGTGCAAGCCAGCGGTCACGCGACGATTGGCCCATCGGATTCGCAGCGGCAGCAACGTCCCGGGAGGAGGCCCGTACGGAAGCTGGTTCGCGATTGACCGCCAATACGTATCGAAGCTGAAGGTCGTATCGAGAATGCTCTTCAGGCGGTTGCGATGCGTCGGCCAGTGCGAGGTCATGTAAAAATCCCTGTGCGCGACGCGTAGTACGAACCAGGCAAGGATCGGGACGCCGATCGCACAGCGTGCAAGGCTCACCAGCGGATTGTAGAAGCGACGGCGTAGGACCGATCGTTCCGACCGGTACAATTGATCGAGATCGGCGCATGTGCGCGCCAGGCTGAAGCGCTCCCGGGCAAGAAGGCCACCGTTCGCGGCAAGCGCGCGAGCGCGCGGCCGGTCACACAGCATGTCGTTGATACCGCGCGCCAGGTCCGCAGGGTCGGAGGGACGCACGAGAATGCCCGTCTCGCCGTCGATCACGCAATCGACCATGCCGCAGACCGCAGTTGCAACTGTCGGGCATTCTACCATGAGGGATTCGATCACCCCGCCCACGTTCTCATAGAGTGAGGCCTGAACCGCCACATCGGCGCCGCGAAGGATTCCGGCCGTGTCGCGACGAAAGCCGGTAAAGATGATGCTCTCGGAAAGACCGAGATCCTGCACCAGGTGCCGCACCTCCTCCATGTAGGCGGTCCCAGGCTCCCCCCAGCCATTGCCCACGAGCACGACCTTGGTTTCCGGATGCTTGGCAAGAATAGCCGGCGTGGCCCGAACGAGGTCGACAAAACCCTTCGGGTTCTTTCCGCGTAGGACGGCGGGCACCCAGTCGTTATCCGACATTTTCGCATAGAAATAGGCGACCTTCACGACGATCTTGGTCGACGATGGCCAGCCATACTCCGCCCGCAGGTCGACGGCCGGGGTTTTGTCCGGATCGTACTGATCGTTGTCCGCGCCGTAGTAGATCACCGCGCGGCGCGCCGAGGCGACACCGAGACGGGCGAGGATGTCGTCGGTGTACTTGCATGATGCGATGAGACGCGTCTCCGTCCACCACGTCAATCGGTCCATCCAGAACGTCCGGGGCACTTCGAGATGGAAAGGCGAGGCATACATCGCAAGCCGCACCGGGACGTCGGCAAACCAGGCCGCGAACCGCGTCGCAATCATCGCAAACAGCAGATGCGACTGCACGACATCGAAGCGTTCCCGGCGCAGCCACCATGCAAGCCGCCAGACCGCCGCCGGCAGCCGCAGAACCGAAGCGACGCTATCATAGGCGCCGAAGCCCTCCTCGGCGTGAACCCGGATACCGGCTTCCTTCAGCATGTCGATCAAGGAGCCGTTCGAACCGCCCACGACCGCCGTGACATCATGTCCATAACGGTCTCGCAGCCACGACAACTGCTCCACGGCCCAGCGAGCGCCGTTGGTCGCCGAGACGAGGTGACAGACTCTCAACGACCCGACCTTGTCTCCACCGCCAGATGCGCGATTGATTGTTCGCATGGTCATCGGTCCCGCGCCTCGCTGTCTGGCTCGGCAGCAGAGCCGAGCAGGCGACGGAACTTGGCACGCAGACGCCTGCGAAGACCCCAGCCGAGCTTTTGTCGACCGACGAATGCATAGAAGCGGTAGAGCATCATCCGCCCGGCAAGCCTCAGTCGCGGAGCAATCGGCGCTGGAGGCTCGATCGTCACAGAGATGAACTGCTCGTTCGCGGGTGCGGCCGCGTAAGGCGCAGGAGCAGATGCAGTCCTGGATCGCAGCACCGCGTTGATCAGGCGCAGCATCAACCGGCGCAACGCGAGGAAGTGCCACGGCCGCCAACCGGCATCCCAGGCTGGCAGCAGATTGCTGTCGAACACCGTATAGCGGAACGCCAGGTAACCACCGACGAGGGCCCCACAAAACAACCGAAATGCGCGGCGAACGGAGCGGTAGCCGGCCGGTGCCCGTGCATACAGCCGCTGATAAAGCCGGTGCTCGTCCTCCACCGTCGTTCGCAGCGTAAACCTCTCGAGCATGCGCGCCCGGCCGTGACGACCGAACTCCCTTGCGCGCGAGGGGTCGCGCAATAGTTCGAGAATGCCCCTTGCAAGCTCGGCCGGATCGGCTGGGCCGACCAACACGCCGGTATGGCCGTCGATGACACTATCGACGAGGCCGCCAACTCGCGTCGCGACCATCGGACATTCCATCAAGAGGCCCTCGATCGAACCTCCGAGGTTTTCGCTAACCGAGGCCTGAACGGCGACATCGAGCGATTTGAGCACGGCGGGAATGTCCGTGCGGTAGCCGGTGAAGACGACGCTATCGGAAAGACCGAGTTCGGCGACCAAAGCCTGCATCTTGGCCATATATTGCCGGCCGCCTTCCTCCCAGCCCGACCCGACCAACAACAGTTTGGCATTGGGAAAGTCGGCGAGCACCGCAGGCATTGCCCTGATAAGGTCGACGTGGCTCTTGACCGGGCGCCCCTGCGCGGCCGGCGGCGTCCATCGGTTGACGCCGAGTTCGGGATAAAAATAAGCGACCATCCCGATCAGCGGCGTATCTGCTGCCCAGCCATGCTCGGCGCGCAAATCCGCGGCAACCTCACGCGACGGCTCGAACCTGGTCTCGTCCGGCCCGTAATAGATGACCTCGAGGCGCTGCTTGCGCACGCCCATTGACAGATACAGTGAACGGCTGAACTCGCAGGACGGGATGAGCGCGGTATCCATCCACTGCGTCGAGCCATCGATCCAGCTCGGCGTATAAGCCTCGAGATGGAATGGGCCTGCGATCATCGACAAGCGTACCGGGACATCGGCGAGCCAGGCCGCGATGCGACCGATCACCATGGAATGGAACAGGTGCGTCTGGATGATGTCGAAGCGCTCGCGCTCCAGAATACGCCCTAGGTCCAGGATCCGCTTGGGCAGTGCGAACAAATCGCCACCGCCGAGAAACTGGAAATCGCTCGCAAGGACGCGAATACCGGCAGCATTGAAGCGGTCGACGAGCGCCCCGCTGGTTCCGTTCAAGATGACGCTGACGTCGTACCCGAAACGATCCCTGAGATCCCGCACCTGCTCAAACACCCATGCCGCGCCTTCAGTCGTCGCCGCGATGTGACAGACGCGGAGCTGCCTCGTCGTCGGAGCCGGCATCGTGCCTTTGACCGACGGGCCATGCGCGATCTCGACGGCTTGCCGAGCGGAACCAAGAGTCGTCGTGCGAACAAGCGGCATGTTGCCAACTGTGTCATTTTCCATTACTCAGCACTACAATATTCATCCAAAAGTTTCCAACTGGCTCGGGTACAGCTCCGGCCCGACTCCGGGGAGCAAGTGAAAATTTGAACGCAAATGGCGCGGTACCTAGGATCGCTTGCGTAGGCGCCGGCGGGCACGGAAAGGTGGTTGCAGACGCCGCTCTATCGCTTGCGGGGCATAAGATCGTCGGATTCCTGGACGACAATCCGTCGCTATCGGGTCGTTCGATCATGGGACTTCCCGTGCTGGGGCCGATTTCGGCCTGGCGTGATCACAATATCGATGGCCTCATCCCGGCGATCGGAGCTAATCGCGCTCGGCGCGACATCATGCAGCGCGAGACGTCGCGAAACGCAAAGGCGATCACGATCGTTCACCCCTGTGCGACGGTGAGCACCTGGGCGGAGTTGAAGGCCGGCATCGTCGCGTTCGCCGGTGCCATCGTCAATGCGTATGCAAAAATCGGGCAGAACGTCATCATCAACACAGGTGCGATTGTCGAGCATGATTGCGAGATCGGCGATCACGCTCATGTGGCGCCGGGGTGCTATCTGGGCGGCGAGGTGAAAATCGGCGAGGGAAGTCTTCTCGGGCTGGGCAGCCGCGTCCTGCCGGGAGTGAGCATCGGAAATTGGTGCGTCATCGGGGCCGGCGCAGTCGTAACTGAGGATGTCGCCGATCATGCGACGGTCGTCGGAGTGCCAGCACGGAGAGTGCGATGAATGAGAAAGGCATTATCAGCACGCCGATGTCGCAGCCCGATATCACCGAGGGCGATATCGATCTCGTCGCACAGGTGCTGCGAAGCGGCCGGCTCAGCATCGGAGCCTATATCGAAGAGTTCGAGAAGCGCGTACGCGACTATGTTGGCACGCGATATGCCGTCGCGGTCGCCAGCGGCACGGCTGGCCTGCACCTGTGCATGCGGCTTGCCGGCGTGAAGGAGGGCTCGGAAGTCGTCACGTCACCCTTCAGCTTCGTCGCCTCAGCCAATTGCATCCTCTACGAGCACGGAACGCCGGTGTTTGTCGACATCGACGAAGACAGTTTCAATATCGATGCGGATGCGATCGACGCGGCGGTGAACGACCGGACGGTCGCAATCCTTCCGATTCATGTCTTCGGCCGTCCCGCGCGCATGGACCAGATCTGCCGCACCGCCGACCGGCGCGGGCTTGCCGTGATTGAAGACGCCTGCGAAGCGATCGGCGCGGAGTTCGACGGCCGCAAGGTCGGCGCGTTTGGGCGCGCATCCGTCTTCGCTTTCTATCCCAACAAGCAGATGACCACCGGCGAGGGCGGCATCGTAACCACCGACGATCCGCAATGGGATCGCGAGCTGCGAGCCTTGCGCAATCACGGACGCGCCGGCGACGAATGGCTGCAACATCATCAGTTGGGGTTCAACTACCGCCTCAATGAACTCAGTGCCGCGCTGGGTCTCTCGCAGATCTCGCGCCTCGACGACCTCTTGGACCGGCGAGCTGCGGTGGCAGCGGCTTACAACGATCGCCTGGCGCGCATCGTGAGCGTCAAGCCACTCAGTGCGGCTGCGAACACCACGCGGATGAGTTGGTTCGTGTACATCGTGCGGTTGGATGCTCGCCTGTCGCGCGACAATATCGCGTCGCGGCTTGCGGAACGCGGGATTCCGACGCGAAATTATTTCCCGCCGATCCATCTTCAGCCGTACTTCGCCGAGCGTTACGGCTACCAACGCGGCCAGTTTCCTGTGACCGAGCGGGTCGCCGCCAGCACGCTGGCTCTCCCCTTCCACACCAACATGCCGGAGCAGGCGGTCGACCACGTCTGTCGCGCGCTTCAAATGGCGATCGACCAGGAAACCCGTCGTTCAGCCTAGGAGGACTGCCGCGCAAGGTCGAGCTGCATCTCTTGCAGCACAGCGTCGATCTCACCCGCCGCTCGAATACGGCCCCGCTCCATCCACACGGCTTTGGTGCACCATTTCCGGCAGATGTCGAGATTGTGGGAGGCCAGCACCAGGATGTTGGCACGCTCGACAAAGGATTCGATCCGGCGTTGCGCCTTCGCGAGAAAGCTCGCATCTCCCGCCATAATCCACTCATCCATCAGGAGGATTTCGGGCGAGAAGCAGGTGGCGACGGCGAAGGTCAGGCGCGTCATCATGCCCGAGGAATAGGTTCGCACGGGAACGTCCAGATAGTCTCCGAGCTCGGTGAAATCGGCGATATCGGGGATATAGGATTCGATCTCGCCGGCACTCAGCCCCAGCAGCATGCCGCGCAGGCGGATGTTATCGTAGCCGCTCAGATCGCCGTCGATTCCGACAGCGATATCGAAGATCGGCGATATGCGACCGCACGACGTCGCGATCCCCAGCGTCGGCTCATAGACGCCGGCCATCACGCGTAACAGGGTGGTCTTGCCGGCGCCGTTGGCGCCGACGAGCGCAATGCGTTCGCCTGCGGCGATCGACAGGGAGACGTCTCTCAACGCCTCGACGACGATCCGCTCGTTCGCATCGCTGGCGAGCTGCCCTCCGGTTCCGTGGAACAGCAGGTGCTTCTTCAGCGAACGAGATCCACCCTGGTAGATCGGGAAGGACACGCTGACCTTCTCCAGCGTCACGAGCGGCTTGCCCCGAAGGCCGTCAAGCATTGCTGTCCCTTAAACCCAATACGCGATCCGCGCCCGATAACGGGAGAACAACAGTCCCGACAAGGCAACGTTGATCAGCGTGACCAGTCCGACCGCCGCGTAGTTGGAGGCTGTCGGAACCTCCCCGAGCAGCGGCGCGCGAACGATTTGCAGCAGGTGATAGACCGGATTCAATTCCGTCACATAGGCCGGAATCTTCACCGCATCGGGCTTCCACATTAAGGGCGTCACGAAGAACAGGATCTGCACGACGGAGTTGATCACTTGTGGGATATCGCGAAAGCGCGCCGAAATCATCCCGATCGTCAGGCTGATGGCCATCCCGTTGAAGGCGACGATGCAGAGCGCGGGTATCGCCAGAAGCGCAGCTGCGCCCGGCCAGATACGAAAATACAGGATGATGCCGAAATATATGATGAAATTGTGGGCCAGCATGATGAGCTTGGCCCAGCTTGCCCGGTAGACATACAGCGAGAACGGCAGGCTGATTTGCTTGATATAGGCTTCGGCCCCCGAAAACAGCGTACCACTCTCCGTCAAATAGCTCGACATGAAGCCCCAGATCAGAAGCCCGATGCCGCAATAGGGCAGGAACTCCTCGACGGGCTGCTGGAACAACCTGGCATAGAGCAGACCCAGGGAGCCGATCAGGATGCCCATGCTGACCGTGAGCCAGAGCGGCCCCAAGATCGAACGCTGATAGCGTTGCCGGATGTCGTTCCAGCCGAGACGGCCCCACAGCCGCCAGAGTAACAGCCCGCATACGATATCAGCGCGCGCGGCGGCCAAGGCGGAGCGATCGGTGCTTCGCACGACCGAACCGCTTCGCAGTGCCCCCTGGATGGTGCCGCGGGCCATGCCCGATATCTCCAAAATGATGCGCGGCCGCGATTAAGCAGGTTCATGCGGCCAAATCAAAGCTTTCGAGAGGAACGGCAGTAGACCCCGGCTATGGCCGATGGCAAGGCCGTGGTGCCGGTGATCGGCAGCGGCCGCTACGGTAACCTGTCGGCTGAAGAACTCGACGTCGGGCTTGAGGATGCCGTCGCAGGACGAGCAGGACGGCACGTTGAATGACGAGAAGTCCGCGGCCTCGAGATCGGCATCGCCGTCGGGCGCGTCTAGGGCGTCAAGGTCGAGCCAATCGGCGTTCATGCACTCGCCTGAAATGCGGCGCGCTGCGTTTTCGCTGTCAATCGGCTTGCGAATTTTGCAAGCCGATTGACGGACGGGGCCACGTGGCACCCGATGTTTCTAAAGTCGAGGCCCGACGGTATCGGCCGCACTCAGCGCGGCACAAGGCACCGGGCGGAGCGGTCTGATTATCGTGATCTGACTGTCTGGCCTCATCGGGAAACAGTGCGCCTTGGTAACCAAGCTAGTGAGAGGGCACGTCCTGTTCCTGGCAAATAAACGATCCTCAATGGTCGGCAGTGAACGTTGGTGCATGGCCGGTGGCAGCCTTGGCATACGCTGGCCAGCTGCAGACTTGAGCTCGCCCCCTGTTGGCGATGGCTATGACCTTTCGATCAGATCGCGCGAGCGCTCCATCGTTGCCAGCAGCCCGACCCGCGTCGTATATGCCCATAAACCGATACAGTACATGCGAGATGGCGCGCGCTAGATCCTGAAGACAAATGGTGACTTCTGCGGCAAAGCACCTGAATACGCTCGACCCTGTGGGCCCAATGGATACACTTGAAACAACGTCGACAAACTCGCAGTCGAGCTGGTGGTCATATCCAGTCCGCACGCAATTTACCAATGATCTCCTCGGAACGGCAACTTTTACGATGCTGCCTTGGTCGACCACAGGCTTCCAGATCATCTTGCTCATCTGGCTGACCGGGATCTTGGGGGTCTCATTGCGAGAGGATGGCGTTGCGATCCTGCTGCACTTGCGTCGCCCTCACTGCATGTTTCCACTGCTGATATTCGTGCTTGCCCTCGCCGGCACCGCTTGGAGCGAAGCACCCTGGCTGACGGCGCTCTACACCATCAAATCGACCGCCAAGTTTATCGCCGTGCCTTTGATCGCCTACCATTTCGAGCGATCGCAACGGGCGACTTGGGCACTTGCTGCTTTCTTCATCTCCTGTTCTCTGTTGATGGCGCTTTCGTGGATGTCGTATGTCGAGCCGTCGATCAGACTTGAGGCGTCAAAGAATGCCGGCGTACCAGTCAAGAACTACATCGACCAAAGTCAGGAATTTGCGCTTTGCATGATCGCAGCGGCGCCGCTCGCGATGGAGTTATTCAAACAAGGGCGGATCGCCATATTCGGCGGGCTTGTGACCTTGATAGCCGCCTTCTTCACCAATATGATTTTTGTCGTCTCGGCTCGCACAGCGCTAATCTATATCCCTGCTATGTTGGGCGTTCTCGCACTTAAATTTCTAACCCGCCGACAATCGATGACGCTGCTGCTTGCCGCCCTTACGGCCGCCGCGGCCTTATGGACAACCCCATCGTTCTTGCGAACAAGAATCGCGGATGTTTCGCGTGAATATCAGCTTTATCTTGAGAATGTCCCGCGCTCGACAGGGCAGCGCCTCTACTACTGGCAGGAATCACTGACGTTCTTTGCGGCAGCGCCGATCATTGGGCACGGTACCGGATCCACGGAGATTTTGTTTAGCCAGAAGGCACAGGGAAAAATGGGCCTGGAGGCCGAAGTGACGCGCAATCCTCACAATCAAACGCTGAACATGGCGGTTCAGTGGGGCGTGCTGGGCATTGCCGTGCTATATGCAACCTGGATTTGTCACCTGCTCCTCTTTCGTGGGAGGGGCTTTGCAAGCTGGCTCGGGTTTCTTGTTGTTACACAGAATATCTTCAGCTCACTGCTCAATTCCCACTTGTTCGACTTTCAAGAGGGATGGATGTACGTCCTAGGCGTGGGCTTGGGTGCTGGCGTCCTCACTAAAGAGGGTCGGGATGGCGAGGTACACGTGATTGCCACGCACCCACGAACAGTAGCAGACGGCAGATGATGAGATCTCGCCTCGGATCGCGACTTTTCGCTCGATATCAAGTCACGTGCGCCGATGGGGCCCTCGGCATGCGAGATCTGCAGCTGCCGCGAAATGGCAGCGGGCGACGTATGCGGCCCTTCCTCGGACGGCGTCACGCGATTGTCAATGAGCGAAGCGACAGAGAATCAAGTCAATGTTCAAGTCTTTCAGTCGGTTAGAAGGCGGCGTGTGCACGACGTGTGCACCGGGAGATCAAGAAAAATCTAGTGATAGCGAGTTTGAGCAGTCGAGCTTCGACGCAAGCCAGCAGTGCAGGTGGCTTCGACCGAGAAGCGGATCTTGTTCGCCGGCATGGTGAGCAGGCCAGTGTTGGGTCGCTGGGTGGGGCAGGGGCTGCTGGTCAGGGCGTAATAATGAAAAATGCTGATGTCGGGGGGCGAGTCGCTCCCCGACTACCAGGGGCCACGATTTTGTGCACCAATCTATGATTTTACACGATTTCACACGTCGACAGACGCGGTTTGCCGCGCGTAATTATTTCACCGGCTTGCCAAGCTGTGACAGCTTGCCCCTCATCAAATGGCGATGAGTTCGAGAGGGAACTTCGGCAGGTGGCTCAGTACGTCGCTCGCCCACCAGACAGGTCGAAAACCGCGCCAGTCGAAAATGAGCATTCGTCGGAGGCGAGCCAGGTGACCAGCGCCGCTACCTCGTCCGGTCGTCCCGCACGTCCGAGCGGTATCTTTGCCAGCACGTTTCGATAGGCTTCGTCCGACATCTGCTTGACGAGATCGGTGGCGATCACGGCGGGTGCGATGGCGTTGACCCGGATATCGGTGCCGGCCAGCTCCTTGCCGAGAGATTTCGTCAGCGCGATCACGCCCGCCTTGGCAGCGGAATAGCCGGTCATGCCGGCATTGCCTTCCTTGCCGGCGATCGAGGCCAGGTTGACGATGCGTCCGGCGTTCTTCCGTCGCATCGGTGCGACGGCCGCCTTGCAGCAGAGGAACGTGCTGGTGAGGTTCACATCGAGCACGCGCCGCCATTCAGCAAGGCTGTACTGCTCGATGTTGACCGTAGGGCCCGTGATTCCCGCGGCATTGACGAGGATGTCGATGCGGCCGAAGCGCGCGAGGTGGCCCGTCATCACGTCATTGACGGCGGCCTCGTCGGTGAGATCGATCCGCTGGTCGGCGCCATCTGCGACGTCCCAGACGACGACTTTCGCGCCCGAGGCGGCAAGCCGCTCGCGAACGGCCTGGCCGATGCCGCCGCAGCCGCCGGAAATGACGGCGATGCGCCCGGAGAGATCGAGGCCGCTCATGTCGTCGCTCGTCTATCTGCGGCGCGCGCGACGATGCTGCGTGCCGCCGCCAGCGCGCGTCGTCCCCATTCCTCGGCGCCGAGCTTGGGCAGCCACTCATCGTTCGGAATCTCGAGGCTCAGCGGAAGGTCGTCCGGCAAGGCGCGGACGACCCCGGCGAGATCGATGCCGCCGTCGCCCGGGAGAAGCCGGGCGCACCGTGCCGTGTGGATCAGTTCGTCGTTGCTGGCGGGGATCCCTGCGGGCGCGTCACAGAGCTGGGCGTAGCTCAGCAATTCCCGCGGCAGGCCTACGATATCGTCAAGGGTGGTAGCCGAGCGCGCGGCATGCAGCGCGTCGACCAGCACGCGGCCGTTCGGCTCGCCGGCGTTGGTCACGATACGAAGGGCGGCCCTGGCGTTCTTCACCGCGGTCCACGGCATGAATTCGATATCCGCGGTGAGGTCGTAGGGTGCCGCGGCGCGACAGAATGCGGCGAATGACTCCGTCAGTCGGGCTTCGTCCGGATCGTCACCGGCGACGAGGATCGCGCGCGCCTTCAGCCTGCCCGCGGTTTCGAGGAAGGCTGCGAAGTGGTCCGCTTTGAAATCCGCGCCAAGCCGTGCGATTTCGACGTCGAACACCGGCACGCCGGTGTCCTCGATGCACCGGATGGTTTCGCGCAACAGGGCGGGATCCGTGGCGAGCGGCGAGAAGTCGCCGCCGGGGGCGGCGGGCGCGATGCGGACCCCTATCGCCTGGTAGCCGAGCTTTTCGGCCAGGACCAGCGCGTCCGGAGGCGCCATCGGCGCCGAGGTGAGATAGGCGAGCGAATAGATGTGCGTCATGGCGATCGCCTCACGCCAGCGGAGAGATGGCGGTCGGCAGCGCGATGATCGAGCGCATCTCGCCGGTCAGCCAATCCGGCCCGCCCTTCGGCGGCCACACGCCCCTGGCGACGGATTCCGCGCGCACAGCGGCGCGGGCATCGAGGCTCGCGAAGGGCCAGATATGGGTGAAGCGCGGCGGCCCGTCCAGCGCATACATCGCAATCGAGAGCGGCGACAGCTTGCCGCGCTCGGGCATCGCGGCTTCCCACGCGGCGATCGTGGGAGGAACGCCGCCATGCTTGAGGCGATAGGTGCGGATCTCGTAGACGCTTCCGTACTTGCCCGGCACGACCGGCGGCAGGAATGGAAACGGCACATAGGTGTCGAAGCTCATCTGCGCGATGGCCTCGCCGGCATTGAAGGGATTGGCGGTGCGGAGCGCGCGCTCGCGCTCGCCGCGGTATGCCTCGTGATCGCCAAACGAGCGCAGCACCAGGAGCTGGTTGAGCTCGCCGATCTCGTTTGCCCAGCAGCCGAGCAGCGTGCCCTTGGCCTCCGGCGCCCCGACATAATCGCCGATCCCGGCCACGGCCTTGGCGGCGGTACCGAGCTTCACCGTCAGCGTTGCGATCTCATAGAGCATATTTCTTCTCCTTGCGGTCAGGCGGCGGCCGACCGGTTGTTCTTGAGCGGAATTCCGCCAGCGTGGTGCGCGGCGATGTAGCCGAAGGTCATGGCTGGACCGAGCGTGATGCCGCCGGACGGATAGCGGCCGGCCATGATGCTCGACATGTCGTTTCCGACGGCGTAGAGGCCGTCGATGGGCCGCTCCTGCGCATCAAGCACGCGGGCATGTTCGTCGGTGTTGAGACCTGCGAAGGTGCCGAGGCTGCCGGCGACGATCTTCACCGCATAGAACGGGCCGGCATCGACCGGCGCGACGCAGGGGTTCGGCAGATGAGCCGTATCCCCCTGCACGCGATTATAGGGCGTGTCACCGCGTCCGAAGGCGGGATCCTCGCCGTGCGCGGCAAATCGGTTGTAGTGCCCGATCGTCGCCTTGAGCCCTTCGGCGGAGATGTCGCAGGCGCGCGCCAGCGCCTCGATGCTCGCGCCTCGTTTCAGGTAGCCGTTGCGAATCCATGGCGTGATTGGGAAGGGCGGCGGGCGGACGCGGCCAAGGCCGTAGCGCTTGAGGAATTTTGCGTCGCAGATCGCCCAGGCCTCGGCGGGCGCGCTCGCGGGCGTGGCGGCGAACAGCGCCTTCATCACGTCGTGATAGGAATTGGCCTCGTTGGCAAAGCGCGTGCCGTCGCTGCGCACCATGATCAGCCCCGGCTTGGCGCGCTCGATCAGATGCGGAAAGTGGCCAACCGAGCCGTCGCGATGCGGGACCAGTGAGACCGGCGCCCAGGCTCCCGGGTCGGAGAGATCCGTCCGCAGCTCTCCGCCGACACTCTCTCCGAGGCGGATGCCGTCGCCGGTGTTGCCGGCCGGCGCCGCCGACCAATGCTCGTGGCCGCTTGGAGCGTGGGCAAAGAGCGCTGCCTTCCGCGCCGTATCGTGCGGGAAGCCGCCGCAGGCGAGCACGACACCGCGGCGGGCGCGAATCTCAAGCGTCGCGCCGTCATGAACGACGCGCGCGCCCGTGATGCGGGCTCCTTCGCTCAGGAGCGATCGGGCCGGCGCCGCCGGCATGATGCGAACGCCAAGCGCGTCGGCGGATTTCAACAGCCGGGCCACAAGCGCGTTGCCGTTGACGAGATGCATGCCGCGGCCGAAGCGCAGCATGTCGACCAGATGCCGCGCGAGCCGGCGCGCGACATGCCGGAAGGAGGCCAGCGAGGAACGGGCGTTGAGAAAGTACCGGAGATCCGCGCCCGACGCGATGGCCATCCCGAACGGGGCGACTTCATCCAGCGGCGGCTTGAGATCGCGGAGGCGTGGACCGAGCTCACGGCCATCGATCGCCGCCGCGCAGAGCGAGCGGCCGCCCGTGACCGCGCCCGGGCTCTTGCCGTGAAAATCCGGGATCTGGTTGCCGTCGATGAAAGCAAGATGGGTCTCGCGCTGGAAGAACTCGACCATGCGCGGGCCTTGCTCGAGGAACATGTCGATGCGGGCTGCGTCGTAACCATCGGCGAGCTCATGCCGCAGATAGAGCCTGGGCTGCTCGGGGGCCTCGACGATGCCGGCCGCTTTCGCCAGCGGATTGCGCGGGATCCACATCCAGCCGCCGGACCACGCTGTGGTGCCGCCAAGTTGAGCCTCCTTCTCGACCACGATGACGTCGAGACCGAGCGAGGCGCCCGTAACCGCAGCAGCCAAGCCGCCTGCGCCCGAGCCGATCACGAGCAGATCGCAATCGAGATGTTCGTCGCTTCTCACGTCAGCCTCCGGTTCACGCGGCGCGACGCGCCTGGGTCACCCCAAGCGCATGTCGCGCCGCGCGATAGGCAAACGTGATGGCCGGACCGATGGTGATGCCCGGGCCCGGATAGGTGCCGCCCATGATCGAATTCGCCTCGTTGCCGCAGGCATAGAGTCCCGCGATCGCGCTGCCATCGGCGCGCATGACCTGTGCCCATTCGTTGACGACGAGACCGGTGGCCGCGCCGATGTCGCCGGGATAGAGACGCACGGCATAATAGGGCGCGGTCGAAATCGGACCGAGCGTCGGGTTGGGTTCGATCGACGCATCGCCGTTGACGCGGTGATAGGGCGTGGTGCCGCGCCCGAAGTCCGGATCGATGCCATCAGCGGCATAGCGGTTCATCGCCGCGATCGTGCCTTCGAGGTTGGTCGCGGGCACGCCGATCTTGCCGGCGAGTTCACTGATGGTCGCGCCCTCGGTCAGATAGCTGTCGGCGAGGTAGGGAGCGAGGTTGCGCGTGCCCATCCGTACCATGCCGAGGCCGTATTTCTTGAGGCCTGTGGCGTCGGTGATGATGAAGCAGGGAATGCAGGGCACCTGCTTGTCGTGCTCGAACATCGCGCGACCGAACAGGTGATAGGAGACGGATTCGTTGACGAAACGACGGCCGGTCTGATCAACGCAAACCGTGCCCGGCTTGCTGCGGTCCATGACGAAATGGGGGAAGCTCGCGGTGCTGCCGTCGGCGCGCCGTCGGATCGAGACCGGCGCCCAGAACGCATTGTCGAGATTGCCTTCGCCGAGGCGCGCGCCGAGCCGCAAGGCGATGTCCTGCATGGTGCCGGTGTGCCCGGGAGCGGAAGGGCTGTATGTCTCGCCCTTGGGCAGCAGCTCGCCGCGGCGTTGCGGATGCCGATTGAAGCCGCCGGCGGCGAGCACGACGCCGTGCGTGGCCGCTACGCGGCGGCTCGTTGTGCCGGACTTGAGCACCGCACCGGTCACAGTGCCGTTCTCGGTGACGAGATCCTGCACCTCGGTGCGGATCAGGATATCGACGCCGCGCGCATTGAGCGAGGCCAGGAAGCGGCCGATCAGCGCATTGCCCATCACCAGGCGGGACCCGCGTCGGCCCTTAAGCCGATCGCCGGCGTAATGAGCGAGGATCTTGATGGCATGGGCAAACGAGCGCGCGGACTTCTTGAGGGCGAGCAGGTGGCCGATATCGGTGCGGTCGACCATCATGCCGCCAAAAATCGTGAACTCCGGGATCGGCGGACGGATATTGCCGAGATCGGCGCCAAGGTCGCGGCCGTCGAACGGCACAGGTTCGAGAGCGCGGCCGCGCATCGTAGCGCCCTCGAACTGCTGTTCGTAATCTGGATGGGTCGCATAGGGGCGGAACTTGACGATGCTGTTGGCTTCGAGCGTTGCGACCGCGTCCGGCGCGCTGTCGAGAAAGGCCTCGCGCATCGACGGGGCAGAATGATTGCCGACCACGCCGTCGAGGAACGTGCGGACCTTCTCCCGGCTGTCATCGGGATTGACGCTCTTCGAATGGTGCGAGTTGGGGATCCAGGTGGTCGCCGCCGAAAGCGCGCTGGTGCCTCCGACATATTCGGTGCGCTCGACCAGCAGGACCTTGCGGCCCTCGATCGCTGCGAACAGCGCAGCCGCCATGCCGGCCGCACCCGAGCCGATCGCGATAAGATCGTAGCGGGCATCGTCGGAAATCGCTTCGATGTTCTTGAACATGGCCGTCACCTCGATCCGTCGTGCGCGAGCAGGAAGTCGACCATCGAGCTCTGCAGTGCGTTGTACATTTCAGTGCCCGTCGACGTCTTGCAGCCGAGGCGCCGCGCCGCCTCGACGAGCGGCGAGACCGCCGGGCTGGTGATGACGCAGCCGACGAACGTGCTGGCTTTGAGCTTCGATGCGTCGAGCGGAAGCGGGTCTCCGGCCTTCATGCCGAGCGGCGTTGCGTTGGCGACGAGTTCGAAGCCGGACGGATCGGCCGAGCCTGGCCCGATCCCAGCCTTGCCGAGTGTGGCCAGCTTCGCGATCAGCTGGTCCCGGCGGGCAGCTTCATTGTCGTGAATGGCCAGCGAGCGAACGCCGGCTTCGACCAGCGCCATGGCGATCGCCGATCCGGCGCCACCCGCGCCGACCAGCAGCGCGCACTTACCGGTCGGGTCGTAGCCGTTGGCGCGTACAGCTCCGACAAAGCCGAGCCCGTCGACGTGGTCGCCATGCCAGCCGCCTTCGCGGCGTCGGCGCATGATATTGACCGAGCCGAGTAGACGGGCGCGGTCGGTCGAGGTTGCGCAGAATTCGTAGCAGGCAAATTTGTGCGGGACCGTGACGATGATGCCGTCGAGATTGCGGACATCGGTCGCGGCCGCCAGGAACGTCTTGAGACGGGCGCCGTTGATCTGCACCGGCACCAGGATGCCGTCATAGCCGCGGTCGATGAAGGCCTGCGTGACGCCGGCCGGCGATTTCACCTGGGCGATGGGGTCGCCGACGATGATGTTGAGGCGCGTGGCGCCGGTCAGGTTGAGGTTGATCATTCTTCTTCTCTTCTTGGCTAGGCCGCCCCGCGGGCCTGCGCCGCTTCGGCCTGGACCACGCCGAGCAGGCGGGCCTGCAGGTCATGGTCGCGTTCGAGGATCGCTGCATCGCCGGCAAAGGCAATTTGGCCGTTCACCAGCACATAGGCGCGGTCGACGATCGGCAGCACGGTCTCGGCGTGATGCTCGACGATCACCATGGCGACCTTGCCGCGCAGCTTGACGAGGGCGTCCATGACTTCCTTGACGACGGCCGGCGCGAGGCCCTCGAACGGCTCGTCGAGCAGGATCAGCTTGCTCGGCACCACGAGGGCGCGCGCGATCGCGACCATCTGCCGCTCGCCGCCGGACAGACTCTCGGCCTTGGCGGCACGACGCTCGCGCAGGCGCGGGAACAGTTCGAACACCTCGTCCAGGGCGATACCGCCGGGACGCGTGGCGAGCTGCAGGTTCTCGACGACGGTGAGGTTGGGGAAGAGCCGGCGTCCTTCGGGAACGAGCGAGATGCCGAGGCGGTTGATTTCGTAGGGCTTGAGGCGCGCGAGTGGCTTGTCCTCGAACGCGATGCTGCCGTTACTTATGGCAAGCGTGCCGCTGAGACCGCGCAGCAACGTCGTCTTGCCGACGCCGTTGCGGCCGAGCAGGGCGACGGCTTCGCCGGCGTGAACCGCAAGATCAACCGCTTCAAGGACCGTGCTGCCGCCGTAGCCTGCCGACACGGCGTTGGCCGCAAGCAGTACCGGCGCTTTCGCATGGGCCATCCGCTCGACCGACGACGGCGGCGACTGCGTGCCGTCCTTGGCGGCCCCGAGATAGGCCGCGACCACGTCGGGATTGGCGGCTACGTCGGCCGGCTTGCCGTCGGCGATTATCCGGCCCTGGTGCAGGACCGAGATGCGGTCGGAGATCGCAAGGACGCGATCGATGTCGTGCTCGATCAGGAGGACGCCGTGGGTCTGCGCGAGCTTCCCGATGAGATCGGCCACGACGACGCGGTCGGCCTCGGCGAGCCCGGCCAGCGGCTCGTCGAGCAGCAGCAGCTTGGAATCGATCGCGAGCGTAATGCCGATCTCGAGGAGACGCTTGGCGCCGTGGGGTAGATTGATGCATGGTTCGGCCGCGACGTCGGCAAGGCCGACGGCATCGAGGATCGACCAGGTCTTGGCGTTGACCTCCTCCATCGCATAGGCATCGGCGAGCATCTTGGCCGATCCCGTGCGCTGAGCCTGCACGGCCACGCGGACATTCTCAAACACGGTCAGGTTCTGGAATATCGACAGGATCTGGAACGAGCGCCCGATGCCGAGCCGGGCCCGAACATGCATCGGCGTCCGGGTGACGTCGCTGCCGTCGAACAGAATGCGCCCGCCGCTAGGCTTCAGTGCGCCGGACAGCATGTTGAAGAACGTGGTCTTGCCGGCGCCGTTCGGCCCGATGATGCTGTGAAGCACGCCGCTGTGGACCTCGATGTCGATGCTTTTCGCCGTCACCAGGCTGCCAAAGTTCTTGCTCAAGCCGATAGTCTGCAGCAGCGGCTTGCCGCGGTCGACCTTGGCGGCGCTGCTTGCGAATGGAACGATGGCGGCAGGTCGGGGCGGGATGTCGAGACGCACGAGCGTCCAGCGCTGCCGGCCGAAGAGCCGCTGCCACAGGCCCTGCATTCCTTCCGGAGAGGTCAGCGCGAACAGCATCAGGATGGGTGCGAAAACCAGTCACCAGTTCTCCGTGATGGCTGACAGGCGGTCTTCCAGCAGAATGAAGGCGATGGCGCCCCATAGCGGCCCGAGCACGTGATGCACGCCGCCGAGCACGGTCATCAGCAGGGAGTCGCCGGCGTGCTGCCAGCTCAGATTGTTGGCATAGACGCCCTCGAGCATAAGGGTGAGCAGGCCGCCGCCGAAACCGACGAAGGTGCCGGTAAGGATCAGCGCGCCATGCCGGAAACGATGGACGTTGTAGCCGAGGCTGCTCGCCCGCTGCTCGTTGTCGCGCACCGCCTGGAGAACGCGGCCGAACGGGGAGTGGGCGATCCGCCACATCAGCCAGATGCAGATCACGGTGACAGCGACCACGAAGACGTGGAACGACCACGGTCCGGCAAAGCTCGTGCGATAGACGCCCTGCAGCCCGTTCTCGCCGCCGGTGACGCCGGTCCATTTGAAGGCGATCTCGAAGGCAATCTGCGAGAACGCGAGCGTCAACAGCGAGAAGTACAGTCCCCTGCGGCGCAGGATGATGGCGCCGACCACGAGCGCCAGCAGCGCGGAGAACACCGTCGCCAGCAGCAGCGAGACGAGATCGTTGCCGTAGCGGCCGAGGATGAAGAAGGCGGCCGCATAGCTCGCGCAGCCGAAGAACACCGAGGCGCCGAAGGGGACGAGCCCGGTGTAGCCGACGAGAAGATTCACGCCGGCGCCATAGAGCGTGTAGATCGCGATCTGCGTGATCAGCGAGATGGGCGCGCCGAGCAGCGCCCAGGCTGCGGTGAGCGCGGTGAGAACGAGCGCGGCGACAAACGCCGGATGGCGCAACAGAGCGAGACTTTTCACTCGAATCTCTCCCAGCGTTCGCCGAACAGTCCGCGCGGGCGGACGAGGAGAATGGCGGCCATCAGGATGTACATGGCTGCGCCCGACCATTCCGGCTGGAACTGGATGGTCATCGCCGTGGTGATGCCGACCAGGAGGCCGGCCACGACGGCACCCAGGAAGGAGCCGAGGCCGCCGATGGTGACGATCACGAAAGCCGGCATGATGGCGCCCGCCGCCATCGACGGCGTGATGGTCCAGAGCGGTGCCGCCAAGAGCCCGCCGAGGCCGGCGAGCAGGCAACCCATGCCGAACACGCCGCTAAAGACGATCGGCAGGTTGATGCCGAGTAGGCCGACCATCTCCGGATCACGCGACCCGGCGCGGATGATCCGGCCGTAAGGCGTGTAGGCGAGAAAGGCCCAGAACGCGACCAGCGTCAGCGCGGTCGTGAGCAGCACGAACATCCTGTATTTGGTGATCAGGATCGGGCCGTATTCGACGAAGCCGGCCAGGAATTTCGGCGCAGCGAAGGGCACGGGCGCGCCGCCGAAGATCAGCCGCAACACCGCCTCCGCCAGCAGTGCGAGCGCGAAGGTCAAGATCAGCCCGAGCAGCGGTTCCTTGCCATAGAGGTGCCGGATCAGGACCATCTCGACGACGACGCCGATCGCGCCGGTCAACAGCGGCGCGGCAAGCGCCCCCCACCAGCCGAACTCCTTGGCCAGGGCATAAGCGAGATAGGCGCCGACGGCGAAGAAGGCGCCATGCGCGAAATTGACGATGCCGAGCATGCCGAAGATGATCGACAGGCCGATCGCGATCAGAACGTAGAGAAAGCCGAGCACAAGGCCATTGACGGCCTGCGACAGGATCATGTCGAGCATGGCGTCATCCGTTTTCGGATTTGGGCCGCGCGATGGCGCAAGCGGATTTGCCCGCGTCATCGCGTTTCACCCGGGGTCAAACCTCAGAGCGTGTCCATCTTGCAGGCGCTGTCGCCCGCCGAACCGAAGGCCTTGGCGATGTCGTCCGGCGTCTTCGGCAATTCGGCCTTGACGTCGAAATAGTCCCACTTGTCTGATATCTTGGGCTGAATGCCGGCAACCAGGAGGCGGCTCGTCATCTGGTGATCGAAGTCGCGATAGCCGATATCCAGGTTGCCGCGGCGATACTTCCAGTTCTCCAGCGCCCGCACGATCGCGCCGGGCTCGGTCGACTTCGCCATCTCGATTGAATCGAGCAGGCTCTTCATGCCCAGCCAGCCCATCCAGGCCTTGTCCGCCGCTGGCCTGTGGTATTTCTTCTCATAGGCTGCGGCCATCGCCTGTTCTTCAGGCGAGTTGTTCGGATTCTTGTACCACCAGGTGATGGTGTAGAGCCCATCGGCGGCTTCGGGGCCGACGCCCCACAGGTCGGTGTTGCCGACAGAGATCTCGGCGAATGGAATCTTGCCCTTCATGCCGAGCTCGTTCCACTGCTTCAGGAAAGTAGTGAGGTCGCTGGCAGCAATGCCGCCGATCACGACGTCGGGCTTGGCGGCGCGAATCTTCAGGATGAAAGACGAATAGTCCGGTGTGCCGACCGGCACCTCGTCGGCGCCGACCACGGTGCCGCCATTGGCCGTGATGTAGTCGGTGAAGGCGCGCTTGATGTCTTGACCGAAAGCGTAGGACGCGGTCAGGAGGTACCACTTCTTGCCGATCGCAGCGCAGTAGGGGGCGAGAACGCGGGCATGAACATCGACCGGCGGCTGCAGGCGGAAGGTGTACTTGTTGCAGGACTTGCCAGTGAGGTCGCCGGTGGCGGCATTGGCCGCGACGTAAGGGATCTTGGCCTTCTTGGCGACCGATGAGATCGCGAGCGCGAAGGAGGAGAGCGCACCGCCGACCATGCCGACGACCTTCTGCTCGCCGACGAGGCGCTCCGCGCTCTGCTGAGCACCCTGCGGATTGGGCTCGTCGAGCCAGACGATCTCCGCGGGCCGCCCCAGGAGCGTGTTGTTGCGCTGTTCCAATGCGAGCATGCCGCCCTGGGCGAGATATTCCGCCTGATCGACGATCGAGCCCGTCTTGGCCCAGATCATTCCGATCTTGATCGGCTCGGCGGCTGCCGCGTTGCCGATATACGGCATACCGAGGCGCGATGCCGCGAGCGACGTTGCGCCCAAGAGCAGGCCGCGCCGGCCGATGCGCAGGCCGGTTGCCGCTCGTGTCTTCTTCAGGTCCGTCATTGTCTCACCTCCCCTTCTGACATTGCGCCGGTCATTGCCGGCGGGCCGTGCATGCGGCTCTTGGGGCTTGCCCTACCATGACTGGAATTGGATTCCAATATCAAAAATCGAAAAATGGAATCCAATTCCAATTCTGATCAGCTCGTGCTAGAAGCCTCGCCGGGCGCAACGCAAATCAAAAGAGGATGCGGAATGAGCAGGGTCGCCGTGGCGGTGATTGGGGCCGGCGCAATCGGACGGGCCCATTGCGAGACGATCCGCCGATCGGAGAGCTGCAGGCTCGCGGCGATCGCCGAACCTGCCGCAGCGGGAAAGACTTACGCGGAGAGCCTCGGCGTGCCCTGGTATGCGGATGCGCGCGATCTGCTGGGTATAATGAAGCCGGATGCGGCGATCATCGCCACGCCGAATGCGACCCATCGCGAGTTCGCGATCGCCTGCATCGAGCGCGGCATTGTGGCACTGGTCGAAAAGCCGATCGCGAGCACGCTCGCTGATGCGGCGGCGATCGCGGCTGCCTCGGAGCGCGCGGGCGTGGCCGTTCTGGTCGGGCACCATCGGCGGCACAATCCGATCACGCGGCGAGCCCGTTCCTTGATCGCCGAAGGCGCGCTCGGCCGCCTGACCAGCGCGACCGTGCTTGCGACCTTCTATAAGCCCGCCGATTATTTCGAGGTGGCATGGCGACGAGAGCCCGGCGGCGGGCCGGTGCTGATCAACCTCATTCACGAGATCGATCTGGTGCGCCACCTCTGCGGCGAGATCGCCTCCGTGCAGGCTGTCGTCTCCAACGCGGTGCGAGGCTTCGACGTCGAGGACAGTGCGGCGATCCTGCTCCGGCTCGCTGGTGGTGCGCTGGTGACGCTGAGCCTCAGCGACACCGCGGCAAGCCCCTGGAGCTGGGATCTCGCCAGCGGCGAGAGCCTGAACTATCCGCCGCAGCCGGCCGCGGTGCAGACGCATTTCCTCAGCGGCACCGAAGGCGCGCTGGCGCTGCCGACGCTCGACTATTGGCACTATTCGTCGGCGAAGAGCTGGTTTGCCCCGATCTCGCGCGACTCGGTTGGCGTCGAACGCGGCGATCCCTACCTTGCGCAGATCGATCATCTGGCGCGGGTGGTCCGTGGCAGCGAGGCGCCACTGATTACCGCCCGCGACGGCATGCTGACCCTGCGAGCCACGATGGCAGTTCACAAAGCGGCCAAAACCGGTCAGATAGTGCGGCCTGATCAGGAGATGGAATTGTGAATCAGGATGCTGCCTTGATGCTGAAGAACCCGGATCCCGTCGATGCGCCCAGCGGCCTTTTGGAGCGCACGCTCGGCGTGCTCGAGCTGCTCGCGACGAATGCCCGTGGCATGCAGTTATTCGAGATCGCCGACTCGCTGCACATTCCGCGCAGTGCCACGCACCGCGTGCTGACGAGCCTGATCGAGCATGGCTATGTCAAGCAGGAACGCGAGCAGGGCGCCTACCAGCTCACCGCCAAGATCGCCTCGCTTGCCTTCACCTTCCTCGCCGGCAGCGGCATCACCGATTTCGCCCAGCCGCTGCTGGATCACCTGGCGCGCGAGAGCGGCGAGCTGGTACGTCTCGCCATGATCGATGGTCGCGAGCTCGTATGGGTGGCTAAGGCGCAGGGCTCGCCCGCCGGCCTGCGCTACGATCCGGACATGGGCCAAGTGGGACGGCTGTCCTGCTCGGCGAGCGGTCACGCCTGGCTGTCGTGCCTGTCGGACGAGGACGCGCGCGCGCTGGTCGAGAAGCAGGGCTATGGGCTGCGCAAGGATTATGGCCCGCGCGCGCCCGAGAGTTGGCCGGCGCTGCTGAAATATCTGCGCCAGTCCCGCAAGCGCGGCGTCAGCATCTGCGTGCAGACCTATACGCCCTGGATGAGCGCGTCCGCGGCCCCCATCCGTCATCCCAAGTCCAAGGAGGTGACCGGGGCCGTGGTAATCGCCGGTCCCCATATCCGGCTGACCGAGGAGCGCATGCTCGAGTTGGCGCCGGCGCTGCTGCAGACGGCGCAGGAGCTGTCGATGGCGACGCTCGCCTCGCCCGGTCTCTACGGCCGTGCCGCGCGGCCGGGCGAAAGCTTCTTCGGCGCTGGCAGCTGATCGGCGCGGAGACCTGACATTATGCAGATTCTGATCACAGGCGGCGGCGGTTTCATCGGAGCGTGGCTGGCGCGACGGCTCGCGGGCGATGGTCATCGGCTGCGCGTGTTCGAGTCGGTCGAGCGCTCGGCGCAGTTCAACGGGATTGTCGGAGCTGCCGCCGCGTCCGTGGAGTGGCGCATCGGCGATATCGCGGATGGGCAGGCGGTGCGTGCCGCAGCCGAAGGCTGCGACGGAATTGTCCATCTCGCCGGCGTGCTGACGCCGGCCTGCAAGGCCGATCCCGTGCGCGGCGCGATGATCAACCTCGTCGGCACGTTGAACGTCTTCAACGCCGCGCAAGCGCTCGGTATCCGCCGCATCGTCTATACGAGCAGCGCCGGCGTCTACGGCCCTGACGACGAGACGACGCCGCGGCCCATTACCCATTACGGGGCATTCAAGCTCGCCTGCGAAGGCAGCGCGCGGGCCTATTGGGAGGACCATGGCATCGCCAGCATCGGCTTCCGGCCCTATATCGTCTATGGCTATGGCCGCGAAACCGGGTTGACTGCGGGCCCATCGCTGGCCTGCCGCGCGGCCGCGCGTGGCGAGACCTATATCATTCCCTATATCGGCACGGCCGGCCTCGTGTTCGTCGACGATGTCGTCGCGGCCTATTACGCCGCGCTTCGCCGCGAGCCTCATGGGGCGCACGTCTTCAACTTGCCGGGCGAGGTGGTTTCGAACGACGACGTCGTCGCGGCCGTGCGTGACGTCGTCCCCGATGCGAAGATTGGGATCGATGGTCCCGTGCTTCCATTCGCGGAGGACGTCGGCGAGGGCGACTTGCGGCGCGCGCTTCCCGGCTTGCCCTTGACCTCGTTGCGCGACGGCATTCGTCGCACCATCGAGCTTTACCGGGCGGCCCCATGACGCTTCCGGTGCTCGGCGCCCACACTTTCGGCTTCGCGTGGGACTGCGTCGCGGAGGACGCCATCGAGCGGCTCGCCGCTGCGGGCTATCGCACCATCCAGTTGATGGCGACGCCGCCGCACTTCGATCCCTGGGTACAGGACGCCGCGCGCACGCGGCGAATTCGCGCGCTGATCGAGCGGCATTGCCTGTCGCTCCTGGCGCTCGACCTCGCCAGCAGCGACATCAATCTCGCAAGCCCGTCGCAACACGTGGTCGATTTTGCGGTTTCGTCTTATGTGGCCACGATCGACCGCGCCGCCGAGCTCGGCGCGCGCTGGATCTGCGTCGGCTCCGGCCGCCGGCACGCGCTGCTTGCCAAGGCCAACGACCGATTGATGGTGAGTTTTCGCGACGCCTTCGCCCGCATTTACGACAAGGCGGAGCGCGCCGGCGTGCCGGTCATCCTCGAAAACCATCCGCAGGGGCTGCTCGCCAGCGCCGCGGACATCACTCGCTTTCTCGATGCCGAAGGCTATGCCGGGATGCCGGTGATCTACGATGTCGCCAATGCCGTTGCGATTGGCGAGGATCCGGTCGAGGGTCTTAGGGCGCTGTGGCCCCGTCTCGGCATCGTTCATCTATCGGACAGTCCGAAGGGGCAGTGGCGACACGATCCGATCGGCTCGGGCGAGATCGATTTTGCGGCCATCGCTGCGCTGCTGAGGCAGCGAGCCTATGAGGGCAGGATCGTGCTCGAGATCCTGTCGGACCAGCCGCTCAAGGACATCGACGAAGGCGCCGCGATACTCAAGCGGCAGGGCCTGGCCTTTTCTCTCGCCGGCTGATCGCGCAATGCCGCTTCAGCTGGCAGCCGCGCGGGTCTCGTCGGAGAACAGCCGCTCGCGGAAGCGGCCCGGCGACAGGCCGACATTGCGGGAGAAGAAGCGGTTGAAATAGGCCGGATCGGCGTAGCCGAGTGCTGCGCCGATCTCGTTCACGGTCATGTCGGAGTAGAGCAGGTTGCGCTTGGCCTCCGTGAGCAGCCGATCATTGATCAGCGCCAGCGAGGACTTGCCTGTCGTCATCCGGCAGCAGGCGTTGAGGCGCGCGGCCGTGACGCCGAGCTTGCGCGCGTAGACATCGAGCGAGGGGTGATCGCGATAGTGCTTCTCGACCAGCTCGCGAAAGTGCATCACGGTCTCCGCCTCCCGTGCGCTGGAGATCGGACGGACACGCTCCTGCTCGAGCAGCCGGCGAACCGTTACTGCGAGCAGTTGCAGATAGGCCTTGATGGCGGTGCGGCGGCTAGGTGCCGACCAGACGAATTCGTGCTCGAGCGAGGCGAACAGGCCGACGAGGTCGATGTCGCGGCCGATCTGTTGCGACAGGAAGCGGACCGGTACGCGAAAGCCGTCGATGAGGTTGGCATCGTCATCGAGCGCGGATTGCAGGAAGGGCAGCGCCACGGTGATGACATAGCCGTCGGTGCCGGGTCTGAAGCGGATGGCATGGATCGTTAGCGCCGGGATGATGACCAGCGCCGGCGGCGAGACCTCCCAGCTCACGCCCTCGACCTCGATGGCGCCGCCGCCCTTGCTGATCACCAGGACCTGGTGATGGTCGGGATGCGTGTGCGTCCGGATTGTCCAATTGTGCCTGCCGCTGCGCACCGGGATCGGCTCGATATGGAGGAACGACGGTTCGACCTTCGAAGCCGCTTCCTCGTACAAAAAATAGTGCGGAATCATGCTTGCGGTTCCCTCCGCGGCAGTGGCGGTTAGTTCCGGTCGCTGCACTGCACTTATGAAAAGTACAATACAAAAAGAGTTTCGTCCATTGGCGGCGCCCGCGGTCGCGCCTATCGAGAATACGAGCCGTCGTCAGACCCAAACAAAGCAACGGCGCGGCGAGACCACGGGAGGAAACGGCAATGTCAGGACAAGCGCGTGATTTGTCGTGCGACGTGCTGGTCGTGGGCTCGGGCGCCGGCGGATTGTCCGCCGCGATCACGGCCCGGAAGTGCGGGCTCGACGTGATCATCGTCGAGAAGGACGAGTACTTCGGCGGCACCACGGCTTTTTCCGGCGGCGTGCTGTGGATTCCCGGAAATCGCCATGCGCGCGATGCGGGCGTCACGGACAGCCGCGACGCGGCGCGCACCTATCTCAAGCACGAGACCGGCCATCATTTCGACGATGCGGCGATCGATGCCTTTCTCGATGTCGGCCCGCGCATGCTCGATTTCTTCGAGAAGGAGACCGAAGCGAAATTCGTGCTGTCGGCCTATCCCGACTATCATCCGGACGTCGAGGGCGGCACCAAGCTCGGCCGCTCGGTGACCGCGGCGCCCTACGACGCCAGCGGGCTCGGCACGGAGATCCGCCGGCTGCGGCCGCCGCTCGAGACCATCACCTTCATCGGCATGATGTTCAACTCGTCCAATGACGAGCTGAAGCATTTCTTCCGCGTCACGAGTTCGCTCGCTTCGGCAATCTACGTGGCCCGGCGGCTTGCCAGCCACCTCTGGGATCTCGCCCGCTATCGCCGCGGGGTCAAGATCACCAGCGGCAATGCGCTGGCGGCGCGGCTTGCGAGGACCGTCTTCGATCTCGGGATTCCGCTGCTCACGGCAACGCCCGCGCAACGGCTGATCAGCCGGAACGGCGCCATCGCGGGCGCGATCGTCGGCGATACGCAGGGCGAGTACGCGATCACGGCGCGCCGCGCAGTGGTGCTGGCGAGCGGCGGTTTTCCGCACGATCAGGCGCGCATTGCGCGCGCCTATCCGCATCTTGCCCGAGGTGGCGAACATTTGTCGCCGACACCTGCGGCCAACACCGGCGACGGCATCCGCATGGCAGAGGTGGCCGGCGGCAGCTGCGACATCCGCTTTCCGAGTGCGGCGGCGTGGATGCCGGTGTCGCGCGTGCCGCTCGGCAATCGCACCGGCGTGTTTCCGCATCTCGTGGACCGCTACAAGCCCGGTGTGATCGCGGTGAACAGGCAAGGGCGGCGCTTCACCAACGAGTCCGAGTCCTACCACGACGTCGGCGCCGCGATGATCGCCAATGGCGCCGGCGGTAGGGAGACCGCGGCCTGGCTGATCTGCGATCACGCCACGATCCGCAAGTACGGCCTCGGCTATGCCAAGCCTGCACCAGTGCCGCTCGGACCCTTCGTGCGCAACGGCTATCTGAGCCGCGGCGCGACGCTGCGCGAGCTGGCCGCTGCGACGGGCATCGAGGCCGACGGTCTGGAAGCAACGGTGCGCGAGTACAATGAAGGCGCGGTCCATGGCATTGACCGCGCGTTCAAGCGCGGCTCGACGGCCTTCAACCGCTATCTCGGCGACGCCGAGCACAAGCCAAACCCGAACGTGGCCCCGATCGGCACCGGGCCGTACTACGCGCTGAAGCTCATCATGGGCGATCTCGGCACATTCGACGGTCTGACTACCGACCTGGTCGGTCGCGTGGTGCGCCACGACGGTACGGCGATCGCCGGACTCTATGCCGTCGGCAATGATCGTGCCTCGATCATGGGCGGCAACTATCCTGGTGCCGGCATCACGCTCGGGCCGATCATGACCTTCGGTTACATCACCGGCCGTCATCTGGCTGGCCAGCAAGCCTGATCGACACCATCCAAACGGGATCAACAACGGTCCATGCCGGAAGGCAGGGCAGGTGAGGAAGAAACGACATGACCATGACACGCCGCAGTTTCGTCGGTGCCGGCCTCGCCACGGCGTTGGCGCCGCGCCTCGCCCGGGCGCAGTCCGACAACACGATCCGCATCGGCGTGATCACCGACATGTCCGGCATCTATCGCGACGTGTCGGGGCCCACGACAGTCGCCTGCGCACAGCAGGCGGCTGCCGAATTCATGGCGGCCAACCCTTCCATCAAGGTCGAGATCCTGGTCGCCGACCATCAGAACAAGGCCGACGTCGGCCTTGCGATCATCCGCAAATGGTTCGATCAGGATGGCGTCGACGTGATCGAGAATGTCGGCAACTCCTCGATCGCGCTCGGCGCCAAATACTTGATCGAGGACAAGAACAAGGTTGCCTTGATCACCACCGCCGGATCGTCGGACCTGACCGGCAAGAGCTGCAGCGCCAACCTCGTGCACTGGTCCTGGGATTCCTGGTGCCTCGCCCATTCGACGGCGACCTCGCTCGTGCGCACCGGCGGCTCGAAATGGTTTTTCCTCACCGCCGACTATGCGTTCGGCCATGCTGCCGAGGCGGACGCGGCGAAATTCGTTAAGGCGGCCGGCGGCACCGTGCTCGGCTCGGTCCGCTATCCCTTCGGGTCGACCTCGGACTTCTCGTCCTTCCTGCTGCAGGCTCAGTCGAGCGGCGCGAATGTGATCGCCTTTGCCAATTCCGGCAATGAGCTGATCAACTGTCTGAAGCAGGCCCAGGAGTTCGGTCTGGACCAGGGCGGCGCGCGCATGGCGGCGCTGGTCGGCTATGTTACCGACGTCATCGGCATGGGCCTGTCGACGGCCAAGGGCCTGTCGCTCACCGAGACCTTCTACTGGGATCTCAACGAGCGAACGCGCGCCTTCATGAACCGGGTGAAGCCGCGCCTGGCAGCAAACGTCTATCCCAACATGAGCCAGGCCGGCGACTACGCTTGCGTGCTGCACTACCTCAAGGCGGTGAAGGAGCTCGGCGCCGAGCAGGCCAAGCGCAACGGGCGCGAGGTCGTCGAGCTGATGAAGAAGATGCCGACCGACGACGACTGCTTCGGTCAGGGCATGATCCGCGCCGACGGGCGCAAGATCCATCCGGCCTATCTCTTCGAGGTGAAGAAGCCCGCGGAGAGCACGTCGACCGGCGACGTCTACAAGCTGGTCTCGACGCTGAGCGCAACCGAGGCGTTCCGGCCCCTCGACGAGGGTAGTTGCGCGCTCGTGCGCAGCTGAGAGAGCCAACCGGGAGATCCTCCGATGACCGAGCAAGCCATTGTCGACCTGCGTGTCTACACCATCCGCCTGCGGAAGATGGCGGAGTTCATCGAGGTGTTCGACCGGCTCGCGATACCGGTCCAGCTCAAATATCTGGGGCGTCCGCTTGGCATGTTCACGAGCGCGGTCGGGCCGCTCAACCAGATCGTTCATCTCTGGGGTTTCCCCGACATGGGAGAGTTCGAGCGCCGGCACGCCGAGCGCGACAAGGATCCCGACTGGCCGGCTTACTTGCAAGCCTCAGAGCATCTCATCGTCGCGCAGGAGAACCGGCTGATCCGCAGGATCGAGCTGCTGTCCTTGTCCGGCCTCGCCACCTGAGGCGCCAATCGCCTTTCCAACCTTGGAAGCCCCGCATGGCATGGATCAATCTTTCCGCGAAAGTTGCCGTCGTCACGGGCGGTGGTGCGGGCATCGGGCGCGGCATTGCGCTCGGCCTTTCGGCGGTTGGCGCGACCGTCGTCGTGCTCGACCGCGACGAGGCCGGCGCGGCTGTCGCGGCGGAGATTAGCGCAAGCGGTGGCCGCGCGGAGTTCCTAGCCTGCGATGTCACCCGCGATGACAGCGTCGCGCGCGCCGCCGGCGAGGTGGCGGCGAAAGTCGGCGAAGCCACAATCCTCGTCAACAATGCTGGCACGATGTTGCCGGGCGGGCTCGACACCACGAGCATGGCGGATTGGGACCGCATTCTGTCATTGAACCTGACCGGTTACCTGCGCTGCGCGCGGGCCTTCGGAGAGCCGATGCTGGCGCGCGGCGCAGGCGCCATCGTCCATGTCGCATCGATCTCGGCCTCATTTCCGCAGAGCTACAGCGGCGCCTACAGCGTGAGCAAGGCCGGCGTGGCCGTGCTGTCCCGCCAGCTCGCGGTCGAATGGGGACCGCGCGGCGTACGCAGCAACGTCGTCAGCCCGGGCATGATCCGCACGCCGATGACCGAGGCCATCTATCAGACCCAGGGCGTGTACGAGGCGCGGCGGGCGTTGGTGCCGGCACGGCGCATCGGCCGCCCCGAGGACATCGCCGATGCGGTAGTCTTCCTCGCGAGCGAGCGCGCGAGCTACATCACCGGTGAGGAGATCGTCGTGGACGGTGGCTTCACCCGGACGCTGATGGGCACGATTCCGCGCCCGGGCTTCGAGAAGAGCTGAGCTCGGCAAATCGGGTCGAACGGGAGGGTGTGGTGCTGCTCGAGGGAAAGGTTGCCGTCATCACCGGCGCCGGCTCCGGGATTGGAGCCGCGATTGCGCGACTGTTTGCCGTCGAGGGGGCGAAAGTCTTGCTCGGTGATCTCGCCGAAGGCGGAGCCGCGCTTGCGGCCGGGCTTGCCGCCGATGGTCACGCGGCGGGCTTCCAGCATGTCGACGTCACCGATGAGGCCTCAGTTGCCGAGCTGATGCAGGCAGCCGTCACGCTGTTCGGCCGGCTCGACATCCTCGTCGCCAATGCCGGCATTCCCGAGCGCAAGTCGCCAATCCACGAGCTCGATCTCGTCGACTGGCGCCGCGTGATCGACGTCGATCTCACCGGGGTGGCGATCTGCAACAAGTTCGCCGCAGGCATCATGCGTGCGACCGGTGGTGGCGCGATCGTCAACATGGCGTCGATCCTTGCTCACGTCGGTCAGGAGAACAGCAACGCCTATTCGGCCGCGAAAGCCGCGGTGGTCAATCTCACGCGCTCAGTTGCGTTGACCTATGCGCTCCAGGGTATTCGCGCGAACTGCGTTTCTCCGGGCTATGTCGATACGCCGTTGCTGGCCAAGTTGCCGGAGGCGACCCGCCAGGCGATGCTGGTGCGGCAGCCGATCGGGCGCTTGGCGCGGCCTGGGGAGATTGCTGAGGTTGTGGCCTTTCTTGCGAGCGACAAGGCCTCGATCATCACGGGCGCGTGTGTCAATGCCGACGGCGGCTACACGGCAATCTAATTGATCGCGTCGCGCCGGCGTGGCTATGGCTCAGAGCTGACAATTTTGGATCAGCTTGGATCAGGCTAGCCTGCGTTAGCTCAACTTGGCCGATGATGGATTGGACAGAGAGTTCAAGTTCTTCAATAAGTTAGAAGGCGGCGTGTGCACGATGTGTGCACGGAGAGATCAACAAAAATCTACCGACACCCAATTTGGGGAGCCAACAGCGCTCCAATTTCTGGGCTGGTGACGACTGGTTTGTCTGCGGCAGTCCCGCAGACTGTCGCGTTCAAGACGTCTGGGTAGGTTCAAATCCTGTCCCGGCAACCAACGATCGATACTAAGTCGCCAAGAAGCCCGGCCTCCGGAAGGAGGTCGGGCTTCGTTTTGCCCGCAGCAAAGCTCAAGATCGCGGCCAGATCGCCGTTGAGCACGATTCCTAGCTCGTTCCCGTCGGGCAGAAGCGTCACCCGCTCAACCAAGGAAGCCCATACGCCAGATACGAATAAGCAATAATGCCGGCTTGCTGCGAATTGTAGATCTGCGCGCGAGAATACTAGGACTCAGTTCTGACCTTGCGTGAGATGGACAAAGCTGAAGTCAAGATTTGCCCCGTCTTTGGCATACTGCCGCTCTGCTTTGGTCAGGTTCACGACATCTCCTTTCGAGAACAGATCCAGTAAGAAGATCGGGACGTCGAGCGCATACGGCTCCTTGCGATGACCGTAAGCTCCAGCTCGAAAGGTGAGGACGGAGACGCAAATAGATCAGGGCGAAATTGGCACACTCAGATGGTTGGGGATCTCGAGATCGAAGGCGCGCCGGTGGAAGTCGCCTCGTGGGCCACGCGGATCATCGAGTGGACCGGTTTGGCCATCCAGTTAACCTCCTTGCGCGGCAAGCAATGCGCAGCAAAGTCCAGCTGCTCTCCTTTTTGTCGTGCTTAGCTTGACCATCGATCCTCCCAATGGTGGAGGACTTTAGATAACGCTGATCCGTGCCTGGTAGTATCGGGCTGTTTCAGCACGGTGATCTATCATCTTCGCGCTGCGCCGCAGCAGGACTGTTGGCGCGTATCCAACAGTGGCTGTTGGCGCCGCGACACAAATCCGCTGGCACAAAAAATGCTGAGGCTGAAATCGCCGATGGCGCACCGAAGTTCGCCGGGGAGACGGAGGAAATGATGAGAGCCCAAGTATTGAGAGCCTACGACGAGAAACTTTCCAACGACCTTTGGGTCGGGGAAGAGAAGGTGCCTGATCCGAAGTTGACGAAATCAACCGACGTCATTGTCCGCATAGGTGGTGCGGGCGTATGCCGAACCGACCTTCACATCGTCGAAGGCGTGTGGAAGCCGCACATGGATCCGAGCGGTGACAAGCTGCTTCCCCTCATTATGGGGCACGAAAATGCAGGCTGGATCGAAGAAGTTGGCAAGGAAGTCGAGGGACTAAAGAAGGGCGATCCTGTCATCGTCCATCCGAAGATCAGCGGCGGGACGTGTCTCGCCTGTCGCCGAGGATTCGACATGCACGGTCCTGGAACGTTCCCAGGCCTCGATTGCAACGGCGGCTATGCAGAGTTCCTTTGCACCTCAGAACGCAACATCGTCCCGCTGCCACGGACTTTGGCGCCAAAGGATGTCGCGCCATACGCCGATGCAGGCCTCACCGCCTATCGCGCTGTCAAGAAGGCCACGCGTCACCTTTTGCCAGGCGAATCTTGCGTTGTTATCGGTGCGGGAGGATTGGGCCACATCGGAATCCAGTGCCTCAAAGCGATGTGTGCGGCCGACATTATTGTCGTCGACAAGTCCGAAGCATCGCTGAAACTAGCCGAAAAATCGGGCGCCGATCATCTCGTGAAAGCTGACGGCAACGAAGTGGAAGCCGTTCTGGGTCTGACCGGCGGAAACGGTGCGGAAGCGGTGATCGATTTCGTCGGCGAGAAGGGGACGACGTCGAAGGGCCTGGCGATGACTCGTCCGATGGGCAGCTACTACGTCGTCGGTTACGGCGAAGACATTCGGGTGCCGACAGTCGACATGGTGATAACCGAGAAAAACATTATCGGCAATCTGGTCGGCACGTGGGCCGAACTAACCGAGTTGATGGCCCTTGCGGACCGAGATCTGGTTGAACTTGCCACGACCGAGTATCGCCTTGCGGACGCCAACAAGGCCTTGCACGATCTCAATGCAGGCGAAATTCATGGGCGGGCCGTGTTAATCCCTTGAAGGATAGCTGCATCATCCATCGCGAGCATGCATTTCCTCGCGATGGATCGAGCAAGCGGCCGTCGTCATGCCCGTGTGGTGTCGTCTGACGCCGTCACCGGAGCCCAGCTGCGTGAGATCTTATGCTGGTCAGGCGCTGCAACAGTTCAATCAGATCGGTTTCACACAAGCTCATATCGCAGTGCAAACACCGCAAGGGTGGAGGAGTGGTCTGATCTCCGGAGTCTCATTGTACGCCATCGTCTCAATTTGCATCGTTGTCAATCTCATATCGACAAGATCGCTTAGGAACGCCGCATGAGGTTCGTCCTCGTCAATGGCAGAACACCGTGGCTGAAGACGTTCTGCATGTCTTGCTGCGAGCCCATTCACGCTCACTATCTGAGAGAATTCAGTACCGGTCTCCCTTTCTGCGATCACGATTGCTACGCCCAGTACACCGAGCGCTGGATCGAGAAGGTTCGGCAATCAAAACGGTCGGCCGGTTTCGAGGACTATCGCTAGTCCGAATGGACCGGGCAACGAACCAGTCTCGTATGCGCGGCCTTCAACGTGAAAGACGCCTGTCGCATCGAGCGGACCGCGTTCGATTCCGAAAGCGCTCGACGTATTGCCCGGGGCAATTTCTGGCACTGTTGCAGCGCAAACATTGCGCCGCGAAGTGGCGGTCTCCGCGTTGCGCCGATTCTCATTTTGCAACTCTTGTCGCAGTTTGCATTTCCGCAGGTCGCTAACTGGGAGCCGCGAAGTCTCCGTCAGCGCCGATCCTCACCTCCGGCAATCAGAAATCAATTTGGCGGGGCAAGAGAGCGCTGGCACGCCCATTGCAAAGCTGTTTGGCACAACAACGCTGACTGCTCCGTCCGGGGCGAGCCGCGAAAAGAACGAGGGAAGGGGATGTCAAGCTGAGGGCGAACCTTGCGCGGGGTCACTCAATTGCGATCGGAGGACGGCTGGGTCCGAAGATCGCTCCTGATCATCCCTGAGGTGTTCCACAGTCATCCTGAGACCCTTGCCGATATCAAACGTCCGGCCGCGCAAACGGTCGCGAGGTGGCCCGTAACGCACGGGTAAGCACTGCTCGGTCCGCGAAGGTCCAGGCAGGCGGAATATCGATGTGGTTTCTGACCCGATCAGGAGGAAAGACGAGATGTCTGGAACGCTAACACTCAACAAGATCACCGCCCAGCGCGGCATTTCCGTCGGTGAGGCTGCAAAGAAGATTGCAGATCTCGGATGGAATCCGTCCTACGTCCAGGAAGCGATGACTTTCCCCACCGACTACAAGATCACGAAGGCGCCCAAGGATCCGATGAAGCAGGTCCTTCGCTCCTATTTCCCGATGCAGGAGGAAAAGGACAACCGCGTCTACGGCGCCCTCGATGCCGCGCTTCGCGGCGACATGTTCCGCAACGTCGAGCCACGTTGGGTCGAGTGGATGAAGCTGTTCCTGGCGATCATCCCGTTCCCGGAAATCTCGGCGGCACGTTCCATGGCGATGGTCGGGCGCCTCGCACCCGGCGAAGATCTCCGTACTGGCTTCACCATGCAGATGGTCGACGAATTCCGTCACTCGACCATCCAGATGAACCTGAAGAAATGGTACATGGAGAACTACATCGACCCGGCCGGCTTCGACATCACGGAGGAGGCGTTCGGCAAGTGCTACGCCACCACGATCGGTCGCCAGTTCGGTGAAGGATTCATCACCGGTGACGCCATCACGTCGGCGAACGTCTACCTGACCGTCGTCGCCGAGACGGCGTTCACCAACACGCTGTTCGTCGCCATGCCGTCGGAGGCGGCGCGCAACGGCGACTATGCGCTGCCAACCGTGTTCCTCTCGGTTCAGTCGGACGAGAGCCGCCACATCGGCAACGGCCACTCGATGCTGATGTCGATGCTGAAGGAGCCGGAGAATCACCTGCTGCTCGAGCGCGACATGCGCTATGCTTTCTGGCAGAACCATGCCATCGTCGACGCGGCGATCGGGACGTTCATCGAATACGGCACCACGAACCGCGACAAGAACAAGGAGTCCTACGCGGAGATGTGGCACCGCTGGATCTTCGAGGACTATTACCGGACCTATATGCTGCCGCTCGAGAAGTACGGCATCAAGATCCATCATGACGACGTGCAGGCCGCCTGGAAGCGGCTGACCGAGAAGCACTACGTCCACAAGGTCGCCCAGTTCTTTGCCGTCGGCTGGTCGGCGAACTTCTGGCGTATCGAGGCGCAGACTGAAAAGGACTTCGAGTGGTTCGAGCACAAGTATCCGGGCTGGTATGCGCAGTTCGGCGAGTTCTGGAAATGGTACGAGAAGCTGTCGCATCGGGGTCAAACCAACATCCTGTTCAACAGCGACGTCGGCTACGTCTATCCGCATCGTTGCTGGTCGTGCCTCGTTCCGTGCCTCATCCGTGAGGACATTGTCACCGACGAGATCGACGGCAAGCTGCACACCTTCGCCCATGAGCTCGATCGGTGGACGGCCGTCGAAGCGTTCGCCGGCGAGTACCAGGGTCGTCCGACCCCGGCGATGGGGCGGTTCAGCGGCCGTCGCGAGTGGGAAAGCGTCTACCACAATGTGGATATTGCCGACGCCATCAAGGATCTCGGCTTCGTGCGCACGGACGGCAAGACCTTGGTCGCGCAGCCGCATTTGCGCTTCGACCAGAAGGAAATGTGGACGCTCGACGATGTCCGCGGCCACATCCTCAAGAGCCCGCTACAGACGCTGCGGGAGATGAGCCCGGCCGACCGCGAGAAGCATCTCGCCGAGTATCGCAAGGGATTCACTATCAATCCCTGCAACTAAGTGAGACGGAAGGGGCCGGCTGCGGCCGGCTCCTTCCCGATCGCTCCCCGGAAGATATGAAAGCGTTCGTTTGAGGAGGCCCCTATGGGCGCGCCCGCTAATGTCGTTCGCCTGCAACCGGTAGGCATAGAGTTCGAGGTCGAGGAGAACGAAACTGTTCTCGACGCTGCGTTTCGCCAAGGGATCGCGCTGCCGCATGGCTGCAAGGAGGGGCAGTGCTCTGCGTGCAAATGCGTCCTTACCGGAGGCGATGTCGAGTTGAAGAAATACTCGACGTTTGCCCTGAACGAGATGGAGCGAGGCCAGGATTACATCCTGCTCTGTCGGACCTTGGCATACTCGGATCTGGAGGTGGAGCTCCTCAACTATGACGAGGAAGTGCTGTCGAAATCGATTCCCGTCAAGGATTTCACGGGCACCGTTACGAGCGTCTCTGCGCTGACCCATGACATCCGCCGCCTCGAAATCACACTGGAGCAACCTCTGAAGTTCTGGGCGGGTCAATATGTCGACATCACGCTCCCGGGACCAGAGACGATTACGCGCTCGTTTTCCATGGCAAATTCGCCGGGCGAAAGCCAAAATCTCGCGTTCATCATCAAGAAGTACCCCAATGGGCGCTTCTCCTCACGACTCGACGGAGATCTCGCCGTCGGAACCGAAGTCGGAATCAAAGGACCCTACGGGACCTGCTTCCGACGAGAAAACAAAACAGGAGCCATGATCCTGGTCGGTGGCGGATCCGGAATGTCGCCGCTGTGGTCTATCCTGCATGATCACATCAGCTCCGGGGAAGTTCGTCCGGTGCGCTTCTTCTACGGAGCCAGGACGCAGAACGATCTCTTCTATCTCGACCATTTCGCGGAGCTCGCCGCCAAGCATCCGGAGTTCACCTTCGTCCCGGTTCTCTCCCATGCGGCCGACGACACGGCCTGGGGCGGAGCAAAGGGCTTCGTGCATGAGGCAGTCGGAGAGCACCTTCGCGGTGCGGACTATGGTGAAGACGTCGACGTCTATGCCTGCGGACCATCGCCAATGATCGAGGCGCTGACGCCAGTGTTGCAGATGAGCGATGTCGAGTCGGACCGCATCTTCTTCGACAAGTTCACGCCGGCGAACAACTAAGACGCCTCGACCGTCCAACGAGCTAGAGCCCAACAACAGGAGGAGGAAGACGACCATGACTGCCGTTCAAACCGTATCAGCCAAATCCGGTGCAGCAGGTTCTGCGGTGTTTCCGGATTCGGATAGCCGCAGATACCGCTATTTCGAGCCCCGCAGCAAGCGAGCCACGCACTACGAAGACGTGACGGTCGACGTGCAGCCGGATCCGGAACGATACCTGTTGCAGGACTGGATCATCTCTTTCCCCAACGGCAAGGGTGCATACACCAAGGACAACACGGGGGCCCTCAGCTCGAATTGGCATGCGTTCCGTGCTCCCGACCAGGAATGGGAGCGCACTCACTACCAGCGCCAGTCCAAGATCGAAGCCATGGTCCAGGCCGTGATCGCCAACGGTCGCAAGTCCGGGGCACCGAAGAGCTTCGACAAGGCCTGGATCAAGATCTTGCAGAACCATCTCGGTGCGTGGAAGCACGCCGAGTTCGGTCTCGGCACGTCGCTGATGCAGGCTCAGCGTTACGGCTACACCCAGATGATCAACAATGCGACGCTGACGAACTCGTCCTACAAGCTTCGCCTTTCACAGGATATTACGCTGTATCTCGCCGAGATCGGAATGGACGTTCCGGGCTTCGACGACACGGCCGGCAAGCGCGTCTGGTTGGAAGACAAGGGCTGGCAGGGAACGCGGGAAGCGATCGAGTCGATCATGGGCTCGGCCGACTATCTCGAGCAGTATTTCGCCACCAACATCGTGTTCGAGTCGCTGGTCGGCGAACTGTTTCGCAGCGGCTTCCTGATGCAGGTAGCCTCGTCTAACGGCGACTTCATCACGCCGCCGGTGATTTCGTCCGCGGAAGCGGACTATGAGCGCAATCTCGCGAACACGATCGACCTGATGCACCTTCTGGTGACCGACAATCAGCATGGCGCCCACAACAAGAAGCTGTTCCAGGGGTGGGTGAACAAGCATGTTGCGCTCGCCAACAAGGCGGCCGCCGGCCTGCAGCCGATCTGGTCGCAGCCGCATTCGAAGCCGGTGCAGTACGCCGATGCGCGTGCGCAGTCGGTCGAACGCATTAAGAAGATTCTCGGCGAGCTCGGCCTCACCCTTCCCAAGGAGTAAATTGCAATGTCCGTCGTTTCCAGATCTGCGACCAACCAGAATATCTTCCAGAAGATGGGGGACCTTCGTTTCGAGCAAACGATTTCCCATCAGTGCGGCGTCACCATGAATGACAGCGTCGAGGCGCGCGCCATCGCCGAGTTCATGGCGAAGAAGCCGAACGTGACAGTGACCTATCAGCCGGCCCTGATCCGCATCGACGGCGAGGGAAAGCTGACTTTCAAGATGGATGAAATCAGCGAAATTCTCGGGAAGGAAATGACGGCCGAGATCTTCGAAGTTAACACCTCGACCCACTACGGACGGATGGTGCGTATCGACGACAACACGGTGACGCTGTTCGGAAACATGGACGAGGTCTTCGAATACATCGAGTGAGTCTCCATCGCCTCCCTGACTGGGCGGGGCCGCATCCCCAGCGGCTATGGCCCCGCCGCTTCTCGAAGTGGTCTCGCCCGACCACCGCGCTTCGTTTGATCGACTAGAGCCAACCAGGAATTTCCGGAGAGCAACATGTTCATAACTCCCAGCGGCGAGGAAGTGTTCGTTATCGACGGCCATACCCATTTTTGGGACGGAAGTCCGGCGAATCAGCTCAACGTCCACGGCAAGCAGTTCATCGACTGCTTCTACGCCTACCACACCTCGCTCAGCCCGAAGGACAAGCTCTGGCCGAAGGAGCAGTTCGAGAAATACAGCGCCGACCAGATGTACCACGATCTGTTCGTCGACGGTCCTGACGACATGGCCGTCGTTCAGTCGACCTACCTCACAGAGTTCTACAAGAACGGGTTCAACACTATCGATCGCAACGCCGAGATGGCGAAGAAGTACAAGGACCGCTTCATCGTCAACGGCGCCTTCGATCCACGGGATGGCGAGAGGGCGCTCGAGTACATCCACTACATGAAGGAGACGTTCGGCATCAAGGGTGTCAAGCTCTATACCGCCGAGTGGAAGGGTGACTCGCGTGGGTGGAAGCTCACGGATCCCAACGCCTATCGCTGCCTCGAGCTCTGCCAGAAGCTCGGCATCACCAACATCCATGTCCATAAGGGGCCGACGATCATTCCGTTGGACAAGGATGCGTTCGATGTTCACGACGTCGACCATGCCGCGACGGACTTCCAGGGCTTGAATTTCATCATTGAGCATTGCGGTCTGCCGCGCCTCGATGATTTTTGCTGGATCGCGGTGCAGGAGACGAACGTCTACGGCGGCCTCGCGGTGGCGTTGCCGTTCATCCATGGACGGCCGCGCTATTTTGCCGAAGTGATCAGCGAACTGCTGTTCTGGGTCGGCGAGGACAAGCTGCTTTTCGGGAGCGACTACGCGATCTGGACGCCGCGCTGGCTGGTCGAGAAGTTCTGGAATTTCGAGCTGCCGGAAGATTTGAAGCAGGAGCACGGCGTCGACCTCACCCCGCAGGCAAAGAGGAAGATTCTGGGCCTCAACGCCGCACGTCTCTATGGAGTCGACGTCGAGGCGCAGAAGGCGAAGCTCGGGCAGAAAATCCACGCGACGGCAGCGGAGTAGAGCCAATGAACGCGCTCCATCAGCATGATCGCAGGACCAATGAGGTGTGGGAGCGCCTCGCGCTGGTCACGGATCCCGAGCTGGACGAACCGGTCACCGAGCTTGGATTCGTCGAGCGGGTCACGGTCGATCATGTTGATGGAGTCGACATCGTCTTTCGCCTGCCGACCTACTGGTGTTCGGCGAACTTCGCGTTCCTTATGGCCGACGATATGCGTCGGGCGGTGTCCTCGCTGGCTTGGGTTCGCGAAGCCCGCCCGCAGCTTCGGGACCATATGGTCGCCGAGGAGATCAACCGGGGCGTCCGCGAGGGTAGGTCGTTTGGCGAGGCGCTCAAGGATTTCGCAAGCGGCGGTTCACTTGACGATCTGCGGGAGAAATTCCGCCGCAAGGCGTTCGAGCGGCGCCAGGAGGTCATGATCCTGGCATTGCGCGGGCTGGGTTATGAGGATCCCGCGATTTGCCGCATGAGTCTGAGCGCGTTTGACGCGATCAACTTCGACTCGGAAGAAGTTGCGCGCCAGAAGCCGCGCTATCGCGAGCTTCTGGTTGAGCGGCGCCTCGCCGATCTCCCGGCCGATCCGGCCTTTGTTACCTACGATGGGGCCCCCATCAAGCGCCACGAAATGGCGTCGTATTTGCAGCGCTTGCGAGGCGTACGCATCAACATGGAGTTCAACAGCTCGTTATGCCGGGGCCTTCTTGCGGTGCGCTATCTCGAGCTGGACGCGGATCGCGCGGAGCAGACGCCAGCTCCGTGCGGAGGTTGCGGCAGTGGCTGCGCCGTGCGGTCTTCCGGATCGCCTGCAATGAACAAGCATTCCGCGGCGCTTGCGTGAGGTCGCGCTGATACGCGTGCGACCTGTGGGTGCCGACAAAACGGAGCGGACATCAAGTTCGCCCGGCCTGACGACCGAGAAACGATCACGTGGGAGTGAAACGCAATGCCAAAAGTCTTGCTGCATGACATAGAAGCTCGCCGCGCTCTTGCGCGTGGAGTCCAGAAGCTGGCCGCCGCGATCGAATCGACGCTCGGTCCCAAGGGCATGAACGCGATGGTCGACAGGCCGATCGGCACGCCCATCGTGTCGCGCGATGGCGTTACCATCGCCTCCGAGATCGAATTGCCGGATCGCTTCGAGAACATGGGCGCCCAGGTGGTACGCGAAGTCTCGATGCAGACCAACGAAGTCGCTGGCGACGGTACGACGACGGCGATGGTACTCGCGAACGGTCTCATTCAAGGCGGCGTCGCGGCCCTCGAGCGCGGCGCCAAGGCGGTCGATCTCTGCAAGGGGATCGACCGCGCCGTCGAAGTCGTCGTCGAGAGCCTGAAGAGCGCGGCAATTCCGGTCTCGGACCGCAGGACGCTACAGGCGGTGGCAACGATTGCGTCGACCGACTCTCATCTGGGCGATCTAATCGCCGAGGCGGTCGAGCGCGTCGGCAAGGATGGTATCATCAGTTCCGACTACGGGTTGACCACGAGTACGACGCTCGAGGTGGTCGAGGGCATGTCGTTCGACCGTGGCTACATTTCGCATCACATGGTAACGGACGTGGAGAAGATGGAGGTGGTGCTGGAACAGCCCTACATTCTCCTGACGGACCTGAAAATCAAAGCGCCGGGCGAGTTGGCGGCGGTGCGCGCGAGGGTCGCGGAGACCGGGAAGCCGCTTGTCATTGTCGCCGAAGAGATCGCCCCGGAAGTGGTTGTCACGCTGCTCGGCGAAGGCAACCGCGGCAAGGTTCTGGTGGTCAATCCGCCCGACTACGGCCACTGGCGCAAGGCCATGATGGATGACCTCGCCATCATCACCGGGGGGCGGGTCATCGCCCGCGAACTCGGGGGCATGCTGGAAGAGGCGAGCCTTGCCGACCTCGGCACTGCGCGGCAGGTTCGGGCCAGTGCGCGCGAAACGGTGATCATCCGGGGCGGCGGGGACGATGCGGCGATCGCCGCGCGCCGACAGCAGGTGGCCAAGCAGCACGATCTGGCGCCGCCGAACATCGAGCAGGACAAGCTCAAGGAACGCCTGGCTAAGCTCTCGGGTGGGACCGCCGTGATCTTTGCGGGCGGCGTCACGCCGGTCGAGCAGAAGCGTACGATCCAGTTGATCGACGATGCGCTCAGCGCGGCGCGTGCTGCGGCCGAGGAGGGCATCGTGCCGGGGGGCGGGACGGCATTGGCGCAGTGCGCGCCGGTGGTGGTGCGCGCCCTCGGCAACATCAACGGAGACCTGGGTGAAGGCATCAAGCTGGTGCGCGAGACCCTGTCGCGTCCTGCCGCTTTCATCGCCCGAAATGCCGGCCATGATGCGGCGAAGGTTGTGGCCGAGCTGCAAAGTTCGCGGGCCGGGGTCGGGTTCGACGCTGCAAACGGCGTGTTCATCGACATGGTATCTGCCGGCATCGTCGACCCGGTCAGGGTGACGTATACCGCGCTTCGAAATGCCGCTTCCGTGGCCACGCTGGTGCTGACGACCAACACGCTGGTTGCCGATGTGCCGGAGTATGTCGATCCGACGCAGGGTCCTGCGTTGGGCGGCGGGGCAGAAAAGCTTGGGCGGGCCTGAAGCAGATGAACGCGGTTCGCGTTCCGCCAGGGCGTCAATGGCCGACGTGGCGCGCCAAATACGGCGATGGCTTGACCGTCACGATCGAATGAATGGACGGTGACAACGATCTGGAAACAGCTACAATCTTGCGAGCTTCGGCATGAGCCCGAAGGAGGCAAATCATAAGCCTCCACGGTCATCCGACCAGCCGGGGCAGGAGGAACCGGGACATGGCCTACATCATCTCCAAGCGCGACGGTCCGCACCGCGAAGAGCTCAAGGCGAAGGACTTCCTTCAGAAGAACCGCACGAAGATCAATTCGCTCGCCAATCATCTGACGCTCGGGCGCTGGCAGGAGTTGCGCAATCCGACGCCTCCCTCTGAGCCTCAGCCGTCGGGCAAGCTTTGGTCCACGCCTCGGGCTCGCCCGAGGGAGATCGAGCCCTATGTTCGGATCAGCTATAACGGCCGCGTCGTGATTGCCGATCTCGCGTCAGGGCGGCAACTCCATTTTGTCGGTGAATTGCGCGGCGGCGGGCAATCGCGACACTTCGCTCTGGCGACGCGAGAGAATGGGATCTTCGAGCCGCTCGATGTCGAATTGCACAGGGTCCTGATAGACCTTGAGGGAGTGAGCGTACCCGATGAGGCGTCGGAAGCGCGCCTGGAGCAGATCATCTCAGGCCGTCTCGGTTTGGATGCGATCGCCAGAACGGTCGAATGATCTGCGTAAGCCGAGCCGGTGAGAGCACGATCTCATTGGCCCGGCTCATGTCGTTTCTGCTGATCAAGCTGCTGTTTGCCAATATAGGTTTGGTGCTCCAATGCTGACGGAAACCTTCATGGCTAAGCCGCCGTTTTCCCTGGAAGGCTACAAAATCCCGGAGGCCGCGGATGCGGAGCAGGGACGGCCGTATGATGAACGGGAGACCAACAAGGCGTGGGAAAACTTCCTGACATTCGGAGATGCAAAGCGCGAGAGCGCTCTGGTGCGAGGCATCATCGAAGAATCATGGCAGCGCAGCATCAAGTCGGGGGTCAACGCCCATTGCAGGGGCAGCAGCTTCGTGACTTCGCCGGACGATCTCTATGAGCTGCGTCTGAAGAACGATGATCTGCTAGGCTCCAGCGCCCAGACTTTCCGCCGCGTTGCGGAAGTACTTGGCGATGCGGCCACAATGCTGGTCATCACCGACAGGAATGGTGTCGTGCTTGATGTCGGGGGCGATCAGAGGACGATCGATGCCGGGCACGATATTCGCCTCGAAGTCGGCGCCGCCTGGGGAGAGACGGTGACCGGCACCAACGGCATTGGCACGGCGCTCGTCACAGGAAAGCCGGTTCATGTCCACGCCGCGGAGCATTTTTCCGAGGGCATCAAGGCCTGGACCTGCGTCGGTAGCCCCATTCGTAGCCCGATCGACGGCAGCATCATAGGCATCATCGATTTTTCCGGCCCCCAGGCGATCTTTCATCGTCACAATGTCGCGCTGGCGGTGATCGCGGCCAATCATATTGAGCTTGCGCTCTCGGAGAAGATTCGGCTCGAAAGAATACGCCTGCTCGAGGCAAGCATTTGTCGAATGCCAGGGATGGGCAGTGCCGACGGCGTGGTGATCCTGGATCGGTTTGGTCGGGTCGTCCATCACAACGATATGGCGTCGGCTCGCTGGCGGCGGATCACGCAGTCTCGTGAGTTGAGCATTGGGTCACAGATCCTTCCAAGTCGCGAAGGCCTGTTGGGCGAAGACTTGGCCGAGGGGTTGCCCGAGGAGCTGCGGGAGCAGCGGATCGAGCCACTGATCGTTGACGGGGTCGTGAAGGGCGCAATGCTCGTGCTTGCTTCGAAGCCGCGAACCCATCCTGCTGCATCCGAGATGTCGCCGACAGCCCGCACTGCCCTGATGTCGGCAAAGGAAGCGATCGTCGGATGCAGCGAGGCACTGCTGGACGTGGTGCAGAAAGTTGAGCGGGCGGCCCTCGGCCGGACCGCGATCCTGCTCGAGGGCGAGACGGGCGTCGGCAAGGAACTGTTCGCCCGCCTGGTTCATGCCGCCAGTCTGAAGACGGGCAAGGAGCCGTTCGTTGCCTTCAATTGCGGTGCGGTGTCGAAAGAGTTGCTCGGCGGCGAATTGTTCGGGCATGCGCCGGGCGCTTATACCGGCGCTACGCGCGAGGGAAGGCCCGGGCGGTTCGAATTTGCCAATGGCGGCGTGCTCAGCTTAGACGAGATCGGCGAGATGCCGATGGACCTGCAACCCTACCTGCTCCGTGTGCTGGAAGAGCGCGCGGTGTACAGACTGGGTGACAGCAAGGCGCGCCCGGTGGACGTTCGGCTGGTGGCGTCGACCAATCGGAATTTGAAGCAGGAAGTGGCCGAGGGACGTTTCCGCAAGGATCTGTACTTCCGGATCGGCGTCGTCAAGTTCACCATCCCGCCGCTCCGCGATCGGCTGGGCGATGTCGAGATCCTGATCGATCACTTCAACAGGCAATTCGCCACGATCTACAGCACCCAGCCGCTGCGGTTCGAGGCGGCCACTATGGAGTTGCTGCGCCGCTATTCCTGGCCGGGAAACGTTCGCGAGCTGCGTAATCTGATTGAGAACCTCGTGCTGATGACGATCACCGGTATCGTCACTCCCAGGGACCTGCCAGAGGATTTCGTGGAGGTGGCGCCGGCTCAACCTCCCTCAATCTCCGTGCAGTCGGAGAATAGCGCGACGGGATCGGAGAGTGACGAGATCGCGCGCTTTGACGAGATGGAACGTCGTGCCATCGAGAGAGCCGTCGCAAACGCCGGCGGCAATATTGCCGCTGCCGCGGAAAAGCTGGGGCTTTCGCGCGCTACGCTGTACCGCAAGTTGCACCAATACCGTTCCCGGACCTAGCGATCGGGGGCTGGCATGGCGGCTGTCTGGGATGAACAAAAGGGCGGGGAAGGTCCGGCCCCCGCGGCGACGCTGGCCTCGCAGATCCTTGCGCGCGCCGACCGCGACGTCACTTTCGTGATGCGCCTGGTTGGCGAAAGCCAAAGCTCGCTGGTGCGACATTTCATCATGTTCATCGAGACCGAGCTCGCAAAGCGCGGCATGAGCTACAGCGTACATCCGCTACTGCGCCCTTTCGTCGAAACGCATGCACGCGAGCTGTCGGATTTCGTATTGCAGGGTATCGGCTTGCGGCATCAGTTCGGCCTCCAGACCATCGAGACGATGGCGGGCGATCCTGCGCGGTTGCTGAGGGTCGATTTGTGGGACTCGCTGCAATCTCACGTTAATGACGCGCAGCAACACTTCGTATCCGATGCCCGGGGCCTCCAGCGGATCCTGGATCAAATCGAATCGAGCGCATGAGTGTCGATCCGGAAGTCCTTGTCGAAATGCTGAAGGAGCGGTTGTTCGTCGTTCAGCAGATATCGGCCGCTCAATCGTGGAACCTTCTGAACCGTCAGCTTGCTGGTGGAGCAGAATTCGAGATTCAGAGGATTGAGCAGGAGATTGCGGCGACAGGCGGTTCGCATGCGTTCGCCTACGCTATCGAGGAAGCGCACGAGCGCTTGAAAGAAGCAAAGGCCGGAATGGCAACATGCGACGCCAAATGCGCCGTGCTGGAACGACGCCTTGGAGAACTCGACAGGTGTATTGCGACCGGCAGGTGAGACGACCGATGGACACGATGGAAGCTGAGACCGCTAGGCTCTATGAACTGCTTGGTCGGCATTGGACCATGGGGGCGCTCGTTACGAACGCGACGTTCGACGCTGCGGGACAGGCAGTGGCGTTCGCGCTTGCAGACGGCTCTCTAGCCATCGCTCCGCTGGCCGATAGCGATCCGCCGAAAGATCGCTATCGTATGGCCTTGGACGGCGGCCGGTCGACGATCTCCCCGCGGCGGAATCCGGTCCCGCCGTTGACGAAAGTCGTCATCAGTGATGCTTCGCTTCATCTCGCCTCGATCGAGCCTTCGGGCTTCATCGCAAGCGATGGCAGCCAGTTATTGCATGTGTCGGCATCCGGTGTCACCCGACAAGCCGCGAAGCTCGGGGCACCGATTGATCTCGTCGCCCCGGTGCATGCCGGCGGCATTCTGGCTGCTTCCGGCGAGTCGGTCATATACTGCGATTCCAACGGCGAGGTCGGATGGCTTCAGAAGCGTGCGGGAGGCCGTTCATCCGCGATGGCCGTCTCGCCAGACGGTCGGAGCTTCGCGATAGGAGCTGACGGTTGCCTGCTCGTGCGTGCCTTCGGACCGCGGCCTGAGCCCACCGTCTCAATGGCCTTGGGCTCAATCTCGAGCTTGTCGTGGAGTCCCGACGGAAGCTGGTTGGCGATGTCCGTCGCAGAAGTTGGCATCGTGCTGTTGCGCCTTGCCGATGCGCGGACCGTCCGGATGTCCGGCTATCCTGCGGGCGTTACGTCTCTTTCGTGGAGTGCAGACTCGCGCGTTCTTGTTACGAGCGGGGCCTACCGCTTGATCGCATGGGACGTTTCCAGCCTCGACGACGGAAGCGAGCAGCCGACGAGCCTCAGCACCGGTCGTGGCGGATTCATCCTCGTCAAGGCGGTAGATATGCACCCCGGGCGTCCCCTGGTCGCGGCAGGGTACAGCGACGGCAGGGTCGTCGTCGCGAGGATCGGACATCCCGACGAATTGGTTGTCAAACCGCCCGGTGGGGGCGCCGTCCAAGCCCTTCGATGGTCCGCCGATGGCCAGCATCTTGCAGTCGGAACGTGCGGCGGAGAAGCGGCGATCGTGACGTTTCCGCCGCAAATCTTCAAGTAACAGCGAACCGGGGCGGAGAGCCTTGCGAGCACCAGGAGGAAATCCATGACAGTAGCACGATTGCTAAATGAAGCCGAAAGTAAGGATCAGTTCTTCAAAGAGCTGGCGGAACTATCGGAGCGCATGATCGCCGCGCACGGAAAAGAGTTCTCGATGGGCGCCTTGGTGCTGGCGGCGAGGTTCATCGTCGAAAATAGGGCGTTCGAGCGAAGCGCAGCAACACAGTGACGTGTCGTCTTACTGCATACGATCGCGGCAGCGGCGGGTGCGGTAGGCCATGGCGGAGCTATTTTCGTCAAACACGCCGAGCGGACGTGCCCCTCTAGTGCCCCGGCTTTTCCGGGGCACGTAGTCGAACTTGACCATTCCCAGCTCGATGACTTCGTCTTCATGTTGATCTAGGCCAGTCGTCTCGACATCAATCAGGATGCCAGTTTTGGTCACTTACTCGTCGGATGGAGTGAAAGCTTCCCGACGCACCAAGCGCCGAAGCACACGATGGTCGGAGGATTTGGCCAATGCCTCGGCCATGGCGGCCAGGGGCAGGTCCTCTAGCATTGGGGGTTTCGATCCTCGGGCTACAGCTGCCCTGCATCGCGGCTGGATCTATCACGGAGGCTCAGTTGGCGCTTACCCGGAGTTATTCTTAGAAAGCGTTCTATTACGTAAATAGCTGATTTTACCGGCGCGCCGGACACGAGTCGAACGTGTGACCTTTGCCTTCGGAGGCAATTGTCACTCTTCGCGGCCAGCGTTGGAATGGCGCGTTCAAGCAAGCACAAGAGCCGGGTGTCGCGTGCTCTCACAACCACCGATTCCCGGGCGGCGCAGTTTGCAGCCGAAGGTGCGGAGGTACGATTGTCGATATGGCGGGCTCGGGCCTTTTTGCTGGAGCTAGCTCAAACTTGCCCATGATGGATCGGAGCGAGAGTTCAATATTTTCAGTTGGTTAGAGGGCGGCATGTGCACGATGTGTGCACCGGGAGATCAAGAAAAATCTCTTCACAGCTAACGTGATCAGGCCTAGGGCACCTTCAAGAAGACTCTCGCTATATTGGCGACGACTTCCAGTAGTTGCTCGACAACCCCGTGACCGACCGGGCGACAATCCCGAACTCGACACAATAGGCGCGGATCAAGTTGATGACGGCAGTCTGCTGGCGGATGAAGAGACGGTCTGCGCCCCAGTTATAGGCGTGCCGCGAGTTGCGTAGATCTTTCCGTCATCACATCCACGATCAAGGCTTCTCCGATCAATCGGTTCAGCTCTTGGATCCCTACTTAGTTCATCTGTGCAAACGTAGGCTTGCTCTCTGTGCTGTCGATGATACCGCGAATTTCTGCGTCCCTCGCGATCAGGCTCGACATCCGCCAGAACAGATGCGCGAGCCGGGTGAAGATCAACCGCTCGCGCTCCGTGGGCGTGGCGTCGTCAGGGACGGTCACGGTCTCGAGCCCGACCACGCGGCGGCAGTCCGGCCAGATCGCGATCGATTGCGCGATCGCCGAAAAGCAGCGCGGGTCCTCGCTGTCATCGTGCGACGCCGGAAGACCGGGATACTGCACCGGCGCGACATGGAATTTGTAGGCGCCGTGGCCGAGCCGAAGCAGGAATTTCTGGGACACGGGAATGTCGTTAGCAAAGGAGACCAGGCGGGCGTTACGCAGGATGTCGGGTGCGATGGCGGCAAGATCCAGGGCGGAGAGCGCGGAGCAGAAGGCGAGATCCGGATTAAACTCGCGCAGCAGATTTGCGAGCGGGCGCTGCTGCTGGACGGTCTGGGTAAGCAGGATGATGGTCTTGAGCATGGTGCTGATGTCCGTCAGGGAAAGAGATGGCAGGCGGTCATGACCGCGTGATCGGCGGTGTGATATGCATGCGCGGCGAAGAAATCGCGCGGAATCGACTGGCCCGGCGCAATCTCAAGGATGCGATAGCGCGCCTGCTGTGCCGCCGCCTGGGCAGCACCGAGATCGTCCTTCAGGGCGCACAACGATAGCTCGAAACGCTTGTATCCGCCGCAATCGGCTGCAAAGGCGCCGGTTACGGCCTCCACCGTGGCGGCCACCGCGCGGGCGTCATTGGCCTCGATGTCGCGCAGGATCACGGCGACGCCGTTCTCGTTGGCGGCTTCCGACGTCATGACCATGAAGGCGTCGCGCGCGCCGGTTCGGCCCGCACGGCGCGCTGCGCGGACGAGGCCGGCGAAGCCCGGATCGGGGCCGAGGCTGGTCGTCGTGGTCTGCTCGCTGTGCAGGATGGTGGCGCGTGCGGCGGCGAGGTCGCCTTTCATGGCGTGGTAGGAGCGCGGCAGCCACACCGTGTCGAGCGGCCCTTCCGAGGAGGTGAGGCCCCAGGCCTGGTCGAGCAGATAGCCGTCCCAGATTGACGGATATGACGCCGCGAGATGGTGCCAACTCCGCAGCAACTGCCCGGCGCGCGCGGTGCGGCCGAGATAAAGCGTGCGCGCCGACATTTCCCAGCGGTTCCATTTGTGGAGCGCGACGTCGCAGCCGAGCGCCGACGGCAGCAAGGGCGCCTCGCACAGGGTTGCGCCGGCTTCGACGAACAGTAGCGGCTCGCTGTAGCGTTGCCACATCCGGGCCAGGAACTCGGCCTTCTCGAAACAGAGCACTTGTTCGCCGAGCTCGGCCGCGACCGGCTCGATATGCGAATCGAGCTCCAACTCGTCGAGCGATCGGCGCAGGCTGCGAATGTCGTCGGGATCGCTGCCGAATGGATAATAGGAGACGATGCGCGGCCGGATCGTGGCGCCATCGGCGCTCGCTGACAGCTTTGACCAGCCGATGCCGCCCCACCACAATTCGTGCGGGCCCTCGGCGCTCGGGCTGACCGTGCCAAACTCGGTGAGTTTCGACTTGAGGAAGTCGAAGCCGGGATTTTCGCCGAAGGGAATGGCGACGGCGCAGCCGGAATGCAGCGAGCGATAGAACAGCTCGGCCGCGGCACCGCTCGGCGGCTCCGTCAGGACGATGACCCCGCCGTGACGCAGCCCCTCATAATGGCCGCCGAGCGTCGGAGCGCCGTAGCGGTCCACCAGCCAGGCGAGGCGGTTCCGCTGGATCCGGCCGAGCCGGATGTTCGCCGACCGCAGGAGGTTGTCGAGCTTTGCGTGCGTGTCGTCGGTCAATTCCCGTGCCCCCTTGCGTCATGCCGGCCCGTACACTCCAACGGCCGAGGGGGTTAATCCGGGCGCACTAATCGCGATGGTCCGCGTGACCGAGTGGGGTGATGGCCACCGAATAGATCGCGATCTCGCGTGCCAGCGGGCCGACCGGGATCTGCAGGCGACCTTCGTCGTCCGTAGCGTGATAGGAGGCTCCGGTCAGCGTCAGGCCCGCATAGGTCAACCGTTCCGCCGGGACGCCCGCCACGTCCTGGCTCTCGGCGGCGTCGCGAACGCTGTCGCCGAGCTGCATGGTCACGCCGTGAAGCTGACCGTCGCGCGCGGCCTTCGCCAGCGGCAGCGCGATCATGGCGATGGCCATGGCGCGCGATACCGGAATGCGCAGGCGCAGTTCGCCAAGTCCGGTGCGGAACATGGTGACGGTTTCGACCGCGGCGTCACCATTCGCCCGGAACAGTCCCACCTGCAACGCGCCGCAAGGCGTCTCCTCGAAGACATCGGCGGGCAAGCGGTTCGCTCCGAACAAGGCGTAGAGATAGGCGTGCGACGGGGACAAGCCAGCAAAGCTGCCCGCAAGCCACATCGGCGGCGCGGCCGAGGTGCACGCGGCGGTTAGGCCTCGCGCGGTGAGTTGATCGCGGATGAAGCCCGTGTCGAGCATCGGCGCCAACGCGTGCGTCCCGAGGTTGATGTCGTGCTTGAGCTCGCCGAGCAACGCCAGTTCGTCGTCGTCCGGGAGCAGCAGGAGCCGCGCCAACGTCGCCGCGCTCCAGCGCGCTGCGATATCGGGCGCCGCATGGGGCTCGAGCCCGATGGCGGCAGCAATTTTGCCAGCGTTTGCCGCATAGGCGAGCGCGCCCGCCTGGATCTCCGAGGCCAGAGCAATCTGGACTCCCGGTCGCGGATTGATCTCGCGCAGCACCTGCGCGCCGTCGTAATCGCGCACCGAGCCGTCGGCAGAGCAGCAGATCTGCTCGAGTAGGGCCACGTTGCGGATCAGCATGCGCTTGACGTGCGGGGTGACCACGAGATCGGAGATGAAGCCTTTAGCGGTATCGCAGTCGGCAAGATCGTCAAGAGTGTCGTCAAGCGAGATCAAATAGGCGCCGTGCAGGCGGATCGCGATGCCCTCCTGGTCGAAGATGCGGCGCAGCGCCTTCTGGACGCTGCCGGAATAGCCGAGATCGGCCAGCACGAGATCGGTGCAGCGATCGAAATCCGGGATGACATGCCGGAGATAAGCAAGCAGCCGGGCGCGCTGGCCTGCGGCAAGCTTGGTGATCTCCCGCGCGTCCATCAGCTCGGGCAGGGCATCCGCCAGCGCAGCGCCGGTCGCGATCCCGTTGGGACATTGTGCGAAGAAGTCCGCGACTGCTGATGGCAGCACTTTCAGCATGTCGCGAAAGGTCGGCGCGTCGATCTTCAAGACTTTTCCGAGCAGGTCGAGCAGCGGCTGCATGGTGTCAGCCGAGGCGATCAGGCTGACGCGGCGGTTGATTTCGACATAGGCGGATGCGGCGTCACGACCGCTGTGCCAAATCCGGTGCGACAGAAAGCCGTCGCGCCCGAGGAAGCCGACGGCGACCCGCCGGCCGGGCTCCTCGAGCTCCGCGCAGCGATCAGCAACGAAGACGTCGAACGCCGTCATGATCGGGCCGAGGACCGTCAACCCCAAGTGATAGGCCGGCGGCCTCTCCGCGCTGCGCGCCGCCACCATGCGCCGCAGCGTACGCGCGCCATGGTCAAGCCGCGCAGGCTGCCCCGGGCACAGCAGCTCGAATATCGCGGTCTCGCGCTGGAATCTTGACGCGAGTTGCTGACCGGCCTGCGGATAATAGCGCGGGCGGATGCCGTGGCGCTTCGCGCCCTTGATGTCGGCGCGGTCATTGTCGCCGATATGAAAGGATGCTGCCGGATCAACGTTCTGCTCAGTGAGGTATGTTGCGAACAACGTTTCGCTCTTGCTGCTGCCGTGGTCGCAGGACGCATAGAGGAAGTCCCAGGACAATCCCGGACGGCAGGCGCGCAACAGGCGCGCGAGCTGGTCCGAGTTCCAATAGGTGTCGGAGATGAACCCGACCCGATGGCCCAAATGCTTCATGTCCAGATATTGCCGGAGCATGTCCGGGTTGACGCGGCAGAGCTCGAGCTCGGCCTCGAACTCGGCGTCGACGAGATCGCGCAGATGTGCGCGCTTCAGGCCGAACAGCCTGAACGGAAAGAAGGAATAGATGTCGTCGATGTGCACTTCGCTGGTCCCCCGCGTCTCCTTCGCGGTCCGGCGTGCACGTGATTCGGCCTGCATGCGATGCTGAACGAAACTGGCGGAAACATTCGGACAAGTTCTTGAAATGCCCGATAGCTCGTAAGTCCTTTCAAACACACCATCCGGCGTCGTGCAGGCGCGCATCAGAAACGTATCGAAAACATCGAACGACCAAGCAGAAACAATTTGCGCGCGACGCTGTGCGTCGACCGTTGCGACGTTCATCCCGAAATTCTCCGCCAATCGAAGCGATCAACGTGCGTGCGGACGAATTCAGGCGTGCGATGGCGAAAATAATCGATGTGCGATTCGAAATCGCGCATCTCGCGCCTGACAGAATAGAAAAATCCGCTAGGTTCGAATTGTGATTCGGCAAAAACTGCCGAGTGAAAAAGTTGTCTCGCGTTCGTTTCCACTCGGAAACAATCGATCATTCGCACGCGTGTCGCGTGATGGGTGCGATCAGTTCAGTGCCGCGTAATCACAGCGTTTTTGTGCAGCTCTGTTCGAGATGAATGATCCGCGATGATGCGAGACGATGTCGATGATTGCAGAACGAGTGCGCGCTTCGCCGCACGCCGTCGGCAATCTTTGCCGGCCGGCCGGCAAAAGCTTCCAACTAACATCTTGAAAAATAACGAAAATTATGCGCCTGGATTGTTTTCGCCTCGCGTTCAACGCCTGGAAGCCGTGTGGAAGATGCGCCGCCGGCATTGCGGGTTGGAGATTGCGGGATGAGTTTTGCGGTGGACGTTTTTGCTCGCGCCGAAGCCGAGATCGCGACGACGATCACGAGCGAAGCGAACGCACCGGTGATCGCGTCGGCTTCGATCGCGCCTGACGGCGAGCCGGTCGCGGCCGATGTCGTGTTCGACGAGGACAGCGAGCTTCTCGATCGGCTTGCCGCTGACGATGAGACCGCCTTCCGGATGCTTGTCGAGCGGCACATCGATCGTGCCTATGCGATCGCGCTGCGCATCGTCGGCAACGCGGCGGACGCCGAGGACGTGGTGCAGGACAGCATGCTGAAGATCTGGAGTCATCGCGGCCGCTGGCAGCATGGCCGCGCAAAGTTCTCGACCTGGCTCTATCGCGTCATCTCCAACCGCTGCATCGACCTCCGCCGCAAGCCGCGCACCGAGAATGTCGATACCGTGCCCGAGGTCGCCGACGGACGGCCGGATGCATCGCGCGTGATCGAGCGCAACGAGCTGAACGGCATGCTGGAAGAGGCGATGCAGCGGCTGCCGGAGCAGCAGCGGATCGCGGTGATCCTGTCGTATCATGAGGACATGAGCAACGGCGAGATCGCAGAGGTCATGGACTCTACCGTGGCCGCGGTGGAATCGCTCCTCAAGCGCGGACGTCAGCAACTGCGCCAGCTCCTGCGGCGGCACGAACGCGACATCCGCACCGCGTTTACCGACTGCTAACCATAAAATCCGGCTCTCGAAAGATTTCCCGCCTGATCGTTCGGCGCTCCTTCGTTTGAGCGGGTGGACGGGGCTGCGCCCGCGTCGTCGTAAGTCTTTCCACGATGCGGCACGTCATGCCCATCAGCACAGGAGCTTCCAATGCCCGCAATCAACACCAATACCGCCGCCAATGCCGCGGTCCGCTATCTCAACGTCAATTCCGCGCAGGAAACCAGCTCGCTCTCAAAACTGTCGAGCGGCTCGCGCATCACATCCGCCTCCGACGACGCCGCCGGTCTGGCGATCTCCACGCGCATCTCGTCCGACGTCACCACGCTGCAGCAGGCGGCAACCAACGCCTCGCAGGCGACGGCGATCCTGCAGACCGCGGACGGCGGCGCCTCCAACATCTCCGACATTCTCGCGCGCATGAAGTCGCTGGCCTCCGAATCCGCCTCGGGCACCACGACTGATTCCAGCCGCGCCTACATCAACTCGGAATTCTCGCAGCTCACCAGCGAAATCGATTCGATCGCCAGCGGCACCCGCTATTCCAGCCAGAGCCTGCTCGACGGCTCCAGCGTGTTTGCTTCCGGCGTCTCTGTCCTGGTCGGTTCGTCCGGCTCCGATACCATCACCATCACGCTGTCGAGCCTGACGGCTTCCTCGCTCAGCGTCACCTCGCTCGACGTCAGCACCCAGTCGGGCGCGACCTCGGCGCTGACCACGCTGGACACCGCCATCGACACCGTCTCGGCCGCGCGCGCCAGCATCGGCGCCCAGGAGTCGCGCTTCAATTTCAGCGCCGACTCGATCTCGACGCAGACCCAGAACCTGCAGAACGCCAACTCCGCGATCAAGGACGTCGACATCGCGGCCGAGCAGTCGAAGCTGTCGTCGGCCGAGGTAAAGACCCAGGCTGCTGTGTCGGCGCTGGCGGCCGCGAACCAGATGCCGCAGTACCTGCTCAAGCTGCTCGGCTAAGCGTTCGCGTTGATCATGATCTGACCGGGCCGGCAAGAGGCCGGCCCGGCACCTTCCAGGGATCGCCAGGCACGTGACCAGCGTCAGTTCGAGCACCAGCAGCACCAGCACGACCAGCTCGGGGGTCTCGATCACCACGAGCGGCACGACCAATTCGAGCAGCGTCGACTGGTCGGCGCTGATCCAGTCCGCCGTTGACGCCAAGACGGCGCAGGCGACGACGATCTCGACGTCGATCACCAGCAACCAAGCCAAGATCTCGGCCTATCAGACGCTGCAGAGCGACCTGAAGACGCTGTATTCCGGGCTGGCATCGCTCGCGACGTCGGTGGTCAATTCACTCGCCACCAACGCTTTCTCGACCCGTTCCGCAAGCATCAGCTCAACCGGCGACGCCAGCGCATCGTCGACGCTGTCCATGAGCATCAAGAGCGGGGCCGCCACTGGCGACCATACGCTGACCATCAGCCAGCTCGCGGTCGCGCACAAGGTGGTGGGCACCTCGCAGTCGAGCCAGACCGCCGAGCTCGGCTATTCCGGCACCTTCTCGCTCGGCCTCGCGGGCGGTTCGACATCCGATATCACGGTGACCAGCACGATGTCGCTGCAGGACGTCGTCGATGCCGTCAATGCCCAGACCTCGACGACCAATGTGCAGGCCTCGATCGTCCAGGTGTCGAGCGGCTCCTATGAGATGGTGCTGACGGGCACGGCGGACGCCGCCGACATCACCTATTCCAGCACGTCAGGCGACGATATCCTCAGCAAGCTGGGCGTAACCGACAGCTCAGGGGCCTTCACCGACGTGCTCCAGGCGGCGCAGTCGGCCGAATTCACCCTCGACGGCATCGCGATGACCCGCGACACCAACGACATTTCCGACGTGCTGACCGGGGTCACCTTCAACCTGCTCCAGGCCACGCCGGACGGGACGTCGCTGAACGTCAGCATCGAGACCGACACCAGCCAGATCCAGTCGGCGCTCGAGACCTTCGTCACCAACTACAATGCGTTTCGTGACGAGGTCATCGCCCAGCAGGCGACGGGCACTGACGGCACGGCATCCTCGAGTGCAGTGCTGTTCGGCGACGGCACCATGCGCAACATCATGGACGCGCTTCAGAACAGCCTGAACAGCACCGTCCGCGGACTGACGATGGCCGATCTCGGCCTGTCGTTCAACGAGAACAACGAGCTCGAGCTCGACACCTCGACACTGTCGGATGTCCTGAGCACCAATCTGAGCGGCGTGACAAAGCTGCTGTCGGCGCAGACCACGACGTCGTCTAGCCAGCTCAGCGTCGTCAACACCGGGACGTCGCCGCAATCCTTCACCCTGGATCTGACGGTGGATTCCGACGGCAATCTCACCTCGGCCTCGGTCGGCGGCGATTCCTCGCTATTCACGGTCAGCGGCACCTCGATCATCGGCGCGTCCGGATCGATCTATGCTGGCATGGCCTTCACCTATAGCGGCTCGACCTCGCAGTCGATCACGGTGACGTCGACGTCAGGTCTCGCCACGCAGCTCTATCAGCTCGCGAAGAACTATTCCTCGTCGAGCGGTGCGTTGCAAACCCTGATCACCAATCTGACGACACGCGACGACGATCTGCAGCAGAAGGTCGACGACATCAACAGCGCGGCGTCGACGCTGCAGTCCCAGCTCCAGACCCAATATGCGAAGTATCAGGCGGCGATCGAGAGCTCCAACAGCACGCTGACCTATCTGAAGGCGCTGCTGAACTCGTCGAGCAATTGATAGCGTGGAACCGAGTGAGTGATGATGCATAACCAGATGGCGTACTTGGCCAACCAGGCCTATCGGGGAGCGGCGACCACGGTGCCGCCGCTGAAGGCGGTGTCGATGCTGCTCGGCGGGGCCGCCACCTTCCTGCAGAAGGCACTCGTGGCCCAGGAGTCGCGGCGCTTCGAGGAAGGACATGAGCACCTGATGAAGGCGACCGCCATCCTGCGCGGGCTCAGCCACAATCTCGATTTCACCAATGGCCGGGACGTCGCCGAGCGGCTCTACCAGACCTACAACGCGCTCATCCTGGCGAGCCTGAGGGCCTATGGTCGGCCGGACGCCCGCGAGAGCTTTCGGCGGATCATCGCCGGCCTGGCCGAGATGCGCGAGGCGTGGGAATTCGTCGATGCGGCGAGCCGGGGCGGCAAGGCCGATTCGGCTCCGTCACGGTAGCGGCCGGGCGGTTTCATAGATCCCGTGAATAACCGGGGGCGAGGGGGTCCGGGCGGCTGTTTTCGCGGCCGTTCCGGCCGTGCTGGCGCGGCTTGGCGCGGATCACAGCGCGAATTCGGTTTCCGGCGCGCAAGCAATGCTTTATGACGGGCTTGGCGAGGCGGATATCCGGACGATGGACGTCACCGAGTTTGAGGATCTGATCGATCGGCTGGGCGAGGACGTCTCGCGCTGGCCCGACGATCGCCGCCTGTCCGCCGAACAGTTGCTGTCCCGGTCCGCTGAAGCGCAGGCCCTGCTCGCGCAGGCGCAGGCACTCCGCGCGGCGCTGGCCGCGCCGCCGGTGCGCGCGCCGGCGGGGCTCGCCGACCGCATCGTTGCCGCGGCGACCAAGCGCGGCACGGATGCCACCGAGGCGCTTACCGAGGGCGAGACGGCGAGGGGCTGATCGCTCGCGTCGTCGCATCGGCATCGAGATCGTCCCACAGTTCTTCATCTCTGCCTGACGTCTTCACACGGCAGATTTTGCCGAGTCGAACAGTGATCGCGCGTGTGCAAATCCGCGCCTGAATTCCCGTCCGGTCCCGTTTCATCTGCACAGAGATCAGCGCGCAACTGCTCCGTAATGCGAGCGCGCCGGTCGCCTAGAACCGGGGTGTGCGATGACCGTTTCCGCGACGAGTTCCGTCTCAACTGCAACGACGACGACATCATCGTCGTCGAGCTCGTCTTCCGCGTCGTCGTTGACGTCGAGCGACTTCCTGAGCCTGCTCGTCAGCGAGCTGCAAAACCAGGATCCGCTGAACGCGACTTCGACGACCGACTTCATCAATCAGCTCACCTCCTACGCGAATTTCACGTCGCAGCAGTCGATCAACAGCAATCTGACGTCGCTGGCGAGCTCATTCTCCAGCCTCGTGACGCTGAATTCGGTCAACTACATCGGCCACACCGTCGAGGCCAAGACCGATACGGCGTCGCTGAGCAATGGCTCCGCGACGTTCGGTTACTCGCTGTCCTCTGCAGCCTCGAACGTCTCGATCAGCGTCAAGGATTCCTCGGGCAACACGGTGTGGACCGGCACCGGCACCGGCAACTCCGGATCCAACAGCTTCACCTGGGACGGCAAGGACTCCAGCGGCAACCAGCTCTCGGACGGCGGCCAGTACACGATCTCGGTCAACGCGACCGATAGCGCCGGCAACTCCGTCCTCAACTACACGACCGTCACCGGCACGGTGACCGGCATCGACACCTCGACCTCGACGCCGTCGCTCACGGTCGGCGGCGTCTCCGTCAGCGCCGCCAACATCATCGGCGTCACGTCCTGATCTCATCCGGAGTTTTATCATGAGTCTCACCGGCGCACTTTCCTCGGCGATCTCGGCGCTCAGCGCGCAGAGCCAGTCGCTGTCGATGATCTCGGACAACATCGCCAACTCCGACACCACCGGTTACAAGACGACGTCGGCGATGTTCGACGCGCTCGTCACCGCGTCGAGCAACGCGACCTCCTACGCCTCGGGCGGCGTCACCGTCTCCGGCCGCGCCAACATCACCCAGCAGGGTCTGCTTGCAGCGACCTCGAACGCCACCGACGTCGCGATCCAGGGCAGCGGATTCTTCGCGGTGTCGAATTCCACGTCCGGCGGCACGATCTCCTATACCCGCAACGGTGCGTTCACCATCAACAATGCGGGCTATCTGGAGAACAACGGCAACTATCTCGAAGGCTGGCGCACGGACGCCGACGGCAACGTCGTCGGCAATGAATCGGCGAGCAACCTCACGGCCATCAACACGCAGGTCGCGTCCACCAGCGGCAGCGCCACCACCAAGACGACGGTCGCGGCCAATTTGCCGTCGGACGCCGCGACCGGGGACACCTACACCAGCTCGATGACGGTCTACGATTCGCTGGGGGCGGCGAACTCGATGCAGGTCACCTGGACGAAGACCGGCACCAACACCTGGAGCGCGAGCTTTGCCAATCCGACCTCCACGTCGGACACGACGACGGCGACGGGGACGGCCTCGGGCACGATCGCCATCACCTTCAACAGCGACGGCTCGCTCGCCAGCACCAGTCCGAGCCCGGCGACCGTCGTGGTGACCGGCTGGACCGATGGGGCCGCCGACAGCTCGATCACGCTCAATCTCGGCACCGTCGGCAAGACCGATGGATTGACGCAATACGCCTCGGGCGAAACCACGCCCTCCGTCAACGTCACCAGCATCGATTCCGACGGGCTGTCTTACGGCAAGCTCTCCAGTGTCTCGATCGGCAAGGACGGCGTGGTCGATGCCACCTACTCGAACGGCCAGACGATTGCGATCTACAAGATCGCGGTGGCGACCTTCGCCGATCCCAACGGTCTGTCGGCAAGGAGCGACGGCATCTATTCGGCAACCGTGACGTCGGGCAACGCCGCTCTCCAGGCCTCGGGCGAGAACGGCGCGGGCACGATCTACGGCAGCGAGCTGGAATCCTCGACCACAGACACCAGCAGCCAGTTCTCCAGCATGATCTCGGCGCAGCAGGCCTATTCCGCGGCCTCGCAGGTCATCTCGACCGTCAACAAGATGTACGACACGCTGATCTCGGCGATGAGGTAGGTGATGGGCAATGTCAGGGATCATGCCGTTGGTGAGCGGTTACTGCTGCGCCTCAAGCGACTGGTGACGCGCGCCGATGCCGCAGACCGCGCGAAGCCTGGCGGGCTGCTCGCGCTGGTCGACGATATCGAGAGCACGCGCCGCGCTCTGCTGCGCCAATGCGCGGATATCGAGGACGAGATGCGGCGCGCGGCAGCGCGAACCACGGCGATCGGTGCCTATCTCCGCGGCTCCCAGGCGGGCCGCGGCCGGCCGCAGAATTAGAAGAACGATGTGAAGGCAACGAACATGAAACAGGCAGAGCCTACCAGGACCAGTGCCGCCGGCGGCGATATCAGGATCAAGTCGCTGATTGCGCTGATCGACGTCCTGACCACCCTGGTTGCCGAGGAGAATGCGGAGCTCGCCAAGGGCTTGCCCGCCTCGCGCCTGAGGCAGGTGGACGAGAAGAACCGGCTGGCCGAGTTGTTCGAGCGGACGGTCGCCGAATGTGCCGGGGGCAGCACCAGCCTGCACGTTAGGGATATGATCCTGCGCGAGCAATTGATGGAGCGGATCCTGAAGCTGCGTGCCGCGATGGACGAGAACCTGGTGCGGTTGCGCGCGGCGATCGAGGCCAGCAACCGCCGGATCGAGGCGGTGATGCAGGCGATCCGCGAGCAGATTGCGGCGGTGTCGCCCTATGGCGCCTCGGGCCGCGTCGCCGCCGCGCGGACCGTCTCCAGCGGCACCAGCCGGCGCGCCTGACGCAACAAGGAGGCCGCCGCCGTGTCGCTCGATATCACACGACTGATCGCCTTCAGCGGGCTCTCGGCCACGCAGGTCCAGATCAGCGTGACGTCGTCGAACATCTCGAACGCCGACACGACCGGTTACACGACCAAGACCGCGAACCAGACGAGCAGCGTCACCAACGGCGTCGGCACCGGCGTCACGGTGACCGGCATCACCTCGACGGTGGACAAGCTGCTTCTGAAGTCGCTGATCGGCGCAACCTCTGAACTCGGCGCGGCCGACACCAGCAACACCTATCTGACCTCGCTGCAAAAACTCTACGGCTCGACCAGCACCTCGGACAGCTCGTCGACCGGTACATCACTTGCCAATACGCTGGCCGATCTGGAATCGGCGCTGTCGTCGCTCGCGAGCACGCCGAGCAGTGCGTCGCTGCAATCCAACGCGGTGAGTGCGCTCAACGATGTGGTGAGCCAGCTCCGGGAGACCTCCAGCGGCATCCAGAAACTCCGCTCCAATGCCGACAAGGACATCGCATCCTCGGTCGACGACGTGAATAAGGATCTGCAGCAGATCGCCAACGTCAACGCCGAGATCAAGCAAGTTGCAGCGTCCGGCCAGTCGACCGCGGATCTCGAAGACCAGCGCAATACCGCGCTGCAGGACGTCGCATCGAAGATGAACGTCAGCTACTTCACGGCGTCGAACGGCGATCTACAGGTTTACACCACCTCCGGCCAGGCGCTGGTCGACAGCAGCGCGCATACGATCAGCTACACGACGGCCGCCAACGTCTCGTCGTCGACGAGTTTCGGCGCGATCTCGGTCAACGGAGTCGACATCACCTCGCAGATTACGAGCGGCGACATCGGCGCGCTCGTCACCTTGCGCGACAAGACCTTGCCGGCCGCGCAATCCCAGCTTGACCAGCTGGCCCAGCAGTTCACTTCCGCGCTGAACAGCGTGTCCAACAGCGCTTCGTCGGTGCCACCGCCAACCAGCCTGACTGGGACCACGGCGGTTGCGAGCACGGACGCGCTCTCGGCGACCGGCACGGTCCACATCGCCGCCACCGACCAGAGCGGCAATCTCGTGTCCTATGCCGATCTCGACCTGTCGTCCTACGCAACGGTTGGCGATCTCGTGACCGCGATCAACGGTATTTCCGGCCTGTCGGCATCGGTCGATTCCAACGGTCATCTGACGATCTCAGCCACCGGTTCCGGCAACGGCGTCGCGATCAACGAGATGACGAGCTCCGTGGGCAGTTCGGGCGAGGGATTGTCTGATTATTTCGGCCTGAACGACATCGTCACAGGAACCAGCGCTGCCGACATTGCGGTCAAGAGCAGCTTTCTCTCAGGCAGCTCCGAGCTGCCGCTCGCCACGCTGGATTCGTCATCGACGTTGACGGTCGGCAGCCGGGTGCTGTCGTCGGGCTCGGCCACCGTGGTCAACAATCTCTACGACACGCTGACGGGCTCGCGGAGCTTTGCATCCGCGGGCGGCCTCGCCGAATCCACCGGCTCCTTCGCCGACTACGCCGCCACGATCGTCTCGGATGTCGCAAGCAAGGCGTCGCAGGCCTCCTCTGCCTATACGGCGAAGGAGACCGCGCAATCGACCTATGCGGATTCGCTTTCCTCGCAGTCGGGCGTGAACCTGGACGAGGAATCGGCGCGGCTGAGCACGCTGCAGAACAAATATTCCGCGGCCTCGGCGCTGATCCAGGCCATCAACACGATGTACTCGGCGCTGCTCAACGCCGTGCAGTCGGGCTGAGGCGGGAGGGTACCGATGGCAATGCGGGTGGCGACCTTCGCGCAGACCAACACCATGATTTCGGATGCGCTGCGCATTCAGTCGGTGATGGCCAACGAGCAGATCCAGGAATCGTCGGGCCAGATCTCGAGCGACTTCGGCGGCTACGGCTCGACTGCTCAGCACGTGGTCAATCTGCAGGTTTCGGTGACGCGGGCGCAATCCTATGTCGACGCCGCGACGCTCGCCGACAGCCGGGTGCAGGTGATGTATTCGGCGGTGGGATCGATGACCGACATGGTCACGCAGTTGCGCTCGCAGCTCAGCGCCGCCTCGACCGGCAGCTCGACCGAGGCGAATTCGGCGATCGCCACCGCGCAGCAATATCTGGAGCAGATGGGGTCGCTGCTGAACACGCAGTATGACGGCCAGTACGTCTTTGCCGGCGGCAAGACCGAGACGGCGCCGGTGGATATCACGAGTTTTGCCACCGGCACGGGCTCCGCCGCCACCGCGGACACCTCCTATTACTCCGGCGACGGCGAAATCGCGTCGGTCCGCGTCTCGGCCGACCAGGCCGTGTCCTATGGCGTCACCGCCGACAATTCGGCGTTCGAGGAGGTGATGCGTGTCCTGAAGTTCGTGGCCAACAGCACCTCGCTGTCGTCCTCCGACATCACCCAGGCGCTCGACCTCGCGAGCACGGCGCTGGACGACACGGTGGCGGTGCAGGCCAGACTCTCCGGTGCGGCCTCGCAGATCGAAACGGCGAGCACGCGGCAGAGCGACTACAAGAGCTTTGCCGAGACGCTGTCGAGCGACCTGACCGGCGTCGACGTTGCCGCGATCACCGCGCAGCTTTCGACCTATCAGTCCCAGCTCACCGCCTCCTATTCCGCGCTCGGAAAGATCCTGAGCATGAATCTCGCGAGCTATCTGAAATAGATGCGTCGCCGTGTGCCCGGTCCAGCGAGCGGGAGCGTGCCCGGCGGCTATTGGTCCCAAGCTAGCGACCAGCGATTCAAGATCATTCAGTAGTTGAAGAGGCGAACGATTTGGCGCCGGGGATAAAACTGTGCTGCTGTGGAGCGAAAAGTTGAACGTAACGAATTGCACATAATTAAAGAAAGCCGAAATCAGCCTCCTGCGCCAACTGAGTGAGCTGAGATCGCGAAAGTGGCGGCAGTATGACAGCTTGTTACTCGTCCGCAGACGCTTGGCATCGGCGTTCAGACAGCACAATAACCACCTTGAGGCCGTGAGGCTGGTTGTCCTGAAGCGACAGGGATCCGCCGTGTGCCTCGACGATACTGCTGGCAATCGACAGTCCGAGCCCGAAGCCGCTGGTCTCGTTCATCGTGCGGGCGTCGTCACCCCGTACGAACGGCTCGAGCATCGCGGCCTTCTTGTCGTCCGGGATTCCAGGACCATCGTCCGAGATCTCGATGGTCGTGACCGCGTTTGCGACGGACAGGGCGACGTTCACTTCGCTGCCAAAGCGAACGGCGTTTCCAATCAGATTGGCGAGCGCCCGCCTGATCTCATCCGGCTTGACCGTGAGCGTGAGCCGCGAGGGGCCGTGGTAATGGACCGCGTGACCGCAGTCCGCAAATTCCTCGCATACCATCTGAACGAGTGCCGCGATGTCCACCAGCGTGGGCCTGGCGCCGCTGCCGCCACGCAGCAGGATGAGAACGGATTCGAGCATCGCCTGCATCTGGTCGAGGTCGCGCAGCGTCTGTGTGCGCTGGGTGTCGTCCTCGATATATTCGGAGCGCAGCCGTAGCCGCGTGATGGGTGTGCGCAGATCGTGGCTGATCGCGGCGAGCATCCGGGTCCGGTCGTTCATTAGCGACGTGATCCGGTTCCGCATCAGGTTCAGTGCCTTCGCCGCCGACCTGATCTCCTCGGGCCCGCTCTCGGGGAGCGGTGCCGAGGACCGGCTCAGGCTGAAGCTCTCGGCTGCCCTGGCAAAGGCCGATAGGGGCGCGCTGAGCGCCCGGCCGGCCCATACCCCGAGCAGCGTAATGCTGATGACCAGGAACAACAGCGTGCTTGCCCAAAGGCCGGTGATAAATCCGGGAATGCTCGGCGTCCTCACTGTCGCATCGAGGACTTCGCCGTCCCCGAGATCGAAGAGGACGCTGTCCTGTTCGGGCGGACGTCGCTGAACGATCTGGACGCGGCCATCGAACGGTGAGGGGATGGCCGTCGTCGGAGTTGCGGACGCGCGAGGCCCGCCCTCCGTCAGTCGAAGTTGCAGGTCAGGAAGGCCGCGACCGATATTCTCAACGAGAACGCGACGTTCGTTTCGCGGCGTCTTGTCGAGAATTCGCACAATCAGCTCGAATTGCTGCAGTGGCTCGTCGGTCAGCAGGCTGGGCTTGGGCCGGCTCACCAGGACATAGCCGGCGATCAGCGCGTGAATCAGCACGAGCGTTGACAGGATCAGCGCGGCGATCTGGCCGCTGATTCGTCGCAGGGTAAAGAGCCTTACGAGCTTGCGGAGCCGGCTCACGCTTCGTCCACCCGCGGCGTGAAAATATAGCCGCCCGTTCTGACGGTCTTGATCATCGAGGTTCCTTCGGTCCTGTCGAGCTTGCCGCGCAATCGGCTCACGAGCACGTCGATGCTGCGCCCGAAGGCGCCGCCCGGCCGCCCGCGCGTCATGTTCAGGAGCGTGTCCCGGCTCAGGATGCGGCCGTGGCGCTCGCAGAAGGATTGCAGCAGGTCGAATTCGGCGCTCGTCAGCGGCACCTGCGCGCCCTCCGGGTCACGCAACTCCCGCATTCGGGAATCGATGATCCAGCCCTCGAATCTCAGGCGGGCCGAGGTCTTTGCCGCGGGCCCCGCCGATCCGCCCAATTGCCGCCGGAGCACGGCGTTGATCCGCGCCAGAAGTTCGCGCGGATTGAACGGCTTTGGCAAATAGTCGTCGGCTCCCATTTCGAGACCGAGGATCCGATCGACGTCGTCGCCCTTGGCGGTCAGAATGATGATGGGCGTCGTGGTATCGACGCGCAGGCGTCGACACAGGCTCAGGCCGTCCTCGCCCGGCAGCATGAGGTCGAGCACGATCAGGTCGACGCGGTTCTGGCTGATGTAGCGGTCCATCTCACGCCCGTTCGCGGCCATGCCGACGTTGAACGAGTTCTCACGCAGATAGCGTGCGACCAGATTTCGTGTCTCTTGGTCGTCTTCGACTATGAGGATGCTCTGGGTGCTCATGGCATGAATGGCGATGTTGCTTGGCGTCGATGCGGGCGGCCGGTCGGTGCCGGAAGACCGCGTTCGAGCCAAACTACCACACGCGGCGAGGGTTTTAAGGTCATTCACGGCTGAGGGCTACCACCGGATCGAAGGATGCGGCGCGCCGCGCCGGGAAATAGCCGAAGAAGATCCCGATCGCCGTCGACGTCAAGAAGGCGGCGCCAATGGAGAAGGTCGAATAGGAGACCTGGAACCCCGGCAGGAGAAGGTTGAGGAGCGCGCCCAGCGCGACTGCGATCAGGATCCCTGCGATCCCGCCGAGCGACGAGATCAGAGTCGCCTCAACGAGGAACTGCTGGAGGATGTCTTCCCGTCTTGCGCCGACGGCCATGCGCACGCCGATCTCGCCGATCCGTTCGGATACGGACACCAGCATGATGTTCATTACACCGATACCCCCGACGACGAGCGAGATGACGGCGATCGCCGCCACGAGGAAGGCGAGGGTCTGCGTCGTGCTGGTGATCGTGCGGCGGATGTCGTCGGTATTGAGGATCACAAAATCCTTGGTGCTGTGGCGCCGCGTGAGCAGCGTGGTGACCGCCTCCTGCGCAAGGTCGGTCGAGACCTCGTCGCTGACGCGCAGCAGGACGCTGCGAAGGGAGCGATCGCCGGTGAACTGGGCCTGCACGGTCGTGTAAGGAAGATAGACGGAGAGGTTCTGGTTGGAGCCAAAACCGCCCTGCTGCTGGGCGATCACGCCGACGACGCGGCATGGCACCTTGCCGACCCAGATCACGCGGCCGATGCCGGCGTTCTGATCGTCGGAGAAGAATGTCCTTCTTGTGTTGTCGTCGATGACGGCCTGACGCTCGATGTTGCGGACGGCGACAGCGTCGAACAGCGCACCCGCCGCGATCTTGGTGCCCTTGACCTGGAAGTAGCTGCGGTCGACGCCGTTCACCAGCACGTTGGATTCGCGGTCGCGGTAGCGCACCGTCGTGCTGGTCGAGACGGTCGGCGTGACGCCGGCGATGAAGGTCTGGCGGTCCAGCGCACGGGCGTCGTCGAGGACCAGCGTCTTGATCTTGCCGGCTCGGGCGTCGCCAAAGTCCTTGCCGGGAAACACCTCGATCGTGTTGGTCCCGAGGTTCGAGATGTCGGACAGCACCTTGTTCTGCGAGGCGTTGCCGAGCGCGACGACGGAGGACACGGCCGCGATGCCGATGATGATGCCGAGCATGGTCAGGAACGAGCGCAGCCGGTGCGCCGCCATCGAGAGTAGGGCCATCCGCAGCGTCTCCCGGAAGCGGAAGGCGAGGCCGGACCAACGGCTGGACCTTGTGTCAGGCTTGTCAGCGGGGAGGGAGGCAGCCGCCGTCGCCACGGCGGCGTCGGTGCGCTTGTCCGAAACAACAAGACCGTCGCGCAACTCGATGACGCGGTTGGCACGCTTGGCGACCTCGGGATCGTGCGTGACGATGATGATCGTCTTTCCCTCGCGATGCAACTCCACCAGGATTTTCAGGACCTCTTCGCCGCTGCGGCGATCGAGTGCACCGGTTGGTTCGTCCGCGAGTACGACCTCGGCCCCGTTCATCAGGGCGCGCGCGATCGAGACCCGCTGCTGCTGGCCGCCGGAGAGCTGGTTGGGCCGATGACCGCGCCGCTCGGCCATGCCGAGCCGGGCCAGCAGGCGTTCGGCCCGCGCCTGCCGTTCGCTCGCGGTATCGCCGGCATAGACCGCGGGGATCTCGACATTTTCGAGCGCCGGCAGTTCGGAGAGCAAATGGTAGCGCTGGAAGATGAAGCCAAAGTGCTCGCGGCGCAGCGCGGCCAAGGCGTCGGCGTCGAGCGCCGCGACGTCCTCGCCGGCGACGCGATAACTGCCGGAGGTCGCGTGATCCAGGCAGCCCAGGATATTCAAGAGTGTCGACTTGCCCGATCCGGAGGAGCCGATGATGGCGACGAGTTCGCCGCGATCGATGTCCAGCGTCACGTCCGCGAGCGCGGCGACCTTGGTGTCGCCGGTCATGAACTCGCGGCAAATGTGGCTGAGCGCCAGAATCGGTTCGGTCATGTCACGATCCCGCTGGCGGGCCACCTTGCGGGAAGCCGCGGGAGGTCGGCCCACTGTTCGACGATTCTCCGGTGATGACGTGCTCGCCCTCGCTGAGGCCGGACTTGACTTCCACGGTGGTGCGATCGTTGAGCCCGATCTTCACATCGCGCTGGCGGACCTCGCCGGATGTGTCCAGCACGCGAACGGTGTTACGGCCGTCAGGCTGCCGCGTCAGCGCCAGCGCGGGGATCGTCTTGGTGCGCTTGGACTCGCCGATGACGATATGGACCTCCGCGGTCATATAGGTGCGCAGCCGCAATTCGCGGTTCGGCACCTTGAACACGCCGATATAGTAGATGGCGGTGCTGGTGGAACTCGACGACGACGAGCTCGACGTCGAACTCGTCGAGCTGGAGGAGAAGCTCGAATCGCTCTTGATCGATTCCGGCGCCGGCTCGATCTGCTCCAGTGTGGCCTCGTAGCGGTGGTCCTGGTCGCCGAGGATGGTGAAATACACCGCCTGTCCCGGCTGCACCTTGACGATGTCGGCCTCCGAGATCTCCGTGCGCACGGTCATGGTCTCGAGCTGGCCGAGCACGACGATGGTCGGTGCCGACTGCACCGCGTTGACGGTCTGTCCTTCCTGAGCCACGGCGGCAAGAACCGTTCCGTTGATCGGGGCGGTGATACGGGTGTAGTCGAGATTGACCCTGGCGGTCTCGACCGCCGCCTGGGCGCCCGCGATCAGCGCCTCCAGCGCCGCGATCTGCGCGCGGGTCTGCTTCGCGGTGGCGTCGGCGTTGTCGTAATCGCTGCGGGAGGTCGCGCGCTGCGCAAGGGTGGCCTGCTGGCGCGCCAGATTGGCCTCGGCCAGGACCAGCGTCGCTTCCTTCTCGACCTTCTGGGCGCGATAATTGTTCAGCGAGGCCTCCGAATTGCGAAGGTCGTTCTGCTTGGTGACGGGGTCGATCTGGGCGATGACGTCGCCCGCCTTCACGGTATCGCCGACGCGCACGTTCAGGGACGTGATGCGACCGGACACCTGGGCGCCGACCGCCGTGAGCCGCAGAGGTTTCAGCGTTCCGCTGCCGAGCACTTCCTCCCGCAGGTCGCTGACCGTCACCGGTGCGGTGATATACGCCGTCGTCTTCGCCGATCCGCTGCGGAAATGCACGGCGGCGGCGACGCCGATCGCGGTGAGGAGGCACGCCAGCACGAGCCATGTTCGCGATCCCCTGGCAAGGATGTTCATCGCAGGGCCTCCCGGGCGTGCGGCCCCGTATTGGCGTCGACGATCAGCGGCGTCGCGGCATCGACCGGATCGACCCACCCGCCGCCGAGCGCCTTGGCCAGCGTGACATAGTACTTGGCGATGGCGACCTGGCTTTGGATCAGCGAGTCTTCGGCCGAATAGAGCGAGCGTTCGGCGTCAAGCACATCCAAAAAGTTCGACGATCCGGTCTCGAATAGCGAGCGCGAGAGCCGTGCGGCCTCACGATAGTTTTTCGCCGCTTCCGCTAGCTTGCCGGCGCGTGCCTTCTCGCGCGAGAGCGCCACCAGCGCATTCTCGACGTCTTCGAGCGCGGACAGCAGGGTCGAATGGAAGGTGGCAAAGGCCTGGTCCCGCTGCGCCTCGGCGATCCTGACGGTCGCGTAGCGCTTACCGGCGTCGAACACCGGCACGGTGATGGAGGGGCCGACCGACCAGCTCACGCTGGAATATTTGGCGAGGTCGCCGGCGCGAATCGCCGATGTCCCCACCGATCCCGTCAGCGAGATGCTGGGATAGCGGTCGGCTTCGGCGGCGCCGATTTTTGCGGTGGCCTGCGCAAGCTTGCGTTCGGCGCTCGCGACGTCCGACCGGTTGGTCAGGAGATCAGCGGGAACTCCCGTCGGTAGCGGCATGCGCGGCGCGGGGACCGGCGCCGATTTTGCGAAGAGGCCCGATACTGCAGTCGGAGCGCGGCCGAGCAGGATGCCGAGGCGATGCGTATCGGCGGCGAGGGCCGCCTCGTAGGTCGGAATGTTGGCTTCCGTGCTGGCCGCCTGGGCCGAGGCTTTGGCGAGATCGACGGCGGTGGCGCTGCCGGCCTCGTATTTCGTGCGCGTTAAACGCTCGGTGTCGCGCTGCGAAGCGGCCGTTCGCCTCGCGAGCGCGATGCGCGCCTGATAGCCGCGTGCATCGACATAGTAGGCGGCGACGTCGCCGAGCAGGGTGACGAGGCTATATCTCAGCTCGTCTTCGGCCGACTGTTCGGAGCGAATCGCGGCCTCGATGTTGCGCTGTGTGCCGCCGAACAAATCGAGCTCCCAGCTCGCGTCGAAGCCGGCCTGGTACAGGGTGTAGGGGGAGGTTCCGATGTCGACGCCGGTCGAGCCGGCGCTGCTGCTCTTGTTGTCAGTCATCGAACCCGACCCGGTGACCGACGGAAACAGGCCCGCTGCTGCCTGCGCAACGGTGGCGCGCGCCTCGCGCACCGTAGCCTTTGCTTTCGCGACGCTCGGATTTGCCTCCACGGCTTCGTCGATGAGCCGGGTTAGCAGCGAATCGCGCAAACGCAGCCACCACCGTCCGAGGTCGCCCGTCGTCTTGGTACGCGGAGGCGCGTTGGTCCATTGGGTCGGCAATGTCAGGTGAGGCGGCCCCATATAGTCCGGCCCGACAGCGCAGCCGGCGAGCAGGCTCGAGGCGATCAGGGCGACGCATAGGCGGTTCGTCGACGAGAAGGTGCGCTCGGGGCACGCGCCCTGTTGATGCCGCTCCTTCTTCGAGGGCAAGTCTGCTGCGGTCGGCTGAAATGGCATCGAAACGGTTGGAGTCCATGTCGTTTGTATGCGGACAGAAATCGAACCGCATCTCGGCCCTCGAAGAGCGAGCCCGGCCTGTCGCCGAGCCGGAATAGGGGCCAGTAGCATGGGCACTATGGCGTTTCAGCAGACGGAATGTTGCTGAATGTAAACAGCGGTTGCAGTTTGTACGGACCGAAGTGAAGCGCACTTTGGCGTCGCCGGCTCCTGCTGAATCGCCGTCTAGAACGGAAATCCCGACGAGAGACCGCCCATGTCGGAAGCAGGGTAGAGCGGCTGCCGATCGAGGGGACGGTTGTTGTTCTGTCGGGCAAACGAAGTGCCGGGAGGAAAGGCGTAGTCGGTGAACTTGCGCTCGCCGGGAAGCACCTCGGTCCCGCCATCCAGCCAGGATCTCTTGGTGACATAGATGCGCGTGTGCGGGCTGGCCTGGTACGAACGGTTGGGCCCGCGAGGACCATAGGCGTAGACATCGGCATTCTCCCGCTGCTTTCGCCCGGCCGCCGCCGCGCCATCGATTGCGATGAGCGATGCGATCAGTGCAGCGAATAGGACCGAAACTGTTCTTGGGCGCGCGATCGAGATCACGTCTGTCTCTCCGGAATTGACGAAGCCTTCGCGGCCTCTCGCACCGGCCAGAGGCCAAGTAAATCGCTCACTTGTTGCGGGACGTTGCCCGTTCGAGCCGATGGGCAAAGCGCGAAGGCGCGCTTCGCAGAGGTTGCTGCCGCAGAAGTTCGATTGAGTGCTGTCTTGCGGGCTGTTCGGGCGGGTCTATGCCGGCGATGAATTCAAATCGTCAGCAACGATCGAGCAACTTTCGAGCCACACCACCGCCACAGCGGTTTCGTCTCAGGGCGATGAGTTGCTTGTGAGGTGTGGAATGAAGGTTTGGCAGAACGGGGTGATTGCAGTAGTGATCTGCGGGATCACGGTTGCGGCCTCCATTGTCGTGGTGGGGTCGCCGACAGACGCGGTCGCTCAGGTGTCGCAGGGCATCGTCGTCGAAGGTAACCGCCGCGTGGAAGCGGAGACCGTTCGTTCCTATTTCAGGAGCGGTCCGGACGGGCGGCTCGACCAGGCGGCCATCGACGACGGCCTGAAGGCGCTGATCGGCACGCGGCTGTTCCAGGACGTCAAGATCAGGCGCGCCGGCGCGCAGGTCGTGGTCTCGGTGGTGGAGAACGCGGTCATCGGCCGCGTCGCTTTCGAAGGCAACAGGAAGATCAAGGACGAGCAGTTATCCGCGGAGGTGCAATCCAAGCCGCGCGGCGCCTTCTCGCGTGCGATCGTGCAGTCGGACACGCTGCGCATCGCCGAGATCTATCGACGCTCCGGCCGTTACGACGTGCACGTGACGCCCGAAATCGTCGAGCAGCCGAACAACCGCGTCGATCTCGTTTTTACGATCGCGGAGGGCGCCAAGACCGGCGTCAAGTCGATCGATTTCATCGGCAATGTCGGCTATTCGGCGGCACGGCTGCGCGACGTCATCAAGACGCATGAGGGCAATCTGCTGAGCTTCTTGGGCAACAACGACGTCTACGATCCGGACCGGATTGAGGCCGACCGCGATCTGATCCGTCGCTTCTATTTGAAGAACGGCTTCGCCGATGCGCAGGTCGTTGCCGCGCTTACCGAGTATGATCCCGGGCGCAAGGGTTTTCTCGTGACCTTCAAGATCGAGGAAGGCCAGCAATATCGCGTCGGATCCGTCGATTTTCGCTCGACCGTGCCGGGTTTCGATCCGGCCGCGTTGCGCAGCTATTCGCGGGTCAATGCGGGTTCACTCTACAATGTCGAACTGGTCGAGAAGTCGGTCGAGGATATGCAGATCGAGGCGTCGCGCAGAGGCTTTGCCTTTGCCGTCGTGCGTCCGACCGGCGACCGCAACTTCGAGGCCCAAACAGTGTCCGTTGTCTTCTCCATCGACGAAGGGCCGCGCACCTACATCGAGCGGATCAACGTTCGCGGCAACACCCGCACGCGCGACTATGTCATCCGCCGCGAATTCGACCTCTCCGAGGGCGATGCCTACAACCGCGCGCTGGTCGACCGTGCTGAACGGCGGCTGAAAAACCTCGACTTCTTCAAGTCGGTCAAGATCACCACGGAGCCGGGCTCTTCCAGCGACCGCGTGATCCTGATCGTCGATCTCGAGGAGAAGTCAACCGGCGATTTCTCGATCTCGGGCGGTTACTCGACCTCCGACGGCGCGCTGGCGGAGGTCAGCATCTCCGAACGTAACCTTTTCGGGCGCGGGCTCTACGGAAAGGCGTCGGTGACCTACGGCCAATATTCCCGGGGCGTGACGCTCTCCTTCGTCGAGCCCTATTTGCTCGAGCAAAGGATCGCGCTTGGGCTCGACTTGTCCTATCGCCAGCAAAAGGCGAACAGCTACACCAGTTACGGCGTGACCACGCTGGGGCTCTCGCCGCGCGTTGGCCTCGCCTTGCGCGAGGATACGTCGCTGCAGTTGCGCTACTCGCTCTACCAGCAGCGCATCGAGCTTTCGAGCGCCTACAACAACTGCAACAACAATGCGTCGAATGCCTCGCTGGCCTACAATCCGACGCCCGCCTACATCAAGAACGTGCTTGGCGGCGTTGATCCCGTCTATTCCAGCGACTCCTCGTATTACGGCTACGGCTGCTATGGCGACGGCGAGTCGTCGTTGCCCGTGCGCAAGGAGTTGTCGGACGGCGCGTCCTGGACATCGGCCGTCGGCTACACGCTGACTTACAATACGCTCGACAACAACAAGAACCCGACGGACGGACTGCTGATCGACTGGCGGCAGGATTTTGCTGGAGTCGGCGGCAATGTCAGCTACCTCAAGACCGCCGTTGACGGAAAATACTACGCGCCGCTGGTGGCTGAGATCGTCGGGCTCCTGCATCTGCAGGGCGGGGTGCTCAACAAAGTCGGCGACAAGGATCTCCGCATGCTGGATCACTTCCAGATGGGTCCGAACCTCGTCCGCGGCTTCGCGTCCAATGGCATCGGCCCGCGCGACATCTCCTACGCCAGTTTCGGTGCGACCGGCGATGCGCTCGGCGGAACGAAATACTGGGGTGCATCGGCCGAACTGCAAATGCCGTTCTGGTTCCTGCCGAAGGAGGTGGGGCTGAAGGGCGCGGTCTATGCCGATGCGGGCTCGCTTTGGGATTATCAGGGGCCGACGTCCTGGAGCGCCACGGGCGAGGTCAATTCGGCGGCGTGTCCCACCTGCGGGCTGCAATACGACGACAGCAAGGTCATCAGAAGCTCCGTCGGCGTCGGGTTGATCTGGCAATCGCCCTTCGGTCCGCTGCGCTTCGACTACGCCATCCCGCTGACCAAGGGAAAATACGACACCGTCCAGCAGTTCAGATTCGGGGGAGGGACGTCGTTCTAAGCTGCAACATCGTCGCGTTCGGCCGGGCTTCGGCTGGGCAAATGTTTCTGTACTTGCGAAAGCATTGCGCGATGTTTCCCGAGAGGTGTGGACGCTTGAGAGCACGAAGGCTTGTGGCAATCTGCGGCGGAAGTCGCGAGGAGTGACGACATGCGTAGACTGACCTTGGCATTGATGATCGCGTTCTGCGCGGCGAGCGGCGTTTCGGCCCAACCGTTCCCGCCGCCGCCTCCGCCGCCTGGCCCGCCCGGCTTCGGATCGCCGCCGCCTCCACCGCCGCCAAGGCCCATGCGCCTGCGTTGCGTGGCATTTCCTCCCGGTCCTCCGGGACCACCTCCGATCGTTTGCCGCGCTCCTCCGGCGCCTCCCGGTGCGCCGTGCGCATGCCGCGGCCCGCTCGGCCCGATACCGGGCGTGGTCAGGTAGACTTGCTGCTGCGCCGTCTCTCCCTGCTTGGCCAAAGATTGCCGGTGGCCGGGGAGACAGGTACCGTATGCGCAAACGATGCCGGCCTCTCTGACGGTGTGCAGCTTGCCATCCTCAAAGCGCTGCTCCGAGGTCGTAGCACTCGAACGCGAAGCGCACGCCGTGCTCCTGGCCCAGCCGCTTCATGATGGTCTCGATGTTGACGAAGGAGTTCTCGAAATAGGAATTCTTGCCGCCGTCGAGGAACGGCCTCTCCCAGTTGAACTTGTAGCGCTGATTTCGCCATATTCGACGAGCTTGCAGACGATGAGCAGACGATGCTCATTGGCAAGCATGCGCATCAGGGCGGCCACCCCCTTTGCCTGCCTTTCGAGTTCGTTCGTATTCATTCGGCGCATAACGGTGTTTCATTAGCATTAGCGTGCCAGCGGTCAAATATCGGGGCGAAAATCCGGGTTTGGCCGGTCAATGAATGGCCCGCGATTGAATGGGCGCAGCATATGCATGCGATTTATACTCACATCGCTGAATGAGTATAACCGAAGCCATCGCTCTCCAGGATCTCTGACATACGCCATTCGGGTGACGTGTGCACGCCCGCTCCCGCGCACGCGACGTGTGCACTGATAATCCGAAGAGGCGATTTCCGCTTCCAATTCATGCAGATATCGTCCTAGAAGAGCCAATCTACGGAAGCCTCGTCAAACGAGAATTCTCAGTCGGTCCAATCACATAAAGGGCTGATCGGAGTTAAAATACCTCAATAAGATGAATAGCTTGGACCGCAAATTTGCCACCGCGCCGATGATGGATTGGAACGAGAGTTCAAGTTTTACAATTGGTTAGACGCCGGCGTGTGCACGACGTGCACCGGGAGATCTAGAAAAATCTTACGACAGCATATGAGCGCAGACGTCTTAAGGCGCTGGAAACCGCTGCGCAATGGGTGGGCGCAGGGAGGCAGTTTATCAATGAAGCGCGGAGTTCGTTGACCCTCCCGCGCAACCGCAGGACGGATCATCGTCGATCTCTACGCGGCCCGCATTTCGGCGAGGCACATCAGGTGTGGGCAGGGTGCGGAAGTTCGGCGTCCCCTAGGCCAGGATGAAGTTCGAATCGTGCAGCGTTCCGACGTAGTTGGTCAAGTGGATCTCGACATCGTTTGCATCCAACACGCCGTCGCCATTGACGTCGATCTGAAGGGTTGCATTCCCGCTTGCATTGTCGACGCGCGCCTCGGATTGCGGAGCTTGCGCCGTTCCGTCGAACGTCCCGGTGCCGACGAAGTGAACCGCTCCGGTGAATCCATTCGGCCCGGTCATGTTCTTGAACGTGAACGTGTCGCTGGTTGCATCGAAATTGACGATGGTATCGCCATTGCCGGTCTGCGAGTCGCCGACGGCGTTGAAGTTGAAGTTCACGGCCGAGGACCCGACGGTGATCATGTCGGCGCCGGCCCCGCCGGTTATCGTCGTGGCGGTCGCGCCGGTGCTGATGGTGATGAAGTCGTTGCCGGCGCTGCCGTTGACGGTCTCGGTATTGACGACCGTGACGCCGCCAGCGGTCGATTGGAAGTTGATGGTGTCGTTGCCGGCGCCCATGTCGAACACCGTTCCGAACGACTGTTGCGTCACGGTCAGCGTGTCGTCGGAAGCGCTTCCGTTCAGCTGCGCCATATTGAACAAGCTGTCGAGCGAGTTGACGCCGGCGGCGAGGTTCAGCGTGTTGTTGCCCTGTGCGAGGTTAACCGAGACGCCGGTGACGTCGTTCAGCAATGTCAGTGTGTCGTCGGACGGCGCGCCCGAGAAGTCGTTGCTGCTGATGGATTCGACGTTGCTGACCGCAACGGAGTTGGTGCCGCTGGCCAGTATGAGCGTGTCGTTACCGCCGCCGAGATCGATGGCGATGCCCGACACATCGTTGTTGAGCTGCACGAAGTCGTCCAGCGCGTTGCCGTTGATGTGCTGGATGTTCAACACGGTCAGCGATAGGCCGCCAGAGCTGAAGTTCAGAGTATTGTCACCCGCACCGAGATCGATGATCGAATTGTTGTTCGGCCCGAAGACGCCGTCAGTCACCGTCAGCACGTCATCGGATGACGTTCCGTTGATGTGCTGGACATTGAAGATGTCGACCAGCGAGTTGGCGCCTGCGGCGAGATTCAGCGTGTTGTTGCCGTTGCCCAGGTTAACCGAAACGCCGGTGACGTCGTTCAGCAGCGTCAGCGTATCGTCCGAGCTACCGGAGAAATCGCTGCCGTTCACGTTTTCTACGTTGTGGACGGTGAGTGAGTTGAGGCCGTTGGCGAGACTGACAAAGTCGTTGCCCGCGCCGCCATCGATCGACAATCCGTTGGCGTTGTTGGTCAGGCTGATGAAGTCGTCGCCGCTGCTGCCGAGGACGTTTTCGACGTTGGTCAAGGTGAGTGAGGCGCCACCGGTCGCCAGGATCACGGTGTCGTTGCCAGCGCCGAGATCGATCGGATGCCCGAAGCTGCTGCCTCCAACCATAAGGTAGTCGTCGCCTGCCGTTCCGTGGAGGGCGTTGCCGTTGGCTCCGAGGCCCATGCTCGAGATGTCGATCGGGTTGGCTGCTGTCCCCGAGGCGAGCAGGGTGGTGACGTCGCTAAACTGGAGAACCTCGACATTGGTGAGAACGTCGGTGCCGTCCCGGGCGGAATTGGAATCCGCGACCTGGATCTGGCCGCCTGCGAGGGTCGTGATGGTGTAGGCCGAGGAGGGACCGGTATAGATGGCCATGTCGGTTCCGGCACCACCATCGATCGTGTCGGCGCCGGCCTGGCCGGTGATCTGGTCGTTGCCGCCGCCGGCATTGATCGTGTCGCTACCGCCGCCGCCGAAGAACAACTCATTGCCGCCGCCGCCGATCAGGGTGTCGTTGAAGTTCGATCCCTGGACGGAATTGACGCCGCCGGTGATGGTGTCGGTACCGACATTGGCGAGATCGCCGCCGGCCGTGCCATGTGCGGTCCCGAGCGACAGGTCGACCGTCACGGCGGCCGCCGCCTGCGCATAGGCGATGCGTGTGTTACCGTTGCCGGTGATGGTGTCGTTACCGCCGAGGCCCTCGAACAGGTTGAAGGTGCCGCTATTGAAGGTGCCACTATCGGTGAATCCGGTCGCGTCGTAGGTGTCGGCCAATTGGCTTCCGGTCGCGCTGTTGACGCCGGAGAAGGTATCGGTTCCGACGGAGGCATCTCCCGTCGCAGTGCCGGCGGCGAGGTGGATCGTCACCCCGGCAGCAGCGCTGCTGTAGATCACCCGGGTGTTGCCGTTACCCACGATGGTGTCGTTACCGCCGAGACCTTCGAACTGGTTGAACGTGCCGTTGTTGCCGATATTGAGGGCTCCGGCGGTGCCGAATGTGCTGGCGTCGTATGAATCGTTGAAATTGGTGCCCTGGATCGCTTCGATCGAACGCAGCGTGTCGTTACCGATGGACGCATCGCCCGTGGCTGTTCCCGCGCCCATATTGACGGTCACCGGACCAGTCGAGAAGTAGATGTTGTTGTAGCTCGCGAGGTCGAAGCCGCCGCGGCCATCGATGTAGTCGTTGCCGGCGAGACCGGTGAAGGTTTCGGTACCGGTGGCGTTGTTGCTGCCGAGCAGGGTGTCGTCGAACATCGAAGCCTGGATGGCGTTGACACCGGAGAAGGTGTCGCTGCCGGTCGAGGCGTCACCCGAGTCGGTTCCGGCCGCGATGTCGACCGTCACTCCGCCGGTGGCGTTGACGAAGGCAAGGCGCGTGTTGCCGTTGCCCGTGATGCTGTCGTTGCCGCCCATGCCGTTGAATTCGTTGAAAGTACCGTTGGAGCCGGGATTGACACCGGATCCCGAGAAGCCGACGGCATTGTACGTGTCGACGAAATTGGTGCCGCGGATGGATTCGATGGAAACGAGCGTATCTGTCCCGATCGTGGAGTCTCCGGTCACGGTTCCGGCTGCCATGTTGGCCGTGATACCGGACGCCGTTGCCGGGTCGAGCGCATAGTCGGCGCGGTCGAAACCACCGCGCCCATTGAGCGTGTCGTTGCCGCCGCGGCCGTCGAATATCTCGACCGTGCCGCTGGCGTTGTTGCTGCCGAGGAGGGTGTCGGCGAAGGCGGAGCCGATCACGGCAGCAAAGCCCGATCCGACGAGGGTATCGGTGCCGACATTCGCCGTATCGCCTGCGGCGGTGCCGTGGGCGGTTCCGGCCGCGAGGTCGACCGTCACGGCTGCGGCTGCGCTGACATAGGAGAGGCGCGTCATCGGCGCCCCCTGGCTGTTGGCATCGCTGATAATGGTGTCGTTGCCGCCGCGGCCTTCGATCTCGTTGAGGCCGAGCGGATTTCCCGCAATACCGCTGTCGCCGAGGAACCCGGACGTATTGATCGTGTCAGCGAAGTCGCTGCCGACGATGGCCTCGATGTTGACGAGCGTGTCCGAGCCTGATCCGCCGGTCACCGTACCCGCGGCAAGGTTGACGGTGATGGCGCTGGTGGCGTCGGTATAGATCGCGCGATCGAAGCCCTGGCCGCCGTCCAGCGTATCGTTGCCGCCGAGCCCCTGTAGCTTGTCGTTGCCGCCAAGGCCCTGGATGGTGTCGTCGCCGGCCGTGCCAACCAGATTATTGTTGCTGGCATCTCCGACGACGAGTGCGCCCGTCGTGACGCTGATCGTGATGGTTTTGTCGAAGGTGAGCCCTCCGGAATCGGTGTCGCGCACGACCACCTGCTGTGGGCCAGCGGACAGTGCGCCCGCAACCACCAGACTGTTGCCGCTGACCGCAAACTGGCCCCCGGCATTGTCGAGCAGCGAGAACGTTGCACTATCGCCCACATCCGGGTCGACCGCCGAGAGTGTGCCGACAACCGTGCCGTTGGCCGTTCCCTGCGGCACGGTGGCGTTGGACAGTGAAATGGCGGTCGGCGCCTCGTTGACGTTGGTCGTCGCGATGGTGAACGTCGTGTCGTGGGACAATCCGCCGGAATCGGTGGCACGGATCGTGACCTGGTGGGAGGCCGCCTGCTCGAAGTCGAGCACGGCGGTGGTGACCAGATTGCCGTTCGAGATCGCGAACAGGCCGCCGGCATTGTCCGTGAGCGTGAAGGTGGCGCTGTCGCCCGCATCCGGATCGATCGCCGACAGGGCGCCGACGACGGCGCCGGCCGCGCTGTTCTCCGCAACCGAGGCGTTGGACAGCAGCACGGCGGTCGGCGCCTCGTTGACGTTGCCAGTGGCGATGGTGAAGGTCTTGTCGAAGGACAGCCCACCGGCATCGGTGGCGCGGACGGTGACCAGGTGCGAGGCTGCCTGTTCGTAGTCGAGCGGGGCAGTGGTGACGATATTGCCGTTGGCGATGGCGAACAGGCCGCCGGCATCATTCGGCAGGGTGAAGGTGGCAGAATCGTTCGCATCCGGATCGATTGCCGCGAGGCTACCGACGATGGTGCCGGCGGGCGAATTCTCCAGAACGGACGCGTTCGTCAGGGTGACGTCGGTCGGAGCCTCGTTCACATTGGTGACGCCGATCTGAAGCGTCTTGCTGAAGGTGGCACCCGCGGTATCGGCGACCTGCACGACGACCTGATAGGAGGCCGCCTGCTCGAAGTCGAGCGGTGCCGTGGTCACGAGGTTGCCGTTCGAGATCGCGAACAGGCCGCCTGCGCTGTTCGTCAGCGTGAAGGCGGCGCCGTCGCCGGCGTCCGGGTCGGTGTCCGACAGCGTGCCGACGACGGTGCCGGCGGGGCTGTTCTCCGCAACGGTCGCGTTGGAAATCGCGATGTCGGTCGGTGCGTGGTTCGGCGCGATCACGGCGAAGTTGGCATCGCTTAGCGAGCCGGTGAGGCCGTTCATGACGACCACGATGTCGCTGCCGTCGATCGTGCCGTTGCCGTCGACGTCGATCTGGAGCTGGGTCTGGCCGCCGACATTGGCGAGGATCGCCTCGGTATGCGGTGTCGCGGGCGAGCCGTCGAGCACGCCCGATGCCATGAAGTGCACCGAGCCTGCGAGACCTGCGACGCCGTCCAGCAGGAACTGGTCGTGCGCGGCATCGAAATTGTTGATCGTGTCCTCGCCGGTCATCGTGGAGGAATCGGATGCATCGGTGTAGCGGATAATGTCGGTCGCGGCGCTCGCCGTGATGACGTCGCTGCCAACGCCGCCGGTCACGGTCGTGGTGCCTGACGCGTTGGCGATGGTGATGAAGTCGGTCTGGCTGCTGCCGTTGACGTGTTCGACATTGGCGACGGTGACACCACCGGTGAAGCCGGTCAGATTCAGCGTGTCGTTGCCGGCACCGAGGTCGATGGTGTCGCCGCCGGCGTCGTTCAGCATGGTCAGGACGTCGTCCGACGCCGTGCCGTAGATGTGCTGGACGTTGAAGGCGGTGATCGAATTGGTCCCGGCCGCAAGGTTCAGGGTGTTGTTGCCCTCTTGCAGATTGACGGTCAGGTTGCTGACATCATTCAGCAGCGTCAGCGTGTCGTCGGACGCGGCGGAGCCTGTGCCGCCGATATAGTCGCCGGTGCCAACGTTCTGGAGGCCGGTCAGCGCGAGGCTGTTGCTTCCAGCCGCGATTTGCAGGTCCGAATTGCCGCCGCCGAAGTCGATGGCGAGGCCGCTCTGGTCGTTGGTCAGGCTGTAGAAGGCATTGGCCGACGTGACGACCATATGCTCGACATTGTGGAGCGCGAAGCCTCCAAATTGCGAGCTGACCGTCAGCGTGTCGTTGCCGGCGCCGAGATCGATCGATACATCGTTGTTCGGCGAGTATAGGCCGTTGGCGATCGACAAGGAATCGTCGGAAGCCGTACCGTTGATGGTATCGACGCTGAAGATGTTGACGAAGGCGTTGGCGCCGGCGGCGAGGTTCAGCGTGTTGATGCCGTTGGCGAGGTTGACCGACAGTCCAGTTACATTGTTGAGCAGGCTCAGCGTGTCGTTGGAGAGGCTGCCGGTCGCGAAGTCGCTCCCGTTCAGGTTCTCGATATTGCTCGCGCTGACGGAGTTCGAGCCGTTGGCCAGATTGACGGTGTCGTTGCCGCCACCCATGTCGATGGTCAGGCCGTTGACGTTGGAGGCGAAGCCGACGAAATCGTCGCCGGCGGTACCGACGAGATACTCGACATTGGCGAGGTTGAGGTTGTAGCCGCCGGTGACGCCGAGGATCACGGTGTCGTTCGCGCCGGCGCCGAGGTCGATGAGGTGGCCCGACAGGCCCTGGTTGATCTTGACGTAATCGTCGGCCGATCCGGTCGCCGACGTGAACGGATTGGTGGCCGCGTTGAAGTACAGCCTGGTGTCGGAGAGGTCGACGGGGTTCGCGGCGCTGCCCGACGTGATCAGGACGGTGCCGTTGGTGAATTGCAACGCTTCGACGTTGGTCAGCGTATCCGTGCCGTCGCGTCCGGCGACGTTGTCGGTCACCGTGGCGTGGCCGGCGCCGTCGGTCGAAATCGAATACTGAGTCTTGGTTCCGGAATAGATGGCGATGTCGCCGCCGGCACCGCCGTTGATCTGGTCGTTGCCGCCGTTGCCGACGAACATGTCGCTGCCGGCGCTGCCGATCAGGGTGTCGGCGAAGGCCGAGCCGGTTACGCTGAAGACGCCGGTGAAGCTGTCAGTCCCGATCGCCGCCAGATCGCCCGCCGCGGTCCCGTGAGCCGTGCCGAGCGACAGGTCCACCGTGACCGCCGCCGTGGCATTGGCGTAGATCACGCGGGTATTGCCGTTGCCGGTGATGATGTCGTTGCCGCCCAGGCCCTCGAACTGGTTGAATGTGCCGTTGTTGCCGACGTTGAACGCGCCGGCCGCTCCGTACCCGGTCGCGTTGTAGGTATCGGCGTTCACCGTGCCCTGGATGCCCTCGATCGAGCGCAGCGTATCGGTGCCGATCGAGGAATCGCCGACGACGATGCCGGCCGCCATGTTGACGGCGATGCTGCCGGTCGACAGGTAGATGTTGTTGTAGCTGGCGATGTCGAAGCCGCCGCGGCCGTCGATATAGTCGTTACCGGCATTGCCGGTGAAGGTCTCGGTCACGGCCGTATTGTTGCTGCCGTAGATCGTGTCGTCGAACATCGATCCCTGCACAGCGTTCACGCCGCTGAAGGTGTCGGTGCCGACCGAGGCGTCTCCGGTGGCGGTGCCCGTGCCCGGCGTCGCGCCGGTTTGCAGGTCCACGCTCACGCCGGCGGTCGCATTGTTGAAGCTGATGCGGGTGTTGCCGTTGCCGATGATGGTGTCGTTGCCGCCACCACCGGTGAATTCGTTGAACGTCCCGTTCGATCCGGCATTGATGCTGGTCCCGGAGAACCCGGTAGCGTCATAGGTGTCGGCGAAATTGGTACCCCGGACCGCTTCGATCGAGATCAGGGTGTCGGTCCCGACGGAGGCGTCGCCCGTGACGGTGCCGGCGGCCAGGTGGACCGTGATGCCCGATGTCGTGGTCGGATCCTGGTTGTAGTCGGCGCGGTCGAAGCCGCCGCGGCCGTCGAACGTGTCGTTACCGGCGAAGCCCGAGAACACTTCGACGGTGCCGAAGCCGTTATTGCTGCCGCGCAAGATGTCGTCGTGGCTCGAGCCCCAGACCGACTGGATGCCTCCGTGGAACGTGTCGTGCCCGACGGACGCGTCGCCGTCGGCGGTGCCGGCGGCGAGGTCGACGGTCACGCCGGCGGTGGCGCTCACATAGGAGACCCGCGTCAGGAAGGCGCCCTCGGCGTTGACGGTGCCGGTGATGCTATCGTCGCCGCCGCCGCCCTCGAATTCGTTGTAGCCGATCGGGGAGCCCGGGATGCCGGAGACCCCGGTGAATCCGGTCGCATCATAGGTGTCGGCGAAGGCACTGCCGACGATGCCTTCGATGTTGACGAGCGTGTCGCTGTCGACGCCCGCGCCCGACGCGGTGCCGGCGGCCATGTTGATGGTGACGCCGCCGGTCGCATCGGTGTAGAGCGCGCGATCGAAACCAGCGCCGCCATCGATATGATCGTTACCGGCATTGCCGGCGATCCGGTCGTTGCCGGCTCCGCCGAACAGCAGATCGGCGCCGTCGCCGCCCGAGATCTGGTCGTTGCCTTCGCGTCCGTCGATGGTGTCGATGGCTGCCGTTCCGGTCAGGACGTCATTGCCCGACGTGCCGAGGACGGGGCCGGCTGGACTGGCGACCACCGCCTGGCTCACCTGGGTCGACAGATTGTCGACATAGGTCTGGGTCACCGCGGAGGTTTGGTTGGGGTCGGCGAAGTTGGTGATGGCCGCGAGCGAGGCTGTTGCGTCGCCCTGGGCGACCTGGGCCGCCTGGGCGATGGTGGTGACGTCCTGGGCGCCCTGGATGCTGGCGTTGGCGGCCTGGACTACGCTGGTCACGGTCGTCAGGGCGTCGGAGCTGACGCCCGCGCTGGTCGCGATCGACTGGACCGATGCGCTCGAGGTCAGGATGGTTTCGCCGGGATTGAGCGTTACGCTGCCGGGGTTGGCGATGGCGTCCGCGATCGCAGCGACCACATCCGTCGACGAAACGCCGACGGCGGACATCTGCGCAATCGTGCTCTGCACCTGGACGCCGGCCGACAGCACGGCGGTCGCTGCCGTGTCGCCGGAGACGGCGGCGGGGACCGGATCGAAGGTCGTGATGTCGATATGGGTCGGGTCGATCCCGAAGGCGGTTGCGACCTGGTTGGTCGCATCGGCCGTCGAGACTCCGGTCGCGGCGATGGTCGTGATCAGGGTGGTCAGCGGCGTGACGACCGTAGATCCCTCCGGAGCCTTGAGCGTGCCCGAGAAGGCGAGCCCGGTGGAAATGTCGGTCCCGCCGGACATGATGAGGGTGCCGTGGGGGTTGTGCAGGGTGAAGCTGCCATCGGCATTGGTGACGGCCGAAGCCTCACCCGTGTCGTAGGTGCCGTTGCCATTGGCGTCTGCGAACACGAACGCGCCGGCGACGTAGCCGTCGACCGCGCGGGCGCTGGAGTCGCTCTGACTTGCCGAGACGTTGACCGTCATCAGGCCCGAGGCGAAGGCCTGTTGGCCGTTTTCGATCGATGCGACCGAGACGTTGAGCACCAACGTGTCCTGGTGCGCGTCGGCTCCGGGGATCAGTGCAAGCGTCGCCAGCGTGGCGGCGTCGGAGGGCACCTCCCAGTGGCCGTCGCCGTCGAAGAAGGTGCCGTGGTTGAGCGTATAGCCGGACGGAATGCCGGTGATGACGATCGGCGCCAGCGTGCCGCTATCGTCGACCAGATGGGCCGCAATGGAGAGCGAAATCGGGGCGTCGTCGGCGCCCGAGGCGGTTGCGATTTGCAGGGCAGGGGCGTCCTGGGTTCCGTGGATCGTGAACGCAACAGGCTTTTGCGTGCCGTCGACGGAGGAGACGGTGAAGGTCTCGATCCGGACCTCGTCCGCCGCGAGGCCCTGCACCGCAGCGTTATTGACGCTGTAGGTGTAATGGCCGTCGGCGGTGATGGTGAGCTGGCCGAGATTGCCCGCAGCCGATACCACATTGGTGGCGAAGGCGGACTGATCGTGATCCGCATCGCTCACCGTCAACTGGCCCGACACCGACAGGGTCGGCGTCGTTGCGTCTTCGGTGACGTCGTGCGCCTGCGGATCGCCGATGGTGGCCGCATCGTTGGTGCCGTGAACGCTGAACGAAATCACCTTGGCGGTGCCGTCGGACGAATGAACGGTGAAATTGTCGATATGGGTATCGCCAGCCGCGAGCGACTGGGTCGCGGAATTCGCAACCGCGTAGGTGTAGGTGCCGTCGGCCGCCAGTGTCAGGGTGCCGAGATTGCCGGCGCCCGTGATGGTGCCGGGCTGGAACGAGGACTGGTTCTGGTCCGGATCGACCACCGTCAACTGGCCTGACGCGACGAGGTTGCCGGAGGGCTGAACGCCGCTGTCTTCCGTGACGTCGTGGGTTTGCGGATCGCCGATGGCGGCGGCGTCGTTGGCGCCATGGATCGTGAAGGAGACGACCTTTGACGTGCCGTCGACCGATTTGACGGTGAAGGTGTCGACCTTGCTGTCAGCGGCGCCGAGATATTGCACGGCGCTGTCGGCAACCGCGTAGGTGTAGGTGCCGTCGGCCGCCAGCGTCAGGGTGCCGAGATTACCGGCGCCCGTGATGGTGCCGGGCTGGAACCAGGACTGGTTCTGGTCCGGATCGACCACCGTCAACTGGCCTGACGCGACGAGGTTGCCGAAGGGCTGAACGCCGCTGTCTTCCGTGACGTCGTGGGTTTGCGGATCGCCGATGGCGGCGGCGTCGTTGGCACCATGGATCGTGAAGGAGACGACCTTCGACGTGCCGTCGACCGATTTGACGGTGAAGGTGTCGACCTTGCTGTCAGCGGCGCCGAGATATTGCACGGCGCTGTCGAGGACCGAGTAGGTGTAGCTGCCGTTGCTCTGTAGCGACAGCGTGCCGATATTGCCGGCTCCCGGGGCAACGGTGGTCTGGAACGCGGCCTGGCCGGCGTCGGGATCGCTGATCGAAATGGTGCCGGATGCCGTCAGCGTGCTGCCGCCGACGTCCTCGGTCACGCTGGCGTTGGTGGGATCGCCGATCGTTGCCGGCGTGTTCGCCGGGGTCCCGCCGTGAATGGTGAACGAGACCTGCTTGGTGGTGCCGTCGAGCGAGGTGACCGTGAAGACATCGACCTTCGAAGCGCCGGTGCCGAGCTGGGCCGCCACGCTTTCCGCAACGGAATAGGTGTAGCTGCCGTCGGCCGCGAGCGTCAGATGCCCGGAATTTCCCGCCGCCGAAACCACCGTGGTTTTGAACGCTCCTTCGCCTTGATCGGCGTCCGAGATCGAGATCGAGCCGGTCGCGGTCAAGCTGGACTTGGTCGGATCGGAATAGACATCGTGCACGCTGGGAGTGCCAATGACTGCGGCATCGTTGATGCCGTGGATGGTGAAGGACACCTGCTTCTGGGTGCCGTCGTAGGCGGTCACCGTGAAGGTCTCGGTCTTGGTCTGCCCGGCGCCGAGATACTGCACCTTGGAATCGTCAACCGAATAGGTGTAGGCGCCGTTGGTCGCGATCGAGAGTGCGCCAAGCGTGCCCGCCGCGGCCGTCACGGTGGTCTTGAAGGTGGACTGGTTCTGGTCGGCGTCGGAGATCGAAATGGTGCCGGAGGCGGTCAGCGTGGTGGGATTAGCATCTTCGGTCACGTCATGCACGGTCGGCGTGCCGATGATGGCGGCGTCGTTGGCCCCGTGGATAGTGAACGACACCTGCTTGGTGGTGCCGTCGAGTGCCGTCAGGGTAAAGGTATCGACCTTGGTATCGCCGGCGCCGAGATACTGCACCGCGCTGTCGAGCACGGCGTAGATGTAGGCGCCGTCGCTGCCGATGATCAGCACGCCGAGATTGCCGCTGCCGGCCAGCAGCGCCGGCTGGAATGCGGCCTCGCCCTGGTCGGCGTCGGTGATCGAGACGGTGCCGACCGCGTAGAGGATCGGGTTGGTGGCGTCCTCGGTCACATCGTGCACGGTCGGCGTGCCGATGATCGCGGCGTCGTTGACGCCATGGATGGTGAAGGACACCTGTTTGGTGGTGCCGTCGAGCGAGGTGACCGTGAAGGTATCGACCTTGGTCTGTCCCGCGCCGAGATATTGCACGGCGCTGTCGGCGACGGAGTAAGTATAGGTGCCATTGGCTGCAAGGACGAAGTTGCCGAGCGTACCAGCGGCCGACGTCACCGTCGTCTTGAAGGCGGCCTGACCCTGGTCGGCATCCGAGATCGAGATCGACCCTGAAACCGACAGGGTAGGCTGGCTGGCATCCTCGACCACGTCGTGCTGGGTCGGCGTTCCGATCACGGCTGCGTCGTTGGTGCCGTGGATGTTGAAGGTGATCTGCTTGGTGGTGCCGTCGAGCGCGGTGACCGTGAAGACATCGGTCTTGACCTGGCCGGCTCCGAGATATTGCACGGCGCTGTCGGCGACCGAATAGCTGTAGCTGCCGTTGCTCTGCAGGACCAGATTGCCGAGGTTGCCTGACGCCGAGATTACGGCGGTCTTGAACGCGGCCTCGCCCTGATCGGCATCCGAAATCGAGAGCGTGCCGGTCGCCTTGAGGGTGGGGCTGGTGGCATCTTCCACCACGTCGACGACGGTCGGCGTGCCGATGATGGCGGTGTCATTGACGCCGTAGATGGTGAAGGCCACCTGCTTCTGGGTGCCGTCGAGCGAGGTGACCGTGAAGCTATCGACCTTGGTGTCGCCGGCGCCGAGATACTGCACCTTGCTGTCTGCTACCGAGTAGACGTAGGAGCCGTTGGCAGCGATGGTGAGGGTGCCGAGATCGCCTGAAGCGGCGATGACCGTCGTCTTGAAAGCCGCCTGCCCGGCATTGGCATCCGAAATCGAAATCGATCCCGCCGCAACCAGCGTCTGCAGATTGGTGTCTTCGGTGACGGTCGAATTCGTCGGCGTACCGATGATCGCGGCTGAATTTGACATGGCTGTGCCCCTCCCCAAAATTTATTGGTTAGCTGTCCAAACCCGGTTGGCTTTGTCAGTGTCGGCGCTCAAATGTTGCGTCGGTTGGATGGAAGTAAAAGCGTTTGGCGATCTGCAAAATTTTGGAGAATGTTTCTGAGAATGCGAAGTGCGTCAAGCTGGAAACAGAAAATAGGGAAAACTACGTACTGAAACTTAACAGGAGCGCACTGCACCATCGAACAAACAGCCCTCGGTTGCATCACGCGAGCATGGCGTACGCCCTTGTATGACCGCAGAAACTTCGATGCGGACGTATGTCATATCAACTCAAAAGAGAATTCGCATCGCGAAACATCCTCAGTTGGCGCCTGTTCTACGACGTGCCCGATTGCACACAAAGGAAATTTCAATGCGAAGACGGATCGCCAGTTGGCTGCTCAGATGCGATTGACACTTCGCAAATGTTGCTGACCGTCCGGCGATGAAATCAAAGAAATGGAGGCTCTTATGGTCACCGCACAAGCCATCCACATAGCACCGGCCATTTCCGACATGACCCAAACGGGGCAATCTTAGCCCACTGCTTTTGCTCGCAGTGGCTGCGATGCTGCGCCTCGCTCTTCCTCAGCTGTGCCTTGCTGAGACCACCCTTGGTCTTCGCCGGCGGGCTCTTCGAATTTGCCGCGCAATGTCATGTGGCATCGGGCGTTGCTGACGTCGATGAATGCGCAGCCGGATGTTTTCGGCGCTCCTGGACATTTCACGGTGGGCTCATGGGGCAAGGGTGAAAGACGGTCTTCTGCATTGTCTTTGGTAGGACGAACCTTGCTATGATTGGCCCCAATAGGTCATAGATTGCTGGAGTTAGCTCAAACTCGCCCATGATGGATTGGAGCGAGAGTTTAGGGTTTTCAAACACTTAGAAGCCTGCGTGTGCACAACGTGTGCACGGGAAGATCAAGAAGAATCTCAGGAGGTGCAACAAAATCCATTCGTTTGTGAGCAAGACGAGCATATTGCCCTGCCAATTTGTTCAGCCTGAGCTACGGCTAAGCCGTGGACCTGGGTGACGGTTGTGCAGGGTGTCCCGTTTGTGGAGTAGCGCGATCCAGTCGCAGAGGTAGCTACGCGCGTCGGCGCTCGCGCAGCTTGCGGAAGTCGTCACCGGCGTGGTGTGAGGATCGCGTCAGTGGCGTGGCCGAGACCATGAGAAATCCCTTGGCATAGGCGGTCTTCTCATAGGCCTCGAATTCATCAGGGGGCACGAAGCGCATCACGGCATGGTGCTTGCGCGTCGGCTGGAGATACTGGCCGATGGTCAGGAAGTCGACGTCGGCGGAACGCAGATCGTCCATCAACTGCAGCACCTCGCTACGATCCTCGCCGAGGCCGACCATGATTCCCGATTTGGTGAAGATGCGCGGGTCGAGCTCCTTCGCGCGTTGCAGAAGTCGCACCGAATGGAAATAGCGGGCACCTGGGCGTACCGCGAGATATTTTGACGGCACCGTTTCCAGATTGTGATTGAGCACGTCTGGCCTTGCCGCAACGACCGTTTCGAGCGCGCCGTGCTTGCGCAGGAAATCAGGCGTGAGGATTTCGATTGACGTTGCCGGGCTCATTGCGCGGATCGCCGCAATTGTGGCTGCGAAATGGGCGGCGCCGCCGTCGGCGAGGTCGTCGCGATCGACCGATGTCACGACCACGTGCTCGAGCCCGAGCTTGGCCACGGCGTCGGCGACCTTGCCGGGCTCGTCGGCATCGAGCGGGCCGGGCAGGCCGGTGCGCACGTTGCAGAACGCGCAGGCGCGCGTGCAGGTGTCACCCATGATCATGAAGGTCGCGTGCTTCTTCGCCCAGCACTCGCCGATGTTGGGGCAGCTGGCTTCCTCGCAGACGGTCACGAGCTTGTTTTCGCGCACGATACGTTGCGTCTCAGTCCATTGGGCGGAGCCGGGGGCTTTCACGCGGATCCATGCGGGCCTGCTTTCCATCGGTGTGTCCGGGCGGTTGGCCTTTTCGGGATGGCGCGGCCTTTCGGTCCGCTGCGTCGTGCGCGGATCGTTGTTGAGGAGATCAAGTATCACTTTCATGCACCCATCCCTGTGATGTGCCAGAGCCAAACATGCCGGCGGCTTCGCTCAAACTGCATGATACGTCTCGACTTGCGCAAGCAATCGCGTGCCAACAATGGAGTCTCGCGCGCTTGGTCGCTGACATTCAGTTATCGCGATGACACGCGTCAACCTGATTTGTAATCGCGTTGTTCTCACTTGCGGATGCTCCAGTCCCCGCGGGCCGGGTGACGGCATCGCCTGGCATTCGGAACCTTCCGTCAGGTCGGTCCGATATTTCGGGCGGTCGCTCTGGCCGGTTTTCCGGAGCTTCAGACGGATCCGGCCTGAACGCCGTCGCGGGAGCAATCAGCAATCCGGTAAAACCAAGCAAATTGAACGACATCGCTGGGAATACCGTACTTTCCGTGGGCTGGCATGAATGCTGCTTAATGATCTGTCAAAAGAAGCGACAGCTCTAAAATAAACCGTGCGAGGGGACGTTCAGATGCCAGCCAACATTCAACTCACGACCTAAAGCGACCGGGATATCGACCGTTCGGCATTGCGCGCGTCCGCATGAACGCGGGCCGCAATGAACCTTGGCGCTCGACTTCGGCTTGGCATGCAATGGAGAAGGTAATGACGATCGCGGACGCTCACGATCAGGACCCGCAGGAAACCCGGGAATGGCTTGATGCCCTGTCGGCGGTCCGCGGGCACCGCGGCAATGAACGCGCCGAGTTCGTCGTCAATGCGATGCTCGATGCGGCGCGACACAGCGGCCTTCAGATCGAACAGTCGCTGACGACGCCTTATTGCAATACAATCCAGCCGGATCAGCAACCTGCGCTGCCGGGCGACCGCGCGATCGAGCACAAGCTTCGCTCCATCATCCGCTGGAATGCGCTGGCGATTATTCTGCGCGCCAACAAGGAAAGTTCGGAGCTCGGCGGCCACATCGCGAGCTTCCAGTCCGCTGCGACGCTCTACGACATCGGCTTCGGCCATTTCTGGCACGCGCCGACCGATGCCCATGGCGGCGATCTGATTTTCGTTCAGGGACATTGTTCGCCCGGCATCTACGCGCGCGCCTTTCTCGAGGGGCGGTTGAGCGAGGAGCAACTTCTCAGCTTCCGGCAGGAGACGAGCGGCAAGGGGTTGTCGAGTTATCCGCATCCTTGGCTGATGCCGGATTTCTGGCAGTTCCCGACGGTGTCGATGGGCCTGGGGCCGCTGATGGCGATCTATCAGGCGCGGTTCCTGAAATATCTCGAGAACCGCAAGCTGGCCGAGACGTCCAACCGGAAGGTCTGGGCGTTCATGGGCGACGGCGAAACCGACGAGCCGGAATCGCTCGGCGCCATCTCACTCGCCGGCCGCGAGAACCTCGACAATCTGATCTTCGTCATCAACTGCAACCTGCAGCGGCTCGACGGACCCGTTCGGGGCAACGGCAAGATCGTTCAGGAGCTCGAAAGCGTATTCCGCGGTGCGGGCTGGAACGTCATCAAGGTGCTATGGGGCTCCGGGTGGGACCGCCTGCTGGAAAAGGACAAGAGCGGGCGGCTGCTCAGGCTCATGGAAGAATGCGTCGACGGCGAATACCAGGACTTCAAAAGCAAGAGCGGCGCCTACATTCGCGAACACTTCTTCGGCAAGTACGAGGAAACGAAGCAACTCGTATCTGATATGAGCGACGACGAGATCTGGCAGCTCGCGCGCGGCGGCCATGATCCCGAGAAGGTCTTCGCCGCCTACACCGCCGCCGTAAACCACAAGGGCCAGCCAACGGTCATTCTGCCGAAAACCGTCAAGGGGTACGGCATGGGCGAATCCGGCGAAGGCCAGATGATCGCCCATCAGGCGAAGAAGATGACGCAGGACGCGCTGCGTGGCTTTCGTGATCGCTTCCAGGTGCCGGTCGCCGACGCGGACCTTGCCAAGGTGCCTTTCCTCCGGCTGCCGGAAGATAGTCCGGAAATGAAGTATTTCCGGGCGCAGCGTGAAAAGCTCGGCGGCTACCTGCCGCAACGCCGGCGGAAATCCGCGTCCTTGCAAATTCCACCGCTCTCGACGTTCCAGCGCTTGCTCGAAAATACCGGCGACCGCGAGATCTCGACGACGATGGCCTTCGTGCAGTTGCTCGGCACCCTTGTGCGCGACAAGGTGATCGGCAAGCACATCGTGCCGATCGTGCCGGACGAATCTCGCACCTTTGGCATGGAGGGCATGTTCCGGCAACTCGGCATCTATTCGTCAGTCGGCCAGCTCTACAGGCCGCAGGATGCCGACCAGCTGATGTACTACCGCGAAGACAAGAGCGGGCAGGTATTCCAGGAGGGCATCAACGAAGGCGGTGCGATGTCGAGTTGGATTGTCGCGGCAACGTCTTACTCGACGAACAACGTGCCGATGATCCCGTTCTACATCTACTACTCGATGTTTGGCCTGCAGCGTGTCGGCGATCTCGCCTGGCTTGCAGGCGACATGCGCGCACGCGGCTTCCTACTCGGCGGCACGGCCGGCCGAACTACGCTAAACGGCGAAGGCTTGCAGCACGAGGACGGCCACAGCCACGTGCTCGCGGCCACGATCCCGAACTGCATCTCCTACGATCCGACCTTCGCCTATGAAGTCGTGACCATCGTGCGCGAAGGCATGCGCCGCATGTATGAGGCGCAGGAGGACGTCTACTACTACCTCACTCTGATGAACGAGAACTATCCGCATCCAGCGCTGGCCGATGCAGGCGAAGGGGCGGAGGAGGGGATTCTCAAGGGACTCTATCTCCTGAAAAACGGAGGCGAGACCGCGAAGAAGGGCCTCCGCGTCCAGCTAGTCGGGTCGGGCACGATCCTGCGCGAGGTGATCGCGGCCGCCCATCTGCTCAAGGCAGACTTCGGCGTGGCCGCGGACGTCTGGAGCGCAACCAGCTTCAACGAGCTGCGTCGCGATGGCATGGCGGCGGAGCGCTGGAACCTGCTGCATCCGACCGAGCCACGTCGCGAGAGCTGGGTTGAATCGCAGCTCAAGGGACATCCGGGGCCGGTCGTGGCGTCCACCGATTATATGCGCAACTACCCCGACCAGATCCGGGAATATGTACAGGCGGCGGGGCACCGCTACGTCGTGCTCGGCACCGACGGGTTCGGCCGTAGCGACTATCGCGTGAAGCTGCGCAAATTCTTCGAGGTCGACCGGCACTACGTCGCGGTCGCCGCCCTCAAGGCGCTCGCCGATGAGGGAGCGATCAAGCCCGCGGTCGTGGCCGAGGCCATCGCCAAATATCAAATCGATGCCGGGCGCGCCGCGCCGTGGACCGTGTGAGGCTGGGAGCCGAGGGCAGAGCAATGAGTGGGCTGATCGACATCAAGGTTCCCGATATCGGCGACTTCAAGGACGTCCCGGTGATCGAGGTCTTCGTCAAGCCGGGCGACAAGGTAAAGGCCGAGGACCCGCTGGTCGCGCTCGAGTCCGACAAGGCGACCATGGAAGTGCCGTCACCGCGCGATGGCGTGGTGAAGTCCGTGGTCGTCAAGGTTGGCGACAAGGTAAGCGAAGGTGCGGTGATCGTGCAATTCGAGGGCGCGGGCGCCGAGCAGGCCGAAACGCGCCCGGTCGTCAGTGCGCCGCCGTCGCCGGTCAGCGCGCCGGCCGGTGTGGCCGAGGTACGCGTCCCCGACATTGGTGACTTCAAGGACGTGCCGGTCATCGAAATCTTCGTGAAGCCCGGCGATAGCGTCAAGGCGGAGGATCCGCTGATTGCGCTCGAATCGGACAAGGCAACGATGGAAGTGCCGGCTCCGCTCTCGGGTACGGTGCGCGAGATCAAGGTGAAGACGGGTGACAAGGTCAGCGAGGGCGCGATTATCCTCGTGCTCGCGACCGGTGACGCATCCGCTGCGGCGAACGCTGCCGCGCCCGCACTGGCACCCGCATCACAGGCGACAGCCGCGGCATTGGCGGTGCAAGCCGCCGGGGTCGACGAACAAGCCTTCGCGCTGGCCTATGCCGGTCCGGCGGTGCGCAAGTTGGCGCGCGAGATGGGCGTCGATCTCGGCAAGATCAAGGGCTCGGGCAATCACGGCCGGATTGTGCGTGAGGACGTCGAGGCCTCTGCCAAGGGTGGTGCGCCCGCCGCCAAGCCGCAGGCTGCGGCGGCGAGCGGAGGCGGTGTCGGCAGCATCGATCTTCTGCCCTGGCCCAAGATCGATTTCGCGAAGTTCGGGCCGGTCGAGCGCAAGGAGCTCGGCCGCATCAAGAAGATCTCGGCAGCCAATCTGCATCGCAACTGGGTCGTCATTCCGCACGTCACAACTCATGACGAGGCCGACATCACCGAACTCGAGCAGTTCCGGGTCAAGATGAACAAGGAGCTGGAGAAGAGCGGCGTCAAGCTCTCGCTGCTGCCGTTCATGGTGAAAGCGGCCGTTGCGGCGTTGAAAAAGTTTCCGGAGTTCAACGCCAGCCTCGACGGCGACACCCTGGTCTACAAGAATTACTGGCACATCGGCTTTGCAGCGGACACGCCGAACGGACTGATGGTGCCTGTCATCCGCGATGCCGACAAGAAGTCGTTGCCGGAGATCGCCAACGAGATGAACGCGCTCGCCAAGCTTGCGCGCGAGGGCAAGATCAAGCCGGACCAGATGCAAGGGGGCACTTTCTCGATCTCGTCGCTCGGCGGCATCGGCCGCATCTACTTCACGCCGATCATCAACGCGCCGGAAGTCGCGATCATGGGCGTATGCAAGGGATACTGGAAGCAGCATTCGCCTGACGGCAAGACTTGGGCCTCGCGCCTTACCTTGCCGTTATCGCTGTCCTGGGATCACCGGGTCATCGACGGCGCGGCCGCCGCCCGCTTCAACGTCTACTTCGCCAGCGTGCTCGCCGATTTGCGGCGGGTGCTGTTCTGAGTTCGGGGGAGAGCAGCATGGCTCAGCAGATCGAAGTGAAGGTTCCTGACATCGGCGACTTCAAGGACGTCGCGGTGATCGAGGTCATGGTGAAGCCCGGCGAGACCGTGGCGGTCGACACCAGCCTCATCATGGTCGAGTCCGACAAGGCGTCGATGGAGATCCCGTCCTCGCATGCCGGAATCGTCAAGGAGGTCAAAGTCAGGGTTGGCGACAAGGTCAGTGAAGGCTCGATCATCCTCGTGCTGGAGACTGCGGGGGCCGCGGCCGCTCCGCCGCCTGCGCCGGCGTCAAAGCCTGCCGCTACGTCGTCCGCAGCTGCGCCTGTCCCGGCATCTCATTCCGGCAAGGCGGATATCGAATGCGAGATGCTGGTGCTCGGCGCCGGGCCCGGCGGCTATTCGGCCGCTTTCCGCGCCGCCGATCTCGGCATGAAGACCGTGCTGGTTGAGCGTTACGACACGCTCGGCGGCGTCTGTCTCAATGTCGGCTGCATTCCAAGCAAGGCGTTGCTGCATACGGCGTCCGTCGTCGATGAGGTCAAGCATCTCCCGGACCACGGAATCTCGTTTGGTGCGCCGCAGATCGACCTCGACAAGCTGCGCGGGTTCAAGGACGGCGTGATCAAGAAGCTGACCGGTGGTCTCGCCGGGATGGCCAAGGCCCGCAAGGTCGAGGTGGTGACCGGCGTCGGTGCCTTCCTCGATCCGCATCATCTTGAAGTGGTCACTGCGGGCGGCAAGAAGACGATCAAGTTCGCCAAGGCGATCATCGCTGCTGGCAGCCAGGCGGTGAAGCTGCCGTTCCTGCCCGAGGATCCGCGCATCGTCGACTCGACGGGCGCATTGCTGCTGAAGTCGATCCCGAAGCGCATGCTGGTGATCGGCGGCGGCATCATCGGGCTCGAGATGGCGACGGTCTATTCGGCGCTTGGCGCGCGCATCGACGTGGTCGAAATGCTCGACGGCCTGATGCAGGGCGCCGACCGTGACCTGGTCAAGGTCTGGGAGAAGATGAACGCGAAGCGTTTCGACAAGGCGATGCTGAAGACCAAAACCGTCGGCGCGAAGGCGACCGAGGCCGGAATCGAGGTCAGCTTCGAGGGCGAGCAGGCGCCGTCCGGGTCGCAGGTCTATGACCTCGTTCTGGTAGCCGTCGGCCGAAGCCCGAACGGCAAGAAGATCGGCGCCGAGAAGGCTGGTGTCGCGGTGACCGATCGCGGCTTCATTGACGTCGACAAGCAAATGCGTACCAACGTGGCGCACATCTTTGCGATCGGCGACATCGTGGGCCAGCCGATGCTGGCGCACAAGGCCGTGCATGAAGGCCATGTGGCTGCCGAAGTCGCCCATGGCGAAAAATCCTATTTCGACGCGCGACAGATCCCGTCGGTCGCCTATACCGATCCCGAAGTCGCCTGGGCCGGCAAGACCGAGGACGAGTGCAAGGCCGAGGGCATTAAGTTTGGCAAATCGGTCTTCCCGTGGGCGGCGTCCGGCCGCGCCATCGCCAATGGCCGCGACGAGGGTTTCACAAAGCTGTTGTTCGACACGGCGACGCATCGCGTCATCGGCGGCGGGATCGTCGGCACGCATGCGGGCGATCTGATCAGCGAGGTCTGCCTTGCGATCGAAATGGGGTGTGAGCCGGCCGATATCGGCAAGACCATTCATCCGCATCCGACGCTCGGCGAGTCCATCGGAATGGCAGCGGAGGTCTTTGAGGGCCACTGCACCGATCTGCCGCCGCAGAAGAAGAAATAGCGCGGCCTGCTAACGCAGGCACAGCGAGATCAGGGAGAAAACACAGTGTCCGCAACAATCACTGCGACCTCTGCAACGGCGACTGCGACGCAGAAGAAGCCGTTCTATCGGATCCTCTATGTTCAGGTTCTCGCGGCGATCGTGCTCGGCGTCATCGTCGGCTGGCTTTGGCCGGATATCGGCAAGAACGACTGGATCAAGGCGATGGGCGACGGGTTCGTCAAGCTCATCAAGATGGCCATTGCGCCGATCATCTTCTGTACGGTCGTCTCCGGCATTGCGCACATTTCCGAAGTGAAAAAGGTCGGCCGCGTCGCGGTCAAGGCGCTCGTCTACTTCGAGGTCGTTTCGACCTTTGCCCTGGCGTTGGGCTTGGTCGTCGCCAACGTGCTGCGTCCGGGAGCGGGTTTCCAGGGGCAGTCGAATGCTGCGGCCGTCGCCGGTTATGCGAAACAGGCGAGCGAGATGAAGTCGGTGGACTTCGTCCTCCACATCATCCCGGACACGGTGGTCGGGGCCTTCGCGCAAGGTGAGATCCTGCAGGTCCTGCTGTTCGCCATCCTGTTCGGCTTTGCGCTGATGGGGCTCGGCGAGCGGGCTCATACCGTCCGCTCGTTCGTGGACGATGTCGCCCACGCGATGTTCGGCGTCATCTCGATCGTGGTCAAGGTCGCGCCCATCGGTGCCTTTGGTGCGATGGCCTATACGATCGGTCGCTATGGCCCCCAGGCGCTCGGCAATCTCGCCGGCCTGATCGCGACTTTCTATCTCACTGCGTTTCTGTTCGTGGTCGTTGGTCTCGGGATCATCGCCCGTATCGCCGGCTTCTCGATCTTCAAGTTCCTTAAATACATCAAGGATGAGCTGCTGATCGTGCTCGGCACGTCGTCCTCGGAGAGCGCTCTTCCGCAGATGATGGAGAAGCTGGAGATTCTCGGTTGTTCGAAGTCCGTCGTCGGACTGGTCGTGCCGACCGGCTACTCGTTCAATCTTGACGGAACCAACATCTACATGACGCTGGCGACGCTTTTCATCGCCCAAGCGATGAACGTCGATCTCTCGTTCGGTGAGCAGATGACGATCCTCGTCGTTGCGATGCTGACGTCGAAGGGCGCTTCCGGCATCACGGGCGCGGGCTTCATCACGCTTGCCGGTACGCTCGCCGCGGTCAGGCCCGAGTTGCTTCCCGGCATGGCGATCGTGCTCGGCATCGACAAGTTCATGAGCGAGTGCCGGGCCCTGACGAACCTGTGCGGCAATGGCGTTGCCTGCGTCGTCGTCGCCTGGTGGGAGGGTGAGCTCGACCGCGAGAAGCTGCGCGTCGCACTCGATCGCAACGTCGATCCGACCGACCTCGAGGTCGCCGTAACGACGGGCTAAGGGCACGATGGTGCCAACCGATCACCGCCCGGACATCACGGGCTATCAAGGGAGTTGGTCATGACGGATGTGGTAATTGTCTCCGCGGCGCGGACGCCAGTCGGTTCCTTCAACGGGGCGTTCGGCGCGCTGTCCGCACACGAGCTCGGAGCTGTCGCAATCAAAGGCGCCCTGGATCGCGCGAAGGTCTCGCCCGAGGATGTCGATGAAGTCATCCTGGGGCAGGTGCTATCCGGTGGTGAGGGGCAGAACCCCGCGCGGCAGGCCGCGATGGCGGCCGGCATTCCGCAGGAGAAAACGGCATGGGGCATGAACCAGCTCTGCGGCTCGGGCCTGCGGTCGGTCGCGCTTGGGCTGCAGCAGATCGCCAATGGTGATGCCAGGATCATCGTCGCCGGCGGCATGGAGTCCATGTCGATGGCGCCGCATCTGTCGCATCTGCGGAACGGCACCAAGATGGGCGACGTCAAGTTCGTCGACTCCATGCTGAAGGACGGCCTTATGGACGCCTTCCGCGGCTATCACATGGGCGTCACGGCAGAGAACATCGCGGCCAGATGGCAGATCACCCGCGAGGAGCAGGATGCGTTCGCGACCAGCTCGCAGAACAAGGCCGAGGATGCGCAGAAGGGCGGCCGGTTCAAGGATGAGATCGTTCCGGTCACCGTCAAGACCAGGAAGGGCGACGTCGTCGTCGACCAGGATGAATATATCCGCCCCGGCACGACGCAGGAGTCGCTGGCCAAGCTGAAGCCCGCTTTCAACAAGGAAGGTTCGGTGACGGCGGGCAACGCTTCGGGCCTCAACGACGGCGCGGCCGCTCTGGTGTTGATGAGCGCGGACGAAGCCAGCAAGCGCGGCCTGGCGCCTCTTGCCAGGATCGTCTCGTGGGCCACGGCCGGCGTCGATCCGGCGGTGATGGGTTCGGGGCCGATTCCGGCCTCGCGCAAGGCGCTGGAAAAGGCTGGCTGGAGGGTCAAAGATCTCGACCTCGTCGAGGCCAACGAAGCCTTTGCGGCCCAGGCCATCGCCGTCAACAAGGACATGGGCTGGGATCCGTCGATCGTGAACGTGAACGGCGGCGCCATCGCCATCGGCCATCCGATCGGTGCATCCGGCGCCCGCGTGCTGACGACGCTGCTGTTCGAGATGCAGAAGCGGGGTGCGAAGAAGGGGCTTGCCACGTTGTGCATCGGCGGCGGCATGGGTGTCGCCCTAACGGTCGAACGCTAGAAGAGCAAAGCCGGTTTTTAGAACCGGAGAGAATCGCGGACGGCACCACGCCGTTCGCGAACGACAACGGCTGGCCGAGCGCCGGCAAATAGAGATTGAACCGACCAGGATCAGGAGGAGATCATGTCCAGAGTTGCGGTGGTGACCGGCGGAACGCGCGGTATCGGCGAGGCGATTTCGATCGCGCTCAAGGCGGCCGGCTACAAGGTAGCGGCGAGCTATGCCGGTAACGACGAGGCGGCTGCGAAGTTCAAGAGCCAGACCGGCATCAACGTCTACAAATGGGACGTCTCGAACTACGACGCCTGTGCCGCGGGTCTCAAACAGGTCGAGGCTGACCTTGGTCCGGTGGACGTGCTGGTCAACAATGCCGGCATCACCAAGGACGGCATGTTCCACAAGATGACGCCGGAGCAATGGTACGCGGTCATCAACACCAATTTGAACTCGCTGTTCAACATGACGCGGCCAGTGTGGGAAGGCATGCGCGAGCGCAAGTTCGGCCGGGTGATTTGCATCTCCTCGATCAATGGTCAGAAGGGCCAGATGGGCCAGGTCAATTATTCCGCCGCCAAGGCAGGTGATATCGGCTTCGTGAAGGCGCTGGCTCAGGAAGGGGCTCGCGCCGGCATCACCGTCAACACGATCTGCCCCGGCTATATCGCGACCGAGATGGTCAAGGCGATCAATCCGGAGATCGTAGCCAAGAACATCCTGCCCCAGATTCCGGTCGGTCGCCTCGGCGAACCACACGAGATCGCGCGCACGGTCGTGTTCCTCGCCTCCGACGATGCCGGCTTCATCACGGGATCGACGATCTCGGCGAATGGCGGCCAGCACATGATCTGAGGCCGCTTGAGAGCAGAGGGAGGCCGCGTATCGGCCTCCCGAACGAGGGAATCAAGTCGAGGGATACGATGGACCAGGACCTGAAGGAAGCCGCACTCGAATATCATCGCCTGCCGACGCCGGGAAAGATCTCGGTGGTGCCGACCAAGGCGATGGCCACCCAACGCGATCTGGCGCTGGCGTATTCGCCCGGCGTGGCGGAGCCCTGCCTGGTCATTGCCGAGGATCCGTTGCAAGCAGATGTGCTGACGGCGCGCAGTAACCTCGTCGCCGTCGTCACCAACGGCACCGCCGTGCTCGGCCTTGGCAATATCGGCGCATTGGCTGGCAAGCCGGTCATGGAAGGCAAGGCGTGCCTGTTCAAGAAATTCGCGGGGATCGATGTCTTCGACATCGAACTCGCCGAGGAGAATCCTGATGCGCTGGTCGAGACGATCGCCAGGATGGAGCCGACCTTTGGCGGTATCAACCTGGAGGACATCAAGGCGCCGGAATGCTTCTACATCGAGAAGAAGCTCCGCGAGCGGATGAAGATCCCGGTCTTTCACGACGACCAGCACGGCACTGCGATCATCGCCGCGGCGGCGATCCTCAATGGACTGAAGCTGGTCAAGAAGGACATCGCCGACGTCAAGCTGGTGTGCTCCGGCGCGGGCGCTGCGGCGCTTGCCTGCCTTGATCTGATCGTGAGCCTTGGACTGCGCCGCGAGCGGATCATCGTGACCGATGCCAAGGGCGTCGTGTATGCCGGCCGCGCCGAAAGCATGGACGATAACAAGGCGCGCTATGCTGTGAAGACGGAGGCGCGCAAGTTAGATGACATCATTCAGGATGCGGACATCTTCCTTGGCCTGTCGGCCGGCAAGGTGCTGACCCCTGAGATGGTCAAGAAGATGACGCGCGATCCCCTGATCTTCGCGATGGCCAATCCGATTCCGGAGATCATGCCGGAGGACGCGCTGGCGGTCCGCCCCGATGCGATCATCGGCACGGGACGTTCGGACTACCCTAACCAGATCAACAATGTGCTGTGCTTCCCGTTCATCTTCCGCGGCGCGCTCGATTGCGGCGCGACCACCATCAATGAGGAGATGAAGCTTGCGACGGTGCGCGCGCTGGCGGACCTGGCTATGGCTGAGGTGCCAGAGGTGGTCGCCACAGCCTACAAGGGCGAGGAGCTTCGCTTCGGGCGCAACTATCTCATTCCAAAGCCGTTCGATCCGCGACTCATCGAGATGATTGCGCCGGCGGTAGCTAAGGCGGCTGCCGATACGGGTGTTGCCAGGCGTCCGATCGTCGATATGGACGCTTATCGGCAGAAGCTGAGCCGATTCGTCTACCAGTCCGGCAATGCGATGCAGCCGGTCTTTTCGGTGGCGAAGGGGAGCGGAAAATCCCTTGTTCTGGCGGAGGGCGAGGATGAGCGCGTGCTGCGGGCCGCACAGGTCATCGCCGACGAGCGGATCGCAAAGCCGCTGCTGCTTGGCCGGCCGGCGACGATCGAACAGCACATCAAGGCCTTCGGTCTCCGGCTCAGACCCGGACAGGACTGCGAGATCATCGATCCGCACGATGCGCAGGTCTATTCCAAATGCGCCGATGTTTATCATGCGCGCAGGAAGCGCGACGGCGTGTCGGCGGCCCTTGCGCTGTCGGAGACAAGGAGCAACGCGACCGTGCTCGCCTCGATCCTGCTCGAGCGGGGGATCGGCGATGCGATGCTTTGCGGGGTGATCGGGCGAACCGCCGATCACTTGGCCGCGATCAAGAACGTGATCGGGACGAGGGACGATGTGCGGACCCTCGCCGTGATGCAGATGCTCATTCTCCCGCAGCATCAGCTGTTCATCTGCGACACGCACTGCAATCTCAATCCGACTGCCGAGCAGGTTGCTGACATCGCGTTGCTGGCGGCCGCCGAAGTTAAGCGGTTCGGCATCACGCCGCGCGTGGCGCTGCTGTCGCATTCAAGCTTCGGAAGCTCCGCGGTCCCGGAAGCGCACAAGATGCGGGAAGCGCGCACGATCATTCGGGAGCGCTCGCCCGACCTCGCGGTGGAAGGCGAGATGCGTGGAGATGCCGCGCTTTCGCAGTCGGTGCGTGACCACGAGTTTCCGGAGTCCGGCTTCGCAGGGCCTGCGAACGTACTGGTAATGCCCAATCTCGACGCCGCCAACATCTCGTACAATCTGCTGCGGATGGCCGCGGGGCAGGGGCTGACGGTCGGCGGCATTCTGCTCGGCGCGGCGAAGCCGGCCCATATTCTCACGCCGTCCTCCACCGTCCGTCGCATCGTGAACATGGCCGCCGTCGCAGCCGCGGATGCGGTGTCGGAGAGAGCCTGATCTGAGATCCGATTGGGCGAACTGTGAACGCGATCGGTCGAGGCCATCATGAGTGAGGCGCAAGCGGGAAAACCCCGGGTCGTGATCGTCGGAGGCGGGGCGGGCGGACTGGAGCTCGCGACCCGTCTCGGCGACAAATATGGCCGCAAGGGCAGGCTCGACGTCACGCTGATCGAGCGCAACCGCACGCATGTGTGGAAGCCGAAGCTGCACGAGATTGCGGCCGGAAGCATGGATATCGCGGCCCACGAGGTCGACTATCTCGCGCAATCCTACTGGCACGGCTTTCGCTACCGGATCGGGGAGATGATCGGAATCGACCGGGAGCGCCGTCAGGTGCTGGTGGCCCCCTATCTCGATGCCGAAGGCCGTGAGGTGACGCCGAAGCGGAGCTTTGACTATGACGTCCTCGTCATCGCTGTCGGCAGCCAGAACAACGATTTTGGCACGCCGGGCGTCGCGGAGCACGCGATCAAGCTGGAATCGCAGGCAGATGCGAAGCGCTTTCACGAGCGAATGGTCAATGCGTGTATCCGCGCCCATGCCCAATCCTCGCCCCTTGGGGAACACCAGTTGAAGGTCGCGATCATCGGCGCCGGCGCGACCGGTGTCGAGCTTGCGGCGGAGCTGCACCGGACGACGCGAGAAGTCGTGGCCCACGGACTAGATCAGGTCGATCCGCAGAAGGACATCAGAATCACGCTGATCGAAGCCGCGGACCGGGTACTTCCCGCGCTGCCCGAACGGGTTTCAAAAGAGACGGAAAAGTTGCTCGTCAGGTTGGGCGTTAATGTGCTCGTGGGTGCCAAGGTCTCCGTAGTCGGCTCCGACCATGTGAGCCTGACAGACGGGCGAACGATTCCCGCCGAACTGATCGTCTGGGCTGCTGGCGTGAAGGCGCCCGATTCCCTGAAGGAGATCGCAGGCCTCGAAACCAACCGCATTAATCAGCTTGTCGTACGGCCGACGTTGCAGGCCACGCGCGACGATAACATCTTTGCGATCGGCGACTGCTCGGCCTGCTCATGGGGCGACCGGGGCAACGTGCCGCCGCGTGCGCAGGCGGCGCATCAGCAGGCGTCCCACCTTTACTCGCAGATCCCGCGGCATCTGCGCGGCGAGGCTCTCAAGGATTATCGCTACCGGGACTTCGGCTCCTTGGTGTCGCTCGGCGAGTTCAGCACGGTCGGATCGATGATGGGCGCGCTGGTCGGCGGCAGCCTGGTGTTCGAGGGGCTGTTCGCGCGGATGATGTATCTGTCGCTGTACAAGATGCACGAACACGCTCTGCATGGTTCGGTGAAGGTAGCGCTTGACACGCTGGCCCGCCTGATCACTCGGCGGACCGAACCGCACGTCAAGCTTCACTGACGTAGGCATGCTGGAGATGAATATCGTGTCAGCCGTCGCGCACCTGACGCTGGCTCGAGCCTGGGGGGATGCTGATGGACGCCGTGTTCCTTGCGCGTATCCAGTTCGCCGCGAACATCACGTTTCATATCCTGTTTCCGTCGATCTCGATCGCACTGAGCTGGGTGCTGCTGTTCTTCCGCCTGAAGCATCTGCGCGCAACCGACCCGCAGCAGAAGGTGGACTGGCTTCGCGCCTATCGTCTGTGGACCAAAGTATTCGCCCTGACATTTGCGCTCGGGGTGGTCAGCGGCGTCACCATGAGCTTCCAGTTCGGCACCAACTGGCCGGGCTATATGGAGCGGGTCGGCAATATCGCGGGGCCATTGCTGGGCTATGAGGTGCTCACCGCGTTCTTCCTGGAAGCGGGTTTTCTCGGCGTCATGCTGTTTGGTCACCGCCGCGTCGGCGAGATGGTTCACCTGGGGGCGACCTTTCTGGTCGCGCTCGGCACGTTGATGAGCGCGTTCTGGATCCTTGCCCTCAATTCATGGATGCACACGCCGGCGGGCTACGAGATTGTCGACGGCCAGTTCCATGCGAAGGACTGGCTTGAGATCGTTTTCAATCCATCCTTTCCCTACCGCTTCGTCCATATGGTGCTGGCGTCCTCGCTGACCTGCGCGTTCCTGCTGATCGGGATCAGCGCTTGGCAGCTCCTGAAGGGTGTCGCGATGACAAGCGCGTCACGGGTGCTGCGGGCCGGACTCGTGTTCGCGGCGCTCACCGCGCCTGCGCAGATGGTGGCAGGCGACTTTCACGGGCTTAACACGCTCAAGCATCAACCGCAGAAGATCGCGGCGGTCGAGGGTATCTGGGAAACGGCGCGCGGGGCTCCGCTGCTGCTGTTTGCGATTCCCAACGATGCGACGCGGTCGAACCGTTTCGAGCTGCCGGTGCCAAAGCTCGCGAGCCTGATCCTACGTCACGACCCTGAGGGGGAGCTCAAGGGGCTGAACGAGTTTCCATCTGCCCATCCGCCGGTGCTGCCGCTGTTCTGGTCGTTCCGGATCATGGTGGGAACGGGCATCCTGATGCTGCTGGTCAGCTGGGTCGGGCTCTGGCGGCATTGGCGCGATGGCTGGGATTTTTCCCGTATGCCGCGACCGCTGCTCACACTGTTTGCCGGCATGACCTTTGCCGGGTGGGTTGCAACGATCGCCGGATGGTACGTCACCGAGATCGGACGCCAGCCCTTCATCGTGTCCGGCCTGATTCGAACCAGCGAAGTTGCCTCGCGCGTTCCGTCGGCGAGTATCGCGCTGACCCTGGCAATCTACGTCACGCTCTATGTCGGCCTGCTGGCGGCCTATGTCGGCGTGCTCAAATACATGGCGGAGAAGCCGGACAAGAGCACGGCGTCGGTCATGTCGGAGGAGTTTGCGGAGGACCCGCATCGGTATCAGGGCCGCGGAGAGTTCGCATGATGGTGATGTCCTTCGACGAGATGCTGCCACTGATCTTCATCGGGCTGATGGGGGTGTCGCTGCTCGTCTATGTCGTCAGCGACGGCTACGACCTCGGGGTCGGCATGCTCATGCACCGCGCGACGCCCGAGGAGCGCGATACTATGGTCGCGTCAATCGGCCCGTTCTGGGATGCGAATGAAACCTGGCTCGTTCTCGGCGTCGGCCTTCTATTGGTCGCCTTCCCGAAGGCGCATGGGCTGGTCCTGTCGGAGTTGTACCTGCCGAGCGCGCTCATGCTGGTCGGCTTGATTCTGCGCGGCGCAGCGTTTGATTTCCGGGTCAAGGCGAAGGCGGCCCGGAAGGCGATGTGGGATCGCATGTTCATCGCCGGGTCGATGCTGGCGTCCATCTGCCAGGGCTGGATGCTTGGCCGCTACATCAGCGGGTTCGGCGAAGGCTGGAATTATCCGATCTTCGCTGGCGCAATCGCGGTGGCGCTGCCGATGGCCTATGCGCTGCTCGGCGCGACATGGCTCGTTATGAAGACGCAGGGTGAACTGCAGGAGAAGGCGATCGAGTGGAGCAAGATCGCTTGGGCACCCATGGTCCTGGGCCTGATCCTAATCTCGATGGCAACGCCATGGATCAGCGAGACCGTCCGCGTCAGGTGGTTCACGCTGCCGGCGATCATCGCGGTGGCGGCGATCCCGATCACGTCCGGCGTTGCGCTGCTGGCAGTTCGCCTTCTGCTGGGGACGCCAGCCGTGCGCGGGGCACTGTGCTGGCTGCCCTTCGTGCTGCTGGTCCTGGTCTTCTTCCTGAGCTTCCTCGGGCTCAGCTACAGCATCTATCCGTTTGTCGTGATCGACCGGCTCACGGTCTGGCAGGCCGCCAGCAGCCCGGAGTCGCTGAAGGTGATCCTGATCGGGGTCTGCGTGACACTGCCGGTCATCATCGCCTACACCGGATTTTCCTATCGCGTATTCCGAGGCAAGGCCATAGAGTTGGACTATGCGTGAGCCGTCGTCCGCAGTGGCCGGTGCTCCACAGTTTGTGCTGGTTCAGGAGATGACGGAGCTTCTATCCCTGGTGAGCGTCAAGGGACCTGCCAAAGTCAGTTCGGTGGTGCCGGTTTCCACGCGTTGGCTCGTTCGTGGCGCATTTGCCCTCGCGCTGGTCGCCGCGGCGGCGTGGCTGGGATACATGGTCACGTTCCGCCGGGGACTGGACCATCTGCACGCCGCGGCCCAGCAGCGGCTGACCGTCGAGGCCGCGAGGCTCGACGGCTACCTGTCGAGATTTGAATATCTTCCGTCTCTCCTGGAGACATCGCCCAGCGTGTTCCGGCTGCTCGAGGCGCCCAGCGATCCTGCACTGCAGCAAAACGTCAGCTTGTATCTGAAGTCGATCAACCTGCTTGCGGGAGCCGACAATCTCTATGTCCTTGGCGTCACCGGCGCGACATTGGCCGCGGCTGATTTCGACCAGCCCGGCACGCCCTTCGGCGAAAACCTGTCGTATCGCCCCTATGTGAGCGAAGCGCTCTCGAATGGCCGCGGCGCCTTCTTTGGTGTCGGTATCACGACCGCGCGCGCCGGCTACTATCTGTCCTATGCGCTGAAGGACGGCGGAACGACAAAGGGGATCGCGACCGTCAAGGTCAATCTGGATTCGTTCGAGCGGGCGTGGCGCAGCACCGACAACGACATTCTTCTGGTCGACGAGCGCAAGGTGACGATCCTTGCCGCCCGCGACGAGTGGCGCTATCGCCCCATGGCGCCGCTTTCGGTTCCAACACGTGATGACATTGCGCGATTCAAACCCTACGGAAACCACGATCTTGTGCCACTTGGATGGACGCTCGTCGATCAATCTGAGAACGGCACGGCACGGATCATAGCGGAGAACGGTACCGCCTATACGGTCAGCGAGGTCCCAATCAACCGCGGTCTGTGGAAGCTCGTGCTTCTCGACGACGAGGCGCCCACGCGGCAGACCGCGCTCATCATCGGGATCATATCGGGTCTCGCCGCCCTCGTCGCGCTGCTGGCGCTTGGTCTTGTCGAGCAACGCCGCCGGGAGATCAAGCAACGCTTGGCGAGCCAAGCCGCGTTGCAGGCGGCCAACGACATGCTCGAGACCAGGGTGCAGGAGCGCACCGCCGAATTGCGGGCTGCGCAGGATGAACTCGTTCATGCCGGCAAGCTGGCAGCCCTCGGCCAGATGTCGGCCGGCATCGTGCACGAGTTGAACCAGCCGCTGGCGGCCCTGCAAACTGCCGCCGACAATGCGGTCCTGCTCGTTGATCGCGGATCGATTGGCGATGCTCGCGGAAATCTCACCCGAATTGGCGAATTGGTGCGGAGGCTCGGCCGCTTGACCAGCCAGCTCCGCGTGTTCGCGTACAAGTCGAGCAGCCCGCTTGGCGCGGTGTCCGTCGAGCATGCAGTGGCTGAATCGCTCAAGATATTGGCCGGGCGTGTCAAGGAGGGTGGTGTTGCCGTGGCGACAGAGATCGACGCTAAGCTCTTCGTCGTTGCCGATCAGACACGGCTGGAGCAGCTGCTGTGCAACATCGTGGCCAATGCGCTGGATGCCGTGGAAGGTGTCGAGCGGAAGTCGATCCTGATCCGGGCGGGCAGGGAAGAGGCGCAGACCGTCCGCTGCCGCATCGTGATCAGCAACAGCGGGCCGACGATCGCCTCCGACGTCCTGCAGCGCATGTTCGAGCCGTTCGTGACGACCAAGCCCGCGGGAAAGGGGCTCGGCCTTGGCCTGATGCTTTCTAATCACATTGCACGCTCGTTCGGCGGCGAACTGCATGCGCGAAACCTGACGCCTGATGGTGCCGAATTCGTCGTGACCCTTCCATTGGCAGAGATAGCAGAGGCGGCCTCGCATGGGTGATGACCAATCGATCGGCGTGATCTATGTCGAGGACGACGACGACGTCCGGATCGGCGGCGTCCAGGCGCTCGAGCTCGCAGGATTTTCCGTTTCCGGATTTGCCTCGGTTGAGAGCGCCAGCGGCTCCGTTCGGGCAGATATGCCTTTTGTCGTGGTCTGCGATGTGCGCCTGCGCGGGCGTAGCGGTCTCGACTGGCTGTCCGATCTGCGCCGACTGGACCAGGATCTGCCTGTGATCCTGATCACGGGTCATGGCGATATTTCGATGGCCGTGCAGGCAATGCGGACCGGCGCTTATGATTTCATCGAGAAGCCCTGCTCCTCGGAGCAGTTGATCTCAGTGGTGCGCCGGGCGGCGGAGAAGCGGCGGCTGACGCTCGAGGTGCGATCGTTGCGGTCCGCCTTGGCGGACCGCAACGGAATCGAGGCGAGCTTGCTCGGCCGATCACCGCAGATCCAGGAGGTGCGCCGGCTCGTCTCCACCTTGGCGGCGACCAATGTCGACGTCACGATCTATGGTGAGACCGGAACCGGCAAGGACGTCGTCGCGCGCTGCCTGCACAATCACAGCGGCCGCCGCGGCGGCAATTATGTCGCGGTGAATTGCGGCGGTCTGCCGGAATCGCTGGTCGAGAGCGAGCTGTTCGGCCACGAGGTGGGCGCGTTCACCGGCGCCACCCGTCAGCGGATAGGAAAGATCGAATACGCCAGTGGCGGAACGCTGTTCCTCGACGAGATCGAGAGCATGCCGCTGAGCGTCCAGGTTAAATTGCTGAGATCGCTCCAGGATCGCTCGATCGAGCGCGTCGGCACCAACAAGGCGATCGCGGTGGATTGCCGTGTCGTGGCTGCGAGCAAGGTGAATTTGCTCGAGCTGAGCGAAAAGCGTCTGTTTCGTGCCGATCTGTACTATCGCCTCGGCGTCGCTTTCATCGAGCTCCCGCCGTTGCGCGAACGGCGGGAGGATATCCCGCTGCTGTTCGAGCACTTCACCCTGGATGCGGCGAGGCGGTTCGAGCGTGACGCCCCGATTCTGGACGAACAGACCATGTCTCACCTGCTGGCCTATTCGTGGCCGGGCAACGTACGCGAGCTTCGCAACGTCGCCGACCGTTTCGTGCTCGGTGTCCTCGACAGCAAGGCGGTCAATAAATCCGGTTTCGGTACGTCGGATGTGTCATTGCCGCGGCAACTCGAGAACATCGAGCGATCGATCATCGAGGACGCGCTCCGGCGCAAGCAGGGCGACGTCCAGGCAACGGCCGCGCTTCTCAGCATTCCGAAGCAGACGCTGTACGACAAGATCAAACGCCTCTCCGTGAATGTCGATGGCATCAGGGAGGGTGCGGCCGTCCGCTCCGGGTCCTGAGATCGCGGCGGACCGTGGGACGAACCGACCGGCCCGCCCATGCGGGCCCAGATAGCTAGCACGCTCTCGGTGCAGCCGAGGGCAAAGGGCGCCGGCAGAAGCCGCCCGTTATCGGAAGGCAACGAACCAATCAGATCTTGAGGAACGCCATGAATCGGCCATTCAACGTGCCTGATGAATTTGTCGAGGGCTTTTTGAAGGCGGGGGAAAGTCTGTGGCGATCGCTTGGGTGGGCACCGAACAGCGATCGCGACGGGGCGAACCTCGGCTCAGCCCTGAATTTATCGGGGCGTCTCGCCGAATTGCAGGCCGAGCACATGAAGCGGCTATACCAGCTCACCGAGCACGTCATCAAATCGGCCGCCGGCGTGCAAGGCGAAGGAGGCATTGAGCCTGCACGCGGCGATCGCCGGTTCAACGCCACGGAATGGCGGGACGATGCGGCCTATAGTCTGTTGAAGCAATGCTATTTGCTGAACTCGCGCTACTGCGTCGACTTCGTCGAGGCGCTCGATCTCGACGAGAAGGAAAAGCATCGACTGCGCTTCTTCACGCGCCAGCTCATCGAGGCGATGAGCCCGACCAATTTCCTGGCCACCAATCCGGATGTCATCAAGCTCGCGACGGACAGCGAAGGTCAAAGCCTCAAGGCGGGCCTGGAGAACCTGATGAGCGATCTGGGCAGGGGTAGCCTGACGATCACGGATGAGGAGGCTTTCGAGGTCGGAAAGGATGTCGCCGCATCCAGGGGCGCGGTTGTGTTCGAAAACGAGCTGTTTCAGCTCATTCAATACGCGCCTGCGACGGAGCAGGTGGCCGCCCGGCCTCTGCTGATCGTGCCGCCCTGCATCAACAAGTTCTACATTCTCGACCTCCAGCCGGCCAATTCGTTCGTTCGATTCGCGGTCGAGAACGGCTTCACGGTCTTCGTGGTTTCATGGCGCAACCCGGATGCCTCCTGTGGCCACATTCGATGGGACGACTACGTTGAGGATGGCGCCATACGCGCCATCGACATCGCCCGATCGATTTCGGGTGTAGACAAGATCAACGTCCTGGGTTGGTGTGTCGGCGGAACGATCTTGTCATCCGCACTCGCCATTCTGCGAACGCGCGGCGATGAATCGGTTGCCAGTGTGACGTTGCTGACGACCATGCTCGACTTCCGGGAACCGGGCGATCTTGGCGTATTCGTAGACGAGGAAGGGGTGCGGCAGCGCGAGCAGACGATCGGGAGGGAAGGCATCTACCGCGGCGCCGAGCTCGGCTTCGTCTTTCAGACGCTGCGGTCGAAGGAGCTGATCTGGCCGAACGTGATCAACAACTATCTGAAGGGAAAGTCGCCGGAGCGTTTCGATCTGCTGTTCTGGAACGCGGATGTCACCAACCTTCCCGGACCGATGTATTGCTTCTACATCAGGAACATGTACCTGGAGAACAATCTTCGGGAGCCGAACCGGTTGACAATGTGCGGCACTCCTGTCGATCTGGCCCGGGTCGATCTGCCTGCTTACGTGCTGGCGACCGCCGAAGATCATATCGTGCCGTGGCGATCGGCCTATCGCACCACCGGCCTGTTCAGTGGCAACACCCGCTTTGTGCTCGGCGCCAGTGGGCACATTGCCGGCGTGATCAATCCCGCCTCCAAGAACAAGCGAAGCTATTGGCTGTCGGACCAGCGATGCGACGATCCCGCCGCGTGGCTTGCGAGCGCCGACGAAAGGCCGGGCAGTTGGTGGAACGATTGGATCGCGTGGCTCAAGCCGTGGGCTGAAGACCGGGTGCCCGCCCGGACGCAACTCGGCAGCAACCTCTATCCGCCGGGGGAAGCGGCACCGGGCCGATATGTGAAAGCGAAGGCGAACTGACATCGTTGAACGGTCATGGAACGATTGGAAGGTAGCGGGAGCGTTAGCCGTTCAAAGCGGTCGCTGAGCGAGGCGATCTCATCATCAGAAATGACTATGGGTTGCTCTTTGTACCGTTTGACGATGTCGATAGGTTACTAAAAGCTGCCACAGAAAAGTCCGAGCGGAGCGGAAGCAGATCTCGAACATTGTGGCGGGCGCGCAGGGATTCTTCTCTGCGCGAGCTGGGCTGCGAAGGTCTCGATTGAAGAGGGAAATTCGTGAGCAGAAATTATACTCACACCGCGAAGTGAGTATGACTCAGGCAGCTACAACCTCGATGTCCAAAGAAGCTTTGCCTGCACATGCACGACTTGACCTCCGCCTGACGTGTGCACTGAGAATCCGAAGAAGCGATTTCCGCTTCCAATTCATGCAAATATCGTCCTAGAAGAGCCAGGCTACGGAAGCCCTCGTCAAACGAGAATTCTCAGTCGGTCTAATCACATAAAGGACTGATCGGAGTTGAAATACCTCAATAAGATGAACAGCTTAGGGCGCAAATTTGCCGTGGCGCCCATGATGGATTGGACCGACCGGCATTGCCGGGTGTTCCACCGTCAGCTCACGCGGCGTGCGCTGCTCTATACGGAGATGCTGACCACCGGCGCCATCATCCATGGCGACCGGGAGCGGCTGCTCGGGTTCGATGCGTGCGAAAACCCGGTGGCGCTTCAGCTTGGCGGCTCGGATCCGAGCGAGCTCGCGCAGGCCGCGCGCATCGGCGAGGCGTTTGGCTATGACGAGATCAATCTCAATGTCGGCTGTCCGTCCGATCGCGTGAAGGATGGCCGCTTTGGCGCCTGTCTCATGGCGGAGCCGGAGCTGGTGGCGAGGTGCGTCGATGCGATGAAGCGCGCAGTTGCCGTGCCCGTCACGGTGAAGTGCCGCATCGGAATCGATGACCAGGATCCGGAGGTGGCGCTCGATACGCTTGCGCGCGCGGTGGTCGCAGCGGGCTGCGATGCGCTGATCGTGCATGCCAGGAAAGCCTGGCTCAACGGCCTGTCACCGAAGGAGAACCGCGATATTCCGCCGCTCGACTACGAGCGCGTCTATCGGCTCAAGCGCGCGATGCCTGATGTGCCCGTCATCATCAATGGCGGCATCCCAGGCATCGACGAGGCGAAGGCGCATCTTGAACACGTCGATGGCGTGATGCTCGGCCGCGCCGCCTATCAGGAGCCATGGCGGCTGCTCTCCGTCGATTCCGATATCTTCGGCGAGACGGCGCCGCATGCGACCATGCAGGACGCGCTCGAAGCGATGATGCCTTATATCGAGGCGCAGCTCGCGCGCGGTACGCGGCTGCACGCCATCACACGGCATTTCGTCGGTGCATTCCACGCCGTGCCCGGCGCGCGGGCCTTCCGCCGCCATCTTGCCGAGCAGGGGGTAAAGCCGGGCGCCGGTCTCGACGTGCTGCGCGATGCGATCGCGCGCGTCGGTGTGCGTGCGCCGGCGGAGGCGGCCGCCTGACTGCCGCGACGTGAAGAGCCGGATCGCAACATCCGGCTCTTCGTCGATCGGCCTCAACGGAACAGGTCGAAGTGATAATTCACGCCGACGCGGAAGGTGTGGAATTTCGCGGCGTTCCAGTCCGGCAGGTCGTCGTGCTTGAACTCGGTGTAGAGATATTCGGCCTTGGCCGACCATTTCGGCAGGAACGCCCATTCGACGCCGCCACCCGCTGTCCAGCCCATCTTCATCTTGTTGATCGGACCGTCCTTGAATTCGCCGGCGGCAAGGCCGGCGGTCCCGAAGAACAGCAGGCGTGAATCCATCGTCGCGATGCCGGCGCGGGCGCGGCCGGTCATGTACCAGGGCAGGCTGACCGCGGCGCTGTTGAGCGCGTCGTGGTTCTTGATGTCTCCGCCTTCGAAGTCGTTCTCGATGCCGACCACGAACATCGGCGAGAGCTGGTAGTTGTAGCCGATCTGCACGCCGCCGACGGCGCCCTTGACCTTGCCGCCAGTCGCGCCAGCGAGATTGTTGAAGGCGTCGTCGCCGCTCTCGGCATAGCCGGCGTTGAAGCCCGCATAGAGACCCGTCCACGAATACACCGGCTGCGGTGCCGTATAGGCGGAGGCGGGCGCTGCATAGCGCGGCGACAGGTCGGCAGCGCAGGCGCTGCCTGCGGCGAACACAGCCGCAAAGGGCAGGGCGCACATCGTGCGGCGTACCGCGGCTCTTGCAGTCATCATTCACAATCTCCCGCTTGGCCGCGTCCCTTCGGGAGCAGCGCCTGTCCAACCCCGATCCGGGACTGCGATTGTTATAAACCGACTGGTCGGTTTGTAAATAGCGCAAATGCCACACCGCGGCGCTTTCGCGGCGCGCCAACTGAAGTCGTGGTCTGGATGGGTCACAGCCCGCGCGATCGAGCCTGTTGGCTGGCGAGCGGCGGCTCGCGTGGGCGGTCTAGTCGACCGCCATCCGCGCGCGGCGGGGGCTGCTCTGGAGCTCCGGATAACCGGTGAGCATCAGCTTGTCGGCGCGCACGCCCCAGCTCTCCAGGCGGTCGAGGAAGCTCATGCCGAGCAGATTGGTCTTCATCTGCCCGCGCTGCACGACGAGGGCCGGCACCGATTTCTCAACGAGGTGGCCGACGGCAAGACGGTCGAGCGTGAGCCGGGCCGCCTTGGTGTGGCCGCCCGCGGTTTCGAGATCGACGTCATATTCGAGCATCTCGAGCGGCAGCCCGATCGCCTTTGCGGTTTCCCAGGTCAGCACCACGGAGGTCGCACCGGTGTCGATCACCATCGGTGCGGCGACGCCGTTGATCTTCGCGCGCAGCGCGAATTCACCGCCCTGGCCGCGCTGGATCTGCACGGCGGGTGCCGGTGTGACGGTCTGGGTGCGGAAGATGTGCGAGACCTTGTTGCTCGCGCGCGCGATCTGATCGGGATCGCCATAGGCGACGACGGCACCGGCGGTGCCGGCAAGCATGACGAGAACGAGCAGGAAGCGGATCATTGCGCACCTCCATATGCGCGCCGGCCGGTCAGGCGTGTTTCCGCGATCCCGCGATCGGCGCAAGTCCAGCTTCCGCCATGCGTGCCGGCAGCAGCGCCATGACCGAGAGCCGTTCCGCGCTTTCCATGGCGTGCCAGCGCGCGATCTCCGGCAAGGTGCGGCCGCAGCCGAAGCACAGCTTGGTCTTGGGATCGATCATGCAGACGGCGACGCACGGCGTTTCTTTGCTCATTTCGGCATAGTGAGGGATCGTCGGGCATTTCTGCAAGCATATCGTTAAGAGCCCGTGCCTGCGCTCATGATCGGCTTGTGGCGCGGCCGGCGCTTCTCGTCAGGCGCGAGGGAGCCCTCTGGCTGGAGCGGCGGAGAATCATCTGACAGCGGCGCCAGCGCGCTCATCACGCGCTCCGGCGGGAAGGTGACGATCACCTCGGTGCCGATACGCAGCTTCGATTTCAGCGTGAACGTGCCGCCATGCAGGTCGATCAGGTTCTTTGCGATCGGCAGGCCGAGGCCTGCGCCCTGTTCGGCCGACTTGATCGAGTTGGAGCCCTGGCCGAAGGAAGCGAGCACGACCGGAATCTCGTCCTCGGGGATGCCGGAGCCGGTATCCCTTACCGAGAGATATTGTCCGCCCGAAGCCGTCCAGCCGGCCTTGAGCCAGATCTCGCCGCCCTGCGGCGTGAACTTGATCGAGTTGGAGAGCAGGTTGAGCACGACCTGGCGGATCGCGCGCTCGTCGGCCCAGAGCCGCGGCATGGCCTGCTCGAATACCTCGTGGATGGTGATGCCGCGGCTGGAAGCGCGCAGCTTCATCAGATGGTGGCAGTCGGCGACGATGCCGACCAGCGACACGGCTTCCTCGTTCAGCTCGTAACGGCCGGCCTCGATCCGCGACAGATCGAGAATCTCGTTGATGAGGTTGAGCAGGTGCACGCCGGAGTTGTGGATGTCCGCCGAGTACTCCTTGTAGACCGGCACGGCATGCGCGCCAAAAATCTCGCTCTTCATCACCTCGGAGAAGCCGAGGATCGCGTTCAGCGGCGTGCGCAGCTCGTGGCTCATCTGCGCGAGGAAGCGCGACTTGGCGACATTGGCGGATTCGGCGCGGTGGCGCGCTTCGTCCGAGATCGCCTTGGCCTGCTCGAGTTCGCCGATCAGCGCGTCCTTCTCGGCGCGCGCCTCGAGCGTGGCGAAGGTCGAGGAATGCAGGCGATGCGCCAGCAGCACGAAATAGCCTTCGGCGGCGAGCGCGAGTGCGGCCAGGATGTAATTGTCCAGCGAGCCGGTCACCGCAAAGCTCAGCGCCATGGCGACTGCGACCGGTGCGGTGGCGGCAAGGGCGGCGATCGGTAGATTGGCGGCGAGCATGCTCGATACTGCGATCACCAGCAGCATCAGGAACATCATCAGCGTTTCCGTGACCATGTCGAGCACGGGATGGATCAGGATCGCCATCCAGCACAGGCCGTAGAGCAGGTCGAGCACGACGAAGCGTGTTCGCCACGCGCGCGTCGCGGCGGGCGAGGCGGGCTCGGTCAGGAACCGGCGGCAGCTGCGGATCATCGCGCCGTGGATGCAGAGCATGCCGGCGGTCCAGGCCGCGGCCGGGATCGGCTGCATCCACAGTCCGAACAGCACGCCGGTCGCAACCACCAGCAGCATCACGACATAGGAGGCCGACAGCCGCGTCTGGGCATATTGGCGCAGCATCTCGGCGTCGAACGCCGGCCGGGTTCCACTGGTCGACGTTAACTTATCGCGCGCCTCGCGCACCCGCTGCGCCGCAGCCCTTCGGCTGCTCGCCGATGGAGCGCTTACCGGCTCGGCCGGAAGCTGCACAACCTCAGGCTTTTCAGCGGGGTTACTCATCAAGCAACACGATTCCTGCCCACGCCGGACGCGGGCCTTCTGCATTGTCTATCTCTGGCAAGAAATCCTTAAGAGCTGACTTAAGGAGCTAAAGAATTACGTTAACCGGGCGTTAATCTGGAGCCGGTCCGAACCGCTCAATGCAGCGCCGCGTGCTGCGCGATGTACACCACCGCACCCGCAAGATAGCCGGCGAGCGCGGGGCCGGCGATGCGGCGGGCGTACCAGAGGAACTCGATCCGCTCGAGCCCCATCGCGGCAACGCCCGCGGCCGAGCCGATGATCAGGATCGAGCCGCCGGTGCCGGCGCAATAGGCGATGAACTCCCAGATGAAGCTGTCCGGCGGATAATGCGCGAGGTCGTACATGCCCATGGTCGCGGCGACCAGCGGCACGTTGTCGATGATGGCGCTGAGCAGGCCGAGCACGACGACGATGACGTCCTGTCGGCCGAGCGTGGCGTCGAGCCATTTGGCCAGCATCGAGAGCAGGCCGGCATGGTCGAGGCAGGCGACCGCGAGCAGGATGCCGACGAAGAACACGATAGAGGTCATGTCGATCCGTCCCAGCGCATGCACCAGCGTGAGGGGCTGGCGCACATGCTCGTCCTTGTGCCGGTGCACGATCTCGCCGACCAGCCAGAGCACGCCGAGCCCGAACAGGATGCCCATGAAGGGCGCCAGATGCGTCACCGCCTTGAACACTGGCACCGCGATCAGGGTGCCGAGCCCGAGATAGAACATCAGGTTGCGCTCGAACCGGTCGACAGCCAGCAGCCCGGTGTCCTTCGACGGCGGCGCGATGGTCTTGCCCTTGAGCGAGAAGCTGATGAAGGCGAGCGGCACGAGCAGATTGAGGAGCGAGGGCAGGAACACCGCGCTCATGATCTTCAGCGGCGAGATCTGCCCGCCGATCCAGAGCATGGTCGTGGTGACGTCGCCGATCACGGTCCAGGCGCCGCCGGCATTGGCGGCAATGACGATGAGGGAGGCGAACAGCAGGCGGTCGTCGCGACGGGCGATCAGCTTCTGGATCAGCGAGATCATGACGATGGTGGTCGTCAGATTGTCCAGGGTCGCGCTCAGGAAGAACGTCACGAAGCCGATCAGCCAGATCAGCACCACCTGGCTGGTGGTGCGGATCAGCGAGGTGATGACCTCGAAACCATCATGGGCGTCGATCACCTCGACGATGGTCATGGCGCCGATCAGGAAGAAAACGATCTGCGCGGTGGAGCCGACGGACTCGTCGAGCTGGCGGCCGACCAGCGCGTGGTCGCCCGTCGCGATCGCGTAGACACTCCAGAGCAGGCCCGCACCGAGCAGCGCGGAAGCGCTCTTGTTGACGCGAAGCGGGTGCTCGAGCGCGATCGCCGCATAGGCCAGGACGAAGATGGCGGCGATCGCGATCAGCAAGGTCGTTTCAGATGGTCAGGTGTCAGCGGTTGAGGCGCGCGAGCAGGCTGGACGTATCCCAACGCTTGCCGCCCATCTTCTCGACTTCGGCGTAGAACTGGTCGACCAGCGCTGTCACCGGCAGGGTGGCGCCGTTGCGGCGGGCTTCGGCCAGCGAGATCGACAGGTCCTTGCGCATCCATTCGACCGCGAAGCCGAAATCGTACTTGCCCTCGTTCATGGTCTTGTAGCGGTTCTCCATCTGCCACGACTGCGCCGCCCCCTTGGAGATGGTCTCGATTACCGCGGCGACGTCGAGGCCACTCTTCTTGGCGAAGTGAATACCCTCGGAGAGGCCCTGCACGAGGCCGGCGATGCAGATCTGGTTGACCATCTTGGTCAGCTGGCCAGAGCCGGCGGGCCCGAGCAGTTTGCACATCCGCGCATAGGCGCCGGTGATCACCGGCTCAGCGCCGGCATAGGCATCCTCGGCGCCGCCGCACATCACCGTCAGCACGCCGTTCTCGGCACCGGCCTGGCCGCCGGAGACCGGGGCGTCGATGAACTTGAAGCCGGCCTTGGTGGCGGCCGCGTCGAGCTCGCGCGCGACTTCGGCGGAGGCGGTGGTGTGGTCGACGAAAGTCGCACCCTTCTTCATGCCGGCGAAGGCACCGTCGGGGCCGATCGTCACCGCGCGCAGGTCATTGTCGTTGCCGACGCAGCACATCACGAAATCCTGGCCCTCGGCGGCGGCCTTCGGGGTCGCCGCGGTCTTGCCGCCGAACTTGTCCGCCCATTCCTTCGCCTTGGCCGCGGTGCGGTTGTAGACGGTGACCTCATGGCCCCCTTTTTTCACGAGGTGTCCGGCCATGGGGAAGCCCATCACGCCGAGACCGAGGAAAGCGACTTTAGCCATGTGTGGTACCTTGTCCGTAGTTTGGGTTTTACGGTTCTTGCCGGGCGGGGCGCGCCGGGTTCCGCCGTGAGGGCGGATCGGGGCGCACCATAAACCCTTGAGGGCGGAGGGCAACGGCTTCGTTTGGCGGCCCCCTGTGCTAGGATGGCGGGACTAAAGGACTTCAAAAAAAGGGAGCGAAAGCATGGGCGGCGTGAGCGTTGGCGTCCTCGATCATTTCAACATCCGGACCCGTAATCTGGCCGAGACGGTGCGCTTCTACGAGGATGTGCTGGGCCTGGAAAAAGGCGCCCGGCCGAATTTCGCCTTCCCGGGTGCCTGGATGTACAGCGAGGGCAAGCCGGTGGTGCACCTCGTCGATATTTCTCCGACCTCGGAGCCACAAAAGCCTGATTCCGGCGTTGTCCACCACGTCGCCTTCGTCAGCCGCGGTTTTGACGGCATGAAGCAGCGGCTGACGTCCAAAGGGATGAAATTCGACTCCCGCCAGGTGCCCGGCGGCGACCTCTGGCAGATCTTCGTGCACGACCCCAACGGGGTGATGATCGAGCTGAATTACGAGGCAGCCCTGGAGCAGGGGGCGGCGCCCGCCGAGATGGCTGACGATATCGGCAGGCAGTAGCCTTTTGGGCGTTTCCGCTCTAATGGGGCACATCCTGGACTCAAGGAGATGCGCTTTGAGCGTGACGCAGCAACAGGTTCTCGACAGCCTCGCCCGGATCAAATCGCCGCGCGGGGTCGCGCTTCCCAATGCGAATGTGCTGAGCGCGATCAGCGCCTCTGACGGCAAGGTGTTCTTCTCGATCAATGTCGATGCCGCGGAGGCGCGGGCCTGGGAGGCCGTCCGGGCCGAGGCCGAGGCCGCCGTGCGCGCCATTCCCGGCGCCACCACCGTGATGGTGGCGCTGACCGCTGAGCGCAAGCCGGGCTCTGCACCTCCGCCGCCGCCCACGCCAAGCCGTGGCACGCCGGGCGTGCAGCCGGTCCATGCCCACAAGCCGCCGCAGGGCGGTGGGTCGCCGATGGCGCGGCAATCGGAGATTCCGGGCGTCGCCGCCGTGATCGCGGTCGCCTCGGGCAAGGGCGGCGTCGGCAAGTCCACCACCGCGCTCAATCTGGCGCTGGGCCTGCGGGATCTCGGCCTCAAGGTCGGGCTTCTGGATGCCGACATCTACGGCCCCTCGGTGCCGCGGCTGACGGGCCTGCGCGACAAGCCGGAGCTGGATGGCGAGCGCAAGATGATTCCGCTCCGGCGCTTCGGCCTCGCGATCATGTCGATTGGCTTCCTGGTGGAGGAAGAGACCGCGATGATCTGGCGCGGTCCGATGGTGATGTCGGCGGTCACGCAGATGCTGCGCGACGTCGCATGGGGTAGCCTCGACGTGCTCGTCGTCGACATGCCGCCGGGCACCGGCGATGCCCAGCTGACGCTGGCGCAGAACGTGCCGCTGAAGGGCGCCGTGATCGTCTCGACCCCGCAGGACCTGTCGCTGATCGACGCGCGGCGGGGGCTTGCGATGTTCCGCAAGGTCAACGTGCCCGTGCTCGGCATCGTCGAGAACATGAGCTACTTCCAGTGCCCGCATTGCGGCACGAAATCCGACATCTTCGGCCATGGCGGAGCGCGCCACGAGGCCGAGAAGCTCGGAGTCCCGTTCCTGGGCGAGATCCCGCTGCACATGGCGATTCGCGCTACCTCGGACGCCGGCAATCCCGTCGTCGACAGCGAGCCGGACGGCCCCCATGCGGCGATCTACCGCGCCATTGCGGGCCAGGTTCGGGACCAGCTCAAGGGCGCTATCGCGGCGGCCTGAGCGGGACGACGCCAATCCATTGGGGACATGCGACTTTCGTAGAGCCCCGTCATGCCAATGTCGCGTTCCGCAGGCGGGGCTTCCGTGTTAAACGCCCACGGCAGTCAAGCCCCATCGGTTCGACGCGGCCCAAGCGCGTCGCCGGAATGAGCGGCGGCAAAGAGGAAGTTCGGGGGAACGCCCCAGCAAGGAGAGACCTGAAAATGAAGCGTCGTGATTTCCTGAAAGTGTCGGCAGCAGGCGCGGCGGCGACAGCCGCGGTGGCCTCGCCGGCGATCGCTCAATCATCGCCCGAGATCAAGTGGCGCCTGACCTCGAGCTTCCCGAAGTCGCTCGATACGATCTATGGCGGTGCCGAGCAGGTGGCGAAGTACGTCGCCGAAATGACCGACAACAAATTCCAGATCCAGGTGTTCGCGGCCGGCGAAATCGTCCCCGGCCTCCAGGCGCTCGATGCGACCTCGAACGGCACGGTCGAGATGTGCCACACCGTGTCGTACTACTATGTCGGCAAGGATCCGACCTTCGCGATCTTCGCCTCGGTGCCCTTCGGCCTCAACGCGCGCCAGCAGAATTCGTGGCTGTACCAGGGCGGCGGCAACGAGCTCGCCAACGAGTTCTTCAAGAAGTCGAACGTGATTGGCCACCCCTGCGGCAACACCGGCACCCAGATGGGCGGCTGGTTCCGCAAGGAGATCAAGACGGTTGCCGATCTCTCCGGCTTGAAATTCCGCATCGGCGGCATCGCCGGCCAGGTGCTTCAGAAAGTCGGCGTCGTGCCGCAGCAGCTCGCCGGCGGCGACATCTATCCGGCGCTGGAGAAGGGCACCATCGACGCCGCCGAATGGGTCGGCCCTTATGATGACGAGAAGCTCGGCTTCGCCAAGGTCGCCAAGTACTACTACTATCCCGGCTTCTGGGAAGGCGGCCCGACCGTCCATGCCTTCACCAACCTGGACAAGTGGAATTCGCTGCCGAAGAACTACCAGGCGATCCTCACCAACGCGATGGCCAATGCCAACAGCTGGATGGCCGCGCGTTACGACATGCAGAACCCGTCGGCGCTGAAGCGTCTGGTTGCCGGCGGCACGCAGCTTCGTCCCTTCACCAACGAGGTGCTCGAAGCCTGCCTCAAGGCGACCAACGAGCTGTGGGGCGAGATCTCGGCCAAAAACGCCGACTTCAAGAAGTCGATCGACGCCATGCAGGCCTACCGCTCCGATGAATATCTGTGGTGGCAGGTTGCCGAGTACACCTACGACAGCTTCATGATCCGCTCGCGCACCCGCGGCTGATCTTCGAAGAAGTCGCAAGATCGGAAAGCCCGGCCTCCCGACGAGGCCGGGCTTTTTCTTTGCTGGTGCATCCAGGGTCAGAAACAAAAAATCTCCAAAACAACCCCATGCACAGTAGAAGTGGGGCCGGGGCGCCTTGCTCGGTGGATGCTGCCAACAGTTTGACGGGGCGGGGCAAATCGGCGGGACAGAGCAATCATGGCGCAGCCGGTGCCGACGGGGCGATTTGCCCGACGGCGACCGGAACGACATCGTCATTTGGCGCGCATCGGCCCCCCCGTCATTGCGAGCGCAGCTTGGCCCCGCCGCATTGCATTCGCGGCACTGGCTGCGCTCTGCGAAGCCGCTTGATTCGTCGGGCAAAACAGTGCCAGAAAGCGATCATCGCAGAATCCGAAATTTGTCCGATGATCCCTGGAGTGACGATCGCGGATCGCGTTGGGGGCTTGCCATGATGACGCATGCAAGGCTGCTTGGAATCGTTGTCGCTGTAACGTGGCTCGGGTGGTCCGCGGCATCGGCGGCCGGCGGTATGTCGAAAGATATTTGGAAGGGTGCCTGGAAATTCGAGATCGATCGCCAGGATCGGCCGTACCTCGGCTATTACGACACCAGGGGCAAGACAGTATTTCGCATCGGCTGCGGCGCCCATTTCGAGATGGATGCGGTCTATCCGGGGGAAGCGCCGAAACAGGACCACACCAAGGCCTCGATCACGATCGCCAACGGCAAGACGCAGATGGATTTCGCCGGCTTCACCTACGCCGGTCCCGAGTCGTTCCCGCCGAACACAACAATGTTCAACCAGCCGGACCTCGGCTATCCCGGGCTTGCCGAAGATAAATGGCGCGCGCTGGAAAATCGCGTCTTCGATCTTCTGGACTCCGGGCAGCCGCTGACGATCTCGGCCGAGGGCAAGAGTTACGTGCTGCCGCCGGTCGCGCTGCCGCGCTGGCGGCCGCGCTTCCAGAAAATCTGCTGACGCGCCCGCGACGTGCTTCAAGCTCCGAAACCGGAGCCTCGAATCACGCGCGACGAACTCTGCGATTGTGAATGGACTGCCCCGCCCCCGACATTTCCCTGATCCGCTCGCGCACCCGCGGCTGATGATCCAAGCGCTACGCCTTAAGTCGCACGCCGCAAGACTCGCGCCTCCGGAGGAGGCCAGGCTTTTTCTCTGCCGCAGTGCGATGACGATGGAATTCCGTTGGGCCTTGCGTCATGCTGGCCCCAAGCCTCGGCAAGAAGGCTTCACAATCATATCCATCAGGGCAGGAAATCATGAAGAGAAGAGACTTCATCAAGGTCACAGGACTTGGTGCGGCCGGCGCCGCCACGCTCGCCGCTCCCGCGATCGCGCAGTCGATGCCGGAAATCAAATGGCGCATGCCGACGAGCTGGCCGAAATCGCTCGACACGCTCTTTGGCGGCGCCGAGATGATGTGCAAGATGGTTGCGGAAGCCACCGACAACAAATTCCAGATCCAGATCTTCGCGGCCGGCGAGATCGTGCCGGGCCTCCAGGTACTCGACGCCGTGCAGAACGCCACCTGCGAGATTGGCCACACCGCCTCGTACTATTATTTCGGCAAGGACCCGACCTTCACCTTCGGCTCGGCGGTGCCGTTCGGGCCCAACATGCGCATCAACCAAGCCTGGTACATGCAGGGCGGGGGACGGGAGGTCCTCAACGAGTTCTACAAGAGCTACAACGTCGTCTCGCTGCTTGCGGGCAACACCGGCTGCCAGATGGGCGGCTGGTTCAGGAAAGAGGTCAACACGCCCGAGGATCTCAAGGGCATGAAATTCCGCATCGGCGGCTTTGCCGGCCGCGTGCTCCAGAAGCTCGGCGTGGTGCCGCAGCAGCTCGCCGGCGGCGACATCTATCCGGCGCTGGAGAAGGGCACCATCGACGCCGCCGAATGGGTCGGTCCCTATGACGACGAGAAGCTGGGCTTCTACAAGATCGCGCCGCACTACTACTATCCCGGCTGGTGGGAGGGCGGGCCGATGCTGCTGGCCTTCGTCAATCTCGACAAGTGGAATGCGCTGCCGAAGTACTATCAAAGCGTGCTAGAGCAGGCCGGCCATTACGCCAACAATTACATGATGGCACGCTACGACACAGCCAATCCGCTCGCATTGAAGAAGCTGCTCGCCAACGGCGCCAAGCTGCACGCCTTCTCGCCGCCGATCATGGAGGCCTGCTACAAGGCCGCCAAGGAGCTGCACGCCGAAGTCGGTGCGACCAACGCCAACTTCAAGAAGGTCCACGACTCTCTCGCCAAGTTCACCGGCGATGGCTACGCCTGGTTCCAGGTCGCGGAAGTCGGCTACGACATCTTCATGGCGCGGCGGTCGCAGAGCTGATCGCGACTTCTGTCGCATGCAGCGCCCCGGAGCGAAGGCTGCGGGGCGTTGCGGTCGCAGCTCTGGAGGTGACAGACTCAAAACATGAAAGACGGCCCATGCTCAATAGACGAGGGGACATGGCAAGAGGCTCCGTGGATGCTGCCAACAGCCTGATGCGTCGGGACAAATCAGCTGAAGCAGGCGATGGTCGCGGAGCCGGGGTCCGTGCCGCGTTTTGAGAGCCAGGTCAGGATCAGCCACGGGCAGTCGCACCGATGGATGGCGCTGCCGTTCTTTGAAACGGCAGTTCCGCTGCTTGTCGTGATGGGATTCGCAGCTGGTCTGACGCTGGTGATCGAGCGCGCGTTCTGAAGTCGCTACGCGCATGTTCGAAGCGTCGAGGTCGGTCTAATCCCCGATGTCATACTGCTTGCTGAGGTGATCGCCGATCTGGACCAGCATGGCGACACATTCGGGGTAGCCGGGTCGATCGGACGTGGCCTGATCCGCGTCGGCGCGAAACTCCCAGGAGGTGCCATCGCGAACGATGGAAATCGCCATTCCATCGGGGCAGTCGGCGTGGACCTTCAACTCGGCCCTCGCCATTGCGATCAGTTCGCCTTCAGTCTTGACCGGCCTGCTCATGAAGCTTGTCCCTCCGTCCTGGAACAGAAATTTGCCCATATCCGGCAAATTAGCAAACAAGTCCTGGATAGTAACTGATCCATATCATCGGGATCAGGCGCTCACCGGCGGTGGGCTCGGGTTTGGAATCCGATCCTACCCGGTGTGTGGTGGATGACCGTCGGAGGCCTGTAAGCGGCAATGCCGTCTCGTTGCGCTCCACCGGCCGGCATCGCGGCTTTATCAGGACACATCTGATCGGCTTACGTGAGCCTGACAGGAAGGCCCGCCGCGTGTTTTTTCGCTGGCCGAGGCGTCCGGAATGGTGGAAGAGAGCGATGATGCGGCCCTGGCCGTAACCTTGGCCGTGAGATGACACCGGAACATCCGGCGGGACTGAGATGCGCCTTCTGATCGTCGAAGACAATGCCGAGCTGTCGCGGCTGGTGGCCGCCGGGCTGTCGGCGGCCGGCTACGAGAGCGACATCGTGAGCAGCGCGGCCGAGGCGCGCGAGGCGGTCGGCAGCGTCAGCTATGCCGCGATGATCCTCGACCTCGGCCTTCCCGACGGCGACGGCCTGTCGGTGCTGCGCGAGCTGCGCCGGCAGATGGAGCCGCTGCCGGTGCTGGTGCTGACCGCGCGCGGCGGCTTGCAGGATCGCGTCAACGGCCTGCGCAGCGGCGCCGACGACTATCTCGCAAAGCCGTTCGCGATGGAGGAACTGGTGGCGCGGCTGGAGGCGATCCTGCGCCGGCCGGGCCAGCTGCTCGGCCGCTCGCTGCGATTGGCCAACCTCGTCTACGACACCGAGAGCCGCCAGATCTTCATCGACGACCAGCCGCGGATCATCTCCGCGCGCGAGGCCTCGGTGCTCGAGATCCTGCTGCGCCGGCAGGGGCGGGTGGTGCCGAAGAAGAACGTCGAGGATCACATCTTCGGCCTCGAAGGCGAGGTCGCCTCCAACGCCGTCGAGGTCTACGTCTCGCGGCTGCGCAAGCAGCTCACCGAACACGGCGCCAAGGTCGTGATCCACACCATCCGCGGCGTCGGCTATCTCATGGCCGAGGAGAAATAGCGTGTCCGCCGCCCGGTCATTCACCAGGCCGACGTTCAAATCGCTGATCTCGCGCATCGTGTTCCTCCACATCGTGGCGGTCGCGGTGGTCGCGATCTTCCTGCCGCTGGTGCTGTTCTGGCTGCTCAACTCGGAGGTCGACCAGCTGCATCGCGATGCCATGCGCGCCCAGGCCGAGGTGCTCGCCGAGCGCATCGTCCCGCAGGCGGACGGCACGTTGACCTTCAATCTGCCCGACAGTCTGAAGGGCCTCTATTCGGAAGCCTATGGCCGCTACCAGTACGACATTCGCGATTCCGAGGGACGCGTGCTGTTCTCGTCGCGGCGAAAGACCGGCGATACCGCCCCGCCGCGCTTGTCCGAGACGATTTCCGGTGCCGGCGTGAGCCGCGTGATCGAGGGCAGGACGGTGCGCATCCGCGTCGCCGAGGATCTTTCGCACCGCGACGTCATCATCGACGACATCATCTCGAACTTCTTCCGGCGGGTCGGGTGGATCACCATCCCGATCCTGCTGATCCTGCTCGCGACCGACATCATCATCTTCCGCCGTGCGGTCGCGCCGCTGTGGAAGGCCTCGGAGGAGGCCAGCAATATCGGCCCGGCGCGCACCGACATCCGCTTGCCGACGGAGCAGATCCCGCGCGAGATCATGCCGCTCGTCACCGCCGTGAACCAGGCGCTCGATCGCCTCGAGGACGGCTTTCGCGTGCAACGCCAGTTCACCGCGGATGCCGCGCATCAATTGCGCACGCCGCTTGCGATCCTGCGCACGCGGATCGAGACGCTCGGCGACCGCGAGGCAAGGCAGGCGCTGCATGCCGACATCGAGGGCATGAGCCGCATCGTCGCCCAGCTGCTGGAGATCGCCGAGCTCGACACGCTGGTGCTCGATCCCGGCGAGACCGCCGACCTGCGCGCCGTCTGCACCGAGGTGGTCGGCGCGATCGCGCCGTTCGCGCTCGCCCAGCACAAGGACATCGCACTCAGGGGCACCGACGCGCCGGTGATGGTCCACGGCAATTCCGAGATGCTTCAGCGCGCGATCTTCAACCTCGCCGAAAACGCCATCAAGTTCACCGCAAAGGATACGTCCGTCGATGTCGAGGTCGGTGACGACGGTGTAGTGCGCGTGCGCGATTGCGGTCCCGGCATCGCGGACGCCGAGCGCGAGCTGATCTTCCAGCGCTTCTGGCGAGCCGACCGCCAGCGCAGCGACGGCGCCGGTCTGGGGCTCTCGATCGTGCGCGGCGTGGCGGAGGACCATGACGCGACGGTGGCGGTGGAGAACCTTCCCGGTGGCGGCGCGGAGTTCACGCTGCGGTTTCGGCTGGCGGAGAGGGCAGGCGGCCCCTCTCCCCTCATATCCGCCGAAGCCTTGGCGAAGGCGGATGTGGGAGAGGGTGGCATAGGCGGCCTTCGGCCGCCGTCCTCATAACGCCGATGCTTTGCATCGGCGTCCACTTTAGGGCGGCCGCTATTTCAGCTTACCCGTGGACAGGTCCATGATCATGCGCGTGGCCAGATAAAGCCGCGGCACGATGCTGTTGATCTGCACATATTCGGCATCGTTGGAGTGCGCGCCGAAGCCCGACAGGCCCATGCCTTCCACCACGGCTCCGCTGGTCTTGAGCGCGGCAAACGCGGCGTCGGTGCCGCCGCCGGTCGCCTTCTCGTCGACCTTGAGGGACAGTCCGATCTCCCCATAGATCGTCTTGCCGTAGGCCGCGACGCGGCGCGAGGCGTCGTTGGCTTCCAACGGCGGACGACGCACCTCGAATTTCAGCTCGACCCTGGAGTCGGGCAGCAGGCGATTCTTGATCTTCTCCTGCAGCGCCTTCTGCAACTCGTCGAAATCGGCGACCTTGAGCGCACGCGCATCGGCCTGGGCCGTGGCGTCGGCTGGGATGACGTTGCGGTTGGTGCCGGCCTTGGAGACCGTCCAGTTCAGCTTCAGGCCCTGCTCTGGCTTGGACAGGTCCTTCATCTGCAGCACCTGGTGCGAGAGCTCGTACAGCGCGTTGACGCCGCCCTCGGGCCGCGCGCCCGCGTGCGAGGACTTGCCCTGCACCGTGAGATAGGCCGAGCCGATGCCACTGGTGGCGAGGCGCAGCGTGCCGTCGGTGCCGCCGCCTTCGAACGAGAACACCACGTCCTGATCCGCGGCGAATTTGGCGATGGTGCTGCGCCAGCCGGGCGAGGAGATCTCCTCGTCCCCATTGGTGAGCACCGTGAGCGTGCCGTAATCCTTGAAGTTGAGTTTCTGGAGCATCGCCACGGTATGGAGAATGAGCGCGACGCCCTGCTTGTCGTCGGCAATGCCGAGGCCGTAGGCCTTGTCACCGTCGACGCGGAACGGTTGGTCCTTCAGCATGCCCTTCAGGTACACCGTGTCCATGTGGGCGATCAGCATGATCTTCTTGCTGCCGGTGCCCTTGAACACGGCGTGCACGGCCGGGCCGATTGTCTCGGGCGTGTCGTCGAGGCGATAGATGTCGGTGGGGTGCAAAATCTCCACTGTGCCGCCGAGCTGCTTGAGCTGGCCGGCAACGCGCTCGGCAATCTTTTCCAGGCCGTCGACGTCCTTGCTGCCCGATTCGATGCCGACGAGATCGCGCAGCGTGTCGAGCAGCGGCTGCTGCTCCTTTTGCGCCAATGCATGGACATCGGTCATCGGTTCCGCATGCGCAAACGTTGCGGCACATGCCAGCCAGAGCGATGCGATCAAGGGAGTGAACGACGGAGCAGGGTGCGATCGGGACATGCGCGGCGGTCCATCAGTTGGAGGATGGCCCGGTATGCCCGTGTTTGCGGCGCGTGTCACGTGCGCGGACGCGCGCGTCATGAACCGCCGAGGCGGAACATGACGGCGATGGTCATGGCCGCTACTTCTGCGGCGGTCCGAGATCCAGCGGCGGCAGCTCGATCTGCGGCACCTCGATCTTGACCTTGTCGAGATCGACGTTGAGAGGCTTGTCGAGCAGGCCCGTCACGGTGATCGGGAAGATGATCACGAGCATCACCATGATCAGCTGGAGGCCGATCCAGGGCATCGCGCCCCAGTAGATGTCGGAGCTCTTCACTTCCTTCGGCGCCACGCCGCGCAGGTAGAACAGCGCAAAGCCGAACGGCGGATGCAGGAACGAGGTCTGCATGTTCACGCAGAGCATCACGCCGAACCAGATCAGCGCCGCGTCCGGTCCCACCACGGGGGCGAGGATCTTCTGCGCGATCGGCGCGATCATCGGCAGGATGATGAAGGCGATCTCGAAGAAGTCGAGGAAGAAGGCCAGGAAGAAGATGAAGAGGTTGATGAAGATCAGGAAGCCCCAGACGCCGCCGGGCAGCGAGGTCAGGAGGTGCTCGAGCCAGACGCCGCCGGAGACGCCGAGGAACACCACGGAGAAGCAGGTCGAGCCGATCAGGATGAAGGTGACCATGCAGGTGAGGCGCATGGTGGACTGGTAGCCCTGCGTGATCAGGTCGCGCAGGTCGGGGATGCGCGCGGCCCGGATGCAGATCCACGCCACCGCCAGATAGGTAAGGGCGAAGGCGAGCTTGAAGATCAGGTTCTCGCTCATCATCATCGCGACGATGGTGCCGACGCCGGCGGCGATCACGCCTGTTATCAGGATCTTGCGGTCGGTCGAGGTGAAGTCCTTGTGGTGGATCGCGGCGAGCACGATGGCGCCGACGGCACCCATCGCGCCGGCTTCGGTCGGCGTGGCAAGGCCCATCATCATGGTGCCGAGCACGACGAAGATCAGCACGGCCGAGGGGATGATCCCCATCAGGCACTTCTTCCACAGCGGCCAGCCGGTCAGCGTGCGCGCCTCCTTCGGCACCGGCGGCACGTGGCCCGGCTTGATCAGGCCGAGGATGAACGTGTAGCCGGCGAACAGCATGATCTGGAACACCGAGGGGCCCCAGGCGCCGAGATACATGTCACCGACCGACTTGCCGAGCTGGTCGGCGAGCACGATCAGCACCAGCGATGGCGGCACCAGCTGCGTGATCGTGCCGGAGGCGGCGAGCACGCCGGTGATGTAGCGCATGTTGTAGCCGTAGCGGATCATCACCGGCATCGAGATCAGCGCCATGGCGATCACCTGCGCGGCCACCGTGCCGGTGATGGCGCCGAGGATGAAGCCGACGATGATGACCGAATAGCCGAGGCCGCCGCGGATCGGGCCGAACAGCTGGCCCATCGAATCCAGCATGTCCTCGGCCAGCCCGCATCTCTCCAATATGGCGCCCATGAAGGTGAAGAACGGGATCGCGAGCAGCAGCTCGTTGGAGAGCACGCTGCCGAACACGCGCCCGGGAATCGCCTGAAGGAAGTTGAGATCGAAGAAGCCGAGATGGATGGCGAGGAAGCCGAAGGAAAGGCCGACGGCCGCCAGCGTGAAGGCGACGGGGAAGCCGATCAGCATCGCCAGAACCAGGCCGCCGAACATCAACGGCGGCATCATCTCCAGCGTAATCATTGGGTCGGCCTCTCGTACTTGGCGTCGATCGTCACATAGCCCTGGAGAGCCGCGATACGCTTGATGACCTCGGAAACACCCTGGAGCGCCAGCATCACGAAGCCGGCGGGGATCACGAACTTGATCGGCCAGCGGATCAGGCCGCCGGCATTGGCAGACGTCTCGCCGACGCTATAGGCCTGCATGAAGAACGGCCAGGACAGATAGGCGAGCAGGAGACAGGAGGGGATCAGGAAGAACAGCGTGCCGATCATGTCGAGCCAGAGCTGGCCCCGCTCGGACAGGGTCAGGTAGAAGATCTCGACCCGCACATGCTCATTGCGCTTGAAGGTGTAGGCCGAGCCGAACATCACGAGGATGGCGAACATGTACCATTGCAGCTCGAGCCAGCCGTTCGACGAGTCGTTGAAGGCGTAGCGGATCATGGCGTTGGCCGCGCTGACCAGGCACGCCAGGAGCACGAGCAGGTTACAGACGTACCCAATCTTTTCGTTGAGGGCGTCGATGGCGTTGCTCAGCGCCAGCAATGGACGCATCTTACTTTCTCTCCGTCGCGGCCTTACACTTCACGGAAGGCTTCAGCACGCATCGCTCGGCTCGCGTGCAAGATGCACACGACCGCACGGATTGTATCCCGGAGCGATTGCGGCGTCAGTCCTCCCCTCGCGCCTTGCTGTCTTGACCGCGACCGCCAACGGGCGGGCCGGCTTATTGTTGCCGGGCAAGCAAAGGCGGTCGCACCAAATCAGTGGCGTCACGTGCCGTCAATTGGAAAATGGACAAATTGACGCGCCGTCAAAAGCTTAGGTTAGCGGAGCGGGGCCGATCCTCAGCCGCCGGTGACGCTCATGTGCCTGGAGACGCTGGGGCGGTTGTGGCGGCGGTCGATGATGAAATCGTGGCCCTTGGGCTTCAGCCCGATGGCGCGGTCGATCGCATCCGCAAGCAGCATGTCGTCGTCCGATGCACGCAGAGGTTTGCGCAAATCGGAGGCATCCTCGTGGCCGAGGCAGGTGTGCAGCGTACCGGTGCAGGTGATGCGCACCCGGTTGCAGGATTCGCAGAAATTATGGGTCATCGGCGTGATGAAGCCGAGCTTGCCGCCGGTTTCGGCGACGCTGACATAGCGCGCCGGCCCGCCGGTGCTCTCGGCCAGGTCCATCAGCGTGAATTGCTGGGCGAGGCGCGCGCGCACCAGCGACAGCGGCAGATACTGGTCGATCCGGCCTGCGCCGATCTCGCCCATCGGCATGACCTCGATCAGCGTCAGGCCCATGTTCTTGCCGTGGGCCCAGCGCATCAGTGAAGGCAGCTCGTCCTCGTTGAGGTTCTTCAGCGCCACCGCGTTGATCTTCACGGCGAGCCCCGCGGCACGCGCAGCCTCGATGCCTTCCAGTACCTTGTCGATCTCGCCCCAGCGGGTGATCTCGCGAAACTTCTTGGGATCGAGCGTGTCGAGCGAGACGTTGATGCGGCGGACGCCGCAATCGGCGAGCTCCCTGGCATACTTTGCCAGTTGCGTGCCGTTGGTGGTCAGCGTCAGCTCGCTCAGGGCGCCGCTCGACAGATGGCGCGACAGCGAGCGCACCAGCGTCATCACGTTGCGGCGGACCAGCGGCTCGCCGCCGGTGAGTCGCAGCTTCTTCACGCCCTTGGCGATGAAGGCCGAGCAGAGCCGGTCGAGCTCCTCCAGCGTCAACAGGTCCGCCTTGGGCAGGAACGTCATGTCTTCCGACATGCAGTAGAAACAGCGCAGGTCGCAGCGATCCGTGACGGAAACGCGCAAATAGCTGATGGTCCGCCCGAACGGATCGGTCATGGCGCTGGACAGCGCTGCGCGGGGGTTCGCGGAAGATCCGTTCATACCAAATGCCTTGTCACTTACGGCGACGGGCGCACCTTTGCTTCAACGGTGCTCTGAATGCAATCTAAGCATCGGACGCGGCTAGGACAATCGGGTGGTATACGTAACTCAGCCCTTGGATCAGCGCTTGCCCGCGTTCGGATCGGGAAATGGCGAGCCGGCGGCGGCCGGTTCGGCGGCCGCGGGCGCGGCTGCGACCGGTTTCGGCTTCTTCGGCCGGTGCGCTTTCCTCACCGGCTTGGGCGGCACCGCCGGCTGGAGTTCCGCAAACACCGGATTCGGATCGGTGGTGACCGAGGCGGGCGTGGTGAGATCGCCGGGGTTCTTGATGATGTTCACCGGGACGCTCGCCGGCTGGTACTTGGGCAGCGCGAAGGCGACCGTGAACGGCGCGTCCGGGGCGGGAACCGAGACCGAGCAGGGGGTCTTGCAGCCCGGACCGAGCGAGGTCGAGGCATCAGCCCCCGGGGGATTGGATTCGAGCCGGACCTGAACGGTCGGGGGCGCCGATTTGAACATGTCCCAGGACATCGAGGAGCAGCCACCAAGACTTGTTGCCCCCAGGAGGCTCGCTCCCGCTAGCGCAATCGCGATCACACGACGCATCAACCACCCACTTCTACTGCGACGAACCGCCACATCCCGGGCGGACCTTAGGGACGTCGCTGAGGGCAGGCAACCGGCGCGCCGCGCATAGTTAATAGTTGGTTAACGCGGGGGTATCTTCGCTTTTTGCTGAGATTTCAGGACCTTGCCGAACCCAGCGGCGTCATCAGGCTGGTGGCTGCGGCCGGCAGGTCACGCATGTGATGGATCAGCCGGTCCGGCTTCAGCTCGGCGATCGGCACGTCCGTGTAGCCGAAGCTGACCCCGATCACGGGCACCCCGGCGCGCCGGGCTACCCCGACATCGGTTCCGGCGTCGCCGACCATGATGCTGGCTTTGACCTCGCCGCCGGCGCGGGCCACCGTTTCCCGGAAAATGGCCGGATCGGGCTTCTGGACGCCAAAGGTGTCGGCGCCGCAGATCGCCGCGAAGCGGCGGCTGAGGTCGAGCTGGTCCAGCAGGCGCTTGGACAGCCATTCCAGCTTGTTGGTGCAGACCGCCAGGCGATGGCCCTGCGCCGCAAAATGGTCGAGCGCGGTCTCGAGCCCTTCGAAAGGCCGGGATTCGACCGCGATATGCTCGGCGTAATAGGCGATGAAATCCGCCGTCATCCGGTCCATGTCCGAAGGCGTGACGATGCGGCCCTCGGCCTCCAGGCCCCGCTCGATCAGCTTGCGGGCGCCGGCGCCGATCATGTTGCGGGCTGACTGCATCGGCACGGGCGGCAGGCCTTCGCGGTCGAGCACGTAGTTCAACGCGGTGATCAGGTCGGGCGCCGTATCCACGAGCGTGCCGTCGAGATCGAAGACGATGGTGTGAGGGGAGGTCATGGTCCAAGCGCTATCGGTCCGGCCGTGCCGGCGCAAGGGGCGATGCCATAAGATCAGCTTATAGGCCTGTTCCCGCGCGGAAAACGAGGCTACATAGGCCGCCGCAAGCAACCTATCGGCGGCACACTCTCAATTCAGGGGCGGGCGCATCGTGAACATGGACCAGTTGAAGCGGCAGGCTGCGGCGCGCGCCCTCGAGGAGGTGCGTGACGGCATGCAACTCGGGCTCGGCACCGGCTCGACCGCCAAGCATTTCGTCGAGCTGCTCGGCGAGCGCGTCGCGGCCGGACTCAAGGTGATCGGCGTGCCGACCTCCGAGGCGACGCGCCTCGATGCGACGCGCTGCGGCGTGCCGCTGACCACGCTCGACGAGATCGATCATCTCGACATCACCGTTGACGGCGCCGACGAGATCGATCCCGAGCTCAACCTGATCAAGGGCGGTGGCGGCGCGCTGCTGCGCGAGAAGATCGTGGCGGCCGCATCGGATCGCATGATCGTGATTGCCGACGACACCAAATGGGTGCCGACGCTCGGCCGCTTTCCGCTGCCGATCGAGGTCATCCCGTTCGGGCTCGGGGCGACGCGCCGGGCGATCGAGACGGCATTTGCGCAGTGCGGCGTTTCCGGGCAAATGGCGGTCCGCAAGGCCAAGGGTGGGGACAAGGATGGCCACGTTTTCGTCACCGATGGCGGCCACTGGATCCTCGATGCCCAGCTCGGACGGATCGTGGATCCGCCCAGCCTCGCCAAGGCGTTGAGCGCCATCCCCGGCGTGGTCGAGCATGGGTTGTTCATCGGCTTGGCCAGCTCGGCTGTTCTGGCGGGTGGCGAGGGAATTCGCGTGATTGAACGGCGAAAGCCGAAAGGAGACTAGGAATGAAGAGCGTTTTGAAATTCTTGCCGGCCGCGACCCTCGCTGCGGGACTGGCCCTCTCGGCTGCCCCGGCCATGGCGCAGCAGCCGGCGCCGGCCCAGCCCAAGGCCGCCGCGGCGCCGGCTCAGCCGAAAGCCTCGCCGGCGGCGGTTGCGGCGGCCAAGGAAATTCTGCAAATCAAGAACGCGACGGCGATGTATCAAGGCGCCGTGCCCGGCCTGGTCGAGAAGACCAAGATCGCGCTGATCCAGCAGAACCTGAACTATCAGAAGGATCTCAACGAGGTGGCAGGGGTCGTCGCCCAGCAGCTCAACGGCCGCCAGAACGAGATCGGCGAAGGCATGGCGCAGATCTATGCCAGCGAGTTCACCGAGCAGGAGCTGAAGGACCTCGTCACCTTCTACAAGTCGCCGCTGGGCAAGAAGCTGATCGACGCCGAGCCGCGCGCCATCGGCCTCAGCATGGCCTTCATGAACTCCTGGGCCCAGAACTTCTCCGAGACCGTGATGGGCGCCTTCCGCGCCGAGATGCGCAAGCGTGGCAAGGAAATCTGACAGTACCTATCTCATAGGGAGTTCCTGAAAGAGGTCGGAGTGGACAATGGCTGAATTCGACGTCGACCTCTTTGTCATCGGTGGTGGTTCGGGCGGCGTGCGTGCCGCCCGCATCGCGGCTGGCCACGGCGCCCGCGTCATGATCGCGGAAGAGTACCGCATGGGCGGCACCTGCGTGATCCGCGGCTGCGTGCCGAAGAAGCTGTTCGTGATCGGCTCGCATGTCCGTCACGAGATCGAGGACGCCGCCGGATTCGGCTGGACCATCCCGTCCATGAGCTTCGACTGGGCGACGCTGATCGCCAACAAGGACAAGGAGATCGCGCGGCTGGAGGCGGCCTACACGACGAATGTCGAGAAGTCGGGCGCGCAGATCGTCAAGAGCCGTGCGGTGATCGAGGACAAGCACACCGTCCGCCTGCTCGAGAACGACAGGAAGATTACAGCAAGATACATTTTGATCGCCACCGGCGGCGCGCCCAACCATGGCGCCTCGATCCCCGGCATCGAGCACGTGATCTCCTCCAACGAGGCGTTTCACCTCAAGACGCTGCCGAAGCGGATCGTGATCCAGGGCGGCGGCTACATCGCGCTGGAATTCGCCGGCATCTTCGCGGGCTACGGCTCCGACGTCACCGTGATCTATCGCGGCGACAACATTTTGCGCGGCTTTGACGAAGACGTTCGCACTCACGTTCGCAGCGAGATGGAGAAGCAGGGCATCACCATTCTCACCGGTTGCACGGTGGCGAAGGTCGATCGCCATGGCGAGGAATTCACCACCCATCTGTCGAACGGCTCGAGCGTGGCTTCCGACCAGGTGATGTTCGCGATCGGCCGTCATCCTTCCGTCGCCAATCTCGGCCTGGAGAAGGCCTGCGTCGCCATCAATCCGAAGAACGGCGGCATCGCGGTCGACCATTTCTCGAAGAGCTCGGTCGACAGCATCTATGCGATCGGCGACGTCACCCATCGCCACAACCTGACGCCGGTCGCGATCCGCGAGGGTCATGCGTTCGCCGACACCGTGTTCGGCAAGCGCGAGGTGAGGGTGGATCATGCCTATATCCCGACTGCAGTGTTCTCGCAGCCGGAGGTTGGCACCGTCGGTCTGACCGAGACCGAAGCGCGCGCGCAGTTCAGTCACGTCGACATCTACAAGACGACCTTCCGCCCCATCAAGGCGACGATGTCAGGCCGCGATACCCGCGTGCTCATGAAGCTCGTCGTCGATGGCACGTCCGACCGCGTGCTCGGCTGCCACATCGTCGGTGACGCCGCCGCCGAGATCACCCAGGCGGTCGCGATCGCGGTGAAGATGAAGGCGACCAAGGCCGATTTCGACGCGACCATCGCGCTGCATCCGACCGCGGCCGAAGAGCTCGTCACCATGCGCACCCCGACCGCGCGCCACGTGCGTCAGGCGGCCGAATAGCGGCGTTGGGCGGCCCTGGGCGGGGGCCGCCTTGACGTTGTCGATGCTGCGACGCCGGTCTAGCCTGCGGTGCTCGCATCGTCGGCGAAGCTCTGCTCGATGGCGGCGGGCATTTTCGCAACCGACATCAACGAACGCGCGACCTGGTTGAGCAACTGATCCGCGTTTTCCTCCTCGGCGAGATTCTTCGATAGAAGCGCGACGACGGCGCTGTGACGCAACTGCTGCGCCAGGTTGCGGGCAGTCGTGTAGCCGGCAATTTCGTAATGCTCGACACGCTGTGCGGCGCCGATCAGGGCGAGATCCGCGGCGGCATCGTCCTTCCTGGCGCCCTCCTTGATCACTTCGTCGCCTTCCTCGACAAGTCCCTGCATACCCTTGCAGGCCTTGGCGCGCGGCTTCTTGCCGAGCAGCTCGAAGCACTCGTCGAGACGTTCGATCTGCGCTTCGGTTTCGGCCAAATGAACGGTGAACAGCTCGCCGAGCTGATCGTAGCGTGCAGCCTCGATCATCTGGGGCAGCGCCTTGGTCAGTTGCTTCTCAGCATGGAGAAGGTCCCGCAGCTGGTCGATCAGCAGGTCGTCAAGGCCGATGACCGGCTCAGACGGCGAACTCTCGGCTATGATCGAAGGCGCCGTGCCGGGCTCGCCGCTCTGGAGCGCCGGGGATTCCATGAACTCCCAGTCTTCGCCCTCATTCCAGGGACCGCGCGTGTCGATTTCACCGTTGTCGCCGGATCCCGTCGAATCGTTGAAGAACTGGTCCACGAGGCCGGGCGTCGGCGCGATGCGGCCGATGCTGAACGCGGGCTTGTTCATGCTTTCCAGCGCGCGCGAGAACGCCTTCATGTGGGTGATCTCCCGCGTCATCAGGAACTGCAAGGCGTCCTTGGTGCCCGCGTCGTCGCAGAAATTGATCAGCCGTTCGTAGACTATCTTGGCGCGGGCCTCCGCAGCGATGTTGCTGCGCAGGTCGACGTCGAGTTCGCCGGTGATTTTGAGGTAGTCGGCGGTCCAGGCGTTGCCCTGCGAGTTGAACAGGCCGACGCCACCGCCTCCGGCGATCGCGATCAGGGGATCGGCTTCCGCCGCTTCGCGATCGAATTTCAGCGGCTTCAAGTGCAGGCGCGCAAGCGATCCGACGACTTCGAGGTGGCTCAATTCCTCGGTTCCGATATCCATCAGGAGATCCTTGCGGTCCGGATCTTCGCAATTGAGACCTTGAATGGAGTATTGCATGGCGGCGGCGAGCTCGCCGTTAGCGCCGCCGAACTGTTCCAGCAGCATGTTGCCGAACCGGGAATCGGGCTCGTCGACGCGAACTGTGAACATGAGCTTCTTGACGTGGTGGTACATGGAAAGACCTTTGCTTCGCAGGAGAAGTCGGGGCCAACCGGGCGCAACAGTGGACGTTCCTAATTCGGAATCGTACCGCGACCAGAGCCCCTCGATGCGATGTGAGTGCTCAGTGCAACGTTCCGGCCGCGGCTTCCTCGACCGCGGCCATCAGATCGGCCGTGTTCGACTGCTGGATCATGTGACCCGCGTCGGGGACGCGATGCATCTTGCTGTGCTTGATCTCGTCATGCAGACGGCCCGACTGCTCGTCGATGTCGATGAGGCGATCGTCTTCGCCGGCCAGGATGGTGACCGGCATGGCCAGTTCGCCGTAGGTCTTCGCCGACAGCATTGCCGCAGGGATCATCAGCGCCGCCTCGGCGGCGCCGGCACGAAGCTGCGAGGGACGCACGGCCAGTGATTTAGGGAAGCCGTCGAATTTTTGCGGGACGGATTTCGGTCCGAACAGCTGTCGCAGCATCGCCGGCCACATCAGGCGGCTGAGGATTGGCGAAATCGTGTGACTGAGGATATCGCCGAATCCCGGTATCGCCGGCCCGGCTATCGCCATCATGGCATCGGTGCGGGCGGTCGGGAAATAATAGCCCGATGCCAGTATCAAGGCCTCGACCGTCGAGGGATGTCTGCTCGCCAGGGCGATCGCAACCGACGCTCCCCAGGAATGTCCGAGCACGATCGCCTTTTCGACGCCGATATGCGCAAGCGCGTCCTTGAAGAGATCGGCTTGCGCCGCAGGCGTCCACACCACATTGCGGGGCCGCAGGCTGTGGCCGAAGCCGGGACGGTCGAACACGATGACGCGATAGTCCTTCGCGGCGAGGTCGATCAAGCCGCTCGACTCGAAATCCTGGATCATGCTGCCGTTGCCATGGAGCAGGACCAAAGGGCGTCCGGATCCGCGCTCGACATAGTGCAGGCGAACGCCGTCGATGTCGATGAACCGTCCTTGTGGCGGGTTGTCGCGTTGTGCCTTGTCGGCAAGCCGCCGATTGACGACCGCGGCGGCCGCCATCAGGCCGGCTGCTGCGATGAGCGCGGAGGCGAACGGATATTCCGCAAGAGCATGAAGGGTCGTCGCCGCCAAAGACGGCGAACGCTTTTTCAGTATGCGCATGTGACACTTTCGCTGACCGCGGCCAGCTGTTGGAGAATAGGAAGGGACGCTTCCGGATTAACGTCCTGGTCTCATCGCGATCTTGATGATGCGCTCCTGGGATCCGGAACCGTATCGACCTGGACGTTGCCTATGCCGTGCCAACGGAGGGCACCATGGCCAGATTCCATGCGGCATGCGCATTCACGGGTCATGTCGTGGAGATGCAACAGGAGGCGTGGAGATATGTTCCTAACCCCAATCGATGCGGCAAGCAGGCCGCCGCCAAGAGCGGTTTCTCAGGATCGCGCTCTGGTGAATGTCGTGTGAGACACCATATCCAGCATATCGCTGGCACAGACACGACAGGCGCCAGTGACCGAGAGACGCTGCCGCGCTCCCGCCACAAACCGGAGGCGCGCGATGAACGTCTTGCTTTATCCTCTGCATCTTTGCCGTAAGCTCGAACGTCGCTGGAGCACGAAGGTGATTCAGGACAGCGGCCAATTGCCGCCGTCGCAAGGGACGAACGGCTGTACCGCTTGCGGGCGGCTCGTGGTGACTCCCGTGCACTCGACCTATTTGCCCACCGGGAAGCTCGTCAATCAGTGGCGGTGCCCGGTGTGCCGGAACGCCTGGCAGACCTCTGCGGATCCCGCGAGCAGCACGGATCTCCAATCGAACCGGTCCGAGCATCTTCGGGAGAACGCCGGACACTGCCTGGCCCTGGAAGGCACCGCTCCCGACGACATGGCGCGCAATCAGTTCAGGCGCATGGGCGATGCTTGGCTCGCTCTCGCGGACACGCCGGATTGGCTCGACGGCGAGACGCCACCGGTCTCGCGACCTCCGCCGCAAAGCGCGCAGGCCTGATCTCGTCCACTCTCCCGACGCACGGCAACGACTTTCATGACTGAGAAGCGCGACCGCGCCGCTTGAATCCGGTGACGCGGGATTTCGGCAAAGGCAAAGCGCGTCATGCCAGCGCAGCAAACGGTCAAGCCGATCCCTTCAAATGCAGGACCAAATGACATGGACAAGGACAAGAGCGGACGCATCGTCGAGACTGCGCTCGAAGCGCGCCAGGGCGAGCTCGGTCCGAGCGTGCTGATGCTGCTGGGCGTGAGTATGGGACTTGCCATTCTCATCATGGCGGTCACGGGGATGATGTTCTTCAGCGCTTGATCTCGAAGCCGACGTCCCCGGGCGAAGAGCTTAGGAACCAAAGCACCCATGGGGGTTTGGCTCACTCCTTAGACACTGGAGACAATCATGAGACGCCCATCACTCTACATTTGCATTTCTTTATTCACAGCGGCCGCGGCATTGGCGGCGACGTCGGCTTCGGCGCAGACTCCGCCGGCGCAGTCCGGACCTAACAACGGCGCGGTCAACACTGCCGGCCAAAACAACTCCGACGCTCCTGTCGCGGGGCGCAACAGCTTCACCGAAGGACAGGCCAAATCGAAGATCGAGGATGCCGGCTACGCCAACGTCACCGAATTGAAGAAGGACGACAAGGGCGTGTGGCGCGGACAGGCCAGCAAGGGTGGATCAGCCACCGCGGTCAGCGTCGATTTTCAAGGTAACGTCAATTCGGCCAAGTAAGCAAGCAAGAAGGACTCAAGATGACCGTTACAATTTCTCGTCTTTACGACAACTATAACACCGCGCAGCAGGCGGTTCAGCGTCTCGAAGCTGCCGGCGTGCCGCACTCGGACATCAGCATCGTCGCCAACAATTCGGACAGCTGGTTTAACACCGACAAGAAGGTAGATCGCGACCGGGATGGTGTCGATGATCGTGCCGAGGGAGCCGGTACGGGTGCCGGCATCGGTGCGGGCGTCGGTGGTACCGCTGGCCTTCTTGCCGGCCTTGGCTTGCTGGCAATTCCCGGCCTCGGACCTGTGGTCGCAGCTGGCTGGCTGGCCGCGACCGCGGTTGGTGCCGCCGCCGGAGCAGCTACCGGCGGGATCGTCGGGGCGCTCACGGAGGCCGGCATTTCGCGTGAGGATGCGGACACCTACGCCGAGGGCGTCCGTCGCGGAGGCACGCTCGTGTCGGCGCGGGTGGCGGACGCGGATCGGTCCCGCTTTGACTCAATCCTGAACGAGTCTTCCGTCAATTTACGTGACCGCAGTGCCAGCTGGCAAAAGGCCGGATGGAAATCGTTCGATCCTGCCAGCAAGCCTTACGGCGCCGAAGAGGTTCGCAAGGAGCGAAAGCTCTACGGGGGATCATTGCGCTAAATGAGATCTCGACGGCCCGCTCCGGCGGGCCGTTTTTTTGGCACTACGCGTACAGATACCCGACCGGCTTGCCTTCGGTGCGCAGGGGACGGATGTCCTTGTGCGTGATGATCTGACCGGCCAGGCCGTCGATCTCGTCGCGCTGCGTCGCCGTCCAGCTGCGAAGGTCGTTCATGCCCTTGAGCAGGCCGAGCCGGAGGACCTGGGTGTTCTCACCGACGCCAATGAGGTTGATCGAGCTCTTGCCGGCCGTCACCACGTCGCCGGCAGAGAGCTCAAAGGTCTCGCCGGACTTGTTCTTGAATTCGGCCGTGCCGCGGATGACGCGATAGATCACGACCTCGCCCTTGGCAAACGAGGTGCCGTCCGCTGTTGCCGACGTGCTCTTCGGCAGCAGCGACTGACCGGGCGGGTCGGTTGCGATGATGTGGCCGGTGACGAGATGCCCACTCGGCACCTCGATGCCGATATCACGCACATGGACCGGCATGGCCGATTTGACCGAGCCATCGGTGAGCGGCTTGAACAGCGCATCCAGCGCCAACGGGTCCTGAAGCCAGAAGCCTGCATCGGCGGGACGATCATGCAGAGGATGGCTCCAGGCCACACGCGGCGTCTCGGCCTCGTTGATCTGGCTCGGACCGACGATGGTCGGGTTCGGAAAGGTGGTGGGATCGGTGATGAAGGCTTCGAGGAATTTGCCCGAATAGCCCATCGAGATCGGATCGGGCACCACCGTCTGCGGCGTCTTCAAGTTCTCTTCGGTCGACAGGCCCGACCAGGTGTAGAAGAGCTGGCGGTGCACGATCGCGCTTTGCAGCATCACAGCGCCCGGGCCGACACTGTAGAAGCGTCCGTCGTAGTCGAAGGTGAATGCGCCCGAGGTGACCAGCACGAGCTGAAAGCCGCCCGGCGGAAGATGAAGATGGAAATCGGTGGGGCCGGTGTCCGGGCGGTAGATCGGCAGATTGGTCGCGACCTCGTGCAGGAGGAAGGTTTCGTTGTTGGCGTGAAAGCCCTCGTTGGCGCGATTGTAGAGGGCTTGCGGCCGGTAGGTCGCCTCAAACTTCGCATTCCTGTCGCGGTCGATCGCGACGAAGTCCTGATCGTTCAGACGAAGGGGCGTGCCATTCGGACGGGTGAGGCCGGTGAATTTGAGATCGCCCGCAGCATGCACGTTCATGGCATTCTCCGATCTGATCCGCTCGTCCCGGCTGCCCTGGTGGCGAGGGCGGGGACTTGGGGCCTGATGCGGCTTTGCGAATTTTGGGCCAGTTCGGTTGCAGGGCAGCAAATGGCCACCGCGGGTCGGGATGGCGAGACCGGACAGCAGAAAATCCAGTGGTTCCGCCGAAGGTTAGACCGCGCGTTGAGCGGGATTGCCCGACCGTCCTGCCGAACCTCGCGATCTCGCGAACGTGACGCAAACTGTCTAATTTGTCGGCAAGCCCTGACGGGCAGCGTGCAGGGCATGGCTGCTCCCGGGCGCAACCGCGGAACGCATTCGGCTCGGCGGGATTAGGCGTCCTAGGTTGCCTTTCGACCGAGGCAGCAGGTCTCGTCCGGCTCTAACCCGGGAGTTTCCATGCAAGACGGCTACGCAAGGCCGCAGGAGGCCGCCCGCTACATTGCGGAGATCTGTACCGAGCTGCGCGAGATCGCGCACACGGCCGGACTTTCATTCCTGGCTCACCTGCTCAGCATGGTGATCCTGCAAGCCGGAAGGCATTGCAGCACCGAGGGACAGGAATTCCGTAAGACGTCCGAAGCCGCTCATTCGAACGACTGAAGCGCGGCGCGCTCGGGCTTGCCGGAGGGGCTGTCCGCCCACTTCGCCATGTCCATCGTTCGGGCATCGACACCTTCGCACCAGAAGCAGCTCGATTCCGTCGCGCCCTTCTCGGACAGGATGGGCACCAGGCCGTGGCCGCAGCCGGCGCAACAGGTGATGTCGGTCATGCTTTTCTCCAAGACACTGCACGAGACACGGCAAATTCCGGAATGCCGTTATCGTTCCCAAAGCTTGCGCGGGCGCTATGTCGGCGCAGACGCGGTGCGTCCGACCGGAGCGCTCGTCCTGATATCGTCGATGCAGCGATCCAGCGTGACACGGCTGCGATGTCGTTGCCGTTTTCACGGTAGGCGCGAAGCTGGAATTCCGCCGAGCTGCCACGTTCCACGATGGTACGGCAATGCTCGACCTCGGCCGCGCAATTCAGCGCATCCGCGTCCTCGACGATGTCGTCGATCAGGCGGGAGAGCAGCTCCGAGATGGTGATTGGCCCGTCCTTCGAGGCAAAGATGCAATCGGTGCCGTAGCGCTGGGCGCGCCATTTGTTCTCGACGGCGATCGCGCGCTCGACGACCGTGACGGTTTTCGACAGATGAGGCCGCCGATACAGATGTCGCGTCAGGCAGCGATAGAGCGAGGCGATGGCAACGGCGTCGTCGACGAAGGTGCAGGTGTCGGGCGCGCGAAGCTCGAGGGTCGGATGCTTCATGGAAGGGCGCATCGCCCACCAGATGTGACTCTCGTCAGGGATCACGCCGGAGCGCTGCAATGCGCCGACATACTCGTCGTAATCATGCCTGCTCTCGAACAGTTCGGGCAGGCCGGTGCGCGGCAGCTCGGAATAGGCCGCCAGGCGGTAGCCCTTCAGGCCCGTCTTGTGCGAGTTCCAGAACGGGGAGGACGCCGACAGCGCGATAAACAGCGGCAGGTGCGGCAGCATCGCCCGCATCACCGCCATGCGCTTCTCGGGATCGGGCAGCTGGACGTGCACATGCATGCCGCACATCATGTTGCGGTGGCCGATGCTGCGCAGATCCTCGATCATCTCCTCGTAGCGCGGCTTCGGGCTCGGTTGCGACATGCGCCAGACGGCGGTCGGATGGGTGCCGCAGGCCATGATCACGAAGCCGTACTGGGCGGCAACGTTCGCGACTTCGCGGCGGAGAAAGCGCAGCTCTTCACGCGCGTCGTTGACGTCGACGTGAACGTTGGTGGCGACCTCGAGCTGGGATTGCAGCATCTCTCGCATGGCCTGGCCGCCGGTCGACCAGTTCGCCGACTCGAACAGCTCGTTGGGCGTCTGGATCGCGACGTCCAGGCTGCGCCGATCGGCGAGGAAGTATTCCTCCTCGATGCCGAATGAATATTCAGCCGCCTTGCCACGGCCGCCGGCCGAGCGAATGACGAGGTGCTGCTTGTCGTCGGAGGAATCGAGACGCAGCAATTTCAAGACGTCCGAAGCAAATGTCATCGTGCCACCCGGCGAAGGCATTACCTGCGGGAAATAATCCTCCTGACGGGGGCGGGTTCCGCGTCAGCCCCACTGGAAATTGCAAGGTCGAACGGAACAATTTTCGCGCTTTCGGACGCGCGCGCGATCAGGGCGTGATTCGGCGGCACTTCCGTCCAGTCCGATTCCTTGTCGAACGGCTCGGACACGACGACGACCTGGCCGCCGGCCTCGCGGAAATAGAGCGTGTTGGCGGCATCGTTGACCGCGACGCGAAACGCATAGAGATCCCTCCCGTTGGCGATCGCGCTGGTGAAGCGCAGCCGCTCGCGAAGCTGGCCTTCGTTGACGAGACCGACGAGCGATTGCAACACGGCCTGCGTTGCTCGAAGCGGATCGTTGTCGAGGCCGGCGCCCATGATGGCGAGGAAAACGGCTTCGGAGTCGGTCGTCCCCAATCGCGACGGATAATACGCATCCGGGATCAGCGCCTCGACCTTGCGCCGCAGCCGGTTCCAGCTGCCGACGAATCCGTTGTGCATGAACATCCATTGGCCGCAGGCGAAGGGATGGCAATTCTGCCGCGTCACCGCCGTGCCGGTGGCGGCGCGGACATGAGCGAAGAAGAGATGCGAGCGCAGATGGCGGCAGAGATAGCGCAGGTTTTCATCCGACCAGGCCGGGCGCGTCTCACGGTAGAGGCCGGGCTCCGGATGCTCGCCGTACCAGCCGAGCCCGAAGCCGTCGCCATTCGAACCCGCGGTGGACTGGAGCGAGCGGATGCTCTGCGCGATCAGCGAATGCTCGGGCTCGGTGACGTAAGGTTCGAACGAGGTGGTCTCGCCCCGGTATGCGATCCAGCGGCACATGCAGGTTCCAGTCGAGGGGTTATTCTTGAGGTGCACCAACAAACCCGACGGCGTTTGTGTTCCCGACAGAGGCCGCGGCGACCGCGCGACACCCGCCTGTGTCTAATCCTGCTCGTCGAGTACCTTGGACGGAGCCTTGCCATACGGATAGAAATGCTCCTTGCGGCCCTGATCCCAGAGCGCCTTGAGCCGCATTTGAATCGCTCCATGGTTTGGCGAGGGTGTGTCGAAGCCGGTCAAAGATCGATCACGACATCTGCCTTCGGTTGCGAGCAGCAGATCAGGACATTGCCGTCCGCGGGCGGGTCGAGCGGATCGGGCGCGTAGCTGACTTCTCCGGCCACGAGCCCGCTCTCGCAGTTGTGGCAAACCCCGGTCCGGCACGACCAGCGCACCGGGACGTCGCACGCTTCGGCCAGCTCGAGCAGGCTGGCATAGGATGGTCCCCAGCGGACATTGAGGCCGCTGCGCGCGAATGACACCATCGGGCCCGGGCCGGGTGCTCCGACCGGCGCATGCGCGGGTGTCCGCGGCGAAGCCGCGATGCCGGGCGTCAGCGATGGCCTCGCGCCGAACAGCTCGGTGTGGATGCGATCGGGCGCGACGCCCAATGCGGCCAGGCCGGCCGTGAGATCGCTCATGAAAGCGGCCGGCCCGCAGAGATAGAAATCGCCGTCGCGCGGCATGTTGAGCCGTTCGATCAGGTGCTGATCCAGATGTCCGGCGCTGTCGAAATCCGCTCCCGGACGATCGGCCGGATCGGGTGCGCTGAAGCAGACGTGGCTGTGATAGTGAGCGAGTCCGGCCAACAGCCCGCGCGTCTCGGCGGCGAACGCATGCTCGCGGCCGTTGCGCGCGCCGTGCAGCCACCAGACGTCTCGCGTCGACCCTTCCGCGACGAGCGCGTGGAGCATGGCGAGCACCGGCGTCACGCCGATGCCCGCGCTGAGCAAGACGACGGGCCGCGCATCCTGCCGGAGCGTGAAGCTGCCGCGTGGCGCACCGACTTCGACGACGTCGCCAACTCGGAGACTGTCGGCGATATAGAGGGAGGCCGCGCCGTGCGCTTCCCGCTTGATGCTGATGCGGTAGGGCGGGGCATCGGAGCGGCTCGACAGCGAGTAGCTGCGCGTCATCGCCTGTGCCTCAGAGGGCCCGAGCCGCACGACGACAAATTGACCGGGCAGGGCGGGGGCCGCGCGATGCCCGTCCGTGGGTTCGAGGATCAGTGACGTCACGGTGCCGCTTTCGGCGATCTTGCGCGAGACGCGAAACGGACGAAAACCGCGCCAGGCAGGAGGTGGGCTCGCCGCCGGGCCGAGCCCGGCGTTTCCTGCGGCAATCTTGCTTGTGCGCTGCTGCTCGAGCAGCGATGCGAAGGAACGATTCCAGCCGCGGCTCAGCGCCGGAATCCGCAGCGCGCGCTCTAGGCGGTCGCGCGGGTGAGGGGGCAGGTAAAGCAGCGCGTTGATCTCGAACACGCTCATGCTTTCGGGACCGTTGGCGAGAAGCGTGATCTCGTCACCGGCCTCCACGTCGCCTTCCTCGATCACGCGAAAATAGAAGCCGGGCCGGCCGTGCCTAACGAGCAGTGCGGGCATGTCCGGCTCGTCCATGCGAATGCCCAGCCGGTAGCAGGTGACGCGCGGCTGCGTCACCTCGAACAGGGCGGAGCCGATCCTGTAGCGGTCTCCAATGCACACGTTGGTGTCGGCAAGGCCTTCGACGGTGAAGTTCTCGCCGAATTGACCATGAACGAGATCCGGTCGTCCCAGATGTTCCTGCCAGTACCGATAGGACTCGTCCTGGTAGACGAAGACGGCGCGCTGTTCGCCGCCATGGCCGGCCGTATCGCCCTGGCCGTCGCCGTCGATGTTGAGCCTGCGCACCCTGCGCGGCCCTTCGACGGGGGCCTTCCAGATGCCGGTATGGACGGTCTTGCCTTGCCAGGCGACGTCGCGCGGCAGGCCGACATTGACGGAAAGCAGACGTGCCATCACGGTTTCCCGACCCTGAGGTGCGACCCGATCCGACGGGTCGCCTGCACGCTAATCTGCATCCAATTCGAACTGTTAGCTCGTTAGCCGTTGTTAGACGTTGCAAGGGAACCCTTGCCGCCGGAGTTCTGCGTCATCAGATCAAGGCGGCGGGAGGCGGTTTCATTCGGGATCGGAGGTCGAGATGGACGATCGAGCCAGATTGGCGGCGCTCCAGCGCCATTGGGACGCTTCGGACGCGAACGATTTCGAGGCCGAGCACGCCATCTATCGCGACGACGCGGTGCTCGACTATCCCCAATCGAGCGAGCGCATCCACGGCCGGAGGAACATTCAGGAGAGCCGCCTCGTGCAGCCGAACAAGAAGCGCTTCTCGGTTCGGCGGATCATCGGCGGCGGCGATCTCTGGGTGAGCGAGTTCGTGCTGACTTATGACGGCGTGCCGTCCTACGTCGTGAGCATCATGGAATTCCGCGACGGACTGGTGGCGCACGAAACGCAATATTTCGGCGACCGGTTCGATCCATCACCCTCGCGTGCGCATTTGGTTGAGGTCGTGAGGTAGGAGCGGTGCCCGTGCCCACACTCCGTCATTGCGAGCGCAGCGAAGCAATGACGGTGGGGATGCAGCGCGTCCTGGACATGCGCACCACTGCTTAACCAAACATGGCAACACGGAACCGATGCGGCGGCTGGTCGCAGTCTCATCGCCTTGATTCCGACAGACCCATCTTTATGTCTGAGGCGAACAAGAATCCGGGCCCCTCTGGCGAGGCCGCCGACGAATGTCGGCAAACCTCGTGATGTCGGATGACCTGTCCCGCGCGAATGCGATGGATCGGCCGATCGTCGGGTCTTCTCTGTTCCCTCCGACCCAATCGTCCCCATCGCAGCTCCGCGCGGCCATTTCGCAACGTTGAGGAGCATCGATGTCTGACGCCAAATACTCAAACCCGATCGAACTCGAGATTGCCGAACCGTCCAGCCTCAACGAGCAGGCAGCGGCGGCGCTGATCATCGCCGGTGCGCTTGTCGCGGTGGCCGACCGGCGCGTCTCGCCGGTCGAGCGCGACGAGGTGATCCGTTTCATCAGGGATCGCGGACTGGCGCCGCATATCGGCGACGACCGATTGTTCGCGATGTTCGACGAGCTGGCGGAACGGCTCGAGGAGCCCGACTTTGCCAATGTGGTGATCGACACGCTGCGCCCGGTCTCGAACATGTCGCTCTCGTCCCATCTGATGGAGCTGTCGGAGCGCGTTGCGGCCGCGGACGAGGACGTGCATCCCCATGAGGTGCAGGCGATCAAGCTGCTGCGGCTGCTGACGCTGGTGTTGCCGCGCGCCAAGCAGGTCGGACCGGGTGCGGCAGGCCCCATCCCAAAGGAGTGAGCATGAGCGCGGCATCGGACGAGCATACGACCCGAACCAAGGGCACCACGGGCCAGATGGCCGGCGGTGACCCGCGCCTCGACAGGCTCGTCCATCGCCTGCCGCCGCGCGTGGGCGACACCGTCACCTATCTGCTCAAGCCGTCCAGCCGCTGGGTGAGAATCCCCTCGGGCGCGCTGCTCGTCGTCGGCGGCGTGCTCTCCATCCTGCCGGTGCTCGGCATCTGGATGCTACCGCTCGGCCTCGCGCTGCTTGCCGAGGACGTGCCGGCGCTGCGCTCGTCCCGGTCGAAGGTGTTCGACTGGATCGAACGCCGCAAGCCGCAATGGCTCGAACCGTCCGCATCGAAGAATGATCAATCATGATTGAATTCATCACCGCCGACGCGCTGACCGCGCTGCTTCAGGTCGTCCTGATCGACCTCGTGCTCGCCGGCGACAACGCCGTCGTCATCGGCCTTGCCGCTGCCGGGCTGCCGGCCGAGCAGCGCCGGCGCGCCATCGTCGTCGGTATTGTCGCGGCGACTGCGCTCCGGATCGCCTTTGCCGGCGTCGCGACCCAGATCTTGCAGGTGATCGGCCTCCTGCTCGCCGGCGGCGTGCTGCTGCTCTGGGTGTGCTGGAAGATGTGGCGCGAACTGCGCGAGCAGGCCGCGCATGGAAGCGGGCTTGCGTTCAGCCATGGCGGCGGCGGAAGCGCGGCATCGGCACCGCGCAAGACCTTCGGCCAGGCCGCCCTGCAGATCGTCGCGGCCGACGTCTCGATGTCGCTCGACAACGTGCTCGCGGTCGCGGGCGCGGCGCGCGAGCATCCCTACATCCTGGCCTTCGGCCTGCTGCTGTCGGTCGCGATGATGGGTGTGGCCGCCGATCTGCTCGGCCGCGTGCTCCAGAAGCAGCGCTGGATCGCCTATGTCGGCCTCGCCATCATCGTTTACGTCGCCTTCGAGATGATCTATCGCGGCTCGCTCGAGCTCGCGCCGGTCATCGCGAGTCTCTGAGGCCGAATCTCTTGGGCGACATCTCTTGCCTGCACTCCGGAGTGATCAATGATTTCTGAACCCAAAGCACCTTCGGCCGCGCCTTCGCTGCCGCAAATCGGCCCGTTCGCCCAGCTGATCTTTGGCTCGCGCTGGCTGCAGGTGCCGCTCTATGTCGGCCTCATCATCGCACAGGGCGTCTACGTGCTGCTGTTCCTCAAGGAGCTCTGGCACCTGGTCGTGCACTCCTTTGACGCCAGCGAACAGCAGATCATGCTGGTCGTGCTCGGACTGATCGACGTCGTCATGATCTCGAACCTGCTGGTGATGGTTATCGTCGGCGGCTACGAGACCTTCGTCTCGCGGCTGAACCTGAGCGGCCATCCCGACGAACCGGAATGGCTCAGTCACGTCAACGCCAGCGTGCTCAAGATCAAGCTTGCGATGGCGATCATCGGCATCTCCTCGATCTCGCTGCTTCGGACCTTCATTGAGGCCGGAAATCTCGGAACCACGCGCAGCAATTTCACCGAGACCGGCGTGATGTGGCAGGTGCTGATCCACCTGACCTTCATCATCTCGGCGATCGGCATTGCCTGGGTCGATCGCCTGAGCGAGAGCGGACACCGCAAGCAAGCGGGTCACGGCTGAGCGCCTGGCTGGCGAGATCGAGGTCGGCGAGGGGCGGCGAGGCGGTTTCGCTTGCGCGGAGCGAGCTGCTCGCGATCGCGCGATTTGACCGGAGAAACCTCAGAGGTGCGGACTGTCGTCCGCAAAATCGCGGGCCTGCGCCAGCGTCCCGGACGGCATCTCGCCGAACGTCGTCCTGTAGAGTTTCGAGAATTCGCCCATGTGCCAGAAGCCGTTCGCGAGCGCCGCGGCCTTCACGGTCATTCCGTCACCTCCGGTCAGGAGCTGCGTGCGGGTCGACCACAGCCGCTTCAGCCTGAGATGGTGATGCAGGCTGACGCCATGCACCGCCTGTGTCGCGCTCTGGAGCGTGCGAACGGAGACGCCGAGCGCATTTGCGAGGTCGCCGCTGTAGAGCGGGATGCCGCCGGACAGCGTGGCCGCCTCGTCCAGCCGCGCGACCAGCTTGCGATGCTTGTCGAACGATCCGCGCCGGCGGTCTTGCGCGTCGACGGGGGCAAGGGCGGCATCGAGGCCTTCGAGAAGCCTTTCCTGGATCGGCCGGTCGATGGCTTCGAATTGCCTGGGATCATTGCAGCGTGAGGCCAGGCAGAACATGTCGAGGATCGCGGCGCGCAGGCCCGCCATCGTGTCGTCGTCGAGACGCGTGAATTCGAGCCCGGTCTCGTAGTCCGCCCAGCCGCGATGGCGCATGTCGGAGTTGAAGCGCAGCATCAGATAGGTGTTGGCGTGATGCTCGACCGCCTCGGTGGGGACCTTGCCGCGCACGATTCCGATCATCGAATTGTCGATCTCGCGGCCGTTGGCGGTGAAATGACAGGCGAGCGGGATGACGAGGCCGACGCCGTGATCGGTGCCGATGTTGGCCTGAAGGCGCCGGGCGAAGGTCCGCTGGAGCACGAACAGACCATCCTGGAGCGGCAGGATGGCGCGGTGCAGCGAGAACTCGCGCGGCTCGAGCGGTGTGCTGATGCCGCCGCCCAGCACCTCGCTCGGACGAAAGGACTCGAAGTCGCTGTAGCGCTCGATGCCCAGGACTCGCGACGGCTTGAGCCAACGTACCGGCATCTCGGGTCCCAGTGATCTCAGGCGTTCGGCGTGTGCCGGCGCGTCCTCGACCTCGCGCGCGCGACATCGGCCGGAAATGTTGCCGGAGCAACCGTGCTTCAGGCAAGTCCGCAAGACCACGGGGCGTGCGGTCGCCTCCAAGCTGCTCCGGCTTGCCGGCGGCGCGGAGATGTCACGCCGTCTGCGGATAGGCCGCGTTCTCGCGCCGCTCGCGCTCGCCCAGTTCGCGCACCAGTTCCTGGAGAAAGGACTCGGTGTAGGCGGGCAGGGTGCGCTCGGCGCGAACATAGATGCCGAGGTCGGACCAGACCGGGCTGCCGGCATTGTCGAGCGGCAGGAAGACGAGCTGGCTCTCGCGCGACAGCCGGCCGATGCCAAGCTGGGTCTGGAAGGCGACGCCGACGCCGCGTGCGGCAAGCTCGCGCATCAGGTCGATCGAATTGGCCTGGATCGCCGGCTCCGGCGTCTCGGAGAGCTGTGCGATCAGCGGCTGGAGCAGATGATAGATCGACAGCTCCGGCAGCGCATTGATGACGGGGAAGGCGAGGCATTGCTCCAGCGTCACTGTCTTGCGGCGCGCCAGCGGATGCTCGCGCGATACCACTGCGCCGAGGCGGAACCGCTTCAAGGCGACCTGGCGCAGGTCCGGCGGATGGCGGAGCGCCATGGCGATGCCGATGTCGGCCTCGCCGCGGCTCAGGGCCTCGAGCACGTCCGACGATCCCTTCACCTCGGTGGTGAAGCTGACGCGGCGGGCGCGGCCGCGGTGCGAGGCGATCAGGTCCGGCAGCACCGATTCCGTCAGCGACTCGATGCAGGCGATGCTGACGGTGCCGCGCCAGTTGCCGGACAGGGACGCGACGTCCGAGCGGAAGCGGTCGAGGTCCTGGAGCACGTTCATGACATGCCGGGCCAGCATCTCGCCGACCGTCGTCAGCGTCAGGCCGCGCGCAGTGCGCTCGAACAGGGGGGATCCAACCTCTTGCTCGAGCTTGAGAATCTGGCGGCTGACCGCCGAGGAGGCAACGTTCAGGACGCGCGCCGCGGCCCGGATCGAGCCGGTGCGGCGGACGGCGTGGAAGTACTGGATGGCCGGTGAGTGAAATCGCATGGGTCCCCCGGCACGAACTATAGCCGTTGCCGAAACGGCATCAACATGTACGAAATTCTCTGCTTTTCGAGAGCGCTGGTCCCCCCTAGGTTCGCCGCCGGTTCGGCCGGGTCCCAAAGAGGGCCGCCGGGCCTGCGCAACGACGCGCAAGGGGATTTCGGGGTGAACGAGAACATCGCTTGCGAGCTGGAGCACGAGCCGGACACCCGTCTGGTCGATCGCCGTCGGGCGGCCGCCTATGTCGGCGTGACCGCCGGCCGTTTCGAGCAATTGGTGCGCGACAGCGTCGTGCCGCCGCCGGTCATGGTGGACAATAAGCGGCGCTGGCCGATCGCATTGCTCGATGTCGCCAAGGATGCGGTCGTCGGCAGCATGCCGTGCCTTCCGCCGGTCATGGCCGATGTCGCGACGGAGGCGCGCCCCTGCGAGCGCGACCCGGCGCCGGCCTCGCACGAACTGCCCGACGAGGCGTGGTTCGAGCAGCGCGCGCGGTTCGTGCAGCGCGTCCGCCGCTCGCTGCTCTCGGGCAACGAGATCCGTCTCCTGCGCGAGTTCAAGCTGCTCAAGCAGAACCAGATCAGCATGTTCGGCTACTACGGCAGTTTCGAAGCGCTGATGGTGCGCGGCTACATCGTCGAGATCGACCGCAAGCCGCCGTCGAGCCGTCCGCTTGTGACCTATCGCCTGACCGACCGCGGCGAGCAGGTGGTGTCGGCGCTCAAGGACGAGCCGGTCGTTTGACCGGGCGCGTAGCGGCAGTCCGCCAGGGTAAGGGCGAGCCTCGGCCGTTCATCAGCGCACGGCGTGCATCTCCAGAAACGCCTTCACGCCGGTGACCGCACCGGTGTCGGACGGGACGTAACCGGGCAGGCTGGCGACGGCGGCACGAAAATCGGCGCTGCGCATGATATCGAGGATGCGCTGCATCGGCTCGGTGTCGAGGAAGGCGCGTTTGCAGACGAAGAAGTAATCCTCGGTCACGATGCGAATGAAATCGAGGCCGAAGTGGCGAGCGGCCGCCTCGACGCCGAAACTCGCATCCGCCATGCCGCTCGCGACATAGGCGGCGACCGCGGCGTGGGTGAACTCGATCTGCTGCGCGCCGTTGATGCGGCTTTCGTCGATGCTGTGTGCGGCGAGCAACTGGTCGAACAGAAGGCGCGTGCCGGAATCATGGTCGCGGTTGACGAAGCGGACCTTTGGCCTGGTCAGGTCCTCGATCGTTTCGATGCCAAGCGGATTGCCGCGCGCGACCATCAGCCCCATCTCGCGCGTGACGAAGCTGATGACGCGGTCCTCGCGCGGATCGAGCCACTCGCGCGCCGCCTTGATGCCTTGCGCCCGCAATGCGCCGTGCGGCAGATGCAGGCCGGAGAGATCGCAGGCGCCCTGCGCCAGCGAGACCAGCGAATGCTGGTTGCTGACATAGCGCAGGTCGACGCCGATGCCGGGCTCGCGGTCGAGGAATTCGCGCAGCTTCGCCACCGCAAAGCCGTGGCTGGCGTGCACGCGGATCACCGAGGGGCGCTGCTCGAGGAACGGCTTGATCTCGCTTGCCAGCTCCTGTGCCAGGTTTTCCAGCTGCGGCCCGAGCCGGGCCTGCATGCGTTCGCCCGCCCATACCAGCCGCTCGCCGAACGGCGTGAGCCTGGAGCCCTTGCCGCGCTGGGTCTCGACCAGCGGCGTGCCGAAGAACTCCGACCATTGCTCGATCAGATTCCAGACATGCCGGTAGGAGAGGTGCGCGTCGGCGGCCGCGCTCGTGATCTTACCGGTCTTCCGGATTTCGTTGAGAACGCCGAGCATGACCACCGCCGTGCGCGGACTGCCCTCCTGGCGAAACCGCCAAACTGCCTCGATCTCGATCTGGAGCATGAAACAACCTTATGAAGTGAAGTTCATATGGTGAGTGAGCCATAGGCACACGATATCATATTTACTGCGGCAATCTCCGTCCTAATCTGGCATACCAGAATAGGAGGAAATATGATGTCAGTTGCATATGACTTTGCGCATTCGCCAGCCAGCGAGTTCATGGCCCGGCCGCAGCATCTGCTCATCGACGGCCGCCGCGTCCCCGCGAGCTCCGGCCGCACCTTCAAATCGCTCAATCCGGCGACCGGGCAGGTCATCGCCACGGTCGCCGAAGGCAACGAGGCCGATGTCGACCATGCGGTAGCGGCCGCGCGCCGGGCGTTCGAGGGCCCGTGGCGCACGATGCGCGCCTCCGAGCGCGGCCAGATCCTGCTGCGCTGGGCCGAGCTGCTCAAGGCAAACGCCGAAGAAATCATCGAGCTCGAGTCGATCGATGCCGGCAAGCCGATCTCCGCGACGCTGCGCCAGGACTTCCCGGCTGCCGTCGACACGCTGATCTACTACGCCGGCTGGGCCGACAAGATCAGCGGCGACGTCGTGCCGGTGCGTGACGATGCCCTGACCTACACCGTGCGCGAGCCGGTCGGCGTGGTCGCGGCCATCGTGCCGTGGAATTTCCCGCTGATGATCGGGATGTGGAAGCTGGCGCCGGCGCTGGCCTGCGGCTGCACGATCGTGATGAAGCCGGCCGAGCTGACCTCGCTGTCGGCGCTGCGCATCGCCGAACTCGCGCTTCAGGCCGGCCTGCCGGCAGGCGTCTTCAACGTCGTCACGGGCCCCGGCCGCGTCGTCGGCGACGCGCTGGTCAATCACCCTGACGTCGACAAGGTCACCTTCACCGGTTCGCCGGGCGTGGGTCGTGGAATCATGAAAGGCGCGGCCGGCAATTTCAAGCGCGTCTCGCTCGAGCTCGGCGGCAAATCGGCCAATGTCATCTTCGACGATGCCGATCTCGAAGCAGCCTCGAAAGCCGCGGCCTCCGGCATCTTCTTCAACGCCGGCCAGGTGTGCTCGGCCGGCTCCCGCGTGCTAGTGCAGGAGAAGGCCTATGACGAAGTCGTCGAGCGTCTCGCTGCACGCGCAAAATCGCTGAAGATCGGCGATCCGCTCGACCGCAAGACCGCGCTCGGGCCTGTCATCTCCGAGAAGCAGATGAAGTCGATCCTCGACTATGTCGATATCGGCCAGAAGGAGGGGGCGAGCCTTGTCACCGGCGGGACGCGGGTCGGCGAGCGCGGCTACTTCATCAGCCCCGCGGTGTTCGCGAATGTCGAACACGAGATGCGGATCTCGCAGGAGGAAATCTTCGGTCCCGTCGTCAGCATCATCAAGTTCAGGGATGAGGCCGATGCCTTGCGGATCGCCAACGGCACCGCCTACAGCCTCGCCGCCGGCGTCTGGAGCCGCGACATCGGCAAGCTCCAGCGTTTTGCCAAGCGGGCGCGCGCAGGCACGGTCTGGATGAACACCTATGGCTATACCGACGTGCGCCTGCCCTGGGGCGGCGAACGCGACTCCGGCCTCGGTCGCGAGCACGGTACCGCCGCGCTCGACAATTTCACCGAGCCGAAGGCGGTGTGGATGAACTTAGCCGTCTGATTTGGCCGTCTGATACCTCCCGAGCGGCCAAGCCTGGAGCCCGCCTGATCGTTCGGTCAGGCGGGCTCTCTTTTTCGAGATCGATAAAATTGTCTGCATCCCGCTCAGCGGCGGCAAACCCTGCGAACAAGAAGCACGGCGCCTTAAACCTGAGCTTTGGAACCAATGCGCATCCTGTCCGCAAAAGGGCAGGGCATCAGCATGTCAATTCTCAAGGAGATCGTCGCTGCGGTCGCGGGAGTCTACGCGCTCCTGTTCGTCTGCGACGCAGTGTTCGGGGTCGGCGAGGCGCGCTTCGACGACGCCTATTACAGCGCCAGCTTCTACGCGCCGCGGCCAAAGGAATTCCGCTTCGCCGGCGATACGCCGCCGGCCGTCCGCGTCAGCGATGCCTTCGCGCAGTTCGCGCCGGGTGAAGCCAGGCCGAACAGGCGCTACTCGTCGCTGACGACGATCATTCGGTAACGGCTCACTCGCCCTGGATCCATTCCGCCACGCCGCGCCACAGCGTGTCGCGGTGTTCGGGGCGGAAGAAGCCGAAATGGCCTATTCCCTTGGCCCCGATGTCGGACGGCTTCACCGTCAACACCTCCGGCTTGATCGCCGTGAATCCGCCTGTGAGCAACTCGACCGCGGGCCGCGTCGCCCAGGGATCGTCGGAGAAGCACAGCGCGCGCAACTCGCCCTTGAATTTTGCGAAGTTCTCCAGCGCGGGCAGTTTTGAATCGAAGAGATAGCGCGGGCTCGAGACCCAGTTGGCCCATTGCAGGAACACGCCCTTGGGCAAATCCTCGCCAATGCCGGCCCAGCCCGGCGCGTAGCCGAACGCGTGGGCGAGCGGCACGCCAATGAGGTTCATGAAGGCGAAGACGCGGTATTTCTCCGGCGAGGTCATCAGCCGCCAGGTCGCCGCCTGCGAGGCGACGAACGCGGCGCGCGAGATGTCGGTGTTGTTCGCGATCAGCCCGAGCGCCTGGCCGCCGAAGGAGTGGCCGATATAGGCGAGCGGCAGCGTGTTGTAGCGCTCGCGCATCCAGCTCACCGCGGCGGTGACGTCGAGCGCCGCCCAGTCCGACATCGAGGCCTTGAAGCCGACAAGTGATTTCGGCTGGTTGTAGCCGACCATTGCCGGCAGCCGGGAGCCGCCGATGCCGCGATAGTCGTAGGTCAGCACCGCGCAGCCGCGATGGGCGAGGTAGGAGGCAAAGCCGCGATAGATTTTTCGCGGGACGGCGGTGGCCGAATTGATCAGGACGGCATGGCGCTTGGCGGCGCGCGGCAGGAACAGGGTGCCGCTCAGCGCATACCCGTCGGTCGCCGGGAAGCTGATCTCGTCGATGAAAACGTCGTCGCGCGCCGCGTCCATGGGCCGCCGGTGTCCTGCCAGTTTCCTTAGCCTTCCCAAGCAAATGCGAATTTGGCTTTCCCTGCAAGGGTTTGCAGTGCGGAATGGATTTACAACTGGCGGCCGGGAGCCAGCCTGTGTATAAGGCGGCCCTCGCAACCCACAGATCAGGTTGTGCTTTTTGCTTCACGGAGAGATTGCGATGTCCGAGCGGTGGACGCCCGAGTCCTGGCGCAGCAAGCCGGTGCTACAGGTGCCCGATTATCCCGACGCCAAGGCTTTGGCCGACGTCGAGGCGCAGCTTGCGACTTTTCCGCCGCTGGTGTTCGCGGGCGAGGCGCGCAATCTGAAGAAGGCCTTGGGCCGCGTTGCGGCGGGCGAGGCCTTCCTGCTCCAGGGCGGCGACTGCGCCGAGAGCTTTGCCGAGCACGGCGCCAACAACATCCGCGACTTCTTCCGCGTGCTGCTCCAGATGGCGGTGGTGCTGACCTATGCCGGCGCAGTGCCCGTGGTGAAGGTCGGCCGCATCGCTGGCCAGTTCGCCAAGCCGCGCTCCTCGCCGACCGAAAAGGTGGGCGGCGTCGAGTTGCCGAGCTATCGTGGCGACATCGTCAACGACATCGCTTTCACCAAGGAAGCGCGTGTGCCGGATCCGCAGCGCCAACTGATGGCCTATCGCCAGTCGGCGGCGACGCTGAACCTGCTTCGCGCCTTCGCTACCGGTGGCTACGCCAATCTCGGCAGCGTGCATGAGTGGATGCTCGGCTTCCTCAAGGACTCGCCGCAGTCCCGCCGCTACAAGGAGCTGGCCGACCGCATCTCGGACGCGCTCAACTTCATGCGCGCCTGCGGCCTCGATCTGGAGAGCCATCCGGAGCTGCGCGCGACCGATTTCTACACCAGCCACGAAGCGCTGCTGCTCGGCTACGAGCAGGCCATGACCCGCATCGATTCCACCACCGGCGACTGGTACGCGACATCGGGCCACATGATCTGGATCGGCGATCGCACCCGCCAGCTCGACCACGGCCATATCGAATATTTCCGCGGCATCAAGAATCCGATCGGGCTGAAGTGCGGCCCGTCGCTCAAGCCCGACGAATTGCTGAAGCTGATCGACGTGCTCAACCCCGACAACGAGCCGGGCCGGCTGACGCTGATCGGCCGCTTCGGCTCCGACAAGGTCGGCGAGCACCTGCCGAACATGATCCGCGCCGTGAAGCGCGAGGGCAGGGTGGTGGTCTGGTCGTGCGATCCCATGCACGGCAACACCATCACCTCGACGTCGGGCTACAAGACGCGGCCGTTCGACCGCATCCTGTCCGAGGTGAAGTCGTTCTTCGCGATCCACGCCGCCGAAGGCACCCATGCCGGCGGCGTGCATCTGGAGATGACCGGCCAGGACGTCACCGAATGCCTCGGCGGCGCCCGCGCGATCACGGACGAGGATCTCAACGACCGCTATCACACGGTCTGCGACCCGCGCCTCAATGCCGAGCAGTCCATCGACATGGCTTTCCTGGTCGCCGAACTGCTCAAGCAGGAACGCGCCGGCAAGGCCAGGCCGATGCCGGTCGCCGCGGGGCTCTAAGACCTTGCTGCGGATCTGGAAGGCCACGATCAATTCGCGCAACGGTCTGGCCTTTGCACTTCGATCTGAGCAGGCGGTTCGCGAGGAGATCTTTGCGCTCCTGCTGTCGCTGCCGCTGGCCTGGTTCATCGGCGCGACCGCGATGCGCGCGGTCGAGCTGGTCTGTGCTGTGGCGTTCGTGCTGGTGGTCGAGCTGCTCAACACCGCGGTGGAAAAGCTCGCCGATCGCCTGACCCTGGATCACGACAAGCAGATCGGGCAGGTCAAGGACATGGGCTCGGCGGCCGTCGGCGTCGCGCTGCTGATGGCCGGAGCGTTCTGGATCTTTGCCATCGTCGAGCGGTTGGGTTTCGTCTGAAGCGCTCATCGCGCTTCAGGTTGTTGTTTGAGCATGATCTCTTCGGAAAACCGTTCCACACTTTTCCGGATCACGCTCTAGCCATTGGATCGGACGGGGGCGGCCATGACCGAACGTCTCAACGCATTCGCGGTCACGCTCGCTCAGCTCAATCCGACCGTGGGCGACGTCGAGGGCAATGCCGCCAGGGCGCGGGCCGCGCGCGTGCGGGCGGCCGCCGATGGCGCCGATCTCGTGCTGTTTCCGGAATTGTTCATCGCCGGCTATCCGCCGGAGGACCTGGTGCAGAAGCCGGCCTTCCAGGCCGCCTGCCGGGCCGCGATCGAAGGCCTCGCGCGCGAGACAGCCGATGGCGGGCCGGCGATGCTCGTCGGCACGCCCTGGGTCGAGGACGGCAAGCTCTACAATGCCTGCGCGCTGCTCGACGGCGGCCGCATCGCTGGCTTGCGCTTCAAATGCAATCTGCCGAATTACGGCGTGTTCGATGAGAAGCGGCTGTTCGCGCGCGGGCCTGCCGCGGGGCCGGTCACGGTACGCGGCGTGCGCATCGGCGTGCCGATCTGCGAGGACATCTGGCTGGATGAGTCTGAGGACTACGAGAACGTGGTCGAGACGCTGGCCGAGACCGGCGCGGAGATCATTCTGGTGCCGAACGGCTCGCCTTACGCCCGCGACAAGAACGACGTGCGCCTGTCGGTCGCGGTCGCGCGCGTCACCGAGAGCGGCCTGCCGCTGGTCTATCTCAACCAGGTCTGCGGCCAGGACGAGCTGGTGTTCGACGGCGCCTCGTTCGCGCTCAACGGCGATCTCTCGCTCGCGGCGCAATTGCCGGCGTTCGCGGAAAGCATCACCACGCTGCGCTTCACGCGTAACGGCGAGGATTGGCGCTGCGCCGGGCCGATCGCCGCGCAGCCGGAAGGCGACCACGCCGACTACGCGGCCTGCGTGCTGGGCCTGCGCGACTACGTCGCCAAGAACGGCTTTCCCGGCGTGCTGCTCGGCATTTCCGGCGGCATCGATTCCGCGCTCTGCGCAGCGATCGCGGTCGACGCGCTCGGCGCCGACCAGGTGCATGGGGTGATGCTGCCCTATCGCTACACGGCGGCAAGCTCGATCGCGGACGCCGGCGAGCTCGCGGGCCATCTCGGCATTCGCTACGAGGTCCTGCCGATCGCAGAAGCCGTGACCGGCTTCGAGACTATCCTGTCCGGCATCTTCAAGAATCTGCCGCCTGATATCACCGAGGAAAACCTTCAGGCCCGCACCCGCGGCACCCTCTTGATGGCGATCTCCAACAAGACCGGCCTGATGGTGGTGACGACAGGCAACAAGTCGGAAATGTCGGTCGGCTACGCCACGCTCTATGGCGACATGAACGGCGGCTTCAACCCGATCAAGGACATCTACAAGACGCAGGTGTTCCGGTTGGCCGCCTTACGCAACAGCTGGAGGCCTGAAGGCGGGCTCGGGCCCGCGGGTGAGGTCATTCCGCCTGATATCATCACCCGTCCGCCGACGGCGGAATTGCGCGAGAACCAGACCGATCAGGACTCGCTGCCGACCTACGACGTGCTCGATGCCATCCTCGAGCGCCTCGTCGAACGCGAGGAGCCGCTGGACCAGATCATCGCCGCCGGCTTCGACCGCGAGACGGTCACCCGCATCGACCATCTCCTCAACGTCGCCGAATACAAGCGCCGCCAGGCCGCGCCCGGCGTGAAGGTCACGCCCAGGAATTTCGGCCGCGACCGCCGCTATCCCATCACCAACCGTTTTCGCGACAAGGGCGAGCCGCTGCCCGCGCCGGACGACACGTTGGTCTCGCGCGACAACGGCAGATCTGCGGACGCGTTTGAGGGGTAGTGGAAGCCGACTCCTGCCGCGGAATACTGGATGCCCCGCTGGAGCCTGTCATTGGGCTCGCCGGAGGCGAGACCCGGTGGCGGGGCATGACAGTGGAGCGAGGTGCGAACTCACATGAGCGCTACGACGGTGTTGCGAAGAACAGCACCCGAAGCAAGTGCGTGTATTCGGACTCGAGCACCATGATCGCCACGAATACCAGCACCAGAACCGGCGGCAGCAGGATGGCATAGGCCAAGGCCAGCCGCTCCCAGGCCATGTGCATGAAGACGGCGACGATGAGGCCAGCCTTCAACACCATGAACAGCAGGATCAGCGACCATCTGAGACTGCCGTGCAGCCCAAAATAATCGACGAGGTAGGAGCAGGTGCTGAGAACGAACAGCCATGCCCAGACCACGAGATAGAGCTTGATCGGGTGCTGCTGGCCCTTGGCGTGAGCCGCCGCTGGTGCGACTGCGGCGTGCACATGAGGCTGGATCTGTCCTTCCATGTGTACCGTGGCGTTTGTCATGTGCCGACCTCACCAAAGGTAGAAAAAGGCAAAGATGAACACCCATACGAGGTCGACGAAGTGCCAGTACAGGCCGGTGATCTCGACGATCTCGTAGTAACCCTTCCGGCTCGTGAAGAAGCCGCGTCTTTCGACATCAAAGTCTCCCCGCCAGACCTTGCGCGCGATCGCGATCAAGAAGATCACGCCGATCGTCACATGGGTCCCGTGGAAGCCGGTGATCATGAAGAAGCTCGAACCGAACTGTGCCGCGCCCCACGGATTGCCCCAGGGACGGACGCCCTCCATGATCAGTTTGGTCCATTCGAAGGCCTGCATGCTGACGAAGGTTGCGCCGAAAGCCGCCGTGGCCAGCATCAGGATCGCGGTCCTGACGCGATCCCTGCGGTAGCCGAAATTGACGGCCATCGCCATCGTCCCGCTGCTGCTGATCAGGATGAAGGTCATGATGGCGATCAGGATGAGGGGGATGTGCTTGCCCCCGATATTGAGGGCAAAGACTTCGCTGGGATTGGGCCACGGCACGGTCGTCGACATCCGTGCGGTCATGTAGGACAGCAGGAAGCAACTGAAGATGAAGGTGTCGCTGAGGAGGAAGATCCACATCATGGCCTTGCCCCAGGACACGTTCTTGAAGGCGCGCTGATCCGACGCCCAGTCGGCGGAGATACCTTGCCAGCCTTCAAGCCGGGCAGGCACTTGTCCGGTGTCTCTCAGCGCGGTCTCGGCCATCTCGTCTCGTCCTTCCTAGCTCAGCAATTGGCGACAGATGTCGACGAAATCGTCCGTCCAGCCCGTGAGGAGACCGAGCAGGACCAGCCAGACCAGCAGCAGGAAATGCCAGTAGATGGTGCACAGCTCCACACTCAGGCGCATCTCGGCCGTCCCGGTGTCGTGCCGCCATACCCCCGCTGTGGTTCGGCCGAGCGCAACCAGGCCGCCGGTCAGATGCAGCCCGTGCACCGCGGTGATCACGTAGAAGAAGGCATTGGCCGGATTGGACGCCATGAAATAGCCGGCGTCGCTCAGTTGATGCCATGCCAGCAGCTGCCCGGCGAGAAACGCGATCGCCGACGCTCCGCCCGCGAGCAGGCCGACGACGACGCCGTCGATGTCGTTGCGGCGCGCGGCCATGAGGGCCCATTGCAGCGCGACGCTGCTCAGGACCAGCACGCCCGTGTTGAACCACAGCACCTTTGGCACCGGCATTGTCCGCCAGTCCACCATGTTCATCCGCATGGAGTAGGCGCTGATGAACAGCGTGAACAACGAACCGGCAACAGCGAGAAACACGCCAAGTCCGACCTTCGCGGCCGGCCAGGTCATGGCGTCCGTGCCGGGGAAATCATCGATCGGACCTGCCTCCAGCCACGGTTTCGCAGTCAGCCGTTGCTGCGAGAGCCACCATCCGACGATGACGGCGATCACGGCCAGGAACAGGATAACGGCGCTCACGGAGCAACTCCCTGAACGGCCCCCGTCGGGGGCGGCTGGTTCTGCGGAATGAAGTCCTGCGCCGCGCCCGGCACGCTGTAATCATAGGCCCAGCGATAGACGATCGGGAGCTGCTTGCCCCAGTTGCCGTGCCCTGGCGGCGTCTCCGGCGTTTGCCACTCCAGCGTCGTCGCTCGCCACGGATTGCCGCCCGAAGGCTCGCCCTCGAACAGGCTCCAGACGAGATTGAACAGGAACACCATCTGGGCGAAACCCACCGTCAGCGCCACCACGGTGATAAAGGCGTTCAGCGAGTGGGCCGACGGCGGGATGAACGCCGCGTCGCCGAGTTCGAAGTATCGGCGCGGAACGCCGAGCAGCCCGAGATAATGCATGGGAAAGAAGATCAGGTAGGCGCCGAGGAACGTAACCCAGAAGTGGAACTTGCCCAGCACGTCGTTCAGCATTCGCCCCGTGACCTTCGGGTACCAGTGGTAGATCGCCCCGAGCACGACCATGATTGGCGCGACGCCCATCACCATGTGGAAATGCGCGACGACGAACATGGTATCCGACAGGGGCACGTCCACGACGACGTTGCCGAGGAACAGTCCGGTAAGCCCGCCATTCACAAAAGTGATGATGAAGCCGAGGGCGAACAGCATCGGCACCGTGAGATGGATGTCGCCATGCCACAGGGTCAGCACCCAGTTGTAGACCTTGATGGCGGTCGGGATGGCGATGATCAGCGTCGTCGTGGCGAAGAAGAACCCGAAATACGGGTACATGCCGCTTACATACATGTGGTGCGCCCACACGACGAAACTGAGCGCTCCAATCGCCACGATGGCCCAGACCATCATGCGATAACCGAAGATGTTCTTTCGCGCATGCGTGCTGATGAGGTCGGAGACGATGCCGAAGGCGGGCAGGGCGACGATGTAGACTTCGGGGTGACCGAAGAACCAGAACAGGTGCTGGAACAGGAGCGGGCTGCCGCCGCCATATTTGCTCAGCTGGCCCATCTCGACGAGGGTCGGCATGAAGAAGCTGGTCCCCAGCAGACGATCGAGCAGCAACATCACCGAGCCAACGAACAACGCGGGGAATGCCAGCAGCGCCATGACGGTGGCCGTGAAGATGCCCCACACCGTCAGCGGCAGGCGCATCAGCGTCATGCCGCGGGTGCGCGCCTGCAGCACGGTCACCACATAATTCAGCCCACCCATGGTGAAGCCGATGATGAACAGAATCAGGGAGGACAGCATGAGGACGATGCCCCAATCCTGTCCGGGCGTGCCCGACAGAATCGCCTGTGGCGGATACAGCGTCCAGCCGGCGCCGGTGGGGCCGCCGGGCACGAAGAAGGCCGAGGCCAGCACCAGGACTGCGAGCAGGTAGACCCAGTAGCTCAGCATGTTCACATAGGGAAAGACCATGTCCCGTGCGCCAACCATCAGCGGGATCAGGTAATTGCCGAAGCCTCCGAGAAACAACGCCGTGAGCAGGTAGATCACCATGATCATGCCGTGCATGGTGATGAACTGGAGGTACTGGTTGGCATCGATAAAGGAGAATGTGCCGGGAAATCCCAGTTGCAGTCGCATCAGCCACGACAGGACCAGGGCCACCAGTCCGATGGCGGAGGCTGTCAGCGAGTACTGTATGGCGATCACCTTGGCGTCTTGCGAAAAGACATACCGTGTCCACCAGCTCCTGGGATGGTAGAGCTCGACATCGGGCACTTCGGCAGGCGGAATGTCTGCAATCCTGTCATAGGGGACATCGACCATAGAGCACCTCCTCGGTCGTTTCCTTCGGGGCGATCAGCTCGTCTTCACGCGCCCGACCTGCATTCTCCTAGTCGTCGCCGGAATTGTACTTCGCCCTCACAACGGCATTTCGACCTGACAATCCGGCAAACGTCTTCTGCTGCTCCAGCCAGGCGTGATAGTCGCTCTCTGCCTCGACGATGACCTTGGCGCGCATCTGGTAGTGCGCCGCGCCACACAGCTCCGCGCAGAGAACATCAAAGGTTCCGGTTCGGATCGGCCTTATCCAGAAATAAGTGACCATGCCCGGCACCATATCCATCTTGGCCCGGAACTCAGGCACATAGAAATCGTGCAGGACGTCAACGGACCGGAGCAAAACCTTGACCGGCTTCCCGATCGGAAGATGCAGGTCGCCATTTTCGATCACGACGTCGTCCTGGCCGTGCGGATCGTCGCGATTGAGACCCATCGGGTTCTCAGGACTGATGTTGCGGACATCGGACGTGCCCAACCGGCCATCCTTCCCCGGCAAGCGGAAGCTCCACTGCCATTGCTGGCCCATGATCTCGACCTCGGTGGCATCTGCCGGAACGGTCACGAACTGGTGCCAGACGACCAGGCCGGGTGCGAGCATGGCAGCGACGCCGACGCCGGTCCCGACACTGAGCCACCATTCAAGCTTCTTGTTTTCGGGATTGTACGCGGCCTGTCTTCCCTCCTTATGGTGAAAGCGAAAGACGCAATAGGCCATGAACAGGATGACCGCGGTAAAGACGAACCCGGTGATCCAGAACGTGATGTTGATCGTGTCGTCGATATAGCCCCAGTTGGTGGCGATCGGCGTCCACCACCACGGGCTGAAGAGGTGAAACAGCACCGAACCGATCGCGATCAGAAGCAGTATCAGTGCGACAGCCATCCTGAACCATCCTTGCCAACAAAGGCTGCGGATACGAATCCAGGGCGGAGCTCGCGTCTGTCGCGATGGCTGACTTTCTCTATGCTGGTTCTATGCTGACATATGCGCCATCGCCGCGCCTCTTGCCTCGCCCCTTCAACCGGTCGCGATATCAAGAGAAGTTCGCGACCGCCAATCTCACCGGAGCTGGGGGCGTCTACATTTCTAAAATGATCCCCCGCGAACCCGGCGTCAATAGCATGTCAACGAGCTTAGGCGGCGTGGGCGATCCATGTTGCCGTGCAAGCTCGCCATCGTCAGTCGCATTCTCGATGTGATGCATCGCACAAAATATGCGACGCACAATTTCACCCAGCCGGGAGCGCTGGTCATTCCACATCGCACGCGCTAAGCTTGGAGCGCAGGTCGCGACGGGTTTCGTCCGGCTAAGCTCCTTCCTCGTTGAGCCTGGAACTGCCGTACTCGGCTCGATCGCGTCTCCCGCACTTAAGGGCGGACACGCGTGGCCGGAAAGCGCGCCGTTCTCCGCCGCGACTTCAGAGGAGGGTGTGTGCATGGCCACTCTTTATTCCGACAAGATCGTCAAGCGGCACCTGTTCGGTGAGGCGGTTTCTTATCCCATTCGCAAGATCGGCTTGCTCGACTTGAAAGAGGTGCTGCGCCTGGGCTGGGAAGATTTCCAGGCGATGCCGAGTCACGCGATCGTCGTCTGCGTGATCTATCCGGTTCTCGGTCTCGTCCTGTTCAGGATGGTCCTCGGCTATTCGGTCCTGCCGCTGCTGTTTCCGCTGGCCGCCGGGTTTGCCCTGATCGGTCCCTTTGCCGCGATCGGCCTCTACGAACTCAGCCGCCGCCGTGAGCGCGGCGAGGAGGTCGATGCATGGGATGCGGTCAAGGTGCTGCGCGCACCGTCCTTCGGCGCCATGCTCGAGCTCGGCGTGCTCTTGCTTGTCCTGTTCGGGGTCTGGATCGGCGTCGCGAACGCGATCTATGTCACCATCTTCGGTCACGCGGCGGCTGCAAGCATTCCGGACTTTGCAACCCGCGTGCTGACCACGCCGGAAGGATGGTCGCTCATCATCGTCGGTTGCGGTGTCGGCTTCCTGTTTGCGGTCGCGGCGCTATGCGTCAGCGTCGTATCGTTTCCGTTGATGCTCGATCGGCATGCGACGGCGATCGATGCGATCCGTACATCGCTGCAGGCGGTGGCCGCCAATCCGGTCGCGATGGCGGGGTGGGGGCTGATCGTCGCGGCGCTGCTCGTGGTCGGCTCGCTGCCGTTCTTCGTCGGTCTCGCTGTCGTCCTCCCGGTGCTCGGTCATGCGACCTGGCACCTTTATCGGAGAGTGGTCGAGCCGAATCCGAATCCGCCGGACGAACCGCCGCCCCCGCCGAAGGGGAAGCGCTATGCCGCGGATTTCCCGGCCAATCTCTTCCCGTGGAGCCGCGAGGGCGAGCAGTAGCTGCGAGACCCGGTGGGCGGATGACGGTGCGGCAGGGCTGAGCTACTTCTGCTGCTGCGGCAGGAAGGTCGGTCCGACTGAGCGGATCGGCTTGTTCTCCGAGTTCGCCGGAGCCGTGCCGGTATCCGCTGGCGGCGTCGCGGCCGGCGCGGTGGCCGTCGTCGGCGCCGGAGCAGCTGTGCCCTTCTTGGCCGTCGTTGCAGGCGCGCCCTTGTTGAGCCGCTGCTGCTGCATCTTCTTGGCGCTCTCCTCGGTGACGATGATGTCGCCCTGCTGCTCGGCTGCGGCCTTGTCGTCGGCCGACTTCAACGCATCCGCCCAGGTCTGGCCCGCCGCCTTGCAGGAGCAGGACGGGTTGAACTCGCTGCGGAATTTGAATGCGGTCGGCAACGCCGTGTAGGGCTGGCCGCTGATCGAGACCGCGGAGTTCATGTCTTCGCCGGGATTGCGATGGGTATAGAGCACGGCTTCCGCGGCCGGGCACAGCGCCTTGCAGGTCTTCTCGTCGTCCGGGAAGCGCGCCGGCACGGTCGCAAACGAGACCGGGAAATAGGCGCCGTCGCAGGTGCGCACGCATACGGTGCGGTAGGTGCCGGATTGCGGGCCGAGATCGGAGGGCGGCACGCTTTGCGGATTGTTGGAGTTGTTGTTGCCGCCGAACAGATTGCTCAGGAAGTTGCCGCCGCCTTGCGCCTGCGCGGCGTTGGCATATTGCGGGCCGCAATTGTTCTGGGCGAGGGCCACCAGCACCGAGCGGCGCTGGCTGTCGCGTTCCGGGCTGAAGCCGCCGGGGCCGCCGCCGCGCAGGCGTTCGAGATTGCCGGTGATCTGGTCCAGATTGGCGCGCATCTGCTGGATCTGGGTGTTGACCGGGCCGCACTGCGCCGACTGGCCGTTGAACAGTGAGAAGAAGCCGGAGGAATCGCAGCCCATGCGCTTGGCCTGCATGGTGACGCGGTCGAGCTCGGCCTGCTGCTTGGCTTGGGAATCCTGATAGCGGCGGATCTGGTCTTCACGCGCGGGGTCACCGCCGCCGCCACGATCGAGCGCGGCGAGCTGGCCTTCCAGCCGCGCGCACATCGGATTGGGGCCTAGCCCGTTCTGGCCGGGCTGAGGCGGCGGTCCGGGCGGGCCGGCCTGCGCGAAAGCGGCGTTGGCAAGCATGACGGTGCTCAGGAGCACGGTGCAGGCAAGGATTGAGCGGGCACGGGAGAGAGTCAAAAATTCAGGCATATCCGCCATTCTAGCGAGGTCACGGCCCAGTGTGACTTTCCAACGTGGCTTGGGGGGCCGAAGCGCGCCCTCCCATAGCCGCTTCCTGCGGCATCGTCACGTCGTTTCAGGGGCCAAAGATTGGGCCTAAGGTCCGCCAGTGCCGAGCGAATTCAGCGCTGGCAGGTGATTGCGACATATTCGTCGCAATGGCCATGGGAGCAGTTTGCGCCGGTTTTGGGGACAGAGCCGGTAATTTCGTCGGGATCGACCCGGCGATAGCTTGAGGCCTGGGCAAAATCCCGTGACTGGCAATAGGTGCGCGCGACCTGCGCGCCGCATCTGTCGCCCTTGGCCAGGCACTGGTCGATGCCGTAGCCGTCCGCCTGGTTGGCGATGATGAAGACGCGGGTCTCGGCGAATGCGCCGGACGCTGCGATGATGGCGGCACAGGAGACGAGTGCAAACAGGGATCGCATGGGTGGCACCGGGGGCTGGGGGAACCGCCAGCTTCCGAATAAACTCAAAAGGTTAATGATGATGAACCATCATGGCGGGGCGGCCGCGCTTTGCGGAGATAAAACGGCATTTTCGCGGCTCTCTTGACGCGGGGGCGCCTGATAGCCCATATGTGGCCGCATGTACGGTCTCCTCGCCATTTGCGCCATTTGCCGCGAGATTACGAGCTAGCGATTCGCTGGCTGGAGCCGTCTTTTCTCAAAAACATTGAGAGCCTTGGACGCCCGGCCAACAGCCGACGGGTATCCATATGGAATTGCGCCTCTACGATACGCTGACCAAGGAAAAGCGCACCTTCGTGCCGCTCGATGCGAACAACGTCCGCATGTATGTCTGCGGACCGACGGTCTATGACTTCGCCCATATCGGCAATGCCCGGCCCGTGATCGTGTTCGACGTGCTGTTTCGGCTGCTGCGCCATCTCTATGGCGAGGCGCACGTCAAATACGTCCGCAACATCACCGACGTCGACGACAAGATCAACGACCGCGCCGCGCGTGATTTTCCAGGGCTGCCGCTGAACGAGGCGATCCGAGAGGTCACCGAGCAGACGGGCAAGCAGTTCCACGCCGACGTCGACGCGCTCGGCGCGCTCAGGCCGAGCGTCGAGCCGCGCGCGACCGAGCATATCGGCGAGATGCGCGAGATCATCGAGAGGCTTGTCGCCGGCGGCTTTGCCTATGTCGCCGAGGACCACGTGCTGTTCTCGCCGCAGGCGATGAACGCGGCCAATTCCACCCTGCCGCGCTACGGCGCGCTGTCCAATCGCTCGCTGGACGAGATGGTCGCCGGCGCCCGCGTCGATGTTGCGCCCTACAAGAAGGGCAGCACCGACTTCGTGCTGTGGAAGCCGTCCAAGCCCGGCGAGCCGTCGTGGCCGTCGCCGGCCGGCATCGCCGCGCAGGGGCGCCCGGGCTGGCACATCGAGTGCTCGGCCATGGCCTGGAAGCATCTCGGCGAGTACTTTGACATCCACGGCGGCGGCATCGATCTCGTGTTTCCGCATCACGAGAACGAGGTCGCCCAGACCTGCTGCGCCTTCCACCGAGAGCGCATGGCAAACTACTGGATGCACAACGGCTTCCTGCAGGTCGAGAGCGAGAAGATGTCGAAGAGCCTCGGCAACTTCATCACCATCCATGAGCTGCTGGCGGATTGGCCGGGCGAGGTGCTGCGCCTGAACATGCTCAAGACGCATTATCGTTCGCCGATCGACTGGACCATGAAGTCGCTGGAGGAGAGCGCCAAGACGCTCGACGACTGGTATCGCGTCGCGGCCGACGTCGATCCCGGCCGTCCCGCCGCGTCCGTGGTCGAGCCGCTGCTCGACGACCTCAACACCTCCCTGGCGATCGCGGCGCTGCATGGCCTGCGCAACAGCGACGTGAGCGCATTGGCAGGATCGCTGCGGCTGCTCGGCTTTCTCTCCGAGAGCGCCGCGCAGTGGGAAGATCGCAAGCAGAAGGCGAGCGGGGTCGATGCCGGAGAGGTCGAGCGCCTGATCTCGGAACGGACCGCAGCCCGTGGACGGAAAGACTTCAAAGAGTCCGACCGCATCCGCGATCAGCTCGCCGCGATGGGCGTTGCGATCAAGGACTCCAAGGAAGGGACGACCTGGGAGTTTTCGCGATGAAGCGGCCCGACACGCCTTTTCCGCGGCACTGGCTCTACTACATCGCGCTGAAGGTCCTGCTGCTCGCCGCCGCGGTGGCGCTGGCGCTCAAGCTCTATGGGATGTGGTGAAGACGATGGGACAGACTTTGCCAAGGCCGGGCTTGCGGCCCTTCCTGCCTGATGACGTTCCGGTGCTTGCGGCGATCTTCGTCGCGAGCATCGAGGAGCTGACCGGCGAAGACTATACCGAGGCGCAGCAGCAGGCCTGGATGGAGGCGGCGGAAAGCGAAGAGTTCGGCAAGCGGCTCGCCGCCGACCTGACGCTGATCGCGACGCTGGAGGGCTCGCCCGTCGGCTTCGCCTCGCTGCAAGGGGCCGATTACATCCGCATGCTCTATGTGCATCCGGCAGTCGGCGGGCAGGGCATCGCGACCATGCTGGTCGATGCGCTGGAGAAGCTTGCCGGCGGCCGCGGCGCGAAAAGCCTCTCGGTCGATGCCAGCGACAACGCGCAGGGCTTTTTCGCCAAGCGCGGCTACGTCGCCATGCAGCGCAACAGCATCACCGTGAACGACGAGTGGCTGGCCAATACCACCATGAAGAAGACGCTCGGAGCACCGCAATGAGCAAGGAGCGTGGTCACCAAGCGCGATCCTCTCTCCGCTCCCTCCCCCCTTGTGGGGGAGGGTTGGGGAGGGGGGTAGCCCCGCACTCCGACCACCCGTGTGGCACCCCCCTCCCGACGATGCTGTGCATCGTCGACCTCCCCCACAAGGGGGGAGGTAACAAGAACGGACGCTCGCGATGAGCTCGGCACAAGCAAAGAAAGAGCGCCTCTATCTGTTCGACACCACGCTGCGCGACGGAGCGCAGACCAACGGTGTCGATTTCACGCTGACCGACAAGCAGATCATCGCCGCGATGCTGGACGAGCTCGGCATCGACTATGTCGAGGGCGGCTATCCCGGCGCCAATCCGACCGACACCGAGTTCTTCGGCAGCAAGCCGAAGCTCAATCACGCGCGCTTCACCGCCTTCGGCATGACGCGCCGGGCAGGGCGCTCGGTCTCGAACGATCCGGGCGTTGCCGGTCTGCTGGAAGCCAAGGCCGACGCGATCTGCTTCGTGGCAAAGTCTTCCGCCTATCAGGTGCGCGTCGCGCTGGAGACGACCAAGGAGGAAAACCTCGCTTCGATCCGCGACAGCGTCGCGGCCGCCAAGGCCGCCGGCCGCGAGGTGATGCTCGACTGCGAGCATTTCTTCGACGGCTACAAGGAGGATTCCAGCTTCGCGCTCGCCTGCGCGAAAGCCGCCTATGAGGCCGGCGCGCGCTGGGTGGTGCTGTGCGACACCAATGGCGGCACCATGCCGAACGAGGTCGAGGCCATCGTCACCGAGGTGACCAGGCACATCCCCGGCGCTCACGTCGGCATTCACGCTCATAACGACACCGAGCAGGCGGTGGCGAATTCGCTCGCCGCCGTGCGCGCCGGTGCGCGGCAGATCCAGGGCACGCTGAACGGTCTCGGCGAGCGCTGCGGCAACGCCAATCTCTGCTCGCTGATCCCGACCCTGAAGCTGAAGCAGGAGTTTGCCGACGCCTTCGAGATCGGTGTGACGCCGGAGAAGCTCGCGACTCTCGTCAAGGTGTCGCGCACGCTTGACGACATGCTCAACCGCGTGCCGAACCGGCATGCGGCCTATGTCGGCGAGAGCGCCTTCGTCACCAAGACCGGCATCCATGCCTCCGCCGTGCTGAAGGATCCGCAGACCTACGAGCATGTCTTGCCGGAACTGGTCGGCAATCACCGCAAGGTGCTGGTCTCAGACCAGGCCGGCCGCTCCAACGTGATCGCCGAGCTCGACCGCGCCGGCATCGCCTACGAGAAGAGCGATCCGAAGCTGACGCGCCTGGTCGAGGAGCTGAAGGAGCGCGAGGCGGCCGGCTACGCCTATGAATCCGCCAACGCCTCGTTCGATCTTTTGGCGCGCCGCACGCTCGGCAAGGTGCCGCATTATTTCGAGGTCGAGCAGTTCGACGTCAATGTCGAGCAGCGCTACAACGCGCTCGGCGAGCGCGTCACGGTGGCGCTTGCGGTGGTCAAGGTCGACGTTGCCGGCGAGCATCTGATCTCGGCGGCCGAAGGCAACGGTCCCGTCAACGCGCTCGACGTCGCCTTGCGCAAGGACCTCGGCAAGTACCAGAAATATATCGAGGGCCTGAAGCTGATCGACTACCGCGTCCGTATCCTCAATGGCGGCACCGGCGCGGTCACGCGCGTGCTGATCGAGAGCGAGGACGAGAACGGCGACAGCTGGACCACGGTCGGCGTGTCCCCGAACATCATCGACGCCTCGTTCCAGGCGCTGATGGATTCGGTGATCTACAAGCTCGTGAAATCGGGCGCGCCGGCGTAGTTTTGATGCTGTCATTCCGGGGCGGTCCGCAGGACCGAACTATGGTGCGCCATTGCGCACCTGAGAATCTCGAGATTCCGGGTTCACGCTTGCGCGTGCCCCGGAATGACTGTGGGAGGGGAGCGCACCAATGATCGATCACATCTCCGTCGGCGTCAGCGATCTCGATCGCTCCGCAACATTCTACGAGGCGACGCTCGCCGCCCTCGGCCTGACGCGTCTCGTCATGCGGCCGCGCACGGTCGGCTTCGGCAAGGCCTATCCGGAGTTCTGGATCAACTTGCGCGAGGGCATGCCGCCCGTAGCCCCGGAGAGCGGCGTGCACATCTGCCTGCGGGCGAAGACCACAGCCGAGGTCGATGCGTTTCATGCCGCCGCGCTGTCCGCCGGCGGCGCATCCGACGGCGCGCCGGGCATCCGCCCGCACGATCGCGTGCGCTACTACGCGGCCTTCGTCGTCGATCCCGACGGCAACCGGATCGAGGCGGTGACGTTTCCTGCGGAATAGAGCGTTATCGCCACGAAGGCGGTGCGCTCCCTCTCCCGCTTGCGGGGGAGGGTTGGGGTGGGGGTATCTCCACGGGCGAGAACCCCCAAGAGAAGAGAACCCTCACCCGCCGCTATGCGGCGACCTCTCCCGCAAGCGGGAGAGGTGACGGAGCCCGCGGTGAAATCGAGCCAACCAATCGTTACAGCTTGCGCGCGACTTCCGGAGCGAGCTCTTTTTCCGCCTCGGCGAGCTGTGCCACGGCGGCCTTCAGCTTCGGCAGGATCTCCTCGACCCGATCGGCCTTGAGGATGTCGACCGAGAGGCCGGCACGGATGAACTCGGTCTGGCGCATGTGCGACAGCAGCGAGAACAGCGGCTCCCAGAAATTGTCGATATTGGCGAGCAGCACGGGCTTGGCGTGACGGCCGAGTTGCTTCCAGGTCAACTGCTCGACCAGCTCCTCCAGCGTGCCGACGCCGCCCGGCAGCGCCACGAAGGCGTCGGAGCGCTCGAACATCAGCCGCTTGCGCTCATGCATGTCGGGGGTGACGATCATCTCCTGCACCCGCGTCAGCGCGTTCTCGCGCATCCGGAGGAATTCGGGAATGATGCCGGTGACGGTGCCGCCATTATCGAGGACGGAGGTTGCGACCGAGCCCATCAGGCCGAGCGAGCCGCCGCCATAGACCAGGCGGATGTTGTTCTCGGCGAGCGCCTTGCCGAACGCCTTGGCGCCTTCGGTGAAGCGGGGATTGGTTCCGGGGCCGGAGCCGCAATAGACACAGACGGTTTTGATCGTGCTCATTGGTGCCATGATGCATTGCAGCGAAGAGGCGTCAAGCCCAATCGGTGATTCGGACCTCCCGGAAATCTACCGGTAAATGGCGACAAACAATCAAAGATTCGCCATCTGGCGGGGTGCGCTCGCTCCCGGAAGCTTCTATATGACGAGCGAAAATCGTTAATCGCACCGCGCCCGCATCCGGCGGGCTTTCAGGCTTCTTGATGAACCAACCTCATTCGCCGCCCGGCGCCGACGTGCCAGATCCCGCCGGCGGGCCGCTCGAGCGGGCCACCCTGATGGGCACGCTGGCGCATCTGTGGCCCTATATCTGGCCGGGCGACCGCTTCGACCTGAAGATGCGCGTGGTCTGGTCGATGGTGCTGCTGCTCGCCGCCAAGCTGATCACGCTGACGGTGCCGTTCAGCTTCAAATGGGCGACGGACGCGCTGACCGGCGCGAACACCGCGCCGGTGCTGCCCGACAACTGGCACCTCTGGGTGATCGCTTCGCCACTGCTGCTGACGGCGAGTTACGGCGCGACGCGCATCCTGATGGCGGTGCTGACGCAGTGGCGCGACGGCCTCTTCGCGCGCGTCGCCATGCATGCGGTGCGCAAGCTCGCCACCATCACCTTCATCCACATGCACGAGCTGTCGCTGCGCTTCCACCTCGAGCGCAAGACCGGCGGCCTGACGCGCGTGCTCGAGCGCGGCCGCGAGGGCATCGAGGTCATCGTGCGCATGGTGATCCTTCAGCTGATCCCGACCATCGTCGAGGTTTCGCTGCTGCTCGCCGTGCTGCTCTGGCAGTTCGACTGGCGCTACGTGGTGGCGACGCTGATCACGGTCGCGGTCTACATGTACTACACCTACATCGCGACCGAGTGGCGGATCGGCATCCGCCGCAAGATGAACGATTCCGACACCGAGGCGAACACCAAGGCGATCGACTCGCTGCTCAACTACGAGACCGTGAAATATTTCGGCGCCGAGGCGCGCGAGGCGCAGCGCTACGACCGCTCGGTCGCGCGCTACGAGGAGTCGAGCGTCCAGGCCTATACGTCGCTCGCGGTGCTCAACACCGGCCAGGCCGTGATCTTCACGCTGGGGCTGACCGCGACCATGCTGATGTGCGCCATCGGCGTGCGCAACGGCACCAACACGGTCGGCGATTTCGTGCTGGTCAACGCCATGATGATCCAGCTCTACCAGCCGCTGAACTTCATGGGCATGGTCTATCGCGAGATCAAGCAGGCGATCATCGACATCGAGAAGATGTTTGGCGTGCTGGGACGCGAGGCCGAGATCAAGGACGGCCCCGACGCGCAGCCGCTGGTCATCTCCGCCGGCATCGTGCGTTTCGAGGACGTGCGCTTCGCCTATGAGCCGGCGCGTCCGATCCTGAAGGGCATCAGCTTCGAGGTGCCGGCCGGCAAGACGGTCGCGATCGTCGGGCCGTCGGGCGCCGGCAAGTCGACCATATCGCGGCTGCTGTTCCGCCTCTACGACATCTCCGGCGGCAGGATCCTGATCGACGGCCAGGATATTCGCGAGGTCACGCAGGCGAGCTTGCGCGCGTCCATCGGCATGGTGCCGCAGGACACCGTGCTGTTCAACGACACCATCCGCTACAACATCCGCTACGGACGCTGGGACGCCAGCGATGCCGAGGTCGAGGAGGCGGCACGCCTCGCGCAGATCGACAATTTCATCCGCATGGCGCCGAAGGGCTATGAGACCCAGGTCGGCGAGCGCGGCCTGAAACTGTCGGGCGGCGAGAAGCAGCGCGTCGCGATCGCGCGCACCGTCTTGAAGGCGCCGCCGATCCTGGTGCTGGACGAGGCGACCTCCGCGCTCGACACCCACACCGAGCACGAGATCCAGGGCGCCCTCGACCGCGTGGCGAAGAACCGCACCTCGCTGGTGATCGCGCACCGGCTTTCGACCATCGTCGGCGCCGACGAGATCATCGTGCTGGACCAGGGCCGGATCGCCGAGCGTGGCACTCACGCAAAGCTGCTCGCGCAGGGCGGCCTCTATGCCAGCATGTGGAACAGGCAGCGCGAGGCGGAGGCCGCGCGCGAGAAGCTGGCCAAGATGGCCGATACCAGCGAGGCGCCCAACCGGCAGCCACCGCCGGTCGAGGACGCCCTGACGACGCCTGCGGCTGCGGAGTGATCTTGTCTCCGGTCCCAACTCTGGCCTAAACAACTCCACCGCGCGGGACGCCCTGCGCCATCAACCCAGAGCGGCAGATAGCGATGTCCATTCTCGATTCGATCCAGCGTCAGATCCCGCCGATCCACAAGGAGGGCTATCCCTTCATCGGCGGCTTTGCGCTGGCAAGCCTGATCCTGTTCTGGCTGTGGTCGCCTTTGGGGTGGATCGGCACCATCCTCACCGTATGGTGCGCGCTGTTCTTCCGCGACCCCGTGCGGGTGACGCCGGTGCGCGAGGGGCTGGTGGTGTCGCCGGCCGACGGCCGCGTCTCGATGATCACCATGGCGCTGCCGCCGGCCGAGCTCGGGCTCGGCGACCGGCCGCTGCCGCGCATCTCGGTGTTCATGAGCGTGTTCAACTGCCATGTGAACCGCAGCCCGATCGCGGGCAGGGTGGACCGCATCGCCTACCGGCCCGGCCTCTTCATCAATGCCGAGCTCGACAAGGCGAGCGAGGACAACGAGCGCAACTCGCTGGTGATCACGACGCCCACGGCACGGATCGGCGTGGTCCAGATCGCAGGGCTGATCGCCAAGCGCATCGTCTGCTTCGTCAGGGAGGGCCAGGCGATCGGCGCCGGCGAGCGGTTCGGCCTGATCCGTTTCGGCTCGCGCCTCGACGTCTATCTGCCAGTCGGCACCAAGGCGCTGGTGTCGGAAGGGCAGACCGCGATCGCCGGCGAGACGATTTTGGCCGATCTTGCCGGCGACGACCCGAGCCGCGCCTACCGCGCCAATTAACCAATAAGTCGGTCCCTGGGGCCCTTCCGCCGCAATGGCGGAGGGGGACGCGGCTTGCTATATCTCGCCTCAAGGTGAGGACGAGCCATGACGCCCTATGACATCAAAGACCCTGACGTTCGCCGCCGGCGGTTCCGCCCGATTCCGGTGCGGATGCTGGTGCCCAACGTCATCACGCTGCTGGCGATCTGCGCCGGCCTGACGTCTATCCGGCTGTCGATCGAGGGGCGGATGTCGCTCGCCGTCTACGCCATCGTGTTCGCCGCCGCGCTGGACGGCATCGACGGCCGCATCGCGCGCATGATCAAGGGCCAGTCCAAGTTCGGGGCGGAGCTCGACAGCCTCGCCGACTTCGTCAATTTCGGCGTCGCGCCCGGGCTGATGCTGTATTTCTGGCAGTTGCACGAGCTCGGCAATGCCGGCTGGATCGCCGCGATGGTGTTCGCGATCTCCGGCGGCCTGCGTCTTGCGCGCTTCAACGCCACAATGGACGATCCCAACAAGCCGGCCTTCGCCGCCAATTTCTTCACCGGCGTGCCGGCGCCGGCCGGTGCGATCACGGTTCTGCTGCCGATCTATGTGGCGTTCCTCGATCTCGGCCGCGCGCCCGCGGCGGTGACGGCGGCCTACACGCTGCTGATCGCCTTCCTGATGGTGTCGCGCCTGCCGGTGTTCTCCGGCAAGACCAAGCGCATGCGCGTGCCGCCGGAACTGGTGCTGCCGGCCTTCGTCGCGGTGATCGTCTTCATTGCTATCCTGATCGCCTATCCCTGGCACGTGCTGTCGATCGGCACGGTGCTGTATCTTCTCGCTTTGCCGCTCGGCTACAAATCCTATCGCGACCAGGCGCGCGCGATGGATGCTGCCACGCCTGCGGGAGGCGAGATCTCGTCGCCGCCGTCGGCGCCGACGCTGGCGAACCTGTCGGAGCCGCCGCACGACGACGACCGGCCCGGACGGCTGCACTAAAGCGCGATGAGATTTGGCTGAAACCTCATCGCGCTTTAGGTCGTTGTTTGAGCGTGATCTTTTCGGAAAACCGCTGCGCACTTTTCCGGATCATGCGCTGAGCGTTTTTCGCGGATATCTGCCATGAAGGCGCGCTGAGTTGGGTTGAGGCCCGATCTCGGCTATATCGCCCTGTGCCGGCGGCATCGCGTCAATCAGCCGCCAATCTGGGAGAGAACGCCGTGACTGATACCGCGACCGGGCCGCTGCCCGCTTCCGTCCTCGAAGCGCTGGGCCGCTATGACACCCCGACGATCTGCAACGCCATGGAGATCGTGGCACCCGAGCGCCGGCTGATCGGCTACACCACCAAGCAACTGGTTTGTCCGTTCCCCGACCTGCCGCCGATCGTCGGCTATGCCCGCACGGTTGCGATCCGCTCGGTGCTGAAATCCTCGCTGCCTGCCGAAGAGCAGTCGAAGCGCCGCATCGAATATTACGAGTATGTCGGCACCGGCCACGGGCCGCGCATCTCGGTGATCCAGGACATCGACGGCCCCGACGTCGGCTACGGCGCGTTCTGGGGCGAGGTGCAGAGCAACGTGCACAAGGCGCTCGGCTGCCTCGGCGTCATCACCGACGGATCGATCCGCGACATCCCGCAATGGGCCCCTGGCTTCCAGGCGCTGGCCGGCTCGATCGGCCCGTCGCATGCCTGGGTGCATGCGGAGAGTTTTGGCGGCGAAGTGCGCGTCGCCGGCATGACCGTGAAGTCCGATGATCTCATCCACGCAGATCAGCACGGCGCCATCGTGATCCCGCTCGACGTCGCCGCAAAGCTGCCCGAGGCCGCCGAACTCTGCGGCCGCCGCGAGACGCCGATCCTGGAGATCGCCCGCAGCCCCGACTTCTCGCTGGAGAAGCTGAAGGCCGCGCTGAAGCGCTCGGCGGAGATCCACTGAGCTTGCAGCTTACGGCCCCGATGCCGGCCGCGGGTCGCCCTGTTCCGTCAGAAACAGGGCGGCCTGATCCGGCTCGGCGAACATTGCGGCGGCGCACCCGATCAGGGTGAAGCCGCCGGCGAGATCCCACAGGGTGATGTCGTCCGCCTTGTCAGGACCTTGAACCAGGCGCGCTGCGATCACTGCGAAAGCGGCTTCGACAAAGAGCAGGACGCTGAACGCCGGCAGGACGAGTTCCGGTTCGAGCAGATGAAGCGCCAGAACCGCAGGAAGCGCGGTGAGAAGGCCGAACAGCGTCAACATTGCAAAACGGCTCCTGTGATGGAGCATGCCGCACCGGCCATAGAATACTGTATGATTCCTGGTCACGGATGTGGCCTAGGGCCGCAGTCGGAGGGCCTGCGATGCAGATGAATGACAAGACGGTCCTGATTACTGGCTCGACCGACGGCGTCGGCCGCTACGTCGCGCGCCGGCTGGCGGCCGAGTGCGCGAAGGTCCTGATCCACGGCCGCGATGCGGCGCGCGCAAAGACGCTGATCGACGAGATCGTGAAAGCCGGTCATGCCGCGCCGATCTTCTATCAGGCGGACCTGTCGTCGATGTCGGGCACGCGCGCACTCGCGGAAGCCGTGAAACGTGATCACCAGCGTCTCGACGTCTTCGTCAGCAACGCCGGCATCGGCTCGCAGAGTGACGGGCCGCAGCGTCAGGTCAGCGCCGACGGTCATGAGCTGCGCTTCGCCGTCAATTATCTCTCCGGCTTCCTCCTCGCCCATCTCTTGCTGCCGCTGCTGAAGGCCGCGGCGCCGTCGCGCATCGTCAACGTCGCCTCGCTCGGCCAGCATCCGATCGACTTCGACGACGTCATGATCACCAAGGGCTATAGCGGCTCGCGCGCCTATGCGCAGAGCAAGCTCGCGCAGATCATGTTCACGATCGATTTCGCCGAGGAAGTGAAGGGCGCGGGTGTCACCGTGAACTCGCTGCATCCGGCGACCTACATGAACACCACCATGGTGCGGGCCGGCGGCATCACGCCGATCTCGACGGTGGAGCAGGGCGGCGCGGCGATCCTGCGCCTCGTCGAGGGCGACGACGTCGCAGGCAAGAGCGGATTGTTCTTCAACGGCATCAATGAGGCGCGCGCCAATCCGCAAGCCTACGATGCCGACGCACGCAAGCGTCTGCGCGCGCTCAGCCTGGAACTGGTGGGCATCTCGTCTTAGCCCCGCGCAAACATGGTTAGCGAAGTGTTGAGATTCCCGTCGGAGGTCGGCAAAGCCGGCTTTCTCCCGGCGCGCTGCGCCGGTCCGGCGCGCCGGCTCAACTTAACCTTTACGCGGCTTTAAGGGCGGCCCTCTAGGGTTTCCGATGCGGTTCGGGGTTGGGCCGCGCCAGCGGCCAGGACGGCCGTTGTTGCGTACGCGTTGGAGTCTCTCATGGATATCATGACCGGCGTTGGGCTCACGGCGGGCATCATCGTCATCGCAGCGATGATCTTCATGGGCGGCGACCTCCACATGTTCATCTCCGAACATGCGATGATCATCATCTTCGGCGGCTCGATCTCCGCCACCATGATCCGCTTTCCGCTCAGCGCGCTCCTGCACGGCCTTCCGCTCGGCGCCAAGTTCGCCTTCACCATGAGCCGGCTGTCGGCGCACGACCTCGTTGACGAACTCGCCCGCATCGCCGAGATCGCCCGCAAGCAGGGTCCGGTGGGTCTCGAAAAGGTCGAGACCGACGAGCCGTTCCTCGCCAAGGGCATCCGCTATGTCGCCGACGGTTACGACCTCGACTTCATCCGCGACAATCTCGAGCGCGACCGTGACAACTTCCTGATGCACCTCGACGAGGGCAGCAAGATCTATCGTGCCATCGGCGACTGCGCCCCGGCCTTCGGCATGATCGGCACCCTGATCGGCATGGTGCAGATGTTCGCGAACATGACCGACCCTTCCAAGCTCGGCCCGTTCATGGCGACCGCGCTGCTCGCAACGCTTTACGGCGCGCTCGTCGCGAACCTGTTCTGTCTGCCGATCGCCGACAAGCTGCACGGCAAGCTGCTGGATGAAGAGACCAACCGCACCCTGATCATCGACGGCATCCTGATGATCCGCGACTCCAAGAGCCCGACGCTGGTGCGCGAAATGCTGCTGGCCTATCTGCCGGAGAAGCATCGCCACGCCGAAGGCGAGCCGGTGCCGGCGTAACGCCGCCCGCCGGGACAGACAGCCATGGCCAAGAAGAAGCGCGGCGATGCTCACGGGGGCGGTCACGGCTGGTTCGTGACCTTCGCCGATTTGATGGGCCTGATGATGAGCTTCTTCGTGATGCTCGTCGCGTTCTCGACGCAGGACGCCAACAAGCTCAAGATCGTCGCCGGTTCGATGCGCGACGCCTTCGGCGTGCAGAGCGAAGCGCGCTACGCCGGCATCGTCGAGTCCGACGGCCTGCCGACGCGCCCGCGGCTGAAGAACGTCGATCATATCCAGCCCGAGGATGCCTCCAACACGCCGACCCCGGACCAGGAGGACCGCGACCGCACGTCGGGGGCGAAGATCAAGGTCGACCGCAATTTCGCGCTCGCCGCGGCCTCGCTGCGGCAGGCCTTGCAGGACATGCCGGAACTGACCGAGATGTCCAAGCACATCATGTTCGAGGAGACCAAGCAGGGTCTCAATCTCGAAATCGTCGACCAGGACGGCCGCTCGATGTTCGCCGACGGCTCCAAGGTGCCCTATGACCGCACCCGCCGCCTGGTCGAGAAGCTGGCGATTCCGCTCAAGGCCACGCCGCTCCGCGTCTCCATCGCCGGCCACACCGCGGCCGGCTTCGTGCCGACCCGTAGCGACTACGGTGCCTTCGATCTATCCGCCGACCGCGCCAATGCCGTGCGGCAGATCCTCGAGCGCGAGGGCCTGCCGGCCTCGCACATCTTCGCCGTCTCCGGCAAGGCGGACACCCAGCCGCTGTTTCCGGACGATCCCTCGCTGGCCGCCAACCGGCGCGTGACCATCACCCTGATGCGCGAGGATCCGCCGCTGCCGCCGAATTTGAAGCCGTAGGCATGATCCGGAGAAGTGGGCACCGGTTCTCCTTCGCGACAAACGCGACACGCGTTTGCGCGGGGATCATGTCCAAACGATAAGCCCCTTGCGCTACCATCTTACCTGAGGCATCTCGTCGCGCAGGCGACGAGCGTGGCTGCGCCGTCACAGCATTCGGCCCGGCGCCTGCTAAGGTGGGGTGCCGATTGACAGGCGCGCCGGAAGCGTCAAAAGGCGCCGGATCAAATTCAGGGACGAAGCGTTTTCCATCCACATGACGGCGAGCATCACATCGACCGAGACCCAGGAAGGGCCGGTCACATCGGGCTTTTGGGCGCTCACGCTCGGGAGCATCGGTGTCGTTTTCGGCGACATCGGCACCTCGCCGCTCTACGCATTCCACGAGGCGGTGCGGGGCGCGGCCCATGGCGAGCCGGTCACGCGGGTCATGGTGCTCGGCGTGCTCTCGCTGATCCTGTGGGCGCTGCTGATCGTCGTTACCGCCAAATACGTCCTGCTGCTCTTGCGCGCCGACAACAACGGGGAGGGCGGTACGCTCTCGCTGATGGCGCTCGGCCAGCGTGCGCTCGGGCGGCGAAGCTGGTTCCTGCTCGCGCTCGGCGTGGTCGGCGCCTCCATGTTCATCGGCGATTCCATGATCACGCCGGCGATCTCGGTGCTGTCGGCGGTCGAGGGCTTGAAGCTCGCGACGCCCGCCCTGGAGCACTACGTCGTGCCGCTCACCGTCCTCATCCTGGTGCTGCTGTTCGCGGTCCAAAGCAAGGGGACCGCGCTGGTGGCCTCGGCCTTCGGGCCGGTGATGGTGGTCTGGTTCACGTGTATTGCGGTGATGGGCGCCGTCCACATCGCCGACGATCCGTCGGTACTTGCCGCGATCAATCCCTATTACGCGCTGCAATTCCTGCTGTCGCACGGCACGATCGGCCTGGTGACGCTGGGCGCCGTGTTCCTGGCGGTGACCGGCGGAGAGGCGCTCTACGCCGATCTCGGTCATTTCGGCCGCAAGCCGATCCAGGCGGCCTGGATGTTCTTCGTGCTGCCCTCGCTCTTGATCAACTATTTCGGCCAGGGCGCGCTGGTGCTGTCCGATCCCAGCGCGATCGAGCATTCCTTCTATCGCATGGTGCCCGAGCATCTGGTGCTGCCGCTGGTCGGTCTTGCGACGGCGGCGACCGTGATCGCGAGCCAGGCGGTGATCACCGGCGCCTATTCGCTGGTCTATCAAGCCGTGCAGCTCGGCCTGCTGCCGCGCTTCGAGGTGCGCTACACCTCCGAAAGCCATGCCGGCCAGATCTATCTGCCGCGCGTCAACCGGCTGCTGCTGATCGGCGTGATGCTGCTGGTGCTGTTGTTCCACACCCCCAGCAATCTGGCTTCGGCCTATGGCATCGCGGTCTCCACCACCATGGTCGCCGACGGCATCATGGGCTTCGTCGTGATCTGGAAATTGTGGAACTGGCGCGCGGCTACGGCGGCTGCCGTGATCCTGCCCTTCGTCGTCGTGGACATGAGCTTCTTCAGCGCCAATCTGCTCAAGCTGCTGGAGGGCGCCTGGGTGCCGCTGCTGTTCGGCGCAGCCATGGCGGGGACGATCTGGACCTGGCGGCGGGGCTCGGGAATCCTGATCCAGAAGACGCGCCGGATCGAGGTGCCGCTGGACGATCTGATCCGGAGCCTGGAGAAGCGGCCGCCGCATATCGTCAAGGGCACGGCGGTGTTCCTGACCAGCGATCCATCCTTCGTGCCGACCGCGCTGCTGCACAACCTCAAGCACAACAAGGTGCTGCACGAGCACAACGTGGTCCTGACCATCGAGACCGCGCATACGCCGCGGGTCGATCTGTCGGAGCGGTTCCGCATGGAGAAGATCAGCGACAAGTTCTCCAAGGTCCGCCTGCGCTTCGGCTTCATGGAGCAGCCGAACGTCCCCAAGGCTCTCGCGATCGCGCGCAAGCAGGGCTGGCAGTTCGACATCATGTCGACGTCGTTCTTCGTGTCGCGGCGGTCGCTGAAGGCCTCGGCGCAGTCAGGCATGCCGCTCTGGCAGGACCACCTGTTCATCGCGCTAAGCCGGTCCGCCAACGACGCCACCGACTATTTCCAGATTCCCACGGGGCGGGTGGTTGAAGTCGGCACCCAAGTCACCATCTGAACGCAATTGGCGGATCCATGCAAAATTTGCATGGCGAGGGCCCAAAAACGGGCTAGGCTATGCCGACAGCGCAGGACTATAAGCCCGCGCTCTTCCGCCGTTGTGCAGTGAAGCATTTTTAGAGGCCACCGGGCTCTCCCATGACAAGCGACGTAGCAGTTCCCGCCCCGGAAACGGCGGCGGCCAATGGCCATGGCGAGGCCCACACCACGGCCGGTTTCGGCGCGCTGACGCTCGGCAGCATCGGCGTGGTCTATGGCGACATCGGCACCAGTCCGCTCTACGCGTTCCGCGAGGCCGTGACGGCGGCCTCCTCGGGCACCGACGGGCTCGCCACGCCGGCGGCCGTGCTCGGCGTGCTCTCCCTGATCCTGTGGGCGCTCATCGTCGTGGTGACGCTCAAATACGTCGTGATCCTGCTCCGCGCCGACAACAACGGCGAGGGCGGTACCCTCGCGCTGATGGCGCTGGCCCAGCGCGCGGTCGGCACCGGCGGGGCGACCATCGTCCTGCTCGGCATCATCTCCGGGGCCCTGTTCTACGGCGACGCCGTCATCACCCCCGCGCTTTCGGTGCTGTCGGCGATCGAAGGCATGAAGGACGTCACGCTGCGGTTCGAGCCCTACATCGTGCCGCTGACCGTAATCATCCTGGTCGGCCTGTTCGCCGTGCAGTCGCGCGGCACCGCCCGCGTCGCCGCCTTTTTTGGCCCGATCATGTGCGTCTGGTTCGCGGTCATTGCTGTGGCGGCGATCCATCCGATCATCGCGCAGCCGCAAGTGCTGTTCGCGCTGAACCCGCTCTATGCCGTATCCTTCATGCTCCACCACGGCATCATCGGCTTCGTGACGCTGGGCGCGGTGTTCCTGGCGGTCACCGGTGCCGAGGCGCTCTATGCCGACCTCGGCCATTTCGGCAAACGGCCGATCCAGACCGCCTGGCTGTTCATCGTGCTGCCATCGCTGGCGCTGAACTATCTGGGGCAGGGGGCGCTCGTGCTCGGTGATCCCGGGGCGATCGAGAGCCCGTTCTTCCAGTTGTTTCCGCAAGGCTGGATCCGTGGCGCCATGGTCGTGCTCGCCACCGCCGCCACCGTCATCGCAAGCCAGGCCGTCATCACCGGCGCCTATTCGCTGACACGCCAGGCGATCCAGCTCGGGCTGCTGCCGCGCTTTGAAATTCGCCATACGTCTGAAGCCCATTCCGGCCAGATCTTCATCCCGCGCATCAACCAGCTCCTGCTGGTCGCGGTGGTGCTCCTGGTGCTGCTGTTCCGCTCCTCGAGCGCGCTGGCGTCCGCCTACGGCATCTCCGTCACCGGCACCATGGTGGTCACGGCGATGATGGGCTTCGTCGTGATCTGGAAGGTCTGGCGGTGGTCGCCGCTCGCGGCGGCCGCGCTCATCGCGCCCTTCCTGTTCCTCGACCTGACCTTCCTGGCCGCCAACCTGCTCAAGGTGTTCGAGGGCGGCTGGGTGCCGCTCGCCCTCGGCGCGCTCATGATCATCCTGATGTATACGTGGCGGCGCGGCAGCCGGCTGCTGTTCGAGAAATCGCGCAAGCTCGAGTTCCCGCTCGCCGACCTCGTGGCCATGCTGGAGAAGCGGCCGCCGCAACGCGTGCCCGGAACCGCCGTGTTCCTGACCTCGGACCCGCTCAGTGCCCCGACCGCGCTGATGCATAGTCTGAAGCACTACAAAGTGCTGCACGAGAAGAATGTCATTCTCACCATCGAGACCGCGCAGACCCCGCGGATCGACCCGGCCGAGCGCGTCAGGCTGGAGCAGATCAGCCCGACCTTCTCCAAGGTGACGCTGAAGTTCGGGTTCATGGAATCGCCCAACGTGCCGAAGGCGCTGGCGATCGCCCGCAAGCTCGGCTGGCAGTTCGACATCATGTCGACCTCGTTCTTCCTGTCGCGCAGGGCGCTGAAGCCCGCCGCCCATTCCGGCATGCCGCGTTGGCAGGACCGGCTGTTCATCTCGCTCAGCCGCTCCGCCAACGACGCCACCGACTATTTCCAGATCCCTAGCGGCCGCGTGGTCGAGGTCGGAACGCAGGTGACGATCTAGGGTCCGGGCTGGCGCACGTCCGTTTCCACTGCTGTCATTGACCGGGCGATCCAGTATTCCAGAGACGGCAAGGGGATACGGCGAGGCCGCGGCGTATTGGATTCCCCGCCTTCGCGGGGAATGACACCGAATGCGTGGTGAGGGCATCCTGAACGCCGGACTTCAAGTCGCTGCGATTTAGCTTTAACTTGCGCCGCGCGGCTCAAGCCTTTGGAGCGCTTGATTTTCGTCTCCCGAGAGGCGAGGTTGCCGCCCGCCGGGATCGCCCCGGCATGCGGCTCGCGACGTTGGAGGATGATGTGGCAAATCAAGTACAGGATCTGACCCCGGACGAGGTCTCCAAGGGTGTCGCGGAGGGACGCTATCTGCTCGTCGACGTCCGCGAGCCGAACGAAGTCGACGCCGAGGCCTATCCCTACGGCGTCGTGGTTCCGCTCTCGACCTTCGACCCCAAGGCGATCCCCGATCCCCAAGGCAAGCAGGTCGTGTTCGCCTGCCGCTCCGGCAAGCGCTCGGTGACGGCCTCGCTCGCGGCGCAGGCGGCGGGCCTGCCTTACGACAAGCATCTGGCCGGCGGCATGCTGGGCTGGAAGGCGGCAGGTCTTCCCAGCAAGGTCGGTGGCTGATCCGGCCGATGTCCAAGAGCTCGTCCCTGAACAAGGTCTTCGCCGACCTTCCCGTCACTATCTTTGAGGCGATGTCGCAGGCCGCGCGCGACAACGCCGCCATCAATCTCGGCCAAGGCTTTCCTGACGATCCCGGCCCCGAGGACATCCGCCGCGCCGCGGCTGACGCCTCGCTGAACGGCTACAACCAGTACCCGTCGATGATGGGCCTGCCGGAGCTGCGCCAGGCGATCGCAACCCATTACGGCCACTGGCACGGCCTCAAGCTCGATCCGATGAGCGAGGTGATGGTCACCTCCGGCGGCACCGAGGCGCTGACCTCGGCCATCCTCGCGGTGGTGCAGCCCGGCGACGAGGTGGTCTGCTTCCAGCCGGTCTATGATTCCTACCTGCCGATCATCCGCCAGGCCGGCGGTATTCCGCGCCTCGTCCGGCTCGAGCCGCCGCACTGGCGGCTGAATGAGGACATGCTGAAAAGCGTCTTCAATTCAAAGACCAAGGCGGTGCTCTTCAACAATCCCTTAAATCCCTCCGCGGTGGTCTATCCGCGCGAGGACCTCGAGCTCTTGGCGCGCTACTGCCAGGAGTTCGACGTCATCGCGATCTGCGACGAGGTCTGGGAGCACGTCACCTTCGACGAGCACAAGCACATCCCGCTGATCACCATCCCGGGCATGCGCGAGCGCACCATCAAGGTCGGCTCGGCCGGCAAGATATTCTCGCTGACGGGGTGGAAGATCGGCTTCGTCTGCGCCGCGCCGCCGCTCTTGCGCGTCGCCGCCAAGGTGCACCAGTTCCTGACCTTCACCACCGCGCCGAACCTGCAGGCCGCCGTCGCCTATGGCCTCGGCAAGTCCGACGACTACTTCCTGTCGATGCGCAAGGACCTGACCCGGAGCAGGGACCGGCTGACCAAGGGTCTCGAAAGCCTCGGCTTCCCCGTGCTGAAGTCGCAAGGGACCTACTTCCTCACCGTCGACCTGTCGCCGCTCGGGCTCAACGAGAGCGATACCGAGTTCTGCTGGCGGATCGTGAAGGACTACAAGGTCGCGGCGATCCCGGTCTCGGCGTTCTACGAGCAGGACCCCGTGACCTCGGTGGTGCGCTTCTGCTTCGCCAAGAAGGACCAGACGCTTGACACCGCCTTGGAGCGGCTGTCGGACGCCGTGCGTGGACGCAAGAGGTAGACAGAGATGACGAACGTCGGCCGCTCCGGACTTCGCTTTGGCCTTGGCTTTGGCCTCGCGATCGCCGCTGCGCTGACGTTGCTCTCCGCCCCCGCAGGCGCCGAGGAGCGGGTCGTCAACTTCTACAACTGGTCCAACTACATGGCGCCTGATGTCCTTGAGGCCTTCACCAAGGAGACCGGCATCAAGGTGGTCTACGACACGTTCGACGCCAACGAGACGCTGGAGACGCGCCTGATGGCCGGCAAGTCCGGCTACGACGTCGTGGTGCCGACTGCCTATTTCCTCCAGCGCCAGATCAAGGCCAACATCTTCCAGAAGCTCGACAAGTCGAGGCTGCCGAACCTTAGCCATGCCTGGCCTGTCGTGACGCAGCGCCTCGGCATCTACGACCCCGGCAACGTCTACGCCGCCAACTACATGTGGGGCACCACGGGCATCGGCTACAACGTCGCCAAGGTGAAGCAGATCCTCGGACCCGACGCGAAGATCGACAGCTGGGACATCGTCTTCAAGCCGGAGAACCTCGCCAAGTTCAAAGACTGCGGCGTGCACATGCTCGACTCCGCCGACGACATCTTTCCGGCGGCGCTGAGCTATCTCGGGCTCGATCCGAACTCGACCAAGCAGGCGGACCTCGAGAAGGCCGCCGATGCCGTCGCCAAGGTTCGCCCGTCCGTGCGCAAGTTCCACTCGTCCGAATATCTGAGCGCGCTTGCCACCGGCGAGATCTGTTTCGTGGTCGGCTGGTCCGGCGACATCATGCAGGCCCGCGCCCGCGCTGCGGAAGCCAAGAGCGGCGTCGAGATCGGCTACACGATCCCGAAGGAGGGCGCGCAGATGTTCTTCGACAATCTCGCGATCCCCGCGGATGCCAAGAACGTCAGCGAAGCCTATGAGCTGATCAACTATCTCTACCGCCCGGACGTCGCCGCCAAGAACTCGGACTTCCTGTCCTATGCCAACGGCAACCTCGCCAGCCAGAAGCTGGTCGATCCGAAAATCCTGGGCGACAAGAACATCTATCCGGACGAAGCGACGCTCGCAAAACTGTTCGTCATCACGGCGCGTGAGCCGGCGACCCAGCGCATCATCAACCGGCTCTGGACCAAGGTGAAGACGGGGCGCTGACGTGCGGCACCCGTCATTGCGAGCGAAGCGAAGCAATCCAGAATCGATTCGCGGAGACGCTCTGGATTGCTTCGCCGCTTCGCTCCTCGCAATGACGGCGTAGCTAGCGCCACCTGCGGTGCAGCCACAACCACTGTTCGGGATGCTCGCGCACCCAGCCTTCCACCACGTTGGTGATCGCCTGCGTCGTGCCCTGGATGTCGATCTTGCCGTCGGCATCGCGGACCGGCGGGACTTCCTCCGTCAGCTCCGCGGCGAAGCGGCCGCCGGGCTTGCGGATGACGCGGACGCCGTGGATCGGGCATTCGACCTGGCGCAAGAGGCGCGCCAGCATCGGATTGGCGCGGGTCTTGCGCCCGAAGAAGGTGACCTCGACGCCGCCGGTCAGGTACTGGTCGATCAGCATGGCGACGTGCTTGCCGTCCTTCAGCGCCTGAGCGAGGCGGAGCGGCGCATCGCGCCCCGCAGGGATCAACGTGCCCATGTTGACCTGGCGCATCTCCTGGATGATGCGATCGGCGGAGGCGATGTTCGGCCGGCGATAGAGGATCGCGGCATCCAGCCCGTGCGCGACGGCGGCGAGCGCCGGCAATTCCCAGTTCGCGAGGTGAGCGGCGAAGATCAGCGCCGGCTTGCCGTCGTCTCGGATTTGGTCGAACAGCTCGATGCTGCGCTTGGGCAATTCGATCCGGCTCACTTCCGGATGGTCGCGGTCGTAATCCCAGACGTGGTCCATATGGGCGAATTCGGCGCCGACGCGGCCGAGATTGTCCCAGACGCCCATCAGGATCTGTTCGATCTCCTCCGGCGATTTCTCCGGAAACGCAGCGGTGAGATTGGCGCGGCCGATGCGGTGCTCGCGCAGGCGCGGGCCGATCAGCTTCACGACGCGTGAGAAGAAGTCCGAGGTCTTGACCGGATCGAAATAGCGCGTGGTGCGCAGCATGCCGACCGTGGCGGCGCCGATCAGGGTGCCGCCGATCGATTTGGCAGCCTCCCGCGCGCGGGCCTTCGTGCTCGCAGGAAGCAGCGCCATACGTCCGGTCAGGCCGGTTCGCGGGTCAGGATCAGCGAGGCGTTCTGGCCGCCGAAGCCGAACGAGTTCGACATGACCGCGGTCACGCGCGCATCGCGCGCCTTGTTGCCGACGACGTCGAACAGGATCGTGGGATCCGGGGTCTCGTAGTTGATCGTCGGCGGGATGCGCTGGTGCTCGAGGGTCAGCAGCGAGAAGATCGCCTCCACGGCGCCTGCGGCCGAGATGGTGTGGCCGACCATCGACTTGTTGGAGGTGACCGGAATCTTCGAGACGAGATCGCCGAACACGGCCGATGTCGTGTTGTACTCCATCTTGTCGTTTTCGGGCGTCGCGGTGCCGTGCGCGTTGATGTGGTCGATCTGGTCCGGGGTCATGCCGGCATCGGCCAGCGTCTTGTTCATGCAGCCGATGATCGGCTTGCCGTCGGGCGAGGAGCGAGTGCGGTGGAAGGAATCCGTGAGCTCGCCGCAGCCGGCGATCACGCCGAGGATTTTTGCACCGCGCGCAGTCGCCGCTTCATAGCTTTCCAGCACCAGCGCGCCGGCGCCTTCGGCCATGACGAAGCCGTCGCGGTTCTTGGAGAAGGGGCGGGAAGCCGCCTGCGGCGGATCGTTTTGGGTCGATAGTGCCGAAAGCAGCGAGAAGCGCACCAGCGCTTCCGGATTCACCGTGCCGTCGGTCGCGACGCACAGCGCGGCATCGGTCTCGCCGCGGCGGATCGCTTCCACGCCGAGCTGGATCGAGGTCGCGCCCGAGGCGCAGGCCGTGGACAGCGAGATCGGCGAGCCCTTGGTGCCAAAAGTCTCGGCGAGATGGGCTGCGACCGAGCCGAACATGAAGCGGTGATGATAGGCGCTGTACTTGCCGCCGCCGGAGATGCGCAGCAGGTCGTCATAAGTGAAGTCGAGCTTGCCGACGGCGCGGCCGAGCTCGCGGCGCTGCGGCCATTCGACTTCGACGGGCGCGACCGCGAGGAAGAGGGGGCCCGGGAAATCGGCGTTGGCGCCGATGCCGGCCTGCTCGAGCGCTTCCTGCGTGACCATCTCGGCCATCCGCTCGGACAGGCCGGTGGAGGAGAACGGATCGACGCTGACGAAATCGACCGTGCCGGCCATCGTCGTCTTCAGGCCGTCGACCGGAAAGCGCGTGATGGTGCGGATGCCGGATTCGCCGGCGACGAGCTTCGCCCAATTGTCCGCCTTGCCGGCGCCGAGCGAGGTCATGATGCCCATGCCGGTGACGACGACGACGGGACGCCCGAATTTGTCGCGTGGTGCAGTCATGTCGATCCCCCGCTAGAGCTAGCTTACGGCCTCGACCAGCGCCATGCCTTCGCCGCGCCAGTGTCCGGCCCCCACGACCACAATCTGGGTGGGTGCCCCCTGCATTTCAATCTCGGTCCCTGTGGAATCGTTCGGCGGGAACAGTGCGCCGCGCGAGATCGACAGCGCGGCGAGCGCGATTCCGAGCGGGAATTGCGTCTCCATGGTGTGTCCGAACATCGTGCCGGTCGAGCGAACCGGGAAGTCGGCGTGGCCCTTCAGGAAGCCGCGCTCCTCGGATGTCGCGGGCTCTGCGCCGGTCGCGCCAGTGATGATCGCGCCCTTGCCCTCGCGCTTCGGCAGCTTGGCCCAAAGCTTCTCCAGCGTCGCCGCCATGTCGCCGGGCTGCTTGCGCCGGGCCAGATCGGCCACCACGCTCGACAGTTTTGCGAACGGCTTTGCGCCGCGCGCTTCCGCATGCGCCTTCGATTCCAGCACCAGGAACGCGCCGGCCGAGCCGAGCGCGAAGCCGGCGTGGTCCTTGCGCGCCCAGACGGGAGCGAACTTGTCCTTCAGGTTGAAGTCGCCGAATTCGTAGAGGACCATGAGGTCCTTGCGCTCGCCATTGTGCGAGCCGCCGATCAGGGCGATGTCGCTCTCGCCCGAGGCGATGCGCGCGAGCGCGATGCGGGCCGCATCGGCGCCCGCAACCTCTTCGCCCATGAAGGTGCGCGAGGTGCCGCCGAGCCCGTGCACGATGGCGATGTTGCCGGCGAGGAGATTGGAGAGCTGGGCCAGAAACAGCGTCGGCCTGAGATCGCTCATCAGGCGTTCGTTGAGGAAGCCGGGCGCATTCGCCCCCTTGGCCTCGGCCGTGAGCACGCCGGTGTCGACGTTGAGATCACGCTCGCCGCCGCCGGCGGCCACGACCATGTCGATCTTCGACAGGATATCCTTGTTGCCCTTGATCCCCGCAGAGTCGAGCGCGAGGCCCGCGGCATAGGTGCCGATGCGCTGCCAGGCTTCCATCTGGCGCTGGTCGCCCTTCTTCGGGATCTGGCTGTCGAAGGAGACCGGCATCAGCGGATGCACGATGTAGGGCGCAAAGCCCTTCTCGTCGACATTGATGCGCTTCTCCTGGAGCGCGGCCCAGTTGGCGTCCAGGCCCTCGCCGAGCGAGGTGGCAAGGCCAATGCCGGTGATCCAGACTTCCGTCTGGCCGGGCGTCGAAGCGGTGTCAGTCATGGCGATACGGCCTGCTGCGGAAAGCCGACGCGCTCGGCGACTTTCGCCATGTATCCGCGCATGTCCGCGTTGGGGAAGGGAATCAGCGTGAAGGTGAGCGCCGAGTTCGCGCGCAGCTTGCCGCCGACCTTGATCTTGGCTTCGGTCATGGCGTAGCCCGAGCCCTCATAGGAGAGGCTCGCCTCGATGGTCATGAGATCGCCGGGGAACACCGAGCCGCGCACCTTGGCCTCCTTCACGGCGGCCAGGATCGGCATGCGCTCGAACTTGAACACGCCGAGCTGAAGCCAGCCCGAGGCCTGCGCCATCGATTCGATCAGGAGCACGCCGGGCATCAAGGGATAGCCCGGGAAGTGTCCCTCGAAGACGGTGCTTTCCTTCGGGACCTGGGCCTCGACGACGATCGTCTTCTCGTCGACCCTGAGGTCGACGATGCGATCGATCATGTGAAAGTATTCGAGTTGCATGGCCGCCCGATTAGGCGCTCGCGCCCTTGGCTGCAACCAGCTCGTCGATGCGCGCGCACAGGTTCTTCAGCACGAAATATTGTTCGGTGGTCGCTTTCCCGTCGTTGACCTCCTGGGTCCACTTTTCCAGCGGCAGCTTGATGCCGAACTGCTTGTCGATCGCAAACGCGATATCGAGGAAATCGAGGCTGTCGATGCCGAGGTCATCGATGGCGTGGCTATCCGGCGTGATCGTGTCGCGCGGAATGTCGCAGGTTTCAGCGATGATCGTAGCGACCTGATCGAATGTGGAGGACATCACTAAGCCTTTGATATATTGCAGATATTTGTCAGATGTTCCAGAGTGGCATGGCGGGTGGGCATCGCGCCCCTGATGACGCCCTCAACCCCCCTCTGGCCGGGTCGAGAGCCCGTATATCGGAGCGCCGCCCTGAGTTCAATGGAGCCGGGCAGGCCAAGGGGACAGCAAGGGACGGAGCTGGGGATGCCTGCCGGAGCCCCTTTGCGGCGGGGGATCGGCGGCGGGCCGGGCCTAGATGTGCGGCGTCGTGATCTTGGCGCAGTCGCGGCGGCCCATCAGCACGCAATCCTGGGTCCGGCGCAGGTCGGCGATGCTCACGGCGAGCCAGATCCCGATCGCGGTCAGCGCGATGGTGAAGGCGAGCGCGGCGATGTTGGCGAGCATGCGGTGGCGGAAATCGTCCGGCTCGGTGCGAGGCTGCTCGTAGCGCGACAGGTCGAGCGGCTTGGGCGCGCCGCGCATCGGCTGCACGGTGCCGTTGCCCCGGTGGACCGTCGGGGAGGGGGAGGTGCGCGGCCTGAACTGGAGCACCCGGTGCTCCTCATCAGAGCTTATGGGCCGCTGGGATTTCATGGTGCGAGGATCACTCCGAAGCAGCGGTTTTTGATAGCATACGTGGTGAACGCGTTGCAGAAAATCTTCTCAACGCGTACGTGCATTGCGCTTTTGCACGACCTCTTCGCGAAGGCCCGCGACAGCGGTCGTCATGCCGGTGTCAGGATGCGCGGGGTTGCGCTGCAAAACAGCCATGGCACCTGCCGTGCCCGGTCCCGCGAACATCGGCTTGTGATCTCCCTTTGCGCGCCGAACGCATTTTGTCGCCGCAAGGCCCATGGCATAATCATGGAACCTGGACCACCGGTTGCAACCAACAATGTGAGGGGCTCTTCGACCATGACCACGAACGCGCGCGAGCCGAGGGTGCATCCGGTGCCGATCCTGTCGCTTCGGCCGACGCAGATGACGGTCGGCATGCGCGAGGTCAAGGAGAAGCGCAAACGCTGGCGCGAGCACGACAGCAAGAAGCAGGCCGATCTGCTCGGCAAGCACATGATCCCCGTCGTGTACGGGCCGGACAAGCGTTACTACGTGATCGACCATCATCATCTCGGCCGCGCATTGCACGACGAGGGCGTCAAGGAAGTGCTGGTGACTGTCGTCGGCGACCTCAGGATGGTCGAGCGCGAGGCCTTCTGGGGCGTGATGGACAACAAGCGCTGGGTCTATCCCTACGATTCCAAGGGCGAAAGGCGGCCGTTCCGCGACCTGCCGAAATCAGTCGCCGATCTCAGGGACGATCCCTTCCGCAGCCTCGCCGGCGAGCTCCGCCGCCTGGGGGGATTTGCCAAGGACACCACGCCGTTCTCCGAATTCCTGTGGGCCGACTATCTGCGCCGGAAATTGTCGCGCAAGGCGGTGGATGCCAATTTCGACAAGGCGCTGGAAAAGGCGCTGTCCGCGGCCAAGAGCAAGGATGCGATCTATCTGCCGGGCTGGTGCGGGCCGGCGGACGACGATTAGGCGCGGCGGCTCAGATCAATCGCGCTGGAAGATCTTGGCGCCGGGGTAGATGCGCCGGGCGTAAGTCACGACCAGCGCGCGCTCCTGGGTTTCCAGGAAGGGCGTTCGGATCCGGCTCGATCCGATGATGAGGTGCCATAGGCCATTGAGCTTCTGAATGACGACGTTCATGTGAGTGATCCTCGAAGACTTTGCACTCCTGCAAATGTTGCCTGTTGCGGCAGTCTTGCGATTTCAGGATCGTGAGCGCGTGCGTAAAATTCCTGACACGGCTCGCACCCGCTGCAAGACAGCAGCAACTACCTATTAGTGTATGGCGGCTGCGGCCCCGCGACAGGACCTCATCACAGCCTCTTGAGCGAAGCCATTTTCTGTTCGCACGAAACCGTCCTGAAACAGAGCCGTCCCATCTGTGTGGGGTAGTCGAGCTCACACAGGAGGCCAAAATGCGCCGTCTGGTTTTCGCAATTGCCTTGCTCGCGGTCGCCTCAGCGGGAATCTCGGCATCGTTTGCCGCAGTTCACCACGCCAAGACGTTGACGTTTTCCGAGCGCTTTGCCCCGGCGCTCGAGTTGATGGCGAAGCGCTAGCGGCGTAGCGCGTCGCAGATCACTTCGGGGCTTGCGGACCGGGCGGGGACAGCAGGCGCTCCATCTCCGCGGCCGCCTCGCCGTCGCGCGCCTTCTGCAACAGCGTGTGGCGCTCGGCGCCGGCCGGCAGCTTCCTGGCGGCGGCGCGGGCCTCTTGCGTGAACTTGTCCAAGCGCTCCTGGAGAGACAGGGCCGGTTTTGTACGGTTGCGTTTCTTGGTCATGGTCTGGCCTTTCCGGCGCGGAGCCAACCATGCGGACGCGAGCGGCGTCCTTAACTTTTGTTGGAACGGGGGCGCGGATCGCGGGTTTCATGACGGCGGCGCCCGGCGCGCCATGGGTCCAATTCATGCAAACGGAGCGACTTCGCGTGCCCAGCGACACGATTCGTGCTGCGCTTGTCAGGCGTTTGCGCGTCTCTTCCGGCATTTCGGAGGAGGATGTCAGAGAAATCGAAGCGCTTCCGATCGCGGTGAGACAGTATCCGGCGGAGACGCCCGTGGTGAGGGACGGCGAGCGGGCCACCGAATGCTGCCTGATCGTCGAGGGATTTTGCGCGCGCTCCAAGACGATCGCGAGCGGCAAGCGACAGATTCTCTCCCTGCACATTCCGGGCGAGATCCCGGACCTGATGAGCCTGTTCCTGCACGTGATGGACCATGAGCTCTCGACGTTGACGCCGTGCACGCTGGGCTTCATCAGCCATGATACGCTGCGAAGATTGCACCAACGCAGACCGGTCGTCGCCGAGATGTTTTGGCGGGACACGCTGATCGACGCCGCGATGTTTCGCGAATGGATCGTCAATGTCGGCCAGCGTCCGGCGCCTGCACGCCTCGCCCATGTCATGATCGAGCTGCGCGAGCGCCTCAGGGTGATCGGTCGCGTGGACGGCAACACTTTCGAGATGCCGCTGACCCAGGAGCAGATCGGCGAGGCCCTGGGGATCACGGCGGTCCACGCCAACCGGGTGATCAAGCAGTTGCGCCAGGAGGGGATCGTGGAATTTCAGCGCGGCCGCGTCACCGTACTCGACGAGCAGAAGTTCTTCGAACTCGCGGATTTCGACGGCCGTTATCTCCACCAGTCGCCGACGCTTTGAGCCGCCCGATGCCGCGGCCGGGCCGTGCGCGGCCCGTCGTCGTGGACGTCCGCTGGCAGGGCGCGCCGTTCCTGAAAGTGTCGATTACGCTGGATGTCGAGGAGGCGCAGGCGGCGGACCGGGCCGAACGTGCGGCCCAACGGCGCAGGTAAAATTGACGTATCGCAAATCGGCGTCGGCGGCGGCCGCTAAGGTCCGCCGGCATGACAGCCGAACCAGCATTGCGCTCCCGCGTCGCCAGGTGGGCTCCGGATCATGCCGACCTGGAGACGCGACGATGAGCCTGATCCTTCGCATTCTGTTTGTCCTGGCCGGAGCCATCACCGCGCTGTTCGTCGCGCGTGATGCGCTGAACTTCACAATCATCCAGACCTTCGTCGCCATACTGCTCGTGACGGCCGTCCTGCTCGCCGGAAGTCTCTGGAGCCTGCGGCGGAAGACGTGAGCGCCACGGAAGCCAAAAGACCGGCCGGGCTGAGCGAGGTCGAGGCTCGGGCGCGGTTGGAAGAGGACGGCGCCAACGAATTGCCTCGGCCCGAACGACGCAGTCCGCTCCGCATCGTCATGGAAGTGCTGCGCGAGCCGATGCTCGTGCTGCTGCTTTGCGGTGGGCTGGTCTACCTCGTGCTCGGCGATCTCAGGGAAGCGCTGATCCTCTTGGTCTTCGGTGCGATGTCGATCGTGATCACGGTGGTGCAGGAGACCCGGACCGAGCGCGTTCTGGAAGCCTTGCGCGACCTGAGCAGCCCGCGCGCGCTCGTGGTGCGGGACGGTGCGCGTCGGCGCATCCCGGGCCGCGAGGTCGTGCGCGGCGACCTGCTCGTCCTCGGCGAAGGCGACCGGATTCCGGCCGACGCCGCGTTGGTGGACGCGCGCGATCTGCAGATCGACGAGTCGCTGCTGACCGGCGAGTCGGTGCCCGTCCGCAAGCGGGCTGCCGGCAAGGCCATGTCAGCCGATCAGCGGCCGGGCGGCGAGGATCAGCCCTTCGTGTATTCAGGTTCGCTCGTCGTGCGCGGCGAGGGGCTGGCGCTGGTCGAGGCCACCGGCCCGCGCAGCGAGATCGGGAAGATCGGGCTGTCGCTGCGCGGCTTGCAAACCGAGCCGCCCCGGCTTCGGCAACAGACCGCAAGACTGGTGCGGCTCTGCTTCCTCGGCGGCGCGGTCGTCAGCGTGGCCGCCGTCGCGCTCTACGGAGTCTTGCGTGGGGACTGGCTGCAAGCGCTGCTTGCGGGCATCGCCATCGGCATGGCGATGTTGCCGGAAGAATTTGGCGTCGTGCTCACGGTCTTCATGGCGATGGGAGCCTGGCGGATTTCGCAGGCGCGCGTCCTGACGCGGCGAGCCGCAGCCATCGAGGTCCTCGGCTCTGCGACCGTGCTGTGCACCGACAAGACCGGGACACTGACGCAGAACCAGATGTCCGTCGCGGAGTTGCGGCTGCTCGACGGGGCACGCATGCGTCCGGAGAGCGCCGGGCGGGATGACGCCAGGCCTGAATTCATCGAGCTGGCGCGTTGCGGTGCCCTGGCGAGCTCTCCGGAACCGTTCGACCCGATGGAGAAGGCTCTGCATCTGTTCGCGCAGGACGCCTTGCGGGGAGGCGATGCGCCGGACGGCGACCGGACGCTGGTGCGTACCTACGGTCTGCGCCCCGAGCTGCTGGCCATGACGCAGGTCTGGCGCACGGCCGGCCGGGCGGACCTCGTCGCATGCGCCAAGGGCGCACCCGAGGCGATCGCGCGCCTGTGCAGGATGAACGCTGCTGATCAGGATTCGGTGCGAGATGCCGCCAGCGCGATGGCGAGGGACGGGCTTCGCGTGCTGGGGATGGCCGTTGCCGCCTGCGATGACGCTTCACTCCCGCCGACCCAGGAGGATTTCGCGTTTCGATTTGTCGGCTTGGTCGGGCTTGCCGATCCGCTGCGGCCCCATGTCCCGGAGGCGGTTCGCGAATGCCGCGCGGCGGGGATCCGCGTCGTCATGATCACGGGCGATTATCCGGCAACCGCCGTTGCCATCGCGAACCAGGCCGGACTCGATGTCCGTGACGTCATGACCGGCGATCAGGTCAGGCTGGCGGATGATCCGGAGCTCGCGAAACGCGTCGGGCATGTCAACGTGTTCGCCCGGGTTTTGCCGGAGCAGAAGCTGCGCATCGTCCAGGCGATGAAGCTCAACGGCGAGATCGTGGCGATGACCGGCGACGGCGTCAACGACGCGCCTTCGCTCAAGGCCGCCCACATCGGCATCGCGATGGGAGGGCGCGGGACCGACGTCGCGCGAGAGGCGTCGGCGATCGTGCTGCTCGACGACGATTTCGGTTCGATCGTGTCGGCTATTCGTCTGGGCCGCCGCATCTACGACAATCTGCGGAAGGCGATGGCCTTCATCTTCGCCGTTCATGTCCCGATCGCGGGACTTGCGCTGCTGCCCCTGGTCTTCGGGCTGCCGCTGATCTTCAGTCCGGTGCACATCGCATTTCTGGAGCTGATCATCGACCCCGTATGCTCGCTGGTGTTCGAGGCGGAGCGGGACGAGCGCGATGCGATGACGCGTCCGCCGAGGCGGCCTGATGCCGCGCTGTTCTCGTGGGCACTGGTTGGCTGGAGCGTGCTTCAGGGGGCCCTCGCATTTGCCCTGACCGCCATCATATTCGTCGGCGCGCTTCGCTCCGGCCTCGTCGCCGACGAGGCGAGGACGCTCGCTTTCGTGACGCTCGTCGTCTGCATTGTCGCTCTGGTCCTGGTCAATCGGTCCTTCAGCGCATCGTTCGCGTCCGCGTTCTTCCGTCCAAATCCCGCATTGACCTGGATCTTCGCGGGGGTGGCTCTCGTTCTCGCCACCGCGCTGCTCTGGCCGCCGGCCTCCAGCCTGTTCCGCTTTGGTCCGCTGCATGCGGACGATCTGATGATCGCGCTCGGCGCGGGGCTGCTGGTGCTGACGGTGCTCGAATTGCTGAAACCGCTGTGGGCGCGGCGGCTTCGGTTCTAGCTCTCATCCGGGGAGCGCGTCTTCGGCGACGCATCGGTTTCGTGCGTCTCGTCCCTGGCGCCGAGCATCCGGTGCAGCCAGTGCTCGGCGCGATTGCCGACGGTGAGGATCAGGAAGGCCAGTGTCAGCGCCGTTCCGACGATCGGCCACTGGCCGACGCCGCAGGCGATGCCGAGGCAGGCGGCGAGGAAGGTGCAGGCGGCACTGGTCAGGCCGCGGACGCGAAACCTGTCGCTTTCGTGGACGATGACGCCGGCACCGAGGAAGCCGATGCCGGTGAGGATGCCCTGGATGACGCGGCTTGCCGCATCGGTGATCTTGCCCGCCTCGGCGAACTGCACGGCCAGCAATACGACGGTTGCGGTCGAGAGCCCGACGATGCCGAGCGTCTTCAGCCCGATCGGCTTGCCGTGCAGGTCACGATTGAGGCCGATGGCGCAGCCTGCGAGCGTGGCGACGCCGAGGCGCAGAAGGATCTCGGGCCAGTTCAGCACGGTCATTGCTCGTCAGCCACCGCGTCATTCATTTCTTCGGCAGCCGGCCCATCAAGTAGAACTCGTCGTTCGGCCGCATGCCGGTGAAGTTCGCCAGCCGGTTCGACAGCGCGAAGAAGGCCGAGATCGCGGCGATGTCCCAGATGTCGTCGTCGCTGAAGCCGTGCGGCGCAAGCGCGGCGAAATCCTCCTCCGAGATCCGCTGCGCGTCGGCCGAGACCTTCATCGCGAAGTCGAGCATCGCCTTCTGCCGCGGCGTGATGTCGGCCTTGCGATAGTTCACCGCGACCTGGTCGGCGATCAGCGGGTTCTTGGCGCGGATGCGCAGGATAGCGCCATGGGCGATCACGCAATACTGGCACTGGTTGGCCGCCGAGGTCGCCACCACGATCATCTCCCGTTCGGCCTTGGTGAGGCCGCCGTCCTTCTCCATCAGCGCGTCGTGATAGGCGAAGAACGCGCGGAACTCGTCCGGACGATAGGCCAGCGTGAGGAAGACGTTCGGCACGAAGCCGCTCTTCTCCTGCACGGCGAGGAGGCGCGTGCGGATGTCGTCAGGCAGCGTGTCGAGGGCGGGAGCTGGGAAGCGTTGTGCGGCTGTTTTTGTCATTGGTTGTTTTTTCCGGATGGGGGCCGGCAACCATAGTCGATGCGGGCGCGGGGCTCAACGTGCCACGGGGCACCGGTTGGCGCGGCGCGACGGCGCATCTGCGGTTTGGATGCGCATTGGGGAATGGCGCTCGTTCACCTTGAACCGTCATTGCGAGCGCAGTGAAGCCATCCAGAGTGTTTCCGCGGAGGGATTCTGGATTGCTTCGCTGCGCTCGCAATGACGAAGTGGGTGGCGCGTGGCCTTACCGCAGCGGCTTCTTCAACAGCGAGAAGCGGTCGGGATCGAGGCCCATCGAGGGCTGCAGCATCGGGGCTTCGGCGGTGCCGAGCGTCTTCGCGGGTGGCGCCTGGAACACCGGGTCGTTCGGCACGTCGCGCTGCGAGGTGGCGCCGCGCCAGCGCTCGAGCACGGCGCTGACGAAATGCATGTCGTGACCGGAGGTCACCGAGGGCACGCTGCTGATGGTGGCTTCGCCGCGCGGCAATTGGTGCGGCGGCACCTCCTTGAAGCGCAAGCGCGTCGGCAGTGCGACGCCTTCGCCGAACGCCAGCACCTCGCGGGTGCCGAGCGAGGGTACGAAGGAGAGTAGGTTCGCGGCCGCATCCGACACCGCGGCGCGCAGCAGCGCCTGGTCGCGCTCGTTGGCTAGACGCATCGTGAACAGCGTGTTGCACTGGGAGATGATGGTGGCGTCGAGCTCGGCCGGACGCTGGGTGATCAGCCCGAGATAGACGCCGTATTTGCGGCCTTCCTTGGCGATGCGCGACACCGCCTTGCGGGTCGGCCCGAAGCCCACGTTGCGGTCGGCGGAGGCGTAGCGATGCGCTTCCTCGCAGACGAACAAGAGCGGCGAGACGCCGTCGCTCCACAGGCCGAAGTCGAAGGCCATGCGGCAGAGCACCGAGACGACGGAATCGATCACTTCGGCCGGGAAGCCGGCGAGTTGCATCACCGTCATCGGCTTGCCGTTGGCGGGCAGGCGGAACAGGTGGCTGATCACCTCGGCCATGGTGTCGCCGCCGACATTGGCGTTGTCGAACATGAAGGCGTAGCGCGGATCGTTGCGCACCGCCTCGATACGCGAGATCAGCTTGTGATAGATGATGCGCGAGGAGCGGTTTTCGAGCTTGCCCATGCGCTCGTCGATCAGCGACATCAGATCGACGAGACGATAAGGCACCGGTGTGTCGACCGTGTAGCCGATCTGCTTGGGGTCGATGCGCTTGAGGCCGATGCGGTCGGCGTTCTGGTATTGGGTGTAGACGCCCTTGGCGAGCGGGATCACCTCGGCGAGGATGTCGAGCTCCTCCGGAACGCCCGCGCGGCCGCCGAACAGCACGTCGACGATTTCCTCGAAGTTGAACAGCCAGAACGGCAGCTTCAGGTTCCGCGGGTTCAGCACCAGCGCGCGGTCGCCGAAGCAGCGGCCATATTCGTTGTGCACGTCGAGCAGGAAGATGCGCAGGTTCGGGCGCGCCTTCAGGATCTCGTTGAGCAGCAGCGAGACGCCGGTCGATTTGCCGACGCCGGTCGATCCCAGCACGGCAAAATGCTTGGACAGCATTTCCTCGACGTCGACATAGGCGATCACCGAGCGGTCCTGCTGGAGGAAGCCGACGTTGATCTGGTCCGATCCGGTCGGCGCGTAGATCGTGCGCAGCTCCTGGCTCGTGATCAGGTCGACCGCGTCGCCGATGGTCGGATAATTGGTGACGCCGCGCTGGAATTTGGCCTTGTCGGCGGCGTTGAGGATCTCGCCGAGCAGGTCGACCGAGGCGATGGCGATGTAATTGTCGGCGCTCGACAGATTCTCGCAGGAGACCTCGGTGATCATCGCGACGATGACCGAGCTGGCGCAGCGAATGCTGACGAAACGGCCGACGGTCGCCCGAACCTCCGAGATCGGCATCTGGTTTGCTGCCAGAAGCCCGACCCGGGCGAGCGATCCACGTACCGAAATCACGCGTCCAAAGGATGTCACGATGAATGAACCTGGCAAGAGCACGGGGGTTGCACCGGACTATGCGCGGCCGCGGCTGCACAAACGGTTAAACGGCAGCCGCGGCCGCTTCGTTAAATCCGCGACAATTCGGCCGATAGATTCGTTCCTGATGCATATCTGTGGGCGGAAACGGCCGGAAAGTGCTGCTTTTTGGGGCGAGCAGGCTTTCGATCGAATTAGGGAAGATTTTACCATTCGGGCAGTCCGTCCGCCGTTCGGGGATGGTTCTGCTCAAGCGCGGGGCGCCATTCGGTCCGAGATGCAAGGGTTGGTTTGTTGACGGGACCTAATCATTTGTACATTAGTACAAATGAACCCGCGGCCTCGGTGCCGCCCCCCGGGCGCGTGAGCCAATTGCGGCGCTGTGCCCGAATGCGCGATCCGGTTCCTGCGGATCGCAGCCACGCCAGGAGGAAAGCATGCAGCCCGAACCGATCCTCGATCTTGCCCATCTCGGCCATATGGAGCTGCTGACGCCCAAGCCCGACGAGAGCCTGAAATTCTTCGTCGACGTGATGGGCATGACAATCAGCGGTCGGAAGGGCGAGTCGGTCTACCTGCGGGGCTGGGACGATTACGAGCGCTATTCGCTCAAGCTCACGGCGTCGAAGACCTCAGGCATGGAGCACATGGCGCTGCGCGCGCGCAGCCAGCAGGCGCTGGAGCGCCGCGTCGCCGCGCTCAAGGGCTCCGGGTTCGACATCGGCTGGATCGACGGCGACATGGGGCAGGGGCCGACCTTCCGCTGCCGCGACCCCGACGGCCACATCGTCGAGCTCTATTACGAGACCGAATGGTATCAGGCGCCGCCGGAGCTGAAGCCGGCGCTCAAGAACCAGGCGCAGCGTTTTCCCGCCCGCGGCGTCAATGTCCGCCGCCTCGACCACCTCAACTGCCTCGCCGTCGACATCAAGGCCAACCGCGAGTTCTTCGAGAACTATCTCGGCTGCCGGCTCACCGAGCAGATCGTGCTCAACGACGGTCGGGAAGCGGCGATGTGGCTGACGATGTCGAACAAGAGCTACGACTTCGCCTATTCTCTCGACCATTCCGGCACGCCAGGCCGCTTCCACCACGTCACCTACGCGCTCGACAGCCGCGAGGAGATTCTTCGCGCGGCGGATATCTTCCTGGAGAACGGCATCCACATCGAGACCGGTCCGCACAAGCACGCGATCCAGCAGACCTTCTTCCTCTATGTCTACGAGCCCGGCGGCAACCGCGTCGAAGTCGCCAACGCCGGTGCGCGCCTCATCCTCGCCCCCGACTGGAAGCCGATCGTGTGGACCGAGGAGGAGCGCAAGAAAGGGCAGGCGTGGGGCCTGAAGACCATCGAGTCCTTCCACACCCACGGCACGCCGCCGGTGGAAGTGAAGAAGCACGCATAATATTCAGTGGGCAGCCGATCGCACGCGTGCGATCGTTTCGCGCACGCCTGTCCAGGCCGGCTTGTCGGGGGCGAACTGCCTGCGCAGGAACGTGACGAGCTCCTCGATCTGCGCGTCGCTCATGCTGTTCCTGAACGCAGGCATGTAGCCGAGATCGCTCGATGCTGGCTCGGCGATGCCGTGCAGGATCACCTGCACGAGATTGTCCGGTGATGCGCTGTGCAGATTGCTGTTGAGCGCGAGCGAGGGCCGGCTGCCGAACAGCGGCAGGCCGCCGACCTCGTGGCAGACGGCGCAGGCGCCCTGATAGAGCCGCGCGCCGGTGGAGGCGGCGGTGGTGACTTGCGTTGCGCTCTCGAGCCTGGCGGCAAGTGCCTCCGGCGCCTCGGTGGCGGCGTTGTTGAACGAGTTGAGATAGACGGCCATCGCGCGAATGTCCTGGTCGGGCAGGGCTGTGAGATCCCTGACAACAGGCGCCATCGGGCCGGCGGCGACGCCGTGATAGCGCGACTGGCCGGTGCGCAAATAGGCGTAGAGCTCGTCCTCGCTCCAGGGGATCGGTGCCTGCGACAGCGACGTCAGCGGCGGCGCCTCCCAACCCTCGGCAAAGCCGCCGGCGAGATAGGCATCGCGCTGCTCGGCGCCGAGCGCGTTGCGCGGCGAATGGCAGGCGCTGCAATGGCCGAGACTTTCGACCAGATAGGCGCCGCGATTCCACTGCGCGGACTGCGCGGGATCGGGCTTGAAGTCCTTCGTCTGATGAAACAGCGCATTCCAGCCCGCGAGCAGCGGGCGAATGTTCAACGGGAAGGCGAGCGTGTTCGCGGGCGCCGTCGCGCGCGCCGCGGGCTGCGCCATCAGGTAGGCGTAGAGCGCCTGGAGGTCGGCCTCGCTGGTCTTCGAAAAATGCGTGTAGGGGAAGGCGGGATAGAGCTGCCGTCCGTCGCGATGCTGCCCGTCGCGCATCGCGCGCTCGAAGGCGGGATAGGACCAGGCGCCGATGCCGGTCTCGACGTCGGGCGTGATGTTGGTCGCGTAGATCGTGCCGAACGGCGTCGCAAGCGCGCGGCCGCCGGCGTTGGGCGCACCGCCGATCGTGGTGTGGCACTCCGCGCAATTGCCGAGCGCGGCAAGCTGCGCGCCGCGGGCGATGGTTGCCGCGGAATAGACCGATGCATCGGGCCGCGCGATCGGCGCGATGGCGCGGCCGGGCAAGAGGGCAGCGCCAACGCCGATCGCGGCGGTGCAGACGGCGGCAATGGTCGCAAAGATGCCGGCGCGCCTGGCGAACGGATTCTGCCAGATGCGCGATGGCTGTGGCGCTGCGGGAGCGGGCAGGGCCTGCGGCGCGGGCCGCGCGTCACCGTGCAGGCCCCGGAGGATGCGCTCGGGCGTGAACGGGGGCTCGCGAAAGCGCACGCCGGTGGCATCGAAGATGGCATTGGCGATCGCCGCCGCGCTCGGGACCGAGGCGGACTCGCCGACGCCGAGCGGCGGCTGGTCCGGCCGCGGCAACATCAAGACGTCGATCTTGGGCACGTCGGGGAAGGGGATGATCGGATAGGCGCCCCATTCGCGCGCCGCCACCGCACCGCGCTCGAACGAGACCTCCTCCATCAGCGCGCGGCTGGTGGACTGGATGACGTTGCCGTGGATCTGGTGGCGCACGCCGTCCGGATTGATCATCAGACCGGAGTCCTGCCCGGCGACGACGCGCGTCACGCTGACGTCGCCGGTCGTCTTGTTCACGGCGACGTCGGCGACCCAGGCCGACCACGCCGCGCCATAGCCCGGAAACTTGCTGTGGACATAGAGCGCATAGGCAAAGCCGCGCCCGTGCACGACCTCGCCGTCCTTCTCTTCGCGGACCGGCCGCGGCGTCCAGCCCGCGCGCTCGGCCACCGCATTGACGAGATCGACGGCGCGCTGGTCTTTCAGGTAGCGCAGCCGGTATTCGATCGGGTCGACGCCGGCTTCCGTTGCGGCCTCGTCGATGTAGGATTCATGCGCAAACGTGTTCGGCAGCGCCGAGACGCCGCGAAGCCAGGACGCGCGCACGATCGGCGCCATGTCATGGGCGACGACGCGCATGTGGTCGTAGTCGTAGGGCGGGATCGCGGTGCGGTCGCCCATCTGGAGCACGGCCGGATCGGGCGAGACGCGACCGGTCAGCAGCAGCGCCAGCGTCGGCGCGGCGTTCGAGGGATAGCGCGTGGCGAGGTCGTAAGCCGCGACGCCGCCGTCGGCGTTCAGGCCGCCATTGACGTCGATGAGCTGCGCGGTGCCCTTGGGCTCCCAGGCGTGCTCCTGCTCGCGCGTCAGTTGCACGCGCACCGGACGGCCGACCGCGCGCGACAGCAGCAGCGCATCCGCGGTGACGTCGTCGGCGCAGTTGCGGCCGTAGCAGCCGGCGGCCTCCAGCCGGATGACTTCGATCTCGCTCTCGGGGCGCTCGATCAGCAGCGCCAGATCGCCGCGCAGCAGATGCGGATTCTGCGTGCCCGACCAGACGCGGATGTCGCCGCTCTGGAAGTCGGCGACCGCGCAGGACGGGCCGATCGAGGCATGCATCTGGTACGGCCACACATAGGTGCGCTGCATCGGCTTGGCGGCGCCTGATATCGCCGCATTGACGTCGCCCTTGTCGATCAACGTCCGCGGCGTCGACGGATTGGCGCGCAACGCGGTCTCGACATCGGCGAGGTCGGTGAGGGTGGGCGTCGGCTTCCAGCTCACCTTGAGCTGCTCCGCGGCGCGAATCGCATTCTCCTCGCGCTCGGCGACGATTCCGACGAAATCGCCGATGTGCACGACGGCTATGATGCCGGGAACGTCGCGCACCGAGGATTCGTCGACCGCGAGCAGGCTGGTGCCGACGAACGGCCCGGCATCGACGCCGGCATAGGGCGGACGCACGACGCGGCCGTGCAGCATGCCAGGCAGGCGGACGTCGTGCACGAAGGTCAGCTCGCCCGTGGCCTTCGCCGGCAGGTCGACCCGCGGCATCGACTGGCCGACGATGGCGTAGTCGCCGACGGGCTTGACGGCGACGTCGTCGGCAAGCTCGAGCCGGATCGTCTCGCCGCCGATCAATTCGCCATAGCTGACGCTGCGGTTGTCGTGCCCGCGCACGAGGCCGTCTTCGATCTTGAGGTCGGCCTCCGGCAACTCCAGCCGCTCGGCTGCGCGCGCGATCAGGAAGTGGCGCGCCTGCGCCGCGGCCTTGCGCAGGGGCACGGCAGTGATCTGGATGGTTTCACTGGCGATCGTGGCGCCCTGGTTCGGCACGACAGCGGTATCGCCGAGCACGACGACGACGCGCGCAAAGGACACGTCGAGCTCCTCGGCGACGATCTGGCCGAGCGCGGTGCGGATGCCGGTGCCGAGATCGACATGACCATTGTAAGCGGTGACCGAGCCGTCTGCGGTGATGCGGACGAAGGTCTCGGATGTGATCTCGTCCACGGTGCGGACGACGACGAGCGAGCCTGATTGCCGCTCAGCTCCGTTCGAGGCAGGGGAGGCCATCAGTCCGCGGCCTCGGTGAGCTGCCCCGATGCGCGCATCACGGCGCGCAGGATTTCGACATGCGTGCCGCAGCGGCAGAGATTGTAGCGCAGCGCCGCCAGCGCTTCCTGTTCTGTCGGCTGCGGGTTGATCGCGAGCAACGCCTTGGTGGTCATGATCATGCCGTTGAGGCAGTAGCCGCATTGCGCGGCCTGCTCGTCGATGAAGGCCTGCTGCACCGGATCAGGCTTGTCGCTTGTGCCGAGCCCTTCGAGCGTCACGATGTCGCGTCCCACGCAGCCGCCGACCGGTATGACGCAGGAGCGCGCGGCGGCGCCGTCGATCAGGACAGTACAGGTGCCGCATTCGCCGAGGCCGCAGCCATATTTCGGACCGTTGAGCGCGAGGTCGTTGCGCAGCACATAGAGTAATGGCGTTGCGCGCTCTGCAGTGATCTCGTGGATCCTGCCGTTCACGGTGAGGCGGATCGGTGTCTGCGTCATCCTGTTCCCAAGCCCCGCGACGATCGGGTCGCAAAAATTGTACGTTGCGACGATACCGTTTGTACACAAACGTGCAAGCGGCCATGCCGCAGTGCAGCGCGACTGCCCGCTTTGTGGACAAAGGCGGCAGGCAAATGAGGTTTTATTCGGCAGTGCATCTTTTCGCGCGCGCCGCCGCTTGACAGCTATCGGGACCGCGCGCAACATCGTTCGTATACGAATGATAACCGCAGTGTCCGCTGGCTTGCACATGGTGACTGAAACGACGAGCGCCGCCACCGACAAGATCCGCTGCGATGCCTGTCCGGTGATGTGCTACATCAAGCCGGGCGCGGCGGGCGCCTGCGATCGCTATGCCAATCACGACGGCAAGCTCGTTCGCGTCGATCCGCACGTGATCCTGGAGCGCACCGTTTCGCATGGCGGCAAGCTTGTGCCGTTCAGCCGCACGGAAGACTGGGACGGCAAGATCGTCCACGAACCCTCGACCTTCGTCACCGCGATCGGTGCGGGCACGACCTATCCGGACTACAAGCCGGCACCGTTCATCGTCTCTGCGGAAGTCGACGGGGTCGACATGGTGACCGTCGTCACCGAGGGAATCTTCTCCTATTGCGGCATCAAGGTGAAGATCGACACCGACCGCTATCTCGGCCCGGAGACCGCGACCGTGCGCGCGCAGGGCGAGGCGGTCGGCCACGTCACCACCAGCGAATACGGCTCGCAGATGCTGTCGCTCGGCGGGGTGCATCATCTCACCGGCGGCTCCAAGAAGGAGGGCCGCGTCACCTGCGATACGCTGATGGACCTCGCCAATTGCAAGGCGGTCGAGCTCACCATCGACGGCGGCGCCACGGTGGTGGTGCAGGCCGGCCAACCGCCGATCGTCAACGGCGCGAAAGAAGAGCGCATGCGCGTCGGCTGTGGCTCGGCGACGATCGGCATGTTCGCCAAGCAATGGCATGGCAAGGTCGACGAGGTCGTGGTCGTCGACGACCACATCACCGGCGTGCTCTCAGAGCACCAGGCCGGCAAGCTGCTCGACATCGCCGACACCGGCATCAAGATGAAGGGCCGGCGCTCGACGCCCGGCCGCTATTTCCAGGTCGCCGATCCCGGCACGGGGTGGGGCGGCACCAACATTTCCGATCCGCTCGCGATCCTCGGACCGTTCGATGCGAAGGAGGCCAAGCCTGGCCTCTCCATGCTGATGGTTTCCACGACGGGCGAGCATTCGTCCTATTACGTGCTCGACGAGGCCTTGAAGCCGGTCGAGACCGAGATGCCGGCCGATTTGAAGTTCTCGGTCGAGCGCATCCAGGAGAATTGCGAGCCGGCGCTGTGCACCGTGCTGTTCATGGCCGGTGCGGGCGGCTCGCTGCGTGCGGGCGTCACCGACAATCCGGTGCGGCTGACGCGCTCGGTGAAGGACGCGCTGACACGTGTCACCAGCGGCGGCGCACCAGTCTATGTCTGGCCCGGCGGCGGCATCACTTACATGGTCGACGTGACGCAGATGCCTTCAGGCGCGTTCGGCTATGTGCCGACGCCGGCGCTGGTCGCGCCGATCGAGTTCACGATGAAGCTGTCCGACTACGCCGCGCTCGGTGGACACATGGATTACGTCAAGCCGCTCTCGGAAGTACAGAACGGCGAGGATGTCCGCCAGTTGCCCTGGCAGAACCCGATTCCAGGGCCCCGGGCATGACACGGCTCCCGCAAATCGCATTGCTGTCTGATGGTCGGCGGCTGCATTTGCAGGATGGGCCGATTGATCTGATCGTCGAAGCGAGGGGGGGGCCGGGCGAGGTGCGTGCGGCCTATGACGCCGCAGCGCGCCGCTTCACCGGGCTGCTCGATGAGCTCTGCGTGGAGCTGACGGAGCTGCGCAAGGCAGCGGAACCCGGAGCGTGCCCACTGAAGGGCGCCGTTGCGCGCCGCATGTATGCCGCCGTTGCGCCCTATGCCCCCGATTGCTTCATCACGCCGATGGCCGCGGTGGCGGGCAGCGTGGCCGAGGAGATTCTGGGCGCAATGCTGAACGCGGCGTCGCTCGACCAGGCCTATGTCAACAATGGCGGCGACATCGCGCTGCATCTTGCGCGAGGCGAACATTTTTCGGTCGGCCTGATGGACCGGCCCGATCGCGACGGCGTGATGCGGAGAATGAAGGTCGATGCTGATGATCCCGTGCGGGGGATCGCGACCAGCGGGCGCCACGGCCGCAGCTTTTCGCTCGGCATTGCCGACGCCGTGACGGTGCTGGCGGCAATGGCCGCGCAGGCCGATGCGGCGGCCACGATCATCGCCAACGCTGTCGATCTGCCCGGGCATCCCGCCATCGTCCGGCAGCCCGCGAACGAGCTTCAGCCCGACAGCGATCTCGGCGCGCGTCTTGTCACCCGCAACGTCGGCGAATTGTCACCGACCGAGATTTCGGCCGCGCTGGAATCTGGCGCGGAATGTGCACGGCAATTGTTCGATCGCGGATTGATCGAGGGTGCCGTGTTGCAGCTCAGTGGTGATATGCTCGTCATCGGAACAAAAGATATTGAACGGCAACGATCGCGCCCGTCTGTGCTGGAGAACGCGGTTCATGCCTGAGCAGGGAAGAGCGCAAGGGAAACAATCATGAGCGCGATCATCCGCAAGATCGTCACGGTCGTCGAAGAGACGCAAATGGAGATGGGCCGCCAGGTCTCGCCGCCGACCCGGCGCGCCGCGGCCATCGCCGTGATCGAAAATCCCTTTGCCGGACAATATGTCGAGGATCTCGCGCCGCTGATCGCGATCGGCGAGGAGCTCGGCGAACTGCTGTCGAAGCGCGCAGTCGCGGCGCTCGGGATCGACGGGGCGAAGGTGCAGAGCTACGGCAAGGCGGCGGCCGTCGGTGAGAATGGCGAGCTGGAGCATGCGGCCGCGATCCTTCATCCGAAGATGGGCGCGCCGGTGCGGAAGGTTCTGAGCAAGGGCGCAGCGCTGATCCCTTCGTCGAAGAAGCGCAGCGGCCCCGGCACGACGCTCGATATCCCCCTGGGTCACAAGGATGCGGCCTTCGTGCGCAGCCACTTCGACGGCATGGAAGTGCAGATCAACGACGCGCCGCGCGCCAACGAGATCATGGTCGCGGTCGCCGTTACCGACAGCGGCCGTCCGCTGCCGCGTGTCGGCGGGCTGACGGTTGCGGAGATCAAGGGCGAGGACGGTCTGAGATAGAGTTTGAACCGGGGAGGCGGGCACTGCTTCCCCGACAAGATCACGCTGAAGACGTAGAGAGTTCAAAACTGGAGGTTGGGATGCGAGCGAGAAACTATTTTGTGGGCGCGGCCTTCGCGCTTCTGGCCGGCGGCATGGCTCATTCGGCCATGGCACAGGACATCAAGATCGGCGAGATCAACAGCTACTCGCTGCTGCCGGCCTTCACCGAGCCCTATCGCAAGGGCTGGCAGCTCGCCGTGGAAGAGATCAACGCGGCCGGCGGCATCAACGGCAAGAAGCTGGTCGTCGTCTCCAAGGACGACGGCGGCAAGCCGGCGGATGCGCAGACTGCGGCCAACGAGCTGGTGTCGAGCGAGGGCGTCGCGATGCTGACGGGGACGTTCCTGTCGAACATCGGTCTGGCCGTCAGCGACTTCGCCAACCAGAAGAAAGTGTTTTTCCTTGCGGCCGAGCCGCTAACGGACGCCGTGACCTGGTCGAAGGGCAACAAGTACACCTTCCGCCTGCGGCCCTCGAACTACATGCAGGCCGCGATGCTGGTGGAAGCAGCCAGCAAGCTGCCGGCAAAGCGCTGGGCGACGATCGCGCCGAACTATGAGTACGGCCAGTCGGCAGTTGCCGTGTTCAAGAAGCTGATGTCGGAGAAGCGCCCCGACATCCAGTGGGTGGACGAGCAGTGGCCGCCGCAGGGCAAGATCGATGCGGGTCCGGTGGTGCAGGCGGTTGCCGCGGCCAATCCCGAGGCGATCCTCAACGTCGCCTTCGGCGCCGACCTCGTGAAGCTCGTGCGCGAAGGCAACACCCGCGGCCTGTTCAAGGGGCGCGAGGTCGTGTCCTTCCTGACCGGCGAGCCCGAATATCTCGATCCGCTCAAGGACGAGACGCCGGAGGGCTGGATCGTCACTGGCTATCCCTGGTACTCGATCAAGACGCCCGAGCATGATGCGTTCCTGAAGGCCTACCAGGCCAAGTACAACGACTATCCGCGTCTCGGCTCGATCGTCGGCTACCAGACCATCAAGTCGGCGGCCGCGATCCTGGCAAAGGCCGGCTCGACCGATCCGGAGAAGCTGATTGCCGCGGCGGAGGGCCTGTCCATGCCGTCGCCGTTCGGTGAGATCACCTTCCGCAAGATCGACCACCAGTCGACCCTCGGCGCTTACGTTGGCAAGACCGCGCTGAAGGACGGCAAGGGCGTGATGGTGGACTCTTCTTACAAGAAGGGCGCGGACTATCTGCCCAGCGATGCCGAAGTCGAGAAGCTGCGTCCGAAGGACTGATCTCTTTCTTCTCCCTCGCCCCGCTTGCGGGGAGAGGGTCGGGGTGAGGGGGAGCCTCCGCGAGGGAGGTAACCATCGAGCTCGCGGAGACTCCCCCTCACCCGAATTGCTCCGCAATTCGACCTCTCCCCGCAAGCGGGGAGAGGTGAAGCAACACCTGAACCCGGACCGCCTATGGCCTTTTATGTCGTACAGTTTCTGACCGGTCTCGCCAGCGCAGCGTCGCTGTTCCTGGTGGCCTCGGGCCTGTCGATCATCTTTGGCGTGACGCGGATCGTGAATTTCGCGCATGGCGCCTTCTACATGATCGGCGCATACATCGCCTTCACGCTGACCGAGCGGCTTTCGGGCGCGTTCGGTTTCTGGGGCAGTATCGTCGCGGCCGCGCTGGCCGTGGCGCTGATCGGCGTCATCGTCGAGATGGTGCTGCTCCGCCGCATCTATCATGCGCCCGAATTGTTCCAGCTGCTCGCGACCTTCGGTCTGACCCTGATGGTCGAGGACCTCGTCGTGCTGATCTGGGGGCCCGACGATCTCGTCGGCCGCCGCGCGCCGGGCTTCAAGGGCGCGATCGATTTCTTCGGCCAGAACATCCCGAGCTATGACCTGTTCCTGATCGGGCTCGGCCCGGTCGTGCTCGGCATTCTCTGGCTGCTGTTCCAGCGCACGCGCTGGGGCGTGCTGGTGCGCGCGGCAACGCAGGACCGCGACATGGTCGCGGCTCTCGGCGTCAATCAGAAATGGTTGTTCACGTCGGTGTTCGCGGTCGGCGTCTTCCTCGCAGCGCTCGGCGGCGCGCTCCAGATCCCGCGCGATGCCGTGCATCACGCGATGGATCTGCGCATCATCGTCGAGGTCTTCGTCGTGGTCGTGATCGGCGGTCTCGGCAGCATCGTCGGCGCCTTCGTCGCGGCGGTGCTGGTCTCCGAGCTCAACGCCTTCGGCATCCTGATCTTCCCGAAGATCTCCATCATCCTGGTCTTCCTGGTGATGGCGGTGGTGCTGATCGTCCGCCCCTGGGGCCTGTTCGGCAAGCCGGAGGCGGCCGCGCGCAAGACGCCGGGTCTCACCGTCAATCCCTGGCGCCCGCTGTCGTCGAACGAGCGGCTGGCCGCGCTGGCAACGCTCGTCATTGCCGCAACGCTGCCGCTGTTCGCCGGCAACTACGCGCTGACCGTCGGCTCGGAGATCGCGATCTTCGTGATCTTCGCCGTCAGCCTGCACTTCCTGATGTCGGTCGGGGGACTCGCGTCTTTCGGCCACGCCGCCTATTTCGGCCTCGGCGCCTACGGCATCGCCTTCCTCGCCAAGATGGCCGGACTGCCGATGATCGTCTGCCTGTTGCTCGGGCCGCTGCTCGGCTGCATGGGCGCCGCGGTGTTCGGCTTCTTCGCCGTGCAGCTCTCCGGCGTCTACTTTGCGATGCTGACGCTCGCCTTTGCCCAGATCGTCTGGTCGATCGCGTTCCAATGGGTGAGCGTCACCGGCGGCGACAACGGCATTCTGGGCGTCTGGCCGGAAAAATGGGCGGCGAGCCCGTCGCACTTCTATTGGCTGGCGCTCGGCGTCGCGGCGCTCGTCACGGTCGCGCTGCGGGCCATGGTGTTCTCGCCGTTCGGCTACGCGCTGCGGGCCACGCGCGACTCGCTCCTGCGCAGCGAAGCGATCGGTATCAACGCCAAGCGCATCCAGTGGACCGCCTTCGTGATCGCGGGCACGACCGCCGGCATCGGCGGCGCGCTGTTCGCCTATCTCAAGGGCAGCGTCTTCCCGGACAATCTCGGCATCTCGCTTTCGGTCGACGCGCTGGTCATGGTGCTGCTCGGCGGCGTCGAGACGGTGTCGGGCGCGGTGATCGGCGCCATCGTCTACAAGGCGCTCAACATCTGGCTGGTCAGCCAGACCGACCTGTCGAAGCTCGTGCTCGGCGGCTTCATCGTGCTGATCGTCGTCGTCTTTCCCAAGGGCATCGTCGGCATGCTGGAGATGCTGGCGCAGCGTCGCAGGAAGACATCGCCGCCGGGATCTCCCTTGCTTGCCAAGCCGATCGAGTCCGCCGAATGAGCGTCGCACCCCCACTTCTCGCGGTCGAAGGCCTGACCAAATCCTATGGCGGCATCCATGCCGTGCGCGGCGTCTCGTTCTCGCTGCGTGCCGGCGAGATCCTGGCGCTGATCGGCCCGAACGGCGCCGGCAAGAGCACCTGCTTCGACATGCTCAACGGCCAGAACAAGCCGGATTCCGGCCAGGTCCGCCTGCTTGGCGAAGAAACCACCGGCAAGAAGCCGCGCGAGATCTGGCGGCTCGGGGTGGGGCGTACCTTCCAGATCACCGCGACGTTCGCGACCATGACGGTGCGCGAGAACGTGCAGGTTGCGCTGATCTCGCACGGGAAGCAGCTGTTCAATCTCTGGGGCTCGGCGCCGAGGTTCGATCGTGGCGAAGCCGGCCGCTTGCTCGAGCTCGTCGGCATGAGCGGCTATGCGGATCGTCCCTGCGGCGAGCTCGCCTATGGCGACCTCAAGCGGCTCGAGCTTGCGGTCGCGCTCGCCAACCAGCCGAAACTCTTGCTGATGGACGAGCCGACCGCCGGCATGGCGCCGCGCGAGCGAGTCGATCTGATGCGACTGACGGCTCAAATCGCGCGGGAGAAGTCGATCGGCGTGCTCTTCACCGAGCACGACATGGACGTGGTGTTCGAGCACGCCGACCGCATCATCGTGCTCAACCGCGGCACGCTGATCGCCGAGGGCTCGCCCGCCGAGGTGCGTGGCAACCCGCAGGTGCAGGCGGTCTATCTCGGCGAGGGGCTCGTCTACGATGCCCGCCATCGCGACGGAGCCTCGGCATGAAACTCACGGTGCAGGACCTCAACAGCCATTACGGCCCGGCGCATATCCTGTTCGACATCGGTTTCGAGGTCGGCGAGGGCGAGGTGGTGGCGCTGCTGGGCCGCAACGGCGCCGGCAAGTCGACGACGTTCCGCTCGATCGTCGGCCTCGTGGCGCAGCGCTCGGGCCGCATCATGTTCGAGGGCAAGGACGTGTCGGTGCGGCCGACGCACGAGATCGTGCGCGAGGGGCTCGGCTACGTGCCGGAGGAGCGGCGAATCTTCACCGATCTGACGGTGGAGGAGAATCTCGAAGTCGGCCGGCAGCCGAAGCGCCCGAACGCGCCCTACTGGACGCGCGACAAGTTGTTCACGCTGTTTCCGAACCTCGGCGAGATGAAGAACCGCCCGGGCGGCCGCATGAGCGGCGGCGAACAGCAGATGCTCACCATCGCGCGCACGCTGATGGGCAACCCGTCGCTGGTGCTGCTCGACGAGCCGTCGGAAGGCCTGTCGCCGAAGATCGTGGAACAGATGGTCGATGCCATCCTGACCATGAAGAAGGAGGGCGTCAGCATCGTCGTCTCCGAGCAGAATCTGCACTTCGCGCGGTTGATCTCCGATCGCGCCTATATCATCGAGCGCGGCCGCATCTGCTTCGGCGGCACCATGGCCGAGCTCGACGCGCGTCCGGACATCCGCGACGCGCATCTGTCGTTGTGACGGCAAAGGGAAGGTCGGGGAGCGGATGGCGAGAAGCGTTGCGGCGAAGAAGAGCGTCAAACCGGCAAAACCGCCTTACGTGCTCGACGAGCAAGTCGGCTTCATCCTGCGCCAGGTCTGGCAGCGCCACAGCTCGATCTTCTCCCGCGATATCGGCACCAATCTGACGCCGACGCAATGGGCGGCGCTGTCAAAGCTCGCCGAGACCGGGCCGTGCTCGCAGAACCAGCTGGGACGGCTGACTGCGATGGATGTCGCGACCATCAAGGGCGTGATCGACCGCCTGACGGCGCGCGGCCTGACTGAAACCAGCCAGGATCCCGAGGACGGGCGACGCCTGCTGGTGAGCCTGACGCGTGCCGGTCAGCAGCTAGCCGAGAAACTGGCGCCGAATGCGCTCGCCATCACCCGCGAGACGCTGGCGCCGCTCGACGCCAAGGAGCGCGAGATGCTGATGGCGCTGTTGAGCAAGTTGCGGTGAAATTGACTGTCATTCCGGGGCACGCGCGCCGCGCGTAAACCCGGAATCCGGAGATTGTTGCTCGAGATTCCTGGTTCGCGCTCTCGCGCGCCCCGGAATGACGGCAAGTGCCGTCACTTCGCCACCACTTCCGGCACCCGGCCGGCCGGCGGTGTGTTGCGGCTGCGCTGGGTGCGGACGATGCCGTCGATGATGGTCATGCCGATGCCGGGGAGGTCGCCGAGCTGGACGCTCTCCAGGATGTTCTTGCCCGGCGAGTGCTGCGCCTTGTCCATGATGACGAAATCCGCGGCGCGGCCGACCTCGATCAGGCCGCAATCGAGCTGCCGCATCCGCGCGGTGTTGCCGGTGGCGAGGCAGAAGGCGATCTCGGCCGGCAGCTCGCCGATCGAGGACAGCATCGAGACCATGCGCAAGATGCCGAGCGGCTGCACGCCGGAGCCGGCCGGCCCGTCGGTGCCGAGGATGACGCGGTGCAGGTCGCCCATTTCGCGCGCGATGCGCAGCGTATAGAGCGCCGAGCGCTCGTTGCCGTTATGAACGATCTCGAGCCCGCGCTTGCAGCCCTCGCAGATGCAGCGGATCTGGTCGTCGGGAAGGGCGGTGTGGCCGCCATTGATGTGGCCGACCACGTCGGTGTCGGCCTCCAGCACCACGTCCTTGTCGATCAGGCCGGAGCCGGGGATCGAGGGGCCTCCGGTGTGGATCGTGCTCTGGATGCCGTATTTGCGCGCCCAACCCACCATCTTGCGCGCAGTGGGTCCGTCCTTGACGCCACCGAGGCCGACTTCGCCGAGCAGCTTGACGCCGGCGGCGGCCAATTCCTTGAAGTCTTCTTCGACCATCTCGCATTCGATCACCGGCGCACCGGCATGAACCTTCACGCCGCCCGGACGCAACGTCCAGAACGCGCGCTGGGCGAAGATCGCCATCGCCTTCAGCCCCACCACGTCGCGGGGGCGACCCGGCATGTGCACTTCGCCTGCCGAGATCATGGTGGTGATGCCGCCATGGAGGGAGCTGTCGATCCAGTTGATCTGGTTCTGGCGCGGCGTCCAGTCGCCGGCGACGGGGTGGACATGGCTGTCGATCAGGCCGGGGGTCACCGTGGTGCCGTTGGCATCGACGATGGTGGTCGCACCTTCCGTGTCGAGATCCTTGTGGCGGCCGATCGCGGTGATCTTGCCGTTCTCGGCGACGATGGTGTCGCCGTCCAGGATCGGCTTTTCCAGCGCGCCGGACAGGATCAGGCCGATATTGCGGATCACGAGCTTCGAGGGCCCGGCGGCCTGGGGTGCGTCATGCGCCATGGAAGGGGTCCTTTTCCTTAACTGCAACGCTGCCGATCTTGGGCAGCCTTGACCACGGGATCAAGCCGGATTATTCATTAGTACACGAATGATCGTGTACAAACGACGCATAGCTGACCGCCTCGGAACCGCAACGTAGCGACACGGAAGGGTGAGATGAGCAATTTCAACCAGGAAAGCGTTTTGAGCGTCCACCATTGGACCGACACGCTGTTCTCCTTCAAGACCACCCGCAGCCCGACCTTCCGCTTCCGCAACGGTGAATTCACCATGATCGGGCTCAAGGTCGGCGAGAAGCCGCTGCTGCGGGCCTACAGCGTCGCCAGCGCCAATTACGAGGACACGCTGGAGTTCTTCTCGATCAAGGTGCCGGACGGCCCGCTGACCTCGCGGCTCCAGCACCTGAAGGAAGGCGACGAGATCATCGTCAGCCGCAAGGCCACCGGCACGCTGGTGATCGACAATCTGGAAGAGGGCCGCAACCTCTATTTGATCGGCACCGGCACGGGCCTCGCTCCGTTCCTGAGCGTGATCAAGGACCCCGAGACCTACGAGCGCTTCGAGAAGGTGGTGCTGCTGCACGGTTGCCGCCACGTCAAGGAACTCGCCTATGGCGAGATGATCACCGAGCATCTGCCGAAAGATGAGCTGCTCGGCGAGTACATCCAGAGCCAGCTTATCTACTACCCGACGGTGACCCGCGATCCCTTCCGCAACCGCGGCCGCATCACCGACCTCATCACCTCGGGCAAGCTGTTCAGCGATATCGGCCTGCCGGCGCTGGAGGCCGCGCACGACCGCGTCATGATCTGCGGCAGCCCGGCGCTGGTCGCGGACACCCGCGTGCTCCTGGGCGAGCGCGGCTTCATCGAGGGCAATCACGGCGAACCGGCCCAGTTCGTGGTCGAAAAGGCTTTCGCCGAGCGCTAGACGCGGAATTCTTGCGCAATAAGACCGTATTTTCGCCGCGCGGCGCCCGTTGCGGCGCCGATTCGGCGCGCGATACACTGTGGGAACGAATCAGCGGAGTTTCCACATGGTTGCGGACAGCGACAGCAACATCGCCTGGCACCGGGTTCAGTTGAAGAAGAACCGCGCCGAGTTGAAGGCGCTCGAGACGGCGCGCTTCACGATGGGCGAGATCGCCTCGTCGAAGCGGAACGGCCAGACCCAGAAGGCGGTTGCAGAACTGAAGCGCAAGATCGCGCAGTCGGAACGCGCGATCGCCGATTACGACAAGCGCACGCGCCGTCCGCTTACCACCGACCTGCAAAGCCTCAGCAGCGGCAGCTGGAGCCATTGGGACGCCTACACCAACCAGCAGCAACGCAAGACCGGGCCGCGCTCGCCGGGCCGCGGATAGGCTCTGGTCGCGAGCATCGCGCTGGCGCAGCCAGCACCGGTTCCGGCCCTTGCACGTGGGTCCGCGCGCACCATCTGGTTGAGACGCCACCAACCAATCCGGTGATCCCATGGCACCGCGCCTCGATTTCACCAGCGAGGCCTTCTTTCGCGATCCGCCCGCGGCGATCGCGGCGCTGCGCGCCTCGGGCCCCGTGGTTGCGACGCGATTTCCTCTCGTCGGCGATGTCTGGATCACCACGACCCATGACGCCACCGCTGAGGTCCTGAAGGACGGCACCACCTTCACGCTGCGCAAGGAGGACGGCAAAGTTGCCGGCCTGCGCTGGTGGATGCCGAAGCTCGTCACCACCATCGCCAACAACATGCTGACCATGGACGAGCCCGATCACACGCGGCTGCGCAGCATCGTGGACGAGGCATTTCGCCGCCGCGCGATCGTGGCGATGGAGCCACGCATTCGCGCCATCGCCGACGGTTTGGCGAACGACCTGTTTGCCGATGGCAGCCCGGCCGACCTCGTCCAGTGTTACGCCCGCATCCTGCCGGTGTCGGTGATCTGCGAGCTGCTGGGCCTGCCCGCGGCCGATCGCCCGAGATTCATCGCCTGGGCCAACAAGATGTCGTCGCTGACGAATGTCGTCAGCTTCTTCCGCCTGCTGTTCGCGTTCCGCAAGATGCGCGCCTACCTCGAACGGCAGTTGCAGATCGCGCGCGTGCGGGGCGGCGAGGGCCTGATCGCCGAGCTGGTCCAGGTCGAGCTCGAGGGCGGCCAGATCACGCCGGACGAAATGGTGTCGATGGTGTTCCTGCTGCTCGCGGCAGGCTCGGAGACCACCACGCATCTGATCAGCGGTTCGGTCTACGAGCTGCTCAGGAATCCGGCCTTGCGCGACTGGCTGGAGGAGGATTGGAGCCGCATCTCGCTCGCCGTCGAGGAATTCCTGCGCTTCGTCTCGCCCGTGCAGTTTTCCAAACCGCGCTATCTGCGGCGGGATGTCGAGCTTGCGGGCGTACGGCTGAAGAAGGGCGACCGTGTCATGGTCATGCTTGCCGCCGCCAATATGGACCCGGCGGTGCACGATCGCCCGGAGCGGCTCGACCTTACGCGCAAGCCGAACCGCCACATGTCGTTCGGAACGGGAATTCATTTCTGTCTCGGCCACCAGCTTGCGCGGATCGAGGCGACTTGCGCGTTGCAGGCGCTGCTTGCGCGATGGCCGAAACTCGAGCTCGCCGTGGACCCCGCGCAAATCCACTGGCGCAAGCGGCCGGGTATGCGTGCGATCGCGCGATTGCCTGTCGTTGCCGGCGGGAACCGCAGGCCGAGCCGTGGTGCCGCCGCCGAGCCGTTGCTCGCGGACTGACGCAGCGCACGCCGTGCCGGGAACAATGGCGCGCATCATCTTGCGTGGAGTGCGAAACAATCTCCGTCGCGCAGGCGTTGCACCAATGCACGCAGCAGCAAGGGAGCAGTCCATGCCCAACGGCGGCAAGACGCATATCGGATCAGGCGCGCGCGGCAAGGGCGCGGGGACTGGCGCACTCACGGACATCGCAAAGGACAAGGTCGGCGACAACATGATCCTGTCGAACCGCGACAAGGCGCAACATTCCGACATTCGCGGCATGGACGGAAAGTTCATCCAGACGGAGCAGTACCAGGATCATTCGGCCAACCGGCTGCTCGACGACGAGGAGGCTGAAGACTAGGCGAGAGCCCCGAGCGGCAGCTTCAGGAGCCGGCCGATTTCTTCGAAGCGACGAGATCGCGCTCCCAGCCGAAGACGGAGCGGCCGTCGAGCTCGGGAGAGGCCGCGCGCTCGCCGGCGATGTAAGCCTCGACCGACGGTCCACGCGCGGTCCGCTCCAGCCGTCGCGCCTGGTCGTCGAGACGCCTGAGCGCCTGCATCTCTTCCTCGCGTCCGAGTTTTGCGTTCTGGATCGCGCCTTTCAGCACGCGGATGGTCTCGTCATAGACCTTGATCGGGACGGGGTAGGGGTGCCGGTCCTTGCCGCCATGAGCGAGCGAGAAACGGGCGGGATCGTTGAAGCGATAGGGGGCGCCGTGCACGACCTCGGCCACCATCGCCAGCGAACGCACCGTGCGGGCGCCGACGCCGGGCGTCAGCAACAGCTCCGGGAAGTCGACGGGGCCACGCTCGGCGGCCGCAGCCAGCGTGCCGTGCAGCCGCCGCGCGAACACGTCCTTGGGCCTGACATCGTGATGCGCGGGCATGATCAGGTGCGGCAGCATCGCCTGCGCCGGTTCGGGTGCGGCTCCGGTGAGCCGCTCGAATTCGGCGACGATGCGATCGGGACCGAGATCGCCGAGGAGTTCGAGCTGCGCGCTGCGCGAGATATCGGCGCGGTGGTCGGTGAGATTGACGATTTCGCCTTGCTGCGGCCCGTCGATCGCGCTGTGCGGCGCGTCGACGAAACTCTTCAAGGCCTCGGAATGCCAGTGATAGCGGCGGGCCTGCCGCTTGTCGCCGTTCATGCCCTGCTGCACCACCGTCCACTTGGCGTCGGCCGTGACGAAGAAGCCGTGGAGATAGAGGTCGAAGCCGTCCTGCACGGCCGCGCTGTCCACCTTCGCGACCAGCCGGCTGGCGCGGGTGAGCTTTACGCCGTCGAAGCCGACGCGCTCGCCGAGCTGCAACAGCTCGTCCGGCGTCTTGCGCGAATGCTGGCCCCGGCCACCGCAAACATAGATCCCGAGTTCGTCCTGCAGCGGGCCGAGCCCGCGCTTCAGCGCGCCGATCACGGAGGTGGTGATCCCCGAGGAGTGCCAGTCCATCCCCATTACGGCACCGAACGACTGGAACCAGAACGGATGCGACAGCCGCTGGAGAAATGCATCGCGGCCGTAATGATGCACGATCGCCTGCGTGACGATCGCGCCAAGCGAGGCCATGCGGCTCGCGAGCCACGGCGGAACCCGTCCGGTGTGGAGAGGAAGATCGGCGCTGCCGGTACGTCTGGTCATGGGTGCGGCAGACTAGCGCGATCCGGCGACCGTTGCACGAGGGGAATGCTGCATTGTGCTGCGCGACGAGGGAAAGGCCGGTGACCATCCCTCTCGATAGGATGCGGGACGCTCAGCCGGGCCGGCGCGCGCAGTTGAACGCGTACGCGTTCTCCGATCAGGCGGCCTTGGCAACGGTTGCGCCAGGTTGCTTGTTCGATCGCGCTCGCGGCTTGCGCAGCTTCCGTCGCGCCCAGATCAGGAGGCCCGTCGACAGCAGCGTTAGCAGTGCGATCGACGTCACGACGTTCAGAGGCGAAGCGATCAGGGCCGACCAGTTTCCCTCATGGATCAGGCGCGGCCAGTTGCGCGGCAGCGGTGTGACGCCCGATGAATTGACGGCATAGGCGCGCAGCTCCCCGTCCTCATAGATCCGCGCCATCATGCGACCGCCGCGCGCGCCGATCGAGATCACATGCGACAGCTCGTGCGAATCTGCGACCATGCGAACAGCGTCGGGCAAGGCAACGGGACGTCCGCCGCCGCCTGGAGCGGCGCCGCTCTGGAACGTCAGGCCGAACGCCATGCACAGGCCGGTCAGCGGGCTCAGCAGGATCAGGGGCAACGCAAACCATGCGGTGCCCTTGTGCCATCCGGACAGCGAATTGCGCAGGCGCGGCAGTCCCATGACGAGGCCGAGCACCATCAGGGACACCATGGCGATGGTCGAGCTTGTCACCAGCCACGCCTGGCCGAGCAGCCGTTCATGCGTGACGCGGGCCCACAGGAAGAGATCGGGGAGGCTGGAGCCCGCGGCAGCGGGCTCGCCCGTTGCGAGATCGATCGCCGAGGTGCCGGCGCCTTGCAGCGTCATGCGCTGGCTCGCGGCATTGACCGAAAGCCCGCGCGCCTTGCTATCCGGATCATACCGTTTCACCAGCTCGACGATGCGCCCGGCGTCGATCGCCGGACCACTGATGCCACTGACTTGCACCAGCGGCTCGAAGGACAGAATCAGTCCGGTGGCGATGATCGCGAGCAGGGGCAGCGCGAAGACCAGCGTGATCCATCGATGCAGTGTCAACAATAGAGGTTTGTTCATTCTCGGTCTCCGGCGATCTCACGCTTTCGTCGCCCAGCGCAGCCAAGAAGACCAATGACGCTTTGTCCATGTTGCTGCGTTGATTTGCAGCAAACGGAGTAAGCGATGTTGGCGAATGCCAATCGCTTGCACCTGGGCGGAGAGAGTCTGGCGGTCCGCGGAGCGGGCGGAGAATTGAGTCTACTTGCGCGTCGCCTTGGTCGCGCCGCGCAGGCCGGCCTGCTGCTGGATCGTGTCCAGCGCGCCGGAGGACTGCTCTTCCGTCACGAAGCGATTGAGCATGGGAAGCGCGTCCTCGCGTCCCCGGGGGATCGCGATGGCCATGTGCTCCAGCCCCCAATTGCCGTCGAGGATTTTCGCGCCCGGCATCTGGTCGGACATCTCGAACAGCGTCGGCTTGTTGGTGGCGTAAAGGTCGATCTCGCCGCGCCCGAACATGCCGATGGCGGCCTTGACGCTTTCGGCGGGAACGATGGTCGCGTTCTTGAACTTCGCCGGCAGCGTTCGCTCGGAGGTCGAGCCTTTGGTGACGCCGATCTTCACGCCGGGCTTGTCGATATCCTCGACCTTGCCGACCGGCGAGTTCGCCGGAACGAGATAGCCGAGCTCGATCGCCAGCACGGGCTGGCTGAAGCTGACCTCGCTGGCACGGGCCGGCGTGGCATTGGTCACGGTGAAATCGACCCGGCCGTCGTGAATCGCGGTGACGATGTCGGCGACGCGCTCGAACCTGACATAGTCGACGCCGACGCCGAGCCGTTTTGCAAGCTCGCCGCCGAGATCGTAGGCGAGGCCGTGCGGCTTGCCGGCCGCATCTGTTACCATCGAGGTCGGGCTGCCCGGATAGATGCCGACCCGCAAGGTGCCGCTCGGCGCCAGGAGCTTTGCTTCGCCGTCGGCCTTCGCGAACGAGCCGGAGAGGCCGACGGTTGCAAACGCGAGCAGGGCGGCGAGCGCACCGTGCCTCCAGGAAGATATCCTCATCAGACGATCCCGCCTTACTGCGCGCGGATGTTGGCGGCCTTCAGCACCGGCTCCCATTTGGTCGCCTCGGCGTGCATGTAGGCATCAAAGTCCTTGGCGGAGGAGCCGACCGGAGCTGCGCCGATCTTGCCGAGCGTCGACAGCACGCTGGGGTCTTGCAGCGCGGCCTTGAGGTCGGTCTCGAGCTTGGACACGATCTCCGGCGGCATTTTTGCCGGGCCCAGCACGCCCCACCAGACCGAGACGTCGTAGCCTGGCACGCCAGCCTCGGCGATGGTCGGAACATCCGGCAGCGCCTTGGAGCGTTCGGCTGATGTCACCGCGAGAGCGCGCACCGGGCCGCCTTCGAGCTGGCCGATCGCCTCTGCAAGCGGATTGATGCTGAGCGGGATCTCGCCGGCGATGACGGCGGTCAGTGCCGGCGCGCCGCCCTTGTAGGGGATCGCGACGATCTTGGTGCCGGACATGTATTTGAGCAGCTCGCCGGCAAGATGCGCGGACGTGCCGTTGCCGGACATGCCGTAGGAGAGCTTGTCCGGCTCCTTCTTGGCAGCGGCCAGGAGATCGCCGAGCGTCTTGTAGGGGCTGTCCTTCGCCACCACGATTGCGAGTGGAGAAGAGGCCACTTCGGCGATCGCAGTGAAATCCTTGAACGTGTCATAGGGCACGCTCGGGTAGATGAACTGGTTGAGCGGATGGCCGCTCGCGACCAGGATCAGCGTGTAGCCGTCCGGCGCGGCCTGCGTCAGCGCCTGCGAGGCGACGATGCCGCCGGCGCCGGGACGGTTGTCGATCACCGGCTGCTGGCCCCAGGTCTTGGCCAGCGCCTGGCCGAGCGTGCGCGCGAGCACATCGACCGCGCCCCCGGCCGCGTAGGGCACCAGGATGTGGACCGGCTTGCTCGGATAATTCTCAGCCTGCGCGGCGTTCGCCGCCAGCAGCAAGCCCGCACCGACCACGAGCCGACCAATTGTTGTGTTCAAACCCAGCATTTTCCCAGCACTCCATTCGCCCCTGCTGCGGTCTTCCGAACCGCCCGGGGACGTCTCGCATCGTTGTTGTTGACGAGACCTGATCTTTTGTACGATAGTACAAATAACATGGTACGCAAGCCCACCAGCAAGGAAACGGCCCGCAAGCCGAACATGCGCGAGGCGATCCTCGCCGCGGCCGAGGAGCTGTTCGCCACCAACGGCTTCAATGCTGTGTCCGTGCGCGACATCGCACAGGCCGCCGGCGCCAATCCCGGCAGCGTGACCTATCATTTCAAGACCAAGGACGGCCTGCTGCTGGAGATCTACCGGCGCCATTGCGGGCCGATGAATCTCCGCCGCTCCGAGCTGCTCGCCGCCGCCAGGCGCGTGCGCGATCTCCAGGACCGGCTGGAGGCGATCGTGCGGGCCTATGTGGTGCCGGCCTTCACCTCGGGCAGTGATCTTGCCGGTGGCGGGGCGCGCTTTACGCGGCTGCGTGCCGTGATGTCGGCGGAAGGCAACGAGGTTGCGCGAAAAATCATCGCGCAGACCTTCGACGACACCAGCCACGCCTTCATCGACGCGGTCCACGAGAGCCTGCCGCACATTCCGCGCACCGACATCGTATGGCGCAGCCATTTCCTGCTCGGTGCACTCTATTATTCGCTGGTGACGCCGGACCGCGTCTCACGCCTGTCGCGTGGCGAGGCCGACGGCAGCGACGCGGCCAGCGCCATCGAGCAATTGGTGCAAGCCACCGTCGCCGCGTTCCAGGCACCGCCGCTCGACCAGCCGGCGCGCCGGCGGGCTGTGGCCAGCAGCAAGACTTGAAGAAGCGGTCACGCTCGGCGGTTCGACTGATGACGATGATGTACACGCCGACCATTCCGCCGCCCGATCCGAACACGCGCACGCCAAAGTTCAAGCTGCCGAAACTGTCGTGCGACGCGCATTGCCACATCTTCGGGCCCGGCGCGAAATATCCCTATGCGCGCGATCGTTCCTACACGCCGCCGGACGCACCGCTGGAGGATTTCCGTGCGCTGCACGCCAAGCTCGGGGTGGAGCGGGCGGTCATCGTCAATGCGAGCGTGCACGGGACCGACAACACGGTCGCGCTCGATGCGATCGCAGAGGGCAATGGCGCCTACCGTGCGGTTGCCAATATCGACGACACCATCACCGAACGCGGACTTCGCGTGCTGCACGACGGCGGCTTCCGCGGCTGCCGCTTCAATTTCGTCCGCCATCTCGGCGGCGTTCCCGACAAGCGCGTGTTCGACCGCATCGTTGCGATGGTCGCGCCGCTCGGCTGGCACATCGACCTGCATTTCGACGCGATCGACCTGCCTGAATATGCCGACATGCTGACCAAGCTGCCGCTGAGCTACACCATCGACCACATGGGGCGGGTGAAGGCGTCGGACGGGCTCGACCAGCTTCCGTTCAGGATTTTGATCGAGCTGATGCAGCGCGACGAGAAATGCTGGGTCAAGATCTGCGGCTCCGAGCGTGTGTCCTCGGCCGGCCCGCCCTTCACTGACGCCGTGCCGTTTGCGCGCAAGATCGTCGAGACTGCGGTTGACCGTGTCATCTGGGGCACGGACTGGCCGCATCCCAACGTCAAGGTGATGCCGAATGACGGCGACCTCGTCGATTTGATCCCGCTGTTCGCGCCGGAGCCGGAGGTCCAGCAGAAGATCCTCGTCGACAACCCCGCGCGCCTGTTCGAGTTCGACCAATGACGTCATTCGCGATCGACAAGCCGCGCGGCCGCGCCTGGTGGAAGGAGCTCTGGATCCAGGTGCTCATCGCCATGGCGGCCGGCATCGCGCTTGGGATCGTAAGCCCCGAGGCGGGTGCCAAGATGCAGCCGCTTGGGGATGCCTTCATCAAGGCGATCCGGATGCTGATCGCGCCGATCATCTTCTGCACCGTCGTGCACGGCATCGCCCATATGGCCGACATGGCGCGCGTCGGGCGCGTCGCGGTGAAGGCGATCGTCTATTTCGAGATCATGACCACGATCGCGCTGATCATCGGTCTTGTTGCGGTGAACCTGCTCAGGCCTGGCGTCGGCATGAACATCGATCCCGCCAGCATCAATGCCAGCGCGATCGAGCCTTATGTCAAGCAGACGAGCGTCATCGGCTTCGTGCCGTTCCTGATGAACATCGTTCCCGCCACGTTCATTGGCGCGTTTGCCGAGGGCAACATCCTCCAGGTGCTGTTCATCTCCGTTCTGTGCGGCTTTGCATTGGTGCAGCTCGGCGAGCGCGCCGCGCCGCTGGTGCATCTGATCGACCTCGCCGCCAAGATGGTGTTCGCCGTCGTCGGCTTCGTGATGTGGGCGGCGCCGATCGGGGCATTCGGCGCCATTGCCTTCACGGTCGGCAAGTTCGGCGTCGGCTCGCTGGCCTCGCTCGGTAAGCTGCTGGGCGGCTTCTATCTCACTTGCGTCATCTTCATCATCGTGGCGCTCGGTCCCGTGGCGCGGCTGTGCGGCTTCTCGCTGCTCAAGCTGATCCGTTACATCTGGGAAGAGCTGCTGATCTGCATCGCCACGACCTCGTCCGAGACCGTGCTGCCGCGGATGCTGACCAAGCTGGAGAAGGCGGGCTGCGAGAAGAGCGTGGTTGGCCTCGTCATCCCGACCGGCTATTCCTTCAATCTCGACGGCACTTGTCTTTACCTCGCCGCGGCCTCGGTGTTCCTGGCGCAGGCGACCAACACGCCGTTCGGGCTCGCCGAGCAGGTCGAGCTGCTGCTGATCCTGCTCGTGACCTCCAAGGGCGCGGCGGGCATTGCAGGCGCGGCCTTCGTCGTGCTGGCGGCGACGCTGTCGGCGACCGGCACCATTCCGGTGACGAGCGTCGCGCTGGTGCTCGGCATCCACCGCCTGATGTCGCAGGGGCTGACGCCGACCAATTTGATCGGGAACGCGGTTGCGACCATCGCGATTGCCAAATGGGAAGGCGCGCTCGACGGCGAGCGCCTGCGGCGCGTGCTCGACGGCGAGGAACAAGCGGCCATCACGGCCTGATGAATTGGCTGCCTGCACGAGGCGGGCGGCCTATGATGCCTACGAACGAAAGAGGGGAGTTTGTCCCATGAAAACAGGTCTCGTCGTCACCGCCCATCCGGGCGATTTCGTCTGGCGCGCCGGCGGCGCCATCGCGCTGCATGCGAAAAAGGGCTATCGCATGAAGATCGTCTGCATGTCCTTCGGCGAGCGCGGCGAAAGCCAGTTCGCGTGGAAAGAAAAGGGCGCGACGCTGGAATCGGTCAAGGCCGGCCGCAAGGACGAGGCGGAGCGGGCGGCCAAGCTGCTCGGTGCCGAGATCGAGTTCTTCGACTGCGGCGACTATCCGCTGAAGCTGACGGAAGCGCATTTCGACCGCATGGTCGACATCTACCGCGAACTCAATCCGAGCTTCGTGCTGACGCATGCGCTGGAAGACCCCTATAATTTTGACCATCCGAACGCCGCGCATTTCGCGCAGGAGACCCGCGTGGTCGCGCAGGCCATGGGCCACAAGCCCGGCGCGCAGTACAAATATTCGGCTCCGCCGGTGTTCCTGTTCGAGCCGCACCAGCCGGAGCAGTGCAACTACAAGCCGGACCTGCTCCTCAAGATCGATGAGGTCTGGAAGGAGAAGTACGAGGCGTTCCAGATCCTGGCCGCACAGAAGCATCTCTGGGGCTATTACGAGCGCGTTGCGCTCAACCGCGGCATCCAGGGCAGCCGCAACACCGGCGTGCCGATGACCTATGGCGAGGCCTATCAGCGTCTGTTCCCGACGGTTGCGGAGGAGCTCGCATGAAGTCCGTCGTCGTTCGCAGCATCAAGCGTGCCGATCCCGCCGGAATGGCAGAGTACGGCGTCTCGACCGTGCACGAGGCCTATGGCCGCATCGGCCTGATGAAGCCGTATCTGCGGCCGGTCTGGGCAGGTGCGTCGATTGCCGGCCCGGCCGTCACCGTGCTAGCGCAGCCCGGCGACAACTGGATGATCCATGTCGCGGTCGAGCAGTGCAGGAAAGGCGACATCCTCGTCGTCGGCTGCACCACCGACAACACCGATGGCATGTTCGGCGAGCTGCTCGCGACCTCGCTCCAGGCGCGTGGCGTGCAGGGGCTGATCATCGATGCCGGCTGCCGCGACGTCAAAGCGCTGCACGAGATGAAGTTTCCGGTGTGGTCGCGCGCGGTCTCGGCCAAGGGCACGGTCAAGGCTACGCTCGGCTCGGTCAACGTCCCCGTGGTCTGCGCCGGCGTCAACGTCGATCCCGGCGACATCATCGTCGCCGATGACGACGGCGTGGTGGTGGTGCCGAAGCGCTATGCGGCCGAGGTCGCCGAAAAGGCGAACAAGCGCAACGCGGACGAAGGCGGCAAGCGCAAGCGGCTGGCCTCGGGCGAACTCGGTCTCGACATGTACAGCATGCGCGAGGCGCTGGCGAAGGCCGGTCTTGTCTATGTCGACAATCCCGAGGACGTCTGAGCGAAATAAGGGAAGCGGAGCGGGCGGATGGATCGTCTCAAGCTGAAGGCCGTGCTCGGCAGTCACCCCCATGTGCAGGCGGTGAAGGGCGGCGAGCTGCGCTCCGACCTGTTCGACCTCGACTTCATCGAGTACACGCCGACCAACACCGCGTTCAAGCCGATGGTGCGCGAGCAGGCGTTCGATGTCTGCGAGATGGCGATCGTCACCTATCTGATGGCGAAGGCCCACGGCAAGCCGCTGGTGCTGCTGCCGGCGACCATGCTCGGGCGTTTCCAGCATTCCTATGCGCTGTATAACCCCTCGCATGGGACGCTTGGGCCCTCCGATCTCGAAGGCAAGCGCGTCGGCATCCGCTCCTTCACGACGACGACGGGCGCCTGGATCAGGGGCATCCTCGCCAACGATTACGGCGTCGATCTCGACAACATTCGCTGGGTGACGTTCGAGGATCCGCATGTCGCCGAATATGTCGACACCACCGAGCGCGCGCCGAAGGACAAGAAGCCCCTGCAGATGCTGATCGACGGCGAACTGGATGCCGTCCTCGGCGAGACCTCCAACGATCCCAGGCTGAAGCCGCTGTTCCCGGATCCGGCGACGGAGGCCGCGAAATGGTATGCCCGGCGCGGCGTCGTGCCGATCAATCATCTCGTGGTCGTGACCGAGCGGCTTGCGACATCGCGGCCCGACGTGGTCGCGGGCGTCTATGATCTGCTCAAGCGGAACAAGGCGCAGGTGGGACCCGCCGCAACGCCGGACCTCGCCCCGTTCGGGATCGAAGCCAACAGGAAGCCGCTCGAATTGATCGTCGACTATGCATTCCAGCAGGCGTTGATCCCGCGCCGCTATGCGGTCGAGGAGCTGTTCGACGAGACGGCACGAGGATTGAACTGATGTCGGATCCGAGACGATGGCAGATCGGGCTGGTCGGCTATGGCGAGGTCGGCCGGATATTGGCCGAGGATTTGCGCCAGCAGGACATCAAGGTTGCCGCCTATGACATCAAGCTCGGGGGCGAGCAGGATACTGCGCTGAAACAGCATGCAGCGAAATTCGGCGTTGGCCTTGCCTCCTCTCACGCCGAGTTGACCGCGAAATCCGATTTCATCATCTCTGCGGTCACAGCAAGCCAGGCCGTTCCGGTCGCAAAGGCCTGCGCCGCCGCGATCAATCAGGGCACCTGGTTCCTCGATTTCAACTCGGCCTCGCCCGGCGCCAAGCAGCGCGCCGCCGCGCTGATCGACGGTGCTGCCGGGCGCTATGTCGAGGGTGCGGTGATGACTTCGGTGCCGCCGTATCGCATCAAGGTGCCGCTGCTGCTCGGCGGCCCCGGTGCCAGGGAGCTGGAGCCGCTGCTGAACGCGATCGGCTTTGCGGCGAAGGTCGCGAGCGACAAGCTCGGCGTGTCCTCCGCGGTGAAGATGTGCCGCAGCATCATGATCAAGGGCCTCGAGGCCATGGTCATCGAAAGCTTCACCACCGCGCGCGCCTATGGCGTGGAGGATGCCGTGCTTGCCTCGCTCGCAGAAACGTTTCCCGCCATCAATTGGGAGACGCAGGGCGCCTATTTCTTCCAGCGCGTGATCGAGCATGGCCGCCGGCGTGCCGAGGAGGTGCGCGAAGTTGCCGAGACGGTGCGCGAAGCGGGACTGACGCCGTGGTCGGCGCAGGGCACGGCCGAGCGGCAGGCCTGGGTCGCCGATCTCGCCGATGAAGGGCTGTTCGGCACCAGGGGCACCGGGGAGTTTGCCCGCAGCGCCGATTGGCGCATCGAGGCCGACCGGATCCTCGCGAAGATCAATCGCGCGAAGTAGGGCGACGCCGGCTCAGGACTATGCCGCGCGAACGCCCATGAGCTCGTCGCGGGTGCGTTCGATCAATGCCATCAGGCTTTCGGCCTTGCGGACCAGCCGATCGCTCGCGGCTTCGGTCCGGAATTCCGCGCGGATCGCCCGAATGCACTTGTCAGCCGTGTCGAGCGCCATAAGCGCACGTGTCAGGTCATCCTGAGTCTGGACATCAGCGAGATCTAGGTCCGACAGGACGTGCCCGATGCCGTCGAGCCGCTTCACGGCGACCTCGCTCGGTGTTCTTGCTCGAACGGAATGAATGTCGATGCTGCTGAATGCGCTGAACATGTCCATGCTTCCCCGTTGAATGCAGACTTCAGTGCAGGCCCTACTATGACCGGCACCGCGGGACTTGCAATGCGCGCACCTATCGGGAATCAGAGAGAATCTACTATCCGGGATTCTACCGTATTCGGAATTCTGGAAAGCTTGGCGGTAACATCGAACGGAAAGCGGCCGGTCGTCAGCCGGATTTCCCTACAATCCTGCCGTTCGCGGCGACGAGCCTGCCGTCCTTGTAGACGGAGCGCCCTTGCGGCACCGCGACGACGGCCTCGGGAACGTGTTCCGCATTCAGCGCCACGAAATCGGCCTTCGCGCCGATTCGCAGGCCATAGCCTTCGAGCCGGAGCGCCTTTGCGCCTGATGCGGTGACGACGTCGAATGCGGCGCGCAGTTCCTCATCGATGTTGAAGCCGGAACGGTAGCCGAGCGTCGTGGCCCGGCGCAGCATGTCGCCGTCGCCATAAGGCCACCAGGAATCGCGGATGTTGTCGTTGCCGCTGAAGACGGTCACGCCGGCATTGCGCAGGGCGAGGATCGGCGGAAACGGCCGCGCGCCCGGCGCGTTGGTCATGATCGCGACGCCGGAGCGGGCGAGGATCTCGGCGACCTTCTTGAGGTAATCCGCGGGGATGTCGCCGAGCCCGTAGGCGTGGCTGACTGCAACGCGCCCCTCCATGCCGAGCGCGCGCGTGCGTGCCGCAATCTGCTCGATCTCGAAGGCGCCCAATGTGCCCATGTCGTGCAGATGGATGTCAATGTCGACGCCGTGCTTATTGGCGACGCCGAACACGACGTCGAGATGCTTTTCAACGTCGCGATCGAAGCTCGCGGGATCGAGCCCGCCGACGAGGTTGGCGCCAAGCCCGATGGCCTCGTCGAGCAGTTGCGCCGTGCCCGGGCTCGACAGGATGCCGCTCTGGGGAAAGGCGACGAGCTGGATGTCGATCAGGCCGTTGTATTCCTCGCGCACGCGCAGGATCGTCTCGAGCGATTTCAAGCCGACCGAGCCGTCGACTATGACGTGGCTGCGCATCTGCGTAGTGCCGTGTCCGATGCAGAGATCGAGCTGGTTGCGCGCCCGCACGTCCATCGGCGCGGCCTCGGCCATGTTCTGCGCCTGGAAGGCGACGCGTTCGTGCACGTTGAATCCGTCGGCGCACGGCTTGTGCGGCCGCCAGGCGTCGCCATAGAAACTGGTGTCGAGATGAATGTGGCCTTCGACGAAGCCGGGAACGACGAGGGCATCTTTGAGGTCGATCGTCTCGGCACCGGCGGGTGGCTGGTCAACGGACGTGATTGCGGCGATGCGTCCGTCCTTGACCGCGATGTGATGGCGGGTGCCGCCGTCGAAGCGTGCGTTGAGGAAGAGTGTGTCGAAGGCCATCCGGTTCCTCCGTTGGATGATCTGCGGAGTGTTGCGCGGGCCGCGGGGCGGGCGCAAGGCACGGCAAGGCGAGGGCTGCTCAGCGTCCGGGGCTGAACAGAGTGGGCCGCTGCCGCGCAAAAGTCTGCCGGCCAGCCTTGAAGCCCATCATGACATCAGGAAGCTCGGCGATGGCGAAGCGGCTGTCTTGCGTGTCGAGCACGATGAGATCGGCGGGATTGCCGACCTTGATGCCGTAATCGCCGAGGTTCATCAGCCGTGCCGGCAGTTCGGTCACGAGATCGAGGCAGATGTCGAAGTCGCTGACCGAGGCGTGGGCGACGTTGGCGTAGAAATTCGCCATCCGCAGCAGCGAGGCGTCGCCGAACGGCGTGAACGGATTGAGCACGTTGTTGGTCGCGACCGAGCACAACACCCCGTCTCCGGCGAGCTTGTGGGCGAGCGTCAGTCCGCGCGGCGCGTTGTGGGTGGCCTCGCGCCCCATCAAATAGAGATCGGTCGCGGGCAGCACGGTGACGGCAACGCCGGCTTTCGCCAGTTGCGCGGTGGCAGCTTTCAGCGGCTCCGGCGGCAACGCGGAGAGTTTCGTGGCATGACCAACCGCCACGCGTCCCCCGTAGTTGCGCCGCTCGGTTTGCCGGCACACCTCGTCGAGGTGCCACCAGGACGGGTCGAGGTCGAAATCGAGATGGAGATCGACGTCGACGTCGAATTCCTGCGCGAGATTGAAGATGCGCTCGAGGTGAGTATTCGGGTCGGTGTCCATATAGGGACAGCCGCCGATGGTCTCGCCGCCGTCGCGCAGCGCCTGGATCAGCAGGTCCTCAGCTCCGGGGTCGTTGGTCAGGCCCTCCTGCGGAAAGACGCAGAGCGACAGGTCGATCGCCCAGGCATAGTCGCGCTTGAGCGCCTTGACAGCTTCGAAGCCACGCAAGCCGATACGCGGGTCGATCTCGACATGCGTGCGCATGCGCGTCGTGCCGTGCACGATCGCGCGCTCGAGCACGCGGGCGCCGCGCGCATAGACGTCCTCGACCGTAAAGTCCTTTTTCATCCCGGCAACGGCACGGATCGCCTCCGAGACGCTGCCGTGATTGTGCCCGCAGCGGCCGAGCAGGCAGGCCTTGTCGAGGTGGATGTGGGTGTCGACGAAGCCGGGCAGGGCGAGGTGTCCGCCGACATCGACCTCGACGGCCTCGCAGGTCAGCCCTGGCTCGATCGCGGCGATGCGGCCGCCCTTCACGCCGATATCGACGGGTGCGGCGGATGATCGCAACAGCGTGTTCCGGAAGATCAGGTCGAAGGCGGTCTGACTGGTCATGGCACTTGCGGGCGGAATTTAGAGCAATCAGCCGAGATTGGCGGCTCCAGATTGTCGGCAGTCTAGCGAAGGAAATGTTCAAAATATATGCACGGAATTCGCGGGAGTGGCGTTAGTATTCCGCAAACCCGGGAGAATTAGCATGTCCGTTGCCGCACGAGCCGAAACCGCTCCGTTGTCCGATGCCGCGATTGTGGAAGCCTATCTTACGGCATCGATGATCCCTGATCCCGATGCTGCGGCAGCCTATATGGCGCCGGGTACGGTGATTACCTTCACCGGCGGACGCGAGTTCGATCATCCGCGCGGCCCGACAGGCTTCAACGCCAAGCGCTACCGCTGGGTCAAGAAGAAGATGGACCGATTCGACGTCTGCCCCGGCGATGGCGAAACCATCGTTTATAGCGTCGGCACGCTTTACGGCGAGTGGAAGGACGGTACACCGTTCGAGGGCAACCGTTACATCGATCGCTTCGTGGTGCGGAACGGCAAGATCACCAAAATGGACGTCTGGAACGACAGCGCGGAGCGCATCCTGGTCCAACGGAGCATCGACGCGTAAGGGCTATCTCGGTGCCCGGGCCGAGCCGCTCCGCCGGAGACAACTGCCGCGCGTCATATCGAAAGTCGCGATAGCTGGTAGACGCGGCCTCGTCTGGCGGCTGGCGCATGTCTGGGCTATCACCGCCGCGATCGCGTCTCGACACGAGTCGACGACCCCCTTGAGGAGCAGCCGATGCGCTTACCCACCGTTATCCTGGCCCTGACATGTCTTGCGGGCGCAGCTTCAGCCGAAGACCTGTCGGGCACGCTCCAGAAGGTCAAGGAGACGAAGAAGATCACGCTCGGCTATCAGGAGGCGTCCGTTCCCTTCAGCTATCTGGACGGAAACCAGAAGCCGGTCGGCTTTGCCATGGACATCTGCCTGAAGATCGTCGACGCCGTGAAGAAGCAGCTTGGCATGCCCGACATCGTCGTCGAGACTCTCGCGGTGACGTCGTCGAACCGCATCCCGCTGATGGTCAACGGCACGCTCGACCTGCATTGCTCGGCGACCACCAACAACGCCGACCGCCAGAAGCAGGTCGCCTTCACCAACACGCACTTCCTCAGCGCGACGCGGTTTGCTGCGAAGAAGGCCGCCAAGATCAACACCATCGACGATCTCAAGGGCAAGGCGGTCACGGCAGTGGCCGGGTCGGTCAACCTGACCCAGCTCGCCAAGGTCAACACCGAGCGCACTCTCGGCATCAACATCATGCCGGCCAAGGACCAGGCCGAGGCCTTCCTGCTGCTTGAAACCGATCGCGCCCAGGCCTACGCGCTCGATGACGTCCAGCTCGCGGTCGCGATCGCGCGCTCGAAGGAGCCGGCGCTGTTCATGATCAGCGAAGAAACGTTCTCGAAGCCCGAGCCCTATGGGATCATGCTGCGGCGGGAGGACGCGCCGTTCAAGGCACTCGCCGATCGCGCCACGGCAGAGCTCTACGCAAGCCCGGAGATCGAGGTGCTTTACAGGAAGTGGCTGGAATCGCCGACGCCGCCGAACGGCCTCAACTACAACGTCCCGATGTCGCCGGCCCTGCGCAATGCCTACAAGAAGCCGAGCTCGAGCGCCGATCCGGATGTCTATGTGGTGAACTGAGGCGAGGGTGGTTTTCACCTCTCCCCGCTGGGGAGAGGTGGGCACTGCGAGCTCAGCTTGATCTAAGTTAGCGCGTCCGCGGCGTATCCAGTAACTGGCCGGCCAGCGCCGCGCCGATTGCTGCAATCGCAGCCATCGCCAGCGCCCAGGTCGCGAACAGCCGATGACCGATCAGCGCGCCGCTCAAGAGCGGGGCGCTGATGTTTGCGCCCGACATCAGGGACTGATTGAGGCCCATGATCATGCCCTGGCGGTTGACCGCGGTCGAGCGCGACAATTCCGCGGTCAGCGTGCTGCGGGCGAACATGGTGCCCACGATGATCAGCGTCAGATAGATCGCGAGCAGGCTGACATTGTTGCCGGCCGCCAACCCCGCGAATCCAAGGCCCATGCAGGCGAACGCTGCCATCACGATGGCGCGGTCGGAAGCGATCAGGTTCGCGCGCGCGATCAACAGTCCCTGGACCATCATGTTGATGAAGCCCGCATAGGCGAACATCCAGCCGAGCTCGCGTGCCCCGAAGGGATGCCCGTCCCAGGAGAACCGCGCCGAGAGGAACAGGCCGATCTGCGACAGGAACATCGAATTGACGAAGAAGAAGACGATGAGCAGGCCGAGCAGTCGCCAGGCGTAGCGCATGCCGAGCAGGCTGCGCGTCAGCGTCGGCTCAGGCACGCGATGCTGGTAGAGTGGCTCGGAGGCCGGATGATCGGGCGGGAGCAGGGCGATGGTCGCGAAAATGCTGATCAGCGAGAGCGCCGCCGCAGCCCAGACTGGCGCGGTCTGGCCATAGTGCACGAGGAAGCTCGACAGCGCGGGGCCGAGCAGCAGCCCGGTTCCGATCGCGCCGCTGGTCATGCCGAGCGCCTGCTTGCGCGTTGCCGGCGCGCTGTGCTCGGCGGCGTAGGCGTGAGCGACCGAGATGTTGCCTGATGTCAGGCCGTCGATGATGCGCGCCAGGAACACCATTGTCAGGTTGCCCGCCACTGCCAGCAGCACAAATCCAATGAACGTCCCGATTTGGCTGACCAGCAGGACCTTTCTGCGACCGTAGCGGTCCGAGAGCATGCCGACCACGGGGCCGGCAACGAGCTGGCAAACGGCATAGACCGAGATCAGCGCGCCGAGCTGGAAGGGCGTGGCGCCAAGTCGCTGCGAATAGAATGGCAACAGCGGCAGGATGATTCCCATTCCCGTGGCATCCACGGCTACGACGACGAAGGTCGGGACGAGCGCCAGCGCGCTCTCGCCCGCTATCTCCTCTCGCATCTCAGTCGCGGAACCCGGTCCCATCCTGCGTTGTTCCCGTTCGCATTTGCGTGATCGATCGCGCTACGTCGGGTTATATAGTTGCAGGCTAATAGTTCGTGTCCTATCTAATTTGCATGGCTCCCTCGCAAGGCTTTATCCATGCCGAAATCGGCCGGCTCATCACGCGCCTCGGCAGGATGTGGCGGCGCGAGTCCGATCAGGCCTTGTCCGATCACGGCCTGTCCTATGCGACCGCGATTCCGCTGCTGCTGCTGTCGCACCAGGGTGAGAACGTGCGTCAGGGCGTGCTTGCCGACGAGCTCGGCATCGAGGGGCCATCGCTGGTGCGTCTGATCGACCTGCTCCAGGCCGAAGGCCTGGTGGAGCGCCGCGAGGACCCGACCGACCGGCGTGCCAAAACGCTACATCTGACGAAGGCGGGCGAGGCGAAGGTCGAGGAGACCAATCGCGTGCTGCGTAGGGTGCGGGCAAGCCTGCTCAAGGATATCGGCGCGGATGAACTTGCGATAACCTTCGAGACGCTCCAGCGCATCGAGCAGCGGGCCGGTCGCCTGCATGAAGCCAAGATGTTTGCCAGGACGTTTGCAGAGTCGAAATAGTCATGCGCGCAGACGAGCCGTTCCTGGTCCGCCACGCGGACCTCGTTTTCGCTTTGAAGACGTTCGCCGCGTCGATGCTGGCGCTCGTCATCGCGCTCGCCATGGACCTGCCGCGGCCCTATTGGGCGATGGCGACAGTCTACATCACCTCGCAGCCGCTGGCGGGCGCGACCAGCTCGAAGGCGTTCTTCCGGGTGATGGGCACGCTGGCTGGCGCGGCCATGACGGTCGCGCTGGTGCCGAACCTGATCGATGCGCCGGAACTCCTCTGCCTCGCCATCGCGCTCTGGGTCGGGCTCTGTCTTTATCTCTCGCTGCTCGACGGCACGCCGCGCAGCTACGTCTTCATGCTGGCCGGATACACGGTCGCGCTGATCGGCTTTCCCTCGGTGTCGGAGCCCGGCGCGATCTTTGACACTGCGGTGGCAAGGCTTGAGGAGATCTCGCTGGGTATCATCTGCGCCAGCCTGGTCTCGACCATCGTATTTCCCCGCAGCGTCGCGCCTGCTGTCGCTCACCGGGTCGACGCCTGGCTGGCGGACGCGCGCCGTCTCAGCCAGGTCGTGCTGTTGCGCGAGGGCACCAGCGAAACGCATCGCGCCAAGCGCCTCAAGCTGGCGACCGACATCGTCGAGATCGACACGCTCTCCACCCATCTCGCCTATGACCGGCTGACCGATCGCAATGCGGTGACCGGCCTCGGTGAAATCCGGCTGCGCATGCTGACGCTGTTGCCGGTGATCGCCTCGCTGGAGGACCGGCTGGCGGCGCTCGGCGAGGAGGCCTTGCGGCGGCAACCCGGGCTGAAACGGCTCCTGGAGGATCTCGCGCAATGGATCGCGAGCGATGTCGGCGCGCGCCAGCCGGCCGAGCGAATCCGGGCCGCGATCTCGGGGCAGCAGGCGGTGCTCGACGACGGCGCCGACTGGGAGCGGATCATCACCACCAGCCTGTTGTTGCGGTTGCGCGAGCTGGTCGACCTCTCGCGCGATTGCCGTGCGCTGACCGAGGCGATTGCAGAGAGCCGCAATGTTGCAACGATCGACCTGGCCTTTCATTCCGAGGCCGGTGCCGCGCCCGTCCGCCACCGCGACCGCGGCCTTGCATTGTGGTCGGCGGCCGGCGCGGTCGTGGCCATCCTGATCTGCTGCGCGTTCTGGATCGGGACCGGCTGGCCGGACGGCGCATCGGCGCCGATGATGGCGGCGGTCGCATGTTCGTTCTTCGCCGCGCAAGACGAGCCCGCGCGCTTCATTCGCAGTTTTGGTCGGTGGTCGCTGGTCGCCATCGTCGTCGTTGCGGTCTATCTGTTCGCGGTGGTCCCTGCGATCTCCCATATCGAGGTCCTGGTGGTCGCACTGGCGCCGACCTTTCTGCTCTACGGCTTCTTGATCGGCCGTCCGGCTACGGCGGGAACCGGGACGGCGCTCGCGGCCAACACTGCAACCCTGCTTGCAATCCAGTCGACCTACAGCGCGGACTTTGCGTCCTACGCCAATTCCGCCGTTGCCTTCTTCGTCGGCATCGTCGTCGCCGAGATCGTGACGCGGATCGCGCGCGGCGTCGGCGCGGAATGGATCGCCAATCGCCTGGTGCTGTCGAACTGGAAGTCGATCGCGGTCGCCGCCGAACGGCGCGGCAAGCGCGACCGCGCGGAGTTTGCGGGTCTCATGCTGCACCGGCTCGGGCTTCTGGTGCAGCGTATCGCGTTTCTGTCGGAGAGCGATCGCCGCGATACCGACAGCCTCGTCCAGCTTCGTATCGGGATCAACATCATCGACCTGCGCCGCGCGCGTTACGGGCTTGCGGCATCCACCATTGCCGTCATCGACGACATGCTCGATCGGCTCGCCGTCGCTTGCCGCGGCTACGCGGGCGACGGAATGCCGGCCGAGCTGCTGACCAGCGTCGACCGGGCGCTGGCCCAGGCGGTGAAGGACCCCAATGACAGCGCGCGCGAAGACGCCCTGATCGGCCTCGTCGGCATCAGGCGTGGCTTGTTTCCGGATGCACCGGCCTATCGGCCGCGCGCAGAGAGTGTTGCGGCATGAGATATGTGATCGACATCTACGGCGTGCTCGTGCCGTCGCTGCTGCTGTGGATCATTGTTGCTTACGTCCTCAGCGCGATTCTGCGCCGGCTCATGCAGCGCTTCGACCTCTACCGGCTGGTCTGGCACCGCGCGCTGTTCGATTTTTCGATCTTCGTCTGCCTTCTCGGCGTCGTCGTCTACCTCTCGGAGTATCTTTCATGAAAGGCAATTTCGCCTGGCTCGGCCGCCTCGCGCTGACCGTCATCGTTGTCGTCGCCGCGCTCGCAGTGGGCCGCGAGCTCTGGGTCTACTACATGGAGCAGCCCTGGACCCGCGACGGCCGCGTCCGCGCCGACGTGGTCCAGGTCGCGCCCGACGTGTCCGGATTCGTGACCGAGGTGCTGGTCAAGGACAACCAGAAGGTCCGCCGCGGCGACGTGCTGTTCCGGATCGACCGCGAACGTTTCGCGCTGGCGCTGCGCCAGGCCGAGGCGTCGGTTGCGGGTCATCAGGCGACGCTCGATCAGGCCAATGCCGATCTGAAGCGTTACAACGCGCTGACGACCGACGCGGTGTCGCAGCAGAAGCAGGAGCAGGTTCTCGCCACCCAGCTCCAGGCCAAGGCGGCCTTCGATCAAGCCGTGGCCGATCGCGCGTTGGCGCAGCTCAACCTCGACCGCAGCGAGGTCCATGCCTCCGTGAACGGTGTGATCACCAACATGGACCTGCGCCCCGGCGCCTACGTCACGGCCGGGAAGGGCGTGATGGCGCTGGTCGATACCGACACGCTGCATGTGGAAGGCTACTTCGAGGAGACAAAGCTCGCGCGCATCCGCACCGGTGACAAGGTCCGGGTCCGCCTGATGGGCGAGAAGGTCACGCTGTCAGGCCGCGTCGAGAGCATCGCCGCCGGCATCGAGGACCGCGACCGCGCGGAGGGAGCCAGCATGCTCGCCAACGTCAACCCGACCTTCAGTTGGGTGCGGCTGGCACAGCGTGTCCCGGTGCGCATCGCGCTCGATCCGGTGCCGGAGAACATGTCGCTGGTCGCCGGTCGCTCCGCGACGGTGGAGGTATTGGACTAGCGCAGCGAGCAGATGGATCGCGCCTGGCTTGGGGAAAAGCCGGCAATAAGCGTTTCAATGCCAAATCGTAGGGCTAATCCTGATTCGCGTGTGTGAGTCGGGGGAGCGTATGGGCGTTTGGTTTTTAGTCCTAGCAGCCTGCGTCGTCGGCGCGTTGCTCCTTTTGGCATTCTGCCGATAGGGCCGACTGCGGATGTTCTTGTTGCCGCGAAACATCAGCGAGCCGCTGAATAGCGGTTCCAGACTGATGGTTTTTGACTGTGCATGGATGAGCGCGTTCACTTCCAGCGTTGGAGGCGGACGTGAGTTGGTTGCTTGTGCTTATCATCGCTGCGAGCGCAATGGTGTTGATCGCTCATGCGATTGACGCGATGCGTTCCTGATACTCTTTGAGACCCGGTTTCATCGGTAGTCAAGTAAGCCAAGAGAATGTTCCGCGGCCAGCGAGTGTCAATTTGAGGAACTTGGCCCCGCGAGCCAAGGTTGTCACAGCAGGAGGAATACGATCATGCTTATGTTTTACCTGCCGATCATAATCTTCAACGCAATGCTCGAAGCAATTACGAAGCAGAAGAATGTGCCGGTATCCATCGATGAGCCGCCAAGCTTCGATTAGACTCCGATCTCAATGCGTTGGCTTCGATGCTTGCTGAGGCCAACGTCTCCTCAGGCATTTGAATACTTCTTCAGCTCGAACCGTGCGATCTGGTTCCGGTGTACCTCGTCCGGGCCGTCAGCAAGGCGCAGCAAACGTGCGGTGGCATAGGCCTGAGTCAGGCCGAAATCGTTCGAGGTGCCGCCGCCGCCATGGGCCTGGATCGCCCAGTCGATGACCTGGCAGGCCATGTTGGGCACGGCGACCTTGATCATCGCGATCTCGCTTTTCGCCACCTTGTTGCCGACCGTGTCCATGGCGTAGGCGGCGTTCAGCGTCAGCAGCCGGGCCTGCTCGATCATGATGCGGGCTTCCGCGATGCGCTCCTGCGTCACCGTCTGCTCGGAGACCGGCTTGCCGAAGGCGACGCGGCTGCGCACGCGGCGGCACATCTTTTCCAGCGTGCGCTCGGCAAGGCCAATCAGGCGCATGCAGTGGTGGATGCGGCCGGGGCCGAGGCGCCCCTGCGCGATCTCGAAGCCGCGGCCTTCGCCGAGCAGCATGTTCTCCTTCGGGACGCGCACATTGGTGAAGACGACTTCGGAGGCGCGGTCGGGTACGCCGTAGAAGCCGAACACGGGGAGGGGACGCTTCACCTCGATGCCTGATGTATCCATCGGCACCAGGATCATGGATTGCTGCTTGTGGCGGTCCGGATTGTCAGGATCGGTCTTGCCCATGAAGATGCAGATCTTGCAGCGCGGGTCGGTCGCGTTGGTGGTGTACCATTTGCGCCCGTTGATGACGTAATGGTCGCCGTCGCGCACGATCGAGCTCTCGATGTTGGTCGCGTCGGACGAGGCGACCGCAGGCTCGGTCATGGCGAAGCAGGAGCGGATATCACCCGCGAGCAGCGGCTTCAGCCAGCGCTCCTTGTCCTCTTTCGTGCCGTAGCGCTCCAGCACCTCCATGTTGCCGGTGTCGGGCGCCGAGCAGTTGAACACTTCGGGCGCAAGATGCGAGCGGCCCATCACTTCGCAGAGCGGGGCATATTCGAGATTGGTGAGGCCCGCGCCGTGGCTCGATTCCGGCAGGAACAGGTTCCAGAGGCCTTCCGCGCGCGCGAGCGGCTTCAGTTCTTCGACGACGGGATAGACCTTCCAGGGCCCGAGCTCCTCGGCCTCGCGGTAGAACCGTTCCTCATTGGGATAGATGTGCCGGTCCATGAAGCTTTCGAGCTTGCGCTTGAGCTCGACGACTTTGGGCGACATCGGGTAAAGCATCTTACGTCTCCTTGATCGATGGACGGCGCGGACTTCAGCGTGATCGCGTGCCGCTTCAAGCGACGCGGTATTCCCTGAACTTCTCGCGCAACGCCGATTTGAGCACCTTTCCGGTGCCGGTCATCGGGAATTCGTCCAGAAACTCGACGGCGTCAGGCATCCACCAGCTCGCGATCTTCGGGCGCATGTGGTCGAGCAGCGCCTTGCCGTCAACGGTCGCGCCCTTCTTGCGAACCACGAGGAGCAGGGGGCGCTCCTGCCACTTCTCATGCGCAATCGCGACCACGGCAGCTTGCAGCACGTCGGGATGAGACAAGGCGACGTCCTCGAGCTGGATCGAGGAGATCCACTCGCCGCCGGACTTGATCACGTCCTTGGAGCGGTCGGTCAGCGTGACGTGGCCCTGCGGGTCGATCACGGCCATGTCGCCGGTGATCAGCCAGCCGTCGCGGTCGAGGCCTTCGTCGAGCTTCATATAGCCCGAGGCGACCCAGGGACCACGGGCGCGCAGGTGGCCGACGGTCTTGCCGTCGCGCGGCAGCTCAACGCCGCCGTCGTCGACGATGCGCAAGGCGGTGCCGAAACAGGCCCGGCCCGAGACCTGTCGGCGGTCGAACTTCTCCTTGTCGCTGAGGTGCTCCGAGCCGGGACGCAGGCCCGGCATCGAGCAGCCCAGAGCCTCGGTCATGCCCCAGGCCTGGATGTAGTCGATGTTGTAGTCGCGCTTCAGCTTCTCGACCATGGCGCGCGGCGGGGCCGAGCCCGACGACAGCGTTGCACGCAGGGTGGAGAATCTGTTGCCGGTGCGGCCGAGCCAGTCGAGCAGGATCAGCCAGAAGCTCGGCACCCCCGCCGACAGCGTCACCTTCTCGCCTTCGAGCAGCTCATACAGCTTGTCGGGCTCATAGTTGCGGCCGGGCAGCACCAGCTTCGAGCCGGTATAGGGCGCGGTGAACGGCATATTCCAGCCATTGCCGTGGAACAGCGGCGCCATCGGCATCATCACCTCGCGTACCCCTTCGATGTGTCCCGGAAGGAAGTCGAAATTGCAGCAGGTCATAGTCTGCAGGATCGCGGCGCGGTGCGAATAGATCACGCCCTTGGGATTTCCCGTCGTCCCCGAGGTGTAGCAGATGGTGGAGGCGGATTTTTCGTCGAACTCCGGCCAGGTGAAGCCGGTGTCGTTCTCTCGTCCGAGAAGCTCCTCGTAGCAATGGACGTTTACAAGCTTCGTCTCCGGCATCCGCTCGCGCGAGGACATCACGACGTAAGCCTCGATCGTCTTCAATTGCGGCGCGATCGCCTCGACGATGGGCAGCGTGGCGCGGTCGACGAACAGCAGGCGGTCTTCGGCGTGGTTGATGATGTAGACGAGCTGCTCGGGAAACAGGCGCGGATTGACGGTGTGCAGCACATAGCCCATGCCCGGCGCGGCATAGAACATCTCGAAATGGCGGTGGGTATTCCAGGCCAGCGTGCCGACGCGGTCGCCTTGCTGCATGCCGAGACGCTTCAAGGCCAGCGCCATGCGCTTGATGCGTGGATGAGCGTCCGCATAGGTGTAGCGATGGATGTCGCCCTCGATCTGGCGCGCGACGATCTCCGCCTCGCCGTGATAGTCGGCGGCGTACTGGATCAGGCCGCTGATCAGGAGCGGCATGTCCATCATCAATCCCTGCATCATTTCCTCCGGATCGCCATGTCGTTGCATGGCGCTTGTGATTTGCGCGCGAGGTTACCGGAACGTCACGCGCCGTTCACGCAAAAAACGGCAGACGTGATTGCATGCGTCACTTTTTCAAGGCTAACGTGAGGAGAGCTGCCGGCGAAGCAGCGTCTGTCGTGGAGGAAATGGATGTCAGCGGAAAGACACAAGACCGGCGCAGCCGGCGCACCTACGGTCGATCTTTCCGCACTTCGCGCGCGCTATCGCGACGAGCGCGATCGCCGTCTGCGCGCCGAGGGCAAGGCGCAATATGTCGAGGTATCAGGCGATTTCGGCCGCTATCTCGACGATCCCTGGGCCGATCCCGGATTTGCGCGCGAGGCCGTTAGCGAAGCGACCGAAGTGCTCATCGTCGGCGGCGGCTTTGGCGGTCTGCTCTGCGGCGCGCGCCTGCGCGAGGCCGGCATCGCGGATTTTCGTATCGTGGAAAAGGCCGCCGACTTCGGCGGCACCTGGTACTGGAATCGCTACCCTGGTGCGGCCTGCGATACCGAGAGCTACATCTATCTGCCGCTGCTGGAGGAGACCGGCTACATGCCGGTGCGCAAATATGCGCGGGCGCCGGAGATTTACGAACACTCCCGCCGCATCGGCCGCCACTTCGGCCTGTACGAGCGCGCGCTGTTTCAGACCGTCATCTCGCGCATGGAATGGCGGGAGCAGGAGGCGCGCTGGCTGGTCGAGACCGATCGCGGCGATCGCATCCGCGCGCGGTTCGTCATTCTGGCCGGCGGCCCGCTGAGCCGGCCGAAGCTGCCGGGCATTCCCGGCATCGAGAGCTTTGGGGGACACAGCTTTCACACCAGCCGCTGGGACTACGCCTACACCGGCGGTACGGCTGAAGGCGGTCTCGCCGGCCTTGCCGACAAGCGCGTCGGCATCATCGGCACCGGCGCCACCGCCGTGCAATGCGTGCCGCATCTCGGCCGCTCGGCGAAGGAGCTCTATGTCTTCCAGCGCACGCCGTCGGCGATCGGCGTGCGCGACGACCGGCCGACGGATCAGACCTGGGCGGAGAGCCTCAGGCCCGGCTGGCAGCGCGAGCGCATGGACAATTTCACCGCGGTGATCTCGGGCGAGCCGTTCGAGCAGGATCTGGTCCAGGATGGCTGGACCGGCCTGCTTGGCGAGATCCTGCTCGCGCCGCGCCGCCAGCCGCAGCCGGTGACCTCGCTGGAGGAGGCGTTGAAGGTTATCGAGCAGGCCGACTACCGCAAGATGGAGGAGATCCGCGCGCGCGTCGATGCGGTGGTGAAGGACGAGGCGGCCGCTTCAGCGCTCAAGCCCTGGTACAAGGCGTTCTGCAAGCGGCCGTGCTTCCACGACGAATATCTCGACACCTTCAATCGCCCCAACGTGCATCTCGTCGATACCAAGGGGCAGGGCGTCGAGCGCATCACGGAGAATGCCGTGATCGTCGATGGCAAGGCCTATGAGCTCGACTGCCTGATCTATGCCAGCGGCTTCGAGGTCGGCACCGATTACGCCCGCCGCATGGGCTTCGAGGTCTATGGCCGCGACGGCATGAGCCTGTCCGAGCGCTGGCGCGACGGCGTCAGGACGATGCACGGCTTCTACAGCCGCGGCTTCCCGAACTGCTTCCTGATCGTCACGGTGCAGGCCGGCCAGAGCGCCAACTTCCCGCACATCATCGACGAGCAGTCGCAGCACATCGCCTATGTGATCGATCAGGCGCGCAAGCGCGGCGCCAGAACGCTGGAGCCGACGCTCGCTGCCGAGAACGCCTGGGTCGAGGAGGTCGTGAAAGCCGCGCTCGGCCGTCAGACTTACTTGGCCGAATGCACGCCTGGCTATTACAACAACGAGGGCGTGTTCGATCCGATCGCGGCAAGAAACAGCCAATATTGGCGCGGGCCGGTGGCGTTCCTGCGGCTGCTCGACAAGTGGCGCAAGGAGGGCAACCTGGATGGACTGGAATTGACCTACGGGACGGCCGCGGAGGCGGGCGGCACCCCGGCTCCGGCTTGAGCGGCATGATCCCGGCCCCGTCAGGCGCCACGCGGCTCCACGTCATCGTCGGTGATCCCATCGCGCAGGTGCGCTCGCCCGCGGGCGTGTCAGCCGCCTTCGCCGCACGGGGGCACGACGGTATTCTCGTGCCCGTTCAGGTCGCCCCGGGGGATTTGCCCGACTTCCTCTCGGTGGCGGCGCGATTGAAAAATCTCGACGGCATCGTCGTTACCATCCCGCACAAATTTGCCTGCTACCAGGCCTGCACGAGTGCGACCGATCGGGCGCACTTCCTGCGCACCGTGAACCTGATGCGCCGGCGCGCCGACGGCTCATGGCATGGCGATATGGTGGATGGCCTCGGCTTCGTCGGCGCAGCGCGGGCAAAGGGGATCGATCCCGGCGGCATGCGCGCCCTTCTGGTCGGCGCCGGCGGCGCCGGCTCGGCGATCGCGCTCGCGCTGGTCGAGGCCGGCGTCGGTGAGCTCGCCATTCACGACAGCATGGCCGAGCGCCGCGACGCGCTGATCGGCCGGCTCAATGGGCTCGGCAAAGCGCCGGTGCGGACCGGCACCATGGACCCCGCCGGCTTCGACTTCGTCGCCAATGCGACGCCCGCCGGGATGAAGGACGGCGACCCGCTGCCGGTCGACGTCGCGCGCCTTGCGCCAGCCGCCTATTGCGGCTGCGTCATCACCAGGCCCCAAGTCTCCCCCTTCATCGCCGCGGCTCGCAAGATCGGCTGTGTCACCGGGACCGGTACCGACATGTACCAGCAGCACCAGAGCATCATGGTGGATTTCCTGCTGGGAGCGGAGGCTGGGTGACTTGCGGACGTCGCGACTTGCCGGTGTCAAGAGCTTTGCTTGGATCGATTGGTCCTGTCGGGACTTGAGCGATCGCAACCGACGTAGGATCATGCGCGCGCGCGAGCCGGTCGCGCCCTAAGGAGAGGAACGAGCAATGATCAAGGGCAGGATAGTCGCGACGGCGGTGATTGGCGCGGCCGCGCTGCTTCTCTCTCTGCCTGTGGCCAACGCCGCGCAATGCGGCAGCTCGCCGGCCGGGTTCGAAGGCTGGAAGCGCGAATTCAGCGCAGAGGCGCAGGGCAAGGGCATTGGCCCGACCGCGATCTCGGCCCTGATGCAGACGAACTACGCCAGCGCGACCATCGCAGCCGACCGCGGCCAGCGCAGCTTCTCGCTGTCGCTCGACCAGTTCCTGGCCAAGCGCGGTGCCACCACCATCGTCGCCAAGGGGCGCCAGCTCAAGCAGTCGCAGGCGGCCTTGTTCGCCTCGATCCAGCAGCGCTACGGCGTTCCGCCCGGGCCGCTGATCGCGATCTGGGGCATGGAGACCGGCTTCGGCAGCCAGCGCGGCAACCAGAACATGCTGTCGTCGATCGCGACCCTTGCTTATGACTGCCGTCGCCCCGAGTTCTTCACCGACCAGCTCTATGCCGCGCTGAAGCTGATCGACCGCGGCACCCTGTCGGGCGCGACCCGCGGCTCCATGCACGGCGAGGTCGGCCAGACCCAGTTCATGCCCAAGAACATCCTGGCCTATGGCACCGGCAATCTCGAGGTTGCCGCCAATGCGTTGAACTCGACCGCGAATTTCCTGAAGGCCCATGGCTGGCGTGCGGGAGCCGGTTACCAGCCGGGCGAGCCGAATTTCGCCGCGATCGAGGCCTGGAATGCGGCCGGCGTCTATCAGAAGGCAATTGCGTTGATGGGACGACAGATCGACGAGGGCGGAACGGCCGCCTCGCGCTGACGGGAGCCCCGTTTCAAACGGGGCTCTCGATGCTTGTTTTGATGCGTTTTCTTGACGCGAACCGGCATCCACTTCGCTCGAAAACGCTCTTGCTCAGCAAGGCGTGATGCGCCGGCGCGAGAAAGTTGTTGCTATCAGGAACTGACGGCATGAGGTTTGCTTTGATCAGATTCAGGGCTGGGCATGAGGAGACTCAACATGGCAACCCAGATCGTGATGGACCAGACTGGCGACACACGCCACGAGTTTGATCCTGGCAATGCCGAAGCGCTGGCGCGGGCCGAACAGCGCTTTCGGGAGCTGACCGGAGCCGGCTTCACCGCCGCCTTCCGTACCGGGCCCGGCGAAGTGACCCGTATCAAATCGTTCGACCCGACCGCGCAGGAAACGCTGTTCTATCCCCGCTTGGTCGGCGGTTGATCTGAGCTGCCCATGTTCGCGGCACTCCGGTTCCGCGCGCCAGCGCGTGCTCGTTTGCATGCGCTGCGCGAACTCTACCGTCGCTTCTTCGGCGAGAACACGCCGGATGCGCGCGGCCGTCGGCTTCTGGCCGATTGGCTGTCACCGGCGCAGCGCGCCCAGTTCGAGCAGCACCGGTATTTCGACGTGATCGGCTGCGATACCGGCAAGAGGTATCGCATCCACTACGGCACGGCCGCCAACGTCCACGAAATCGACGACGCCGGCATGGCAACGATGGGATGGTGCTTCGTCCCGACAGGCTTCCTCGTGCCCGGCGACGTGATGCTCGCGCAGAAGATCGCGCTCGAGACGGATGAAAAGTCAGCGCTGGCGCTCGCCAACAGGTTTCCGCCGGCAACGCATTCGGAGCATTTTTACCGGCGGCCGTTCTAGCGCAGGGCGCTCAGGAGTGCGTGGTGCGATAGGCATCCAGCGCATGCGCCGCGAAGACGCCGATGCTGCAAAGGGCGAGGAGGGCGGAGATCAGCTCGATCATAGCTCATCCTCCCGCGGCGGCTGGGCGACGAGATTTTGGCAGCAGGAATAGTCCAGGATCAGATTGAGAAGGAATTGCATGGTGGCCGTCCCTGTATGATTTTGACAACCAGATAACCGGCCATCTGTTTCAGGCGTGTTTCGTCGCTCCGGAAAAGGGGTTTCGCGGGGAACCCTGGGCTGGTTTGTGCGCGGCAGGCCCGCTACATCGCGCTTTTAGTTCAATTCCTTCGGGCCGCGCGTCTTCGCGGGCGGTCCTGCTTTGCGAGGCAAAATCATGGCGCAGGTCGAGTGGTTCGACGATCTCAGCATCGGGATGCGGTTCAAATCGCCGGAGGTCGAGGTCACCGAAGCCGACATCAAGCGCTTCGCGGCCGAGTTCGATCCGCAGCCGATGCACCTCGACCACGAGGCCGCCAAGGGGACCCTGTTCAATGGGCTCGCTGCATCAGGATGGCACACCGCCGCGATTGCCATGAACCTCGCGATCCAGACCCGGCCCTTCGGTCCGCATCCGCTGATCGGCGCGGGCGTCGACGGGCTGCGCTGGACCATTCCGGTGCGGCCCAATGACCGCCTGCATCTGGTCGGCGAAGTGATGAGCCTGACGCCGTCGAAGTCGAAGCCGCAGGGCATCGCGCTGGTGAAATGGACGATGTTCAACCAGAACGGCGAGGAGGTTTACACCTTCACCCCGATCGCGATCGTGCCGCGGCGAGCCTAGGACGCAAGCCGCCTGCCGCTGGCCTTGCCCGCGGCCTGAAGCCCTTGCGGGTCGTCGGCAGAGGTGGTCATCTCGGCCTCGGGAACACGCTGGAGGCCGACATGAGACGATTCCTTCTCGCCGCCGGAATGCTCGCAGGCGCCTTGAGCGCAGCCGCCTTGAGCTCGAGGCCCGCGCTGGCGCAACAATCCAAGGTCGGCGACTGGACCATCGAGAAGCGTACGCAGGATACGCATTGCAATGCGAGCCGCGGCTACAAGGACAAGGAGGACGAGAACCGCGACTACGTCATCGTCATCACCTATTCCGACAAGGCCATCGTGATCGTGATGATCTACGACGGCTGGGAGTGGGACAAGGTCGGCGAGATCCTCCGGGCCGACGTCGCCACCGATGACGCCGATATCATGAAGAAGGCGAAGTGGGAGGTGATGGACAAGACCACCGTGCGCGGCATCTTCGAGTTCGACCAGGCGATCATGGATCGCCTCTCGAAGGCCAGGCGTCTCACGCTCGATTTCGAGGACGATGACGAGGACAGCATCGAGATGCAGATCCCGCGCGCCGGCGAGGCGCTCGCCGCGCTGAAATTCTGCGAGGAGAACCGGAAGTAAGTCGCAGAGGCCGGTCCGCAAGGCAGGCAGGCGACAGCAGGCGATCGCCGCGAGCGGGCGCGTGACTCTTCGCACACTGTCCGGTCGCTGTTCGCATTAATCCTAGTCTTTGGCGGAAACGTCCAAGCCGCATCCTGCGGTTGACGTTACGCAAGGATGATGTTCGATATTCCAGCATTGCGCTGTCGCATTTTTTCTCCGTCCAAGGCGGCGATCGGCCGGCCTGCCTCCCTCAGTTCCCGACGCGCTCGTCCCCCTCGCCACCGGGGCAACACGCAGACCCCATCGTCCATCCGATGACGATCCTCCAGGCAAACCGGTTCTCGTCGCTCGTCGGCGAGATCTATGATGCAGCGGCCAATCCCGCGCTGCGGAGCGCCGCCTTGGAGCAGGTTTCGAATTTCGTCGGTGGATGTGCCGCGACCATCCTGTCCAGGGATGCAGCCAGGCTCTCGATCGAGATCCACGAGCATTTTGGCACAGACACTCGGTTCCGTCAGCTCTATCGCGACAGATATGTCGAACTTGATCCCTTGCTCGACCGCCATCTCGACTTCGCCGCGGGCCAGACGGTCGGCGTGGCCGACATCATGCCCCAGTCCGACTTCGAGGCAAGCAGCTTCTACCGAGAGTGGGTGGAGCCGCAGGGAGCGATAGACCTCGCAACCGTGACGCTCGAGAAAACGGTCGCGCGCACCACGATCTTGCAGGTGCTGCGTCACCGGTCCCGCGGGACCGTCGACGACGCGATGCGCGAGCGTATGCGCCTGCTCGCGCCTCACATCCAGCGGTCGCGGGTCATGGGTCGCCAGATCAGGGCGCGCTCGCATACCGTGGACGATCTTGCCGATGTCCTGGACGGACTGAGCACGGCGATCTGCCTGCTCGACGCAGAAGGGAGAGTCGTCCATGCCAACGCGTCGTGCCGTCAGCTCTTCGTCGACGCCAATCTCCTCGCAATGGTCGGCGACAGAATAGTTGGCCGCAACACCCAGGCTGACAAAATATTCCGCGGCCTGTTCGAATTTTCCGCGGATGCAGGAACTCATTCAAACGGTCGCCGTCAGGTCGAGCTCGTGACATCGTCCGACGGACATCATTATCTGCTCCATGCCGTTCCGCTGAGGCGGGAGCGCCATCTGCCGCGTGACGGAGCTGCCACCGTGCTCTTCGTTCAAAGGGCCACGATGGTGTCATCGCTCGTGCCCGATGCGATCGCAGTGGCGTTCAGGCTGACGCCGTCCGAATTGCGCGTGCTGATGGCGATCGTCGAGATCGGCGGGGTTCCCGACATTGCGGCCAAGCTCGGTATCGCCGAGACGACGGTGAAGACGCATCTCAGCCGGCTGTTCGAAAAGACGGGCGCCGGCAGGCAGGCCGACCTCGTCAAGATCGCCGCCGGATTTGCGGCACCGTTTGGGCGGCAGACCGGCGCCGGCGATGCGGTGTGATCCAATTCACATCGCGGATCATGAGTTCGCGCAATCTCAATCCATTGTGATGAGCAAGGTGCGTGTGTCCTCCGAACGTATGACGCGTATCATTTGATACTTTCGTATATGGCCGCCACTTGAAATGAGAAGGGCAGCGTGCGCCACGGAACATTGCGCACCGGCACCGAACGCGCGTGCGGGGAGACGACAGCGCGTGGCCGGGCCTGCTCGTTGGTTGGAGAGATTGCAGTGAGCGGCAAGGATGAATTTTCAATTTTCAATGTTTCAACGGACCACATTCCCGAAGACGAGCGCGTACCGCTCCTGCGCGAATTCTACTGCCGCGGCGTGCTGAAGGCGGAAGTCGAGGTAAGGGAAGGAAAGCCGGCCGCGGCGAGCTTCACGTCCCACGTCTTGCCGGAAGCCCAGTTGCTGATCGGCGGATTGTGCGGAGCGCGGGTCGTTCGCACGAAGCATCTGGTTGCAGATGGCGACGACAGTCTCGCCCTGATCGTGAACAGGTCGGGCGTTCTCGGTATATCCGAGCGAGGACACGATTTGAGGCTTCGGGCGGGAGAGGCGGTCCTGACCAGCGCGGAGGACGTCACGATCTTCGAGCGCCTCTCGCTCGGAAGCGGCTTCTCGCTGCGCGTGCCGAGACGCGTGCTGGCCCCGATGATCGTGGATGTCGACGATGCGGTGATGCGCGTCATCCCGGAGAGCACCACCGGGCTACGGCTGCTCGTCGACTACGCGATCGCGCTGGTGCACGAAAAGGTGCTGGCGGTGCCTGCGATGCGGCAGCTCGGCGTCGCGCATCTGCATGATCTCCTGGCGCTCGTTCTCGGCGCCACGGATCACGCCCGGGAATCGACCGGACGGCGCGGCATCAAGGCGGCGCGACTCCAGAAGGCGAAATTCCTCATCGTCAACAATTGCTGGCAGCAGGATATCTCGGTGGCAAATGTTGCCCAAGAGCTCGGCGTGACCCCGCGCTATCTCCAGCGGCTGTTCGAGGCCGACGGCAAGACCTTTTCGTCCTTCCTCACCGAGCAACGCCTCAAGCGTGCCCATCGCATGCTGCGCGAGCCTGACTTCGCCGAGCGGCCGGTGAGTTCGATTGCCTACGATGTCGGTTTCGGAGATCTCTCTTATTTCAACCGCTGCTTCCGGCGGGCCTATGGCGCGACGCCGAGCGACGTCAGGAGCGGCGAAGCGCTGTAACGCACCCCGACCGGATTTAGTAGATCATGACGCAGCGTTGCGTGCGGAAACGGCGCCTGAAGCCGGAGTGTTGAATGCACCGTTTCTTCTTCGACCTCCTGGTCGGCAATATCGTGAAGATCGACCCGGGCGGCATGGTGTTCGAACATGCCAAGACGACCATCGTGGTGGCTGACGAGATGGCGCGGCATCTTTTCGTCTGGCGCGACGACCTGCGCGATCGCGACGCCTGGATCCGCGTCAGGGACAACAGCGGGCGCGAGATCTATCGCGCCGCGGTCTGGGCCGAGAGCGCGGAGAGGGCGGGCTGGGACCAGGTGTAAGCCGCGCAGGCGGTGTCACAACTCTGCACCAGTTCCGGGCGAAGCGCGCTCGGTTCGTTCTGAGCCGCGACCCGGTCGCCTCCGTCCAAGTCGAATACGACGGACATTTCTGCTTTAGCGCTCAGCGAATCCAATTCGCAGCGGCAGCCTCCTCCGTTTGGAGGGGGCTGCCGACAACGTGCCTGTGCGCCGGTGGGGCGAGATGGCGGCGACCGAGGGACTGGAAATGAATGTGACGGCAACGGCGATCTGCTGACGCCGACGGCGCGGCTGCGCTACGTCGCGGGCCGGTTCGATGGCTACAGCGAGACCGGCTCGGCGCAAGGCCTCTCGGTCGGCGGCCGCACGCTGCAGGATTTCGAGGAGCGCGGCGAGGTCGATCTGTCCTGCGTGACCAGCCTCGCCGGCGGCGAGCTCAAGGCCAACATCCATTGCGGCGTCATCGCGCTCCAGCGCGTCGGCGACACCACCATCAGCACGGTGCTGCTCGGCCAGAACTTCTCTTTCGTGACGCCCGGTAGCCGCAGCACGGTGGTGCCGTCGCCGGCTTCGGCTTCGACTACCGTACCAGCCGCAACGTGTCCGTGTTCGGCGCGGTCGAGGGCATGATGATGTCCGACCAGAGGCGCACTGGCACCGCGAGGGGCGGCGTTCGCGTCGCGTTCTGAGCCGGCATTAGCCCCGGCGGCTTGAACGCGACGCCCGCCGGCCGGGCTCCATCCGCCCGGCCGGCGCATCCTCCGATCGGAGGATGCCGCGTGCCGCGGTTGTGGTACGCTTGGTGATATTGATCACTCATGCCATTCATTGCCATGCACGGACCTCGTAAGCTGCCCGTTGCTGGATTCTCGAATCCGCTCGTCAACTGATCGGTGAAATCACGATCGGAGTTGAACCTTTTGGTCCCGTGACAGACTCAACTAAGCCGCCGGGCACGAAGAACATTCCACAGTCTCGATGTTTGACCACTGGCTCTTCCAATGCCCCGACCTCCCAAACATGACGAGTTGATCGAGAGTATATATGACGCGGGTCTCCACCCTGAGTTGTGGAGCGACGTCGTCGTCATGGTTAATGCGTTCATCGGCAGCCAGGCCTGCGGCCTGATTTCGAAGGATCCGGTCAGCAAGTCCGGCGCGACGCATTTCTATTGCGGGGTCGATCCGCACTACATCCAGCTCTATTCCGAGACCTACGCCCGCTACGATCCTCTCGCCAGGCTCCCCCGGTACGGCGAGGTGCGCAACATCCCGGATCTCGTGAATTTCGAGGAATATCGCCGCGGCCGCTTCTATCAGGAATGGCTGCGTCCACAGGGCTATGTCGACGTGGCGAACGTGGTGCTGGAGCAGTCGAAGTCGCCGTGTCCGATGTTGCTGACGGTGATCCCGGGCAGGGAGATGCTCAATGCGGAGCAGCGCGCGCGCATGCAGTCGCTGGTCGCGCACGCCAGCCGGGCGCTGCTGATCAACCGGGCGATCGAGCGAAAGCAGCAGCGAGCGATCGCGCTGGCCGATGTCGTGGACCGGCTCAGTGCCGGCGTCATCCTGCTCGATGCCGCCTGCAATATCGTCCACAGCAATCCTGCCGCGGAAGCCATTCTGGCCGCGGCTGACGTCCTGCGGTCGGTCTCGGGCCGGCTCGTGGCGCGATCCGCCGAGGCAAATCTGGCCCTGCGCGATATCTTCCGCGACTCCGGCGAGGTTGCCGTAGCTGCGGCGGCCGGTCGAAAAATCCCGCTGAGATCCGATGGCGGTTCCTACTATATCGCGAACGTCATCGCGCTGCCGTCGTTGCTGCGTGATGGCGCGACGGAGCGCACGCCGGCCGTCGGAGCCCTGTTCGTCTGGAAGGCGGAACTCGACGGCCGCTCGTGTGCCGGCCTCGTCGACCGCACGTTCGACCTCACGCCGGCGGAATTGAGGGTCTTGCAGTCGATCGTCGAGGTCGGCGGCGTGCCGGAGACGGCGATTGCGCTCGGCATCGCAGAGACGACGGTGAAGACGCATCTGCATCGCGTCTTCGCCAAGACCGGCGTTTCTCGTCAGGCGGATCTCGTCAAGCTCGTGGCGGGATTTTCCAATCCGCTCGTGCACTGACGCGCATTCGCGTCGCGGGCGGCGTCGCTGCAGCCCGCCATAGGTTCAAACAGACACATCATTAGAAAGTTATCGCGGGTCATTCGATCGAATGACGCGATTTGCCGCGTGCCCCTCTAGGAGATGTCACACGATCTCTTGTTCGACGCGTTCGTGTTTTTGTGAAGCAACTCACAGCGAGCGGAAGTGAATCCCGTCAATCTCTGGTGTAGGTCGAAAGGAGATTGTCATGCGAACGACGTCACCGGTTTTGGCTCGCAAGTTCCGCGACATCGTCGCGCGTATGGGCGCGGCGTTCCGCGCGCAGCGCGCGATCGACGCGCGGCGCGCGTTGCTGCGCTATCGCCATCTGCTGGAGCAGCCGCACGACCCATTGCCTTTGAATGAAATCATTCCGGTCAGCAACAAAGAGGATATTGCAGACAATGCCCACGGATCTGATGCGCGCGAGCGCGCCGCCGGCGACCCCACGTTCGAGCGTGCGTAACGTCAACATCGTCGCAATCGCCGCGACCGTGGCACTCGTCACGCTTCAACTGGTTGGCCTTGCGATGCTGGAACGCTCTCACGCGAACGCGATGCATGTGTCGTTTCCGCGCGAACCGCAAGTTTGCTCGGAAAACGTCGACGCTGCCGTCTCGCAAATTCCCTACGATTGACCGGAGGACGGTCCGTGCCTGATGTCACGACACTGGCTCTGCTCAGCGTTGCCGTATTCGCCGGCGCCTTCGTTTCGGGGCTGTCGGGATTCGCATTCTCGGCCGTAGCCGGCGCCATCCTGCTCCGGGTGTTTCAGCCGCTGGAGGCCGTGCCGCTGATGATGGCGTGCAGCATCGGCGTGCAGGCGACCAATCTGTGGGCGCTTCGGCGCAGCATCCGCTGGGAAGGCAGTCTGCTGCTGATCGTCGGCGGATTGATCGGCGTTCCCATCGCTGTGTCGCTGTTGCAGTCCACCGATACGCATCTGCTCAGGCGCGGCTTCGGCGTCATCGTCGCGCTCTATGCCGCCTACATGCTGCTGCGGCCGACGCTGGTGACGGCCGGCGAGGCCGTCGGCCGGCACTGGGTGGCGCTGATCGGCTTCGGGGGAGGGTTGGTCGGCGGGCTGACGGCCATGCCGGGCGCGATCCCGACGATCTGGTGCGACATGCGCGGCATGCCCAAGAGCGAGCAGCGTGGCCTGGTGCAGCCGTTCATCGCGGCGATGCAGGTCTTCGCCATCGCGCTGCTGGTCGGACACCAGGACCTGTCGTCAAAGGTCTTCGTCGATCTCGCGGTCAGCCTGCCGGCGCTGTTCGCCGGCTCCGCGCTCGGCGTGATCGCCTTTCACCGCGTCAACGAGACGGTCTTTCGCAAGACCGTGCTCGTTCTGCTGCTGGTGTCGGGGATATCACTGATCTAGTGCGTGAGTCCCTGGACCGGCGCGGCGCTGATGTCGCTGCCGTGGTGCGTCAGCGGCTTCATGCCGGTGACGGTCCGCAGCAGCACGTAGAACACCGGCGTCAGGAACAGGCCGAACACGGTGACGCCGATCATGCCGGAGAACACCGCGACACCCATCGCGCGTCGCATCTCTGAGCCTGCGCCGGTCGAGAGCACCAGCGGCAGGACGCCCATGATGAACGCCATCGACGTCATCAGGATCGGACGGAGCCGCAGCCGGCTCGCCTCGATCGCGGCGCGGATCGGGGTGCGCCCGGCGAATTCGAGCTCGCGCGCGAATTCGACGATCAGGATCGCGTTCTTGGCCGAGAGCCCGACGAGAACGATGAGGCCGATCTGGGTGAAGACGTTGTTGTCGCCCTTCGAGAGCCAGACCCCGAACATCGCCGCGAGCAGACCCATCGGCACGATCATGATGATCGAGAGCGGCAGGGTCAGGCTCTCGTAGAGCGCGGCCAGCACCAGGAACACCAGCAGGATCGCCAGCGGGAACACCCAGATTCCGGAATTGCCGGCGATGAACTCCTGATAGGTCAGGTCGGTCCATTCGAAGGCAAAGCCGGGCGGCAGCACTTCCGCTGCGATCCGCGTCGCGACTTCCTGCGCCTGGCCCGATGAAAAGCCGGGCGCGGCCGCCGCGTTGATGTCGGACGACAGGAAGCCGTTGTAGCGGATCGCGCGCTCCGGACCCGCACTCTGGCGGATCTTGAGCAGTGCGGACAACGGCACCATGTCGCCGGAGGACGAGCGCACCTTGAGCTGCCGGATGTCGTCGGCCCGGGCGCGGAACGGCGCGTCGGCCTGGACGCGGACGGAATAGGTGCGGCCAAACTTGTTGAAGTCGTTGACGTAGTAGGAGCCGAGGTAGATCTGGAGAGTGTTGAACACCTCCGTCACGGGCACCCCGAGCTGGAGCGCCTTGGTGCGGTCGATGTCGGCGAAGAGCTGGGGCACGTTGACCTGGAAGCTCGAGAACACGCCGGCGATCTCCGGCGCCTTCTGCATCGCCGCCATGAACGCTTTGGTCGCCTCGTTCAGCGCCTCATAGCCGAGGCCGGCGCGATCCTCGATCTGCAGCTTGAAGCCGCCGATGGTGCCGAGGCCGTTGACCGGCGGCGGCGGGAACATGGCGATGAAGGCTTCCTGGATGCCGGCGTATTTCTTGTTCAGCTCGGCCGCGATGGCATTGCCGCTCAGGGCTGCACCCTTGCGCTCGTCGAACGGCTTCAGCGTCGAGAACACGATGCCGGCATTGGACGAGTTGGTGAAGCCTGAGATCGACAGGCCCGGGAAGGCGACAGAGCTCTCGACGCCTGGCTGGGTCAGCGCGACGTCGCTCATCTTGCGGATCACCTCTTCGGTGCGGTCGAGCGTTGCCCCGTCGGGCAGCCGCGAGAAGCCGACCAGATATTGCTTGTCCTGGCCCGGCACGAAGCCGCTCGGCACCTGCTGGAACAGGAAGGCGGTGAGGCCGACCAGCACGACGTAAAGACCCATCACCGCGGCCTTGCCGGAGATCACCTTGGTGACGGTGCCGCTGTAATTCTCGGATGAACGCGTGAAGGCCCGGTTGAAACCGCGGAAGAACCAGCCAAGGCCCTTTTCCATGATGATCGTCAGCCGGTCCTTCGGCTCATTGTGGCCCTTGAGCAGCAGTGCCGACAACGCCGGGGACAGCGTCAGCGAGTTGACGGCGGAAATCACGGTCGAGATCGCGATCGTCAACGCGAACTGCTTGTAGAACTGCCCGGTCAGGCCGGAGATGAAGGCGAGAGGCACGAACACCGCGATCAGCACCATGGCGATCGCGATGATCGGGCCGGAGACCTCGCGCATCGCCTGATAGGTCGCATCGCGCGGCGACAGCCCGGCCTCGATGTTGCGCTCGACGTTCTCGACCACGACGATGGCGTCATCGACGACGATGCCGATCGCGAGCACCAGGCCGAACAGGCTGAGCGCGTTGATGGAGAAGCCGAACACGTGCATCACGGCAAAGGTGCCGACGATCGACACGGGCACCGCCAGCAGCGGAATGATCGAGGCGCGCCAGGTCTGCAGGAACAGGATCACGACCAGCACCACCAGCGCGATTGCCTCCAGCAGCGTGTGGATCACCGCCTCGATCGAGGAGCGCACGAACTGGGTCGGATCGTAGACGATCTGGTAGGACACGCCCTCGGGCATGTTCTTCTTGATCTCGGCCATGGTGGCGCGGACGTGGTCGGAAATCTGCAGCGCATTGGAGCCGGGCGCCTGGAAGATCGGGATCGCCACCGCCTGCTTGTTGTCGAGCAGCGAGCGCAGGCCGTATTCGGACGCCCCTAGCTCGATGCGCGCGACGTCGCGCAACCGCACCACTTCACCGCGCGCGCCGGTTTTGACCACGATGTCGCCGAACTGCTCCTCGTTCGCGAGCCGCCCTTCCGCATTGACGGACAGTTGCAGGTCGATGCCTTTGACGTTCGGGGAGGAGCCGACCACACCGGCGGCGGCCTCGACGTTCTGCGCCTGGATCGATTTGACGATGTCGCTCGCGGTCAGCCCGTGTTCGGCCGCCTTCTGCGGGTCGACCCAGACCCGCATCGAATAGTCGCCGGCACCATACAGCTGGACGTCACCGACGCCGTCGATCCGCGCCAGCCGGTCCTTGACGTTGAGCACCGCATAGTTGCGCAAATACGTCATGTCGTAGCGGCCGTTGGGCGACAAGAGATGCACCACCATGGTGAGGTCGGGCGAGGACTTCTTGGTGATGATGCCGAGCTGGCGCACCACGGCCGGCAGGCGCGGCTCGGCCTGCTGCACGCGGTTCTGCACCAGCTGCGTCGCCTTGTCGGGGTCGGTGCCGAGGCGGAACGTCACCGTCAGCGTCATCGCGCCGTCGGTGGTCGCCTGGCTCGACATGTAGAGCATGCCTTCGACGCCGTTGATCTGCTCCTCGATCGGCGTCGCCACCGTCTCCGCGATCACCTTCGGATTGGCGCCGGGATAGGTCGCGCGCACGAGGACGGAGGGCGGCACCACGTCCGGGTATTCCGAGATCGGCATCGCGAACAGCGAGATGAGCCCTGCGAGGAAAATCAGGACCGACAGCACACCGGCAAAAATCGGACGATCGATGAAGAATTTTGAGAGATTCATGGCTTTGCCCCTGGGCAATATCTTGCGGCTCTCCGGACAGCTCCACCGTCATTCCGGGGCGCGCGAAGCGCGAACCCGGAATCCGGAAGTGATGTGCTCGGAGTTTCGTAACTTCGAGATTCCGGGTTCGCGACTTCGTCGCGCCCCGGAATGACGGTGATTAACGTTGCACCACGTCCTGGTTGCTGTGGTTGGATGCCGCTTGCTGCCCCCGCGCGCTCATCGCCGCGACCTCCGTCTTGAGGAGGGCGCCGGGACGCACGCGCTGCAGGCCGTTGACGACGATGCGGTCGCCGGGCTTCAGGCCCGCGGTGACGATGCGCAAGCCGTCGACCGCACCACCGAGCGTGATCGGACGGTAGACCGCGCGGCTGTCGTCACCGACCGCCATCACGAACTTCTTGTCCTGGTCGGTGCCGATCGCGCGCTCGTCGATCATCACCAGCGTCTGCTGCTTCGGCTGGCCCATGCGCACGCGGGCGAACTGGCCGGGGATCAGACGCCCGTCCTCGTTCCTGAACACCGCGCGGACACGGATGGTGCCGCTCTGGCCGTTGACCTGGTTGTCGATGAGCTGGATATGGCCTTTCGCCGAAAGGCCGCCTGAGGTCGCCATCTCCACCGGGATCTGGTCGAGATTGCCGCGCTTGCCGGAGGCGTCCGCGATCGAGTTCAGCGCATGCAGCACGACCTCTTCATCCGCATCGAAGGACGCGTAGATCGGATTGACGGAAACCAGCGAGGTCAGCACCGGGGAGGCGGTGCCGGCGGCAACGAGATTGCCGACGGTGACCTCGATCTTGCCGACGCGGCCGTCCACGGGCGCGCGCACTTCGGTGTAATCGAGATTGAGCTTCGCGGTCTGCAGCGTCGCTTCGGCCGCCTTGACGTTGGCGATGGCCTCGCGATTGGCGTTGTCGCGCTGGTCGTAGTCGCGCCGCGTGACGACCGCATTGCCGACGAGCTGCGCACCGCGCTCGAGCTCGCTCTGGGTGAACACCACGCGCGCCTTCGCCGCCTCGAGCTGGGCGTTGGCCTTGTCGACCTCGGCCGCGTAGGGCGCCGGATCGATCTTGAACAGCACGTCGCCGGCTTTCACCAGCGCGCCTTCGGTGAAGTTGGTCGACAGGATCGCACCGGCCACGCGCGGACGAAGCTCGACGCGTTGGATGGCCTCGAGCCGGCCGGAGAAATCATCCCACAGCACGGTCGGCCGTGGCTCGATCATCGCGACCGTGACGGAGACGGCCTGCTCGGCCGCGGCAGCCGTTGCGGTCGCCTGCGCAGCACGAAAGTAATGGCCGGTCGCGATCGAACCGGCCACGGCGAGGGCGCCCACGATGGCGGCGCCGCCGAGAAGGCGGCGGATACGGCCAGGGCGAGAGGTATTTTGGGAGGGGGGCATTTGCGCGCTCCAGATATGTAGTGTTCACTACAGATGTGGAGCTGGATACCGCAGCGCAAGATACTTATGTACCGTTTGCTAAGAAAATTGTAGCCACTTACCGCAAGCATTGGAAGGCGGAAGAGAAAATAAAGCTAGAACAAATAGATAGGATTTGACGTTAAGCTTCACGCAGAACGTGAATTCCGAGGAGACAGGCACATGGGCATGGGACGCCCCCGGGAATTCGACGCCGAAACGGCGTTGGACCAAGCGATGGAAGTGTTCTGGCGCCACGGCTATGAGGGCGCCACCATCGCGCAGCTCACCGAAGCCATGGGCATCAATCCGCCCAGCCTCTACGCCTGTTTCGGCAACAAGGAAGGCCTGCTGAAGGCCGCGCTCGACCGCTACACCAAGCTGCGTAACGTCTGGATGGACGGCGTGGTCTCGGCGCCAACCGCCCGCGAGGTCGCCGAGCGGATGCTGATGGGCATCGCCGACAAGCAGACCGATCCCGCCAATCCGCCCGGATGCCTGCTCGTGCAGGGCGGCATCGCCTGCGGCAGCGGCTCCGAGAATGTCCCCTTCGAACTCGCCGCCCGCCGCGCTCAGAACGAAGATCAGCTCCGCGACCGTTTTGTTCGCGCCAAGGCGGAAGGTGATCTCAAGTCGAGCTCTGATCCCGCCGCGCTCGCGCGCTACGTCTCTGCGGTCTCCGTCGGCATGGGCGTGATGGCGTCTTCGGGCGCAGATCGCGAAGCGCTGCGGCAGGTGGCGAGCGTGGCCGTGCAGGCGGTCGAGGCGCAATCGGCCGGGAGAACGTGACGGCTGCCAGCGTCGCCGGCTTCTGTCATCTCGTGGACTACATGGCAGGGAGCGACGGCGGCGGGACGAAGCCGCCGAACTCGCGCTCGATCAGCCCGGCCAGCGCAATCGTCGTGCGGTCCTCGAGGTAAGGCCCGATGATCTGGACGCCGATTGGCAAGCCCGTCGCCGTGCGCTCGATCGGAACGGCGGTCGCCGGCAGGCCGCAGGTCGATGCGGGATCAGCCCAGATGAAGCACGCATCGGAGTAGTTGTAGAGCTTTCCATCGATGTCGAGCTGCCGAGCGTCGAACGGTTCGGACTGGTCGTGCGGAAAGGCCGGCACGGCGGCCGTCGGGTAGATCACCGCGTCGAACTCGCGGAAGAAGAGCTGCCACCGCTGCTGCAACTGCAGGCGGGCCGCATCGGTCGCCAGCCACTCACGATGGATCATGCCCCAGCCGCGGGCGCGCTCGGCCTGCAGGCTGCGGTCGTCCGGCGAGAGTGCGGCGGCAAGTCCTTGCGCCTCCGCGAGGGCGGCCGGTGTCAGGCGCGGACTTCGCGCGGCGTTGAGCAGCTTCATGTAGAGCCGCGCGGATTCTGCGAGATCGGGCAACGACGTGCTCGCGCGCGCGACCCCCGCGCCGGATCGTTCGAGCCGTTTCGCCAGCCGTCCGATCGCGGAACGCACCGCGTCGCCCGTCGGCATCAGCGGATGGGTATCGATCACGAGGATCCTGAAATTCTTCAGCTGGTCATGTCGCGGCGCCGGCAGCGCAAGGCGATAGCCGATCCCGTCGCGCGTCTCGTCGGGTCCGGCAATCACGTCGAGCGCCAGCGCAAGGTCGGAGGCAGTACGCGCCATCGGTCCAACGACAGCCAGATCGCCCTGGCCGGGGACGGGCGGCGCCGGCGGCAGGCTGTATCCGCGCAGCGGGACCAGGCCGAGGCTCGGCTTGTGTCCGAACACACCGCAGAAATGCGAGGGGACCCGGATCGATCCGCCGATATCCGAGCCGATCGAGAGCGGACCGAACCCCGCGGCCAGCGCCGCTCCGCATCCGCCCGAGGAGCCACCGGGCGACCGGCCGAGGTCCCACGGGTTGTTCGTCGTCCCGTGGATGTCGTTGTAGCTCTGGAAATCCCGCAGCCCGATCGGGATATTGGTCTTGCCGATGATGATCGCGCCCGCCGCCTTCAACCGCGAGACGACGAGGGCATCTTCCTCCGGCTTGAAATCCCTGAAATGTGGAAAGCCCCACGTGGTCGGCAGGCCGGCGACGTTGAACGGTTCTTTCAAGGTCACGGGGATGCCGAGCAATGGCTGGCGCTCGCCGCGGCCAAGCGCGGCGTCGGCAGCGCGCGCGGCGTCCTTTGCGCGATCGAAATCGCGCACGATGACGGCATTGATCTTGCCGTCCAGGGCCTCGATGCGCGCGATCGTATGCGCGAGCAGCTCCGACGCCGAGATCTTGCGGGCGTGCAGGGCGCCCAGAAGAACGCTGATTGAGCCGTAGTCCAAGTCATCGGCATCTGCGGTCATCACGAACTCCATTGCATCTCATCGTCTCGGCGAGCCGATCCGGGGATGGAACATGCAATGTTGGGAGCGTGATGAGGAGGCAGCGCAACGGGAACCAGATCTGCCCGCCGGTCGGGGCGGGGGCTGGTCGCATTTGGGAGCCAGGAGACTGCCGGACGAACTCGGCCTGCATGGTTCGAGACGCCCGCTTTGGCGGGCTCCTCACCATGAGGGGCAGACATCCCGCCGCAAAACGCGATCTCATCCTGAGGGCCCGCCGTAGGCGGGCGTCTCGAAGGATGGGCCGCGGGCGAGCTTCCCGCCACGCCTTCTTATGCGATCGTCCCGACGTCGATGCCGGGGCGCCCGCAGACCAGCGAACAGTGATGCTCAGGAAGCTTCCTTGAGCACCGGCGAAGCCGATTCCTCGGCCTTGAGCTCCTCGAGGCTGCGATGCCGCGGCTCGATGCCGAGCGCCCAGACCGTGATGATCTGCACCACCAGCAGTCCGATCATCAGCGCCATCACGCCGGCCACGCCGCGCGTCTCGAACAGCGACACCACGAGGAATGGTGTGACGATCGTGGCGCCGCGCCCGAGCGTGTTGACGATGCCCGAAGCGCGCAGGCGGACCTCGGTCGGAAACAGCTCGGGGATGTAGATGCCGAACAGAAGCGCGACCAGGACGTAGATCGGCACCGTCAGCGCAAAGCCCACGGCCGGCAGCAGGATCGGATCGGAGATCATGGGGTAGAGGACGCCGAGCGCCACTGCGATCAGCGACGCGCCGATGATGGTCGGCTTCCTGCCCCAGCGGTCGGCGGTCAATGCGCCGATCGCCGCGCCGACGGGAGCGCCGATCGCCATCAGCAGCGAGTAGCCGAACGAGGTTGCGATCGAGAGCCCTTGCTTGACGAAGAACACCGGGAGCCAGGTCACGAAGCCATAGAGCAGGGTGTTGATCGTGATCAGGCAGACGGCGCCGACGATCATCCGCGACAGCAAGGGAGCAGTGAACAGCGTGCCGAGATCGGGGGACACTGGGGCCGGTGCCGTAGCTGCGGGAGGAGGCAAGGGCTGGCCTTGCGCCGCCTCCTTCTCGATGGCCTGCATCAGCGTTTCCGCTTCAGCGGTGCGACCGACCGCTTCCAGCCAGCGCGGGGATTCCGGCAACGACTTGCGCATGTACCAGACGACGAGCGCACCGACGCCGCCGAGCACGAACATGGAGCGCCAGCCGAACTGCGGCACGAGTACCGATGCGACCAGCAGGGCGACCGGCAAGCCGGTGACGACGCAGACGGCCGTGAAGCCGAGCCATTTTCCGCGGGTGCGCGCGGGCACGAATTCCGTCATCGTCGAATAGCCGACGACATTCTCCGCCCCTAAGCCGACCCCCATCACGAAGCGGCAGGCAATGAGGAAGGCCATGTTCGGCGAGAACGCGGCGGCGAGGGAAGCGATGCCGAAAAGCAGCAAATTGAATTGATAGGTGAAGCGGCGTCCGTAGCGGTCGCCGAGGAATCCGGTGCCGAACGATCCCAGCATCATGCCGACGAACGTCGCGGAGATGAAAGCCGCGTTCTGGGCGAGCGTCGAAAAGCCGGTCTTCAGCGTCACGCTGAGCACGGTCCCGGCGATGTAGATGTCGAAGCCGTCGAAAAACATGCCGATGCCGATCAGCAGCATGATGCGGCGGTGGAATGGCCCGACCGGCAGCCGATCAAGACGGCCGCCTGCGTTCACCGATGTCGACATTGACGCTCTCCCTTGACTGTTATCCCCGTTGATGCGGCCCACCTTCTCTGGGCGGTCTGCCGCTTGCAGTTTGGCTAGTTCAGTCGCTTCTGATTGGCCGTGTCGCGATACCAGTCGAACGGCTGCTCGTGGGTCGCGACCATCACGCTCTTGGTGTTGAAATGGTCGTTGAAGCTTTCGGTGCCGCATTCGCGGCCGATGCCGGAATCGTCGACGCCGCCCCAGGGCGAGGCCGGATCGAGCCGATGGTGATCGTTGATCCAGACGATGCCGGCCTTGACCGAGGCGGCGACACGATGCGCACGGGCGACGTCGCGCGTGCGGATGGCTGCGGCGAGGCCGAAGGGCGAGTCGTTGGCAAGCCGGAGCGCGTCGGCCTCGTCCTTGAACGGCGTTACCGACGTGAAGGGACCAAACACCTCCTCCTGGAAGATGCGCATGTCGGATGTGACGTCGGCGAAGACCGTCGGCTCGACGAAATAGCCGTTGTCGTGGCCCGGCACCTTCGCGGCAACACCGCCGGTGACGAGACGCGCGCCGTCTTCGTGACCGTAGCCCGCGTAGGTGAGAACGCGGTCGCGCTGCCGGGCGGAGATCACGGGGCCCATTTGGGTGCTCGCATCGAAGGGATCGCCGACGCGGATCGTGCGGGTCTTGGCCTGCAGCTTCTCGACGAACTCGTCGTAGATCGAGGCCTGGACGATGTGGCGCGAGGCGCAGACGCAGGTCTGGCCGGCGCCGATGAAGGCGCCGAATGCGGCGTAGTTGACGGCGCGGTCGACGTCGAAATCGTCGAACACCATCACCGGCGTCTTGCCGCCGAGCTCCATGGTCTGGTGCGCGAACACTCTCGCGGCTGCGCTGCCGGCGATGCGGCCGGCCTCGGTGCCGCCGGTCAAGACCAGCTTGTCGATGTCGCCGTGCTCGGCCAGCATCTTGCCGGCGCTCTGGCCGTGACCCAGCACGATATTGAAGACACCCGGCGGAAGGCCGGCTTCGGTGAAGATCTGCGCGAGCTTCAAGGTCGTCAGCGGCGTATATTCGGACGGCTTGACCACGGTGACGCATCCGGTCGCCAGCACCACGGCCAGCGACTTGCACAGGATCATCAGCGGATGGTTGAAGGGCGTGCAGTTGGCGACGATGCCGATCGGCGTGCGAAGCGTGTAGTTCAGATACGCGCCTTCCACGGGGATCACGGAGTCGCGGCGCGCCAGCGCAACGCCCGCAAAGTAGCGAAAGAAATCGGGCAGGCGGGAGAGCTGCGCGCGGGTCTCGTTGACCGGGCGGCCGTTGTTGAGGGTTTCCAGCCGGTACAGGCTGTCGAGATTGGCCTCGAAGGCATCGGCGAGCTTGTTGACCAGTCTGGCACGGGCGCGCGTATCCATGCCGCCCCAGGCCTTGCCTTCGAACGCGGCGCGCGCGCTCTTCATGGCGCGGTCGATGTCCTCGGCAGTTGAATTGGGAATGCGGGCAATGACGTCGCCGGTCGCGGGGTTGCGCACGTCGAGCATCGCGCCGTTGCCGGCTTCGACTTCACGTCCGTCGATGAAATTGCCGTGGGTTTCGACGTCGATCGACGCAGGTTTTGAAGGAATGTTCATGATGACCTCTCCTCGACGATGACGGCGTTGCGCTTGAGCGCCGGCAGAACGCGTTTTTCGGTGGCCCCGATATGAGCCTTGATGATGCGCGCCGCGGTTCGCGTCTCGCGGCTCTGCATGGCGTCGATCAGGGCGACGTGCTCGGCGACGAGCTTCGCGGGGTCGTGCCCCCTAAGGTTGGAGATGCTGACGCGGACCAGCCGGTCGGCCTGGCCGATCAGGTCGCACAGCGCCGTCGCCATCCGGCGATTGCCGGACGCATGCGCCAGCGCGGAGTGGAAGGCGCGATTGTAGGCGATGAAGTCCTCGTGGTTGCCGGCGAAGCGGCGAAATTCATCGAGCGATTTCAGGACACTGTCGGGCGCGCTCTCGATCGCCTCGGCAACGCAGGCCGGCTCCAGCGCAAGACGGAAGCGCAGGAGGTCGCGGGCGTCCGCCAGCGAGATCGGCGTGACCCGGTAGCCCTGGCGCGGCTGCACTGTCACGAGATGCTCGCGCTGCAGGCGCAGAAGCGCATCCCGGACCGGTTGCCGGCTCACTTCATAGCGCTCGGCAAGGTCCTGTTCGCGCATTTCATCGCCCGGCGCGAAGCGACAAGCTAAAATATCAGACCTGAGACGGTCGTAGATATTCTCGCGCAAAAGTATCATAGGTTCGGTCTCCTTGGCATTAATATCTCAATCGTGATATTTCACGTCAAGGGCCAAATGCTTGAATTCCCTGACAGTTGATTTATCAATCAGCGCCTCCGCGGCGCGCCAACGACCGACGAAGTGAGGGAAAGACCGGACATGGACAGGCTTCTTGCCAACGGGACCGTCAACGCCGCGCAATCGGGCGAGGGGCCGCCGCTGTTCCTCTTTCACTCGCTGTTGTCGGATCGCGCGAGCTTCGATGCGATCGTGCCTGAGCTTCAGAGGTCGTTTCGCACCATCGTGCCGGAGCTGCCGGGGTTCGGCCGTTCACGCCCGGTGGACGGCGGCCTTGCTGCGGTCGCGGACCGGATGGCCGAGGCCGTGCGCGAAGGCGCGGGCGGCGCGCCGGCGATCGTGCTCGGCAATGGTTACGGTGGGTTCGTCGCGTTGCAGATGGCGATCCGGCATCAAGAGATCGCCAGCAAGCTCGTTCTCGCCGACAGCGGCGCAGCGTTCTCGGAGCCCGGCCGCGAGGCGTTTCGCAACATGGCGAAGGCATCGCGCGAGAAGGGGTTGGAGGCCATCACCGACGTCGCGATGCGTCGCCTGTTTGCGCCCGAGTTCCAGGCGCAGCATCCGGAGTTGATGCAGGATCGTCGTGCCGCGTTTCTGCGGACGGATCCCGGCGTGTTCCGTGCCGCGTGCGATGCATTGGCGAGCCTCGATCTTCGAGCCGAGCTTGCCGCGGTGAAAGTTCCGGTCCTCGTTCTCGTGGGCGAGCACGACGAAGCGACGCCGCCGCCGATGTCGCGTGAATTGGCCGCCGGATTGCCACGCGCCGAGCTCAAGGTCATCCCGGGCTGCGCCCACGTGCCGCAGCTTCAATCGCCGCGACAGTTTCTCGGAGCTCTTCAAGGCTTCCTGTTTTGAAGACGCAGCGATGCCTTCCGAACGGTTAACGGTTCGGCCCGGCGGCGAATTCAGGTTTGGGGATCGTGCAATCCTGCGCCTGTCTTGCCCGACGTGTCAAACGTCCTCGCGGGCAAGGCGCGAGCCCGCGCGGCAGGAAATTCCTCATTGATTTGTACTGTGCATGGGGTTGTTTTCGCGTTTTTTGTTTGGACCCCCAGGTAGCGACGATCGGCACGTCAGCCGTCTGCATTGAACCGGTAGTCCTAAGAGTTTTTACACACAGTTCTGGCACGCTCCGCGCGTCCATATCCGCACCCCGCATCGTCGCCTCTCATTGCGCGCACGAAAAGATGGAACCCGCGGGCATCGAGGGGGCGTTGCCCATGACTGCACTTACTTCGGACGCCGGTCGTGCGAAGGGCGGGATCGTGCCGATCCTGTTGTGCGTCGTGCCGTTCAGCCAGATTCCGCTCGATGCCTATACGCCCGGCCTGCCGCAGATGGTGGTGGATCTTTCCGCCGATCCGGCGTCGATGCAGAACACCGTCACCGCCTACATGCTCGGCATGAGCCTCGCACTGGTGCCGGTCGGCATCGCCTCCGATACGCTCGGTCGCCGCAACGTCCTGCTCGCGGGGCTGTCGGTGCTCATCGCGATGAGCATTGCCTGCGCGCTCGCCACCAGCGCATCGCTGCTGCTTGCGCTACGCTTCCTGCAAGGCGTCGGCGGCTGCACCTGCCTCGTCGTTGCCTATGCGGTCGCGGCCGATTGCTTTCGCGGCTGCGAGCTCACCGCAATCTCCGGCCTGCTTGGCGCGGCCTGGGGACTTGCACCGGTGCTTGCGCCCGCGGCCGGCGGCTTCATCGTCGAGCTGACGTCGTGGCGCGGAGTGTTCGTCATCATCGCCATTGCCGCGGCGATCGTCGCCGCGATCGTCGTGCTGTTGCTGCCCGAGACGTTGCCGGGGGAGCGGCGCGCGCCGTTCGATCCGCGCCGCACGGCCGGCATCCTTCGCGCCGCGCTTGTTCGTCCCGGCTTCCTGGCCTTCGTGCTGGTCTTTGCCGCGGCGGCGAGCGCGCAACTGGCGTTCGGCGTCGTCGCGCCCTTCTTCTACCAGACCGGCCTCGGCTATTCGGCGGCCATCTACGGCCTCGTCGCGCTCGGCCTTGGCGGCGTCAATCTCGCCGGCGAGCTCGGCTGCGCACATTTCGCGCGCTTCATGCCGGCCCGCATGCTGGGGTTTGGCGCTTTCGCGCTGTTTCTCGCAGGCTCCGCGGTCCTGACCGTAACAGGCATGACCATCGGTCTCGATTTCGCATCGATCACGATCGGCGGCGCGCTGGTGCTCGGCGGCTGCGGAGTCCTGTGCCCGATGATGTACGGCATGGCGCTCGGCCTGTTCGAGCGTGACCACGGCCTGATCGGCGGCCTCATCAGCGCACTCTGCTATCTCGCGGTGAGCGGCGCCATGGCGATCGCGGCGGTGCTGCCCGAAGCAACGCAGGCGCCGATCGGCTGGCTTTATCTCGGCCTCTGCACTGTTGCGGGCACGCTGCTCGCGATCTCGCTGCCCGCGGCGCGCCACGCCACACAGACTTAAGGAAGGAACCAGTTCATGACCACCGTCGGTATTCGCGGCACGTTCTTCGATTTCGTCGACGATCCCTGGAAGCACATCGGCAACGAGCAGGCGGCTGCGCGCTTTCATCAGGACGGCCTCATGGTCGTCACCGACGGCGTCATCAAGGCGTTCGGTCCGTACGAGAAGATCGCCGCCGCGCATCCGGGCGTTGAGATCACCCATATCAAGGACCGCATCATCGTCCCGGGCTTCATCGACGGCCACATCCATCTGCCTCAGACCCGCGTGCTCGGTGCCTATGGCGAGCAGCTCTTGCCGTGGCTGCAGAAGTCGATCTATCCCGAGGAGATCAAGTACAAGGATCGCAACTACGCGCGCGAAGGCGTGAAGCGTTTTCTCGATGCACTGCTCGCCGCCGGCACCACCACCTGCCAGGCCTTCACCAGCTCCTCACCGGTCGCGACCGAAGAGCTGTTCGAGGAGGCAAGCAGGCGCAACATGCGCGTGATCGCGGGTCTCACCGGGATCGACCGCAACGCGCCGGCCGAATTCATCGATACGCCCGAGAATTTCTATCGCGACAGCAAGCGGCTGATCGCGCAGTATCACGACAAGGGCCGTAACCTCTACGCTATCACGCCGCGCTTCGCCTTCGGCGCCTCGCCCGAGCTGCTGAAGGCGTGTCAGCGCCTCAAGCACGAGCATCCGGACTGCTGGGTCAATACCCACATCTCCGAGAACCCGGCCGAATGCAGCGGCGTGCTGGTCGAGCACCCGGACTGCCAGGATTATCTCGGCGTCTACGAGAAGTTCGACCTGGTCGGCCCAAAGTTCTCCGGCGGCCACGGCGTCTATCTCTCGAACAACGAATTCCGCCGCATGTCCAAGAAAGGCGCGGCGGTAGTGTTCTGCCCGTGCTCGAACCTGTTCCTCGGCAGCGGCCTGTTCCGTCTCGGCCGCGCCACCGATCCGGAGCATCGCGTGAAGATGTCGTTCGGCACCGATGTCGGCGGCGGCAACCGCTTCTCGATGATCTCCGTGCTCGACGACGCTTACAAGGTCGGCATGTGCAACAACACGCTGCTCGACGGCAGCATCGATCCGTCGCGCAAGGACCTCGCGGAAGCCGAGCGCAACAAGCTCTCGCCCTATCGTGGCTTCTGGTCGGTCACGCTCGGCGGCGCCGAAGGCCTCTACATCGACGACAAGCTCGGCAATTTCGAGCCCGGCAAGGAGGCCGATTTCGTCGCGCTCGATCCGAACGGCGGACAACTGGCGCAACCCTGGCACCAGTCGCTGATTGCCGACGGTGCAGGTCCGCGCACGGTTGATGAGGCCGCGAGCATGCTGTTCGCCGTCATGATGGTCGGCGACGATCGCTGCGTCGACGAGACCTGGGTGATGGGCAAGCGCCTCTACAAGAAGAGCTGAAGCGGACGCGATGAACGGATCACCCGATACGGCCGGCCAGCCGGTCGCCCTCGTCATCCAGCGCCGCATCGCCGACGACGGCTTTGCGGCGTTTGCGCGGTGGAACGGCGAGGTCGGCGAGGTGCTCAAGACCTGGCCCGGCTTTCTCAGCCAGGAGGTGGTGCCGCCGCAGCCGCCGGCGCATGTGGACTGGGTGACGATCGTGCGCTTCGCGAGTCCGGCGGCGGCGCGCGCCTGGCTTCAGAGCGAGGTGCGGGCGAAGCTGATTGCGGAGATACAACGCTTCTTCGTTGGCTCGGAGGACGTCCATATCCTGCCCGACACCGGAGTGCAGCGCGACAGCGCGGTCTCCGCCGTGATCTCCTTCAAGGTGCCGGCAGGATTGGAGGACGCTTTCCTCACCTGGCAGCAGCGCATCCAGGCCGCGGAAGCCGAGTTCAAAGGATTTTTGCGGCACAAGATCGAGCGGCCCATTCCGGGCCTGCACGACGAGTGGATCGTCATCCTGTCATTCGACAGCGATGCCAACCTCAGCGCATGGCTCGACTCGCCGTTGCGGCAGACCCTGCTTAGGGAGGGCGCGCGCTTCAACGCGGGCATGAACGTGAAGCGGGCGAGCTACGGCTTCAATTTCTGGTTCCCGGCCGGCAAGACGCAGGCTCCGGAGCAGGGGCCTGCGTTGATCTGGAAGAGCAACCTCATCGTGCTCCTGGTGCTCTATCCCGTGGTCTACCTCTGGGGCTATTTCGTCAGCGCGCCCTTGATCGACAGCCACGGCGTGCCGGTCTGGCTGTCGCTCTTCGTCGGCAATCTCGTGAGCACCCAGCTGCTCGGCTGGTGGCTGGTGCCGGCCGCCTTCAGGGCGTTGGACTGGTGGGTGACGCCGAAGGCGACGCTCGGTCGCCAGATCGCGGGCTACGCACTGCTTGGCGCGCTCTACGCCGCGTCGATGGGCCTGTACGCGCTGCTGCTCGCGTGGCATTTGGGGCGGTGAGACCGTCCACCTTGCGCGCCGCTCCGGTGCTGTCGGGGAGAGCGGCGGTCTCGGGACACTGACGAGCATGTTCGCCCTGACATTTCTCGGGACCTCGGCCAGCGTTCCCTCGGCGGAACGCAACCATCCGGCCCTCCTGGTGGAGGCCGCGGGCAAGCGCATCCTGATCGATTGCGGCGAGGGCACGCAGCGCCAGTTGCTGCGCAGTGGCGCCGGCTTCCGGCGGCTCGACCGCATCCTGCTGACGCACGCTCATCTCGATCACGTGCTCGGCATCCCCGGTCTCTTCTCGACGCTGGGCTTGCGGCAATCCTCCGATGTGATGACCATTCATGGCGGCCCGGGCACACTCGACATCGTCATCCGGATGCTGGCGGGCCTGTGGGGCGCGGGCAGGGCGCCGATCCCCGTGGAGTTCGCAGCGCTGAGCGAAGGACAGGTCATCGATGCCGGCGGCTTCACCATCGACTGCTTTCCGGTCCGCCATCGCGACACCGACAGCTTTGGCTTCGTATTCCAAAGCCCCGCGCGCCGTCACCTTCTGCCCGATCGCCTCGCCTCGCTCGGTGTGCCCGACGGTCCCTTGCGCGGCGAATTGGCCCAAGGACGGCCGGTCGTGATCGAAGACGGCCGGACGATCGATCCGGAGGACGTTTTGGGGCCGGCGACCGGCGGCAGGAAGCTCGTCGTGATCGGCGACACCGAGACCACCGAGGGGCTGTCGCAATATGTCGCCGACGCCGACATGCTGGTGATCGAGGCGACGTTTCTCGATCGCGACGCGTCGATCGCGCGGGACTACGGCCACCTTACCGCAGCAGAAGCAGCCGCCTTTGCGGCCGCGAACAATGTCGGACAGCTCGTGCTGACCCATATGTCGGGACGCTACGAGGACGAAGAGATCCTGGCCGAGGCGGCAAGGATCTTCCCGAACAGCCGGATCGCCGCCGACTTCGATCACATCGTCGTCTAGTCCGCCGCCCTCAGCCCGACAATCCCGACTTGATCGCGATATCCTGCACCTGGCGCGTCAACTGCGTCAGTCGCGGCAGCGCCTGGTCGCGAAAGGCCGGCATGTCCATGCGCATCGCGTCGATGGTGACGCTCAATCCCCCGATCACGACACCCTGGGCGTCGAAGATCGGCGTGGCCAGCGTCCGCAAGCCATAGGCGTTCTCGCCGTCGGAGACGGCGTGGCCTTTCTTCCTCACCAGGTCGAGCCGGGCGAGCAGGGCGTCGAGATCGGTCAGCGTTCGTTCCGACAGCTTGACGCGAGGGCGCGCTTCCAGTCGCTCGATCTGCTCGTCCCGCGGCAGATGCGCCAGCATGACATGGCCGAGCGCGGCGCTGTAGGCGGGAATGCGCGAACCCGGCCGGCGATCCATCTTGTGACGGTCGAGGCCGGCGCCGACGCGCGCGAGATAGATCACGTCGCCGCCGTCGAGGATGCCGAGCGAGGCCGCATCGCCCACGTCAGGCACGAGGTCGCGCAGCAGCGGCTCGACGATGGCTCGCAGCGATCCGTGCGACAGCACCGTGTAGCCGAGGTCGAGACAGGCGAGCCCGAGGCGGAACCGGCGGCTTTGCGGAACCGGCTGGAGATAGCCGAGCTCGATCAGGGTCTGGATCAGCCGGAACGCGGTCCCGCGATCGAGATCGGCGCGTGCGGCGACTTCACTCAAGGTGAGTTCGAAGGCCTCGCTGGTGAAACTCCTGAGCACAGCGAAGGCCTTCCCAACGGAAGCGACATAATTCTTGGGATTCTTTGGGCTAGCTTCAGGTTTGCGCTTCGCGGCCTTCTTGTGGACCTTGGCCATGCTCGAATGCCCCCGTCATGACAGCATCACCCTTGACGCAGGGGTGCGCTGATTTTACTGACAGTATCAGTAAATAACAAATGTTCGCATTCCGAACAATATCGATTTGACGATCGGAGGAAGCTTGTCGACATCATCGCTGCACCCTCATGGCGTGTTCTCCGCCGCGCTGACCCCGCTCGACGCCGAGCTCGCGCCCGATCACGCGCGTTTCGTGGAGCATTGCCGCTACCTTCTGGATGAGGGCTGCAACGGCATCGCGCTGCTCGGCACGACCGGCGAGGCAAACTCCTTCTCAGCGGCCGAGCGCACCGCGCTGCTTGAAGCCGTGGTGGCCGCCGGCATCGCGCCGCAGCGGCTTCTGCCCGGCACCGGCGTTGCCGCGCTCACCGAGACCATCGCGCTGACGCGTCACGCGCTTTCGGTCGGCGTCGACACCGTGGTGATGCTGCCGCCATTCTACTACAAGAACGTCAGCGATGACGGCATCTACGCCTCCTACAGCGAAGTGGTGCAGCGCATCGGTGATGCGCGCCTGAAAGTCGTGCTCTACCACTATCCGCAGATGTCGGCGCAGCCGATCTCGCATGCGCTGATCGAACGGCTGCGCAAGGCCTATCCGGCCGTCTTCACCGGCATCAAGGATTCGTCCGGCGATTTCGCCAACATGACCGCAATGGTGGAGCGCTTCCCCGGGTTCGCGGTCCTGGGCGGCGCGGACCCGTTGATGCTGCCGTTGCTGCGCAAGGGCGGCGCAGGCTGCATCACCGCGACGTCCAACCTCGTCGCGCGCAGTCTTGCCCACGTCTACAAGCACTTTCGCGACGGCGATGACGATCCGGCCCTCAAGGCGGCGCAGGCGCGCATCGTGAAGGCGCGCGAGCTGGTCTCGCGGTTCCCGCAGATGGCATCGCTGAAGGCGCTGGTGGCCGAGCGCACCGGTCACGCCGGATGGCAGCGGCTGCGGCCGCCGCTGGAGTCGCTGCCGCCGGCTCAAATGAAAGAACTGCTCGCGGATGCTGCTGCATTCGCTGCCGCCGCCGTCTAGACTTGGCGCGGGCGACGAGGCGATCCGATGTCCGATTCTTTCCAGGGTGCGTTGGCCGGGCTCGCTGATATCGTCGGCGACAAGTACGTCATCGCGTCCGGGCCCGACCAGGAGCCCTATGTGGTGGACTGGCGCGGGCGCTATCACGGCCGCGCCGTGGCGGTGGTGAAGCCCGGCTCGACCGCCGAGGTCGCCTCCGTCGTCAAGTTCTGCGCGGCAAGGCGGCTCGCGATCGTGCCGCAGGGCGGCAACACCGGCATGTGCGGGGCGGCGACGCCGGACGATCGCGCGGGCAATGTCGTGATCCGGCTCGACCGCATGCGGGCCGTGCGCGACGTCAGCCCGCTCGCCAACACGATCACCGTGGAGGCCGGCTGCATCCTCGCCGAGGTGCAGAACGCGGCCCGGGACGTCGATCGCTATTTTCCCCTGAGCCTCGGTGCCGAGGGCTCCTGCCAGATCGGCGGCAATATCTCGACCAATGCCGGCGGCACGGCCGTGCTGCGCTACGGGCCGACGCGCGATCTCGTGCTCGGGTTGGAGGTCGTGCTGCCCGACGGGCGCGTCTTCAACGGCCTGCGCGCGCTGCGCAAGGACAACACGGGCTACGCGCTCAAGCAGCTCTTCATCGGCGCCGAAGGAACGCTCGGCATCGTCACCGCAGCGGTGCTGAAACTGTTCGCGCCGCCGCGCAGCTCGGCTTTGGCGCTATTGAAGTTGCAGGGCGTCGAGCAGGCGCTCGAGATCATGCAGCGCCTGCGCGGTGCCGTCGGCGACCGGCTCGGCAGCCTCGAGATCATGTCGCGGTCGCAGATCGAGGCGATCGCGAAGACGGTGCCGCATGTCACGATCTCCTTCGAGCTGACGACGCCGTGGTATCTGATCGTCGAGCTGACCGACACGCTCGCAGGCGTGGACCTGAGCGAGCCGCTGGCCGCGGTGCTTGCCGAGGCGATGGAGGCGGGGCTTGCCGAAGACGCCATATTGGCCTCCAACCTGGCGCAGGCGAAGGCGATCTGGGCGGTCCGGCACAGCGTGTCCGAAGGCAACAAGCGCAGCGGTTACGTGGTGTCGCATGACAGCGTCGTGCCGCTGGAGCGCCAGGCGGCCTTCGTCAAAAATGTCGAGGCCCGGATCAAGGCCGCCGTGCCACATGCGAACGTCGTCATGCACGGCCATATCGGTGACGGCAACATCCATGTCGTGGCACTGATCGATCGCGCGCATTGTCAGGACCCGGATGCGACGGCCGAGCTGGTGGCCGAGATCAACGAGATCGTCGACGAAGAGACCGCGGCGCAAGGCGGGGCCATCAGCGCCGAGCACGGCATCGGCATCACCAATCGCGGCCGGCTCGCCCGCGTCGCCGATCCGCTCGACATCGAGCTGATGCGCGATATCAAGCATCTGCTCGATCCGAATGGCCTGATGAATCCGGGCAAGATTTTCGACGCAGGAGGCGTGCGCCGATGACGAGTGTCCGCCTGCTTGCCGACGATCTCACCGGTGCGCTTGACACCGCGGCGGAGTTCGTCGGCCTGTGCGGATCGTTCGACGTTACCTGGCCGGAAGCGCCCGCGACGCAGGGCTCCCGGAGCCTTGCGATCGACAGCGGCACGCGGGAGCGCTCCAAGGCCGAGAGCGTCGAGATCGTCGGGCGGCTGGCGCCGCAGCTCCACGGGGCGACGATCGGCTACAAGAAGGTCGATAGCCTCCTGCGTGGCGCATGGGCGGCAGAGCTCGGCGCCTGCCTGCGCAGCGGCCATTGGGCATCTTGCGTGGTCGCGCCCGCCTTCGACTATCAGGGACGCCGTACCGTCGATGGCCAGCAATTCGCGCGCACGGTGCAAGGCGACTGGCATCGCGTCGGCGACAATCTCCTCGCCCAATTGCAGCTCGAGGGCATCGAGGCGCGGCAGGGGCAGGCCGACACGCTGGCGCAGGCCAGCGTTCAGGTCTTCGATGCCGAGAGCGACATCGATCTCGATCGTGTGGTGGAGATGGGACGGCGCATGCCGGGGCCCGTGCTGTGGTGCGGAAGCGGCGGCTTGGCCGGGGCGCTCGCCCGCAGCCATCGTGCCGACGCGCCGAGCCAGTTGAAGCTGCCGGTGCTGGGACTGTTCGGCTCGGACCAGGCTGCCACGGCGTCGCAGCTCGCCGCATGCGGCGAGGCGACCATCGCCCTTGCGGAAGGTGAGGGCGCGATGCGTGTCCAGCGCAAGCTGGCCGGTGACGGAATCGCATTGGTCAAATTCTCTCTCGCCGAAGGCCTGACGCGCGTCGAGGCGGCGCGGCGGATCGCGCGCGAAATGACGGCGCTGATCGCGGCGCTCGATCGACCCGGCACGTTGATCGTCGCCGGCGGCGAGACCCTGAAGGCCGCATGCGTTGCCCTTGGCGCGCATGCCCTTCAGGTGACAGGACGCATCGTGCCGGGGCTGCCGCGTTCAGTGCTGCAAGGCGGGCGCTGGGCCGGCGTTGACGTCGTCTCGAAGTCCGGAGCGTTCGGAACCCGCGATCTCTGGCGTGATCTGCTCCGGGACAATCATCTGCTCAGAATGGAGAGTCCGACATGACCTCTCGTCATCTTGCCATCACCATGGGCGATCCGGCCGGGATCGGGCCGGAGATCATCGTCAAGGCCTGCCTCGGGCTGAAGGGCCGGATCGCGACGGGCGATCTGCGCCTGCTGATCATCGGCAGCGGCGCGGCGTTGGACGGCGCGAAGGCCGCGCTCGGCACCGACGTTGCCATCCCGCAGGTGTCGGCGGACGATCGCGAATGGCCCAACCTCTGCTACCTGCAAGCCGACGCCGAGGGCGACCCGATCAAGCCGGGCGTGCTCAGCGCCGATGGCGGCCGCTTCGCCTATAAGGCGATCGAGCAGGGCGTGCGTCTGACGCAGGCGGGCCGGACCGCGGCCATCGTCACGGCCCCCCTCAACAAGGAGGCCCTCAACAAGGCCGGCTATCATTTCCCCGGCCATACCGAGATGCTGGCCCATCTGACCGGCGTGCGCGGCTCGGTGATGCTGCTCGCCCATGGCAACATGCGCGTCAGCCATGTCTCGACCCATGTCGCGCTGGAAGACGTGCCGAAGCGTCTGACGCCGGAGCGGTTGCGCATGGTGATCGACCTCACCAACGATGCGCTGCGCCGGCTCGGCATTGCCAAACCAAAGATCGCGGTCGCCGCGCTCAATCCGCATGCGGGCGAGGGCGGCCTGTTCGGCCGGCAGGATATCGACGTGTCGGCGCCGACGATCGCCAAAGCGGTCGCCGACGGCCTCGATGTCATCGGTCCCGTGCCCGGCGACACCATCTTCGTCAAGCTGCGCGCCGGCCAGTTCGATGCGGCGGTCGCGATGTATCACGACCAGGGGCACATTCCCGTCAAGCTGCTCGGCTTCCAGGTCGATCCCGCGACCGGCCGCTGGCAGGAGCTCTCCGGCGTCAACATCACGCTGGGCCTGCCGATCATCCGCACCTCCGTCGATCATGGCACCGCCTTCGACATTGCCGGCAAGGGCATCGCCAACGAGCACAGCCTGATCGAGGCCATCGACTATGCCGAACGGCTGGCCGCTGGCGCCTCCGCATCCAAATCATGAGATCGACCGCACGATGACCAACGCCTTCACGCCCATCGAAATCCTTCGTCCCACCATCCTGGAATTCGGCAACGGCACGATCACGGCCGCGGCGCGCTTCGCCGAGCGGACCGGCGCCAAGCGGCCGCTCGTGATTTCCGATGCGTTCAATGCGCGCCGCATCGACATGCTGGCGTTGCCGGGTGCGGTGAAGGTGTTCGGCGACGTCAAGCCCGAGCCGGACCTGCCCAATCTCGAGAAGGCGGTGGCGATGGCGCGCGAGGCCAAGCCCGATCTCGTGGTCGGCTTCGGCGGCGGCAGCGCGATGGATCTCGCCAAGCTGGTCGCGGTGCTCTGCACGTCCGACGTGGCCTTTGCCGACATCGTCGGGCCGGAGAAGGTGGCCGGCCGCAGCGTGGCGCTGATGCAGATCCCGACCACGTCGGGCACCGGCAGCGAGGCCGGCACTCGTGCGCTCGTCACCGATCCCGTCAGCCAGAACAAGCAGGCGGTGCAGAGCCGCTTCATGCTCGCCGACATCGCCATCGTCGATCCGGACTTGACGATGACCGTGCCGAAGGAGGTCACCGCGGCCACCGGCGTCGATGCGCTCGCGCATTGCGTCGAGGCCTATACCAGCCGCAAGGCGCATCCGACGATCGATCTCTATGCGCTCGAGGGAGCGCGGCTGGTCGGGCGCTATCTCAAGCGCGCGGTGGCCGACGGCGGCGACCGCGAGGCGCGCGCCGGTCTTGCCCTGGCTTCGCTCTATGGTGGCTACTGCCTTGGACCGGTGAACACCACCGCCGGCCATGCGGTGGCCTATCCGCTTGGCACGCGCCATCATGTCGCGCACGGGCTCGCCTGCGCGGTGATCTTCCCGCACACGCTGGCCTTCAACATGCCGGCGGTCGAGGCGAAGACGCGCGCAGTGCTCCAGGCGCTCGGACTGCCGGAGCAGGGCGATGCGAAACGCGCGTTCGACGCGACTTACGAGTTCTGCAGGGATCTCGGGATCGAGATGCGGCTGTCCGCGCTCGGCGTGCCCAAGGACGACCTCGGGGTGATGGCCGACGAGGCGCACGCCATTCGCCGCCTGCTCGACAACAACCCGCGCGATCTCGGCCGGGATGCGATCCACGGGATGTATGAGGTCGCGTTCTAAAACACCCGCCGCGCGCGGCGGCCAATCAATAACACAGTGAAAACAGAGGAAACTTCGATGAGATCGATGTGGCTTGTTCTTGCCTCAGTGATGCTGCTGGCGACGTCGCCGGCGAAGGCGCAGGACGGCTATCCGTCCAAGCAGGTGACGGTGATCGTTCCCTTCGCCGCCGGCGGCACCGCTGACATCTTCGCGCGCATGGTCTCCAACCATTTGCAGGTCAAGCTCGGCAAGCCCTTCGTGGTGGAGAATGTCGGCGGCGCCGGCTCGATCCTCGGCGTGACACGGCTGGCGAAATCGGCGCCTGACGGCATCACGCTCGGGCTTGCCAGCACGTCGGCGCTCGCCATCAACCCCTCGCTCTATGGGCCGAAGCTCAGCTACCAGCCGGACAAGGATCTGGTGCCGGTCGCCCAGATCAGCGTCGTGCCCAACGTTCTCGTCGTGAACCCCAACAAGATCAAGGCGCGCACCGTGCCGGAGCTAATCGCCTATCTGAAGGCGAATCCGGACAAGGTCTCGTTCGGCTCGGCCGGCGTCGGTACTTCGCAGCATCTGGCCGGCGAGCTGTTCCAGCAGATGACCGGCACGAAGATGGTGCACGTGCCTTACAAGGGCTCCAGCCAGATGCTGACCGATCTCCTCAGCGGTCAGATCGATCTCGCCTTCGACAACGTGCCGCTGCTGCTGCCGCAGGTGAAGACCGGCCAGCTCGCGATGCTTGCGACAGCAACGCCGAAGCGCGCCGCGTTCGATCCGGAAGTCCCGGCCGTCGCCGAATTCCTACCGGGCTTCGAGGCGGTCGCCTGGCACGGCTTCCTCGTCCCTGCGGGCACGCCGAAGCCGATCGTCGAAAAGCTCTCGGCCGAGATCCGCGCCTTCATGCAGCAGCCGGACACGGTACAGAAGATGGCCGAGCTCGGCGCGGCTGCGGTCGCGGTGGATTCGGAGCCGTTCGCAGCCTACATCGCCTCCGAGACGGCGCGCTGGAAGAAGGTGATCGAGGCCGCGGACATCAAGCTGGAGTAGGGGGCAGGCGTTCACCCCAAGGCTTGGCTGGCGCGTGTCGCCGACCAAGCTGTACCGCGCACGCGAGAACCAGCGCGATCGACCTCCAGGCGGAAGCCGTCCGGCATTCGCGGCGCGTCGCCGTCGGCCGGGATGTTGCAGGCCGGGCAGGGTGCGCCGGCGCCGCCGCAACCGCATGCGCGCGGGCCGTCCCATGGGTAGTCCGGGTGGTTCTCGCATACGCAGCCGAGATCGTCACAGGCCGTGCACTTAGCCACGGCCGGCGATTCGCAGCGGCAGCGCCAGTTGCACGCCGATCGCGCGGCCCAGCTGGCTTTCGATGAAATCGCGCAGCGCCTCCGGAATATCGCAGCCCTCGTCGTTGATGCGGCGCTCCAGCTCGCGCGCGATCTCCTCGGATACGTCGCGCGACCTTTGGCGCCAAGCTGAACGCCAAAGCCTATGGTCGGTGTCAGAGTTGTGGCCAGATCAGTAGCGGTATCGCCCAGGCGCGCGCCTCCAATTTGGATAGCAGCGTCCGTTGTCATAGTTGAAGTCGTACCCATCGGGGCAGGATCCGTACCCATAGGCTCTATAGCCTTGATAGTCCGGCTGCGGTCGGGCATAGGTACCTGGCGCTTTGTATTCGTTAGGATAACAGCGCCCATTGGAGTAGTTGAAATCATAGCCGTGCGGACACCCGCCACTCGGCGAGCCTGGAAACTGAGCCATGGCCGATGAGACTGATCCTAGGATTGCCAGCGCCAGAATTGCAGCACGAATAAACACTGTTCTCTCCTTTTGATTGATCTTCAACGAAGGGCGTGGATACGGGTTCCAATAGGCAGATTACGCCTATGATATGCAACGCTTATTGAATGGGGCATTCACCAGCCGTTCAGCTGCTACGTTGGATTGTGAGATTTCTCGATCTCTATTGACGCAAGACGTCCAGTCAACCAATTCCCGGCCCTTGGGCAAACCGTTAGAGCGCGCCGCGAAGCCGATGGGACTGAGAATTGCCAATTTTAGGGATAGCCTCAGGCGCCGTCCTGTAATTTGTTCTCTACCGGTCGTTTCATTATTGCCATTCCGAAGAGCCGCATGATCGGTTCATCGCGGTGATGATTGAGGGGGCCAAGTGGGGAATGAGCTGGCTCCACTAACCTCCAAGCCCTCCGACAGCGTTACTAGCGGATTGCCGTCGTCTTCAGGGGCGAGCGGTTACGGTTCGAAACGAAGCCATTCTCCGCAGTATCCAGCGAGCGAGTTGTTTGTGTCGGGCTTCGGTGACCATGGCGAAGAGCCAAGCGACGAAATTTGAGATGAGGATCGCCAGCACGAATCTCACCCAGAGCGGCGACGTCAAGTGCCAAACGACGATCTTCACTATCGTGAAGTGGATTAAGAACAGGCTATAGGAATAACCTGCGAAGAACCCGACGATTGATTGAAATCTTCGGAGCCAGTTTTGGCCCTGCGCTGCGATCGCAAGACTCACAAAAAACAGCGCAAAATAGGGTTGTGCAGCTAGCGCGTACTCGTCGCCGCGCACATGAGAGCCGCGCCACTTCCAGAACAACAGGATAGAGAGTATGGCGCAGGCGACTGTCACCAGCCGATCGATCCTCATATTGATCGCGACGAAGTACCCGCCGAAGCCCAGCAACCAGAGCACGAAGAGGCCGTGGGACGCGTCCGGCCTCTCAGCAAAATGGAACAGTGGAACGGTGGCGGTTGCGATTGCCAGCACGAGGCCAGCGATCTGGTCGCGACCTTTGCAGAAGAAGAACAGGCCGCCGACGAAGAAGTAGATGTGAAATTCGATGGCGAGCGTGCTGAGCTGGCCGGCTGAGCCGAATGTGTCTCCGCCCCACCTACCAGGATAACCCTGCAGCATCACCAAGTTCTTCAAAAAGCTTGCCGCGCTGTCGAGTCGAAACCGCTCAACTCCGAGCGCCCAGGCGGAATAGTCCAGTACGGCGATCAAGATCAGCGCCGGCGCGTATGCGGAGTATATGCGGGCGAAGCGCTCGACGGCATAGTTCAGCAGGGAATAATCATCAGCTTTGGTTCGCTCGTGGAGCGTGAATGCGATGACGAAGCCGGACAGCACGAAAAACAGAAGAACGCCGATATCGGGGATTAGCGTCTGCGTAGCCCCGCCGAAGAACGTGAAAGTCAAATTCCAAGTGTGCCCGACGCAAACCATTTGGGCGGCGAGCGCGCGGAGGAGATCCAGCAATGTGGAAGTATCGTTCTTCGTTCGATCGAGGCTGAACATTTTGATCTGCGCGGCGGCTTCGTGCTTTATGGAGCGTCAGCAAGTATCCGGTCATACGGCCCGCGCTCATGTAACTCAAGGCAGTCGTTCTCCACAGCATATTTGATGCCGGTGCCGAACTCGCTGCCTTGCCCGTTTCCGGGTTCGGCTCCGGCGCGTATTCGGAGAAGCTGTTCGCCGGCACTAGGCAACGGCTCTCCGGCTTCAACCAGCGACGCCAGTGTGGCGACGTCGTGTTACGCTCGTTGGTGACGGGGGGCCCCTTGATGCTCGGCGGCGACGGCATGCCCGGCGCATCAAGGCACGCTCGCGCTCGCCGTTGTCGGCGGCACGCACCACGGGCGCCGGATTGTCCTGGTAGGCCGAGGGCATCGCCGGCAGGTTGCCGACGTAGCGATTGACGACGCGAAACAGCGCGCTGATCGCCGCCTGGCTGGCGGTGACGCTCTAGAGATTGCACATCGTCAGGAGGCCTTCTTGATGCGGCGAGATGGTGCGGCGGGTTGCGGATCGCCGGCCTGACGCAGGACGATCAAATCCGGCCGGCGCTTCTTCGCTGGCACGGACTGCCGTACAGAAGTTACGCATGAGCGCGACCTGCCGATCGCGCGGCTGCGTGAGTCGCCGCGCGTCCTCGAGACGTTGTGCGGAAGGTGACTTCCGCCTTGCGGATCTCACGGGCGTAGTATTTGCGATCGCCGCCGGAAAGCGGTGGCGCCTTGATGATGCGGGCGGCGGACATGGCGCCGAGTCATAGGTGAGAACGTAAAGAGAACGAGCCGCGATAGTCACAGAGGGGCTGGACCGCGAACGCCGACGCGGCTATATGAGCGCCAGCGCGCCGCTGACTTGCAAAACTTTTGCTGCGGTTTGCAAAACTTCCGAAGAAAGTCTTGTTATATCAAGAGCTTCGGTGGGGAATGGTGTAACGGTAGCACAACAGACTCTGACTCTGTTTGTCTTGGTTCGAATCCAGGTTCCCCAGCCAGTTCAGGCGCTTTTCCCAAGCCATGATTGACCCGCCCCGCGGCCGCGCCATTTGCGAAGCCCCGCTCGCCGTGCCGCCGCTCGCGACGGTTTGCCTCATCTGAAAGCGCATCCGCGGCGTCGGATCGCGGCGCGCTCCATCGTCCTTGGGACATACAACCCAAGGAGATCCGTGATGCCCTATGTCGATGGTTTCGTGCTGGCCGTGCCGAAGGACAAGATCGAGGCCTACAAGGCGCTGGCGAAGACCGCCTGCGCGGTCTGGATGGAGCACGGCGCGCTCGATTATGTCGAATGCATCGGCGACGACGTTCCCTATGGCGAGCTGACATCGTTTCCGCGCGCGGTGATGGCGAAGGAGGATGAGCTCGTGGTGTTCTCCTGGATCGTCTATCGCGACCGGAAGACGCGCGATGCCGTCAACAAGAAGGTGATGGCGGACCCTCGGCTGAAATTGGACGGCATGCCATTCGACGGCAAGCGCATGATCTATGGCGGCTTCACGACGCTGCTGCGCGCGAGCGATGTTATCAGTTGAGTGAGGTCGAGCAGGGAGGCTCGTGGCCCGGATGGAGCGTAGGCGAAATCCGGGTCCGCTGTCCGTGCTCCAGGTCGGCAGAAGCGTGCTGTCGGGCACCGCGGCCGCGCTCGCCGAGGACCCGCAGGTGCAGAAGGCCTATCTCGGTGTCGGGTGACCCATCTCCGCCTGAAGCAGCAGCAACAGGCAACCGGCGAGCCGCCTCTCCATCTCTTTCGACGAAAGCGACAGCGGTCCGGGATCGTTGAGGATCGCGTTCACCAGCGTGCCCAGCACGACCTGGAAGCCGAAGGCGATGGTGCGGGTCTTGGCGGCCTTGCGCCTCTTGCCCATTCCCTTGCCCATGGCTGGCAACAGGAGAGGGGTGGCGCGCATCGTGGTGGCTTGGGCGAGCGCCTTGAACGGCGTCCATTTGTCCGGGCGGGTGTCGTCATGCTGAAGCGCTGCGCGCAGCACGCCCTCGTGGTTGCGCATCCAGGCGATGATGCCGCCGACGATGACATGGCAGAGCTTGTCGAGGCCGGTGTCGGGTGACGGGCGCCTGATCTCGCCCAGCCGCTGCTCGCCGTCGCGCGTGGCCAGCGCCATCAGGGCGTTGAAGTAGGCCTCTTTGCTCTCGAAGCGGCTGTAGAAGGCGCCGACGGTGACGCCGACCTCGGCGCAGAGCGCCTCGATCGAGAGTTCGGCAAGGCTGCGCGCCCGCAGCATGTCGGCGCCGGCGCGCAGCAGCGCCAGCGTCGTCTCCCGGCTGCGCTTCTGGCGCGACGGGGCGACGCCCGGCAGGTCGAAATCGCGAAATCCGGGCTCTTCAGAACGTGCTCGCATCCGCGCTTGCATCCGTTTCAAATCATAATCATAATTCTGATTATAATTTAAGCGTGGTCAGACCGCGGGTCAACCGTCCGGTTCACGCAACAAGCAGGGAGAAGCAGATGAGCGCAGGCAGCGGCACGCCGTTCCGCGGCACCGTCGGCAAGACGGTTGCGGAGTCCAAACCCTGGTGGCCGCAGGCACCGAGGCCGCCAGAGGGCGCGCCGAACATCCTCATCGTGCTGTTCGACGATGTCGGCTTCTCCGATTTCGGCTGCTACGGATCGTCCATCAAGACGCCGGCCATCGACCGGCTCGCTGCGGAGGGCCTGCGCTATTCCGGCTTCCACACCACGGCGATGTGCTCGACGACGCGTGCGGCGCTGCTCACCGGGCGCAACCACCATTCGGTCGGCGTCGGGTGCCTTGCCAATTTCGATTCCGGCTATCCCGGCTATCGCGGCAAGATCGCGCGCGAGGCGGGGACGCTCGCCGAGATGCTGCGGGTGCACGGCTATCGCAACTACATGGTCGGCAAGTGGCACGTCACCCCGCTGACCGAGAGCGGCGCCACCGGCCCGTTCGACGGCTGGCCGCTCGGGCGTGGTTTTGATCGTTTCTACGGCTTCCTCGATGCCGAGACCGACCAGTATGCGCCTGAGCTCGTCTCGGACAACACGCACATTGATCCGCCGGGCACCTATGCCGACGGCTATCACCTGACCGAGGACCTGATCGACCAGTCGATCCGCTTCATCGGCGATCACGTCGCCGACCGGCCGGATATTCCCTGGCTCACCTGGGTCGCGCTGGGCGCCTGCCATGCGCCGCATCAGGCGCCCGCCGATATCATCAGGAGCTACGACGCGGCCTTCGCGCACGGCTGGGACGTCGAACGGGAGCAGCGCCTGGCGCGCCAGAGGGCGATGGGCCTCGTGCCGGCGGCAACGCGGATGCCCGCGCGCAACGACGGCGTGAAGGCCTGGGAGGAGCATACCGCGGACGAGCGCCGCGTCTTCACGCGCCTGCAAGCAGCCTTCGCCGGCATGCTCGACCATTCCGATCGCCATCTTGCCCGGCTCGTTGCGTTTCTCGAGACGGCCGGCATCCGCGACAATACTGTCATCATCGTGATGTCCGACAATGGCGCGAGCCAGGAGGGCGGGCCGCTCGGTTTCGTCAACGCGATGGGGCCGTTCAACTTCAAGCCGGAGCCAATCGCGGAGAAGCTCGCCCGCATCGACGACATCGGTGGGCCCGACACCCACAGCAATTTCCCGCATGGCTGGGCGATGGCGTCGAACACGCCGCTGCGCCGCTACAAGCAGAACACGCATGGCGGCGGCATCCGCGATCCCTTCGTCATCAATTGGCCGAAGAAGATCGCAGGCAAAGGCGAGCTGCGGCACCAGTTCGTGCACGCCTGCGACCTCACGCCGACGCTGCTGGAATTGATCGGCATCGAGGCGCCGCCGACGATCGCGGGCTGCCGGCAGATGCCGCTCGAAGGCGAGAGCTTTGCGCGCTCGATCACGGACGCGTCCGCGCCCTCAAAAAGCTCGCCGCAATATTTCGAGATGTTCGGCCATCGCGGCCTCTGGCAGGCGGGGTGGAAGGCGGTCGCCTTCCATCCGCCCGGCACGCCGTTCGAGAACGACAGATGGGAGCTGTTCCATCTGGATCAGGATTTCTCCGAGACGAATGATCTCGCCACCAAGGAGCCGGAGCGTCTCGGCCGCATGATCGCGACTTGGTGGGAGGAGGCGGAGAAGCACAACGTGCTGCCGCTCGACGACCGTTTCGGGCCGCGCTTTGCGGAGAACGCCGCGCGCTTCCACGGTGCGCGCCACCATTTCGTCTTCCACCACGGCATGGGTCACGTGCCGACCGATGTGGCGCCCGACGTGCGCAGCCGCAGCTACACGATCGAGGCGCATGTCGAGATCGACGAGGCGGGCGCCAACGGCGTGCTGATCGCGCACGGCGATGCGACGTCGGGCTACAGCCTCTACGTCAAGGACGGCCATCTCGTGCACGACCTCAACATCGGCGGCAGCCACCAGGTCGTGCACTCGAACCGCAAGGTGCCGTCAGGTGCGCGGCGGCTCGGTGTGCGCGTCGAGCGCCTCCTGCGCAAGGAGCCGCCGGCCAAGGGCTCGCGCACCGGCGTTACCGAATACACGCTGCTGATCGACGGCGAGCCGGCGGGCACGCTCCAGACCCAGCTCGGCTTCCACACGCTGATCTCGTGGTCCGGCCTCGACATCGGCCGCGACCGCGGCAGCCCGGTGTCGCATTACGAAGCGCCGTTCGAGTTCGAGGGCCGGCTGCTGCGCGTCACCGTCACCATGCACAACGACCAGAAGCTCGACGGTGATGCCGTCGGCAACGCGCAGATGGCGCGGCAGTAGGGGCGAAACGTCCCGTTACTTGATCTTGTCGTAGGCGGCCGCGAAATCGCCCAGCGGCATCGGGATCGCGATCGTCTCCTTGGCCATGTTCTGGAAGGAGACCTTCAGCTGCTTGCCCGACCGCAAGGCTGCAAGCAAGTCCGCCGCGATCGGCGTCGAGGCGTAGCAGCCGCGGTTCTCGCAGGTCTGGATCTGGAGGTCGACCGTCTTGCCCTCGTCGACCTGGAGCTTGGCGCCGATCGGAAGGTTGAGGCCGAGCGGCAGTTGCAGCAGTGCCACCGGCGTGCGGGTGTCGGGCGCGATGCGGATGTTGATCAGGACGATGGTCTGGCCGGTCTTGGTCAGCACCGCGTTCTGCTCCATCGCGCATTCGAGCGGCGCATCGCGGCTGACGCTGGTGCAGCGCACGACCCAGCCGGCCTGCTGCGCGCCGTCAGCCTGCGGCTGTGTCGGCGCCGGCGCGGGCTGTGCGGCCGGGGCAGGAGCCGCGTTCTTCTTGGCGCTCTGCTGGGCATACGCGGCACCGGTCGACAACAGGAGGCCGGCGGCAAGGGCGACAAGTCTGGATTGCATGGGCATGGCGAGACTGCGTTGGCGTGAACCGGAAGCCTCGCTGTAGCGTCGCGGGAGCAGCGGCGCAAGCTTACTCGGCGGCCTGCTTGACGGTGCCGCGCGCGGGTGCCTCGTGGCCTTCGCCGTCATCCGAACGGCCCCAGCCCGAGAACCAATTGTTGAGCTCGTCGAGATAGAGATAGACCACCGGGGTGGTGAACAGCGTCAGCGCCTGGCTGACGATCAGCCCGCCGACCATGGCGTAGCCGAGCGGCTGGCGGATCTCGGCGCCGGTGCCGTGGCCGAGCATCAGCGGCACGCCGCCGAGCAGTGCCGCCATCGTCGTCATCATGATCGGGCGGAAGCGCAGCAGCGCAGCCTGGCGGATCGATTCCGCCGGCGTCTTGTGCTCGTCGCGTTCCGCGGCGATGGCGAAGTCGACCATCATGATGCCGTTCTTCTTCACGATGCCGATCAGGAGGATGATTCCGATCAATGCAATGAGGCTGAAATCGAAACCGGACGCCATCAGGATCAGGAGCGCACCGACGCCGGCCGAGGGCAGGGTCGACAGGATGGTGATCGGATGGATGTAGCTCTCGTAGAGGATGCCGAGGATCAGATAGACCACGACGAGCGCGGCGAGGATCAGCAGCGGCACGGTGCCGAGCGACTGCTGGAACGCCTGCGCAGTGCCTTGGAAGCTCGAGTTCAGCGTCGGCGGCGCGCCGAGATCGGCCATCGCCTTCTGCACGGCTTCGGTGGCTTGGCCGAGCGCGACGCCCTGGGCGAGGTTGAAGCTGATGGTGATCGCCGGAAACTGGCCCTGGTGGCTGATCGAGAGCGGGCGGACCGGATCGGTGGTCCAGGTCGCGAAGGTCGACAGCGGCACCTGGTCGCCGGTCAAAGGCGATTTCAGATAGAGCTTGTTCAGGCTCTCGAGACTGCCCTGCATCTCCGGCAGGATCTCGAGGATCACCTTGTAGGTGTTGAGCTGGGTGAAATACTGCGTGACCTGGCGCTGTCCGAAGGCGTCGTACAGCGTGTCGTCGATCAGCTGCGGCTGGATGCCGTAGCGTGAGGCGGTGTCGCGGTTGATCTTGAGCTGGACCGTGGTGCCCTGCGTCTGCTGGTCGGTCGCGACGTCGCGCAGCTCCGGCAGCGTCTGCATCTTGGCGAGGATCTTCGGTGCCCAGTCGTTGAGCTCGCCGAGATCGGCATCCTGCAGGGTGAACTCGAACTGCGTGCGGGTCGGCCGGCCGCCGAGCCGGACGTCCTGGGCCGCCTGCATGTAGAGGCGGGCGCCTTCGACCTTGTCGAACTGCGGACGCAGTCGCGCGATGATCTGCTGGGCCGATGCCTCGCGCTGGTTGCGAGGTTTCAGCGTGATGAACAGGTTGCCGTTGTTGCCGGCGCGGCCGCTGCCGCCGATCGACATGGCAACGCTGGCAACGTCGGGATCGGCCAGGATGATCTTGCCCAGTTGCTCCTGGCGTCTCACCATCTCCTTGAACGAGATGTCCTGCGAGGCTTCGGAGGTCGCCGTGATGAGGCCGACATCCTGCTGCGGGAAGAAGCCCTTCGGGATCAGGACGAACAGGTAGATCGACAGGCCAAGCGTGGCGAAGAAGATCGTGAGCGTGGTACGGCGCCAGGCCAGGGCATGATCGAGGATGTATTCGTAGCCCCGCAGCATCCCGTCAAAGGCGCGCTCGCTCCATTGGTAGAACTTGCCGTGGGTCACCTCGCCATGGGCGCGCAGGAAGCGCGAGGCCATCATCGGCGTCAGCGTCAGCGACACGAACATCGAGACGAAGATGGTCATCGCCAGCACGACGGCGAACTCGCGGAACAGACGGCCGATGATGCCGCCCATCAGCAGCAGCGGGATCAGCACCGCGACCAGCGAGATGCTGATCGAGACGATCGTGAAGCCGATTTCCTTCGAACCCTTGAAGGCGGCCGCCATCGGCGATTCGCCTTCCTCGATGTAGCGGGTGATGTTCTCGAGCATCACGATGGCGTCGTCGACAACAAATCCGACTGCGATCGTGAGTGCCATCAGCGACAGATTGTCGAGTGAATAGCCGACGACCCACATCAGGGCGCACGCGCCCAATAGCGCCAGTGGAACCGTGATGGTGGGAATGACGGTCGCCCAGAAGCTGCGCAGGAAGATGAAGATGACCATGACCACGAGGGCGATGGTCAGCAGCAGTGTGAACTGCACGTCCTCGACTGCGGCGCGGATGGTCGTGGTGCGGTCGCTGATGAGCTCGATCTTGATCGCGGGCGGAATCGCCGCCACGAGGCGGGGCAAGGTCGCCTTGATCTTGTCGACGGTCTCGATGACGTTGGCGCCTGGCTGCTTGAATATCACCAGGAACACGCCGCGCTTGCCGTTGGCCCAGGCCGCCTGCTTGGCATCTTCGGCGCCGCTGACCGCCTGGCCGATGTCGCGGATCCGCAACGGACCGCCGTTGCGATAGGCGATGATGACGTCGTTCCAGTCCTTGGACTGGGTGAGCTGATCGTTGGCGTAGATCGTGTAGGCGCGCTTGTCGCCGTCGATATTGCCCTTGGGGCTGTCGACCGTGGTGATCGCGATCTGGCTGCGCACGTCCTCCATCGATAGGCCCTTGGCGACGAGTTTCGCCGGATCGACCTGAATGCGGATGGACGGCTTCTGCTGGCCGCCGATGAACACCTGCGCGACGCCGGAGAGCTGGCTGATCTGTTGGGCGAGCTGGGCGTCGACTGCGTCACTGACGCTGGTCAGAGGCAGCGTCTCCGAGGTCGCCGACAGCAGCAGGATCGGCGCGTCGGCCGGGTTGACCTTGCGATAGGTCGGCGGCGAGGGAAGATTCTTCGGCAGTTGGCCACTGGCGGCGTTGATGGCGCCCTGCACGTCATTGGCCGCGCCGTCGATGCTGCGGTTGAGGTCGAACTGGATGGTGATCGACGCGGTGCCCAGATAGCTTGTCGAGGTCATCTGGGCGATGCCGGGGATCTGGGCGAACTGGCGCTCCAGCGGCTGCGCCACCGACGAGGCCATGGTTTCGGGGCTGCCGCCCGGCAGGTTGGCGGTGATCTGGATGGTCGGAAAGTCCACCTGCGGCAGCGGCGCGACCGGGAGCAGGGGATAGGCGACGAGACCGACAAAGAGAATGCCCGCCATCAGCAGCGAGGTGCCGATGGGATAACGGATGAAAGGTGCCGAAATCCCGCCCGCGTTCATTCCTGTCGAACCTTGTTCTGGGCCGGATCCGAACTCGCCACCGCCGTCGAGACGAGGCTTCCGGGCTGCACCTTGAACTGGCCACCGGTGATCACCTGCTGCCCCGGCGCGAGGCCTTCGTCGACGACCGAACGTCCGTCGATCGCGTAGCTGACCTTGACCTTGTGCACTTCGGCCTTGTTGTCCTGATTGACGGTATAGGCGTAAAGGCCGTTGGTCGAATGCTGGACCGCATCATCCGGGACCACCGTCGCGTCCTTCAGCGTCCGCACCAGAAGCCGCGTCGAGACCGACTGTCCCGGCCACAGCGTGTGGTCCTTGTTGTCGAACACCGCCTTGAGCCGGATCGTCCCGCTGGTCGTGTCGACCTGGTTGTTGATGACGGCGAGCTTGCCCTCGGCCAGTGTCTTCTTGCCGTCGGTGGTGAACGCGATCACCTTGAGTGCCCCGGCCTTCTGGCCCTCGCTGATATAGGCGAGCTGATCTTCAGGCGCGGTGAAGATCACCGAGATCGGCTCGACCTGCGAGATCGTGACGATACCCGTCTGCGTCGAGGCGTTGACGATGTTGCCGACGTCGACCTGGCGCAGGCCGGCGACGCCGGTGATCGGCGCCTTGATCTGGGTGTAGTCGAGCTGGGTCTGGGCATTGGAGATCGCGGCGTCGTCGGCGGCGATCTGGGCGGTGAGCTGGGCGACAGTGGAGCGCTGGGTGTCGACCCGCTGCGCGGTGGCGAATTCGCCGAGCTTCATGGCGCGCTGGAGCTCGAGATTGGCGTTCGCCAGATTTGCCTCGTCCTGCGCCTTCTTGGCCTTGGCCTGGTCGAGCGCGGCTTGATAGGGACGGGGATCGATCGAGACCAGAAGCTCGCCCTCTTTGACGATCTGGCCTTCGGTAAAGGCGATCCTGTCGATCTGGCCGTCAACCCGGGGCCGGACCTGGACGGTGTTGAAACCCTGAACCGTGCCGAGACCGGTCAGGTAGACCGGGAAATCGACCTTCTGGACCGGCGCAACGCTCACGGGAACGGCGGGGGCGCGGGGCGGACCTTTTTGTGCCGTCTGGGTTTTTCCGGCATTCGGCGAGCCGAATTTCTGCCAACCATAGTAACCCGCGGAGGCCACGGCCGCGATGATCAGAATCCAGAGGATCGGCCGTGTTTTTTTCATATCGGCTCGTGTCGGCTCTTGTGCCCTCATTTACGAATTGTGGGGCAATCATTGGGTTCCAAGGCGCTTGTATAATACACGCCAAGTTCCAGTGTAAACAGCACTATCGATCGGGAATCCTAAACAATTGGAAAGCTTTGCACGGCTTAGGCAACTCGCTGGCGCGCCGGTGTGCAGTGCTGCATTTTCCCGCCGCGAGCGATCAGCGTGCAAAAATGAGGCAATGCCCGTAGCCGGTGTGGGTGGCCGCGGCGAGTTGGGAACGAGGCTGGCGCAACACCCGGGCAGGAGCGTCGGGATGTGCGCGTTCCGAGAACGGTTCTAAATCGCGCGGGCGGTGTTTCGGTTGTCAGGAAAATCGGCATCGTTCATATCGGCGCGCCACAACGGGAGCGCAGGATGGACGAATTGAACGGCAAGCTGATCGCGTGTCAGATTCTGATCACGGGATTGATCGCCCGCGTCGCCAACGAGCAGCGCGACCCCTTGCGCTTCCTCACCGACTTCCGCGACGAGATCAAGGCGGTGGTGAAGGGAGTCAACATCGCCGGCATGGACAACACCGATCGTGTGCGTGCCGTCGCGCAGAAGACTGTCGACGAATTGTTCTCGCTGATGAAGCCGCCGAGCAGCGATTGACGCTGCGCACGCGATCGTTGATTTCGCGGCTTTTTTCGCGCTCGTTTTAGAACGACTCCAATTTCACTTTAGAACCGTTTGAAACTGTAGATTAGAATCGTTTTGATCTGGACTTATTCAAGCGTTCTCGCGGCTTGCCCGCATTGACCCACTATTTTGCCGTCGATACCAACAGCCCAATCGCTCATCGAAGTGAATGAGCGGACATGAAGATGGGGCGTGTTGTAATGGGGCAGGTGGTCGCACCGAAGTCGTTGCGTTCGGTCGCAGCATTCGATCTGGCGTATGAAAAGTCCGCGGGCATTTCCGGCAAGAAGGTCTCGGCAGTCGCAAGCCTGATCGCGGCGGCGTCGGTGTCGAGCGGCGCAGAGGCGCAGCAGTCGAACCTGCCGCCGGTGACGGTCGATGCTCCGGTCCAGCGTCCGCGCCCGACGGCCTCGAAGCCCACGCCGGATCAGGTCCGCGCCCGCAACGCGCTTCGCCGCGCCGCGCCGCGCCAGCAGGCCCAGCAGGCTGCTCCGGCGACGCCCTCCGGACCCGCCGACGCGGATCCCTATGCCGATCCGGCCGCGCCCTACAAGGTCGATCACGTGCAGGCCGGGGGCAAGTTTCCGGAGAAATTGGTCGATACGCCGAAGTCGATCACGGTTCTCAGCAAGGAAGTGCTCGAGGACAAGAACGCCACGACGCTGAAACAGGCGATTCTCAGCACGGCTGGCGTGACGCTCGGGTCGGGCGAGGGCGGCAATGCATTCGGTGACCGCTTCTTCATCCGCGGCTTCGACGCGCGCAACGACATCTTCATCGATGGCGTGCGCGATTCCGGCGTCAGTGTGCGCGAGAACTTCTTCACCGAGCAGGTCGAGATCCTGCGCGGTCCCGGCTCGACCTTCTCCGGCCGCGGTGTCGCCGGTGGTGCGATCAACATCGTCACCAAGCAGGCGACGACGGCAAAGAGCTTCTACAACATGGACACCACGTTTGGCACCGACCAGACCAAGCGTGTCACACTCGACGTCAATCAGGTGATCGACCCGACGCTCGCCGTCCGCGTCGGCGGCCTGTTCCAGGATGCCAATGTCGCCGGCCGCGACTACGTCACCGACAATCGAAACGGCGCCTTCGTCGCCACGACCTGGACGCCGACCGATACGGTCAAGGTCACCGGCAACTACATTCACACCGAGCTGACCGGCCGCCCGGATTTTGGCGTGCCATATTATCGGCCTAGCACGACGTCGACTGCCGGCGGTCCGTTTCCGGACTTCGGCGCCAATCGCAATAACTGGTACGGCTTCGTCAACCGTGACTTCTTCCGGACCGGCCAGGACATCGGCACGATCAACGCGGAAGTGCAGATCACCCCCGATCTGATGATCAGCAACAAGATCCGCGCGTCCCGCTCGACGCAGAATTACATCGGTACGCTTCCTGAAGCGCCGAAGCTTGTCGATCCGCTCTCGGCCTCGACGCTGAGTGCAAATCCGCAGAGCCGATTCCAGGTCACGGACGTGTTCGCCAACCAGACCGAGGCAACTTACAAGTTCAACGACGATGTAGGCTTCAGGCACACCTTGCTCGGCGGTGTCGAGTATGATCGCGAGAGATCGTCGATCGACAGTTATACCGGCCTCAGCTCGGAGCTGACGACCGGCACGCCCTTCAGCGGCAGCGGATCGAAGACCGACGTCAGCGTGTTCGCTCCGCAATATACCAATCTTCCCTTCGGGATTCCGAGCCTCACCGGAAGTCCCACCAAGATCGGCATCGACACCGTCAGCGGCTACGTCATGGATAGCGCAAACTATCGTGACTTGGTGATCCTGAACGGCGGGTTCCGCTATGATGACTACAGCATCAACACGCGGAAGCTCGGCAGTCCTGGCCAGCAATCGGCGGAGTTTCTAATTCCGAACTTCAACCTCGGCCTGACGTTGAAGCCGGCACCGAACGGCAGTGTCTATGTGGCGTATGCGACCTCGGCGAACCCGGTTGGTGCCGAATTCGACGGCACCAGCACAGCCTATGGCGGCCTCAACCCGAACCTGCCGGGCGGCAATACGCAGATATTCGGCCCCGAGAAGAACAAGGCCATCGAACTCGGCACCAAGTGGGAGCTGTTCGATCGTCATCTGCTTCTGACCGCAGCGTTGTTCCAGACGACGAAAGAGAACGCACGCGAGTCGCAGAACGTGGGCAGTGCGGCCGCTGCAGCTCCTTTGGGATGCGTCTATCCGACCGGAACGACTGGCAATATATCGTGTATCACCGCTGGAGCAGCCTACCGCATCCGCGGCATCGATCTCGGCGTCGGCGGCAAGATCACCGACAAGTGGAGCGTGTTTGGCGGTCTCGTGCTGATGCAGTCGGAAGTGACGCAGTCGCTGGCGCCGTCGGCCAACAAGGCGCTGTATCCGACCAATGTCGGGCGTCCGCTCGCCAACATCGCGCATGAGTCCTTCAGCTTGCTGACGAAGTACCAGCTCACCGACGTCTGGGAACTGGGTGGGCAGGCGGTCTACCGTTCGAAGATTTACGGCGGCACTTTGCTCGCGGCCAACCAGGGCACGTCGATTCCGAGCTATTGGCGTTTCGACATGTTCGCGGAGGCCAAGATCAACAAGAACTGGCAGGTCAAGCTGTTCGTGAACAACATCTTCGACAAGCGCTACTACGACGCGTTGTACCAGAGCGCGGCACCGTTCGTGCTGGAGGCTCCGGGCCGTGCCGCCTATGTGGTGCTCTCGGCGCGCTACTGATGGAGCGATAATCAGTTTCATGCTGACATGCATCGAAAACGTTCTCAGCAAGGATGATGTGGCGGATTTCCGCCGCATCATGGACGCCAGCGCATGGGAGGACGGCCGCTCCACTGCCGGCTCGCAGTCGGCCATGGTCAAGCGCAACGAGCAATTGCCGCCGGACAGCGAGGTCGCGCGCAAGCTCGGCAACCGGATCATCTCGGCGCTGACGTCGAACCCGCGCTTCATCGCGGCGGCGATCCCGCTTCAGATATTCCCGCCGCTGTTCAACCGCTATGCGGCGACCAGCGGTCACCATTTCGGCCTGCATGTCGACAATGCGATCCGCGGCGACCGCCTGACCGGCCTTCGCATCCGCACAGACCTGTCGGTCACGCTGTTCCTCGCCGAGCCGGACGAGTATGACGGTGGCGAACTTGTGATCGAGGACACCTACGGCTCGCACGAAGTCAAGTTGCCAGCCGGCGACTGCGTGCTCTATCCCTCGACCAGCCTGCATCTGGTGACGCCGGTGACCCGGGGAGCGCGGGTTGCATCTTTCTTCTGGCTTCAGAGCATGATACGGGACGATCAAGCCCGGAGCATGATCTTTGACCTCGACACCGCGATACAGGCGCTGGTGGAACGGCTCGGGCGTGACGATCCCGAAACGGTCAAATTGACGGGTATCTATCACAACCTCATTCGCTACTGGGCCGAAGTATGAAGATCATGTCCTTCCAAGCAAGCCGTGCCGCAGTCTTGATGCTGGCGGCCGCCTGGCTCGCATCTCCGGTTTCTGCCCAGACACAGACCCCGCCTGCGGCCCCGGCACAGTCTACGGCCCGGCCGGCTCCGATCAGCCCGGTCCCAGCGGCACCATCGACGCCCGCGCCTGCCGTCCCGGCGCCTGCGGCCTCGACGGCGACCGCTCCCGCGGCAGCGACGGCATCCCCCGCAGCCATCGCTCCGGCGACTGCGAAGCCCGACGCCGCGTCCGCTACCGCGCCGGCCATGAAGGAATTGTCGCCCTGGGTGATGTTCATGTCGGCGGACGTCATCGTGAAGGCGGTGATGATCGGGCTCGCCTTCGCATCGCTGATGACCTGGACCGTCCTCATCGCCAAGTCGATCGAGCTGTCGGTCGCGTCCGGCAGGCTTCGCTCGGCGCTGAAGAAGATCTCGGAGGCACGGTCGCTCGCTGAAGCGCAGATGGCGCTCGGCACCAAGGAGGGCATCCTGCCGTCCTTCCTGGCGGCAGCGCTGCGCGAGGCACGGATGTCGGCCGGCCTGTCCAGCGATGCCGGCATCAAGGAGCGCGCGGCCTCGAGCTTTTCCGAGATCGTGCGCGCGGAGGCGCGGCGCATCCGCATCGGCATGGGCGTGCTCGCGACCATCGGCTCCACGTCGCCCTTCGTCGGCCTGTTCGGCACGGTCTGGGGCATCATGAACAGCTTCATCGGCATCTCGAAGTCGCAGACCACGAACCTCGCCGTGGTCGCGCCCGGCATCGCCGAGGCGCTGCTCGCCACCGCGATCGGCCTCGTCGCCGCGATCCCTGCGGTCATCATCTACAATCACTTCTCGCGCGTGACGAAGAGCTATCTCGAGCTCGTCAGCCGTGCCTCGGGCGCGGCGGGGCGGCTGCTCTCGCGCGATCTCGATCGCAGCCACGGCAGCGTGCATTCGCGCGCGGCGGAGTGAACCATGGCCGTTTCGCTCGCAGACAACGATGATGACGACGACTTCTCGGAAACGCATGACATCAACGTCACGCCGTTCATCGACGTCATCCTGGTGCTGCTGATCATCTTCATGGTCGCAGCCCCGCTCTCGACGGTCGATCTGCCGATCGATCTGCCGACGTCGAGCTCGACGCCGCAGAAGAAGCCGGACAAGCCGACCTATCTCAGCATCAAGCGCGATCTGACGCTCGCCATCGGAGAGGATTCCGTCCACCGCGCCGAGCTGATCGGCACGCTCGACGGGCTGTCCGACATGAGCAAGGACAAGTACGTCTTCCTGCGTGCCGATCGCTCCGTGCCCTATGGCGAGTTGATGGGCGTCATGGAGCTGTTGCGCTCCGGCGGCTACACGCGGGTGAAGCTGGTTGCGCTCGAAGGCCCGCCCACGGCGGCGGGATCGGCCGCCGCTGGCGCGGCGCAGCCATAGGGGGCGTCATGTCCGACGTCGAACTCGAACCCAGACCAGCCCGGCGGCTTTGGATTTTGGCGGCGGTTGCGGCGCTCGCGCTCCATTTGGGCGGGGCCGCGCTGGCGCTCGCGAACCTGCGGGCCGACGATGGCGACGAGGGGCTGGGCGCTGCGGGAGCGGAGTTCGCGGTCGAGATGACGTCGCCGCCGGTTCAGGAGTCCGACAGGGCACCCGGGCCGACGGACTCTGAGGAGCAGGAAGAGCGCCCGGCGCTGCCCGAGCAGAAGGCCGAGGTCAAGGAGACGGATCTTCCACAGGATCGGCCGCAACAGGCCGAGGATCCCGATCGCCTCGTCACCGAGAACAAGCCGAAGAAGGAGCAGGACGACGATCCGAAGGTGGCCGCCGTCGAAACGCCGGCCATGGAGGCATCGCAGAAGTCGGTCGCCATGGAGCGCCAAACCTTTGAAGACGCCACGCGCGAGGCCGAGAAGGCGATGGCGCCGGTTCTCGGCATCGGCAAGGACATCCTGAAGCTGACGGCCGACTGGAACCGTAAGATCAGCGCGCACCTATCTGCGCACAAGGTCAACCCGGAGGGCAAGGAGCCCAATAACCAGACGGTCAAGGTGAGCTTCGCGCTCAACCGACGGGGGAACGTGATCTCGGTTGACGTCGTGGAGTCGTCCGGAGATGCGGCTTACGATGCCGCCGCGATCTCCATGGTCCACAAATCCGATCCTTTCCCGACACCGCCCGCCGCGCTGACCGAGGACCGGATCGAGCGCACGGTCCCCATCATCTTCAAGCCGCCGGACGAGAAGAAAAAGAAGAAGACGGCTCAGCGCCAGTAGAGCCGGATTCCGACATAGACCACGACCAGGCAGGCGAAGATCAGCGCCACCGGAAGCGGTCGCTTCTGGGTTCCACCGAGTGTCGTCGCCCCGAAGGCGGCAGACCTCTTCGGCTTCGGTGCCGGACGGCGGAAAGCGGTAACATTGTCCGCCGCCGTTTCAGGCGGGCGGGTGCGGACGTCGGGCGGGGTTCCGGCGCCGCCCATCTCGGCATAATAGGCCCGGTAGATCGCGCCGATGGTGGCTTCGGTAGCCTCGCCCTCGCTCATCTGCGCCAGCAGGTTCTTGTAGCTCGCGAGGAACTCCTGGGCTTCCGGCGGCAGCGCGGACGACCCGTTGAGCTTGGCCATCATCTTCCAGGTGGCAAAATCGGCGCGGGCTCGGGTGTCGGCGCGTCGCGCGATCAGCATATCGGCAGCTTTGACCAAGTCGGCCTCTGGCCCTTCGGCTTGTGTTCGGGTGTCGTAGTTCAACTACGCGTTGCCGGTCAGGAAGAGAACAGCCTGAATCACATAACCGGTCAACGTTCGCAGTATTGCTGAAATAACATCAAGATTTAGACCGAACTGCGAGCCCGCAAGCGGCAGCAGGATCAACAGGCCGATCAGGATCAGCATACCGAACGGCTCCAGCCGGGCCAGCGGCAGGGCGAGCGGCCGTGGCAGCAGCCCGACCGCGACGCGCCCGCCGTCGAGCGGCGGGATCGGCATCATGTTGAAGACGGCCAGGACGGCGTTAATCAGCAGCGCATTCTTGAGATTGTCGAAGATCCACTGCGCGGACCCCGCCGGCGCCAAGGGCAGGGCGTGGAGGGTGAGAGCCGCCGCCAGCGCCAGCAGGATGTTGGTCGCGGGCCCGGCCAGCGCCACCCAGACCATGTCGAGCCTGGGGTTGTTGAGCTTGCGGAAATTCACCGGCACCGGCTTGGCGTAGCCGAACAGGAATGGCGAATGCGCAAACAGCAGCATTGCCGGCAGGATCAGGGTACCGAAAGGGTCGATGTGGCGGAGCGGATTGAAGCTGACGCGGCCGAGCTGCCAGGCCGTGTTGTCACCGAGCCGGTGCGCGACGAAGGCGTGCGCCGCCTCGTGGAAGGTGATGGCGAGCACCAGCGGCAGCACCCACACCGAAAGGTCATAAAGGGAAATGTTCACGGCTCGTCCGTCCCGGTTTGCCTGCGGCCTTGCAGCCGTCCCAGCCAACCGGCGGTGCAGCAACGCTTCAGCTCAAGATAGGGTGGCCGGTTCCGAAATACCACGCCGCAAATGACCGGCGGACCGCCCCCGCCGTGCAGTCGTGCAAATTCATGCAGGAATCGTCGTCTGATATTGTATCAGGCCGTCGTCGAGCTTCAGCCAGGCGAGCTTCTCCGACACCCAGATGTGCTCGGTCGGCGCGAAGGCGTTGCGGTCGTCGAAGGTGGCGAGTGCTACACCGGCCAGCGTGCCGTTGCGTCGCCAGGCGAACAGGCGTGTGCCGCAGCGCTTGCAGAACACGCGGTCGATGTTCTCGGACGAGGCATAGCGCTCGGTCTCGCCCTCGACGGTCAGCGCACGCTGGTCGAATTGTGCGCGGGCGAAGTAGGGCGAGCCCATCGCCTTCTGGCACAAGCGGCAATGGCAGATGCGGACGTTGAGCGGCTCGCCCTCCGCCTTGAACCGCACCGCGCCGCACAGGCATCCACCTTCCCGGATCATGTCAGGCCACCCGCCATTCGCCGACCTGGCGCGCCATGCTCCAGTTGAGATTGTCGAGATCGCCATCCATGTTGGAATTCCCGCGTCTTGTGTTGGTGAAGGCTGCCCAGCAGAAGCCGCCATGGGTGCGCACGGCAATCGTGCTCGTGCCCGGCAGGCTGCCATTGTGCCACCAATTGTCTGACTTGTTGACACAGAAACCCTTGGCATAGTCCGGGCTGTAGCTGGGCGCGGTGGTCATGATCTCTATGGTGCGCGGCCGCAGGATGTTCGCGGGTCTCGTGTAACCGTCGACATGCATCAGGAACTGCACGAGATCCGCCGGCGTCGCGATCCAGCCGCCATGGGAATCCATCCGCCTCACTTTCATGTCGTAGGGATTTTCGCCCTGGCCGTAATAGGCGACCTCGCCGGTCTGGCGCTGCTCGCGCGTGTTGCCCGCGATGGTCATGTCGGTGACGCCGCAGCGCGCGAGCACATCGGTGCGGACGTGCTCGGCATACCGCTGGCCGGTGAGCTTCTCGATCACGCGCCCGAGCACGCAATAGCCGAAATTGGAGTAGGCGTAGTGCTGGCCCGGCGGGCGGTCGAGCGGCCGGTTGGCCAGCGTCCAGGCGATCAGCTCGGCATGATCCATCCGCGGATGGGTGAACATGGGATCGCGGTTGTCGTTGCTCCAGCCGCCGGCGGTGTGGGTCAGCAGATGCTCGAGCGTGATCTGGTCGATGCCGGCGGAATAGGGCGGCTGTCCGTAATCGGTGCCGAGCAACGCGCCCGGGCCGAACACGCGATCCGCCAGCTTGAGGCGGTTCTCCTCGATCAGGCGGAAGATCGTGACCGAGGTGATCATCTTGCTGACGCTGGCGATCCGGAACAGATGCCGCGGTGTTACGGCCTCGTTCCGCTCGATATCGGCAACACCGAAGGCGTCCTCATGGACAACAGTGCCGGCATAGCCGATAGCAACGGAGAGTGCCGGCACGCCGTACTTGTCCATGAAGCTGTGCGCGAGCCGTGCCATGGCGCCGCGCTCGGCGGGTGAGGGCGGGCGGATGTTCGGCGGGTTGGGCGAGAGTTGCGCGAACGTCGTCGACGACAGCAGCGGCAGCGCGCCTGCGCCCGCTGCGAGCTTCACGAAATCCCGACGCCCAAAATCCCGACAACCAAGCCGCATGGTCCGCCCCTTCCAGGGGCGGCCAATGCTTCAGTAGGTCGCCCGTCCACCGGAAATATCAAACACCGCGCCGGTGGAGAAGGCACAATCTTCGGATGCGAGCCAGCTCACCATCGCGGCGAGCTCTTCCACCTGCACGAAGCGCGCTTTCGGGATCTTCGACAGCATGAAGTCGATATGCTGCTGCGTCATCTGGTCGAAGATCGCGGTCTTCGCCGCCGCCGGCGTCACCGCATTGACGAGGATGTCGTGCGCGGCGAGCTCCTTGCCGAGCGACTTCGTCAGCGCGATCAGGCCGGCCTTGGACGCCGAATAGTGCGAGGCGTTCGGATTGCCTTCCTTGCCGGCGATCGAGGCGATGTTCACGATCCGCCCGTATTTCTGCTTGAGCATTTCCGGCACGATCGCCTTGCAGCAGATGAAGGGGCCGTCGAGGTTGATGCGCAGCACCTTGCGCCATTCCTCGAGGTCAGTCTCCCAGACCGGCTTGTTGACGCCTGCGATGCCGGCATTGTTGACCAGGATGTCGATCTTGCCGAAGGCGGCCAGCGTCGCATCGCGGGCCTGCTCGACGGCTGCGGTGTCGGTGACGTCGACCTTGAACACCCTGGTCTCGCCGCCGATCTCCTTTGCCGTCTTCTCGGCCAGCGCGGCGTCGAAATCCCAGATCGCGACCTTGGCGCCGGAGGCGGCGAAGCGCTGAACGATGGCGCGGCCAAAGCCCTGTGCGCCGCCGGTGACGATGGCGACGCGGCCGTTGAGGTCGATCTTGTTCATCGAAAAATCCCTCTATCTGTCCCTCACGGTGAGGAGCGCGCGCTTGGCGCGCGTCTCGACCCATGGAGCCCGTGGCCCGTCCCTCGAGACGGCGCTTGTCGCGCCTCCTCGGGACGAGACGTGATCAGAGCATGTAGCCGCCGTCGACGACGAGGTCGACGCCGGTGGTGAACGCGCTCTCGTCGCTGCCGAGATAGACCGCCATGGAGGCGATCTCGTCGGCGGTGCCGAGCCGGCCCATCTTCTGGCGGGAGATGAACATCTCCTTGCCCTGCGGTCCTTGCGCGGCGGCGCGGTCGAGCATCGAGGGCGTCTCAACGGTGCCCGGGCAGATGCTGTTGCAGCGGATGCCCTTGGTGATGAAGTCGAGCGCGACCGCGCGGGTCAGCAGCGACACCGCAGCCTTCGACGCGCTATAGACATAGCGGTTGGCGGGCGGCCGCAGCGCGGCGCAGGACGAGATGTTGACGATGCTGCCACCGCCGCCCGCGAGCATGTCCGGCAGGAAGGCCCTGATGGTCCGGTGCATCGACTTGACGTTGAGGTCGAACGAAAAGTCGAAATCCTCTTCCGAGCATTCCAGGATGGTGCCGTGGTGCACGAAGCCGGCCGCATTGAGCAGGATGTCGATCTTGCCGACGCGTTTTGCAAAAGCATTGACGTCGGCGGTGTTGCGCACGTCGAGCTTTGCGGTTTCGGCGATGCCTTCCTTGGCAAGGCCCGCGATGCCGCTCTCGTTGATGTCGGTGGCGATCACGGTCGCGCCTTCACGCGCGAATGCGATGGCGCATGCGCGCCCGATGCCTGCTGCCGCAGCCGTGATGACGGCGCGCTTTCCCTTGAGGCGGTCTGCCATTTTCTTGTTCTCCTTTGAATTTTTTGTCGTCATTCCGGGGCGCGCCTCTTTGCGCGAACCCGGAATCCATCGGGCCACAGCGTCGGTTGATCAATGGATTCCGGGCTCGCGACTTCGTCGCGCCCCGGAATGACAGTGTCAGTGATTATCCCGCGCCACTCCAAAGGTGCCGGCGACGTTCTGGTAGCGCGTGGCGAGCTCCATGCAGGCGCCGGTCGACTGCTGGCCGACGGTGCTGCGGTAGATCTCCTGCCACGGCGTCTGGTTCGGCGGATGCTTGAAGCCGCCATTGGCCTTGAGCTCGGCGTGGCGCTTCTTCAGCTCGTCGTCCGAGATCAGGATGTTGGCGCTGCCCTTGTTGAGGTCGATGCGGACCTTGTCACCGGTCTTGAGGATCGCGAGGCCGCCATTGGCGGCCGCTTCCGGCGAGGCATTCAGGATCGACGGCGAGCCCGAGGTACCGGACTGGCGGCCGTCGCCGATGCAGGGCAGGGACAGGATGCCGCGTTTGATCAGCGCCGCCGGCGGCTGCATGTTCACGACCTCGGCGCCGCCAGGATAGCCGATCGGGCCGGTGCCGCGGATGAACAGCACGCAGCGCTCGTCGATGTCGAGCGAGGCATCGTCGATCCGCGCGTGATAATCCTCCGGACCCTCGAACACGATGGCGCGGCCCTCGAAGGCGTTGAGATCCCCAGGCTTGCTGAGATAGCGGTCGCGGAATTCCTTGGAGATCACGCTGGTCTTCATGATCGCGGAATCGAACAGATTGCCCTTCAGCACCAGGAAGCCGGCGTCCTTCACCAGCGGCTTGTCGTAGGACCAGATCACGTCGTTGTCGGGCGTGGGCGCATTGGCGCAGTTCTCGCCGATGCCGCGACCGTTCACGGTGACCGCGTCTTCGTGGATGCGCTTGTGCTTCATCAGTTCGCGCACCACGGCCGGCACGCCGCCGGCGCGGTGGAATTCTTCGCCGAGATAGAAGCCGGCCGGCTGCATGTTGACCAGCAGCGGCACGTCGTGGCCGACCTTCTGCCAGTCGTCGATCGAGAGCTCGACGCCGATGTGGCGCGCCAGCGCGTTGATGTGGATCGGTGCGTTGGTCGAGCCGCCGATCGCCGAATTGATCACGATGCAGTTCTCGAACGCCTTGCGGGTCAGGATGTCCGAGGGCTTGAGGTCCTCCCAGACCATCTCGACGATGCGCTTTCCGGTCTCGTAGGCGATCTGGCCGCGCTCGCGATAGGGGGCGGGGATCGCCGCACAGCCCGGCAGCGAGAAGCCGAGCGCTTCGGCCAGCCCGTTCATGGTCGAGGCGGTGCCCATGGTGTTGCAATGGCCGACCGAGGGCGCCGAGGACGCCACGATCTCCATGAACTCTTCATAGTCGATCTCGCCGGCGGCAAGCCGCTCGCGCGACTTCCAGACGATGGTGCCGGAGCCGGTCCGCTCGCCGGCATGCCAGCCGTTCAGCATCGGGCCGCCCGACAGCACGATCGCGGGCAGGTTCACGGTCGCCGCCGCCATCATGCAGGCGGGCGTGGTCTTGTCGCAGCCGGTGGTCAGCACCACGCCGTCGAGCGGATAGCCGTAAAGGATTTCGACGAGGCCGAGATAGGCGAGGTTGCGGTCGAGCGCCGCGGTCGGGCGCTTGCCGGTCTCCTGAATGGGATGGGTCGGGAATTCCATCGCGATGCCGCCGGCCTCGCGGATGCCCTCGCGGACGCGGTGGGCGAGCTCGATATGGTGGCGGTTGCAAGGGGAGAGGTCGTTGCCGGTCTGGGCGATGCCGATGATCGGCTTGCCGGACTGCAGCTCGGCGCGGGTGAGGCCATAGTTCAGATAGCGCTCCATATAGAGCGCCGTCATGCCCGGGTTATGCGGGTTGTTGAACCATTCCTGCGAGCGAAGGTGGCGACGGGCGCCGTTACCGGCGGGCGCGTGCCCATTGGTTGGCTTTTTTGTCATTGGGTTCTCCTGCAATGCAACGCACTGGCGTCGGTCTTGGGGTGTCGGCTTGTGCGATGCCCAGCGGCGCTAGCGATGACCTGCCTTCCCGCTGGCGGGTCGTTTCCTCACAAATCCGATACTAGTCATGGCTACTTGGTAACGCTACCATTTTGTTCGCAGTGCCCGCACCTGACGCAGCCGGCCTGCCGTCCGGACGCCGCGCCGACGAGCTTTGCCGCTCGATCACCTTGAAGCCGAGATCGAGCACCGGCTGCTCCGGGCGCCGTCCGTCGATCGCCTCGATCAGCATGGTGGCGGCGGTCTTGCCCATCTCGTAGCGGTTGGTGCGCACGCTGGTCAGGGTGGGGACGGCGGAGGCCATGAATTCGAGGTCGTTGAAGCCGACGATCGCGATCTGCTCGGGGACGCCGATCTCGCGGCGCCGGCATTCGAACAGCACGCCGAGCGCGAGGTCGTCGTTGGCGCAGAACACCGCATCGAGGTCGGGCTCGCGTGCCAGGAGATCGGTGAACAGGGCGCCGCCGAGCGTTACGGACGTCGGCGTGGCGGTCGTGACGACGAGGCGTTGCTCGAACAGGGAGGCGTCCTTCATGGCCGAGACATATCCGTCCAGCCGCCGCTGCACCCGCGGGTCCATGCGCGCGCCGACGAATCCGATCTTGCGGTGACCTTGCGCGAACAGGTGGGCAACCGCGGCGCGCGCTGCCTCATAGTGGGAAAAGCCGATCATCATGTCGACCGGATTGGGCCCGATCTCCATGATCTGCACGATCGGACAGTCGGCCGCCTCCAGCATCGCGCGCGATTCCGCGGTCTGGTCGATGCCGGTGACGATCAGCCCGGCGGGCTTCTGCGCAAGAAACAGGCGCAGCAGCTTCTCCTCCTGGAGGATGCTGTAGCGTGTGTTGGACAGCTGGATCGAGTAACGGCCGCCTTCGGAGGCGTCATAGATGCCGCGCAGCACGTCGGAAAACACGTTGTTGGTCAGTGACGGAATCAAGACACCGATCACCTCGGTGCGTTGCGAGGCGAGCGCGCGTGCCGCCAGGTTCGGCACATAACCGAGCTCCTTGGCCGCGCTCTCGACCCGCGTCCGCTTGGCGACTGAGAGCGCTTCGGGGTTACGGAAGAAGCGGGACGCCGTGATCGGGCTGACGCCGGCAAGCTCGGCGACTTCCGCCAGCCGGATTTTGCCTGACTTGGTGCGTTTTCGACCCATTGCTGCTCTTAACACAGTCACTGCCGCAAACAAAGGAACGTTGACAGCGCTACCAGCAACGACTAACCAAAGACAAATTGCCAAAACCGCACAAACTGCCGACAATGTCGCCTGTTAAGACCGGGCTTCGTTCGGCGAAGTTCAGAAAAAACAAGACGGTCGCGGCGCGAGGCGCCGTGGACTTTCGAGGAGGGAGCTAGATGTCGTCTGTGCAAATCCGCGACGTGCGGAAATCGTTCGGCAACTTTGAAGTCCTGCACGGCGTCTCGATCCCGATCGAGGACGGCCAGTTCGTCGTTCTGGTGGGCCCCTCCGGCTGCGGCAAGTCGACGCTTCTGCGCATGCTCGCAGGCCTCGAGAACATCACCTCCGGCACGATCTCGATCGGCGACCGCGTCGTCAATAATGTCCAGCCCAAGGAGCGGGACATTGCGATGGTGTTCCAGAACTACGCGCTCTATCCGCATATGACCGTTGGCGAGAATATGGGCTTCTCGCTGAAGCTGCGGAACGCGAGTTCCGACGAGATCAACAAGCGCGTCAAGCGCGCCGCCGAGATCCTCGCGCTGTCGCCGCTGCTCGAGCGCTATCCGCGCCAGCTCTCCGGCGGCCAGCGTCAGCGCGTCGCCATGGGCCGCGCCATCGTGCGCGATCCGCAGGTCTTCCTGTTCGACGAGCCCTTGTCGAACCTCGACGCCAAGTTGCGCGTCGCCATGCGCACCGAGATCAAGGAGCTGCACCAGCGGCTGAAGACCACGACCGTCTACGTCACCCACGACCAGATCGAGGCCATGACTATGGCCGACAAGATCGTCGTCATGCATGACGGCATCGTCGAGCAGATGGGCACGCCGCTCGAGCTCTACGACAAGCCTGAAAACCAGTTCGTCGCCGGCTTCATCGGCTCGCCGGCCATGAACTTCCTGAAGGGGCATGTCCGCGTCAACGGCACTGCGACCTTCGAAGGGCCGAACGGCGTCAAGCTGCCGCTCAGGAACGCGCCGGAGGGGGCCGACGGCCGTCCCGTGGTCTTTGGTGTCCGGCCCGAGCATTTCACCATCGCCGACGATGGCGCTGAGGCCGAGATCGTCGTGGTCGAGCCGACCGGCTCGGAAACCCAGGTCTTCGCCAAGCTCGGCGGCGAGCAGGTCGTCGCCGTTTTCCGCGAGCGTCACCAGTTCAACCCGGGCGACAAGGTCCGGCTGAGGCCCGATCCGTCGGTGGTTCACCTGTTCGACGAGGCCACGGGGAAACGGCTCAATGCGTAATGCAAGCTGAATAAGGCAGACTGCAAAAGACTACAAAAAAGCATCACAGGGAGGACGACATGCAAGACTTTACCCGCCGGGCTCTGCTCCAAGGCGGAACCGCGCTGGCTGCCACCGGCGCACTGACCGGGCCGGCACTGTTCGACTTCGCAAGGGCTTGGGCGGCGGACTCGCCGTGGAAGGCCGAGCCGGGCGCCAAGCTGACGGTGATGCGCTGGAAGCGTTTCGTGCCGCAGGAAGACGAAGCATTCAACGCCATGGTCGCGGCGTTCAAGACTGCGACCGGCACCGAGATGAACGTGTTCAGCGAGTCCTTCGAGGACGTGCAGCCGAAGGCATCGGTTGCCGCCAACACCGGCTCGGGTCTCGATCTGGCCTGGGGCCTGCACACGCTGCCGCAGCTGTTCCCGACCAAGGTCCTCAAGATGAACGACGTCGCCGATTATCTCGGCAAGAAGTACGGCGGATGGACCGATGCGGCAGCCAAGACCTGCAAGCTCGGTGACGACTGGTTGGGAATCCCGGTTGCGACCAACGGCGGCTACATGACGTACCGCAAGTCGGCGACGGACAAGGCCGGCTTCAAGGAATTCCCGAAGGACTTCCCCGGCTTCCTCGAGATGTGCAAGGCACTGAAGGCAAACAACACGCCGGCCGGCTTTGCCCTCGGCCATGCCAGCGGCGACGGCAACTCATGGCTGCACTGGGTCCTCTGGGGCCACGGCGCTTACACGGTCGACCAGAACGACAAGGTCATCATCAATTCGCCGGAGACGGCGAAGGCGCTGGAGTATTGCAAGGCGCTTTACGAGACCTTCATCCCGGGCACGCCGTCGTGGAACGACTCCTCCAACAACAAGGCGTACCTGGCTGGCGAACTCTATTGTACGGCCAACGGCATCTCGATCTACGTGGGGGCCAAGACCGATCCGACCAAGAAGGAGCTGACTGAGGACACCTATCACGCCCTGTGGCCGGTGGGTCCGATCGGCAAGCCGACCGAATTGCAGCTTGCGCTGCCCATCCTCGCGTTCAACTTCACCAAATATCCGAACGCAGCGAAGGCCTTCATCGCCTTCATGCTGGAGAAGGAGAACTACGAGAAGTGGTTGAGCGGTGCGCAAGGCTATTTGACGCAGACCTTGAACGCCTATGAGACGGCCCCGGTCTGGACCGCGGATCCCAAGAACGCCGTGTTTGCGCAGGCGTCCAAGCGTACGTTGCCGGCCTCGGGCATCGGCACTGTGGGCGAGAAGGCGGCAACCGCAATCGCCGACTTCATCGTCGTCGACATGTTCGCCAACTATTGCACCGGCACCAAGGATGTGAAGGGCTCAATGGCGGAAGCCGAGCGCCAGTTGAAGCGCATCTATCGTTAACCGTCGCGGAGTGGGTGGTCTCGCCGGCCACCCACTCGTCAACACTCCGATCAGGGATCCGAGCATGGCCGATATCGCAGTTGCTCCCCGCGCCAAGCCGCAGATTCAAAAGGCACGCGCCTGGGACCAGCTCAAGCACAACCGCAACTGGCTCGGTTTCTGGTTCATGGTGCCGGCCATGGCATTCCTGATCTTCTTCCTGGCCTATCCGCTCGGGCTCGGGATCTGGCTGTCCTTCACCGATACCCGCATCGGCCGCGTCGGGCACTTCATCGGCACCGAGAACTACGAATGGCTCTGGGACGATTCCATCTTCTGGCTGTCGGTGTTCAACACGCTGCTCTACACCTTCGTCGCCAGCGCCGTTAAATTCGCGGTCGGGCTCTATCTCGCGTTGCTCCTGAACGAACACATGCCGTTCAAGGCGATGCTGCGCGCAGCCGTACTGATCCCGTTCATCGTGCCCACGGTGCTCTCCGCGCTGGCGTTCTGGTGGATATTCGACTCTCAGTTCTCCATCATCTCATGGTCGTTGCGGCATCTCGGGCTGATCAGCCAGAACATCAATTTCCTCGGGGATACCACCTGGGCGAGGATCTGCGTTATCTTCGCCAATATCTGGCGCGGAGTGCCGTTCGTGGCGATCACGCTGCTCGCCGGCCTGCAGACGGTATCGCCCTCGCTCTATGAAGCCGCGACCCTGGACGGCGCCACGCGCTGGCAGAATTTCCGCTTCATAACCTATCCGCTGCTGACGCCGATCATCGCCGTGGTGATGACTTTCTCGGTGCTGTTCACCTTCACCGACTTCCAGCTGATCTGGGCGATGACGCGCGGCGGCCCGGTCAATGCGACCCACCTGATGGCGACGCTGTCCTATCAGCGCGCGATCATCGCAGGGCAACTCGGCGAGGGCGCCGCGATCTCGAGCGCCATGATTCCATTCCTGCTTGCTGCGATCATGGTCTCCTGGTTCGGCCTCCAGCGTCGCAAGTGGCAACAGGGAGAAAGCAATGACTGATCTTCCTGCCTCGAAAGTCGATCTCAAGTCCGTGCTATCGACGCCGGCGCGCGCCGATAACAGCGAGGGCATGAGCTATCTCCAGTCCGTGCCGCGGCGCATGGTGACGCTCTATCTGCCGCTCACGATCATCGTCGTGGTTCTGCTGTTCCCGTTCTACTGGATGGCGCTGACCTCGGTGAAGCCGGACGAGCAGCTGCTCGATCTCGACAAGTTCAATCCGTTCTGGACCTGGAATCCGACCTTCAAGCACTTCTACAAGCTGCTTTTCGAGAGCTACTATCCGCATTGGCTCTGGAACACGATGTACGTGGCGATCTGCGCCACGGTGCTCTCGATCGTCGCATCGGTGTTTGCGGCCTACGCCATCGTGCGGCTGCGTTACAAGGGCGCCAATCTGGTCGGGGGGCTGATCTTCCTTGCCTATCTCGTGCCGCCTTCGATCCTGTTCATTCCGCTCGCCACCGTCGTGTATCAGTACGGCCTTTTCGACTCGCCGCTGGCGCTGATCCTGACCTATCCGACGATCCTGATCCCGTTCTCGACCTGGCTGCTGATGGGCTATTTCAAGACCATCCCCTTCGAGCTCGAGGAATGCGCGCTGATCGACGGCGCGAGCCGCTGGCAGATCCTGATCAAGATCGTCGTGCCGCTCGCAATCCCCGGCCTCATCTCGGCCTTCATCTTCTGTTTCACGCTATGCTGGAACGAGTTCATCTACGCACTGACCTTCCTGCAATCGACCAGCAACAAGACGGTGCCGGTCGCGATCGTCAACGAGTTCGTGGATGGTGACATCTACCGTTGGGGTTCGCTGATGGCGGGGGCGCTGGCCGGCTCGCTGCCGCTCGTCATCCTTTACGCCTTCTTCGTGGAGCATTATGTGTCGGCGATGACCGGCGCCGTGAAGGAATGATCGCGGGGCTTGCCGAGGGCGCGTCAGGAGCGGCGCGGTCCGGCCAATAAGCCAATAAGAAGGAGTAGGCTCTTGCACATTCTGGTTCTGGGCGCCGCCGGCATGGTCGGCCGTAAATTCTGTGAACGGCTGCTGCGCGACGGCCGGCTCGGCAAGAGCGAGATCACCAAGCTGACCATGCACGACGTGGTCGAGCCCAAGAAGCCGGAGAAGGCCGGTTTTCCGGTCGAGACGGTGTCGGGCGATTTCGCCGTGCCGGGCGCGGCCGAAAAGCTGATCGCCGGACGCCCGGATGCGATCTTCCATCTCGCCGCGATCGTGTCGGGCGAGGCCGAACTCGATTTCGACAAGGGCTACCGCATCAATCTCGACGGCACGCGAATGCTGCTCGACGCGATCCGCCTCGTCGGCGGCGGCTACAAGCCGCGCGTGGTGTTCACCTCGTCGATCGCGGTGTTCGGCGCCCCGTTCCCGGACGCGATCGGCGACGAGTTCTTCCACACCCCGCTGCTCAGCTACGGCACCCAGAAGGCGATCGGCGAGCTGCTGCTCGCCGACTATTCCCGCCGCGGCTTCCTCGATGGCATCGGCATCCGCCTGCCGACCATCTGCATCCGGCCCGGCCTGCCCAACAAGGCGGCATCGGGCTTCTTCTCCAACATCCTGCGTGAGCCGCTGGCCGGCAAGGAAGCGATCCTCCCGGTGTCCGAGGACGTCCGCCATTGGCATGCGACGCCGCGTTCGGCCGTCGGTTTCCTGCTGCACGCCGGCACCATGGACCTCGCCACCGTCGGCCCGCGCCGCAACCTGACCATGCCGGGCCTGTCGGCGACCGTCGGCGAGCAGATCGCCGCCTTGAAGCGCGTTGCCGGCGAAAAGGTCGCAGCCCGCATCAAGCGGGAGCCCGATCCCTTCATCGTCGGCATCGTCGGCGGCTGGCCGCGCAACTTCAACGCAAAGCGGTCGCTCGAGCTCGGCTTCACCACTGCCGAGAAGAATTTCGACGATATCATCCGCATTCACATCGAAGACGAGCTCGGCGGCAATTTCGTCGCCTGACGCAATCGATGAACAGCCTGGATCTGATGATGGCGAGCGTTGCTTGCATCGGCGAATGCATGGTCGAGCTCCGGCAGGCCCAAGGTGGACATTCCGCGGGACAATCTGCCGGACAGTCCGCCGGGCAGGGCGGCGGTCTCTATTCGCGCGGCTTCGGCGGTGACACCCTCAACACCGCGGTCTATCTGGCGCGGCTCGAGGTCAAGGTCGATTACTTCACCGCGCTCGGCGACGATGCCCTGAGCGATGAGATGATCGCGGCCTGGAATGCGGAGAGCATCGGGACCCGCCGCGTCGTGCGCTTGCCGGGCAAGCTGCCCGGCCTCTACATGATCCAGACTGATGCGAAGGGCGAGCGCCAGTTCTTCCACTGGCGCGACAGCGCGGCCGCCCGCCAGCTGATGAGCCTGCCGGAGACGGACGAACTGCTCAACTCGCTGATGAGCTACGACATCGTCTATCTCTCCGCGATCACGCTCTCGATCTACGACGCCCCCGGCCGCGAGCGCCTGCTCGCGGCGATCAAGCGCGCCCGCCTGCTCGGTACCCGCTTCGTGTTCGACACCAATTTTCGCGCGCGGGGATGGCCCGATCGCGATGTCGCCCGCGAGGCCTTTGCCGCGGCGTTTGCGACCGCCGACATCGTGCTGACCTCGACCGAGGATCTCCTCGCGCTCTATCCGGGCGAGAGCCGCGACCAGCTGATGGCGCGCATCCCGAGCCCCGAGCTGGTGTTCCGGCTCGCCGAGCCGGTCAGCCTGTTGCGCTTTCCGGGCGGCACCAGCGAGGTCCGTGCCGAGCCCATGACCAAGCCCGTGGTGGACACCACGGCGGCCGGCGACAGCTTTGCCGCGGCCTATATCGCAGCCCGGCTCGCCGGTTCCGAGCCGGTCGAGGCGGCGCAGGCCGGTCATCGCCTCGCCAGCCTCGTGATCTGCTATCCCGGCGCCATCATTCCAGGCTATGCCATGCCGCCGAAGAAGCGGCACCGGCCGGCGGCTACGCGCCAAGCGACCAAGTGAAACGAAGGCCAAGATGACCACGACTGCCCAACAGAACCAGCTCGTCGCGCTATTCAAGGCTGCGACCGTTATTCCCGTCCTCACCATCGAGCGCATCCAGGATGCTGTACCGCTGGCCCGTGCGCTGGTTGCGGGCGGCGTCCGCACGCTGGAGGTGACCCTGCGCACCCCCGTTGCGATCGAGGCGGCGAGGGCGATGATGGCCGAGGTACCCGAGGCGGTCGTCGGCATCGGCACGATTCTCAATCCGGCCGACTTCACTCGTGTGGAGAAGCTCGGCGTCGCGTTCGGCATCAGCCCGGGCCTGACCCCGGACCTGTTGAAGGCCGCCACCGACAGCTCGTTGCCGTTTGCGCCGGGCATTGCCACGGCGTCCGAACTGATGATGGCGCTGTCCTACGGCTTCGACGTCGCAAAATTCTTCCCGGCCGAGCAGGCCGGCGGCATCAAGGGCCTGCGCGCGCTCGGCGGGCCATTCCCGAACGTGCGGTTCTGCCCGACCGGCGGGGTGGGCGAGGCCAATGCGGCGACCTGGCTGGCGGAGCCCAACGTGGTCGCGGTCGGCGGATCCTGGCTGTGCCCGACCGCGGAGATCAGGGCGGGGAACTGGGCCGGCATAACTGCCATCTGCCAGCGCACCCTCAAGGCCCTGAAAGGCGCGTGAAGTCTTGCCATCCCTAGGCTAAGACATAGCTCAGGGGAGAGCGCTTCCAAGGAGAAAAGACCATGACTGCCAGCATCGTCGGATGGGCGCATACGCCGTTCGGCAAGTTTGACACCGAGACCGTCGAAAGCCTCGTCGTCCGCGTGGCCAATGAGGCGCTGGCGGATGCCGGCATTTCGGCCGGCGACGTCGACGAGATCGTGCTGGGTCATTTCAACGCCGGCTTCTCGCCGCAGGATTTCACCGCTTCCTTGGTGCTCCAGGCCGACCCGAAGCTGCGTTTCAAGCCGGCAACCCGCGTCGAGAACGCTTGTGCGACCGGCTCTGCCGCGGTGCACCAAGGCCTGCGCGCGATTGCCGCAGGTGCGGCCAGGATCGTGCTCGTCGTCGGCGTCGAGCAGATGACCCGCACGCCGGGGCCGGAGATCGGCAAGAACCTGCTCAAGGCGTCCTACCTGCCCGAGGACGGCGACACGGTGGGCGGCTTTGCCGGCGTGTTCGGCAAGATTGCCAGCTCCTACTTCCAGAAATACGGCGACCAGTCCGATGCGCTGGCGCTGATCGCGGCCAAGAACCACAAGAACGGCGTCGCCAATCCCTTCGCCCAGATGCGCAAGGATTTCGGCTTCGAGTTCTGCCGCGCCGAGAGCGAGAAGAACCCTTACGTCGCCGGCCCCCTGAAGCGCACCGATTGCTCGCTCGTCTCCGATGGCGCGGCGGCGCTGATCCTGGCCGACGCCGAGACCGCCAAGGGCATGAGCAAGTCGATCGGCTTCCGCGCCACCGCGCACGCCCAGGACTTCCTGCCGATGTCCAAGCGCGACATCCTCCAGTTCGAGGGCTGCACGGTCGCCTGGCAGCGGGCGCTGGAGAAGGCGGGCGTCGCGCTCACCGATCTCTCCTTCGTCGAGACCCATGACTGCTTCACCGTCGCCGAGCTGATCGAATACGAAGCGATGGGCCTGACGCCGAAGGGGCAGGGCGCCCGCGCCATCAAGGAAGGCTGGACGCTCAAGGACGGCAAGCTGCCGGTCAATCCGTCCGGCGGGTTGAAGGCCAAGGGCCACCCGATCGGTGCCACCGGCGTTTCCATGCACGTGATGACCGCGATGCAGCTTGCGGGCCAGGCGCCCGAGGGCATGCAGCTCAAAAATGCAAAACTCGGCGGCATCTTCAACATGGGCGGTGCAGCGGTTGCCAACTACGTCTCCGTGCTGGAGCCGCTGAAGTAAGGCTTGTAGGGTGGGCAAAGGCGCGAAGCGCGGTGCCCACCTTCTTTCTTTATTGCGCTAGATCATGGTGGCCCCGCCCGGGCCCCTTAAAGCTCTTGATTGATTTGCAGGGAATGCATCATGAGCAATGACTACGAAGACTCGCTGTCGATGGACGCACTCAACGATCGCATCGCGATCCTCGAGGACAATATCAGGCAGCTCATCGAGCAGGCCGCGGCCGCTTCCGGCGAGCAGAACGAGTCGCGCATCGCGGACCGGATCAGCCAGCAGAACGAAGAGCTCGACCGGCTCCTGAAGATCCGGGAATCCCGCGAGAAGAAATAGCGGCCGCGCCACCACGCATGCAGCCATACGCCGGCCGCCCTTGCGCGCGCGGCGTCGCTGCCGTTAGCTGGACCGAAATCGCGGGCTGAGCCGAGCCCGCGCAATCGGGAGCGAACGAATGGGGCCGCTGAAGGGCATCAAGGTCGTCGACATGACCACCGTGCTGATGGGGCCCTATGCGACCCAGATGCTCGGCGACTACGGTGCCGACGTGATCAAGGTGGAGTCGCTGGACGGCGACGTCACCCGCCTGATCGGCCCGATGCGCCACGCCGGCATGGGCCCGGTGTTTCTCAACACCAACCGCAGCAAGCGTTCGATCTGCCTCGATCTGAAGAAGCCTTCGGGGCGCGATGCCGTGCTGCGCCTGCTCCGGGACGCCGACGTTCTCGTCTACAACGTCCGCCCGCAGGCGATGGCGCGGCTCCAGCTCGGCTATGACGTCGTCTCGGAGATCAATCCGCGCCTCGTCTACGCCGGCGTGTTCGGCTTCGGCCAGGACGGGCCCTATGCGGCCAAACCCGCCTATGACGATCTGATCCAGGGTGCCACCGCGCTGCCGGCGCTGATGGCGCAGACGGGCGACGGCGTGCCGCGCTACGTGCCCAACGCGCTGGTCGACCGCATCGTCGGCCTCACTGCCGTCGGCGCGATCTGCGCCAGCCTCGTGCACCGCGACCGGACCGGGCGCGGCCAGCGCGTCGACATCCCGATGTTCGAGACCATGGCCGGCTTCGTCATGGGCGATCACATGGGCGGGCTCACCTTCGAGCCGCCGCTCGACAAGGGCGGCTATGCCCGCCACCTCTCGCGCGACCGCAGGCCCTACAAGACGTCGGACGGCTATCTCAGCGTCATCGTCTACAATGACAAGCAGTGGGAAAATTTCTTCAAGGCGACGGGTCGCGACGATCTGCGCGCCGACCCCAAATTCGCGACCTTCGCCGGCCGCGCCAATAATATCGACGTCGTCTATGCCGAGCTCGCCCGCATCTTCGAGACGCGCACGACAGCCGAATGGATCGACCTGCTGACCAAGGCCGATGTGCCGGTCATGCCGATGCACGACCTCGCCTCGATGCTGCACGATGAGCATCTCGAGGCGACCGGCTTCTTCCCGGTCGTGGACCATCCGACCGAAGGCCCGATCCGCAGCATGAAGGTGACGGCGAGCTGGTCGGAGACCGAAGCCGAGACCACCAGGCTTGCGCCGCGTCTCAACGAGCACGGCGCGGAGATCCTCAAGGAGATCGGTTATTCCGCCGACGAGATCGCAGCCATGGTCCGCGACGGCGTGACGCGCTCGTTGCCGGAGTAGGGGAGGAAGCGATGGCGACAATTCTCTCATCCGTCATTCCGGGGCGCGACGAAGTCGCGAGCCCGGAATCCATTTATCCTCCGCCATGCTGCGCGATGGATTCCGGGCTCGGCCCTTCGGGCCGCCCCGGAATGACAGCGGAGGGGTAATCGCATGAGCTTCATCACCGGCGTCGGCCTCACGCCGTACGGCAAGCACGAAGGCTCATCCTCGCTCGACCTGATGAGCAGGGCCGCGCATGCCGCGCTCGACGATGCCGGGCTGAAGCGCGCCGAGATCGACGGCGTCCTCTGCGGCTACTCCACCGTCTCGCCGCACATCATGCTGGCGACCGTGTTCGCCGAGCACTTTGGTATCCGCCCTTCTTACGCCCATGCCGTGCAGGTCGGCGGCGCCACGGGGCTGGCGATGACGATGCTCGCGCATCATCTCGTCGAGGCCGGCGTCGCGCGCAATGTGCTCGTCGTCGCCGGCGAGAACCGCCTCACGGGACAGAGCCGCGACGCCTCGATCCAGGCGCTGGCGCAGGTCGGCCATCCCGATTACGAAGTGCCGCTCGGCCCGACCATTCCCGCCTATTATGGCCTCGTTGCTAACAGGTACATGCACGAATATGGCGTGACCGAAGAGGACCTTGCTGAATTCGCGGTGCTGATGCGGGCCCACGCCTGCACCCATCCCGGCGCGCAATTCCGAGATCCCATCACGGTCGCGGACGTCATGGCCTCGAAGCCGGTCGCGATGCCGTTGAAACTGCTCGATTGTTGCCCGGTGTCGGACGGCGGCGCGGCCTTCGTCATCAGCCGCGAGCGGACGGGCGAGGCCGGCGTGCGCATCCGCGGCTGCGCCCAGGCCCACACCCATCAGCACGTCACGGCCGCGCCCGGCTTGAGCGAGCTCGGCGCCGAAATCTCGATCGCGCGCGCCAGGGAGGCCCCCGGCCTTGCGATCTCCGACGTGCGCTACGCCGCGATCTACGACAGTTTTACGATCACGCTTGCGATGCTGCTGGAGGACCTCGGCCTCGCCGGCCGTGGTGAAGCGGCGGCCCGCGTACGCTCTGGCCACTATGGCCGCGACGGCGCGATGCCGCTCAACACCCATGGCGGTCTGCTCAGCTACGGTCATTGCGGCGTCGGCGGTGCGATGGCGCATCTGGTCGAGGCGCATTTGCAGATGACGGGGCGGGCGGCGAATCGCCAGGTGCGCGATGCCTCGATCGCACTGCTGCACGGCGACGGCGGCGTGCTGTCGTCCCATGTCAGCATGTTCCTGGAGCGGGTGCGATGAGCGAGCGTCTGGCCGACTGGACCACGGGCGAACGGGCCATCACCTTTCAGACCTGCGGCGCATGCGGTCATGTGCAGTATTTCCATCGCGCTTTCTGCGCGGCCTGCGGTGGGTCCGGCCCATCCGAGCAGCGCGCCAGCGGCAAGGGCAGGGTCTACGCGACCTCGCTGGTCTGCCGCGCCGCCACGCCCGAGACGCGCGCGCACGTGCCCTACAACATCCTGCTGGTCGATTGTGCCGAGGGTTTTCGTATGATGGCCCACGGCGAGACCGACCTCGCCATCGGCGACGAGGTCAATGCGAGCTTCAAGCCGTTCGCCGGGAAGCTCGTGCCGTTCTTCACCAAAAGCAAATAGCGGGATTTCGTCATTCGGGGGCGGTCCGGAAGACCGAGCCTGGAACGGGTATTCTGGGCCTGGCCTGTGCGAGGGCCACCCCGGAACGACGAAAACTCTTACAACGCTTACAACTCTTACTAGGCTTACAACTCTTACTAGCGCCCGTAGAACAAGATGCTGGCGATGACGAGCATCGCCGTCACCGCCAGCATATGCGCGAGCGCTCCCGAGGCCGCCCCCTTGGTGGCTTCCTTCATGCCTTTTCTCCCTAGACTTGGGCGTGACTCATCGTTGCGCGGCTAGCGCACCCGACGGCCAATTGTTTTTACTCGGAACACCCCTTGCGAGTATCCGCCGCGATTTGTCCCCACGCGGCGAATATCGACTGTGCCAAGGTCGATCAGCAATGCGGCGGGATTTTGACTCGATGATGTTGCTCTTGCGGTCGCGCAGCACAGGGTTTGCGGAAACTTGCTTCAACCGCGAAAAGTTTCACCGGGCCTTCTTGGGAGAATTCGCGGGCGCCTTGGTCGTGGCCATCGATCTGGCATTCGAAGCCTCCATCAGCGCATCCCTGATGTTGGTGAGGTGACGCGTCATGGCGAGGCTCGCCTTGCGTGGGTTCCTCGCTTGAACGGCTTCGAAGATGGCCTCGTGATCCCTGCGCCACATGGGACGATAGTCCTCCATCTGCATGTGGTTGTGAATTTCCTGCCAGATGCCGGACTCGGTTTGCGCGCGCCACAGCGAGTCGCTGATCTGCACCAGCGCGCCGTTCCCCGTCGCCTCGGCCAGCGCCATGTGGAAACGGTGATCCGACGTGTCGGCCTCGCGTCCCTGCGCATGTTCCCAGCGCATCATGGCGAGCGCTTCGGCGAGCTGCGCGAAGGTGGCTTCGGTGCCGCGCTGCGCCGCGATCGCGGCGATCTGCGGCTCGATGAGCTGGCGCGCTTCCAGGTTCTCGAACGGCCCGAAACCTTCGAGCGCGTGCACGTCGGGTGCTTCCTGACGACTGATCACATAGACGCCGCTGTTGCTGCGCACCTTCAGCATGCCGGCCATCGCCAGCGACAGGATGGCCTCGCGCACCGTGGGCCGCGACACGCCAAAGGCCTTCGCGAGATCGCGCTCTGCCGGCAGGCGCTGGCCGATCCGGTAACTCGCCTGGATCATCGCAGCAATGCGCCGGGCGACGATCTCGAAGCTGCGTTCAGGCTTGGACGGGGGATCGTGCAACATCTTCGTGCTCATCAGCTCTTTATTTGAGTTTGACAAGCTGCCGCACGAAAGCCAAGCTGGTCAGACCAATTTGGACTGACCAGTTTCGCACGCGACCGGGGTTGGGAATGCTCCGTCGGTGGGACGATGGAGGCTGCGCGCGTGTTCGACAGCAAGCCCAATTCAGCCGAGGCGCGCGACATCGCGTTCCATCTGCACTCGCAGACCAACCCACAGCGTCATGCAGAAATCGGACCGCTGATCATGGCGCGCGGCGAGGGCGTCCATGTCTATGACGCGAGCGGCAAGCGTTATCTGGAAGCGATGGCCGGGCTCTGGTGCACCTCGCTCGGCTTTTCCGAGACGCGGCTCAAGGCCGCAGCAGCGACGGCCTACGACAAGTTCGGCTTCTATCACAGCTTCAATCACAAGACGCCGGATAACACGATCGAGCTCGCCGAGAAGCTGGTCGAAATCTCGCCGATCCCGGATGCGCAGGCCTATTTCGCCACCTCAGGCTCGGAAGCCACCGAGACGATGGTGAAGCTTGCCTGGGTGTATCACGCGGTTCGTGGCAAGCCCGGGAAGCGGAAGATCATCGCCCGCGATCGCGGTTTCCATGGCTCGACGATCGTTGCGGCCTCGATGTGCGGCCTGCCGCGCATGCATCGTGAATTCGGCCTCCCGCTCGACGGTTTCCTGCACACGCATTGCCCGGATGCCTATCGCGGCACCAGGCCGGGCGAGAGCGAGGCGGCGTTCGTCGATCGCCTTGCCGCCGATCTCGAAGCGCTGATCATGGCCGAGGGACCTGATACGATCGCCGCCTTCATCGGCGAGCCGATCAACGCCGGCGGCGGCATCGTCGTGCCGCCGAAGGGATATTTCGCTGCGATCGAGGCGGTGCTGCGCCGTCACGACATCCTGGTGCTTGGCGACGAGGTGGTCTGCGGCTTCGGCCGCACCGGCAACTGGTTCGGCTGCGAGACGGTCGGCATGAAGCCGGACATGGTGGCGCTCGCCAAGGGCATCACCTCGTCCTACTTCCCGATGTCCGCCGTGTTGCTGGGACGTCCGATCCGGGATGCACTCAGCGAGATGAACAAGGGCGGCGAGCTGTTCGGCCACGGTTTCACCAATTCCGGACACCCGGTCGGCGCGGCCATCGCGCTCGAAACGCTGAATATCTATCACGAGATGGATGTGGTGCCGCATGTCCGCCGCATGGGCAGCCGGCTCCGCGCCGGGCTGGAGCAGATCGCGCGGGATTCGCGCATCGTCGGGCAGGTGCGCGGCGAGGGATTGATGATCGGGGTCGAGCTGGTCGCCGCCCCCGCGACGCGGCAGGCCTTCGATCCCGCGCTGAAGGTCGGCGCGATGTTCGACGCGCTCGCGATCGAGAACGGCCTGATCATCCGCGCGATGGGCGACACGATCGGGTTCTGTCCGCCGCTGATCATCGACGAAGCCGGGGTTGACGAGGCGCTCGACCTTTTCGGGCGGACCTTGTTCAGCGCCGAAGCGAAGCTTGCCGAGAAACGTCCATCCGCGTAACCCGTTGAGGAGACCACAGCATGCGCCGTCGAGACCTGCTCCGATCCACACTGGGCGCCGGTCTCGGCGTCGCCTTGGGCTCGAGTTTTCCGATGCCGCGGCTGGCCCGCGCGCAAGCCTCGCGCGTGCTGCGCTTCGTGCCGCAGGCCGATGCCGCAATTCTCGATCCGATGATCACCACCGGCCTGGTCAACCGGAACCACGGCTTCCTGATCTGGGATACTCTCTACGGCGTGGATGAGAAATTCCAGGTTCAGCCGCAGATGGTCGCCGGCCACACCGTCGAGAACGACGGCAAGCTCTGGACGATGACGTTGCGGGATGGCTTGAAATTCCACGACGGTGAGCCCGTGCGCGGACGCGACGTGGTGGCGAGCCTGAAACGCTGGGCCTCGCGCGATGCGTTCGGCAATTCGCTCTTCAACCTGGTCGACGAGGTCTCGGCGCCTGATGACAAGACCGTGCGCTGGCGTCTCAAGTCGCCGTTTCCGCTGCTGCCGGAAGCGCTCGGCAAAGTGGGCGCCATCGTTGCCTTCATCATGCCGGAGCGTCTTGCACAGACGGACAGCGTCACGCCGGTCAAGGAGCTGATCGGCTCCGGTCCGTTCAAGTTCCAGGCCGATCAGCACGTGCCCGGCGCGCGTCTGGTCTACACGCGTTTCGACGGCTATGTGCCGCGCCCCGAGGGGACGCCGAGCCTGCTCGCCGGTCCGAAGATCGCGCATTTCGACCGGGTCGAGTGGCAGGTCATCCCGGATCCCGCGACGGCGGCGGCCGCACTTCAGCAGGGTGAGATCGACTGGTGGGATCAGCCCATCGTCGACCTGTTGCCGAAGCTGAAGGGCAACAAGGCGCTGAATGTCGAGCTGCTCGACCCGATAGGCAATGTCGGCGTGCTGCGTTTCAACCACACGCAGCCGCCCTTCGACAACCCGGCCATCCGCCGCGCGGTGCTCTCCGCCATCAGCCAGAAGGAATTCATGTCCGCAGTCGCGGGAGAGGACAGCAGTCTCTGGCGGGACAAAATCGGCTTCTTCGCGCCCGGCGGCAACATGGCGAACGATGCCGGCATGGAAGCGCTGACCGGCCCCCGGGATATCGCCGCCGCGGCCAAGGCGATCAGGGACGCCGGCTACAAGGGCGAGAAAGTGCTGCTGATGGCGCCGGGCGATTTCCCTGTGATCGGGCAGATGAGCGAAGTCGCGGCCGATCTGTTCCGCAAGCTCGGTTTCAATCTCGACTACGCGGCGATGGACTGGGGCTCGATGCTGCGGCGCATGGGCAACCGCGAGACGCCGGACAAGGGCGGATACAGCGCCTTCTGCACCTATTCCGCGGGTGTCACGCAGCTGAATCCGTCGGCGCATAACTTCATCCGCGGCAGCGGTGACAAGGCAACCTTCGGCTGGGCGAAGAGCGAGAAGCTGGAACAGTTGCGGGATGCCTGGTTCGCCGCGCCCGATGCCGCCGCGCAGGCCCGGATTGGCGTCGAGATGCAGAAGCAGTGCTTCGTCGATGTTCCCTACGTTCCGCTTGGTGTCTTCTATCAGCCGACCGCTTACAAGAAGAGCCTGACGGGCATGCTCAAGGGCCTGCCGTTGTTCTGGAACGTGCGCGGCGCCTGAAGAGGGATTATCGATGCTTCCGATCACCGGCTATGCGGACCGCTGGAGCGTGCGCTCCGGCGACGCCATCAACTTCATGATCGCGGTCAAGGCCGGCGGCCGCTACTCGGCGCGGATCGCCCGCGTCATCTGTGGGGACCCGAACCCGAAAGGGCCCGGTTATCGCGAGATTCCGGTCAAGTGGGATCTCGAAGGCCAGCACGATGGCATCGAGCAGTCCATCGCAAAGGGCTCATGGGTCGATGTATCAGCACTGGCGCTGCCGGCAGGCCCGATCGCCTTTGCCGCGACCGTCTGGCCGACCCTGCTCGCCGCGGGCAGGCAGGCCGTGCTGAACTGGGCGGGCGCCAGCGGCGCGCTGACGCTTGGCGTCGGCAAGGCGGGCGCTTTTGCGCGGCTTGTCGTTGGCGAGACAACATTCGAGGTCGAGACCGGCATCGCGCTCACCGAGCGGGCGTGGCACGATATCGCGTGTCTGTTCGACCCGGTGACCGGATCGCTGGCGATCGCACAGGTCCCCCGCAAGATCAGGCTCGACCGCGACGAGCGTGCGACGAAAACGCTGGGTGCGCCGCGCACCGCGTTGGCCGGCATGTGGGCCGTCGCGATTGCGGCGGAGCGCGCAGGGCAAGGCGCAGTCCACCATTTCAACGGCAAGATCGAACGGCCGCGCATCACCGATGGCAGCAACGGCCTTGATGATGTCATCGCCGCGCAAGGCTCTGGAGCCGCGGCCCAGGCCATCGCCGAATGGGATTTTTCCATCGGCATTCCGACCGACATTGCGACCGATATCGGTCCGTCCAGGGCGCACGGCGTTTGCATCAATTTGCCGACGCGCGCGATGACGGGATCGCGCTGGACAGGCGGCGTGACGCATCGCTGGACGGAACAGCCGAAGCTCTGGGGCGCGATCCATTTCCACGACGACGATATCGGCGATTCCGGCTGGCAGCCGTCGTTGACCTTCACCGTGCCGGAAGACTGGAAGAGCGGCGTCTATGCGCTGCACCTGGAAAAGGACGGCGCGCGCGACAACATCGTCTTCTATGTCCGCGCCCGCATACCGGGATCGCAGGCCAAGGTGGCATTCCTCGCCCCGACCTTCAGTTACACGGTCTATAGCCAGTATCAGAAGAAGGGCAGGCAGGCCCTGATCACGGAGCGGTCGCTCGCCTGGGGCGCGCTGGCGCAGGCGCCGGACGGCCATCCCGAATACGGCGTGTCGCCCTACAACTTCCATTCGGACGGCAGCGGCGTGGTGATGTCGACCATGCGCCGGCCGCTGATCGACAAGCGCGTGAACCAGATCCACCTCGTCGATCCCAGCGACTACGGTTCCGGCCTGTACTGGATCTCCGCCGACAGCGCCATCACCGATCTTCTGACCCGCAAGGGCATCGATTTCGAGGTCATCACCGATCACGACGTCCATGCCGAAGGCGTCGATCTGCTGTCGAAATATTCCGTGGTTCTGACCGGCCAGCATCCGGAGTACCACACGCACGAGACGCTCGATGCGCTCGGTGCCTATATCGGCAATGGCGGCCGCTTCATGTATCTCGGCGGCAACGGCTTCTACTGGAAAGTGGTGCCGCACGCGACGGGCACATGGGCTTTCGAATTGCGACGCGCCGAGGGCGGCATCCGGCTCTGGGAAACGCTCCCCGGCGAGAGCTATCATGCTTTCGACGGGTCCTATGGCGGCCTCTGGCGACGGCTCGGCCGCCCGCCGCAGGCGCTGGTCGGCGTCGGCTTCAGTACGCAAGGGGAGTACATGGGCTTCCCCTACACCTTCCTCGACGGCATTCTCGATCCCCGCGTCGCATTCATGCGCGAGGGCATCGAGGATCTGGCAAGGCCGGGCGCCAAGCTCGGCGAGCGCGGCTTCATGGGCGGTGGCGCCGCAGGCCACGAGCTCGACCGCGCCGACACGCGCCTCGGCACGCCGCATCATGCGATCATCATCGGCCGGGCCGTGCTTACCGATCCGACCTATCAGCCGGTCAATGAAGAGCGCTACGACCACACCTGGCCGGCGCCGCGCGAGGAGATCATCCGTTCCGACCTGACCTTCTTCGAGACGCCGAATGGCGGCGCGGTCTTTTCCGTCGGCTCGATGAATTTCATCGGCGCGTTGCCGGTGGACGGCTACAACAACGTGGCGGCCCTGCTGGTGACCAATATCGTCCGCCGCTTTGCCGATTCCACGCCGTTCCAGGCGCCGAAAGCGTCGACTGCGTAGCAATGACGCGATGCGCGATGATGTTGCGCTTGCGTCAGCGCAAGATTAGTCTTGGGAACTCTGAAAAAACGACAACAAGACCAAGACCCAAGGTGACTGATGGCCCGTATCAACTACAGCGACCCGTCCAAGGCGTCCGATCGCACCCGCGAAATCCTCGACAAGAACCGCCACGCCAACATCTTCCGGATGATGTCGCATTCGCCGAGCTATTTTGAGCAGTATTGCCGGCTCGGCGGGGCCATCCGCCACAAGGGCGAGCTCGATCCGGTCGTGCGCGAGCTCGCCATCACGCGCACCGGCATCCTGTGCGAGGCGCCGTACGAGATCGTCGCCCACAAGCGCATCGGCAAGAATGTCGGCGTGACCGACGAGCAGAACGAGGCGCTGGAGAACTGGCAGGCCGCGAGCTGCTTCAATGAGGTGCAACGCGCCGCGCTCGCCTTCACCGACGAGATCGTCAAGCTGAACAAGCCGACGGACGCGACCTTCAAGGCGATCGCATCGAAGCTGACGCCGGCCGCGCTGGTCGAGCTGCAGCTCTCGGTCGGCTTCTACATCATGACGTCGAAATTCCTGGAGACGTTCGAGATCGATCTTCAGCCGGTCACGGAAGTGGTGGGCTGATCCGAAAGCCGGGGCGAGGGATGCCGATGACGATCGATGAATATGCGGCCTGGGCCGCAAGCGTTGCGAAAGTCGATGAGCATCCGTCGAACGAGCGGCTGTCCTATCTCGGGCTCGGCCTCGCCGGTGAATCGGGTGAGGTCGCCGACCACATCAAGAAGCTGCTGCGCGATGACTGGCTCGACAAGGCGGGTCTCGTCGAAGAGCTCGGCGATGTCATCTATTACTGGGCCTGCCTGTGCGCCGCGACCGGCCAGCAGCCATCCGAATTGCTCAAGGCCAGCGCCGCCAAGATCAGGCGGCGGATCAGCGAGGCGGCAAGCCGATAAGACATACCGGCGTCGCTCAGGTCGACGTCAAAATATCCACCTTGGCGTTGGCGACAATCAGGCGGTCGGCGAGCAGCTGCGCGAGGTTGCGCATGATGCGCTCGGAGGCCCGCGGATGCTGCTCGCGGAAGCGCTCAAAGTCCTTCAGCGGGGCTTCGAAGGCCGTCGCCGCCATGTCGGCGAACACGTCGGCCGAGCGGGTTTGCTCGAGCAGCGCCATCTCGCCGAACGCCATGCCGGCGGTCAGGGTTGCGAGCCGCACGCCGTCGGGCAGCGTGACATGCACCGCGCCGCTGCGCAGGAAGAACAGGGCATCGGCGGGATCGCCTGTCGTGAGGATCTTTGCGCCGGACTGATAGGTCCTGATGGTGCAGATCGCGCCGAGCTCCGCCAGCTCGTCCGCGCTGAGACCTTCCAGCAGCGGCTGCTCGGCAAGCTCGGTGGTCTCGTGGAAATCGATCGAGCCGCCGTAGCGGTAGACGATCTGGTCTTCGGCCCATTCGATCGCGGTGTCGAGCAGGTAGAAGTCGCGGACGTTCTTCAGCTCCGCGGTCCACTCCCGCAGGGTATTCCACTCCTTCGAGGCGCGCCTGACGCCCGATAGCACCACCGTGACGTTCAGCGCGGCGAGCTCCTCGAAAGCTTCGGCCACGAGCCGCGCGCCGGCGCGGGTGGTGGAGGTGACGCGGTGGAGGTCGAAGATCACGAATTGCGGCCGTGGCCGGCCCGCGAGCCGCCGCGACACGTAGTCGACCGCCGACAGCGACAGCGTGCCGACCAGCTCGATGATCCGCACCTCCTGCTCGTGCGCGGCCAGGATCTCGCGCTCCTGCGCGCGTCGCACGCGCCGCGACGGGCTCTTGCCGATGTCGTAGTCGGCGATGACGGCGTTGCGCGCGTCGTCGCTGCGGTTGAGCATGTGCAGGTCGTAATGCGAGGACAGCGCCTCGCAGACCTTGATGCCGCGTACGCTGTTGCCGTGCTTGTCGAGCTTTGGCGAATAGCTGCCGAGCCCGAGCCGGGCAGGGAGCGCCGCCAGAATGCCGCCGCCGACGCCGCTCTTGGCGGGAATGCCGATGCGGTAGATCCATTCGCCGGCATAGTCGTACATGCCGGAAGACGTCATCACCGACAGCGTGCGCGAGATCGCGTAAGCGCTCATCACCTGCTCGCCGGTCACCGGATTGATGCCGCGATTGGCGAGCGTTGCCGCCATCACCGCGATGTCGCGCGCCGTGACCAGCACCGCGCATTGCCGGAAATAGACGTCGAGCACGGCGGCGACGTTGTCCGAGATCACCGCATTGGTCTTCAGGAGATAGCCGATGGCGCGGTTGCGGTCGCCGGTCTGGCTCTCCGAGCTGTAGACGGCCTCGTCCACGGCGAGATCGCGCCCGGCGAAGCGGCTGAGCGCAAGGCGGATCTGCTCGAAGGCCTCCGCGCCCTTGCTGTCGTAGATCAGTCCGGTGCACGCGATCGCGCCGGCATTGACCATCGGGTTGAACGGGTGGTTGTCGGAATTGAGCCGGATCGAGTTGAAGGGATCGCCCGACGGCTCGACGCCGATCGCGCTCTCGACGCGGCCGGCGCCCAAAAGATCCAGCGCCAGCGCGAACACGAACGGCTTTGACATCGACTGGATGGTGAAGGGCACCCTGGAGTCGCCGACCTCGTAGACATGGCCGTCCAGCGTGGCGAGGCTGATGCCAAAATAGGCAGGGTCGGCGTTGCCCAGCTCCGGAATGTAATCGGCCACCGCGCCGGAGGTTTCGGCGGAGAATTCGTTGAGGCAGGTGTCGAGAAACCGCAGCAAGGGCGGCTTCGAGCGGGTCCAGGCGGAGGCGGGCGGCGGTGTCATCGCCTCCTTGTGCAACGCAATCAGGGCACGCGCAACCCGTCCGGTATCGGCCCTTGCCGTCGGATCAACAGCAGGGCGATCAAAATCGTTGGCGCGAGGATCGCAAGGCCCAGCATGGTGACCTGCATCTGCGACAGCGGCATGATTCCGCCGCCGGGGGTCGCCACCACGAATCCGCCGATCACCAGCAGCACGCGGATCGGCCATTCCAGCGCGCCTGCGCCGCGGAGGTCGCCGACGAAGGGTTGGTAGCCCTGGATGCCGCCGCAGATGAACAGCGTGCCGAACGCGGCCAGTGCCATCAGGCCGAGGCCGGCGAGATAGGGGCTCGACCCCTGCAGCACCAGCGCCGGATTGAGCACGAAGAAGAACGGGATGAAGTAGATGATGCTGCCGACCCACATCGATTCCCAGCCCGTCTTCATCGCGGGCGAGCCGGCGATGCCCGCGGCGGCGAAAGAGGCGATCGCAACCGGCGGCGTGATCGACGACAGCATGCCCCAGTAGAAGATGAACATGTGCACCGCCATCCTGTTCAGCCCGAGCTTCTCCAGCGCTGGCGCGACCAGGATGGCGAGGAAGATGTAGCAAGCCGTCGTCGTCAGCCCGAGGCCGAGAATGAGGCTGGTGAGGGCGCACATGCCGAGCAGCAGGAAGGGATTGTCGCCGGCAATATGCAGCAGGTCGTTGGCGAGGCTCGACACCACGCCGGTCATCGAGAATGCGCCGATCAGGAGGCCGCAGCCGGCGAGGATGCCGACCAGCTCGACGAAGGTACGGCCGTTGACCTCGAGGAATTTGCCGATCGTTGCGAGCGTCCAGCGCGTGTCCTTGGAGAACAGCTGGTTGAGCACGAGCAGCAGCGCGGTGGCGTAGAACGGCGCGTGGCTCTCGCGCTTGAAGTAGAGCAGCATCACGATCAGGAGCGCGATGACGAAGACGTAGTACCAGCCGTCCTTGATCGTATCCATGATCCGCGGCAGCTCGGCGCGCGGAATGCCCTTCAGCCCGTGGCGCGCCGCGTAGGCGTCGACCTGCATGAACAGGCCGACATAATAGAGCGCCGCCGGAATGATCGCGGCGACCGCGACGTCGGCGTAGCTGACATTGAGGAACTGCGCGATCACGAAGGCGGTCGCGCCCATCACCGGCGGCGCCAGCACCGCGCCCGTGGAGGCGCAGGCCTCGATCGCGCCGGCATAGGAGGCGCGAAAGCCGCTCTTCTTCATCACGGGGATGGTCATGGTGCCGGCGGTGAGCACGTTGGAGATGATCGAGCCCGACATCATGCCGAGCAGGCCGCTGGCAAAGATGCAGACCTTCGCCGCGCCGCCGCGGAACGTGCCGCACAGCGCGAAGGCGAGGTTGATGAAGAATTTGCCGGCCCCCGTCATCATCAGCGCGGTGCCGAACACGAGGAAGCCGATCACGGTGTCGGCAAAGGCCTGGATGGGAATGCCGAGCAGGCTCTCGCCCGACAGCACGTGATAGGCGGTGGCCTGCTCCAGCGTCGATTGCGTGCCGCGGAACGGACCTAACCAGCCGGATTCGGCGAACAGCGGATAGACGGTGAAGGGAAACACGCTGAGCAGCAGGCTCCAGCCGCCGGTGCGGCGCAGCGCCTCCATCAGCATCACCCACATCACGAGGCCTGCGGCGATCACGCTGTTCGGCGCGCCGCCGAATTCCCACCCGGCCTCCGCCGCCTTGCGCACGTTCGACATCAACAGCAGCGCGGCCGCGAAGGTCACGACGAAGAAGACGAGGTCGTACCAGGGAATGCGGTCGAGCGGCGCGCGCTCGGTTCCCGGGAAGATCAGGAAGGTGAAGGGCAGCATCAAGGCGATCAGGAGATAGAAATACTCCGTGTTGAGCTGGGTGTAGCCGATGAAGAAGCGCAGCGAGAACTGCTGGTTGATGCAGAGCAGGATGGTCGCCGCGGTCGCAGCCACGAGCGTCCAGCGCCAGGCGCCGCGCAACGTGCGCACGCGCGTCACCTCGGCTTCCTGCATGTTGCCGGCGGCGCCGTGCGGATCGTCGAACACGACCCGCTTGGCCTCGTCCTTGGGGGCCGTGGAAACTGAAGCAGACGACATGATCGACCCCGATCGTAGGCAGTTAACCGCTGTGGATTAGTCCTCGAACCCGTTCGGCATGTCGGCTTTCGCAAGTGCTGTGGCGCGCGCCTTCATCCAGCCGTCGAGGAACGCCTTGTCGTCGGACGGCGGACTGGACTTGCCGTAATCCGCCCAGGCGGCTGCGAGCACCTCTTGCCGCTTGATCAGCTTGTTGTTGTGCGCGTCCTGCGCATCGCTCCATTGCCCGGCTTCCTTCAGTGCCTTCACCGCGCCAGGATGCACCGGCACCACCCAGTTCTTGGTCTGGCGGTCGGCGGCGAGACCGCCGGCGCCGGGCGCGGAGTCCTTGTAAGCGTCGTAGTTCACGATCATCGCCTTGGTGATCGCGTAGACCTGGTCGGGTGCTTGCGAGGCGTAGGTCACGAAGATCGGGTAGGGATAGTTGCCGAGCTCGATCGGCTTGTCCGGCGAGATGCCGGCGCCGCAGGTCGCGACTTGCGGGAAGAAGAACGAGCCGACCTTCTGCATCCGCGCCCAGCCCTCCTTGTCCTTGGCCGGCAGCGGCGGCCAGATCAGGCCGCGCGGCGAGGTCTCGGCTTCCTTGGCGGGGCCGGTGATGGTGGTGCCGAAGGCCGCGTCAGTGTCGTTGTTGATCAGGCCCTTCCACATCGCGCCGTAGCTTGCGAACTCGACGACCTTGACGTCCTTCTGCGTCAACCCGGCGAAGGCGAGCACCGCGAGCGAGTTCTGGTTCAGCGCGGGCGAGCCCACGACGAATCCGACGCGCTTGCCTTTCAGGTCTTTCAGATCTTTCACGCCGGTATCGGCTGCGACGCCAAGCGAACCGCAATTGCAATCGACGCTCGAGAGCAGGATCTGAAGCGGCTGCGGCCCCCATTCTTTGCTACCGAACTCGAACACGCCTTCTTGCGCGAAATAGGTGCCCGATCCCATCGCCGCCGCCGCGGCACGCTTGGCGCGCAGCGGCGCCAGCCGCGCGACGTCGTTGCCTGCGGGGAGCACGCGCACGTCGGTGCTGTACTTGTCCTTCATCATCTTGCCGACGCCGACCGCGATGTTGAAGCCGGCAGTGCCGGTGTCATAGGCGGTGAACGTCAATGTCGGCGGCAGCTTGATGTCTTCGGCCGACGCATAGCGTGTAGACGCAAAAGAAATGCCCGCAACCAAGGCAGGCGCGAGCACGAGCAGCCCACGAAGCATGTTTTCCTCCCAACATCCTCGCTTGGTTCGCGAAGACCTTCTTGCTTGAAAAGATCATGTCATCCGTATCAGGCGATGGCAACGTCGTACCGCGGAGGTGAAGCGGAGGTCTGACAGATTGTCGCGGGCCACTGACGGCGATAGCGCATCGCTCGGCCATGGTTCGAGACGCGCCGTGAGCGGCGCTCCTCACCATGAGGATGTGTGATTTGCTGCGAAAACCAGCCTCATCCCGATGAGCCTGCCAAAAGCAGGCGTCTCGAAGGATGGCCACAAAAAGATTGCGCAACCACGTCAGGCGATGCGCATGCGCTTCAGCTCGCGACGATCGCGATGGCCTGTCCCTCGGCGACGACGTCGTCGAGTTTGACGAGAAGCGATGTGATCGTGCCGGACGCAGGCGAGGGTACCGGGATCTCCATCTTCATCGCCTCGACCACCACAACGTCGTCACCATCCGCAACGGTTCCTCCAACTTGCACGGGAGTTGCGCAGATGCGTCCAGCGACCTCCGTGACGATCTTAATTTCTGGCATGCCATCGCCTTTTTGTTGTCGTCGCAAAATGCCTGAGGTAGCGTCGTCTGCAAGTGGAATTTAATTCCGCACAGCGGAACAGATGGTAGGGAACATGGGACGACGTTCGGAGCGGTTGAGTAGGCAAGGTGTGCTCGCTGGCGAAGCCGGTGAGGGTGATGTCATCCAGGTGGTGTCGCGCGCGTTCGATGTGTTGCGATGCTTCGAGGGCCACGAGGCGCGGCTCGGCAATCTCGAGATTTCAAATCGCTGCGGCCTGCCGCGCTCGACGGTGTCGCGGCTCACGCACACGCTGACGCGCATGGGCCAGCTCGTCTATCTGCCGCGCGACCAGAAATATCGCATCGGCCCGAGCGCGGTGGCGATGAGCGCCTCGATGATGAAGGGCGCGCAGCTGCGCAGCATGATCCGGCAACGCCTGCAAGAGGTCGCTGAGCAACTGCCGGGGACGGTCGGCTTCGTGGTCCCCGATCGCTTCCATCTCGTCTATCTCCAGTTCGCGCGATCCGCGACTGCGCTCGGCCTGCATGAAGGCACCGGCAGCCGCATCTCGATGGCCTCGACCGCTGCGGGCGCAGCCTACACCGCGGCGCTGGCGCCCGAGGTCGGCGATGCCTTCATTGCGGACATGGAGCGCGAAGCTCCCGAGGCGGCCAAGATCCTGAAGCCTCGCATCGAAGCCAACCGGCAATCGCTGCGCGAGCGCGGCTATGTCACGGCCTGCGGCCTCTGGAGCCCGCACATCAACGGCCTCGCGGTGCCGATCTGGTCGCCGCAGTACCAGACCTTCGTCGTCATCACGATCGGCCTTCTGTCTGCGATGTACGACGAGCAGCGTCTGCATGCGGAAGTCGCGCCGCTGATGCTCGCGCTGGGCCGATCGCTGGGCAGCCTGCTCGAGGGTGCGGAAGGCGACGTCTTCAACAACCGTATCCCGCGCAAACCGGTCGCAATGGCCGTGCACAACAATAACAAGCCGATCAATTCGGAGGGAGTGAATGACCTGGAAGCCGGAACTCGACGAGCTCGCCCGGCGCGAAGCCTTCGCGCGGGAGATGGGCGGCGTTGACAAGGTCAAGCGACAGCATGACCAGGGCCGGCTGACTGTTCGGGAGCGCATCGACAAGCTGATCGACAAAGGCAGCTTTCACGAGATCGGTGCCGTCTCCGGCATCGGTGAGTACGATTCCAGCGGCGAGTTACAGAAGTTGACGCCGGCGAACTGCGTGTTCGGCCGCGCGCGCGTGGACGGCCGCACGGTGGTCGTGGTCGGCGACGATTTCACCGTGCGCGGCGGCTCGGCGGATGCATCGATCTCCGCGAAACCGCTGATGGCGGAGGAGATGGCGCACGACTTCCGTCTGCCCATCGTCCGTATCATCGAAGGCTCCGGCGGCGGCGGCTCGGTCAAGACCATCGAGACCAAGGGCGCGGCGAACCTGCCGGGTGGCATCGGCGGCACGCGCTGGTATCGCTTCACGACGGAAAACCTGTCGCGGGTGCCGGTGGTCGCGCTCGGCCTCGGTTCGGTTGCAGGGCTCGGTGCCGCGCGCCTCGCCGCCAGCCACTATTCCATCATGACCCGGAAGTCCGCGATGTTCGTCGCGGGGCCGCCTGTGGTGAAGGCGCTGGGACAGGACCTCTCGAAGGAGGAACTCGGCGGCGCCGACATCCAGACCCGCGCCGGCGCGATTGACCATGCCGTCGGCACCGAGGAAGAGGCGTTCGCCTGCGCGCGGCGCTTCCTGTCCTATCTGCCGTCGTCGGTCTACGAGCTGCCGCCGACCTTGCCCTGCACCGACAATCCCGAGCGTACCGAGGAAGCGCTGATGAACGCGGTGCCGCGCAACCGCAAGCAGGTCTACAAGATGCGGCCGATCATCGAGTCCGTTGTCGACAAGGGCTCGTTCTTCGAGGTCGCGAAGAATTTCGGCAAACCAATCATCGTCGGCCTCGCGCGGCTCGAGGGCAGGGCGGTGCTGCTGCTTGCCAGCGACAGTTTTCACTATGGCGGCTCCTGGACGGCGGATGCGTGCCAGAAGGTGGTGCGCTGGGTCGATTTCGCCGAAACCTTCCATCTGCCGATCGTCTATCTCATGGACTGCCCCGGCTTCATGATCGGGCTCGATGCCGAGAAGGCGGCGACCATCCGCCACGGCGTCCGCGTCATGGCCGCGGTCAACCAGACCACCGTGCCCTGGTGCACCGTGATCCTGCGTAACGCGTTCGGCGTCGCCGGCGTGGTGCATCAGCCGGCCGACCGCTTCTCGATCCGCTACGCCTGGCCGTCGGCCTATTGGGGCTCGCTTCCGCTCGAAGGCGGCATTGAAGCGGCCTACCGCGCCGACATCGATGCGGCCGAGGACAAGGCGGCGAAGCTGAGGGAGATCGAGGAGCGGCTGAACAAGCTGCGCTCGCCGTTCCGCTCGGCCGAGAAGTTCTGGGTCGAGGAGATCATCGATCCCAGGAAGACGAGATCGTTGCTCTGCGAGTTCGCAAGGCTGGCCGAGCCGCTGCGAAAAGCCGGACCGCCGGAGAACATGACGATCAGGCCGTAGGCGGCCCGGCGCGTCACAGAGGCGCGAAAGTCCCGAATCGGACCGACAGGCCCCCCCTTGCCAAGAGCGGGACGGGTTTTCCGCCGCTTGCGATCTGCCTGGAGACGGCGCGCGGCCGTGCCTGATAGCGCCGGTCGTGAGGCCGCAACGGGCGTAGGGGGCACCTGTTACCGCTTACCCGCGGGTGTCTGCGATCGCGTTTAACCGACGTTAATGATGCCTTCTCAATATGATACATCCAACCTGTTGCAGCCCATGTTGTGGATTGCTCGTAAGTCTTGATTAAGGGAGCCCTCCGCATATTCCGCCCATGACGGCGAGCGCCGGGATCGAAACCCGGCAGTCTTTTCCGTCGATTTCAGGGGAAGGGCCGCTGCCGTAGCGACGGCAGCCAGGATGAAACTCATGCTCCGCAGCGCAATGCTTCGTTTCGCGAGAGACAGGAAGGCCAACGTCGCCATCATCTTCGCGCTGATGATGGTCCCCACGATCTTTCTACTGGGCATGGCGCTCGACTATACGCTGGCCCTGCGCAAGCGGGAGCAATTGAACGCAGCTGCCGACGCGGCCGCGATCGCGGCCGTGAGGCCGGCGATGCTGACGCAGAGCGACACCACCGTCGTCAAGGCGACCGCGGAAGCCGTCTTCGCAGCGAAGGCGAATCTTCCCGGACTGTCCGCGGTTCCGACACCGACGGTCACTATCGTCGATTCCGGTCTCGCGCGAACCATCACGGTGTCCTACACCGCGCAGTCCACGAACAATTTCCCCGGCGTTCTCGGCAAGCAGACCTGGCAGGTCGCCGGTTCCGCGACGGCGAGGGCGTCGAGCGCGCCCAACATGAATTTCTATCTGCTGATGGATGACTCGCCGTCCATGGGGATCGGCGCGACCACGACCGACATCAGCAATCTCATCAAATACACCGCCCCCGCGTACCAGTCGGCAGGGGGCTCGCAGAACTGCGGCTTCGCCTGTCATGAAACCAATATCGCTCACGACGGCGGGACCAAGGATAACCTCGCGATCGCGCGACAAAGAAATATCACCTTGCGGATCGATCTCGTGACGAGTGCCGTCAACCAGTTGCTGAATAGCTGGTCGAACTGCCCGCAGTCGGGCGTTTCGGGCGGCGTCATGCAGTGCATGTCGGCGTTGAACAACACCACCTACAAAGCGGCGCTCTATACGTTCGATTTGGGTTTGAACGCACTGGCCACACTGACCACCCCGACCAGCGCCGGAACCCAGGTTTCCAACATCGCGCTGATGCCGGTCGCCTACCAGAACTGCGTCGTTGTGACGACCAACTGCAAGACCGACAATGGCACAGATATCGCCGGCGCGCTTAAAAGCCTCAACGACGTCATGCCCACTCCCGGGCTTGGGAGCAACGCGTCGGGAGATACGCCGCAGGAAGTGGTGTTCCTTGTCACCGACGGCGTGGAGGACAAGATCGTCTCGGGCGCTTCGACTTGCCCCAACGCGAGCCTCGCCTCCAACAATCGATGCCAGCAGCCGCTCGACACGACGATCTGCACGACCATCAAGAACCGGGGCATTAAGATCGCTGTCCTCTACACGGAATACTTGCAACTTAAGACCCCCAATATCCCGGTCACGAACAGCTGGTACATGAGCTGGGTGGACCCGTACAACGAGCCTACTTCCTTGACCGGGACCATCGCGCAAAAACTGCAATCATGCGCCTCGCCTGGCTTCTATGCCTCCGTCCAAACCGGTGGCGACATTTCCGACGCGCTGACGAACCTCTTCATCAAGGTGGCGTCAAGCACTGCCAGCCTCGTGCAGTAGAGCAAGCGCCATGACTGGTCCAAAGGCTACAACGAGAACGAGGCGCGGCGGTCGCTGCGCAGCTTTCGCCCGGGACAGCAGGGGTGCCACGGCCGTCGAATTCGCGCTCGTCGCCGCGCCGTTCCTCGCCCTCATCATTGCGCTCATTCAGACGTTCATCGTTTTCTTTGCGCAGGAATTGCTCGAATCCGTGGTGCGTCAATCGGCGCGCCTGGTCATGACGGGACAGGTTCAGTCCGCGCAGATGACGCAGTCCGCATTCAAGCAGAAGGTCTGCGACCAGATCGTGATCTTGTTCAACTGCAGCGGCATCATGGTGGACATGCAGGTCGCCACGTCGTGGACTTCCGCGAACACGGCCATGCCCTCCCTGACCTTCGACGCTACGGGTGCGGTCACCAACACCTGGCAGTTCAATCCCGGCGACTCCGGCGATATCGTCGTCCTCCGGGTGATGTATGTCTGGCCTGTCATGCTCGGGCCACTCGGTTTCAATCTGTCGAATCTTTCCAACGGCAACCGGCTGATCATGGCGTCCGCCGCGTTCCAGAATGAGCCAGGGAGCTGACTGATGATCGCCGGCCTGTCGTTTCGCGCACGGGACCTGTGGACCGACGCTCGCGGCGTTGCGGCGACGGAGTTCGCCATCGTGAGTCCGTTCATGCTGCTGCTCTATATCGGCGGCGTCGAGCTCGGGAACGGGTTGGCCATGAACGTCAAGGTCTCCGCGACCGCGCACAGTGTCGCGGACATGGTTTCGCAGAACACCCAGGTCACAGCGTCCCAGATGACCGGCATCCTTGCCGCTTCGACCGCCATCATGGCGCCTTATGCCGTCAAGAGCGGCAGTACCTCCCTGATGACGATCACGGTCTCCGGAGTCTCGACCGACAGCAAGGGCAATGCGACGGTGCAATGGAGCACGTCGACCAAATCGGGGGCAGCGCGAACCGTGGGTCAGCAGATGACCTTGTCCCAGTTCACCGCCACCGATCCGAAGAATCCCAACAACGCCAACATCTCGCTCATCCTGAGCGAGGTGTCCTATGACTACACGCCCAACCTCGGCTATACGATCGCCGGCACCGTGCAGCTGACCGACAGCTATTACCTGTTCCCGCGCTGCTCGACCAACAGCCCGGCCAACTCGAGCTTCCCATACTACGACGTGAAGTATCCGGCGACGACGACGTGCACATGCGTCCAGCATCTGCAGCAGAAGACCTGCTAGCGTCGCGACGCGGCGCCGGTTAACCGGGATGCAGGCGGGCAATGCTGGCGTGATGCCGCTGTCCGACGTGTCAAACGGTCCGATAGGTGCACGTGGCATCTGGCGCGAGGCCACCGCTTGGTGCTGGCAAGGCAAGAGTTCGTACTCTGCGGGTTAATCATATCGGTCGCAACGTGTGGCTTATGGGGATTGAAGAGGGCCGCCCGCAAATGCAGCCATTTTCGGCCGCTCTTTAGGCCCATTTCAGCCAAACTGTTATCAGTTGCTCGTCGACCGGGGCAGGACCTTTCAATTTGGAGTCCTGCGATGTTCAAGCCGGTTCTTTCTGCGTGTCTCTTTGTTGCCGTCAGCTCTATTGCTTCGGAAGCACGACCCTACCGCATTGATCACGCGCCCGAGTGCAATGTCATCATGCCCTGCGACTTCTCGTCTTCGCAAACGCGCCGCGAGCGCGTTTCCAGTTACTCGTCACAGACGCCCCATTCAAGACAACTCACAATGGTCGCCGCTGGCAATGCCGTTCCGGCGGTGAATGCCCCTGGCGATCGGGTCGTCGGCGGTCGACCGGCCGGTTGCCCGTCGTCCTTCTGCGGTTGCGGCGCGGCCCTGCGCGTGTTTGGTCGTATGGTGCCGGAATTGAATCTCGCGGCTAACTGGCTACGTTTTCCGCGCACATCGCCAGCGCCGGGAATGGTGGCGGCACGACGCGGCCACGTGTTCGTCCTGGAGCAGCACCTCGGGGGAGACCTCTGGATGGCGTATGACGCCAACTCGGGCGGACACGCAACAAGAATGCACGCGCGTTCCTTGCGGGGGTATACGGTCGTCAACCCGCGCGTCGCGACGCTTTGAGAGCAAGGCTTCCTGCATCAATGTCGGGCAGGGCATCGGCGACTTGTGTATCCCGCCATGATCACATCATGCCGGTGTCTTGCCCGACGAGTCAAATCGCCTTGCGGACGCGTAAGTCATTGATCCGCCGTGCCTCGGCTACTGTGCATGGGGTTGTTTTCGCGGTTTTTGTTTGCGCCCCCGCTCCAGTGCCCCTTACGCGCTCTCCGTCTCCCGGTGCACGTCGTGCACCACCAGCCCCATGCCTTGCTCGGGCATCTTGATCCAGTCGCGCCGATCGCCGCGGGCCGCGAGATCTGGGGCTTTCCCAAGAAATACGCCCATCCCAAGCTCGAGTTCGTCAAGGACACGCTGACGGGCACGCTGGAATATGCCGGCCAGCTCGTCGCCATGGGCACGATGGGCTACAAGCATGAGAGCATGGCCGGCAACGGCGATCTCACCCGCGCGACGCTGTCGAAGACGCAGGTGAATCTGAAGATGATCCCGGGCGTCGACGGCCGTCTCGAAGTCTGCCAGCTCGTCGCGATCAACCTCACCGATATCGTGCCGAAGGGCTCCTGGATGGGGCCCGGACGTCTTCACCTGGTGCCGCACGTCAATGCGCCGGTTGCCGATTTCCCGGTTCGTCGCGTCGTCGGCGCGCATCACTACATCGCCGATCTGACGCTGCCGTTCGGCCGCGTCGTGCACGACTATATCAGGGAAGCCGAGGCGGCGGCCGCGACGGGGCTGGCCGCGGAGTAGGGCGGCGCCATCATCAAACTGTAACAAAGGCGTAATTGAGTACCCGCGTAGATCCGGAAGATGCCGTCAGCCATCTTCCGGAGACGGTGCATTTTGTTGACGGTTGGGGCGATCATGGCTGAGCCGGCAAAGCTTGTCAGCGCGATATCGGGGGCTGAGCCTGCCATTCCGGGCCTCGTCTGGGCGTTCCGCCTGCACAGCGACGGCAGCGCCGAGGCGCTGCCGATCGACCGGCCGATCGAGTTCAGCCATGACGGCCGGCTCTGGCTGCATTTCAACCTGACCGATGCGCGGGCGCGGCCGTGGATTGCGGCATCGACGCTGCCGCCGCTTGCGCGCGAGCTGCTGCTGTCCAACGACACGTTCCAGCAGCTCCATGTCATCGACCACTGCGTCTACGGCGTGTTCTCCGACCTCGTGCGCGACATCGACAGCGCCACGGAGGAGACCGCGTTCCTGCGCTTCGCCATGACCGAGCACCTGCTGGTGAGCGGCCGCCATCAGGCGCTTTGTTCGGCGGATGCGACGCGCCGGGTGCTCGAAGGCGGCTACCGCGTCGACAACGTCGCCCATCTCCTGGAAAAGATCGTGGACGAGGTCGCCGACACGCTTGATCGGATGGCCGACAAGCTCGGGCAGGAGATCGACGGCATCGAGGAACGCATCCTCGCCGACGATGCGAAGCCGGAGATGCGCCGCAATCTCGGCCGGCTGCGCCGCACCTGCGTCAGGCTGCATCGTCAGCTCACCGGCCTGCGCGTGCTGTTTCACCGGCTCGACCAGAAGAACACGGACCATCTTTCGCCGGGCTTGTGGATCCACGCCGGCAAGCTGGCGCAGCGGCTCGATGGCCTCGATCACGAGATTGTCGAGCTGCGCGAGCGCAGCCGGCTGCTCGAGGAGGAGCTGCGCTTCAAGAACGAGGAGGAGAGCAACCACCACCTCCACACGCTCTCCATCGTGACGTCGCTGCTGCTGCCGCCGACGCTGATCACCGGCATCTTCGGCATGAACACCAAGGGCCTGCCGCTCACCGACGTCGAGACCGGATTCCTCTGGGCGGCGGCGCTGATGGCCTCGTCGGTCGGCGCGGCCTATTTGTTCATGCGGCGCACGGGCATTTTCAAGTAGCGTACCCAGCCGTGAACGCGACTGCCGATAGCTCTCTGCTGCGAAGCATGGCTGCAATTGCGCTGGCGTGCACCTTGGCGAGCACGAGCGCGCGCGCCGGCGCCAAGGACGAAAGCGCGGCGGAATGGCTGGCGCCAAAATGGTTCAACGAATGGCATGACGGGCTCGCCAACAAGGGCCTGAATTTCGGCGCCACCTACATCGCCGACAACATCGGCAATGTGTCCGGCGGTGTTGCGCGCGGCGCGATCCATTTCGGCCGCCTCGATCTCTCGGTCGATGCCGATCTGGACAAGCTCGTCGGCTGGAGCGGCGGCCGCTTCTACGCTAACGCCTTCGTGATCTACGGCCGCGGGCTCTCGCGCAACTACGTGCAGAACCTCGCCACCATCAGCGAGATCGAGGCGCTGCCGGACCAGCGGCTCTACAATGCCTATTTCGAGCAGAGCTTCTTTGGCGACAGGCTGAACATCAGGGCCGGCCAGCAGGCCGCGGATGTGGAGTTCTTCGACAGCCAGACCGACGACCTCTTCATCAACGGCACCTTCGGCTGGCCGGCGATCAAGGCGAGCAACCTTCCGGCCGGCGGCCCGGCCCCGCCGATCGCGGTGCCCGGCATTCGCGTCAAGGCTGCGTTGACGGACCAGATCACCGCCTATGCTGCAGTGTTCAACGGCGATCCGTCCGGGCCGGGCGATGCCGATCCGCAGATACGCGACCATCACGGCCTCGCGTTCCGCGTCAACGATCCGCCCTGGGTGATCGGGCAGGTCCGCTTCAACTACGACATCGATATCGGGGGCCGCCCGCTCGCCGGCTATTTCACGCCGGGCGCCTGGAAGCACTATGGCTCGTTCGACAGCCAGCGGTTTACCGCGGAGGGCCTGTCGATCGCCGATCCCTCCGGAAGCGGCGTTCCGGCGAAGCTCCGCGGCAACTACGGCATCTTCGCGGTGATCGAGCAGGTGCTGTACCGGCCGCCGGAGGTGAAGGACAACACCACGTCAGCTTCGATCCCGGGCGTCACCGCGTTCGGCCGCATCGCCTACAGCCCGCCGGATCGCAATCTGATCGACCTCTATCTCGACGGCGGCATCGGCTTTGTCGGCTTCACGCCAGGCCGTCCGCTCGACCGCTTCGGCGTGGCGATGGCCTATATGCGGATTTCGAACACCGCCCGCATTCTCGATCTCGATACGCAAGCCTTCACCGGCGTGCAGAGCCCAGTGCGCAGCAACGAGACCCTGATCGAGATGATCTACGAGGCGCATATCAAGCCGGGCTGGCTGGTGGCGCCGTATTTCCAGTACGTGTTCCGCCCCTCGGGCGGCGTCCCCAATCCGAACGATCCGAGCGGGACTTCGCGGATCGGTGACGCCGCAGTCTTCGGCGTCACCACCACGATCCGGTACTAGGGCGGCTTACGCCATTGCGGGTTGCGCCTTTGGCTTCGGCTGCCGCGACAGTGCCAGCACGATCAATGAGGCGAACACGCAGAGCGCGCCGGCGATGAAGAAGGCGGGCAGGTAGCTCTGCAGCAGCGTCCGCGACAGGCCCGCTCCGAAGGCCGCGGTGCCGGCGCCGAGCTGATGCCCGGCGAAGATCCAGCCGAACACCAGATTGGCGCGCTCTGGGCCGAACTTCTGCGCGGTGAGGCGCACCGTCGGCGGCACGGTGGCGATCCAGTCGAGGCCGTAGAACATCGCGAAGATCGACAGGCCGTAGAACGAGAAATCGCTGAAGGGCAGGAAGATCAGCGAGAGACCGCGCAGGCCGTAGTACCAGAACAGGAGCCAGCGATTGTCGTAACGGTCCGACAGCCAGCCCGAGAAGATGGTGCCGAAGAAGTCGAAGATACCCATCGCAGCCAGCAGGCTTGCGGCCTGCACCTGCGGGATGCCGAAATCGAGGCACATCGGGATCAGGTGGACCTGGACGAGGCCGTTGGTCGAGGCGCCGCAGACGAAGAAGGTCGCAAACAGGATCCAGAACGCGCTCGACTTCGAGGCGTCGCGCAGCGTGCCGAGCGCCACCGCCGTGATCGAGCCGTGGTTGACGGGCGGCGCGGGCAGGGGCTCGCTGCCCTCGTCACCGAACGGGCGCAGGCCCAGATCGCTCGGACGGTCGCGCATCGCGAGCAGGACCGCGAGTGCGGAAACGCCGAGCATGATGCAGACGAAGCCGAGCGCCAGCCGCCAGCCGAAGCGTTCGGTGAGGCTTGCGAGCAGCGGCAGGAACACGAGCTGACCGGTGGCGACGCTCGCGGTCATGATGCCGACGACGAGGCCGCGCCGCGCCGCGAACCAGCGCGTGGCGATGGTCGCGCCGAGCACCAGCGCGGTCATCCCGGTGCCGATACCGATCACGACGCCCCACAGGGCTATGAGCTGCCAGACCTCGGTCATGCCAAGCGATGCGACCAGCGCCGAGACCACGATCAGCTGCGCCGTGAGCGTGACGTTGCGCAGGCCGTAGCGGTTGAGCAGGGCGGCGGCGAACGGCGCCATCAGCCCGAACAGGATGAAGCGGATCGACAGCGCGGAAGAGATCTCCGCCGTGCTCCAGCCGAACTCCTTCTGCAGGGGAACGATGAACACGCCGGGCGCACCGACCGTGCCGGCGCTGATCAGCGCGGCCAGGAAGGTCACGCCGACCATCACCCAGCCGTAGTGGATATTGCGGCGGCTGAGCCTTGCCGCGAGCCAGTTCGAGATCATTGGGCCTCAATCATGGTTGGCGGTCCCTCCCGGGACTCGCGTCATCGTTATAATCTGGCATATTCGTCGGAAGTCTAAAATGTCAGACTTCCCTCAATTTCGGACATCACGACTAGTGCGTCAGCCGCTCCACCGCGATGGCCGTGGCTTCGCCGCCACCGATGCAGAGCGCGGCGACGCCGCGCTTGAGGTTCTGCGCCTCGAGCGAATGCAGCAGCGTCACGATCAGCCGCGCGCCGGTGGCGCCAATCGGATGGCCGAGCGCGCAGGCGCCGCCGTTGATGTTCAGCTTGTCGCGGGGAATGCCGAGATCGCGCTGCGCCGCCATCGCCACCACGGCGAAAGCCTCGTTGATCTCGAACAGGTCGACGTCACCGGCGCTCCAGCCGATCTTGTCGAGCAGCTTGCGGATCGCAGGGATCGGCGCCGTGGTGAACCATTGCGGCTCCTGGCTGTGGGTGGCGTGGCCCTTGATCACGGCAAGCGCCGGAAGGCCGCCCCGATCGGCCAGCGACCGCTTCGTCAGCACCAGCGCGGCGGCACCGTCGGCATTGGCGGAGGAGGCGGCCGGCGTGATCGTGCCATTGGCGCGGAACGCCGGCTTCAGTCCGGGAATCTTGGCCGGATCGACCTTCAGCGGATGCTCGTCATTGGCGATGACGCGTGGGCCAGCCTTCTCGGTCAGCGTGATCGGCGCGATCTCGGCCTTGAACGCGCCGCCCTCGACCGCCCTGCGGGCGCGGCTGAGCGTCTCCATCGCATAGGCGTCCTGGTCCTTGCGGGTGAACTGGTAGGCCTCTGCCGTGGCCTCGCCGAAATCGCCCATGGATCGGCCGGTCTCGTAGGCGTCCTCCAGCCCGTCCATCATCATGTGGTCGATGATGCGGTCATGGCCGACGCGATAGCCTCCGCGTGCCTTGGCGAGAAGATAGGGCGCGTTGCTCATGCTCTCCATGCCGCCGGAGACGACGATCTCGGCGGAGCCGGCGCGGATGATGTCGTGCGCCAGCATGGTCGCCTTCATGCCGGAGCCGCAGACCTTATTGACCGTGGTGGCGCCGGTCGCATCGGGCAGGCCGGCCGCACGGGCAGCCTGGCGTGCCGGGGCCTGGCCTTGTCCTGCGGGCAGCACGCAGCCCATGAAGACCTCATCGACCTTCTCAGGCGCGAGCTTGGCGCGCTCCAGCGCAGCGCCGATCACATGCGATCCAAGCTTATGCGCGGCCAGCGGCGACAATTCGCCCATGAAGCGGCCGAGCGGGGTACGGGCGGCGGAGACGATGACGACGGGATCGGCGGCTTCGGCCATGACGGGACTCCCTGCGATGACGGTTGAGTAAGATTATGCTCATCATATGATGCGGCGCAAAAAATGCAACCGCGGCTGGGATGAGAAAATCTTGTGGTTCGCATGAGATTTCCTCCTGCGATCGGAGGAGGGGCTGTGACTCTAGGAACGAAAGCGCTCCCCCAATGACGATGTCTGCCCCGCGAAGGCGAGGGCATCCAGAACGCCGCGGCTTCTCGGCTCAATCACCGCAGCCTCTGGAATACTGGATCTCCCGCCGCGCGGGCGATGACAGCGTCATGCGGAACGAAGCACCCCGTCCAGCGCTTACCGCTTCCTGTTCACGAACGCCTGCATCAGGCGCGTCGGCTCGTCGGTCAGGAACGACTCGCCGAACACCTTGACGCTGAGGTTCACCGACTCCGTCAGCGGCAGTTCCTCCCATTGCCGTAGCAGCGCCTTTTGCGACCGCAACGCCTCGGGGCCGCATTCGAGCAGCGCCTTCACCGTGTGCTCGACGGCTGCATCCAGCCCGCCCTCGGGTGCGACCTTGTCGACCAGGCCCCAAGCGAGCGCCGTCGGCGCGTCGATGTTCTCTGCCGTCATCACCAGCCAGCGCGCGCGGGCCCAGCCGATCAGGCGCGGCAACAGCGCGGCGTGGATCACAGAGGGAATGCCGACGCGGACCTCCGGCATGCCGAAATGCGCATCATGCGCGGCGATGCGGAAGTCGCACGCGGCCGCCACCTCGAGCCCGCCGCCGAGGCACCAGCCGGGCATGCGCGCGATCACGGGGGCGGGGAACTGGCGCACGGCCTCGCAGAGATCGCGCAGGCGGCTGATGAAGGCTTCGGCCGATGCCTGCTCGAGCTTGGCCATCTCCTTGATGTCGGCGCCGCCGATCATGCTCTTCTCGCTCTGGCCGCGCAGCACCACGACGCGGATGCTGCGATCGGAGGCGAGCTGTTGCAGGCCTTCGCGCACCGCGTCGGTGACGGGCGAGCCGAGGATGTTGAGCGAGCCGGCGTTGCAGATCGCGACGTGAACGACGCCGCGCGCATCGCGCGTCACGCCGCAGTGGTTGTTGAGCATTTCCATCGTGGGATCTCGACGTTTGTTGGACGTGCGCGGGCGCACCGGTCGGGGTCACTTCCGGGCCGAAACGCGTTGCTTGTCAAGCGGGCCGGGGAGACGGAGTTGCCAGCGCGAAGTTCGTGGCATAGTATGATGTATGTCATACAAAGAGGCTGCCATGACCGACATCGATCAACTCGACCTGTTTTCGCCCACGCAGCGGCGCGAGCGTGTGGTGGACTGGCAGGTCCCTGCGCCGGTCGCGAAAGCGGCGATGGGCCTGTCGGGCATGGACGCCATGCTGGGCATTCGCGACGGCCGGCTGCCGCCGCCGCCCTTCGCAAAGCTGATCGGCTTCACCATGGCGGTGGTCGAGCCGGGCCGGATCGTGATGCAATTGGAGCCGCGCGAGGATCTCGAAAATACCATCGGCCTCCTGCATGGCGCGACGGCCGCGGCGCTGATCGACACCGCCATGGGATGCGCCATTTCGACCCGGCTGGAGGCCGGGCAGTCGTCCGTGACCCTCGATCTGAAAATGACGTTCCTGCGTCCGCTGTCGGTCCGGTCCGGGCTGATCACGGCCGAAGGCAAGATCATCAAGCTGGGACGGCAGACCAGCTACACCGAGGGGTTCGTCCGCGACGGCAAGGGGGCGCTCGCAGTCCATGCAACTGCAACCTTTTCCATGATTGGCAATATCTTAACATGAATTAATTCACCGTCCGGTCCATTCTTGTGTTATGAAATGATCTCCGACATCCAATGAGACCCGCATGCGCTATTCCCGGGAACACAAGCAGGAAACCCACGACCGCATCGTGAAGAAGGCCTCCGTGCGGCTGCGCGAAAAGGGTGCGCACGGCATCGGCGTCGCCGACCTCATGAAGGAGGCGGGCCTGACCCATGGCGGCTTCTACGCGCATTTCGATTCCCGCGAGGCGCTGGTGATCGAGGCCTTTGCCTACGCCATGGACCGCTCGATGGAGCACTGGCGCAAGATCAGTGGCGAGGTTTCTCCCGAGAAACGGCTGGCGCTGATCGCGGAGACCTATCTCTCCGCGCTGCATCGCGACAATCCCGGCCATGGCTGCTCGATTCCCGCGCTGGGCGCCGAGATTGCCCGCGAGAGCCCGAAGACGCGAAAAGCCTTCGCCGGCAAGCTCGACGAGATGATCGAGATGATGACCGACTACATCCCGAGCCTGCCGCGCAAGGCCGCGCGCAAGCAGGCGATCGCGACGCTGGCGACGATGGCCGGCACCATGCTGCTGGCGCGCATCGCCGGCTCCAGCGAACTGTCGGACGAGGTGCTGAAGGCGGGCAGGGACAGCGCGCTGGATGGTGCGAAGCGTGAGCCGAAGGTGGCGGCGGTGAAGAAGGCGAAGCAGAGTTAGGCCGAGATGCCGTAGGGTGGGCAAAGGCGCTCTTGCGCCGTGCCCACCGTCTCTCCGTGATCGTAGTTGGCATGGTGGGCGCGCTTCGCTTTGCCCACCCTACGGGATCGGTGCTTACCGCCCCGCAAACAACGCCCGCTCGCGCTCCACGATCTCACCGATGTAGTCCGCCACGGCCCTGATCCGGGCGAGGTCCTTGCTGTCGGCGTGCATCAGCATCCAGAACGTCCGCGTGATCGAGATCTCCTCCGGCAGCACCGCGACGAGCTGCGGATAGTCGCTCGCCATGAAATGCGGCAGCACCGCGATGCCGAAGCCCGAGAGCGTGGCGTTGAGCTGTGCGATCAGATTGGCGCTGCGGAAGCGGGCGGAAATCCGCGGCGACACCTGCGGCAGATAGTCGAGCTCCGGCGTGAACAGGAGCTCCTCGATGTAGCCGACGAAGCGGTGCTGCGGCAGCACCTCGCGCGACACGATCGTCGGGAAGCGGTCGAGATAGGCGGGGGCGGCATAGAGCCCGAGGCGGTAGTCGAGCAGCTTGCGGCCGACGATGCGGCCCTCCTTCGGCATGGTCAGGCTGATCGCGATGTCGGCCTCGCGCTTGGAGAGACTGAACAGCCGCGCAGTAGCCACAAGTTGCAGATCGAGATCGGGATACCGGTCCGCGAAGGGCGCCAGCCGCGGCGCCAGGAAGGCGGTACCGAAGCCATCGGGCGCACCGATCCGCACCGTTCCGGTCAGCCGCGCCACGGAGCCGCCGACCTGCTCCTGGTTGGCGACGATGGTCGATTCCATCGCTTCGGCGCTGTCGGCGACGCGCTGGCCGGCCTCGGTGAGGAGATAGCCGGTCTTGCGCCGGTCAAACAGCTTGGCCGAGAGGTGCTTTTCCAGCCTGTCGACGCGACGGATCACGGTCGCATGGTCGACGCCGAGCTGTTTTGCCGCAGCCGAAACCGAGCCGCCCCGCACGATGGCCAGCACGAAGCGAAAGTCGTCCCAGTCGATAGCGCCTTGATCCAGCATTTTCGCACATCTATGGTGCAATATATCAGACTTGAATCCTATAAAATGCAGGTCGATAGGAATTGTCAAAGCGAACAGGCTGGCCTGAAGGAGATATTTCCATGCGTTCAATCGGACATTTCATCGGCGGCAAGGAGGTCAAGGGTACCTCGGGCCGCACCGCCGACGTTTTCGAGCCGATGACCGGTGACGTGCAGGCCAAGGTGGCGCTGGCGTCCAAGGCCGAGGTCCGCGCTGCCGTGGAGAACGCCCGCGCCGCGCAGCCGGAATGGGCCGCGACCAACCCGCAGCGCCGCGCCCGCGTCATGATGAAATTCGTCGAGCTGGTCCAGCGCGACTACGACAAGCTCGCCGAGCTGCTGGCGCGTGAGCACGGCAAGACCGTGCCGGACGCCAAGGGCGACATCCAGCGCGGCCTCGAGGTCGCGGAATTCGCCTGCGGCATCCCGCATCTGATGAAGGGTGAGTACACCGAAGGCGCCGGCCCCGGCATCGACATCTATTCGATGCGCCAGGCGCTCGGCGTCGTCGCCGGCATCACGCCGTTCAATTTCCCGGCGATGATCCCGATGTGGAAGTTCGCGCCCGCGATCGCCTGCGGCAACGCCTTCATCCTCAAGCCCTCCGAGCGCGATCCCGGCGTGCCGATGCTGCTCGCCGAACTGATGATGGAAGCGGGCCTGCCGGCCGGCATCCTCAATGTCGTCAACGGCGACAAGGAAGCGGTCGACGCCATCCTCGACGACCCCGACATCAAGGCCGTCGGATTCGTCGGCTCCACGCCGATCGCGCAGTACATCTATGAGCGCGCCGCGCAGACCGGCAAGCGCTGCCAGTGCTTCGGCGGCGCCAAGAACCACGCCATCATCATGCCCGACGCCGACATGGACCAAGCGGTCGATGCGCTGATCGGCGCCGGTTACGGCTCGGCCGGCGAGCGCTGCATGGCCGTCTCCGTCGCGGTGCCCGTCGGCAAGCCCACCGCCGACCGCCTGATGGAAAAGCTGATCCCGCGCGTCGAGTCCTTGAAGATCGGCACCTCGATCGATCCGTCGGCCGATTACGGTCCGCTGGTGACGCGCGAGGCGGTCGAGAAGGTCAAGGGCTACATCGACATCGGCATCAAGGAAGGCGCGACGCTCGCCGTCGACGGCCGCGGCTTCAAGATGCAGGGCTACGAGAAGGGCTTCTATCTCGGCGGTTCGCTGTTCGACAACGTCACCAAGGACATGCGGATCTACAAGGAAGAGATCTTCGGCCCGGTGCTCTCGGTGGTGCGCGCGCACGACTACAAGGAAGCACTGGCGCTGCCGTCCGAACATGACTACGGCAACGGCGTTGCGATCTTCACCCGCGACGGCGACGCGGCGCGCGACTTCGCGGCCAAGGTCAATGTCGGCATGGTCGGCATCAACGTGCCGATCCCGGTGCCGATTGCCTATTACACCTTCGGCGGCTGGAAGAAGTCCGGCTTCGGCGATCTCAACCAGCACGGCCCGGACTCGGTCCGCTTCTACACCAAGACCAAGACGGTGACCTCGCGCTGGCCGTCCGGCGTCAAGGAAGGCGCGGAGTTCTCGATCCCGCTGATGAAGTGATCCTCTCAAGAGCGAGGCACCCATGCAGTTCGCTCTGAACGAGGATCAGATCGCGGTTCGCGACATGGCGTTGGCGTTTGCGGCGGAAAAGATCGCGCCGCACGCGCTGCGCTGGGACGAGGAGAAGCATTTCCCCGTCGATGTGATGCGCGAGGCGGCGACGCTCGGCATGGGCGGTATCTACATCCGCGAGGATGTCGGTGGCTCCGCTATGACCAGGTTCGACGCGGCGCTGATCTTTGAGGCGCTGGCGACGGGCTGTCCGACCACGTCGGCCTTCATCTCCATCCACAACATGGCGTCCTGGATGATCGATGCCTACGGCAGCGACACCCAGCGCCACAAATGGCTGCCGAAGCTCTGCACCATGGAGCTGATCGCGAGCTACTGCCTGACCGAGCCGGGCGCCGGCTCCGATGCGGCGGCGCTGCGCACCCGCGCGGTGCGCGATGGCGACCATTATGTGCTCAACGGCCAGAAGCAGTTCATCTCGGGCGCCGGCGGCACCGACCTTTTGGTCGCGATGGTCAGGACCGGCGGCGACGGCCCCGGCGGCATCTCGACGCTCGTCATTGACGGCAACACACCGGGAGTCTCCTTCGGTGCCAACGAGCGCAAGATGGGCTGGAATGCGCAGCCGACCCGCGCCGTCATGTTCGAGAACGCCCGCGTGCCGGTCGCCAACCGGCTGAGCGAGGAGGGCGTCGGCTTCAAGATCGCGATGGCCGGCCTCGATGGCGGCCGTCTCAACATCACGGCATGCTCGCTCGGTGGCGCGCAGACCGCGCTCGACAAGGCGCGCAACTACATGAAGGAGCGCAAGGCGTTTGGAAAACGCCTCGACGAATTCCAGGCGCTGCAATTCCGCCTTGCCGACATGGCGATCGAACTCGAGGCCGCGCGCACGTTCCTGTGGCGGGCCGCAGCGGCGCTCGACCGCAAGGATCCTGACGCCACCATGCTCTGCGCGATGGCCAAGCGCTTCGGCACCGATGTCGGCTTCGAGGTCGCCAACCAGGCGCTCCAGCTTCACGGCGGCTATGGCTACCTCAGCGAATACGGCATCGAGAAGATCGTGCGCGATCTGCGCGTGCACCAGATCCTCGAAGGCACCAATGAAATCATGCGACTCATCGTGGCGCGCAAACTGATCGAGGGCGCGCGATGACGGCAGCGGAAGAGGGCGATCTGGTCGCCCGCGTCGAGGGATCGGCCGGCGTCATCAGGCTCAACCGTCCCAAGGCCATCAATGCCGTGACGCTCGAGATGTTTCGCGACATCGAGACCGCGCTCGACCGCTTCGAGACCGATGCGGCCGTCGCCGTGATCGTGCTGGAGGGCGCCGGCGAGCGCGGCCTGTGTGCCGGCGGCGACATCCGCACGCTCTGGGAAAGCTCGAAGGTTCATGGCGACCTCGGCAAGATCCTGTGGCGCGAGGAATATATCCTCAACGCCCGGATCAAGAGGTTTCCAAAGCCCTATGTCGCCTTCATGGACGGCATTGTGATGGGCGGCGGCGTCGGGCTCTCCGCGCATGCGAGCCACCGCGTCGTCACCGATCGCACCAAACTCGCGATGCCCGAGGTCGGGCTCGGCTTCTTCCCGGACGTCGGCGGCACTTATCTGTTGTCGCGCTCGCCGGGCGAGATCGGCACCTATTTCGGCCTGACCGGCCAGACCATGAACGGGCCGGACGCGATCCACGCGAAGTTCGCCGATTGGGTGGTGCCGGCGGCGAAATGGCCGGAGCTGCGGGATGCGCTGACGAAGCTGCGCTCCGGTGCAACCGCGGCCGAGGTCGGCAAGCTCATCAACGGCTTTGCGACCGGCGAGACCGCCGGGCCGGTCGCGGCAAAGGAGCCGATGATCGATGCGCTGTTCGGCTTCGACCGGATGGAGGACATCGTCGCCGCGCTCAAGCGCGACGGTTCCGAATTTGCTCTGGCGACACTGAAGACGCTCGGCGAAAAATCGCCGCGCGGCATGGTGGTGACGCTGAAGCTGCTGCGGCTGGCACGCGCCGCGTCGAGCCTGGAAGAATGTCTGGTGCGCGAATATCGCGCCGCGCTGGAGGTCTTCCGCAGCGACGATTTCCGCGAGGGCGTACGCGCCGCCGTGATCGACAAGGACCGCAATCCGATCTGGTCGCCGCCGCGGATCGAGGATGTGACGCCGGAATTGCTTGCGCCGTATCTCGCCGAGATTGGCGCCGACGAACTCAAGTTCAACTAACAACAGTCTCAAGCGGAGGAAACGACAATGGCCACGATCGCATTCATCGGTCTCGGCAACATGGGCGGCCCGATGGCGGCCAATCTGGTCAAGGCCGGCCACAAGGTCGTCGCGTTCGACCTCGTCGAGGCCTCGCGCGCGCAGGCCAAGGCCGATGGCGCCGGCATTGCCGACAGCGCATCGGGCGCAGTGAAGGGCGCCGATGTCGTCGTCACCATGCTGCCGGCCGGCAAGCATGTGCTCGGCGTCTGGAACGAGGTCGTCCCTGTCATGACCAAGGGCGCGCTGATCATTGACTCCTCCACCATCGACGTCGAGAGCGCGCGGCAGGCACACGCGCTTGCCGCCAAGAACGGCGTGCTCTCGGTGGATGCGCCGGTGTCCGGCGGTACCGGCGGCGCCAAGGGGGCGACGCTCACCTTCATGTGCGGCGGCGAGGACAAGGCGTTCGCCGCGGCAAAGCCCGTGCTCGAAAACATGGGCAAGAAGATCGTGCATTGCGGCGGCGCCGGCGCCGGCCAGGCGGCCAAGATCTGCAACAACATGATCCTCGGCATTTCCATGATCGCTGTGAGCGAGGCCTTCGCGCTGGGTGAGAAGCTCGGCCTCTCGCATCAGGCGCTGTTCGACGTCGCCTCGACCTCGTCGGGCCAGTGCTGGTCGCTGACGACCTATTGCCCGGTTCCGGGCCCGGTGCCGAGCTCTCCGGCGAACAACGACTACAAGCCGGGTTTCGCCTCGGCACTGATGGTGAAGGACCTGACCCTGGCGCAGGATGCCGCCAAGGCCGCCGGCGCGGCGACGCCGCTCGGCCAGCATGCGCAGGAGATTTACCAGGCCTTCGACAAGGCGGGGCAGGGCGGGGTGGATTTTTCCGGAATTATCAAGCACGTTCGCGGCCTCGCTGGAAAATAGCGAGGCTTTGCCCGTAGCCCGGATGGAGCGAATCGAAATCCGGGACAGCTTCTGCCAATTGCGTAGCCGGCCCCGGATTGCGCTCCGCTCCATCCGGGCTACGCTCGCAGGTCAATTGGACGGGCCCGGACCATGACGACATTTCAGGAAGCGCGCGCGTTTCTTCTACAACACCGCACGGATTACGAGGCGGCGGTCAAAGGCTTCCGCTGGCCCGATCCGACCCCCTTCAACTGGGCGCTCGACTGGTTCGACGCCGAGCTGGCGGCGAATGCGGAGAGCAAGGATCGCCCCGCGCTCTGGATCGTCGATGCCGCACAGGACCGGCAGACGAAATTGTCCTTCGCGGCGCTGTCGCGCCGTTCCAACCAGGTCGCCAACTTCCTCCGAGCGCAGGGCCTGAGGCGTGGCGACCATCTCCTGCTGCTGCTCGGCAATGTGGTTCCGCTGTGGGAGACCATGCTCGCTGCGATAAAGCTCGGTGTCGTCGTCATCCCCGCCACCACGCTGCTCACCGCCGACGAGCTGCGCGACCGGCTCGATCGCGGCAAGGCGAAGGCCGTGGTGGCCGCGCAGGATCAGGTCGCGAAGTTCGCGAGCCTCGGTGCAGAGAATGTCGTCCGCATCGTGGTCGGCGCGGCCTCCGATGGCTGGCTCGCTTACGATGAGGCGGCAGAGGCTCCGGATAGCTTCGTGCCCGACGGCCCCACCCACGCCGACGACCCGATGCTGCTCTATTTCACCTCGGGCACCACGGCAAAGCCGAAGCTGGTGCTGCATAGCCAGCGCAGCTATCCCGTCGGCCATCTCTCCACCATGTACTGGATCGGGCTGAAGCCCGGCGACGTCCATCTCAACATCTCTTCGCCCGGCTGGGCCAAGCACGCCTGGAGCTGCTTCTTCGCGCCGTGGAACGCGGGCGCCACCGTGTTCGTGGTGAACCAGCCGCGCTTCGATGCGAAGGCGCTGCTCGCCACCATCGGCCGCTGCGGTGTCACCACGCTATGCGCGCCGCCGACCGTGTGGCGGCTGTTCATCCAGGAGAACCTTGCCTCGTTCAAGGTCGCGTTGCGCGAGGTCTGCGGCGCCGGCGAGCCGCTCAATCCCGAGGTGATCGACCAGGTGCAGGCGGCCTGGGGCCTTACCATCCGCGACGGCTACGGCCAGACCGAGACCACCGCGCTTGCCGGCAACTCGCCGGGGCAAAACATCAAGGTCGGCTCGATGGGCCGCCCGCTGCCGGGCTATCGCGTGCAGGTCAGCGATGCCGACGGCAACCCGGCGAAGGAAGGCGAGGTGACGCTGGTGCTCGGGGCGAACCGTCCCGCCGGCCTGATGCAGGGCTATCAGGGCGACGACGGCAAGCTCTCGGGTGCCGAGGGCGCACTCTATCGCAGCGGCGACGTCGTGTTCGAAGACGAAGATGGTTATCTCACCTTCGTCGGCCGCTCCGACGACGTGTTCAAATCGTCCGATTACCGCATCAGTCCGTTCGAGCTGGAAAGCGTGTTGCTCGAGCATGAACTCGTCGCCGAGGCTGCCGTGGTGCCGAGCCCGGATCCGATCCGGCTGGCAATCCCCAAAGCGTTCGTGCTGCTGACTTCGGGGTCGGAGCGAACACCGGAGACGGCGCTTTCGATCTTCAAGCACCTGCACACCCGCCTTGCGCCGTTCAAGCGCATCCGCCGCCTTGAAATCGTCACCGAGCTGCCGAAGACGATCTCTGGCAAAATCCGCCGCGTGCAGCTACGACGTCTCGAGCGCGACGATGATCGGGGCGATCCGCTGCGTGGCCGGGAATTCCGCGAGGAGGATTTTCCGGAGCTGCCGAAAACCCGGAGCGAGAGTTAAGTGGGTACCTTCGTCATTCCGGGGCGCGCGGAGCGCGAACCCGGAATCCATTCGGCGACAAACTCTGTGGCACAGTGGATTCCGGGCTCGATGCTGCGCATCGCCCCAGAATGACGCCATCTGGAGCTATCAATGAACGAAGTCTGGAAGAAGCCGCCGATTACGCTGGACGCCTATCAGGCCATGGTCGGCAAGGAGATCGGCGTGTCGTCATGGCACCTGATCGACCAGCCCCGCATCGACACCTATGCCGACGTGATCGAGGATCACCAGTTCATCCACGTCGACCCTGAACGGGCAAAGAAGGAGACCGCGTTCGGCACCACCATCGCGCACGGCTTCCTGACCATGTCGCTGCTGTCGATCATGTCCTATGAGGTGATGCCGGTCATCGCCGGCACCACGATGGGCGTCAATTACGGCTTCGACAAGCTGCGCTTCATCTCGCCGGTGCGCTCGGGAAAGCGCGTCCGTGGCCGTTTCGTGCTGGCGGAAGCCAAGCTGCGCAAGCCGAACGAGCTGCAGTCCCGCACCAATGTCACTGTCGAGATCGAGGGCGAGGACAAGCCGGCGCTGGTCGCCGAGTGGCTGGGCCTGATCTATTTCGCGTAGGTCTGGCCGGGCTTGACCCGGTCCTTCAACGCTGCTCAAAAGCTGTCCGATCTCTCGCGGAGCGCTCTTACCCACTCCCCCTGTGGGAGAGGGTGGCTTCGCGCCACCTTCTCCCACGAGGGGAGAAGGAAGAAAGGAAGCACAATGGCAATCAGGTTTGACGGACGCGTCGCCATCGTCACCGGCGCGGGCAATGGCCTCGGACGGGCGCATGCGCTGGGACTGGCCAGCCGCGGCGCGAAGGTCGTGGTCAACGATTTCGGCGGCGCGCGCGACGGCACTGGTGGCTCGCTGTCGCCGGCGGAAGCCGTGGTCGAGGAGATCCGCAAAGCCGGCGGCACCGCGATGGCCGACGGTGCCGACGTCTCGAACTTCGAGCAGGTCACCGCGATGGTCGAGCGTGCCACGAAGGAATGGGGCAGCGTCGACCTCTTGTGCGCCAATGCCGGCATCCTGCGCGACAAGTCGTTCGGCAAGATGGAGGCGGCCGATTTCCAGAAGGTGCTCGACGTGCACCTCGTCGGCACCTTCTACTGCTGCAAGGCGGCCTGGGCCGGCATGCGCGACCGCAACTACGGCCGCATCGTGCTGACCACGTCGTCCTCCGGCCTTTACGGTAATTTCGGCCAGGCCAATTACGGCGCGGCGAAGTCCGGCATGGTCGGCCTGATGAACGTGCTGGCGGAAGAGGGCCGCAAGACCAACATCCGCGTCAACATCATCTCGCCGACCGCGGCGACCCGCATGACCGAAGAGCTGCTGCCGCCGCAGGCGCTGCAACTGATGAAGCCGAACGCGATCACGCCCGCTGTCGAGTACATGCTCAGTGAGGATGCGCCCACCCGCACCATCATGGGCGCCGGTGCCGGCTCCTTCGCCGTGATCAAGATTGTCGAGAGCGAAGGCATCAACCTGCCGGAGTCCGAATGGACGCCGGACGCGGTCGCCGCGCATTTCGCCGAGATCAGCGACATGTCGAAGGCGAAGGCTTTGCAGGGCGCCTTCGAGCAGACGCAGAAGTATGTTGCGCAGGCCGCGGCCAGGGCCGGCATCAAGCTCTGAGTTGTCATTCCGGGGCGCGCGTAGCGCGAACCCGGAATCCATCGTGCCTCAGAATCCGTCGTCTAATGGATTCCGGGTTCGCGCCCAAGAAGGCGCGCCCCGGAATGACGAGCTAGGCGCCAGAATCTGGCCTAAACTCCCACCATGACCGCACCCGAATCCCACGTTGCCATCATTGGCGCAGGTCCGGCCGGGCTGATGGCGGCCGAGGTGCTGGCGCAGGGTGGCGCGCGCGTCACCGTCTACGACGCGATGCCATCTGCCGGCCGCAAATTCCTGATGGCCGGCCGCGGCGGACTCAATCTCACCCATAGCGAGCCGCTGCCGCAGTTCATGCCGCGCTATCGCGAGGCGGCGGCGAAGCTGCAGGCCGCGATCGAAGCGTTTCCACCCGACGCGCTGCGCGCCTGGAGCGCGGCGCTGGGCGAGCCGACCTTTGTCGGCACCAGCGGCCGCGTGTTTCCGAGGGCATTCAAGGCTTCGCCATTGCTGCGCGCGTGGCTACGGCGACTGGACGCCAGCGGCGTACGGTTCGCCTTTCGCCATCGCTGGACCGGGTGGGATGGGGAAGAGCGGCTGCTGTTTCAAACCCGGAGCGGCACCTCCGTCGTTGCCGCCGATGCCACGGTGCTTGCGCTTGGCGGCGCAAGCTGGCCGCGGCTTGGGTCGGACGGCGGCTGGGTCGATATCCTTGCGGCCAACGGCATTACCATCTCAAAGCTGCGGCCGGCCAATTCCGGCTTCACCGTCGCCTGGTCCGAATTGTTCCGTGACCGTTTCGAGGGCCAGCCGCTCAAGGGCGTGGCGCTGACGATAGGTGCACACACGGTGCGCGGCGAAGCGATGATCACCCGCGGCGGCATCGAAGGTGGCGCGATCTACGCGCTGTCGGCGGAGCTGCGCGAGGCGGTGCTGGGGATCGGGCAGGCGATGCTGACCATCGCACTGCGGCCCGACCTCGCCGCCGCCGCGCTGACCACGCGCCTGTCAGGTACGCGCGGCAAGCAATCGCTCGCAAACTTCCTGCGTAAGGCCGCGCAAGTCTCGCCGGTCGGGATCGGCCTGATGCAGGAGGCCGCGATCGCATCCGGCCGGCCGCTGGCATCGTTCTCGCCGGCCGAGCTCGCACACCTGATCAACGCAATTCCGGTTCAGCTCACCGGCGTTGCCCCGATCGATCGCGCGATCTCGACTGCAGGCGGAGTTTCGTTTGACGAGCTCGACGCGGACTTCATGATCCGCAAGCTGCCGGGCGTGTTCGCCGCCGGCGAAATGCTGGACTGGGAGGCGCCAACCGGCGGCTATCTGCTGCAGGCGTCGTTCGCGACCGGCGCTGCCGCGGGCAGGGGTGTGCTGGGGTGCCTGAAGCGCTCATAGAACCCTGTCGAGGCTCGCTGATAGAGGCGCTCATGACGTCCCCGTCCGGCTGACGAGATCCGTGACCAGGCCGAGCACCCCAAAACCCGCCGCCACCGCGCAGACCATCGTCCAGCCGCCAAGGGTCCATGCCAGCGATGCCGCGGCGGCACCGACACCGCCGCCGATGAAGAACAGCGCGACGAACAGGCCGTTGATGCGGCCGCGTGCCTCGGGCCGCAACAGGTTGATTGCCCGGCGGCCGAGCGTCTGGTCGGTGGTGATGCCGACATCGAGCAGGATGGTGCCCAGACTGAGCACGAGGAGGGCGGCAATGCGGGACTCCAGCGCGCCGGCCCAGGCGCAGAGCGCGAGCGAGCCGATGATGAGCAGATGGGCCGCAACAAACATCGAGCGTGCCCATCCCTTGTCCCCCCACCGGCCGGCCATCGGCGTCGCGGCGGCGCCAACGACGCCAATCAGCGCGAAAGCGGCAATTCCCTTGGCATCGAGGCCGAACGGCGCCTCCGGCAGTCGCAGCGCGACCGCCGACCAGAAGGCGGTGAAGGAGGCCATGACCAGCGATGCGGTCCAGGCGCGCACGCGCAGCACGGGCTCTTCGCGCAGCAGCCTGGGAAATGAGCGCAGCAATTCGCCGTAGCTTGCGCGCACCGGCGATTGCAGGACTGGAAGGTAGCGGCCGAGCGCGCCGGCAAGCAGCGCCATCAGGGCGGCGGAGACGACGTAGTAGGCGCGCCAGCTCCAGAGATCGGCGATCAGGCTCGCCGCAGGCCGCGACAGCAGAATGCCGATCATCAACCCGCTCATCACCTCGCCGATGGCCTGTCCGCGCCGCTCCGGCGCCACCATTGACGCAACCAGCGGAACCATCATCTGAATCGCCGCGCAGGAGGCGCCGAGGGCGAAGGTGCCAAGCAAGAGCAGGAACGGCTTCGGCGCAAACGCCGTGGCGAGCGCGGCAAGGATAGCGCAGCCGAGCGTGCGCAGGATGACGCGCCGGTTTTCGACGAGATCGACCAGTGGCACCAGCAGCAACAGGCCGAGGGCATAGCCGAGCAGCGTCAACGTGCTGATCAGGCCCGCCTGCCACGCCGGCATGGACAAGGAGCGCCCGATCTGCCCGAGCAGGATCTGCGGCGCGAACAGGTTGGTGACGACGACACCGGCAGTGATGGCGCCAAGCCAGATCAGGGGCCGTTCGGCGAGTTGGTTTCGCGACGCAAGCGTGGGGGTTTCTGAAATCGTCATGGGACCTCGCGGGGCTCAGTGCAGGTCCCTTTAAGCCGCGGGTCTAATATGCTACAATTCAAATAAGTCTATAAAGAATATGCGAGTTAGTTATGAACACCCATGACCTTGTGGCGTTTGTTGCGGTAGTCGAGACCGGATCGATCGTGGCGGCCTCGGCGCGCCTCAATCTCACGCAGCCCGGCGTGACGCGGCGTATCCAGAACCTCGAGGAGATGCTGGGGGCGAAGCTTCTGGACCGGCTCTCCAAGCCGCTGAAACCGACCGCGGCGGGCCATGAAGCGTATGAGCAGGGCCGGCGCCTGCTCCGGATGCTGGACGATCTCAAATCAGGGGTCGCCAATGACGGCGTGGTGCGCGGCGAATTCCGGCTCGGCCTGACGCCGTTCCTCTCGGAGGCGGGGCTGACCGGACCGCTCGACGCGGTGCGTGCCGAATTTCCCGCGCTGGCCGTGCGTGTCGTCTCCGGCTGGTCGCCGAACCAGCTCGAACGTGTCTGCCGCAACGAGCTCGATGCGGCCGCGATCTGTCTGCCCGACGGCGCGGTCCCGCCTTCCGATCTCGCCGCCGACGATCTCGGCGCACAGCCCGTCGTGTTCGTCGTTGCGCGCGACATGAAGATCCCGCGCATCGTCGATCTTGAACGGCTGTCGCAGCTGTCGTGGGTGATCAACCAGGACGGTTGCGGCTTTCGCGATTCGCTGAAACGAAAATTCGACGCGGAGCATCTGCCGTTCAGCATCGCCGTGGAAGCGCTGGACAGCGAGCTCCGCCTGTCGCTGGTGTCGCGCGGCCTCGGCGTCGGGCTGGTCACTCCGATCGCCCTGAAACGCAGCGCGTTTCGCGACAAGCTCAAGCCGGTGGTGGCGCGCGACTTCAAACCCGCCGTGCGCGCCTGGATAGTCCATCGTGCGCCCGCCGGCCGTCTGGAGCGGCCGATCAAGCTGTTCCGCGATGGACTGGACCGGGAGCTCCAGGCGATGATCGGGAGTTAGCGCAGCTTCCCCCGCGCCGCCACCGGCAGCGTGCCGATGATCTCCTCGCCACGCACCATCACGACCTCGTCCATCATGTTGACGACGACGCAGACATGATTGGGAATGATCCGCACGACGTCGCCGACGTTCGGGCGCGTGTTGCTGCGGGAGAGATCGAGGAAGCCGTGCTCTTCGGCAAAGCGCGCGATCTTGGCTTCGGGGTGCTCCAGGATCAGGCCGTGGCCGTCGAGCCCGCCGGTGTCCGTGGTCAGCGTCTTCGAGCCGGCGTCGAGGATACCGCGCTCGGGCGCGGCGCGGCTCACCACGGTCGAATAGATGTGCAGCGCGCAGTCGTCCCAGGTGGCGGAGCCGGCCGCGACCTGCATGCGGTCGTTGTAGATATAAGTGCCGAAGCGATGCTCGGTGCCGCCCTTGAGCTTGCCGATGTTGACGAGGTTCGGCGTGCCGCCGGTGGAGACGATCTTCGCATCCAGCCCGTGCGCGCGCACGCCGGCCAGCGCCTCGTCATAGAATTTCTGCGCGTCCGCCCAGCCGGTCTCGGTCGGATAGAGCATGAAGCCGGCGAATTCGAGCCCCTTGGACCCGGCGATCTCGCGCGCCAGCGCAATCGCCTCGGCCGGCGTCTCGACGCCGGCGCGCTTGCGGCCGGTATCGCATTCGACCACCACCGAGAGCGGACGGCCTGATGCTGCGGCCGCCTTGGGCAAACCGGCAACGACCGTCGAATTGTCGGCGGCCACCGTCATGTTCGCCTTCGCCTGCAGCGCGCCGAGCCGCGCCATCTTCTCTTCGCCGAGCAGATTGTAGCTGATCAGGATGTCGTCGATGCCGGCATTGGCCATGATCTCGGCCTCGCCGAGCTTCTGGCAGGTGATGCCCTTGGCGCCGGCCGCGATCTGCATCTTCGCAATGGTCGGGTTCTTGTGCGTCTTGATGTGGGGACGATTGGCGACGCCGGCCTCGTCGCAGGCCTTCTGGATCCGCGCGATGTTGCGCTCGACCTTGTCCATGTCGATGACGGCGCAGGGGGTGCCGTATTCACGGGCGATCTTGGCGGCGAGAGGAGTGGTCATGTGATGTCTCTATGTTCGGTCCTGCAGGATGGGTAGAGCGCGGCGAAACCCATCATTTGCAGCAACCGGGCAAGTGTCGATGGGTTTCGCTTCGCTCTACCCATCCTACGGTTCAAGCCTGTTCGATTTCTTCGCGGAGCATTTCCAGTTCGAGCCAGCGCTCTTCGGCGGCGGACAATTCGTCATGCGCCTTGGCGATGGCGGCGGAGGTGTCGTCGAATGTCTTGCGATCCTTGGTGTAGAGGTTGGGATCGTCGAGCACGCGTTGCAGCTTGGCGATGTCGGCCTGCAACGTCTCCATCTTCTTCGGAAGTGTTTCCAGCGCGTGCTTCTCGTTGAAGCTCAATCGCCGCTTTGGCGCGGCAGCGGGAATAGCGATCCGCTCCTCTTTCTTCTCCGCGGGGGCTTGCGCCTTCGCCGTCTCGCGCTTCAAGTCCGCGCCGCGCTGCGCCAGCATATCGCTATAGCCGCCGGCATATTCGATCCATTTGCCGTTGCCCTCAGGCGCGATCACGGAGGTGACGACGCGGTCGAGGAAGTCGCGGTCATGGCTGATCAGGATGACGGTGCCCTCGTAGTCGCCGAGCATGTCCTCGAGCACGTCCAGCGTTTCGAGGTCGAGATCGTTGGTTGGCTCGTCCAGCACCAGCAGGTTCGAGGGCTTGGCCAGTGCGCGCGCCAGCATCAGCCGGCCGCGTTCGCCGCCGGAGAGCACTTCCAGCGGCGTGCCGCGCTGCTCCTGCGCGAACAGAAAGTCCTTCATGTAGCCGACGACATGCTTCGGCTTGCCCCCGACCATGATCTGGTCGCCACGGCCGCCGGTCAGTGCCTCCGCCAGCGTCGATTTGGGGTCGAGGCTTTCACGGTGCTGGTCGAGGGTTGCCATCTCCAGATTGGCCCCGAGCCGCACGGTGCCGCTGTCAGGCTGCATGCCGCCGGTGAGCAGATTGACCAGCGTGGTCTTGCCGGCGCCGTTCGGCCCGATGATGCCGAGCCGGTCGCCGCGCTGGATGCGGGTGGAGAAATTGTCGACGATCTTGCGCTCGCCATAGGCCTTGGTGATGCCCTTGGCTTCGATCACCAGCCTGCCGGACTGCTCGGCCTCGGCGGCTGCGAGATTGGCGCTGCCAGCGGTGCCGCGATAGTTGCGGCGCTGGTCGCGCAGCGTGTGCAGATTGGCAAGCCGCTTGACGTTGCGCTTGCGCCGGCCGGAGACGCCGTGGCGCAGCCAGTGCTCCTCGTCGACGATCTTGCGGTCGAGCTTGTGCTGGTCGCGCTCTTCTTCCGCCAGCACCTCGTCGCGCCAGGCTTCGAACGAGGCAAAACCGCGGTCGATCTGCTTGATCCGGCCGCGGTCGAGCCAGGCGGTCGAGCGCGAGAGGTTGGTGAGGAAGCGGCGGTCGTGGCTGATCAGCACCAGCGCGCTGCGGCGGCTGTCGAGCTCCTGCTCCAGCCACTCGATGGTGGAGAGATCGAGATGGTTGGTCGGCTCGTCCAGCAGCAATATGTCGGGCGAGGGCGCAAGCACACATGCGAGCGCCGCGCGGCGAGCTTCGCCGCCGGAGAGGTTGTGCGGGTTCTCGTCGCCGGTCAGCCCGAGCTGCTCGAGGAGATAGCGCGCCTGATGCTGGTCGTCGCCGGGCGCAAGCCCCGCCTCGACATAGGCGAGCGTAGTCTTGTGGTCGCCGAAGTCAGGCTCCTGCGGCAGATAGCGGATCGTGGCGCCCGGCTGCACGAAGCGTGTGCCGCCGTCGGGCTCGACCAGGCCAGCCGCGATTCTCAGCAATGTCGATTTGCCGGAGCCGTTGCGGCCGATCAGACAGACCCGCTCGCCAGTCGCAACGTTGAGCTCGACGCCGTTCAAGAGCGGCGTGCCGCCAAACGTCAGCTTGATGTCCTTGAGTTGGATCAGCGGCGGCGCCATCGTCAGCCCTGACTTGAATTCTGGCTGGTTGCGGCCGCATCAATGCGGCGCCGCTGGATCCGGCGCAGCGTCTGGTCGAGCGCCGAGAGGAACGTCGAACGGTCGCGCGGCGCGAACGATCGCGGGCCGCCGGTGACTTCGCCGGCCGAGCGCAGATCCGTCATCAGGTTGCGTACCGCCAGCGTCATCCCGATCGACTGTTCGGTGAACGGTTTGCCGTTCGGCGCGATCACGTCGGCGCCCGCCTTCACGCAGCGGCTGGCGAGCGGAATGTCGGAGGTCACGACGACGTCGCCGGGCCTGGCGCGTTCGGCGATCCAGTCGTCGGCGGCATCCATGCCGGCTCCGGCCGCGATGCGCTCGATCAAGGGGTCCTGCGGCACGCGAATGAAGTTGCCGGCCACCACGCTCACGGGCACGCTGTGCCGGAGCGCGACGCGGTAGATCTCGTCCTTCACCGGACAGGCGTCGGCGTCGACATAGATGCGGGTGGGCGTGTCAGTCATTCGCGGGGTGGTACCCCATTCGGGCCGCAAAGGCGAGGGGATTGACCGGTGTTCCCCGGGGCCTACGATCGATCCGAAACAACAGGAATTTTGGGGAAGGCCAGCCATGCCGAACCGGCTCGAAACCTACCGCGTCGAGGCCTACAACACCGCCAAACAATCCGAGAACAAGATGCATGACGACAAGGTGGCGCGCCGCTTCGGCTTCTCGGGCGGGCTGGTGCCCGGCGTCGACGTCTTCGCCTACATGATGCATGTGCCGCTGGCGCGCTGGGGCCGCGATTTCCTCACCCGCGGACTGGTGGAGGCCCGCTTCATCAAGCCGGTCTATGACGGCGAGAGCGCCGATGTCGATGCGACCGAGCACAACGGCCTGCTCACGATCGAGGTGTTCAGCCGTACCGAGCTCTGCGCCACCGGGACGGCTTCGCTGCCGGCGGCTGCGCCTGCGGTGGATTTGAGCGACTATCGCGCGGTCCCCGCGGTCGCCGAGCGCAAGCCGGTCAGCCCGGCGACGTTCGAGACCGGCAAATGGCTTGGCACAGAGCCGCGCCGATGGATCGGGCAGGCCGCCGCGGACTATCTCGCCGATATCAGGGAAACCGATCCGATCTTCGCGCGAGAGGGGCTCGGCCATCCCGGCCTGATCCAGCGCGTGATGAATCGCGTCCTCGTCGACAATACCATTTTGGGCCCGTGGATCCACGTCGGCAGCCGCATGCAGCTGCTGTCGCCCGCGCGTGCCGGCGACGAGATCGTTGCGCGGGCCAAGGTCACCGCGAACTACGAGAAGAAGGGCCACCGCTTCGTCGAGCTCGACGCGCTGGTCGTCGCCAACGGCACGACACCGCTGGCGCATTGCCAGCACACCGCGATCTACCAGCCGCGCGAGGAGGCTGCGGCGTAACATCCAGCGTCGTCATTCCGGGGCGGTCCGCAGGACCGAACCCGGAATCTCGAGGTTCCGGGTTCGATGCTTCGCATCGCCCCGGAACGACAAACAACTCCTACGCCGCCTTGCCCTTCGCATCCTGGATCGCACGCCACACGCGCTCCGGCGTCAGCGGCATGTCGATGTGCTTGATGCCGTGGTCGGAGAGCGCATCGAGCACGGCGTTCACCACGGTCGACAGGCTGCCGGCGCAGCCGGCTTCGCCGCAGCCCTTGCTGCCGAGCGGATTGGTCGTGGCCGGCACCGGGTGATCGCCGACCGTCATGAACGGCACGTCCTCGGCGCGGGGGAGGGCGTAGTCCATCAGCGAGCCCGTGATCGGCTGGCCGCTCTCGTCGTAGCGGACGTGCTCCATCAGCGCCTGTCCAATGCCCTGGACGACGCCGCCATGGAGCTGGCCTGCGACCAGCAGCGGGTTGATCACCGTGCCGAAATCGTTCACCGCGCTGTAGCGCACGATCTGCACCACGCCGGTATCGGGATCGATTTCGACCTCGGCGACGTGGCAGCCGTTCGGGAAGGCAGAGGGCACCGGCTCGCTGGTGTGATCGACGTCGAGGCTATCAGGCACGCCCTCCGGCACCTTGCCGTCATGCAGGCGCTTGGCCAGCTCCATGATGTCGATGCTGCGGTCGGTGCCGGCGATGGTGAAGCTGCCGCCTTCGAACTCGATGTCGGCTTCGGACGCCTCCAGCATGTGCGCGGCGGCGCGCTTGCCCTTCTCGATCACGAGCTTGGCGGCTCCCACGATCGCCATGCCGCTCGCGGTGATCGAGCGCGAGCCGCCGGTGCCGTTGCCGGTGTGGACGATGTCGCTGTCGCCCTGCACCAGCTTGACGCTCTCGAAGGGCACGCCGAGCTGCTCGCACAGAACCTGCGCGAATGGAGTGGCATGGCCCTGGCCGTAATCGAGCGTGCCGGTGATGAGCTGCACGCTGCCGTCGGGATCGAACACGATCTTGCCGAGCTCGGGGCTCGGCGGCGCCGTGACCTCGAGGTAGGAGCCGACGGCGATGCCGCGCAGCTTGCCGGCCTTCTTGCTCTCCTTCTTGCGCTTGGCGAAATTCTCGTGGTCGGAGATTTCGAGCGCCTTGTTGAAGACGGCCTGGAAGTCGCCGCTGTCATAGGTGACGCCGGAGGACGCCGGGAACGGCATCTGGGTCGGCTTGATGAAGTTGCGCTTGCGCATCGTCAGCCGGTTGATGCCCATCTCGTCGGCGGCGCGGTCGATCAGCCGCTCCATGTAGTAGTTCGCCTCGGGCCGGCCGGCGCCGCGATAGGCGCCCATCAGCGTGGTATTGGTCAGCACCGTCTTGATGTCGATGCCCATCAGCGGCGTGCGGTAGACGCTGGAAAAGTTCTTGCCGGTGTTGAGCGAGAGCGGGCCCGGCGCAACGCCGGTGATGTAGGCGCCGAGATTGCCGTAGCCTTCGAGCTTGGCCGCGAGGAAGTGCCCCTCGGCGTCGAGCGCGAGCTCGGCATGGATTTTTTGCGCGCGGCCGTGGCTGTCGGACAGGAAGCTGGTCGAACGCTCGTCCAGCCACTTCACCGGCCGTCCCAGCGCCTTGGCCGCGTACAGGATGCACATGTATTCGGGGTAGTTGATGTTCTTCATGCCGAAGGAGCCGCCGACATTGGCGGTGAGAATGCGCACCTTCTCGTTCGGCACTTTCAGGTTCTTGGCGAGGTTGGCGCGGTTGCCGGCGACACCCTGCGTCGGAACCTGGAGCGTGTAGCGCTCGGCCTTCTTGTCGTAGGAGGCGAGCCCGACGCGCGGCTCCATCGAGACCACGGCGACGCGGGTGTTCTCGATGTCGATCTTGGTGACGTGAGCGGCGCTGGCGAAGGCCGCGTTCACCTGCTCCATGTCACCATAATGGTAGTCGAGCGCGACGTTGTTCGGGATGTGGTCGTAGAGCTGCGGCGCGCCGGGCTTGGCGGCCTCCTCGGGGTCGGTCACAGCCGGCAACGGCTCGATATCGAGCTCGACCGCCTCGGCCGCGTCGCGCGCCTGGGCCAGCGTGTCGGCCACCACGAAGGCGACGGGATCGCCGACGAAGCGAACCTTGTCGGTCGCCAGCGGCTGGCGGTTGGTCTGGAGCAGGGGCGAGCCGTCACGGCTCTTCAGCGGCAGGCCGCAGGTGAAGGGGCCGTAGCCGGCGGCATCGAGGTCCGTCCCGGTCCAGACCCCCAGCACGCCCGGCATCGCCTTGGCGGCATCGAGGCCGATGCCACGGATGATTCCATGGGCGTGGGTCGAGCGGACCACCACGGCGTAGGCCTGGCCGGGCAGGTTGAAATCGTCGGTGTAGCGGCCCTTGCCGCGCACCAGCGTGTCGTCCTCCTTGCGGCGGACGGGCTGCCCGACGCCGTATTTTTGCAGTGCAATAGCGTTTTCGAGCGTGGACGATTTGGTGTGTTCTTGCATGGAATTGACCTGAAAAGCCGGCAATTGCGCGTTTTGGGGGGCGCTTGGGGGGGCCGGACCCCTCAAAAATAACCCACGGTCCCGTTCACGACAACGCACGAATGGGCATAGTGCCATGTGATGCGTTGTTGCGCAGGCCTGCCGCGCTGCTAATGTTTCAGGCGAAAAAGCAATTCCAGCTCGGCCCCAGCGGGCCGCGGAAAGACAGTTTGTATGAATGACCACACGCGGCTCCGCGACGGCCATGGGCCGCACGGTGAGCTCGAGGGGTCGATGGCGGCGGTGGCGTTGGCCACTGAACCGGCCGTCGCCGCGCAAGCGCCGGGAACCGGCGTCTACGCGGCGCTGGACCTCGGAACCAACAATTGCAGGCTCCTGATCGCCAGTCCGACCAGCGACGGCTTTCGCGTGGTCGATTCCTTCTCGCGCATCATCCGGCTCGGCGAGGGGGTCTCGGCGACCGGCTCCATCAGCGAGGCCGCGATCGAGCGCGCCATCGCGGCGCTCAGCATCTGCCGCGACAAGATCAACTTGCGGAAAGCGCGCCGGCTGCGGCTGATCGCGACCGAAGCCTGCCGCGCGGCCTCGAACGCGGAGGGTTTTCGCAGCCGCGTCGCGGCCGAGACCGGCATCGAGCTCGAGGTGATCGACCGTGAGACCGAGGCATCGCTCGCCGTGCTCGGCTGCTCGCCGCTGGTTGACCCCAGGGGGCGCGGCGCGATCCTGTTCGACATCGGCGGCGGCTCGACCGAACTGGTGCGGATCGAGCGCGATCCGGAAAATCCGGAGCCGCGCATCAAGGCCTGGATGTCGATCCCGTTCGGCGTGGTCACGCTCGCCGAGCAGTTCGGCGGCCGCGACGTGACGCCGGAGATCTACGACGCGATGGAGCGGGAGGTCGCACACCACGTTGCGCCGTTCGCCGAACAGCACGGCGTCGATCTCGCCGACATGCACCTGCTCGGCACCTCAGGCACGGTGACGACGCTCGCCGGCATCCATCTCAATCTGGCGCGCTACGACCGTCGCCGCATCGACAGCATCTGGATGAACGATTCCGACATCACCGCGACCATCAACAAGCTGCTCGGCATGAGCTACGAGGAGCGCGCGAACAACAGCTGCATCAGCGTCGAGCGCGCCGATCTCGTGCTTGCGGGCTGCGCCATCCTCGACGCGATCCGCCGCGCCTTTCCGCTGCCGCGCCTGCGCGTCGCCGACCGCGGCCTGCGCGAAGGCATGCTGGTCGAGATGATGCGCGAGGACGGCGCGCTCAGGAGCTGGTGAGATGGCCAAGGACACCACCGGCCGCTTGCACGTCCAGGTCAAGACCGGCGGCAAGCGCAAATTGTCGTCGAAGCTGTGGCTGGAGCGGCAACTCAACGATCCCTATGTGGCGAAAGCCAAGGCGGCGGGTTATCGCTCGCGCGCGGCATTCAAGCTGCTCGAGATCGACGACAAGTTTCGGCTGCTGAAGCACGGCATGGCCGTGGTCGATCTTGGGGCCGCGCCGGGCGGCTGGAGCCAGATCGCCGCCAAGCGGGTCGGCTCGGTGGACGGCAAGGGCAAGGTCGTTGCGATCGACCTTTTGGAGATGCCCGAGATTGCCGGCGTCGAGTTCGCGCAGCTCGACTTCATGGACAATGACGCGCCGGCAAAGCTTACCGCGATGCTGGGGGGCGGCGCCGATGTCGTGATGTCCGACATGGCCGCCAACACCACCGGTCACCGCAAGACCGACCAGCTCCGCATCGTCGGCCTGATCGAGACCGCGGCGGCGTTTGCGTGCGACGTGCTCAAGCCCGGTGGCACCTTCCTCGCCAAGACGTTCCAGAGCGGCGCCGATGCCGATCTGCTCGCCCAACTCAAGCGCGACTTCGCCACCGTGCGCCATGTGAAGCCGGCGGCGAGCCGGCAGGATTCGTCGGAACGTTACGTGCTGGCGACCGGGTTTCGCGGCGGGGCGAAGGCGTAGCAACGAACTCCGTCATTCCGGGGCGCCTCGAAGAGGCGAGCCCGGAATCCATTTCTCCCAGGACTCTTGCGGCACAATGGATTCCGGGCTCGATGCTCCGGGCCGCGCTTGCGCGGTCCCGTGGCATCACCCCGGAATGACGGAGCGCGTTTTTTATCCCAGCCGCTGGTCGCGCACGTCCTGCGTATCCTCCGTCGCTGCCTTCACGGCGGCCTTGGCCGCGCCCTTGCCGGCGCCCTTGCGGCTCGCGATTTCGGTCGCCTTGCGGCCGGAGATCTCGTGGCCGGCATCAGCGGGCATCTGCCAGAAGAACCAGCTCGACGCCGCCGAGGTCAGCGCGACCACGACGAAGGCCGGCGCGAACACGGTGGCGTTGAGCTCGCTGACATGGCTGAGCCACATCGTCGTCTCGACGGACGCTGCGCCGACGGCGACGCCGGCAGAGACCGCAAGCTGCTGGTTGACGCTGACGAGCGTGGTGGCGCGGCTCATCTGCCCAGTCTCGACCTCGGCATAGGCCACCGTGTTGATCGCGGTGAACTCGAGCGAGCGGAAGAAGCCGCCGACCACCAGGATCACCATGATGATCAGCAGCGGTGTCGTCACCGTGAACAGCGCGCAGACGCCAAGAAAGAACGCGCTGACGATCGCGTTCACCGTCATCAGATTACGGAAGCCGAAGGTGCGGATGATCCGCGCGGCCAGCGTCTTCATGCCCATGGCGCCGAGCGAGGAAGCAAACGTGACGAGGCCCGAATGGAACGGCGACAGGCCGAAGCCGATCTGCATCAGGAGCGGCAGCAGGAACGGCAGCGCGCCGATGCCGAGCCGGAACAGGAAGCCGCCGAGCACGGCCGCACGCAGCGTCGGCAAGGTCAGCAGCGAGAAGTCCAGCACCGGCGATCCCGTGCGCCGGGCATGAATGACATAGAGCGTCATCGAGATCGCGCCGCCGGCGATCAGCGCGGCGACCGTGCTCCAGGGCAGCAGGTTGAGGCCGGCCACCGACAGGCCGAAGGCGATGCCGGCGAGCCCGATCCCCGCGAGCACCATGCCGTAGAGGTCGAACGGCTCGCGTTCCTCGCTCTTGATGGGATCGATGAAGCGCAAGGCCATGAAGATGCCGAGCAGCCCGATCGGGATGTTGATCAGGAAGATCCAGTGCCAGGACGCGTAGGTCGTGATGAAACCACCGAGCGGCGGGCCGATCACAGGGCCTATGAGGGCAGGGACCGTCACCCAGGCCATCGCATTGACCAGCGCGCTCTTGTCCACCGAGCGCAGCAGCACGAGGCGCCCGACCGGCGTCATCATCGCCCCGCCCATGCCCTGGAGGATGCGCGCGAACACGAAATCCGTGACCGAGGTCGAGAGCGCGCAGCCGACCGAGCCGACCATGAAGACGCCGACCGCGATCGCGAACACCATCCGCGCGCCGAACCGGTCCGCGGTCCAGCCGCTCGCCGGGATGAACACCGCGAGCGACAGCAGATAGGAGGTGATCGCGAGCTTCAGCGTCAGCGGGCTGGTGCCGATGTCGGCCGCGATCGCCGGCAGCGAGGTGGCGATCACCGTCGAGTCCATGTTCTCCATGAAGAGAGCAGTGGCCACGATCAGCGGAATGACGCGTTGCTTGTCGACCATGACGGATTGGTAACGAAAATCGGAAGGAAGGGCGAGGCTTGCGGCTTAACACTGCCGCCCGGCGGCGACCATTGCGGATCAACGCATGGCACCTAAATCCTGGGTAATAACCATGTGACCCTCGACGGCGGTTGCACTCGCTCCCTCGTCATTCCGGGGCGCGCCCTTGGTCGCGCCCCGGAATGACGAGGGGTGGCCGCCGCCCGGCTATCCCCGCTGAATTTGGGTAAAAAGCCTGTGCATGGCTGGCCAGCGGCTCGATTTGCTTTGATTCGTCACGCGGCCGTGCTATCGACCCGCGTCAACCCCACCGATGGGCTCCGATTCTCCGGCGATGCCGCAAGGTACGCCGAGGGCGGCGCTCATCCATAGCTATTTGCGGCAGGGCCGCAGGAAGGAGTTGGCAGATGGCCACGGTGCAAGTTCAAGGCATCCGCGAAGCCCTTACGTTCGACGACGTGCTGTTGAAGCCAGGCCTCTCGGACGTCATGCCGGGCGAGGTCGACATCCGCTCCCGCGTCACCCGCGCCATTCCGCTCAACATCCCGATCATGGCCTCCGCCATGGACACCGTCACCGAGGCCCGCATGGCGATCGCCATGGCGCAGGCCGGCGGCCTCGGCGTCATCCACCGCAATTTCGATCCCGAAGGGCAGGCCGCCCAGGTGCGCCAGGTCAAGCGCTACGAGTCGGGCATGGTGGTGAACCCGCTCACCATCAGCCCCGAGGCGACGCTCGACGATGCGCTCAAGCTGATGAGCGATCACGGCATCTCCGGCATTCCCGTCGTCACCGGCGCGGGCAAGTCCACGCCGGGCAAGCTGGTCGGCATCCTCACCAACCGCGACGTGCGGTTCGCCACCGACCGCAGGCAAAAAGTCTCCGAGCTGATGACGCATGAAGGCCTCGTCACGGTGCGCGAGAATGTCAGCCAGGACGAGGCGCGGCGGATGCTGCACCAGCATCGCATCGAGAAATTGCTCGTGGTCGACGAGCAATATCGCTGCGTCGGCCTCGTCACCGTGAAGGACATGGAAAAGGCGGTCGCCCATCCGCTCGCCTGCAAGGATGCGCAGGGCCGCCTTCGCGTTGCCGCCGCCACCACCGTCGGCGACACCGGCTTCGAGCGCACCGAGCGGCTGATCGACGCCGGCGTCGACCTCGTCGTCGTCGACACCGCGCACGGCCATTCGCGCCACGTGCTGCACGCAGTGAACCGCATCAAGCGTCTGTCCAACTCTGTGCAGGTCGTCGCCGGCAACGTCGCGACCTCCGAAGGCGCGCAGGCGCTGATCGATGCTGGCGCGGACTGCATCAAGGTCGGCATCGGCCCCGGCTCGATCTGCACCACCCGCATCGTCGCCGGCGTCGGCGTTCCCCAGCTCACCGCGATCATGGATGCGGTGGAGGCTGCAAAGAAGGCCGACATTCCCGTCATCGCCGATGGCGGCATCAAGTTCTCCGGCGACCTCGCCAAGGCGCTCGCCGCCGGTGCCGACATCGCCATGGTCGGCTCGCTGCTCGCCGGCACCGACGAGACGCCCGGCGAAGTCTTCCTGTGGCAGGGCCGTTCCTACAAGGCCTATCGCGGCATGGGCTCGGTCGGCGCAATGGCGCGCGGCTCGGCGGACCGATATTTCCAGCAGGACATCAAGGACACGCTCAAGCTCGTGCCTGAAGGCATCGAGGGCCAGGTACCCTACAAGGGCGCGGTCGGCCACGTCATGCACCAGCTCGCCGGCGGCCTGCGCGCCGCGATGGGCTATGTCGGCGCAAAGGACATGAAGGAGCTGCACGACAAGGCGCAGTTCGTCCGCATCACCGGTGCAGGCCTGCGCGAAAGCCACGTCCACGACGTCACGATCACCCGCGAGAGCCCGAACTATCCGGGCGGGGGTTAGTCGCTTCTGCCGTCATTCCGGGGGCGCGAAGCGCAACCCGGAATCTCGAGATTCCGGGTTCGATGCTTCGCATCGCCCCGGAATGACAATGAGTGGTTTGCGCGCTCGCCTCAATGACGGTGTCATTCCCCGCGAATGCGGGGAATCCAGTACGCCGCGGCTTCTCGGTTCAATCACAGCCGCCCCTGGACTACTGGATCGCCCGCTTTCGCGGGCGATGACAGCAAGTGTGGGATTTGCTTCATTCCCACCTACCTCCTAAATGACTGCAACAAGCATTCAGGAGGAAGCCATCATGTCCCAAGCAAAACGCATCGTTCTCGCCGCGCGTCCCGTCGGCGAACCCAAGCCGTCCGATTTCCGCATTGAGGAATTCGCTGTCCCGACACCGGGGCAGGGCGAAGTCCTGCTGCGCACGATCTGGCTGTCGCTCGATCCCTATATGCGCGGCCGCATGAGTGACGGTCCGTCCTATGCCGCGCCGGTGCCGATCGACGGCGTGATGGAGGGCGAGGCGGTCAGCGAGGTCGCGGCGTCCAACAACCCGGACTTCGCCAAAGGCGACATCGTGCGAGCCCGTACCGGATGGCAGACGCATGCGATCTCCAGCGGCAAGGGCCTAATCAAGGTGGATCCCAAGCTCGGTCCGATCTCGACCTCGATCGGCGTGCTCGGCATGCCCGGCATGACCGCCTATACCGGCCTGCTCGACATCGGCAAGCCGCAGGAAGGCGAGACCGTCGTCGTCGCCGGCGCATCCGGCGCGGTCGGCTCCGCCGTCGGCCAGATCGCCAAGATCAAGGGCGCGCGCGCGGTCGGAATTGCGGGCGGCAAGGACAAATGCGACTACGTGGTGAAGGAGCTCGGCTTCGATGCCTGCATCGATCACCGCGATCCCGATCTTGCGGCCAAGCTGAAGGACGCCTGCCCGAAGGGGATCGACGTCTATTTCGAGAATGTCGGCGGCGCCGTGTTCGAAGCGGTGTTCCCGCTGCTCAATCCGTTTGCGCGCGTGCCGGTCTGCGGCCTGATAGCCCATTACAACGACACCGAGGCCAAGCCGCCGAAATGGGCCGCCAGCATGATGCGCGCGACCCTGACCAAGCGGCTGACCTTCCGCGGCTTCATCGTCTCCGACTTCGCCGCCCGCCACGGCGACTTCCTGCGCGACATGTCGGCCTGGGTCCGCGAGGGCAAGGTCAAGTACAAGGAGTTCGTCACCGAGGGCCTGGAGAGCGCCCCCGGCGCCTTCATGGGGCTTCTGAAGGGCGCCAATTTCGGCAAGCAGCTGGTGCGGGTCGGGCAAGATAAGGCCTGATAGCGAGGGCCTGGTTGCGCCGCCGACGCCCTCCGGGCGGTGGATGGTTAAGAAAGAGTCACCAAAAGGTCACACCCGGCCCGCAAAAGCCGCAGGTGTGACCGCCGGTTCATTGACCGGCGAGCGAAGGCATTGAATCATCGCGCATATTTTGGGTGTTGCGATGTTAGAGATCAGTGTTTTCTGCGTAATCCTTCTGGCCGCCGGCTATTGGACGACCATGTTCGTCATGGGCCGCCGCGACGACGTCATCCATGGCAAGTTCGTTCATGCCGAGGACGAGGGCGATTTGACCCGGCCCGCGATGCCGACACCGCCGCCGTTCCCGAAGCGTCCGCTCAAGGCTGCGCAGTCCGCCGGCGTCCAGTCCGCCAACGTCCAGCCCGAGATGGCCGAGGCCAGGCCGGTGAACAGCGCAGCGCTGGAATCCTTGCTGGCTGCGATCCAGCAGGACCTCAAGAGCGTCGCGTAAGCCGCAATCCTCAGACGCTGCCGCGCTCGACCAGGAACAGGTCGACGGCGATCCGCTGTTCGGCAAGCTGCGTGCCCGACAGGCGCGCCAGCAGCAGTTCGGCCGCGATGCGCCCCACGGCCGCCGCATCGAACGAGATGGTGGTGAGGCCGGGCGTGATCTGATCGGCGACGTCGTTGTCGCCGAAGCCGAGCACGGCGAGATCGCGCGGCACCGACAGGCCGCGCGCGCGAGCCTCGATCAGCGCGCCGGTCGCGAGCAGATCGTTGGCGCAGAACACGGCATCGACGCGGTCGCCGCGATCGAGCAGGGCGGTGAAGGCGGCGCGGCCGTCTATGAGGCCTGTGATCTCGCCAACGCCGATCTCGTGGACGATATCGAGGCCGAGCTGCGCCGCTGCCGTGCGAAAGCCGTCGCGGCGCAGCGCGCCGCGGCCGCTGCTGCGGCCGATGAAGGCGACGCGGCGATGTCCGGCCTCAGCCAGCCTGCGCGCCGCCATCGCACCGGCATCCGCATTGGGCAGGCCGACCAGCATGTCGATGGGGTCGCGCGGAAACGCCCAGGTCTCGATCACGGGAATGCCGAGCTCTGCAAGCGCTGCGCGGTTCTCCTCGAGCTCGATCACGCCGGTGAACATCACCGCGGCGGGGCGGATGCCGCGCAGCGACTGGATCATCGCGACTTCCTTGACATAGGAGTAGGAGGTCTGGCCGACGAGCACCTCGAATCCTTCCGGCTCGAGCGTGGCCGCGAAGCTGCGCACGGCGAGCCCGAACTGCTGGCTGAGGATGTTGGAGACGAAGGCGACGACCACGTTCGAGCGGCCCGAGCGCAGCGCGCGCGCATGCGGGTTGGAGGCGTATCCGGTTGCCTCGATCACTTCGAGGATGCGCTCGCGGGTCTTTCGATTGACCTTCTGGGGGTGGCGCAGCACCCGCGACACCGTGATCGGCGATACCCCGGCGCGCTCCGCCACCTCCGCGATGCGCGGCGGCCGTCCGGTCGCGCTGGCGCGGCCGGGCGGCGCCGGAATGCGCACCACGTCGTCATAGTTCGGCTTTGCCGGATCGGTCATCGAATCCCGAGGGTAGTCGAAGTCGCTATCGTCTCCAAAGCTCAGCGCGCTGGCAGCTCGTCGCGCGACAGCGCCCGGCCGACCTGGACCAGGCAGTCGCCGCTCTGGCTGTCGGTGTGCAGGCGCTGCGAGATCACGATGCCATCGGCCGGGAAGCGCAACACTTCCTCCGGCAGCTCCGGCCGCTCGAAATCATGATACCAGCCGGCGACGTCGCCGGCCGCAACGCGCGCGCCGACCATGACCGCGGGCTCGAACCAGCCGCGCCGCGTCGCGAACACCGCCTGCGCGTGGCTTTGCAGCGCCAGCAATTCGGTGGCGCGCTCGACCGGCGCATGCGGCCCCAGCACGGGCGCCTGGACGATGCCGAGCGCGAGCAGCAGCCGGTCGACGGCGCGCGCGGTGAACGCCATCGTCTGCGGCGTGACGGTGCCGCCGCCGCCGAACTCGCCTGACAGTCCGATCGCGCCGGCGCGCGCGGCCGCCGCCATCGAGGTCGGCGCAGCGGCGCCGTTCTCGGCGACGAAGGCGAAGGGCATCCCTAATCCTTCCATCAGGCGCAGTGCCTGGCCGAACATCTCGGGCGGTCCCTGCCGCTCGATCAGCGCGCAGGGCACGTGCGCCATCGACGTGCCGCCGGAATGGATATCGAAGACGACGTCATGGCGCGGAAACAGCTCGTGCTCGAGGAAGTGCGCCAGCCGAAAAGTCGGCGTGCCCGCGGCATCGCCCGGGAAGGCGCGGTTGAGATTGCCCTCGTCGAGCGGCGAGCGGCGGCGCGCCGCCATCACGGCGGGAAGATTGGCGAAGGGCAGGATGGTGATCTCGCCCTTGACGGCCTTGGCATCGAGCCGGCGATACAGCCGCGTCAGCGTGATCTCGCCCTCGTATTCGTCGCCGTGATTGCCGGCCATCAACAGAAGTTTTGGGCCGGCGCCGTTCTTGATCCGGAAGATCGGGATCTTGAGCTGGAAGTAGGGCGATCGATCGATCGAGAAGGGAATGCCTAGATGGCCGGACCATTTCTGGTCCTTCTCGAAATCGATCTCGTGGAAAAGTCCGGTATGCATGGGATGCCCTGAGGGCCGCGTCGTCGCCGAAGCCGGCCGAAGGTTGAAGAAAGAGCGCCGCGTTTACAGCAAGGCGACCGCGGTCATCTCGACGCGCAAATCGGGATCGGCGAGACGGGCTTCGACGCAGGCGCGCGCCGGCGGATTGGCCGGATCGATCCAGGAATCGTAGACCGAGTTCATGGTGTCGAAGTCGGTGATATGCGGCAGGAAGACGTTGACCGCGATCAGTTTGGAGCGGTCGGTGCCGGCTTCCTTGAGCAGCGCGTCGATCTTGGCGAGCACCTGCTGGGTCTGCGACACGATGCCGGCCTTGCGGTCGTCAGCGACTTGACCTGCGATATGCACCATGCCGCCGGCAGCGACGGCCTGGCTCATGCGCGAGCCGACGACGTAACGTTTGATCATCTCGAAGTCTCCTTGGGAAAAGCGGCTCCCGCGCGGGCGCGGGAGCCGCTTGTGAACTTACAGCGTCGGCAGCGACTGCTCTTCCCTAAACCATTTCAGCTGAAGTGCGCCGAGCTTGCCGTTGAGCTTGTTGAAGAAGATGTCGGTGTTGATCCAGTTCAGCAGGTTCTGCTCGCCCTGGCGCACGCCGACATGGGCCGGCGACTGGCGGATCAGGAATTTCAGCTCGACCTCCTTGGTCGGGTTCTGGTCCTGCACCTTCAGCGCGATGGCGCTGTTCTCGGCGAAGGTGTCGGCCTGGCCGGCGAGGAAGGCGGCGAGCGCGGCCGGCGTGTCCTCGAAACGCACCAGCTTCACCTTAGGTGCGTTGTCGGTCAGCCAAACGTCGAGCGTCGAGCCCTTGGCCACCGCAACGCTGCGGCCGTCGAGATTGTCGGGCTTCTTGCTGGTGGCTGATGGCAGCGACTTCGCACCGTAGACGCCGAGATTCACCACCGCATAGGGCTGCGAGAACATCACCTGCTGGGCGCGCTCGGGCGTGGCGCCGAGGCCCGCGATCAGCATGTCGATCTTGTCGGAGAGCAGGCTCGGGATGCGCGCGGCGCCCGTCACCGGCACGAGCTCGAGCTTCACGCCCATGTCGGCGGCGATCAGCCGGGCGAGATCGGCATCAAGGCCCGCGATCTCACCCTTGTCGTCCTTGAAGCCCCAGGGCGCGGCATCGGTCAGGATGCCGACGCGCAGCTTGCCGGAGCCGAGCACATCCTGCAGCTTGTCGGCGTGTGCGAGGTTCGGCGCGGCGAGCACTGCGAGTGCCGTGGCTGCGATCGCAAAGAGGGATTTCAGTTGTCTCATGACTCTCTCCTGGTGGCGGATGGCTGGATGATCATTTTGCGGAGGCGATGAAGCTGGCGAGCTCGGGGGTCTCAGGATTGGCGAACAGCTTTGCCGGCGGCCCCTGTTCCCAGACGCGGCCCTGGTGCATGAAGACGATGCGGTTGGCGACGTTGCGGGCAAAACCCATCTCGTGGGTGACCAGGATCATGGTCATGCCTTGCTTCGCCATCGCCTCCATCACCTTAAGCACCTCGCCGACGAGTTCAGGATCGAGCGCGGAGGTCACCTCGTCGAACAGCATGAGGTGAGGCGCCATGGCGAGGCAGCGCGCGATCGCGACGCGCTGCTGCTGGCCGCCGGAGAGCTGCTCGGGCCAGGCGTCGATCTTCTCGGCAAGGCCGACGCGGGTGAGCACGTCCTGGGCCAGCGTGCGTGCGCGGGCCTTGTCGATGCGGCCGGTGAGCAGCGGGGCCAGCGTGATGTTGCGCTCGACCTTCAGATGCGGAAACAGGTTGAAGGCCTGGAACACGATGCCGACGCGCTGACGGAATTTCTTGAGGCCGGGCATCTTCGCGTGGACCCGCTCGCCCTCGACGCGGATCTCGCCGGAATCGACGCTCTCCAGCGCATTGATGCAGCGGAGCAGCGTCGACTTGCCCGAGCCCGAGCGGCCGATGATCGTGACGATCTCGCCTTCCTCGACGTCGAGCGAGACGCCCTTGAGCACCTCGACCTTGCCGAATGTCTTGTGCACGTCGCGGATTTCAACGAGAGCCATCGAGGCGGGCCTCCAGGGAGCGGGACCAAAGCGTGAGCGGCAGGCACAGCGCGAAATAGATCGCGGCGACCAGCGCGTAGGTGAGCAGCGGCTGGAACGTCGCCGCGCTCACCACTTGCCCTGCGCGGGCAAGCTCGACGAAGCCGAGGATCGAGGCGAGCGAGGTGCCCTTGATGAGCTGCACCAGGAAGCCGACGGTCGGCGGCAGCGACAGCCGCAGCGCCTGCGGCGCGATGATGTGGCGGAACTGCTGCCAGGCGGAGAGGCCGAGGCAGGCACCGGCCTCCCATTGCGCCTGCTTCACGGCCTCCAGCCCGCCGCGCCAGATCTCGCCGAGGAAGGCGGCGGTGTAGAGCGTGTAGGCGACGGTCACGGCGACGAGCGCCGGCACCTGGATGCCCAAAAACACCGGCATGCCGAAATAGAAGAAGAACAACAGCCCGATCAGCGGCACGCTCTGGATCACCTGGATGCACGCCGTCATGGTCCAGCGCAGCCCGGCGAAGCGGCTGATGCGGCCCATGGCGAGCCCGAGCGCCAGCGGCGCGCCGAAGGCGAGCGCGAGCACGACCAGCGCGACGGTCCAGCGCAGCGCCGCGAACAGCGAGACGAAATCGATGAGGGAGAAGGATCGCATCGCTGTCCCCTCAGCGCCGCCGCGGCCAGCGGAAGGCCGCCAGACCGATGATTGCGAACAGCGCCTTGAACGACATCGCCATCGCGAAATAGACCGCGCAGATCACCGCATAGACCTCGAAGCTGCGGTAGGTGCGGCTCTCGATGAATCCTGCGACATGGAAGAGTTCGTCGGCGGCGACCTGCGAGGCGAGCGAGGTGCCGAGCAGCAGCAACACGAACTGGCTGGTCACGGCCGGATAGGCGTTGCGCAGCGCCGGCGGCAGCAGGATGTGACGGAACACCTGCCAGCCTGACAGCCCGAGGCACTGGCCAGCCTCGATCTGGTTCTTCGGCACGGAGTCGAGGCCGGCGCGGATGATCTCGACCGAGTAGGCGCCGAAATACAGCGACAGCGCGACGGCAGCCGCCTCGAAGGCCGGCAGCTTCAGGCCGAAGTTCGGCAGCACGAAGAAGACGATGAAGATCTGGATCAGCGACGGCGTGTTGCGGAACAGCTCGATATAGCCGCGCACCAGCCAGCGCAGCGGCGTGATGCGGCCGTTCAGCGCGACCGCGCCGGCAACGCCGATCACGAGCCCGGCCAGTGCCGCGATCACCGTCAGCTCGAGCGTGACGATGGCCCCGTCGATGAGCTGGTTCTGATAGCGCCAGAGCGGCAGGAAGTTCATTGCGTGCGCTCTCAGCCGAACTGGGTGGGGAGGGCGCGCGTGACCACACCATCGGCGTCGAGCCCGAGGATCACCCGCCAGCGGTCGAGGCAGGTGCAGGGATGCGAGATGCCGAAGGCGATGATGTCGCCGACAGCAAGGGCGCCTTCGGGGGCAACGGACAGGAACGCATGCTGGTCGTTGAGGCGCGTGACCGCCAGCGCAGCGTCGAGCCCTTGCTGCTCGACGCCGTCGCGGAATACGCGCAACGGGACGGGCAGTCCCTGATCGAAGGAGGCGTCGCGCATGCCGAAGCCGGCAATCGCAAGTCCTGTCTCGGGGCGCGACAAGACTTCGGCCCAGAGCGTCAGCGCGGGGCGAAAGCCTTCCACGGCGGAGTGGTGCAGACCGTCGATGAGGAGACCGCCGCGCCGGTCTATTTCCGCGAAGGCGCGGGCGTAGATGCCGTGATCGGCGAAGAACAGCGCGCCGGAGCGCAGGATCACGCTGGCGTTGCCGTCAGCCTGCGCGCCCGGTGCGAGCGCGCGCGCGACGATGTCGAAATAGGCCGAGCCGCCGGCACTGATGATCAGTGGCCGCTGCGGGGCGGCGGCGCGCACCAGCGCAAAAGTCTCGATGGTGCGCTCCATCAGTGCCGCGATCGCGCGCATCGTCTCGTCGGCATCGGGCGTTGCGGCTGCGCCCTCATAGGTCGCAACGCCGCCGAGCACGAGCCGGTCGGCGGCGAGCACGGCTGCGATCGTCGCCTCGATGGCGGCGCGATCGCGCGCGCCGGCGCGGCCTGCGCCGAGCTCGACCAGCACGGACAATTCGCGGCGTGACGCGATCCGTGCCGCTTCGGCGAGCGCGGCGACAGCGGCGGGTGAATCCGCGAAGGCGTGAAATTCGGCGTCGGGATAGGCGCCGAGCAGCGCGCCGAGCCGCCGGCCGGCCGCGAGCCCGCCGATCTCGTTGGCCAGCAGCAGGCGCCGCTCGCCGCTCGCGAGCAGCACGGCGGCCTGCTGGACGTTGGCGACCGTCGTACCCCAGGCGCCGGCTGCACGCAGCGAGCGGGCGAGCTCCGGCGACATCGGGGTCTTGGCGTGGGGCGCGACGCTGACGCCGGCGCTGGCGCACCATGTCAGGAAGAGGTCGCGGTTGGCCGCGAAGGCGGCTTCATCAAGGGTGAGGGCGGGCAGGGCAAGATCGCCGCGCGAAGGCGACCAGCGCTGGCCGCCGATGTCCTCAGTGGCTACGCCATCGACCAGGGGAATGCCCCGGGTAGTCGTCGAAACGCGTTGGCTATCCCACCGGGACAAGAACTGCATCGTCGCTCCCTCAGCGGCGCTCGACCGCTGAAGTGAACGATATGTCCGAATGACAACGTTGTCATTAGCCAAATCTAGCCATCATGGGGACAAGTTCGAGGTAATAAGGTATTTGGATAAGGGTATGTGCCAACGAATTGAGCTAATGCTCGCCGCCCATCTGGAGGAGGACTTCCTCGATATCGATGTCGATCTGGCCCGCCGCCCTGAGATGGCGGACCTCGAGACTGTCGCCCCGGAAGCGGTACTCGACGAGGCCGGTCTCCTTGATCGCGATCCGGTCCTGGCGCTGGTCGTTGATCTTGAAGCCGACCGACGGCGCCCAGACGTGGCGCGTGTGGCGGAACGTGAAGTCGCGGCGCTGGTGCACGTGGCCGCTGGCGATGAGGCGCAGATCGACACGCGCAAACATCTCGATCAGCCGCGCCCGCGCCGGCTGCGGCACGTAGCGGATCGAGGTCTCCGGCGTCTCTGGATCGTCGGGCAGGTTGAGGAACACCGGCTTGTGCAGGAACAGCGCGACCGGCCTGCCATTCGTGCGTGCGATCTCCTGGGTTAGCCAGTCGAACTGCGCGGCCTCGAAGGCGAGCCCGGAATTCATCACCAGCGTGTTGAGGCCGATGAAGCACCAGCCCGCCGCCTCGAACGACCAATGGTCCTCGCCGATGATGTCGCGGAATTGCTGGCGGTATGCCTCGCTGACCGGCGGCTTCGGCGCCGGCCCGATCGCGGTCGGATTGTCGCCGATGTCGTGATTGCCGGGGAGGTAACGGCAGGTCACGGGCAGGGCGTCGTGCAGGCCTTTGGCGAATACGACATCATCGCGGCTGGTCGGCCCGTCGAAGGAGACGTCGCCGGTGTTGATGACGAGATCGGGCCTGTCAGCGTCGATGTGCTCGCAGACGCGATGGAAGTTGGCGATCAGGCCGGGAAAGCGTCGGCCGAGATGGGTGTCGGAAATCTGCGTCAGGCGAAATTCGGACATGGCGTCAGCATAGGCGTTGTCGCACGTCGGAACGATGACGGCGCGCGCATCATCCGCGATCGAACAATGTTTAAAGCACGCGATAGCGGATCGTGTAGGCGTCCTGCGGCGCGATGCTGCCCGTCACCGGCGAGGCGATGCGGTCGGCGAGATGCCAGGGGCCGAACTGCTCGGAGCGATGCGGCTCGGCCGGAAGGCGGAGGCGGAATTCGAACGTGCCCTTGCCGGGCAGGTTCACCACCAGCACGCGGTCGGCGGTGCGGTGGTTGAGCGCCACCGCGCCGCGCAGCAGTGCGCGGCCGTCGGCGAGGTCGCGCACGCCGTCGACCAGCGCCAGCGTCTGGTTGCGGTCGGTATGCAGCTCGATCTGGGTGTCGGATACAGCCGTCAGCGTCTCCCTGGGCATGCGGATCTCGAACTCGACCGCAGGCTTGGACGGGTTGAGGCCGAGATAGGCGAGCGCAGCGTGGCGCACGTCGGAGGCGGCGAAGGCGAACAGGGCGACGGCGGCGAGCGTGGCGAGGCCATGCCTGACGACATCGCGCCAAGGGGAATAGCTCATCCGATAGCCCAGGCGGAAATACACCGTCATCGCCAGCGCGACCGCGAGCGCCATCGCGATACCTGACAGCGCCGACATCAGGATGCCGAGCCGGTCGCTGGCGGATTCGGCAAGGGGGCCGATCAGGCCGGAGAGGGTGTTCATGGCGGTCGCTCGCCTTGCGCCCCAAAGGGGACGAAATTGCTTTAACAATCGGTGGTTGGTCGCAAGAGCGGGAACACCGGTTCAACTCGCTGATTGTCAGCGTCAGAAGTCGCGGCTAATGACGGTCCGCGGTGTTCCGCCTTACGGGAAAGTTCCGATGTCTGTCCAAATGGTCCTGCTGCCTGTCTTCGTGCAGGTCGGTCTCACCTTCGCGCTTCTGATCGGCATGGTCTTCGGGCGCCGCAAGGCGCTGGTCTCGGGCGAGACCAAGATCCGCGACATTGCGCTGGGCGAGCCGAACTGGCCCAAGAGCACCACGCAAATCGCCAATTGCTACCGCAACCAGTTCGAGCTGCCGTTGCTGTTCTACGCCCTGATCGCGCTGGCGCTCCCCTTGCGCCATGTCGATCTCTTCATCGTGCTGATGTCATGGGTGTTCGTGGTGACACGGTTCGCCCATGCCGGCGTGTTCGTCTCCTCGAACGATCTCGGCCGCCGCTCGACGATCTGGCTCGCCGGCGTGCTGGTGCTGCTGGTGATGTGGATCTACTTCGCGCTGAGAATGCTCTTGTTGATCTGACTTTTAACGGTCGGATTTCATCTGAAAGATTTGAAATGACCCCCGCTGCCCGGCTGTCCGCAGCCATCGAACTGATCGATACCATCGAGAGAGACCGCGTGCCCGCGGCCAAGGCACTGAAGGAGTGGGGCACCGCGCACCGCTTCGCCGGCTCCGGCGACCGCGCCGCGATTGCCGGCCTCGTCTGGGACGTGCTGCGCCGCTATGCCTCGAGCGCCTTCCTGATGGACGCCGACACCGCGCGGGCGCGGCTGATCGGCATGCTCCGTCTCGAGCGCGACATGGACGCGGCCACCATGGCCGCCCTGTTCGACGGCAGCCGGTTTGCGCCGGCGCCGCTGACGGAGGCCGAGCAGGCGGCGCTCAGCCATCGCTCCCTCAGGGACGCTCCCGCTGCGATCGCCGGCGACTACCCCGAATGGCTCGATCCGCATCTGGCAAAGGTGTTCGGCGAGGACCGTGCGGCGGAGGCGGCCGCGATGGCGAGCCGGGCGCCGCTGGACCTGCGCGTCAACACGCTAAAGTCCAATCGTGACAAGGTGCTGCGGGCGCTTGCTCATCTTCATGCGAAACCGACGCCCTGGTCTGCAACCGGCCTGCGCATCGAGCTTTCCGCCGATGCGCGCAACCCCGGCATCCAGGCCGAGGAGGATTTCATCAAGGGCGCCGTTGAAGTGCAGGATGAGGGATCGCAGCTTGCGGCCCAGTTCACCGCGGCAAAACCCGGCGAGCAGGTGATTGATCTGTGCGCCGGCGCCGGCGGCAAGACGCTGGCGCTCGCCGCCATGATGCAGGGCAAAGGCCGGTTGATCGCGACCGATAGCGACAAGCGGCAGCTTGCGCCCATTCACGAACGCCTGTCGCGCGCCGGCGTCCACAATGCCGATGTCCGCACGCCCAAGGGCGAGGCCGATCCGCTGGCCGACATCAGTGCCACGGCCGATCTCGTTGTGATCGACGCCCCCTGCACGGGAACCGGCACCTGGCGCCGCAACCCCGACGCCAAATGGCGGATGCGGCCGGGTGCGCTGGAGATTCGCCTGCGCGACCAGGCCGAGGTGCTGGAGCGCGCCGTGCCGCTGGTGAAGCTAGGTGGCCGCATCGCCTACATCACCTGCTCGGTGCTGGCGGAAGAGAACGGCGAGCAGGTGAGGGCGTTCATCGGCCGTCACCCGGAGTTCGCGGTGGTCCCACCCGAGCAGATCGCGAGCGTGCTCTGGGACAAGGCGGAAGATTTCGCAAAAGCCGCGCTGCAATCGCCCGAGGGCTGGCTGATGACGCCGCGCCGGACGGGGACGGATGGCTTCTTCGTCTCGGTGCTGAAGAAGACCGCCTGATCAACGTTGTCATTCCGGGGCTCGCGAAGCGAGAACCCGGAATCCATCGAGCCGCAGGGACCGCCGCGCGATGGATTCCGGGTTCGCCCTCCGGGCGCCCCGGAATGACGGCCGTTGGGCCCCCCAAAACAAAAGCCCCGCAGACCGAATCCCGGTCACGGGGCTTTCAAGTTCTCGCGCTCTGCCGGTACGTCCGTGGTCAGAAGCGCTGGTGCGCGGGCGATTAGCCGACGCGGAGATTATCAGCCGACGACTTGCCGCTGCGACGGTCGGCGACGATGTCGAACGAGACCTTCTGACCCTCGTTGAGGGAGGAGAGGCCAGCGCGCTCGACGGCGCTGATGTGCACGAACACGTCCTTCTGGCCGTCGTCCGGCTGGATGAAACCATAACCCTTTTGGGTGTTGAACCACTTCACGGTGCCCATAGCCATGGGAATTTCCTTTAGTTAGTTAGAGAGGATACGCACGCGGACCGGTACGCAGCACTGCGCCCATAGTCCTGATGAGTCGATGTTTTGGAGAAATCATCTGAAGCGTGCGCGCCTGTCTTAGACGAGGCGAAGCGGCCCAGTCGTTCGGCCAAGTATCGATGATCACAATATAGCGAGAATTTTGGGCCACTTCAAGGCACCACCCGCCACCCGGCACCTCGCCCGGATTTTCTATTTTGCGGTGCAAATTAACCGCTCCGGCGCATCTCAATCGACGATAAACAGCGTCGCCCCGGTGGCCGTCGAGGACCGGTGCGCGGCGTCGCCGAAGTCGGAGACCTGGTAGCTCATCCCCGCCGTGAGCTTGAACTTGCGGCCGTCGCGCAGCTCCGAATCGAGCTCGCCCTTGACCACGAAGATGACGTGGCCGCGGTCGCACCAATGGTCGGCGAGATAGCCCGGCGAATACTCGACCATCCGCACCCGGAGATCCCCGATGTTGAGCGTGCGCCACAGCGCCTGGCCGGTCTCGCCGGCATGCTTGGTCGGCTCGACCTTGCTCCAGTCGGTGACGGTGAAGGGGGAGGTGGGGAGTTTCATGGGGGAGGTCCTGTCTCAGAGCCGGCAATGCTGGTGTTAGCGTACGCTGCCGCCGCAGTCTCCGTCATTGCGGGCGCAGCGAAGCAATCCAGAAATGCATCCGCGGAGGCCGTCTGGATTGCTTCGTCGCGTCAGCGCAAAATTGCTCCGCAATTTTGTCTCGCGATGACGGGCTTGGGGCACGCTCGCACCCCGCTCAAGGTGTCATCGCCCGCCTTGTGCGCACTTGCGCACTGGAGCGGGCGATCCAGTATTCCAGAGGCCGTGCCGTGATACGGAGAAGCCGCGGCGTACTGGATTCCCCGCTTTCGCGGGGAATGACAGCGGTGGGTGGGGTGGCACCGTCTGCACACGACAAGCCGCGGCGGGGACAGCAACCCACGCAGGCGTCACTGCGGCAGATGGTTCGCCGACCCCTGCACGATCAGACCCGCGTCGTTCACCCGCAGATACTCGCAGATCTTCTTGCCCCGCTCGTTCGCGTAAAACACCACGACGCTGTCAGGGCTGACGAACACGTCGATCAGGGAGAAGTGCAGGTCAGGCAGCAGGGCGAGCGCCTTGCCCCAATAGGCCCGCAACGCGTCCTTGCCGCGCACGGTGCCGCTGGCATCGAACCCCAGCGCCGGGATGCGGTCCGATGTCATCACGGCGGCCTCGTCATAGAGTGTCAGCACGCGTTCGAGATCGCGCGCATTCCAGGCCTCGACCCAGGTCCGGCCGAGCGCGGCAAGCGATGATGGCTGATGGTGCTGTGGCATGGCATTCTCCCTGATCGGCCCCGGATTGAAGCGCGGGGGCAATTAGGTCAATAATACTGACCTATATGCATTTGTCCATGCCCAAAGAAGAATGTGGGCGTGCAAACCTGCGCGGTTGCGGGCCGGGGCGTGGTCGCGTATCTGCTTGCCATGACAGCAGCACAGAACGACCGCTCCGCGTCGACGCCCTCCGTGGCCTCGGCGCATGACAAGATTCTCATCGTCGACTTCGGCAGCCAGGTGACGCAGCTGATCGCGCGTCGCGTGCGCGAGGACGGCGTCTATTGCGAGATCGTCCCGTTCAACAAGGCCGAAGAGGCCTTCAAGGAGATGAAGCCGAAGGCGGTGATCCTCTCCGGCGGGCCGGAATCGGTGCACGAGGCCGGCTCTCCGCGCGCCCCGCAATTGATCTTCGCCTCCGGCGTGCCCGTGATGGGCATCTGCTACGGCCAGATGACCATGGCGGCGCAGCTCGGCGGTGAGGTCGAGGGCGGCCATCACCGCGAATTCGGCCGCGCCGATGTCGAGGTGAAGGCGCAGAGCAAGCTGTTCGAGGACGTCTGGTCATCAGGCAGCAAGAACCAGGTCTGGATGAGCCATGGCGACCGCATCACCAAGATGCCGCCGGGCTTCTCGGTGGCCGGCACCTCGCCGAACGCGCCCTTCGCGATCATCCAGGACGAGAAGCGCAAATATTACGGCCTGATGTTCCACCCCGAAGTGGTGCACACGCCCGACGGCGCCAAGCTGATCCGCAACTTCGTGCGCAAGATCGCCGGCCTCACCGGCGACTGGACCATGCGCGCCTTCCGCGAGGAGGAGATTGCCAAGATCCGCGCCCAGGTCGGCAAGGGCAAGGTGATCTGCGGCCTCTCCGGCGGCGTCGATTCGGCCGTCGCGGCCGTGCTGATCCACGAAGCCATCGGCGACCAGCTGACGTGTGTGTTCGTCGATCACGGCTTGATGCGCCTCAACGAGGCCGAGCAGGTGGTTGACCTGTTCCGCCACCACTACAACATCCCGCTCGTGCACGTGGATGCGTCGAAGCAGTTTTTGGGCGAACTCGAAGGCGTCACCGACCCCGAGACCAAGCGCAAGACCATCGGCCGCCTCTTCATCGAGGTGTTCGAGGCCGAGGCCAAGAAGATCGGCGGCGCCGACTTCCTCGCGCAAGGCACGCTCTATCCTGATGTGATCGAGAGCGTCTCGTTCACCGGCGGACCTTCAGTCACCATCAAGTCGCACCACAATGTCGGCGGTCTCCCTGAACGCATGAACATGAAGCTCGTCGAGCCCCTGCGCGAGCTGTTCAAGGACGAGGTGCGCAAGTTAGGGCGCGAGCTCGGCCTGCCCGAAATCTTCGTCGGCCGCCACCCGTTCCCGGGCCCGGGCCTCGCCATCCGCTGCCCCGGCGACATCACAAGCGACAAGCTCGACATCCTGCGCAAGGCCGATGCCGTCTACATCGACCAGATCCGCAAGCACGGCCTCTACGACGACATCTGGCAGGCTTTTGCGGTGCTGCTCCCCGTGAAGACGGTGGGCGTCATGGGCGACGGCCGCACCTACGACTACGTCGTGGGTCTGCGCGCCGTCACCTCCACCGACGGCATGACCGCGGACTTCTACCAGTTCGACATGAAGTTCTTAGGCGAGACCGCCACGCGCATCATCAACGAGGTGAAGGGCGTGAACCGGGTGGTGTACGACGTGACCAGCAAGCCGCCCGGGACGATTGAGTGGGAGTAGGGGACCGGTTGTCATCGGGCAGTTTGGCGTGGTTTTGGAGCGTCTATCTCATTTCTTCCCGGTCGCGTCGTCACATAAGCCTGATCGAGGTCTGAAAACTATCGCGCTTCCGCGAACAGCGCAATGTGGCGTACTGCGGCGTGCAGAAAGGTCGGAAGCGGTGAGCCGAAGTCTCAGTTTGAGGGATCGGGATTACGGTGACAGTGCATTTGACTATCGCTCGCTAAAGAAGGCTTGCGAGTTGAATTCACTGTCACCGTAATGTTCGAAGAAGTCAGCGCGCGACCGGTTCTCGGCGTCGATCACGGCCATAGATCGATTACTGCTCCTTCCTGAACAAATCCTGGAAGACCAGCGGGCCCCAGGTGCGGCCGCGCGCGTGCACCAGCGCGCCACCCTCGTTGAGCTTTCCGAGCTTCACGGGTGCGAAGCCGAGTTGTTTCGCCAAGGCCGCGACGGGAACGATCGCGTCCTCGTCGTCGCTGGACAGAAAGACGACCCGGTGGCCGCCCTCGACGACCGGATCGGTAGCCAGTTTGGCTGCAATCAGATGATTGAAACCTTTCACGAACCTGGCTCCGGTGAACGCCTTCGCGACGACGGCGGAGGACAGAAGACCGTCCAGCTCTTCTCCAAAGCCGTTCGTCGCGTCGATGATCGTCTTGCCTTGCCAACTCGGCAGGGCCTTCGCAACCGCGCGATGCTCCCCGAACGGGACCGCCAGAATGATGGTGTCGGCCTCGAGTGCGTCCTCCAGCGACCTGGCGACGACCGTGGGTCCGATCGCCCGAGCCTGCGGCGCCAACGTCTCGGGCGGCCGGCGGCTCGCGACTGATACGTCGATGTTCCTGCGGGCGAAGGCATGGGCGAGGGCCTGGCCTATCTTGCCGAATCCTATGATTGCGTAGCTCATCATACGTCTCCTATTTTCAGATGGCCGAGAAGCCGCCGTCGACGGACAACTCCACCCCGTTCACGAAGCTTGAATCGTCTGAGGCAAGAAACAGCGCGACCGCCGCGATTTCCTCAGGACGACCCATCGTTCCCCTGGGGATCAGGGATTCGAACATCCGCTTCGCGTCCTCGGTGAGAACCTGGTCCTGCATCGGTGTGGCGATCGGCCCCGGGCTCAGCACGTTCACCCGGATATTCCTGCCCTTCAGTTCGTTGAGCCACGTGCGTGCGAATGAGCGCAGCGCCGCCTTGCTCGCCGCATACACGCCGTAACCGGGAAAACCTTTCACCGACGCAACGGACCCGGTCATGAAGATCGATCCGCCATCGCGGAACAGCGGCAGCGCCTTCTGAACCGTGAACAGCGTGCCGCGCGTATTCAGGCCGAAGGTTGCATCGAAATGCTGCTCGGTAATCTCGCCGAGCGGAACGGCTTCCCCCATGCCGGCGCTCGCGTAGAGGACGTCGATCCTACCCTTGTCCCGCTTGACCGTGTCGAACAGACGGTCGAGGTCGTCGAGATTGGCCGCGTCGCCGCGCACGCCGATCACGTTCTGGCCAATCAGCTTGACGGCCTCGTCGAGCGCCTGCTGCCTCCGGCCCGTGATGAAAACATAGGCGCCTTCTTCAACGAACCGCCTGGCGCTCGCCAGCGCCATACCGCTCGATCCACCCGTGACGACTGCGACCTTACCTTCAAGCTTTCCCATGACTTCTCCATTCGTGGTGTCGGGGCAGCATCTGCCTCCGAGAACCTCGAAATGGGTCCGCAGGGGTCAGGTGTTGAGTGCGGAAGCGCGCACATCGATGGTGCGAAATCGAACCGGCTGGACGATCGACGCCAGCCGCGACGAGCGGTGTCCGCCGGTCGGAATTGGGCCGTACTTGCCGGCATGGGGCTGTGATCGCTGCCCGTGCTACCCACATACGAGACGCCGCTCGATGTGTTGGACACGGGCTTTGGAAGGCGCACCGTGCGGTGCGGGATTGCACCATGATCGACTGGGATGACGTTCGTTACTTTCTTGCCGTCGCGCGCGGAGGCTCGGTGCGGGCTGCCGCCGAGCGCCTCGGTGTGAACCACGCGACCGTGCTGCGACGCATCGCCCAGCTCGAGGAGCGCCTCGGGGTCCATATGTTCGAAAAGCTGCCTTCGGGCTACCGCCTGACGGCTGCAGGCGAGGAGGTCCTCGAGTTCGCGGACCAGATGGAAACGTCTTCGCACCTGCTGGAGACGCGCGTCTTCGGGCGCGACCAGAGCGTGCGCGGGCTTCTGCGGGTGACGCTGGCGCCGCCGCTGGCGACACACCTGCTCATGCCTGATTTCGCCGATTTCGCGCGTCTGCATCCGGACATCGAGATGGAAATCCTGTCGTTCGGCGAGTTGGCAAATCTGACCAACCGGGAGGCCGACGTCGCGATCCGCGTCGTCTACGACCGCAAAACCCTGCCGCTCAATCTTCACGGCCTGAAGGGACCGGAGCTGTTCGGCGCCGTCTACATGTCCAGGGATCGACTGGCCGCGTGGCGTGCGGGCGCGCCTGATCCTGTCAGGTGGATCGTCATCAGCATGCATGGGATTCCGGATTGGGCCAGCGAGGGTGAGGTTCGCACCACGGGCGGTCCGTTCAGGGTCACGGATGCCGGCGCGCAGATCGCTGCCGTACGGCAAGGGCTCGGGATCACGACACTGCCGTGCTTCGTCGGCGATGCCGACCCCCTGCTGGTGAGGGTGCCGGGCACCGACCTGCACATGTACGGAACGGTTTGGCTTCTCACACAGGGCGAGACACGCAAGACGAAGCGCGTGCGGCTCTTCACCGAGTTCGTATCCCGCAGGCTCACCGCGTACGCGCCGCTTCTCGCGGGGCTGTCCGTATCGCGAGCCTGATGCAGCGTCGTACTAAGGCGATGTTGTGTCAGCGATCGCAGGCGATCGTTCTCGCGTTGCCATGCAGGACGTACCCGTCTCACCAGATGAACGGAATCAGGCGCCGGCGCACACGGCGCGCGTAGTCGTCATAGCCCTCGAGACCCGCGCGCAGCGTCTGCTCCTCGATGCCGATCCGGATGCCGAACAAGAGGGCGAGGATGGGGACCGTCGCAAGTCCCCACCACGAGCCGAGCACGAGCGATGTCCCGGCGACGTAGAAGAGCGTGCCGAAATACATGGGATGGCGGACGATGGCATAGGGGCCTGTTGTGATGACGGCCTGCCCGCGGTCCTTCTGCAGTTTCACGACCGGCGCCGCGAAGCTGTTCGTGCGCATGATCCAGTAAATGAACAGCATTGCCGCCAGCAGGAGCCCGCAGCCTGCCCACTGCACGGAAGATGGCATTGCCGACCAGCGCCAGCGCGCCGCATCCGCCACCATGAAGCCCATTCCTCCAAATATGAGGAGCAGGATCGGGATGAGAATCAGCTTGTCCGCGAGCGGCTGATCTTTCTGCAGGGGCGGCTTGAGGCGCTCTCTGAGCAGGCTCGGATCCACGCGCGCCATGATTGTCCCAAACACGACTGAGGATAAGACCATCACGCCGAGATAGAGCCATCCGCCGGTGTAGTCCGTCGTGCCTGCAGCACCAAAGATGATCGCGCCCATGAAGCCGAACCAGACGATTGTCTGCACGATGAGATTGAGAACGAGACCCATTGTTTCTGCCTTTCCCGTCGAAGGTTCGGAGTCTTCCGCACGGCCAGCGCCGCTGCGGGTTTCCTCATTGCCGTCGTCGGCCACGTGTCCAGCGGCTCATGGCGTCCTCCATGGCGCCCCGCATGACCCGATAGAAGTCGGCCATCTCCCTGAGACGCGCGCTTGCCGCCTTGGACGCAGCTATTTCAGCCCCGGCGTTCAACTGCCCGGCCAAGGCGTCGAGCAGACGATTCTGCTGCCGGATCATGGCTTCGTAGTCGTCTGCTACGGCATAAAGCGCGCGTTTTGTCCCAGGCTCGCTATGGCGACGCGCCAGCGTGTAACTCTCGAGCAGCCGAGCGGCTACGCTTGCGCTGCTCTTGCTGATCCCGAGGCTTTCGGTGATCTGGTCGAGGCTGACGGGGCGAGGGCAGAGAAGCAAATAGCCATAGAGACGGGCGGCGACGGGCGGCACGCCCCAGGGCGTGAGCAGCCGTGCCACGTCCTCCGTGAACCGCTGCTCGTCCCTGCTGGTCTTGTTTGACATATTCGGCATATTCCGAATATATAGAAGTAAGGGCCGACTGCAAGCGTCAAGCGGGGGCTCGTGCCTCCCTGTCAGTCCGCTGCGGCTTGTGTTTTGCAGGATCGGTATCATGTCGCCGGAGTTCACGCCTCGGCGGGAGCCATCGCGTCATGGACGAGCGGCAGACGTCGAGCGTAGTCGCAATCATTCCCTGCAACGACCTCGATGCAGCGGAACGGTGGTGGAACAGGCTCGGCTTCTTCAGACCGGTCGATCAAGGCTACGAAGACTATCGGATGCTGTCAGATGTTGGTGGCGAGGTGCACTTGCAGCAGGCGGTGGAAGGCTGGCTCATTCCGGGGAGCAACCCGTTTGGCGTCTACGTCTACACGCCCCGGGTCCGCGGCCTGGCCGCGGCGATGTGCACGGAGATCGTCGAGCCGAGCCGCGCGGCCGAGCACAAGCCGTGGGGCATGTATGAATTCGCGCTAAATGGCCCTGACGACCTGCTCGTCCGCGTGGGCTGGCCGAGCCGGTTGATGACGGAGTAGGTCTGGCGTTGGCGCGAGCCTCTCGGCGCTCAATTGTCGCACCTTCATGTGAAGCATCTCACACGCACGCTTGCGTCAATCATGCGACAGAACACCTGCTGTGATTGTACGTGGTGAATTGGGCTTATTGCGATGCCCGCCACCACATCAGCTGAAATGAGCTGCACACGCCAGAACGACATGTTGAAATAGCCATCAACCGGCCGATTGCGTCGGTCCATGAGAGCTATGGAGACACTATGGCTGACAAACACGAACAGAGCATGGTTGGTACGTGGACCAAAACCACGGCGGCTGCGTGTGCGGACAAATATCCCGCCACCATCACATTCTCGACCGGCACCTACCGCGGCATGCGCGGCGAGGGGCAGGGCATGGTGTGGTGGGACGCGGGAATCTACCGTCTCGAGGATTCCAACACACTCGTCGTCGGGACGGCCAGCGATGAACTTGTGACCTATCGCATTTCACTCGAGGCCGACCGGTTTGAGTTTACGGATTCCGAGGGCTGTGTCGTGACCTATCGGCGCGCGTAGGACTGCGCACGCCACAGCTGACTTGAGATAACGCGGGCGTACCCGCGAACGAGCCCGATGCTCACGTCGATCGCCTCGTCATTTCAACGAGGAGATTACGACATGTGCAATTGCTCAGAGCATGAATCGAGTGGCAGCCTTGCAAAGATGACCGGGGCATCGGTCGAGCCGGCCATGAAGCCGCAGGTGCCGCTGTCGCGTCAGATCAGCATCAGCGATGAGGATTCCGGCGATCAGCCGGCCTCGACCGATCTGCAGCCGTTTCCGCCGTTCAGACTATGCAGGCTCGACTTTCGCGAAGGCTGCTACCAGATCAACTTCAGGCCGACGGCCGGCTTCGTGTCCTTCGAAGGCACGCTGCGCGTCGATCGCTCGGCGCCCGACGGCGGCGCGGATCATCTGATCGTCAGCGGCGATCTCTATTCGAAGCGGCCGGTGATCGGTCCGATCCCCCATCCGTTGCCGCCGGTGGGGAACAAGGACGGAGATGCAGCCACAGCGGACGCGGGGCTGACGAGCCTCGCCGGTTCGCTCAGCGCGGTCGATGAGCCGGCTATTCCGTTCCCGATCCGCAGGCCGAGGATCCCCATCTTCCCCCGCGCGCGCTATCATTCCTATCTCAGGGTGACCAGCGTGTCCGCGCCGGTCGCGGTCCCGCTGCCGAAGAAGTGCGAGCTCACCATCGTCGCCGAGCAGTTCAATTACACGCAGCCGCCGGTCGGCCAGTTCAAGGGCACGTTCCCGGCGACGCCGTCGCGCACCGTGACGATGAAGCTTGCGAAGGTGCCGGCGCCGTTTCCGTTCTCCCTGACCGGCGGACCGTTCTACGAGGGCCGGCTGTTCGAGGGCGGTGTGGACAAGGGCAGCGTCTCGCTCGCCTGGGTGTCGAAATTCTTCCGCAGAGCGACGCTGGAAATCGATACGCTGGTCGGCGCCGTGCGGCCCGCACCGGTGCCCGACGGCGCCGGCGGCACGGAGTTCTTCGACACGATCTTCGCCAGGACCGGCTGGCAGCTGACGGTGGTGCAGGACCAGCTCAACGTCCCGGTGCCATCAGGAGTGGTGCCGACCAACTGCTGGAGCTCTGCGGATCTGCACGCGCTGATGACGACCGTGCGCAATCCGGCTACGAATCTGGACGCCGAATGGCGCGTGCACATGATCGTCGTGCCTGCGAAGCTCGGCTGCTCGCGCGGCATCATGTACGACCAGATCGGCGTTCCCCGCGAAGGCTGCGCGAGCTTCTCCGATGACGGCTATCCCACCTCGGACTCGTCGAACTTTGGTCTCGCCGCGAACAGGAAGCAGCGCGATGTGCCGCGTGCGTTCCTGCGCAGTGCGACCCACGAGCTGACGCACACGCTGAACCAGATCCACCAGGAGCAGGAGACGGCGGCCGACAACTCGATCATGACCACGACGCCGAGCGTGGCGGACGTGCTCGGAGGTCCCGCGACCGGCGAGCCCGGCGTGTTCCCGGATCAGATCAAGCTCGCGCACAACACCAACGTCCGTCATCACCTGAACCACATGCCGGATCCGGTCATTCGTCCGGGCGGATGGCCGTTCGCAAGCTGGTTCCCGACCGGCGCGCCGCAGGCCGCCGACCGGCACGACTTCGAACCTTCCGAGCTGACGCTTGCGGTGACGGCTACGACCGACCGCGTCGCGCTCGGCCAGCCGCTGGATCTGACCTGGACGATGACGAACACCAGCGGCGTGTCGCTGCGCACGCCGAACGACGTCGGCATCGAGGCCCTGTTCGCGTCGATCACGGTCACCGATGCCGAGGGGCGCGAGCGCCCGGTGAGGCCCTTCGTGATCCTGTGCGAGCACGCAAAATTGAGCGAGCTCGAGCCCGGCAAGAGCGTCACGGCCTCGGCGAAGGTGTTCTGGAGCACGGCGGGCTTTGCCTTCGAGCGACCGGGCCGCTACCGCGTCGACGTCGCCGTGTCGTGGTCGGCGCAGGGCGTGATGGTGGGCGTGCAGTCGGGGATCGACGTGTTCGTCGACTATCCGTCCAGCGCCAGCGACAACCATTCGGCCAATCTCGTGCTGCATCCCGAGGTCGGCAAATGGGTGGCGCTCGGCGGCGATGCCTATCACCTCGGCGAGGCGTGCCGGCGCTTGCAGGCGCTCAGCCAGACCGCGGCGCCGGCAGGTGCACTGGCCGTCGCCGGCGACGGTGCGCCCGCGCCGCGGGTGCTCGACGGCTTCGCGGACCTGCTGCCGGACCGCGCCAAGCTTGCGAGGCTGCGTCCCGAGCTGACCGCCGACACGGGCGGCCGCGCGGAACGCGGTCCCGCGCGCGCGGCAGCCCCGGGGCGCAAACGCGCGGCGAAGGCGAAGAAGCGCACGGGGCGAAAGGGGTAGGCCGAAGCCGGAGCCACGGGTATCGATCGCCCGACCCATCCATCGCACGTCACCCGCGCCGCGCACGGCGCGGGTGACGCACGACGCGCCGTCAGAACCGGGCGTCGATGTCGACGACGTCGATCAGCTTGTGATTGACGAACTCCTTGAGGCCGAGCCCCGGCAATTCGCGTCCGTAGCCGGAGCGGCGGATGCCGCCGAAGGGCAGGTCGGCCTCGACCTTGGTCGGGTGGTTGACGAACACCATGCCGGTCGAGATCTTCCTGGCGACGTCCGCGCCGTGCTTCGTGTCGGAGGTGAACACCGAGCCGCCGAGGCCGAACGGGGAATCATTGGCGATGCGCACGGCATCATTCTCGTCCCTGGCGCGAAATAGCATCGAGACGGGGCCGAAGAATTCCCAGTAGCGCGCCGGATTGTCGTCGGCGACATCGGTCAGGATCGTCGGCTGCACGAAGGCGCCCTGGTTGGGGACGGGCGGGCCGACCTGCTCGGCCTTGGCGCCATGCGCAACGGCCTGGCGGATCTTCTCTCTGATCTCGTCGGCCGCCGCCTGCGAAGAGAGCGGCGCGAGCGTGGTTTCGGGGGCGAAGGGGTCGCCCGCCCTGAGGCCGGCCACGCCCTCGCGGTAGCGCGCAAGAAATTCGTCATAGACCGCATCGACGATGATCATGCGCTTGGACGAGACGCAGACCTGGCCGCCGTTCCAGTGACGGCCGAACACCGCCCATTTGATCGTCTTGGCCATGTCGGCGTCGGCGAGCACGACGAACGCGTCGGCGCCGCCGAGCTCCATGGTCGACTTCTTCAGCGCCTTGCCGGCCTGCGCGGCGACGACCGCGCCGGCATCTTCCGAGCCCGTGAGCGCCACGCCATGGACGCGCGGATCGTTGATGATCGTCTCGACCTGCGAGCGTGTCGCGTAGAGATTGATGAAGGCGCCCTCGGGCAGCCCCGCCTCACGCATCAGCCGTTCGAACGCCGCCGCGCTCTGCGGCACGTTGGAGGCGTGCTTCAGCAGCATGGTGTTGCCGGCCGAAAGCTGCGGGGCGATGATGCGGGCGATCTGGTAGTAAGGGAAGTTCCAGGGTTCGATCGCGAGCAGCACGCCGAGCGGCTCGCAGACGATGACGGCCTCGCCCTCGGCGGGATCGGCGACAGTCAATTTCTCCGGCCGGAGCAGGCTTTCGGCATTCTGGACGTAATATTCGAAGATCTTCGCGGACAATTCGACCTCGGCCTTCGCTTCGGTGAACAGCTTGCCCATCTCGAGCGTCAGGAGCTTTGCGTAGGCGTCGGCGTCCTTGCGCAGCAGGTCGGCTGCCTTTTGCAGGATCGCGCCGCGCGCGGCAAAGGACGTCTCGCGCCAGGCAAGGAAGGCCGCATGCGCCGCGTCGATCGCGCGGGCGACCTCGGCATCGGTGGCGGTGGGGAATGTCTCGAGGACTTCACCCGTGTAGGGGTAGGTGGTTGCGTAGGCCATGTGTCGTTCTCGCTCCAGGCATCGTGCAGTGTTTGGTGCCGGCTGCCTTCATGCGCTTCCGACGGGACTGCTGATGAAAGGATGGATCACAACCCAATTCGTCACTTTGAGACAGGTCAATCGAGATGCCTCAGCGCCGTTCACGAGACTGCGAGCGGGCGGTGGTCGGACCTGTCGTCATCAGGGGGCACTGCACAGCACCCCGGCACAAACGCGGGATGTGGGTTGCGCTGTCTCATGATACGCCAGCCACATCGTCCTCTCCGGAGCCTGCCTTCATGTCCGTCGCGACCACCGCCAATCAAGCCCCCGCAACCGCCGCCGAGACCGATCCCGAAACGCTCGGCTGGATGAAGGGCTTCCCGCCGGCGCCGGAGCGGACGATCACCTTCCAGGACGGCTCGTTCCGCAGCTTCCCCGAGCTGCGCTGGGCCTGGAGCAATATCCGCCAATTGGTGCCGACCGTGAACGTCTGGCGCGGGGCGGGACCGGCATCGCCGCTGCCGCGCGAGGACCACGACATCGGCGCGGTCGCCTCGACCACGATGGACGGCCGTCCCATGACCTTCGCGAAAATGCTGGAGGAGACCTACACCGACGGCATCGCCGTGCTGCATCGGGGCAAGCTGATCTACGAGCGCTATTTTGGTGCGTTGAAGCCGCACAAGCCGCATATCGGAATGTCGGTAACGAAATCCTTCACCGGCGTGCTCGCGGGCATTCTGGTCACCGAGGGCAAGATCGATCCGCAGGCACCGGTCACGGACTATGTACCGGAGCTGAAGGCGAGCGCATTTGGCGATGCGCGCGTGCACGAGGTCATGGATATGACCACCGGCCTCGAATACACCGAAGTCTACACCGACAGGAATTCGCATGTGTGGGGCTTGCGGCGCGCCAACGGCATGGCGCCGATCCCGCCTAATTATGACGGCCCGACCACCATTTTCGATTTCCTCGTCGCGCAGAAGAAGCAGGGCGAGCACGGCAAGGCCTTTGCCTACAAGACCGTCAACACCGACGTGCTGGCCTGGATCTGCCGGCGCGCCAGCGGCCTGACGCTGTCCGATCTTCTCTCCGAGCGGATCTGGACGCAGATCGGCGCGGAAGAGGACGCGCATTATCACGTCGACCGCATCGGCACCGAGAGCGGCGGCGGCGGTCTCTCGACCACTTTGCGCGATCTCGCCCGCTTCGGCGAGACCATGCGCAATCACGGCCGTTTTAATGGCCGCCAGATCGTGCCGTCGTCCGTTGTCGAGGACATTTCGCGCGGCGGCGATCCCGAGAAATTCAAGCCGGCCGGCTACACCACGTTGCCAGGTGCCTCCTATCGCAATCAATGGTGGGTGACGCACAACCCCCACGGCGCCTACATGGCGCGCGGCGTCCACGGCCAGGGCATCTACGTCGATCCCAAGGCCGAGATGGTGATCGCGCGCTACGCCTCGCACCCTGTCGCGGGCAACGCCGCCAACGATCCCGTGACGCTGCCGGCCTACATGGCGCTGGCAAAGGCGCTGATTGCGGGCGGATGAGGTGAGGTTGTAGGATGGGTAGAGCGATAGCGAAACCCATCGGCTTCTCTCGCGGAGCACCAGCGATGATGGGTTTCGCTGCGCTCTACCCACCCTACGAGTCCCCAAACCGCAAGATCGGTCGAGCACGTCGCAGCCGTCAGCGACTAACTGGAGCCGCCACGGAGGAGGGACGATGAAGGCGGCGCTGCAAAATTATCAGGATTGGATGCGGCGGGTGCTGGAGCATATCGACCGGCATCTCGACGCTGATCTGGACCTCGACACGCTGAGCGCTGTTGCGGCCTTCTCGAAATTTCATTTCCACCGGCAGTTCACGGCGACCTTCGGGCTGTCCGTGCATCGCTATGTTCAGCTTGCCCGTATGAAGCGCGCTTCGCATCGGCTGGCCTACAGGGACGACGAAAGCGTCACCGACATCGCGATGGATGCCGGCTACGACGCACCGGACGCCTTCGCCCGCGCCTTTCGGCAACGGTTCGGGCAATCGCCGTCGTCGTTCCGGAAATCTCCCGACTGGGAGCCGTGGCTTGCGGCCTTCGGGCCTCTCGACAACGCAAGGAGCAAGCTCATGCAGAAGACCTTTACCCCTGACGACGTGACGATCCGCGATGTCCCGCCCACACGGGTGGCGATCATGGAGCATCGGGGCGACCCGGCGACGCTTCCTGCCACCATCCAGCGGTTCATCGCCTGGCGCAGGGCGGCTAACCTGCACCCCAGGACAAGTCCGACCTTCAATGTCTGGCGTTCCGAGCGGCGTCCCGCCTCGCCGGCCGATTACAGCGTGGACCTCTGCGCCGGGACCGACCAGCCGATCCAGGCGAATGGCGAAGCGATCAAGGCCGGCGAGATCCCCGGCGGACGTTGCGCAGTGCTGCGCGTCGTCGGCCACACCGACAATCTGGAGCCCGCCGCGCTCTACCTTTATCGCGACTGGCTTCCGGCCAGCGGCGAGGAAGCGCGCGACTTCCCGATTTATTGCCAGCGGCTGAGCTTGTTCCCGGAGGTGCCGGAGCATGAGGCGGTCGCGGAGCTTTTCCTGCCGCTGAAATAGCGCACCTGACGGCGGCCTGTCCGTTTCGGTCGTAGGAGACGGACTGGTCGCTATCGAGTTGGCGGTTAAGCCGCTATGCCATCTCGCGCCAGCGCATCGGCAATACGCCGTCCTGCCTGAAACTGTCGAGGAAGCGGAAGCGGGCGGCTTGCGGATTGGGACGGGCTTCGATCGTCGTATCGAGGATCTGCACGACGTCGTTCTCGTCATAGGCGGGCCAGGGTGGCAGACCTGATCCGTTCGGATTCCCCTGCGTCGCGAAATTCACCCAGTAACCCATCATCGTCCGCGCCAGCGCGCGGTCCTCCTCGGCCGGCGGTGCTGTGCTGCCGATCACCTGTTGCGGCGTCAGCGTGCCGAACACGAACGGGATTTCGGTGACATGCGAGGCGATCGGCGTGTAGCGCGACGTATAGCTGAACAGATAGCCGTAGGCGGGCGCGCGCCGGCGACGCCGATGCAGCCGCAGCCACTGCCAGCACTGCTCGCCGATCACGGTGTCGCCGGTGAGGGCCGCCGCGGAGGCCTTCGCCTCGGCATCGGTCGCGGCAGGGTAGACCTTCAGGAAATCGGCCATGCGTTCCCCGCCGAACATTGCCTCGGCCGCGGTGAGAAAGGCGCGCGCCGAGTGGTCGGGCAGGGATTGCGCAGGGAAGGGGAATTCCTCCGCGCTATTCCAGCCCGCCAGCAACGGGATGTGCATCTGCTCGCCGCGCAGGAATCTGCGGGCGGGCACGTCGGGCACCACATCATGATCGATGCTCGGTGAGAATGCCGAGACAACGGGGCTGGCCTTGAAGCTCCATGGTGCGGCTGCATTCAACTGATCGGCCGGCATCGCGCGCAAGGCGGCGATGGACTCATCGCCTTGTTGCCGGGCGAACGCGAGACCGCGCGCGCGGGCTTCTTCAAAACTCTGAAGTGGCCCGTGCTTGCCATCCCAGAACGCGCCGCTCTGTCCGATGGCCTTGTGAAACAGTCCGTGCGCGAGCGGCGAGGCCATCAGGATCCCGGCGGCCATGGCGCCGGCGGACTCGCCGAACAGGGTGACGTTGTCAGGATCGCCGCCGAAGCCGGCAATGTTGGCCTTGACCCAGCGCAGCGCCGCCAGTTGGTCTCTGAGGCCGTAATTGCCCGACGGCGCTTCCGCGTCGAGATCAGGATGGGCGAGGAAGCCGAAGACGCCGAGGCGATAGTTGAAGCTGACGACGACGACCCCGCTGGCCGCCAGCGCGCCTCCGTCGGTCGCGGGGTTGGCCGAGGAGCCGAATTGAAAGCCCCCGCCATGAATCCACACCATCACGGGCCGCCTCTCGTCCGGATGCTCCGCTGTGGTCCAGACATTGAGATAGAGGCAATCCTCGTCGCGCGGTCCCGGCCGATGGTCGTTTTCGAGAGCTGAAAGACAGCCTGCGCCAAACACACTTGCATCTCGCACGCCGTCCCAAGGCGCTGGCGGCCGCGGTGCGCACCAGCGCAGCCGTCCAACCGGGGGCGCCGCGTAGGGGATGCCCTTGAACGACAGCACGCCGCTTGCGTCCCGCACGCCGCCGCGCACGAAACCGGCTTGGGTGCGGACCACACGTCCGAGTTCGGCTGCTGTCGCGGTCGTGAAGGCATTCATGGTCGTATCCCGTCATCGGTAGGCGCCTGGCCGCCGCCCGGCAGGTTTGGCAGCAACCTATCGACTTTCGCCCTCGTTGAATTTAGATATTTAGCCAATCAATGACTAAAAACCGGCAGCATGCGGCAACCCCTTCGCTTTCCATGGTCCAGCCTCGATGTGGACGATCGCTCCGCCCCGGTCATCGCCGTGCGCGTTGACGTGACGGGGACCAAGGGGGAGGTCCCCGATCACAGCCACCGCAAGGGACAACTGGTCTTCGCGTTGGGAGGTGGTGTCACATGTCGCGTTCCCAGTGGCCTGTGGATGGTGCCGCCACATTGCGCGGTGTGGATTCCCGGCGGCATGCAGCACAGCAACCTCGCCACAGAGAATGCCCGGCTGTTTTTCGTCTACATCGAGCCCGACATCGTGGACCTGCCGGGTCGATGCTGCACGCTGTCGATCTCGCCGCTGCTGCGTGAGCTGATCGTCGAGTTGTGCGATCAGGTCGGGGATGACTTGGCGAGGGTGGACCTCCTGGCGAGCGTCCTGCTCCGCGAGCTGCCGCGCATGCCCGTCCAGCAGCTCCATCTGCCGCTCTCGTCCGAGCCGCGGTTGAAGCGGATCGCGGCTGCGCTGGCAAAAGATCCTTCCGACCGCAGGACCCTCGCCGAATGGTCGAAGCGCGTCGCGCTCAGCGAGAGCAGCCTCGCGCGTCTCGTCGTCAGGGAAACGGGTCTGAGCTTCGGGCGCTGGCGCCAGCAATTGCACCTGATCGTCGCCCTGCGAGAACTCACTGCCGGCGCCAGCGTGCAGCAGGTCTCGGCCGATCTCGGCTACGAGTCCGTCGCGGCCTTCATCACGATGTTCAAGAAAGCGCTCGGCAAACCTCCGGCAAAATATCTCAACAGTATCGTGCGGGATGCGTAGGGAAGCACGCAACTTCCCGATCTATTGCCAGCGGCGGAGCTTCTTCCCGGAGGTGCCGGAGCACGAGGCGGTTGGGGACCTTTTTCTGCCGCTGAAGGAGGGGCACCGAATTCCAGGCGTCGAACGTCGTGAATATAAGACTTGACTTATATTAGTGCAGATCGATATTTGCCCTTGCGATCAACGACAAGGAGGAATGCAATGGAGATCGACGTCGCCAGAGTCTTGGGGCTTGTGACGCGTTCGGTGCGGAATTTCGAGAAAGACGGCAAGCCGGCCAGCGCGGTGACACTGACGCGGCTTTACGAGACGAGCGTTGACGATCTTTGGGACGCGGTGACCAGCAGGGAGCGCATTCCGCGCTGGTTCTTGCCGGTCGAGGGAGACCTCCAGCTCGGCGGAAGGTACCAGCTCAAGGGCAATGCGGGCGGCACCATCACGGCATGTACGCCGCCGACCCATTTTGCAGCGACGTGGGAATTCGGTGGTGCGATGAGCTGGATCGACGTCCAGCTCGCGGCAGAACGACATCAGGCGCGGTTGACGCTGGAGCACACCGCGATCATCGAGGATCACTGGAATCAGTTCGGCCCAGGCGCCGTGGGTATCGGTTGGGACCTCGCCATTGCCGGACTTGAGCGATATGTCGCCACCGGGGCATCGGTCGACCATGAGACGGCCGAGGCATGGATGGGATCTCCTGCGGGCAAGGAATTCATGACACGAAGCGGCGAGCAATGGCGCGAGGCGCATGTCGCGAGCGGGGTCGACCCTGACACGGCGAAGCAGCGCTCGGACCGCACCATCGCCTTCTATCGCGGCGAGATGCCGCCCGATGTCGCACATCCAGGCACAGGAAGCTGATGCACGTCTTCGAGGTCCTCGCCGATCCCGTGCGCCGTCGCATCCTCGAGCTGCTGTCGCCCGGGGAAATGGCGTCCGGCGAGGTCGTCGAGGCGATCGGGGCGGAGTTCGGAATCACGCAGGCCGCCGTGTCGCAGCACCTCAAGGTGCTGCGCGAGAGCGGCTTCGCGACGGTTCGGGCGGAGGCGCAAAGGCGGCTCTATTCGGTCGACGTTGCGGGGCTTCGCGCGGTGGATGCGTGGATCGGTCAGTTCAGGAATTTCTGGGAGCCGAAGCTGGACGCGCTGGCGACCGAGATCGCGCGCGGCAAGCGGGAGCGTCGTCACGCTCCCGTCACCAAACGGAGCGGGAAGAGGGCTTGAAGGCGTCGCGAACAAGGTGGCGAAGCCGCCTTAGCGTCACGGTCACCCCCGCGACATTTTCTCGAACTTCTTCACCAGCCGTTCCCGCTTCAGCCGCGACAGCCGCTGGATCCAGAACATCCCGTCGAGCTGATCGATCTCGTGCTGGTGACAGACGGCGCGCAGGGCTTCCGAATCCTCGGTCTGCATGGTGCCGTCGAGATCCCAGTAGCTGATGCGCACGCGGGCGTGACGCTGGACCTCGTCGTTGACCCCGGGCATCGAGACGCTGCCCTCCCGGTGCATGATCATCTCGGGCGAAGCCCATGTGATCTCAGGATTGACATAGGTCCGTGCGCCGTCTTTGGCGTCGAGCTCGAGCACCACGACGCGCAAGGGCACGCCGATATGCGGAGCCGTGATGCCGATGCCGGGCGCGGCGCGCATGGTGTCGAGCAGGTCCGCGGCGAGCTCGCGGAGCTCGTCGTCGAACGCAGTGACGGGGCGGGCAGGAATCGCCAGCCGGCGGTCGGGGTAGCGGACGAGGGGGCGGATGGTCATGCACGCTCCTACCACTCACGGATGGTTGAAGCACCTCGTTCTTGACGCCCTACCAACTGGAAGGTAGTTAATGCGCCATGACCAACGTTTCCTCGACCGCCGACGAGATTCTGGCCTGCGCGCGCACGCTGATCATTGCCGGCGGCTATAACGGCTTCAGCTACGCCGACATCGCCGACATCGTCGGCATCCGCAAGCCGAGCATCCACCACCATTTCGCCAGCAAGGTCGACCTGGTCCGCACCCTCGTGTCGCGCTATCGCGAGGAGGCCGCGGCGGGACTCTCCGCCATCGAGCGCAACATCCCGGACCCCGGCGCACAGCTCAAAAGCTATCTCGCCTATTGGGAGGCGTGCATCAAGGACGCGACGGCTCCGTTCTGCGTGTGTGCGCTTCTTGCCAGCGAGCTTCCGCTCCTGCCCGAGGAGGTGGCGCTTGAAGTGCGCGCCCATTTCCGCGCCCTGGCATCCTGGCTGACCTCGGTGATTGAGCGCGGCAAGCGGCAGGGGCGGCTACAGCTTTCCGGCACGGCGCGGGTCGAGGCCGAAGGATTCATGGCCACGGTTCACGGCGCGATGCTGTCGGCGCGTGCCTATGGCGATCCCAAGATGTTCGGTGTCATCACCCGGCCGCTGCTGGAGCGGCTGTCCGCAACGCGCTGAGATCCACCCGGCGGGCCCCCCGACAATCACACAAGCTGCAAGCCACCTGCGTCGCTGCAATTTCGCTTCGCTCGAGAAACTACCAACTAGTAGGTAAGGAGACTGTCATGAGAGATCATCATCAGCCGGATTCGGCCGGTCAGGAGCAATGGCTGAGGCTGTACTACTTCACGCGCGCGGGGTTTTCCGTCGCTTGGGTCGCCGCAGCGTTTGCCGTCGGTCAGTCCTCCGCGCCGGTCGCCGGAATTTTGCTCGTCGCCTATCCGGCGTGGGACGCCGCGGCCAATTGGCTCGACGCGCTGCGCAGCGGTGGGCTCGGCCAGAACCGCACCCAGGCTCTGAACGTCCTGGTCAGTCTGGCGACCACAGTCGCGGTCGTCCTTGCCTTGCAGGTCAGCATGAACTGGGTGCTCGGCGTGTTCGGTGCATGGGCGATCCTGTCCGGATTGCTGCAGCTCGGGACGGCAATCCGGCGCTGGAGGCGTTTTGGCGCGCAGTGGGCCATGGCGCTCAGCGGTGGCCAATCAGCGCTGGCAGGCGGCTTCTTCATCGCTCAAGCCGCGATGCCCGCGACTCCGTCGATCACGAATGTCGCCGGCTATGCTGCGGTCGGCGCGCTCTACTTCCTGGTCTCGGCGATCTGGCTCACCGTCAGCGCGTGGCGGCGTGGCGCCAGGCGGGCTCGGCTGGGGTGATGCGATGGCGTTGGCGGGATCATGACAGGATGCCGGTGTTTTGCCCGACGAGTCAAATTGCGGCCTGGTATCGCAAGTGATCGGCATCGTAAATGACCGACATCGTAAGTCATTGATCCCGCAGCGCCCGCCTACTGTGCATGGGGTTGTTTTCGAGATTTTTGTTCTCGTGGCCGAACTAGCCGTCCGGATAGGGCTTGCCATCCTTGTGCAGGAACCGGCCGTCGGAAGCCGGGCTCATCATGTCGATGTCGGAGCAGGTGATGAGGTCGGCGGGCGAGCGCGAGCCGATTTCGAGGTAGAAGGCCATCGCGTCCGACCGGTTGATCATGTGATGGCCGTTGCCGCTGCCTTTCGGAAAGGCGGCGCAATCGCCCGCGCGCAAGACGGTTTCACCGTCGTCCTCGATCAGTGTCAGTTCGCCTTCGAGCAAATAGACGAACTCGTCCTCATGCGAATGCCAGTGCCGCTGGCTCGACCAGCTGCCCGGCGGCAGCCGCATCAAATTGACGCCGAAATCGGAAAGGCCCCCGGCGTTGCCGAGCCGCTGCCGGATGCGCTCGGCGCAAGGAAGGCTGAAGGGCGAGGGATAGCCGGAGCCTCTGCGCTCCGGCACTGCGGCGATGTCGATCTTGGGCATGCGGGTGCTTTCCTGAAACCTTTGGAGTTATGAGGCGCGAACAGGCCGCATCAGGGGCGGCGCTTGCGGAACCGCGCACCGGCGGCACGGTCGCGATCGCCGGAAAATTAAAGTACCGTCGCCTGTCGGCGCGCGCCAATCCCAATCGTCTTTCACTCAGACAGACTGACGGGAGACAAGGAAAATGAACTCGTCCTACTATCGCTGGGTGATCGTCGCCGCCGGCGGCCTGCTTGGCTGTGTCGCGATCGGCGGCATGTTTTCGCTGCCGGTGTTCCTGCAGCCGATCGCCAAGGACACCGGCTGGTCGGTGACCGGCATCTCCAGCGCCATGACGATCGGCTTTCTGGCGATGGCCTTCACCAGCATGGCCTGGGGCACCGCGACGGACAGGTTCGGGCCGCGGCCGGTGGTGCTGACGGGCTCGACGGTGTTGGCGCTGAGCCTGTTCGGGGCGAGCCATGCGACCTCGCTCATTGCGTTCCAGTTCGTGTTCGGCCTCTTGGTCGGTGCCTCCTGCGCGGCGATCTTCGCGCCGATGATGGCGACCGTCACCGGCTGGTTCGACACCCATCGCAGCCTCGCGGTCTCGCTGGTGTCGGCCGGCATGGGCATGGCGCCGATGACGATGTCGCCGCTCGCGGCCTGGCTCGTCTCCGGCCATGACTGGCGCACCTCGATGCAGATCGTGGCACTGGTGGTCGGCGCCATCATGATCCCGGTATCGCTGCTGGTGCGCCGTCCGCCCGCACTTGCGCAGGCGACGCCCGTGCCGTCGGGTGAGGACGCCGCGCAGGCGGAGATGTCGCTGGGGGAGGCGCTGCGCTCGCCGCAATTCCTCATCCTGCTCGCGACCAATTTCTTCTGCTGCGCCACCCATTCCGGCCCGATCATCCACACCGTCAGCTATGCCGTGAGCTGCGGCATTCCGCTGATCGCGGCGGTGACGATCTACAGCATCGAGGGTTTTGCCGGCATGGGCGGCCGCATCGCCTTCGGCCTGCTCGGCGATCGCTTCGGCGCTAAGCGCGTGCTGGTCACGGGCCTGCTGTTGCAGGCGTTCGGCGCGCTCGCCTACGTCTTCGCGCATCAGCTCGCGACTTTCTACGCGGTCGGCGCCATCTTCGGCTTCATCTATGCCGGCACCATGCCGCTCTACGCGGTGCTGGTGCGCGAAAACTTTCCGCTGCGCATGATGGGCACGGTGATCGGCGGCACCGCGATGGCCGGCAGCCTCGGCATGGCGACGGGGCCGCTCGCCGGCGGCCTGATCTACGACGCGTTCTCGAGCTACGCCTGGCTCTACATCGCCTCCTGGGCGATGGGCCTCGGCGCCTTCCTGATGGCGATGACCTTCCGCCCGTTCGCGAAGCCGCAAGGGCAGGTGGCGACCGCGGCGGCGTGAGGCTGTAGCCCGGGTGAGCGAAGCGACACCCGGGACTTCTGCCTCACAGCTGCTTTTCGAAGAACAGATCCGGATAGGGATCGTCATTGAACCGCGGGATCTCGCGCCAGCCCGTGCTGCGGTAGAGCTGGCCGGCCTCGGGGAGGGCGCTGTTGGTGTCGAGCCGCAGCAGCGCGATGCCGAGCTCGCGCGCCGCGTCTTCGGCCGCGTCCATCAGGCGACGGCCGAGCCGCAATCCGCGCGCGGCGGGGGCGACCCACAGCCGCTTGATCTCGGCATAGCCGTGATCGGTTCCCTTCAGCCCGACACAGCCGATCGGGAGCGTGTCCGACATCGCGACGATGAAGCTCCCGCGCGGCCGGCGCATGTCCTTGGCATCGGGATCGCGCGACAGCGAAACGTCAAAGCCCTGTTTGAAACGGCGGCTGAGCTCCGCGTAATATTCGCCGAGGCAATAGCGCGCCTCCTCGGATCGCGGGTCCGTCTCGTCGAGCGCAACGCGCTCGCGTGTCAGCGCGGAGGCGATCATGTCCATGGCCGCCAGCAGCGCATCGCGCTGCAAATGGTGGGCGAGGAAGCTTTCTGCCTGCGTATTCGACAGCGCCTCGTAGGCTGCGAACTCGCGCCGGCCCGTGCGTGTGAGTTTTGCCACGCGGCGGCGCGCATCGCCCGCATGCGCCGTGGTCTCGACCAGCCCTTCGTCTTCGAGGCTGCGCAACAGCCGGCTCATCAGCCCGGAATCGAGCCCGAGATAGTCTCGGATCTCGGCCACGTCCGAACGTCCGTGCCCGATTGCGTTGAGCACCCGCGCGGCGCCGAGCGGCCGGCCACGGCCGAGGAACGAGGTGTCGAGCGCGCCGACGGCGGAGGTGACGGCACGGTTGAAGCGGCGAACGCGTGAGACGGGGTCGAGCATAATATCTGACTTTAGTCAGATATTGTCTCCTGGTCAATTGGAGTGGCTGGCCTCACTTCGCCAGCGTCAGCAGCGGCTTGTCCTTCGCGACGATATAGGTCGCAAGCTCGCTGGCGGTCTCGGTGCCCACGTTCTTCGCCGCATGCACCGTGCCGGACGGGATGAACAGCACGTCGCCGGCCTTCAGCGTCACCGGTGGCTTGCCTTCGATGGCGTATTCGATGGCGCCTGACAGCACGTAGATGATTTCTTCGCCCGGATGGGTGTGCCGGCCGAACGCCACGCCGGGGGCGAGGTCGACGCGCACCTGCACGGCTTCGCGGCCGGGCGCGCTGAGATCGTGGCGCTGGAGGTCGGTGCGCGTGACACCGGCCGGCTGCGCCGCTACCGGCAGCGTGAACAGGTTTGCGGCCAGTACGGCTGTGCTGGCGAGGATACGCACGGCGGGCAAAAGACGATGGCTCATGGTCGGCTCCGTGTGGTCGCTGGATTGATCGCACCACGCGGGCCCAGCCGATGCCGGCCGGTTCCCGCGTCGTGGCGCTTCAGACGAGGGTGGTGGTCACCTCGATGTTGCCGTGCACCGCCTTGGAGTACGGGCAGATGCCGTGCGCGGCCTCGATCAGCTCCTGCGCCACCGCACGGTCGACGCCGGGGACGCTGACGTCGAGACGGGCGCGCAAGAAGAAGGCGCCGTTCGCATTGTTGAGGTCGATCGCGGTGTCGACCGACGGCTCGCTCGGCAGCTTGACCTTGCGCTGGGCGGCGGCGAGCCCGAGCGCGCCGAGGTAGCAGGCCGACCAGGCGGCCGCGAACAGGTTTTCGGCGGCCGGATGCGGCTGCGCCAACTTGATGTCGAGGAAGCCGTCGCTGGAGCGCGCGGCACCGTCGGAGCCTGAGGTGACGTGGGTCTTGCCGGTAAAGAGAAGCTTGGCAGCGGATGACATGGCGGGGTCCTTTCGGGATGCCATTTATCGTATCCGATCTAATCGGATGCGCCTTTAAATAAACCCGCCGCATCCGCCGGTCAAGATCTTCCGATTTAATCGGATACGATTTATATCGGTTGGCAGATCACGAATTGCGGAGGTTCCCGTGGCCCGTTCCCCCAAAGCCGCCGGCAAAGGCCGAAAGCTGTCGAATTTCCTGTGCTTTGCGGTCTATTCGGCCAATCTCGCCTTCGGCCGTGCCTACAAGCCCCTCTTGGACAAGGTCGGGCTGACCTACACCCAGTACATCGCCCTGGTGGCGCTGTCGGAGGAGGACGAGCAGACCGTCAGCGCGCTCGGCGAGAAGCTGTTCCTGGAATCCAACACGCTGACGCCGATCCTGAAGAAGCTCGAGCAAACGGGTTACATCAGGCGCCACCGTGATCCCGCCGACGAGCGGCAGGTGCGGGTGAGCCTGACGCCGGGCGGGCGCAAGCTGATCGAACAGGATCTCGGCGAGTCCCTGATCGAGGCGACCGGCCTCGGCGACGATTTTCCGGTGGTGCAGAAGACGGTGAGCACATTGCGCGACAATCTGCTGCGCGCGACCCAAACGGGTGCAGAGAAGAAGCGCTGAGCGGGGCGGGCTTCTGCAGGGAAGCCGGAGGCGGTGTCCGCCTCCGGCGCAAGCACGAGGGACAAGCGCTCCGCTTCAGCTGCAGACCGTGCGCGGAATCATCCATGTCGCAAAGGTCTGCCAAATCCCGTCTTCGCGACGGCGCTGGTAGGCGACGAAGTCGGCTCCGTCACCATGCACGAGTTCATAGCGATGAGATTTGGCGGCTGTGGTGGTGCTCGGTGAGCTCATAAAACACTCCATCTCGAATGGACTTTGCCCTCAGTTAGTTGCGGTGCAGCACAAGTCCATGGGAGGAACATCACGTTATGGCGAGGGCGGCGCAGCGAGGCTCTAGTCCAGCCCCAGCATCTTGCGCGATTTGCGCGTCAGCTTGGCCACGATCAGCGCGTGGGCCTGCGCCAGATAGGCGGTGAGCTCGGCATCCGGCAGGGCGTTGTTGCTGACGAGCTGCACCCATTTGGCGCGGGCGAGATACGGCGCCGGACGTGCCACGCCGTGCTCGATCAGCATCGCATAGGCCATGTCCGAGACCTTGAACATGTAGCCGCCGGAGCTTGCGACAAAGCCGCCGCCGAGCGCGAACATCTTGCCGCCGACCTTGAATACGGAAGTGCCCTCCCACTGCACCACCTTGGTGGCGGCGGGCAGGCGCAGGCAGCGCGCTTCGAAGCTTTTCGGAGTCATGGGGCGAGCGATAGCACGCCGCGTGCGGCTTGCAATGCGCGCGCTTGCTGCTTGCAATGCGCGCGCTAGCGGCCGAGCGCCGCGAAGGCGGCAATGGTGCGGTCCACCGCCGCTCCGTCGATGTGGCGATGGGTGACGAGCCGGAGCTGCGAGGGGCCGCTGGCCTGCACCAGGATGCCGCGCTGCTTCACGCCCTCGGCCCATGCGGCGGCCTCGCGTCCGCTTGCGGAGACGTCGACGCGCAGGATGTTGGTTTGCACCTGGTCGGGATCGGCGAGTGCCGGGTCGAGCCAGCTCAAGGCCGCGGCGAGCCGCCTTGCTGCCGCGTGATCCTTGGAGAGGCGCTCGATCATCGTCTCCAGCGCGACGAGGCCCGCGGCTGCGACGACACCGGACTGGCGCATGGTGCCGCCGACGAGTTTCCGCAACGTGCGCGCCCGTGCGACGAACGCCGCGCCGCCGCACAGCAGGCTGCCGACCGGCGCGCTCAGGCCCTTGGACAGGCAGACCATCACGCTGTCGGCATGCTCGGCGATCCGTGCCGCCGGCACGCCGAGCGCGACCGAGGCATTGAACAGGCGGGCGCCGTCCAGATGCACGGGGATCCCGTTGCTCTGTCCGAGCGCGTGAATTCGCATCATGTGCGGCGGGGGCAGCACGGCGCCGCCGGCGCCGTTATGCGCAGTCTCCATTGCGATCAGGCCGGGACGTTCCGAGCCGCGGATCGCGTCTGCAAGCGCCGCTTCGTCCATTGCACCGCGACGGCTCGGCATGGGCTTGGGCACCAGCCCCGCGATCGTCACGACGCTGCCGAGCTCGGAGTTGAGCAGGTGCGCACCAGCGTCGGCGAAGACCTCTCCGCCGCGCTCGGCATGGGCGAGCATCGCCAGGAGATTGCCCATCGTGCCGCTCGGCACGAACAGGGCAGCTTCCTTGCCGGTCAACGCGGCGCCCCGCGCTTCGAGCGCGCGGACGGTCGGGTCGCCCTCGCGGCCGTCGTCGCCGAGCGGGGCCCGCTGCATGCGCTCCAGCATCGCGGCCGTCGGCAGCGTGACGGTGTCGCTGCGCAGATCGACGACGCCGTCGCGGCCTCTCTCTTGCGCGACCATCAGGCGTCCTGCACTTGCAGGCCGGCCGCCGTCGGCTGGGTCTCATCGGCGGCCATGTCGCCGGCAAACTTTTCGACCAGCTTCACCGCGACCGTGTTGCCGAACACGTTGATCGCGGTGCGGCCCATGTCGAGGAAGGCGTCGACGCCGGCGATGACCGCGAGCGCCTCGATCGGCAGCCCGATCGCCGACAGCACCATGGCGATGGCGACGAGCCCGCCGGAGGGGACGTTGGCGCTGCCCTTGCTCGCGATCGTCGTGACCATGACGATGGTGAACAGCGTCGACCAGGTCAACGTCACGCCATAGGCTTCCGCGAGGAAGGTGACGGCGAGGGCAAAATACATGATGGCGCCGTCGCGGTTGAAGGCATAGCCGAGCGGCAGCACCACCGAGACGATGCGCTCTGAGGCGCCCATCGCCCGCAGCTTCTCCATGTGCAGCGGCAGGGTCACTTCCGAGGAGCGGGTGGAGAAGGCCAGGATCATCGGCTCCATCACCGCCTTGGTGACGGCAAGCGGCTTCTCGCCGATCGCAAGCAGCATCAGCCAGAAGATCGCGACCATGATCGCAAGGCCGAGATACATCACGCCGACGAGCTTTGCGAGCGCGACCACGGTGGCGAGGCCTTGCGTCGCGAACAGCCACGCCATCACCGCGAAGATGGCGATCGGAGCGAGCGAGGTGATCCATTTGGTGATCTTGAACATCGCCGCCATCACCGCCTCGAGCACGGCGACCATGGGCTCGCCGACCTTGCCGCTAGAGGCGAGTGCGAGGCCGAACAGAATGGCGAAGACGAGCGTCGGGAGAATCTTCTGCTCGGCCATCGCCGCGACGATGTTGGAGGGGATCATGTCCATGAAGAACTTGATCCAGTCCACCGACACTGCGAGGTTCTGCGGCACCTTGCCGGTCGCGGCCAGCGGGGCGCCGGCGCCGGGATGGAAGGCGGCGTTGAGGAGCAGGCCGATCAGGATCGAGATCACGGTGGCGAGGTAGAAATAGCCGAGGCTGATCGCGGCGACGCGCCCCAGGACCTTCAACTCGCTCCCCATGCGGTAGAGGCCGAGCGTGACGGCTGCGAACACCACGGGAATGACGATCATCTTCACCGCCTCGACGAAGGCGGTGCCGATCGGCCGCAGGCTCGCGCCGAAATCCGGCCAGAGCAGGCCGACGCCGAGGCCCAGCACCAATCCGAGCAGCATCTGGAACACGAGCGGCAATCTGAACAGCGGCCGGATCATGCGTGGTGGTCTCCTTGTCCCGGATATTGCGTGCGGATCGCGCCCAGCGCGGTGAGGCGGGCCTCGAATGCGGACGACAGATGCCGCCACATGCGCTGCTGCGCGGCGTCAGGATCGTGCGCTTCGATGGCCGCGTAGATGTCGAGATGCTCGCTGACGGCCTGGCGCGTGCGCTCGACGCTGTATTGCCGCATCTTCTGGAGGGCGAGGCCGCTCTGCGCGCGCAGATTGTCGTAGGACTGCGCCAGCCGGCCATTGCCGGTCGCGCGAAAGAGTTCGTCGTGGAAGGCCCAGCCGACCTGCTGCGCCTCCTCGACATCGATGTTTTCGCGCGACTGAATGCTGCGCAGCTCCCCGGCGCATTGGCGCAGCGGCTCCGTCGGCCCGCGCGTCGCGGCGAGATAGGCGGCCATGCCTTCGAGCGCGAGCCGCAATTCATGAATCTCGCGCAGATCGTCAAAGGACATCTGGCGCAGGAAGGTGCCGCGCATCGGATGGATGGTGAGCAGGCCGTCCTTGGCGAGCGCCTTCAGCGCCTCGCGGATCGGGGTGCGGCCCAGCGCCAGGCGGCTCGACAGGCTGCGTTCGGAGAGGGGTTCGTCAGGCGCAAACTCGCCTGACACGACGAGGTCGCGGAGCAGGGCATAGGCGCGGTCGCGGTCGAGGGAGGCGGTGGGCATAACTGACATACCAGCGGCATGTCAGAGGAATGTCAAGCGGGCCTACTGATTTTGCTGGTGAAACGAACCAAGGGCGGCACCGAGCTCAGCCTGAAGCTGGCGTGACGGCGTCGCGGGCGCGCCAGGCGTCGGGAACGACGAACACCTCGTCGGCGCGGCCGTAGCCGCCGTCGGGGACTTCCTCGATCAGCACCATCGTGTGCGGCCGCGCCGCTTCGCCGAAATAGTCGACGAACAGCGCGGTGAGGCGATGCACGATCTCCGCCTTCTGGGTGCGAGACAGCGCGGCTTGCGGAATCTTGATGTTGGCGAAAGGCATGATGGGTCTCTCCGTGTGATGCGATCGTGCCGTGCGTCAGACCACGCCGCCATTGGCGCGGATGACCTGGCCGTTGATCCAGCCGCCATCGCGACCGGTGAGGAAGGCGACGATTCCTGCGATGTCGTCGGGCTGGCCGAGGCGGCCGAACGGGTTCATGGCGGCAATGGCGCGCACCTGCTGCTCGCTCTTGCCTTCGAGGAACAGCCGGGTCTCGACCGGCCCGGGCGCCACCGCGTTGACGGTGATGCGCCGGCTGCCGAGCTCCTTGGCGAGGATGTGCGTCATGGTTTCGACCGCGGCCTTGGTCGCGGCGTAGACGCCGTAGCCGGGCTGGTAGAGACCGACCACGCTGGAGGAGAAGCTGACGATGCGGCCGCCGTCGCGAAGCCGCCGCGCCGCCTCGCGCAAGGACCGGAACACGCTTCCGAGATTGATCGACGTTTGCCGCGCGAACGCTTCATCGGTCACCTCGGCGAGCGGCCCGAGCTCGATGATGCCGGCATTGTTGACGAGGATGTCGACGCCGCCGAAGGCGCGCTCGGCCGCATCGAACAGCCGCGAAGGGGTTGCCGAATCGGCGAGGTCGGCCTGCACGGCGATGGCGCGCCCGCCGGCGGCCTCGATCTCGGCGACGAGCGCATCGGCAGCCGCGCGGCCGCTCGCATAGTTGATCGCGACCGCAATCCCGCCCTGCGCCAGCCGGCGGGCGATCGCTGCGCCGATGCCGCGGGAGCCGCCGGTCACGATGGCGGCGCGCTGATGTTGGTGGGTCATGGCAGGTCTCCTCGTTGTCTTCAGCCGGAGATTTAGCTGATCGCCGTGGCCGGATAATCGCCTCAGACTTGCCATCACTTGTCGGCTGTGGTGAACAATCGGCCATGGACCGATTTGACGCCATGCGTCTGTTCGTTCGCCTCGTCGAGCGGCAGAGTTTTACGGCTGCGGCCGCCGATCTCGGCATTCCCCGCTCGACGGCGAGCGAGGTCTTGCGCGGCCTGGAGTCGCGCTTGGGCGCGCGCCTGCTCGACCGCACGACGCGGCATGTCACGCCGACGCTCGACGGCGAGGACTACTACCGCCGCTGCGTCGCGATCCTGGCCGAGGTCGAGGAAGCGGAAACTGCGATGCGCGATGCGCGGCCGCGCGGCCTGCTCCGCATCGACGCCCATCCCTTGCTGACCCGCACCTTCATCCTGCCGCACCTGCCGGCATTCCTGGCGCGCTATCCGCAGCTCGACTTGCAGATCGGGCAGGGCGACCGCCTGGTCGATCTCGTGCGTGAAGGCATCGATTGCGTGATCCGGTCGGGCGAGCCGGAGGACAGCGGGATGATCCTGCGCCGCCTCGGCACGATCGCCGAGATCACGGTGGCGAGCCCGGCCTATCTCGCCAGCCACGGCGTGCCTAGGGCGCCTGATACGCTCGACGGCCATCAGATGGTCGCCTTCGTCTCCTCGCGCACCGGCGATGTGCTGCCGCTGGAATTTTCGGTTCCCGGCGCGCTGCATCACGTCGTGCTGCCGAGCCGGGTTCGGGTCAACAATTCCGACACCATGGCCGATCTCGCACGGCTCGGCTTCGGCCTCGCCCAGGCCCCCCGCTATCGCTTCGCGGATGATCTCGCCAGCGGCGCGCTGGTCGAGGTGCTCGCCGACTATCCGCCGTCACCGACGCCGCTCTCCGCGCTGTACCTGCAAAACCGCCAGCCCGCGCTGCGCCTGCGCGTCTTCCTCGACTGGATATCGGGCATTTTTGCCGAGGCGAAGCTTTGATGTGACTCGTAGCCCGGGTGAGCGAAGCGATACCCGGGACCGCCGCCCGCACGAATCCCGGATATCGCTTCGCTCATCCGGGCTACAAGAGCTTGCGTTGCCCGACGGGCAAAACACCCAAGCTGCGGGTCAATCCGCTCAAGCAAAAATATTCCACTTTACCGAAATTCGGCTTTGGCGTATTCGTGCGCCACCTCATCCCGGTCAGAGGGGCGTATCGCGATCGTCACGACACGCGGGGTGAGCTGCGGTGGACGCTAGTCACATCGGCGCGAGGGCATCGCAGGGCGGGCAACCGTGAGCGAAGGCCGTCGCGCACACGACCGGTGTGATCTGCGTACGGCAAAACCGTGTCGTCCTGGCGCCCGGGGTCTGTGCGCCAAGTCTTGCGGTGATGCGGCGGCCCGACCGGGCGCGCACATCAGCGATCCGCAAGGCGACGGGGGCAATAGTGCATCGCTCCCCGGGGAGAACGCGGCATAAGCCGTCAAACCACTGCGCAGGGAAGGCCGTGTGTTGGGCTTCACCTGTATGCCGCTGTGCAGATTTTTCGTAGCCACCTTTCGCACAGTGGACCGTGGGTGCCTGGCCGGCACCCGGCCTTCCCTGCGCCCTCTGACATCGGAGGGTGTCGCGATGAAGCAAAGCTCGGGCGAAGCAAGCCGCGAGGATGCGAAGATGTGTCTGCGATTGGGAAATCCGACTGGTCGCGAGCACCAATTTATCACCGTCACCCTGAGGTGCTCGTCCTGCGATGTATCGCAGGGCGAGCCTCGAAGGGCGACGGCCCGGCTGCATCCCGGCCGTTCATCCTTCGAGGCTCGGCTTGCGATGCATTTGCACCGCAAGCCTCGCACCTCAGGATGACGGAACAGTCACTCTCTACATAGTTGGCCAACTGCGCCGCTTTGTGAGTTGTGCCGGAGCGCCACGCGGTTACGATACACTTGAGGTTCCCGTCGAACACAGGGGCCGACATTGTGACCGGGAGGCGACATGAGCGGGCAGGAGCGCAAGGTGAAGGGATCGGACCTGTTTGTCGCGGCGCTGGAGAATGAAGGCGTCGATCGCATCTTCGGCGTTCCCGGCGAAGAAAACCTCGATCTCGTGGAATCGCTCCGCACCTCCAAGATCGAGCTGATCCTGACCCGCCACGAGCAGGCGGCCGCCTTCATGGCTGCCACCCATGGCCGGCTCACCGGGAAGCCCGGCGTCTGTCTCTCGACGCTCGGCCCAGGGGCGCTCAATCTGTCCACGGGTGCGGCCTATGCGCATCTCGGCGCGATGCCGATGATCCTGATCACCGGCCAGAAGCCGATCATGAGCAGCAGGCAGGCGCGCTTCCAGATCGTGGACGTGGTCGCGACCATGAAGCCGCTGACAAAGCTGTCGCGGCAGATCATCAGCGCCTCCAGCATCCCGACCGTGGTGCGCGATGCCTTTCGCGTGGCGATGGAGGAGCGGCCGGGGCCGGTGCATCTCGAACTGCCCGAGGACATCGCGGGCGATGAAGTGCCGGCCGCTCCCGTGATTCCGATCCATCCGATCGAGATTCCGGTCGCCCACCGCGCCGCGCTCGATCGTGCCGCCGAGATGATTCTCGCCGCAAGGCATCCGCTGGTGATGATGGGCGCCGCGACCAGCCGGCCGCGATCGACCCACGGCATCGCGAGCTTCGTGCGGCGAACCGGCATTCCCTTTTTCACCACGCAGATGGGGAAGGGCACCGTGCCCGGCGGCACCAATCTCTATATGGGCACCGCGGCGCTGTCGGAGCGCGACTATGTCCACGACGCGATCGACGCCGCCGATCTGATCGTGGCGATCGGTCACGACCCGATCGAGAAGCCGCCCTTCATCATGGGGCCGTCGGGCCCGAAGGTTATTCACGTCAGCTACACGTCGGCCAGCGTCGAGCAGGTCTATTTCCCGGATGCCGAGGTTGTCGGCGACGTGGGCCCGAGTCTGGAGCTGCTCGCCGACCGGCTCGAAGGCAAGCTGCCGCAGGCCGCGGCGCTGCTGCCGCTCCGTGAGGAGATCCTCAGGCATATCGCCGACCGCGCCACCGAGGCGCGCTGGCCGCCGACGCCGCAGCGGATCGTGCACGACATTCGCCAGGTGATCCCGGAGAACGGCATCGTCGCGCTCGACAACGGCATGTACAAGATCTGGTTCGCGCGCAACTACCGCACCCGCGTCGCCAACACGCTGTTGTTGGACAACGCGCTGGCGACGATGGGCGCAGGCCTGCCGTCGGCGATGATGGCGGCGATGCTCTATCCCGATCGCCGCGTGCTCGCGGTCGCCGGCGACGGCGGATTCATGATGAACAGCCAGGAGATGGAAACCGCCGTCCGCCTCAAGCTCAACCTGGTCGTGCTGGTGCTGGAGGACAACGCCTACGGCATGATCCGCTGGAAGCAGGCAGTCGATCATTTCGCCGATTTCGGCATGACCTTTGGCAATCCCGATTTCGTCCTCTACGCGAAGGCCTATGGAGCCAAGGGCCATCGCATCGCGAGTATCGACAGCTTCGGCCCGACGCTGGATGCCGCGTTCAGGGAAGGCGGCGTGCACCTGGTCTCGATCCCGATCGACTATTCGGAGAACGTGCGGGTGCTCGTGGATGAGCTGCGGGCTCACGAGAAGTCGAAGGCGTGATGTGCTCGCCACTCTCGCCACACCCGTCATTGCGAGCGTAGCGAAGCAATCCAGAGTGTTTCCGCAGAGGCAGTCTGGATTGCTTCGTCGCTTCGCTCCTCGCAATGACGGAGTATGCCGATCAGCCAAAATGCGATAACAACTTGCGTCAACGTAATCCAACCAGCCACAGGAATATGAAATGACTCGCGTTCGCTGTATCACCGAGATGGGCATGGGCGTCGACGTTCACGGCAGGGACGCCACCAAGGCGGCGAAGCGGGCGGTGTCGGATGCCATCCGGCATTCGAGCCTCGGTTTCTTCCGGATGATCGGCAAGACCGCGAACGACATGTTCGTCGATGTCACGATCGGAGTGCCCAACCCCGAGGGGGTGGACAAGGAAGCCGTTGCGAAGGAGCTGCCCTACGGCACCGTGACCGTGACTGCGGTCAAGGGCGGACTTGAGATTCCCTCGGCCACGGAAGTGGCCAACGACCCCATCCTCATCGCCAATGCCGCCGTCATCGTCAGCTTCGACAAGGAGTAGGGCGGTGTCCGACAGCGATGAGGCGCTGCTGGATCGCCCGATCTGGAGCGCGCTGACAACGAGCCAGAAGCATCTGGCGGAGGGTGGCCCGCGAGCGCTGCGCTATCCCGTGGACATGACGCCGTTTGCCGACATGGCCGACATGTCCGCGGCAAGTTTTGCCGCGCTCCGTGATCTCCTGTCGGGCTCGCAGGTTGCCGCGTTGTTCACGCCGGAGCCGGTCGAAATGCCCGCCGGTTTCAAGGTGGTGCTGGCCGAGACCGGCGAGCAGATGATCGGCTCGCCCGCTGACAGTTCGCTGCGCGACGCCGAGATCGTCAGATTAAGCGCCGCCGACGTTCCCGCCATGATGGCGCTGACGGATCTGACGAAGCCCGGTCCATTCGCACTGCGTACACATGAGCTCGGCACATTCCTCGGCATCCGCGTCGGTGGCGAACTGGTCGCGATGACCGGCGAGCGGATGAAGCCGGGAAGGTTCGTCGAAATGACAGCCGTCTGCGTCCATCCGGACTATCGCGGGCGCGGCTATGCGCAGGCGCTGCTCGCGGCGGTCGCGCGCCGGATCGAGGCGCGCGGCAAAATTCCGTTCCTGCACGTGTTTTCCGGCAACGCGTCCGCGATCGCGCTGTACCAGCGACAGGGCATGCGGATTCGGCGGCGCCTGTACGTCACTGCGTTCATGAAGGAGGGATAGGCTCCCTCAAGGACCGCCCTTCATTTCCTTCGAATTCACGCTATATCCGTCCCAACCACAATTGGGGGAAACAATGGACGCCAGGGCAACCGATTTTTCCGCCGTACGGACGGCGATGCAGCGCTACGTCGATCAGGAGATCATTCCCGGCGTGTCCTGGGCGGTGCTGCGCGGCCGGGAGGTCGTTGACCAGCAATGCGTCGGGCTTGCCGACCGCGAAGCCAAAACCGCGCTCCGGACCGACCACATTTTCCGCGCGTTTTCGAATACCAAGATCTTCGTCACGTGCGCGATCATGCTTCTGGTGGAAGAGGGCCGCATCGGGCTTGACGATGTCGTCGAAAAATTCCTGCCGCAGCTCGGCAATCGCAGGGTGCTGAAGCAGGACGCTTCGAGCCTTGCCGATGTCGAGCCGGCGAAGGGCTCGATCACGATCCGCCAGCTCCTGACCCACACCTCCGGCCTCAGCTACGGCATCTTCGACCCCGGCACGGTGCTGTTCAAAGGCTATAACGAGGCGGGCGTGCTCAATCCGTTGACGCCGCTGACCGACATGATCGACAAGCTTGCCGATCTGCCGCTGTCCTATCATCCCGGCACGGGCTGGGAATATTCGGTGGCGACCGACGTGGTCGGCCGCGTTGTCGAGGTCGTCTCCGGAAAATCCCTCGATGCCTTCCTCAAGGCGCGCATTTTCGATCCGCTCGCCATGACCGATACCGGCTTCTACGTGCCCGAAGCGCAGCAGGGCAGGCTGGTCGCGCTCTACACCGGCGCCGACGTGCTTGATCCGATGAAGCCCGGTCTGACGCGGGCCGACAATCTGCCTTACCCGCAGGCCTATCGCCGTCCGTTCCCGCGGCTCTCGGGCGGCGGCGGTCTGGTCTCGACCCTGCCGGACATGCTTGCGCTGGTGCGCGCCTTGGTGCCTGGGGCAGATACACTGCTGAAGTCGGAGACGCTGGGGCAGATGGTGACGAACCAGCTGCCCGCAGGCCAGACCATCCGCTTTGCCAATCTCGGGCCGATGCCCGGCAAGGGTTTTGGTCTCGGCGGCGCCGTCACCTTCGCGCCGACGCCGTTCGATCCGCCGAATTCCACCGGCGAATTCCAGTGGGGCGGCCTTGCCGGCACCCATTGGTGGATCTGCCCGCAGGCGAATACCGCCGGCGTCCTGATGGCCCAGCGCTACATGGGCTTCTGGAATCCGTTCTTCTTCGAGTTCAAGCGCCTGGCCTACCAGGCGGTCGGAGCCTGACCGCGAAAAAAAATTGCAGGCCTCCGCGAATCCTTTTCGCCCGTCGCGTCCTCCTTGTCCTCGAGGCATTCCGCCTCGGCGCGTGTCGGAGGATGTGATGGGATTTTACAGGAAGAACATCGGCGGCCTGCATCAGGCGGTGCGGGTGGCGCTCGGAATTGCGGTCGCGATTGCCGCGTTCGCGTATCTGTCGGGGCTTGCGGCGTGGCTGGTCGCGCTCGGCGGCGCAGGCTTCGCGCTGACCGGCCTCGTCGGCTACTGCCCGATGTGCGCGATGGCCGGAATCGGACGAGGAGGCGTGTCGTGAGCGCGGCTGCGATCTCGCCCAACCTGTTCGAGGCGGCGCGGCTCGGCGATCCCGAGGCGATCGCGTCGCTGCTCGCGACGGCGCAGCCCGATATCCGCCGCTACGCGCGCGCCACCTGCCGCAGCTCGGCGGATGCCGAGGATGCGACGCAGGAGGCGCTGTGGATCCTGTTCCGCCATGTCGGCACCATCCGCTCGCTGCTGGCGCTGTCCGCCTGGCTGTTCAGCGTGGTTCGGCGCGAATGCCTGCGGCTCGCGCGCAAGGCCGGCCTTATGCCGGCCATCGCTGCGAGTGACGCGGAGGCCGCACTGCTGTCGCGGCCCGAGGCCGATCTGCGGCTCGACGTGGCCGCGGCCTTCGAGGCGCTGCCGCTGCACTATCGCGACGTCGCGCTGATGCGCGACGTCAAGGAGATGACCATCGACGAAATCGCCGTCGCACTCGGCGCGTCCAGGCAGACCGTCAAGGCACGCCTGCATCGCGCCCGCGCATTGATGCGCGAATATCTGACGAGATGAGACATGACCGATTATCAAAACTCCGATGACCTGAGATCCGTCCCGGCCTTCGTCGCGCTCGCGCCGGTCGAGGCCAACGCCTTCCTCGCCTTCAATCATGCCGTCGAGCGCAAGGACGGCTTGATCCCGCCGAAATATCGCGAGCTGATTTCGCTCGCGGTCGCGCTCACCACGCAATGCGCCTATTGCCTCGACGTGCATACGGCACAGGCGGCGAAAGCCGGTGCGACGCGCGAGGAGGTCGCGGAAGCTGCGTTGATCGCCGCTGCGGTCCGCGCCGGCGGCACGCTCGGCCATGCGCTGTTGGCCCAGCGCCTGTTCGAACGACATCAAGGTGAAACCACGGGATGAACGCGCATCGGAGGCTCGGTCGTACGCGTGAATAATTATCTCGGTCTCGATGGATTTCGTTACGGCTGGGTCGCAGCCTGGATCGACGAGCGCGGCGATCACGGCTTCGACTATTCGCCGGGGCTGACGCGATTGCTCGCGATGCCACATGCGCGCGCGATGATCGACATGCCGATTGGGTTGAACGTGAGCGGCTATCGAACATGCGACCTGCGTGCGCGCGAACTGGTCGGCCCCGCCGTGTTTCTCGGCGCGCGCCGCGACCTCTGGAGATTTCCCGACATGGCGGCAGCCAATCGTCATTACTGGGAGCACGAAGGCAAGGGCAGAGGCGTGTCGGCGCAGCTCTGGAACATCAGGGACAAGATCAGGGATGTCGACGAGATCATGACGCCGGCACGGCAAGCCACGATCGGCGAAGCGCATCCGGAATTGATCTTCTGGAATCTCGCCGGGCGCCTACGGCTGGAGAGCAAGGGATCAGCGCACGGCCGCGAACAACGCATCGCGCTACTGGAGCAACGCGGCTTTACACGCTTGCGGAAATGGCTGACGCAGCGTCACGGCACCGGCATCGGCCGTGACGATCTCATCGACGCCTGCGCCTGCGCGGTCGCAGCGCGCGACAGCACGCAGTCGGTCGGTGATGGCGAGATCGATCCGCGCGGATTGCGAGTGGAGATCAACTATTGAGGCGACCGGCCGCCAAGGTGCGCTCGGGATAAAGCGGCAATTTATTTGACAGGTGTAGGAACTGCGGGTGGTCGGCCCGCGTTCCCCGTGCGAAGAGATTACAGAGATGCTCGTGCGATGAATGATACCAGTCAATTCGCGACCGCGCTGCTCGCGCTCGTTTTCACCGGAGCCCTGCTCGTCACCGGGCAGCGCTTCATCGAGCAACGTGCGCAGCGCGATATCGTGTATGCGACAAGTCACTTGCTGCGGCCGCTGTGATCCGGCTTCAGTGCGAAAAGATCGTGTGACCTCTGCATCGGCCTTGTGCCGTTCGTCCGCTCGCCTAGATTAGGCGACAATCTCACGAACGATGCCGGGGTCCCGATGTCCGATCTCTCCGCCTTTCCCATCACCAAGCGCTGGCCGGCAAGGCATCCGGAGCTGCTTCAGCTCTATTCGTTGCCGACGCCGAACGGCGTCAAGGTGTCGATCATGCTGGAGGAGATCGGGCTTCCCTACGAGGTCCATCTCGTCGATTTCGGCAAGGACGACCAGAAGACGCCCGAGTTTCTGTCGCTCAATCCGAACGGCAAGATCCCGGCGATCCTCGATCCCAACGGTCCCGGCGGCCGGCCGCTGCCGCTGTTCGAGTCCGGGGCTATCCTGCAATATCTAGCGGAGAAGACCGGCAAGCTGTTGCCGCAGGATGCCGCGCGCCGCTACCAGGCCATCCAGTGGGTGCATTTCCAGATGGGCGGGATCGGGCCTATGTTCGGCCAGGTCGGTTTCTTCCACAAATTCGCCGGCAAGGATTTCGAGGACAAGCGGCCGCTAGAACGCTACGTGGGCGAGTCCAGGCGTCTGCTCGGCGTGATGGAGACGCATCTGGCCGGCCGGCAATGGTTCATGGATGACGACTACACCATCGCCGACATCTCGATGCTTGGCTGGGTGCGCAACCTCATCGGCTTCTACGGCGCCGGTGATCTCGTCGAATTCACCCAGTTCAAATCGGTTGCCGCATGGCTCGAACGGGGACTTACACGTCCGGCGGTGCAACGTGGGCTCAACATTCCGAAACGGCCGTGAACTAGCTCAGCGCCTTGTAGGTCATGTAGAGCGCCATCAGCGAGACGAGGGCGATCATGACCCGGCGCAGCACCGATTTGCTGACGCCATTGGCCATGCGTGCGCCGAGATCGGTGCCGACCCAGAGGCCGGCGACGATGCCGATGATGGCCGGCCAGCCGACCATGAGCCCCTTGCTCCAGTAGATCCACGCCGCTGGAATGTTGGTCGGGATCACCGAGAAGACGAGGCTGACGAGTTGCGCCTGGTGCTGCGGCACGCGCAGGCCCGCGGCAAGGCCGACGGTGATCGCCAGGCCGCCGCCGATCCCCATGAAGCCGGAGGAAAAGCCGGCCAGCGCGCCGATGAGGAACAGCGGGAGCCAGGGCAGTTCGGCGGGATCGCCGGCCTCGCCAGCTCCGTCCTTGCGGTCGCGGCGCAGCAGCAGGGCTGCGATCAGCAGAGCGAGGTAGACGACGTAGGTCCATTGCAGCACTGCGTCGGACACGCCGGCCGCGGCATAGCCGCCGCCCGCGCCACCGACGAGAAATCCGATGCCGATCCAGACGATCCATTGCAGCGGACTGCGATTGCCGCTCTGCCAGTAGCGGCGCACTCCGGCGAAACCGGTCGGCGGGACCTGCGTGATCAGCGAGGTGCCCTGGGCGACGTGCTGCTCCGCGCCGAGCAGCAGAACGGAGAAGATCACGAGACCGCCGCCCGGGCTCGTGCCCATGAAGCCCGATGTCGCGCCGCCGACGAGGCCGACGCCGATGCCTGCGAGCAGTTCGTAGATCCAGGACATCGCTCAAGCCCGGGTTCGTCGCTTGACGTCCGGCTTCGTCGTGCGGAAGCCGTCGATCACGCCATCGACAGCCGCCATGCAGGCATCGACGTCAAAGTCCTCGCCCCAGCATTTTTGCAGCACAAAGCCCTGGAAGATAGCGATCAACACGCGCGCGATGGCGTCGGCGCCGAGATCGCGCCTGATGAGGCCGTCGTGCTGGGCGCGCTCGACCAGCGCCACGATCAGGGCGCGCGGCATCTCGATGCCTTCGACGACGCTGGTGCGGACGCGGCGGTTACGCAGCGCCTCGGCCCAGCCATGGATGCCGACGCGCCGCCGCGCTTCGCCGGCGGGATCGGTGAGCCATTGCGCGTAGACGCGGACCAGCGCGTGAAGTCCTTCGATCGGATCGCCCGATCCCTGCGCGACCGAGTTGAGCACGGCTTCGCGGCGGTGCCGGTCGTCGGCGAGCGCCTCGATCAGGTCGTCCTTGCTCCGGAAGTAGAGATAGACCGCGCCATGGCTCAGCCCCGACCGCTTCACGATGTCGGCCATGCCGGTCTGGTGAAAGCCGTTCTCGGCGAAGCAGGCGAGGGCGGCCTCGAGGATCTGCCGTCGCCGGCCTTCACGCTGCTTGTCGCTGATCTTCGGCATCGGAGCCTCCGCAAATAACTGACTGATCGATCGTTTTAGCGATTCATCGAGGGCAGCTTGATTATTGGCGGGTATAATAAAAAACGATCAGTCAGTCATTTTTAGATCAACGACGGGTTTTGGTCAAGTCTCGATGGCTCCGAGCCGGGGAACAGGAGACGTAAACGGCTGGCGAGCCGCCGACAGACGCAACGGCTCGGCTCGCGACCGTGTGCCGCTAGAACAGCCGTCCGCCGTTCGGCACCGGCTTGCCCGGCTGCACCAGCACGACCTTGCCGTCGGCATCGGGAAATCCGAGCGTCAGCACTTCCGATACGACCGGCCCGATCTGGCGCGGGGGAAAATTGACGACGGCCGCGACCTGTTGCCCCACCAGCGTCTCGAGCGGATGGTTCTCGGTGATCTGCGCCGAGCTCTTGCGCACGCCGATCGCCGGGCCGAAGTCGATCCACAGCCGCCAGGCCGGCTTGCGCGCCTCCGGGAACGGCTTGGCATCGACGATGGTGCCGACGCGGATATCGACCGCGAGGAAGCTGTTGAAGTCGATGGTCGGCGACGGGGCCGCGGCGGGATCGTGGGTGACGTGCATGATGAGTCCGTTGACAGAGTTCGTAAGCTTCGCTCGCAATATTGTCGCGCGAACCGGAGTTTCGTACAACGCCGCAGCCGAAGCATCACGCATGCGAGAGGAACGTCTTGCCCAACATCATCTACGGCATCAAGAACTGCGACACCATGAAGAAGGCGCGCGCCTGGCTCGACAGCCATGGCGTTGCCTATGAGTTTCACGACTACAAGACGGCGGGCGTCGAGAAGGACAAGCTCAAGCAGTGGAGCGACAAGCTCGGCTGGGAGATTCTGCTCAATCGTGCCGGCACGACCTTCAAGAAGCTGCCCGACTCCGACAGGGAGGGTCTTACCGAAAAGAAGGCACTGGCGTTGATGCTAGCGCAACCATCGATGATCAAGCGTCCGGTGCTGGAAGTCGGCGGCAAGCTGCTGGTCGGCTTCAAGCCGGACATCTACGCCAAGGAAGTCAGGGCGAAGTAAGTCGGCGCCAAATCGCGCTGAAGGCTAGTTCAGCTCGATGATCTCGGTGGCGTCGGCGGGACCGGACTGGTCCGCGAACTCGACGACGTCGGCGGCCGCGATACGGCCGGGGGCGCGATGAAAGAGGTCGCGATCGATCACGGCGCGCAGCTTCGGTCGCGGCGGCGCGTCATTTCCGCGCATCAGATTCTTGATCTCGAAGCCGCCGTCCTCGCAGAAGGTCTTGAGCGAGGCGATGATGTGACAGACCTTGCCGTCGGTGAGGAACGGCAACAGCAGGCGTTCGTAGGCGACGATGCGCCCATAGATGTCGTCGACGTCGGCAACGCTGTAGACCGGAAGCCCGCGCGCGACGCATTCGTAATAGATGGGCATCACGGAGGGCACGAGCCGCGGCCCGATATATTCATCCAGCGGCACGCCTTTGCCGGTGTGTCCATAGGCGCGCGAGATCCGCGTGCCTTCGCTCTGGATGATGAGGCGCGGCACCGGAGTTGAGGCGTCAACGGTATAATAGATGAGATCGGACAGCTCTTCCTCGAGCCGCGCAGGTTGATACTCCCAGATCGCCGGCGCGATCTGCTGGCGCGCGTAGAGCCGCAGCCACGTGTTCAGGAGATCACGCTGCCTGATCGACTTGACGGCGGAGGGAGCGGCGCTTGCGAAATCCAAAACAATATTCCCGGCAGATCGAAACCCGCGCATCATCCATGCCGCGGGAAAATTTTCTATGAAGGCTGGCGCGCGGGACGAAAGACCGTTAACGACGGCTTGACGACCGGTGCTTTCTTGAACCGGAAGGCCGGGCAGGCGTGACATCAAAACATCTCCGACTAAGGGAGCATTTGTATCCCAGCCGGAGACCTGATCTGCTCAGCTTTCCGCCTTGCCTAACCCCCGTCACCTCCGGCATATTCCGCGCCCGGAGGCGGCGTTCCGGGAAGGCTCCAAGGCCTCCTGAAAGCCGAAGCAACAAGGACAGCCACGCGGGTCGCGCGGGCAGGGGGAAATCTGTTTGGCCGATGAGTTCATTCTCGAAACGGAAGGCTTGACCAAGGAGTTCGCGGGCTTCTTCGCTGTCCGCGACGTTGCGCTCAAGGTCCGCCGTGGGAGCATTCACGCGTTGATCGGCCCGAACGGCGCCGGCAAGACGACGTGCTTCAATCTTTTGACCAAGTTCCTCAGGCCGTCCGCCGGGAAGATCCTGTACAAGGGACAGGACATCACCGCGATGGCGCCGGCCGACGTGGCCCGCATGGGACTGGTGCGATCGTTCCAGATCTCGGCGGTGTTTCCGCATATGACCGCATTGGAAAACGTTCGCGTCGCGCTTCAGCGCCAGCACGGCAGTTCCTTCGATTTCTGGCGCTCCAAGTCCGTGCTCAACCGTTTCAACGATCGCGCACGCGATCTGTTGAACGATGTCGGCCTCAGCGAGTTTGCCAATACGCCTGCGGTCGAGATGCCCTACGGGCGCAAGCGCGCACTCGAGATTGCAACCACGCTCGCGCTCGACCCCGAGATGATGCTGCTGGACGAGCCGATGGCCGGCATGGGCCACGAGGACATCGACAAGATCGCGGCGCTGATCAAGCGCATCTCCGCGAAATACACCATCCTGATGGTCGAGCATAATCTGAGCGTCGTGGCGAATCTCTCCGACATCATCACCGTGCTGACGCGCGGGCAGGTTCTCGCGCAGGGCCATTACAGCGAGCTCACCAAGGACGAACGCGTCAAGGAAGCCTATCTGGGAGCCGGTCATGCCTGACACTGCGATCGCCGAGGCTCCGGCAAAGGCTGCGAGCGGCGGAAACATCCTCCAGGTCCGCAACCTCGAGGCCTGGTATGGCGAGTCCCACATCCTGCATGGGATCAATTTCGACGTGAACGCGGGCGAGGTTGTCACCCTGCTCGGGCGTAACGGCGCCGGCAAGACGACCACGCTGAAGTCGATCATGGGCATCATCGGCAAGCGTACCGGCTCGGTGAAGTTCAACACCCAGGAGATCATCCGCACGACCTCCGATAAGATCGCGCGCATGGGCATCGCGTTCTGCCCGGAAGAGCGGGGGATATTCTCCAGCCTCGACGTGCGGGAGAATTTGTTGTTGCCGCCAGTGGTCCGCGAAGGCGGACTGCCGCTCGAGCAGATCTTCGACCTGTTTCCGAACCTGAAGGAGCGGCTCAACAGCCAGGGCACGAAGTTGTCCGGCGGCGAGCAGCAGATGCTGGCGATCGCGCGCATCCTGCGCACCGGTGCGAGCTTCCTGATGCTGGACGAGCCGACCGAAGGGTTGGCGCCAGTCATCATCCAGCAGATCGGCCACACCATTGCGCGGCTCAAGAAGGAGGGCTTTACGATCCTCCTGGTCGAGCAGAACTTCCGGTTCGCATCCACCGTTGCCGACCGCTACTACGTGGTCGAGCACGGCAAGATCATTGACGGATTTTCCAATGCGGAGCTTGCCGCCAACATGGACAAGCTCCACACTTATCTCGGCGTCTAGGCATGATCCGGAAGGCGTGAAGCGATTTTCCGAAAAGATCATGCTTAAACAGAAGAACTGCCAACGAGAAAATTCAAAAAGGAAAGTTGCATGAAGACCAGGTCGATTGCATCATTGCTGCTGACCACCGCGCTCACCTTCGCCGCAGCCGGCGTCGCGTCCGCGCAGGACAAGACCGTCAAGATCGGCGCGCTGTCCGATCAGTCAGGACTCTATGCCGATCTCGGCGGCCCCGGCTCGACGCTCGCAGCGCAGATGGCCGTTGAAGATTCCGGCCTTACCGCCAAGGGCTGGAAGATCGACATTGTCTCCGGCGATCACCAGAACAAGCCCGACATCGGCACCGCGATCGCGCGGCAGTGGTTCGACGTCGACAAGATCGATGTCATCGTGGACGTGCCGAATTCCGGTGTGGCGCTCGCCGTCAACAACGTCATCAAGGAAAAGAACGGCGTCTACATCAACTCTGGTGCGGCGACCTCCGACCTCACCAACGCGCAGTGCTCACCCAACACCGTGCACTGGACCTACGACACGTACATGCTGGCCCACACCACGGGCCAGGCGCTGGTGAAGGCGGGTGGCGACAGCTGGTTCTTCCTGACCGCGGACTACGCCTTCGGTGCGGCGCTCGAGCGCGATACAACGGCCGTTGTCACCGCCAATGGCGGCAAGGTGGTCGGCGGCGTGAAGCATCCGCTGAACACGCCGGACTTCTCGTCCTTCCTGCTCCAGGCGCAGGCCTCCAAGGCCAAGATCATCGGCCTTGCCAATGCCGGCGGCGACACCACCAACGCCATCAAGCAGGCGGCCGAGTTCGGCATCGTCAAGGGCGGCCAGAAGCTCGCCGCGCTCCTGCTGTTCCTCACCGACGTCAAGGCGATCGGTCTGGAGACCGCGCAGGGCCTCAACTTCACCGAGACGTTCTACTGGGACATGAACGACCAGACCCGGGCGTTCTCGAAGCGCTTCGCCTCGAAAATGAAGAACAACGCGCCGCCGACCATGGTGCAGGCCGGCGTCTATGCCGGCGTGCGCCACTATCTCAAGGCGCTGGACGCACTCGGCGGCAATCCTCACGACGGCGTCAAGGTCGTCGAGAAGATGAAGTCGATGCCGACGGAGGACGATCTGTTCGGCAAGGGCGAGATCCAGCCGAACGGCCGCACCATCCACAGCGCCTATCTGTTCGAGGTCAAGAAGCCCTCGGAGTCCAAGGGCCCGTGGGACTTCTACAAGCTGGTCGGCACGGTGCCGGGCGATCAGGCCTTCACGCCGCTGTCCGAGAGCAAGTGCGCGCTGTTGAAGAAGTAGGATAACGGCCCGCAGGCCTTTGAGGCCTGCGGGCGACTTTCAGGGGAACGCCGAAGGGACCGGGTGCGGGATCGATGCAGGCACTTTACGCTCAGCTACTGGTGGGACTGATCAACGGCTCGTTCTACGCGCTGCTCAGTCTCGGGCTTGCCGTGATCTTCGGCATGCTCAACATCATCAATTTCGCCCACGGCGCTCTCTACATGATGGGCGCCTTCGTCGCCTATTTCCTGCTGAACAATGATTATCTCAGTATCGGCTACTGGCCGGCATTGATCGTCGCTCCGATCGTCGTCGGCATCTTCGGCATGATCCTGGAACGGACCATGCTGCAATGGCTGACCGGGCTTGACCATCTCTACGGCCTGCTGCTGACCTTCGGCATTGCGCTGATCGTGCAGGGCGTGTTCCAGAACTATTTTGGATCGTCGGGCCTGCCTTATGCCATTCCTGACCAGCTCAAGGGCGGCATGAATCTCGGCTTCATGTTCCTTCCGGTCTATCGCGGCTGGGTCGTCGTGTTCTCGCTTATCGTGTGTCTGGCGACCTGGTACCTGATCGAGAAGACGCGGCTCGGCGCTTACCTCCGCGCCGCGACCGAAAACCCGACGCTGGTCCGCGCCTTCGGCATAAACGTGCCGCGCATGATCACGCTGACCTACGGTCTCGGCGTCGGCCTTGCCGCGCTCGCCGGCGTGCTCTCGGCGCCGATCAACCAGGTGCGGCCGCTGATGGGCGCCGACCTCATCATCGTCGTGTTTGCCGTGGTGGTGATCGGCGGCATGGGATCGATCATGGGCTCGATCATCACCGGTTTCGCTCTCGGCGTGATCGAGGGCCTGACCAAGTATTTCTACCCCGAGGCCTCCAACACCGTCGTGTTCGTGCTGATGGTGCTGGTGCTCTTGGTGAAGCCATCGGGATTGACGGGAAGGGCGGCCTGATATGACAGCCTTGACGGACGATACGCTGCGGGCGACCCCGCGCGCGATGCGTGACGAGATGATCGTGTTTGCGGTGATGGCGCTGCTGCTGGCGTCGGTGCCGTTCACGGGGGTCTATCCGTTCTTCGTGATGCAGGCGCTGTGCTTCGCGCTCCTCGCCTGCGCCTTCAACCTTCTGATCGGCTATGGCGGCCTGCTGTCGTTCGGCCACGCGATGTTCTTAGGCACGGCCGGCTATTGCAGCGCGCATGCGCTGAAGGTGTGGGCGTTGCCGCCGGAGCTCGGCATCCTCGTCGGCGTCGCCGGTGCTTTCGTGCTCTCGATCGTGACCGGCTACATCTCGATCCGCCGCCAGGGCATCTATTTCTCGATGATCACGCTGGCGCTGTCGCAGCTCCTGTACTTCATCTACCTCCAGGCGCCGTTCACCCATGGCGAAGACGGCATTCAGGGCATTCCGCAGGGGCACATGTTCGGCGTCCTCGATCTCTCCAAGCCGACGGTCCTGTACTACGTCGTGCTGGTCGGCTTCCTCGCCGGCTTCCTGTTGATCTTCCGCATCATCAACTCGCCGTTCGGCGAGGTGTTGAAGTCGATCCGCGAGAACGAGCAGCGCGCGATCTCGCTCGGCTACCGGACCGACCAGTACAAGTTCCTGGCCTTCGTCCTGTCGGGCACGCTGGCCGGCTTCGCCGGATCGCTGAAGGTGTTCGTGGCGCAAAATGCCTCGCTCACCGACGTACACTGGTCGATGTCGGGCGAAGTCGTGCTGATGACGCTGGTCGGGGGTCTCGGGACCATCTTCGGACCCGTGGTCGGCGCCTTCGTGATCATCGCCATGCAGCAATATCTGGCGAGCTTCGGCCAATGGGTGACGGTGATCCAGGGCTCGATCTTCGTGATCTGCGTGCTCACCTTCCGCCGCGGCGTCGTCGGTGAAATCGCGCATTACTTCCGGCGTTCGCTCTAAGTAATTGATTTAAGGTCAATTTACCCGCTTCGTGAAAGTGGTGGATGATCCGGCGCCGCGGGCGTGAGGTGGCACGCGCGCGGACCGAAAATGGTCTATGACAGTTTCGTGACGGCCCTTCCGGGCCGGGCCATTTCCAACCGGTAGTCTATCCCCATGATGCGATGGTTTCGCGCTTTCCTGCCCAAGGAAGAACGGTTCTTCGACCTGTTCGACCGCCATGCCCAGACCGTGATCCAGGGCTCGATCGCGCTCCAGGGCATGCTCAACGGGGGCGAGGAGACGCCGGTCTATTGCCAGCGCGTCAACCAGTTCGAGAACGATGCCGACAACATCACCCGTGAGGTGCTGACGGCGGTGCGCCGCACCTTCATCACGCCGTTCGACCGCGGCGACATCAAGAACCTCATCACCTCGATGGACGATGCCATCGACCAGATGCAGCAGACCGCCAAGGCCGTGATGCTGTTCGAGGTCCGCGCCTTCGAGCCGCCGATGCGCGAGATCGGCGGGCTTCTGATCGAATGCGCCAATCTGGTCGGCCGTGCGCTGCCCCTGATGCAGCAGATCGGCAAGAACGTGGCCATGCTGACCGCCATCACGGAAGAGCTGACCAAGCTCGAGGGCCGGGTCGACGATCTCCACGACATCGGGATGAAGGAGCTGTTCCTCAAGCACCGCGACGGCAACGCGATGGATTTCATCGTCGGTGTCGAGATCTACGACCATCTCGAAAAGGTCGCCGATCGCTTCGACGACGTCGCAAACGAGATCAACAGCATCGTCATCGAGCAAGTGTAGCGCATGATCCGGAAAAATGTGCAGCGGTTTTCCTTCGCGACAAACGCGGAACGCGTTTGCGCGGAGATCATGCGAAAACTTTAAGGCAGGGGCCTCGCCGTGGATGCTGCGTTGGGTCTTCCCGTCCTGGTCGGACTGATCGCCGTCGCGCTGCTGTTCGACTTCTTGAACGGCCTGCATGACGCTGCCAATTCGATCGCGACCATCGTCTCGACCCGCGTGCTGCGGCCGCAATTCGCGGTGTTCTGGGCCGCTTTCTTCAATTTCGTCGCCTTCATGGTGTTCGGGCTGCACGTCGCCCAGACCATAGGCACCGGCATTATCGATCCCTCAATCGTCGATGCCCACGTGATCTTCGCGGCGCTGGTCGGCGCCATCGTCTGGAACCTCGTGACCTGGGCGCTCGGCATCCCGTCTTCGTCGTCGCATGCGCTGATCGGCGGGTTGTTCGGTGCCGGCGTGGCCAAAGCCGGGATTTCGGCGGCGGTCTGGAGCGGATTGTCCAAGACGGTGATCGCCATCGTGCTGTCTCCGCTGGTCGGCTTCCTGCTGGCGATGCTGCTGGTTGCGATCGTCTCCTGGGCCTCGGTGCGATCGACGCCCTTCGCCGTGGATCGCGCCTTCCGCATCCTGCAATTCGCCTCCGCCTCGCTCTATTCGCTCGGCCATGGCGGCAATGACGCGCAGAAGACCATGGGCATCATCGCCGTGCTGCTCTATTCACAGGGCCATCTCGGCAGCGAATTCTCGGTGCCGTTCTGGGTCGTGCTGTCCTGCCAGGCCGCGATGGCGATGGGCACGCTGATGGGCGGCTGGCGCATCGTCCGCACCATGGGCCTGCGCATCACGAAACTGACGCCGATGCAGGGCTTTTGCGCCGAAACTGGCGGCGCCGCGACCCTGTTCATGGCGACCTTCCTCGGGGTTCCCGTCTCGACCACCCATACCATCACCGGCGCCATCGTCGGCGTCGGCGCCGCCCGCCGCCTCTCGGCGGTGCGCTGGAACGTCGCCAGCTCGATCGTCTATGCCTGGGTGATCACGATGCCGGCCTCGGCGATCGTCGCCGCGCTGACCTGGTGGGCCGTCAGGATTTTCGTCAAGTAACGAGCTTCAGCCCGATGATACCGGCAACGATCAGTCCGATGCTGGCCAGGCGAAGCGCGGTCGCCGGCTCGCCGAACAGGATGATCCCGAGCGTCGCCGTGCCGACCGCGCCGATGCCGGTCCACACCGCATAGGCGGTCCCGACGGGCAGCGATTTGAGCGCGAGCCCAAGCAGGATGACGCTGCCCGCCATCGCCGCGAGCGTGATGACGGAGGGAACAAGCCTGGTGAAACCCTCGGTGTATTTCAGGCCGATCGCCCAGGTGATCTCGAGAAGACCGGCGACGAACAGGATGCTCCAGGCCATGACGACCCTCCATTCAAGGCAGGGTCGTCCCCGCGGCTGATATGCTGGTGGATAGGAGGGCCGTCCCTCCCAAACGGCGATATGGGGCTGGCCGAAGGGCTCCGCAATTACCACATCAGGCTTGATCCGGCCCATTTTCCCTGCCAAACGCTCCCGCCATGTCCGACATCGCCACCACCACAGCCGAATCGCCGGCCCGTTCCCCGCTTGCCGCTGAAGTGGCGCGGCGGCGCACCTTTGCGATCATCTCCCACCCCGACGCCGGCAAGACCACGCTGACCGAAAAGCTGCTGCTGTTCGGCGGCGCCATCAACCTCGCCGGTCAGGTCAAGGCCAAGGGTGAGCGGCGCAACACGCGCTCGGACTGGATGAAGATCGAGCGCGAGCGCGGTATCTCGGTCGTGACGTCCGTGATGACCTTCGAGTTCGAGGGCCTCGTGTTCAACCTGCTGGACACGCCGGGCCACGAGGACTTTTCGGAAGACACCTATCGCACGCTGACGGCCGTCGATTCCGCCGTCATGGTCATCGACGCCGCCAAGGGCATCGAGGCGCGCACCCGAAAACTGTTCGAGGTCTGTCGCCTGCGCGACATTCCGATCATCACCTTCATCAACAAGATGGACCGCGAGAGCCGCGACGTGTTCGAGCTGCTGGACGAGATCGAGAAGACGCTGGCGCTCGACACCACGCCGATGACCTGGCCGGTCGGCCGCGGCCGCGACTTCCTCGGCACCTATGACGTCGTCAATGGCGGCGTGCGCCTGCTCGAAGGCGGCGGCGCCAAGACCGGCGCGGCGCAGCAGATCGAGATCGAGGAGCTTGCCAAGCTCAACGCCAATCTCGACGTCTCCGCGGTGAAGGACGAGCTCGAGCTCGTCACCGAGGCTTCAAAACCGTTCGAGCTGGAGGCGTTTCGCGAGGGCCACTTGACGCCGGTCTATTTCGGCAGCGCGCTGCGCAATTTCGGCGTCGGCGACCTCCTGGAGGGCCTCGGCAAGTTCGCGCCCGAGCCGCGTGCGCAGGAGAGCGACCAGCGCAAGGTCGAGGCGACCGATCCGCGCATGAGCGCCTTCGTGTTCAAGATCCAGGCGAACATGGATCCGAACCACCGCGACCGCATCGCCTTTGCGCGCCTGTGCTCGGGCAAGCTCAGCCGCGGCATGAAGGCGAAACTGGTGCGCACCGGCAAGAGCATGCCGCTGTCGAGCCCGCAATTCTTCTTCGCGCAGGACCGTTCGGTGGCGGATGAGGCCTTTGCCGGCGACGTCGTCGGCATTCCCAACCACGGCACGCTGCGCATCGGTGATACCCTGACCGAGGGCGAGGATTTCAACTTCGTCGGCGTGCCGAGCTTTGCGCCGGAAATCGTCCGCCGCGTCCGTCTCACCGACGCGATGAAGGCGAAGAAGCTGAAGGAAGCGCTTCAGCAGATGTCGGAAGAGGGCGTCGTCCAGGTATTCCGCCCGCGCGACGGTGCACCGGCGCTGGTCGGCGTGGTCGGCGCGCTCCAGCTCGACGTGCTGAAGGCACGGCTGGAGGCGGAATATTCCCTTCCGGTCGAGTTCGAGGTCAGCGAGTTCCAGCTTGCGCGCTGGGTTTCTTCAGACGATCGCAAGAAGCTCGACACTTTCATCGCCGCCAACACCTCGAGTATCGCCGACGACGTCGATGGTGATCCCGTCTATCTGGCGAGGAACGAGTTCTATCTCGGCTACACCAGGGAACGCGCCGAGGGCATCGAGTTCACCAACGTCAAGGACGTCAAGAAGAAGGGATAACGCGCGCCAAGGCCGCCTAAACGCGAGCATGTGAACGCGCGCGCACTTGACGCTTTCGCGACGAATGCCACCTTTCGTCCACAGTGGCATTGAGAGTTCGCATACCATGTGGCGCGGCATTCTCCTTCTTATACTGCTGGCGATATCGACGGTGGCCGCCGACGCGCAGCGGCGCCAGATCAATCCCATCCCGTTTGCGCATGAACCGTGCAGCGTGCTCGACAACCGGCCCTGCACGCCGTCCTATTGCAGCCCGCTCGAGCCCGGGCCCTGCATTCCCGAGATCGACTATCCTTACGGCCAGAATCTCCAGCTCACGATCGTCAGCGTGCCGTCCGAATCCGACCGCGCCAAATACCGGAAGCCGGATCACGATCTCGATACGATCGGCGACCTCTTCGCCGAATTGCGCACTTGCTGGTCGCCGCCAGCGGACAACGCGCGGGCCGGCATGCAGATGTCGGTGCGCTTCAGCTTCAACAAGGCGGGCGGCCTGATCGGTCCGCCACGCCTCACATACGCCACCGCGGGCGTCCCGGCCGACACCCGCACGACCTATCTGAACGCCATCGATGCTTCGCTGAAGGCCTGCTTGCCGCTGAAATTCACCAGCGGTCTCGGCGGCGCCCTGGCAGGGCGGCCGATCGCGATCCGCTATGTCGACAATCGGCAGCTCGGCAAGTAGCGCATCGGTTGCGACCGACCGCCAATCGATGCTACGCCAGAGGCGGGCGCTGGTTGAGGGGAGGATGTCGTGGGTCTGCTGGTCATGATCCTGGGGCTGGTGCTGTTTTTCGCGGCGCATGTCTTCACAACGAAACGCGAGGCGCGCGCGCAGGCCATCGCGAGGCTGGGCGAGGGGACCTACAAGATCCTTTATGCGCTCGTCTCACTCGCGGGGCTCGCGCTGATCATCTGGGGCTTTGGTCATTACCGTGCGACCGGCTGGATCGACGTCTGGTATCCGCCGAAGGCGATGAAGCACATCACGCTCGCGCTGATGCTGCCCGCGGTCATCCTGGTTGTCGCGTCATACCTGCGCGGCCGTATCTACGCGACGCTGAAACATCCGATGCTGGCCGGCATCAAGCTGTGGGCGGCCGCGCATCTCCTCGCCAATGGCGATCTCGGTTCCATCATCCTGTTCGGCTCGTTCCTGGGCTGGGCGGTGTTTGACCGCATTTCGTTGAAGCATCGCACTGACGCTGGCGGCCCGCCGATTCCGGTAGGCGGCGTCTCCAACGATCTGATCGCGGTCGCGGTCGGCGTCGTTGCCTATCTGGCGCTGGCGTTTGCATTCCATCCTGTCGTGATCGGGGTTCCTGTCGTAGGGGTCTGACAATGTCCGTCCAATCCGCCATCAGGCGCAAGACCGCGCCCGACCTCCGCATTCGCAAGAATGGCGAGCCGATCGTGATGCTGACCTCCTATCACGCGCACACCGCCGCGCTGGTCGACAGGCACTGCGATGCGATCCTGGTTGGCGATTCCCTTGGCAATGTCATGCATGGCTTCGAGACCACGGTGCCCGTGACGCTTGAGATGATGATCCTGCAGGGCTGCGCGGTGATGCGCGGCTCCAGCCAGGCGCTCGTCGTCGTCGACATGCCGTTCGGTTCCTACGAAGGCTCGAAGGAGCAGGCCTTCCAGTCGGCGGTGCGGATCATGAAGGAAACGCTGTGCGGCGCGGTCAAGCTCGAGGGCGGCGCGCGGATGGCGGAGACGGTGGCGTTTCTCTCCGAGCGCGGCATTCCCGTGATGGGCCATATCGGGCTGACGCCACAGTCGATCAACACGCTTGGCTCGTTCCGCGCACAGGGCCGCGAGGAGGCGAACTGGGCTCCGATCGAGAATGACGCCAGGGCGATCGCAGAGGCGGGGGCCTTCTCTATCGTGATCGAGGCGGTCGCCGAGCCGCTGGCGCGCAAGATCACGCAATCGATCGCAGTTCCTACCATCGGCATTGGCGCGAGCGCAGCCTGCGACGGCCAGATTTTGGTGCTGGAAGATATGCTCGGCTTGTCGCCGCGGTCGCCGAAATTCGTGCGCCGCTATGGCAATCTCGGGCCGGCGATCGAGGAAGCCATCGCGGGCTATGCGCGCGACGTGAAGAGCCGGGCCTTCCCGGGCCCGGAGCATGTCTACGACATGAAGAAGAGCTGAGGAGGGGCGCGCATGGACTGGTCGCAGCACGCACTTCCGTCGATGCGGCTTGAGCCGCGCTTCGGCGACCGCGTCGTGCCGGCCTTTGTGAAGCGGCCGGGCAGCGTTTGGGCGATGATTGCGGAAGCGGTTGCGCAGAACGCCGATGGCGAGGCCCTGATCTGCGGTCATGTCCGGCTGAGCTGGCGCCAGGTCGTCGACCGGGCCGCCCGGATCGCCGAGGGCTTTCGCAAGCTCGGCCTCAAGCGCGGTGATCGCGTGGCCATCCTGCTGGGCAACCGCATCGAATTTCCGCTGCTGCTGTTTGCCGCCGCGCATGAGGGGCTGGTCACGGTTCTGCTCAGCACGCGTCAGCAGAAGCCGGAGATTGCCTATGTGCTCACCGATTGCGGCGCCAAGATCCTGATCCACGAGGCAGGGCTCGCCGGGCGGCTGCCGGATGCGCGGGATGTGCCCGATGTGATCCACCGCGTTGCCGTCGACGACGACCCGCATGCGTCGCGCTTCGCAGTGCTCGCTGACAAGGCCGCGGCCGCCGCGCCCGTCGACGTGAGCGAAGAGGACACGGCGATGATCCTCTACACCTCGGGCACGACGGGCAAGCCAAAGGGCGCGATGCTGGCCCATTGCAACATCGTGCATTCCTCGATGGTGTTTGCGTCCTGCCTGCAATTGACGGAAGCGGACCGTTCGATCGCGGCCGTGCCGCTCGGTCACGTCACTGGTGTCGTCGCCAACATCACGACCATGATCCGCTGCGGCGGCGCGCTGATCATCATGCCGGCGTTCAAGGCCGCCGATTATCTCAAGCTCGCTGCGCGCGAGCGCGTCACCTACACGGTGATGGTTCCGGCAATGTACAATCTCTGCCTGCTCCAGCCCGATTTCGACAGCTACGATCTGTCGAGCTGGCGCATCGGCGGCTTTGGCGGCGCGCCGATGCCGGTCGCGACCATCGAGAGGCTCAAGGCGACGATTCCCGGCCTGAAGCTGATGAACTGCTACGGCGCGACCGAGACGACATCGCCCTCGACGATCATGCCGGGCGAACTGACGGCGAGCCATATCGACAGCGTGGGCCTGCCGTGTCCCGGCGCGCGCATCGTCGCGATGGGACCCGATGGGCGCGAGCTGCCCCATGGCGAGATCGGCGAGCTCTGGATTCAGAGCGCCTCCGTCATCAAGGGTTACTGGAACAACCCGAAAGCCACGACCGAGAGCTTCACCGGTGGGTTCTGGCACTCGGGCGATCTGGGGTCAGTCGATGCGGACGGTTTTGTCCGCGTCTTCGACCGCCAGAAGGACATGATCAATCGCGGCGGGTTGAAGATCTATTCCGCGGAGGTCGAGTCCGTGCTGGCGGGCCACCCCGCGGTGATCGAGAGCGCGATCATTGCCAGGGCTTGCCCGGTGCTCGGTGAGCGCGTCCATGCTGTCGTGGTGACCCGCACCCCGGTCGCCGGCGACGTCTTGCGGGCCTGGTGCGCGGAGCGGCTGTCCGACTACAAGGTCCCCGAAACCATGGCGATCACCACCGAGCCGCTGCCGCGCAACGCCAATGGCAAGGTGCTGAAGCGGCAGTTGCGGGAGCACTTGGGAACCTGAGCCGGGCAGGGGCTTCTTCCGGGCTCTCCCGGGTGGTTAACGCCTTGATCGGGCTCGCTTTGCCTTGCCACCGCCATATCGTTAGGCTACCTCGCCGCCACGCGGGGGACGGGATTCCTGACGCGAACGCTGTGGCGCGCGCACCCGGACGGGCATGGGATTAGCATAAGTGTCTGAATTATTTGACGAAGTCGACGAGGAAGTACGTCGCGAACAGCTCAAGAAGCTGTGGGAAAAATATTCGATCTACTTCATCGCCCTGATGGTGCTCATCGTGGCCGCTGTGGGCGGCTGGCGCGGCTACCAGTATCTGGAGGCCAAGAAGGCCGCCGAGGCCGGCGCCGCCTTCGAGAAGGCCGTCGAGCTGTCAGAGCAGGACAAGCATGCGGAGGCCGAGACGGCCTTCACTGAGCTCGCCGCCAAGGCTCCGTCGGGCTATCGCACTCTGGCGCGGCTGCGTGCTGCGGCCGAGGCCGCTAGCCGCGATCCCAAGGCCGCCGCCAAGATGTACGACGACATTGCCGCCGACCGCGGCGTCGGCGGCGAGTGGCAGGATCTGGCGAAGATCCGCGCCGCCGGCCTGCTGGTCGACAGCGCCAGCTACGCCGACATGCAGCAGCGGCTGGAGGCTTCCGCCACACCCAAATCGACCTTCCGCCACAGCGCCCGCGAGTTGCTGGCGCTGTCGGCCTGGCGCAACAACGACACGACCGCAGCCCGCAAATGGCTCGACGCGATCGCAGAGGACGGCGAAACGCCGCCGGGCCTGCGCTCGCGCGCCGAGGCGCTCCAGGCCCTGCTGCCGCCCGTCGCCAAAAGCTGACGGTCCCGAGAGCTGAGACGAGACACCGATATGCGCCGCACGCCACGCTTGATCGCAGCCGCCGTCCTGATCGCCTTCACGGGCGTGCTGGGCGGCTGCTCCAGCTTCGATCCGAGCGACATGCTCGATTTCCTCGACACCAAGAAGAAGCTGCCAGGCGACCGCAAGCCGGTCTTCCCGGAGGGCGTGCCGGGCCTCGAGCAGGGTGTGCCGAAGGACATGTACAAGGGCGCACAGCAGCAGCCCGATCCGAATGCGCCTGCCGTTGCGGCTTTGCCCACGGAGCCGCCGCCTGAGCCGGCCAAGCCGGCGAAGGGTGCGAAAGCGAAAAAGACCAGACAGCCGGCTGCCAGCGCGGCCGCGCCCGCCGATGCGCCTGCCGGCGAAGTCGATGGCGAGGCCCAGCCGGAGGCCGCGCCGCCCGCGGCCGCTCCGCAGCCCAAGCAGAAGATCGTACGCAAGCGCACCACCGCGCCGCCGCCCGATCAGCCCGTCCAGCAGGCCCAACCGACTCAGAGCACGCAGCAGCAGTCGCAGGGCGGCTTCCCGGCGCCGCTGCCGAGCGGCAGCTTCTCGCGCTAATAATTTCATTGCATTGACAGGCGCGGCCTTCGCAGCGCACGAATGACCGATGTCCTTCACGATTGCCATTATCGGCCGGCCCAATGTCGGCAAATCGACGCTGTTCAACCGCCTGGTTGGGCAAAAGCTCGCGCTCGTCGATGACCTGCCGGGTGTCACCCGCGACCGCCGCGAGGGTGAGGCCAGGCTCGGCGACCTCGAATTCACCATCATCGACACCGCCGGCCTCGACGAGGGCGCCAAGGGCTCGCTGACCGCGCGGATGCAGGAGCAGACCGAGGCCGCGATCGCGCAGGCCGACGCGCTGTTCTTCGTCGTCGATGCCCGCATCGGCCTGACGCCGACCGACCGCGCCTTCGCCGACTTCGCCCGCAGGGCCAACAAGCCGGTGCTGCTGGTCGCCAACAAGAGCGAAGGCAAGCATGGCGATGCCGGCGCGATGGAAGCCTTTGCGCTTGGTCTTGGCGATCCCATCCAGATCTCGGCCGAGCACGGCGAGGGCATGGGCGAGCTTTATGACGCCCTCGCCAAGCTGATGCCGGAGCCCGTCGAGGAGGATGAGGACGAGGACGACGCGCCGCTCTCCGAGGAAGAGGCCGCGACGCGCCCGATCCGGGTCGCCATCGTCGGCCGGCCGAATGCCGGCAAGTCGACGCTGATCAACCATTTGCTCGGCGAGGAGCGCCTGCTGACGAGCCCGGAGGCCGGCACCACGCGCGACTCCATCGCGGTCGAGATCAACTGGAAGGGCCGCGAATTTCGCGTGTTCGACACCGCCGGCCTGCGGCGTCGCTCGCGCATCGAGGAGAAGCTCGAAAAGCTCTCGGTCGCCGACGCGCTGCGCGCGGTGCGCTTTGCCGAAGTCGTCGTGCTGATGATGGATACGCAGAACCGCTTCGAGGAGCAGGATCTGCGCATTGCCGATCTGGTCGAGCGCGAGGGCCGCGCGCTCGTGCTCGCCGCCAACAAATGGGACCTGATGGAGACCAAGGGCGGCGGCGCGATCTCGGGCCTGCGCCGCGACGCCGACCACTGGCTGCCGCAGGTCAAGGGCGTGCCGATCGTCGCGGTATCAGGCCTGATGGGCGAGGGCATCGATCGCCTGATGCAGGCGATCCAGGACGCTTACGCGGTCTGGAACAGACGCGTGTCGACGTCAGCGCTCAATCGCTGGTTCGAGCAGGCGGTCCAGGCCAATCCGCCGCCGGCTGTGTCCGGCCGCAGGCTGAAGCTGAACTACATCACGCAGACCAAGGCGCGGCCGCCGAGCTTCGTGCTGTTCTGCTCGCGTGCCGACGCGGTGCCGCAGTCGTACCTGCGCTATTTGACCAATTCCATGCGCGAGGCTTTCGATCTGCCTGGCACGCCGGTGCGCATCACCTTGCGCGAGAAGGCCAACCCCTTCGCCCATAAGCGCAAGCGGCCGTCGTGAAGGGCAGGTCGGCTGCTCAGTGCCCTTAGAGCCACAATTTTTGCTTCGGCCGTCTTCGCGCTAAGTGCCTTTTTGGCAACAGTTCCAGAATCTCATTGGCATCTGCTGGACTGCTGGCGCAGGAGGGTGCAACTTAAGATTTTGATAAAGTAACAGCGCATCCGTGCTTGATGTGCGCGGCTGAGCGGAGGCTATTGTGATGAAGCGGAGCTTTTTCGCTGCCGCCGCAATCCTGTCTCTCATGTCTACAGGTTGCGCGATCCACCCATTGCCCGAAGACGTGACAGGCGTCAAAACCTATCACATCGTTCGCCAAATTCGATGCGAAAGCCGCGATACACTTCGACGGTTTGTCATCAAGTGGCTGCACCAGATCGGTCCTAAAGTCCCGACGGCCGAAGACCTTGCCCTGCAATACGAGAAAGAGCCGGCCTCGATAAAAGACTTCCACTACGATCTATTCAAGGGCGCGGCTCTTGTTCGTGTGCGCTCCGCTGCGAAACTGTTTTACGACGCTGGGCTCGCTTATAGTTTCGACCTCACCATGACGGAGGATAATAACCTTTCGACCGACGTGAACTTTCTCAAGCCTCTTACCAATTCGCAATACACGCTCGGTCTGCACGGTTCAGCCAACAGAGCGCGGGTAAACCAGCGCACATTCACAGCGACGGATACTTTCAGCGGTCTGCTGACAAAGGTACCTGAAGCGTATTGTGTAGGAAAAGTCGTCGGTCCAAACTACATTTATCCGATTGCGGGGCACATAGGCATCGATGCTGTTATCGAAGACTTCATCAACCTGACGCTGTTCGCCAATTTGGCAGGCGGTGATGCCAAGCCGGGCGTCGGCGGCAGTCCTCCTACCATGGCTGACAAGCTCACCTTCACCACGACGGTGTCCGCGTCTGCTGTTCCAGGAGTTACGTTTACTCCCGTAACTGATGCGTTCCAATTGACGAGCGCGACCGGAACCGGACTTGCTGATCGGACCGACGTGCATCAGGTGACGGTGGGAGTCGCGATTGCACCCACGGGGGTGGTCGAGTTGGATCCGCTTCGATCCTACCTCTTCTCCTCATCTCGCGGCGGAGCCGCAGCCGATCCGACTGATCACATCACACGGAGTCCTCTCATCGTTGGTCGGCGTGTGATCGGAGGCGGCAGCCCGTCCGAGCGGCTTGCGGTTCTGGCGGCGGATCAGGCCAAGAGCCCGGAAGTTGAAGTTAGGCGGCTTCGGTAAACCAGGAGGGCATTATGGCGAACAAGGCAAAAGGGGCGAAGAAGGCTGGCAAATCCAAGGCTGCAAAGAAGTCGTCTTCGACAAAGAAGATGCTCAGAGTTCCGCTGCACTCCGTCGTGCATTTTGTCAGGATGCTCCACGACGAAAAGCATGCGGCGAATTTTGTGAAGGCCGCACGGGATTCGAAAGCGGTCGTGGCTCTGCATCCCGCAACAGTCGACTTCGTCAAGAACTTCGTTGCGGACAAGCAACTTCACCATGCAATGGTAACCAAGGTGGTCGATCCGTGTCCGGATGATCCTTTCGAGTGTCATTTCAGGGACTGAGTTCGGAAGCCAAAGTGCGGATCCGGATTTCTCTTCTGTTCCAAGGATCAATGCGATTCTAGGATTCGGATGCCGAGATTCGATATCTGGAGGCTCCTTGTTGCCGAATACGTCTAAAGTGGCGCCGGTCCGGCGCGGGGCGGTCGCCTTCATCTTCGTCACCATCCTGCTCGACATGCTCGCGCTCGGCGTGATCATGCCGATCCTGCCAAAGCTCATAGAGAGCTTCGTCGACAACGACACCGCACACGCGGCCCGCATCTTCGGCCTGTTCGGCACCGCCTGGGCGTTGATGCAGTTCGTGTTCTCGCCGGTGCTGGGCGCGCTGTCGGATCGTTTCGGGCGGCGGCCGGTGGTGCTGCTGTCGAATTTCGGGCTCGCCGCCGACTACGTGCTGATGGCGCTGGCGCCGTCGCTGGTGTGGCTTTTCATTGGGCGCGTGATCTCCGGCATCACCTCGGCCAGCATCTCGACGGCGTTTGCCTATATTGCCGACATTACGCCGCCGGAGCGGCGCGCGGCGATCTTCGGCAGGATTGGCGCGGCCTTCGGCGCCGGCTTCATCCTGGGCCCGGCGCTCGGCGGCTTGCTCGGCGACGTCGATCCGCGCCTGCCGTTCTGGGCGTCGGCGGCTTTGAGCTTCGCCAATGCGCTCTATGGGCTCCTGGTCCTGCCGGAATCGCTGGCGCCCGACAAGCGCGCGCCGTTCCGCTGGACCAGCGCCAATCCGGTCGGGGCGCTGCGTCTGCTGCGTTCCAACGCGATGCTGGCTGCGCTGTCGGTCGTCAACTTCATCGCGCAGGTCGCGCATGTCGTGCTGCCGTCGACCTTCGTGCTCTATGCGACCTATCGCTACGGGTGGGATTCCAAGACGGTCGGGCTGACGCTCGCGATGGTCGGCATCTGCGCCATGGTAGTGCAGGGGCTCGCCATCGGCCCGATCGTGCGCGCGCTCGGCGAGCGGAACACACTGTTGCTGGGCCTGTGCTGTGGTGCGATCGGGTTCGTGATCTTTGGCGCAGCGCCGACCGGACCGCTGTTCTGGATCGGCATTCCCGTGATGTCGCTGTGGGGCATCTCGGGTGCCGCGATGCAATCGCTGATGACGCGGCTGGTCGCACCCGATCAACAGGGTCAGCTGCAGGGCGCAACCGCGAGCGTGCAGAGCGTGTCGCAGCTCGTCGGGCCGTTCCTGTTCACGCTGACGTTTTCATACTTCATCGGCACCAGCGCGCCCTGGCAATTGCCCGGCGCGCCATTCCTCCTCGCGGGCGCGCTGATGGTGGTATGCGTGGCCATTGCGATGCGGACGCTGGCGACAGTCGCATCCGCCCGGCAGACTGGTGCCCGCGAATAGGACGGTTGCGACTGTCGCCAATTCGCAACAGAGATTCCGATTCGTCGGATTCTCGCCAGACGTGCGTACATGGAGCCTTTCGGCGGCGATACTTAGCCTGTTCAATAAATCTGTTGATTCGTTCTTTTTGCAATTGAAGGCCGGGGCCGCCGACGCCTCGGAAGCAAGCCATTCAAATGACGCGCCTGCCGATTCGGATATGGTGTTTCCCTCGGCAGCGCTTGCTGATTTGGCGAGCTGCCGCTGCAATTGCGATCACGGCTACCGTCACGCTGGCTCTGATGGGCGGGGCGTATGCGGCCTGTTCGCCGGCGGCCGACAATAGCCCCAATCCGCCGCCAGGCACGACCATTACATGCTCGGGCGTGACGACCGATCAGAACGGGACCAACGGTTACGGGACGGGCAACCAGACCGGCATTGTCATCAATGTCGATAGCGGTGCCTCTGTCACCGGAAGCGTGAATAGCGGAATTAATATCGGCAACGCTACGGTCAGCAATTCGGGAAGCATCACAGGCGCAACGAACGGTGTCTTCTCTCAAAATGACGTCACCGTCACCAACAACACCGGCGCCACCATCACCGGCACTGTCCTATCCGGCATCGGCTCGAACAACGGCAGTGTGACTGTCGTCAACTCCGGCACGATCACGGGCAACGCAAACGTTGGCGTATTCGCCTTCGTCAACGCCACGGTTACCAACAATGCGGGCGCCACCATCGCCGGCGATCTCGGCGTCAATTCCGGCTATTCCGCTGTCGGAAATGTCACCAATGCCGGCAATATCATCGGCACCTCTTACGGTTTCATTGCCTACGGCACGGGGGTCGTCTCCAACGCTGCGGGCGGTCTGATTTCCGGCGGGATAAGCGGTGTCCAGGCCAACCAATTGTTGAATGTCACCAATGCCGGCACGATTACCGGTACGACCAGCTATGGCCTGGAGGTGACCGGCAATATGGACGTCACCAACGCCGCCGCCGGGACGATTACCGGCGCAACGGCTGCCATCCGCGCCAACAGCGGATCGATTTCGGTAACGAATTTCGGCACCATCTCGAGCCCCACCGGCTTTGCCGCCTCTGCGAATGCCAATCTGACAATAACGAACGGTGTCACTGGAAGCATTACCGGCGGCATGGCTGCCAATTTGGGCTTTGCTCACGTTACCAATCACGGGACCATTTCCGGTCTCAACAATATCGCCATCTTTGCCTTCACCGACGTCAATGTAACCAACGGCGTTGGCGGGCAGATCACGAGCCTGATCAACAACGGAATCTATGCCAGCAATGGCGTCGCAACCGTCGTCAATTCCGGAACCCTAAGTGCCGGCGGCTTTGGCTACGCCATTCGCGCCGAGACGAGTGCGGTGGTGACCAACAATGCCGGCGCGCAGATCAGTGGCGGCGACACCGGCGTCCGCGCCAGCCTCGGATCCGTCTCAGTCATCAACTACGGCTCCATTTCCGGCCTTGCGGGCAACGGCATCTATGCGAGCACGGGTGGGTCGGACGTGTTCAATGCGGGGACCATCACTGGAGGAACGGCCGCGATCCAGTTCGCCGGTAGCGGCAACGTTCTCACGCTCGCGCCGGGATCGGTGATATCGGGCAACGTGCTCGGTGGGGGCAGTGATACGTTCCAACTCGGGGGCAGCGGTGCGGCGACCTTCGATGTCAGCACGTTGGGTGCGGCGGCCCAGTATCGGGGGTTCACGACCTTCAACAAGGTCGACGATTCAGTCTGGACGCTGACTGGCACCGGCTCCTTCTCCGGTGATGTCAATGTCGGCGGCGGGGCGCTGATCGTGAACGGCAACATCGCATCGGCCAGCAATCTCGTTGTCAATGCCGGCGGCACGTTGGGCGGCAACGGCATCGTCGGCAATACCGTCATCAACGGCGGCATTCTGTCTCCAGGCAACTCGGTCGGCACCATCAACGTTCAGCGCAGCCTCGTCTTCACGGCCGCCTCGACCTACCTTGTGCAGGTGTCATCGGCGGCTTCCGACCTCACCAATGTGACGGGGGCGGCGACGTTGGCCGGGACGGTTCGGGTTGCGCTCGCCAACGGCACCCTTCGGTTCAATTCGCCCTATACCATCCTGACCGCGGGGGCGCTGAACGGTTCGCGCTTTGATTCGGTGGCGACGCCGACGGGAATTTCCGGTTCGCTGACCTATTCGGGCGGCACGGTGCAGCTTGTTCTGGCCTCGGGCCTTGGGGAGATTGCCGGCCTCAACATCAACCAGCAGGCCGTCGCCACCGCGCTCGACATGGCGTTCAATTCCTTCGGCAACGTTCCTTCGGCGTTTGGCGGTATCTTCGCCGGCAATGTCCCGGCGAACCTGACACAGGCCTCGGGCGAGCTGGCGACAGGTTCGCAGCAGACAACATTCGACGCGATGAACCTCTTCGTCAATTTGCTGGCCGATCCGTTTACCGCTGGCCGCGACGGGACCGCACCGACGCCCGTTTCATTTGGGAAAGAGGGAGCAGCCGATAGCTATGCCGGCGGTCGCCGCCGGCCCGGTGCCGAGCGTGACGCCTACGCCATGATCGCCAAGACGCCGAGCGCGATCGATTTCGGCCAGCGCTGGAGCGTGTGGGGCGCGGGCTATGGGGGCTCGCAGACCACCGACGGCAATGCCGTACAGGGATCGAACACGTCCACCAGCCGCATCGCTGGCACGGCCGTCGGCGCCGATTATCGGATCTCTCCATTCACCCAGGTCGGGTTCGCCTTGGCCGGCGGCGGTACCAACTTCGTCGTCGCCAACGGTCTCGGTTCGGGACGCTCCGACCTGTTCCAGGCCGGTGCATTCGTTCGTCATACGGCCGGCTCCGCGTACGTCTCCGGCGCCCTGGCCTATGGCTGGCAGGATATCACGACGAACCGGACGGTCACGATTGCGGGCAGTGACCAGTTGCGTGCGCAGTTCAACGCCAATGCGTGGGCGGGGCGTATCGAGGGCGGCTATCGCCTCATCACCCCATGGGCCGGCATCGGCCTTACGCCCTATGCCGCCGCGCAATTCGCGACCTTCGAGCTGCCGGGCTATGCCGAACGGGCCATCGTCGGTGCCAACACCTTTGCGCTGGCCTATGCGGCCAAGACCGCTACCTCGCCGCGCTCCGAATTGGGATTCCGCACCGACCGATCGTTGGCATTGCCGGGAGCGATCCTCACCCTGCGCAGCCGCTTCGGCTGGGCACATGACTACAATATCGATCGCGGCATCGCCGCCACTTTCCAGGCGTTGCCGGGCGCATCCTTCGTCGTCGGCGGTGCATCGCCTGCGCGAGACGCGGCGCTCACCTCGGCAACCGCCGAGGTGAATTGGCTGAACGGTTTCTCGCTCGCCGGGACCTTTGAGGGTGAGTTCTCGAACGTCACCACAAGCTACTCCGGAAAGGGCGTGGTGCGCTATGCCTGGTAGGAAGCGCTCGTCCGCGTTGTAGAGACGCGACGTAGAGAAATGGCGCGAGCGGCGCCTTGCCCGCCGGTAGCAGGCCCCAAACGCAAATGCCCGGGACATCGAGCGCGAAGACGCGCTTCGCGCTCTCGCCCGGGCATGTCGTCGTGGAGCCTGTGCGCGTCCGCTACGCGGTCACTTCTTGACCAGCGGGCACTCGCTGGCTTCGAGCGGCTTGGCGGCGTCTTCCGGCGCGATGGTGGCCACCAGCTTGTAGTAATCCCATGGGCCCTTCGACTCTTCCGGCTTCTTCACCTCGAAGAGATAGGCCGGGATGAGGCGGCGGCCGTCGGCGCGCAGCGGGCCCTTGCCGAACAGCGGATCGTCGGTCGGCAGCTCCTTCATCTTGGCGACGACCTTGGCGCCGTCATGCGGATTGCCGCCGAGCGCGTCCATTGCCTTCAGGTAGTGCAGGATTTCCGCATAGAGGCCCGCTACCGTCATCGAGGGCATCGAGCCCTTGGGCGACACTTTCTGGAAGCGCTTCGACCATTCGCGGGTCTGATCGTTGAGGTCCCAGTAGAAGGACTCGGTGAAGGTCAGCCCCTGTGCCGTTTTCAGGCCCAGCGAATGCACGTCGTTGATGAACAGCAGCAGCGCGGCGAGCTTCTGGCCGCCGGCCACGATGCCGAACTCAGCCGCCTGCTTGATCGCGTTGGTGGTGTCGCCGCCGGCGTTGGCAAGGCCGATGACCTTGGCCTTCGACGACTGCGCCTGCAGCAGGAAGGAGGAGAAGTCGGAGGAGTTGAGCGGATGCTTGACGCCGCCGAGCACCTTGCCGCCGGTGGCCGTGACCACGGCGCTGGTGTCACGCTCCAGCGCGTGGCCGAAGGCGTAGTCCGCGGTCAGGAAGAACCAGCTGTCGCCGCCGGCTTTGGTCAGGGCCTTGCCGGTGCCGTTGGCGAGCATGTAGGTGTCGTAGGTGAAGGAGACGGTGTTGGGCGTGCAGGCCTTGCCGGTGAGGTCGGCCGTGGCGGCGCCCGAATTGAGCAGCACCGAATTCTTATCCTTGACGAGGTTGCTCACCGCGAGTGCAACGCCGGAGCTCGGCGTGTCGGCGATGGCGTCGACCTTGTCGGCATCGATCCATTGCCGGGCGATGTTGACGCCGATGTCGGGCTTGTTCTGGTGATCACCCGAGAGGACATCGATGGTCCAGCCCTTGGCCTTCAGGCCGGAATCTTCGACCGCCATTTTCACCGCGGCGACCGAGTTCGGGCCGCCGATGTCGGCATAGAGGCTCGACATGTCGTTCAAGACGCCGATCTTGACGGTCTTGTCTTGCGCGAAAGCGGATGTGGAAAAACCGAAGGCGGCACAGGCCAGAAGGGCCGCGGAGCGGCGCGCGAATGTCGTCATAATAGATTCCCTCCATTGTCAAACATGCGGACGGCTCTCTTGCGGAGCCTTGGTCCGGCTGATGGCTCTACCGTGTCCCACGGCCGGCGGCAATGCGCCTAAAGCCGGATGACGCTGCGTCGTTACGTCATCCGTCGGTTAACTTTTGGGCAAAATGCGTTGAGGCGCTATTTGAGCGCGTCCGACGTCAGCTTGAATTTCTGGATGCGCTTTCCGGTATCGACCTCGGCGGTATAGACGTTACCCTTGGCGTCGATCGCCATGGCGTGCACCCAGTGGAATTGACCGGCATTGCGGCCGTTGCGCCCGAAGCTGCCGACCACGCTGCCGTCGTCGCGCCTGATCACCCTGATCTCGTTGTTCTCGCCGTCGGCGCTGAGCAGCCAGGTCTGCTTTGGATCGGGCCAGATCGCGATGTCCCACACCGCGCCGTTGCCGAGCGTGTTCTTCTCGAAGAAGAACTCCTTCACGAAGGTGCCGTCCTTCCTGAATACCTGGATGCGGTTGTTGATGCGGTCGCAGACATAGACGAGCCCGTCATTGGCGAGCTTCACGCAATGGACGGGATTGCCGAATTGCTGCGCAACCGGCGCCTTGGGGTCGTAGGGACCTTGCTTGTCGTCGTTGGGCTTGTTGCCGTAGGCGCCCCAGTGCCGCTTGTAGGCGAGCGTCGTCGCGTCGAAGACGATGACGCGGCGGTTGCCATAGCCGTCGGCGACGTAGATCTCGTTCGCCGCCTTGTCGATCGCGGTCTCCGCGGGCTTGCCGAGTTGCGTGGTGTCGTTGCTGCCGAGGCTCGGCGCGATCTTGCCGATCTGGGCGACGAACTTGCCGTCGAGCGTGAACTTCAAAATGGCGTTGTCATTGTCGGCGTTGCCGCCGACCCAGACGAAGCCGCGCTCGTCGACCTCGATGCCGTGCTCGCGGCCGACCCATTCGTAGCCTTCGCCCAAGCCGCCCCAGGACCGCAGCAGGTTGCCGTCGGTGTCGAATTCGAGCACGGGCGGCGCCGAGACGCAGCATTTCGAGCGCGGCGGATTGAGGCTTGCGCCTTTCTCGTCATCGGTGAGCGAGCGCGGGCGATGGATCACCCAGATATGGCCCTGCCAGTCGACCGTGATGCCGCCGACCTGGCCGAGGATCCAGTTGTTCGGCAGCGGCTTTGGCCAGGCGGGATCGACGGCGAAGGTCGGGACATCGCCGGCGGTCGCAACGCCCGGAAGCGCAAATGTGAGTGCCGCGATCAGGATGGAGAAGGCGTGAGAGACGCGTGCGAGCGCACGGTCAACGCGTCCGCGATCATGCGATGGTGCCATCGCAACCTCCCTTTTTTTGGCCTGCGGCTTGCTGCCGCTTGAGCACGGGCAGTCAATCGCGGGGAGGAGGCCAAGTCAATTGGCCAAGCCAATCAGGTCAATCAGGCCGGCGGGCGGAAGCTCATCAAGGTTCGCGTCTTGTAGTCGTAGAACTTGCCGGTCTCGGTCCAATCAGGCGCGCACATCGGCACGATGAATTCGGCGACCTGCTCGGCGGTGTCGAGCGTCGCGGGATCCTCGCCCGGCATCAAGGTGGCGCGCATGCGGGTGCGGACCGGGCCGGGGTTGAACAGGTTGACACGAAGAGGCGTGTTCGCGGTCTCCTGCGCCCAGGCGCGCGCCAGCGTTTCCAGCGCGGCCTTGGAGGCGGCGTAGGGGCTGACATAGGCGGTCGCCTTGTTGGCGGCGCCCGAGGTGATGAACACGGCGCGGCCGGCATCGGACTGCTTCAGCAGCGGCTCCATGCAGCGGATGAGCTGGAAGTTGGCGGAGACGTTGACGGCCATGACGTCGTTGAAGGCCTTCAGCTCGATATGGCCAATTGGCGAGGAGGGGCCGAGCACGCCGGCATTGCCGACGAGGATGTCGAGCTTGCCGTAGCGCTCGTGCAGGCCTGCGCCCAGCCGCGCGATGCCGTCGGAATCGGTGAGGTTGAGCGGTACCAGCGTGGCGCTGCCGCCCTCTTTCCGGATCTCGTCGTCGAGCTCTTCCAGCCCGCCCTGCGTGCGCGCCACCGCGACGATGTGTGCGCCGGCCTTCGCCAGCGCCTTGGCCGTGGCGAAGCCGATGCCACGCGAGGCGCCGGTGACGAGAGCGATGCGGTCGGCGAGGGGATTTGTCATGGCGGGGTTTTACAGCCGTGGATGGCCGGGACAAGCCCCCCGCATCCCCGTCATTCCGGGGCGCGCGTAGCGCGAACCCGGAATCTCGAGATCCCGGGTTCGGTCCTTACGGACCGCCCCGGGATGACGGCTTCGCCGTCAGCTCGCCTCCGCCAGCAGCGACAATTGCCGGGGCTGCTGCTCGGTCTGGGTCTGGTCGGTGAGGTGGGTCGGATACGCCCCGGTGAAGCAGTGATCCGAGAACTTCGGATTGGCCGGGTCGCGGCCGGGCTCGCCCATGGCGCGGTACATGCCGTCGATCGACAGGAAGGCGAGCGAGTCGGCGCCAATGATCTCCCGCATTTCCTCCAGCGAATGCGTTGCGGCCAGCAGGCCGCCGCGGTCCGGCAGGTCGATGCCGTAATAATCGGGATAGAGGATCGGCGGCGAGGCGAGGCGGAAATGCACTTCCTTCGCGCCTGCATCGCGCATCATGCGCACGATCTTCTTCGAGGTGGTGCCGCGCACCAGCGAGTCGTCGATCAGGATGATGCGCTTGCCTTCGATCGCGGCGCGGTTGGCCGAATGCTTCATGCGCACGCCGGATTCGCGGATTGCCTGCGTCGGCTGGATGAAGGTGCGGCCGACATAGTGGTTGCGGATGATGCCGAGCTCGAACGGCACGCCGGAATGCTGGCTGTAGCCGACAGCGGCGGGCACGCCGGAATCCGGCACCGGCACGACGACGTCGATCGGCACGTGGCTCTCGCGCGCGAGCTGCGCACCAAAGGCCTTGCGCACCTCGTAGACCGAGCGGCCGTGGACGATGGAATCCGGACGGGAGAAATAGATGTATTCGAAGATGCAGGGACGCGGCGCCATCGGCGGGAACGGCTTGTGGATGTCCTGGCCGTTCTCGTCGAACACGATGACTTCGCCCGGCTCGATGTCGCGGATGAAGCGCGCGCCGATGATGTCGAGCGCGCAGGTCTCCGACGTCAGGATCGGGCAGCCATCGAGCTCACCGAGCACCAGGGGGCGGATGCCGCGCGGGTCGCGCGCGCCGACCAGCTTCTTGTTGGTCAGCGAGACCAGCGCATAGGCGCCCTCGATCTCGCGCAGCGCGTCGATATAGCGCTCGATGAAGCGGCTGCGCCGGGAGCGCGCGACGAGGTGCAGGATCACCTCGGTGTCGGTGGTCGACTGCATCATCGCGCCGTTCCTCACGAGCTCGCGGCGCAGCGTCAGGCCGTTGGTGAGGTTGCCGTTATGGGCGACCGCAAGGCCGCCGGCGTTGAGTTCGGCGAACAGCGGCTGCACGTTGCGCAGGATGGTCGCGCCGGTGGTGGAGTAGCGGACATGGCCGACCGCCATGTTGCCGGGCAGGCGGTCGATCACCTCGCGGCGGGAGAAAGTGTCGCCGACGAGGCCGAGGCGGCGTTCGCTGTGAAAGCGGCTGCCGTCATAGGAGACGATGCCGGCGGCTTCCTGGCCGCGGTGCTGAAGGGCGTGGAGGCCGAGGGCGGTGATGGCGGCGGCGTCGGGGTGGCCGTAGATGCCGAATACGCCGCATTCCTCGCGGAGCGTATCCCCCTCCAGATCGTCCTGAAGCTCTAGCGCGGCCGGGCTCAAACCGGCTTTTGGATCGAGATCAAGTTGGGCGTCCTGGTCAGGGTGTCGCATCTCGTCCGCGCCTCTCTTTAGGGCCTAATCAACGCGCCGCAGGTTTCTCGATCAGCTTTTTCAGGCTGTCACGAGCAGGTTTACTGTATCCGTCGCCACTGCCCGAAGGCTGCTGCTCGGAATCAGCTTGATCATCATCTGGTTTGTTTTTCTTGAATCTCTTCAAGATGGTGTTCTCGGGGTCGTCCGGCAAGAGCGCCATCAGCCAATCGCCGGTTCCCTGGAGCACCACGCGGGATTTCGCCCCCGTAACCCAGTCCGGGCGCTGCTTGTCCGGCACCAGCCAGGTGAAGAACAGGAAGGCGACCACGACGATCAAAAGGCCGCGAGCCAGCCCGAACAGGAAGCCGAGGGTGCGGTCCAGCGCGCCGATCCGCGAATCCAGGATCATGTCGGAGATCCGGACGGTGATCACGGAGACCACGACCAGGGTACCGACGAACACGCCGGCGACCACGACCACACTCGCGACCGTGTCGTTGTTGAAATAGGTCTTTGCGGTCGGCAGCAGCTTGGAGAAGGAGTACAGCGTCACGATCGCCGCCGCGCCCCAGGCTGCGATCGACAGGATTTCGCGCATGAAGCCGCGGACCATCGCAAGCAGGCCCGAGATCAGCATCACACCGAGCAGGATCAGGTCGAGGAGTGTTACTGGCATCGGCTGGTCTGGTCCGCTCGTACTTCAAAGGTGCTCAGCGAATCGGTGTTTGGCCGCCGTCCTAAAAGAGGGGCAGACGGCGTTCCCGGCAAGGCCGCAACCACGCAATCCCATGCTGCTTTTGTGACGGCTGTATAGCGGCGGGGGCCGGGGACGTCACCTCCGGCTACCCCTCTCCGCGGCGGAATCTTGCCGGTGTGGCATTTTTCTCTGCCGATCCGCCGGATTCGCCCCGACGGGAGCCGCGGGCGGCGATCTCGGCCACCAAAGTCGTCAGGCTGTTCACCGCATTGAGCGACAGTCCGGCGTCGCCGCCGGCTTCGCCCCGGGCCGATTCGGGCAGCACGGCGCGCTGGAAGCCGAGTTTTGCCGCTTCCTTCAGCCGGGCCGGGGTCTGCGCCACCGGACGGACCACGCCTGAGAGCGAAATCTCGCCGAAATAGACTGCATCCGTGGGTAACTGCGCATTAACCAGGGACGAAACCAGTGCCGCCGCCGCGGCGAGGTCGGCCGCCGGCTCGTGGATGCGCAAGCCGCCGGCGACGTTCAGATAGACGTCATGGCCGGACAGCTTGACCCCGCAATGGGCTTCCAGCACCGCCAGCACCATCGAGAGGCGGCTCGGATCCCAGCCGACCACGGCCCGGCGCGGGGTGCCGAGCGAGGTTGGTGCGACCAGTGCCTGCAATTCGACCAGGACCGGCCTTGTGCCCTCGATGCCCGCAAACACCGCGGTGCCCGGCGTGCCGAGATCGCGCTCCGACAGGAACAGTTCGGAGGGATTGGTGACCTCGCGCAGACCAAGGCCGGTCATCTCGAACACGCCGATCTCGTCGGTTGGCCCGAAGCGGTTCTTGACGGCGCGCAGGATGCGGAATTGCTGCGAGCCTTCGCCCTCGAACGACATCACGGCATCGACCATGTGCTCGACCACGCGGGGGCCTGCGATCTGGCCGTCCTTGGTGACGTGGCCGACCAGGATGATGGCGGCGCCGGTTTTCTTGGCGAAACGGATCAACGCCTGCGCCGAAGCGCGCACCTGCGTGACGGTGCCGGGCGCGGATTCCACGGTGTCGGTCCACATGGTCTGGATCGAGTCGATCACGATCAAGCGGGGAACCGCGCCCTCCGACAGCGTCGAGACGATGTCCTCGACCGAGGTCTCGGCCGCAAGTTGCACCGGCGCGTCCGACAGGCCGAGCCGCTCGGCACGCAGCCGCACCTGGGCGATGGCTTCTTCGCCGGAGATGTAGACGATCCGATGCCCGGCGCGCGCCATCAGACTGGTCGCCTGCGTCAGCAGTGTCGATTTGCCGATGCCCGGATCGCCGCCGACGAGGAGCACCGAGCCGCGGACGAAGCCGCCGCCGGTGACGCGGTCGAGCTCGGTCATCCCCGAGGACAGGCGCGGCGCGTCCGGGCTCTTGCCGGCAAGGCTCTCCAGCGCAAAGGTCCGGCCCTTGCGCTTGGAGCGGATCGAGACCGGCACGCTGCCGCTCGTGTCCTCCTCGGCGAGCGTATTCCACTCGCCGCAGGACTCGCACTTGCCCTGCCAGCGGTTATAGGCCGCGCCGCAGTTCTGGCAGACGAAGGAAAGCGTGTTCTTGGCCATGGGGACAGTTGAGTCGGGGGTCTTGATGTCAGCTGATAGCACGGAATGGCGGGCCGCGAGGCCGATCGCCCGCGCGCCCAATATCGCAATTCAACGCAACCAGTACACCCTTTGTTAGTTCTAGGCCCCAGCGCCGCACCGGGCTTTGCCAAATGTTAGCGGACGACGGTCCAGTTTCGGAACCAGTACGGGGTGACGAGACCAATGACGATATTTTTGCGGATATTGCTCGCCGTGGGCATGGCCTGCGGCGTCCTGGCGCCTGCCGGCCGTGTCGTCGCGGCTGACGCCAAATCCCTCAACATCGTCTTCGTGAATCCCGGCAAGACCGGCGAGGTCTATTGGGACATGGTCGCGCAGACCATGCAGGCCGCCGGCCGCAAGCTTGATGCGCATGTCGAGGTGCTGACCAGCGAGCGCAACTACCGCACCATGCAGGAACTGGGGTTCGGCGTCGTGGCACGTCCCGACAAGCCCGACTTCCTCATTCTCTCGAACGAGGAATCCGCCGCCGTTCCGATCCTGGAAGCGGCCGAGGTCGCGGGCGTCAAGACACTGCTGCTCTCGAACACGCTGATCGGCGAGGATGCGGCGCGGCTCGGACCGCCGCGCCAGACGCTCAAGACCTGGCTCGGCGACATCACGACCGATCTTCAGACCGCGGGCGCGCGGATGGCGAATGCGCTGATCAGCGCGGCGCGTGCCGAGAAATGGCAGAGCCCGGACGGCAAGATCCACATTCTCGGCATCGGTGGCGACGAGATCACGCCCGCCTCGATCGCGCGCAACGCCGGGCTCCAGCTTGCGGTGGCGGCCGCGCCCGACGTGGTGGTGGACCGGATGCTGTTCGCCAACTGGACGCAGTCGGAGGCCGAGCAGGTCACGGCGAATTATCTGAGCTGGGCCGCGCGCAAGGAGATTCGGCCCGCCGGCATCTGGGCCGGAAACGATCCGATGGCGCTCGGCGCGCTTCGCGCGGCGACCGCTGCCGGCCTCATGCCCGGTCGGAATATTCAGGTGGTCGGCCTCAACTGGTCGGAGGATGCACTGCGCGAGATCAGGGCCGGCCGTCTGCTCCTGACCGACGGCGGCCACTTCCTGCTCGGCGGCTGGTCGATCGTCCTGCTCCGCGACTACGCCGATGGCTGCGATTTCGCGGCCACATCGCCCCGCGTCGAGGCCAAGACATCCGCGATCACCCGCGACAATCTCGCTGCGGTCGGAGACCTCATCAAGACGCGCGCCTTCGATCGGATCGATTTCGCGCGTTTCAGGGCGAGGGCAGGGCGCTGCGGCCAGTACGATTTCTCCGTCGATGCGCTGATTTCTTCGCTGACGCTGCCGGAAGGCATCGCTGACTGATGCGGAACGGTGACGACATGACCGATCCGGATCGCAAGCAGCAAGCGGCGGCGCCGTCGCGCTCGCGCTCGGTGGTCCGCGCGATGATCTGGGCCACCGTGCCGGTGCTGCTGGTGGTGCAGTTGCTCGCCTCCGCCGGCGTCGAGGCATCCAGCTTCTGGTCGCAGATCAGGCAGCTCGACGCGCGCATTGCCCGCACGGCCGAGAGCCGCGCCGAGCTGATCGCCGAGCCGCTCTGGAAGATGCGTTACGACCAGGTCACGAACGTGCTCAATGAGATCATGCACGACGAGACCATCGCGGCGGCGGCCGTCTATGACGACACCGGCGCTGCAATCGCCCGCGTGGTGGCGCGCCCCTCCGGGCAGGCGGTCGCGGAGGTGTCGCGTCCGATCAACTACAGCAACGGCAACATGGCCGTGCAGGCCGGCCGCATCGCGATCGCCTATTCCTACGCGACAGTCTACGCCGACACGGGCAGCCGTCTGATGCGGCTGCTGATCGTTGGCCTGCTCGCAACGCTTGCGACCGTGGTCGCAATGCGGATATCGGCGAACATCTTCATCGGCAAGCCGCTTGACGCAATCATGTCGGCGATCCAGCGCAGCAAGCGGGATGGTCGCGCCTATCCGGCGGACATCACATCGTCGAACGAATTCGGCCAGCTCGCGCACGCCTTCAACGCGATGCAGCACACGACGTCAGGTGCGCTCGACCGGCTCGGGCACATGGCGTCGCACGACCCGCTTACGAGCCTGCCCAATCGGCGCTCGCTGTCCGAGCGCCTGGTGACCTTGAGCGGCGATGCAGGCTCGCCGGATTCCCTGATCGCCTTCTGCTTCATCGATCTGGACGACTTCAAGGGCATCAACGACACTTTCGGTCATGATGCCGGCGACAAGTTCCTGGTCCACATTTCCGGGCGTCTCCGCGAGGCGGTCGAGCCGCAGGATTGGGTGGCGCGGCTCGGCGGCGACGAATTCGTCGTGATCCGCCCCGAAGTCAGCAACGAAGCGACCGCGCAGGCCTTCGCGCGCCATCTGCTGGCCGCGATTTCCGAGCCGATCCGGCTTCACGACAAGCAGGTCGTGCCGCGGGCCAGCATCGGTCTTGCCGTGCGCCGCGCCGACGATCCCGAGCTATCGCACCTGCCGGCGCTCGCCGACATCGCGCTCTACCATGCCAAGACCAAGGCGCCCGGCACCGTCGCGGTGCTGAACGAGGCGCTCCAGCGCGACTACCGCCGTCGCAGGGAGCTCGAGCTTGCCATTCCCACAGGCTTCGCCGAGGGCCAGTTCGAGGTCTGGTATCAAAGCCAGGTCGACCTCGACAGCCAGGGCGTCGTCGGCCTGGAGGCGCTCATTCGTTGGCGCCACCCTGAATATGGCGTGATCGGTCCCGGCGAATTCCTGTCACTGATCGAGCGCAGCGGCAACAATGCACGGCTGACGCGCTATGTGCTGACCGATGCCTGCCGCGCGCTGCGACATCTGGCTGCCGCCGGCAGGCCGGATATCCGGATCGCGATCAACCTGCCGCCGTCCGAGCTCGCCGACCATTCGCTTGCCGCCGAGCTGCGCGAGACCTGCCAGCGCTTCGGCGTCGCGGCATCGTCGCTCGAGCTCGAGATCACCGAGGGTTCGCTGATCAACAACATCGCCAGCGCGTCCGAGACGTTGCACCGCCTGCGGCGCCTCGGCGCCACCATCGCGCTCGACGATTTCGGCACGGGCTACAGCTCGCTCGCCCATCTCAGGCGTTTCCCACTCGACAAGGTCAAGATCGACAAGGCCTTCATCAGCGAGATTCCGGACAGCGCGGAAGACAAGGCGATCGTTGGCGTCATCGCCTCGCTCGCCGGCACGCTGGGGCTGACGCTTGTCGCGGAAGGCATCGAGCGGCCCGAGCAAGCTGACGCCATGCGCGAGATGGGTGTGATGCTCGGGCAGGGTTATCACTATCATCGGCCGCAACCGCTCGCGGCCGTGCTGCAATGGCTCGAGGGACAGGCGGCTGGGAGCCGCGTCGTCACCGACAGCCCGTCGATCGCGCCCGAATTTGCCGCCTGAGCGCTGTGCGGCTACGGCTGTGTCGCGTTCCAGAACATCGAGAGCCCGGCTGCGATCATGATCGCGTCCATCAGCAGGCGGAACATCTCGGGCTTCAGATGCAGCACGAAACGCTTTGCGATGAAGGCGCCGGCCATCAATGACGATCCTGCGATCAGACCTTTGATGAACACATCGCTCGTCAGTGCGCCGAAGCGCTCGAAGGTCACGGACTTCGCGAAGTAGAGGCCGAGCGAGGCGGCCGCCTCGGTGGCGAGGAATGCGCCCTTGGAGAGGCCGTAGAACAGGAACAGCGGCACGCTGAGCGGCCCGGTCGAGACCACGATGCCGGTGAGATAGCCGATGACGGCGCCGCCGATCGCAAGATGCCAGAGATTGGCCTTGAGGTCGTGCCGCGCCAGCCAGTGCCGGACCGGCACCATTGCGATCAGGAAGATGCCGATGGCAAGATCGACGGTGTGGGAGGGGAGCGCGAGCAGCGTGCGCGCGCCAAGCGCTGCGGCCGGAACACCCGTCACCGAATAGGCCGCGCAGGCCCGCCAGTCGACCTCGCGCCACCAGGCCAGGATCCGCGAGAAATTCGCCATGACGGAGGCGACCGCCATGATCGGCACGGCTTCCTTCGGCCCATAGGCGTAGACCAGCACCGGCATCAGCATGATCGACGAGCCGGTGCCGACGATGCCTGAGATGGTGCCGGCGACGAGGCCGACGGTGAGGACGAAGAGGAAGGCCAAGGGCGGGGCTCCGGGAATCGGACGAATGTAGCCCGTGGCCGGCAACCGTGCCCAGCCGCATCGACATCGCCTCTTGGTTAATCGGCGGTGTCGCAGGAACCGCCAATCCGACCCGCTCGGCGGCCTGGTCCTTAGAATTTGAAGCGTATTGATCGGAGCGCTCGCCTAGAGAATTTGAGGTCCGCGATGCCGGATCACCATTCCTTCTCCGCGCTCGACCGCCATGCCGTGCTCAGCGGGTCCGACAACGGTTTTCCCTGGTACGCCGGCGCGATGCTCGCGGTCGAAGCGAGTAAAGTGGTGCGGCTGCGCTGCGAGAAGCTCAGCCAGGGCGATGAGGCCGCCGGGCAGGAGGCCGTGCTGATGGTGAGCGAGAAGATCGCTGCAGCCTTCGAGGCCGCCGCGGGCCTGCTTGCGGGGGCAACGCCGGCCGCCATCGTCCGGCGCTATCGTGAGCATGTGGCCGCGAATGCCAGGCGCCTCTCCGTGAACGAGACTCCATGAGGGAATTGCGCTGCTGACAGCATGTTGGCAGCAGGGGCCGGCTACGACCATCTCCTGACAAAACGGAGAGGTGGTCATGTCGATCGAGGCGAGCTGTCATTGCGGTGAAACGGTGTTCGAGGTGACGGAGGCGCCCTCCAGCGTGACGCGCTGCACCTGTTCGCTCTGCGCCAAGCGCGGCTCGCTGTGGGCCTATTACAAGCCGGCGCAGTTTCGTCTGCTGTCGCCGCCGGAAAACGTCACGACCTATCTCTGGGGCAGCCGCACCGTCAAACACCATTTCTGTGCGAGCTGCGGCTGCGGCACCTATTCGGAGTCGCCGGACTGGTCGACCGGCAAGCCTGACTTCGACAACCCCAAGGTCGCGGTGAACGCGCGCCTGTTCGACGATTTCGACCTCGACGCGGTACCGGTGAACATGATCGACGGCAAGAATTTGTGGTGAGGATGCCGCCTCCCGTCCTCTTGAGGCTGGCGGAGAAAGCTGATCTGTTTCCGGCCTCGGTGAGAAGAAAAGGCGAGGAAACCCATGATGCGTCTTTTGACGCGAGCGATGCTCGCAATGTGTCTGGGAGTTGTAGTCAGCTTCAACGCGGCGCAGGCGCAGACCAGGCCGAAGGTCACGACGCTCGGACCTGACTTCCCCAAGGCGGCGCTGTTCGTCGGGAACAGCTTCTTCTATTACAACAACGGCATGCCCTGGCATCTCTCCTTCATGGAGCGGGCTGCGGATGCGGCCAACAAGGCGGCGTATCGCAACACCATGGTCACGATCGGCGGCTCCGGCCTCGACTGGCACGACATGGACAATCTGCTGCGGCCGGGCGGCATCGGCGCCTACTCCTTCGACGAGCAGAACGTCGTGGTCTTCAACAAGCCCGGCAGGCAGTTCGAAGCGGTTGTGATGATGGATTGCAGCCAGTGCCCAATCCATCCGCAATTGAAAGACGCCTTCGTCGCCTTCGCGAAGAAGGACAGCGAGATCGTCCGCGCCCACGACATGCGGCCGGTGCTGTTCATGTCCTGGGCCTACGCCGACAAGCCGGAGATGACGGAAGGACTGGCCGAGGCCTATACGCTCGCCGGCAATGCCAATGATGCGCTCGTCATTCCCGCGGGTCTTGCGTTTGCGCGCGTCCGCAAGCTTCAGCCCGAGCTCAATCTCTATGCGCCGGACAAGCGGCATCCGAGTCCGGCCGGCACGTATCTGGCGGCCTGCACGACGCTCGCCGCGCTGACAGGTCGCACGCCGGTCGGCAATTCCTACACGATAGGGCTGGATCCGGAGACGGCGCAACTGTTGCAAAAGGCGGCGTGGGACACGGTGCAGGAGTATTACGGGCTCTGATCTAGCGCAGGACGATCCAGGCCGGCGCGTGATCGCTTGCGCCGTCCTCGCCGCGCACCTTCTTGTCGACGCCGGCCTTGGCCAGGCGTGAAATAAGGGCAGGGCTGAGCAGCAGATGATCGAGCCGCAGGCCGGCATCGCGCGGCCAGCGGTTCCGCTTATAGTCCCAGAAAGTGTAGATGCGCTTGTCCGGATGAAGCTCGCGGATCGCGTCGCCCCAGCCTTGCGCGACGAGCGAGGCAAATGCCGCGCGGCTCTTCGGCTGGATCAGCGCATCCTTGTCCCAGGACCTCGTCGGATAAATGTCGATCGCCGTCGGCGCCACGTTGTAGTCGCCGGCGAGCACCACGGGCAGATCCTGCTTGATGAAGGTCTTGGCGTGGCGCTTCAGGCGCGCGAACCAGTCAAGCTTGTAGTCGAATTTCGGCCCCGGCTGGGGGTTGCCGTTGGGCAGGTAGATGCTGGTGACGATGATGCCGCGCACGGCGGCCTCGATGTAGCGCGCCTCGTGATCGTCGCTGCCGCCGGGCAGGCGGTCGCGGGTGAGAATGGGCTCGGCATCGCGGGCGAGGATGGCAACGCCGTTCCAGGTTTTTTGTCCACGCCATACTGCGCCGTAGCCGGCCTTTTCGATGGCTGCCGCCGGAAATTCGCCATCACTTGCCTTCAATTCCTGGAGCGCGACGACATCTGGCTTTGCCGCGCGCATCCATGCCAGCAGATTGGGCAGGCGGCGGTTGATGTTGTTGATGTTGAATGTCGCGATCTTCATGTAGAGCTAGCGGCTCCTGCCTTCCGTCACCGGAGATACAATGTCCAAGTTGAACTTTGCTGCTCTCGTCGTCGTGGCCGCGATCTCCGGAGCGGCTTCGGCACAATCGTCCGATCCACGCGGCGCGTGCAAGGCGGATTACGACAAGTTCTGTGCCGGCATTGCGCCGGGCGGCGGCATCGTCGCCTGCCTCAACGGCAAGCGCGACCAGCTCAGCGCGACCTGCAAGGCGGCGCTGGACAACAGGAAGAAGAAGTAGGCGGCTGACGGCTTAGCTCGGCAGCGGCGGCGGGCTCGCCGGCTGCTCGACCGGCGGCGGAGAGGACGGCTGCTCGGCTGCCGGCTTTGCCAGCGGCTCCACCACATTGCCGCCCTTGTAGACGCGGGCATAGCGGTGGCCGAGGCTGGTCAGCACCTCATAGCCGATCGTGCCGAAATGATGCGCGAGCTCGTCGACGGTGATGCCTTCGCCGATCAGCGTCACCAGGTGGCCGCGCCGTGCCGCGTTCGGCGGCAGATCGGTGATGTCGATCGCGATCAGGTCCATGGAGACGCGGCCTGCAACCGGGCAGCGTTTGCCGGCAACGATCACCTCTGCGCCGCGCGTGCCGTCGTTTGAACTGGCGGCGCGGAAATAGCCGTCGGCATAGCCGACCGCGATGATTGCAAGCTTGGTCGGCCGGCGCGCGGTCCAGGTGCCGCCATAGCCGACGCTCTCGCCGCGCTCGACATTGCGAATCTGCACGATGCGCGCCTTGAGGTCGACCACCGGCTGCATCGGATTATCGGCCTCCGGCGTCGGGTTGACGCCGTAGAGCGCGGCGCCCGGCCGCACCAGGTCGAACTGGAACGGCGCCCCGAGGAAGATTCCGGACGAATTGGCGAGCGCCGCCGGCACGCCGGAGAATTCGCTGGCGATGCCGCGGAAGGAAGCGAGCTGTTTGGCATTGACGGGGCTGTTGAGCTGCTCGGCCGAGACCAGATGGCTCATCACCAGCGTGATGCCGTGGTCGCCGGCATTGATGCGGGGGATGATGGCCTGTGCTTCCGCAAGCGTCAGCCCGAGCCGGTTCATGCCGGTGTCGATGTGAACAGCGGCGCCTCCGTTCCAGCCGGTGCGGCGGCAGAACACGTCCCATTCGGCGAGCTCGTTGAGATCGCCGATCACCGGACGGCAATTGATCTGGGCGTAGTGCTCGCCGGTGTTCTGGAAATAGCCGCCGAGCACGTAGATGGTCGGCTCCGGTACGGCGGCGCGCACCTTGCGCGCCTCCTCGATGGTGGCGACGAAGAAGGTCTTGCAGCCGGCCTTGTGGAGGGCACGCGCGACCTGCGCGGCGCCGCAGCCATAGGCATCGGCCTTGATCACCGCCGCGCATTCGGCCGGCACCGCCGTCTTCTCGAGCTTGCGCCAGTTGGCAATGATGGCGTCGAGGTCGACGGTGAGCACGCCGCCGAAGGCAGCGAGCGCGGCGGCATGGTTGGCCTCCGCTGAGAGAAGGCCGGATTGCGGGTTCATTTTCGGGTCGGACGCCATTGTCATGGCGCCGTTTTACGCAAGAGGCAGGTCTGGTTCAAGGAACTCAGTAGTCGTTGCTGTTGCGAGCCGGCATCTGGCTGTCGGGCGCGAGGTCACCGAACCGCGTGACGGAGGCTTCGAACGCCAGATCGACGGTGCCTGTCGGGCCGTGGCGCTGCTTGCCGATGATGACCTCGGCTTTTCCGTGCGCAAGACTCATGTCAAGCTGCCACTTCTCGTGTTCAGGCGTGCCCGGGCGGGGCTCCTTCATCGCGAGGTAATATTCCTCGCGGTACACGAATAGGACGACGTCGGCGTCCTGCTCGATCGATCCGGATTCACGCAAGTCGGAGAGCTGCGGCCGCTTGTCGTCGCGGGATTCGACCTGGCGTGAGAGCTGGGACAGCGCGATCACGGGAACGTTGAGCTCCTTGGCGAGCGCCTTCAGGCTGGTCGTGATCTCAGTGATTTCCTGCACGCGGCTGTCGCTGGCGCGCTTGCCCGAGCCGGACAGCAGCTGGATGTAGTCGATCACGAGCAGGTCGAGGCCCTTCTGACGCTTCAGGCGGCGCGCGCGCGCCATCAGCTGCGCGATCGACAGGCCTCCAGTCGCGTCGACATAGAAAGGAAGCGATTGCAGCTCGATCGAGACCTCCCGGATCTTCTCGAAATCGGCTTCCGAGATGCCGCCGCGGCGGATGTGGGAGGAGGGAACGCCGGTGCGCTCGGCCACGATACGCGTGGCGAGCTGGTCGGCCGACATTTCGCAGGAGAAGAAGCCGATTACGCCGCCATTGGCGGCCTTCGTGGTGCCGTCGGCCTGGAGTTCCGGAACGTAGGCGCGTGCGACATTGTAGGCGATGTTGGTCGCCAGTGACGTCTTGCCCATGCCGGGACGTCCCGCGACGATGATGAGATCGGAGTGCTGCAGGCCGCCCATCTTGGTGTCGAGGTCGCGCATACCCGTCGAGATGCCCGACAGCTTTCCGTCGCGCTGGAACGCCTTTGCCGCGAGATCGACCGCGACCGCCAACGCCTGCGAGAATTTCTGGAAGCCGCCGTCATAGCGCCCGGACTCGGCGAGTTCGTACAGCTTTCGCTCGGCGTCCTCGATCTGCGCGCGCGGCTGGAAATCGACCGGGGCGTCATAGGCGACATTGACCATGTCCTCGCCGATGCCGATCAGGTCGCGCCTGAGCGACAGGTCGTAGACGGTGCGGCCGTAGTCCTGGGCGTTGATGATGGTGGTCGCTTCGGCAGCGAGGCGCGCCAGATATTGCCCGATGGTCATGCCCCCGACGTCGGTATCGGCGGGCAGGAACGTCTTCAGCGTGACGGGCGTGGCGATCTTGCCCATCCGGATCAGGCTGCCGGCGGTGTCGAAGATGGTCTGGTGCAGCGGCTCGAAGAAATGCTTCGCCTCCAGGAAGTCGGAGACGCGGTAGAAGGCATCGTTGTTGACCAGGATGGCGCCCAGAAGGCTCTGTTCCGCCTCGATATTGTGCGGCGCGCTCCGATAGGTCGGAGTTCCTGCGTCAGGCGCGAGTTTGAGAACGTTCGAATCAGTCAGGGCCATGGTCGGACGTGCTTAGCAATTTTCTTGGGCGGATGCGGGGCCGGGATAAAGCGCCGCCTGCGCCCAAAGCGGAAGCAAAAGCTCGCCGCTATCAACCGCTCAGTTAAAATGGTGGATGATTAGCAGCCGCAGCATGCGCCGCGCTTGACGGATTTTTGCGGAACTCCCCCCGGCCTGGAAGCGGCCGCGACTGTGCCGCGGAAAAATACTGAAACAGTGAACCTAATGGATTGGGGTGCAGACGTATGAAGAGCGCGCGAAATGACGCGCGCTGGCCGCTTTCGGCTCGGGCTCAGACCAGCAGGAGGTAGACCAGTGCAACCAGGGCCGCCCCGACGCCGGTAGCGATCAGGGCGTAATCGGTGCGGAGGTCGTCCTGCACGTCGAATGAGGTTTGGGTCTCTTTGCTCATGGCGACGGTCTAAGCCAGGCCCGACCAGACTTATGTGAAGCAGATCACATCTCCCCGGATTCTTTCGGGGGTAGAGCCGGAACGGACGGGCGGACAGGGGATTGTCCCCGGTAACCCGCCATCAGGGGGACGAGGCAAGCGATGCGGCCAGAACGGCAGCACGGGATATGGCGAAGCGAGGCAGGCAGCCGGCTCTGGCTGTCCGGGCTGATCGCGGCCATGCAGCATGCCGAGCGCCCCGAAGTCCGCCGCCAGCCGGTCGCGCCCGAGATCCTGGCGGAACTGCGGGCGCAGTTGGCGTTAACGGCGTCTTTCCGCTCTTCTCCGATTTCAACCTCGCGCCACTAGCCTCTATTCACCGGCCAGCTTCAGCCGTGGCTTGGCGCCGCCCTCGATGGCCCGGAGGCGGGCTTCTTCGTGCGCGACGTAGTCACGGGTGATTGGCACCACGCCCTGACGCTTGGTGAGCTGGATCTGGAAGTTCATCATGTGCTGCTTGCGGAACGTCATCTCGCTGGCCGCCAGATAAAATTCCCACATCAGGGCGAAGCGCTCGTCGTAAAGCTGCACGGCCTCCTCGCGCCGCGCCATGAAGCGCTCCCGCCAGGCCTTCAGCGTCTCGGCGTAATGCAGCCGCAGGATCTCGATGTCGCAGACCAGGAGACCAGCACGCTCGATCGCCGGCAGCACTTCGGACAGAGCGGGGATGTAACCGCCCGGGAAGATGTACTTGGCGATCCAGGGATTGGTCGAATCCGGGCCCTGTGAACGGCCGATCGAGTGCAGCATCATGACGCCGTCCTCGTTCAGGAGTTCGGCGCAGCGCTGGAAGTAGGCGTCGTAGAACCTGACGCCGACATGCTCCAACATGCCGACCGAGACGATCCGGTCGAACGGCCCGTCAATGTCGCGATAGTCCTGGAGCAGGAATTTGGCCGATCGGGTCAGGCCCTTTTCGGCCGCGCGCGCATTGGCGAGCTGCAACTGCTCTGACGACAGCGTGATGCCGGTGACGTCGGCGCCTGCGGTCTCGGCGAGATAGAGCCCGAGGCCGCCCCAGCCCGAGCCGATGTCGAGCACGCGCTCGCCGCCCTTGACGCGAAGCTTTGCGGCGATGTGGCGCTTCTTGGCGAGCTGCGCGTCGTCGAGGGTGCTCTCCGGCGTCTCGAAATAGGCGCAGCTATATTGCTTGTCGGCGTCGAGGAAGAGGGAATAGAGCCGGGCGTCGAGATCGTAGTGATGCGCGACATTGCGACGCGAGCGCGCGCGCGGATTGAACTGCTTCAGATGCCGCGTCAGATAGCGCAGGTGCCACCAGGGTTTTGCCCACTGCGGCAACAGGTCGGGTTGATCGAGCAGGATCGCGAGGGCATCAGCTATGGTGCCGCGCTCGACGACGAACTCGCCATCCATATAGGCCTCGCCAAGCCCGAGCTCGGGATTGATGAGGATCTTCCGTTCCGCGTCCGCAGTCACGAAACGGACTGCGATCGGTTCGCCTGAGCCGTCGCCGACGGTGAACTTCGACCCCTTCGCCGTGGTCACCGTCATCGACCCGCGGCGAATGAATTGAGACAGGAATTGACGCAACAAACGGTCCATCGACACCTTCCTCTCGAGCGAACCCGAAGAGATGCGACCAACCCGGCTTTCACATCAGACGCTCAGGTCCCGCTCAGGTTCCTATGCGTTTGCATCTAAATCTAGGGAGGGTATTCCGCTCCCGCTATTGCGCTGTATTCAATGCCGATATTCCAAAAGCGCTTAATCACATCCTTGCGCGCGGACCCTGCTTCCATTCGCGGCTCAATCCGGTAAAAGGTGACCGCCGCCGCGCCGGGATGCCGGCTGCATTCGCGGAAATTCAACGGAGATGATGGGAATGTCGAGCCGAGCGCTCAGCCTCGCGACGGTAGTGCTTCTGATCGGCTTCGGTGCGGCCGATGCCGTTCTGGCACAGGCGACGAACCTCGAGGCCGGCAAGGCCCCATCCCAGCTCTTCGCGCAGACCTGCAGTGCCTGCCACAAGAGCCCGAGGGGGCTGCTGAAGACTGTCGCGCCGGGCTCGCTCCCGGGTTTCCTGCGTCAGCACTACACGACCAGCTCCGACATGGCCGGCGTGCTGGCCTCCTACCTCGTTTCGAACGGCGCCACCGACACCCGCTACCAGGCCAAAGACGGCAAGGACAAGAAGGACGGCGCCAAGGACAAGGAAGCGAGCACCAATCCTGCGCAGTCGCCCGAGCATCAGGGCCGTCGCCAGCGCTCCCAGGAGGCCGCCAAGCCGGAAGGCGAAACCGCCGCTCCAGCCGCCGAGGGCGCGCGCCAGAAGCGCGCGGCGCGGCCGAGCGAGGAGGGGGTAAAGGAAGGCGCGAAGCCCGAGGGGCAAGCCACGCCGGAGGGCCGCAAGGCCAAGCGTCTCAGCAAGCGCGGCAAGCCCGAAACCGAAGAGGCGCCGAAGGTCGATGCCGCCGCGCCGGCCGCTGACGACAGGAAGAGCGAGCCCAAGCCCGACACCGCCAAGGTCGAGCCCGGTCGCGACGAAGCCAAGCCCGACAGCGCCAAGGCCTCGGAGAAACCCGCCGAGCCGAAGCCGGAGAGCGCCAGGGTCGAGCCGCGCGGCAGCGAAGCTCCGGCGCTGCGGCCCGATCCGGTGCCGCAGGTGACGCCGGCCCCGCCGGCGGCCGCCACGAAGCCCGCCGAGCCGGCCGCGCCCAAGGCGGCGGAAGAGGCGGCTCCCGCGCCTGCCGCAAGCTCCGAGCCGGCGGTCAAGCCGCAGGAGCCGGCGCCGCCCACGACCGCTGCGGCCCCGCCGCCGACGGAGTCATCGGGACCGCCAGCACCGCCGATTTCGCGCTAAGCCAACCCGCATTCTCAGATCAAGTTGCGAAGGTCGCGCTCGCCGCGGCCTTCGCATCGTCTTGACCGCGATTGGAGCAGTACTCTAGAGTGGTACTCTAGGAGGCGCGATGACGACGAGCGTGCGTGACGACCTGTTGGCGGCGGGGCTGTTCGTGTTCGACCGCGTCGGCTTCGAAGCTGCGACGGTGGCTGCGATCCGCGCCAAGGCGCGCGCCTCCAACGGCAGCTTCTTTCATGCCTTCGGGTCGAAGAAGGAGCTGGCCGGCGCGCTGTTCCTGGAGGTGCTGCGGCATTATCACGCCGCGGTGCTGGCCGCGCTCGATCCCGTGCCTGATGCCGAACAGGGCATCGATCGCCTGATCCGGGCGCATCTCGACTGGGTCGTCTCGAGCCGGCGCGAGGCCCGCTATCTCTTCGAGATCTCGCGCAGCGAATGGGGCGAGGACGTCCGCGACGCCCAGCGCGCACAGAATGCGCGCCTTGCCGAAGGCATCGAACGCTGGCGCGCGCCTCTGGTTGCCGGCGGCGAGCTCCTGCCGATGACGCCGGTGACGTTCATCAGCCAGCTCATCGGCCCGGCGCAGATCTTCTGCCGCGCCTTCCTGTCGGGTCGCGATCGTGCCGATCCGCGGAGCGAAGCCGACACGCTGGTCGCCTGCGCCATCCGCGCGCTGCGGCCGCCCGATCGCATCAACAAGCAATAGGGAGAGATGTCATGCGAGCCGAAGCAGATCCGGAATTTGCGGCCGTAGCCGAGCGCATCCACGCCAATGTCGGCCGCCAAGGCTTTATGAACCTCGTCGGTGCCGAGCTCTCGGAATTGTCGCGCGGCACCTGCACGATCGCGGTGGAGCGCCGGCCGGAGCTGCTCCAGCAGCACGGCTTTTTCCACGGCGGCGTCACCGCCTTTTTGGTCGACAACGCCACGACGATCGCGGCCGCCACTTCGCGCGGCCAGCCGGCGCTGACGGCGGAATACAAGCTCAATTTGTTGTCGCCCGCTGTCGGCGAGAAGCTGATCTGCCGGGCAAGGGTGATCAAGCCGGGACGTCAGGTCTCGGTGGTGGCGGCCGACGTGTTCTGTGTCAGCGACGGAGTCGAGAAGCACACGGCAACGGCGCTCGCTTCGATCGCGATGCTGAGCGAGGACGTCGCCGCCAAAACGAAAAGCCCGGCCGCTTGAAGCGACCGGGCTTTTGATTTGTCTTCGTCATTCCGGGACAGCACATCGGCGCTGGACCCGGAATCTCGAGATTCCGGGTCTGGTCCTTCGGACCATCCAGGAATGACGACGTTGGAGTTACTTCTCGGTCTCTTCCGCAGCCGGGGCCGGCTCGACGTCGTCGTGCTGGGCTTCCGGATCGAAGAACTCGCCGGCGGCGGCGATCGCCTCGGCGGCCGCATCGCGGTCCTCGTTGCGGGTCGAGATGTCCTCGCCGCGGTTGATGCGCTCGGCCTCGTCCTGGCTGCGCGCAACCGTGACGGTGATCTCGACCTCGACCTCGGGGTGAACGGCGACGGTGATGGTGTGCTTGCCGATGGTCTTGATCGGTGCGTCGAGCTGGATCTGCGGGCGAGCGAGCGAGATGCCGTCGGCTTCGAACGCGACGACGATGTCACGCACGTTGACCGAGCCGAACAGCTGGCCGGCTTCCGAGGCCTGGCGGATCACGATGATGTTCTTGCCCTGGATCTTCTCGGCGACCTTGGACGCCTCGGCCTTGGACGCGAGGTTGCGGGCCTCGAGGTCGGCCTTCATGCCGTCGTACTTGGCGCGGTTGTCGGCGGTGGCGCGCAGCGCCTTGCCGCGCTTGAGCAGGAAATTACGGGCGTAGCCGTCGCGAACCTTCACGACTTCGCCCATCTGGCCGAGCTTGTTCACGCGTTCCAGCAAAATGACTTCCATATTCGTTCTCCTTTGAAGTGCTCTGTGAGTTCTGGGTTTCAGGGGTGGACTTAAGGGGTCGGGAGCGGCGGCGGCTGGCGGCTGCGCAGGAAGCGCTCGCGGAAGCCGAACACGGCGTCCGCAAGGCCCAGGATCACCATCGCGATGACAGGCCATCCGAACACGACGACGACGGCGTAGGTCGAGCCGAGCCAGAACGTGCGGCTCTTCAGCGCGAGCGTCAGCGTATGCAGCACGGCAAAGCCGGTCAGCGCATAGCCCATCATCAGCGCCGCCGTGGTGATTTGCGCGACGATCGCCAGCAGCCCGCCGGTGAAGCAGAAGGCGAGCGCGATGCAGAGCGCCACGAGCGTCATCGGCGGCAGCTCGGCCGTCATCAGATCCGGCCAGGGGCGGCGCAGCCGGCCCGACGTCGCCGTCACCCTGGCGCTGAGCCAGAGGTTGAGGGTCAGCGTCATCATGGCGACGATGGTGGCGGCGGCCGGCGCGATGCGCACCAGTGCGTCGACGAACTGGTCGGCTTCGCCGGAAGCTTGCGGATCGGTGGCGCGGAGGATGCGCATCAGGCCGCGCCGCAGCGTGCCGATGATGGTGTCGGCGTCGGTGCCGAGCGTGAGCAGGGCGGCGATCGTGGTCAGCGCGGCGAAGCCGGCGATCCACAGCAGGATACGGCCGACCGGGTACCACTCGAGCTCAGGCCCTGCCGCCGGCTCGGTCGCGGCGTCCGGCGTGACAGGTCCAACCTGCCGGCTGAGCAGGACGAGATGGCCGAGCCACCAGGCCGGCAGCGCGACGGTGACGGCGAAAGCGATGCAGTAGGGTAGGCCGAACAGGGCGCCGAGGCCGATCGCAGCGGCGATGCCGCCAAGGCTCGCGCAAAGCGGTCCCCAGCCGATCGCGGCGACCATCAGCGGCAGTGGTGCGAGATAGAACAGGACGAGCGAGATCAGCGCGCCCGAAACGATCGAGGCGAACATCAGGGCCGACGCAGCGCCGGCGATCAGGGCTATCAGTCCAAAGGCCATCATCAGCTGTCCCGCTCCTTCCGAGCGGTTAGAGGCATCTCGCCCCAACCATCGGCGACCGGACGACCCGGAAGCCTTATGAAACTTCGAGAGTGCGGCCGGCGGCGATGTCGCCGCCGGCCGAATTCGTCTTAGCGAATGACGTAGGGCAGCAGGCCCAGGAAGCGCGCGCGCTTGATGGCGCGGGCGAGCTCACGTTGCTTCTTCGCGGACACCGCGGTGATGCGGCTCGGCACGATCTTGCCGCGCTCGGAGACGTAACGCATCAGCAGCTTGGAGTCCTTGTAGTCGATCTTCGGAGCATTGGCGCCCGTGAACGGGCAGCTCTTGCGACGACGGAAAAACGGACGGCGTGCACCAGCTTCAGCCATTGATCTTACTCCCCATCCGTCGCGGTTTCAGCTTCTTCGCGCGGACGGCGCGGGCCGCGATCACCGCGGAAGCCACCACCGTCACGATCGCCGCCACGGAAACCACCCTCGCGGTCGCCACGGAAGCCGCCTTCACGCTCGCCGCGGAAGCCGCCGCCACGATCGTCACGTTCGCGATCGCGATCAGCCTTGCGCATCATCGCGGACGGGCCTTCCTCGAGCTCCTCGACGCGGACGCTGAGATAGCGGATCACGTCTTCGCTGATGCGCTCCTGGCGCTCGATCTCGGCGATCGCCGCGGACGGCGCGTCGATGTTGAGCAGCACGAAGTGCGCCTTGCGGTTCTTGTTCATGCGGTAGGTGAGGGAGCGAACGCCCCAGTTCTCGGTCTTGGTGACCTTGCCGCCGAGACCCTCGACGATACCGGTCATCTGCGCAGTCAGCTCTTCGACCTGCTGCGGGCTCGCGTCTTGGCGCGCGAGAAAAACATGCTCATAGAGAGCCATGGAAGTCCTTTCCTCATGTTGGCGCATCGCCCGGCGTCAAGCCCTTAAGAGGCCTTCGGAAAGGACTCTGGGATTAAGCTCAGAAGGCGGAAACACGGGACGACGGGCCGACTGGCCCTGCCACACCAAAATCACGAATGATTTGTTGAGACCGTCCGTTCAGCTCCCGGCCGGGGTCTGCGGATGCGCGCCTTATACGGATTTTGGCCGGCTTTGCAAGTTTGGAGGGCCAGGTTTCGCCTCTGGCGCCCGGGCTGGGGGCCCTTCGGCTTGATTTATTTGTTTGTATAGCATACAAATAAATCAACGGGAGGATCCCATGGCAGACAAATCTGCCCGCGCCCCATCCGAGCCGGCCGCCGGCGACCCCAAGCATGCGGCGCGCGCCACACGCTCGGCCGGTCGCAAAATGCGCTCGTTGCTGCTGGATGCGGCCAGCCCGCTGTTCCGGGAGCGGGGATTGTCGGGCGCCTCGATCACCGACATCGCGGCCGCCGCGGACGCATTTCCGAGCCAGATCACCTACTATTTCCGCACCAAGGAGGCGCTGTTCGTCGAATGCGCCTGCCGCGAGCTCCTGTACGTCGCCCGCGCGACCGAGCAGGCTGCGCTGAAGGCGCGCACGCCGCGGGACTACACCCACGCGCTGGCCGAGACGGTGACGGCGAGCGATTCGGTCGCCTTCTTCGCCGAGGCGTTGACGTTGACGCGGCGTCGCCCGGATCTCGCGCCGCTGGTCGAGCGCACCATCGAGCGTCTGCACGCCGAGGGCGCACGCGCCTATGCGAGCCAGGTCGAGCGCCACGGCTGGCGTTCCCTGCGCGCGCCCGACGAGAGCTCGCGGCGGTTCTGGGCCGTCGCCATCGGCGTCATCCTCGAAGGCTATGCCATGGGGCGCTCGCCGGATGAGCTCTGCGCCGAGATGCTGCGCGTGCTGGGCGAGCAGGCGAAATCTGCCGGCGACGCCGCGCGCCTGCGCCTCGTCGACGACCGCGACGCATCGACCACTTCGGATGAGGAGAGCTAGGCCATGACCGCACTTCGCATGCGTGCCCGCGATTTCCTGACCGAGGATCAGCTCGTCGACGTGCGCCAGCGCGTAACGTGGAAGGGTGTCGCACTGATCGCGCATGCCTGGGCGCTGATTGCCGGTGCCATCGCCCTCGTCGCATGGTGGCCCAATCCGCTGACGTACATTTTCGCTGTCGCCGTCATCGGCTCGCGCCAACTGGGCCTGTCGATCCTTATGCACGACGGCGCGCATGGTTGTCTCTCCGCCGATGAGAACACCAATTTGACGCTGAGCCAGTGGTTCTGCGCCTATCCCGTTTTTGCCGAGACGCGCGCCTATCGCCGCTATCACTTGCAGCACCACGCGCGCACCCAGCAGGAGGACGATCCCGATCTCGTGCTGTCGGCGCCATTTCCGATCACGCAGCTGAGCTATCGCCGCAAGTTCATTCGCGACATCACCGGGCAGACCGGCTACCAGCAGCGCAAGGCGCAGCTGCTCAACGCACTCGGCCCGCAGGACTGGCCGTGGCGGCAGCGCGCGGCGCATTTCTGGGAGAAGCTTGGCCCGCAATGCGTTTTCAACGCCATCCTGTTTGCAGGGCTTGCGGCGGCCGGTGTGTGGTGGGCTTACCCGCTGCTATGGCTGGTGCCGCTGCTCACCTGGATGATGGTCATCACCCGCATCCGCAACATCGCCGAGCATGCCGTCGTCCCCGACAGCAGCGATCCCCTGCGCAACACCCGCACCACGCATGCCAATTTTCTCGAGCGCCTGTTCATCGCGCCGTATTACGTGAACTATCACCTCGAGCATCATCTCTTGTTCTACGTGCCCTGCTACAATCTGCCCAAGGTCCATCGCCTGCTGAGCGAGAGTCGTCATGCCGGCCGCATGGAAGTGCAGCCGAACTACGGCGCCGTGCTGCGGCTCGCCACCGCCAAGCCGAACCGCGACGACCGGCCGGGGCAATTGGTCAGCAGCGCGCGCCGCGCGCGGGCTGGCGCCGAGGTCGGCGCGGATCAGAAGGCGGGTGGTTTTTAAGGGGCGCATCCCCAGTTGAATGCCGGTCGACGTTCCCATCTTGGCTTGACATTGCAGGCCCGGACGGTGTCTACGGCCCCCTTTGAGGCACGATCCGGAACCATGGCCCAAGGCCGCGCGTATTCGGCTGCCGGTTCTCGCAGGGATCGTGCTCGACAAGCAGGGAGCGCCGATGACGGCAGCATTCACATTTCCGGGGCAGGGGTCCCAGGCGGTTGGCATGGGCAAGGCGTTGGCCGACGCCTTCCCGGTGGCGCGCGCCGTGTTCGACGAGGTCGATGCAGCGCTTGGGGAGAAGCTGACGGCCACCATCTGGGATGGCCCGGCCGAAACCCTCCAGCTCACCGAAAACGCCCAGCCGGCGCTGATGGCCGTTTCTGTTGCGACCCTGCGGGTGCTTGAGGCTGAAGCCGGTTTTTCCGTGGGGCGGGACGCGGCCTTTGTCGCCGGCCACTCGCTTGGTGAATATTCGGGGCTGGCCGCGGCCGGCAGCCTGACGGTTTCCGATACCGCGCGGCTGCTTCGCACCCGCGGTCTCGCAATGCAAAAAGCCGTGCCGGTCGGCGCCGGTGCGATGGCCGCTCTGCTGGGCCTCGATTACGAGGCCGCCATGGAGGTCGCCAATGAGGCGGCTCAGGGGCAGGTCTGCCAGGCCGCCAACGACAATGGCGGCGGGCAGGTGGTCGTCTCCGGCGACAAGGCAGCGGTCGATCGCGCCGTCGAGATCGCCAAGACCAAGGGCGCCAAGCGCGCGATGCTGCTGCCGGTGTCCGCACCGTTCCATTGCAAGCTGATGCAGCCGGCTGCCGACGCGATGGCGGAGGCGCTGGCCAAGGTCACGATCAAGGCTCCGGCAGCTCCGCTGGTGTCGAACGTGCTGGCAACCGCCATCACCGATCCCGACGAGATCCGCCGCCGTCTGGTCGAGCAAGTCACCGGAACGGTGCGCTGGCGCGAGTCGGTTGCCTATATGGCCGGGCAGGGCGTTACCCGTTTCTTCGAGATCGGTGCCGGCAAGGTGCTGACGGGTCTCGTCAAGCGTATCGCCGACGGCGCCGTCGGTGTCGCGGTGGGCGGACCGAACGACATAGCGGCCGCCAAGGATGCGCTGGCCGCTGCGAAGCAGGCCTGAAGCGCGATGAATCGTCATCGCGCTTTGGTTCTTTAGTTTGCGCACGATCTTGCCGGAAAACCGCTGCGCACGTTTCCGGATCGTGCTTTGAAGGAGTTATCCATGTTCGATCTGACTGGCAAAAAGGCGCTCGTCACCGGCGCGACCGGCGGTATCGGCGGCGCAATCGCGCAGGCGCTGCACGCGCAGGGCGCCACGGTCGCGATATCAGGAACGCGGAAGGAAGTGCTGGATGAGCTTGCCGGCAAGCTCGGCGAGCGCACCTTCGTGCTGCCCTGCAATCTCTCCAAGGCCGACGAGGTCGAGGCGCTGGTGCCTGCGGCGGAAGCCGCGATGGGCCAGGTCGACATCCTCGTCGCCAATGCCGGCATCACGCGCGACAATCTCTTCGTCCAGCTCCGCGACGAGGACTGGGACGAGGTCATCAACGTCAATTTGACCTCGACCTTCCGCCTGGCGCGCGCCGCCACCAAATTGATGATGCGCAAGCGCTTCGGCCGCATCATCGCCATCACCTCGGTGGTCGGCGTCACCGGCAATCCCGGGCAGGGCAACTACACGGCGTCGAAGGCAGGCTTGATCGGCATGATCAAGACGCTGGGTGCCGAATACGCCAAGCGCGGCGTCACCGCCAACTGCATCGCGCCCGGCTTCATCAAGACGCCGATGACGGACGCGCTCAATGACAAGCAGCGCGAGACGATTCTGACCAAGGTTCCGGCCGCCCGGCTGGGGACGCCCGAGGACATCGCGGCGGCCGCCGTCTACCTGAGTTCAAACGAAGCGGCCTACGTCACCGGGCAAACCATCCATGTCAACGGCGGCATGGCCATGATCTGAAGTCCTCGTTCCGTGCCGCCCACATGGCGGTGCGGGATGCGGCAAACGGCCGTTTCCGATGCGAAATGAGGCTTGTAGTCAAGGCAGTTGAAGTATGGTAACCGGACCTTCAACGGATGGGCAAAGAACGCCATTGCAGGTTTTTGAAACCCTGTATATTGGCGATGCGGAGCCTTGGCCGTCGTTCGCCGGGCCCTGCATCGGTTAGGATGGGGCCAAATCAAAGTTCGTAAGCGAAGGCAGTCAACGACCACGACGGCTCGTATCGTCCCGGGGGGTCGGGTCTACAGGGAACAACACGAGGTTATGCAATGAGTGACATTGGCGAGCGGGTTAAGAAGATCGTGGTCGAACACCTTGGTGTTGAACCCGAGAAGGTTGTCGACGCTGCGAGCTTCATCGACGACCTCGGCGCCGACAGTCTGGACACCGTCGAGCTGGTGATGGCGTTCGAAGAAGAATTCGGTTGCGAGATTCCGGACGACGCCGCGGAGACGATTCTCACCGTCGGCGACGCCACGAAGTTTCTCGAGAAGAACGCGAAGAGCTAAGGCTCTTCAATTTTCGCGGGGACAACATTGAAACCGGACGGGCCGCTTCGCAGCGGTCAGCCGGTTTCTTGTTATTGGCCGTGAATCTTTCGATGCGGAGTTTGCGGATATGAGGCGGGTTGTCGTCACGGGTCTCGGCATGGTCTCGCCACTCGGCTGTGGCGTCGAGCCGACCTGGAAACGCATCCTCAACGGCGAAAGCGGTGCGCGCAGGATCGAGAGCTTCGATGTCTCCGATCTTCAGACCAAGATCGCCTGCACGGTGGTGCGCGGCGACGGGTCGAACGACACCTTCAATCCCGACAAGTGGATGGAGCCGAAGGACCAGCGCAAGGTCGACGACTTCATCATCTTCGGCATGGCCGCAGCCGGCCAGGCGCTCGACGATGCCAACTGGCATCCCGAAACCGAAGAGGACAAGTGTGCGACCGGCACCATGATCGGGTCCGGCATCGGCGGCCTTAACGGCATCGCGGAAACCGCCATCCTGCTGAAGGAGCGCGGACCGCGCCGGGTGTCGCCGTTCTTCATTCCGGGCCGCCTGATCAATCTCGCCTCCGGCTACGTCTCGATCGCGCACGGGCTGAAGGGGCCGAACCATTCGGTGGTCACGGCCTGCTCGACCGGCGCGCATGCGGTCGGCGATGCCGCCCGCCTGATCGCGCTGGGCGATGCCGACGTGATGGTCGCCGGCGGCGCTGAGTCGCCGATCAGCCGCATCGGCATTGCCGGCTTCAACGCCGCGCGCGCGCTCTCGACCGGTTTCAACGACACACCCGAGAAGGCCTCACGTCCCTACGACAAGGATCGCGACGGCTTCGTGATGGGCGAGGGCGCCGGCGTCCTCGTTCTGGAAGAACTCGAGCACGCGAGGCGACGCGGCGCCAAGATCTATGCCGAGGTGATCGGCTATGGTCTGTCGGGCGACGCCTATCACATCACGTCGCCGTCGCCCGACGGCGATGGCGGCTTCCGCAGCATGCAGGCCGCGCTCAAGCGCGCCGGCCTCACGGCGTCCGATCTCGACTACATCAACGCGCACGGCACCTCGACGCCGCTCGGTGACGAGATCGAGCTCGGCGCGGTCGAGCGTCTGCTCGGCAATGCCGCCTCCAAGGTCGCGATGTCCTCGACCAAATCGTCGACCGGCCATCTGCTCGGCGCGGCCGGTGCGATCGAGGCGATCTTCGCCATTCTCGCGATTCGCGATAATGTCGTGCCGCCGACTATCAACCTCGACAATCCGTCGGTCGAAACTACGATCGATCTCGTGCCGCACACGGCGAAGAAGCGAGAGGTCAACGTCGCGTTGTCGAATTCTTTCGGTTTTGGCGGTACCAATGCGTCGGTGATCGTCCGCCGTTTGGCCAATTAGTTTGCGTTTGAAACGAATCCACCGTTTTGCCGTATTCGGCGATAGTCATGGTAGTGGGCGCGTGCATTTGGCAGGGCAAACGGTTGTCAGGCCGCGATTGAACCGGCAGGATTCAGGTTGCTTCGATGAGTGAAAGGCCGCCCATTTCGCCCCGGAGTCCGCGGGCAGCGCTCGAGCCCGAGCAGGTCCCGCCGCCGCCGAAGCGATCGGACCGCGCGCGCAATCCCTTCGTGATCGTCGGCAACGCCATCATCACGCTGCTCTTGATCTCCATGATCGGGGCGGGCGCCGTCTATTACTACGGCCGGCAGGTGCTCGAAGCGCCGGGTCCGCTCAAGGAAGACAAGATCGTCAACATCCCGCAGCGCGCCGGCAAGCGCGACATCGCCGAGACGCTGAACCGGGAAGGCGTGACCGACGTCAACCCGTGGGTGTTCATCGCAAGCGTAGCCGCGCTGAAGGCGAGCTCGGACCTCAAGCCCGGCGAGTATTCGTTCCAGAAGAACGCATCCCTGCGCGACGTCATCGCCACCATCGTCGAAGGCAAGGTGGTGCAGCATGCCGTCACGATTCCGGAAGGCCTGACCTCCGAGCAGATCGTGGCACGGCTCTCCGACAACGATATCTTCACCGGCAGCGTGCGCGAGCTGCCGCGCGAGGGCACGCTCTTGCCCGAGACCTACAAGTTCCCGCGCGGCACCACGCGCGAGCAGGTGATCCAGCGCATGCAGCAGGCGCACAAGCGCGTGCTGACCGAGATCTGGGAGCGTCGCAGCCAGGACATTCCGGTCAAGACTCCGGAGCAGCTGGTGACGCTGGCCTCGATCGTCGAGAAAGAGACCGGCAAGCCGGACGAGCGCAGCCGCGTCGCTGCCGTGTTCGTCAATCGCCTGAAGCAGAAGATCAAGCTCCAGTCCGATCCGACCATCATCTATGGCCTCGTCGGCGGCAAGGGCACGCTGGGCCGCCCGATCAAGCGCAGCGAGATCACGCAGCCCTCGCCCTACAACACCTATGTGATCGAAGGCCTGCCGCCGGGCCCGATCTCCAATCCCGGCCGCGCCTCGCTCGAAGCCGCCGCCAACCCGGCCCGCACCCGCGACCTCTATTTCGTCGCCGACGGCACCGGCGGGCATGCCTTCACCGAGACCTACGACGCGCACCAGAAAAACGTCGCCAAGCTGCGCGCGATGGAGAAGCAGATCCAGAACGACACGGTCGAGCCGGCCGAGGACGCGCAGCCGCCGGCGGCGGCAGCGCCCGGCGCTGCCGACACGCCGACCGCGACCACGCCGGCACGGCCGAACCAGCAGAAGAAGCCGCCGGCTGCTCCTCGCCCCGCTGGTCCCGCTCCTGCCCGGCAGGGCGCGGTGCAACCCTCGCCGCCGGTGATCCAGCGCTAGGCCCGCGCAGACCTGCCTACGGGACTTTGCGGATTCCACTTTCCGGCAAAATAGTCTTAAGATTCGCGTGCCTTGATGGCCTCGCGAATCCTGTGTTTCTGGAGAATTTGACCTGATGGCGCTGTCGTCCATGACCGGCTTTGCCCGAAGCCACGGCGCTAGCGGGCCGTACACGTTCGAATGGGAATTGAAGTCGGTCAACGCCAAGGGCTTTGACCTCAGGGTGCGGCTGCCGCAGGGGTTCGACGAGCTCGAGGCCCACGCCAAGAAGCGCGCCGGCGAGCTTTTGTCGCGCGGCACCGTCTACGCCAATCTCAACGTCAAGCGCGCCAATGCCGCCGCCTCCGTCCGTGTCAACGAGGACGTGCTCAACGCCGTCCTGAAGGCCGCCTCGATGATCGCCGGAAAGGTCGATGCGGTGGCACCGAGCGTCGACGGCCTGCTCGCCATCAAGGGCGTCGTCGAGGTCGCCGAGCCCGAGGGCGACGAGGAGGAGGACAAGGCGGCGCGCGCCGCGGCAGCGGAGGCCTTCGACAAGGCGCTCGCCGATCTCGTCGAGATGCGCAAGCGCGAGGGGACCTCGCTCGGGCAGATCCTGACCCAGCGGGTGGACGAGGTCGAGCAACTGGCGAAGAAGGCCGAAGCCGCACCCGGCCGCAAGCCGGAGGCGATCAAGGCCAGGCTCGCCGAGCAGATCGCAACGCTGCTCGACACCTCCGACCGTTTCGATCCCGACCGCCTGATGCAGGAGGCGATCCTGATCGCGACCAGGGCCGACATCCGCGAGGAGCTCGACCGTATCGCCTCGCATATCGCGCAGGCGCGCGAGCTGATCGGCAAGGGCGGCCCGATCGGGCGCAAGCTCGACTTCCTGGCGCAGGAGTTTCACCGCGAGGTCAATACCTGCTGCTCGAAGTCGAACGACATCGAGCTGACCAATACGGGGCTCGCCATGAAAAACGTGGTCGAGCAATTTCGCGAGCAGGTCCAGAATCTGGAGTGATCGATGACGACGGGCGGTCACGGAACTGACGGTGTCGAGCGGCGTGGATTGATGTTCGTGCTGTCCTCGCCGTCGGGCGCAGGCAAAACGACGCTGTCGCGCTTGTTGATCGAGCGGATGCCGGGCCTGCGAATGTCAGTCTCGGCGACCACGCGGCCGATGCGGCCCGGCGAGGTCGACGGCCGCGACTATCTGTTCGTCGACAAGCCCCGCTTCGAGGCGATGGTGAGGGACGACGAGCTGCTGGAATGGGCGACCGTGTTCGACAACCGCTACGGCACGCCGCGCGCGCCGGTCGAGGCGGCGCTGTCGGCCGGGCAGGACGTGCTGTTCGATATCGACTGGCAGGGCACGCAGCAGCTGCGCGAGAAGGCGCGTGCCGACGTCGTCAGCGTGTTCATCCTGCCGCCGTCAGCCGGCGATCTCGAGAAGCGGCTGCATTCGCGCGCGCAGGATTCCGACGAGGTGATCCGCAAGCGCATGAGCCGCGCCAGCCACGAGATGAGCCACTGGGCCGAGTACGACTACATCGTGATCAACCACGACGTCGACGAAGCCTTTGCCGAGGTGCAATCGATCCTGAAGGCCGAGCGCCTCAAGCGCGAGCGGCGGATTGGCCTCGTTGGTTTCGTGCGAGGTTTGCAAGGCCAGCTGCAGGGTTAGAGCCAGGGCCAGGCTGCCTCAGCCGCGGCCCTTCCTGCGCCAGCCGTTCCAGCATCGCGGTGATGATGTCGACGTCGACCGCATCCTCATCGCGACCAGCCGGCTTTTCATCGCTGTTGGCCCGGTCCGCGGCTAACCGGGGTGAACTGGCCTCGATCTCGAATTCCCTGTCGAATACCGCGATCTCGGGCTCGCCGGATTCCGCGACTTCGACGATGCCAGCCGGCTCGTGCGCTTCGATCACATCGATCTCGCGGTCGATCGCGGCGAGCTGTGCCGCCTGCGGGCGTGCGGCATCGAAGTCGATCGGGCGCGGCGGCTGCGCGCGCGGCGTGACGGCCGGCATCGCCTTGAGCCAGGGCGCGCGGCTCTCGTCCTGGTCCTGCGGCTCCCAATCGTCCCAATTCACGCGGCGGTGGTCGCTCGCCTTGACGCGGGAGCGCGCACCGGCGAAGCGGTAGATGACGCTGGCGAGGATGCCGGCGATCGCCAAAGCGCCGCCGATCACGAGCAGGAGCGTCTGGAGCGAGCCGGTCGGCTTGTCGGCGGGAATTTCGGCCGCGGCGAGCGCCACCGGGGCGCTGGCCTTTGCCGGTGTCGCGCCCGGCTGCGTTGCGGGTGCGGGCGCAGCGGAACTCGCGGAAGTATCGGGCCAGCGCGCGGCGACGGCGGGCTGCTGCGCGTTGTTGTCGGCGATCGCGCCCGGCGGCTGTTGCATGACCTGTGGCGCGCTCGTTGGCGCAGGCGCGGTCATGTTCGGCGAGCTCGGCGCGGCACCAGTCTGCGGTGCAATGTATTCCGCGCGCGCATTCTGCACCGACGGCGGCGCTGCTGAATCTGCGTTTGGCGTGTCGGCCGTCGCTTGCGCGCTCTGCGTCGCCTTGCCGCCTTCGGCACGCAGGTACCAGCACTGCCGCTTGGTCGCGCGATCGAGGCGATAGTGCCAGTGCTGTCCCTGCGGCGCGGTGCTTTTCGGCGAGGTGAGGCAGTCGGCGGCCGCATTGGCCGTGCTCGATGTGCTCGGCGCGTTCTGCGACACCGCAGCGAGGGGGGCGCCGGCAATGATACTGCCAACAAGCGCTGATATGAATTTCGCGGTGCGGTTGCCCATCCTGGTCTCCCGGTTACGCATGACGCAACTCTTAACCTTCCCTTTCTCTTCAAAGAGTTGGGTGGCAATGAGCCGCAAATCCGGAGAGGATGTGGCTTGAATCGGGCCTGCGCGGCGATCGTTCCGCCGCGAAATCAGGCATTTTCGACCATTATTGTTTGGTCGAGGTCCATGTTCCCGAGCAGCCGTCGGAGCGGCGGAAGGTTCCGGAACCGCTGCGCCCCGAAAGGCGGCCGGCGCCCGTGAAGGTCACGCCATTGCCCGCGCCGGAGGTATGAACCGCGCCGCTCGCGCTGACGCTGCCGCTGACGCCCTCGCCGATGACCCGGCCCGAGCTCACGACCACCGCGCCGGAGGTCGAACCGCCGCAGCCGAGGCTGAGGACGACCCAGGCGCCGTCGAAACCGCCGCCACCACCGCCGCCGCTTCTCCGCGGCGCCGAGCGTTCCTCGGCCGCCGGCTTGCTCCGGCGCGCGGAGGGCGCGGGCTCGGCCGAGCGGCCTGAAGAAGGATCCTGGCGCGAGCCGGACAGCGATTTCTCGTCATTGCCGATCGAGCCACCGGCGCTGCCGGATTGCGCGAAGGCGGACGACGAGGCGAGGGCGAGGAGGGAGGCGAGAGCGAACGTGCGGGCGATGGAATTGGGCATGAGCAAATAATCCAAAATGAAAATCGTATCAGCGGCCGGAGCCGTCGGCGCAGACGGATCCGATAATGCGGCAAGCCTTGCCAGCCTTGCCGCATTCGTCAAGCGCAGCATCCCTGGCGCGCTGGACGCCCTCGCGCTGGACCAGCGACCAGGATTTGTCGGAGATCGCGAAGGCGCCGCAGCCCTTGCCATAGAAGGAAAGCTCGATCGGACATTTGGCGCCGGCGCAGTTGCCGCGCGCATCCGCGACCGCCGCGCGCCGCGAGGCGTGGTTCCACGACATGCCCCATTTGCTGCCGTCGGGGCCGTAAACGATCGAGCCCCATGGCTTCAGATCGTCCATCTTGCGCATCCGCAGCAGCAGGCCTTCGGTCGCCTCTCCGGTCGGCGCCATGGATATCCGCTGCTGAAGCTTCGTGATGGAGCGAGTAAGGCCGTCGGGCGTGTCAGGATCGAAATTGAGCTCGTAGAGCCGTTCGCTGAGTTCGCTGAGCAATGCGGCATCGCGTAGGGGGACGCGGTCAGGATCGGCGCGCAGGCGATCCGCCGGCAGCGGATCGGGCTGCACCGCCGCGACCTGCGGCGGAGCCGTCTGCGTCGGCGGCACGAAATAGAAGGTGCCGTCGATCGGCGAGGACGAGACCCAGGGCTGCTGCGCGCCCGACGTGGCGCGCTTCACCGCGAGGCCGACCTGGTTGAAGGTCTGGAATACGTCGAGACCTGCGGTCCGGATCGTCGCAGCCAGCGCCTTGGTGTAGGGGCTATGGCCGTCGCTGCCGTCCTGGGCGACGTTGCCGGGTTGCGTCGCGTAGGAGATCAGCGTGCCCTCGGGTGCGCGCATTTGCGCGAGGCCGCCGTCGGAGGAACGCAAGCCGCGCGAGCCGAACGGGTTGTTGCGGCAGGCGTCGAGGATGACGAGGTTGAGCCGCGTGCCGGAGCCCTGCATCTGGCGCAGCACGAGATTGACGTCGGTCATCTGGAAGTCGACGTCGGCCTCGCGCGTCGGATTGGCCCCGACCGGCACGAGATAGTTGGAGCCGGCGACCTGGACACCGTGGCCGGCATAGTAGAACAGCGCGACGTCGGCGCCTTGCGCCTGCCGGCCGAAGCTCCGCACCGCGATGTCCATCGCGCCCTTGTCGAGATCGAGCTGGGCGCGGCCGCCGACTAGTGTGAAGCCGAGCGTGCTGAGCGTCTCCGCCATCAGGCTGGCGTCCTTGGACGGGTTGTCGAGCGGCGTGATGTTCTTGTAGGCGGAGTTGCCGACGACGAGCGCGATGCGCTTATCGGCGGATGCAGGCGTTGCCGCGGCGACGAGCAGCGCTGTGGCGAGTGCCGCCAGCCCCACAACGCGATTGAAAATCCTCGCGCGCATAAAAATTCCCCAAAGCAATGGCGCCAATGTACCAGCTAGGTGCGCGGGCGAAAAGCGGTGCGACATTCTGTGCGGCCACGGGCCCGTCCGCATCGTGCCGGGAAAGAGGCGCGGCTGTGCGTTCCCGCGGCAGGTCTTGCCCGAGCCTTGCTTCCGTTCGCCGCCCGATGGAGGCCAAAGGGCGCAGGGAAGGCCGGGCGCCGGCGGCACCCGCACGTCCGTGCGCGATAGAAGTGCACACGGTTTGGACCACAGGTGATGCCGGTCGCCCGGCCTTCCCTGCGCGGATGGTTTTAACGGTGTCCTTCGTGCTCTCCCCGGGGAGCGATGCACTATTGCCCCCGTCGCCCTGCCGATCACTGATACGCGCGCCCGGTCGGGCCGCCACATCACCGCAGGACTTGACGCACAGACCCCGGGAGTCAGGACCACACGACTTCTCCGTCCGCGGACGGCTTTGCCGGATCGTCAGGGGCTGGCGCGTGCTCACCCAAGACGACCGACGAAGCCGCTGTAACTGCGCCGTGTCGTACCGCGTCGCGTGGATGGCTCACGGTTGCCCGCCCTGTCATCACACGGACCGCGCCGACGCTGCCGCGTCCACCGCCACTCGGCCCGCATGTCGTGACGGTCGCGAACGCCCCTTTGGCAGGGCCGAGGTGAGGGGGTGTATGCCATAAATCCGAAATTCGGAAAAGTGAAATATTTTTGCGTGAGGGGATTGACGGGGTGTTTTGCCCGACGGGTCTCGGGTGTTGCCGCGCGCGGCGCGAGGGCTTAGGGCTGGGCTCTCAGCCACACCGTCATTGCGAGGAGCCCTTGCGACGAAGCAATCCAGACTATCTCTGCGGACGCATTCTGGATTGCTTCGCTGCGCTCGCAATGACGGGTGGCAGGCAGCATCGTGATGCGGCAAGCCGCGACGTCGTCGATGACACCGGCGTGACCAAATCCACACGCTCCACGTGCGTTCAAGCCCGCCATCAATTTTTTGCTTGATGTTTCCAGATTGTTCCGATTAGCTTCTCGCGCAAGGGTTGGGAATGACGGACTATCCATAGATCGGAGCATCAGCGCGGCGAACTCTACCGCCGATGCTCATAAACATCCCACAACGACAGGACTGATCAGCGCGCCTCTCCTGCGAACGGGCCGTGCTGTGCATGAGGTGACGCGCGCTCTACTATTCGGCTGGTCTCACAGGAGGAGGAGCCGATGCCGGCGCGTGGAGGCAAGCGAATGACGAAAACCGGAGCCGCGATGCGGGTTGAGGAGCCGGCGTTGAATGCAGCGGGGCAGGCGAGCAAAGGTCTTGGCGGCGCTTCGGCCGGCGGGCCGCACGCCAACGGCGCGCAAGCCGCCAACCAGTCGGACGCCTCCGCTGCCGGCACGCAAGCGGCCCCGCCGCCCAAGACCGTGTCGCAGGTGCTCGGCGAAATCACCTGGCTGATGACGCAGAGCCCGCGCCACAAGGCGATCCCGCTCGGCGATCTCGAATGGCTGGTGATGCTGGCGATCCTGCTCCAGCAGTTCCGTATTTTCTACAAGGGCGAGCAGCCAGTCGGCGTCGCGTTCTGGGCGCTGGCGGATGAGATCGTCGCGAAGCGGATCGATGCGGGGGATGTGCGGTTAAGCCCCGCGGAGTGGAAGAGTGGGACGAGCAGGCGGATCATTGATGTGGTTGCGCCGTTTGGGGGTGAGGCGGAGATGCGGGGGCAAGTCAGTGCTGGATAGCTCCGCATTCCAGTCGATGCGGGCTTAACGGGGCTCGTTCCTATGACCCCTTATGGCCGTGCTCTCGCGTCTTGGAGTTTATCTGTAGCCTCGTTGGTTCTCTTCGAGGGCACAATTGCCAGTGTGCTCGCTCTCGAGGCCAACCATCTGACTACACGGCCTCTGATTGCGGAGCGCCCGTCCGCGTCGCCCCGAACGCTCCCCTCCCAACGGCGAACGACGACAGATGGCGTACTCCGGTTAGATGAACCTGTTACTGTCAGGCTGCGCTCCACAATGCTGCAAGTGCCTGCGGCATATCTATCACCATGGCCGCATGCAGAGGTGAGACATCGTGTCAACGATGTGCGGAGCCTGAGGTTCGAATTTTGGATGCCCGATGGACGTTATCTTGAGGTCAATCCAATTTCGAACGCGAGTTTCCGGCCAAAAGAGCCTGGACGAGCGGAGCCCTCACAGGATGCGTTCGTTGTTAGGGTTTGGGACGTGTTACCAAGTGTAAAAAATGAGTCTAGATACGTCTCGCCTGACCAGGCATTTCAAAATCAGGTCCGCAATAGGTATCCACCAAACTCTCCGTTTTCGTTTCGTGAAGAGGCGTTCGGGCTAGTCAGGTTCTGGCCAGCGGACGACGCGAATTCAGATTATTCGATCAGTTACCGGAATAAGGACGGCGCCGACCCACAGTTATTGCTGGACTGTGTTGGTCCTGGTCGCTTCAGAGTTTTCCTGGCCTGTTCCGCGCGAGTGTATCTCGTTTCCGAGGACTTGGCATTTTCTGTCGTGTTTCCAAAGGAGCAAGTGCAGCGTTGGCGTGAGATCGTAACGACGGCGCGAGATCTCTACAATTCGTGGAAGTCCCAACCTCGGGATGTAAAATAACTTCTCTGCCTGCAAGTGCTTGGAGTTGGCTATGACCAATCAACTAGATCTCACGGCCCAACAGATTGCAACACTCAATCAAATTAAGGCCAATGGCACTACAAACTTTCCGGCTGGGTATAAGTATATTTCCGAATTGATCGAAGATAGGTCGAGCGTTGATTCCTACACGAAAGTTTTCTTTTCGGGGGCCGCGGAGGTGCCGGCGATCCTGCTTCAGCAGTTCCGCATCTTCTACAAGGGCGAGCAGCCGGTCGGCGTCGCGTTCTGGGCGCTGGCGGACGAGATCGTCGCGAAGCGGATCGATGCGGGGGATGTGCGGTTGACGCCGGCAGATGGAAGGGTGGGGCGAGCGTCAAGATTATGGACGCTGTTGCGCCGTTTGGCGGCGAGGCGGAAATGCGCGCGCAACTCAACTCATTGCCCTTTGCTAAGAACGCGCGATGGGTGGGTGCTCCGGCTACTAGCTGGGCCGTGCAGAACATCGTAGGCCCGGTGTTGGGTTTGGCATGAAGCGCATTGTGAAGATTGTTCTGGCAGCCGTCTGCGGTATCGCCACCGCCGCTATTGGGACGGGTGGGCTCTACCTCTTCTCCGGTTATCGTGCGTACCGTAATGCTGAAATCACCACCACCCTAATTCGTGAAGGTAAGTATGACCCGGCGGAACACTTCAGTTTTGATCGAGCTTGTGTTTTTCCGCCGGAGTCGGCGTTAGCTGATACGTGGTTTTCGCAGCGGGGCTATCGGCAGCTGGATCCAATACTTCCCGATACCTACACAAATTGGACACTGATACTAGTGGACGATCAGAGAAAAACGTTCCGCACTTTGTATGCTCTCGAGCCCAAGGTGCGATTTGGTGGCAACGTCGTTTGCAATCCAAGACTTGTTCTTCGAACCAGGTCCTCTCAGGAGGGCCTTGTCGCCTACATCGACGATGCTAGCGCACATTAGGAATTTGCTGTGAGTAATCCGCTTTCCGATCCAGTCAAATACTACGATCTTGAGAAGCTGAAGGTAGCTAGCGTGGCGCTTGCCGACGGCAACGGCTTGCATGGATACGATCCGACGCTTCTCGATTCAAAAAGGAAAACCCCTTGAGCTTGGTAAGCGGCGTGTCTCCCGCACCTTGTTGCTGTTGAGCAGACCGGCAATATGCGTTCCGTCTTGAAGAGGACGGTTTGCATATATGATCGAGCGTGTTGTCGACGCATCGGAGCTACGGGTTCGGCGGCGCTGGGGTGGCGAGGTCAAGGGACGGATCGTCGCGGAATCCTTTGTTCCCGGCGCGGTCGTCTCGGACGTCGCGCGGCGCCACGGTCTATCGCCGCAGCATTTGTCGACCTGGCGCAAGGCGGTGCGCGACGGGTTGTTGACGTTGTCGGAACACACGGAGCCGGTGGCGACGAGGCCGGCTGGAGCGGTCGCGATCCAGGAAGCGAGTTCATCAAGCGGCGAGGCTTTTAGCTTGCTCGGCGCTCCACGCCCAGGGCATGAGTTCGTCCAGACGCGAGGCCGGCCAGAGGTTGACGAGTCTGGTGAGGACGTCGGTCAGATAGGCCTGCGGCTCCACGCCGCAGAGCTTGCAGGTCTCAATCAGCGAAGCGATGCAGGCCCAGTTCTCCGCGCCCTCATCATGCCCCGCGAACAGTGCGTTCTTGCGGTTGAGGATAAGAGGACGGATGCTTCGCTCGACAATATTTGTGTCGAGCTCGATGCGGCCGTCGTCAAGGAAGCGCATCAGGCCAACCCAGTGGTTCAAGGCGTAACGGATGTGCTCGGCGATTGTCGCTTTGCCCGAGACGCGGGTGAGTTGCTGCTCGAACCAGGCCTTGAGCGCCAGCACCAGCGGCTTGCTGCGCTCCTGGCGGATGGCACGACGCTCATCGGCGCTGCGGCCCCTGATCGTCTTCTCGATCGCATAGAGAGCGGCAATACGCTCGAGCGCTTCGCTCGCGATCGGGGCAGGACCGTCCTGGACAACGTCGAAGAAGCGCCGCCGCAGATGAGCCCAGCAGAAGGCGAGCGTGATCGCCGCGTCAGGCGCGGTGTCGGCAATGGTCTTGTAGACGGTGTAGCCGTCGCATTGCACGATGCCGCGATAACCGTCGAGCAGCTTGAGCGCGTGGACGGCGCCGCGACCAGGCGCATAAGTGTAGGCCACTGCCGGCGGATCGGCCCCGCCCCACGGCCGATCGTCGCGCGCGATCGCCCAGAAGAAGCCTTTCTTGGTGCGGCCGCGGCCGGGATCGAGCACAGGCGCTGTGGTCTCGTCCACCGCGATCTTGTTCGCGGTCAAAATGATCTCGCGCAGCCTGAGCCAGAGCGGACGAAGCTCTGCGCCTGCATAGCCCACCCAGAACGCCAAAACCGAGCGCTTGATGTCGATACCCTGCGCCAGCAGCATCTGAGCCTGCCGATACAGCGGCAGGTGCCAGGCAAATTTGGCGACCAGAACATGGGCGACCATCGCCTCGGTCGGCAAGCCGCCCTTGATCAGCCGCTCTGGTGCCGGCGCCTGAACCACGCCATCCGTGCAGGCCCGACAGGCATATTTGGGACGATGGGTGACGATCACGCGGAACTGCGCCGGGACGACGTCGAGCCGCCGTGAGGTCTCCTCACCGATCACATGCAGAGGCGTGCGGCAGCACGGACAGTTGGTATCCTCCGGGGCAATCGTGACGTCGATATGCGGCAGATGGGCCGGAAGCGCACCACGGCTGGCGCGGCGCCGTTCAGCACGCTGGCGTGCGCCTGCCGTGTCCTTCCTGTCCTGGACCGCTTCATCGCCGGCAATGGCCTGCTCGATGTCCTCGATCGCCAGTTGCAACTGCTCAGGGTCGAGCTTCTCCGAGCGGCGACCGAACTGCGCGCGTTGCAGCTGGCGCAAGAGATGCTGAAGGCGATCCATTTGCGACAGCGCCTGATCGCGTTCGATGATCGCCGCGTCGCACTTTGCGATCGCCGCGTCGCGCTCCGCGCGTGCCGCCGCAACCAGCGCCTGCAGCGCCTCGATATCGGTCGGAAGTTGATCCGTGGTCTCGCTCACGCCCGGTACTCAAGCTGATTCGCGGGCCCTTGTGGAAGACTGCAGCCGACATGATTCAATTGGTCACAGGGTTCACGACGTTGCGCTCGGCTGACCAATGTCGCGGGCATGCAGGCGCGACCAATCCAGGCCGTCCATCAGCGCGGCGAGCTGTGAGGCAGACAAACGCATCACGCCATCGCTGATCGGCGGCCAGCGGAACGCGCTATGCTCCAGCCGCTTCCACAGCAGCACGAGCCCGGACCCGTCCCAGGCAAAAATCTTCAAACGGTCCGCTCGCTTTGAACGGAAGACGAAAATCGTTCCCGCGAACGGATCATGGTGGAGTTGCTCGCGCACCAGCGCGGCGAGACCATCGGCACCTTTACGAAAGTCGACCGGCCGCGTCGCGACCATGATCTTCACGCCCGCCGAAGCCGCGATCATGTCGTCGCCCTCACGGCCCGCAGCACATCGCGCAGCCAGGTCGGATCGACCCCCGCCGCTGCGCGAACTACCGCATCGCCAATCTCGATGCTGATCGTTATCCCGTTCCGCGTTGCCGCTTCCACGCACATCCCAGCGGGGCGAAGCTCCGACACCACCGGAACGAAGAGCGGTGCATCCTCCGCCGGCAAGCTCAGCAGACCGGCACGCGCGGCCTTGCGCCAAGCAAACAGGTGTTGCGGTGAGAGGTCGTGCCGGCGCGCCACCTCGGACACAACTGTGCCCGGCGCATATGACTCCGCCACGATCCGCCCCTTGACCACGGCGCTCCACCGCCGCCGACGCCCCGCTCCGACCTGGATATCCACCCGGCCCCGTGGCTCTGAAGCGTCAACTATATGGTCAACCATATATGCGAACCTTACTGTATATGACGGCTCGCATGTTGCCGATCAGCTCACGCCAAACAAGGTGTGGGAGACACACCGCTTACTGAGCTTGGGGGGAACAAGCGGATTATCGATGTGGTCCCGCCAGGCGGAGATGAAAAACAATATACTAAGTGCTTCGCCTCTTGAGGCTAGCTTGTAGTGTCGAAAGCTCGAGGTGCTTCAATGGTGCGAGCGATTTTCATGACGGAAGAACAAATTGCAGAGCTTGTTGAGAAAGCCCGACTCGATGGAGAATTATGGGCAGTACTCAAGGATCGTGAACTTAATCAATTTAGCGATGATGGATCGGCCAAGCTGCCCTCAATCGCGATGGCGGTTGGCGATTTCGTGGTGGGTTTGTATGGGGCGGAACATGGCTATGAGATCGGATCATTGATCATCGCGCTTCGCTTCCACATACGGCAAGAACTTGGCTTGCCGGTCTGAAGCAGGTCGACTGAAAGGCCATTTATGTCCGAACTGATCTATAACAGCGGCTTGGTCCGCCCAAGTTACGGCGGTCAACTGCCTGCAGACTCTGCGACTCTGGTTTCTTTGGCAAAGGCAGATCAGCTAAATTTGCTCCTCCAAACCGGACGTGGGGGCGAGGGAGAGATGCGGAAGCAGATAAGTGGCCGAACGGTGTGACCATGAAGAGTCTTGCGATCGTTCGCTTTCTCCGGGCGTTCCTAGTTGCCTTGGTGGTGCTGGTCGCTTGGAATGTATCGGCTGAAGCACAACAACTTTCTCTTAGAGCCAAGGAAGCAAGTCTCACAAGCACGATCGATAATCATCAAGCGCTAAAGATCCGTCTCAATGAACATTCGAAGGCGGACTATGCAGAATTTACCGCGCGACACGTCGGTCGGCGAATTGAATTCAGCGTTCAGGGGCGTCCCTTGATGACTGCTCGCATGATGACCTCGGTTCTAAGTGGCGAGGTTCAAGTGTTGGTAGATCAGAAGGCCGTTGCGGATCAACTAGCCGCCAGCCTAGCCGCGGGAAAAACGACTCTGGACGTGCGAGTTCTTGGCGAATGAGGCCGATGGAAAGGCGAATGAACCGATGGAGCCGTTAGCCTGGCTTCAAGATCGACTCGCCGATTTGATTGCGTCGACCTAGATGGCTATTTTTTGCATGAAGCGAACGGTCAAATACATCGCCATAATCGCCGCAGTCGTAGTCACGGCAGCTGCCATCTGGAGGGGCCTGGATTTTGCGGCGCGGCTCCCTCCGGGCGCATATACGGATCAATATCCTAATCTGACCAAGCGGCCCATTCAGGCCGTCAGCGCGGGTCCCGGCACATACGATCTATTCTCCGTGTACGGTGATGTGTCCGCAGTTTGCATTAGTTTTGCGGGATAGATCCGAGGCAATTGGCCGCCAATTTGCTCAATAAGAATCTGGTTGAGCTTAGAGGAGGGCAACCCTTTTTCACCGTGGAAGGAGTTGCCACTCTCATCGTCTTCGATGAAAGAGGAGGATTCCAGATTGAAGAAATCGAACAAGATGTTCTGTTGTTTTCTGCGGATGGGCCAATACAGAACAACACATGCGTGAATCGCCCGCATGTGGCCCGAATTCTGGTCGAGCCGGCCCTGCGGGGGAGAGCCTCGCAAAACTGACAGCAAAAATTGACCTAAGGTAGGCGTTGCATGGCAATGCGCGATTTGGCGAATTTTGTTCTGGCCCGATGGATTCCGGGCCTGCCTGCTGCGCGCGCATCCCGGAATGACGGAGCGGGAGGTGGCTTCCTGGCGAGAGCCGGCGAAGGAGCGAAATTGCAAAAGCCTATTTCCAGACGCGCGCCAATTTCAGCGCCAGCAGCCCCAGCACGGTGCTCACAAGTCCCTCCATCACGTAGGATTGCGCGAACACACCGGTCTGAACAAAGACCTGCGCCGCGATAGCGAAGCAGACGGCGGCGAGCAGCAGGCAGGCGCAGCCGACGATGATCGACAGATAGCGTATCGCGGCTGCGACTGGCCTTGCGGATGATGCGGGATCGTTCATGCGGAATGACAACGGCGCAGCCGACGGCGGGTTCCTCTGCCGCGCGCGAGCATCAGTCGCGTGCGCAGCAATCGACGAGCGCGCGCCAGATGCGCTGGATCTCGACCGTCCTTTGAAGCTCGAGGACATGGTTCTCGCTCGTTGGGGAGGATGTCGTCTCAGGGCGGGGTTCGCGCGGCGCGATCCAGCGTTCGGATATGGGATCGTACCATCTGCCGAGACTGACCACGTTCGTTTCTCCTCGTTTCAAATCCCCCAATTGTCCGGTCGCTTATCCCTTGCGCCTGTTGCTTGTGTTCTGGGTGAGATTGCCGTGCGCCGCCTGCTCGCGAATATTCTGCTTCTCGTCGTCGCGGTGGCCCTTGGTGGTGTCGACCGGGACCGACGGCGCGCTGCCGGTGCCCTTGTGGCTCTGGTTTTCTTCAGGAACAGGTTGCACTGTCTGCGTCAGCGGCCTTGTCATCAGCTCTGACTCCGTCGTTGCCTTCACGAGAGACAAACGCGCCCGAGGCGCGCGACGTTCCAATATCAGGCCGAAGTGATCGGCTGGCGATCGGCATGATGGTGTGGCGAAGCGGGAGCTTCCTGTCTTCATCGAGGGGGCAGGCATTGGCTTCGATGGCGGCGGCGCATTTGCCGGAACGGGCCCCGAGGGCATCGCCCGCCGCCCGTCACCCGAAGCGGGCTTCCTGCGACGGCCGGCGCTTCGCCGCGTGGGCACGCCAGGTATCGATCGCTCTGTTCGCGAGCATCAACTGCCGGCGTTCACCGGTCCTGAGCTGGGCTTCGATGGCGTCGAGAAGGACATTCGCGGTCTCGTCCGGAGGGCCGAGCTCTCCGCTCTGCTCCAGGAAGCCCCAGGCGATGAAGAACGCGCTCTCGACGGTGCAGCGAATGGACATACTCTGCCAACGCGGCGTGGCCGCAGCCGTTCCGCGCGGCGGGCGAAACTTGCGTCCGGCCGCCGCGGGCGGTGTCAGTTCTTCAGCACGATGCGGCCGACGACCTTGCCGGCGCGCAATTCGTCGATCCATTTCTGGACGTCGCCCATCGGCTCCTCGCGCATCGGCGTCGGCTTGATCTTGCCGGCGCGGGCGAGTGCCATCAGCTCCTTGGCCTCCGCAAGCGTGCCGACCATGAAGCCTTCGATGGTCATGCGCTTGTAGACCCATTGCACCATGGGCAGCGTGAACTGGCCGCCCATCAGGCCGGAGACCACGATCTTGCCGCCGCGCGCGGCGACCGCGACCGCAAACGCCATCGACTTCTCGTTGCCGGCGAAATCGACGATCTCGTCAAAGCCGCCTTCGGTCTCCTTGAGGATGCGCTTGATCACGTCGGGCTCGGCCGGATCGTAGGCGTTGGCTGCGCCGTTCTTCAGTGCGGTGTCGCGCGCGGCCGGCGAGAGATCGGCGACCGTGATCGGCTGCTTGAACGTCGCCTGCGCGAACGACAGGCCCATCATGCCGACGCCGCCGAGGCCGATCAGCAGCAGGTTGCGCTGGCGCGGACGGTCGACCAGGCGCTTGAGCGCGCCGTAGGCGGTGACGCCGGAGCACATCAGCGTCGCGGCCTGGTTGACGGGCAGGGGATCGTAGTCGAGCAGATATTTCGCGTCGGGCACAAGCACGTGGGTGGCGAAACCGCCGTCGATGGAGACGCCGAGGAAGCGCTGCTTGACGCAGAGGTTCTCGTCGCCATTGGCGCAGTCGCGGCACTGGCCGCAGCCGATCCACGGAAACACCGCCTTCTTGCTGCCGACGAGGCCGCCCGGAACGTCGGGGCCGACTTCATCGACGACGCCGGCAATCTCGTGGCCGAGCGTGAAGGGCAGCGTCATGCCGCGCGTGGTGTCGAGCTTCTTGCCGCCGCCGAGATCGGCATAGCCGTCCTGGATGTGCAGATCCGAATGGCAGAGGCCGCAGCGCTCGATGCGCACCAGCACCTCGGCGCCTTTCGGCTTTGGCGTGTCGACGATGGTCTCGCACAAGGGCGCATCGAACTTGACCAGCGACTGCCGACGCATCAACGCCATTTTCTTTCCTCCGGAATTTCTGTCTTAGCCTTCGCTGCGTATATCCGCCAATTCACGCGCCATGGCAACAAAGCCGGATATCGGAATGGTCTCGGCGCGCCGCGTCGCATCGACGCCGGCGGCCTGCGCAAGCCGCGCCGGATCGACGCCGAGCGATTTCAGGCTTTGCCGCAGCATCTTGCGGCGCTGGCCGAACGCGGCCGCCGCGACCTGCTCGAGCATTTTTCGATCGCATGGCAGGGGCTCGGCGCGCGGCACCAGGCGTACGACGGAGGAGGTGACCTTCGGCGGCGGCACGAAGGCGGACGGCGCGATGTCGAACAGGATCTTCGTCTCGCAGCGCCAGTTAGCGAGCACGCCGAGGCGGCCATAGGCTTCCTCGTCCTCGCGCGCCACGATGCGCTCGCCGACCTCGCGCTGGAACATCAGGACCATCATGTCGTACCAGGGCGGCCATGGTTCGGTGGTGAGCCAGTTGATCAGAAGCTGGGTCGCGATGTTGTAGGGCAGGTTGGCGACGATCTTTGCGCTTTCGCCATTGAGCAGCGGACGCGGGTCGAAGGTCATGGCATCGCCGTGGACGATCTCAAGCCGGCCGGGATAGCGCGCGGAAATATCTTGCAGGGCGGGGATCGCGCGCTCGTCATGCTCGATGGCGACGACGCGCCTAGCGCCGAGCGCAAGCAGGGCGCGGGTTAGTCCTCCCGGGCCCGGGCCGATCTCGACGATGGTGGAGTTGTCCAGTGGCGCCGCCGCGCGCGCGATGCGCGCGGTGAGGTTGAGATCGAGCAGGAAATTCTGGCCGAGCGATTTGCGGGCCGACAGCGCGTGCTGGCGAATGACCTCGCGCAGTGGCGGGAGGTCGTCGATCGCGCTCATCAGGTCTTGGCAGCCGCCATGCGGCTGGCGAGCTCAAGCGCTGCGATCAGGCTCGCCGGATTGGCTTTGCCGGTGCCGGCGATGTCGAAGGCGGTGCCGTGATCGGGCGAGGTACGGATGAAGGGCAGGCCGAGCGTGACGTTGACGGCGTCGTCGAAGGCGACCGTCTTGATCGGGATCAGCGCCTGGTCGTGATACATGCAGACCGCGCAGTCATAGCTGCTGCGCGCGGCCTCGTGGAACATGGTGTCGGCGGGCAGCGGCCCCCTGGCGTCGATGCCGTCGTTGCGCAATGTCTTGAGCGCAGGCGCGATGATGGTCTGCTCCTCGTGGCCGAGCGAGCCGTCCTCGCCGGCGTGCGGATTGAGTCCGGAGACCGCGATACGCGGCCGCGCGATGCCGAAGCGGGATTTCAGTTCGGTCGCGACGATGCGCACGGTCGAGACGATCAATTCGCTCGTGAGCTGGGACAGCGCATCGCGCAAGGAGACGTGGATGGTCACGGGCACCACGGCGAGCCGCGGCGACCACAGCATCATCACCGGCTGCGGCACGCGGCCGTCCTTTGCGGCGAGCTCGGCGAGGAATTCGGTGTGGCCGGGATGGCGGAAGCCCGCGCGGTAGAGCACGCTCTTGGCGATCGGATTGGTGACGACGGCGCCGGCGCGGCCGGCCCGGACATCGGCCACCGCCTGGCGGATCGAGGCGAGCGCAGCCGGCGCGCTCGAGGCGTCGGGCTGGCCGGGTTCGGCCGTGGCGCGCTCGCCGGTCGCAACCACCGGCAGGGCTTCGGTGAAGGCGGCCGCGGCTTCGTGTGCGCTCACGGAGGCGATCCGGATCTCGGCGCCGAGCGCCTTACCCAGGGTCTTGTCCAGTGTCTTGGCGCGCCGCGCGATCAGCGCCTCGTCGCCGAGCAGGTAGAAGGCGGGCAGGTTCAGCTCGCGGCGCCGGAGCCAGGCTGCGATCGTGATGTCGGGGCCGATGCCGGCAGGCTCTCCCAGGGTCAGGGCGAGGGGCTTTGCTGCGTGGTTGGCCATCAGCGGTTGCGATATTCGATCATCGCCGCCTTGCGGAGCTCGTCGAGATAGGCCTTCTGGGTCTTCTCGTACTTCTCCTGATACATCTTCTCGCGGACCTCGCGCTTCTTCGGCGTGTCGATCATGGTCGGCTTGCGCGAGCAGAGCACCACCATCTCGATGCCCGCCTTGGTCACCTCCGGCGCGGTCAGATGGCCGATCGGCGTGTCGTCGAGCACCTTGCGCAGCGCCTCGGGCAGCTCCGCGGTCGTCTTGGTGACGCTCTCGCGGATGGTGGCGTTCGGCGTCGAGCGGAACAGCGAATTGGCCTCCTCGCAGCTCGCAACGCGCGAGCGATATTGTTCGGCTTCCTTCATCCGCGTTTCCTGAAAGGCCGGAGACGAGCCGCGCGGCACGATCAGCACGATCGGCTGCATCTTGTATTCGGTGCCCTCGATCTGCAGCTTGTCGCCGGCCTGGGCCTGCACCGCCTGCGCGACGTCGCGCTCGCCGACCATCAGCTTCTCCTTGAAGCGGCCGCGCACGAGGCTGGTCCAGACCATCTCGGACTTCATGCGGGCCTTCAACGTCTCCGGGCGGACGCCCTTGACCTCGAGCGACTTGGTCAGCTGATCCGTCGTGATGCGCATGCGCTGCGCCATGCCCTCGAAGGACTGGTTGATGTCGGAGACGCCGGGATCGACGCCGTACTTCTTGCCTTCCTTCAGCTTCACCCTGTCGTCGATCAGCTCGTTGATGACCTCCTGCCGGCTCGGGGTCTTCTGCGTCGTCAGCAGGTCGAGCTTGGAGCGCTGGTCGATGTCGAAATCGGTGATCGGATCGCCGTTGACCATGACGACGATGTTCTGCGCGCGCGACGGCGTGCCGGCCAGAAACAGGGCGGCGAGGACGAGGAGGAGGCGGAACAGAGGCAAGGCAGTCGTCATGGATCTCGCTCGCATGTCAGCCGCGGTGAACCTGCGATTGGGGCAACGTGGTCGGCACTTCAAACCGTTTACTGGAGGCCGCCGGTACTGCTGGTCGTCGACGAGGTCGCCAGCGTACGCAGCCCGAACGTGAACATGTACGCATGGCTCAGCACTGGCGGCGTAGTGCCCGCCGAATAGCTATACGAAGTTACATAGTTCGCCGCCAGCACGAAGCAATCGTCGACATAGCCGGCGCCGAGCACATACTGGTTGATCTTGTTGGCCTCGAGGTCCCAGCGCGCCGAGCCCGACACCACCCAGTTGGTCGCGACCTTGAGCGAGCCCGAGGTCAGGATGCCCTCGCGGCGCGTCAGATAGCCGAGTTCCGGCTGTGCCGCGTAGTTGCCGTACATCACGCTGATCGACCAGCGATCGAAGTTGGCGCGGCCTTCCGCCTCGAAACGCTGGACGTTCCAGGTCTGCTCGTCCATGCGGGAGCGGACGCTGAACGTGTAGGTGCGGTTGGGCGAGTAGGCGATGCTCGCCACGTAGTCGGAGCGAGGCTTGTCGAGACCGGAATCCACGCCCGTGTTGATGGAGTCCTGGACCGCGTAGGAGTTCATGCCGAACAGCTGGTAGGACTGGCCGAACAGCGTCTTGACGGCGCCGCCCCTGTCGAACTGCGTGGTGGCCTGCACGCCGACATTGGCGCGGCCGCCGCCCTCGACGCGGTCGTAACCGGAGAACTTGTCGACGCTGAACAGGTTCGATGTGTCGAACACCATACTCTGCGCGTCCTCGTTCGGCAGCTTGCCGGCATAGGTCTCGTTCGGGCGGATGATGATCTGCGCGATCGGCTCGATGGTGGTCGAGCCCCAGGGCTGAACGTTGATGAAGGGATAGCGGTATTCGAGGCCGACGGTCGGCATCAGGCGGATCGCCTGGGTGTCGCCGACCGGCAGGTAGTTCGACACGCCCGGCTGGTTCGAGACCGAGGAGTTGATCGCATCGGCACGGAGGCTGGCGAACGGCGTCCAGATCTGGCCGAGCGGGTCGGTGAAGGATTTGCGCCACTGCGCTTCCGCCGTCAGGCGGGTATAGGTGCCGGGGAAGCCGCGCAGCAGGCACTGCGACGGCGTGCGCGCGAGCGGATCGGCCGACGCCGTCGTGCACAGGCTGTTGGTGTTGGCGAGCGTCGTGATCGGATCGAACACGGCGGTGTCACGCGACAGGTTCACGAAGTTGGTCTTGTAGCTGAACTCGCCGCCGAACACCGGATAGTTGAGCACGTTCGAGTAGTCGATCACGGGGTAGACGATCGGCACCTGGTTCTGGTTGCCCGAGAAGCTCAGCCAGTACATCGTGCGCGCGTCGAAGAAGCTGCGATTGCCGACGCCGGTCAGATAAAGCTGCGAGATCGCATCGGTCGGCAGGTTCAGGAACGATCCGAGCGGGTCCCTGTAGGCGGCGAGGCGATAGTCCGAGAAGAAATAGTAGTCGGACATCAGGACACCGTCCCAACCCCAGACCCATTTGTCGTTCAGCGCGAACTGACCCTTGGTGTCGATAGCGCCGCGGAACTGGCGGTCTCCGGGCTGCCCGGCAAAGGCTCCGGGATCGAGCTGGTAGATGCCGTAGGCGCGGATCTGATAGGCGCCGTCGATCAAGCGCTGACGGAATTCGCCTTGCAGCAGCGCGCCCTGTCGCGACATGAAGCGCGGGGTGAAGGTTGCGTCCATGTCGGGCGCGATCGCCCAATAATAGGGAACTTCGGCGCCGAAGCCGGTGTTCGTCGTGCCGGGGAAGTAGCCGGGCATCAGGAAGCCGGATTTGCGCTTCACGGTCGGGTCGGGCGTCGAGAAATAGGGCATGTAGGCGATCGGCACGCCGAAGAATTCGAGCTGCGCCGTCTCGAAGTACAGCATCTTCTCCTGCTGGTCGTGGATGATGCGCGCACCCTTGACCTGCCACAGCGGTGGCTTCTTCGGATCGTCCTTGCACGGCGCGCAGGCCGTGTAGACGCCGTTGTCGAACACCGTGTAGTTGCCGCTGGACCGGTCGGCACGGGTCGCGGCCATGCGGGTCTGGTCGGCGGTGTCCACGCGCAGCGAATCGACGAAACCGTCGCGGTAATCGTCCGAGAGATCCATGATCTCGGCATAGGTGATCTTGCCGTCGGCATCCGTCATGCGGATGTTGCCTTCGGCATGGAGCCGCTTGGTCTTCTGGTCGTAGATGACCTTGTCGGCCTCGACGCTGGTGCCGTTGTAGAACAGCTGGACGTTACCGACCGCGGAGACGCGCGAATTGTTGTAGTCGTAGTCGACCTCGGTCGCCTGAACCAGCATCTGGTTGTCGTTGGCGGCCTTCGGCGGCTTCGGACGCGGCGGCAGCGGATTATAGGTGAACTGGGCCGAGGCCGGCGCCACGGTGGCAATGTCGATCAGCCCGCCGAGCGAGACGGCAGCGATGACGGCGAGCAGAAGCCTGCGCACGGACAAGCCGCGCCCGTTCGCGCGCATCACAGTGCGGCGCGTCAAACGAGACACGGGCCCTCGATGGACGGCAGTCACTAACCGTCCTCCTGGTACAACAAGGCCAAAAAGCCGGTGAGGCCGCCCACCACCACGGGCAACCACGCCGCAGCGATCGGATGCATCAACTCAGCCTTGCTCAAGTCTTCAGTCACTTTCGACAGAACGTAGAGCAGAAACCCTGCGCCCACGCCACTCAAAACCATCTTTTGCACGCCGCCCATCCGGAAGAAACGCAACGACACCGAGGCCGCGAGCATCACCATGGCGGCGAGCAAAAACGGCTGCGCCAACAGCTTGTGATACTGGAGTCGATAGCCGGCTGTCGCGAAGCCTGAGCTTTCGGAGGAGCGGATGTAGCTCGGTAGTTGCCAAAAGGACACAGTCTCGGGTGTGGAAAAGCTGTTGCGGACCTGGGCCTCGGTCAACGTCGTCGGAATCGCCAGAACGGCCTGCTCGATCGGCGGCCCGTCGAGCGAGAAGCGGCGGACGTTCCTGAATATCCACTGGCCGACTTCGAGCTCCGCCTCGCGCGCCTCGACGCGTTCCTTGAAGTGCTGCTCTGTGTCAAACCGGAACAGCGTGAGCCCCGTGAGCCGGACGCCCTGCTGCTCGCTGCGCGCCGCATTGATGATCGTCTGGCCGTCGTTGGTCACCTGGTTGAGCCAGAAGCCGGAGGCGTCCTGGATGCCGCCGCCGGGCGCCGAGCCGAACAGCTCGGCCTCCATGCGCTTGGAGAGCTCGCGCAGATTGGCCGACATCGGATTGTAGGCGACGGTGGCGATCACCCCGATCAGGAGCGCGCTGCCGAGCGCCGGCGAGATGAACTGCCAGGCCGAGACGCCGGCGGCGCGCGCGACCACGAGCTCGAGCCTTCGCGAGAGCGCGAGATAGCAGGTCATGGCGCCGATCAGCATGCAGAACGGCGTCAGTTTCTCCAGGAGCTGCGGCACCCGGAACAGCGAGGTCTCGGCCACCATGATCGCCGAGGCGGACGCAAGGCCGGAGGTCTTGCGCACCATCTCGATGTAATCGACCAGCACCAGCAGCAGGAAGATGCTGGCGAACACGCCGAGCGCCGCGACCACGAAGCGGCCGGCGAAATAGCGCCCGAGTGTATTGGTGAGCATGCTCATGCGGTGGCCGGCCGTCCGAACAACCGTGCGATGCGCGCGTTCGACCTGTTGATGGCCTCCATGAGGCGGGGCGGCGGCTCGACCACGATGCCGCCGACGATCATCCACATCCCGACGCCGATGGCGCCCAACACCATCGCGTATTGGACCAGCACCGCGGCGGGCGACTTCACCGCCATCACCGAGCAGGCGAAGCCGGCCATGCGCAGGCCGAACACTGCGACGATGGACGAGCCGATCGAGAAATTGCGACTCTGGCGGGTGGTGCGAGGCGCACCGAGGAAGGCGAAGGTCAGCACGGCAAAGGCGAACGGATAGATCGGCGCCAACAGGCTGTCGTGCAAGGCCGAGCGGAACTGACCGGGAATCTGCTTGTAGACGGGATCATCCTCGGACGGCGAGAACAGCTCCCAGAGATAGCGCTCGCGGATGCCGAGGGTGACGTCGCGGCCCTGGCCGGAGAATTTCGACATGTCGAAGCCGTAACGGCCGAACGCCACCAGCGCGGGATCGCGCTTGCCGACCTCGAAACGCTGCAGATTTCCCGTTTCCAGCACCAGGAACGATCCGGTGTCGTTCTTCATGACCTCGCCATGCTCGGCGACGATCGAGACGCGCTCGTTGGGATCGCGGCGGTCGTCGATGAAGATGCCGGCGAGGATGCCGCCCGGCAGGCGCTCGCGGATCCGGATCGTCAGGTTCTTGTCGAGCTGGGCGAAGCGGCCGGGCTGGAGGATGTTGGTGAGCACGTCGGCGGTGATCTCGGCGTCCCACTGCTTGATCCGCCGCATGCCGTCGGGCGCAAGATAGGCCGCGATGAAGGCGACCAGCAGGGCCACCACGCAGGTGGCGTAGAAGAACGGATAGAACAGCCGGAACGGCGAGAAGCCGGCGGCATTCATCACGATGATCTCGGAATCGGTCGCGAGCTTGTTCAGGGTGTGCGAGATCGCGATCATCAGCGCGATCGGCGAGATGATCAGGACCAGCGCGGGCACGACGAGGCTGGTGATGCCGAGGAAGGTGAGGATGGTCTGACCCTGGCTCGTCATCAGGTCGATGCCGCGCAACGCCTGCGTAATCCAGATCACGCCGGTGAGGCTGACCAGGACCAGCGCAAACGACGCCAGCGTCGTGCGGAAGATATACCTATCGATTGACCCCATGCGCTACCGCACGAATCCCACCAAGTCCCCAATGTCGGCCGGAGTTCTGGCCGTCCAACCAATCCCCGGAAGGGGATCCCCAAGGTCGGACAAACAGCTCTTACGCCGGCTTACTCTCTCACTACCATCCCTTTGATCCGTCAACAAAATGGCTGCCCCGTGGCACCCTCAACATATGGTTAATATTTCCCTCTTGTGGCCTGGCGGCCACGGGTGGTCTTGGCATCTGCCCGGCCGGTGGCCCATAGTGCGGAAAGTCCAGTGAATCGCCGTTCAGCGCCGGCCCGTGGCCGGACCCGTCGAGCGGCAAAAGCCCCATGTTTTGGAGGAGTTACCCATGTCCGATGCCATCAAGGTCGGCTTCGTCCCGTTGTCTGCTGCCGCCCGTGGCATCCTGGTCGTGTTCTGCGACGACGGTTTGAAGCTGGGCCCGGCGACCGCCAAGGCGCTCGGCGGCGCTACCGAACTTGTGAAGCGGGCGGCCTCGGCCGCCGCTTTCAAAGGTAAAAGCGGCGCCGCGTTGGACATCCTGGCGCCGGAGGGGGTGAAGGCCACCCGCCTGATCGTGATCGGGGCCGGCAAGGCGACGGGCCTGAAAGCGAACGACTTTCTCAAATTCGGCGGCGTGGCGGCGGGCAAGCTCTCCGCCACTGCCGCCGCCATGACCATCATGGCGGAACTGCCTGACGGCGCCATGACGAGCGAGCAGGCGGTTGCGATCGCCGCGGGGCTCCGGCTGCGCGCCTACAAGTTCGACCGCTACAAGACCAAGAAGAAGGACGGCGAGGAGGGCGGCTCACGCGCCGATATCTCGCTTGCGGTGGGCGATGTCGCCGCGGCCAAGAAGGCGTTTGCCTCGGCCGGCCATGTCGTCGACGGCGTGATCATCGCGCGCGACCTCGTCAACGAGCCGCCGAATGTGCTTTTCCCCGAGGAATTCGCGCGCCGCGCAAGCCTGCTCCGCAAGCTCGGCGTCAAGGTCGAGGTGCTCGACGTCAAGGCGATGGACAAGCTCGGCATGGGCGCGCTGCTCGGCGTCGGCCAGGGCTCGACGCGGCCGAGCCGCACCGTGATCATGCGCTGGGACGGCGGCAAGAAGGGCGAGGCCCCGGTCGCCTTCGTCGGCAAGGGCGTCTGCTTCGACACCGGCGGCATCTCCATCAAGCCGGCCGGCAGCATGGAGGACATGAAGGGCGACATGGGCGGGGCTGCCTGCGTCGTCGGGCTGATGCACGCGCTTGCGGCGCGCAAGGCCAAGGCCAACGTGGTCGGCGCCATCGGCCTCGTCGAGAACATGCCCGACGGCAATGCGCAGCGACCGGGCGACATCGTCACCTCGATGTCGGGCCAGACCATCGAGATCATCAACACCGACGCCGAAGGCCGCCTCGTGCTGGCCGACGTGCTCTGGTACGTGGCCAAGAAGACGAAGCCGAAATTCATGGTGGACCTGGCGACGCTGACCGGCGCGATCGTGGTCGCGCTCGGCACCGAGCATGCCGGCATGTTCTCCAACAATGACGAGCTCGCCGACCGGCTGCTGACGGCCGGCATCGAGAGCGGCGAGAAGGTCTGGCGCCTGCCGCTCGGCCCCGAATACGACAAGCTGATCGATTCGCAGTTCGCCGACATGAAGAACACCGGCGGCCGCCACGGCGGCTCGATCACCGCGGCGCAGTTCCTGCAGCGCTTCGTCGACGGCACGCCCTGGGCGCATCTCGACATCGCCGGCACCGCCATGGGCGCGCCGAAGACCGACATCAACCAGAGCTGGGGAAGCGGCTATGGCGTCCGCCTCCTGGATCGCCTAGTGGCGGACCACTACGAGCGCAAATGATCCAAAATGACTGAAGTGCTGTTCTACCATCTGCAAAACATGACGGTGGAGAACGTGTTGCCGCCGCTTCTCGAGAAATCGCTCGAGCGCGGCTGGCGCGTCGTGGTGCAGTCGACCTCGGAGGAACGCGCCGATGCGCTCGATGCGCATCTGTGGACCTATCGCGACGATTCCTTCCTGCCGCACGCGACATGGCGCGTGAACGATGCCGCCGATCAGCCGATCGTGCTGGCGATCGAGGAGGACAATCCCAACGGCGCCCATGTCCGCTTTCTGGTCGACAACGCAGCGCTGCCGCAGGATGCGCAGGGCTATGAGCGCATGGTGCTGCTGTTCAACGGCGACGATCCGGACGCGCTGGCGCTCGCCCGCAGTGCCTGGACGGATTGCAAGGCGCGGGGATTTGATGTCACCTATTGGCAGGCCGACGAACGGGGTCGGTGGCAGCGGCGGAATTAGCGGTCGATCGCAATTAATGATAATTTGCACTTTACGGGTGATGCTGGCTTCGGCCACCTTCGTGCCGCAAAGTGATGTTGGGACAATCGTTTAGGGCTGGTCCTTCACGCGGGGAATTTAGTTTATCGTGCGACATCAAAAGCTTCCCGGCTCGCTCATAGTTGCGTTGGCTGCCGTAGCACCGCTGGTCGCGGGCTGCTCGGGCGGGACCGATCTGCTGTCCAAGGATGCCCAGTGGTTCAACACGCCCAGCCGCCTGTTCATCAGGAACATCTCGATCGAATCGCCGCCGCTGACTCCCGAAAAGCCGGTCGGGGCTGAGGATCTGGTCAGCGCCGACGGCGCCTGTCCCGGCATGGCGGCGCCTCCCGGACCTGCCGATGCCAATGCATCGACGACCGCGCCGGCGGCCGCCGGCGGCACAGTCGCGCTCGGCCATACCGAATGCGACGTGGTGCGCGGCATCGGCGCGCCCTCGAACGTGAACCTCTCCAATGATGCCGTCGGCAGGCGCGTTGCCGTTGTCACATGGACGACCGGTCCGCGCGCGGGCATCTACACGTTCACGGCCGGACGCCTGTCCTCGATCGAGGGCACGCCGGAGGCGCCTGTCTTGCCGAAGGCGACCAAGCCCAAGGCGAAGAAGAAGTCGGCGTAAGCGCAAGCCCGCGTCCCGGCGCAACGCTACGAGCTGGTCGTCGATCCGAACGCGGCCAGGGCGATCGACCTCGACATACGGTCCTTGCCGCTGGTTCGCGCGGATCGCGCAATTGAAGAGCGCGCGCCGCGCGCGACCAAAACAACAACATCGTCCGCGACAGCCAGCTCGAATACCCGATTTGCCGCAATGGGCTGCCGTTGACGTAGGTCAACACCTTCAATCGCATCCGGCCTAGAAAGACCCGGCAACGGTCTTCGAAGCTGGTATTGATGCGATCTTTCCATCAGATGGAACGTCTTCTACGCAGGGCGTGCCGCGTCGTTGTTGCGCTCTCGCTCGTCGGGTGCCCCGGCATCGCTGCGGCCGACGACGACATGAAACTGACGCCCACGCAGATCGAAAGCCTCGGCATTCGTGTCGTGCATCCGGTTTCGAGCAGAACCGACCAGACACTGCCTTATCCGGCGCAGATCGTCGTTCCGACGCCTCAATTGTGGGTGGTGAGCACACCCGTTGCCGGCATGGTCACCAATCTGGCCGTCGCGCGCGGGGATCGCGTGAGCGCCGGCCAGCCGCTTCTTACGTTGGAGAGCCAGGGTTTCGTGTCACTCCAGCGGGACTATCTTCACGCCGTCGCGCAGGAGGCTCTTGCGAACCAGCAGCTCAGGCGGAACGCCGATCTCTTCGAGGGCAAGGCCGTCCCACAACGCGTTCTCGAGGCGAGCCAGACCGAGGCGCGCCAGGCCACCATCGCGGTCGCGGAGCGCCGGCAGATGCTCCGGTTGGCGGGGCTCTCCGATGATGCGATCTCCCGGTTGGCGAGCGACGCGGCAATCAGCGGGACGCTGACCGTCAATGCGCCGCAGACGGGATCCGTGGTCGAGATCGCGGTCTCGCCGGGGCAGCGGCTGGAGCAGTCCGCGCCGCTGGTCAAGCTTGCCCGGCTTTCGCCGTTGTGGGCCGAAATCGCCATTCCAGGGGCCAACATCCGCGCAATCCGCACCGGTGCGCGGGTCGAGGTCGAAGGTTACGTAACGCCCGGTCGCGTCGTTCTGATTTCCGAGACGACCGATGCGGCGACGCAAACCATCCTGGTGCGGGCCGAAGTGCCGAACAGCGGCCAATTGCACCCGGGCCAGACGGCGTCCGTCCGTCTCAGCTTCCTCTCCGAGGGCGAGAGCGCCTGGGAGATTCCCTATAGCGGTCTCGTCCGTCGTGGCGAGCAGAGCTGGATATTCAAAGCCATCGAGGGCGGCTTCCGGCTGGTATCGGTCACGCTGCTCGCAGAGGACCAGGATCACGTCGTGATATCCGGCCCGATCAGCGACAAGGACGAGGTTGCGATCGCGGGCATCTCGGCGCTTCGGGGCATTCTCTCGCGGCTCGGAGCCGGCCAATAATGCTCCAGCGTCTGGTCGCCTTTGCGCTCTCGCAGCGGCTGTTCGTCCTGCTCGCCGTCTTGCTGCTGATCGGCGCGGGCGCAACGTTCCTCCCCAGCCTGCCGATCGACGCGTTCCCCGACGTTTCACCAGTCCAGGTGAAAATCATCATGAAGGCACCGGGCCTGACGCCGGAGGAGGTCGAGCAGCGCATCACCGTCCCGATCGAGCTCGAACTGCTGGGCCTGCCGAACAAGAAGATCCTTCGCTCGACCACTAAATACGCGCTCGCCGACGTCACGATCGATTTCGAGGACGGCACGGATATCTACTGGGCGCGCAACCAGGTCTCCGAGCGGTTGTCGAACATCGCTCGTGACCTTCCCGAGGGGGTGAGTGGCGGGCTTGCGCCGATCACCAGTCCGCTCGGCGAGATGTTCATGTTTACCATCGACAGCTCCGAGCTGTCGCTGGCGGAACGGCGAACCCTGCTCGACTGGGTGATCCGACCGGCGCTGCGCACGGTTCCCGGGGTTGCCGACGTGAATGCCCTCGGCGGCTACGTGCGGGCGTTCGAGATCGTCCCGCTCAACGATGCGCTCGCCGCGCGCGGCATTTCGTCGGAGCTGTTTCGCCGCGCCGTCGAAACCAACAGCCGCAACGACGGCGCGGGGCGCGTCAACCAGGGCGAGGACAGTGCCCTGGTGCGGATTGAAGGCAGCATCCGCACGATCGACGACATCAAGGCCATTGTCGTGGACACCCGCGACGGGGTCCCGATACGCGTGAACGACGTTGCGCGCGTCAAGGTCGGGGCCCTGACACGCTATGGGGCGGTGACGGAGAACGGCCAGGGCGAAACGGTTGAAGGGCTGGTGCTGGGCTTGCGCGGAGCCAATGCCGGTCAACTCGTGCGTGACGTCCGCGCAAAGCTCGAGGAGCTGAAGCCCGCGCTGCCCCAGAGCGTATCCCTCAACGTGTTCTATGACCGAAGCCGCCTCGTCGGTCGCGCCGTCGGCACGGTGGTGCGGGCGCTCGGCGAGGCGACCGTGCTGGTGGTCGTCCTGTTGTTGCTGTTCCTGGGCAATTGGCGCGCATCGTTGGTGATCGCCCTCAGCCTGCCGCTCGCGATCGTCATTGCGCTCCTGGCCATGCGTGCGGTTGGAATGTCCGCCAATCTGATGAGCCTCGGCGGGCTTGCGATCGCGATCGGCATGCTGATCGATGCGCTGGTGGTGGTGGTCGAGAACATCGTCGGAAATCTCGGCAACCACGAGCCGGGCAGGGGCCTTCCGCTGATCCACGTCATCTTCCGGTCGGTCTGCGAGGTGCTGCAACCTGTCGCTTCCGGCGTGCTGATCATCATGATCGTGTTCGTGCCGCTGCTCACCTTGCAGGGGCTCGAGGGCAAGCTCTTCATCCCCGTTGCGCTCGCAATCATCTTTGCGCTCGCCGGCTCGCTGTTGCTGGCGCTCACCGTGATCCCGGTCGCGACCTCGTTCCTGCTCAAATCGGCAGGGCACGGCGAGCCGCTGCTGATCCGCCTCGCGCAGCGCGTCTACGCACCCGCGCTGGACTGGTCGCTGCGAAACGAGCGAAAGGTCATTGCTGCAGCTCTCCTGGCGCTGGTCGCGGCAGGGTACGCCTATTCGCAACTCGGCAAGACCTTCATGCCGACCATGGACGAGGGCGACGTCATCGTCAGCGTCGAGACGTTGCCGTCGGTCAATCTGGACGAATCCCTCGCGATCAACGCGAGGATCCAGTCGGCGCTCTTGAAGGTTCCGGACGTCACCGGGATCATCGCGCGAACCGGTTCCGACGAGCTCGGGCTCGATCCCATGGGACCGAACCAGACTGACACGTTTCTCGTGCTCAAGCCTGTTGAAGAGAGAGCCGCCCCGGACAGGGCGGAGCTCTTGAAGGCGCTGCGCAACGTGCTCGCCGACTTTCCGGGCATCTCGCTCAGCTTCACCCAACCCATCGACATGCGGGTGCAGGAGATGATCAGCGGCGTGCGTGGCGATGTCGCTGTGAAGGTCTTCGGTAGCGACGTCGGCCGGCTCAACGAGATTGCGACGAAACTGTCCGAGATCCTCACCAGCATCGAGGGTGCGGAAGACGTCTACACGACGCTCAACGAGGGTGCGCAATACTACACGGTCGTCGTGAACCGGATGGAGGCCGGCCGTCTCGGTCTGACGGTGGACACCATTGCCAATGCGCTGCGGACTCAGATCGAGGGGCGGACGATCGGCACCGCGCTCGAGGAGGGCCGTCGCACGCCCATTCTGGTCCGGGGAAGCGAGACGACGCGGGAGGCGCCCACATTGCTCGCGAGCCTGCCACTCACGCTCGCCTCCGGGCAGCACGTCGCGCTGTCCCAGGTCGCGCGCATCCAGCGCGTCGACGGCCCGGTGAAGATCGACCGCGAGGACGGCAACCGGATGAGCGTCGTTCGCGCCAATGTGCGCGGCCGCGACATGGTCGGCTTCGTCGAGGCGGCCCAACGGAAGGTCGCCGCCGACCTTTCGCTGCCGAAGGGCTATCGGCTCACCTGGGGCGGACAGTTCGAAAACCAGCAACGCGCTGCCGCGCGCCTTTCGATTGTCGTGCCCGTCGCCATCGGTCTCATCTTCGTGTTGCTGTTCACGACCTTCGCTTCCGTCCGGCAGGCCTTGCTCGTGCTCGTGAACATCCCGTTCGCGCTGATCGGAGGCGTGTTTGCCCTCGTCTCGACCGGCGAATATCTGTCGGTTCCGGCCTCTGTCGGATTCATCGCCCTGCTCGGAATCGCGGTCCTGAACGGCGTCGTGCTGGTTTCGTATTTCAATCAGTTGAGGGCGCATGGCGTCGGCGAGGACCAGATCGTGGTCGACGGTGCCAGGCGGCGGCTCCGCCCGGTGCTGATGACCGCCAGCATCACCGCATTGGGCCTGATCCCGCTCTTGTTCGCTTCCGGTCCGGGATCGGAGATCCAGCGGCCGCTGGCGATCGTGGTGATCGGAGGATTGCTGTCGTCCACGCTGCTTACGCTCATCCTGCTCCCCATCCTCTATCGCCGGTTCGGCGGCACTGTGAAGGAGTCAAAATGACCAGCGAATATGTGTGCCTGTCGTTGATCCTGGCGCGAAAGCTGCGCGAGGAGCTGCTCGACTTTCTCAGCGAGCAGCCGGGCCAGACGTCCGGCTTCACGGTCTCCGATGCCGCGGGACACGGCTCAGGCGTGCAGTTGCCGACGGCCGCCGAACGCGTAAAGGGCCACGCCGATCAGGTGCATGTCCAGATCGTTCTGCCAGGAGCGGACGCCAGGCGCCTGGTCGATCAGCTCCGTCATTCGTTCGCGGGCTGCAATCTCGTATATTGGATTGCTCCGGTGGCCGAGTTCGGAACCATCGCGTAGTCCGGAGCAACCTCTACCCCGCCGCTTCATCAAACTGCGTGCTGGCTCCGAGCCATTGCTCTTCCGCGCGCCTTCGACAGCTGCCCGGCCGCTGGCCGTTTGTCACGCACGTCATAGGGATCAACCGGACTTGATCTGGATCATGGAGCTTGGCCGTCCGGCAGTGCAGGCTGGGATGGTCCCGCCAGATAAGGGACCGCTTTGACGACAAGAACTCCAGAGGATCATCCAGGGACCATTGATGTGAGCAACCTCGCCAAGATTGAACGCGATCCGAACTACCAGGAGCTCGTGCGCCGACGTTCGTCGCTGGGCTGGATGCTGTCGGCGGTTATGCTTGTTGTCTATTTCGGCTTCATCCTGCTGGTCGCCTACGCTCCCAAGTTCCTCGGGATACCGCTGGGCAGCGGCGTGACGACGATCGGCATTCCAATCGGACTGTCCGTCATCGTGCTCGCCTTCCTGCTGACGGGTATCTATGTCCGCCAGGCGAATTCCAGTTACGACGTGCTCATCCGCAAGATTGTCGAGGAGAACCGCTCGTGAAGAAATTCTCATGGCTCCTGGCGATCCTGCTCGCAGGCCTGCCCACCATCGCGCTCGCCGCAGGCAGCATCGACGGCGGCGTTAAGCAGGCGACCAACTGGTCGGCGATCGGTATGTTCGTCGGGTTCGTTGGCCTGACGCTCGTCATCACCTATTGGGCCGCCAAGAGGACCGCATCGGCCGCGGATTTCTACTCGGCCGGCGGCGGAATTACGGGCTTCCAGAACGGACTTGCGATCGCAGGCGACTACATGTCGGCGGCATCCTTTCTCGGCATATCGGGCCTCGTCTATACTTCGGGCTACGACGGCTTGATCTACTCCGTCGGCTGGCTGGTGGGATGGCCGATCGTCACCTTTCTGATCGCCGAACAATTGCGCAACCTCGGAAAGTTCACCTTTGCCGACGTGACCTCGTTTCGGCTCGGGCAGACCGAGATCCGTATCCTGGCGGCGTGCGGCTCGCTGGTGACGGTTGCGTTCTATCTCATCGCGCAGATGGTCGGTGCCGGTAAGCTGATCCAGCTGTTGTTCGGTCTCGACTACTGGATCGCGGTCGTCCTGGTTGGCGGCCTGATGATGATCTACGTGACGTTCGGCGGGATGAAGGCGACGACCTGGGTGCAGATCATCAAGGCGGTGCTGTTGCTCTCAGGCGCAACGTTCATGGCCGGAGCCGTCCTCTACAAGTACGGGTTCAGCCCGGAAGCGCTGTTCACCAAGGCAACAGAGGTGCATCCCAAGAAACTCGCGATCATGGAGCCCGGCAGCCTGATTTCCAATCCGCTCTCGGCCATCTCGCTCGGCCTGGCGCTGATGTTCGGAACGGCGGGCCTGCCTCACATCCTGATGCGCTTCTTCACCGTGAAGGACGCTCAGGCGGCCCGCAAGTCCGTGTTCTACGCCACGGGTTTCATCGGCTATTTCTACATCCTGACCTTCATCATCGGCTTTGGCGCGATCACGCTGGTTTCGACCGACGCGATGTTTCTCGATGGGAGCATTCTCGAGAAGACCAAGAGCGGAATCGCGGCGATCAAGGGCGGCTCCAACATGGCGGCGATTCATCTCGCGAACGCCGTCGGCGGCAATCTGTTCCTTGGCTTCATTTCGGCCGTTGCCTTTGCCACGATCCTGGCCGTCGTGTCAGGCTTGGCTCTGGCCGGGGCATCATCCATCAGCCACGATCTCTACGGCATGGTGATCAAGGGCGGCAACGCAAACGAGCAGGACGAGATCCGGGTCTCGAAGATTGCGACACTGGTGCTCGGCGTGCTTGCGATCTTCCTGGGCATCGTGTTCGAGAACCAGAACGTCGCCTTCATGGTGGGCCTTGCTTTCGCCATCGCGGCATCCTGCAATTTCCCCGTGCTGGTGATGTCGATCTTCTGGAAAGGCCTGACGACGCGGGGAGCCGTGTTCGGCGGCTTCCTTGGCCTGTTCAGCGCGGTTGTGGGCGTGGTCCTCTCGCCGGCAGTCTGGGAGGCGACGCTTGGCTTTGCCAAGGGGTCGGCTCCCATCAAGCTGGACAATCCGGCGCTGTTCTCGATGGCGCTCGCCTTTGCGGGGATCTGGCTGGTCTCGATCCTGGACCGCAGCAAGCGTGCCGCGGCCGATCGCGATGGCTTTGACGCGCAATATGTCCGATCGCAGACCGGTATCGGTGCTGCTTCGGCCACGGCTCACTAGGCGAGGATCTGCGGGACGTCGCTTCGGTACCGACCGGCTCATTTGGGCCGGCCGGTGCTGCGCTTTCGATGATCAGTCGTCGGATCCTCGGATGGTCCGTATCTTCGAAAGGCCGAAATGCCCAAGGCGTTCGATATCACCAACCCGCCGTTCGATCGTCTGATGCCGGGCGAGGCCGAGACGTTGCGGGCCGCGCTGGACATCGGGTACTTCAGTCCGGGCGAAGCGATCATCGGGCGGGACGCCCCGGCGGAGGCGCTCTATGTCGTGATCAAGGGCATCGTCGAGGAGCGGAACGAAGCCGACCTGCTGGCATTGCTCGGTCCCAAGGACACGTTCGACAGTCGCGCGCTCGTTCACGACCATAGCGGCCACCAGTTCATCGCCCGCGACGAGACGCTTTGCTACGTGATCCCCCGGAAGGTCGCGCTCGGTCTGATCAAGGCGAACCCGCGCTTTGCGGCTTTTTTCTACCGGGAGATATCCCAGAAGCTGGACGAACTCGCCAACGACGAGGAGACGGGACGTTACGGCTCGTTGATGCACGCCAAGGTCGGCGAACTGTTCCTGCATCCGCCGGTGTTTCTGGCTGCCAGTGATACGATCGAGGCCGCCGGGCATCTGATGCGCGAGATCAACAGCAATGCGCTGTTTGTCCGGGACGGTGAGCGGATCGGCATCGTGACCGGCATGAACCTGTCCAAAGCGGTGGTGCTGCGGCGCCAGTCCATCCAGACGCCGGTCGGCGAGCTCGCGAATTTCGACATCGTGTCGCTGCGCCGTGACGATTTCGTCTCCTCGGCCCTCCTGCTCATGACCAAGCACAACAAGCGGCGGCTTGCCGTGCGCGACGGCGAAGAGCTCGTCGGAATTCTGGAGGAGATCGATCTGCTGGGGTTCTTGGCGGGAAGCGCTCAAGTCATTGCCGGCCGCATCGATCGAGCCTCGAGTCAGCAGGACCTCGCCACCGCGGCGCGGGAGATCGAGACGCAAACGCGCGTGCTGCGACGGCAAGGGGTCAAGGTAGAGGTCATTGCGGAGATCGTCTCCGACCTCAATCGACGCCTGCTGTCTCGATTGTTCGAAATGGTCGCGCCGGCCGAGCTGCGCACCAGCAGCTGCCTGATCGTGATGGGAAGCGAAGGGCGGGGCGAGCAGACCATCCGTACCGACCAGGACAACGGCCTTATCCTCGCAGGTCCGATGCAGGGCGAAATCCTGGAGGCGTTCCGTCAGGAATTCTTCGTCGCTCTGCAGAGCTTCGGCTTTCCGCCCTGTCCGGGCGATATCATGGTGCGCAATCCGCTATGGTCCCGGCCGCTTTCGGAGTATCGCGCGGATTTGCGCCGCTGGATCGTGCTTCCCGATCAGGCCGGGCACATGAATGTGGCCATCGTCTACGATGCGCAGGCGATCGCGGGCAATGAGCAGCTCCTGAACGACGCCAAGACGGCGCTGATCGACATGACCCGGGGCGAGCAGGCGTTCATGGCACACTTCGCGCGCGCCGTTGACGCGTTCGAAACGCCGATCGGCCTCTTCAACAACCTGATCACGTCGGAGGGCACCGGCGATGCGCTGGATCTCAAGAAGGGCGGCATCTTTCCCATCGTGCACGGCGTTCGCAGCCTGGCGCTCGAGCAGGGCCTGCGCGAGACCTCCACCGACAAGCGGATTTCCCGGCTCTGTGATCTCGGCGTGCTGCAACGGGACTTTGGACGCGACTTGAAACAAGCCTTCCGATTCCTGCTGATGCTTCGGCTCGACGGGCAACTGGCCGCATCCGCGGGCGCATCGGGAACTCTGGTAAGACCGGCGCACTTGTCCAGCATGGAACGTCATCTATTGCGTGACGCGCTCCAGGTGGTGAAGAAGTTTCGGGAAATTGTCGGTCATCATTTCAAGCTCGGCATGTTCTAGAATGCTGCCCCGTGCGATCAAACGACTGTTGCACCAGGCGACCCTGAGCGATCAATCGTATCGCTTCATGTTCGATCGCGCTCCGGACGACGAGTTTGTCGTCATCGATTGCGAGACCACCGGTCTGAATGTGCGAACGGACAACGTCGTCGCCATTGCCGCAATCAAGATCCGCGGCAACCGGATTTTGACCAGCGCGCGCTTCGAAGCCATCGTCCATCCCGACAGCGAACTGGAGGCGGAGGCGATCAAGATTCACCGCTTGCGCCGGTCCGACGTCGAAGCGTCGCCGATCGTCTGGAAGGTGCTGCCAGGCTTTCTGCATTTCATCGGGCCGCGCCCGCTGATCGGCTATTATGTCGACTTCGACATCGCCATGCTGGACAAGTACATCCTGCCGCTGGTGGGAATCGAACTGCCCAACGAACGCATCGAAGTGTCGCGGCTTTACTACGAACGCAAATACGGCAACGCGCCGCCGAATACCGAGGTCGATCTGTCGTTCGCCGCGATCCTCCACGACCTCTGCATTCCGCCTCTTGGGCAGCACGATGCTTTCAACGACGCATTGATGACTGCAATGATGTTCCTGCAGTTGCGCGACTTGAGCAGGCGCGGCGTCCGTATCGCGCGCCAACGTGCCAGCCCCGTTTTCAATCAGTTCGGGGGATAACCGGGCCCGGCGCAGCGGAGCAGATTGTCCAGTGGCCACAGATGGAAACGTGCAGGTATTTTAATACCTGTACTGTGCATGGGGTTGTTCTTCAGATTTTGATGGAGCCTTGGCCGGCCGAGCCCGGACCGACGTTCCGCGGTCGCAAGACTAGCCCGCGGCCTCGTCGAATTGTGTGCTCGCCTCGAGCCACTGCTCTTCCGCGCGCGCCAGCGCATCCGCTGCGTTTGCGCGCGCCTTCGACAGCTGCGCGGCCTGCTTGGGATCGCGGGTAAAGATGTCGGGCAGGGCGAGCGCCGTGTCGATCTTGGTGATGATGTCGCTGACGCGGGCGATCTCGGCTTCGGCTTCGGTAATGCGCTTCCTGAGCGAGCCGCGATTGTCCGACTTCGGGCGCTGCGGCTTCTCGGCTGCCGTACTGCGCTCGCGCGGGGCAGGTTCGCTGTTGCGCGCCGACAGGACCAGGCGGCGGTATTCGTCAAGGTCGCCGTCGTAATTGGTGACGGTGCGGTCGGCGACGATCCAGAGCCGGTCGGCGCAGGCCTCGATCAGATAGCGGTCATGCGAGACCATGATCACCGCGCCGGGGAATTCGTTGATGGCTTCCGCAAGCGCAGCGCGGCTGTCGATGTCGAGATGGTTGGTCGGCTCGTCCAGGATGATCATGTTGGGGCCGAAGAAGGTCGCAATGCCGAGCAACAGCCGCGCCTTCTCGCCGCCCGACAGTTTTGCCACCTTGGTGTCGGCCGCCTTGCCGGAGAAGCCGATCGCGCCGGCGCGTGCCCGCACTTTCGCTTCCGGCGCATCGCCCATCAGCTTGCGGACGTGATCGTAGGCGGAGGCGTCCTCGTTCAGCTCGTCGAGCTGATGCTGCGCGAAATAGGCGATCGAGAGCTTGTCGGCGCGCGTGACCTTGCCCGAGAACGGCGCGAGGCGGCCGGCGAGCAGCTTCACCAGCGTCGACTTGCCGTTGCCGTTGGCGCCGAGAAGGGCGATGCGGTCGTCATTGTCGATGCGCAAGGTGACGCGGCCGAGCACCGGCGTCGCCGGATCGTAGCCGACCGAGGCGTTGTCGACGGCGATGATCGGCGGCGACAGGATTTTTTCCGGCGCGGGGAAGCTGATCTCGCGCACGTCTTCGGTGACCAGCGCGGTGATCGGCTTCAGCCGCTCCAGCATCTTGACGCGTGATTGGGCCTGGCGCGCTTTCGAGGCCTTGGCCTTGAAGCGGTCGACGAAGGCTTGCAGGCGGGCGCGTTCGGCCTCCTGGCGCTTGACCGCCTTCGCATCGAGCAGCTCGCGCGCGGCGCGCTGCTCCTCGAAGGAGGAGTAGGTGCCCTTGTAGAGCGTGAGCTTGCCGCGCTCCAGATGCAGGATCTGGTCGACCGAGCTTTCGAGGAGGTCGCGGTCGTGGCTGATCACGATCACCGTGCGCGGATAGTGCGCCAAGTGGTCTTCCAGCCACAGCGTGCCTTCGAGATCGAGATAGTTGGTGGGCTCGTCGAGCAGCAACAGGTCGGGGGCCGCGAACAGCGTCGCGGCGAGCGCGACGCGCATGCGCCAGCCGCCGGAAAACTCGGCGCAGGGACGGAGCTGATCGGCGGCGGAGAAGCCGAGGCCGGACAGGATCGCGGCGGCGCGGCTCGGCGCCGAATGCGCGTCGATGTCGACCAGCCGGGTCTGGATCTCGGCGATCCGGTGCGGATCGGTGGCGCTCTCGGCTTCGTGAAGCAGCGCGTCGCGTTCCAGATCGGCCTTGAGCACGACGGAGATCAGGCTCTCGGGGCCGTTCGGTGCCTCCTGCGCGAGGCTGCCCACGCGCCAGCGTGGGGGCAGGGTCACCGCGCCGTGCTCGGCCGCGAGCTCGCCGCGGATCACCTTGAACAGCGTCGACTTGCCGGTGCCGTTGCGTCCGACCATGCCGACGCGCGATCCGGGCGTGATCTGCACGGAACTCTGGTCAATCAAAAGGCGTCCGGCGAGGCGGATGGAAAGGTCGGTGATGGATAGCATGCGGCCTTGTCACCGCAGCCGGGATCAAACGCAACCCGTTTTTGCGCAGCCCGTTCTATGTCTACGGCCTGTCAGTGAGCGCCGCCTTCGCGGTCGCGCTTCTTCAGCTCGTCGAGGAGCTGTTCGAGATGCGTGGGCAGCCGGGGGTCGGGGCGGAGTCTCTGCTGAAGCCGTTCCCCCACGGCATCGCAAATCGAGCGGCTGGTGCGCCGGTCGATTTGTTCGCTGTCATTGGCGAAAGGGCCCGTCATCACGAGGTTCCATGTTGCAGAGTAACGACACGGTACCAAGTCGTTGGCCTCCAAATGGTTTCGCCGGTCGTGGGGAATGCCGGACATTCTCGTGAAAATTGTATGAATTCGTCGTGCCTGCTCAAATGCGAGGCCCCGGCGGGGGGATCGCCGGGGCCTCTCTTGGAAGGTGCCGTGGGGGGCCGGCACCCTGAGTTAAGGTGCTGTCGGGCTCAGTAGCAGCGGTTGATCAGCCGCCAGCGGGGTCCCCAGGGGGTCGGGACCAGCCGGCGCACATAGCAGCCGCCATAACCGTAGGAGACGGGGGCATAGAAGCGCGGGCCGCCCCAGCCATAGCCGTGATGCCAGCCGCCGCCGTGCCAGCCCCAGCCGCCGCCATGCCAGTGAGCAGAGGCCGAGGTCGGTGCCAGCGCGGCACCCAGCGCGACCGCAGCGACAGCGGCAAGCGAAAGTTTCCTCAACATGGTGATCTCCTCAAAACTGCCGGCGCGGGGTATCGCGTCGATGGAAAGGCCGCCGAAACGGTCTGCCTGATGATCAGGCTTTGGTTTCGATAGACCCAACCTTACGCCGGCGAAGCTGAACCAAAGCCTGAATGGGGGCTTCAGATTGGGTTCATCTCGATGAAATCTCGGTAATCCATCGCTGGATCCGCCGGGGCGGCCTGCGGCGAAGCGCCCGGGAGGCGGGTTTTGGCGATCGCTTGCCGTCTGGCGAAGGCGCCGATATAAGCCCCGCAACTCCGAACCACCGCATTTCTTCTCAAGGACAAGATCATGGCCATCGAACGCACTTTCTCGATCATCAAGCCCGATGCGACCGCGCGTAACCTGACCGGTGCGGTTAACGCCGTGATCGAGAAGGCGGGCCTGCGAATCGTCGCGCAGAAGCGCATCCGCATGACCAAGGAACAGGCCGAGACCTTCTATGCCGTCCACAAGGCGCGTCCGTTCTTCGGCGAGCTCGTCGAGTTCATGACCTCGGGCCCGGTGGTCGTCCAGGTGCTCGAAGGCGAGAACGCCGTCGCCAAGTACCGCGACGCGATGGGCGCGACCGATCCGTCAAAGGCGGCCGAAGGCACCATTCGCAAGCTCTACGCAAAGTCGATCGGCGAGAACTCCGCACACGGTTCGGATGCACCGGAGACCGCCGCGATCGAGATCGCGCAGTTCTTCTCGGGCAACGAGATCGTCGGCTGATCATTCAGCCGATAAGTTAAAGCGACGGGGCGAAAGGACTCATTGTGAACTGGCTCTGGCAGATCTTCGATCCCGCTACGATCGGGGCATTCTTCACCCAGTTCCGCAATGAGATGGCCGAGCCGACCTTCTGGATTGCGGTCGGCAAGATCATCTGGATCAACATCCTGCTCTCCGGCGACAACGCGCTGGTGATCGCGCTCGCCTGCCGCGGCCTCAAGCCGCGGCACCGTCTGTGGGGCATGATCCTGGGCGCCGGCGCGGCGGTGCTGCTGCGGATCATCTTCACCGGCATCGTCGCAAGCCTGATGGAGCTGCCGTATCTCAAGCTCGTCGGTGGTCTCGCGCTGATCGTGATCGCGGCCAAGCTCCTGGTGCCTGAAAACGAGGACGAGGACGGCGTCGAGTCGGCCTCGCATCTATGGCAGGCGGTGCAGATCGTCGTCGTCGCCGACATCGTCATGAGCCTGGACAACGTCATTGCGGTCGCCGCCGCGGCCAATGGCAGCGTGCCGCTGTTGATCCTCGGCCTTGCCATCAGCGTTCCCCTGATCGTCGCCGGTGCGGCGCTGATCATGGCGCTGCTCGCCAAGCTCCCGGTCCTGGTGTGGGCTGGTGCCGCGCTGCTCGGCTGGATCGCGGGCGAGGTGATCGCGACCGATCCCGGCGTCGCACCGAAGCTGCACACGCTGTTCGACGGTCCGTTCGGTGCCTCGCTGGACAACATGCTCGGTGCACTGCGCATCCCGGCCCAATTCGGCCATGGCGGTGGAGGCGGCGAATATTTCTGCGCGGCGCTCGGCGTCATCGTCGTGCTGGTCGCCGGCACCATCTGGCGCCGGCGCAGCCTGAGCCAGGCGGCGCTGGAATCCTCCGAGCGCCACGCCAAGGCGTCGGCAGAGTAAACTTTTCCGAGGGACGCATATCTCACCTCTCCCGCAGGGAGAGGTGAACTACCGACGCACGATCGAGCCGGCCCGGTTGACCAGGCGGGCGAGCTGGCGGAAGCGGCTACCGACGCGGTCGGCGACGATGTCGCCGAGACGATGCTCGAACACCAGCATCAATTTGCGGCCCTGGCTGCGGAAATGCGTGGCGGGCAGCACGCCCGGCCGCGCCGCCGAGATCAGATGCGCGACGCGGAATGCCGCGCCGAGCAGGCGGGCGCGGTCGAGCTGGGCCGGCGTCAGCAACTCCTGCATGGTGGCCGGCGGTTGGTTTTCCTCGCTCAGGCCCGCATAGCGATAGAACACGGACAGGCCCACGAAGGCGCGCTCGGTGTGGGTGATCGCGCCGAAATTGCCGTTGACGACGAGGCTCAGCGTCTGCTCGCCGCGGTGATCGGGATGCACGCGCCAGCCGATGTCGGAGAGCAGGCACGCGGTGTGGCGCAAGCGGCGGTCTTCTTCCGTCTCGCGCAGCTTCACGACGCGCGCCAGGCGATCGGTCCAGGCGATCAGCTCGCGGGCGTGCTTGGCCGAGCGCGACAGCAGCTGGTTGAGCTCTTCGGCTGCGCAGATCAGCCCGTCCTTGTTGCGCTCGGTTTCCGTCAGCTTCTCGTGCAGCAGGCCTTCGCGTACGCCGAAGGTCGAGAACACGATGGTCTTGGGCTTTGCCACGCGGATGATGTGCTCGAGCACCAGCGCCGCGTAGGTGAGGAGCGGGCGCCGCGCATCGGCAACGATCTCGATATCGGCGAGCATGTCGGCGGCCGCCAGACGGCGAAGGCGACGCGAAAAGTCGAGCGCCTCGGCTGCGGAGATGGAATAGCCGTGCATCACCTGGAGCGGATAGCCGCTCTGGATGATGTGGATGCGCGCGAGCGCGCGCCAGGTGCCGCCGACGGCGTAGAATGTACGGCCGCTCCCCGCCTTGAGCTGCGGCACCTCGTCGAGCTCCTCGCGCACGATACGGTCGGCGCGCTTGAGCGATTTGTGGGCGAGGTCCTGGAGCGCGAGCCCGCCGAGCGGCAGCGTCACGCCGCTGCGCACGCTGTTCCTGCGCACGTCGATCAGTTCGAGCGAGCCGCCGCCGAGGTCGCCGACGATGCCGTCGGGGTGGTGGATGCCGGAAATCACGCCGAGCGCCGACAGCCGCGCCTCGCGCGGGCCCGACAGGATCTCGATCTTCACTGCGCAGATGCGCTCGGCCTTGGCGATGAAGTCGGGGCCGTTGGAGGCATCGCGGCAGGCGGCGGTCGCGATCGCGAACACGCGTCCGACCTGCATCACGCGGCACAGCGCGCGGAATCGCTTCAGCGAGGTCAGCGCCTTGTCGACGGCGTCGGGCGCGAGCAGGCCCGTGCTTTGCACCTCGCGCCCGAGGCCGCACAGCGTCTTCTCGTTGAAGATCGGAATGAGGCTCCGCGCCAGTCCCTCGTAGACGACGAGGCGGACCGAGTTGGAACCGATGTCGATGACCGCGACGCTCGAGCCGCGCTTGCGCGGCCGAGTCACGTCGACGCCCGATCAGGATGGATGGCGTTCGTTCCGGCGCGTGAGACGACGCGGCGAGGATTCCTTGAGCGACTTTCCACGGCCAGACAGACTCGGATTTGTCATGAAGTAGTTGTGGACGTTGAAAGGCTCCTCGCCCTTCGCGGTCTTCATACGCGTTGAGGACCCATCCGGCAACAATTGCCAGCTCTGCTCATTGTCCTTGAGATTCGCGACCATGATCTGTTCGAGAACCTGCTGATGCACCGTGGGATTTTGCAGCGGACACAGCACCTCGACGCGGCGGTCGAGGTTGCGCGGCATCATGTCGGCCGAGGAGATATACACAGCCGCTTTCGTGCTCGGCAGCCCCTGGCCCATGCCGAAGCAGTAGATTCGGCCGTGTTCCAGGAAGCGCCCGATGATCGACTTGACGCGGATGTTCTCCGACAGGCCAGGGATACCGGGCCTGAGGCAACAGATACCGCGCACCACGAGTTCGACCTGAACGCCGGCCTGTGAGGCCTCATACAGCGCGTCGATGATGTCTGGGTCGACCAGCGCATTCATCTTCATCCAGACCGCGCCGGGGCGGCCGTGCCGCGCATGCGCGGTCTCGCCCTGGATGTGCTCGATGATGCGCTTGCGCAGGGTCAGCGGCGACACCGCCATCTTTTCCAGATCGCTCGGCGCGGCATAGCCGGTGATGAAGTTGAAGACGCGCGCGGCGTCGCGGCCGATGGTCGGCTCGGAGGTGAAGTAGGAGAGGTCGGTGTAGATGCGCGCGGTGACCGGGTGGTAGTTGCCGGTGCCGGTGTGGACGTAGGTCGTGAGGCTGCCGCCCTCGCGGCGCACCACCATCGAGAGTTTTGCGTGCGTCTTCAGTTCGAGGAAGCCATAGACGACCTGCACGCCTGCGCGCTCGAGGTCGCGCGCCCAGCGGATGTTGGCCTCCTCGTCGAAGCGCGCCTTGAGCTCGATCAGCGCGGTGACGGACTTGCCGGCCTCGGCGGCTTCGGCGAGCGCGCGCACGATCGGCGAGTTATTGGAGGTGCGGTAGAGCGTCTGCTTGATCGCGACGACATCGGGGTCGCGCGTTGCCTGCTGGAGGAACTGCACCACCACGTCGAAGGATTCGTAGGGGTGATGGACGACAAGGTCCTTCTGCCGGATCGCGGCAAAGATGTCGCCGCCATGCTCGCGCACGCGCTCGGGATGGCGCGGCACGTAAGGCGTGAATTCGAGGTCGGGCCGGTCGAGGCGGGTGAGCTGCGAGAGCTCATTCATGGCGAGCACGCCGTCGACCAGGAATACTTCGTCGTCGGCGGCGGAGAGGGCATGCTGCACGAAGTTGCGCAGCTGCTCCGGCATCTTGGCGTCGATCTCGAGCCGGATCACCGATCCGCGGCGGCGGCGCTTCAGCGCGGTCTCGAACAGGCGGACGAGATCCTCGGCCTCTTCCTCGATTTCGAGCTCGGAGTCGCGGAGGATGCGGAAGGCGCCCTGGCCATGCAGATTGTAGCCGGGGAACAGTCGGTTGATGAACAGGGCGGTCGCCTGCTCCAGCGAGATCAGCCGCATCGTGCCCTCGGACGGCAGGCGGATGAAGCGGTCGATCTTGCCGGGCATGCGGATCAGCGCGTTCATCTGCTTGCCGTCGGCGGCGCGCGTGAGCTGGAGCGCGATGGTGAAACCGAGGCTCGGGATGAACGGGAAGGGATGGGCCGGGTCGATCGCGAGCGGCGTCAGCAGCGGGAACACGTTGTTGAGGAAGTAGTCCTCGATCCAGGTCCGCTCCGCCTTGGTGACCTCCTTGCCGTCCACCAGCACGATGCCGACATCGGCCAGCGTGGCGCGCAGGTCGCGCCAGATCGCCTGCTGGTCTGAAGCAAGCTGGGAGACCGTGCGGTTGATCAGCGCGAGCTGCTCGGACGGCGTCAGGCCGTCGGGGCTACGCTCGGCAATGCCCTCGCGCACCTGGGCCTTGATGCCGGCGACGCGGACCATGAAGAATTCGTCGAGGTTGTTCGCGGAAATCGACAGGAATCGCACCCGCTCCAGCACGGGATGGCTGGGATTGACCGATTCCTCCAGGACGCGGCGGTTGAAATGCAGCCAGGACAGCTCGCGGTTGATGAATCGCTCGGGGCTCGAGGCGATCGCCGGCAGGCTTTCCGTCTCCGGGACTTTTTCTTTTATTTCAACAGCTTGCGCGGAGTCCATGAGAAGTCGGTCCATCCAGTTTGCCCCAATTTGCGACTGACGCGCAAAACCGCCGGGAGCATGTGTTAGGGCGATGACGTTTCGATGACATTGATGTTCCGCCGTTCCGCGCCGTCAAGCGGCGTTGGGGCGGGGTCAGGCGTCGCGGAGCAGCTCGGCGGCCAACGCCCGGGTCACGGGGCGGCCGAGCCGCAGAGCCTCGCTGTCGAGCAGTTCGACGGCCTGCCGGGCGGCGGCCGAGGATCGCTCCAGGCGGGTGGCGAGGTAGCTGACCACGCTCTCGTCCACGGTGAGCTGGCGGTCGGCACAGAATTTGACGATCAGGCCGCGGAAGAGCTGGTCGTCGGGGGGCAGCAGCATAACCACCGGCACGGCGCGCAGCCGCGAGCGCAGGTCGTTGAGCTCGATGTCCAGCGCAGCCGGCACATCGCGCCCCGTGAACAGGACGTAGGCGCCGTCCTCACGGGCGAGGTTCATCAGGTGGAAGAGGGCGCGCTCGTCAAAATCCTTGGCCTTGAGATCCTCGACCACCAGCGCGCCGGTGGCGAGCGCGCCGGGAACGCCTGCGGCGGACAACGCATTGGCCGTGGTCGAGCGGGCGCCGGCTTCCTCGGCCCAGATCGCGGCGAGATGGCTCTTGCCGCTGCCTTCGGGGCCGGCCAGCCACATGATCCGGTTCGGCCATTCCGGCCAGCCGTCGATCAAGGCGAGGCCGGCAGCGTTGGCGGGGCCTTCGAGGAAATTGTCCCGACTGAGGCTCTCCGCGTGTGGCAGCGAGAACGCCAATTGTCGGGGGTGAACGCGGCCTGCCACGCTTGCTTTGCTCCATGCCGGACGGCCGGCTTCGCTTGAAAGATTCGACTTGATCGGGCGTGAGTTGGCCTTTTGCGGGGCCGGTTCGCGCTCATTTGGCCTCGATCGTGCTCATGTGCCGCACCCACTCGACGAGATAGAGCGACACGGAGGAGAGCGTGAAGATCGTGACGAGGCCCATCAGGATAATATCATAGGGCGCCGGCTTGAAACCGAAGGCAAGCGCGGCCAGCACCAGCGCTGCGAATGCCACCTGGGCGACCGTGTTGAGCTTCGACACTTTCGACGGCTTCATCTCGACGGGCCGGTCGAACAGCCAGGACACGATCACGGCGGCGACAATCATGATGTCGCGGGATACCACCAGGATCACGATCCAGCGCGGAATCGCGCCCCAGATGCCGAGCGACATATAGATCGAGACCAGCAGCGCCTTGTCCGCGAGCGGATCGAGCAAGGCCCCGAGCTCGCTTGCCATGTTGAAGCGCTTGGCGAGGAAGCCGTCCACGGCATCGCTGATCCCGGCGATCAGGAAGACGGCGAACGCCACCTCCATTTGGCTCGACACGATGGCCCAGACGATGATCGGGACCAGCATGATGCGGCCCAAAGTGATGATGTTCGGAATACTCACGCGGCGCTTCCCGGCACCCGGCCTGACCTCGAATCCGCCCCGTTTGAAGGCTGAACCCGTTGATATCTACATAGTATGGCGCCGAGCGCCATGCGAGCCATTGCGCGTCCCCGGAATTCGACGTAACCAGCCGCAACCCCACTGGAAATCGGGCATGACCGACCGCAAAAACGGCCTCACCTACGCCGATTCAGGCGTCGATATCGACGCGGGCAACCGCCTAGTCGATCTGATCAAGCCGATGGTGCGCGCCACCGCGCGGCCCGGCGCCGACGCCGAGATCGGCGGCTTCGGCGGCCTGTTCGACCTCAAGGCGGCCGGTTTCAGGGATCCCGTCCTGGTCGCCGCCACCGACGGCGTCGGAACCAAGGTCAAGATCGCGATCGAAACCGGCCTGCATGGCGGCATCGGCATCGATCTGGTCGCCATGAGCGTCAACGACCTCGTGGTGCAGGGCGCCGAGCCGCTGTTCTTCCTCGACTATTTCGCCTGCGGCAAGCTCGATCCGGAGGCGACCGCCTCGATCGTCGCCGGCGTCGCCGATGGCTGCCGGGAATCCGGCTGTGCCCTGATCGGCGGCGAGACCGCCGAGATGCCAGGCCTCTACAAGGACGGCGACTATGACCTCGGCGGCTTTGCAGTCGGCGCCGCCGAGCGCGGTACGCTGTTGCCGCGCAAGGACATCGCCGCCGGAGACGCCGTGATCGGTCTTGCCTCGTCGGGCGTGCACTCCAACGGCTTCTCGCTGGTGCGCAAGATCGTCGAGCAGTCCGGCCTCGGCTTCGAGGCGCCGGCGCCGTTCGCGCCTGTCATGACGCTCGGCGGCGCGCTGCTGACGCCGACGAAGCTCTACGTCAAATCCTGCCTGCGCGCGATCCGAGAGACCGGCGCGGTGAAGGGGCTCGCCCACATCACCGGCGGCGGCTTCACCGACAACATTCCGCGCGTGCTGCCCAAGAACCTTGGCGTCGGCATCGATCTGGCGCGGCTGCCCGTGCTACCGGTGTTCAAATGGCTGGCCGCGCTGGCCGGGATCGCCGAGCTCGAAATGCTGCGCACCTTCAACTGCGGCATCGGCATGATCGCGATCGTCGAGCCGGACAAGGTCGACCGGGTCGTGCAGGTCTTCACCGAAGCAGGCGAGAGCGTGGCGCAGCTCGGCACCGTGATCCCCGCCGAGGGCGAGCATCGCGTCGTCTACAATGGCCATCTCGATCTGGCGCCGTGATGAAGCGCCGCGTCGCCATTCTGATTTCCGGCCGCGGCTCCAACATGGTCGCGCTGATCAAGGCAGCCAGCGCGCGGGATTTTCCGGCGGAAATTTCCCTCGTCATCTCGAACAAGGCCGATGCACCGGGGCTCGAACGGGCCAGGGCGAGCGGCGTGAACACGCTGGTGATCGAGAGCAAGCCGTTCGGCAAGGATCGCGCCGGCTTCGAGGCGGTGCTGCAGGCCGCGCTCGATCAGCACGGCATCGAGCTGATCTGTCTTGGCGGCTTCATGCGCCTGTTCACGGCCGAATTCACCAAGGCCTGGTACGGGCGGATGCTCAACATCCATCCCTCGCTGCTGCCGTCCTTCCCCGGCCTCGACCCGCACGGTCAGGCCCTGCGCGCCGGCGTGAAACTGTCTGGCGCGACGGTGCACTTCGTGATCCCCGAGACCGATGCCGGCCCGATCGTGATGCAGGGCGCGGTTCCCGTCAGCGACCACGATACAGCGGACACGCTGTCGGAACGCATCCTCGAAGTCGAGCACCGCATCTATCCGGCCGCGCTGCGGCTATTGGCGACCGGCAAGGTCCAGATCGAGGGCGATGTCTGCAAGACGGCGGGCAGCGGACCGTCGGAGAATTTCCTGGTTTCGCCCGTGGCGAGCTGAGGCGCCGTCGCGTTTCGTCGTCACAAACAAAATCCCCCGGCAGAGCCGGGGGCATCGTCGTGATGTCTCGCGTGTGGAACGAGAGATCAGGAGACCTTGAGGTTCTCCGCGGATGATTTTCCGCGGTTCTCCACGAGGTCGTATTCAACCACCTGGTTTTCGTTGAGGGTGGAGAGTCCAGCACGCTCGACGGCGGAGATGTGGACGAACACGTCCTTGTCGCTGCCGTTCGGTTTGATGAACCCATAGCCCTTGGTCGGGTTGAACCACTTGACGGTGCCCTTTTGTGGCATCGTTCGTCTCCTCCGCTAGATACAAAAAAGACGCGGCCGCTTTTCGCGTGCCACGCCACAAACGGGCTTCCGGAAGTCTGTTCGAGTCTTGAGTCTCAATGTCGCGAAACGCACAGCCGAGCGCCAATTCCGATTGTGTCGGATATTGCAACACGAAAATCGCGCGTTAGCAAGCCATGCGCGAATTTCAAGGCCGGGCCGGGAGTGCCCGTCTGCAATTTCCGACCTGTGGCCGCGGAACCACAATCGGGAGCAATCACCCCCGTCTCAAGGCGCCAGCCGGTTGACCCTCCGTAACAGTTCGGCGCAAATCGCAGCATGCGTGCGCCGCTCGTGTTGCATTTTTGCGCGCCGCCATTTGCTTCGGGATTTGTCGTCATGCGCTGCACATCGCAGCCCTCCGGGACACGGCAGACGATCGGGCTGAACCGCGTCCGCCGGGGCGCGGCAGCGATCGCGATGTTGGTTGCGCTCGTCGTGGCGATTTTGGCGGCGACGCCCGGCTACGCGCAGACCCCGACGCCAACGCCGACCCCAACCCCAACGCCCACGCCGTCGCCGACGCCAATTCCGATGCCTACCTCGACCAATTACGACCAGTCGGTCGGTAACAGCACGCTCAATCTCGGGTCGGGGTTTCTGGAGCGGCTCGGCAACCAGGCGTCGGGTGGTTTCAACCGGGCGTTCCGGACCAATCCGGGCGGCGGCGGCGCGTCCGCAAGCACGGAAGATCCCCGTTACCGCACCTGGTTCGAGGGCTACGGTATTTCGGTCCGCACCGACGCGCAGGGGGATTTCGTCGGCGACAAGCGCAAGACGTTTGGCGGCGTCGCCGGCTTCGGCGCGCGACTCGCGCCTGGCGTCAATCTCGGCTTCTCCGTCGATCAGAGCCACACCGATATCGACGTGCCGCTCGCGCTCCAGTCGGCGACGCTCGATTTGACCCAGGTCGGTTTCAACGGCTCGATCGACAAAGGCCCGTGGACCTGGGCGTTCGCGGTGGTGCACGGTTTCGGCAAGGTCCGTTCCAGCAGGGATACCGGCTTTGGCGTTGCCTCCGCCGGCTATCGCGCCGCGGTCGACGGCGCACTGACCGAGATCAGCTACTACTGGACCAAGGATCAGATGCGCGTCGTGCCCAAGGGTGCGCTCGAATATGTCCGCGCCACCAGTGCGGCATTCCAGGAGGCTGGCGGCCTCGATCCGCTCAACGTCGGCTCGACGGCGCTCTCGCGCGCGCGTGTCATGATCGGGGCCGAGGTCGGGCGCTACTTCATCTTCGACCAGAAGATTCTGGATCTCTCAGCGTACGGCAAGTTCGTTGACAATTTTTACCAGAACCTCGGCTCGGTCCAGGTCAGCCTCGGGACCCAGAGCATCGTCGTCCCCGGCATCGGTGAGAGCCGCTACGGCATGGATGCCGGCGCCTCAGCCTCGCTCAGCCTGACCAACACCGCGCGGCTCTACGTCAATTACGACGGCAAGTTCCGCAACGAGCTCACCTCGCACCAGGGCACGGTCGGCTTCGAGTATCGGTGGTGAGGCACAGCTCGCCTGCGCCTATGTCGGCGTCGTCGCGACATAGCCTTTCAATCCAAAGCCTTCGCGCGCGGCCGTCATCATCGGCACCAGCGCATTCGGATGGATGAATTCGTCGCGGAAGCAGGGATAAGTCTTGGGGTCGAAGATCTTCTTCAGCCAGTCGACCACGATCTTGTGGCGCTCGGAATCGCGAAACTCCTTGTGATAGGTGAGCCATAGGTCGGCGTGGTGGCTCACGCCGAGATCGACGGCAATGAACGGTGCGCCGAGCGCGATCGACACCGTCGGCAGGAAGCCGATGCCGGCGCCGCGCTCAACCGCATAGAGTACGCCGACCGAGGAGTTGGTCTTGATTCCGACGATGCCCTCGAGCGTCTCCAGCCCGAGCACGCGGGCATAGGCGGTGTCGTCGACCTGCGGAGCACTCTGCTTGATGATGCGGTGGTTCTTCAATTCGGCGAGCGTCGCCGGCAGGCCGTAGAGGCTTTCGTACTCCTTGGAGACGAAGGGATAAATGTGCAGACGGCCGAGCTTTGCGACGATCAGATCGGGGTTGGTCGGCGGCTCGAGCTGGATCGCGATATCGGACTCGAGCCGCGCGACGTCGGCCTGCTCCATCGCGCAGCGCAGATCGACGGTGATCTTGCGATAGGTTTTCTGGAAATCGATCAGCCGCGGCAGGATCCAGAAATTGCCGGGACCTTCCGTCACTGCGACGCGCACGGTGCCCGACGTGTCGTTCGACGAGCGCGAGGCGCGCCGGAAGACGTTGAAGGCATGACGCTCCATATGCGCGACGTCGGCAATCATTGCCGTGCCTTCGTCGCTGAGCGTGAGCCCGCTCTGGTCGCGCAGGAACAGCTTGCAGTCGATGCTCTCTTCGAGCCGGTCGATCCGGCGCATCAGCGTCGTCGAGGTGAGGCCGAGCTCTTCGGCGGCGTTGCGGAAACTTTTATATTTTGCGCACGCTAGAAATAGCTTCAAATCGTCCCAGGACGCGTCCAGGGCTTCTTCACGGTGCTGCGTCATCGCAGCACCCCGGTGCAATAACTGCTGCATACTCCTGGTCCCCAACCGCTAAGCTCGACATAGCGGGGCACGAAAGCCGCAGACGATAGAAGGGCGATCAGGCTATGGAAAGGGGCTCCTTTGCCGCAAGGCATGATTTCGACGCGCTGCCGCTCAGTCCGGATGTCGACGTCCGTTGCGCGCAATTTTCTGAAATTGCGGCACTTTCCGAGATGGCGCGCCGGCTGGTGCCCGGCGTGCAGCTCGGAACCGCGGAGCTTGCAAAATACTTCACCTTCGATCCTCAGAGCATCCTGACGTTCAGCCGGAACGGCAAGCTGCTCGGTGGCATGGCCTTCCTGTTCCTGAGCGACCGCGGGCACGATGCCTTGTTGCTCGACGAGATTTGCCTCACCGCGCCGGAGACGCACTATCTGGCTTCCGCGAAGGAGGAGGTTGCTGCCATCTACATCTGGGCGGTCGCGGCGACGGGCCGTGGCATCGCTGGTCTCGGCAAGGCCGCGGCGCACCTCCGACAGCCAAGATTTCGCGGCGCGGATTGCTATGCGCAGCCTTCAACCGTGGCCGGACGCGACATCATGAGGGCGACCGGCTTCGAGCCTGTCCCGAGTTTCCAACCCGACCTGTGGTGCTACGAGCGCCCATGGCACCGGCGGCCGATGCGCATGCCGGGCGCGATCATCCAAGCAAGGAGTTTTGCAGATGCACGGCACTAGGATTCCCCCGGCGAAGCCCGACTCCCGCGCCATCACCATCCGCCTTGCGCGCAATCCCAACGATCTCATGCTGGTCACCGCCATCCGCTCGGCGGTCTATCTCGCCGAGCAGGATTGTCCGTTCGAGGAGGAGTTCGACGGCAACGACATGGTAGCCGCGCATTTCATCGGCTTTGTCGGCAGCGAGCCTGCGGGCTGCCTGCGGGTGCGCTTCTTCGGCGATTTCGCCAAGGTCGAGCGGCTCGCGGTGCGACACCAATATCGGCGATCGCGCGTCTCGTTCAAGCTGGTGCAGGCGAGCGTCGACTATGTGAAGCGCAAAGGGTTTCGCAAGATCTACGGCCAGGCGCAGGACCGGCTGGTCGATTTCTGGGCCCATTTCGGCGCCAAGCCGCTCGGCCACAATCGCAAGATCACCTTCTCGGATTTTTCCTACACGGAAATGCTGCTGGAGATCGAGCCGGGTCCGGACGCCATCACGCTGGACAGCGATCCCTATGTCATCATCCGTCCCGAGGGCGATTGGGACCGGCCGGGCGTGCTTGACGCCTCGGCGGGGCGGGCGGTGACCTCGCCGCTGCGGGATCTCGCGCTCGCCGATCACTGAAACTGGTGCAGCTCTGCGCAAGATAATGCTGACTTCCAACACCGATGATCCGCCGATCCTGGTTTGTGCGGATCTCCAGGTCGAATATCTGACCCCAGGGCGTCGCCACGTCATCCTCGACGGCGAGGCGGCCACTGCGCGCTGCCTGGAACTCCTGATGCTGTGGCGCGACAATCTCTGGCCCGTGATGCATCTGAAGCGTATCGCCCAGGCGGCCTGGTTCAATCCGGCATCCAGGCTGACCGATTGGATCGCCGAGACCAAGCCGCGGCCCGGCGAGATGACGTTCGAGCACCCGCTGCCCTCGGCCTACAGCTCGGCGCGGTTTGTGGACTACATGTCCAATATCCGCAATGTGCGCTGCGTCTTGGTCGGCTTCTCCCTGGACGAGACCATCCTCGCCACCGCCGTTGACGGGTTTCACCGCAGCCATCGTTATCAGGTGGTGGCCGACGCCGTGGCCTGCCGCCAGCCGGGCGCGGGCGATGCCGCCGCCTACAAGCATGCGGTAGTGAATGTCATCGGTAACTTTGCTACGATCCAGTCCAGCGCCGAACTGATCAGAACCAGCGGCGCCGTTGCGGTATAGGCGGCCGCGATCGGCGGATGGATGGGGTGGGACATTGTCACGGGGAGACGAGCTCAAGGAGCTGGCAAGCGACCTGTCGCGTGCCGTCGAGACGGCGCGCCGCGTCGGCTTGCCCACGACCGTCTATCTGCTCTCGATGGCGCTCGTGGAGGTGCGGGAAGCCGCTGCTGCCGCCGACGATGGTGATGATGATGACAGCGCGGCCTGAGAGCTGTTCCGTGTGCGGCTTTGTGCAACGCTGCTGAGCGCCTGCTGCCGACGAATTGGCGTTGCAAGTTCTGCGTTGTCGCAATAGCCAAGAGATGACGCTGGCCGCGCCGGCGATGTGACGACCTTGAGGATCTTTCGCAAATGTCCATGCTGCCGAATTCGCAAGAGGCCCGGGATGTGGCCTACCAGCTCCATCCCTACACCAACGCGCGCGCCCATCAGCAGGCCGGTCCCCTGGTGATCGAGCGCGGCGAGGGCCCTTACGTCTTCGACGCATCGGGCAAGCGCTATTTCGAGGCGATGGCCGGCCTGTGGAGCGTCGGGCTCGGCTTCAATGAGAAGCGCCTGGTCGAGGCTGCGCACAAGCAGATGCTGGCGCTGCCGTTCTACCACACGTTCTCCGCCAAATCGCATGGGCCCTCGATCGATCTCGCCGAGAAGCTGGTGGCGCTCGCGCCGGTGCCGATGAGCAAGGTGTTCTTCACCAATTCCGGCTCGGAGGCGAACGACACCGTCCTGAAGCTGATCGCCTATCGCTCCAATGCGCTCGGCCAGCCGCAGCGCAAGAAGGTGATCAGCCGGATGCGCGCCTATCACGGCGTCACCATCGCGTCGGCCAGCCTCACGGGCCTGCCGAACAACCACCGCTCGTTCGACCTGCCGCTGCCGAACATCCTGCACACGGGCTCGCCGCACTTCTACAAGGACGGCGCGCCGGGCGAGAGCGAGGAGGCGTTTGCCACGCGCCGGGCCGAGGAGCTCGACGCGCTGATCCAGAAGGAAGGGCCGGATACGATCGCAGCCTTCTTCGGCGAGCCGGTGATGGGAGCGGGCGGCGTCATCGTGCCGCCGGCGACCTATTGGGACAAGATCCAGGCGGTCCTGAAGAAGTACGACATCCTGCTGGTCGCCGACGAGGTGATCTGCGGCTTCGGCCGCACCGGCAAGATGTTCGGCTGCGAGACCTATGGCATCAAGCCGGACGCGATCGTTGTCTCCAAGCAGATCACCTCGAGCTATTTCCCGCTGTCGGCGATCCTGATGAACGACCGCATGTTCGAGCCGATCGCGGATGAGAGCAACAAGATCGGCGTGCTCGGCCACGGTTTCACCGCGGGCGGCCATCCGGTCGGCTCGGCGATTGCGCTGGAGAACCTTAAGATCATCGAGGAACGCGGCCTGGTCGCGCATGCCGCCGAGCTTGGCGGCTACATGCAGGGCAAGCTGCGTGAGCTTGCCGGCCACCCGCTGGTCGGCGAGGTCCGCGGCGTCGGCATGATCGCGGCGCTCGAGCTGGTGCTCGACAAGCAGCGCAAGACGGCAGCGGCGACACCCGGCGCCGTCGGCGGCATTGCCAGCCGCATGCTCCAGGAACGCGGTGTGATCTCCCGCAACATGCTCGATGCCATCGCCATCTGCCCGCCGCTGATCGTCAACAAGACCCAGATCGACGAGCTGGTGGCGGCGATATCGGGCGTGCTGGAGGATATGAAGGCGGAGGTGGCGAAGCTGACGCCGGCGTAAGGTCGAGCGTTTCAGTGTGGCCGGAGCAGCCGACCACATTCACCGGTGTCGTCCTGGCGAAAGCCAGGACCCATACCGCGTGATCCATCGATTTGTGGCGGTTGGAGCACCGAACGCAGAGTCTTCGCCAAACTCCGCCATGGAGTAATGGGTCCTGGCTTTCGCCAGGACGACGACGGAGGGAGAGCGGGGCGCGCTTACGCCCGCTCGACCCCGATCACGCGACCCTTCTCGATCGCCAGCGCCAGCTCGCCGCGTTTCAGCTTCAGCGCGGCATCGCCGAACAGCTCGCGGCGCCAGCCGCGCAGGGCGGGGACGTCGGCCTCGTCACTGGCTGCGATCTCCTCGAGATCGTCGACAGTCGCGATCACCTTGCTTGCGACCGCATGGCGCTCCGCAGTCATCCGCAGCAGGACCTTCAAAAGCTCGACGATGGCCGCGCCGTTGGAATTGTTGCGCGGCTTCTCCAGCTTCGGCAGCGTCGAGAAATCCCGCGCCAGGCCGCGCTCGACCGCGGCGACGATGTCCGCGCCCCATTTGGATTTCTCGAACCCCTTCGGCACCGAGCGCAGATGGGCGAGCTTTTCCAGCGTGTTGGGCGCATGGGTGGCGATGTCGCTGACGGCCTCGTCGCGCAGCACGCGGCCGCGCGGCACGTCGCGGCTTTGCGCCTCCTGCTCGCGCCAGGCCGCGACCTCCATCAGCACCGCGAGGTCCTTCGGCTTGCGCACCCGCGTCTTCAGCCGCTCCCAGGCGCGCTCGGGGTGGAAGTCGTAGGTGCGGGGCGAGGTCAGGACCTCCATCTCGATGGAGACCCATTCGCTGCGGCGGCGCTTCTTCAGGTCGGCATCGAGCGCCGCGAATACGTCGCGCAGATGGGTGACGTCGGACACCGCGTAGTGCATCTGCTCCTTGGTCAGCGGGCGGCGCGACCAGTCGGTGAAGCGGTGGGTCTTGTCCGGGCGGTGGCCGGTGACCTTCTCGACCAGCTGGTCGTAGGCGATGCTGTCGCCATAGCCGAGCACCATGGCCGCGACCTGGGTGTCGAACACCGGATGCGGGATGATGTTGGCCTGGTGCCAGATGATCTCGATGTCCTGCCGGGCGGCGTGGAACACCTTCAGCACGGCCTCGTTGCCCATCAGCTCGAAGAACGGCTTGAGGTCGATGCCCACGGCCAGGGTGTCGATGACGATCGCTTCCTCGGGGCTGGCCATCTGCACCACGCACAGCAGCGGGTAATAGGTGGTCTCGCGCAGGAACTCGGTATCGACAGTAATGACGGGGTGCTTGGCCAGTCGGCTGCAGGCAGCCGCAAGGTCAGCGGTGGTGGTAATCAAATCCATGAACGGCCCATGACACTTGATATCAGCCGTTCTGCCGAAAGCGCTGTGATGTCAAGGGGCTCGAAGCGAATTCGAGCCTTGCAATTGGGCCGGAATCGCTCCTTCCGACGAAATTCCTATTCGTAACGGACCCTTTGCGAGGGTTTTCGGGCGCAGGGCAGCGCCACCACGACTACGCACATGGCGACCAGCGCCAGTCCCAGGAACTCGAAAACCAACAGATCCACGGCAAAATCCCCCGACAGAACGTTAGACTTGTCGGGAGCGTGTTGACGGTCTGTTAATTCCAATGGTTACCGGCGGTGCGGGCGGCCGGATGGTGGACAGCGGGTTAATGGCGCGGACGACCACCATCACGGCATCAGTTTCGGCAAGGCGGCGGCGAGGGCGTCCACGGCGGCGCGGACCTTGAGCGGCATCCGCGGCGAACGTGGCCACAGGGCGTGGCAGTCGTACAGGAATTCCGGCTGGCCCCCGAAGAGACCGACCAGCGCGCCGTTGTTGAGGCGTTCGCGGACCAGCCAGCAGGGTAGCCAGGCGAGTCCCATGCCCTGTGCCGCGGCGTCCGCGATCGCCTCGAGATCGTCGAGCCTGAGCCTGCCGGCGGGCATGATCTCGCGCGGAGGCTGACCGTCCCGCGGAAACAGCCAAGGCCGGACCCGCCCGGAGCGGCGATAGATGATCGCCTGGTGGGCGGCGAGATCGTCGATCGATTTCGGTTTGCCATGGGCGCGCAAATAGGATCGCGCGCCGCACACCACCATTCGCTGGCGAGCGATGCGCCGCGTAATCAGGCCGGACTGGTTATCGAGATCACCGGTCCGGATCGCAAGATCGTAGCCGCCCTCGACGATGTCAGCGATCGGGTCGCCGAAGGAGAGGTCGAGCTCGAGATGCGAATGTTTGCGCGCCAGCTTCATCAACAAGGGCGCGATGCAGTGCCGCCCCAGCAGCGCGGGCATTGTCACGCGCAGCCTGCCGCGCGGCTCGGACAATTCGTCGGCAACTACGGCGTCAGCCGCTTCAGCCGCGCTGAGCACGGCACGGCAGCGCTCGTAATAGGCTTGCCCTGCGTCGGTCAGGCTCTGGCGCCGCGTGGTACGGTTGAGGAGGCGGGCGCCGAGGCGCTGTTCGAGGAAGCGCACATGCTTGCCGACCATCGGCCCCGACATCTCCAGCGCGTCGGCGGCGGCTGCGAACGAGCCGAGATCGACGGCCTTGACGAACACGGCCATGCTGGTCAGGCGGTCCATATTGAAAACTCCTGGTTTCGACTGTTCGCTTGTTTGGGTGATTTATCCGCTTCCACGGGACCGCCATAGCTCCATTCAGTTCAACTGATTTGGAGTATATCCCATGACCCGCATCGTTCGCTTTCACCGGCACGGCGGTCCCGAAGTGCTGTGCATCGAGACCGCCAGCGTTCCACTGCCGGCAAAGGGCGAGGTTCAGATCCGGGTCAGGGCGCTCGGTCTCAACCGCGCGGAGGCGCTGCTGCGGAGGGGCACGTATATCGAGGCCGCGAAATTTCCGTCCGGCCTGGGTCTGGAGGCGGCCGGCATCGTCGAGGCGGTCGGCGAGGGCGTGGCCGGCTTTGCGCCTGATGACACCGTGAGCATCGTGCCGCCGCTGTCGATGGTGCGATGGCCGGCCTATGCCGAGCTCGCGACGTTTCCGGCCGAGCTCGTCGTGAAGCATCCGCCCGAGCTTGGCTTCGAGGTCGCGGCTGCGATGTGGATGCAATATCTGACGGCCTACGGCGCGCTGGTCGATATCGCCGGACTTGGGCGCGGGGACGTCGTCGCCATCACGGCGGCATCGAGCAGCGTCGGGCTTGCGGCCATTCAGATCGCGAACCGGATCGGCGCTGTCCCGGTTGCACTAACGCGGACCTCGACCAAGCGGCGCGCCTTGCGCGATGCCGGCGCCGCGCACGTGATCGCCTCGGACGAGGAGGACATCGGAGCGCGGCTCGCGGAGATCGCCGGTTCAAACGGCGTCCGCGTGGTGTTTGACGCCGTCGGCGGTCCCGCATTCGAGCCGCTGACCGCGGCGATGTCGCCGGGCGGCATTCTGATCGAGTATGGAGGGCTGAGCCCCGAGCCGACGCCGTTCCCGCTCTTCAACGTGTTGACCAAGAGTCTGGTCCTGCGCGGCTACCTCGTGCACGAGATCATCCGCGATCCCGTGCGCCTTGCGAAGGCCAAGGCATTCATTCTTGATGGGCTGTCGGACGGCACGCTGAAGCCGATCATCGCCAGGACATTCCGGTTCGAGGAGATCGTCGAGGCGCATCGCTTCCTGGAGTCGAACGATCAGTTCGGCAAGATCGTGGTGACGATCTAAACGCGCGCATCTCGCGAAACGCATTCGGCGCCCCGCATGACGGAGCGCCGAACTTCGTTTGGACGTTAGCGTCGGCCTTACGGCAGCTTCAGCGACGTCTCGGCATTGTAGGGCTTCAGCGTCTCATCCGCGGCCTTCTGGGCGGCGGCGAGCGCCTCCTTCGGCTGCTTCTTGCCGTTCAGGACCAGCATCACCTCGTCCTCCAGCGTCTTGCGGACCGGGACGGTCTTGTAGGTCGCGAACCAGGGCTTTGCGACGTCGAGCTGCTCGACGGCGGTCTTGGCGTCCGGGTTCTTGTTCAGGAAGTCGACCATGTCAGGCGTCTTGTAGGCGGCCATGTTGGGGGCGAAATAGCCGGTGGCGCGGCTCCACCAGGCGCTCTTCTCGGGTGAGGTCATCCACTTGATCAGCGTCCAGGCCGCCTTCTGCTTGTCGGCTTCGAGACCGGACGGAACGATCAGCGAGGCGCCGCCGATCGGCACGGCGTTGCGGACGTTGCGCGGGATGAAAGCGACCTTGTAGTTGAACTTGGCGTTGTCGCGCACATAGGTCAGCGAGCCCGTGGACAGCATCATCATCGCGGCGTTGCCGGAGATGAAGGAGGTGCTGACGGCAGGACCGGGCGTCGCCCCAGGCGCGTGGACCTTGTGCTTGTAGACGAGGTCGTTCCACCAGGTCAGCGCGCCGAGCATCGAGGGCGTGTCGTAATAGACCTCGCCGCCGAACTCCTCGTTGTAGTAGCGCCCGCCATTGGTCATGGTGAGCGTTTCCATCATCCAGCCGCAATAGTCATAGGCGCAGGGGATTGCGATGCCCCATTGGGTCACCTTGTCGCCCTCGCGCTTGGTGAGCTTCTTGGCCCAGTCGGTCAGCTCCGCCCAGGTCTGCGGCGGCTTGTTCGGATCAAGGCCCGCTTCCTTGGCCTTGTCGGCGTTGATGTAGAGCAGCGGCGTCGAATTGTGGAAAGGCACGCCATAGACCGAGCGGTTGATCACCGCGTTGCCCTGCAGTGCCGGGAAGAACTGGCCGAGGAACTGGTCCTTGGTCTTGCCGTCGGCGGCGATCAGGCCGTCGAGATTGGTGAGCTCGTTCTCGATCTGCATGTCGAGCAGGAAGTTCGCCGACATGATCACGGCGGACGGCGGCTTGCCGGCCTTGATGGCCGCGCGCGTCTTGATCAGCGTGTCGTCATAGGAGCCGGTGTAGACCGCGGTCGCCTTGACCTCGGGATGGGTCTCGTTGAACTCCTTGATCAAGGTGCCCATGTCGCGGGCGAGCTTGCCGTCGACGGGGACGGGGAAGAACAGGTCGATCTCGGTCAGACCTTCGCCGGCGAGCGCGGGAAAGGCGAGGGCGCCTGCCATAGTGCCTGCCATGGCGAGGCCGAGCATGAGCCTGCGGGAAAACAGCATCGGAAAATCTCCTATTTGATGCCTGAGGTGACGAAAGAGCTGATGAAGCGCCTCTGGAAGATCAGGAAGGTGACGAGCAGCGGCGCGATTACCATCAGTGTACCGGCGGCGATGGTGCCCCAGGCCTGGGTGCCTTCGGCCGTTGCGGTGAAGACGGAGAGGCCGACGGTGAGCGGCCGCTTGTCCGGCGAATTGATCACCATCAGCGGCCACAGGAAGTCGTTCCAGTGGCTGGTGACCGAGATGATGGCGAAGGCGGAGAAGCTCGGCATCGACAGCGGCACGTAGATGTGGCGAATGCGCTGGAACAGGCTGGCGCCGTCGATCAGCGCGGCATCTTCCAGCTCGGTCGGGATCGCCTCGAACGCCTGCCGCATCAGGAAGGTGCCGAAGGCGGAGGCGAAGAACGGCATCATCACGCCGGTGAGCGTGTCATAGAGGCCGAGCTGCGCCACGAGCGTCAGGTTCGGCACGATCAAGAGCACCGGCACCAGCATCAGCTGCATCAGGAACAGATAGAAGATCAGCGTCTTGCCGGCGAAGGCGAGGCGCGCAAAGGCAAAGCCCGCCAGCGTGATCGTGACGAGCTGCACCAGCAGGATGCCGGTGCAGATGATCGTGGTGTTGAGGGCGTAGCGCGGGAAATCGCCGATCTCCCAGGCATCCCTGACATTGTCGAGCGTCGGCTTCAGGCTCGGCATCAGCTCGGCCATGGCGTTGATGCCGTCCGAGGCGGGGCGCAGTGTCGCAACGCCCATCCAGAGGAAGGGGATGAGCCAGATGATCGCGAGCAGCACGGTCAGCACGAAGCCGAGCTTCGGCGTGATCTCGCGGCGCGTGGCGAGCGGGGCGTCCTTGAGCAGCCAGTCGATCAGCTTCACGGCCCGCCCTCCCGGTTCGCCATCGTCCGGAACGAGAGCGCGGTGAGGCCCATCAGCACGGCGAGCGTCAGCAGCGTGGCCGCCGAGGCCTTGCCGATGTCGTAGTGCTCGACGGCCTGCTGGTAGATGTAGAACAGCACGAGATTGGTCGCGTTGGACGGTCCGCCCTTGGTCATGACGAAGACGTGGTCGACCTGTGTCACCGCATTGAGCGTTGCGATGACAGTGACGAACAGGAAGGTTGGCTTGAGCTCCGGCAGGATGATGTGGCGCAGGCGCTGGTACGGACCGGCGCCGTCCAGATGGGCGGCTTCCATCACGTCCTCAGGCACCGCTTGGAGGCCGGCGAGGAAGAACAGCATGTAGTAGCCGGCGTTCTTCCAGATGGTGATGACCATGATGGCGTAAAGCGCGATGTCGGAATCGCCGAGCCAGTTCGGCAGCACCGGCAGCAGGCGGCCGATGTAATAGTCGAGCAGGCCGACATTCGGCAGGAAGATGAACAGGAACAGCGCGGATGCCGCGACCATCGGGATCAGCACCGGCAGGAACAGCGCGGCACGCAGCACGCTGTTGAAGGCATTGGTGCGCGACAGCGCCAGCGCAAACAAGAGCGCCAGGCCGATGCTGGGGATCGCCGTGCCGACGGCGTAGACGAGATTGTTGACGATCGCCCCGGTGAAGGCGGGATCGGCGAGCACCGCGTTGATGTTCTCAAACCCGACGAAGCGGACCGGCGCCTTGGGCGTGGCGCGCTGATACAGCGCGTCGATCATCACGCGTCCCATCGCGCCGTAGGTGAACAGCGCGAGGAAGATCAGCGAGGGCAGCAGCAGGAGATAGGCCGGCAGCGAGGTTTTGAAGCGGGCGGAGAACCGCCTCAGGAGAAGCAGGCGCGGCGGCGCAGTTGCCGCGACCGGGAGAGTCGCGGGTTCAGCGAGGCTCATCTCACCGCGCCGGGATGTTGAGCGCATAGCCGCGGCCGTCCACTCCTGCCGGTGGCTCGAAGGGGAAGCGCAGACTTTCGTCGAGGAAGTCGTGGCTGTGCACGACCAGGTTCTCGCCGTCGATCAGCACCACGCCATAGGCCGGCGGCTCGTGGCTGGCGAGATGCTCGGCGGCGGCAGCGTCAAGCTCGAACCAGACCTGGTGGTTGGTGCCGCGCAGCGTCGAGAACGGAATCTTGCCGTAGCTGCCGAAGATCGGCCGGTGGACATGGCCGAAGAAGAGGTGGCGGATGCGCGAGCGATAGGGAGCGATGACTTCCGCGAATTCGGGGCTCTGCTTCAGCGATATCTCGTCCATCGCGTGGACGCCGACCGGGAAGGGCGGATGGTGCATGAAGACGACGAACGGCATGTCGGCCGGTGCGGCGGCCAGCGTGCTTGCGAGCCAGCCGAGACGCTTGGCGCACATTTCGCCGGCGTGGCTGGTCTCGTCCAGCGTATCCAGGAAGACGAACAGGCCGTGCTCGGTGATGCGCGTGCCCTGCACGAAGCCGTTGGAATCGCGCGGTGCGGCCTTCAGGCCGTCGAGGCAAGCTACGCGTTTGTCGTGGTTGCCGACCATGGCGATGTACGGGATTTTCAGCGCAGCCATCGCGTCAGCGAAATTGGCGTAGGATTCAGGCTCGCCCCAATGGGTGAGGTCGCCGGTCACGACGGCAAATGCGGCGTCGGACTGGTGCTTGTTGATGTCGGCGATCGCCGCGTCCAGCCGGGCGCGCGGATCGAGCCCATAGAGCTTCAGCCCGGGGTTCGCGAGATGCGTGTCGGTGATGTGAATGAATTTGAAGGGCATGGCGCGCTTTGTCGGGACTTGTTGGAGGATGGGCGCCTCCGGCAAGATGGCGCTGACAGGCCGTTAGAGCGCGAGTGTTTCAGTTTGATGACAGCGGTTCCCGCGGGCAGGACGTGTCCACAACGTCCACCGGAGAGGAATGGATTCGCACAAGGCGCAATCCATGCCGTGAATCAATTAGAGATGGTGATGCGGGGCGTGCGAGCTTTCACGTCCCGCAGAACGTCTGCAACACCCGCTGGTCCGGTAGCGGCGGATCGGCATAAGCCGCATAGTCCGGCTGGTCCTCGTACGGCTTGGCCAGCACCTTCACCAATTCCTCGAACAGCGCGTAGTTGTCATCGTTGACCGCGGCCTGGATCACGGCCTCGACGCGGTGGTTGCGCGGGATGAAGAGCGGGTTGACGGCGTTCATGGCGGTCTGCCGCTCGGCGGCGGATTGCGGCTCGGCCGCGAGACGCTCGCGCCAGCGCCGGGCCCATTCATCGAAGGCTGCGGGGTCCATGAACTCTGCGCGGGCGTCGTCCGCGGCCGGATCGCCTGCGGCGTCACCCAGCCTGCGGAAGGTCAGGGTGAAGTCGGCCTGGTTCTTCGCCATGGCGTCGAGCAGGTCCTGGATCAGGGCCTCGTCGCCGTCGCGCTCCGTGAACAGGCCGACCTTCTTGCGCAGGCCCGCCTGATAGGCCTTGCTGAATGTCTCGGGGAATGCGCCGAGAATGTCCTGTGCCTGCTCGACCGCCTTCTCCTGCTCTTCGCCGAACAGCGGCAGCAGGCACTCGGCCAGCCGGGTCAGATTCCACAGCGCGATGCGCGGCTGGTTGGCGTAGGCGTAGCGGCCCATCTCGTCGATCGAGGAGAAGACCTGCGCGGGATTGTAGGCATCCATGAAGGCGCAGGGGCCGTAATCGATGGTCTCGCCCGAGATCGAAGAATTGTCGGTGTTCATCACGCCGTGGATGAAGCCGACCAGCAGCCAGCGCGCGACGAGCTCGGCCTGGCGCGCGACGACGCCGGCAAGCAGCGCGTGATAGGGCCGCTCGGTACCGAGCAGCTCGGGATAGTGACGGGCGATGACGTGATCGGCGAGCCGGCGGATCGCGTCGGTATCGCGGCGGACGGCAAAGAACTGGAAGGTGCCGACGCGGATGTGGCTCGCGGCGACGCGGGTCAGCACCGCGCCAGGCAGCGCGGTCTCGCGGATGACGTGCTCGCCGGTGACGACGGCGGCAAGCGAGCGTGTGGTCGGAATGCCCAACGCGTACATCGCTTCGCTGACGATGTATTCGCGCAAGACGGGCCCGAGCGCAGCGCGGCCGTCGCCGCGGCGGGAGAACGGGGTGGGACCGCTTCCCTTGAGCTGGATGTCGCGGCGGACGCCGTCCCGGTCGATGACCTCGCCGAGCAGGATCGCCCGGCCGTCGCCGAGCTGGGGCACGAACTGCCCGAATTGGTGGCCGGCATAGGCCATGGCGATGGGGTCGGCTCCATCAGGAACCGTCTTGCCCGCCAGGATCTCGGCGCCCTCAGGGGTCTCCAGCATATTCGGGTCGAGGCCGAGCTGGACCGCCAGCGGCCGGTTCAGCTTGATGAGCCGGGGGGCTGCGACCGGGGTCGGCGCGACCCGGGCAAAGAAGCTGTCCGGCAGCGCCGAATAGGAGTTCTGGAAGGGGAAATGGACGGTCATGGAGGTAAAGATAGGCGGGGAACGCCTGATGGCAAAGGCTTGAGCCCAGATCGGCCAAAAATGGGCCTTCCGGGCCCCAAACAGGCCGTTCCCTTGGTTGCCGCCTTGGGCCTCGTCGGGTAAACCCTGCCGCAACTTTCGGACCGGCCACCTCAGTCGTCCGATTCGCTTCCTCAGACATCAATTTGGGACGACCATGCATCGCTACCGGTCACATACATGCGGCGCGCTCCGCGAGAGCAACATCGGCGAGACGATCCGCCTCTCGGGCTGGGTCCATCGCGTTCGCGACCATGGCGGCGTGCTGTTCATCGACCTGCGCGACCATTACGGCCTGACCCAGTGCGTGGTCGACCCGGACTCGCCAGCGTTCTCGCTGGCCGAAAAGCTGCGCTCGGAATTCGTGATCAAGATGGACGGCAAGGTCCGCCGCCGCCCTGAAGGCACCGACAACGACGATTTGCCGACCGGCAAGATCGAGATCTACGTCAGCGAGATCGAGGTGCTGGGTCCGGCTGGCGACCTGCCGCTGCCGGTGTTCGGCGACCAGGAATATCCTGAGGATATCAGGCTCAAATATCGCTTCCTGGATCTGCGTCGCGAAAAACTGCACCAGAACATCATGACGCGCGTCGAAATCATCAAGTCGATGCGTCGGCGCATGGAGGGGCAGGGCTTCTTCGAGTTCAACACCCCGATCCTGACCGCGTCCTCGCCGGAAGGCGCGCGCGACTTCCTGGTGCCCTCGCGCATCCATCCCGGCAAGTTCTACGCGCTGCCGCAGGCGCCGCAGCAGTACAAGCAATTGCTGATGATGTCGGGCTTCGACCGCTACTTCCAGATCGCGCCGTGCTTCCGCGACGAGGACCCGCGCGCCGACCGCTTGCCGGGCGAGTTCTACCAGCTCGACGTCGAGATGAGCTTTGTCACGCAGGAAGACGTGTTCGCGGCGATGGAGCCTGTCATCACCGGCGTGTTCGAGGAGTTCGCCAAGGGCAAGCCGGTTAGCAAGAACTGGCGCCGCATCCCGTTCGCCGAGGCGCTGCGCAAATACGGCAGCGACAAGCCGGACCTGCGCAACCCCATCGAGATGCAGGACGTCTCCGAACACTTCCGCGGCTCCGGCTTCAAGGTGTTCGCGCGCATGCTCGAAGACCCCAAGAACCAGGTCTGGGCGATCCCGGCGCCGGGCGGCGGCAGCCGCGCCTTCTGCGACCGCATGAATTCGTGGGCGCAAGGTGAAGGCCAGCCCGGTCTCGGCTACATCATGTGGCGCGAGGGCGGCGAGGGTGCTGGTCCCTTGGCGAACAACATCGGGCCTGAGCGCACCGCTGCGATCCGCGCGCAGATCGGCGTCAAAGAAGGCGATGCCGCCTTCTTCGTCGCCGGCGATCCCGACAAGTTCTGGAAGTTCTCAGGCCTTGCCCGCAACAAGGTCGGCGAGGAATTGAACCTCACCGACAAGGAGCGGTTCGAGCTCGCCTGGATCGTCGATTTCCCGATGTACGAGTACAACGAGGACGACAAGAAGGTCGACTTCTCGCACAACCCGTTCTCGATGCCGCAGGGCGGCCTCGAGGCGCTGAAGGGCCAGGATCCGCTGACCATCAAGGCGTTCCAGTACGACATCACCTGCAATGGCTACGAGATCGCCTCGGGCGGCATCCGCAACCACGTGCCGGAAGCGATGGTGAAGGCGTTCGAGATCGCCGGCTATGGCGAGCAGGAAGTGGTTGACCGCTTCGGCGGCATGTACCGCGCGTTCCAGTACGGCGCGCCGCCGCATGGCGGCATGGCCGCGGGCGTCGACCGCATCGTGATGCTGCTGTGCGGCACCACCAATTTGCGCGAGATCTCGCTGTTCCCGATGAACCAGCAGGCCATGGACCTCCTGATGGGCGCACCGTCGGAAGCCACCACCAAGCAGCTCCGCGAGCTGCATGTGCGAGTGAACCTGCCGCAGAAGTGAATGCGTACCCCGGACGCAGCGCAGCGCTTCTTCAGCGGTGCGCTGAAGAGCCGGGGCCCAGACTTCACGGACGGTGACCCTGGGTCCCGGCTCTGCGTCGCGTCATTTCATGCCGCGCCGCGTCCGGGACACGAGACCGCCGAGCGAACGCTCGGCCTACAGCCCCGTCGACGCCTCGATGCGGAATTGTGCCAGCGCGACGATCGGCTCGCTGTTCAGGGCGCCGAGCAGCTGAAGCATCGGCACCTTGCCGAGCGGCGTCAGCTTGATGGTGAGCGTTTGCCCTGACGTCTCGACGAAGCCGGCGATGGCATCGACCGCGGTCTTGGCATCGGGATTGGCGGCCGCGATCTTCTCGCCCTGTGCCCGGATCATCTCGACGATGGCGCCGCGCGCCGCGTCGCGGCTGACATTCTGCATGCGGGAGAACTGCGCCACGAGCAGATCGACGACGCCGCTGTCGCGCAGGGAGAGCTCGATCGCGCCGGCTTCGATCTGCCCGGCCTGGCTCATGGCTTGCACCGGGTCGGCCGTGAACACGCCGCGCGGCACGTTGGCGAGTGCGAGGCGGGCCTGCGCCTTGGCGAGGTTGCCGAGGTCGATGGTGGCCGGCGCGAGCGCCAGCGCGCCCGAGGACTCCGTCCAGGCCGCGCCGAGATCGAGGTTGATTGCCAGTTTGTCGATGCCGGCCATCGTCAACGGCAGCTGAGCGGGATTGGTCGGATCAGTCGGGGCGACCATTTTCACGACCAGACTGACCTTGCTCGGGATCGACCCGACCAGCTGGCCCCAGTTCAGGCTGATCGTGTCGATGGTGACGAGCTGCCGCGTGTTCTTGTAGGGCGAGACCACGCCCTTGATCTCGGCGCCTTCGAGCACCCGGAACAGGCCCAGCATCTGATCGGGCGAGGGCGCCTGCCCGGGAGTGGTAAGGCTCGCGGCCCAACGAAACAGGTTCGCCAGGCTGAGCGATTTGAGCGCGAAGCGCTCCATCTTCACTTGCCCTTGCGGCGTCGGCGCATCCAGGCCTTCGAGCGCGAACTCGCCCTCCTGGTATCTGATCGCCCTGAGCCGGGGCGTTCCTTGCGGGGTCGTCATCGACACGGTGCCGATCTCGATCTTGCCGACGCGAAGCCCGTCATAGAGGCCGGCGAGCTTCTCCATCATCTCGCGCGATTGCGCCGGGGTCGGCTGAACGGAGCCGTCCGTCGGCAGCAGTGCCAGAATCTCGGCCGGCCGGAATTTGGACGGCTGGACCGCGATATCGGCGATCGCGATGCCATCGACCTGCATCCGCACGCCCTGCGTCGACGTCGCCACATAAGTGCCGCTCGACATGTGTCCGTAAACGCGATGGTAGCTGTCGTCGTTCGCCTTCTGCGGATCGAGGGCGGCGGCGATTGCGGTCGAGTCGAAATCATTGATGATGAGGTCGGACATCTCGCCGGTCAGCTTGTCCGCCTTGCCGGCCTGCTCCACGTTGATCGTGAAGGTGGCGCGATCGGCCTTCATCGCGTCGATCTTGCCCTTGCCGAGCTTCTGGATCGCGAGACCCGAATAGACGATCTCGCCGCTGCCGGCGGCGCCTTTGCCGGCATCGAAGGCGATGGTGAGGGTCGGGGCCGTGATTGAAGACGCGGTCACGCTCGCATACTGATCGAGCACAAATCGGTACAAATCGATCAGGGAGCCTGACGCCGGCGCATTCTGGGCGCGAGCAGGGCCCGCGTAATCCCGCATGATCAATTGCGGGACCTTGTAGGAGGCTTTCAGCTTCCCGGGGCCGACTTCGTCCAGCGCGACCTCGAAACCGGAGATCTCGATGCTGTCGGCTGCAAAGCGGGTCTCATCGGTCTGGCGGAGGCCCACGCCCTTGATGCCGGTGATCTTGACGTGCGCCTGTGGCTGCCCGGCGGGATCGACTGCGATGTCCTCGATGGTCAGCGTCCGGCTCGTCACGTCGAACGCCACCTTGCCGTGGCTTGCCTTGCCGCCCTGGCTGCGGATCCGGTCGAAGACGGCCTCGATCTCCGCGGTGGCGCGATGTCTGGCATAGAGGTTGAAGCCGAACCATCCGCCCGCGGCGAGCACGGCGAGTGCGATCAGGCCGATCAGGATCCGCTTCATTCTCAGCTCCAGTTGCTCGTTTTGCACTGCGCAACCTGCCATATTCGCAAAGCGCGGGGCGGTCCAGGGAAAGCTATGGTTTTCAAATATTTGACCGTGCGGCCTGTTGATGGGGGCGGAATCGGATGTTGCCACCGGGGCGCCGGCCGTGCTTCATCCCGTTTCCATGACCCGGAATACCGCGACCCGCGACAGACCGGTCAGGACAACGTAGTTTGAGGCCGGTAACGCGAGGCAAGAGACCGCATGTCGTCCTATTCTGATGACCTCCACCAGGCGGCGCTCGCCTATCATCGTCTGCCGCGCCCCGGCAAGCTCGAGATCCAGGCGACCAAGCCGCTTGCCAACCAGCGCGACCTCGCGCTTGCCTATTCTCCGGGCGTTGCGGCTGCCTGCACCGAGATCGCCAAGAACCCGGCCGAGGCGGCGACGCTGACCACCCGCGCCAACCTGGTCGCCGTGGTCTCGAACGGCACCGCGGTGCTCGGCCTCGGCAATATCGGCCCGCTGGCCTCCAAGCCCGTGATGGAGGGCAAGGCGGTCCTGTTCAAGAAGTTTGCCGGCATCGACGTGTTCGATATCGAGATCGCCGCCGACACCATCGACCGGGTGGTCGAGACCGTGGCGGCGCTCGAGCCGACTTTCGGCGGCATCAATCTCGAGGACATCCGCGGGCCGGAGTGCTTCGAGATCGAGGCGCGGCTGAAGGAGCGCATGAAGATCCCGGTCTTCCATGACGACCAGCACGGCACCGCCATCATCGTCGCCGCCGCCATCACCAACGGCCTCAGGCTGAACGGCAAGAAGCTGTCGGACGTCAAGATCGTGGCGTCAGGGGCAGGTGCTGCCGCGATTGCGACGCTCAATCTTCTGGTGTCGATGGGCGCGCAGCGCAAGAACATCTGGGTCTGCGACATCGACGGCCTCGTGCATGAGGGCCGCAACACCTCGATGGACCGCTGGAAGGCGGTCTATGCGCAGAAGACCGACAAGCGCACGCTCGCCGACGTCATCGGCGGCGCGGACATCTTCATCGGGCTGTCGGCACCGGGCGTCCTCAAGCCTGAGATGGCCAAGGCGATGAGCGACAAGCCGCTCATCATGGCGCTCGCCAATCCGACGCCCGAAATCATGCCGGAGGAAGCGCGGAAGGTGCGCCCCGACGCCATGATCTGCACCGGCCGCTCGGACTATCCGAACCAGGTCAACAACGTCCTGTGCTTTCCCTTCATCTTCCGCGGCGCGCTCGACGTCGGTGCCAGCGCCATCAACGAGGAGATGAAGCACGCCGCGGTCGAAGCCATCGCGCAGCTCGCGCGCGAGGCGCCGTCGGATGCGGTGGCGCAAGGGGTCGACACCGGCGAGATGGGAGGCTTCGGTCCGGGCTCGCTGATTCCGAGCCCGTTCGATCCACGGCTGATCCTGCGCGTGGCGCCGGCGGTTGCGAAGGCCGCGATCGAGTCGGGCGTCGCGACGCGCCCCATCACCAATTTCGACGAATATGCCGCGCAGCTCATGCGCTTCGCCTTCCGCTCCGGCCTCGTCATGAAGCCGATGTTCGCCAAGGCCAAGACCCAGCCGGTGCGCGTGATCTATGCCGAAGGCGAGGACGAGCGCGTGTTGCGCGCCACGCAGGTGGTGCTGGAGGAGAAGCTGGCGACGCCGATCCTGGTCGGTCGTCCGTCCGTGGTGGAGGCGCGCATCAAGCGCTTCGGCCTGTCGATCAAGGCCGGCAAGGATTTCGACCTCGTCAACCCCGAGGACGATCCGCGCTACCGATCCTACGTGCAGTCCTATGTCGAGGTCGCCGGCCGCCGCGGCGTGACGCCGGATGCGGCGCGCACGGTGGTACGCACCAACAACACGGTCATCGCCGCGCTCGCGGTGACGCGCGGGGAGGCGGATGCCATGCTCTGCGGCGTCGAGGGCCGCTACATGAGCCATCTGCGCCATGTCCGCGAGATCGTCGGCTTCTCGGCAGGGATCAGCGACTATGCGGCGCTGGCGCTGCTGATCACCAGCAAGGGCGCGTTCTTCATCGCCGATACGCAGGTTCGCCCCAATCCGAGCGCGGAAGAACTCGCCGAGATCGCCTCGCTCGCGGCGGTCCACGTCCAGCGCTTCAACATCAAGCCGAAGATCGCCTTCGTTTCGCATTCCGATTTCGGCAGCTACGACACCGAGTCCTCGCGCAAGATGCGCCGGGCGACCCAGCTTCTGAAGGAGAAGCATCCGGAGATCGAGGCCGACGGCGAGATGCAGGGCGACACGGCACTTTCGGCCGCTGCGCGCAAGATGGTGCTGCCGCACTCCAACCTCGAGGGCGAGGCCAACATCATGATCATGCCGACGCTCGACACCGCCAACGTCGCCTATCAGATGATCAAGTCGCTCGCGGATGCACTGCCCGTCGGCCCGATCCTGATCGGCCCGGCGCGCCCGGCGCATATCCTCACCCCCTCGGTGACCGCGCGCGGCATCCTCAACATGACTGCGGTCGCCGTCGTGGAAGCGCAGGAGCGCGCGGCGCGGCAGCAGCCGACGTTGTTTACCTGAGGCGGGACCTCTTCGCCTCTCCCCGCTTGCGGGGAGAGGCCGGATCGCATCGTCAGATGCGATCCGGGTGAGGGGGACTCTCCGCGAGTCCAATTCTCACCGCCCCCGTGGAGGCTCCCCTCACCCCAACCCTCTCAGCGCGAGCGAAGCTCGTCGCGGCCCCGCATCCGCCTTCGCCAAGGCTTCGGCGGACAAGAGCGGGGCGAGGGAGCACACCTCCGGCGCATCCGCCCTTCAATCTTTTCAAAACAGTTCTCCATTTCCCCGTTTGTAAACCGGCCAACGACTCTTCATAATCGCTCAGGACTTTCGTCCAAGTTCCGATCTTAGAAAGCCTGAGCCAAGAGGCCGATCATGCCAGCGTTCGTGACTTTCGGGCGAATTCTGTTCGCCGTGCTGTTCATCTACACGGGCGCGACGAAACTGTTCGCCATCCAGGCGACCGCCGATTTCATTGCCACCAAGGTCGTGGTGCCTGACATCATCGCGCCTTACGCCAAGCAGATCGAGACGGCGACCGCCATGACGACGCCGCAGCTGCTGGCGATCGCGGTCGGCGCGCTCGAGATCATCGCCGGCTTGATGATCGCGCTGAACTTCGGGGCGCGGTTCTTCGCCATGCTGCTGATCGTCTACGTCGCGGTCGCTACCGTGCTGTTCTACGACTTCTGGAATCTGGCGGCGCCCGACAACGCAAAGATGCTGGTCGATGCGCTGAAGAATCTCTCGATCATCGGTGCGCTCTGCATGATCATCGGCTATGGCCGCGCCACGCGGCCGGTCGAGGCGGCTTACGGGGACGTGTAGGGCGTTTTTGCAGGGAGCGTTGTTGCAGTGCACCTACACCCGACGCCACGGTGTCACCGTGACGTCATGCGCCGCGTCAAGCACATAGGGCGCGCCCGGCTTCATCCCGTGTGACGCCAGCACCTCGTGCGGGGTCCGCTCGGGCACGCCGACAAAACAACCTTCGCCGCCGGGCAGGCGCAGATGCGGGGCTTCCGACAGCCAGAACGTGTCGTAACGATCCATGAACATGTCGAAGACGACGGGACCGCCGATGACCGCGACCATGCCGGAGGCGACATCGGCGAAGGCGCAGGCCTCCTCGAAGCTGGCGTGATCAGGATTCCACAATGTCGCGTTCGGCATCTCCGGATCGACGGTGAGGGCCTTGATCTTGCGGGTCGTGATCAGCCGCTTGCGCTTCGGAGAGTTCGGCTGCTGCTCATGTGAGTGCCGGCCGTGCACGATCAGCGCGGCGCGATCGAGCGCCTGCTCGAAGAACAGCTTGTCGCCTTCGAACTTCAGGCTGTCAGGCATGATATGGCTCGCGTCGGCGAGCATGCCGTCCGCGGAGACGATGACGTAGCCTTCGATACGGAAAGACAATTGCCGGCTATTCCGAAACGGTCGTCACCACGGAATTGACCGGGCGCTGGCTCACCGTCGGCAGCTTGACGTCCTTGAGCAGCTCCTGGTCGTATTCGGGCAGCGAAGACGCCGGGAACTTGGCGCGCATCGCCACCACCTTGTAGCCGCCTGCCTTCAGGCGCTTGAGGAGCTCGGGCAGGGCTTCTGCCGTATGCTTCTGGAAGTCGTGCATCAGGACGATGCCCTTGCCCTTGCTGTCGAGCTTCTTCATCACGGTCTCGATCACCTTCTCGGGCTTCGAGGCCTTGAAGTCGAAGGAGTCGATGTCGCAGGAGAAGATCGCCGTGTTGCGGTTGCCGAGATAGGTGACCATCTCCGGCGGATGCTGGAGCGCCGGGAAGCGGAAGAACGGCGAGGGCGAGATGCCGCCGAGCGCCCACTTTACCGCCGAAAGGCCCTTCTCGATTTCTTCCTTGCGCTGCGCTTCCGTGAGCTTCTTGTTGTTGAGATTGGCGTGCGACCAAGTGTGGGTGCCCACGGTGTGGCCCGCCGCGTAGACCTGCTTCAGGATCTCCGGCTCGTAGGTCGCGTGCTTGCCGATCGAGAAGAAGATGCCGGTGGTGCATTCATCGGCGAGCGCCTTCAGCACGGCGGGCGTGTTCTTCGGCCAGGGGCCGTCGTCGAAGGTCAACACCACCTCCTTGTCGCGCAGGAAGTCGAGCTCCTTGAAGTGCTCGAAGCCGAAGCCTGGACCGCCTGTCGTGTCGATCTCGACGGTGCGGGCGACCCCGAGCGCGTCGGGTGTGTTGCAGGCCGCGCGTGCGGGCTGCGGCGCCTGCTTGGGCGGTGGCGGATTGACGAAGCCCGCTGGCGCGGCAGCCGCTGCGGGGGCCGGTGCTGCGGCGGGCGCCGCCGCGGCCGGCGTCGCCGCCGTTGCGGCGGCGGGCTTCGCGGCCGGGGCCTGCGACCATGCCGCGCCGGTCATGCCTAAAGACATCGCGCTTGCCAAAATCAGTCCTGCCGCCACACGCATGGTGTTGTCCTCGAGATTGATCCCGTTGTTCCGCCGTGGCTTTTCGCCTCCGGCAAAACCATCCTGCCCCAAACGATCTTAGCCTAGATGGTGGGCCATCGCCATTGCAACGGCTGTTTGGCATCCCGCCACAATTGTGCCCAACCGGATGGGGCGCGTTGCATCAAGTGTCGGCCAGCGTCTTGGCAATCGCCGTCTTGATTCGCGTATCGGTCGGCTCGATGTTGGAGGCAAACACCTCGGCGATATAGCCGTCACGCCCGATCAGGTATTTGTGGAAGTTCCAACGCGGAACATCCTTCGGGCGCGCGTCGGCCGCCCATTTGTAGAACGGATGCGCCCTCGCGCCGATCACTGTGGCCTTGGCCGCGATCGGGAAGGTAACGCCGTATTGGTGGTGCGCGGTCTCCGTGATCTCGCTCGTTCCGCCCGGCTCCTGGCCGCCGAAATCGTTGGAGGGCACGCCGATCACGGTGAGCCCGCGCTCGCCAAACTCGCTCCAGAGCTCTTGCAGCCCCGCGTATTGGGGCGTGTAGCCGCAGAGCGAGGCGGTGTTGACCACCAGCAGCGGTTTGCCGGTGAAAGCGGCGAGGCGGATGTCGTCGCCGGACAACGCGGGAAAGGAGAAGGCGTAGGCCGAGATCCGGCTCATGCCGCCACCGGCGACCGCGCGCGTCACCGGCGCGACGGCGCCTGCAAGCGCCGCGATGAGCATGGTCCTTCGGTTCATCATGACGGCGTCCCCCGAAATGATCCGGGATGCATGTTACTCCGCCGCTGCGATCGGCCTCGTCAACACCGCGTTATCGGGAGCGGCGAAGCGCCTGGAGCCATTTCCGTTCCGATGGATCGGGCGCTCGAAAACGCTCTAGTAGAGCCGGACGATGAAATCAGTGCCTTCGCCGGTTTCGCCCTGGTTGATGCCCTGGTCGGAGACGATGACCGAGCCGCCCGAGGTCAGCATCTCGTTGATCTTCGCCATGGTGTCGGCGGGGATCGCGATGCGGTCGAGCGCCTCAGCCGGGGTGTCCGGCGTGACCACCGGCTTTGCGGCGACGGGGATCACGGCGGCGCCACGCTGGCGGCGCGTCACGCGGCTGTCATCCTCGCGCGCGGCGGCGCGAGCGGAGACCGGCAGCGACACCACCGACCAATGCAATGCATTGGCGTCGGTCTTGTCGACTTCGGCGGTGAAGACGTGCGTGCCGAGCGGCCGGTCGCTCGCGGCGATCGTGACCGGCACCTCGAACAGCGGCGCGAAATTCTGCCGCACGTAGAGCTTGGAATCCTTGCGGCTGATGAAGACGGCGATCTGGCCGGCCCGCTTGGGCGCTTCCGGCTTCGCACCCGGCGCAGGATCGGCAACGCGGCTCTCGTCCTTCTTGGCGTCCGGCGCGGGTGCCGTAGTCGTCACGGCGGCATCAGGCTTCCTTGCGGCGTCGGCCGCGTCAGTCTTGACGGGCTCGGACTTGACGGCCTCGACCTTGTCGGCGGGCCTGTCGTCGGAGGCCGTGGTCGCTTTGGGTGCCTCGGCGGAATCGGTCGGCTTCGCATCAGCGTTTGCCGGCCTGGCCGCGTCAGACGCTTCGGCGGATTTCGTTGCGTCAAGCTTGTCGGCCGGTGCGGCCGCTTCCGCGCGGGCCGGCGCATTGCCCGTCGTCATGTCCGACATCACGGTGTGGCCGACCGACGAGCGCAGCTCGAGCACGCTCTCGGCGCTGGCGGTCTTGGTCTCGGGCGGTTTGGCTTCAGTGGTCTTGGTTGGTGCGCCCTTGTCGGCCTTGTCGCCGATGTTGGTCTGAGGCTCGACGTTGGCCGCGGGCTGCGGCGGCACGCGCACGGAGGCGAGCAGCGGGTGCTGGAAGCTGTGCGGCGTCATCTCGCCGGGCGAGACGATGACGCGTGCACCCATCTTGGTCCAATTCCACATCTTCACCGCGAACGCCATCGGCATGCGGATGCAGCCATGCGAGGCCGGATAACCCGGCAGCACGCCGGCATGCATGGCGACACCGGACCAGGTGATCCGCTGCATGTACGGCATCGGCGCGCCGCTATAGATGTTGGAGTGGTGGAATTTGTGCTTCTGGATGACGCTGAACACACCCATCGGCGTCGAGTGGCCCTTCATGCCTGTCGACACCGGGGATTCCGCGAACACGCCGTTGGTGTCGTAGACCGTCACCTTCTGCCGGTCGATCGAGACGACGATGACGAGCGGCCCTTGCGGCTTGGTGCCGACTTCCTTCTCGGCAACCGCGTCCTTCTTGCCGGCCGCGCCGCGCTTCTGCGGCTTCTGGCGCGGGACTTCGAGATGCCGATCCTGACGGGAGGCGTAGGACCCGTCGGAATAATCCGTCCAGTAGTAAAATGCTGCGTCCGCCTGGCTTGCCGTACCGATCGCACCAGCCGTCGCCAAAATGGCGACCTGCCACAGCCGCGCCGGCTTGGCAGAAGAACCGGACCCCTTCACGCTATTCATCCTCGAATCCATAATCCAAATCAGACATTAGTCTCGTAGAGGGGATACGCGTTCACCAGCAAGGCAGTTCTGCCATCAGCTACATTTGTCCAAGACGTAGCAAAAAAGCCTCACGGAGCGGTAAACGGCGGCCGCCCCTCGCGGCCAGTCGCCTTCCTGTCTGGCTGTCTCATCCCTACATTGCGGGTACTTGTTACCGGAGAACTTCATGTCATCTCGTTTCCCCGGTCTTTCGGGCATCCGCTTGAAAGGCCTTGCTTTATTCCTCCTGGCTCTGGTCGTGCCGGTGGCTTCCGCCCAAGCTGCAGACGAGCCGGATCTGATCTTCCGCCGCTCGACCGTCTTCAAATGGGTCAGCCCGAATGACAAGCTCGCGACCTACGGCCTCGATGATCCCGAGGTGGAAGGTGTCGCCTGTCACTTCACCGTGCCGGAGAAGGGTGGTTTCAAGGGCTGGCTCGGCCTTGCCGAGGAGGTCTCGGACATCTCGCTCGCCTGCCGCCAGGTCGGGCCCATCAAGTTCAAGGACAAGATGGAACAAGGCGACGACATGTTCCGCAGGCGACGCTCGCTGTTCTTCAAGAAGATGCAGATCGTGCGCGGCTGCGACGCCAAGCGCAACGTGCTGGTCTACATGGTCTATTCGGACAAGCTGATCGAGGGATCGCCGAAGAACTCGACCTCGACCGTGCCGATCATGCCGTGGGGACCGGCGGACGCCAACGTCCAGAAGTGCGGCGAATTCTTCACTCAGTGACGCCGTTTGCGTTCACTCAGTGACGCGTTTGCGTTCACTCGGTGGCGACAGCACGGCTGACGCGCGGTTTTGCGAGATGCGAGCCGGTCAGCCGCACGAACATCTGCGGCGCGGCCTCAAAGCCGCGGCTCGATTGCAGCGCCATTTCGCTCGTCGAAGTGACGGGGCCGCGAACAGGTCGTTGATCTCCGCGGTCCGTCCGCTGCTCCGCCTCGCGCGTCGTTGCGCGTTTTCCCGCCATCATGATGGCCATCCCTCACGTGATCGCGCCCGGTGATCCGGGCGTCTCGGTTTCGATGGCTTGGGTCGCAGGCGAAGCGCCCCCGGTTCGACAGGGCCCAACCTTCGTTTGGCTTCTCTTCAGCAGAAAAACGTAAAATGCGTATGAAGCGTGCAAGGCGCGCGCGTGACAGCGCGCCCCCGGCGCATGTTCGTGCTGGAACAAGGACTTGCCGGGTTACGTTGAGTTGCGGCGCAACCTGACTGAAATGATTGGCATTTTCCGAGAATTGTTTCGTCGCATCGGACCGGACGAAACAATTCTCACGGAGATGAAACCATTTTCCGCCTTTGGCGCATCACGCGCGAAACCACCCATGGTTATCAGCTTCACAACGACGGCGGTGCACCGCCGGCGACGGAATTGAGGGACAAGACCATGCGCGCGCTCAGCTTCATCCTTGCTTTCGGTTTTGTCCTCGCCGGTTCCTCGTTCGCAGGCGCGCCAGACGGCAATCTGCCGGGTATCGGCACCTTCCAGTACAGCGGCTCGCCGGTCATTACCCCGGCGCCGCAGCCGATCGTGGTCGCCGCGCGCTTCTGATCGCCAACAAGAAAATCAGCCGTTAAAGGCCATCATGAATCTTCGCATTTGCGCCGCAGCGCTCATTTCCCTTCTGACGATCAGTTCCGTCCAGGCGCAAGTGCGCTCTCCCTCCAGATTGCCTGATCCCCGCACCGAGTTCGTGCGGCAGTGCGCGCCGCGCATGCTCGGGCGCTGGGAGCATCCGGAGGAAGTCTGCGGCTGTCTGCATGACCATGCCGCCGCGGTCGTCGAGGACCGCGATTTGCGCGAGGCGCTGCTGCGCGGCATCAGCGAGACCGGCGTTCCGACGATCGAGACCGATTGGGTGCCGACGTCCAAGCAGGGCGAGATCGGCCCGACCTTCACCAAGATCGCCAAGCCCACCTTGCAGTGTATGTTCGATCCGGCGAAGTAGCCTCTCCGATTATCATTTCGATTTCGGCCCGTGCCGCGGCACGCAGGAACTCGTTTGCGCGATCCCCTTGTCGGTCATCTTCGCGCCGCGGACCTCCTTGACCTGTCCGGCCGGGCAGGTTCCGTCATCCACCAGCACGCGTTGGCCAAGTTTCAGATCCACGATGTCCTGCTCGCGCCCGACGGTGCCTGCGCGCGCCGTCGAGGCAAGCGCGATGGCGATCAGGAGCGAGAGGCAGGCTGCGCGGCGGAGTGACATGATGAGGGCTCCCGGAATCGATGCCGCAATGTAGGGAGCGGTCGCCGATTCTGATAGCAAAGCTTCGTCACGCGCGCCGGGCCGATCTGCTCACGCGCAACGCCGCACGCGATTCCCGCGCGAGCCGTTCCGCGGATGCCACGAGCTTCGGAACCGCATGCCCGGAAAATCCCAGCACGAAGCCGGGCAGGGGGCGTGTGCGTGAATAGGTGTCGGCCAACAGCCAGCCTTCGGCGCCGGCGGCCAGCTTCGCCTCGGCCGCGACCGACAGATCGACCGACGGATCGAACCTTGCGACAAGATGCAGGCCCTGCGACGGCACCGGCACGGACAGCACACCATCGGATCTGGTCTCCAGCGTCTCGGCCAGCGCATCGCGAGCCTCGCGATAGAGCTTTCGCACCCGCTTCAGGTTCGCCGCAAAGGCGCCGGAGTTGAGCATGTCGGCCACCGCGCCTTCCATCAGCGTGCCGGGAAAGCGGTCGAGCGCGGTGCGCGCGGCCGTCACGTCGGCGATCAGACGCTCGGGCAGGGCGCAATAGCCGATGCGCAGGCCCGGAAACAGCGTCTTGGCGAACGTGCCCATGTAGATCACGCGCTGGAGATGATCGATGCCGGCAAGCGACATCAGCGGCGCGCCGTCATAGCGGAACTCGCTGTCGTAATCGTCCTCCAGCACGAAGGCGCCGGCCTGCTTGGCCCAGTCGAGCAGTTCGAGCCGGCGCGGCATCGACATCTGCACGCCCAGCGGAAACTGGTGCGACGGCGTCACATAGGCCGCGCGCGCGGACGGCGCCGCCGTGCGGCCCTTGGCGATGCGCATCCCGTGCTCGTCGACGGGGACGGGCACGGCGCGATAACCGCAATGCGCGATGGTCTTGCGCGCGGCGGGGTAACCTGGGTCCTCGCACCAGACCTGGTCGCCCGCCTTCAGGATCGCACTCAGCACGATGCGCAGGGCATGCAGCGTGCCCGACGTCAGCATGATCTGGTCGGGGTCGCAGCGCAGGCCGCGCGCCGACAATAGACGATCGGCGATCGCCGCACGCAGCTCGCGGCTGCCGCGGGGATCGCCATAGTGAAGATGCTCGGACCCGAACGCGCGCATGCGCCGGCCGACAAAGGCGCGGAAGCGCTGCACGGCGCGTTCGTCGATATGGGTGCAGCCGAGCGAGAACGCGCCTTGCTGCGGTGCTTCGACGATCACCTTCGGCTTCTTAGGCTCGGCGGCGCGCGCTGGAATCCGCGCGGCGACGAAGGTGCCGGAGCCGACGGTGGCATCGGCAAAGCCGTCGGCGATCAGGCGTTCATAGGCGGTGACGACGGCGTTGCGTCGGAAGCCCGTTTGCTTGGCCAATGTGCGCGACGGCGGCAGCGGCTCGCCGGGCTTGACGAGGCCGGAGACGATCATCTCGCACAGCGCCTGGTAGAGCCTGTGCGCCGCCGATGCGCCGGCGGTGATGTGCGCCCCGGTGAGGTCGAGCGGCAGTTCGGGCTTCGACGGAGAAGGGGGCTTGGCGGGCGAGGGCGAATTGGTCGAGATTTTTTGCATGGAATTGGCACTATCGCAGACCAAATCGGCCGCTACAACTGCCCTGGAACTGTTCCATTCCCGACAGGAGCGGCCGTGAGCCAGACCGAGACTTCAAATTCCTATCCGACCTCAGCGCGCAACCAGGTGAAGCGTCGTCACGACCGCGGCTTCTACGATCACGACACGGTTCATCGCATCCTGGATTCCTCGATGCTCTGTCATGTGTCCTATGTCATCGACGGCCAGCCCTATTGCACGCCGACCTTCTTCTGGCGCGAGGGGACGAAGCTCTATTGGCACGGCTCGAGCGCCAGCCGCATGCTGCGCAACCAGACCAGGGGCGAGCGCGTCTGCCTCACGGTCGCCCATCTCGACAGCCTCGTGCTGGCGCGCTGCGGCTTCAACCACTCCGCCGACTATCGCGCGGTGATGGCGTTCGGCACCGCCTATCTCGTCACCGACCCCGAGGAGAAGGAGCGGGCGGTAATCGCCATGGTCGACCGATTTTTCCCGGACCGCACAGCGAGCCTGCGGGCGAGCAACACGCAGGAGATCAAGGCGACCTCCTTCATCGCCATGGAGATCGAGGAGGCCTCGGCAAAAATCCGCGCCAAGGGTGTTGCGGACGACGACGAGGACTATGCGTTGCCGATCTACGCCGAGCGCATTCCCGTGCGCACCGTGCTCGGCGCGCCGGAGCCGTGTCCGCGCCTGCTCGAGGGTGTGACGCGCCCCGCGACGCTCGATGGCTATTCGGAAGGCCGCCTGCTCGAAGATGCATTGCGGGATGCATATTTTGTGGAGTACCCGAACGGCTGAAATCGGCTAGCTTGCGCGCTCCTTGGGACCATTCGAATGCCTGGAGTTGCCTGATGAATGCCGAAACGCAGCAGAGGATTGTTGACGCCGTCGATGCCGGCTTCGAAGCCCAGCTTGCGACCACCCGTGATTTCGTTGCGATCCCCTCGACCCGCGGGGCCGAGGGGCCGTGCCAGGACATGATCGGCGACCTCCTGCGCGCGCGCGGCTACGAGGTCGACGACTGGCACATCAATGTCGACGATTTGAAGGATCTGCGCGGCTTCGGTCCGATCGAGCATGATTTTTCCAAGGCGCGCTCGGTGGTGGGCACCTACCGTCCGCAAACGGGCGGCGGCAAATCGCTGATCCTCCAGGGCCACTGCGACGTCGTGCCGGCGGGTCCGCTGGAGTTGTGGGACACACCACCGTTTTCGCCTGTCATCAAGGACGGCAAGATGTTCGGCCGCGGCGCCTGCGACATGAAGTCGGGCACGATCGGCGCGCTCTATGCACTCGATGCCATCAAGGCCGCCGGCCTCAAGCCGACGGGGCGGATCCACTTCCAGTCCGTCATCGAGGAGGAGAGCACCGGTGTCGGCGCGCTCTCGACGCTCCAGCGCGGCTATCGCGCGGACGCCTGCTTCATTCCGGAGCCGACCGGCGGCAAGATGGTGCGCTCGCAGGTCGGCGTGATCTGGTTTCGCCTGCGCGTGAAGGGCCATCCGACCCATGTCGCGTTCGCCGGCTCCGGCTCCAATGCGATCATGGCGGCCTATCATCTGGTCCATGCGCTGCAAAAGCTCGAGATCGAATGGAACGAGCGGGCCAAGGCCGATCGCCATTTTGGGACGATCAACCATCCCATTAACTTCAACCCCGGCATCATCAAGGGCGGCGACTGGGCCTCCAGCGTCCCGGCCTGGTGCGACGTCGATTGCCGCATCGCGATCCTGCCGGGCTGGTCGGTGGCCGATCACCAGAAGGAGATCATGGCCTGCGTCACTGCTGCCTCGCGCAACCACCGCTTCCTCGCCAACAACCCGCCGGAGGTCGAATGGTCGGGCTTTTTGTCGGAAGGCTATGAGCTGACCGACGCGGCAGCGCCCGAGGCGGCATTCGGCAAGGCCTTCAACAAGGTCTATGGCGGCGCAGTCGAGGACCTCGTCTTCACCGCGCTCACCGACACCCGCTTCTACGGCCTCAATCACGGTATCCCGAGCCTCTGCTTCGGCGCCAGCGGCGGCGAGATGCACGGCTTCAACGAATACGTTGATCTGGAGTCGCTGAAGAAGACGACCAAGGCCATGGCGCTGTTCATCGCGGAGTGGTGCGGGGTGGAGAAGGCGTAGGTCACTCTCCGACGTCATTGCGAACAAAACGTTTGGTCATTCCGGGGCGCCTAAAGGGCGAACCCGGAATCTCGAGGTTCCGGGTTCGATGCTTTGCATCGCCCCGGAATGACGAGTGGAGAGGCTAGCGGTGCCTCATCCAGATACTTTAAGCTTAAAATAAAGACTAGGATGCGGCCGTTCCCGGTGGCAGACTGGCGGCCGCCTTGAGTCCGTCGAGGGAGTAACGATGCGCGATTGGGACGACGCTTACGCCAATTCGGCCCATATCCCGGGCTCGGACAAGATGCCGGCGCAGTGGGCGGAGCGGGCGGCGGCCTACCGCGCCGGGCTGAAGGAGTTTCGCGCCGACATCACCTATGGCGCCGGTGAACGCCAGCGCTTCGACCTGGTCCTGCCCGACGGCGACAGCAAGGGCCTCGTCGTCTTCGTCCATGGCGGCTACTGGATGCGCTTCGACAAGTCGGCGTGGACCGATCTTGCCGAAGGCGCGCGGCACCAGGGCTGGACCGTGGCGCTGCCGAGCTACACGCTGACGCCGGCTGCGCGCGTCTCCGACATCACCGCTGAGATCACCGCCGCGATTGCGACAGCGGCCTCGCTTGTCGCAGGTCCCATCCGCCTTGCCGGCCACTCGGCCGGCGGCCATCTCGTCACGCGCATGCTGTGCGATGACAGCCGGCTGGAGCCCGCCGTCTACAACCGCATTGCCGGCACGCTCTCGATCAGCGGGCTGCACGACTTGCGTCCGCTGCTCAAGACCAAGATGAACGAGACGCTGCGCATGACCATGGAGGAGGCGACGCTCGAAAGCGCGGCGCTGCATCTGCCGCGCGGGCATTCGCCTGTGACCGCCTGGGTCGGCGGCGGCGAGCGGCCCGAATTCATCCGCCAGTCCGATCTACTGGCCAATGTCTGGACCGGCTTCGACGTGCCGACGCGCCTCGTCGTCGAGCCGGCGCTGAACCATTTCACCGTGATCGACGGGCTCAAGGATCCGTCGTCGCAGATTACCGCGCGCCTGATCGGCCTCGACTGAGCCGGGCCGGAATGATCGATCGGGAGGGCCAGCCATGACGTCCAGCGATTACGATCCTGCAAGCGAAGGCGCCGAGACCGACTTCTCCCGGCGCATGTCCTATGGCGATTATCTGGCGCTGGATGCGATCCTCGGCGCGCAGCATCCGCTGTCGGAAGCGCATGACGAGATGCTGTTCATCATCCAGCATCAGACCACGGAGCTGTGGATGCGGCTCGCCATTCACGAGCTCAGCGCCGCGCGCCGTGCCATCGCCAGGGACGAGGTGCAGCCCGCGATGAAGATGCTGGCGCGGATGTCGCGCATCTTCGAGCAGCTCAATAACGCCTGGGACGTGCTGCGCACGATGACGCCGAGCGAATACACGCGCTTCCGCTCGCAGCTCGGCCAGTCCTCGGGCTTCCAGTCGCGGCAGTACCGGCTGATCGAATATCTGCTTGGCAACCGCAACCACGCCATGCTGAAGCCGCACGCGCACGATGCCGAGGTGACGAAGCTACTCGAGGCCGAGCTCGCGACGCCGAGCCTCTATGACGAGGTGCTGCGGCTGGCCGACCGCAACGGACTCACGATGCCGGCCGCGGTACTGTCGCGCGACGTCCGCGAGACCCACAGCTTCAACGAGGGCGTGCTGCAGGCCTGGCGTGTCGTCTATGAAGCGCCGGAGACGCACTGGATGCTGTACGAGCTCGCCGAGAAGCTGGTCGACTTCGAGGACTATTTCCGGCGCTGGCGCTTCAACCACGTGACGACGGTCGAGCGGGTCATCGGCTTCAAGCGCGGCACCGGCGGCACCGGCGGCGTCAGCTATCTCAAGCGCATGCTGGAGGTCGAGCTGTTCCCCGAACTTTGGCGCGTCCGCACCATCCTCTAGAGATGTCCATGACCAAGTCGAAGCTTCGCGTCTATGACGACACCAGGGCGATGTTCCATCTGCCTGACGGCGTGATCTATCTCGACGGCAATTCACTCGGCGCGCTGCCGCTGGGCGTTGCCGAGCGCGTCAGCCGCGTCATCACCACCGAGTGGGGCGACGAGCTGATCCGAGCCTGGAACACCGCGGGCTGGTATGCCCAGCCGCGCCATGTCGGCGATCGCATCGCCCGGCTGATCGGCGCGGAAGCCGGCTCCGTGATGGTCGGCGACACGCTGTCGCTGAAGGTCTACCAGGCGCTTGCGGCCGCGCTCGACATGAGCGCATCGCGCAAGGTCGTCCTGTCCGACACCGGCAATTTCCCGACCGACCTTTACATGGCCGAAGGCCTGATCGCGACGCTCGGGCGCGGGCATCAATTGCGACTGGTCGCGCCGGAGGAGATCGAGGCTGCGTTGTCGGAGGAGATCGCGGTCCTCTACGTCACCGAGGTCGATTACCGCACCGGCCGCCGGCACGACATGGCGAAGCTGACGGCGAAAGCCCATGCGCTCGGCATCGTCACGGTCTGGGATCTCGCCCATTCGGCCGGCGCACTGCCGGTCGATCTTGCAGGGTCAGGTGCCGATTTCGCCGCGGGGTGCACCTACAAATACATCAACGCCGGCCCCGGCGCGCCAGCCTTCCTTTACGTCGCGCCGCGCCACGCCGACAGTGCGCGCGCCGCGCTGTCGGGCTGGATGGGCCACGCGAAGCCGTTCGCGTTTGAACTCGCCTATGTCGCCGCCGGCGGCATCGAGCGCATGCGCGTCGGCACCCCGCCGGTGCTGGCGATGGCGGCGCTGGAGGCTTCGCTCGACATATGGGACCGCGTCGATATCGCCGAGGTCCGCGCGCGCTCGCTGGCACTCGGCGATCTCCTGATCGCGGAAGTCGGGCGCCGCTGTCCGTCCCTAGAGCTGGTGACCCCGCGCGCGCATGAGCGCCGCGGCTCGCAAGTTTCCTTCGCCTTCGATGGCGGCTACGCCGCCATGCAGGCCCTGATCGCCCGCGGCGTCATCGGCGATTTCCGCGCTCCCGACATCATGCGCTTCGGCATCACGCCGCTGTATATCGGCGAGAGCGAAGTGATGAGGGCGGCTGAGATCATCGAGGAGGTGATCGCAGGCGAGGTATGGCGCCGGCCGGAATATCAGGTCGTGAACGCGGTGACGTGAGGACGGTGCCCGCCCATCCGTCATCGCGAGGAGCCCTTGCGACGAAGCAATCCAGGATCCTTCCGCAGAGACGCTCTGGATTGCTTCGCTTCGCTCGCAATGACGCAGGAGAGATCAGGAGCGCTCGCCCCACAGCGCCTGCACGATCGCATCGAGCCCGTCGGTGAGCGCGGCCGGCCCCGGCTGGAGAATGATCGGTGACTTAATCTCGACGATGCGGTTGTCCCGCACGGCCGGAATTTCATCCCACCCCTCGCGCGCGCGGATGCGGGCAGGCACAACCTTCTTGCCGCACCATGATGCGAGGATCACGTCGGGGGCGGCCTGACGCACGTCGTCCGCCGAGACGATCCGATCCTTGGCCGCCTGCCGATGCCGTAGCTCCGGAAACACGTCCGCGCCGCCGGCGATCTCGATCAGCTCGGACACCCAGCCGATGCCTGATATCAACGGGTCGTCCCACTCCTCGAAATAGACCTTTGGCTGCGGCGAGGGACGGGGCGTTGCGGCGATCGCGGCGAGACGTAGCTCGAATCCTTGGGCGAGTTCCTGGGCGCGCTTGGCGGCGCCGACCAGCGCGCCCAGCGTCCGGATCATCGCCATGATTCCCGCAACGTCGCGCTGGTTGAAGACGTGGATGTCGAGGCCGGCGCGCACGAGATCGGCGACGATGCCGGCCTGGAGATCGGAGAAGGCGAGCACGAGATCCGGTTCCAGCGCCAGAACCTTCGGGATGTCCGCCGACACGAAGGCCGATACCCGCGGCTTCTCGCGCCGCACTTGCGGCGGGCGCACGGCGTAGCCGGAGACGCCGACGATGCGGTCCTGCTCGCCGAGCAGATAGAGCGTTTCGACCGTCTCTTCGGTCAGGCAGACGATGCGGCGGGGAGGGAAGTGACGCATGGGAGCAGCATATGCACAAATGCGGGCGCCGATGTCAGCATGGCCATGACCTCGGACGTCATTGCTTTGCCGCGCGAAGCAATTCACGCTGGGACAACAACGAATTGGGAGGAAGTCCGATGACGCCGCTCGAGAAACTTAAAGCGATGAAGATGCCGTTCGCCGAGCTCAAGGGCGTCGAATTCGTCGAGGCCGAGAAGGACCGCGTGGTGGCGCGGATGACCGTCCGCCCCGATCTCTGCACCCTCCACCACACCATCCACGGCGGTGCGGTGATGGCGCTGGCCGATTCCGTCGGCGCGGCGGCGACCGTCATCAACCTGCCCGAGGACGCCAAGGGGACGACCACGCTGGAGAGCAAGACCAATTTCATCGGGGGCGCCAAGGAGGGAACCACGCTCATCGCCACCGCCACCCCCGTCCACCGGGGCCGGCGGACCCAGGTCTGGACCACCCGTTTGGAAACCGAGGACGGCAAGCTGGTCGCGGTGGTGACCCAGACGCAGCTGGTCCTCGTATAACTACGGACCTTTGATTTTGTTAACGAAATAGTCGCTCCCGATGCCCTTAACTTGGGCAGGTTCCAGTCTTGAAAATTATGGTGCGATGCACAACATAGGGAGCCTAGGGATTCGAACGCCTCCTCGAGGGACACCAAGAGGAGTTTTGACGTGGTACTTGAAGAGACGCTCCGCACCGCCCCAGGCTATGTGCGGACCCTGATCCAGCAGGAAGAATTGCCGCTGCTGCGCGACCATCTGCTGAGGCTCGATGCCGAAAGCCGGCATGATCGTTTCAACGGTTTTCTCGACGACAGCTTCATCGAGCGTTACGCCGCCCGCTGTGCCGAAGACGGCACCGTGATCGTCGCCTATATCGTCGACGGCGTGGTCCGCGGTGCGGCCGAGCTGCATCCGCCGGAGCACGATTCGCTGCCCGAAGTCGCCTTCAGCGTGGAGGCCTCCGCACGCCGCCAGGGCGTCGGCACCGTGCTGTTCCGCCGCCTGATCGCGGAAGCGCGCTGGAGAGGCTACAAGCGCCTGCGCATCACCACCGGCGCGGAGAATCACGCGATGCGGGCGCTCGCCAGGAAGTTCGGCGCCCATCTCGCCTTCCACCATGGCGAATCGACCGGCACGATCGATCTCGCCAAGACGCCGGAAGCCGAGCTGGCCGACCTCGCGGCCGCGCCGTTCACGGCCGGGCGCGCGCTTCTCAGCTTCAACTCGACCTGCTGGAAGATCATCTCCAGCATGTACGGCAATCGCGCCGCCTGAATCAAAAAGCGGACCGGCAAAACCGGTCCGCTCTTGTATTGGGGAGCGTGGATGGGGCGCTCAGGTGCCGGTGCGTGTACCGGTGCCGAAGCGGCGGACGACGCGGCGCTCGACCACCACCGAGCGCTGTGCGCCCTGTTCGCCGGCGATCACGCGCGTGGCGGTGATGCGGCTGTTGGTGCGGGCCTGCTTCTTCACCTCGGCCTGGACGACATCGAGCGGCATCCCCATCAGAGCTGCGGCGATCTCGGCCTGCTGCTCCTGGTCGTCGGTGATGCCGACGGCGGCGAAGATCGCCTCGTCCAGGGTGGGCGGATCGTGACGCACGCGCCGCGTGCCGTACTTGGTATTCCAGTCTGCGCTCATGGGGGCCTCGTTTCGATCCGGGATACCTAGTGCCGCCTATGTTGCATTGCAATATGAATTTGGTGTGGCAGCTCAGCTATTCACGGCTTGCATCGATCCCGTGTCAGGACGGTGACGGAGCACCGGCGTCGATCTCGATCCGTTGCTGCGGCCAGCGCTTCAGCGCGGAGTGTCCGGCGGCGGTCAGCCCGTAGATTCCCCGCTCGGTGCGTTCGAACCAGCCATACACATTGTTAAGCAAGATCTTGCCGGCATCCGGACAGCGCTCGCGCAGCTCGCCCACGCGCCGTGGGCCGTCGGCGAGCGCCGCGGCGCAGGCCAGTGCCTGCTGCCGATAGGCGGTCATGATCGGCGCGCGGGTGCTGCCGCCGAGCGCCGGATCGCCCTGGCGGCGCTGATGCTCGGCAACGAGGCGCGAGCGCTTCTTCGGCTCGCGTCGCGGCGCCGCGGTCGGCGGCTTCACCAGCACCTCGACCTGGCCGCGGTCGGTGACCCCCAGCATACCGAAGCCGAGGCGGCGGCAGAGATTGCGATAGCGCGAGTCGCTCTCGCGGCCCTTGCCGCGCACCGACATCTTTGCCGCAATCCAGACCTCGTCGCTGGCCGGCGCGCGGTCGACCGCCTGGAGGATCAGCTCGAGATTGAAGGCAAGCTTGAGCTCGCCGATCACCACCACCGGCGGGTCGCCGGCGCTGAGGCCGACCAGATCGCAGCCGCCGATCTCGCCCTTGACCGTGAAGCCGAGCTCTTCGAGGAAGCGTTTGACGGGCAGGTAGAGCGCGGTTTCCACAGGTGTTCCGATCGGAGAATCAATTGTGGACAGTCTAGAGCGTTCAGGGCTCCGATTGAATCAGAGCCGGCACTCATCAGACGACCGGATCGGACTTCGACTACACCCGCCCGCCCACCGGGATCAGCGCGCCGGTGACGCCGCTCGCGGCGTCGCTGGCGAGGAACAGGATGACCTCGGCAAGCTCCTGCGGCGTCACCCATTTGGTGAAGTCCGCCTTCGGCATGTCGGCGCGGTTGGCCGTGGTGTCGATGATCGACGGCAGCACCGCGTTCACCGTCACCTTGCCCTTCCACTCGCTGGCCAGCGCCTCGGTGAGGCGATGCACGCCGGCTTTCGACGCCGCATAGGGACCCATGCCATTGCCGGCCTGGAGCGCGCCCATGGCGCCGATGTTGATGATGCGTCCGGCGCTGGATGCGGCGAGATGCGGCAGCGCCGCGCGGGAGGCGTTGAGCGCGGTCAGCACGTTGAGTGCATACATGCGCTGCCACGTCTTGGTGTCGCCGTCGCCGACGGTCTCGAAGGCAAAGCCGCCGGCGATGTTGATCAGCGCATCGAGCCGGCCAAAGTGCTTCGCGGCAGCATCAACCGCGGTCTTCGCCTGCGCCGCGTCGGACAGATCGACGCCGCCGATCTCGATGCGCTCGGGCGTCGCTGGTACTTGCGAGGGCGCGTAATCGATGCCGGCGATCCGTGCGCCGCGAGACTGCGCGATCTCCGCAACCACTTTACCGAGAGCGCCGAGCGCGCCGGTGACGATCAGAACCTTGCCTTGCATTGTCGTTCTCCCGGCGCGGCCGCCTACGATTGCAGATAGCGCGCCTTCAGTGCGGTCCGCTCTGCTGTGCCGACCTTGAGCCCGTCGCGCAAGTAGGTTTCGAGGTCGCCATAGTCGCTGCCGACGGCTTCGAAAGCCGCCGCAAGGTACGAGGCCTCGACGGAGCCGATCGCGTCGAGCACGTCGGCGGGAAGATCGGAGGCGTTTGACGCATCGCGCCGGTAGTGCCGGTTGGTCAGGAGGTAGTCCTCGGCAATGACGTCGTCGGAAACGCCGAGCGCATGCAGGATCAGCGCGCTGGCAAAGCCGGTGCGGTCCTTGCCGGCGGTGCAGTGGATCACGAGCGGGGCGCGGTCTTCCAGCAGATGGCCGAACAGCGCGCGAAAGCTGTGCGTGTTGTAGCGGACATAGTTGCGATAGGACTCGCGCATCAGCTCCAGCGCAACCGGCGCCGTCAATGTGCCCCGGGCGAGCTCGGCGCGCAGCGCGGCAACAACCGTCGGCTCGATCGGCAGCGAGTGCACGGTGATCTCGTTCACGACGCAGACACCGGCCGCGCGCTCCTCCAGCCCGCGAAAGTCGAACGCGCTCCTGACGCCGAGCGCGCGGACGATTTCGATGTCATCGGCGGTGAGCTGACCGAGATGGTTGGAGCGGAAGATGTGCCGCCAGCGCGTGGTGCGGCCATCGATGGTCGGATAGCCACCAAGATCGCGGAAATTGCTGGCGCCTTGCAAGGCGAGGTGGCGGGCAGGGGGCTCTGACATCGGATATGCTTTTGTTATGTTGCCGGCGGATCATTACAGGGGGCGATCATGAACCGGCACAAGGCCATTGTCTTGGCGAGCACCATGCTGGCGAGCGGAATCTTCGGCATGCGGCTGGCCGGTGCACAGACGTTCCAGACCTACCGCTGCGCCGATGGTACGCAGTTCATCGTCGGGTTTTATGACGCGGACAAGCGCGCCTTCCTCCAGATCGACGGCGAACCCGTCACGCTCGCCAAGCGGCTGACGGTCTCGGGCGCACGCTATTCGGGGGCGGGGGTCACGCTGAGGATAGGCAAGACGGGAGCGACCACCGTCAAGCATCTGAAGCGGCCGGTCACGGCCTGCGCAATGGTCGAAAAGCCCGGGCTCTAGCCGCGCTGCCATCAAGAATCAAAAAGGGTCGAAACCTCATTGTTTCGACCCTCTTCAAACTGCTGCCGGTCGCTCCAGGGAGCGTCGCGGGATTGAACCAAACGCAGGCATTAGCGATCCCATTTCGGCTTGGCTTCGTCGACGGCCTCCTGATGGTACCAGCTTCCGCTGCAGATCGTCTCGTTCACAGGAAGCGAGAGACGGTCGGCAGGAAGGCGGGCCTCACCGTAGCGGCGACCTCCGAGAGCCGCGCGGCCCCCGGCGGGGAATTGATAGATCTTTGCAGATCCCTCACTCAGACCATTGTTCATCATTGCGGTATCTCCTCGGGTCGAAGCGCTTGGCCTCCATGGTGCGCCCGACTCGTTCGATTGTGGTTACTGGAATCCCCATATCGGCCGCGCGCCCCGAAATGCAAAGTGCTGAAAAGGAAATCAGTTTCAGCTTATTTTCTAGGCAGCGTGCATTCTGCATCCTCCAAGGCACCAGCTTGGTGACTAACGCTTGGGCCATTGCGAAGGTTGCCGGCGATGGGGCGAAGACTTTGCGAAAATTGCCGGACGTTGATGCGCGTTTCATCGGCAACCTCCGGCACCGGCCGGCCTGCTCCAGAATCAGGCGTTTTCCGCGGGATTTTTGCAGTGCAGCTTCACGCAAAGGTGCGCCGCTATGACGCACGCCGCCGGGGACGACCGGCCGCTCGCGGGGGGGGGGGGGGGGCGGCCGCGGTGGAAAACCGCCCCCAATGCGGCCATTTGGCACGCAAAATGCTTGTAAACGGTCGGCCGATGGTGGCCGGGTACAAACGTGGGGGGCCCCCGGGCCCCCAACCTTTCGCATCATCTACAGAGAGGCTCAATGACCAAGTATAAGCTCGAGTACATCTGGCTCGACGGATATACGCCGACTCCGAACTTGCGCGGCAAAACTCAGATCAAGGAATTCGCGTCGTTCCCGACGCTCGAGCAGCTTCCGCTCTGGGGCTTCGATGGCTCCTCCACCCAGCAGGCCGAAGGCCACAGCTCTGATTGCGTGCTGAAGCCAGTCGCCGTCTTCCCGGACGCCGCGCGCACCAACGGCGTGCTCGTGATGTGCGAAGTCATGATGCCCGATGGCAAGACCCCGCACGCCTCCAACAAGCGCGCCACCATTCTCGACGACGCCGGCGCCTGGTTCGGCTTCGAGCAGGAATACTTCTTCTACAAGGACGGCCGTCCGCTCGGCTTCCCGACCTCCGGTTATCCGGCGCCGCAGGGCCCGTACTACACCGGCGTCGGCTTCTCGAACGTCGGCGACGTCGCCCGCAAGATCGTCGAAGAGCATCTCGACCTCTGCCTCGCGGCCGGCATCAACCATGAAGGCATCAACGCGGAAGTCGCGAAGGGCCAGTGGGAATTCCAGATCTTCGGCAAGGGCTCCAAGAAGGCCGCTGACGAAATGTGGATGGCCCGCTACCTGATGCTGCGCCTGACCGAGAAGTACGGCATCGACATCGAGTTCCACTGCAAGCCGCTTGGCGACACCGACTGGAACGGCTCCGGCATGCACGCCAACTTCTCGACCGAGTACATGCGCACGGTCGGCGGCAAGGAGTACTTCGAGGCGCTGATGGCTGCCTTCGACAAGAACCTGATGGACCACATCGCCGTCTACGGCCCGGACAACGACAAGCGTCTGACCGGCAAGCACGAGACCGCGCCGTGGAACAAGTTCAGCTACGGCGTGGCCGACCGCGGCGCTTCGATCCGCGTGCCGCACTCCTTCGTCAACAACGGCTACAAGGGCTATCTGGAAGACCGTCGCCCGAACTCGCAGGGCGACCCATACCAGATCGCTTCGCAGATCCTGAAGACGATCTCGTCCGTGCCGACCGAGAAGAAGGCGGTCGCCTAAGATCCTCCCGGCCCGGGCGAGGGGGCTGGCCCGGGTTGGCATTCAATCCGCCGGAGCTGAAAGGCTCCGGCGGATTTTTTGCATTTTGATGACGGCCGTTCCTGTGGTCCGCCGGCTGTGATGAGGTGAATTTTGTCCATCGTCATCGAAAGCGGGATAGACTGTGCCCGGATGTGCGCAGGGCCGGGGACGGCTGGTGTTTGAGGGTTTCTACAAGGTGCGGTTTCAGCTCGGCGACGCCGTTGGCCGGAGCGTGATGCATGCCGGCAATGGCAAGATGCTCGGCGGCAATTCGGCCTTCGCCCATATCGGCACCTACGAGAAGACCGATGACGGCGTCGACATCGTCATCAAGACCGTCCGCCACAACCCCGATCCGAACTACCGCGCCATGGCCGGCACCGATGACGCGACCTTGCTGGCGAAAGGCCGGGCCGACGGCGATCTCTATCGCTTCAAGGGCGAGCTGAAGGAGCTGCCGGGCGTGCCGTTCCAGTCGGTGATGACGCCGATCACGGAGGACGAGGTGCCGATCGCCGGCGGCGTCGGCGAGGGCGGCATCGCCGATGGCCTCTATTCGATCCACCTGCGCATGCTCGACGGCGTCGACGGCGGCCTCACCGGAGTGATGCTGCTCAACCAGGGTCGCATTCTCGGCGGCGATGCCGCGTTCTACTATCTCGGCAGCTACACCGCCGCGAACGGCCGCTGGAAGGGCCAGATCCTCAATCAGGAGCACACGCCGGCCAAGGACGATCCGATCTTCGGCGGCCACGAGGTCGGCATCGGCTTCTCCGGCAGCTACGACGCGGAGCAGGCGGTGCTGGAGGCAACCGCGCTTGCCGGCAAGCGCAGCCTGCGCCTGACCGCAGCGCTCAAGCTGATGCACCGCGCCTGATCTCATCCGGGAAGACACATGGAAAAGACCATCCGCATGCTTTCGACGCTCGGCCTGATGGGCGCGATGCGCAGCCTGTCGTCCGCGTTCGAGACCGCTAGCGGCATCCACGTCGATGCCGACTTCGCGCCGACCCTGGCGCTGCTCAAGCGGCTGCGCGACGGCGAGGCCGCCGATCTCGTCATCCTCACGCGCGAGGGGCTCGACGAGATGATCGGCGAGGGCCGCGTCGTCGCGGAGAGCGCGGCCGATCTCGCGCGCTCCTTCGTCGGCATTGCCGTGCGGGCAGGGCAGGCGCATCCCGACATTGCCACCGAAGCTGCGCTGCGCAAGACGCTGCTTGCGGCGCGGTCCGTCGCCTATTCGCGGCTGGGCGCCAGCGGCGTCTACTTCGCCCAGCTGATCGTCCGGATGGGGATCGCAGCCGAGATCAACGCCAAGGCCACCATCGTCGAACAGGGCTTTACCGCCGAGCGGCTCGTCAACGGCGAGGCGGACCTCGCCGTGCAGCAGATCAGCGAGCTGAAGCAGGTTGCCGGCATCGAGGTCGTCGGCCCGGTCCCGCACGATTTGCAGACACCGGCCGTGTTCTCCGCCGGCCGCCTGGCGAACGCGAAACAGGCCGACGCCGCGGACCGGTTGCTGCGCTACCTGGCATCGCCGGAGGTCGTGTCCGTTCTCCGTCAATCCGGACTCGAGCCTTGAATTTGCCGGGCCGGGAACGCAACGTGGTGCTCATGCGGACCTATCTTCTTGCCATTTTCCTTGCGCTTGCCGCGCCCCTCGCGGCGCATGCGCAGTCGGCCGACCTCGTCCTTTGCGACCGGGTCGCAGCCGATCCCAGCGATCCCGACAAGCCGGCCGACGTGAAGGGCGTGCCGGAGGTCGCTGCCTCCGACGTCGCGACCGCCATCAAGTTCTGCAGGCAGGCCGCGCCATCCTCGCGGCGCGCGATGTTCGAGCTCGGCCGCGCCTATGCCGCCGGCCGTCAGATGGCGGAGGCGATCGCCGCCTGGCGCAAGGCCGCCGACAAGGGATCGAGCGCGGCCATGGTCGAGCTCGGTGTGCTCTACGGCACGGGATCAGGAGTCGCGAAAGATGAGGCGCAGGCGCGAAAGCTGTTCGAGAAGGCGGCGCAGGCCGGCAATCCCCGCGGCGTCAGCAATCTTGCCGCGCTCGGCGGCGCCGGTGGCGCCGCGCCGGCCGATCCCGCGCAGGCTCGCGCGCTGCTGGGCAAGGCCGCCGAGACCAACGCGGAGGCGCAGTATCAGCTCGGCCTGATGCTCTCCGAAGGCACGGGCGGTGCGAAGGACGACGTCGCGGCGCGCGCGCTGTTCGAGAAGGCGGCCGCGCAAAACCATCCCGGCGCGCTGGAGCGGATGGGCGCCTTCGCGCAGGAAGGTCGCGGCGGGCCGAAGGACAAGGACGCCGCGAAAGCCTATTACGAGCGCGCTGCAGCGCTCGGCGACGAGGACGCCAAGGCCGCGCTGGAGCGGCTGCGCTGCCCCTACGCGATCAAGGACAAGCAGGGCAAGCTCGTCACCACGCTGTGCTTCTAAAGCGCGCGATGAGATCGCGCTTTAGAATTATTGTTTGAGCATGATCCTTTCGGAAAACCGCTGCCCACTTTTCCGGATCATGCTGTAGCTCACTTCATGTAGTAGGCGAGATTGTTGCGGGCGTCGCGATAGGTCGTCTCGAGAAAATCGGGATATTCCGCGGCGGCCTGCGCCACGGCGCGTACGACGCAGTCCCAGAAATCACCGTCCCATTTGAAATGGGCCTCGGCCGCGCCCTCGAATTTGACGGCGGTGATGATGGCCTGCCTGATCGCGTTGTCGTCGGCGCGAGGATGAGCTCGCTTCACATAGCCGAACATCGACCCCTCATGGGCATGGTCGCGGTCGTAACGATATTTCTCGGCCATCTGCTGCGGCGAGAGGGTGCGATTGATGCGGACCTCCTCGGCGGTCGGGCGCCCCTCGATCGAATCCAGTCGGTAGCGCCAGCGCCAGAGTTCGAACGCGGCATCGAGCAGCGGTTGCTTCGCCGCGCTGGTGATGAAGGCCTCGATCTGCTCTTCGGCGGATGGTTCGGTCCGGTTCATGCCCCTTTGTCGTGCGCGTGCGCCGACGGGTTCGACGCCGCCCTTGATCGAGCGCAAGGCTCCCGGGCACCGCGCCAGCGTACACTTGCTTCTCACGAGAAATGGAGACCTGCGATGAGGCTTCGGGGGTGGATGCTGGCGCTGGCCGGCTTTGGCGCGCTAACCGCCGTGGCAACGGCGCAGGACCTCAAATCGCCATCCTCGGACCAGTATGTGCCGCGCCTCGGCGACATCATGGGCGCCGCGCAGACGCGTCACCAGAAACTCTGGCTGGCCGGCAAGGCCCAGAACTGGGAGCTCGCGGCCTATGAGCTGCGCCAGCTCAAGGCCAGCCTGGTCGAGGCCGCCGTATTCTATTCAGGCATTCCCGTCGGTAATGTCACGACCTTGGAGCCATCGCTGCAATCGATGTCCGACGCGCTCACGGCGAAGGACGGCCGCAAATTCGCAAAGGCCTTTGGCGATTTGACGGAGGGCTGCAACACCTGCCACCGGTCGATGAAGCGCAACTTCGTCGTCATGAAGGTTCCTTCCGACCAGGCGCCATTCGCCAATCAGCAGTTTGCGCCGCCATCCAAGCCGTGACGGAACGGATTTCGCGCGCAGCGGGTTGAATCCGAAAACCCGACAGGAGGCGTGATCATGATCCGCAAACTGGCATCCGGCGAGTATCGCCTTTACTCACGCAAGGTGAATCCGAAGACCGGCAAGCGTCGCAACCTCGGCACCTTCAAGAGCCGCGCGGCGGCCGAGAAGCACGAGCGCGAGGTGCAATATTTCAAGCGTCACTAGCGCGGGGCGAGGCGGCCGGGACCACGCAGAACAAAAAAGTCGAAAAACAACCCCATGCACAGTAGCCGGGGCACTGAAATCGCAACGAAATCACGGATTGCGGATTTGGCGAATCTCGGTTGACCCGTCGGGCAAAACAGGGGCATGATGGCATCATGCAGCGGAGGGTCCGGCGAGCGGCCCTGCGCGCAAAAGCCGGATGGCCTTGGTGCGGCGGCGGTGCTAGGTAGCCTTCCGATTCCTTTCCGATTTTGCGGGTTCATTGCGTTGCTGGACGGACTCTACAAGGTTGAATACGGCGTCAACGATGCGTTCGGCCGCAGCATCATGTGCCTGCATGACGGCAAGATGCTGGGCGGCAATTCGGGCTTCGCGCATCTTGGCACCTATGTCGAGCGCGACGGCGAGATCATCGCCGAGGTCATCACCGAGCGGCATAATCTGGATCCGAACTACAAGCCGCTGATGGGCGCCGACGTCGCCTCGATCGGGGCACGCGGGAGGCTGCACGGCAACCAGATCCGTCTGGAGGGCGGCGCGGACACCATGCCGGGCGCAAAATTCTGGGCCAATCTCACCCGGCTCGACGACGAGGCGGTGCCTCCGAGCGGCGCGGTCGGCCCTTGCGGCATCGTCAACGGGCTCTATGGGATGAGCCTGCGCGCGCTTGACGGTGTCGATGCCGGACTCTCCGGCGTGATGCTGCTGATCGACGGCCGCATCCTCGGCGGCGATGCGTTCTTCTACTATCTCGGCTCCTATTCATCGGCCGACGGCCGCTGGAAGGGTGAGATGCTCAACCAGGAGCACACGCCGGCGAAAGGCGAAAATCCGGTGTTCGGCGGCTATGAGGTCGGGATTGGCTTCTCCGGGACTTGCACGGCGGATAGCGGCGAGCTCGAAGGCATCGCGCTCGCCGGCAAGCGCAGCCTGCGCCTTGCGGCCTCGCTCAAGCTGATGCGGCGGGCCTAGGGCGTGTCCTCATAAATTCGTCGCGTCCGCTTTGCTGTTGGAAGGCGACGTTGAATCCGATACGTCTGGATGTCGGCCGTGGGCCAACAGCGACATCACGCCCTTCGTCGATCACAAGGGCATGCGTTGCGCATCAAGTTCGTTATGGGTCAACTCAGGCTCATCCGCCTCGCGCGTCGCGTACCGCCTGCGCGACTTTCGTCGCCTGCGACACTCGTCCGATCTTTGCGCCTGCAATGGTCTTTCTTCGGCGTGTGCCTGCCTTCGGCACCATGCCTTCGTTCGCGGTGGCTCCGGCTGGGGGATAAATCGTGAAGTTCGCCGCTCGATGCAGCGCGAGAGCCTTTCGAGCCGCTTCGACATGCGCGGTCCGAGCTGCCAGGTTGTGAAGACGCCGAAGCTCGTTGTTCAACCGCTTCAGCGCCGCGGCGAAGACTTGCTTGCGTTCTGATGCATGCTCGGCGGTTCCTGGAAAGCTGGCTCCGCGAGCCTCGGCTTTTCCGCGCCCCTGTCGCTGCCTTTGTCGGCCGAGCGTTCGCTCCTTATTGCGCATCTTGCGCAAGCGGGGTCGCATGGCCTCAAGCTCAGCGATTTCGACGTCATAGATGGCAGGATGGTGCGTGAGGCGGATCGTCTCATATTCTTCGTGGCTGAGGAGGCTGCGTTCGAACTTGCAGGGGACCGACATTCTCATCCCTCCATTTGATTCCTTGAAATTCAGGCAGAACGGGACTCATCCAGGTCGACGATTTTCTCAATAATCAAGCCGCACCCACCAACAATTATCGGCCCGGTGCGCCCGCGGCGCTCAACTACTGTCTGCCCTGCCGCGAGCGTCCGAATGCATGGCGCGGATTGACCCCGCAGGACGCATGTGTGCCGGAGGCAGCCGTCCTGCACTGCTGGAGAGTCGAGAACTGGCAGTTGCCGGGATGGCCCCAGCGGCGGCCTTGTAGGCAGTAGCGATCTGCGACCGCGGGCGAGAGTGATCCGACTGTGACCAAGATCAAAATGGTGGAGACCGCAGCAAACAGAATACGGCACATCGGAGTCCTCCTGTACTCGTTGGGTGAGTGCTCACCTGTGCTCCACTGGGTTGGAAAGGCACCGGGACCAAGGTCGACTGTAGCTTCAGCGTTCCGGATGATCATCCGATCAAACCCTTAGAGTTCGCAGTGGATTTCCCGAGATCCTGCGTCGGTGCGGAGTTTTCATGCCGGAGGGCCGGTTGGGGTCAAAAGCGCCGTTTGGAAGGTCGGCCAGTTGCTTTCTCTCTACCCTGATAAGCGAACAATTTCGGCGCTAGCTGCGGAGATCTGCTATTTGATCACCTCGTCGGCGCTTGCACTCGACATCTGCGTCGCAGGGGAATGAAAGCAGCCCGCTCCGCATTGGGGCAAAGCCGGACATCAACCGGCGGACATTCAATTGTGCTCAATTTGCCCGCCAACTCGCTGAGCCGAGAGTAGCCTCAAGAGAGGCTTCAATGATCCTTCCCGTAAGGGATGCCTGCCAGATCACGAACAGGGCATCGCGGCGGGACTAAAATGCCTCGCGCTGACCATGATTTCGAGCGTATATTTGCCAAATCTGGGCGATGGCAGGGCAGTTGCAGTGACGGCTCAGTCCCACAAGACCGCAGAAGAGGAGTACGAGGAGCAAGTTCGCATCCTCGTCCGTATCGTTTCATGCTGCACATTGGGGCTTTTCGCTTTCGCTGCGGGCCTGCTGATTGGGACCTTTCTGTTCTCGTGATCGAAGATGAATGACCGGCCTCCGGGCGCGGTTCTGTTTGGCTTGGGCTTCACGAAAGTTACAAGTCTCGCTTTGCCATGGATTTCGCATGATCACGTGCATGCCGTTGGACGACAACGGCTTGATCCATGTCGTGAAGTGTCAGCTATCGCAACATGCATCCTTCGAAGGGGCGACATTGCCGGGCTGCAATATCCTAACTCAGCCTCAATGTCCTTGAGGGTCAAAAAGCCGACATCGGGCCAACGGCCGTAGTACGTCGGCTATGGGTCATAAGCCGGCGATGATGACCAAGCGGGGCGACGTCCGCTTTATCTTCGGAAGCCGACGGTCATGAGTACTCGCCCTAGCGCCTCGTCACGGAGCCGGACACGCCGCCCCGGTCTTCACCCAGGCATCGACCAGCGCGCCGGCAAGCGCAGCCTGCGGCTGGCGGCTTCGGCTCAAGCTGATGCGGCGGGCGTAGGGCGGGTACTCATAAATTCGTCGCGTCTGCTTTGCTGTTGGAAGGCGACGTTGTCGGCGATGGGCCACTTGCAGACATGGCGACAGCGCGCTTGCTCGAGGTCAATCGGATACGTGTACTTGCGAATTGCCCGATTGCGCGTAGCCTCCGTCGGCGCGTCGAGAGGCTCGGTAGCGGCCTGGCGAATGTCCGTGATGCCGGTGAAACAGCTTCGAAAACGCCGCCGCTGTCTCGTAACCAACCCGGCTGGCAATCCGCGCGATGGGCTCATCGCTTGTTTCGAGCAGAAACGCCGCCTCCGCCATTCGGCGTTCGATCACATAACGGTGCATGGACTGGCCGACGAGCCTGGTAAAGCGCGCCGAAAATGCCGAGCGGCCAAGCCCGACGCGACGGCCAAGGTCGCTCAGCGTCCAGAGCTGCTCCGGACTTTCGTGAATTAGCTTCAGCGCCGGTCCGATATGGGGATCAGAAATGGCCCCGATCCAGCCGCCTTGTCCGGGACTGAGAGACGCGATCCAGCTTCGCAGCACCTCGACAAAGAGCACTTCCGTCAGTCGTGAAAGCGCGACGCCTTGGCCAGGACGCTCGAGCGCGGACTCGCTCATCATGCGGCGCAGGATTGCTTCAAGCCAACCACGGTCCGCCGTCGGCTTCAGCAAGAGCACGGGTGGAAGCAACTCCAGCACGCTGCCAAACATCGGCCGCGACACCGTGAAATTGCCGCAGAGCATGGTCGAGAGCGGCTTTGCACGGCTGCCGTGACGAAGGAATCCGAGGCGTGGCGACGACCGTTCGATATCCGCGATGCGCAAAGGCTCGGCCCGGCGATCCGAATAAAACACATGGGGCTCGCCGCGCGTGATCACGACAAAATCGCCCTCGGTCATCTGGATTTCCTCTCCCTGTTCGAGCGCGAGGGTCGCCGAACCCTGGCTGAGATAGTGAAACAGGGCGTAGGGGCGCGCCGGCAACTCAAGATGCCAGGGATGGCCGAGCTCGAAGTGGAAGAGCAACGTCCCGCCGAGACGAACCCGATCGAGCACCTGGGTGAGGATGTCCATGCGGTCCAGATTAGACCGGTGGACGATCGGACACAACATGCGGACGATTGATCCCTATCGTCCGAAATGCCCGCGGAATAGATCATGCCGCAGCGGGCCGACGGTAGGTGCGGCAACCATTTCGCCGACGGCGGATGGAAGAACCGCGACCTTGCAGGAAACGCCTGTCCATCCCCCCGGACTGATTTCGTCCGACATGCCAACAGGAACATTCAATGCGAAATATCCTTCTCTCAGCCGCCACTGTACTCCTGGCCGGATCGACGTTGGTCGGCTCCGCCCAATCCGCCGAACTGCCCAAGGGAGCAGCGCACAACATCGTGCTCGTGCACGGCGCTTTCGTGGACCAGACGAGCTGGCAGCCGGTTGCCGATATTCTCACGAAGAAAGGCTACAACGTCACGCTCGTGGAAAATCCGCTCACCTCGCTCGTCGCTGACGTCGATGTCACCAAGCAGGCGCTGGCGAAACAGGACGGCAGGACCGTTCTGGTCGGCCACTCCTGGGGCGGTATGGTGATCACGCAAGCCGGCAACGATCCCAAGGTTTCGGCGCTGGTCTATGTGTCCGCCTTCGCGCCGGAGGTCGGCGAATCCCTGGCGTCGCTGGCAAAGGCCGGCCCGCCGACCGAAGGCGGCAACGCGATCCATCCCGACGCGAAGGGCAATCTGTACATCGATCCCAAGATTTTTCCGTCGGCCGTCGCGGCTGACCTTCCTCCGGAGATCGCTGAGCACCTGGCCAACTCGCAGCTTCCGTTGAATCACGTTGCGTTCGAAGCCCCCGTCAGCATTGCGGCCTGGCACGACAAGCCGACGTTCGATGTCATCACCACGAAGGACAAAGTCATCGCGCCCGAGGCCCAGAAATTCTTCGCGACAAGGATGAAGGCTCAGACGACGGAAGTCGCCGGCAGCCATGCCTCGCTTGTCGTGCATGCGAAGGTGGTCGCTGAGGTGATCGAAAAGGCCGCGCTCGTGAAGTGACGGTACGACTCCCGGCGCAGTCGCGCCGGGAGCGCCCACGCTCGCAGAGCGCCTGCAAGGGCGGCTTCTCCGGGACCTGCACGGCGGATAGCGGCGAGCTCGAAGGCATCGCGCTCGCCGGCAAGCGCAGCTTGCGACTGGCGGCCTCGCTCAAGCTGATGCGAAGGGCCTGAGGGGCCGCATGTGCCTCGCGAAGCTCGCAATAAAAACGTGCGAATTTGCAAAGACGCCAAGATGTGACTGACTGTCACATGGAAGAAGCGCTCGCGGCACTGCGATGATTTGAAAGCAGTGCGTCAACTGCTGCCCACTGCCGATTGACGCGCAGGATTGCGAGGCGAGCGGCTATTCCTGTGCACGAAAGCTCAAGGAAAGGCCTGTTATGGTCATGAGCATCGACTCTGCCGAAAGTTCCGATGCGGAAGTATTCTTCGGTCGCTTCCAACTGGACAAGCGTCGTCGGCAACTCCTGAAGGATGGAGTTGAAGTTCGGATCGGCTCGCGCGGTTTCGACATACTGATTGCGCTGACCGAGCGCGCCGGCGAACTCGTCAGCAAACGCGACCTCCTATTCTCCGTGTGGCGTGACGTTGTCGTCGACGAGGCCGTCTTGAGAGTGCACGTGGCCTCCCTTCGCCGGGCCTTGGGCGAAGGTCAGGATGGCGCGCGCTACATCGTCACTGTTTCCGGTCGGGGCTATAGTTTTGTGGCTCCGATCGAGCGCAAACGTGGCAATGGGCTTGCATCTTCTGGATACGTTCCGCCCCCCAGGCATGGACGCCAATTCCCGTCGATCCCCAGATTGTTCGTTGGACGGGACGAAGTCGTCGACGACCTCTGTACGCTCATCGTGAAGCAGCGTTTTGTCAGCGTCGTTGGAGCTGGCGGTATCGGCAAGACTACCGTGGCCGGGGCTATCATTCGCCGGCTACAAGCCGAATTTGGCGATGAAGGCGCCGTTTTTGTCGATTTGGGCGCGGTTGACGAACCTGGCCTAGTCGCTGGGGCGGTTCTCTCCGCGGTCGGCTGCCCGCTCGGAGGAGCCGAGCCCCTTGCGGAACTTCTGGGGTTCGTTGCCGGTAAGCGAATTCTAATCGTGCTGGATAGTTGCGAACATCTTCTCGATGCGGCCTCGCATTTGGCCAGCCAACTGTTTCAGTGTACTTCCGGCGTTTGTCTGCTTGTCACGTCGAGGGAAGCATTGAACGTCGAGGGCGAGATTGTGCACCTTCTCAGCCCTCTTGCTTGCCCAATCGACGACGTTCCGAGCGCCGCGGATGCCATGGCGACCCCGGCAGTGAGGCTGTTTATGGATAGAGCCTCATCCGCTGGTTTCGAGGGGGCGCTGAATGACGCTGATGCGCCGGTCGTTTCTGAAATATGTCGCCGTACCGATGGCATCGCGCTGGCGATCGAACTGGTCGCCAGCCGAGTGGGGACCTATGGCCTTCGGGGTGTTGCGGGTCTGCTGGCCAGCCATATGGAGCTGTCACTGACAGGCCAGCGAAACGCTGTCCCACGACACCGCACGCTCCAGGCGATGCTCGATTGGAGCTTCAGGTTGCTTGCCGAAAGCGAACAGCGTGTTCTTTCCCATCTTTCCATATTTGTCGGTCTGTTCACGATTGAGGCTGCCTGCTCCGTTGCCGGAAGTGGGGAGCGAAAAAGCGCCGAAGTCGAGATCGCGATTGCGAGGTTGGTGGACAAATCGCTCGTCTGGGTTCATCTGGTCGGTGATACCGTGTTCTATCGTTTACCCGATGTGACGCGCACGTATGCTGCGGCCAAGCTCGTGGAAATCGGGGAGGCTGAACTGGTTTCCCTGCGCCACGCGCTCTATTTCGGTGCTTTTTTCAAGGCAATCGCGCTCGAGCAGGGGGCTTACGCTGACATCGGACGTTATTCGCCTCACATCGGAAACGTGCGGAAGGCACTCGAGTGGAGCTTCTCAAAAGAGGATCGCTCGATCGGCATCGAGCTTGCCGCAGATTCCGCTCCTTTGTTTCTCGGTCTGTGGTTGCTGGTCGAGTGCCGGCGTTGGTCGGGGTTGGCACTGAAAGCGATTGCGAATTTCGGCCGACTCTCGCATCGAGAGGCACGCTTGCAGGAGGCATATGCAGTCTCGTCACTGCATACCTTGGGTAATACGACCGAAGTTCAGGCCGCCATACGGCGCGGGCTGGCACTTCACGAGGCGAGCGAAGAAGCATTGCCACAGCTGCGACTGTTGGCCGGACTCAACCTTTTCCTCACAAGGCTCGGCGACTTTGAAGGAGCATTGGCTGCAGCGACGAGATGCAGAACTGTAGCCGAGCTAAGCGGTTCATTGAGCGACAGAATTATCGCCGAGTGGATGCTGGCGGCGGCTTGCCACCTCGCTGGCGATCAAGTCGCCGCGGTGGCGCATTGCAAGTGCGGTTTCGAGCTGGAGACGTCAATTGGTCGGCTCGACATCAATCTGTTTGGATATGATCACCGTCTGCGCGCCGAGATCGCACTGGCACGTTCTCTATGGTTGCTGGGCTCCCGCAAGCAAGCTCGCAAGCAGGCGCTTGAGGCGATGAACGAGGCAGCTCGGTTGGCCCCGGCGGCGAACTATTGCATGGCGGTGGTCCACTCCGTCCCGGCGCTGCTGTGGAGCGGGAACACCGGTGACGTTGCCGACCATGTCGATCGTGCAATCTCACTGGCTGAGAAGCATTCTCTCCGAGGTCATGCAGCAGCCGCTCAGGCTCTGAGGGGAGAGTGGCTTTTCATGAGCGGGAGGCCCGCCGACGGCGTCGAGGCGCTGCGCCAGGCGCTGAGAGGGCTCCACCGTGAGCAACTTCACATGGTCATACCGGCGGCATCCCGCGCGCTCGCCGATGGACTTGCTCGAAGCGGAAGGTATGACGAGGCGCGCGAGACCATTCAATCGGCAATTCTATTTGCGGAGCGGATGCGCCAGACGTTCTGGATGCCGGAATTGCTACGCACGCAGGCGCAAATCATCCTGACGAGCCCAAATCCCGACCGCAAGGCAGCAGAGCTGGCGCTTCGGCGATCGATGGATAGTGCAAGAAGCCAACGAGCATCAGGGTGGGAGCTGAAGGCCGCTGTTCCGCTGGCGCGGTCAATGAAAAATCGAGGCAGAGGAGCTGATGCGCACGCGCTGCTTCAACGGGTCTTCGAGGCACGTCCAGAAGTATCGAGGTCGACTGCCCGTCCCTTGCATTGAGCGCTTCGGGTGCAAGATGTCGATCTGGCCAGTCTCCAGGTGACCCGGCAGACGTCAGAATTTTTCATTTTCTAACAGCTTCTAACGCGCGCCGCGCTTCGGAGCGGCGGTAGCGTCAATCTCCCGGATTGGGGTTATCAGGAGAGCGTGATGAAGCAGCGGGGAAGAATTGCGTTGGTCACCGGCGGAAGCCGAGGCCTCGGGCGAAACACGGTGCTCAATCTCGCACGGCGAGGCGTCGATGTCATGTTCACCTACCATTCGGCCGTCGCCGAGGCCGAAATGGTCACGCGAGAGGTCGAGCAAATGGGGCGCAGAGCGAGGGCCTTGCAACTCGACGTCGGACGAACGAGTACATTCGAAACCTTCGTCTCGCAAGTTCGAGAGGCACTGGGCGAAATTGGCGCGATCCGTTTCGACTATCTCGTCAACAATGCCGGTATTTCCCACCATAATTCACTTGAGAAGACGACCGAAGCAGAGCTCGACGACATATACCGAGTGAACTTCAAAGGCGTCTTCTTTCTCACCCAAAAATTGCTTCCATTGATGAATGACGGTGGCCGGATCGTGAACCTCTCGAGCGGGCTCGCACGGATCATCATTCCCGGAAGCGGTCCCTACGGCGCGCTGAAGGCCGCAATCGATGTGTTGACCCGCTACCAGGCAAAGGAATTCGCCCCTCGCGGGATTGCCGTCAACGCGGTGGCTCCAGGTGCGGTACAGACAGATTTCAGCGGAGGGATGGTCCGGGACAATCCGGAACTTAACAAGCAGGTTGCCGGGATGACGGCCCTTGGCCGGGCTGGCGTTCCCGATGACATCGGCCCGATGATCGCATCGTTGCTGTCTGACGATAATCGCTGGGTCAATGCGCAGCGGATCGAGGTTTCTGGAGGCATGGCGATTTAGCCTGCCAGGAGGCGCAGACGGTCGCCCCGACCGGCTCCTGCTGCGGTCCCGGCCCTGCCATGCAATATTTAGCCGCTGGCAACCGGTGCCTCCGGGCCCTGCCGGGCTTCCCCTGGGAGCCGGCATGGCCTATGACGCTGCAACGCAAAATTCCCCCCAAAAAGACCTCATGATCCGCCTCGACAACGTCAGCAAGCAAGCCGGCCACCAGATCCTGTTCATTGAAGCCTCCGCCGCCCTCAACAAGGGCGAGAAGATCGGTCTCGTCGGGCCGAACGGCGCCGGCAAGACCACCCTGTTCCGGATGATCGCCGGCGAGGAACTGCCCGACGAGGGACAGGTCTCGACCGATCGCGGCATCACCATCGGCTATTTCAACCAGGACGTCGGCGAGATGTCCGGCCGCAGCGCCGTGGCCGAGGTCATGAATGGCGCTGGTCCCGTCAGCGAGGTCGCAGCCGAGCTGCGCCAGCTCGAGGCTGACATGGCCGACCCCGACAAGGCCGACCAGATGGACGAGATCATCGCGCGTTATGGCGAGGTGCAGCACGCCTTCGAGGAGCTCGACGGCTACGCGCTCGACGGCCGTGCGCGCGAGGCGCTGTCCGGTCTCGGCTTCAGCCAGGAGATGATGGACGGCGACGTCGGCAAGCTCTCGGGCGGCTGGAAGATGCGCGTGGCGCTCGCTCGCATCCTCTTGATGCGCCCCGACGTCATGCTGCTGGACGAGCCGAGCAACCATCTCGATCTGGAAAGCCTGATCTGGCTGGAAAAATTCCTGCACGATTACGAAGGCACGTTGCTGATGACCTCGCATGACCGCGAGTTCATCAACCGTGTGATCTCCAAGGTGATCGAGATCGATTCCGGCTCGCTCACGACCTATACCGGCGACTACGAGTTCTACGAGCAGCAGCGCGCGCTGAACGAGAAGCAGCAGCAGGCGCAGTTCGAGCGCCAGCAGGCGATGCTCGCCAAGGAGATCAAGTTCATCGAGCGCTTCAAGGCGCGTGCCTCGCATGCCGCGCAGGTGCAGAGCCGGGTGAAGAAGCTCGACAAGATCGAGCGGGTCGAGCCGCCGCGCCGCCGCCAGAGCATCGCGTTCGATTTTCCGCCGGCACCGCGCTCGGGCGAGGACGTCGTGGCGCTCAAGAGCGTCCACAAGGGCTATGGCAGCAAGCGCATCTATGACGGCCTCGATTTCATGATCCGCCGCAGGGAACGCTGGTGCGTGATGGGCGTCAACGGCGCCGGCAAGTCGACGCTGCTCAAGCTCGTCGCGGGTGCGAGCGAGCCGGACCAGGGGACGGTGGCGGTCGGCGGCAGCGTCAAGATGGGCTATTTCGCCCAGCACGCGATGGACCTGCTCGACGGCGAGCGCACCGTGTTCCAGTCGCTGGAGGACGCGTTTCCGACCGCGGGGCAGGGCTCGTTGCGCGCGCTCGCCGGCTGCTTCGGCTTCTCCGGCGACGACGTCGAGAAGCGCTGCCGCGTGCTCTCGGGCGGCGAGAAGGCGCGCCTCGTGATGGCGAAGATGCTGTTCGATCCGCCGAACTTCCTGGTGCTGGACGAGCCGACCAACCATCTCGACCTCGCCACCAAGGAGATGCTGATCACGGCGCTGTCGGATTTCGAAGGCACCATGCTGTTCGTCTCGCACGACCGGCATTTCCTGGCGACGCTGTCGAACCGCGTGCTCGAGCTGACGCCCGAGGGCATCCACCAGTTTGGCGGCGGCTACACCGAATATGTCGCGAGGACTGGGCAGGAAGCGCCGGGGTTGCGGAGCTAGTCTTTGCTCTTGCCGGCGATCGCCTCGATCTCGTTGGTCCAGATCCCGTCGGAATAGCCTTGCGGGAGCCGGGCGAACAACTCCGGCGTATCGATGCCGGAGGAGAACTCGCCGCCGGTGTAAGGGCCGAGCACGAAGACCGCGCTGTTGGCGCCGTTCATCCGAGCGAGGAAGCGATCCGGCCAACCCCATAGCCAGGGCGCGACATTGATCGGGACCAGCACCATCGCGTCGCGGCAGGCGGCCGGCATCAGGCCGGTCCAGCCATAGCCGATATAGCCGAGCAGGCAGCTCCGGATCGCTCCGCGTGATATCGTGCGGACCTCCGGAGTGAGGCGACGGATCACCTCGATCGGCTCGTCACCGCCGTAGACCATGATCATCCGCCGTCGCTCGGCCGGCAGCGCGTTCAGCACGGCCGCGAGCTTCTCGCCCTCGTTGGCGTCGCGGCTCTTCACGTTGACGACGAGCCGCCGGTCTGGGAAGGCGGCAAACACGTCCGAGAGCGTCGGCATCATCCCGATGCCCTTGCCGCGAAACGGGAATGTCCTGCCGCCGTCGGCGGTGTAGCCATAGCCGATGTCGAGCGTTTTCAGCTCTGTCATGCTCTGCTCGCGCGTGACGCCCTGGCCGTCGGTGCGGCAGTCGAGCGTCCAGTCGTGGAATACGGCGAACTCGCCGTCGGTGGTCGGGTGCACGTCGAGCTCGACCACGTCGGCGCCGGCCTCGAAGCTGGCTCGCATCGAGCGGAGGGTATTTTCGAGATAGTCGTGCGTCGGCGGCAACATCCGCGCAGCGGTGCAGGTGTCGTTCTTCACGTCGCGCTCGTCGAAGCGCTGCGCCATGCCGCGATGGGCGAGTAACACCGGCTTGCCGTCGCGGTGAGGCGCCAGAAGACTGGTGTTGTTGATGTAGACGCCGGCGGCGGCGGCGATCAGGACTGCCGTCGCAAATCCGAGTTTCCTGCGCACTGTTTCTTCCCCAATTCCGAGATGATCGTCGGTGGCGTTTGGGGTTGATTTGCGGCGATCGTCACGCATAGGTGCCGGACGCGTTGCGCGGCTTGAACGGTCTTGTGCTGACCGCTACGCTCTCTGCAAAAAAGGGAGCAAAGCAACCATGAAGCAACTCCGGATCGGCGACATCACCATCGACGCGGTGATCGAGCGGGAAGGGCCCTGGCGGCGGCCTCAGGACTTTTTCCCGGCTTACGATGAGGGCGTATTCAGGCGCCATCTGCCGACCATGGAGCCGGAGGTGTTCGACGCCGCGCGCGGCATGATGGTCATCACCTATCAGACGTTCGTCGTGCGCACGCCGCGCTACACGATCCTGGTGGATACCTGTACCGGCGAGGACAAGGGGCATCCGCCGCCGTTCGACTTTCCCGGCAAGGAGCGCTGGCGCAACGAACTGTTCGCGCTCGGCATCTCTTTCGAACAAATCGACTACGTCTTCTGCACGCACCTTCACATCGATCACACCGGCTGGAATACGACCCTGCGCGACGGCCGCTGGGTGCCGACGTTCCCGAATGCGAAATACGTCTTCCACAAGGGTGAGTATGCGGCCTGGGAGGCCGAGAACGCCAAGGGCAGCAACCCGCCCGGCACCGTCTTCCGCGACAATTGCCTGCCGATCGTCGAGGCCGGGCAGGCGCTGCTGGTGGACGATGATTACGCGCTCGATGACACCGTGACGCTGACGCCGACGCCGGGGCATTCGCCCTGCCATTGCTGCGTCAACATCTTCTCGAAGGGCCAGCGCGCGGTGGTCGCGGGCGATCTCATGCATCACCAGATCCAGTGCCGTGAGCCGGACTGGTCGGCGATGCCGGATTGGGATGCGAAACAGTCGGCGGTCTCGCGGCGAAAGTTCTTCGCCTCCGTCGCCGACACCGACACGCTGATCCTGCCGATCCATTTTCCGGCGCCGACGGTCGGGCTGATCAAGCCGCTGGACGGGGCGTTCGACTACCGGTTCAAGCGGGAGTGATGGCGGCGAAACTCGTAAGCGCGTAGGCAGGTCTCGTGTCCCGGACGCGGTGCGGCGCGCAGTGACGCTCCGCTGAGCCGGGACCCATCTCTCGGAATGCACGTGAAAGCGTGGGCCCCGGCTCTGCAGCGCATCGCTGAAGAAGCGCTGCGCTGCGTCCGGGGCACGAGAGTGTCGCAGCCCGCGTTACGCGCTGACTTCGCACTTCTTCATGAAGCTGTTCTTGGCGGCACCGGCCAGCGGCTTGCCGTCGGCGCTGACGGCCTTGGGCGTGCAGGCGTCGGCCTTGCACTTCTTCAGGAACGAGGTCTTGGCCGCTCCCGCCAAGGGCTTGCCGTCCTTGCCGACGGCCTTGCTCTCGCAGGTGTCCTCCGCGAAGGCCGAGCCTGCTGCAAAGGTGGCGACGATCGCAGCCAGGAAAATACGCTTCAGCATGGGTGTCTCCCTAAACCAGAAATGGTGCGGAGATTGGAGCCGGGAATCGTGGCGCAATCAAGCAGGATCGGCGCGTGCCGGGCGCGGGCGCTGATATTTTCGCAGCGCGTGATGAATGCATTTCGCCTTGACGCGCGCGGCTCCGGGCCGGCCTTCGGATTCGCGCCCGCCGCTTGCTGCACTGCGCGCTGACCGCGCGGCCGAGACCTGTTAGGCTGACCCCATTCCAGCAGGAACGGAGCGTTGCCATGGATGCCGTGACGAGCCCGCAGACCGCCGACCAGCATTCTCATCTGGTTCAACCCGCGACAATGGAATGGCAGAAGACGCGCTTTCCCGGCTGCGAGGCCAAGACCTTGCTGTTCGATCGCGGCACGGGCCTGATGACGGCGTTGATGCGCTTCGCGCCGGGATCGGTGCTGCCCGATCACGAGCATGTCGGCATCGAGCAGAGCTACGTCATTGAAGGCGCTCTCGTCGACAAGGAGGGCCCAGCCAAGGGCATCGCCTGCAAGGCCGGCGAATTCATCTGGCGCGAGGCGGGCAGCCGCCACGCCGCCTGGTGTCCGGACGGGGCCTTGATCCTTGCGATCTTCCAGGTGCCGAACAAGTTCTTTGAAGCCGACGGCCGCGTCGTCGATGCCGCCGGTCAGGATTGGGACGAAACGTGGGGCCACACGGCGGCCCAGCGGGGGCGGAGCGTCTAGTCGGTCCTCATATGCCGCGCGCGAGCAGCGCCTTGAAGTCGGCGCGCGCACGCTGCGCCTCGGCCCGCGCGACGTCCGAGGCGTCGCCGAGACCAAAATAGCCGTGGATCAAGCCTGGGCCCTCATGGTGCTTGACGCGCACGCCGGCGGCCTCCAGCGCCCGTGCATAGGCGGCACCCTCGTCGCGCAGGGGATCGAACGAGGCGGTGGCAACGATCGCGGGTGCGAGGCCGGCAAGCGAAGCCGCGCGCAGCGGCGAGACGCGCCAGTCGGCGCCGTGGCCGGGATCGGCGAGATAATGGCCGCAGAACCATTCCATCACGGCGCGGGAGAGGAAGTAGCCGTCGGCATTCTCGGCGCGCGAGGGAAAGCGCGCGTTCTCGCGCGCATCGGCATAGTGGCCTGCGACGTCGGTCACGGGATAAACCAGCAGCTGCGCGGCGAGCTTGATGCCGGCATCGCGGCAGGCGATCGCGGTGGCGGCTGCGAGATTGCCGCCGGCGCTGTCGCCGGCAACGCCGAGGCGCTTTGCGTCGCCGCCAAATTCCGCGACGCGGTTGAAGATGTCGCGCGCCGCGGCAAAGGCATCCTCGAAGGCGCCGGGAAAGCGCGTCTCCGGCGGGCGACGATAGTCGACGGAGACGACGACCGCGCCGGTCTCGATCGCAAGGTTGCGTGCCTGCCGGTCATGGGTCTCGAGATCGCCCGCGACCCAGCCGCCGCCGTGAAAAAACACCACGGTCGGCGCGGGATCGGAGCCGATACGGTAGAGGCGCGCATCGAGCGGGCCAGCGCCGCCTTTCACCTTGATATCCTGCACCGTATCGACCGGTGGCGGCGGCACGGCCGCGCGCGCGGCAGCCAGTGCGCGCAAGGAATCACGGGCGCTCTGTGGCGTCATCGTGGTCGGATCGCGCAGCGGCAGCAGCGGAATGATCTGGGCGATGACGGGATCGAGCGGTGCGGCCATTGCGGGTCCTTCCACGGTTCTTGGTCTTGCTTGCGGATTAGCATAGATTTTTCGCGCCGCATCGGCAACTGCCGGACGGGTCTGCGCCAGGGAGGTTGAGGTTGGAATTCGAAACGTTGGTCCAGTCGCGCCGCAGCGTGCGCGGCTTCAAGAACAAGCCGGTGGCACGCACGGTGATCGAAGCGATCATCGAGAGCGCCAAGCGCGCGCCGTCGTCGATGAACACCCAGCCCTGGCACGTTCATGTGCTGACAGGCAGCCCGCTGGAAGAGCTGCGCCGCCGCAACATGGAAGAGATGGTCGGCGGCGCCAAGGTGAAGCGCGACATCATCAGCCATGGCGAGTACCAGGGCGTGCATCGCACCCGGCAGGTCGACATCGCAAAGAAGTTGTTCGGCGCGATGGGGATCGCACGCGACGACAAGCCGATGCGACAGGACTGGGTGCTGCGCGGCTTCCGCCAGTTCGACGCGCCGGTCTCGCTGGTCTTGACCTATGACCGCGTGCTCGATCCCGGCGCGGTCTGCCATTTCGATCTCGGCGCGCTCTGCTACGGCATCGTGCTCGCAGCCTGGGACCGCGGGCTCGGTTCGGTGATCAACGGGCAGGGCATCATGCGCTCCGACATCGTGCGCGAGGTTGCGAAGATTCCAGAGGACGAGGTGATCATGACCTGCGTCGCGATGGGATATCCCGACGACGGCTTTGCCGCCAACGCGGTGCGCTCGGATCGCGAGGCGAACAGCGACTTCGTCCGCTTCGTCGGATTCGCCGAGTAGTGCACGCGGGCGCGGATGTGTCGGCGCCACGGAATCGTGCCGATGTCCGTTGCAATGCCGCCGGCGCGAGGGCGCCGCGCGGATTTGATCTGGATCAAATGCACCGATGCGATCGGTATCATGAGCCCGCGAAACGATGCGACGCCGTAATCCTACGGTGCGCATTCACAGCACAAACGCGCCTGCGCCGCGCGCTTCCTAACCGAATGGCAATTTCGAATCCGTAGTTCACTCCTTTGAGACGCGTCGCGCGTCGAACAAGGATATTGCCATGCTCTCGTTGTTTTCCCAGGCAAGTCACAAGCAGCCCGCGCCGTCGATCGTTGCGGAGGTACGGGAAGAGGCTCCGGCGGTTCGTGAGGCCTGCGCGATTCGGGTGCTGGAGAGCGACGACCGGCTGCAAAATATTTCCGAGGGCGACTTCGTCGTAGAGGGCGCGCGGTCGCCGCTGGTTCTCGCGTTCATCTCGCCCCACTGCGACTTCGCGCGCGTTGCATCGTCGTTGCAGAGGCTGGCGGGGTCGACGCCGGTGATCGCGATGTCGACCGCGGGCGAGCTGTGCTCGGCGGGCCAGTCGCTCTACAAGCCGACGGGGTCGAACTGGTCGTCCGTCGTCGTGCAGGTTCTTCCGGCCGATCTGTTTCAGTCCGTCAGCATCCACAGCGTCCGCCTCCACAACGACGACATCCGCAAGGGGGAGCCGTCCAGGGCCCATGACGCGCGCATCGAAGCGATCACGCGCGAGGTCGCCGCGATAAGGACGCCCTTCGCGATCGACGTGCGCGATACGATCGCTTTCGCGCTCGTGGACGGCGTGTCGGCGTCGGAGAGCTACTTCATGGAGGCCGTGTACAGGAGCGGCAAGTTTCCGTGCGGTTTCGTCGGAGGATCCGCCGGCGGCAAGCTCGACTTCCAGCATACCCATCTCTACGACGGCAGGCAGGTGCTCGAGAACCATGCGCTGATCGTCTTCATGAAGCTGGCGCCGGGCCGCGCCTACGGTATCTTCAAGACGCAGAACTTCAAGAAGACCGGAAAATCCTTCGTCGTGATGGACGCCGATCCGGATCGTCGCACCGCTTCGGGCGTCATGGAAGGGAGCGAGATCAAGCCGTTCGCCTCCGTGGTGGCGAAGGCGCTGAACACGATTCCGGCGAACCTCATGTCGATGATGACGAAGCACTCCTTCGGCATCGAGGTCGGCGGAGACCTGTTCGTGCGCTCGGTCGCGGGCATCGATGCGGACAGCGGCGTCGTGTCGTTCTTCTGCGACGTCAATTCGGGCGACAGACTCGAGTTGCTGGAAGCCACCGATTTCGTGGACCAGACGCGGCGCGACCTCGAGGCCTTCCTGCGCGACAAGCCGCCGGCGATCGGCGCGATCCTCAACGACTGCATCCTGCGCCGCCTGAACAACGAGAGCCAGCTCCGCAACATGAGCGGCATGTGGCCGATGCCGGTCGCGGGTTTTTCCACCTTCGGGGAGCTGTTCGGGATCAACATCAACCAGACGCTGACCGCGATCGTGTTTTTCGACGTCAGGGAAAAGCCGCTGAACGATCCGTTCATCGAGACGTTCCCGATCCACTACGCGCATTTCGTCGAATATTTCACGCGCACCCATCTCAACCGCATGGTCATGCTGAACCGGATCAAGGACGACATCGTGCATCGTCTGACGGAATATCTCAGCGCCAGCGCCACGCTGAGCGGGAAGGTCGAGGGCGCGCTGCGCCAGACGGCTTCGATCAACGCGATCGTGGAGGAGATCCGCTCGGTCATCGTGGCGAGCGCACAATCGGCGGCGCGGGCGACCGACACGACGGCATTGTCGCAGGAGTTCGCCGGCCTCACTCAGGCCATGAACGGGCTGCGGGACATCCTGAAGATCATCGACACGATCGCGGGCCAGACCAACCTGCTGGCGCTCAACGCGACCATCGAATCGGCGCGCGCGGGCGAAGCGGGACGGGGCTTCTCGGTGGTGGCGACCGAGGTGAAGAAGCTCGCGCAGGACACTAAAACCAGCCTCACGCGTACCCACGCCTCGATCGGAGGCATGGAAACATCGCTCGAGTCGCTCGGAGCCAATATCAACGACACCCGGGGCCAGCTGATCCAGACCCAGGAAGGCTACAACAGCATCGTGACGCAGATCGAGGAGATGTTCAAGAATCTTCAGATGATCAACACCGTGCTATCGGACCTCGAGAGCTTCGTGCGCGACCGCAACGGGGCGTTGACCAGCGCCATGAGCGACATCGAGACGCTCAAGCGGATTGGGTAGGGCACAGAGCCTGCCGCTTCGCAAATTTCGGTGACGACCGTTCAGATCGCACTTGCATTCTCTTCGCGCCAGCAGGAACAATGTGCCTCGTGAGAGGTTTGTTGCTGGCGCGAGGGAATAGGCATGCGGCGGCTGGCTAGCCTGATTCTAAGGTTCTTCGGCCCGCGAGTGCGGCGCCCGATCGACGATGATCCAAGTCTTCCTTTCTCAGCCGACGAGTTCGGCCGATTGATCCGCAGCGGCAAACGAGAAGACATGAAGCTGCTGGCCGAGGGCCTCGCCTGCCGCTCCATCCCCCGCCGCGCCAAATACCGGGCGACGCACTAGCGTTCGGCAGCAATTGTCGGCTGCAATGATCGCATGGAGGCGCTCGCCGGTTTTCCGGGCTATCGCGTCAGCGCGACCTGCTTGAACGAGGCGACCAGCGCCTTCTCCAGCTTTCCAGTCATCCCACAGAGAATATTGTAGGCTTCCACGCGTGGCATCGTCGGCTTGTAGTGGCGATGCTCGATCAGCGCTGCGAAGATGTCCGATATCGTGAGGATCCGCACGATATCGCCGATGCTCTCGGCGCAGAGCGCATCCGGATACCCGCTGCCGTCGAGATATTCGTGATGATGACGCACGGCATCGAGGATTTCAGGCGAAATCCCCTCGTGCCCTTTCAGAAACTCATAGCCCGCGGTCGGATGCGTTTCGATCAGAGCGCGCTCCTCGGCGTCGAGGCGGCCCGGCTTGTCGAGGATGGCGAGCGGGATCTGAGCCTTGCCGATGTCGTGGAACATGGCGGCCGAGTAGAGGCGTTCCAGATCGGCCCTGCCGACGCCGAGGCTGAGGCCGAAGTCGATGGCGACGCCGGTCACGAGCAGGCAGTGCTGATAGGTGCCCTCGTGGTGGCGCCGCACCGTCGTGAGCCATTCCGACAGGCCGTGCTGGGTGATACGATCGGCAATCTGGCGACCGGCTTTCCTGGTGCCGGCGACATCAAGCGGCTCGCCGAGCGTGACGGCCGTGAACATCGACGCGATGGCGGTTGCCGCGGCTGCTGCCGCATTGTCCAGCTGCGTTGTGCCGCTTGAGGAAGCAGACACAGGCTCGGCCGGATCAGCCAGCGCTGCCAGCAGCTTGATCCTGTTGATCGCCCCGGGGAGAACGAGCGTGGCGCCGAGCGCGTAGGCTTGCGATACAGTTGTGTGAGAGGAGTGCTCGACTAGGAAGATCCGCTTCGTGGCCTTCGCCAGCTTGGCAGCCCGCTTCTTGATAGCCGCGATGCTTTCGATGTCACGCAACTCGGCGCGGACGACGATTGCGAAGGGAACTTGCGACAGCTTGGGCGCGGCGTCGAGCCGTTCGCCGGCGACCGCAAATTGCCGCTCGAGCATCGAGCAGACGCCCCACAATTTGTCGGAGGAATCGGCCAGAACATGCACGAACGGGCGTATCGCATCCGGCTCTCGAATGCCGCCGTCGCCTTTGACGGGGCGGGATATGGTTCGCGCGTTCTGCACGGTGCACCTGTTTCTACCGGGAGTTCAAAGAAATCGATGATCCCTGGGCCTATTTGCTTTGAACGGAAGTCTGCGCGGCGGCCGCCGCTGCGCTGGCCGGTCTTTTCTTGCCGTCTGAGGTGATGAAGTGTACGCCGGCCATGGTGCCGTCGATCCAGACCAGCTCGCAGCGACGGTAGGCTAGTCCCGTCGACGACAGCAGCATGAAGAATTCCTTGGCCTGAAGAACGTCCAGCGTGCCCTCGACCTCGAGCTTGGCGCCCGTTTGCGAGACGTCGAGCAGGACGCAACTGCGTCGCCAGGTCCCGTCCGAACCCATCAGGTTGACAGGCTGCTTGTGATCCATCCGTACGCGAAGCGCCTTGCGACCGTCGAACCTCATCGGCTAACCCCCATTTTTGTACAGCGATTTCTCCCATCGCTGGTGTTGGCACCTGCCGCGATTTCCCCCCACCGCACCGTCCATTGGCTGGTCGACAAGAGGAGCGTTTCGAAGATCTGCTGCGCGCGTTCGCGCTCGGCAAAGGAGAGACGTGCACCGCCTCGGTTGCTCAGGATCGCGAGCGTGGTCGCCCAGTTCAGGCGCGAAGCGCGGCAGGCCATGACAAGGGCCTCGCAGTCGTCATCGATCATGACATGCTCAACGATCTCGATCGGGGCTCCCGAGAGCACGGAGAGCGCCGTGAACAGGTTGGCGGTCTCGCCGCGGATCGCAAAGCGGTTCACTGTCGAATCGTTGAGCTTGCCGACCCGGTTGAGGGCGACGATTTCCGGCCTTGCGCTCGCATAGTCGGCCGAGCAAGGCCGCTTTGGAGCAATGAGGGCGGCGGCGACGCCCGGTGCGGCGCCCTGTCCCGGTGCGGCAACGGCGCTGGGCTTGGCCAAGGCCTTGCCTGGCGAGATGGAGAGCAGCCTGCGCACGACCAGATCTGGTGTACCGGGCCGCAGCGCCAGCGCCTTCGTGATCGCGTCATCCGCCGAGCCATTCTCGACGAGTGCAGTATAGGCCGCGTCGGAGAACCGGGCTCCCGGGTTCCTTAGCAGCGCAAGGCAGACCGTGCGGCCGCCGCGTATGACCAGCACCTCGGCTACAGCCGCTTCGACGCGCGCGCGAGACGCGATTGCAAGTCGATGGCTTTCGCCGCAGGACGTTGCGACCGTCTCGAGGTCAGCGGCGGACAGCGCCTGCGATTTGAGCAGGATCGGACATGCGACGGCGGAGTCCTCGTGCGAGGCGAGGTGCCTCAATGTCTCTTGCGGCGCAACAGGCAGCTCGGCGAGCGCTCGGCTGAGCTGAATCAGCGAATCCGGAGCGACCCGGTTTGCCAGTCGGAGGAGGACACCGTCGACGACGTTGACGAGCAGCTCCTGAGGCCGGTCGCGGCTGGCTGTGAGCAGATGGACAATGCCTGACAGGATACGCCCGCAGCGCTCGGGCGAGCAGGCCGCGATCGCCTCTTCCAACTCCAAAAGAATATCTGCAGGCGAATTTGCCATCACGGCAGGGCCTGAATCTCAAAAAAAACGAATGAACGAGTTCTATTGCGCCTTAAAGTTGTTAATTTGGATTTTAGACTTTGACCCTTCAGGTATCAGCGCACCGCCCGCTTTACCGGAAACGCTATCGAAATTTGGCAGGACGCCAACCGTCAACTTGTCCTTTGAATTGGACCCTCGCCAACTGATCGAGACAGACTAGGATGATTTTTTCGGTCTAACGGGGCAACAGAAAGGGGGGAATTCAGGTCCGCGCTTTCACCCCGGACACGCGTATTTTTCCTGACGCGGTTTTCATTTTGCCATGACCAGCGATGATGATGCGCCAACACTGGCGCCAAAGATATTTCGCTTTTCCGACGTCGATGAGTTTCGCAACGCGATCCGCGGTCTGAACTTCGAGTTCACACCGTTTGTGCGAAGGATCGCGGCTGAGCAGATCATCCTGCAATTGCCAGGCTGCGACGTGAACGTGACGCGCGCTTTTCCGCGGGTTGTGGACGCTGAACTCATCGCGGATTGCACGGCGGTTGGTTTTGCGATGGACGACCTCGACGTTCCCATTCGCTTCAACGGTGCGCAACGCGACCGCGCGGTCGTCGTCATCGGCAGCGGCGGCGCGGCCTACAACACCATCGAGGAAGTGCAGCGGCAAATCGCCTCGGTCGTCTTCCGACCAGAGGTCAAGAACCGCGGCTGGCCCGAGACGCGTTCCAATTTCAAGATCTTTGAGACCAGCACATTGGCGTTGAATGGGGTGCGGAACGTGGTCAGGGAGGTGGTGGCCGCCGCGTCCGAGCCCATCGATCCCACTGAGGCGCCGCTGAAGGCGGCGGCGATGAAGGAGTCCCTGTTCGGCGCGGTCGACGCCGTCTTCGCCAACTTGGTTTCGGCGCGATGGACGGTGAGGCCGAACGACGAGCGGCAGTTCAAGATCTTTCAGGACATCCGCGCGCTGTTGTCCGGCGATCTCGCCCAGCCCATCTACAGCGAGGAGATCGCGCGCGAGCTCGGCCTTTCCGTCCGCACCTTGCATGATGTCGTCCGCCGCTATCGCGGCATGAGCCTGCACCGTTACCTGCGCCTGCGGCGGCTGTGGTTGGTCCGCCAGCGGCTATTGGCGGGCGCCGATAGCGTCAAGGCCGTCGCGCTGGCCTTCGGCTTCTGGCATCTCAGCGATTTCTCCAGAAGCTATCGCGACCGGTTCGGCGAGGCGCCGTCGGAAACGCTGGAGCGCGGACGCAGGCGCTAGCACGACAAATGGGTTGGGGCCGGACTCCGGTTTTGTGCTAGCCTTCAGCCATGAGCAATCGCATCCTCGTCCTCTACGGTTCCTACCGTTCCGACCGCATGGGCATCCGCCTTGCGAATTTTGTCATCAATCGCCTGCGCGAGCGCGGCGAGGATGTCGAGTTCATCGACGCCAAGGCGATCGGCCTGCCGATGCTCGACCGCATGTACAAGGAATATCCCAAGGGCGCCGCGCCCGAGGCGCTGGAGAAGCTGGCCGGGCAGATCCGCGGCGCGGACGGTTTTGTCTTCGTCACCGGCGAATACAATTGGGGCATTCAGCCCGGATTGAAGAACCTGACCGACCATTTCCTCGAAGAGTGGTTCTGGCGTCCGGCCGCGATCGTCAGCTACTCCGCCGGCCGCCTGTCCGGCGCGCGCGCCTCGACCGCCTGGCACGGCACGCTGTCGGAAATGGGCATGGTGGTGGTGTCGAGCACCATCGGCGTCGGCCCGATCGCGCAGACGCTGTCGGCGGATTCCGAGCCGATCGGCGAGGGCGGCAAGGCGCTGGAGCGTTCGTTCCCGCGCTTTGCCGACGACCTCGCCTGGTGGATCGAGGCGGCCAAGGCGCAGCGGGCGCGCAAGGCGCCGCCTTATTGAGTTTGCGCGAGCGGCAGCGTCAGGCGGCCCTGACCTCGCCGAGGAAGTGGTCGAACTGTCCGGCGAGATCGCGCGACTGCGTCGAGAGCTGCTCGGCCGCGCCCAGCACTTCCCGTGCGGCCGCTCCCGTGTCGTCGGCGGCGCGCTGCACGCCTGAGATGTTGGTGTTCACTTCCTGGGTGCCGCGGGCGGCTTCCTGCACGCTGCGGGCGATCTCCTTGGTCGCCGAGCCCTGTTCCTCGATCGCCGCGGCAATCGCGGTGCCGATCTGGTCGATCTCGGCGATGACGTCGGCGACGTTGCGGATCGCGGCGACGGTCTCGTCGCTCGCAGACTGGATCGCCGTGATCTGCTCGGAGATTTCGGTCGTGGCCTTGGCGGTCTGGCCGGCCAGCGACTTCACTTCGGATGCGACCACGGCAAAGCCGCGGCCGGCGTCGCCGGCGCGGGCGGCCTCGATGGTCGCGTTCAGCGCCAGCAGATTGGTCTGCTCGGCGATGCTCTGGATCAGGGTGACGACGTCGCCGATCTTCTGCGCGCCCTCGGCGAGCGTACGTGCCGTGTCGCCGGTGCGGCGGGCGTTGTCGACGGCGCGGGCCGCGATCTCGGTGCTTTGTGCGACCTGACGGCCGATCTCGGAGATCGAGGAGGTCAACTCCTCGGTCGCGCTCGCGACCGTCTGCACGTTGGTGGAGGTCTGCTCGGAGGCCGCGGCGACGACCGCGGCCTGGCTGTTGGTCTGGGCCGCGGTCGCGGTCATCGACTGCGCCGTGCTTTCCATGGTGGAGGAGGCTTTCGAAAGCCCGCCGACGAGCTCGGTGACCTTGGCTTCGAACGCGCGGGTGAGCTCGTCGAGCGCCTGCGCGCGGCGCATCTTGCCGTCGTTCTCGGCCTGCTTCTCGGCGGCGAGCCGGTCGGCCCGGATCATGTTGTCCTTGAACACCTGCACGGCCGCGGCCATCGCCCCGATCTCGTCGGAGCGCTCGGCGCCGGGGATCTCCTCGGCAACGTTGCCTTCGGCAAGCCGCGACATCCGCGTGGTCAGGCCGACGATGGGCGCGCAGACGCGGCGGCGCACCGTCACGACGAGGCCGATGCTGGCGATCAGCACGGCGACAAGGCCGAGGAGCGCGACGGTGAAGCTGGTGCGTGCAGGCGAGGAGGCGCCCGCCAGGATCTGCTCCGCATTGTCGTAAAGCGCGTCGCGGACCTCGATGATGGTGCCGAGGCCGCGCTGCGTCGCGGCGTAATAGGTGTCCATGTCGTGTTCGTACTTGCCGCTGATCGCACCGTCCTTCACCAGCTTGAGCTCGCGGCCGAACTCCTCGATATAGACCGCGTTGAACTTCTCCAGCGCAGCGGCGACGTTCGCCGGCGTTGCCGGATTGCCGCGCAATTCCAGCAGCGCCATCACGATCTGGTCGTTGCGGCCCTGCGAGCGGCTGATCTCGGCCTTCTCGGTGTCCGTCGCCGGTTTCTTGCCCCCGACGAGGTTCTTGTGCAGGCTGGAGTTGAAGCCGCCGACGTCGCGCAGCGTCATCGCGATGTTGGCGTAGCTCGCCTGCCGGTAGGCGTCGCCGTTGAGGATCGCCATGCGGCGGACCTGCTCGTTGAGCAGCGCGGTCACGGCGCCGTTGAGCACGGCGTTGTCGGCGACGATCTTCTTGGCGGCGTCCTTGCGCGCCTCCGCCGGTCCCGCGAGCGCCTTGTCGATGGCCTCGCGCAGCGCGGTGAATTTCGAATTGATGCCGTCGATGTTGTTGCCGGTGGTGGCGCCGTCGTCGAACGGGCCGGGAAGGTCCTTGCGTAGCGCGTTCATCCGGTCGCGGGCGCCGTCGGTCTGCTTGCGCAGCTTGTCCTGCTCTGCGAGCAGCGCCGGGTCCACCGTCGCCGGTCCATAGAGGATGTTGGTCGAAAAGCCGCGCTCGGGGTTGAGATAGCGCGGGATGTCGCCGACGGCGCGGACGATCGCGAGCCGCCCCTGTGCTTCGGTGATCCGCTCCATCGTCTGGTACTTCGTCACGGCGACGTAGACGGCGAGGCCGCCGCCGACGGTCGAGAGCGAGACGATGGCGGTGGTCAGGAGCGTTCCGATTTTCATGTTCTGTCCGGCAATTGGCGCGGGGAGAATTATTTTCCACGGACGATAGGTCGCCCGTGTTAATCCCGGGTTTACGCTGCTTGCCGCCGCGCGAGCTCAGCTGGACGGCTGATCGAGCTTTGCGAGGATCTCCAGCGTCGCGCCGTCGCGCTCGCCGGCGAAATACCGGGCGAGCGCCTCACTGAAAATGGGATCATCGGACACGGCGCCGAACAGCGTCATCGAGGAGCGGAATTTGGCGTCGTCAGGCGCGCCGAGGATCGCGTTGATGGTCCGCCCCTGAACGGCGAGCACGAGCCTGGTGCACGCGATCAGGCGCGGGCCAAGGACAGGGTGGGCGAGATAGGCCTCGGCCTCCGCGCGCGAGCCGATGGCGTAGCGCTGAGTCATGGCGCTGAAGCCGAGGCCGGCGACCTGCGGGAAAATGAACCACATCCAGTGGCTCTGCTTCCGGCCCCGGGACAGCTCCCCGGTCACGGTGGGATAGACCGGGTTTTGGGCCTGGACGAACCGGTCTAGATCGAAAGGAGCGGTCATTGGATACCTTGGGGGTGCCTTGACGGCCGTGATTATGCCTAACTTTTGGCTCCCAATGTGGTAGCTGGTATAGAGAGTCTCCGGGTGGGGGTGGGTCTCCCCGGGGGTCGATTTGGGGATCTGATGGTTTCCGACACCGCAAGAGCCGAGAGGCTGTTGTCGCGCCGCCGTATCGGGCGGGCCGAGACGATTCTGCTGTCTCTGGCCGCTGTTGCGCTGTCGCTCGGTGCCGCCGCCTGGGTCGCCGATATGGGCGATTCGACCCCGCTGGTTTCCGCCGCGCTACCGCCGGCCAATGCCCCTTCCTTCGAGGACCGTTTTGCTTCGGCATCTGGCAGCGCGCCCGCCCGCGAGCTCGGCCTGCGGACGCTGGAGCGCTCTGCCCTGAATGCGGTCCAGCTCAAGCTGCGCGATGCCAAGGCGATGCTGGCTCAGAAACTCCAGGGCGACGACTGGCGCTCGACCCTGACCGAAGATGACCGGACGGCGGTTGACGAGAGGCGGCCCTCGGAGCGTGCCGACGCGGTCCCGATGCCGCGTTCGCGGCCGGTGCAGGCGGACTTCTCGGCCCAGATCGCGTCCAGCCAGGCCTATGCCGACACCACCCCCAGGGTCGACAACCGCAACTTCTTCGAAAAATTCACCGACAAGATCAAGCTGGCCTCGCTGACCCCCGGCGATGGCCTGTTCAGCAAGGCGCCGGATCTCGCCGCCCTCGGCTATGATTCGCGCACGGCGGTCTACGACATCTCGGCCAAGGCGCTTTACCTGCCGAGCGGCCTCGCGCTGGAAGCGCATTCGGGCATGGGCGCGCTGATGGACGACCCCCAGCATGTGGATCAGCGCATGGTGGGCGCGACCCCGCCCGCGACCTACGATCTGAAGCCGCGCGAAAAGCTGTTCCACGGCATCCGCGCGCTGCGCTTGACGCCCGCCGAGGGCACCAGCGCGCTCGGCCGCGTCGGCCTTCTCACCCACAGCTACATGCTCGGGCCGCGTGGCGATTCCAACGGCTGCGTCTCGATCAAGGACTATGAGCGCTTCCTCAAGGCCTACGACAACGGCGAGTTCAACCGCCTGGTCGTGGTGCCGAGCCTGAGAGGATCGGCGACCGCGTCACAGCGCGGCAGCACCGACTCCTGATATTTGCCTGCCGCGGCGGGGCTGCCGTTTCCCCTTCGTTAAGCCGTCCTTGTCCAGAAGCAGCCCATGAGTGATCCCCAGAATTCCGAGACCCCGCTGCGTACGACGTTCAAGATCAAGCTGAACGGTGACACGCTGGCGATCGCGACCGTCGGCCAGGCCTATCAATTCCTCACCAACTTCAAGTCGGTCGAGTGGATGGAATTCCGCTCGCTGCACGAGGAAGCCATCTCGGCCCTGGAAGGCGCCGCCGGCAACGCCATGCTCGCGGTGCAGGCGACCAACGCCGTGCGCGCGCTGTTCGTCAGCGCGAAGCTGCTCTGAGACAGCCGTTACTCCCCTCCAATCGTCGAACCCGCTCCCGAATGCCTGCGACGAAGGCGTGGCGCGCTTCTGCGCCGAGGAACGGGATCGCATGAATATCGCAGTCTTCATTGCCGGCGTTGATCGCGCCCGCGCGGAGCAACCGACGCTCGCAGCGCTCGAGGCATTCGAAAAATCCATCGGCTGCCGCTTGCCGGACGAGTATCGCCAGTTCCTGCTGGCCTGCGCCGGCGGCTATTTCCAGGGCTCTGCCGAGTTCAACTGGCCGCAAGGGCACTGGGCCGGCGCGGTCCAGGAGGTGCTGGGATTGCGGCGCGATGAATGCTCGCTGGTCCAGACGCGTCAGACTCCGCAATGGCCGACCGTCGATGAACTCCTCTGGATCATGAGCGACCACGGCGGCAACCCGATCTGCATGACGATCGACAAGGCGCATTTCGGCAAGATCTGGTTCATCGATCACGAGATCGCCGAATACGAGAAGCCCTGGACGCTTGCCGAGGCGATGTCGAACGAATGGGGTTACGTGCTGCCGCTCGCACCGACATTCGGCGATTTCGTCGCCGGATTGTATGAGCAGGCTGACGCCTCGTGAGAATCTGCTCGGGTCCCGGCTCTGCAGCGCATCGCGCTCGACGATGCTTCGCATCGCGAGGGAGACGCTGCGCTGCGTCCGGGGCACGAGAGGAAGCAGGACGATCAGTGCCTGCCGTCGCCATGCCCATCGTCGTCATCATGGAAGTCGTGGTCGCCGCCCGGCCTGAAGCCGGGGTCGATGCAGGCGAAATTGCCGGCATCGTTGGTCATGCCGCTGCCCTTGTAGGCTGCAATCTTCGGATAGACGCATAGCGGCCTCGTGCCGCTGGCCGGGAAGTTCATGGCTATGCGCGGATCAAAAAGTCCGCCGGTCGGGTAGGGCGAGGTGGCGTTGGTATTGGTCGCGACAATGCGTTCAGGCGCGATGCCTTTCTCGACCCAGTCGGTGATGGCCTTGACCTCGTTCTGCGCGAAGCTCGCGGTGGCCGCACCGCCGCCGCAATGGGCCATGTTCGGCACCATGAACAGCCGCGCGAAGTCGGTCGCGCGCCCGTTCATGCAACTGTCCATGTTGCGATACCAGCGGGCGATGGCAGCACCGGAGAAAATGCCGTCATTGACGGAGGAGGAGACGATCAGCTTGCCGCCGCGCGCCCTGAACGGCCGCAGGTCGGTCGAGACCGCGGCCATGAAGTCCATGCTGCTTTCAGGATAGGCTTGCGTCTTCGCGAAGATCTTCGGCGCGTCGGTGTCGAAGTTGAAGCGGAACACGAAGGCTTCCTGGCCGTTCGGCCCGTTGACGGGCGTGACGACGGGCGGGGTCTGGAAGATCATCGGGATCGCGCCTGCGCCGAGCGTCAGGTTGATCGCGGTGTTGACGTTCGGCACCGGCGCGGTGACGACGTTCCAGAGTTGCCAGCCGGCGCCGGGCGCGGTGGGCGGCGTCCAGATGCCGGCATCCCAGAACCAGTTCGAATACAGCCGTTGGCCGCGGGAATTGACCGGCCCGGCATAGATCTTCTTCAGCGCGTCCACCTGCGCGCCGGTCAGGCACGTGCCGCCATGCGGCGTGCTGCCGTGCGAGCCGGTGCCGCAGGTGTAGCTGGCGAGCGCCGGATACACCTTCTTCGCCGTGCAGGCGTGATAATTGTCGACGATGCCGTCGACCAGCCCGTCGAGCGCGTCGCAGGCGCTCAGGATCGCGGCCGAGGCCACCTGGAGATCCTGCACCGGAAACGTGTCGGGAATGAAGGGCTGTCCGTTGACGTCCTTGCTGGTGGCGAGCGTGCCGAGCACCTGCTCGTTCCAGGCTTCCGCAAGGGCCGCCTGTGGCAGGTTGAAGCCGGGATTTTGCGAGATCACACCGTCGAACAGCCAGGGGAAGCGCTGCGACGCCATCATGGCGTCACGTCCGCCGTTCGAGCAGCCCGTGATGTAGGAATAGACGGTGTCGAGGCCGTAGTAATAGGAGATGATCTGCTTCGAGATCGTCGCGGTCTTTTCGATGCCGTTGTAGCCGTAGTCCCTGCGCGCCTGGGCGTCGATCGCGAAATGCGCGGAGCCACCGGCATTGGCATCGTCGTCCTGATGTCCGCCGACCGGATTGCTGGCGTTGTCTTCATGCCCGCCGTCGTCGGCGGCCACGGCCCAGCCCTGACCGAGTTCGACGCCGGCGGCGCCCTGCGGATCGGCCTGGAGGCTGCCGTCGGTGCCGCCGCCGCCCATCATCTCGAAACGGCCATGCCAGGTATCGGGCAGATTGAGCGCGAAGCCGATCCCGTAAGTGAAATGATCGGGGTCCTGCGTCGAGACGCGCTTGTTGATGATGCCGATCACGTTGCAGTAGCCCGCCTTCTGGGTCGCGCTCAGGATCTGCGTGTTCGGCAGCGTGAGGCCGGTGAGGGCCGTGCAGGACGCGCGCGGGGCAACACCACTCGGCGGCAGGCCGTGGGCCATTGCCTGCGGGCCGAGAGCCGTCCAACCGGCAACAATGGTCGAGGCGAGAAGTAATCGTTTCATGTCATGCCCTCCAGCTTGATGATTGTCGAAAGCAGCGGTCGTCCACGCGACATCGTGCGGCGCCGGCCGTTGCGGCAGGCGTCGTCAAGGCTGCAAGCGATGTCGCTGTCGGTCGGGACGTCCTGGTCGTCGGGAGGCCGGGGAGCTTCGCGATGCGGATCGCAGCGCGCGGAACGCAATGCGCCGACGGCCGCAATCGTGTCGCCGCGATGCGCGATGGCATGCGGATCGTCGCCGTTCCCTGATGCAGGCACCGACGTTAGCTCCCCTGAAGCCTGCTCGTGTGACGGCAGGTTTTCTTGATCCTTAGGCAAGCGATGTTGCCGTGTCAACATGACGCAACACGCGAGTCCGCGGTGCAACCTGTCGTAGAAGCTGCATCGGCAAGGCGCGACGCCGCGCGGCTTCTCGATCCCGGTCCGCTGCGATAGACTTGGCGTTCGAATCCCGGACCACCGGGCGGATGCCGCCGCGCCGGCTTGTGAAAGATGGTCGTCGATGGAGAAGGCTGGCGTCAGGAAGCGATCCCCGAAGGGAGCGTCGCGCAGGGCGCAGGTTGCAAAGCCGGCGCGATCCGCCTCGCGTGCCGCGCCGGCCGGAAAGCCCGCCCGGCCAAAGCTGCTTGCCTCGGACGATCTGTCCCGTTCACTCGGCTATCGCATCCGGCGGGCCCAGCTCTGGGTGTTCAGGGATGTCAGCCGGCGGCTGGCCGCCTTCGACATCAGTCCGGCGCAGTTCTCCGTGTTGTCGGTGATCGAAGCCAATCCCGGCGTCAATCAGCTTGCCATCGCGCAATCCCTGTCGATCGAGCGGGCGGGGCTCGGGCGGCTGGTGGATCATCTGGAGCGGCGCGGGCTGGTGCAGCGTTCGGCCTCCGCCGTCAACCGCCGCTACTACGTGCTGTATGTGACCCAGACCGGCGCCGCGCTCCTCGGCCGCTTGCGGCCGTCGATCGCCGAAAGCGAGAAGACCCTCGCCGCCAGGATCGGGCCGCGCGCGTACAAGGAATTGCAGCGAGCGCTGTCGATCTTCCTCCAGGACACTTGATCCGGAACACCTTGAACTCGGCGACGGGAACGGGCAAACGGTCTGCGAAGACCGTGGCCCAGGCCATCCATTTGAAGCCTTGCTTTAGGGAGAGACCCCATCATGAAACGCCGTACATTCCTCCAGGGTGGCGCGGTCGCCGGCGCGACGACGCTGGTTGCTGCACCCGCGATTGCGCAAGGCGCGCCCGAGATCAAATGGCGCCTGACCTCGAGCTTCCCGAAATCGCTCGACACGATCTACGGCACGGCGCAGACCTTCGCGAAATACGTCGCTGACGCCACCGACAACAAATTTCAGATCCAGACCTTTGCGGCCGGCGAGCTCGTCCCCGGTTTGCAGGCGCTCGACGCCGTCAGCGCGGCCTCCGTCGAGATGGCGCAGACGCCGCTCTACTTCTACATCGGCAAGGAGCCGGCGCTGGCCTATGCCACCGGCGCGCCGTTCGGCATGAACCATCGCCATCAGGAGTCCTGGTGGTATTTCGGCGGCGGCGCCGATCTCGCCAACGAGGCGCTGAAGCCGTTCAAGGCGCATGCGATCCTCTGCGGCAACTCCGGCACCCAGATGGGCGGCTGGTTCCGCAAGGAGATCAAGACCGTCGACGATCTCAAGGGTCTCAAATTCCGCATCGCCGGCATGGGCGGCCATGTGCTGGCGCGCCTCGGCATCGTGCCGCAGCAGCTCGCCGGCGGCGACGTCTATTCGGCCCTGGAGAAGGGCTCGATCGACGCCGCCGAATTCGTCGGTCCCTATGACGACGAGAAGCTCGGCTTCCAGAAGGTGGCCAAATACTACTACTTCCCCGGCTGGTGGGAAGGCGGCGCCATGCTGCACATGATCGTCAATGACGAGAAGTGGGCTTCGCTGCCCAAGCACTACCAGGCCATCGTCAACCAGGCCGCCTCTGCGGCCGGCGCCTGGATGCTCGAGAAGTACGACAGCGTGAACCCGGCGGCGCTGAAGCGGCTGATCGCCAACGGCGCCGAGCTGAAGGCGTTCCCGCAGCCGGTGCTGGAGGCTTGCTACAACGCGACTCAGGAGCACCTGAACGAGCTCGCTGCCAAGAGCGACCTGTTCAAGCGGACCAAGGAGAGCCACGACGCGTATATGAAGGAGCTGCTGTTCTACACGCAGATCGCGGAAAACTTCTACGACAACTATTTGCTCAGCAAGATGCGCAACAAGACCTGATTGCAGCAAGAGGGCGCGGTGTTTTCAGGCGTGATCCGAAGGACACTGTCATTCCGGGGCGCGCCTCTTGGCGGGAGCTATGATGCGCAATTGCGCATCTGAGAATCCATTTCACCGCGTGTCTTGCCGCCCGATGGATTCCGGGCTCGCGACTTCGTCGCGCCCCGGAATGACGGCGGAGGGAGCGGTTTACGCCGCGCCCAGCCCGAGCTTTGCGTAGATGCGCCGCGCATAGGCACCGAACGCATCCGTCGTCTTGAGCGGAAGGTCGCGCGGGAAGGGCAGGTCGATCGGGAAGTAATCGGCCATCTTCGCCGGGCCCGCGGTCAGCACGGCGCAATGCGAGGACAGGAACACCGCTTCCTGGATCGAATGCGTGACGAAGATGATGGTCTTGCCGCTCTCGCGCCAGATCCGCAGCATCTCCAGGTTCATCTGCTCGCGCGTCAAGGCGTCCAGCGCGCCGAACGGCTCGTCCATCAGGATTAGCTTGGGATCGTGGATGAAGGCCCGCGCGATGGCGGTGCGCTGCTGCATGCCGCCTGACAGCTGCTGCGGATATTTCTGCTCGTAGCCGGTAAGCCCGACGAGGTTGAGCAAGTCGCGCGCCCGCTCGCGCGCGGCTTTCATCGGTAGCCCCACGATCTCGGCCGGCAGCAGCACGTTGTCCAGGATCGTGCGCCATTTCAGCAGCAGCGCCTGCTGGAATACCATGCCGATGTCGCGGGTCGGATCGAACGGGCTCCTGGCGCTGCCGATCTTCACGGTGCCGCCGTCGGCGCCGTGCAGGCCCGCCAGAATCTTCATCACCGTGGTCTTGCCGCAGCCGGACGGGCCGACCAGCGAGACCAGCTCGCCTTCCTTCACGTCCATGGTGACGTCGGAGACGGCGAGAAACTCCGCGCCGCCGCTGCGGTAAATTTTCCGGACGCCGCGCAGGCTGATGAAGGGCTCTTCCGTCATGCCAGCCATTTGCTGAGGTTGGCGGCCACGAAGTCATCGTCGCTGAGGTCGGCGTGCTCGCGGCAGACGCGGTCGATCTCCTCCTTTTGGCCGGGGCTGAGGCCCTCGGCCGGATCGAGGCACCACAGCCCCTGCATCAGGCCCTGGCGCCGCAGGATCTCGTGGCAGCCGGCGATGCAGCCGTGGAAATTGTTGGCGACGTCGAAGAAGGCGCTGTTGCAATCGGTGACGCGGGCATCGAGCGCGAGCAGGTCGGCCGGCACGCTGTCCTTGTGCCGCGCCGCCTTGCAGCGCTCGAATTGCCCGATCGCGCTCGCCGTCCAGACCGACCAATGGCCGAGCAGTCCGCCCTTGAAATAGGTGCGCGTGGTGACGCCGTTGTCGCGCAGGTCGAACGGCAGCATGAGATCGAGCAGGATATGGTCATCATTGCCGGTGTAGAGCGCGACGCGGTCGAGCGCACCCGCGGCTGCGACGCCGCGCAGCACGTCGAGCGTGCGGTAGCGGTTGAACGGCGCGATCTTGATCGCGATCACATTGTCGATCGAGGCAAAGCGTTGCCAGAATTGGCTCGACAGGATGACGCCGCCGACGGCCGGCTGGAGATAGAAGCCGACCAACGGAATTTCGGCGGCGACCGCGGTGCAGTGCGCGATAATCTCGTCCTCGGAGGCGCTCTTCATCGCGGCGAGGCTGAGCAGGCCGGCGTGATAGCCGATGTCGCGCGCGGTGCGCGCTTCAGTGGTTGCCTGCCTGGTCGGACCGGCAAGTCCCGCGACCATCGCCAGCGGACGCCTGGTCCAGCTCGCCGCGGTCTCGGCGGCGAGCTCCAGCACGGGACGGTAGAGGCCGACGTCGCGGATCGCGAACTGCGTCGTATGCACGCCGACCGCAAGGCCGCCGGCGCCGGCGTCGATGTAGTAGCGCGTCAGCGCGCGCTGATGCGTCTTGTCGAGCTTTCGCTCGGCGGTGAGCGCAAGAGGGTGCGCCGGCAGCACGGTGCCGTCGGCGATCAGCTTGCGAACGTCGGCATTGATCTGGCTGTGGTGCATGATGTCCTATCCAAATTCAGGGCCGGCGACGGCGAATGGCATTTCCTCGCCCGCGGCGGTGGCGGGGCCGAAGCGCATGCGCTGGAACGGGCGTTCGACGGTCCAGCCCGAAGCGGTCAATCCCTCCAGGAACGCGCCTTGCGAGGCGACAGCGTCGAGCAGGAGGGGGCGGGTCTCGGATCGCGCGATCGCCTGGACCAGGGCCAGCGCTTCGACGGCATGATCTGCGAACAAGGGACCGATGTGGCGCGCGGTTCTGCCGTCGCGGACCAGCGCGATGCATCCGTTCGCTGCGACGATACGCGAGGTGGAGCGCTGTGCGAAGGCGGTCAGGAGGGCGGTCCGGTCGAAACCGGTGACCCGCCGGTCCCGTGCACAAAGCGCGTCGAGCGTCGCGGCCGCAGGCGCCCGCGCGGACGCTTGCGTTGAATTGACCAATTTCAGCCGGCGCAATTGCAGGGTCGGTGTGAAGCCGAGCGGCCCGTATACGGCGGCACCATCGGGGGTCGCGTCGAGCCAGCTGGTCAGGCCGTTCCTGCGCGCCGTCTCCAGACAGGCGTCGACGAGGCGCGTTGCAAGGCCACGGCGGCGATGCGTGTCTGATACCAGCACCATGCTGATCCAGGCGTTGCTGCCGGAATACGGCAGCAGTGCCGCCGTCGCGACCAGCCGCATGCCATCGCGAATGCCGAACACGACGCCGTCGCGCAGGAAGATGCGCCAGTCCTCCTCGGTCTGGTTCCAGTGCGCTTCGACCGACAGCACGAGCCCGGCGATCGCATCGTCCGCGCCGAGCTTGATGATGGGCGGATCGTCAATAGCGGCCATCGCGCACCTCGTATTTGGTGGGCTTGCCGAGGCTCGGCATGGCGCGGGACACCCAGTCCGCGGTCCAGGCGATCAACTGCTCGGTGTCGACGACCGGCAGACCGAACAGCTCGACCGCCTGCGAGGTATCGGTCAGCCACGCCGTCGGCTCTTCCTCGCCGGTCAGCACCGGGGCGCGGCCGAAGCGAGCGCCGAATTTCGCGGCGAGATCGCGCACGGCGAGAATCTCATGGCCGCTGACATTGATCGGCGAGGTCGGCGCCGTGCAATGGGCAAGGCACCGCAGCGCCTGCGCGGACGCATCGCCCTGCCAGATGAAATTGACGTGGCCGAGGCTGACGTCGATCGGCGTGCCCGTCAGCACCTTCGTGGCGATGTCGTGCAGCACGCCATAGCGCATGTCGATCGCGTAATTGAGCCGGAACAGCCGGCCCGGCGTCGAAAACTTGCGCGAAAAATACTCGAACATGCGCTCGCGGCCGACGCAGGACTGGGCGTATTCGCCGGGCGGATTTGGCGCCATGTCCTCGGTCGCGCCTTTGCCGTCGACCGGCGCGAAGGGATAGACGCAGCCGGTCGAGAACGCCACGATCCGCGACGACGGGAAGGCCTGCGCGACGAGGGCCGGGACATGCGCGTTCATCGCCCATGTCAGCGACAGATCGCCCTCGGCGCCGAACTTGCGGCCGGCCATGAAGACGATGTTGGGCGCCCTCGGCAGCGCGTTGATCGCGGCCTCGTCGAGCAGGTCGCAATTGATCGTCTCGACGCCGCGCCGATGCAGCCAGTCCTTGACGCCCGCCTCGCTGAAGCGCGCGACGCCGATGACGCGGCGATCCGGCGCGGCGGCTTTGGCGAGCCCCGCCAGCGTCGGGCCCATCTTCCCGGCGACGCCGAGGATCATGATGTCGCCCTCGACCTTGTTGAGGTCGTCGATCAGCGCCTGGGTCGGCCGGCACAGGAGATCGTCGAGCGCGGCGATGTCAGGAATGGTCTTCGGCAGCGTCTGGCGGGTGAGGAGCATCGGTCGGTCCTTGGTCAGTCAGGTTTTCCGTTTTCAGGTCTGCCGTTATCAAGTCTGTCTTGCATCGCCGACCACGAACATGCGCTCGAGGGCGAGCACGAGGCCGTAGAGGGCGACGCCGAGCAGCGTCAGCAGCACCACGGCCATCACCATCGCTGGGGTGTCGAGCGAGGACTGCACCTGGATCATGAGGTAGCCGAGCCCGCGCTCGGAGGCGATGAACTCGCCGACGATGGCGCCGGCGACCGCCAGGATGGCGCCGACCTTCATGCCGGAGAACACGTAGGGCAGCGATCCCGGCAGCTGGATCTTGCGGAACAGCGTCCAGCGCGAGCCGCGCAGCGATTTGACGAGATCGAGCAGATCCGGTTCGACCTCGCGCAGGCCGCGGGCGGTGGTGAGCAGGATCGGGAAGAAGCAGATGCTGAAGGCGATCAGGATGTTCGGCACGATGCCGTAGGAGAACCAGACGATCAGAAGCGGGCCGAGCGCGACCTTCGGGATCATGTTCAGCGTCACGAACAGCGGCAGCAGCACCATGCTGACCAGCGGCGCCCAGCTGAAGATCACCGCGAGGGTGATGCCGACGAATGCGCCGAGTGCGAAGCCGCCGAGGATCTCGATCGCCGTCACCAGCGTGTTGGAGCCCCAGGCGTAGCTCGCGGTTCCCAGTGTCTGCACGGTCGCGAGCGGCGAGGGCAGGATGAATTTCGGCACGTGGAAGGCATCGACCGCGACCTGCCACAGCACGAGCACGGCGAGGTGCACGATCAGGATGATCGCAAAGCTGCGGGCCGGGCCTGCTCCGTCACCTGCCACCTTTCGCTCCCCGTTGCTCGTGGCCTCTCCGCCACGACGGCAAGCCTAACCGTCCCCGGGGCAAGTTTCAACCATCTGGTTGATTATGGCCGGAGCGACTGGAGCACCAGGTCGACGACATGCCTGCGCCGGGCACGGCGCTGGGCGCGGCTCGACAGGTCCTTGCCGAAGATCGCCGAGAGCGTCGGCGTGTTGGAGAAGAAGAAGTAGCTGAGGCCCGCGATGGAGATGTAAAGCTGGACGGGGTCGATCCCTTTCCGGAAAAGTCCGCAACGCACGCCCTCATGGAGGATGTGGGAGACGCTTTTCACCAGCGGGGAATGCATCGCCTCCAGCCGCGTGGACCCGCGGACATGACGGGCACCGCCGCGGTTCTCGTCGTTCAGAAGCACGATGAAATCAGGGTTTGCCGCCAGGTGGTCGAACGAGGCTTCGATCAGCCGGCGGATCGCCTTGTCGGGCGGCAGGCCTTCCAGATTGAGCCTGCGCTCCTGCTCGCGGATGTCCTCATAGACCCATTCGAGCACGGCGAGGTAGAGCGCGTCCTTGTCGCCGAAGTAGTGGTAGACGAGCTGCTTGTTGACGCCGGCGCGCTCGGCGATCTCGTCGACGCGGGCGCCCGCAAGGCCGTGCCGGGCGAACTCCAGGCGCGCCGCGGTCAGCAGCTTCTTGCGGGTGGCGACCGGGTCGCGCCGCTGCGGCACGGTGTCGCCAGATCGTTTTGCGGGCATTTCCAACCAAACAGTTGACAAGTGGAGGGCGGGCTTGTTGCATTGGTAGCCTCACATGGGGAGAGCGACAAGCCGGGTCGCGGCAATGAGGAGACAAGCGATGAAGCGTTTGCAGGCGGCGGTTGTGACCCTGATGCTCGGCTTGCCGGGCGTGCCCGCGAACGCGGGCGAGGCGGTGAACCTGATCCTGAACTGGACGCCCACGGCCGACCATTCGCCCTATTATTACGCGAAGGCGCAGGGCTGGTACGAGAAGGCCGGCATCGACCTCACCATCGAGACCGGCAAGGGCTCCGGCGTCTCCGCCGCCAAGGTCGGCTCGGGCGGCTCGCCGTTCGGCGTCGCCGACCTCGCCACCATGCTGGTGGCCAAGAGCAAGGGCGCCGACACGGTCGCGGTGATGAGCGTCTACGCCAACACCGGCCAGACCTTCTACTGGCTGAAGAGCTACGGCGTGAACGGGGTGAAGGATTTCGCCGGCCACAAGATCGGCAATCCGCCCGGGGACGCCTCGCGCGTGATGTGGCCGGCCTTCGCCAAGGCTGCAGGCCTTGCGTCTGATGCGGTCGGCTTCGTCAATATCGGGCCCACCGCAAAGGTCGCGGCGCTGAAGAGCCACACCGTCGACATCATCAGCGACTTCTACAATGAGCACGATGTGAAGGCGATCGAGTTCGGCCAGGACCTCGGCTATGTCAACTGGAAGGACATCGGGCTCAACCCTTACGGTAACTCGCTGATCGTCAACGGTGCTTACTTGCAGAAGAACCCGAAGGTGGTCGAGGATTTCGTTCGCGTCACGCAGAAGGCCTTTGCAGCCTGCGTCGCCGACGTCACGCCGTGCCTGAAGGCGCTGCTCGACCAGGTCTCCGGCCTCGACAAGGAGAACCAGGAGCGCCAGTGGGAGCGCATCAAGTTCCTGATGACGGACGAGTTCACGACGACGAAGAGCCTCGGCTGGATCGACGGCGAGCGGATGAAGAAGGACTACGAACTGGTCCAGACCTATCTCGGCATGGAGAAGCCGTTCGACGTGACGACGGCGTTCACGACCAAGATGCTGGATCCCGCCATCAAGATGGATGCGAGCAAGGTGAAGAAGTAGGGGGTAGGGGGGCTTCCGTATCGTCGTCCTGGCGAAAGCCAGGACCTCCGCGCGAGCGCTCGCGCTCGTCGCGATTACCCCAAGACGTTGTTTGGCGAAGACTCGTCGTTCGGTACTCCCACCGTCCGTAATCGATGGATTCCGCGGTATGGGTCCTGGCCTTCGCCAGGACGACACCGGAGGTCACGGCGGCTGTCCCGTGCGGACGAGCCGCCCAAGACCCACACCCAACTCACGTAACCCCGCGGAGAAATTAACCAGTCGTTAACCACATCCGCCGCATCGTTAACCATTCAATAACAGGGAACGAGTCGGCCGATGGAGGCTGCAGCAAAAGTCCAACGCCAAATGGTGCGCCTGCGCGGGCGCTCCTACGTGGCCTTCGTGTTCGTGCCGACGGTTCCGATCCTGGACTGGCTCCAGGAGATCGACGCCACCATCGCCCGTTCGCCGGGCTTCTTCGCCGGCCGGCCCGTGGTGATCGACCTGTCCTCGGTCGATCTCAGCCAGTCCGGCATCAATCATCTGCTCACCAGCCTTCAGGACCGCAACATCCGCGTGCTCGGGATCGAGGGCGTGGAGGAGGGCCGGCTGACCCCCATGATGCCGCCGCTGCTCTCGGGCGGGCGCAGCTGCGTGGTCGAGCCGAGCGCGCCGAAGAAGGTCGAGAAGGCGGAGGCCAAGCCAACCTCGCTCCTGCTCGAAAACCCCGTGCGCTCGGGCCAGACCGTGATCTTCCCCGAAGGCGACGTCACCATTCTCGGCTCCGTCGGCTCCGGCGCCGAGGTCGTCGCCGGCGGCTCCATCCACGTCTACGGCGCGCTGCGCGGCCGGGCCATGGCGGGGGTTAACGGGCACACGAGCGCCCGCATCTATTGCCAGAAGATCGAGGCCGAACTGCTTGCAATTGATGGGTTTTACCAGACTGCGGACGACATCGATGCCGCCTTGCGCGGCAAGCCGGCGCAGGCCTGGCTGCAGGGGAATACCATGCGAATTACAGCACTGAACTGACCAGCAAAGGAGACATTTCAGATGAGTAAGGTACTGGTCGTGACATCAGGCAAGGGCGGGGTCGGCAAGACCACGACGACCGCCGCGCTGGGGGCTGCCCTGGCGCAGCGCGGCGACAAGGTCGTCGTCGTCGATTTCGACGTCGGCCTGCGCAATCTCGATCTCGTCATGGGCGCCGAACGCCGCGTGGTGTTCGACCTCATCAACGTGGTGCAGGGCGTCGCAAAACTGCCGCAGGCGCTGATCCGCGACAAGCGGCTGGAGAATCTCTGGCTGCTGCCGGCCTCGCAAACCCGCGACAAGGACGCGTTGACGGAAGAGGGCGTTGGCAAGGTCATCGACGATTTGCGCGGCCGCTTCGACTGGGTGATCTGCGACAGCCCGGCCGGCATCGAGCGCGGCGCCTCCATGGCGATGCGCTTTGCCGACGAGGCCGTGATCGTCACCAATCCGGAAGTGTCCTCGGTGCGCGATTCCGATCGCATCATCGGCATGCTCGATTCCAAGACGGTGCGGGCCGAGAAGGGCGAGCGGGTCGAGAAGCACATTCTCATCACCCGCTATGATGCCTCCCGCGCGGCGCGCGGCGAGATGTTGACCATCGACGACATCCTCGAAATCCTGGCAACGCCCTTGCTCGGCATCATTCCCGAGAGCCAGGACGTGTTGAAGGCCTCCAACGTCGGCACGCCGGTGACGCTGTCGAACGCGGACGGCGCACCCGCACGGGCCTATATCGATGCGGCGAGGCGGCTGTGCGGCGAGACCGTCGCCATGCAGGTGCCGTCGGAGCGCAAGGGCTTCATGGATCGTCTGCTGCGACGGAGGGCTGCATGAGCATGGGTCTGCTCCGACTTCTCCGCGGCAACAAGGCTTCTGCACCCGTCGCACGCGAACGGCTGCAGATTCTGCTCGCGCATGAACGCGGAATGCGCGGCCAGCCCGACCTGCTCGGCGTGCTGCGTGAGGAAATTCTCGCCGTCGTGTCCAAGCACGTCACGCTGGATCCGACCAAGGTAATCGTGCGGCTCGAGCGCGGCGACGAGGTGTCGACCCTGGAGGTCGATATCGAGGTGCCAAACGATCTCGAGCGCAAGCGCGTGGCGGTCGCGTAGGGGACGCGGCCGACGACATCAGGTTTTGGGGTGGGTGAGAAGGCGGTCCGCCGGGCATGGCGGGCCGCCTTTTATCGTTGCTGCGGGTGATCGGAACGAGACCCGCGACTTGATCGTTGTAGGAAATCCGCGGCTCCACCAAGCGTGCATCGCGGTTTCATCACACGGGAGAGCACCCATGATGTCGGAGCTCCAGGTCCACACCGTCGCACGCCAGATGCTCGAACGGCACGGCTTTGCTGCGATTGCGAAGGCCGCCGAGCAGGCCCAGGCCTGCGAGGGCCGCGGCGAGGCCGATGAGGCCAAGGAATGGCGTCACATCGCGGATGCCATGAAGGTCATACGTGGGCCGCACCAGAGCTGACCACGGGGAACGGGAACAGTCAGCGCTCCTCGTGATCGGTTCCCTGTGCCGGGGCGCGATGTTGCGTTTGCGGCTGGCCGCGCTCGTTCGTTTCCTTGCAGGAAAGCTGCTCCCACGAACCGTCGGGCGCCTGCTGATAGGCGCTACAGGACGACGAGGAGGTCGATTTGTCCTCGCCCTTCTGGGCGTCGGTATTCTTCGCAAAGGCCGGGGTGGTCAGCACGGCACTGATCGCGAGGGCGCCGGCGAAGACGAAATGAACCATTCGCATACGGATCTCCTGTTCGAAGCGGCCCGCATGCTGGCGAGGATTGTGACGATTATTGGCCGCGGCGGCGGTTCCGCCGCGGTGTGCTTAACGCTCTAGCCGCCCTTGCTGCGGATCAGGCCGGCGAGGTTGGTCTTCTGGGCCTCGCACCAGCCGGGCATGCCAAGGCGGCGCTGGTCCATATCGGTCGCCTGCGTCGCCACCGCGACCTCGGCCATCAGCTCGTCGTCCTGCTTCTCGCCCATCTTGCCGCCGGTGTGCATCCAGGCGATCGCCTTGCGCACCTTCTCGGTGGTGCCGTCGGGCAGCTGCATCTGCTGCGCCTTCTGCACGAGGTCCTGATAGACGAGATCCGTGTTGGGGCACTCGACCTTGGCGGCGAAGGCCTGCAAGACCATCGTCACATAGGTCGAACGTGGCGGCGCGTCGCCCGCCTGTGCCGGCGCGGCAAGCAGCAAAAGGCCCGTCATCAGAAAACCATAGCGCATCCTTGGTACCTCCTCGATTTTTTTGGGAGGCTAGCGTCCGGCGCGCCGCTCCGCAATGGCGCCGGGACGCAATTGTCGCGTCTCCGTGCGGTGCGCTAGATTGGCTGCTCCCGGACCCGGAGAGCGACATGAGCCTGTTCAGCGCGCCGTTCGATCCCGCAACCGACACGGCGCTCGTCACCGGCGCGGGCAACGGCATCGGCCGCGCGATCGCGCAGGCGCTGGTCGGCGAGGGCGTCCGGACCGTGTTCGCCGACGTGAGTGCGGAGCGGGTCAGTGCCGCGATCGGCGCGAGCGAGAGGCCTGGACACGCGGTGCCCTGGGTCGGCGATCTCGCGAGGCTCGATGCCTGCGATGCGCTGCTTGCCGCCTCACACGCCGCGCTGGGCGAGGTGACGCATTTCGTGCATAGCGCTTCGCCGCCGCGACGCGAGGCCGATCATGCGCTCGCGGTGGATCGCAGGACCTGGCAGGAGATGCACGCCGTCAACCTCGATGCGGGTTTTCATCTGGCGCGCGAGATCGCCAAGCGGCTGATCGCGGCGAAGCGGCCCGGCTCGTTCCTGTTCCTCACCTCGCTGCATGCGGGCACGCCGCGTAACCTGCCGCATTACTCGACGGCGAAGGCGGGGATGGCGATGCTGGTGAAGGAGCTCGCGAAGACGTTCGGGCGCCACGACATTCGCGTCAACGCGCTGGTGCCCGGTGCGATCGCTGCCGGCGGTTTCGTCGCGGATGCCTCGCTGGCGCGGCACATCCCGCTCGGGCGTCTGGGCGAGGCGAAAGACCTCGCACCGATGGCGCTCGCGGTGCTGTCGAACAAGCTCTCCGCTTACGTCACCGGCGCGGCCTTCGTCGTCGACGGCGGATTGTCGCTGACGAACTGGTTCGAGGCGCCGGTGCTGGAGTAGCCTAGCGCTGCCAGGCCGGCACGGGATCGAGCGGCGTGCGATAGAGCTCGTTGTGATCGCGGTCGGTGACGCGCACCGCGCAACCCTTTTGCTGAAGCTCCGGCTTCACCTGCGACAGCTCGTTGGCCAGTTGGTGGGCGCGATCGGAGGCGACCTCGATATCCTCGAGGATGATTCCGCCCTGGTTCTTGAACTCTTCACCAACCACAAGATCGAAGTAGTAGTAAGGCATCCGAATTCCCCGGTGTTACGACCCAAGTCTCGACGACAAGTCTGGAAAACAAGTCTTCAACGGAAGTCTCAACACATCCCGGATGGTACCACTGAGTCGATCTTTATCGAATGAATGAAGCGCGCAATCTCTGTGCTTATGGCGCAGAAATGATGTGCAGCATGCAGGCGCGTTAAGATTTTATTAAATATGTCAGCGTGATCATGAGGCATGGAATTGCAACAGAACCGGGCTCCGGGAACCGGCAGTTGCAAGAGAAGGCCGTCGGCATAGATCCCGACGGCCTTTTCTCTCTTGGCCTATTCGTTCGTCGTAAGACGATCGAAGCATCGATCTCCGTAGTGGCCCGGACTTAACGCATCGCATCGAGTCGGACAGCTTGCAGCGACGCTGCGTTACCGATGCTGTGCGATCGCCCGGCGTTGGTCTAGAGCCTTTCCCGTTCCGATGGAATCGGAACGGGAAAGGCTCTAGATTCTTGTTTTGACGCGTTTTCTTTACGCGAACCGGTATCCACTTCGCTCGAAAACGCTCTAGCGCAGCGGCATTGGCGGACGCACGACGGGTCCATCGTCATCGGCAACGGCTTGTGTCGTGGCGGCCGGCGCGACCGGCGGTGGGACCGCGGCAGCCTGTGACGGCGGCGGCGGAGACGCGACCGGTGCGGGCGAATACGCCGGCATGTAGGTCTGCGTCACGGCCGGCTTCGGCTTGCGAACCGGTGGAGCCGGAGGCCGCGGCGGTAGCGCGGAAACGCGCGCGCGTGGATCGACCGGCATCGTCGCAGCCATCGGCTTCGGTGCGGACGGCTTCGCCATCTCGCGCGCCATCTGCTCCTGTCCGGCCTTCAACTCGGCGATGTTGGCCTTGAGTTGCTCGATCTGCTGCGCCATTGCGGCAAGATCCCGCGTCATCGATTGCACCGACTGAGCTGTTTCGGACGGCGCTGCTGCGGGCACGGCCGCAGACGCCGACTGAGTCGCTGCCGGCGTCGGGGATTGGTCGGCTGTTTGATCGGTTGCAGCTTCCGCCGCGGGCGGGGCGGACTGCGCAGCGGCGACCGGCGCCGGCTGTGACGTCGAAGGCATCAGCGACGCCAATACGGGTTTCCAGTCGGCGAGCATTTGCCTCGCCACGTCGCCGTGTTTCTCCCAGGCGATGGTGGCAGCCGCGCTGCCGCCCGCGAACAGAAACGTGACGAAAGCGCCGCGCAGCCACTTGCCGGCGGCGGATCGCTTCTGCCGGCCGTGACCGTCGCCGGCCGTTACGCGCACCGCGGTGTCGACCGAGGGCATCGCCGGCTGCGGCTCCACAACAGGACTGAACTTCGGCTCCGGATTGATTCTGGGCCCGGGCGCGAATTTCGGCTCCGGACGCGGCGTGATGTCAGGCGCCAGCGCGGGGGCAGCGCCGACGGGGCGCGAGGCCAGCACGATATCCGGCGAGATCTGAACCGCGTCGTGCGGATCGTTGTCCTTGACCGTGTCCTTCACGATCTCATCGACGATTTGCTTGCTGTTCAGCATCGCGAGCATCGCAGCTCCTTTGAAGCCTTCGTCGTCCGCATTGGCGCGAGCCGATCTGTTGAGGTGAGCCCCATCCCAAGTCTGATGACGCACGAGTCCAGCCGGGTTTGACCAAAGCAAGGCGAGGGGATGGAGATGATGCGACGGTCTTCTGCCGTTTGTGGTGATGGAACTCCGCCGGAAAAACACGCGGACGTGTTCCGCATTGCCTTGTTTTCAGCACGATTTGGGCAATATCTGACGCTGCTGGGGGTGCTGCTATCCGCTATCGGGGGGGCCGGCGGTGCCAAGATCTGTTCTCGCTCTTTTCGTTGTTGCCATGCTGCCGCTCGGCGGCTGCATGCAGACGACGCTTTCGCCATCCACGGATGCGAGCATGACGCCGCGCGACCGGCAGTTGCTCGCGCATACGCCATACGCTCAGGCGAACGTGCCCGAGCAATATCTCCGTCATATCGTCGATTACCAGCGCAAGGAGCAGCCGGGCACGATCCTGGTCGATACCGATGCGCGCTACCTCTATTTCGTGCTGCCCGAGGGCAAGGCGATCCGCTACGGCGTCGCGGTCGGCGAGGAGGCCATGGCCTTCTCGGGCGTCGCGCGCGTCGGCCGTTTGGCGGAATGGCCGGATTGGGTTCCGACAGCGGACATCCAGGCGCGGCTTGGACCGTATCCGGCGCGCGTCGCCGGCGGTCCCGCCAATCCGCTGGGCGCCCGCGGCATCTATCTCTTTGTCGGCAACAAGGACACGCTCTACCGCATCCACGGCACCAACCAGCCCGAATATATCGGGCAGGCGATCTCGTCAGGCTGTATCCGGATGCGCAACGAGGACGTGATCGATCTCTACGACCGGGTGAAGCTCAATTCGATGGTCGTGGTGCTGCCGCCCGGGCAGAACGCGCAGGTCGAGACGGGCACGCGCTGGCGCGGGTGACCAGCGCGTCACGGCGCTGCCGCTCGGGCCCTACTCCCCGGGCCGTGCGATGCGCCATTGCAGCGTCGTGGCGTTGCCGTTGGCATCGCCCGGCGCCTTGTCGGCGGGTGACGTGTAGAGCGGGCGATAGCGGTATGCCCACATCCTGCTGCCGTCGTTGCGGCTGATCACGGTGAAGTCGCCGACGGCCTTGGCGTCGGCCGTTGCGGCGAGCGGAACCCAGCTTTCGGTGCACTTACCGTTGCAGTTCGACGTCTTGCCGGTGGTGTCGCGCTCGTAATAATAGAGCGTCATGCCCTTGGGATCGACGAGCTTGGGACCCTGCTTGGTGATGACCACCTTCGCCGGCGCGGTCGTCGCCTCGGGCTTGGGCGGAGGAGGGGTATCGCCGCCGCCATGGCCGTTTGCGAGCGCATGGCCGGTCGAGAGCGCGATGGCCGCGGCCGCAATGAGGAACCTGAACATCCGAAACTCCCGAACGGCAAAGTTAATCGCGCGTTAAGCGCCGAATGGGGCCGACGGTAGCAGCCGAAGGTTAGTTCCTGGTTTCGCGGCGCTGCGACAATTACGGGCATGAATGCGGCTTAGGCCTGCACATCGCGGAGCGGGGCGCGGCTGAGCTCGTTGCCGGCAGCGATCGCCTTGCGCATCAGACGCATCAGCTCCTCGCCTTCCCTGGCGCTGAGGCCGCGCAGCATGATGCGCTGTGCGGACTCGACCGCAGGCGTGATCTTGCGCAGCGTGCGCCGGCCTTCGTCGGTGACCTCGAGCTCGCGGGCGCGGCGGTCGCGGCTCGAGGCGCGGCGCTCCGCCAGGCCCTTCTGCACGAGGCGATCGATCACGCCGGTGATGGTGGTGCGGTCATAGGCGATCAACCCTGCGAGCGTCACCTGGTCGAGCCCCGGATTGGCCTTGATGGTCGCGAGCGCGGCGTATTGCACCGGCGTGAGGTCGAAGCCGGCATCCCCGACCTCGGCCAGGAAGACCGCGACCGCGATCTGCTGGAAGCGGCGCGCCAGATGACCGGGCATGTCGTTGTTGTCTTTCACCGAATTCTCCTGAGGTCACAGGGAGGGCGGGATCCGTTGACAAGTATACTGATAGTCAGCATACTGAGCAATATCGAAGAAGACGTTGACGGGAGAGGTGCTCATGCAATTCCATCTCAATGGATTTCAGCCGGGCGACCCTGAAATCGCCGATCCCGCTGAACGCGTTCAGGCCCCCGGTGCAGCGGGCGGCGTGCCCGACGAGGTCGACGTCCTCATCGTCGGCTGTGGGCCCGCAGGCCTGACGCTCGCGGCCCAGCTTGCCCAATTTCCTGACATCAAGACCTGCATCGTCGAGCAGAAGCCGGGCCGGCTGTCGGTCGGCCAGGCCGACGGCGTCGCCTGCCGCACCATGGAGATGTTCCACGCTTTTGGCTTTAGCGAGCGCGTGCTGAAGGAAGCCTATTGGGTCAACGAGACGACGTTCTGGAAGCCGGACGAACGGCGGCCCGAGACCATCGTCCGCAGCGGCCGGGTGCAGGACGTGGAGGACGGGCTGTCGGAATTCCCGCACGTTATCCTCAACCAGGCGCGCATCCATGACGGCTTTCTCGACGTCATGCGCAAATCGCCGGCCAAGCTCGAGCCCTATTACAGCCGCCGCTTGCTCGACCTCCAGGTCGATCCGGCCGCGGGGCCTGCCGACCATGCCGTGACCGTGCGCCTCGAACGCGTCGACGCCGAAAACGAGGGCAAGGTCGAGACGATCAGGGCGCGCTATGTCGTCGGCTGCGACGGCGCGCGCAGCACCGTGCGCAAGTCGATCGGCCGCGAACTGCACGGCGATTCCGCCAACCACGCCTGGGGCGTGATGGACGTGCTGGCGGTGACCGATTTTCCGGACATCCGCTTCAAGGCCCTGATCCAGTCGGCGAAGGACGGCAGCCTGCTGATCATTCCGCGCGAAGGCGGCTACATGGTGCGCATCTATGTCGAGCTCGCCAAGCTCGACGTCGGCGAGCGCGTCGCCAGCCGCAACATCACCGCCGATGACGTGATCGCCAAGGCGCAGCGGATCCTGAAACCGCATACGCTTGACGTGAAGGAGATCGCCTGGTGGTCGGTCTACGAGATCGGCCAGCGCCTGACCGACAAGTTCGACGACGTGCCGGAAGCCGAGACCGCGACCCGCCTGCCGCGCATCTTCATCGCCGGCGATGCCTGCCATACCCACAGCCCGAAGGCGGGGCAGGGTATGAACGTCTCGATGCAGGATGCCTTCAATCTCGGCTGGAAGCTCGCCGCCGTGCTCCGCAAGCAGAGTGCGCCAAGCCTGCTGCATTCCTATTCCGCGGAGCGCCAGGCGGTCGCGAAAGAGCTGATCGACTTCGACCGCGAATGGTCGGGGATTCTGGCCTCTGCGGCCAAGGCCGGTGGCGCCGATGCCGCCATGACGCAGGACTATTTTGTCCGGCACGGCCGCTATACGGCCGGCACCGCGACGCATTACACGCCCTCGGTCCTCACGGGGGCTTTGTCCCATCAGCATCTTGCGGAAGGCCTCGTGATCGGCAAGCGCTTCCATTCCGCGCCGGTGATCCGGCTGGCGGACGCAAAGCCCGTTCATCTCGGCCACGCGGCGCAGGCCGACGGACGCTTCCGCATCTATGCATTTTCCGGCGCGGAGAATCCGGCGGCGGCCGGCTCCGCCATTCGTGCGTTGTGCAATTTTCTCACCGAGGCAGGGGAATCGCCGGTGAGGCGATACACCCCCGGAGGCGCCGACATCGACGCCGTGATCGATCTGCGCGCGGTGTTTCAGCAAGATCATCGCGAGCTTGCGATCGAGGCGATGCCACCGCTGCTGCTGCCGCGCAAAGGCCGCTACGGTTTGCTTGACTACGAAAAGATGTTCTGTCCGGATTTCAAGAGCGGTCACGATGTGTTTGCGATGCGCGGCATCGATCGGAAGGCCGGTTGCATGGTCGTCGTGCGGCCGGATCAATACGTCGCGAACGTGCTGCCGCTCGACGATCTTGCCGGGCTCGCGTCGTACTTCGACGGGTTCATGCTGCCGGTGAATTGACGTTCGCCGTGTTGCGCTCGTCGTACCGATGAACGGCGGATGAATATTGAACTCCGCGCGCATTCAATCTTTCGGCTGATGCGGCAGCTCTAGGAGGAACGCTCGTTCCTTCTGCGCGTTCCGACTCGCAGAGGAGGAATACGCCATGAGACTCAGAAGCATTTTGGTTGCAGCACTGCTACTCGCCCCGACGGCCGCGCTGGCCGCGCCGGGCATCGTCACCGTTTCGACCGGCTTGCGCGCCGGACCGGGGTCGGGATTCCCCGTGGTCGATCGCATCCCCGAGGGCGCCCGCGTCAACATCCATGGCTGCCTGCGCGGCAATGCCTGGTGCGACGTGAGCTTCTCCGACGATCGCGGCTGGGTGTCGTCGCAATATCTCGAATATCTCTACCGCAATCACTACGTCTATCTCCCCGACTATGTCGACGAGATCGACGTGCCCGTCGTGCCCTTCGTGCTGAGCTCGTACTGGTCGAGCTATTATCAGGGGCGGCCCTGGTATCGCCGCCATGCCTACTGGAATAGTTACTGGAGCTCGCACGAGCGCTTCGCGACGCGGATGACGATTGATCCGAGTGCGGCCCGTATCGGCCGTGCGGCGACACGCGATGCGGCGATCGCACTGGGGCGCAATGGCGCGAATACAAAGGGCGCCGCCGCGATCTCCGGACGCGATGCCGTGACGGCACGGCATGACGCAGCCATCGCCAAGCGCGACGCTGCGGTTGCGGCCGACCGGACTCGCGTCGGGCGAAGCGATCGCCTGGTGAATGCGCGGACGACCGTGCAGCAGAACCGCAACCCGCGCGACGCGCAGGCGCGCATGATGCACGAGCATGCGGCGAGCCGCGCCGCAACGCGTGCGCAGCCGATGGCGCGAGCTCATGAAGCTCCGCGCGTGTCGGCCGCGCCTGCGGCCCGGCCCGCGACGCCGCATGTGGCGCAGCCGAACGTCAGCCATGGCGCGCCGATGAATGCCCATGCGCAGATGCCGGCGCCGCGCGCGGCAGCACCTGCGATGCCGCATCCGGGCGGCGGTGCTCAGCACATCAACGCCACTCCGCGTGGTGGCGCGCCGGCCGGCGGTCCCGGTGGCGGTCACGAGAAGCACTAACGTCATTGCGAAAGCCCGGCCCTCGCGCCGGGCTTTCTGTTAGTCGGGTTCCCTGCGCGTACAATTTAAGAAAGTTCTTCGCGGGCAGATTTCATCGATCGTAATATGTCTACCCAAAGCTGTAAGCATCCACTCGGGGCAGCGGGGCACGGGAGGATGACGATGAGACAGAGCCAGGCGGAGACGCGCCGCCAAAATGTCGCGAAGCGGTCCATGACGAAAGAGGTCAAGCAGTTGACCGGCTTGATCGCCACACTGCGCGATTCGCTCGAAAGCATCCACAAGCAGCGGGCGAACGCCAAACTCTCCGGCGCCGAGATGGGTCTTCTCGACGAACGGCGCAACAATCTGCTGCTTACGATCGCGGCCCTGGACGATCGCCTGTCGGCGGTGCAGGGGCTGATCGATCTCGGCCGTCCGCACATCATCCGCGTCCATTAGCGGAGTTCGGAGGTGGCGCGATCGGTTCCGTTGCTGATGTGACGGGCCGGCCCCCAGCTGCCGAACGCGGCACGCGTTCGATCCGGTCACCCGGCTGCGGGTGCGCCGGTGCGATGCTGCCTGCGGATGGCACCAAATTGCCACGCTCCCGGCGAATTGCCGCCAAAGCCCGCTGCCACGAGGAAGCGGGTGCAGGGGCAACGCAAGGGGACACGCATTGGCCTACAAAATGATCGCAGAACGCGACAACGAGAAGTACAGTTTCGCCCGCGAGAGCCGCCTGCTCATCGTGGCGAAGGCAAGGGTGTGGGCGAGCGAGGGATGGCGGGTCGTCATCACCGACCAGGACGGCAAGGCCTACGCGCCGCCCGAATTCGATCAATTGCTGGCGGCGTGACCGCAAGACGGGGCTAGGGGACGACATTTGACTTCGCACTTTCGGCCAGGGCGCGACCTGATCGCGCCCCTGATGATTCTCGCAGCCGCCGCCGCACTGACGGCGACGGTCGCATCCGCTCAAAATCTCGATGCCGGCAAGTCGGCCGAAAAGCTGTTTGCCGATGGTTGCGCGACCTGCCACCGGAGCCCGCGCGGTCTTGCCAAGGGGCGCTTCAGCCTGACGCTGTCATGGTTCCTGAAGGACCACTACGCGACCAGCTCTGACTCCGCCAAGGCGCTCGCCGCGTATCTGGAGTCCGTCGATGCGCCGCCACCGCGAGCCGCGGCCAAGCCCGGCGCAAAATCCTCCCGATCCGCGCCGCGTCCGCCCAAGCCAGTGACAAGCCAGTAGCCAGCGCCGACAAAAAGGTCGCTATCCGCGCCGATAGGTCTCCGCGATCAGCCGGCCGTGCACGGCGCGCAGTTCGGCGTTCATGCGCGTCTGTCCGGTCGTGACATAGGACAGCCAGGCGCCGTCGGCGGCGAGGCGCACGACATGGAGCTCCGGCGTGCCGTCGGTCGCGCGATGCCGCTTCAGGCGTGCCTTCATCCAGTCGTTCCAGAGCCGGCGCAGTGACGGATCGGTGACGACCACCATGCTCAGCGCCGCCCAGGGCGTGGTGAAGCCGAACGCCTTGCCGATGAACACCGCATTGACATAGGCGCGGGTAAAGCTGCCGCGCGGCTTGGGATCGGTTTCGATTGCGGCGTCGATCTCGGCATCGACGCGGGCGAGCAGATCGGCGAACAGGCCCTCGATCAGCGCCTGCTTGCTGCCGAAGTGATGAAACAGGCCGCCCTTGGTGACGCCGGCCGCCGCCGCCACGGCCTGCACCGTGATGCCGGAGACGCCATGGTCCGTGGCAATGGCCGCAGCGTGGTCGAGCAGGGCGCGCCGCACCTGCTCGGGCTGCTTGGCGCGGCTATAGGCGCTGGCCGGCATCAGTGCACCGTCGTCTCCGAGAACAGGTTGATGATGACGACGCCGGATACGATCAACCCGATGCCGACGAACGCCGCGGCGTCGAGCATCTGGCGGAATAGCACGAAGGAGACGGTGGCGGTCAGGATGATGCCGACCCCGCCCCAGATCGCATAGGCGATGCTCAGGGGGATCACCCGGATCGCGACCGACAGCGCGTAGAACGAGGCGACGTAGAACAGGACCATGGCGAGCGTCGGCCACGGCCGCGTGAACTGTGCGGATTGCTGCAGGAAGGCGGACGCGATGACCTCGGAGACGATGGCGAGGGCAAGCGCGGTGTAGGCATTGAAGGCGGAGGTCATGGCGGGCTCGGGCGTAGCGCAGGAAAGATACCGCGCGGTAGGTATGTTTAGCACGTGGAACATCGCTCTGCCGGTAGCTGCTATCACATGTGAGTGACGAGGGTGCGACACGGACGCGGACGTGATGTTCCGCGGTCTGTCGCCGATGACGCGCAGCCGCCGCGCGATGAATCGCGCAGCGGCTCAATGGCATCGCGGCGGCTCGACGTGGCGTCAGTTGATCCGCACGGAGAGTTCGACATCCTCGGCAAAGGCCGTGGAGATGTAGCCGCTGCCGGGCATGCGCACGCGCGCGAGATAGTCGGGGCTGTCGTCGGCATTGTCGGCGACGATGATCGCGCCCGGCTTGAGATGGCCCTCGACCAGATCCAGGATCTCAGGGTAGAGCGCCTTGGCGCCGTCGAGCAGCACGAGATCGATCGTGTCAGGGAGATCGGCCTTGAGCGTCTTCAGCGCATCCCCTTCGCGGATTTCGACGAGATCGAGCAGCCCGCCGGCCGAGAGGTTGTCGCGTGCCCGCGCTGCCTTGGACGGCTCGAACTCGCTGGTGATGAGACGGCCGCCGCCATTATCGCGCAGGCCCGCGGCGAGGTGCAGGGTCGAGATGCCGAAGGAGGTGCCGAACTCGACGATCGTTCTGGCGCGGGAGCTGCGCGCCAGCATGTAGAGCAGGGCGCCGGTCTCGCGGGATACCGCGAGCGGGACGTCCTTCAGGCGTCCGTAGAGGTCGGCGTAATCGGTCTTGCTTCGCATCATCCGCGCCCGGTCGGCGTCGGACAAATCGGCGACGGCTGCGAGCGTTGCGCCCCGTGTTGCCTCGGCCTCGAGGAACAGGCGGTCCAGCAGCGGCGCAAGCGATGTGATGGTTGGGGTGGTCATTCGTTGCCTCCAGGGTTCGCGAAGAAGCGCGTGCTTGCGCGAAGACTGAAATACGACTAATTCGTCGCATTTCCTATTCGCATTCCCCAGGCGCGCCATGGCCGATCGTCGAAGCCGTTCAATTTCCTCGCGAAAGCAGCCGCAACAGGCCCGCTCCACGGGGCTTGTGGCGGCCATTCTGGATGCGGCTGTTCAGGTCCTGGCGAAGGAGGGCGCGCAGCGTTTCACGACGGCGCGGGTGGCCGAGCGGGCCGGGGTGAGCGTCGGATCGCTCTATCAATATTTTCCGAACAAGGCGGCGATCCTGTTCCGCCTCCAGCGCGACGAGTGGCAACGCACGAGCGAGCTCTTGCGCGGCATCCTCGCGGACCGGGCAAAGCCGCCGCCGGCGCGGCTGCGCGCGCTGGTCCACGCTTTCATTCGCTCCGAGTGCGAGGAGGCTGCGATCCGCACGGCGCTCAGCGACGCCGCGCCGCTCTATCGCGATGCGCCCGAGGCACACGATGCGCGGGCCGCCGGCAAGGGCATCGTCGCGGCCTTCATGCGGGAGGCGCTGCCCAAGGCATCGGATGCGACGCGCGCTGTCGCCGGCGAACTAATCACGACGACGCTGAGCGAGGTCGGCAAGCGCTTCTCGGAGACGCCGCGCAGCGCGGCGGAGATCGCGCGCCATGCCGAGGGGCTCGCCGACATGTTCTGCGCCTATCTCGGCGAGCTGGCACGACGCCGAGATCAATGCTGACATCCGCGTTTGCAGCCCAATATCGTTTCGGATTTCGCCGGATGATGAGGTAGCCTCGCATCATCCTTCGTCCAGCCGTCGAGCGCCGCGCCATGCATGTCCTCCGTCCCCAATTCCGCATCGAGAAGCAGCGCGCGCTGGAATTCGCTGGGCAACGCGGCTTCGGCGTGATCGTGGCGGCGGATGAGCGCGGCCCGCGCGCCTCGCACGTCCCGTTCGTGCTGGATCAGCGCGACGGGCAAGCTATCGTGCAGGTCCATCTCGCGGCCAGAAATCCGCTCGTGCCGCTTGCGGATGGTACCAGGCGTTTCCTGCTGATCGTTGCCGGCGACGATGCCTACATCTCCAACGACTGGTATTCCTCGCGCGACAACGTCTCGACCTGGCTCTACGAGGCGGTGCACCTGTCGGGCGTGGCGCATCTGCGCGGGCTCGACGAGAACCGCGGGCACGGCGATGCGCTGCTCGCGGTCGCCGAGGCGCGGTTGCCGAAGCAGCCCTGGGACCTCGCGCAGATGGAGCCGGACAAGCGCGAGAGCATGTTGGCTGCGATCCGCGTCATCGATCTCGTGGTGGACCAAATCGAGGGGCAGGCCAAGCTTAACCAGCACAAGAGCGATGCGGACCATGTCGCGGTCGCCGACCACCTGGCGAGGTCGGAGGAGACCGTGCACCGGCGGCTGGCGCGGAAAATGCAGGCGCTGCGGCCGGAGCTTGGGTATGAGATGCCCTAGACTTGTCGCCCGGATGGAGTGCAGCGAAATCCGGGGGCTAACCGCGCGGCGCCAGTCCCGGGTTACGCTGCGCTCCATCCGGGCTGCGCTTGCTACCCTTGCCTCGCTCGGCATTTGACCTTACGGACCGCCCTATGCTCGTCATCTCCATTCAAAGCCAGGTGGTCCACGGCCATGTCGGCAACAGCGCGGCCGCCTATGCCATGCAGGCGGAGGGCGTGAACGTCGCGGCGGTGCCGACGACGTTGCTGTCGAACCATCCACGCTATCCGAGCCTGCGCGGGCGGGTGCTGGAGACCGAGCTCGTCGCCGATCTCCTGAAAGGCGTGGAGGAGCGCGATCTCGTCGACGAGGCCGCGGTGCTCGTCACCGGCTATCTCGGCTCGCCCGGCAATGCCGCCGTTGTCGCCGATTTCGTCGAGCGCGCCTTGAACCGCAATTCCAAGCTCGTCTATCTCTGCGATCCCGTGATCGGGGACGACGGCCGCGTCTATGTCGCCGACGGCATTCTGGACGTGGTGCGGCACCGCCTGCTGCCGGCGGCGAACCTGACCACGCCGAACCAGTTCGAGCTCGAGCTGCTCTCGGGCATCACGATCGCGGACGCTCAGGACTTGCGTGCGGCGTGCGCAGCGCTGGCGGGGACCGGCCGCATCGACGTCGTCGCCACCGGTTGCACACTCGCGGATACGCCGGACGGGCAGGTGGAGACGATCCTCTGCGCCGACGGGCAATTGTCGCGCTTTGCGACGCCGCGCCTGCCGATCCGCCCCTATGGCACCGGCGATCTCCTCTCCGGCCTGATCGCGGCGCATCTCGCCAAGGGAAAGGCGATGGAGGCGGCGGTGCGGCTCGCGGTCGAGACCATCTTTGCCGTGCTGGTGCGTACGCAGGAAGCGGGATCAGCCGAGATGCGTCTCGTGCCGCTGCCGACGCGGAAGCCGTAACGGTTCAGGTCGCCCGCTTGCCGGCCGATTGCGCCGACTTCTGCGGCTTCGCCTTCTCACGCGCGGCCTGTGCCTTTGGCGGCTTGGCGCTGGCCATGGCCCGCATCTTCTTCGGCCTGGCGTTGGCGGCTTCCCTGCGGTCTGCCGAGCCACGCTTCGAGACATATTCCGCGCCGTCGACCGGGCCGACATGCGGCGGATCGCGGCCGAGATAGGGCCGGCCGATGCCGAGCGCCTTGCCGTTGGCATCGACCCATTTCCACAGCACCTCGGTCGAGACCCAGCGCTGCGCGCGGTTGTTGCCGGCGGTCGAGACGATGTCGGCGGCCATGCCGTGGCCGTAGCCGCCGCGCGTGCTGCCGCCATGATAGGAGCGGTCTGAGGCGGCCTTCAGGCCGCTCGCGATCGACTGGCGATAGTCGTCGCGGAACGCGCTGGTGATCCCCGGCGAGAGGCCGGCGGCTTCCGCCGCGAGCAGCGTGCGGAACAGCTTGCGCTTAAAACTCTTGTCCATGCCGCCGATGACGTAATCCATCATCGACATGCCGGCGTGCTCGGCCGCCTTCGGATCCTTCCAGCCGAAGTCCTCGTCGACCAGCTTCGTGAAGCTGCGCATCACTGTGACCATCTTGCCCCTGCGCTTGACGGTGACGGCGCGGCGCTCCTCGACCTTGATCGAATCCTCCTTGGGAGTGCGCTGGTAGAGCGCCCAGAGATAGCGGTCGATGCACGCATCCATCACGAAGCATTCGTCGAGCACGGCAACGGTGTCGGCGGACGGCGAGGCCTTGCTCTCGGTTGCGGCCGGCCCGGTCGCGATCGCCGCGGGCGACAGCGCGTCGGTCGCCACGATCTCGGTGGGATCGGCGGATGCGAGCTTGACGGGCTCCTGCACCGGTACGGCCTCGCTGACGACGGGCGCCGGCTCGGGCAAGATCTGCGGCGCGGGCGACGTGCTCGGCAAGATCAGCGCGGGATCGGCCGAGGCGAGCTTGATGGCGGGGGCGGGCACTTCGAGCACTGCTGCTTCAGCGCTTGCCGGCTCAGGGGCTTGAGCCACCGCTGCGGCGATGTCGGCGGTCAGGGCGATGCCATCTTCGATGGTCGCAGCGCGCGGGACGTCGGCGAGGTCGAGGCGGCCGAGATCCTTTGCGCGTGAGACGGTTGCTGCATTGGCGCCGCTGTTCTCGATGAGGGCAGGGGCATAGGCGGACAGAGAGAGCGCCAGCCAGCCGGCCATGACGGCCGAGGGGCATGCGACTGCCACCAGAAGAGACCGCCGATCGTCCATGATCCCTGCCTCCAAACGGTTCTGTTCGAACGCGTCTCGTCGAACAGTCTTGCACAGAAAGGCACGCAGCGCGTCGATTGTTCGGAGGACGGTGTGGCGGCGCAATGGCGCAAATGGCTGAAAACGGGCTTTTCCGGCGGGTGTTGCGAAGATGCAACGCGAGTTCCATTGTGGCTTCGTGGGGCTTTGGAGCGGGAAATGGCCTGCAAATGCTGCGTTCATTGTCGTCAAATTGAGCCGGCTGAATTTACTCAATCTTGGATTGAGGTCTGGCATCTCTCTCGCACCGGTAACGTCCGGTATTCGCTGGGAAGGACACGAGTTTTGAAATTGAAATGCCTGTTGGCCGACTTTGCCGCCGATGAATCCGGCGCCACCGCGATCGAATACGGCCTGATCGCAGCGGGGATCGCGCTTGCGATCATCGAGATCATCTACGCGCTCGGCACCAATCTCGTTGCGAAGCTGCAATCGCTGGCGACCGCGCTGAAATAAAATCATCCGTCATGCTGAGGCGCGAGGCGTGCGGGCGGCCGACCCGCGCTTCGTGACGATCATGATGCGCCCCCTCTCACAGGGCCGGGTAGGCTCGTCTGTGCGCATCGTCTGGACGCGGTGTTTTCGCTGCAACCTTGCGGCGGCTTGCGCGTTGGTGCGGCCATGACGCATTCCTCGCTTCGTCCCATGGACGCCTTCGACCCCACCGAGCCCGCCATCCTGCACGATCTTCTCTCCGACAGGATCATCACCTGGACCGCCGAACAGGCGGATGATTATCGGCGGGCCAGCCGGCCGCGCGACGATGGAACCGTGGCCTGGAAGGCCTATGTCTTCGACGGCTGGGGCAATGTGCTCGGTGGCTGAGCAGCGCCTATAAAGGCGCCATGTCGCGGCCGGCGGGGATTCGGCCAAGGCCTTGTGCGCATTAAACATATCGCCATGCGCCAAGCGCGTTGTTGCAATGCAGCGGCGCATGTCGCAATGCAGCAAATCAGGTTTAGATGAGCTCCGAAACTTCCTCCTGGAGCATCATCAATGAACAAGAAGACTCTGTCGATCGCAGTCGCCGCCCTCACGATCGCGGGCTCGACTGCCACCTTCGCCGCCGAGCTGCCGGCCTATGAGGCCAACGGTTTCCCGGTCTCCCCGTTGCAGGTTCGCGTGCTCGGTGCCGCGCATGTCGAGCAGCAGGCCTTGGCGCCCGCCACCAGCGTGACGGCGCTTCAGGCCAGCGTTCTGTCGCCGCGCAAGCTGAAGACCGCGACCGTGGGCAGCGCCCGCTAAGCTTCATGCGACAGGCACGGTGCGTGCGCATCGTGCCGCTGTCGCGTGCATGAATTCGCAACCGTCGGGTTTCAGAATTTTCCGCGTCACGTTGGAACCGCGCTCCTGCAGGAGCGCGGTTTTTCTTTGCGGGCGGGACCAGCGCGTTTTCGTCGTGCGTGCGCGGATCGAGAAGCCGGCGCCGCAAAAGAATCGCGCGATGGTTCATTGTGTACGGCGGTTCAAGACGAGTGTGATCTCCTTAATACTTGTTTCGGAGATCGCGGCGCCTGATGCGCGCGCCGCATATTGAGCGGCCAATTCTGGAATCATACTGGAGGCCGTTTCATGCCCGTTGCGCAAAAAGCCGTTGTTGCCGGCACCTCGCCGCGTGAGTTCATCATCAGGCATCTTGCGCTGTTCGCGGCCGCCGCGTTGTTCGTGTTCGTGCTGAGCCTGACCTACGGCCTCGATCTCAGCCCCGGGTTTTTCTGATAGTCGCGATTTGGCGACACCCCGGTGCCTGGAAGACGTGTTCATCGCGTGACGCCGAGCGTATCGCCACCGTGGCCGCATCCGCGAGGTGCGCGAATACATGGACGCGCGCAAGGGATGGCGGATGGTGTTCGGTGAGGCTGCTGCGGGAATCTTCGCCTCTCCGCCGCGTGCCAGACCTGCGGCCGCGTGGGTTGAGCGGATGAATGCGCTGACATAAGCCTTGCCGATGGATCAGCGGACGAGCGGCGCTGACGCTCTCATTCAGAAGAACGACGCGGCACCGGCGCTTCTCGGCGTCGTCTGCGGCCTGTCGGCGGCGCTGTTCTGGGCGCTCGGCTTTGCCGGCACGCGGCACGGGCTGAAGGTCGGCTTCACGCCGGTCGATCTGCTGGTGCATCGCTACGTCTGGTCGGGCATCGTGTTCCTGCCGCTGGTAGCCCGCGCCGGGATCTCCGATCTCTGCGGTATCGGCTGGGGCAGGGGCCTTGCGCTGATGGTGCTTGGCGGCCCCGTGATGTCGCTGATCTCCTACACCGGCTTCCTGTTCGTGCCGCTCGGCCATGGCAGCGTGATCCAGCCGTCCTCCGCGACGCTCGGCGGCCTGCTGCTCGCCGCCATGTTCCTCAAAGAGAAGATCTCCGCCTCGCGCCTTGCCGGTGCCATCGTCATCGTCGGCGGTCTCGGCGTGATCGGCGCCGAATCGATCGGCCATATCGGCGCCGACGGCGTGCAGGGCGATCTGATCTTCGTGCTGACCGGATTGATGTTCGCGGGCTTTGGCGCGCTGCTGCGCCACTGGCGCGTTTCCGCCGTGTCGGCGGCGCTCGTCATCAACGTGCTGTCGCTGCTATTGCTGCCGGCCTATCTCCTGACCGGCGGGCCCGCCCGCGTCGCTGCGATCGGCGTGACGGAGAATGCGATCCAGGCGCTGGCGCAGGGCGTGCTCGCGGGTCCTGCCGCGCTCTATCTTTTTGCCGTCTCGGTCCAGCGGCTCGGCGTCGCCCGCGCGGCGGTGTTCCCGGCCTGCGTGCCGGCGCTGACGCTGCTCACCGGCTGGCTCCTGCTCGGCGAGCCGCCGACGATGTTGCAGACTGCGGGCCTCGTGACGGTGCTGTGCGGGTTTTATCTGGCGCAACGGCAGCGGTGAACGCGTCTGCACAAGCCGAATGGAGCGCAAGCGAAATCCGGGGCAGGATGTGCGGCACTATCCCGGATTGCGCGATGCTCCATTCGGGCTACGCTTCCGGGCACGCCGTAACGTGACGAGCCCGCCATGACCTTGCTGCTCAACATCGATGTTCCCGACGTCGCCGCCGCCACGAATTTCTATACCGAAGCGTTCGGGCTGACGGTCGGCCGCCGCTTCGGCGCCGACTTCGTCGAGCTGTTGGGCTGGCCGGCGCCGGTGTACCTGCTGACCAAGCAGGCCGGCACGTTGGGCGCCGGCAGCGACCGCCGCCGCTACGAGCGGCACTGGACGCCGCTGCATGTCGACGTCGTCGTTGACGATGTCGATGCCGCCGTCGCGCGCGCGGTGCGCGCCGGTGCCGTGCTCGAGGCGCCCGCGCGCGATGCGCCGTATGGACGGATCGCGATGCTGGCCGATCCGTTCGGGCACGGGTTTTGTTTGCTGGCGTTCAGCGCGAAGGGATATGACGCGCTGCTGGGCGCGTAGCGCTAGGCCTTCTTCACGAACTCCGACTTCAAATTCATCGCGCCGATGCCGTCGATCTTGCAGGCGATGTTGTGGCCGTCGGTGGCATCCTGGAGTCGGATGTTGCGGACCTTGGTGCCGCCCTTGACGACCGAGGATGAGCCCTTGACCTTGAGGTCCTTCATCACGATGACGCTGTCGCCATCAGTCAGCAGATTGCCATGGGCATCGCGCACGCCCGCCTCCTGCGGCGCATCCGCCGCAGCGCCGGCCGTAGCGCTCCATTCATGGGCGCATTCCGGGCAGACCCAGAGATCGCGGTCCTGATAGGCGTGCTCCGACTGGCAGTTCGGGCATTTCATGGCGTCGGGCATGGCAGGTCTCGTCTCGGGTGGCGTTGCGCGGCGCACCGTAGGGGCGGAACCGGAGAATGCAAGGGAAAGCTGGGGCGTGCGCGGGCAGGCGGCTGCCTGCCGGTGCGATGTCACCGAAACAGCGCGACGAAGATGACGTAGAGCCAGCCCAGGATGCCGTGGATGATCGCCCACAGGATCGAATGGTTGTTTGTGTAGGAGATCGCGATGGCGAGCGCCGAGCCGAAGCCGACGCCGTATTTCGCGCCCTCGACGCGGACGCCGTAATAGCGGTTGCCGTTCATGGTGATATCTCCCCGATCGTGGAATGGGCGCAAGCGTATGCGATGTCCGTCATCTTCGCGATGGGCATCGCGTCACCCATCCCGTGAGTCCATGATTCCGTCAATGCCGGCCGCTGTGACTTGAGGTGCATCAACCCCATTGCGCGAGCCGCTCACTATCCTTCTCGAGGAAGATCTGCGGAGGGCGCGATGGACGATCTGATCAGACGAAAGATCCAGACCTTGCTGGACCAGCACCGTACCATGCGGATCGCGACGCTGCGGCCGGACGGCTGGCCGCAGGTGACCACCGTCGGCTACGCGAACGAAGGCTTCACCATCTATTTCCTGTGCGGCATCGACAGCCAGAAGGCGCAAAACCTGTCGCGAGACGATCGGGTCTCGCTTGCGATCGATGACGACCCGGCGCAGGTGATGGAGATCACCGGCGTGTCCATGGCGGCGCGGGCCCGAATCCTGACCGATCCGGCCGAAGCCGAGAAGGCGATCGGCCTGCTGATGGCACGCTATCCGGAACAGAAGGCCACCGGCCTCGCCGTGCCGAAACCGTCCGAGGTTCGCCTGATCGCGCTGACGCCGACGGTGATCTCGCTGCTCGACTATTCCAAGGGATTTGGCCACACCGACCTTGTGGCGTGCTGAGGGAGCTGCCCTGCCGCGATCCGCTCTCTTGATGCAGGTCAACCTGGTCCGCTCGCACCGACCTACGCTTCGAGTTACGCAGCAAGGGCGAGGTGAAACCATGTCGCGCAGCGTTCGAATCTATATCGGCCTCGGCATCCTGATCCTGTTGTCGTTGCTGTTTCTGTTCAGCGTCGTCCACACGGCCGCGGGGGCATCGAGGCCTTCCTCACGCACGGCAGAGGAAGGACATCGCCTGGCGCAGGCGTGGTGCCAGACGTGCCACGCCGTGGAGCCGCACATGGCCGGATTCTTCGACCTGGCTCCGAGCTTCCAGGCCATCGCCGATCGGAAAGGAACGACCGCGCTGTCGCTCAAGGTGTTCTGGCGGACCAGCCACCAGAACATGCCCAATCTGGTGATCTCGCCGGAGCAGGCCGAGGCGCTGTCGAGCTACATTCTGAGCCTGAGAGGCGATTGAGCGCGCTCCCGGCAAAAATGTCGAAAACAACCCCATGCACAGTAGAAATTGCCAGCGATTTCAATGGTTCTGAAATACCGAAGTGAATTTGACCCGTCGGGCAAGACAGGGTATGATGGCACGGTCGGCAGGTGCAACGGCTGAGGGCTCGCAGCCCGCCGCGAACCGCTCACGGGTCCACGAGCCCGCCACGCGAACCGCAACTAGGACAGGTTGAGCGCCGATGACATCGATCATCGCTGCGTGCCGCGCCCGAAATTGGGAAAAAATGGCAGAGCTGAGGCTGTCAACGGCAGATCGGGTTAGGAGGCCGCTTACCCACGGAATACACTGATCGCCGTTTGGGGTTCGGGGTCATGTATTGGGAGGGACTGATCATGGCAAGTGTTGAACAATTGCGCAGACGGGACGGGGTGAACCTGGTCCAACTCGAGGCGGACATTGCATCGGTCCGCGCGGGAAGCTCGATCGCTTCAATTGCTCTTCCTGATTACGTCGAGCACACCGAGGGGGTCACGCGGGTCGGCGCGCTCAGTGCAGAGGCGGTGGTTCGCGACTATGAGTCCGCTGCAAAGGAGATCGAGGCCATGGGCGCCGAGCTGATCGACGCCGCGCAAAAATGCGAGGCGCTGACAGCCCAGGTCCACGATGCCATTGCCTTCATGCGCGAAACGGCGGCGGGGTATCGTGAAGAGGGGCGGAAGATCTTCAAGCGCATCGAGGAATGCGCGCTGTTCACGGAAGACGTCCGCAGGACATGCGAAGAGGTCAAGCGTCGCATGAAGGACGTCTCGGTCGGCGAGGCCCCCGATCCGGATGAGGAGCTTGCAATGCCAGAGCGCGAGCTGACCGGGATCGCGGCCAAGGTGTCGGTGTGCGAGGTCCGGTGAGGCGGGCGTAGAGCGTCGTTCGCAGGATGGGTCGAGCGCCTGCGCTCGCCCGTCCTGCGAGCCGCCGCTCAGCCGCCCTAACGGCCTACCAATCCGGATCGCCGTAAGGGTCGGCCATATAGGGCGGCGGCATCCAGGGGCCGCGCGGCGGCGGCCTGGGCCGCCGAGGTGCGGCCGCCTGCATGTGCGGCCGTGCAGGCGCGGCCGTATCGTTGTTCACCACGCTCCGCACGACGGGTTTCGCGGCCGCAGGCGTGGACGAAGCCGTCAGTTGCGTTTGCAGCGCCTGGACCTGCGCGGCGAGGCGCGCATTGTCGGCCGCATCCTTCTCCCGCGCCGCCTTGAGCTGTTGAATGGTGTCGGCCTGCTCGCGCTGCGTCTGCTCGTTGCGGCTTTTCAGCTGCTCGAGCTTACCGTTGATGTTCGCAAGCTCGCTCGTGATGGTCTTGAGCGATTGCGCAAGATCGGACGATGACTGGTCAGGCGGTGTGGCGCCAGGACTTGGAACGCCAGGAGTTGGAGCACCAGGTGTTGGAGCGCCTTGCGTTTCCTTGCCGGGCGGCGGTGCGGGCACCGGACTTGGTTCATCCGCCGCCGCCAGATGCAGTGCCGTCGGCCGCGCCGGAGTTTCAACCGCGGCCGTTTGCCGGGGCTGACTGGCCGGCGGAGCCCATCGCGCCATGATCGACTTGCTGATCGACCTGGCCTCATCGCGGTATTGCGAAGCGAAGGCGGCACCGAGAATGCCGATCGCCAGCACGAGGCCAACCAAAGCGCGCAGCATGGTCCGATCTCCTTTCAGGCCTTGATCGCGAACGTTGCGATCCGGCGCCTTGTCCTTAGGGGGCTCGGCTGCTGTCGTACCGGCGCTGGCTTGCGAGGTCCGCAGGGCCTCGCCGCCGTGTTCCATTCCGGAAACCAGCCGGTCCAGCCGCGCAAGGTCTTCATTGGCGCTCTTGATCTGGTCGTAGGCCCGCGCCAGTCCGCCATCGGCGCGCACCTCGCCCGGCTTGTGGGCATCGGGCTTCTGGACATCAGGTTTGGGGTCGTTCGCTTCAGGCATCGATGCGCGCTCCATCCGGTCGGGCGTTCATGGGAGTGCGGCAGTCCGATCGTCGGAAGGATAGGCCTCACATTTGTCCAACACAACGCGCGTGCGAAGGAGAAATTATGGCGGGCCACGGTTGCTGAAACAGCCGTGCTCCCCCAGGAATCCCTGCGACGTGCTATGCTGTCGGGGGAGGAAGCGCCATGAGGGTCCCCACCGCGATACTCGCCCTGCTTCTTTCAAGTCCGGCCGCCGCCCAGGAGTGCCAGACATGCGCGATGGCCGACGCCTGCATGAAGGAGTACGTCAAGACGACGTCGGAGGCGCAAAGGGCGACCAGGCAGGGCATCCGGGATTGGAAGCAGAATCTGGACAAAAAGGCCTCTGCAGAACTGTCCAGCAGGGGCATACTCGCATTGCAAGACGCCATGGAGGCACAAGTTCGGACGGAGCTGGAGCGCCTGAAGGAGTGCCTGGCGAAGATCAGGTAGGGCGGGGGCGCAAAGGAGGATCCGATGAAATCGCTTCTGCTGCTCACCGCGAGCGGTCCGCTGCTCATTCTCACCTCGCACCAATCCCTGAACGACCAAAAGCTCCTTGGGGTGCTCAGGCAAAAAGGTATTGGCAAGTTCGTCGCGTTCGAGGTTCCCTTGTCGCTCGCCAGGGAGCGCTACGGCGGGCACTTTCACGCGGTCGAAAGCAATCTGCACGAGACCGATGATTTGAGAGTGCTCGACTTCAACGGCCAGCGGGTCTTTCAGCTCTTTCATTTCGAAGAGCTCGGTTCACCGATGCTGATCGAATCCTCGTGATCCGGTTTTGTCTCGCGGCATGATCCGCTTCGAAAGGTCCATCGTCCCGTTGCGGCGGCGAAAGCGATGGGTTGAGCAGGGCTGTTGTCACGATGAACAACCGTTCAGGGGAACGGGCGCTGGTTCATTTCGTTGCATTAGGAGGGCATGTTGAGAGGAGGACGACATGAAAGCAAAGATCATTGCGCTCTCTGCTGCCGTTGTCATGGCGACAGCACCAGCCGTGTTTGCTCAGGGTGTGTCGAGCAAGGCGCCAGGTCAGGAGATGCAGCAAATGGGGTCCAAGACAGGCGAGCCGGGCGCTTCCAGCTACGCTCCCGGACATAAGAAGCGTCACGCGATGCGCCACGCGAAGGCCTCGAAGACCACCAGCCCCGCCGCGACGAACGCCGCTCCAGGCCAAACGACCGGCGCGAGCACGCGGCCGACCACCGGCACGAGCACAAAGCGAGCGTACTGAAGTCCAGAGGGGACTGAAGTCCAGGCACTGACGGGACCCAACGGCACGTCGAACGTGGGACAGGTTGGGCCCCCCGGCGAAACCCGTCATGCCGAATGATGGGTATCGCTTCCGCCTTCGCTCGCGGAGCTTCGGCGGGACAAGTCCGGCTTCGCTGGCCGGGCGAGCAGTGGAGCGCGGCTTGTTTCGCAACCTGCCAGGCGCCGCAGGTTGTGAAACCCACCTCTTCAGGCCTCGTGAGCGGCAGCCGAAATCCGCCAGGGCCGAGAGCGTCATTCATGCAGGTCGAGAGCGAATTCGCTTGCCTTGCCTTGAGTCCTTTTGCACTCTCGTCGCAAGGAGACCAACGCATGAAGAAAATAGCCGTCGTGTGCGCTCTCGGAACGGCGCTGGTGCTGTGCAACCTCGGGATATCAGGCGCTGAAGCCCGGGCGCGGAAGGCGCAAGTCGTTCGTGCACCGCAAGAGAGGCTCATCGTCACGGCGCCCGTCCTGAGGCCAACGCCGTGGGATTACAATGTCATTCCCCGCTATCGTTATCGCCCCGAAGACGACCGGGTCGATCCCTACGGCCCGCCGATGGTGTCGTCGTATGTTCGCTATGAGGGATGGCGGTGGCCGTACTGGTGGTGAATAGTTCGCAGTTCGTAGGATGGGTAGAGCGAAGCGAAACCCATCAATAGCCGTCGTGGAATGATGGGTTTCGCAAGGGCTCTACCCATCCTACGGACTAACCGTCTACGGACTAACCGTCGCCATCCGCCGCCAGCCGCAGAAACTGCCGCTTCATCGCATTGACCCTCGCGACATAGCCCGCGACGAGGTGATCGCCGCAGCGCGCGCCGGCCACCATCTGAAACTTGCGGCGCGCAAAGGCGGTGGCGGGACCCGCGCCGCAGAGATGGATGAAGGCGGCCAGATCCTGCTTCTGCTGTGCGGTTGCCTTCACATCGCCCGCGAGGCTGAGGACCATGGCCACCTGGCGATCCAGATACGCCGACGCCAGCTCGATGGCGTGGCTCGGGATCGCGCGGATGTAGAGGAAGGTAGAACCGCAGCCGGTCTCCGTGACCGTGTTGCCGCGGACACAGAACCGCGCGGCTTCAGCCAGGGCCGGATCGGTCATCTGGAAGAGGCCGACGGCGCTGGAGGCGGGCCGGTAGATCGCGAGTGGATTGAGGCTCAATCGCCAGCGCCAGTAAGTGCGCGCCACCGGATTGCCAGAACTCTCGACCTGCGCCAGCGCGGCCAGCAATTCGGGCGTGATCGTCGCGGTGGAATAGGTGCGGAAGAGCGGCCCGTATTGCCGCCAGGTCCCGGCCGGCTGCTTGTCGAGGGCGTCGCCGACAAGGACAAACAGCTCGGTCGGCTTGCGGATGACGTGATAGGCGATGTTCAGAATCGCGATAGCCGCAAGCAAGATCGCCGCGATGCCGGCGATCCGAACCGTGCGCGGTGCGCGCGCGAACGTCTTGCGCACCCACCGAGTGCCCCGCCGGAGGCTGCGAAGGCGGGGGACGAGGCGACTGCTTTTTCTTGGCATGGGTCTTGTGGGGAGCGGGTAGGACGGGTTGAGCCTTGCGTCGCGCAAGTCAGGTACATAGCCGAAATCGGTGTGGTTCTCGCTGATGCCGATGAAGGTAAGCGTGACAGCTTCACTGTCCCGTCATGACCTCGGCAGCCAGATCGCGGCCCGCATTGTTCTAAATCAACAAACCCATTCATTGGCGACTTACGTTGACGAACCGTTCCAGTCCAGGAGGGAGTGTGGTCATGTCGCGCCGAACCATCGTTTCACTTACCGCATCCGTCATCATTGGCATCGCCTGCATCGTGACCGTTTCGACGGACGCCTTCGCGTATCGAAGAGGCGTTGGGGTTGGTCGCGCTGGTGTTTATCACGGCGGTGTCTATCGCGGTGGCGTCTATCGTGGTGCAGCCGTGCGCCGTGGAGTTGCCGTGGGCGTCGGAGCTGCTGCGGTTGGTGCTGCTGCTTACGGGGCTTACGGAGCCTACGGTGGCTATCGCCGCTGCGGCTACGAACCTTACCCCCCTTGCTACTAGCCGGTCTTGGCGCAGCGGCCACCGAGTAACCGGTTGCGCCGGGCTTGGTGGCGGTGACAGTGCATTCAATCTAAGTTGATGGGCCGGTTAAGTGCACTGTCACTGTAGTCGCAGAAATTCTGGAGCCGACAATCAATAGCGGCCGCCGTTGCCCTTTTGCTGCGTGATCCAGTCCGACAATGTTTTCCGTGTCGATTCCGCAGTCCGGTCCAGTGATGCCTTCGGATTGCCGCGGACGCCTTTCGCCGGACGGGGGCGTGGCGCTTCCGTTGCGTTGACGCCCTTCAAGGCAGCAGTCGATGCCTCTGCGGCTTCCTTCTCGAGGCGCAGCTTTTTCAATCGCGCCATCTTGATGCGCTCTGCCTCGACTTCGGGTCCTTCGGACAGCCGCGGCTTGTGTTGAGCAAGCTCGGCCGGGACCAGGACACCGATAATGGTTGTCTCACCGAGCGCCTTGCAGGCTTCGAGCCGATGCAGTCCCTCGACCAGAACGAGGCGGTCTCCGTCGAGCCGAACGGAAATGGGGGCCTGTTGTCCGATGTCCAGAATACTTTCCGCGATCTCCCCGACGATCTCGGGCTTGATAGCTTTCTTCTGCTTCGTGGGAACGAAGATCTTCTCGATCGGGAAGCTCTCCGGTTTGGGCATAACTTGACTCCGCTTCTACCGGGCCCGTCGGAACCCATGCCGGTGGGTTGGGAGTTTAGGAGGGAAGAGCTCGACCGCAAAGGCTATTTCGGCGGTAGAGCATTGATGAGCATCGAAGCCGGAACCAATCTGCGATTACGGCGACAGTACACTTAATTGACGCCGCCCACCAAGCGCGAGCCGAAGCCGCAGATCGGCGGGACGGAGCGAGTGAATTTAGTGCACTGTCACCGTAATTTGGATCACGTAGGATGGGTAGAGCGTAGCGAAACCCATCGATTGCCGCGATCGAATGATGGGTTTCGCAAGTGCTCAACCCATCCTACGAGCTAACCGCAGCGCGCCCCAAAAAAGTCATACCGCAATTGTGAATTGCTCCACAGACGGCGGCCGTCCAGTCTGTTTATCTGCCGCCAACCGGCCCCTCGTGCGCGCGTTTGGCCTTGCGCATCTGGCGCCTTCGTTCTTCGAAATTTCTGGGTGATCGCTATGGGCGTTTTTTATCGCACGGCCATGCTTTGCAGCTGGTTCATCGAGTCCACCATGAGCGGGTGTACCGAGAGATTTCGCGTGCGCTGAACAAGGCGCACAGAAATTTTCCCGAGGCCCCGCCGGTGACGGACGGGGCTTTTTCATGTTCGCAATCTGCCCATTCCGCCCGGCGGAGCCTTCGCGAGAAGGAGGCAGGGTCATGTGGGAGTATTTTGGACCCGATTTCGCTTTCGACGTGGTGAAAGGAATGGTCGCCGGAATAGCCTCAATGGCATTTCAGGTCGTGGCACCACGAACCTTTCGTGCCGCAAAGCAGTTTCGCGCGCGCTGGGTTGCGAGGAAGGCGGCGAGGCGAGCTGCGAGACGGGCACGCTGCAATGCGGTGGCCAATGATGAGCGGTGAGGAGCGAGTGGCCCGGATGGAGGTTGTGGGGCATCCGGGCTACGCTTGCGGGAACCTCACGCAGATGGAGCCGGCAAAACGCGAGTCAGCGCAAGAGCGATCCGACGCATTAAGCGGATGAGGTTGCTGAAATGAGAAGGGCGGCCTTTCGGCCGCCCTTTGCATATGTCCGGATCTAACGATCCTCGAGACGTTCTACCCCCTCACGAACACCCCGTCGTGCTTGCGCAGTTGTATTACTAGTGCTCAAACATTCGTGTGTATGTAGAGACACTTAGGTCTCGGCATATTTCTCCACGATATTCCGACCTCAGGTAAGTCGGAATATCACTTCGACGAGATCCAGGACGTCAAAATCACGAAGGACATGCTGGATCTCGCCAAGCACATCGTGAGCCAAAAGTCCGGACGCTTCGAGCCTGAGAAGTTCGAGGACCAGTACGAAATCGCTTTGATCGATCTCATCAAACAAAAACGCGCTGGTAAGCCGATCGTGCCGAAGGAGCGGCCGAAGGGTGAGAACGTGGTCGACCTGATGGAGGCGCTGCGCAGAAGTGTCGGGCGCGAGGCCGCGCCGGCGAAAGGCGCCAAGCTCGCCAAAAAGCCGCGCAAGGCGTCGAGCGGGCAGAAGGAAATGCTGATGCCGATCGAGGGCAAGAAGCCCAAGGTGGCGGCGGCTAAGAAGCCTGCGGCCAAGTCGCAGCGGAAGTCGGCGTAGTGCTCCTTGAGTGAACAACCCGCCAGATGCGCGCTAACTCCTAGTCCTCCTTCGAGAGACACTCGGGGCAAGCGTCGCCAATGCCGTCGAGGGCATGGCGAACCTCCGCGATGGCCGTCTGGGGCGACACGCCGGTCGGCGGATCCTGGCGGACGATATCGAACGCGCGCTCATGCGCATGTGGATCGGCCCGATCTTGCATCCAGCCGTGCGTCTCGCACTCGCGGATAGCGCCGGCTTCGTTCAACACGGAGATCGCCCAGCCGCGCAGCGTCCGGATCGTCGGTGGTCTTGTCTCCTTCGTCATCAGCACCGAAATGGCTCCTGCGGGGACGAAGCCTTTACATTCCTCCCTCAGTCCGAGCGGCTAGCACAGCCAGCGATTCAAGATCGCAAGAGCTGGCGCTTTTCCACCTGTTCCGCTGGCCTGTGCAAAAGCTAGGCGGCCAGCGCAGGGTCTTCCTTCTCGCTCCTTGCGACGATCTTGAGTGCGCCGTTCGGCAGCGGGCGTTGCAGCGCCTTGGCCTCTTCCCAGGGAGCGCGCAGCCATCGAGCTTAATGAAGTCTGGTTGGGTCAAACTGCGACCTGGCGGGGAGGGCAGGTTATGGCGCAAAGCGGACACTCATTATCCGCCTCGATCGCATTGGCAAGACCTAGCTCAAATTGAGCCCATGATGGATTGAGCGGAAGCTAAAATTTTTCGGGAAGCGGTGACGGCCTTTTCCTCCGGCGTCTCATTATCAAAGGCCAGTGGTCGGATCGACGTGCTCCAGTCGATTGATGCGATGCCGATGGTGCCGCCCGCTTCCTACCGGCGCGACTCAATCGGACGCGAGGCGGGCCGCTATGAAGTGGGTCACCTTGGGCTCGCCCGCAGCGCCAAACTCGCGGATAGCATCCTGAACGACCTTGTCTGCGTTCGTCACGCGCTGATGCTGTCGGAGATGCTCAAGCCAAGAGGCCACCATGAACGTTTCCAGGAAGCGCCCGCTCGCCGCGGCATCCTCAAAGACGTCCCACGAATAGGCGCCGTCCCGCTGGCGTTGCTGGCCCAGGTCTCGGATTGCGGCGAGGAAACCGTCACGCTTCTCCGGATTGATCTGATATTCGACCGTGATCAGTACCGGCCCGCGGTCGGCATCCGCGTCGACCGCCAGCACGGGGGCCGGCCAATGCATGGAGGGCGCGAGGTCCACCCCCTGGCCGCCCTGCAGCTTCCAGCGCCAGGTCAGCGCGATACCCGCTACCGCTCCGGCGGCCGCGATGAAGTGCGCCGCGGGCAGGCCGAATGCCGAGGCAAGCTGCCCCCACAGCGCGCTGCCGGCGGTCATCGCGCCGAAGAACACGGTCACGAACATGGCAAGCCCCCGCCCGCGCACCCAATCGGGCAGGGACATCTGAACCGAGACGTTGAGGCTCGCGAGAACGGCGATCCATGACATGCCTGCGAGGAGGCAGGCCGCGAAGCCGATCGCGGAATAACGTGCGACACCGAGCAGGACCAGGCAGGCGGCCGTGCCGAGCGTGCCGGCCGAGACGAGCCGGTCGGGTCCTAGAACCGCCTTCAGCCATGGCAGCGCAAATGCGCCGCCGACGGCACCGATGCCGATCGCGCCGAGCAGAATGCCGTAGAGTTCGGGACCGCCCGCGATCTGATTGCGCGCGACGAGCGGGAGCAGAGCCCAATATGCGCTGGCGAAGAAGAAGAACGCCACCGCTCGTATGAGAGTCGCGCGCAGATCGAGGTTGTATCGCGCATGCCGAAAGCCGATCACGAGGGCTCCGGTCAGGCGTTCCGGCGGAAGGCTGCTTCCTTGCGATGTCGGTGGGCGCCACCAGAGCAGGGCGCCGATCACGGCGAAGTTGCTCAATGCGTTGATCCAGAACGGCGCCGCGATGCCTAGTACGCCGATCACGATGCCACCGAGCGCCGGTCCGATTGCCCTGCTGATATTGACACCGACGCCGTTGGTCGCCACTGCCGCAGCCAGGTCTTGCTTCGGGACGAGCTGCGGCACGATTGATTGCCATGCGGGCGCGGTGAAAGCCGAGCCCGCACCGAGGAGGAATGTGAACAACAGCAGGATCGACGGATTGATCAGGTCGAGCCAGACCAGAACCGCGCTCACCGTCGCGACGACGGTGAGCAGGATTTCCGATCCGATGAGAAAGCGGCGCCTGTCGACGGTATCCGCCAGCGCGCCGGCCGGTAGCGCGAACAGGAACATCGGAAGGCTGCTCGCGACCTGGACCAGGGAGACCGTGAGTGGATCCGGATTGAGGCTCGTCATCAGCCATCCGGATGCCGCGTTGTACATCCAGGTGCCGACATTGGCGACGACGGTCGCGATCCAAACCACCGTAAACGCCTTGTGTCGGAACGCGATCCAGGGCGACGCGCTCTGCGTTTGATTTTCGTCAATCTTTGTCATGTGCTTTGCTGTGGCAAATCGCATCCTTTCGCTCTGGCGCAACGAAGGATCGCAAGGTGCAGGGGATCGGCTGGAAGCGAGGCTGCACCACCTAGGGCGAAGGATGGATCATGTCTCGCGCATATGCGAGGCCAATTCCGTACCCGCCGCCATGGGTTTCCACGATAGATCGAGCTCCGTCGTAAGTTTCCCGACGCGTCCAGTCCCGCTGAAATTCCAGAAGAACCTGGATCCATGACGTCATATGTGCGCCTGCGTCGCTCATGCGTCGCAAGGCGAGATCATGACTCACGGGAGTGAGACCACCGCACGCGTCGCCAACCACAAAAACGTCAAAGCCCTCCTGAAGCGCTGAAAGTACCAGAAACGAGACGCAGGCTTCGGTCAGAAGGCCAGAAACGATCAGCCTTCGCTTGCCTGTTTGAAGGACCGCTGTTCGAGCCGCGTCGTCTTCCCACAAGTTCATATTCCGGCGCTCGATGGGGTGGATATCCGGAAGAACCTCCCGAATTGCCGCCATTAACGGACCGCTGTAGACCTTGGAGGCCGACGTTGATGCGACAATCGGTAACCCAAACACCTTGGCGGTCCGCGCGAGCGCAATCGTGTTGTTGAGAAGCGCCTGACGGTCGATCGATCCGACGCCGAATGCGAGGCCCGCCTGCTGATCGATCAGCAGGAGAGCACAATCGCTGGGTTGCAGTAGGGTCTTACTGTCGCTCATGACTTGAACCTCACTCTCCGAGTTGCGCTGTTGAGTTCTCGGGGGTCCCAAGTTCGTCGAACAGACGGCAGTCGGGCAGCGTATATGAACAGGTCTCGCAGTTCTTGAACAATTGGACTGCACGGTTCAGGCAGCAAGCCCTTCCCTGTATTGGCCAGCAGTCGCGAGCCCGGCCGGTCCGGTCGATCGCAGTCGGCAGGGTTTCTCTTAAAGAGAATCCCGATACACTTTGGGCGTGCACCCGACCAGTTGCAGGAAGACTCTGTTGAAGTGGCTCTGGTCTGAAAACCCGCAAGCCAGGGCCGCTTCGCTAAGGGATATCGCCTTATCCCTTAGCAGCTTCCTCGCCACGTCCACCCGCCGCATCGACAGCCATCTCCGCGGTGTCACGCCGGTCGAGCGCGCGAATGACTTCGAGAAGGAGGCGGTGGGCATGTGACAGGTCTTTGCGATCTCAGCGATGGTGATACGACCGTCCAGGCTCGCATCGAGCAGTTCCTCGACTCTCCTCAGTTGCCAGGGCGCGAGGACGCCCGCCGGCTTTCGCCCCGCCAGTGGCGTGGGACCATAGGCCCCCGCGACGTAGGCCATGATGGAAACCGCAGTTTGATCCAACCCGAGCGTATCGACCTCATTCGGGCGTTCAAGCATCGGGATCAAGAGCTTCGCAAGCATCGGTATCACGGGATCGTCCACGCTTTGCCCGAGACGGGGCGATAGCGAACGAGGTGCAGGTAACCCGTCTTCCTCGGCAATTCTTGCGATCGACTGCTTCGGGATACAGAGGTGGAGACTGTCGAGAGGGCTTTCGATGTACGCCCGCGTGTCGCATTCAAGATCGTAGAACTCGAGGGCCCCCTTGCGATGGACCGGGTTGTTGATCCCTTTTCCATCGAGCCATAGCGCTGATTTCGGACAATCAAGCAGTTGCCAGACGACGACAAAAGTCTCCTCCGGCGGTATTGGATCGGTCATCCCGAGGCCTTCGGTGTCGCGCGATATGCGCACCGCCGAAAAACTGCCGACGTTCTCGATGCTGCGCAGCACGAGGCTCGGGCTTTCGAGCCGGAAATGTTGCGGCGCGTTGACGAGGTAGGATTGGGACGTCACGACACCCAGTTCTTTTCCGAGGCGAAAGATGCGAGCGGCTTATCGTGTCGATGGATTCGGCGCCACTCCGCCGGCGTGGCTCCCGTTATGTCATGGAAGACGCGGGTAAGATGACTTTGGCTGGCGAAACCCGTGGCAGCCGCCACGTCGGCAAGTGCCACGCCGTCAAGTATGAGCGATTTCGCCTTATCGATGCGCAGCTTGAGTTGCCATCTATAAGGCGGCAGCCCGGTAGACGCCTTGAATGCACGGACGAAATGGCTCTCGGAGAGCCCAACACGCTGTGCAAGTTCGGACATCGTGACGTCTGCGGATAAGTTTCCGATCAGGAAATCCTGAGCCTTGCGCAACCGCTCGCGAGAGAGCCCGCCGACAGCGAAGGTGGACCCAAGTTCGGCAAAACGGGCAATCATCGCCAATGCAATGGCCGATACAAACCTTCTTCCATGGGTTCCTACTTCGAGAGCGTGAGCCAGCCGAGCGGAGCACTGGAGGATCGCCGGATCCTCGGTCATCCACCTAGGGCCGGATTTCTCCAGGTTCGATCTGACAAGACCAGGTGCCGAAGAGAGATCGAACTGGATCATGAGGCGACGATGCAGCGTGATCGGTCCGAACCACTCCCAGGCCGAAACGCCGGCCGGCACCAGGCTGGCGTGGGCGCCTCCATGTGCAACTTCTGACTGACGCCGAGACGATCCGATCTGGGTTCGCCCCCCGACCTCCTCAAGGGAGACGTGCACGATGGTGCGCCCGCTCGTTAGCTCCACGACGCCCTCCTGTTCGCCGCGACGCGAAGTGAGGGTGGCGGTCATCCCGTAGCAAGAATATTCCAGTGTCCCACTGGGGTCGGTGGGGTGACGGGCCTCGGCCGGCATATGAGCTTTTCCATGGAACCGCCTGTCGCGGCACGCTAGGGCATTATTCCGGCGAGCGAAACTATACCAGTGTTTAGTGGAACCGGCGACGCTTCACTGCCCTCCAGCCCAGTGCTTGAGTTGGGTGAGAGGCGCGGAGGTCCTGCCGCACAGAGGTGTCCCGGAAGCCGCTTCCGGGTGGGCCCGGAGACGTTGTCGCGACAAAATCCGTCCAAAACTATCGAATTCTTTCAATACGTTCGCAAGGTCGAGTGCGAGCATTTGGTGGTCTTGACGCCTTACGGCTTCGCGACCATATCCGGACGGTCGAGGGCGCCGATGCTCTTCACCAACCCCCCGGTAACGCATCGTTCGCCTGGAGAACTGTGTCGCCCATGACCGCCCCGCATGACCAGTCCCAGGCGCCATCGGCCCTGAGGAATCACGCAGACGTTCCTGTGTGGAAGCGTCCGTTCGTCCCGACGAGGCGGGAAGGCGCGACGGTGAAAAGCCTCCATTCCCGATCCTGGAACGGGCTCACTGCCAGCGTGACCGAACTTGTCTGCGCCAAGTCGTACTGCGCAGACCTGTGTTACGATTGCGCCCGGCTGTCGATCATGCTCGACCTCGACGGCAACGTTCCGGAAATGCGTAGCGAGAAGAGTCGGAGCGGCCCGGATCCGGCGAATACCATCCACAACATGAACTTTACGCCCGCCAAGACGGAAATGTGGGCAATCTGGAACAAGACGCGCTACACGCGCCACATCTCGTTCACGTTCGCAGATGACGCGCTCAAGCAGTTGGTGGACGAGGAAGTGAGCCCGTCCGCACTCGCTCCGCGTCCGTTGTTCTACGATCCCGCGCTTTTTCATATCGCACGGCTCTTCGAAGCCGAGGTCGGTCGGGGAGAAGACTCTCCGCGGCTGTACGGAGACAGTTTGTCGGTGGCGTTGCTCCTGCGCCTCGCGGCCGCCGGAGATGCGTACCGTACTCCGGCCAGGGGCGGGCTGCCGCCCCGGCGCCTGCGGATGGTCACCGACTATCTGCAAGAACATCTTGCAGACAACGTCGGTTTGCTCGAACTCGCGAACATCGCTCAGCTGTCGCGGTCGCATTTCTGCCGGGCTTTCCGAGTGTCCACCGGTCTGTCGCCTCACCAATGGCTGGTCATCGCGCGCATAGAGAAGGCGAAGGAACTGCTGGTATCGGATAAGCTTCCGATCGCTGACATCGCGGTCCTCACGGGATTTTCCGACCAGGCGCATCTGAGCCGGCATTTCAGCCGGATCGTCGGTTCGAGCCCCGGCGCGTGGCGCCGCCAGGTAGCCCCCTAGTCCGGATCGTTCGAGCAAGCGCTTCGCCGACTGCAAGCCCTGTCCCGGCAGGGCCACGCTCCGGAGCCTATCAGCGGAAGAGCGCCGAAAGGAAAATCCGGGCCATGAGTTCGTCCCGCTTGCGGATGGCTCGGCTGCGCGGCACCCACTCGCAAATCACGCGAGCTCCCGCTTCCACCAGGCATTTCTCGATCTGGAGCGCGGCTCCGTTTGCCGATCCAGCGCCTTTTGGCGACGCCAGCAGCACGTCCATCTCTTCAAGGCTCGTCGCCGGCGACCGCATGATGCGAGTCGGATTGATGATGACGGCAGCGCTTATCGCATCTGCATGGCACGCGATCAGATCGAGCGCAGCGTCCGCTCCTTCGGCGTGACCGACCACGACCACCGGCACCAGAGTGAGCTCGTGCGTGTGCACTGCATTCCGAATCGACAGGGCTAGACCATCTGCAAAATCTCTCGATTGAGTCTCGCCGCTGCCGATGAAGTGAGGGATTGGCGCTGCTAGAATTCCCGAGCCGGCGCTGGCGGATCTGCAGAAATTCAACAAGCCAAAGGGTCTGTCTGCCCGTCCTGGGATGGCCAGCAGCAAGGGCGCGCTTTCGTCGCTCCCAGGATGGAACCGGCAAATAGTTTCCAATCGCTCCAAGGACACGCCTCTCGCGCAATTCGATGTCGTCTGGTGCCCGGACAGTCGTCTCCGTCCCGCACAAATGGCTACATCCACTGTGGGGTATTTGGTCGTGGCTGTATCGTGCAAATTGAGAAAGACAGGCGGAACGTGAGCCGTTCGTCCAAAATTCGCATCGTTCGGTAGCGACCGCCGGTCGCATCCCGTAATATCACTTCGCTCCAAGAGCATACGCCCTCGTTCCAGTCGAGGCGGCCGCAGCGGAGTTGCACATGTATTCCCGATAGCAAGCATACGCCGTTCGCGGCGATTGCATGGACGACTCGGGCGCACCCGGTTTCGTCGCTCCGCATCGCACCCAGTTTCCACCAGCCCGCTCGCATGAGCGATCCATGACGACATGAAGGAGATCAAAATGTCGAAACTCGAAATGCTCACCCCCGACAACAGCGCCATCGCACTGATCGACTATCAGCCGGCGATGTTCCAGGGCGTTCAGTCGCATGACCGTCTGGTCACGATCAATAACGTCCAGATCCTCGCAAAGGCCGCCAAACTGTTCAAAATCCCGACCGTGCTGACCACGGTGGCTAGGGATTCGTTTTCCGGACCGTTCATTCCGGAAGTCACCTCGCTGTTTCCGAAGCACGATGTCATCGACCGCACGTCCATGAATTCCTGGCTCGATGCAAACTTCCGAAAGGCGGTGGCCGCCACCGGTCGCAAGAAATTTGTGCTGGCCGGTCTCTGGACCGAGGCCTGCGTGATCTTTCCGACCTTGGACATGCTGAAGGAAGGTTATGAGATCTACATTGCCGCCGATGCTTGCGGCGACCTTTCGCTCGAAGCCCATAACCGCGCTGTGGAGCGCGCCATCCAGGCGGGAGCGGTCCCCATCACCTCATCGCAGTACGCCTACGAGCTTCAGCAGGACTGGGCGCGCACCGAGACCTACGAAGGCATGATGGACATCCAGCGTGCGCATTCGCCGTACGGAATTCAGATCCGGTTCTCGAAGTGGGCGCTGGGCGAACACGCATCGGAGGCGGGACCCAAGTAAGGGCCCGGCTTGCTCATGAAGATTTATCTCCTGTCGCTCGGCGCGGGCGTTCTCGTCGGGGTGATCTACAGTCTCCTCAACGTCCGCTCGCCCGCGCCCCCTCTGGTGGCCCTGGTCGGCCTCCTCGGCATTCTCGCCGGCGAGCAGATTGTCCCGGTCGCCAAGCAGATGGTTGCGGGTCACGGCCTTGCCGCCGCATGGCGGCAGGCGAAGTGCGCGCCTCACATGTTCGGCATGCTGCCTGGGCGGCATGCCGACGAGGCTAAGGAAACCACTAACGTCGCGGAGAAAGCATCATGAACGCTCCCGATACTATCTTCCACCGTGGCCTCTTCACCACGCTCGACCGTTCCAACCCGACCGCAAGCGCGGTCGCCATCAAGGATGGCGTCTTCACCGCGGTCGGCCACGACAGCGAGGTCATGAAGCTGGCCGGGCCTTCGACCAAGGTCATCGATCTGAAAGGGCGCCGCGTCCTGCCGGGGTTGATCGACAATCACCTTCACATCATCCGCGGCGGGCTCAACTTCAACATGGAGCTCCGCTGGGACGGGGTGCGCTCGCTGGCCGACGCGATGGACATGTTGAAGCGGCAGGTCGCCGTCACGCCGCCGCCGCAATGGGTGAGGGTGGTCGGCGGATTCACCGAACACCAGTTCGCGGAGAAGCGGCTGCCGACGATCGACGAACTCAATGCCGTCGCGCCCGACACGCCGGTCTTCCTGCTGCACCTCTATGATAGGGCCATACTGAACGGCGCCGCCCTTCGTGCGGTTGGCTATGCGAAGGATACGCCTGAACCGCCGGGCGGCGAGATCATGCGAGACGCCAATGGCAATCCGACGGGCTTGCTGCTGGCGAAACCGAACGCCAACATTCTCTACGCGACCCTTGCCAAGGGACCGAAGCTTCCCTTCGATTATCAGGTCAATTCGACCCGTCATTTCATGCGCGAGTTGAACCGGCTGGGCGTCACCGGTGCCATCGACGCCGGCGGAGGATTCCAGAATTATCCGGAAGACTACGCCGTTATCCAGAAGCTGAACGAAGAGGGCCTCCTGACGATACGGCTGGCCTATAACCTCTTCACCCAGAAGCCCAAGGGCGAGAAGGAGGACTTCCTCAACTGGACGAAGACCTCGAAGTACAAGCAGGGCGACGATTATTTCCGGCACAACGGCGCCGGCGAGATGCTGGTGTTTTCGGCGGCCGACTTCGAGGACTTCCGGGTCGCTCGTCCGGACATGCCTCCGGAGATGGAAGGCGAGCTCGAGGAGGTCGTCCGGGTCCTCGTTCAAAACAAATGGCCCTGGCGGCTCCACGCGACCTACGACGAGACGATCTCGCGGGCGCTGGACGTGTTCGAGCGGGTCAACCAGGACATGCCCCTGGAAGGGCTGCACTGGTTCTTCGATCATGCCGAGACGATCTCGGACCAGTCGATCGACCGCATCGCGGCGCTCGGCGGCGGCATCGCCGTGCAGCACCGGATGGCCTATCAAGGCGAATACTTCGTCGAGCGGTACGGGGCGGGGGCTGCCGAGGCGACGCCGCCGGTCAAGAAGATCATTGACAAGGGCGTCAAGGTGTCGGCCGGTACCGATGCGACCCGCGTTGCTTCCTACAACCCGTGGGTCTCTTTGTCCTGGCTCGTCACCGGCCGAACCGTCGGCGGATTGCGGATCACGCCCCAGCGCAACTGTCTGGATCGCGAGACGGCGCTGCGGATGTGGACCGAGAACGTGACGTGGTTCTCGAACGAAGAGGGCAACAAGGGTCGGATCGAGGTCGGCCAACTCGCCGACCTCGTCGTGCCGGACCGCGACTACTTCTCCTGCAGCGAGGCCGAGATCGCCGATACGACTTCGCTGCTGACCATGGTCGGAGGGAGGATCGTGTTCGGCGCGGGAGACTTCTCCAAGCTGGAGAGCGTCACGCCACCGCCCGCCATGCCGGACTGGTCGCCGGTCCGCCGCTTCGGCGGATACGCGGCCTGGGCTGACGACAAGGCCAAAGCAAACGAAGGCAACCTCGCCATGAAGGCCATGCAGATGTGCGGCTGCGCCAACTCCTGCGGCGTACACGGCCACAATCACGCTGCGGCTTTGTCGAGCCGGCTCCCTGTCTCCGACCTGAGGAGCTTCTGGGGCGCCCTCGGGTGCGCCTGCTGGGCGGTCTGACATGGGGTCCAAGACATCACCGAAATGGATCTCGGCGATCCTTCGCTGGCCGCTTCTCTGGCATGCGGCCAGGCTGGCCTTGGTGTCCGCCTATATCCTCGGCGGCTTTACCAAACTGCTTGACCTGGCGGGTGCCGCGGCCGAGCAGGAGCACTTCGGCCTTTATCCGGGATGGCTGTGGGCGTCAGCCGCCATCTTGGTCGAACTCTTCGGGTCTCTGCTCGTCGTCATCAACCGCTGGGTTTGGCTTGGCGCCGGCGGCCTCGGCATCCTCACGTTCGTGGCGATGCTGACCGCGAACGCGTTCTGGACCATGGGTGGCCATGAGAGATTCATGGCCACGAATGCTTTCTTCGAACATCTCGGATTGATCGCAGGCCTCGTCATCGTAACGATTCTTTCCGAGGAAGCCGTCACTCGCCCGAAGTCCGGAGCGGGATCCCAAGCCATTCAAGGAGTTTCTCGATGAAACCGACAAGAATATTGGCTCTGTTCGCGCTCGCGGCGGCTGTCGCGACGAGTACGCCGGCCATCGCAAAGGACGCAACGAAGCCCAGGGACGCGGCGGTTGCCGTTGCCCCTCAGTACGACACCACCCACGTCTACGTGACGCCCGACGACGTGGACAAGTTCGCCGCGAGTTTCTTGGCGACCTTCGGCGGCAAGAGCACAAAGCAGGTGGTGGCGACCGTGACGCCGACGCCGAGCAGCACCACGTCGCAACTGCTTCAGACGCCCGCAGGCACTGTATCGCTTTTCGGCTTCAAGACGCCGATCCCGTACCCGTTCGGCGCCGAGCGGAACGGCTACTTGGTCGCAGACATGGATGAGGCGATCAAAGCGGCGCGCGCTGCGGGCGCCGACGTGATCGTCTCCACTTTCCCGGATCCCATCGGGCGCGATGCCGTGGTCCAGTGGCCGGGCGGGGTTAACATGCAACTCTACTGGCACACGACGAAGCCCGACTATGCCCCGTTCGAGCGGATTCCGGAGAATCGCGTGTACGTCTCGCCTGACAAGGCCGCCGCCTTTACGCGGGGTTTCCTTGCGTTTTCGCGCGGGAAGATTGTCTCGGATGACGCGAAGGCGCCGGGCGTCGAGATCGGCCGGACTGACGCGACCTACAAGCGCATCCGGATCGAGTCCGCGTTCGGGAAGATGGTCGTACTGGTCACGGACGGTCATCTGCCCTATCCCTATGGGCGTGAGACGACGGGCTATGAAGTGGCCGATCTTGCCGCTACGCTTGCCAAGGCGAAGGAAACGGGCGCTACGGTACTCGTCGAACCCTACACGTCAGACGGCCGCTCTGCGGCGTTCGTCATGTTCCCGGGCGGCTACATCGCCGAGATCCACTCGCTCGCGGAGAAGAGCGCCGCGCGGGCAGCGGGCAAGTAAGGAGTGATGAGCTTGATGCCAGATCGGGCCCGTCTGCGCGGATTCTGGATCGTCCTGTCGATTGCGGCCTTCGGCGCCGGCGTCGACAGCGCGTTCGCGGATGATGGGGACGCCACGCTCCCGAAACGCCCCGCGATTCAGGCGAACCGTTGGGCGGAGGATTGGTCGGTTCTCGCCGATCCGAGACTGCGGACCGAGCCGTTCGACGAGCTCAAGTACATTCCGCTTTGGGCCACCGACCCGAAAAGTTACATTTCGCTGGGCGCTACGCTGCGGGAGCGTTTCGAGTACAACAACGCAGCGGGCTTCGGCACCGGCAACACGCCGGCGGACAGTTATCTCTTACAGCGTCTGCAGGTCCATGCCGATGTTCACTTCAACGAGAATTGGCGCGCCTTCATTCAACTCGAGGACGATCGTTCCTTCCATAAGTTCAACGTCACATCCGTCGACCAGGACCGACTAGACCTTCGTCTCGCCTTCCTCGAGTACGTCAACACGTTTTCGGGCGGGACCTTGAAGGCGCGCATAGGACGACAGGACTTCGCCTTCGACCTTCAGCGCTTCGTATCGTCGCGGGATGGTCCCAACGTCAGACAATCATTCGATGCGATCTGGGCCGACTGGGAAACCGGCGTCTGGCGCTTCATCGGTTTCGTCAGCCGTCCGGTGCAATACTTTGATGGGCGCCCCTTCGACGATACATCGAACGACAACTTCCGGTTCAGCACGTTGAGGGTCGAGCGCAAGGTGTTCGGCGATAATGAGCTGTCCGGCTATTATTCGCTCTACGAACGGAGCAATGCCAGATACCTCGACGCTTCTGGCGACGAGCACCGGCATGTCTTCGATGCCCGCTTCGCGGGCAATGCCCAACACTTCGATTGGGACCTCGAGGCCATGGGACAGGTGGGCCAGGTCGGTACGAAGGACATTCGCGCTTGGGCCGTAGGTGCGCGGACGGGATATACGTTCGCGAACGCGCCGTGGCAGCCTCGCCTGGGTGTCCAGTTCGATGCTGCCTCCGGAGACCGCCGTCCCGCGGACGGAACGCTGGGTACGTTCAACCCGCTCTTCCCGAACGGCTATTACTTCACGCTGGCCGGTTACACGGGTTACGTGAACCTGATGCACCTCAAGCCGTCCATAACCGTCAGTCCGGCGGACCGGCTGAAGGTGATGGCAGCGATCGGCTTGCAATGGCGCGAAACGACCGCCGATGCGATCTACGTCCAGCCCAACGTGCCGATCGTGGGGACCGCCGGCAAGGGAAGCAATTGGACGGGAGCGTACGGACAGTTCCGCGTCGACTACGCCTTCAACGACCATCTGACTGGAGCCATCGAAGCGGTGCATTTCGACGTCGGGGACACCATCATCCGCGCCGGCGGACACACCAGCAACTACGTCGGCGTCCAGCTTCAATACGGTTGGTGACATGCCTCGCAATATACTTTTGCTTCCGCTCCTGATGAGCCTGAATGCGGGCCTCGTTGATACCGCGGGCTTTCTCGCGCTCCAGGGGCTGTTCACGGCGCATGTCACCGGCAACTTCGTTACCTTCGGCGCGGCCATCGTGTTGGGAACATCCGGTGCCTTGGCGAAGCTGCTCGCCCTCCCAGTCTTTTGCCTTGTGGTGATCACCACTCGAATATTCAGTTTCTCTCTGCCTGCAATCGGCTTGCCGATCTTTCGTTCGATGCTGGCAATCAAGGTGTTACTTCTTGCGATAGGCGGTGCGTGTGCCGCTTACTTCGGCCCCTTCGTCCAAGGCGATAGCTGGCAGGCGATCATCACCGGCATGATCCTGGTCGCAGCGATGGCCATTCAGAACGCCGCGCACCGTATCCACATGGGCACGGAGCCTCCCAGCACCTTGATGACGGGCACGACCACCCAGATCATGATCGACGTCGCCGACGTCCTGCGCGGCGCGCCAGCGTCGGTATTGACTGTCGCGAAGCCGCGGCTCGGCAAGATGGCGGCGAGTGTGACTGCCTTTGCGCTGGGTTGCGCCGCCGGCGCCTGTCTCTACGCGAAGTTCGGGACGTGGTGTTTCGTCCTCCCGCCGCTGATCGCTTTCCCAGCCGTGTTCTTGGCTGCCGCCGAGCCGAAGTGACGCGGCAGGAGTGATCGGGAATGAAGCACCTGGCAAAAGCTTGGCCCGGTCGACGTACGTCCACCGGGCACTTGCAATGTCGGAGGTCACTCGTCAGGAGGCCGTCGCATGACGCTTCGCTTCAGCCAGCCACGCGCGGGCGAGCGCGGCATCGATCTGAGAAAGCGATGACCCCGCCGGAACGATTCGATGGTCTACCCCTTGGCTCCCGCTGTCGACAGCATGGCAGCCAGCGCATCTGTGTTGTCGGCAGTAAACGCGAGGGAATAGAAATGGGTTCCGAGACTTCCGATCCGTCGCCTCGATCCTATCCCCCGTCGGTCTCGTTCGTGCGAAGAGCCGGCCCGGTCGCCGTCGCCCCCGGCATCGCGGACACTTTCGCCCAGATCGAACAATGGCTGCTCGAAGAGGCCTCCGCCGAGCGGCAGATGATTGACCTCCTCGTCAAGCTGATCCGACAGATGAAGGCCGCCGGGTCTTCGGTCGATCGACTTACCCTGCATATAGGCACGCTCCATCCCCAGCTTGTCGGATTCGCATGGGTCTGGAACGCCGACGATGGCTTCTGCGACGAGGTGCGGGTAGCTGACGCCGCGGTCGATTCCGACGCCTACAGACTCAATCCGCTGCAGCGGATCGTCGAAACCGCCGAGTCCATCCGGCGAGAGCCGACTGAGCCGTCGTCGCAGGCGGAATTTCCCATCATGATCGAGCTCGCCGCCGCCGGCATGACCGACTACGTGGCGATTCCCTTGTCCGGTCTGGACACCCGTAATGTGATCACCATCGCGACGAAAGCGCGCGGCGGCTTCGCCGAGGCGGAGATAGATTCCTTGACCCGCCTCTTCAAGCTATTCGCGTTGCATGTGCAACGGCACAGCGAGTTGAAGATCTCCGAAAATGCGCTGGGCGCCTACCTTGGTTACGGCGCCGCCGCGAAGGTTCTCGAAGGTGCAATCAAGCGCGGCGCGGGAGACTCGATCCGCGCCGTGATTTGGATCTCGGATCTCAGAAATTTCACGAAGATGTCGGACGTTCTGGCCCCGGCCGACATGCTGGTGCTGCTCAACGCCTATTTCGAAGCGATGGCGAGCGCCGTGGCCGCTCACGGCGGCGAAATTCTCAAGTTCATCGGCGACGGCATGCTCGCGGTCTTTCCGGAGACGGTTGGCGTTGCCGAAGCGTCGCGCGCGGCCGTCTCGGCGGCAAGGGAGGCGATTGCCAGACTCGAAGCCTCCAATCGGGCCATCCGTGTCGCGTCCGACGCCGAAGACCACGCCTCGCTGCGGGCGGGCATCGTCCTTCACGAAGGTGAGGTCTTTTTCGGCAACATAGGCGCCCCGGATCGCTTGGACTTCACGGTCATCGGCGCGGCCGTCAACGAGGCCTGCCGCGTGGAAGCGCTGACCAAGACGATAGGCAGAGACCTCCTCCTGACGGAAGCCGTTGCCCGGCATCTCTCTCATGATGTCGAGCATCTCGGTGAGCACCAGTTGCGGGGCGTTTCCGCCCGAATGTCTGTGTACGGAATGGCGGGATGAGGACTTGACCCGCCCGGCGGCCAGCTTCTCTTCCACCTCGTCAGCCGGCTCTATGAGCGCGCCTCCGTCATCGTGACCACCAATCTCGCCTTCGGCGAATGGCCGAGCGTGTTCGGCGACGCCAAAATGACCACGAGCCGACAGGTGATGGACGACGTCTCCACCGACCCGCTCGTCCAGGCTCCCCGATCAATAGGCAGGGGTCGGCCTATTTATTGTCCTTTGGCGGCGGAGGTTTTACCCCGCTGCCGGTGGTCGGCGGCGCGGGGCGGTTTCCACCCGGTCCTTGATATCCACCTTGAACCTTATGGCCTGTAGCGGGCTGATGACCGCGGTTCTCGGGTTTGTAGCCCTCTTGCAAATTTTGCGGGCCACCCGGCTTCTTGTTATTTGACATCAATTTGCTCCTTTGAAGGGTGCCAGATTTCGACGAATTTGATTTCTCGGCCGGGGATCAGGATCCCCACTCGTTCCGGGCGTTCTTTCCACCCCTGTTCGGCCTCCCAATCCCATTCTTCCTCGAGATAGAGATCGCGCTCACCGCCATCAGACGATGAAAAAGAATTCGTGCCGTAATAGCCCGCGACCGTTCGTTCGTCTGTCAGGGTTACCATGACGAAGCAGCCGCTTTTCAGGTTCGAAAAGCACCAATCCCAAGCCGTCGGGACCACATGAACCAGCGAGAGGTCGAACCGAGCAGCAATTCTCGCGAAGTAATGCCTTTGTGCTGCTACGCCGAGAGCAATGCCGAAAACCGCCGGGCCGACGATCGTTAGTGCAATCCAAGCGGCGTCTCGATAGAGGCGGTAGTGAATCGTATCTATCAGCGGATGGATAAGAACGATGAACACGGAATAGTAGATCGTCGACAAAACAACGATCTCGAAAATATTGTCCTTGGCAGAGGGAATTCGACCGGTCAGAAATTGTGCGCGAACGTAAGTTGCTATGATGCCTGGGACGACGAACGCAAAGAACAGCTGTAAACTGAAGACGTCTTTCAAATCACCCACGGGATTTCTTCGCTGCTATTCGTTGAGGTCAGTATCGTGGCGACTCGGTCGTCGCACCCGCGAAAATAATGACGATCGGGTCATATCGAATTTAGGTTGTCAAGACCGCGGCCGCTTTTCCCAAACGAGTCCAACAGCCCTCCGATCATCGGCATAGGGACGCTGCAAGGCCTCCTGCATGGTCTCCGGCTGACCGACGATGACGACCTGCTGGCGAGCGCGCGTGACCGCAGTGTAGAGCCAGGACGGATCGAGCAACCGGCTCGGCGGCAGGGCGACGATGACGTGGTCCGCTTCCGAGCCCTGGGCACGATGGCATGTGAGGGCGTAGCCGAGCGATAAGTCGACCAGGTCCTCGGCGGGGAAGACGTGCTCGTCTCCGTCGAAGATGGCTGTGATCTGCTGTTCCGTCCGGTCGATCCGCTGCACGGTACCCATGGAGCCGTTGAACAGGCCTCGCTTGTAGCAATTGCGCCGATGGACGATTGGCTCACCAGGCGAGAACAGGTCGCCCAGCGGCCCCCGAAGCTCCTGCAGGTCTTTCCTGCGCAGATATTCGTCGTGCAGGCGACGGTTGAGGCCGGCGACACCGCACGGGCCATCGTTGATCGGTGTGACGATCATGACGTCACGACCGTCACGCAGTTCATCCCAGATCGAGACAACCTTCTCGGCGATCTCGTCGCGTCCCGACGCGCAGGCAAGCATGACGCCGGCATGAGGTCCGACATAAGCGCTGAGCCGAGGCATCTCACGCCGTCTGATCTGAGCTGCGATACCCGGAATGGACGTGGTCACGGCCTGGCGGTGCACCGTGGTGAGCGTGGAGGTAACGGCAGGATCCTCGACGAACCGGTGAAACAACAGCCCGAATCCAACGGGAGGAAGTTGCCGTTCATCGCCGACGAGCAGGAGCCGGGCGCCTTGCGGCATCCGGCGGAGCAGTCCGTACAGCGACGGCAGGTCCACCATCGAGGCTTCATCGAGGATGACCAGCGTGTCGGGAGTCAACTGCGCCAGCTCGCGCAGCTTGGTCTCCAGCTCCGCCCGCTCGGTCTGATCAAGTTCGCTGGCGAGCTGACTCTCGACCGCCTCTCGCTCATCCAACTCGCGGAGCGTCCGGAAGATGGTGCGTGCGAGCCGCCCGGTCGACCGGGACAGCCGCAGGGCAGCCTTGCCGGCCAAAGCCGCCAGCAGCAACTGGCCGCCGGCCCGCTCCCAGAGGTCGCAGATCGTCCGGGTGACGAAGGTCTTGCCGGTGCCGGCACCGCCACGGAGGCACGAGAAACCGGCATACAGGCTCCTACGGACGGCCTCGGCCTGATCCAGGGCGCATCCCGGCGCCCGGAGGAGCCCGGAAGGCGAGGCGATGACCGCCTTCCGCTCGATCGCAAGCTCGAGTGCGCGGTCCAACGCTCGGGAAGAGAGTGACCCGCCGAGCTTGCCGGCGAGCCGCTCGCGGAAATCGTCCCGCGCGATCGCGGTCGAACCGGAACCGACCAGGTCCTTCACTACGGCATCCGCAGCGCCCACGAGACGATGAGGATGGTTTACGGGATCGGCTTCACCTGTCTCGTTCAGGAGCCGCAGGCCGAGGCCATCGACGCGCTTCCAATTGAGCAGCGGGACGAGGCAATAGGGGTTTGCCTGCAGCGCGCGCGGAGCGGCGGCGCCGAGCAGCGTGTGCACACGGCGGGCTAGTGCCAACTCGGTCACGCCCACGGCCGCGAGCCATTCGACCAGCCTGGCTTCGCCGGCCATGGCTTTCCAGGCGGAAACGAGCGCGGCGGCGAGCCGCGGGCCCAGTATAGGGCGGCCCGGGTCCATCACCGCCGCGAGGGCCGCGACGTCGCCGGTGTCGAGTGCTTCGGGCAGGCGGTCCTCGAAATGCTGCCACAGCCTGCGGGCGCGCGCCGGCCCGATGCCGGCGACGCAGCTCGCGAGATAGTCGACCATCAGCTTGCCGCTGGGCAGGGCGCGCACCGCGCGGCTGGCTGAGATCTGCGGTCCCCACTGGGTGTCGGAGAGGTCGCCTTCCACGGACCAGAGCTCACCGACCGAGGGCATGCCCAGCATGGCCGCGTTTGCGGCCTTCACCCGGACGGAAGAACCGTCGGCCAGGCGGCCGGCGAAGATCGTGCCGAAGTCACGCCGCGAGACGATGCTGTCGATCACGATGTCGGTCATGCTGGGGCTCTGAACACGAGGCCCGTCTCCTCGATTAGCTCGAGGCGAGCCTTCAGCCGCGCGTTCTCGTCGCGCAGTGAGACGACCAGAGCCTCGCGCTCGGCGAGCGCCTTGCGCAGCTCAGAGATCGTATCCGCATCCCGGCCGAGCCGCTTGCGGACGCCGGCGTCGGCAACGTCGTCAAGCAGGCGTGAGCCGATCGGCTTCACGCCTTGCACGTGGGCGAGGGCGTTCACGGGACCTGCGAGCTCTGGCTTACGGAAAAAGTGCTGCTCGAGAGTCTCGCGGAGACCGAGATCACGTACGAGCTGGCGCACATTGACCTTGCCTTCCGGCGTGAGGGGCAGGGTGGGTGCACGATCAGCCTTAGGCTGCGCGGACCAGGCGAGCTCAAGCCGCTCGAGGTGGGGCTCGAGCTTTTCGAGGATCGACGGCACCACCGAGCGGGGATTCACTTCCGCTGCTCCGGTTTCAAGGAAACGACTGTCTTGCCGGCGAGCTGTTTCAGAAGCTCGGTGTTTCTCTTCTCCAACTCGCCGATTTTACGGGTGGCATCCGCCAGCTCGGCCATGACGCGGGTGAGCTGAAGCTCGGCTTCGTGATAGTTCTGCCTGATCTCGTCGATCTGCTTGTTCGCCACCTTGACGCGCGAGTTGACCTCGCGCCGGACGGAGGGCGCGCCGGAGGCGATCTGACCTTTGACGCGTTTGATCCAGGCATTCACCTCGTACTTGAGCGCCTCGATCTTCGGCGTTTTCTTCTGGAGATAGGCCGGGCTCTTGCCGGCCCGACGCAGCAGTTCGTCAACGGTGAGCTTACCTTCGTTGTAGGGATAGATGCCGTCGTTGGCGTCGATTTCACCCTCGATCTTCCCCATCATCTCCTCGAGCGAGATTTTGCTCTCGAGATGCTTTTCCTTTGCATACGCAGCACCTGCCTGCGCGATCCTGCGCTGGCCAACGCGCCTGTCCGTGCTCATCGGCCAGCCTCCCAGATGCTTTGAATTTCGGGATGATCGTTGAGCACGCGCGAACGGACGTCGTCCCAGCGCTCAAGGTTAGCCAGGATCTGCCCGTCGAGATTGGCGACAACCATATCGTTGTCAGCACGTTCGCGCTCGATAATGAGCGCTCGCAGCGTTTCCTCGCAGCCCTGTTTCGCGCGCGTGGTTTCCAGGCGATGCTCGCAAGTAGTGCGGCAGGCGCCGGGATCCGGGGCACCCCGCTCCCTAGTGCAAGGTCCAGCCTGGCCGAGCCCCTTGGTGCAGATGACGCCGGGGCGGACCATCAACCAATACCGTCCGTTGAAAGTGAGCACCTCGGCGGTTTCGCGCAGCGTCGCGGTCTCGAACACTTCTTCGCCGCGGCGCATGCCGGCTGCGGCTAGTCCCGCCTGCAGGGGCATGGCGGCAGGGCCACCGGCCTCGCCTTCGATGGTTTCGGCCAGAGCCTCTTCCGCCATGACGAAGGAGGTCTCTTTGGCAACCTTCATTGCATCCTCGATGATGCGCGGATCGGACAGCATATAGCGCAAGGTCATTTCGAGATCGCGGTGGCCGAACAGGTCGAGCAGGACCTGCGGCGCACCGACTACCGAAAGGGCGACCAGGCGGGCGACGGTGTGCCGCCAGCGGTGCACATGGGCACGGTCTCTGCCGGTGAGCCCGGACAGTCCGAGGTGATCTACGGCCTGGACGAAAGGTTCGGTGAGATTGAGCAGCCGTTTGCCGAGCTTCTCGCCGTCGCCGAGAATGACCCAGAGGTGTGATTGCCCGGCAGGGCGAACGACGCGGCAGATCTTCTGCTGCAGCTCAATTGCCCGTACGGCCGCCGGATGCAATGGCCAGTCCCGCTTCTTGCCGCCGATCTGATCGACGAGCTTGAAGGTGACGGAGTGAAGACGATCGTCCGAGCCCTGGTTTTCGTTATCTTCCGCGGCCGCGAGCTCGCTCGCACGAGCTCCGGTGCAGAAGTCGATCATCCCGAAGTTCATCGCCTGTAGCGTGCTGACCATGCGGTTGATGTCGCGCGCGCTACGTGGCGGCCACTGGTTTGAACGTCCATCGCGATGGTCCACCTCGAACGGAAGCTGTGTGATCGGCTGGTTCTTTGCATCGATCCAGCGGACGCGCTCGATGGCGGATCGCCGCAAGGCGATCACCGACGGATGAGCCGACGAGCGACCCTGCGCAGCCTCACTGGCTGCGATTTGGCGCAGTTCGGCCCAAAGTGGGATCAACTGGTCGGCCAGGCTGTTCTGGACCCAGAGCGATCGACGAATGAATTCGGTGACGAAGCTGTCCGAGAACGGCTGCCAGCTACGCTGCTCTGTCTTTTCGACAGGTGCAGGGGCGGTCCGGCCATGCCGATTCCGCTCGATCGTCGGGCCATCGTGCCCATCCGCGAACTCGCCGTCGGCATAGAGACGTGGCCAATCAGAGATGCGGCCGCGTATTCCGGCGTCAACGAGAATGCGGAAGAGGGCCCGCATAGCGTCTCGCCCCTTCTTCCTCGGCGCCAGGGCGGGAAGCACCTCCTGGAGGATGTTGGTAATGGTGAAACCACCAAAAACCGAGCCATCCTCCGTCGGAAGGTTGGTGAATTGCCACTCCGCAAGTCGCAGGAGCAGATTGGCGCTATCGATCCAAGGCCCCGGCTTATATTTTCTGACACCGGTATCGGTCATCCGGGGAAGCCAGAGTGCCAACAGCGCACGGCGGATTGCCTCGTCGCGCCGCTCGGCCGCGGAAGGATCGGCCGGCACGCCAGCATCGGATGGACAAACTGTCCGCTTTGACAGCCGGCTCACGGCCGTAGGTGGCACCCAATTCTCCGGGACGACGAGCTCCTCATCTCCGAGTCGACAGCCCTCAAAGATCTCGTGTTCACGCAATTCGCCCCACGGCTTTGCCGCGAGCTCGGAGAAGTTTCCGAGCGTCGGAAGGGTCTTGTTACGCCATTCAAGGGCGCGCTCCGCAGGATCAATAGATCGGGTACGTGTCATGCGCCTTGACCTCTCCCGTCTGGAGCTTGTGAGACCATTCCCGGATGGTGGCGGCGACCTCGGTTTGATCGAAGCTCTTGAGCGTCTCCTCGATCGAGGCGAGTTCGTCCTCCAAGCTCGATCCGCTCCACGCGGCGTATGGAATGGTGCGCTGAATGTGGATTAGCTCGGCACACGCGCGGGCGAGGGGGCCGAGGCTCTCCCTGAACACGACGCCATGCTGGCAGCCGGTGCAGCGCTGCACTCGGCAGAGGGCACCGGTCTTGTGATCAGGCGCGATCTGTCGCGGCGGATTGGTCGGATCGAGGCATCCGAGGCCAAGTCGGGTCCGCTGCCTGAAATCCTGAAGCCGACGCTCCTGCTCGGCGGTGATGGTCCCGTTGGCGACCAACAGGCGCAGCCGCGTGGGATCGACCACGCCGCCGGTAGAGATTTCAGCGAAGACAGTATCCTGCACCTTTCGGACCTGTTTCTCGCTGAACTCTCGATATCGCCTGGATTTCAGGTAGTGCCTGAGCGTGCGTATATTTGCGTGCTGGCTGGCAAGTTGGGTGAGCAAGACGTGATAGCCCGATTGGACATAGGCGTAACCTATCCAAGCGTCCCGCGCGTCGGAGGTCCCGATCTTCTCGAGCGAGGGATAGCGCTCGAGGAGTCCGTGGGTGGCGACGACAGTGCGGGCAATGGGGCCGAGGTGAGCGGAGTCGGCATGACCAAATGCTGACACCTCGCCGATCTTGTTGACCGTGTGGTAAAGCCACGGGCTTCGCACCAACGCCTCAAGCTCGGCGATCTTCCCGGATTTTGCGACCGTAGGCGAGAGGGCATAGTCGTTACGAGCAAGATCCAACCGATAGCTGAGGGTGGCGCGCAACACCTTCGTGCGTTCGATCATATATCGAACGATCCGGTAGGGATGCCATTCGGGCTTCATCATGGACAGCGTGAACTGATGGCGGTCGGCGCGCGCCTTGAAGGCGTGAATGACCGCAAACTGATCGCTGTGAGGATGTGCCTGGGACCAGGCATCGTCTTCACTGACGTCCAATCCGAGCGCGGTCGAGAGATTCCAGCCGGTGCCGAGCAGAAAGAGCCAAAGGAAGACCGCAGTGTCCTGATAGCTCGGGTAGAACCAGCGGAGAGCGCCGACGATGCCTTCACGGCCTCGTTCGCTCATGTTTGGTGCTAAATAAGTGGGACCTTTCCAGCCACTCTGGGCCAACCCACGATAAGCACCGTGAATCTTGAACTCTCGCTTGTCGTGAAGGCGCTCCCGCGTCAACTCATTCACTATCCAAGCACGGTTTTCGGGCAAGGCCCATTCCCGAACGAGGGTTGTGTCCCCGCGGGGGCTGGTGCCACGAGACGCGAGGTCCTCGCCCTCTTTGAACATCCGCTTGATGCATCGTGCCTCGTGCTTGAACGCATTAAAGAGATGGCGAATCGCTTCCTTATCGACCGGCTCCGCAGTGGACACAGAATCGGTCTGTCGCGCCGGCCAGAACAAAGGCGGCAGGCCACGAAAGCGGCGCAAAGCATCTAGAGTCGTCTTGCACCGGCTGTACAGTTTCGATGTCTCACTCGCGAGCCATTCCAGCATCATGGGGCCTTGAGCGTCGGTCACGTCCCCAACACAGTTTATCTCGACGCCGTGCTTGACCTCGACTGCGTCGAAGAACCTGAAGAGAGTACGCACGACGTGTCGCATACTCCTGGACGCCTCGGGTGCTGGCCGCTGGAGCTGAAACAGTTCGGCGATCTCCATCGCGAACAACGGACGGCCACGGAAATCTCCGGCCCAAGCGTGCTTGGATCTCGCCGGAACATGTTCCAGGTTTCCGCCGACCGAGAATTCGCTCAGGTCGACGTCGTATACGACGCCGCTTTGAGCCTTGATGGTCAGCTTCAGCAGCCCAGCGTTGAAGGGGACAACGTTCATACTGTTTACGTCTCCTCATCGTCCGCCAGAAAGCGGTGCCAGCCATTGGCCATCACCGCGAGACCGACCGCGGTGGCGAGCCATTTGAGATAGATTTGCGTGGTGGTCTCGTCGACGTGGCCGAACTGCCGCTGTAACATCTTCAGCCACTCGGTCCCGCGGTTGTGGACCCAGTTCACCCCCATGCCAGCAACAGTCGATTTGTGTGCGCGCGCCTCCGCTTCGAGCGCGTAGAGGACAAAGAAGCAGGCGAAGGCGTGGCGGCCCTTGTGAGGAGACCAGACTTTCGGCCGCGGTAAAACGTTGGCGAAGCACCTCTGGATCGTGTGCCTTCTGATTGGTGTGCCGGCGTGTTCGCCGGCGTCGGAGACGAAGAGCTTGTCGGTGCGTTTTCCCGTCCGTTTGTAAAATGCAAAGACGTACTTGTTACGGGGACCATCGATCCAGGTGCGGACCGCTCTCGCAAAATCCAAAGGAACGCGGATAGTCCTCGGGCGCCCCCCTTTGGTGCCGTGCTCGAGAAGCATCGGCACGAACACGTCGCCACGATATGCCGCCTCTTCGATGTCTTCGGCCGACGGCCAAGAGGATACTCGCAAGGCTTCCGCCTCGCCGAGCCGTGCACCGGTCTCAAGAATGAAGCGGCAGGTGATGTTTTTTGCGTAGCCACGACGATTTCGCACCGCAGCGAGCCACTTGCGAACCTCATCCGGCGCCGGGAGCTTGAACGCCTCGACCTGGCTTTCAGGTCGGGCTTCCTTCAGCCGTCCAGACCTGACGGTTGTCGTGCGCATGTTGCCGCCGATCAGCTTACGCTGAACCGCATATTTCACGGTGAACTCAGCCCGCAACCCTCGCTGCGCGGACCACGTTAGGAAGTGCGTAGCATCGTCAGCTCGAGCGTTTGACGTGTTGCACGCCAAAGAGTCGCCCGCAGCTGACCACTCTCCGGAGTCCTGGGCGTCTTGATATACGAGAACATCGTTGTAGGTAGCGGTCTGCCAAGCGATGTTCCGCGACTCACACCACCGGATCCAGTTGCCTAGATTGTCGGCCATGGTTTTGAGCGTTCGAGGGCGAGGGCGATCACCAAAGCCCCCAGAGGGCCGCCAGTCCAATTCCGCGCGCTCGCGAAGATAGCGGTTATATTCCCGGCAATAACGCTGACGGCTGTCGAAGATTACCGGCACGTGGGCAACGGACGCGAAGCCGAGTTTCGCGATCCTGTCAGCGTTCGGTTGGAAAACCTTGACCATGCCGCATTGGCGGCCGGCACCGCGCGCCCTGGGAGGGCGCGTGTTGGACCTGGTGCGCTTCGGAATCGGACGGTGTGCGCCTCGGGCTGAGGCTCCATCACAATTGATCTGAAACGCTCCGGTCTTTGCCGGATCCGCGCCCCCTGTACTTGAACCTGGTCGCAACATCACGCCCAAACCTCAACCAGAAGTTAGCGTTCCTCGCCGGCATGCCGGCGTGGTAATCGAATCCTTGAAGTCCGCGCGGCTACATCCTCGGTGCCGTGGGGAAGCCGTCTTCCAAAAGATCGTGGAGCGGACCAATGCTCTGAACGTGGTCGTCGACAAATGGCTCGGTCCACCTCTCGTGGACGAGCTTCACTACCGCGGCATTGAGTTCGGCGGACACCTCACGCCGGATCAGCGACATCTCTTCGACATCAAGGGCCATGAAGCGAAGCATGCAGAAGGCCCGCGGCTCGAGGACCGCGACCGCGGCGGCCCGCCCGTTGCGATCGACCAGCATCGAATGCATCACCGGCAGGTCGAGACCCCACTGCACCGCCTCCGCCCCGTACGCCGAATTCTCCGCATATTGGTCGATCAAGCCGCCAAGGGTCGACGCCGTGTAGAGCCGGAGGCTTAGGCCTTCTTCGGTCCGGAGTTCGACCGCCGCTTTGTCGGCGCTGAGCTGGGCGCGCTGCACCTCAATCTTGGCTCGTCTCAGCACTCCTACGAGCTCGTTGATCACGTCCGTCGGGTGTACGCCGGCGACCAGAAGGTCCATGCCGCCGTCGGGCAGCATCTCGCGCGGCAGGAGCGCGGCCATCTCGCATTCGTAAGCGTAGACGGCGGCCTCACCGATGATGGTGACGTGGTCGATCAGTCCGGACATGCCTATGGCGCGCGCCGCAGCGCCGACTTCCTCCGGGGCGCGGGTGAGCCGCAGCGCCCGCGCCATTCTGGTCTGCTCGGCGATTGTCGGCCGCAGGGCCGCGATCTGGCGATCCAGCTCGGCCCGTTCTTTGATGAAACGCTCGTAGATCCCCTCGGTCTCGGGCGACCGGCGGCCGATCGAGGCTGCCTTCTGCTCGCCAGTGAGAGGATCCCGCCGGTACCGGGTCAGGTATTCAAACTTTTTGACCTTCAGCCACTGCATGCCGCCGCCGAACTCCTCCCGCGAGCGGGCGAGCGCGGCAAACTCGAGCGTGGTGGAGCGCATGGTCTCCGCCAGCCGCCGCTGTTCCCTGGTCATCGGGGTATACATTGAGCGATTGTAGCCTGTGGACGGACGGCTTGATTGTGATATAAACTATCACAGTAATCACGAAGAGTCTAGAGTCGGCCCCGATATGGCCGATCCGGAAGGCGCGATGGCGTGCTGTGAGGCGACCGAGCGCGGCCTATCTTTGAGACTTGGAGGCCGGTTTCAGGGAGCGCTGCCGGCCGATCTCGGCGATCGTCTGGCCGGACTTGATCGCGACGAGCTCAAGCAAGTCCTTCGCCGAAGCGCTACCGCGGCATCCGTCGATGAGGCCATCACGATTCCAGTTGGCACCGAAATTGGCCGCTAAGGGGGTGGGTCAGCCGCAGCGAGGTTAGGTTCTTCCAAACAAAAACCCCGCCGGCGACGGCGGGGTTTTTTCTTCTTTAAGTCGGAATACGAAATCGAGGGACCTCACTATCGATACGAAATGCCGAAGGAGGCCCACTCCAAATAAGTCGGAATATCAACTACAGCCGGTGGTCGAACCGCAAGTATCGCACTTCATGCAGGTGCCATTCCGCACCAGCGTGAAGTTGCCGCACTCCGAGCACATCTCGCCTTCGTAGCCCTTGGCCTTGGCTTCCGCGCGGCGCTCGGCCTTGGAGGGCACCAGGGTCTGCGCGGTGCCGGACTTGCTCCACTGGAGGGCTTCGAGCTTCTCCGTCGGAGAGAGGTCGTGGCTCACTTCCTGCTTCAGCGCGACCGCGCCTTCCAGGACGTCGCCGACCCGGGCGCTCGCGCCGTGGGAGGCCAGCGCCGTGACCTTGCTGCCGCCTGATGGCGCGCTGTCGTTGCCTTGCGCGACCGCGGTGGAGCCGCCGCGCATCACGACGAGGTTGTCGGTGCGGGAGCGGGTGAGGCCGCGCGACACGAGCTTGGAGGCGTGGTGGCCCTCGTCCGGCTCCTTGCCTTCCTCGACGCCCTTGCCGAGCGCGTCGAAGTTCGACTCGGTCGGATCGACATGGGCGAGGTCGAAGCGCGACATGTAGCTCACCGCGAGCTCGCGGAAGACGTAGTCGAGGATCGAGGTCGCGTACTTGATGCTGTCGTTGCCCTGCACGGGGCCCGCCGGCTCGAAGCGGGTGAAGGTGAAGGCGTCGACATATTCGTCGAGCGGCACGCCGTACTGGAGGCCCAGCGACACGGCGATGGCGAAGTTGTTGATGAAGGAGCGGAGCGCCGCGCCTTCCTTGTGCATGTCGATGAAGATCTCGCCGAGACGGCCGTCGTCATACTCGCCGGTGCGGAGATAGACCTTGTGCCCGCCGACGACCGCCTTCTGGGTGTAGCCCTTGCGGCGATCCGGCATCTTCTCGCGCTCGCGCATCACGATGATGCGCTCGACCAGCTTCTCGACGATCTTCTCCGAGACCTGGGCGGTGCGCGCCGCCATCGGCTTCTCGTAGAGCGATTCCACCGCATCGTCCTCGTCCTCATCGTCGGCGATGAGCTGCGAGTTGAGCGGCTGGGACAGCTTGGAGCCGTCGCGATAGAGCGCGTTGGCCTTCAGCGCGAGCTTCCACGACAGCATGTAGGCGGACTTGCAGTCCTCCACCGTGGCGTCGTTCGGCATGTTGATGGTCTTGGAGATCGCACCCGAGATGAAGGGCTGCGCCGCCGCCATCATGCGGATGTGGCTCTCGACCGACAGATAGCGCTTGCCGATCTTGCCGCAGGGATTGGCGCAGTCGAACACCGGATAGTGCTCGGCCTTGAGGTGCGGGGCACCTTCCACCGTCATCGCGCCGCAGATGTGGACGTTGGCCGCCTCGATCTCGCGCTTGGTGAAGCCGACGGCCTGGAGCAGGTCGAAGCCGGGGGCTGCGATCGCCTCGGCGCCGATGCCGAGCTGGTCGCGGATGAAGTCCTCGCCAAAGGTCCACTTGTTGAAGGCGAACTTGATGTCGAAGGCGGTCGGCAGGGCCTTCTCGACCTTGGCGATGGCCTCGTCAGTGAAGCCCTTGGCCTTCAGCGTCGAGGCGTTGATGCCGGGCGCGTTGGACAGCGAGCCGTGGCCGACGGCGTAGGCCTCGATCTCCGCGATCTCGCTCTCGCGATAGCCGAGCGCGCGCAGCGCTGCGGGGACCGCGCGGTTGATGATCTTGAAGTAGCCGCCGCCGGCGAGCTTCTTGAATTTCACCAGCGCGAAGTCGGGCTCGATGCCGGTGGTGTCGCAATCCATGACGAGGCCGATCGTGCCGGTCGGCGCGATGACCGTGGTCTGGGCGTTGCGATAGCCGTGCTTCTCGCCGAGCTCGAGCGCCGCATCCCAGGCCGCCTGCGCGTGGCTGACGAGGTCTGCCTGCGGGCAGGAGACGAGGTCGAGCGGCACCGGGTTGACGCTGAGCGCCTCGTAGCCGTTGGACTGGCCGTGGGCGGCGCGGCGGTGGTTGCGGATCACGCGCAGCATGTGCGCGGCGTTCTTCTTGTAGCCGGGGAAGGTGCCGAGCTCGGCGGCGATCTCCGCCGAGGTCTTGTAGGTGATGCCGGTCATCACAGCGGTCAGCGCGCCGCAGAGCGCACGGCCTTCCTTGCTGTCATAGGGCAGGCCCATGGTCATGAGCAGGCCGCCGATGTTGGCGTAGCCGAGGCCGAGCGTGCGGAACTCGTAGGAGAGCTCGGCGATCGCCTTGGACGGGAACTGCGCCATCATCACCGAGATTTCGAGCACGACGGTCCAGAGCCGGCAGAGATGCTCGTAGCCCTCGACGTCGAAATGCTTGGTGGCGACGTTGTAGAAGGTCAGCAGGTTGGCGGAGGCGAGGTTGCACGCCGTGTCGTCCAGGAACATGTATTCCGAGCACGGATTGGAGGCGCGGATGTCGCCGGACGCCTTGCAGGTGTGCCAGTCGTTCATGGTGGTGTTGAAGTGCAGGCCCGGGTCGGCCGACGCCCAGGCGGCGTAGCCGATCTTCTCCCAGAGGTCGCGCGCCTTCAGCGTCTTCGTCACCTTCTTGGAGGTGCGGGCGTTGAGATTCCAGTCGCCGTCCGTTTCCACGGCCCGCAGGAAATCGTCCTTCAGCGAGACCGAGTTGTTGGAGTTCTGGCCGGAGACGGTGAGATAGGCTTCCGAATCCCAGTCGGTGTCGTAGACGTCGAACTGGATGTCCTTGTAGCCCTGCTTGGCGAACTGGATGACGCGCTTGATGTAGTTGTCGGGCACGAGGCTGCGGCGCGCGAGCTTGATCTCGCGGCGGAGGGCAGGGTTCTTCTCGGGGTCGAAGCAGTCGTCGCCCGAACCTTCGCAGTTCACGCAGGCCTTCAGCACCGCCTTGAGGTGCTTCTGGTTGATCTTGGAGCCGGTGACGAGAGCTGCGACCTTCTGCTCCTCCTTCACCTTCCAGTCGATATAGGTCTCGATGTCGGGGTGATCGACGTCGACGACGACCATCTTGGCCGCGCGGCGCGTGGTGCCGCCCGACTTGATCGCGCCGGCGGCGCGGTCGCCGATCTTGAGGAAGCTCATCAGGCCGGACGAGCGGCCGCCGCCGGAGAGCTTCTCGCCTTCGCCGCGCAGGCGCGAGAAGTTGGAGCCGGTGCCGGAGCCGTATTTGAACAGGCGCGCCTCGCGGACCCAGAGGTCCATGATGCCGCCCTCGTTGACGAGGTCGTCACCGACGCCCTGGATGAAGCAGGCGTGCGGCTGCGGATGCTCGTAGGCCGATTTGGACTTGGTCAGCTTGCCGGTGAAGGGGTCGACGTAATAGTGGCCCTGGCCGGGGCCGTCGATGCCATAGGCCCAGTGCAGGCCGGTGTTGAACCATTGCGGCGAGTTCGGCGCGACCATCTGCATGGCGAGCATGTAGCGGAGCTCGTCATAGAAGGCCTGGGCGTCCTCGTCGTTGGTGAAATAGCCGCCCTTCCAGCCCCAATAGGTCCAGCAGCCGGCGAGGCGGTCGAACACCTGCTTGGCGCTGAGCTCGCTGACATAGCGCTCCTTCTCGGGCAGCTGGCTAAGAGCTTCAGTGTCGGGCACGGAGCGCCACAGGAAGGAGGGGACGGATTCCTCCTCGACCTTCTTCAGGCGCGCGGCAACGCCGGCCTTGCGGAAGTATTTCTGGGCGAGGACGTCGGAGGCGACCTGCGACCACTCGGTCGGCACCTCGACATTATCAAGCTTGAACACGACCGAGCCGTCGGGATTGCGAATCTCCGACGTGGTCAGCCGGAAATCGATCCCGGCGTAAGGTGACTGTCCCGTGGTGGTGTGTCGCCGCTCAATCCGCATGGTCTTGCCCCGTCCTTATCTTTGACCGAACCGCCTCCGTTCAGGCAGCCGGGTCGACATTTCGCTTCGCGATTCCTCCCGGGCCGTCCGGCCTTAAGGCTTCGCAGTTCAGCCGGTGGATCCGGCCCAGTTTCTCCCGGCGCGGTTTCTCGATGCGTGCATCGATCACCCGCCGGCATGTCCACACTCATCCGCCCCAACGGGATGCGCGCGACATGCGTTCAACGCCCCACAACGTCACAACTTCTATCGATGCCATCCGAGCCTGTTGCCGGCCCGTTCTGGCGCCCGAAAAGTCCGCTTACCGCGGGCAGACAAGCCCTCATCCCGCTGCCTTTGGCTGGCTTGGCGGAGTGACGATTTGCGAGACCCTTTGGGGGAGTGCCGGCGGGACGCAAACTCACTCGCGCCGAACGGACCGAAAGCTAGGACTCTCCGTTGCGCCCGTCAAGAACTAGTGCGAGTTCCTGAATCAAATACTAAATATGGTGGATTGCGGGGGATAACAGGGGGCAAGCCCGCGCCTGTTGTGGAGGCAAGTATCAGTGAGTCCTCAGGGATTCCCAACTGAAAAAATTTGTGTCCCGTCGTGATCGGAACCCTTCACCCCGCTCTTCACAGGGCAGGTATATTTTTGGCCGGCGGGGTTGCGCCAGCAGGACTCACGTAGCCTTACGGAAGGTGAGGGCAGGCATGCCCGCCGAGGTGGTGGTGGGGGGCGCGAATCCGCGCCAAGCTGACCTCGATTTTGCCGGGTACCCCACATGCTTGATTCGACTCGGCCGGTGCTGCGACCGCGCATCGCCCCGGCCGGCCTGATGTTCCTTGCCATCACCTCGATCGGTTGGGGTTTCAACTGGCCGGTGACGAAATTCCTGCTCGCCGAGCTGCCGCCGCTGACCTTGCGCGGGGTGACCGGCGTGCTCGGGGCTGGTCTGCTGGCCGCGCTCGCCCTGGTCCGTGGCGACAGCCTGAAGGTGGCGCGCGAGATCTGGCCGCGGCTGCTGACCGCCGCCGTCCTCAACGTCACCGGCTGGATGGTGCTGATGGGCCTGGCGCTGCTCTGGCTGCCCGCCAGCGAGGCCGCGCTGATCGCCTACACCATGCCGGTCTGGGCCTCGATCATCGCCTGGCCGGTGCTGGGCGAGCGGCCGACCGTTCTGCGCACGCTGGGGCTGGTGATGGCCTTCGTGGGCCTCGCCTCGATCATGGGCGGCAACGGCATTGCCGCCAGCACGGAGAAGCTGCCAGGCATCATCATGGCGCTGTTCGGCGCGCTCGGCTTTGCCCTGGGCACCGTGTTCTCGAAAAAGTACCCGATCCGCCTGCCGCCGATCACGGCCGCGGCCTGGCAGATCGGGATCGGCTGCCTGCCGATCTCGATAGTCGGTCTGCTGATCGAGACCTCGCATCTGGAGCTGGTGACGCCGGTCGGCTGGTGGCTCCTGGTCTATTCGACCGTGGTGCAGTTCTGCATCGCCTATGTGAGCTGGTTCGCCGCGCTGGCCCGCCTGCCGGCCTCGGTTGCCGCGATCGGGACCATGGCCGTACCGGTCATCGGCGTCGTGGCCTCGGCGATCGCACTGCACGAGCCGCTCGGGCCAGGGCAGATCGCGGCGCTGGTCTTCACGCTCGGTGCCGTGGTGCTGGCGACGCGCTAGATTCTTGTTTGACGCGTTTTCTTTACGCGAACCGGTATCCACTTCGCTTGAAAACGCTTTAGACCGCCATCCCGCCGCCGCCCAGCGCCTTCCGGATCATCTCGGCGAGCTGGTTGCGGCGGTAGGGTTTGGTCAGCAGCAGCACGCCGTCGTCGAGCTTGCCGTGGTGGACGATGGCGTTGTCGGTGTAGCCGGAGGTGTAGAGCACCTTCAGTCCCGGCCGCCGCCTGGCCACTTCCTCGGCGAGCTCGCGCCCGCTCATGCCGCCGGGGATGACGACGTCGGTGAAGAGGAGATCGAAGGCCTGCCCGGCCTCGATCGCCTGCAGCGCGGCGCGGCTGTCGGGCGCGGCAACCGTCTGGTAGCCGAGGCTCTGCAATTGCGCGGTGACGAAGTTGCGCACCAGTGGATCGTCCTCGACCACGAAAATGATCTCGGCACCGCCTTCGGCCTGAGGCGCGACGGTCGCGGCCACTTCCGCCATGCCTTCGCCCGGCGGCAGATAGAGCTTGATCGTGGTGCCGTGGCCTTCCTCGCTGTAGATCTTGATGTGTCCGCCGGACTGCTTGACGAAGCCGTAGACCATGGAGAGGCCGAGGCCACTTCCCTTGCCGACCTCCTTGGTGGTGAAGAACGGCTCGAACGCCTTCTCCTGGATGTCCAGCGGCATGCCGGTGCCGGTGTCGCTGACCGCTAGCATGACGTAGGGGCCGGGCACCACGTCCGCATTGGCCTGCGCATAGGCCCCGTCCAGCACGACGCGGTGGGTCTCCAGCAGCAGCTTGCCGCCGTTCGGCATGGCGTCGCGGGCGTTGATCGCCATGTTGAGCACGGCATTGGTGAGCCGGGACGGATCGATGTGCGCGGTCATCGGCCCCTGTTCCAGCACGGTCTCGATCTGGATCTGCTCGCCGAGGGTGGGGCGCAGGAGTTTTGCGATGTCCGTGATCGCGGCGTTGATCTCGACGTTGCGCGGCTGGAGCGGCTGCCGGCGTGCGAAGGCGAGCAGGTGCTGGATCAGCTCGGCGCAGCGCTCGGCGGCATCGTCGATCAGGCGCGCCACGCGCTGGAGCTGGGGCTGCTCCTTCAGGCTCGCCACCAGCGTCTCGGTATTTCCCGAGATCACCGTCAGCATGTTGTTGAAGTCGTGCGCGACGCCGCCGGTCAGCTTGCCGATCGCATCCAGCTTCTGCGACTGCTGCAATTGCCGCTCGGTCTCGCGCGAGGTGGTCGCATCGTGATAGACCAGCACGGCGCCCGAGATTTCGCCTTGTCCGTCCCGCATCGGACGGCCGCTGATCATGAGGTGGCGCACCTGATTGCCGCTGTGCGGGCGGACGATCATCTCCAGGTCTTCGAACTCCTCGCCGTGCAGCACACGCACGGAAGGCAGCTCCTCGGCCTTCATCGGCGTGACGCCGTCGCCATGAAAGACGTCCGACAGCACCCGCAGACTGCTCAGGTTCATGCCGGTGCGGTGCAGCAGCATGCGCTCCGCGGCCGGATTGGACAGAAGAACGTTGCTGTCGACGTCGATGACCAGCACCGCCTCCGCCATGCTGCGAAAAGTGCTCTGGAGCACGTTGACGGACAGGCGGAGCTCGTCATGCGCGGTGACCAGATGTTCGGTGCGTTCGGCCACCGCCGCCTCGAGTTGCTCCTTGGCGGCGGTGGTCTCCAGCAGCGTGCTCTTGAGCGCGCCCTCGGTGCGCCGGCTCTCGCGCATCACCATCACCACCAGCAGCAGGATCACGAGCGCGCCGGCGACATCGATGCCGAGCAGCACGATGCCGGTGCGACGCGAATCCTGGGAGCGCGCGGCGAGCAATCGTTCTTGCTCTGCGCTCAGACGGTCGAGATTGCCCATCACCGTGTCCATCAGGCCGCGGCCCTCGGCCTTGCCGTTGAGCGCGGCAATGCCGGCCTGGTCATTCATGGCGCGCAGGCGCATCGCCTCGGCAGCGATCTCGACCCGGCGCAGCGCCAGCGGCTCGGTGCCCTCCAGCAGCGTGACCTGATCGGGGTTGTCGCCCACGCCGCGCTTGAGGTCGGCGAGTGCCGGCGCGATCTGGGCATGCACCGCCTGGAATTCGTCGCTGAAGGCCGGGCTGCGATAGATCTCGTAGCCGCGCGCGGCGCTCTCGGCGCGGCGCATCAGGACGCGCAGATCGGAGATCTTCTTCTGGACCTGGACGGTACGGCTGACCCACGCCGAGTCGGACCGCGACTTGACGTCGAGGCCGATCGAGGCGGCGGTGATGATCAGGAGGATTGCAAGTCCAGCACCGAGAATGACGCGCTGCGTTGGAATCAAGGGGCTTCTTTCTTGTCCTTCGGCTGTGCGCTCTCGCCCGCGAGACATTCCCGGATTGTCGTCAGCAGCGCTTCCGGCGTGAACGGCTTGCGCAGGCAACGCGTTGCGCCGAGCTCCAGCGCCATGCGGAGGAAATCGGGAGAGGGCGAGGCCGACGATGCAAAGGCGTAACCGGACATCGCGATCAGCGGGATCGCCGGCGCGCGCTCGTGAAAGATGCGGATGGATTCGAAGCCGCGCATATGCGGCATGAAGATGTCGACCAGCATCACGTGATACGTCTGCGCTTCCAGCGCAGCCAGTCCCGCTTCACCGCCGTCGGCTAGCGTAACGTCGAAGCCCTGACGTTGGAGAAGGACCTCGATGGTCGCGCCGACCATCGGATCGTCATCTACCACGAGAATACGCGGCATGACCTTTCCCAGTAGATCGAAGTCCCCGCATTGGTGATATCCGCGAATCGTGGGTCGGGTCAATTTTGGATTGGATCAGGGTAGATATGCACGGTGCGGTGAATAAAGGTCCGTTTGCGTCGACTTGTACATATCGTCGCGGGAACAGGTGCACGCGCAACTGGTGAAAGCGGAGCACACGCGAAAACGGCGCCGCATCACTGCGACGCCGTTTCTGTCAAGCATTGTAGTTGCGGTTACGGGCAGGGATGACGCAGGCCGTCATAACCGAGATAGGTGCCCGACGCCGGGTCGTAGGAGCGGTAGCGCTGCGCGCAGTAGCCCGCGGAATCGCCGCCGCTGTCGGGAACGACCGCCACCGACGGCTCGTCGTAGTAGCTGTCGTCGCCGTAGTAGTAGGGATCGTTGTAATACCCGCCGCCATAATAGGCGTATGAGCCGAGGCCGCCGATAGCAGCACCTGCCGCGAAACCGGGCCAGAACCCGCCGCGATGATGATGACGCCAGCCGCCGTTCCAATTGCCGCCACCGCCCTGCCAGTTGCTGCCGGCGGCTGCGAAGTTGCGGCCACCGCCACCGCTGAACGACGGAGCAGTGCCGAGGCCGGGACGCGCCACTGCACCAGCCGCAAAATTGCCGCCGCCACCGCCGATCCGTGGACCGGCGCTGAAGCCGCCCCCGCCCATTCGGGCGCCGCCGCCACCGCCGCCGAAGTGAGCGCCGCCGCCACCGCCGAAGTGAGCACCGCCCCCGCCGCCGAAATGGCCACCGCCACGGCCCTGCGCGAAGCTCGGTGTCGCCATCGGAAGGACCAGCGCCAGGGCTGCCGCCGCGCCTAAAACTCTCAGACTGTTCATGTTCAAACTCCTTTTCCAGGGAGCAAACCCCTTGAAAGGGCGAAGGTTCCTGGATTCACGCGGGTGTGCGCGTGTGAAGGGGAGATTTTCACGCGGTCGCTGTACCCGGCATGAACGGATCGCGTCAGCTTTGCGGCGGCGCTGCCGCGCTCCGACGTTCGCGTGGGGCACGGCCGCAGCCGCCGAACTGGACATTTCCGTGACCGGATGGCATCAGGACCCGACGAAGCAGGGCCCTTGCCGCATGAAACAGTTCTTCCTCAAGTTTTTCACCTGGTGGAGTGGCCAGACGTTTGGCACCCAGCTCTGGACCAAGCGATACGGCGAGCTGGTCGGTCAGGACGAGCAGGGCAATCTCTATTATCGCACCCGCGGCGGGGCGATCGACCCGACGCTCGGCTTCGAGCGGCGCTGGGTGATCTATAACGGCTATGCGGAAGCGAGCCGGATCCCGCCGTCCTGGCACGGCTGGATCCATCACGTCGTCGACGTGCCGCCGACGCAGGACAACTACCAGCCGCGCGAGTGGGAAAAGCCGCACCAGCCGAATCTCACGGGCACGGCCAACGCCTACCGCCCCTCGGGCTCGACGCTCGCCGGCGGCAAGCGGCCGAAGGCGACCGGCGACTATCAGCCCTGGACCCCTGGCTAGGCTTCCAGCCTTCGTCGAATCGTCATCTTCGGATTGGATGCAGGCGCATCCGGCTGATCCAGCTGTGGACAACGGGAACAGCGGGGATGCCGGCTGCGCGGCCGTTGTGTTCGCGCCGGCGATGCGGCTCAATGGTCCCATCTTACGGAGATGGGAGACCATCGCGTTCGGTTCGGGCAACAGTTCGCGACTGTCCCGAAATGCAGCGGCCGCCGACCAGGACTCGGTCGGGAGATAGGCCCCCGGTCTGGAAGTTCCGAAATCGCCCGATGAAATGTGCAGCCGCCGTAAGACAGGAAAGGCCGCTTGGGAAACCGAGCGGCCTTTTTCTGTTGGGATGAGTTGCGCGTCCGGGACACGAGACTGATTGCGTGGAATCAGATGACCCGTTCAGCCGCGCGTTTGACCGCCTCGAGGCGGCGGGCCTGATTTGCGGCGCCGCGCTCTCTCAGCAGGGCCAGCACCTCGGCGGGCGCGGTGTCGGGCGAGCCGGACGTGAACGGCGGGGCGGGGTTGTATTCGATCTGGAGCTGGATCGCTTCCGCCGTGGTGCGGTCGACCAGGATCGACACCAGCGTCAGCGCGAAATCGATCCCGGCGGTGACGCCGCCGCCGGTGACGCGGTTGCGGTCGATGCAGACGCGCGTCTTGGTCGGCGTTGCGCCGAACTGGCCGAGCATCTCCATCGCGCTCCAATGGGTGGCGGCGCGGTAGCCCTTGAGCAGGCCGGCGGCGCCGAGCACCAGCGCCCCCGTGCAGACCGAGGTGACGTACCTGGCGCCTTCGGCCTGCCTGCGCAGGAAATCCAGCACCTCTTCGTCATTGAGCAGATCGTTGGTGCCGCCGCCGCCGGGCACGCAGATCACGTCGAGCTGCGGGCAGTCGGCGAATGTCGTGGTGGGCGTCAATGTCAGCACGGAATCGCTCGGCACCGGCTCGATCCGCTTCCAGATCAGATGCAGCTTGGCGCCGGGAACGGCGGAGAACACCTGCAAGGGGCCGGTGAAGTCGAGCTGGGTGACGCGCGGAAACACCAGAAGTCCGATCTGGAGCGGGGACGACATTGGGAGATCCTCCAATCATGGGCTTGACGCGGGCACACTGGCATGATGCCCTTCTGTCCAAAATGGCATAATTCCCTCAATTTCGGACATAACCATGATCGGCATTCTGATCTTCCCGGATTTCCAGTTGCTCGATGCGGCGGGCCCGATCTCGGTGTTCGAGGTCGCAGCACGCTGCGCCGGCAAGCCGCTTGCGCTGCGGGTGCTGGCGATGAATGCGGGGCCGGTGCGCAGCTCCTCGGGCGTCGAGATGATGGCGCGTGATTTCAAATCGGCGAACGCCATCACGACACTCGTCATCGCGGGCGGTGCGGGTGTGGCGGATGCCGCGCGCTGCGAGGTCACGCGTGCCTTCGTGCAGCGGCTGGCGCGGCGCGGCGTTCGGGTCGCCAGCGTCTGCTCGGGCGCCTATGTACTCGCCGAAGCGGGTCTGCTCGACGGACGCCGCGCCACCACGCATTGGGGCCGCACACGCGATTTCGTCGCGCGCTATCCCAAGGTGAAGTTCGAGCCGGACCAGATCTTTACCCGCGACGGCAATGTGTGGACGTCGGCAGGCATCACGGCGGGCATCGACCTCGCGCTGGCGATGGTCACGGAGGACCATGGCGAGGAGATCGCGCAGGCGGCCGCGCGCCAGCTCGTGCTCTATCATCGCCGCAGCGGCGGCCAGTCGCAATTCTCATCGCTGCTGGAGTTGAAGGCGCCGAACGGCCGGTTCGGTGCGCTGTTGTCCTGGGCCCGCGAAAATCTCGACGCGCCGCTCACGGTGGAAGAGCTCGCCGATCGCGCCGGCATGAGTGCGCGGCACTTTGCCCGCGCCTTTGCCGCCGAGACCGGCACGACGCCGTCGAAGGCGATCGAGCGGCTGCGGATCGAGGTCGCGCGCGAGCGCGTGCAATCCTCGCGCGAGGCGATCGAGCTCGTTGCGGAGGCGACCGGATTCCGCGACCCCGAACGGATGCGGCGCGCCTTCATCCGCGCGTTCGGCCAGCCGCCCCAGGCGTTGCGGCGCGCGGCGCGGGCGGGGTAGGTGGTGTGCTCGTAAATGTGCCGCGCGCGTGCGTGATAGCGAGGTCCGCGTTGCCACGAAAGCGGACGTCGACAATGCGCAAAGCGAATGTCCGCCTTCAGATGGGCAGGAGTACGATTTCCGAATACAGCCTGTCGAGCTCGCCGTCGGCGATCAACGGGGAACGGAAGCACGTGATCATCGGGAGCATCATGCCTCGTGGTGGGACCGGAAAGATTCGCGCCTCCGCGACGAGCGCCACCGTTCGCTGCCGGCGCAAGATCGCCAGCTTGACGCGCTCGAGATGCCGCAACAACAGAACCGGCGCACTACAATGCAGAATGTCCGAATAGGGGATTTTGAGCGGCAGAAACCGTGCCAGTCGTCCCAATCGACTTGCTGCAAGACGCTGATCGCGGCGCTTCACCACGAGATAGGCGTAATCAGGCCCGTCGACGACGATGAGCTGCAGGCAATCATACGCCGCGTGATCGTCGAAGATTTGCCTTTGGTGGCTGGTCAGTCTCTCGCGGACCACGGCCGGATCGAAGCTGATCATCGGCCGGGTCGAGCCGAACAAGGTCGCGGCCTGTAGCAATGGCGGTATGGCGATGCGCTGCGAGTCCAGCGGTTTGAAACGCTGTGCGATGAGGGCGGCCCAAGACGACGGCTGTGGAGTGAAGCACGTGTATGTGGCGTTCGCGTCATCCAGCATTGATGCGAGCAGCGCCATGCCCCAGCCGCGGTACTGCGCGCGTACAACCCAAGAGGACAGATTGCAGACGAGGACTGCCTCCTCGTTCACCTGCCGCCGGGCAGCAACTGCCCCAATGAATCCAACCAAGGCGTTGCCGTCGAAAAGCATGAAGCCGCGGGTGTGATCCGACCAGCCATGATCGAACAGACGGCGCCATCTCGTGGCATCGATGCCCGCCCCGCGAAACGATTCCTCAAGAAAGCGGCAGACCGGCTCCACGTCCTCCGGACCGAGGGCACGGACGTGCAGGCCCGACCGGCCAAGCTGCTGGGCCGTCATTGCCTCCGCGCCGGAGAGGACCGCGATCAGGCCTTCGATCGACGGCGCCCGCAGAAAGGCCGAAAGTGGCACCGGATGCCCTGCATAGCTCTCGATCTCCAGGAGCAGGCTGACTATGGCCAGCGAGTCCGCGCCGAGGTCCAGAAGATTATCGGACCAGCCGATGGGAGCCAGGTCCAGCACGCGCTGGCAGATCGCCTGCAGGTCTTTCCGCAGCTGCTCAACGTCTGGGAGCACTCCACAGACCGGGGTCGGCTCCCGAGACACACTGGCGGTCGGAGGCGCTCGCAGAACCGGATGGTTGGCGATGGCCTCAAGGCATTCGGCATTCTGCAGGGCGTCGCGATTCCGTACAGGGCGGCCGTTCACCGCATCCCGCGCTGCGATTTCGGACCGCTTGCCGTTAAAGGTGACAGGAAGCGCGTCGACCTGTGCGATACGCGCCGGCACGAAGGCCGGCGAGCCGCAGCGTGCAAGCTCGGAGCGGATGTGCTTGGCGAGAGCGCTGTCGAGCACCACGCCTTCGCGCAACACGAGCAACAAAACCATGCGTGTGCCGCCTGGCTCGTCTTCCGCTTGTTGCTCGACCGCCATCGCCTCGACGATCCCGCCGACGTCATCGAGGATGCGGTAGATCTCCGCGGTCCCTATGCGGATGCCGCGCACGTTGAGGACGCCGTCTGAACGACCATGCAAGCGCCAGCCCCCATGAGGCGTGGCCTCGATCAGATCGCCATGGGTCCAATAGCCGGGGTTCTGAGCAAAGTAGGCGGCGTGGAAGCGGGTGCCGTCGGCATCGCCGTGAAAGCCGAGGGGCCGCGAGGGGAAGGGGTTGGCGCAGACCAATTCGCCTATCTCCGCCTGCGGATCGTCAGGCGGCGGCAGCGAGCGGACATCGAGGCCGAGGCTGCGGCACTGTGCCTCGCCGCGATGGACCGGCAGATTCGGATTGCCAAGGACGAAGCAGCCGATGATGTCCGTGCCGCCTGAGATCGACTGCAGCGGCATCGACGACTTCACTTTGCTGCTGACCCAGTCGTACTGGCGGGGATAGAGGATCGAGCCGGTCGAGAGCATGGTGCGCAGGGCAGAAAGGTCGAGCACCCGCCCCGGGGAGAAACCCTTCTCCTCGCAGAAGTGCAGATAGGCGGGATTGGTGCCGAACACGGTCACACGTTCCTCGGCAACAATCCGCCAGAACGTGTCCGCCGCTGCGAGCGGCCCGTCGTAGAGGACAATCTCGACGCCGGACGCCAGCGCCGAGAGCTGCCAGTTCCACATCATCCAACCGCAGGAGGTTTGGAAGAACAGCCTGTCGCCGTGGCTGAGATCACAGTGCAACCGGTGCTCCTTCAGATGCTCCAGTAGGGTGCCCCCGGCGCCGTGCTGAATGCATTTTGGCGGGCCCGTGGTGCCCGAAGAGAACATCGTGAACAGCAGATGGTTGAACGGGTGACGAGGCCAGCTTGGCCCAATCTCGCCACCATCATCATCACCGAGCAGATCGGCAAGCCTGTGCAGAGGTGCCGTCCCCTCACCGACGTCCAGCGAGCCATCGTCCAGCGCAATGATCGCCGCGAGGCTCGGCAGGCCGGCCGCCGTTTCGAGGACGCGCTCGGCGACCGGAATTCCCGCATCCCATCGCTCCGCTCGAAGGCAGCCGAAGAGCACCACGGCCTCGAGAGGGGCGAACCGCGCCAGGATCGCGGGCACGCCCATCTCCGGCGCGCAGCTGGCAAAAGTCCCGCCAATCGCGGCGGTCGCCAGACAGGCAATGACCGCCTCGGCATTGTTGCGTGCGATTGCCACGACGTGGTCGCCGCGGCGCACACCGAGCCGCTGCAACGACTTTGCCAATCGATCAACCGCGACGCGCAACGCGCCACGCGTGAACCGGTCGCGGCTGCCGTCAGCGTGGCAGGCTGTCAGGACCGGCTGGCCGGGACTGCCGGCGAGGAGGCACTCGGCGTAGTTGAGACGAAGATCCGGGAAGAAGCGCGCGGTCTCGCAGGCATCGCCGACGCAGACGGGCTCGGCTGCACCGTCCCGCGGCACGTCGGACCACTCAAGGAAGAGACGCCAGAAGCTGTGGAAATCCTCCACCGAGAAGCGGTCCATCGCAGCGTGATCGCTCAGCTGCTGCCCCGTTCGGGCCTCACACCATTGGCCGAAAGCAGTGAGCTGAGAATGTGCGATGCCATGAGCATCGGGACGGAACACGACTTCCTCCAAACCCGCCTCTGGGTGGCACGCGACGACCAAGCCGCAGGCAACGTTGGATAGCGTTCGCATCGCTCGGGGAGAATCATCCTCCGGGGTTATGTGGCGGATTGACGCATGTTGGCGGGAGTACCCCGCCTGAGCGCCAGCGAGCGTAAGCCGCCACTCCTCCAGCCACTTTGGGGTCGTCTCCTTGATGGCCGCTGTGGGGCACAGGGTGTGAAGTTCCGAGAGTGGGACCGCCTGTCCCGTTCACCCTCGAAAGCAGACATCCCCGGATTTATGAGCACATGCCTAGGTCGGGTTATCTGCAGCTGCCCGGCCGGAGGTACCGGCGTGTGCCGTCAGCCGGCGCGCGATCGGCGTCAGGAGGTAGGGCGCAAGATGAATTGGAAACTGCGTGAGCGCGAAGTAGAGCCAGGTTGTGGCCGGCAGTGCGCCCGCGGTCGCGGCCAGCATCAGCCCGAGATTGCGCTGTGACACCATCAGGCCGATCGCGAAGGCGCGCTCATAGCCGACGCGGCGGAAGATCAGCGTCGTGACGGTGAGCAGGGTGAAATAGACCGCGAAGGCGAGCAGCGCGACACCGATCGTGAACAGGGGGGCGGCGAGGAAGTCGGTTGCGACGTCGCCCATCACCGCCGAGGCGAACACCAGCAGGATGACGATGTTGATGCCGTCGATCGGACGCTTGTGGCGCTGGATCGTCTCGGTGCCGAACAAGCGGCGGATGACGGTCGCGGCCAGCAGCGATGCCGCGAGGATGCCGAGCAGCTTCAGGCCGAGCGTGAGCGGCGAGATGCTGAGCATGCCGCCGAGGAAGAGGCTCGCGAACAACGAGGCCGTGAAAGGCACCAGCGCGGTGGCGGTCACCAGCGCGACCAGGGGAAGCGTCGCATCGAGACCCATGAGCGCTGCGAGCGCCGGGGCGGCCATCATCGGCGAGGCCATGCCCTGCAGCATCAGCGCGAGGAAGAGGCCGGGCGAGCTTCTGTCGAGCCCGCTTACATGTGCGAGCAGCCCGACGATCAGCGGCACGCCGATCGTGGTCCAGGCCGTGGCGGCCGCGACCAGGGCCGGCCGGCGCAGATGTCCGTAGAGCGCCGCCAGGTCGACCCGCATGAAGGAGATGCAGAGCAGAAGGAAGATCGCTTCGGTGACGTAGGGGCGCAGCAGCGCGCCGAGCGGCGGCACCGCAACCGCGATGAAGGCGATGGCCGCCACGGCGCCCGTGCCCTGGTCGCCGAGCCATGTCAGCCCGCGCAGGGGAATGGCGAAGATCGTTTGAAGATTGGAAGCCATGCGCGGCGTCGTCAGCCCAATCCCTTCAACCACGCGCCGATCTCGCTGACCGCGACATTGGCCTCTCGCAACAACTTGCCCATGGTGAAGAAGCCATGGAATTGGCCGGGAAAGTGCTTGTAGGTCACGCTGACGCCGGCCTGCTTCAGGCGCGCGGCATATTCGTCGCCTTCGTCGCGCAGGGGATCGGCGCCGGCGGTCAGCACATAGGCCGGCGGCAGGCCGGCAAGGTTTTCCGCGCGCGCCGGCGAGGCGCGCCAGTCGTGGATGTCGGCGGCGCCGTTGAGGTAATGGTCACGGAACCACCGGATCACCGAATGGGTCAGCAGCACGCTGGTCTCGGGCTCGCTGTGGGAGCCGTGCGTCATGGCGAAATCGACGGCCGGGTAGATGAGGATCTGGCCGGCGATCGCAGGGCCGCTGTCATCGCGCGCAGCGAGCGCGACGACCGCGGCGAGATTGCCGCCGGCGCTGTCGCCGCCGATCGAGAGACGGGAGGCGTCGATGCCGAGCTCGCACGCATTCGCGGCAACCCATTTGGTCGCGGCGATCGCATCATCGGCCGCGGCGGGAAATTTGTGCTCGGGCGCGAGGCGGTAGTCGACCGAGATCACGATCAGCGCGGCTTCGACGGCAAGCTGGCGGCAGACGACGTCATGGGAGTCGAGATCGCCGATCACCCAGCCGCCGCCATGGAAGAACACCAGCGCCGGCGACAGGCCGTCGTGCCGGCGCGGGTCGTTCGGCACATAGATGCGGGCCGGGATGGTGCCGTGCGGCGCCGGGATCGCCAGCGGAGCAACGCGGGCAAGTTCGGGCGGCTCGGGGTTGGTGGCAAAGCGCGCCTGGGCGTAATAGGCGCGCGCTTCCGCTGCGGTCAGGGTCTCGTAGGCGGGGCGGCCGGCCTCCTGGAAGGCCATGTAGACGGCGGCGGCATCGGGATCGAGCACAACGGGCATGGGGGGCGACCTTGGGGCTTCTGTTTATCGTTGGACGGCATGTTCGGGGGGCGGGACCTGCCTCGGCCCCCAGGGAAGGGTCGTCCGACTATCCCATTCGGCCGGTGGTCTGGCCAGCCGGGGCCGGGCAGGGCAGGGATGCCGCCCTTTCCCCGCCGTATTCGGCGTGTTAACCGGATGGCCTGCGAGCGGCGGTATCCCCTGTAGAATGTCCAGCAAGCCCGATTCGCTGTTGAAGCCGCGCGAGAAGATGGTTCGAACCCTTACCCTGACAGGTCTTGCGGCGCTTCTTGCCGCCACTGCGCTCACGGCTGCGACGCCCTCACAGGCGCAGATCGGCACGATCTTCTCCGATCCGCCGCCGCTGCGGCCGCCCGGCAGCATTCCGCGCGGACAGCCGCAGCCGCAGGTGCCCGACGACGACGAGGAGGTCCCCGAGCTGCCGCCGCAGGGCCGCGTGCTGCCATCGCGTCCGATGGCGCCGCCGCCCGGACGTCAGGGCAATGTCATGCCGGGGCCGGTCGAGACCCAGCCTTTGGCGCCGCCGCCAGGCTCCACCGTCGCTCCGCCGAACCAGCCGCCGCCCGTGGCGGTCACGCCGCCAGGCGCCCCCCAGCCGGGCGCGCCCGGTCAGCGCCAGCCCCAGCAGAAGGGCGGGCCGGGCGGTGCCGTGCCGCAGACGCCGGCGAGCCTGCAGCCGGGCGACGAGGTCGTGACCGAGCCGCCGGCCCAGAAGATCGTGAACAAGAAGGCGACCTTCTCCGGCCTCGACAAGATCACCGGACGCATCATCAATTTCGACGAGGATATCGGCGAGACCGTCCAGTTCGGCGCGCTGCGCGTCAAGACCGATGCCTGCTACACTAGGCCGGCGACGGAAGCCGCCAACACCGACGCCTTCGTCGAAGTCGACGAGATCACCTTGCAGGGCGAGGTGAAGCGGATTTTTTCGGGCTGGATGTACGCGGCAAGCCCCGGCCTGCACGGCGTCGAGCATCCGATCTACGACATCTGGCTGACCGACTGCAAAGAGCCGCAGCAGACCATTGCGACGGCTGCACCGGATCCCGCGACCAAGCCGGCTGCGCCGCCGCCGCCCGCGCAGAAGAAGGCCGCGCCCAAGCAGGCCGTGCAGCAGCGTCCGCCGCAGCCATTGCCGCCGATCCAGCAGCAGCAACCGGCACCGCCGCCGCCCCCGCCACCGGAGCAGCGGCCAGGCCTGTTCGGTATCCCCGGATTCGGCCGCTAAGCCGGCTATCGACTATTGCCGCGAGGCGATGATCTCGAGCGCGCGAGCGCCCGGGATCGCCTCGCCGGGCGAGAGCTTGAGGAAATCGCCGGGCTCGCCCGCCAGCGCCTTGTCGAGCAGCGCGGTGTAGCGCCGCCGCGGAATCTCGACCGCACCGAAGTTCTTCAGATGCTCGGTGACATATTGCGTGTCGAGCAGCTCGAAACCGCCATGGATGAGCCGCGCGACCAGGTGCACCAGCGCGACCTTCGAGGCATCGCGCGCGGTGTGAAACATGCTCTCGCCGAAGAAGGCGCGTCCCAGGCTCACGCCGTAGAGCCCACCGACGAGGTCGTCGCCCTGCCAGGCCTCGACGCTGTGGCAATGGCCGAGCTCGAACAGGCCACTATAGAGGTCGCGGATGCGCTTGTTGATCCAGGTGTCCTCGCGCCCGGCCTGCGGCGCGGCGCAGCCGGCAATCGTGGCCTTGAACGCGGTGTTGACGGTCACGCGAAACCCATCCGAGCGCACGGTGCGCGCGAGCCGCGAGGCCACGCGGAAGCCGCCGAGCGGGATGACGCCGCGCAATTCCGGCTCGACCCAGAACAGGGTCGGATCGTCGGCGCTCTCGGCCATCGGAAAGATGCCGCAGGCATAGGCGCGCAGCAGCACGGCCGGCGTAATTTCAGACGAAGCGGAGTCGCGCGAAGTCATGGTGCAACAATAGCAGGATCGCAATGCGGTTGCGATGGGGGCGCGGGTCAGCTCGCGGCGGCGCTGTTGCTCTTGCCGGGCGCGACGGGTATGCGGGGGAACCTCAAAAAGATGCGGGTTCCGCTGTGGGCGGGATCGCGCTCGACCGAGGCGTCGAGCTTGGTGGCCATGGCCGCAACGATGCGCTGGCCCATGCCGGTGGAGCGCGGATCGGCCTTGACGTTGTCGCCGACGCCGTCATCGGCAATCGCCAGCAGCAGATTCTCGCCCTGCAGGGTCAGCTCGACATGGATCGGGCCGGCCCCGTCGGGATAGGCGTATTTCACCGCGTTCATCACCAGCTCGTTGACGATGATGCCGACGGCGACCGCGCGGTCCGGATCGATCTCGATCGGCTCGGCCTTCAGCGTCAGGCGCGACATCCGGTTACCTTCGGCCGAACGGCGCAGGTCCTCGAGCAGCGAGTCCAGGTACTGGTTCAGGACGACGCTCTTGAGGTCCTGCGAGGTGTAGAGGCGGCGGTGCACCTGCGCGACCGCGGCGACGCGGCCCATCGCGTTGGTCAGCGCGGCCTTGACCTCTTCCTGCCCGGCTGAGCTCGCCTGAAGATGCAGCAGCGAGGCGATGATCTGGAGCGAATTGCCGACGCGGTGATTGACCTCACGCAGCAGCATCTCGCGCTCGGCGGCGAGCGCGGCATAGCGGTCGCGCGAGGCGTGGATCTCGGCTTCGGCCTCCTCGCGCGCATTCTGCAATTCGGCCTGGCGCAGCGCGCCCTCCGCCGCGACGTGAAGCAGGGGGATGAAGTCGCCCTTGACGTCCTTGACGAGGTAGTCGGCCGCGCCCGCCTTCAGCGCGGTGACCGCGATGCTGGAATCCTGCGAGGCGGTGACGAACACCACGGGTGGGGCGCCCGGGATCGCCATGATCTGCTCCAGCGTCTCGAGGCCGTCGAGACCCGGCATGTACTGGTCGAGCGCAACGACGTCGATGCCGCTTTCGATGCTGTCCTGGGCGCCGGCGCGGCGGATGTGCTCGAGGCCTTCCTCGCCGCTCGCGGCATGAACGACCCTGTAGCCGCGCCGCGTCAGGCCGCGGTCGACCAGGCGCGCGAGCGCGTCGTCGTCGTCGATATACAGCAGTGTCGGCGTTCTCTGGTTCATGTGGCGGCGGGCGGGACCTGGATGACCGAGAAGAACAGCCCGAGTTGCCGGATGGCGTTGGCGAAATTCTCGTAGTTGACGGGTTTGGTGATGTAGACGTTGCAGCCGAGCTCGTAGCAGCGCTTGATCTCCTGGGAGTCGTCTGTGGTCGTGAGGACGACTACGGGCGATGCCTTGAGATGACTGTTTTCCTTGATCTGCTTCAAAATGTCGATCCCGCTCATGTCGGGCAGGTTGAGGTCGAGCAGGATCAGGAGGGCATTTCCCTTCTGGGAAAGCCCGCTGCCGTCGGCGCCGAACAGGTGTCTCATCGCGTCGGTGCCGTTGCCGAACGGGATGATCTCGTTGTTGACGCCGGAGCGACGGATGTTGCGCTCGATCAGCCGGGCGTGCCCCTCGTCGTCCTCGATCATGATGATGGTAACAGGCTGCGTCATCGATCTACGTTCCGGTTGCTGGCGTTCCAGACGACAGGCAGCGTGATCGTGAATGTGCTGCCCGCGTTCAGTTCCGACGATACCGACATGGTGCCGCCGAGACGGCGCACAAGTGCACGCACATGTGCAAGACCTATGCCCTGTCCGGGCTTGTCCTGGGTTCCCGCGCGCCGGAACAGGTCGAAGATCCGCTGATGATCTTTTGGATCGATGCCGCGGCCGTTGTCGCTGATCTCGAAGATAGCGTAGCCGAGCTTGGTGCGCCCGCGAATTCTGATCTCTCCGGGCTCCCCGCTCTTGAGATATTTGATCGCGTTGTCGATCAGATTGGAGAAGATCTGCTCCAGCGCAAGGCGGTCGCTGACGATATTCGGCAGGGGCGCGATGTGGATCTCGGCCTGCGCTTCCACCGCCTGATGCGCCAGTGTCGACACGATGGCCTCGACAAACTCGCGGATGTCGATCTTCTCCGGCTGGAATTCGCGCCGACCCTCGCGGGTGAGGTTGAGGATCGCCGAGATCAGCCGGTCCATCTTGGCGATCGACGATTTGATGAAGCCGAGCGCCTCGGAAAAGTCCGCTGAAAGCTGCTGGTCGGGGCCTTCGAGCGCGATCTCGCCGGGGGCCAGGGGTGGCCCGTCGGCCGGGACGCGGGTAAGGCTGCCGATGCGGCGGAAAATGTCGCCGCCGAGTTCTTCGAGTTCGCTGGTGAAGCCCATGATGTTGACGAGCGGCGAGCGCAAATCGTGGCTGACGATATAGGCAAAGCGCTGGATTTCGTTGTTGGCCTCGCGCAGGTCTGCCGTACGCTCGTCGACGACGGTCTCCAGGTTGACGTTGGCATCGCGCAGGCGCATTTCGGCCTCGTCACGGGCGCGGGCCGAGCGCCGCACCAGCCAGATCGAGATCAGGGCCAGCACCACGACGAGGCCGGAGCCGATGCCGGTCATCGACGCGGCCAGCGTCTGGCTCTGGTCGGAGTTGGCGGTGCGAATCCGGAACAGTCGTTCCTCTTCGCGGGTCATCGCGTTGGCCAGGTTGCTGATCGTGGTTGTAGTGTTGCCGGCGGCGGCCTCGCGGATCAGCGCCGTGGCCTTGTCGGGTTGGCCCTGCTTCACGAAATTCATCTCGCGCGAGAACTGGTCGAGCCGGGTCTCAATCGCCGCGCTCAGCTTCTCGATGCTGTCGCGTTGCGCCGGATTGTCGCCGATCTGCCGCGTGAGCTTGTCGAGCGCCGGAATGATCGCTGCAACGGCCTTCTCGTGATCCGACTGGAAATCCGGTCCCTGCGTCAGGAGAAAGCCGCGGGCGCTGCTCTCGGCGCGTCGGACTTCGAGCAGCAGGGTGTTGATCTGGTTCTCCACCTCGATGGTGTGGACGACCGATTTGCTGTCTTCCCGCGCCTTGTTGACCAGATAGACGGAGCCGGCGCTGATCACGGTCAGCACCAGAAGGCCCGCAGCGAACAGCAGGATCTGCCAAAATGCGCGCCGCCGCTGCGCCTCAGCGGTCACGACGGTCTCGCCCTGTTACGCCGGTGGAGTTCAAAACGCCCCCTTGGAACTGCCCAACCGTCCAGAACGCGATTGGGGCGAGAGGGTTCCACGGGGCGGGAAGACTATTTCGCAGCGGGTTCCGCCTTGCCGGCCAGGTACTGCTCCAGCCAGTGGATGTGGTAGTCGCCGTTGATGATGTCGTCTTCGCGCACCAGCGCGCGGAACAGCGGCAGCGTGGTCTCGATGCCTTCGACCACCATTTCGTCCAGCGCCCGGCGCAGCCGCATCAGGCATTCGGCGCGCGTCTTGCCGTGCACGATCAGCTTGCCGACGAGCGAGTCGTAATAAGGCGGGATCGTGTAGCCTTGGTAGACGGCGGAATCGATCCGGACGCCGAGGCCCCCGGGCGGATGATATTGCAGGATCCGGCCGGGCGAGGGGCGGAAGGTCACCGGATTTTCGGCGTTGATGCGGCATTCGATCGCGTGGCCGATGACCTGGACTTCCTCCTGCCTCGCCGGCAGCTCGCCGCCGGCGGCGATGCGGATCTGCTCCAGCACGAGGTCGATGTCGGTGATGCTCTCGGTGACGGGATGCTCGACCTGGATGCGGGTGTTCATCTCGATGAAGTAGAACTCGCCGTCCTCGAACAGGAACTCGATGGTGCCGACGCCGAGATATTTCATCTCGCGCATTGCCTTCGCACAGGTCTCGCCGATCTTGGCGCGCGCGGCGGCGGAGAGGACGGGCGAGGGGCCTTCCTCCCAGACCTTCTGGTGGCGGCGCTGCAGCGAGCAATCGCGCTCACCGAGATGGATCGCGCCGCCGCGGCCGTCGCCGAGGATCTGGATCTCGATATGGCGCGGCTTCTGGAGATATTTTTCGAGGTAGACGGACGCATCGCCGAAGGCGGATTTGGCCTCATTGGCCGCCGTCGACAGCGCCATCAGGAGGTCGGCCTCGCTGTGCGCGACCTTCATGCCGCGGCCACCGCCGCCCGCCGCCGCCTTCACCAGCACCGGGAAGCCGATCTTCCTGGCGATCCCCAGCGCATCGTCGTCGGGACCGACCGCGCCGTCGGAGCCGGGCACCACGGGGATGCCGAGTTTCTTGGCGGTCTTCTTGGCCTCGATCTTGTCGCCCATCAGGCGGATATGCTCGGCCTTGGGGCCGATGAAATGCAGATTGTGCTCGGAGAGGATTTCCGCGAAGCGCGCGTTCTCGGACAGGAAGCCGTAGCCGGGATGCACGGCGTCCGCCCCGGTGATCTCGCAGGCCGCGAGCAGCGCGGGCACATTGAGATAGCTGTCCTTGGACGGCGGCGGTCCGATGCACACGCTCTCATCCGACAGGCGCACATGCATGGCGTCGGCGTCGGCGGTGGAGTGCACGGCGACGGTCGCGATCCCGAGCTCCTTGCAGGCCCTGAGGATGCGAAGGGCGATCTCGCCGCGATTGGCTATGAGGATCTTGTCGAACATGGTGTCCTTAAGGGACTGGCGCGCGAAATGCGACGGGGGCAGCTGAGCTGCCCTGGCCGTTACTCAATGATGACGAGCGGCTCACCGAACTCGACCGGCTGGCCGTCCTCGACCAGGATCTGCGTCACCGTGCCGGCGCGCAACGAGGGGATCTGGTTCATGGTCTTCATGGCTTCGATGATCAGCAGCGTCTGACCGACCGAGACCTTGCTGCCGACCTCGATGAACGGCTTGGCGCCGGGCTCCGGCGCCCAGTAGGCGGTGCCGACCATCGGCGAGGTGACGGCGCCGGGATGCTTCGACAGGTCGGCCGCCGCGGCAACAGCGGGCGCGGCCGTGGCCACCGGCAGGCCGGCGGCAGCGACCGGCATCGGCATGGTCGCGGCAACGCTGATGTTGCGGGCGACGCGCAGGCGCAGGCCCGCGCGCTCGATCTCGATCTCGGTGAGGCTGGTCTCATCGAGCAGCAGGGCGAGCTCGCGGACGAGCGCGGAATCCTCGCTGGAAAACTTTGCGGCTGCTTTGTCGTCTGGCTGGCGCGCCATGTTCTTGATCCGAATGTTCTGTGTGGGGAGGGAGCGTCAGGCTTTGGGCTTGAGGCCGAGCTTGGCGGCAAGGCCCTGGATGGCGAGGCGGTAGCCCTCGATGCCGAAACCGCAGAGCGAGGCGAAGGCCGCGCGCGCGGTGTAGGAGTGATGACGGAAGCTCTCGCGGGCGTGGATGTTGGTCACGTGCACTTCGACCGTCGGGATCTGCACAGCGAGCAGCGCATCGTGCAGGGCGATCGAGGTGTGCGAATAGCCGCCGGCATTGATGATGATGCCCTTCATCTTACGCGCATGCGCTTCGTGGATGAAGTCGATCAACTCGCCCTCGCGGTTGGATTGACGGCAGTCGGCCTTGAGACCGAATGATGCCGCCGTCTCCCGGCACAGCGCCTCGACGTCGGCCAAGGTCGCGTGACCATACTTTTCGGGCTCGCGCGTCCCCAACATGTTGAGGTTCGGCCCGTTGAGAACGAGGATCGTGTCGGTTGCTGGTTCGGCCATTCCAATCCCGTAAGAGGTGTTTCGGCGTGGCGGGGTTATAGGTAACAAAGCGCCCTAGGGGAAGCCTTGAAGGACCTCCCAGAGGCCTTCAGGCACCTCATCCGGGGTGCAAAAACCTGTGCGGAAGCTACGGAAATTGCTTGTTAACCAGTCAAAAGCATGGCTGTCGGCCGAACGCAAAGGGGCGGGCATCGCTGCCCGCCCCTGAGGTTGCCGTCATCCGGCCTTAGACGTCGAGGATCGCGACGATCTCATAGGTATTCGGATCGATGATCACGATCTGCTCGCGGACCAGCACGTAGCGGTAGCTGCGCCACTCCGGATAGATCGACACGACGCGGGACGGCAGGGCATGCAGCTCGATACCCTCGCGCGGCACGCGGGTGCCGACCGCGATCGAGAAGTTCACGTTGGTCACGGGGGCCACGCGCTCCTCGCGGATCACGGACGTGATCTGGGTCCGCTGCTCGGTCGAGAGCTTGGCGGCAGCGCCGGCCTGGCCGACCGTCGTCGAGGACGAGGTCGAACTCTTGCCCTCGGCCTTCATGTCGGTCGAGGTGCCCGAGCCTGGGCGGTTCTCGGCGTTGCTCTTGGTGGACGTGCCGGCCTTGTTGTCCTCAGCCTTCATGTCCTTGTGGTCCTTGGTGCCGGACTTGGTCGTATCCTGGCTCATGCTCTTGGACTTGTCCTGCTGCGACTTGTCCATCTGACCCTGCGCGCGTTCGTCGGTACGCTGGCCCTTGGTCGCGCCGGCCTTGTCCTCGGCGGCGTTCTTGTGCATCGCGCCGCCCGGGCGCTCGTCCTTCATCGCCCCGGACGCCTTGTCTTCCGCGGCCGCACCCGGCTTCGAGGCGCTGGCGCCGCCAGCCTGACCAACGGTGCCCTTTTCCTTCGTCACGGAGTCCTTGCCCGTGGCGCCGCGCTCGGCCGCACCGCCCGACGGCTGTGTTTGCTGCGCGGGCTGCGCGCCGGCGCCGCCGCTCTCGCGGTTCATGGTGCCCTGTGCGTTCGCCAGTCCGGTGCCGGCGACGAGTGCAAGCGCGGCAACAGAGATCATAAAGCGGTTCAACATTTAGATTCTCCTCACGTGTTTATTTGCGTCATTGCCCGCGCCAACAACGAAAGGAGATATCGGTTGTTCCGGAACATCGGCGGTTCCGCGGCATTTGTTTGTTGAACGCCGGATGAATGATTGTGCCGGATCGCGCCATTGTTTGGCGCAGCAAAAAGGCCGGCTTTTCAGCCGGCCTCGTTGCGTGCGTGAGTTGTGAAGCGCGTGATCAGCAGGTTGCCTTGCCGCAGCGGGCAACGCCGATCTTCTCCTTGAGGCCTTCGAGACCGATGGCGCCAATCACGATCTGCTTGCCGATCACGTAGCTCGGCGTGCCGTTCATGCCCATCGCCTCGGCGAGCTTGAAGTTCTCCTCGATGGTGGCGCGCACCTCGGGGCTGGCGAGATCCTTCTCGATTTTCGCGGTGTCGAGTCCGGCCTCCTTGGCCGCCTGCAGCGCGCGTGCCTTGTCGGCCGCGCCGCGGCCGCCGAGCAGCTTCTGGTGGAAGTCGAGATATTTCTTGCCGGTGGGATCCTGCATGCGCACGGCGACGGCGACCTGGGCGGCCTCGACGGAGCCCTGGCTCAGCACGGGAAACTCCTTCAGTACGACCTTCAGCTTCGGATCGCTCTTCATGAGATCGAGCATGTCGCCCATCGCGCGTTTGCAGTAGCCGCAATTGTAGTCGAAGAACTCGACGAAGGTGACGTCGCCCTCCTTGTTGCCGAGCACGACCTGGCGCGGCGAGTTGAAGATCGCGTCCGCGTTCTGCGCGATGCTGGCCTCGTGCTTCTGGGTTTCCGCCGCGGCCTGGCGCTTGCTGAGCTCGGTCATCGCCTCCTCGAGCACCTCGGGATGGGTGACGAGGTAGTTCTTGATGATCGCCTCGATGTCGGTGCGCTGGGCATCGGAGAAGCTGTCGGCCGACGCGGGCGCGGCTGCGCCGAACATGGCGAGCGCAAACAGCGCGGGAGCAAGCAGACGCAGCGAAGGCATAGGCAAATCCTCTTATCCAAAGCAGGTTTCGGAAAACGTCCCGGCGGGCTCAAGGCTCGGTGTCGTGACGTCGTGGTGTCTGGCGTCGTTCTGGCTAGTTGCGCGGCGGCTTGGCTGCCACGATGTCGTCGGCCTTGACCCATCCGGGCGTGCCGACGGCGAAACGGGTTTTCGCGCGCGTGGCGAGCTCGCGGGCGGTCTTGTTGTCGCCGCGCAAGTAGGCGGCCTGCGCCGACGCGAGATCCGCCTCGGCATAATCTCCCTTCCGGCCATAGGCCATCGCGAGCTGGGTATAGCCGAGCGGCGCCTCGGGCTCCCGCGCCACCGCGGCGCGGAGAATCCGAACGGCATCGTCGGTGTAGGCCTTATTATCGGTTCCAACCAGAGCCTGCCCAAGTAACATCTCGATGAGGGGCGAGTTGCTCGATAGCGCGACGGCCTTGCGCAGGGCAGGGATCGCCTCGGCCGGCTTGCCGCTCTCGAGCAGGGCCTGGCCGCGCACCTCGTAGAAGTACGGGTTGTTCGGCTGGACCTGGATCAGTGCGTCGATCTGGGCGAGCGCGCTGCGCAGATCGCCGTGCAGATAGGTGCTGATGGCGCGGGCGTAGCGTGCCGGCAAGCTGTCGTTGGTCTGGGGATAGCGACGGTACACCGTCTCCGGCCGCTCCATGAAGGCGGAGATCTTGGCGCGCACCATATCGTGGCGGAGCTGGAGTGCGGGATCGTCCTTCTTGTCCCAATAGGGGCTGGAGCTGGCGAACTCCTGGAGCGAGGCGACGCGTTCGGCGGGCATCGGGTGCGACTGGAGATAGGGATCGGCGCCGCGCGCTGCGAACAGGCTCTCGCTGGTGAAGCGCTTGAAGGTCTCGTACATGCCCTTCGGCGACTGCTGGGTCGCGGTCAGGAATTTCACGCCGGCGCGGTCGGCGTTCTCCTCCTGCTGGCGCTGATAGGACAACAGCGTGCGGCGGATTATCTCCTGCGGTCCGGCGATCGCGGCCGCGCCGGCATTGGCGAGGCCGTTGTTGCCGGCGTTGCCGCCGCGGGCGCTGCCTGCGGCGATCGCGCCGGCGCCGAGCAGCATCGCGATGATCATCTGGGTCTGCGCGCTGGCGAGCTGCTCACGCAGCTTGGACAGATGGCCGCCGGCCAGATGCCCCGTCTCGTGCGCGAGCACGCCGATGATCTGGTTCGGCGTTTCCGATTGGAGGATCGCGCCGTAATTGACGAAGATGCGGCGGCCGTCCGCGACGAACGCGTTGAACGAGCCGTCGTTGATGATCACCATCTGGATGTTCTGCTTCTCCAGACCGGCGGCGCGCAGGATCGGGCGGGTATATTCGCGCAGCAACTGCTCGGTCTCGGTGTCGCGCAGGACCGGCGGGCCCTTCTGCTGTGCCTGCGCCGCCGGGAGCGGCAGCAAAGCGATCGCCGCGGCGGTGACGACGGCGGTGAGGGCGGAGGCCTTTTTGCGCAATGCGATCTGGAGCAACATCAAGCGGTCTTGGTCAAGCGGTCTTGGCAAGAGATCTTGGCAAGCAGTTTCGTGATTGGTTTTGGCGATTGGCGGCGGACCGGATACGCGATATGGCCTATGAGCCTTACCCCTTATGAGCCGTACAATGCGGCCAGTCTGGGGCGCAAGCGCCCCGTTTCCCGGACCGGACGGGCCGGTCCGCCAGCGAAATAGCAGAAATCGATGCACGATGCGACATTGAGGAACCGGTTGGGGCAGTGGCTCGAGCCCTCCCGCCGTAGCGATGTTCCCCCGTTCATGGTCATGGACGTGATGGCCGCGGCGGCCCGAATCGAGGCCGCCGGGGGCCATGTCATCCATATGGAGGTCGGCCAGCCCGCGGCCGGCGCGCCGAAGACCGCGATTGCGGCCGCTCACGCGGCGCTCGAGGCGGGACGGATCGATTATACCTCCGCGCTCGGCATTCCCAGCCTGCGCGAGCGCATCGCGCGGCACTATCGCGATGCCCATGGCTGTGACGTCAGCGCCGAGCGGATCGTGGTGACGACGGGCTCCTCGGGCGGCTTCATCCTCGCCTTCCTGTCGATGTTCGAGCCTGGCGACCGCGTCGCCGTGACGGTGCCGGGCTATCCGCCGTACCGCCACATCCTCACCGCGCTCGGCTGCGAGCCGGTGCTGATCGAGACCACGAACGAGACGCGTCACGCGCTCACCGGCGAGGCGCTGCTTGCCGCCCATCGCAAGGCGCCGCTGAAGGGCGTGCTGGTCGGCAGCCCCGCCAATCCGACGGGAACGATGATGTCCCGCGAGGCGCTCTCCGGCCTGATCGCGGCGGCCGAAGACGCCAAGATCCGCTTCATCTCGGACGAGATCTATCACGGGCTCGACTATGCGTTTCCGGCGGTGACGGCGGCGGCGCTGTCGGACCACGCACTCGTGATCAACTCGTTCTCGAAGTATTTTTGCATGACGGGCTGGCGCGTCGGCTGGATGGTCGTGCCGGAGCTCCTGGTGCGGCCGATCGAGCGGCTGCAGCAGAACCTGTCGATCTCGGTGCCGTCGCTGTCGCAGATCGCGGCCGAGGCCGCCTTCGACGGCACGGCCGAAATGGGGGAGATCAAGCACGGCTATCAGGAAAACCGGCGCATCCTGATCGAGGGATTGCCCAAGGCCGGCCTCACCAGGTTCCTGCCGGCCGACGGCGCCTTCTATCTCTATGCCGATGTCTCGGACTTCACCTCCGACAGTTTCGAGTTCGCCAAGCAGATGCTGGAACAGGCCCATGTCGCGGCAACGCCGGGCCTCGATTTCGATCCCATCCATGGCCGCTCGTTCATCCGGTTCTCTTATGCGCGTTCGGCGGCGGAGATGCGGGAGGCAGTTGACCGGATCGCTCACTGGCTTAAATAGCCGCCAGTTTTCGCCCACCTCCGGAGTTCATCTTGACTGACCGATCCGTCCCGTTCGCTGCTGCACCGCATTCTCCTCTCGCCGCATTGATGTGGCCAACCCGGCCGGGTGAAACCGTGGGTGCACTGCGCGCCTTCGTACTGGTCGCACTCGGCACGGCGCTGCTGGCGCTGTCGGCCAAGGTGAACCTGCCGCTGCCTTACGTGCCCATGACATTGCAGACGCTGGTGGTGCTGATGATCGGTGCCGCCTATGGCTGGCGCCTTGGCAGCGCAACCATGATCGCCTACCTCGCCGAGGGCGCGCTAGGCCTGCCGGTATTCGCAGGTCCCGTGGGTGGAATTGCGCCGCTGGTCGGCCCGACCGCCGGCTATCTGTTCGGCTTCATCGCTGCGGCCTTCGTGACCGGCTGGCTCGCCGAGCGCGGCTGGGATCGCAGCGTGGTGCTGCTGTTTGCCGCGATGGCCGTCGGCCATATCGTCATTCTGGCCGCCGGGTTCGGCTGGCTGGCCTTTGGCCTCGGCCTTGGCGCGTCCAAGGCCTGGCAGGTCGGCCTGGCGCCGTTCATCGCGGCCTCGCTGGTCAAGAACGCGCTGGGCGCGACGCTGATGCCGGCGGCTCGCCGGATTGTCGATCGCCGCGGGTAAAGCGCGCAAGTACGAGCAGTTCCAATTGACAGGGCCGGCCAAGTTGATCTTGGCTGGCCCGGCGTTTCGAGGGGGAGTGAAACAATGACAACGACAACGATGGCGGGGACGCCGGTCGCGCCGGCCGCTGCCAAGCCGTGGTACAAGGTTCTTTACGTCCAAGTGCTGATCGCCATCGTGCTCGGCGCCATCGTCGGCTGGCTCTGGCCGACGGTTGCCACCAACGACTGGATCAAGGCGCTCGGCGACGGCTTCATCAAGCTGATCAAGATGGTGATCGCCCCGATCATCTTCTGCACCGTTGTCTCGGGCATCGCCCACATCCAGGACGCCAAGAAGGTCGGACGCATCGGCGTCAAGGCGCTGGTCTATTTCGAGGTCGTCTCGACCTTCGCCCTGGTGATCGGACTCATTATCGGCAACCTGGTGAGGCCGGGCGCGGGCTTCGGCAATGCGGCGGCAAACGAGGCGGCCGTTGCGACCTACGCCAAGCAGGCAGCCGGCCAGAAGTCCGTCGACTTCGTGCTGCACATCATTCCGGACACCGTGGTCGGCGCCTTCGCCCAAGGCGAGATCCTCCAGGTGCTGCTGTTCTCGGTGCTGTTCGGCTTCGCGATCATGAGCCTCGGTGAGCGCGGCCACACGATCCGCTCGTTCATCGACGATGCCGCGCATGCGGTGTTCGGCGTCATCTCCATCGTGATGCGCGCGGCGCCGATCGGTGCGTTCGGCGCGATGGCCTACACCATCGGCAAGTTCGGCACCGGTGCGATCCTCAATTTGATCGGGCTGATCGCGACCTTCTACGTCACGGCCGCGCTGTTCGTGTTCGTCGTGCTCGGCATCATCGCGCGCCTGGCCGGCTTCTCGATCTTCAAGTTCCTGGCCTACATCAAGGACGAGCTCCTGATCGTGCTCGGCACCTCGTCGTCGGAAAGCGCGCTGCCATCCTTGATGGAGAAGCTGGAACGGCTCGGCTGCTCCAAGTCGGTGGTCGGCCTCGTGGTGCCCACGGGCTACTCGTTCAATCTGGACGGTACCAACATCTACATGACGCTGGCGACGCTGTTCATCGCGCAGGCACTCGGTTTCGATCTCTCCTTCGGTCAGCAGCTCACGATCCTGGTCGTGGCGATGCTGACGTCGAAGGGCGCCTCCGGCATCACCGGCGCGGGCTTCATCACGCTGGCCGCGACGCTTGCCGTGGTCGACCCGCGCCTTGTGCCGGGCATGGCGATCGTGCTCGGCATCGACAAGTTCATGAGCGAATGCCGCGCGCTGACCAATCTCTGCGGCAACGGCGTGGCCTGCGTGATCGTCGCCTGGTGGGAGGGTGAGCTCGACCGCGACAAGCTCAACGCGGGGCTGAGCCGGCAGATCGATCCGACCGACATGGAAACGGCGATCACGACGGACTGATCTGCAGGCTGCCGACGGCGGCGCTGAGCGCCGTCAGGCCTGGAAATAATAGGGCTGGTCGAGATCCTCGATCAGCCCTTTTTCTTGCGGCGCCCAGCCGAGCAGGGCGCGCGTCTTCGCGCTCGAGGCCGGAACGTCGATGGCGGCAAATCGCGCGAACCAGCCGAAATGCTGCTCGGCTTCATCAGCGGATTTCGAGACCACGGGCACGCCGAGCCGTTTGCCGATCACCTCCGCGATCACCTTGAACGGCACGCCGTCCTCGGCGATCGCGTGATAGCGGCGAGCGGATGTACCGTGCTCCAGCGCGAGCCGATAGACGCGTGCGGCGTCGACGCGATGGGCGGCTGGCCAACGGTTCATGCCGTCGCCGATATAGGCTGCGGCTCCTTTCTCGCGAGCAATCGCGATCAGGCGCGGCACAAAACCGTGATCACCCTCGCCATGGGTCGTGGGCGGCAACCGCACGATTCCGGCGCGGACGCCGCGTTCCCTGAGATCCTCGGCGGTCGCTTCCGAGACGCGCGGAAAGTGGCGGGCCGCCGCATCGTCCTCGGTCGCGAGCCGCCCGGGCGCAAGCAATGCCACGCCTGACGTGACGATGAGTGGACGCTCGGAGCCCTTCAGCTCCTCGCCGAGTGCGAGGATGGCGCGGCGGTCGAGCTCGCAATTGTCGGCGAATTTCGAGAAGTCGTGATTGAAGGCGAGGTGGAGCACGCCATCGGAGGCGGCCGCACCGCCGCGCAGGGAGGTGTGGTCCTCCAGCGAGCCGCGATGGACCTCGGCTCCCAACGCGGTGACGGCGGCCGCTCCTTCATCCGTTCGGGCAAGACCGGTGACGCTGTGGCCGGCGGCGATCAGGTCCCGAACGACGGCGGAGCCGACGAAGCCGGTGGCGCCAGTGACGAATACACGCATGAGCGGTCTCCAGGGATCGGAAGAGGGTTGGTGGAGAGGACCATCTGCGCTAGGGTTATCCGGGTAAAGTAGTGACCTTATCGGGGTATAATAGCTAACAGGATGAGCGAAACCGCTTCGGCCGAAAACCTGCTCGGGGCCTATCTGAAGGATCGCCGCACCCGCCTGGATGCGGCCGCGTTCGGCCTCAGTGGCAGCCGCAGGCGTACGCCCGGGCTGCGGCGCGAGGAGGTGGCGCAGCGCGCCAATATCAGTCCGACCTGGTACACCTGGCTTGAGCAGGGCCGCGGCGGCGCGCCATCGGCCGACGTGCTCGACCGCATCGCCCGCGCCCTGATGCTGACCGATGTCGAGCGCGAGCATCTGTTCCTGATCGGCCTCGGCCGCCCGCCCGAGGTGCGCTACCAGGCGAGCGACGGCGTCTCACCGCGGCTGCAGCGCGTGCTGGATGCACTCGCATTCAGCCCGGCGCTGGTGCGGACCGCGACCTGGGATGTCGTCGCCTGGAATCGGGCCGCGACCGCCGTGCTGACGGACTATGGCGCGATCCCGCCGGGACAGCGCAACATTCTGCGCTTCATCTTCTGCGATCCGCGCGTGCGTGCCGCGCAGTACGATTGGGACAGTGTGGCCCGCTTCGTGGTGGCGGCGTTTCGGGCGGACGCCGCCCGCGCGGGCGCGGTCTCGCATGTCGCCGATTTCGTCGACGAGCTCTGCCGCACCAGTCCCGAGTTCGCGGCGCTCTGGCGCGACAACGACGTGCGCCATCATGGCGATGGCACCAAGCGGCTGCGGCATCCCGTTCACGGCACCATGTCGTTCGAATATTCGAGCTTCAATGTCGAGGGCCGCTCCGATCTCAGCATGATCGTCTACAATCCGGCGACGCCTGAGGATGCCGACCGCATCAGGACGCTGCTGGCCGAGCGCGCCGACTGATGGAATTTGCCGCTTCGCGTTTAACCTGCATCTGGCCCGCTGCTGCGCATCTCAGCCGCGCTCGCCCTGCGCGCCGCAACGCCGGCAGCTAGAACCGCTCCGGCCGGTACGGCGTCGGATCGATTGCCGGCGTCTCGCCGCTCATCATCTCGGCGAGCAGGCGCCCGGTCGCAGGGCCAAGCGTAAAGCCCTGGTGGCCGTGGCCGAAATTCATCCAGAGGCCGGGGTGAAGCGGGGCGGGGCCGAGCACCGGCAGCATGTCGGGCGTGCAGGGGCGGGTGCCGAACCACGGATCGGGCTCGACGCGTTTGCCGAGGTCGATCAGCTCCCGCGCGGAGGCTTCGGCGCTGGCGAGCTGCACCGGCGTTGCAAGCGCGTCGGGGCTCGTGAGCTCCGCGCCCGTGGTGATGCGGATGCCCTTGGCCATCGGCCCCATGGCGTAGCCACCGGCCTTGTCGATCAGCGGCAGGTCGAGCGAAGCGCCGCCGCTGTAGTGCATGTGGTAGCCGCGCTTGCGCACCAGCGGAATGCGATAGCCGAATTTGTACAACAGATCGGGCGACCACGGCCCGAGTGTCACGACGGCCGTCGCGGCATCGATGCGTCCCTGATCGGTATCGACTGACCAGCCGGCTGCAGTCTGCTGCAGCGACTGCGCATCACCGAGCACGATCCTGCCGCCGAGGCGCTCGAACAGCTCGGCATAGGCTGTCACCAGCGCGCCGGGATCGGACACGGTCCAGGTGTCGAGCCAATGGATCGCGCCCGGAAGATCGTCGCGCAGGACCGGCTCGGCCTTGGCGAGCTCGCTGCCCGAGAGCACACGAAAGTTCACGCCGAACTCGTGCTGGTCTTCCTCGGCGGCCTTGATCGAGAGATCCAATGCAGCGGCGTCGCGATACAGCGCCCGGTATCCGGCGCGGCGAATGAGATTGTCGGCGTGGGCCTCGCGAATGAGAATGTCGTGCTCCGCCGTCGCATAGGCGATCAGCCGGGCCCAGGCGTCGATCGCCTCACGATGCCGCTTCGGCGCCGAATGCCACCAGTAGCGGAGCAGGGGCTCGATATGGAGATGCAGCGACGACAGGCTGTAGCGCACGTCGTTGGTGCGGCCGGTCGCGATCTTCAGGAGCGAGGCGAGGTCGCGCGGCATCGGATAGGGGCGGACAGCTTCCGCCTGGATCATCCCGGCATTGCCGTAGCTGGTCTCGCGGCCCGGCTCCCTGCGGTCGACGAGCGTGACGGTCCAGCCGCGCTGCCGCAGGTGCAGCGCCGCGCTCACGCCGATCATGCCGCCGCCGAGAACGATCGCGCTTTGCATGGGCAGAATGCTCCTGTCAGGCCGGTTGTGCTACGAGCTTCGGCTGCGCCGTGCTGATGGTTGCCGCGACCACGACGGACAACGCCGTCATCGCCACCAGGAAGCCGAAGGCGGCATCGAACGATCCGGTTCCGGTCACGATGAAGCCGATCGCGACGGGGGCGACGAAGCCCGCGCTCTGGCCGCCGAGATTGACCATGCCGACGCCCGATCCGATCTGGTCGTCGCGGAGCAGTTTGGTCGGAAGCGCAATCACCGAGGCCAGCACGAAGGATTTGAAGAAGTAGACCAGCGACTGGAACGCGATCAGCATCGTGATCGTCTCCGACTTGTACATGGCGTAGAGGAAGATGCCGGTCAATGCGGAGCTGCCGATCAGCAGGTATTTTTCGCGCTCGGAGAAGAACGTCGTCATCACCCAGCCGCCCATCGCGGTCGCGATCGTCGCCATCACGAACGGGATCGGCGCCAGGACGCCGACGGTCTTGAGGTCGAGCCCGCGCTGCTGGAGCAGGTAGAGCGGCATCCAGGAATCCAGGCCCTTGTTGACGCAGCTGAGACCAAACCACACCACCATCAACTGCCACAGCAGCGGATTCTTCATGAGCTCGCGCATCGGCGCGCGGCTTTCGGCCTTCACTGGCGCGCCTGCATCGGCCTTGCCCGGGCGTCCCAGATAGGGGACGAAGACGAAATAGACCACCGCGAAGACGATGCCCGCGATGCCGATGGCGTTGAAGGCATGGCGCCAGCCGAGCCAGAGGATCAGCGGCGCCATGATCAGCGGCGCGACCATGCTGCCGGCATAGTTCGACGACAGCAGCAGCCCCGACATCTTCGGCCGGCTGTCCTTCTTGAACACTTCGGCGATGGCGCGGATGCTCGCCGGCGGAAAGCCGCCCTCGGCGATGCCGAAGATGAAGCGGATCGCGATCAGCGAGATCAGCGACCAGGCAAGGCTCGTGAACGCCGTGAACAGCGACCACATCACGATGGTGACGATCACCACATATTTCGAGCCGAAGCGGTCGGAGAGCCATCCGCCCGGCACCTGCATCGCGGCATAACCGAGGAAGAATGCGCTGATGACGATGCCGAGATCGGCGGCCTGCAGATTGAAGTCCTTGCCGATCTGCGCCAGCGCCAGCGAGATCGCCGCGCGGTCGATGTAGGAGATGCAGTAGGCGATGTAGAGCAGGACGAAGGCAATGACGCTGGTTTTCCTCGGCAGTTCCGTCATGCTCGTCTCCGTTGCGCCGGCGGTGCATCCAGGGCTGGTGTCGGGTTATTCCCAGGTGAGGAAACCGGGCGCGGCCGACAGCGGCGGCGCTGCGGCGAGCCGCGCCAGGTCGGGCACCGGCCGGCACAATTGCGCATCGCCCGCGAACGCGGCCTCGATGCTCGCGGCGACCGAAAGCACGACGGCGTCGCCGCCGCGCGGGCCGACGATCTGGAGACCGAACGGCAGGCCGGCTTCATCGAGGCCGAGCGGAATGCTGATCGCGGGGTGGCCGGGAAGCGTCACGGCATAAGCGAGCGCGAGCCAGTGGAAATAGGATTTGGTCGGCACGCCGTCGATCTCGGCGGGATAGAGCTCCGACCAGGGGCGCGGGCTCAGCGTAATGGTCGGGCTGATCAGCACATCGCAAGTTTCAAAGAAGGTCTGGTAGGCGCGATAGATCCGCGTCTGCGTCGTGGCGGCGCGCCCATGATCCTCGAGCGTGTAGCTCAGGCCTTCCTCGACATTGGCGCGGACATTCGGGCCGAGCATTTCGGGACGCTCTTTGTAGTTCTTCCCGTGCATCGCCAGGAACAGGCCGGCGCGCAGAACCGCGAACGCGTCGTCGGCGCCGGAGCAATCCGGCGTCGCCTCGCGGCAGTCGGCGAACAGCGGCGCGAGCCTCGCCACACGATCGCGGAATACGCGACGGATGGCCTGCTCGGTCGGGGCGAAGCCAAAGTCCTCCGTGAAGGCGAGGCGCAGCTTGCCAAGGTCCGCGGGACGCGGTGCAGCCCAGCGTTCGGCGCGACTGCGCACCGGCTCGCCGGGCAGCGTATAGGCCAGGGGATCGCGGACATCGTCGCTCGCCATCACCGACAGCATCAGCGCGGTGTCGGCGACATTGCGCGCCATCGGTCCGTCGGTCGACAGGTTCGACCAGCCGAAGGCGCGCTTCTCGCTGGCCACGAGACCGTAGGACGGACGCATGCCGACGATGCCGGAGAAGCCTGCCGGATTGCGCAAGGAGCCGCCGGTGTCCGAGCCCGAGGCGAGCGGCGCCATGCCACAGGCGAGCGCCACCGCCGAGCCACCGGAGGAGCCGGCTGCCGAGCGCATGGGATCGAAGGGATTGCCGGTTGCGCCGAACACCGGATTGCGGGTGTTGCCGCCGGCCGCCCATTCCGGCGTGTTGGTCTTGCCGAAGATGATGGCGCCGGCTGCGCGCAGCCGCGCGACCGAGCCCTGGTCGGCGACCGGTACATTGTCGCGCAACAGGGGGCTGCCATAGGTGGAGCGCAGCCCGGCAGTGTCCTGGGTGTCCTTGATCAGGACGGGAAGGCCGTGCAGGGCGCCGCGATCCTCGCCGCGAAGGATGGCCGCTTCGGCCTTTTTCGCGGCGGTACGTGCGCCCGGCTCGTCCAGCGTCACGACGGCATTCACGGCAGGATTGATGGTGGCGATGCGCGACAGGCAAGCCTCCAGCAGCTCGACGGGCGAGATCGCCCGCGCGGCCAGCAGGCGGCGCAGCTCAACGGCGCTGGAATCGCAAAGTCCGGACAATGCCAATCCCCTTTCAGATTATGAAAACAATTTAGCATATCGGAAAGTGAAGGCGACGCACCAATAATCGTCAAAGCGGGGCATTTCGTGCCCAAATGCTGGCGCTGCTGCCCAACGGGTCGTCAAATAGGCCCCTCAAGGGGCGTCTTGGCCGAAAAGATTAGACGGATAGGCCAACAATATTTCCATCGCCGTGGTAGGATTGCTGCATGAGCGAGATAACGACGCCCGAAGGTGCCAATTCCCAGCTCGGCCAATGCCTCAAGGCGGCCCGTCAGGCCCGCGGCCTGACGCTCAAGCAGGTCGCGGAGCGCACCGGCATGGCGCTGTCGACCCTGTCCAAGGTCGAGAACGGCCTGATGTCGCTGACCTACGACAAGCTGCTCCAGCTCACCTCCGGCCTGAAGATGGAGATCGCCGAGCTGTTCAATCCGGCGGTCGCGGCGCCTGTGCAGGGCCGGCCGGTCACCGCGCGGCGGAGCATCAGCCGGGCCGGGCAGGGGCAGGTGATCACCACGAAATTCTACACCTACACCTATCAATGCACCGATCTGATCGGCAAACGCATGGTGCCGATCGTGGCCGAGGTTCGTGCGCGCTCGCTGGAGGAGTTTGGCCCGCTGTTGCGCCATGGCGGCGAGGAGTATTTCCTGGTGACGAGCGGACGCGTCGCCGTCCACACCGAGTTTTACGCGCCTGAGATCCTCGGTGAGGGCGACGGCATCTATCTCGACAGCACCATGGGCCACGCCTACCTCAACGCTGGCGAGGCGCCTTCTGCAAAAGGCGTCTGCCTGTGCACCAGCGAGGCGCCCGATCTCTACGACCAGCTCCGCCAGATCGCCTCGCGCGATGTGGCGCCGCTCGGTAATGACGAGCTGCCGCCATAGCGGATTGGCTAGCGGTGAAACGAAAAACGCCCGGCTTGGCCGGGCGTTTTTTATTCTATGTCCGACTTTATTCGCCGCCGCCGAAACGGCGGGACCACCAGCCGGCGCGGCGTGGGGCGGCCGGCGTTTCGCTTGCCGCTTCCGGTGCGGGCGCAGGTGCCGGCGCGGGCGGCGCGACCGGCTCGCTCGCCTGCGCAACAGGCGTTGCGGGCTCGCTTGGGCTGCTCGACAGGAAGCTCACCTTTTCCCGGACGGTGGAGCGCCGCCGCGCGGCCTTCTCGTCAGCGGGCTCTTCTTCCGCCGTTACGACAGCAGGAGCTGGCTCCGGCTGAGCCGGCACCTCGGCCTGCACTTCGGCACGCGGCTCAGGCGGCGCGATTTGCGGCTCGGCGGTGTGCTCGGCCTGCGCGATCGAAGGCGCAGCCTCGCCGCCAAAGCCGTCGAAATCGGCCACCGCTTCGGTAGCTTCCGATGGTGATTGGGTGCCGAGCTCGTCGCCGATGGAGCCGGCAAGACCTTCCTCGCCGCCCCCACGCCGACGGCGTCCGCCTCTGCGGCCACGCCGGCGCCGGCGCTCACCGCCGCCCTGCTGCTCGCCACGGGCTGCCTGTTCCTCGCCTTCCTCGCCGTCCTGCTCGGACTCGGCGTCCTCTTCGGACTCGCCAGCGACCATTGCCGGCTCGGGAAGCGTGGGCGCGCTATCCTCGCGCAACTCGCCGTCGCGCTGGCCACCGCGGCCGCGCCGACGACGGCGGCGCTTGCGGCGCTGACCGTCCTGCTCGGGGGCCGCCTCGCCGGCAGCCTGCTCTTCAGTGAGACCTTCGGTCTCCTCGGACTCGATCTCGGATTCCAGCTCCGGATCGAACTCCTCGTCGTCATAGGCCTCTTCAACCACCGGGGGCGGGCTTGCCGCGGCCTGCGCCGCGAGCAGCGCCTTGGCGGCTTCGAGCGTATGCACCTGCTCGCCGCGATCGATGAGGTAGGCCTGCGGTCCGCTGACGCTCGGGTCGGCGATGACCGCCAGGGTGACCTTGAAGCCGTTTTCGAGGTCGCGCAGATGGCCGCGCTTGTGGTTCAGCACGTAGAGCGCGACGTCGGTGCGGGTACGGACCACGAGATTGTGGGTCGCGCCCTTCATCAGGATCTCTTCGAGGCCGCGCAGCAGCTGGAGCGCAACCGAGGACACCGAGCGGACATGGCCGGTGCCGCCGCAATGCGGGCAGGGATCGGTCGAGGATTCCAGCACGCTGGCACGGATGCGCTGGCGCGACATCTCGAGCAGGCCGAAATGCGAGATGCGTCCGACCTGGATGCGTGCGCGGTCCTGCCTGAGGCAATCGGACAGCTTGCGCTCGACCGCCCGGTTGTTGCGCTTCTCGTCCATGTCGATGAAGTCGATGACGATCAGGCCGGCGAGGTCGCGCAGGCGGAGCTGGCGGGCGACCTCTTCGGCCGCTTCCAGATTGGTCTTGAGCGCGGTGTCCTCGATATGGTGCTCGCGCGTCGATCGCCCGGAGTTGACGTCGATCGAGACCAGCGCCTCGGTCTGGTTGATCACGATGTAGCCGCCGGAGCGCAGCTGCACGGTCGGCGAGAACATCGCGTCCAACTGGCTTTCGACGCCCATGCGCGAGAATAGCGGCTGGCCGTCGCGATACTGCTTCACCGCGCTGACGTTGGCGGGCATCAGCATCTTCATGAAGTCGCGCGCTTCGCGGTAGCCGGATTCGCCGGCAACCGAGATCTCGTCGATCTCCTTGTTGTAGAGGTCGCGCAGCGAGCGCTTGATCAGCGAGCCTTCCTCATAGACGAGGGTCGGGGCCTGCGACTTCAGCGTCAGGTCGCGCACCGTCTCCCACATCCGGATCAGGTATTCGAAGTCGCGCTTGATCTCGGGCTTGGTGCGGGCGGCGCCGGCTGTGCGCAGGATGATGCCCATGCCCTCGGGCACGTCGAGATCCTGCACCACTTCCTTCAGACGCGAGCGGTCCTGGGCGCTGGTGATCTTGCGGCTGATGCCGCCGCCGCGCGCGGTGTTCGGCATCAGCACGGCGTAGCGGCCGGCGAGCGACAGATAGGTCGTCAGCGCCGCGCCCTTGTTGCCGCGCTCTTCCTTGACGACCTGCACCAGCATCACCTGGCGGCGCTTGATGACTTCCTGGATCTTGTACTGGCGGCGCGGACGGAAGGTGCGCTCCGGCACTTCCTCCATCACGTCGTCGCCGCCGACGGATTCGACGACTTCCTCTTCGGCTTCCTCGCCGTCGTCATCCTCGTCGTCGTCGTCCTCGGCCGCCGCGTCAGCGTCGTGATGCGGAGCTTCGGTGCTTTCGCCGGCAGCGTACACGGCATCAGCCGGTTCAGCGGCGGCGGTTACGGCTTCGGCCAGAGCCTCTGCGTGCGCTTCGGAGGTCGCCTCCTGCGGTTCGGCAACGGCCTCGGTCGCGACCACCGGTTCGGCGCCAAAGGCCGCGACAGGCGCGGGCGTCTCGTCGGCATGATCGTGGTCGTGATGATCGTGCCCGCCGTCATGACCATGGTCGTCATGATCGTGAGCGTGATCGGGATGATGGTCGTCGTGCGCGTGTTCATGGTGATCATGATCGTGGTGATCATGTTCGTGGTGGTCATGGGCATCGTGCTCGCCGTGATGCTCCGCGTCGGCGTGCAGATGCTCGCCCTCTTGCGGAGCGCCCTCGGCGTGCTCAGGCAGGATCTGGCCCTCGACCGGCTGCGCCGCGGGATCGGCGCTGGCGTCGAGGCCTTCGACGATGTCGCTGCGGACGCGTTCGCCGTGACCGCGGCGGCGGGCGTTGCGGTGACGCGAGCGGCGGCGGCCGTGCGAGCGGTTCTCGCTCTCTTCCTCGGCTTCGCGATGGGCCTGTTCCTCGGCCTCGATCAGCGCCTGCCGGTCGGCAACCGGGATCTGGTAGTAGTCGGGATGGATTTCGCTGAAGGCGAGGAAGCCGTGGCGGTTGCCGCCATATTCGACGAACGCGGCCTGGAGCGAGGGTTCGACCCTGGTGACCTTGGCGAGGTAGATATTCCCGCGCAGTTGCTTGCGTTGCGCGGTCTCGAAATCAAACTCTTCGACGCGATTGCCGCGGACCACGACGACCCGGGTCTCCTCCGGGTGGGTGGCATCGATCAACATCTTGTTGGGCATGTCTTAACTCTTGACGGCGGCGGGCGCGATTCACCGTGGGCGCGTATCGCGCCGCCGGGAGACGCGACGGTCCACCTGATTCGGGGGTGAGGGGAAGGCCGAAACGCCGTCTCTCGCGCCTTGCCGGACCGGAAGCCTCAGGGCCGTGGCGGCGCGCGGGATTATCACTCCGCAGCGTCGCGAATGGTCCTTCAGAATTCGTCGGCACAGTCTGGCGCATCAAGCGTCGGCCCGTATGAAACATTGGGCGGCGGGGCCGCCCCTCAATCAGTTGCTGCTGGCCAGGCATGGCGCGAGCGCGCTCGCCTTGGGGATCACGAACCGCTCCCTTGGGATCAAGGGACCGGGTAATGGGTTACGTCGCTGTCCGAACCGTCCCGGAAAAGTGGTACCCGGGAACCGTCCGCCGCCGGGGCTTGGCCCGCTCCACCTCGCTGCCGCGCACCGCGCTGGTCTTAGAGGAGAACGGAAAACGCTGGAATTCCCAAACCTTGAGAGTTCCGGCGCTGCACCGGGAGGCTGAATGCGACACAACCGAAAATATCGGCCGTCAGCATTCCGTACATACGAGGAATGGGCCATCCGTGCAAGGGAGCGTCGCACGGCGGTCACAGTCAGCGAGTTTCGCGCGCCTGTCATTAAGGATCGATTAACCCTGTGGTTCTATTGCGTTAAACAAGCTGCTCGGAGGCACGAAATCGGTGGCGAGCCGCGCAAAACAAAGAGTCCTGCTGGGATGCGTGCTTCTATGCGCCGCGGCATTGCCATGTGCTGATTCCTCCCGCCTGAGCGCCGCGGAAAGCCAGCCGCACCCCTCTGTTGCGGTAGCGAATTTTCCAATCGCCTCGGCCGCCCGGCTGGCTGGCGACGGCAAGCAGACCCGCTTCATCCTCGACATCGACCGGACCGTCAGCTTCCGCGCCGTCACGCTCGCCGACCCGTACCGAGTGGTGGTGGACGTGCCCCAGGTCAATTTTCAGCTGCCCGCGGGGACCGGGTCCGGCGGGCGGGGACTGGTCAAGGCCTTCCGCTACGGGCTCGTCATGCCCGGCGGCTCGCGAATCGTGTTCGACCTGACGGGGCCGGCCAAGATCGCCAATTCCTACGTGCTGGAGGCGGCCAACGGCCAGCCGGCCCGGCTCGTGCTCGAGCTGGAGGAGGTCGACCGCGCCGCCTTCGTGCAATCGCTCGCCCCGGAAAACCGGCCCGAGCTGCGGCCCGCGATCGCCGATGCGCCGCCCGCCACGGTGCCCGCGCCGGCGGGCCCGGAAACGGCGCAGCAGAAGGCCGATGGCCGGCCGATCGTCGTGATCGATCCCGGCCATGGCGGCATCGACAACGGCACGCAGTCGAGCGGCGAGAGCGAGAAGAACCTGGTGCTGGCCTTTGGCCTGGCGCTGCGCGACCGGCTGGAAAAGGCCGGCAAATACCGTGTCGTGATGACGCGCAACGACGACACGTTCATCCCGCTCAATGACCGGGTCAAGGTCGCCCGCAACATCAAGGCGGCGCTGTTCGTCTCGATTCATGCCGATGCGCTGCCGCGCGCCGAGGGGGATGCCCAGGGCGCCACCATCTATACGCTGTCCGACAAGGCGTCCGACGCCGAGGCCCAGCGTCTGGCGGACGCGGAAAACCGCGCGGACGCGATCGCCGGCTTCAATCTCGCGGAGGAGCCGACCGACGTCGCGGACATCCTGATCGATCTGACGCAGCGGGAAACCCGCACGTTTTCAAACCGTTTTGCGCATGTGCTGATGGGCGAAATGAAGTCGACGGTGCGGATGCACAAGCATCCGCTGAAATCGGCCGGTTTCCGGGTGCTGAAGGCACCCGACGTGCCGTCGGTGCTGGTCGAGATCGGTTATGTCTCCAATAAGGGCGATCTCGAGCATCTGGTCTCCGAGGGCTGGCGGTCCCGTGCCGTGGGCGCGATGGCGCAAGCCATCGACGGGTTCCTGGCCAAGCGGCTGGCGACCGCCGGATCGTCGAATTGACGACCGGGGGATCGTCGAATTGAGAGAATTGAGGAAGGGTTTTTCCGTCCCGCCGCAAAAGCCCTAGTTTGGCCACAGCGGGCGATTTATAAAAACGCCGCAGGGGGTTCCGGAATCGGCGAGAATCCCATTCGGCGAGCGTCTTAGGTCCGGCCCTGACGTAATTGAGTAGGCCGGTGAATGCGCGACGTGAGGTTGGCGCCTGTTTTTGAGCGCCAAGGGGCTGATACTGGGCTGATCCAGAGTTTGAACGGATAAACAGATAATGCGCTTGCTGGTGCGGTTCATGGGCTTCCTGTTCGCCGCGGGAACGGTGGTGTTCCTTGTCGGTGTCGGGGCCGTGGCAGGCCTGATCTGGCATTTCTCCAAGGACTTGCCGGACTACTCTCAGCTTCAGGATTACGAGCCGCCGGTGATGACGCGTGTGCACGCGGTCGACGGTTCGCTGCTCGGCGAGTACGCCAAGGAGCGACGGCTGTATCTGCCGATCCAGGCCGTGCCCAAGCTCGTGATCAACGCCTTCCTCGCGGCCGAGGACAAGAATTTCTACGAGCATGGCGGCATCGACTACACCGGCATGGCGCGCGCAGGTCTGGTCTATATCCAGAACTACGGCTCCAACCGGCGTCCGCAGGGCGCTTCCACCATCACCCAGCAGGTCGCCAAGAACTTCCTTCTGACCAACGAGGTCTCCTTCGCCCGCAAGATCAAGGAAGCCTTGCTGGCGATGCGGATCGAGAAGACCTACTCGAAGGACAAGATCCTCGAGCTGTATCTGAACGAGATCTATCTGGGCCTCGGTGCCTACGGCATCGCGGCCGCCTCGCTGGTCTATTTCGACAAGTCGGTGAACGAGCTGACGGTGGCGGAAGCCTCCTATCTGGCGGCGCTGCCGAAGATGCCGGCGACCCTGCATCCGGTGCGTAACCGCGACCGCGCCATCGAGCGCCGCAACTACGTGATCGACCGCCTCCAGGAGAACGGCTGGATCAAGCAGGCCGACGCCGACAAGGCGCGCAAGGAGCCGCTGGCCGTCACCAACCGGTCCAACGGCGCCCACACCTTCGCCGGTGAATATTTCGCCGAGGAAGTCCGCCGCGACATCTTCGAGCGCTACGGCGAGAAGAAGCTTTACGAGGGCGGTCTGTCTGTCCGCACCACGCTCGATCCGAAGATCCAGGTGATGGCGCGCAAGACCATGGTCGCCGGCCTCGTCAACTATGACGAGCAGCAGGGCTATCGCGGCGCCATGAGCAAGCTCGATATTTCGGGCGATTGGGGCGTGAAGCTCGCCGAGATCAAGTCGCTCTCCGACATCTCGCCGTGGCGCATGGCGGTGGTGCTGGAGACCAGCGACCAGTCGGCGCGCATCGGCTTCCAGCCGAGCCGCGAGCTCGGCGGCGCCGTCAGCAAGCAGCGCGAAACCGGCCTGATCACGCTCGACGGCATCAAATGGGCTAGGGCGGCGACCGGCCCTGCGAGGGGCAGGGCGGCAACGGCGGTGTCGCAGGTGCTCCAGCCCGGCGACGTGATCTACGCTGATCCGCTCTACAAGGACGGCAATCCGGTCGAGGGACAGTACCGGCTGCGCCAGATCCCCGAAGTGTCCGGCGCGATGGTGGTGATGGACCCCTGGACCGGCCGCGTGCTCGCGATGGTCGGCGGCTTCTCGTTCGACCAGAGCCAGTTCAACCGCGCCACCCAGGCCTACCGGCAGCCGGGTTCGTCGTTCAAGCCGATCGTCTATTCGGCCGCGCTCGACAACGGCTATACGCCCTCGACAGTGGTGCTCGACGCGCCGATCGAAATCGACCAGGGCCAGGGCGCCGGCGTATGGCGGCCGGAAAACTTCTCCTCGGGCAAGTTCCAGGGGCCGGTGACGCTGCGCAACGCGCTGCGGCAGTCGCTCAACACCGTGACGGTGCGCCTCGCGCAGGACATCGGCATGCCGCTGATCGGCGAATATGCCCGCCGCTTCGGCGTCTACGACGAGCTGCCGAACTATCTCTCCTACGCGCTCGGCGCCGGCGAGACGACGGCGATGCGCATGGTCACGGCCTACTCGATGCTCGCCAATGGCGGTCGCCGCGTGAAGCCGACCCTGATCGACCGTATCCAGGATCGCTACGGCCGCACCATCTTCAAGCACGACCAGCGCGAATGCCGCGGCTGCGACGCGCCGGGCGGCTGGAAGAACCAGAACGAACCGCAGCTGATCGACCGCCGCGAGCAGGTGCTGGATTCCATGACCGCCTACCAGATCACCGAGCTGATGGAGGGCGTGGTCCAGGCCGGTACCGCGACCGTGGTCAAGGAGGTCGGCAAGCCGATCGCCGGCAAGACCGGCACGACCAACGAGGCCAAGGACGCCTGGTTCGTCGGCTTCTCGCCCGACGTCGCCGTCGCGATCTATATGGGCTACGACAAGCCGCGTGCGCTCGGCAAAGGCAACGCTGCGACCGGCGGCCATCTGGCCGCTCCCATCGCGCGCGATTTCCTCAAGCTCGCGCTCGCCGACAAGCCCGCCGTTCCGTTCAAGGTGCCGGCCGGCATCAAGCTCGTGCGCGTCGTCGCCAAGACCGGCATGCGCGCCGGCCCGGGTGAGACCGGCGGCACCATCCTCGAAGCCTTCAAGCCGGGCACGGCGCCGCCGGACAATTATTCGGTCATCGGCGTTGCCGACGCCGACGGACGCGGTGGCGTGCCGGCGTCGCAGCAGCAGCAGCCGGATTCCGGCTTCTTCATGCGGCCGGGCACCGGCGGGCTGTACTAAGGCTTAGGACAAGGCAGACGTTTGTCGCGGCGGCGGTTGCGCTTTGCAGCCGCCGCCGCTACATCCCGATCTTGAATTGCACGCGGAACCAATTCCGCGAGACACGAGAACGACATGCGCGCCGAAATCGAACGGTTGGTAGAAGAGATCAAGCAGTCAGTCGGGCTGCTGAGGAGGCATCTTTGACGTCGAGAAATCGACGGCGCGCCTCGCTGAGCTGAACAAGCTCGCAGAAGATCCCAACCTCTGGAACGATCCCCAGAAGGCCCAGAAGCTGATGCAGGAGCGGACCTCGCTGGAGGATTCGCTGTCGGGCATCGGCAAGGTCGAGCAGGAGCTCGAAGACGACATCGGCATGATCGAGCTCGGCGAAGCCGAGGGCGATGACGGCGTCGTGGCCGAAGCCGAAGCTGCGCTGAAGGCCCTGAAGAAGGAAGTCGCGCGGCGCGAGCTCGAGGCGCTGCTGTCGGGCGAAGCCGACCGCTTCGATTCCTATCTCGAGGTCCACGCCGGCGCCGGCGGCACCGAAAGCCAGGACTGGGCGCAGATGCTGCTGCGCATGTACACGCGCTGGGCGGAGACGCACGGCTTCAAGGTCGAGTATCTCGAAGAGTCCGAGGGCGAAGAAGCCGGCATCAAGTCGGCGACGATCCAGGTCTCAGGCCACAACGCCTATGGCTGGCTGAAGACCGAGGCGGGCGTGCATCGGCTGGTGCGCATCTCGCCGTTCGATTCCAACGCGCGGCGGCACACGTCGTTCTCCAGCGTGCAGGTGTTCCCGGTCATCGACGACAGCATCAAGATCGACATCAAGGAATCCGACGTCCGCGTCGATACCATGCGGTCGGGCGGCGCCGGCGGCCAGCACGTCAACAAGACCGAATCCGCGGTGCGCCTGACGCATATCCCGACCGGTGTCGCGGTGGTCTGCCAGGCCGGCCGCTCGCAGCACAAGAACCGGGCGCAGGCCTGGGACATGCTGCGCGCGCGGTTGTACGAAATGGAGTTGAAGAAGCGCGAGGAGAAGGCCGCCGCCGACCAGGCCGCCAAGACCGATATCGGCTGGGGCCACCAGATCCGCTCCTACGTGCTGCAGCCCTATCAGATGGTGAAGGATCTGCGCACGGGCGTGCAGACCTCCGACACCTCGGGCGTGCTCAACGGCGAACTCGACGACTTCATGGCCGCGACGCTGGCGCAGCGCGCCTTCGGAACCGCCGGCGCTGACATCGAGGATGTGGACTAGCCATGCCCCGCGTCGCCTTCATCGGGCTTGGACGGATGGGCCATGGCATGGCCGGCCGCTATCTCGATGCCGGCTTCACGGTGACGCTGTGGAATCGCAGCAAGACAAAAGCGGAAGACCTGATCGCGCGCGGCGCGCATTGGGCGACCTCGCCTGAGGATGCCGCGATCGATGCCGATGCGGTCGTGACCATGGTCGCCGACGACGAGGCCTCGCGCGCGGTCTGGCTGGGGCCGAAGGGCGCGGCCAAGACGGCCAAGGCCGGCACCATCGCGATCGAATGCTCCACCGTCTCCTATGACCACGCGCGCGAGATGGGCCGCGAACTCAACGCGCGCGGGCTGATCTACATCGATTGTCCCGTGACGGGATTGCCGGATGCCGCGGCCGCCGGAAAGCTGACCTTGCTGGTCGGGGCTGATGCCGCCGACCTCGAACGCGCGCGGCCCTATCTCGAACCGATCGGCTCGACCATCCGCCATTTCGGCGCGGTCGGCTCCGGCACGGTCTACAAGCTCATCAACAATCTGATGGGCGCGATCCAGATTGCCGGACTCGCCGAAGGGCTCGCGATCGCCGAGCAGGCCGGGCTCGACATGACCCTGGTGCTGGAATCGATTCAGGCCGGCGTTGCTGCGAGCCCGCAGGTCCAGCGTCATTCCAAGCGCATGGTCGCCCGCGACTTCAGCGGCGCGACCTTCACCTCGGCGCTGCGGCACAAGGATGCCGCCTACGCCGTGAAGCTCGCCGAGAGCCTGCTCGCCGACAAGCCGCTGGTGGCGCGCGCGGCGGTCGAATCCTATGCGCGGGCGAAAGCTGCGATGCCTGATGACGACGAAGGCAAGATGATCGAGCTGGTGTCGCGGCCGAAGAAGCCGTCTTAGCCGGCCGCATCAATATGGGGCAGCCTCGTTCAGAACGCGGTCTCGGCATTGCCCTCGTCATCGCCGCTGCGATTGCCTGGAGCACCGCGCCGTTCTTCACCCGGCTGCTGCCGTTCGATCCCTGGACCATTCTGTTCTGGCGCGGTGTGTTCGCAGGCAGTCTGATCAGCGTGTTTCTCGTCGCGATGCAGGGCCGCGCCGCCCTGTGGCAATTGGTCGTGCCGGGGAGGGGCAGCCTGCTCGTCGCGTCACTGTCTGCGCTCGGCATGATCTCGTTCATTCCCGCTCTTCAGATGACCAACGTCATGAACGTCGCGGTGCTGATCGCCACCCAGCCCTTCGTCGCCGCCGCGCTGGCATGGCTGTGGCTCGGCGAAGCCGCGACGTGGCGCACGCTGATTGCGAGCCTGATTGCCTTCGCCGGAGTCGTCATCACGGTCGGCGGCGTGCAGGCCGGTGCCGATCTCGGTGGTCTTGCACTGAGTTGCCTCATGGTGCTCGCAATCTCCTCCATGACAGTTGTGATCCGACGTCATCGCCAGACATCGATGGTGGCGGCGGCAGCATTGTCGAATTTCATGGGCAGTCTTGTCAGCCTCCCGTTCGCCCATGACATCGCCCACGTCGGCGGCAACGACCTCGCAATCCTCGCAATGTTCGGCTGCCTTCAGGTCGCGCTCGGCCTGACGTTCTACATGCTCGGCTTACGCCTGCTGCCGTCGGGGCAGGCCTCCCTGATCGCGACGCTGGAAACACCGCTGATGCCGTTCTGGATCTGGGTGGCTTTCCGGGAGGTGCCCGCCGTGCATGCGCTCATTGGTGGCGCCCTGGTGATCGGGGCGGTGGTTGCCGATATCGCGGGGGATGCACGCAAACGCCGATCCTCCTGAGCGGCGTCAACTCGGGAATCGGGTGGCAAAGGGCGTCGCGCCATACTAGGCGGAGGTCAACTGCCGATGTGAGACGCCATGCCCCCGAACGACAACCGGATCGATGCGCGAGACTGGTCGCTGCTCGCCGTGCTCTCGATCCTCTGGGGCGGCTCGTTCTTCTTCAACAGCGCGGGCTTGCGGGAATTGCCGCCGCTCACCCTGGTGTTCCTGCGCGTCGCGCTGGGTGCGGCCGTTCTTTTGCCGCTGCTCCATGTTCAAGGCATCAGCTTTCCCAAGGGCACGTTGGGCTGGAAGCCATTCTTCGTGATCGGGCTGCTCAACAACGTCATCCCGTTCTCGCTGATCGTGATCGGCCAGACCATCATTCCCAGCGGGCTGGCCTCCATCCTGAATGCCACCACGCCGCTGTTCACGGTGACCGTCATGGCGATGGCGGGCGAGGAAGCCCTGCAGATGCGGCGGGTCGCCGGCGTGGTTCTGGGCGTCGTCGGCGTGGTCATCCTGCGCGGATGGGGCATCGAGACGCGGCCGGGGCAGGGGTTCGGCATTCTGCTCTGCCTCGGTGGCGCGTGCAGCTATGGCTTTGCGGCGCTGGCGGCGCGGCGGTTGTTGAAGGACTCAGCTCCGCTGGGAACGGCGACTTTTCAACTGATGGCGTCCACGGTGATGATGGCGGTCGTCGCCGCCGTCATGGAACAGCCATGGCATCTGCCGGCGCCGGGCCTTACAACCTGGCTCGCGGTGCTTGGACTTGCCGGCTTGTCGACGGCGCTCGCCTACATCGTCTTCTTTCAGATCCTGCGCCGTTCGGGCGCGACCAATGTCATGCTGGTGACGCTGCTCATTCCCGTCACCGCCATTCTGTTGGGATGGCTGGTGCTGGGCGAGCCGATCTCCATGCGCGAGATCGCGGGCGCCATCGTCATTGGCAGCGCGTTGCTCGTGATCGACGGGCGCGCTCTAAGGATGTTGCAGCGCGTCGCGTAAGTTCCTGCTCTACCGTTTCACCTCGCGGAAAATCGCGGCGCTTGCCAGCGGCAAGCCACCTTGCGACACTCTCCGCAAAACAAGACTACAAAATACAGGGGAGAGAACGATGCCGGGTCGTCGCAAGAACCTTGCTGCCCTCGCCATGCTTGCTGCCGTAGTGCTGGCCGCGACACCGGCCTCGGCGCAGAAGAAATACGACCCCGGCGCCAGCGACACCGACATCAAGATCGGCAACATCATGCCCTATAGCGGGCCTGCCTCGTCCTATGGCGTGATCGGAAAGACTGAGGCCGCGTTCTTCAGGATGATCAACGACCAGGGCGGCATCAACGGCCGCAAGATCAACTTCATCAGCTATGACGACGCCTATTCGCCGCCGAAGGCGATCGAGCAGGCGCGCAAGCTGGTCGAGAGCGACGAGGTTTTGTTGATCTTCCAGCCGCTCGGCACACCCTCGAACTCCGCGATCATGAAATATATGAACGCCAAGAAGGTGCCGCAGCTCTTCGTCGCGTCCGGCGGCACCAAGTTCGGCGATCCCAGGAACTTTCCCTGGACGATGGGCTTCCAGCCGAATTACCAGAGCGAGGGCCGGATCTACGCCAAATACATCCGCGATAACTTTCCGAACGGCAAGATCGCGGTGTTCTGGCAGAACGACGACGCCGGCAAGGACCAGTTCAAGGGTCTGAAGGACGGGCTCGGCGACAAGGCCGGCATGATCATCGCCGACAAGTCCTATGAGGTCAGCGATCCCTCGATCGACTCGCAGATCGTCGCGCTGCATGATTCCGGCGCGGATATCTTCTTCTCGTGGGCGGCGCCGAAAGGGTCGGCGCAGGCGATCCGCAAGGTCGGCGAGCTCGGCTGGAAGCCAAAATTCTTCCTGGCCAACACCGCGACCTCGGTTGCCTCAGTGCTCAAGCCCGCCGGGCTCGACTATTCCAAGGATATCATCTCGACCGTCTATCTGAAGGACCCGACCGATCCGACTTGGGACAAGGACCCGGCGGTGGTGAAGTGGCGCGAATTCATGGACAAATATTATCCCGATGGCGACAAGGCCAACTCCAACAACATCTACGGCTACGTGCAGGCCGAGGCGATGGCGCAGGTCCTGAAGCAGTGCGGCGACAATCTCACCCGCGAGAACGTCATGAAGCAGGCCGCGAACCTGAAGGATTTCCACACCGACCTGATGCTGCCGGGCATCATGGTCAACACCTCGCCCGATGATTACTTCCCGATCGAGCAGATGCAGTTGATGCGCTTCAACGGGCAGGCCTGGGAGCTGTTCGGCGACGTCATCACCGGCGAAGTCGGCCACGAGCGCAGTCCATAGTCACGGCTGGCTGCGGGCCTGAACCTTTAGGACCATGCCCCCGGCCACGCCGACGCCCAGCACGTACATCCATCCCTCGTGGAAATCGAACAGATGCGAGTTCAATAGCGAGCTCGCGATGTTCTGCGCGACGACCACAAGGCCGATCCAGGCGGCAAGACCCTCGCCCAGGAACAGGCGAAGCTGCGCGATCCACATCGCGTAGAGCAGGGCGACGCCCAAGAGGCCCCATTGCACCGCGACGTTGAGGGTCTGGTTGTGCGGATTGCTGACGATCTCCGCGTCGAGGCTGCTCTCGCCCGTGGCGGCGCGTTCGAACTGGCGCTTGATCGCGCCGGTGCCATGGCCGATCAGAGGGGCTTCGGTAAAGGCATGAAGTGACTTGCGCCAATAGGTCAGCCGCTGGGCGGTCGAGGCGCGGCTGATGTCCTCATGGCCGTGGCGGTATTCGACGGCGATGTCGGTGATGCGCTGGCGCAGATAGGACGAGGTCGTCCAGGCGAGCGCGCTCGCGGCGACCGCGCCCGCGAGCAGGACCAGCGCTGCCCGCCGGCTCAGATGCTTCCAGGCGAACAGGGCCAGCAGCACCGGGATGTAGAGCAGCGCCGTGCGGGCCGAGGCCACGAACACCATGTTGGTCGCGTACAGCAGGATCAATGCGAGGCAGGCGGTCGCCGCGATCGCGCGTCCGCCGCGCCAAAACGTCAGCGCCGGCAGCGCGAGCGTAAAGGCGCAGAGCGTGAATTCCTGGCTCTGGTCGATGTAGTTCTTGACGGGAACGCCTGATGACGCCGTCGCGGCGATCTTCCAGGCGGGATTGAGCAGCACGACCCAGGAGAACACCGCCAGCAGCGCGCAGGAGGCGAGAAAAGCAAGGCAAACCTGGAAGCCGCGCTCGGACCGGCTGAAATGGTAGAGCAGCGGCGGAATCAGCACGAGCTTTGCGACCGGCTTGATCGCATGCAGCCGGTCCGGCCAGGCGCCGTCCGACCACAGCACGCCGAGGAGTGCGAGCAGCAGGAGCGCGAACGGCAGGGCAAACGCCGGCCGCGTGAGCTCGTACGCATAGTCGCGCCAGTCGATGGTCGGGGTGACCGCCAGCAGCCACAGCCCGACGAAGATCGAAGGTGCCGTTGTGGACCACGGCAGCGATGCCGCGATCAGGATGACGAGCACATCTGCCGCCCGGAGCAGCGCGGCCGAGTTGCGCCAGCTCTGCCATCCTTTCCGGCCGCCTTGCCGATCGGCAGGCCCGGACCACGCAGCGGATTCGGCCGTCATCCGTACGATGCGAGCGGTGCGGCGACGAGGCTTTCCGTGCGCATCTCGCGCCCGAGGAAATCGCGGGCCTGGGTCTCATAGCCAAAGCGTTCGGCAAGCTCGTGGCGCCTCGCGCGGATCTTGCCGCGCCACTCCTCCTGCCGCGTCAGCACGCGGGTGACGGAGGCGGCGATCGAGTCGGTCGAGAACGGGTCGAAATAATCGGCGAGCTCGCCCGCGACTTCGCGGAACACTGCGAGATCCGAGCACAGCACCGGCGTGTTCGCGGCCAGCGCCTCGATGATCGGCACGCCAAAGCCTTCGGCAAGGCTCGGCATGATCAGGCCATGCGCCTCCGCGATCAGGGCGGCCTTCTCGTGCTCGTCGACATAGCCGGCGAAGCGGACGTTCGGCGGGAGGTTGCGCATCCGGCTGATCTCGCCGGCATAGCCGATCACGACGAGATCGGCCTGGGGCACACCACGGAAGGCACGGATGACGGCGGCGACGTTCTTGCGCGGCTCGTTCGAGACGATGACGACGAAGCTCGGCCGCCCCGGACGCCCCGACGGGGCTGGGAGGTGCAGGACATCCGGGGCGTCGAACCGGGTGCGGGGATACACGACCCGCGCCGGTAGGTGCGCAAATTGCGGCAACAGTTCCCTGAACCGCATCATGCTGTAGTTCGAAACGAAGGCGAGCTCGTCGGCCTGGCGCAGGCTGGTGCGGATTCGCGCCAGGAACTGCCGCGTGGCGATGTCGCTGAGCTTGAGATCGGTGAGCGGCAACAGGTCGTGGACGACGCAGATCACCTTGGCGTCTGGCCTGCGCTTGATCGTCACGCGGGTCGGGGTGTCCACGACGATCACGTCGTAGTCGCGCGCATCTATCCGCGGCGGCGGCAGCAGGAAGAAGGCCGAGGAATCCTGATAGTTGAAGAATCCGGGCTCGAGCTGAAAGTCGCCGAACAGTTCGAGGTGGCTCAGATCCGGCGGAATGTATTCGAGCGCGGCGGGCCGGTTCTCGATCAGTCGCGCGTTCAGGCTGCGCAGGCCGATCGCGCGCAGGAGGCAGAGCATGTTGTCCCGCGACAGCAACATGCCGCCCCTTTGGCGGAGCCAGTCGAATTTGCGGCGCGTGCCGCTGAGCGTCACCGGCCCGCTCACGTTGATCTCGTCAAGGAAGCGATAAAGCGCCAGCAGCTCGATGTTGCGCGCCTGCGCCGCGAACAGCTTTGTGCGTCGCTCGCGCCGGCACAGTTTGCGGTAGCGCTTCGAGGTCTCGACCAACAGCGTGAGTTCGTGGCCCTCCGAGGCGAGCGAACGCACCAACTCCCGGGTGAAATGGAAGATGCCGCGCTTGTGGTTTGGTTGTCCGAGCGACTCGGAGACGACCAGGATGTTCTGTTTCATGCGCGTTTCTCGCGGAGCTCGAAAGAGTGCGTTGCCGGCGGCTCGACCGTGACGGTCGAGGCGATGCGGCCGTGATCGAGGTTGATGATGCTGGTGCAGGTGCGGCGCAGCAGCGGCTGGTCGTGCGAGGCGATGATTACGATCGCCGCCTGCGACACCATGTGCAGCAGCCGCTCCTGTGCTTTCTCCGCAAAGTGCTCGTCGACCACGCTGAGCCATTCGTCGAGCAGCAGGATGTCGGCCGGAAAGGCCGTCGCGGTCGCAAACAACACCCGCATCAGCATTCCCGAGGAGAACATCCGCAGCGGCAGCCGCTGCATGCGCGCCTCGAGCTCGGTGAAAGCCCAGATATCGTCGATCACGGCGCGGGTCGGCTTGCGGCCGCTGATCCGCAGCAGCAGCGCGATGTTGTCCTCGGCCACGAAATCCAGGTTGACCCCGGCGTTGAGGCCGAGCAGGGGCACGACGTTGCCCTGGAGCGAGACGCTGCCGCTGCTCGGCGGATAGACGCCGGCGATCAGTCGCAGGAGCGTCGACTTGCCGGAGCCGTTGGGACCGGCAAGCCCGATGCGGCTGCCTGCTTCGGCCTTGATCGTGACATTGTCGACGGCGCGGATGATCCGCATCTCGCCCGGCTCGCGGATGATGTGCCCGAGCAGCCGCCGCTTCAGCGAGAAGTCGTAGGCGCCGTAGAGCGGATAGTCGAGACAGACGTTGCGAAGGTTGATCGAGACCATGCGTCAGATCCAGAATGCGGCTTTGCGCAGGTGGACCAGCGTCAGCACGCTCGCAAAGACCAGGAGCGCCAGCGCGACGAGGACGTAGACGATGCTGACCGGATCGACAGCGCCGCCCGCCAGCGGCTCGCGCCACACCGCGAACAGATGCGTCACCGGATTGAGCCGCATCACCGTCGAGCGGTGGTTGATCATGTCCGACGACCAGATCACGGGCGAAGCGAGAAAGGCGAGCATCAGGGTGGATTCGATGATCGGCTTGAGGTCGCGATAGCGCGTCGCCATGGCGCCGAGAACGAGGCTCAGGGCGAAGGTGCAGGCCACGAACAGCAGCAGACCGGGCAGTGCCGCCAGCGCGTGAGAGAGGTCGTGGGGCGAGAGGAGGAGCCACAGCACCAGCGGAACACAGGCGTTGTGGAGTGCGAACAGCGCCTGGCGGAAGGTGCATTGCAGGAGGAAGATGACGGGCGGCAGCGCGCGGTCGCGGATCAGGCTCGCGGAGTTCTGGAGCGCCGTAGTCGCATCGAGTACCACGCCGTTAAGGAAGGTCCAGGCCGTCATCGACAGCGCCAGCATCGGCAGGCGTGTCATCATGTTGCCATTCGACATCTGGCCGATCACCGAGCCGAGCACGGCGACCACGATCGCCATCTGCAGTGACATCCAGAACGGGCCGAGCAGCGAGCGGACGTAGCGGTGCCGCATGTCGGACCAGGCCAGCGCCGCCGCGATCCGGACCGTGTCCAGCCAGCCGGTCGCTTGCGGCGGCTCGGAGATTGCCGATCGCTCCTCGCTCGGGGCGGCGACAGCGTCGCGGTAGACGGTCTCCATGCCCTGCTTGAAGGCCGTGGCCGAATAGCGGGTGAGGGCGCGCGTGCGCGCCGCAAGTCCCATGCTGCGGCGGCGCTCGGGGTCGCGGATCAGGGTGTCGATCGCCTCACCCAGTTTCTCGGCATCGCCGGGCGGAACGGTGATCGCCTCCATGCCGTGGCGGGCGACGTGCGGCACCGCCGTGTCGAGCGCCGTGTTCACGACCGGCCGGCCGGCGGCCATGGCCTCGAGCTGGACAAGGCCGAAGGTCTCGGCATTGGTCACCGACGGCATCACGAAGACGTCGGCCAGGCACATCAGCTTGATGCGTTCGCAATCGTCCACCGAGCCGAGCAGGCGGACGCGGTCACCGAGGCCGAGCTCCTGGATCAGTTGCTCGAGCCGCGGCCGTTCGACACCTTCACCGATGATCCAGGTTTCGAAATTGTGTGCCGCCGCGGCGCGGATCAGCACGTCGAAGCCCTTGTAGGGCACCAGCCGGCCGCAGGCGAGCACAAGCCGGCCGCGATCATTGACATGGTGCGGCTCGATCTTCGGCCAGTCGTAACCCGTGATGTCGATGCCGAACGGCACGACATGGTATTTGTCCTCGAATTCGCGCAGCAGCGGCGTGTTGTCGACCAGCACGCGGTCCGAGACGATGATCGCCTTGGCGCGACGCAGTGTTCGCCGCATCAGGGGGTCGATGAACCAGCGCAGGCCGGCATGGGTGACGATGTCGGCGTGCCAATGCACCACCAGGGGCCGCTTGGCGCCGAATCCGAAGGCGAAGACGAGGTCGGCGAGCGGGAAGGGGGCGTGAAGCGCGAGCAGGTCGTGCTCGGCGATCTTGCGCCATAGCCGCCAGGGATAGGTGGGAGCCGCGGGCAGCGACAGCACGTTGCCGAACGAGCGGACGCGCTCGACCGGAATGTCGTTGACGACGATCTCGCGCCGCTCGGCCGATTGCGAACAGACCAGCACGGCGGAGGCGAAAGCGTCCTTCAGGCTGGCGCAGATGTCGCGGATCACCGTGAGCGTGCCGCCGAACAGGTCGGGATAGTAGATCTTGAAGATGTGCAGCACCGACGGACGGCGCGGGGACTCGCTGATGTGATGCATGGCAGCGGTCAGCCTGCGAGTAGCGCGGCAACGAACGGTGCGGCCAGCACCGAGATGAAGATGACGCCGCGCAGAAGCGCCGGCAGCATCGGTTCGATGACGCCGCGCCCCCGATCGGGGGCCGGCATAGCACGCAGCGAAATGAAATTGCGGACCAAGCGGTCAGCCATGGGTGTGAGTCCCTTTACGTCGCGCCCTCAGTGGCGTCTCGTATATGTGGGAAAATTTACCACGTCAATCGGAGAGTGGAGAAAAGTGGGATTGTGTCCCACGTGATGCATCGGTACAATTCAGACATGAATGCCAAGTCCGGGTCCAAGGCGGCTGACAGGTCGAGCGCGCCACAGCCGAATGCTGCGGGGAAGCTGCACGCCCCGCTGGCGCGGCTGCTGCGCCCGCTCGTGCGACTGTGCATCCGCAGCGGCATGACCTTTCCGGCGTTGGCGCAATTGCTTCGCGAGCTTTTCGTCAACGTCGCCGAGCACGATTTCGCGCTCGAGGGAAAGGAGCAGACCGACAGCCGGGTCAGCCTGCTCACCGGCATCCATCGCAAGGAGGTGGCGCGGCTGCGTGGCGCAGGCGCGCCGGTGCACGAAGCCCCGGCGGCGGTGTCGCTGACCAGCGCCGTGATCGCGCGCTGGCTCGCCGCGCCGGAGTTCACCGACGCGAAAGGCGAGCCGCTCGCGCTGCCGCGTACGGCCGAGGGCGATGCGCCGTCGTTCGAGCAGCTCGTCGCCTCCGTCACCAAGGACGTGCGCCCGCGTGCGGTGCTCGACGAATGGGTCGACCGCAAGCTCATCACCATCAACGAGGCTGACGAGATCGAGCTGGTCGAGGCCGCCTTCGTTCCGAGCGGCGAGGACGACAGCAAATGGCACTATCTCGGCCGCAACCTGCACGACCACATCGCGGCCGCCGCGCAGAACGTCTCAGGCGCCGCGCCGCGCTTCCTCGAACGCGCAGTGCACTACAACAACATCTCGCCGAAGCTGGCGCGGCGCCTCGAGGCGCGCTCGCGCGAACTCGCCATGGACGCGCTGAAGACCGCCAACCGCGAAGCCAACCGCGCGCTCGCCAAGGACAAGGGCGGCGACGCCCGCTGGAATTTCGGCATCTACATCTATTGCGAGGACGCCGACGAAGAGGGCGAGGCCAAGGAAAACGCTAAGGAAAGCGCCAAGGATAGCGGCAAAGAAGGCGGTTCTTCATGAGCCGGGCGCCGCTCATCTCCCGCCGTCTGCTGCTGACGGGATTCTGGCTCGCCGGCACGGCCATTGCCCACGCGCAGGTCAGGCGCGGCACCGATCAGGGCATCGGCGGCACCGGGATCACGCGAGGCGATGATCACGGCATCGGCGGCACCGGCATCGTCGGCGTGATCCAGCGCTTCGGCAGTATCTACGTCAATGGCGAGCGCATCACCTATGCGAGCGACGTTCCGGTCCGAATCGACGGCGAGGCGGCCAGCGCCAATTCGCTGCGCATCGGCCAGCTTGCGCGCGTGGTCGCGACCCGTCGGGCTGACGGCACGCTGGTCACGCGCAGCATCGCGATCGCGAGCGAGGTCTCGGGTCCGATCGAACAGGTGAAGGGCAACGAGCTGACGGTGCTCGGTCAGAAGATCGTCACCAGCGGCAAGGAGAGCAAGCTCCATGCGGGCGCGCAGGTCGCGGTCTACGGCTTGCGCCGTACCGACGGCGTGATCGTCGCAAGCCTGGTCGAGCCGCGACGCGATGCGGCTGCGCGCGTCACGGGCCTGGTCGAGCGCGGCCCTGACGGTCTGCATATCGGCGGGCTGAGGCTGAACGGTGTCGATCCCTTGCTCGTCGGCCACCGCGTCCAGATCGAAGGCAGCGCAAACCAGGGCGCGATGCAGGCCGCGCGCACCCGTATCGATGATTTTTCGGATCTCGTCGGCGCAAGCCGCCTGTCGATCGAGGCCTATGTGCAGCGGATGGGCGCAAACCTCCAGCTCGGCTCCGGGCTCGTCGCCCGTGACGGCTCGCGTTTCGGGCCCGCGGCCGGCGAAGCCCGCATGGTGGTCAACGGCTCGTTCGATCGCGCGCGCGGCCTTCAGGTCGACTCCGCACAGGCTGTCGGCCAATTCCCGGGATCGCCGACGCAGGGGCCGGGTGGTGCCGGCAATCCCAACCGGTCGCCCGGCGGCTCTATCATGCATCCGGATCGCGGCACCGTGACTCCGGGCGGCGGCCAGCCCGGCGCCCCCGGTGCGCCTGCGCCGGGATCGAGCCCCGGTCCGGCGCCCGGCTCTGCACCGACGGGACCGAGCGGTCCGTCGGGCCCCGGCGGTCTTGGCTCGCCCACTGGTCCCATGGGCCCCGGCGGGTCCATGGGACCTGGCGGTGGAATGGGTGGTGGCGGCTTCGGTGGTCCCGGAGGCGGGATGGGCGGTGGCCGGCGCTAAAGGAACCCAGGTGGAGCGCATGGTGCGGCGAGCCTTGCTTCATCATAGGGCGGCGCGCGGCTCGCCGTTCGTTCCGAGTCCGGCCGCATCGAGTTTCACCGCGTCGTCGCCCGTCGCCGCGGAATGGTCGGCCGCAAGCAGAATGTAGAACGCCGGCACCACGAACAGGGTGAACAACGTTCCAATCGAAAGTCCCGAGGCGATGACCAGCCCCATGTTGAAGCGTGAGGCTGCGCCCGCACCGGTAGCGGTGATCAATGGCATCACGCCGATCACCATGGCCGCTGTCGTCATCAGGATCGGGCGCAGCCGGATCGCGGTTGCTTCGATGACCGCGTCGCGCTTGGAGCGGCCGGCGTGCTGCAGCTCGTTGGCGAACTCGACGATGAGAATGCCGTGCTTGCTGATCAGCCCCATCAGCGTCACGAGGCCGACCTCGGTGTAGATATTGAGGCTCGCGCCCTTGATGCCCAGCATGATGAAGATCAGCGCGCCCGCGATCGACATCGGTACCGAGACCAGAATGATCAGGGGATCGCGGAAACTCTCGAACTGCGCCGACAGCGCCAGGAAGATGATGATCAGGGCAAACCCGAAGGTGGCGGCGAATCCGGATGATTCCTGGATGAACTGGCGTGACTGACCGCCATAGTCGATGGTGTAGCCCTTGGGCAGGGTCCGGTCCGCGATCTCCTTCAGCGTCGCGAGCGCTTCGCCGGTGATCACACCGGGCATGGCCACGCCGGAAATGGTGGCGGCATTGACCTGCTGGAAGTGGTTCAACGATTGCGGAACGGTGGTCGTCTTGAGCGACGCCACCGTCGACAGCGGAACAGACGTGCCGTCCGAGGTTTTGATGTAGTAGTTCAGCACCTGATCGGCGTTCAGTCGCTGGCGCTGCTCGACCTGGGGAATGACCTTGTAGGAGCGGCCGTCCAGGCCGAAATAGTTGACATACCCGCCGCCCAGCATGTTGCCGAGCGCGCCGCCGACGTCACTGAGCTTCAACCCGAGCTGAGCGGTCTTTTCGCGATCGATCAGCACCGTGGTTTGCGGCTGGTCCACCTTCAGGTCGTTGTCGAGGAAGATGAACTTGCCGCTCTTCAGGGCCTCGGCGGTGAACGCTTTCGCGACGCCATCGAGCCGCTCGAACGGGTCCGTGGTCTGGATCACGAACTGGATCGGAAGGCCGCTCGCTCCGGGCAGCGGCGGCAGCTGGAACGCCACGATCTTGGCGCCGGCAACGCCCGCCATCTCCTGCTGAAGCACCGGCTGTAGTTCGGCCGCAGTCTTGTCGCGCTTGTCCCAGGGCTTGAGCACCCAGCCCGCGATCGAGCTGCCCGTGAGATCGAGCTGGAACACGCCGGCGGTTTCAGCATAGGCGGAGATGCGCCGGTAGACCTCGGCGGAATACAGCAACTTCTGCTGTAACGTCGCATTCGGCGCGAGCGTCGACTGCATCAGGATCGCACCCTGATCCTCCTCCGGCGCCAACTCGTTCTTTGAGTTCGAATAAAGCCAGTAGATGCTGCTCAAGACCAGGGCAGCGAATACGACCGTGACCGGAATTGTTGTCAGGCTGCCGGCAAGCAGGCGCCGATATCGATGCTGCAACGCCTCCATGCGTGCATCGATGAAGCCGACGATGCGGTCGTTGAGCGTCGGCTTGCCGGTGTTCGCCGGCTTCAGGATGAAGGCGCAGCACATCGGCGTCAGCGTCAACGCAATGACGGCCGACACGGCAACGGCACCGGCAAGGGTGAAGGCGAACTCGGTGAACAGCGCACCGGTCAAGCCGCCCTGGAAGCCGATCGGCACGTAGACCGCGATCAGCACGATGGTCATGGCCACGATCGGACCCGCAAGCTCGCGCGCGGCCATGATCGCCGCCTGCAACGGCTTCGTACCCTCGGCCAGATGCCGGTTGACGTTCTCGACGACGATGATGGCGTCGTCGACCACGAGGCCGATCGCGAGCACCAGCGCCAGCAGCGTCAGGAGGTTGATCGAGAAGCCTAGCGCCAGCAGCATCGTGAAGGTGCCGACCAGCGACAGCGGTATGGCGATCACCGGAATCAGCACCGAACGCCACGATCCGAGAAACAGGAAGACGACCACGGTGACGATCAGAAGCGCTTCGAGCAGGGTATGGATCACCTCGTCGATCGAGCTGTTCACGAAATCGGTGGAGTCGTAGATGATCTCGGAGTTCAGCCCCTCCGGCTGCTGCGCCTTGATGTCGGGATAGACGGCGCGGACGCCTTTGATGACGTCGAGAAGGTTGGCGTTTGGCGCCACCTGGATGCCGATATAGACCGCGCGCTTGCCGTTGAAGCCGACCGACGAGTCGTAATCCTCGGAGCCCAGCGTAACGTTCGCCACGTCGGACAGCTTGACGTTGGAAGCGCCGGCCTGCTTGACGACGAGGTCGCGAAACTCCTGCAACGACTTCAGGTTGGTCGCGGCCGTCAAATTGACCTGCACCATCTGGCCCTTGGTGGTGCCGAGCCCGGCGATGTAGTCGTTGCTGGACAGCGCGGTCGATACGTCGGATGCGGTCAGCCCGTAGGCGGCAAGCTTGATCGGATCGAGCCAGGCGCGCAGCGCGAAGGTCTTGTTGCCGAGCAGCTCCGCGGTCTGCACGCCGGATACGGCCTGCAGCTTGGGCTGCACCACGCGGATCAGGTAGTCGGTGATCTGGTTCGGCGCCAGCACGTCGCTGCTGAAGCCGAGATACATGGCGTCGATGGTCTGGCCGACCTTGACCGTCAGCACCGGCTGCTGGACGCCGCTCGGCAGCTGATTGAGCACCGAGTTCACCTTGGTGTTGATCTCGGTCAGCGCCTTGCCGGAGTCGAAGTTCAGCCGCAGGTTGACGGTGATGGTGGAGGTGCTGGGCTGGCTGGTCGACGTCATGTAGTCGATGCCATTGGCCTGGGCGATGGCGTTTTCCAGCGGCGTGGTGATGAACCCGGCAACGACCGCCGGATCGGCGCCGTAGTACGTCGTCGTCACGGTGACGATCGCGTTCTGGGTTCGCGGATATTGCAGGATCGGCAGCGAGGTCATCGACTTCAGACCCAGCACCAGGATCATCAGGCTGACGACGATCGCAAGCACCGGCCGGCGAATGAAGATGTCGGTAAAGGACACGTTCTCGTTCCTCACTGATCGGCAGGTGCCGGATTGGGATCGTTCGCCAGGGGAATGGAGTTGTCGACTTTCAGCAGGGTGCCGTTGCGCAGCTTGACCTGGCCCGCGGTGACGACGGTTGCGCCCTGATCGAGACCCGAGATCACCGCCACCTGATCGCCACGGGTGGCGCCGGTCTTGATGAAGGTCTGGCGGGCTATCAAACCCTGCTTGTCCGGTGCGTCGCTCTTGACGGCGAGGAATACCGACTCTCCATAGGTGTTGTAGACGATGGCGGTCTGCGGCAGCGTGAGATAGCTCGTGGGGTGTCCGACACGGACATCGATCCGCGCGAACATGCCGGGCAGGAGCTTGCGATCCGTATTGTCGAAAATCGCGCGGACCTGAACGTTGCGGCTGGCCTGATCGACCTTGGAATTGAACGCCTGCACCACGCCCTTGAAGCTGCGGTCCGGAAAGGCGTCGATGCGAGCGGTGACCTCCTGTCCGACTTTGACCTGGTCGAGTGCCTGTTGCGGCAGCGTGAAGTCGACAAAGAGCCGGTCGAGCGCCTGTAGCGTGACGATGGTGGTGCCCGCGGTCAGATACTGGCCAACATCGACCTGACGCACGCCGAGACGCCCGGCAAAAGGTGCCTTCAGCGTCTTTTGGTCCATGAGCGCCTGCTGCTGGGCGACCAGCGCCAGCGCGTTGCGCTCGTTCACGACATCGCTGTCGACCGTCGCCTGGCTGACCGCATTGATCTTCAGCTGACCCTGGTCGCGCCGCAACGTGATGGCGTAGCCGTCGGCGGTGGCCTGCAACGACTGCAGCTTGGCGACGTCGTCCTGCTTGCGCAGGTCGAGCAACACGTCACCGGCGCCGACATCCTTGCCGGATTCGAAATGAATGCCGTCCACGATGCCTGACTGTTGCAGCGACAGATCGGCGCCGTTCACCGCACGAAACGTGCCGATGGCGGTCAATGCGGATTGCCAGTCGCTGAGCTGCGCGGCGGTCGTCGACACCGTCTGCGGGGGATCGGCGAGCGCGGCCATGGCCTGTTTGATCATGCCGGCGCGGAAGCTGACGAACCAGGCGAGGGCGGCGAACACCGCACCGACGACACACAACATGATAATCATGCGCTTCAACATGGCTTCGGGCTTTCGCATCAGTTGGCGGGCGGGGTCGGCTGAGCCGGCAGGGCCCCCGCGGGGGTGAATATCGCGGCAACGCCCGCGGGCTTTACTTCGGAGGCGGGGGACTCATCGACGCGATTCCACCAGCCGCCGCCGAGTGCCTGGTACAGCGAGACGGTGTCGGCATAGCGCGAGGCCTGCGCCTTCACGCGGTTGATGCGCGCGGTCAGCAGCGTCTGTTCGGCGTTGATGACGGAGATGAACGTGGTGGAGCCGGCCTTGAACTGGGCCTGCGACATCTTCAGGCTCTCCGCGGCGGTCTTCTCCGCCTCGATCTGGGCCTTCAGCAGATCAGCATCCGACTGGATGGCGCGGAGCGCGTCGGCGACATTCTGGAACGCGGTGATCACGGTCGAGCGATATTGCGCGCCTTTCTGCTCCAGTGCAGCGACCTTGGACTCCTTGGTGTGGAACAGCGAGCCGGCATCGAAGATCGGGCCGGTGACACTTGCCGCCACGCTCCAGGCCGCCGATTGCGGGCCGTAGAGTCCCGACAGCGCCAGCGCAGAGCTGCCGCCCGAAGCTGACAGCGTCACGTTCGGCAGCATGTTGGCCGTGGCAACACCGACATTCGCGCTGGCCTGATGCATCTGGCTTTCGGCAGCTCGGATGTCCGGACGCTGCCGCACCAGCAGCGACGGTACGCTGACCGGCAGATCGCGCGGCAGGCGCAGGTTTGCCAGCGGCACGGCCTCGCCTCTGTCCTGGCTCGGCAGTCTGCCGAGATACGCCATCAGCTGGTTGCGATTTTGCGCGCGCGACTTTTGCAGCGGCGGCAGCGTCGCAAGCGTCTGCGCCAGCTGGGCCTTCTGAGTCAGGACATCGCTGTTGGCGACGGCGCCGAGGGCAAACTGCTGTTCGAGCAACGCGACCAGCTGACGCTGACCGTCGATCTGTTCCTGGGTCACGCGAATCTGCGCCGCGTAGGACGCATCGCTGATCGCGGTCGTCACGACGTTTGCCGTCAATGAGAGATAGGTCGCCTCGAGTTGGAAGCGCTCATAGTCCGCATTGGCGAGATCCGCCTCGATCCCGCGCGCTTTGCCACCGAAGATGTCCGGCGTGAACGAAACCGGGACCGAGGTCTTGTAGAGGGTGTACAGCGATGACGGTCCGGTCTGCCCGGACTGTGCCAGCGGCACCTGGCTGCGCGTCGCACTGCCTTCCCCGGTGATCGACGGCATCAGGGCGCTGGTGTCTGCCGCCGCAACTTCGCGAGCCTGGCGCAGCGCCGCTTGCGCCGCGGCAAGGTCCGGATGGTTGTCGATTGCTTCCCGGACGAAGGCTTCGATCTGCCGTGAGCGAAACACCTGCCACCAGACCGCCGGCACGTCCGCGCCGTTCACGATCCGCTGTGCCGTTCCGCCAGGCCCGTCTGCGCCCTTGGTCGCGGAGAATCCGCCCGCAGTGTAGCCGCTGACCGGCGGGGCGTCCGGCGCCTCGAAATTCGGGCCGACGGCACAGCCGGCGAGGGCGATCGCGGCTTGGGCTAACGGTATTATGGCGCCTCTACGGAGGAATGTTCTGAACGGCATCCAAGGCTCATATCGAAACTGAACCGTTCAGTACTTGACCGAGCAAGCAGTTGTTGTCAACGATACTGAACTGTTTAGTTTCGTTGTGTACCGTAAAGAAGTTTTGCTACCTGTGTCGTGCTCAGGGCGTCTCTTCAGTTCTTTCAAGCTGTTGAGACGCAGCCATTGTGCGCGTTGACGCCTACGACACCGATTCGCGAGCCGACGGAGAGTCACCCTTGATCGAAACGATCGCCCATCCTGTTCACGAGAAGGAGAGCGCACCAGCGGGCCGCAAGATGGACATCGTCATCCGAGCGGCGTGGCAGCTTTTTCTCGAGCAGGGCTTTTCCGCAACCAGTATGGACGCCATCGCGAAAGCCGCCGGCGTGTCGAAGGCCACGCTCTACGCGTATTTCCCGAGCAAGGAGGCTTTGTTCGCCTCGCTGATCGTGGCGGAGTGCGAGAGCCTGCAACGCGATTTGCCCGTGCCCAAACTGTCCGCCGGACTGTCTGAGGCGCTGCGGGATTTCGCCAGGCAATACCTCCACACCTTCATCCATCGAAAGGACGTTGCCTTCGTCCGCATCATCGCCAACGAGAGCGGTCGGTTTCCCGTGCTCGCCCGGCTCTTCTATGAAAGCGGACCCGAGGCGACGATTCGGCGGCTCGCTCAATTCCTCGAAGAAGCCAGGGCTGCGAGGGTCTTGGAGTTTGACGATCCGATGGAAGCCGCCAATCAATTCCTGAGCCTGGTCCGCGGCGAACTACCGCTGCTGATTGTACTGGGCCTCAGCGATCTCACGGAGGAGGCGATCGAGCAGGAGATCGAAGCAGGACTCAAATTCTTCCTGAAGGCGTGTCAGCCTCGCGCCTGAAGCGCTCACGAATGTTCAATGAGGGCAGGGGCGCGTTCTAGCCCGCACTGAGACGCACGCCCGCGCGCAGGAACTTCTGCGGGTCGACCGCTTCGCCGTCGATGCGGGTTTCGTAGTGCAGATGTGGACCGGTGGAACGGCCGGTCGAGCCGACGAGACCGACGACCTGGCCGATCTTCACGATCTCGCCGACCTTGACGTTGATCTCGGAGAGATGGCCGTAGCGGGTCGCAAGTCCGTTGCCGTGGTCGACCTCGATCATGCGGCCATAGCCCCCGGACCAGCCGGCCGAGACCACCTTGCCGTTGGCGGTGACGCGGACCGGATCGCCCGTGGCGGCACGGAAGTCGAGGCCGGTATGCATCGCAGGCCGACCCAGGAATGGATCGCTGCGCACGCCGAATCCGGAGGTGAACTCGACCTCGCCGATGACGGGCTTGCGATAGGGCACCAGCGCCAGCGTGCGATTGAGCCGGTCCATCTCGGCGCGGGTGACGTTGATGCGATTGAGCTGCTTCTCGAACGGCCCGGCATTGGGCGTCAGCTTGACGGGCACGAACGGCCCACCCATCGCGGTCCGCGGCACGGCGGCTTCGAGACTGGCGAGGTTCAAACCGAGATCGCTGACCACGCCGCGCATCCGGCGCATGCGCGAATCCATGCCGTCCTCGACGGCGCTGAGCGCCGCCATCTGACGACGCTCGACCTGATCGAGCGAGGTGGTGAGGCGGACCAGGACATTGTCGAAACCCTGGTTCTTGGCGAACTGATTGGCCTGTGGGGCCATGACCGCCGGCGCGCGCGACTCGAGCCGCGCTTCGCGATCCGGCGGCGCCACGAAGATCACGGTGTCGCTGATCGGCGACGGCTTTGGCGTGCCCTGCGTCGTGCTCTGGCCGGCGTCGCCACGCTGCGGGGTCGAACGGGGAATCGAGCCTGTCACGTCAGGCATGGCCCCGAGCGCCGTGGCCCGGGACTCCAGCGCCGTCTGGCGCTTCATGATCTGGTCGAGCTTCTGGTCGAACTGTTCCTGGTCGAGCAGCTGCCGGCTGGTGGTGCGATCGACCTTGGCGCGCAGCTCGGCGATGCGGTCCTCATAGGCGTACTGCATCTCGGCCTGGCGGGCGATCAGCCGGGTCAGGACATCGTCGCGAAAGGCAAAGTAGGTGGCGGTCGCGGCCGACCAGAGTCCGAGCAGCACGACCGTGCCGACCACGATCCAGAACACCACGGGCCCGAAGCGCACCTGCTTGCCGGCATGGACGATGGTGTAGGCGTCGTCGGTCGCGGGCAGGGGAATCGCAATTGCCGCTGTTGCGGCGGCTGGACGGCGATGGAGGGCCCGTCCGTGGTCGTGAGGATGATGTTGGGGGTACTGCGAGTATTGGGCAGAACTTTTCGACATCGGCACTCCCGCGCCGGTCGGATGAGTCCGTACGGCCTAATTGCCGCAGCAATCTGGGCCGGTCATGGTTAATTTTCCGGAAACGGGAACAGTCGTATTTAAAGGTCTGGTTAAAGACTTGTTGCCGCTTCCAGCACCTGGTCGGCATGGCCGTCGACCCGGACGTTACGCCAGATCCTGGCCACTTTGCCGTCGCTTCCGACCAGCACCGTGGTGCGAAGAATCCCGAGGAAGCTCTTGCCATACATGGATTTTTCGCCCCAGGCGCCATACGCCTCCAGCATCTCGTGCTTCTCGTCCGAGATCAGTGGAATGCCGAGGCTGTGCTTGTCGCGGAATTTCTCCTGGGCCTTTAACGAATCCGCGGAAATACCGATCACGGCCGTTCCGGCCGCGGCGAAGGCGTCGGCCAGGCGCGTGAAGTCGATGGCCTCCCTGGTGCAGCCGGGCGTATCGGCGCGGGGGTAGAAGAACAGGACGAGCTTCCGGCCGGCATAATCCGACAGCGTGACCGCGCCGCCGCCGTCGCGGGGCAGGCGGAAGGCTGGGGCCTTCTGCCCCTCGGCCAGGACCTGCCTGGCCGCAGACGCAGGGGCCGATCTGGAGGAATTTAACTGTTTCGATGCGGCGCCATGCGATGCTGCTTTTGCTATGCTCCCGGTTGATTTGCTCGCCGGTGTCCGCTGTGTTTTCGCGGACTTTGTTTGAGTCGCTGCCCGGGTTTTCGAGGCCTTCTTTTTTGCCGCTGTCGTGCCGGAGGGCGTTTTGGACGATTTCTTTTGGGATTTCTTGGACATACGCCTTCCTTTCGACGCTTTCGGCGGGTCAACCAAAGCGGTATTGCAGCTCTCGTCCGGTGTACCGGATTCGCGCCCTCGGCTGGGCAAGTCTGACGACGCCGGAGTATGGTTACAAGGAATTCCACGCACCACCCCACTGCTCGTTGAACGCGCTCCCGGGGCGAAATGACGAACAGCAGGAATATTCGAGGTATGGCGGCAACGCCGGCGCAGGGGCGTTCGCTCCCGGTCGACGGCTGCGGTCCCGGCGGCGCTCAATCCCACGATGGGCGCCTGTATCGAGAGGCAATGGCAAGGAATAAGTCGCCCCAGGATTACAATCGGGATTTCGATCGGCGCGGCGGTCATTCGGAGCCGCAGGAATGGGACGATGCCGACTGGGACCCGGATCAGGAAGCGGCGGCGGGCTATCGTGCGCGCCGGCTGTTGTCGCGTTCCAATTCGGGCTTCCATCGCTTCGGTGACGGGTTTGGGGCGGTGCGCCGCTGGCTGGCGGCCGATCGCTGGCTGAAGCGGCTGGCTATCGTCGTCGGCGCCTTGGCCGTCATCTTCGTCGGCTGTTTCGGCGCGCTGTGGTGGCGGCTCGGGACCGGTCCGATCAATCTCGACATCGCAACGCCCTGGCTTGCAGCGGCGATCGAGGACAACATCGGCCACGGCAATACTGTGGAGGTCGGCGGCACGCAGATCGAGCGGGCCGGGCGGATCCGTATCGCCGTGCGCATCCGCGACATCGTCGTTCGCGACCACGACCACGCCATCGTCGCCACCGCGCCGAAGGCCGAGGTGAAGCTGTCGGGTGCGGGTCTGCTGATGGGGCACCTGCGCGCCGAAAGCCTCAATCTCGTCGACGCCGAGCTTGCGATCCGCATCGCGCCCGACGGGACCGTCACGGTGTCGGCCGGTGATACCGCAAAACCGCTGGCAACCGGCGTGGCCTCCAAGAAGGACGCCGGCCTGCCGCCGACATTCCCGCGCAACGGAGTCCCGCCGCCGCCGTTCGCGACCGCGCCTGCAAGCCCCGATGCATCCCAGGCGGCGCCTCAGGCGACTGCGCAGAGCGGCATTCTCCAGGGCCTCGACTGGCTCGACAGCCTGAGCATGACCGGCCTCGACGGCCAGAACCTCAACGAGATCGGTCTGAAGAACGGCAATCTGATCGTCGACGATCAGCAGCGCGGCAGCAAATGGACGTTCGAGAACATCACGCTCAGCCTGCGCCGGCCGAGCCGCGGCGGCGTCGCGCTCAGCCTCGGCGAGGAGGGCGCGCGTCCATGGTCGCTGCGTGCCACGATCGGTCCCGCCGAGAACGGCGTGCGCTCGGTCGACATCCGCGCCGACAAGGTTTCCACCGCCAACATCCTGCTGGCGCTACGGGTCAAGGATCTCACCTATACCGCCGACCTGCCGCTGACCGGCGAGCTCAAGGGCGAGCTCGGCCGCGACGGCGTGCCGACCTTCTTCCGCGGCAAGATCACGGTCGGCGCGGGCAACATCATCGACACCGACACGCCCGATTATCCGATGGCGATCGACTCGGCCGAGATCAATGTCGAGTGGGACTCCAATCGGCGCGTGCTGGTCGCACCGTTCAAGATTCTCTCGGGTGCGAACCGCCTGACGCTGCTGGCGCATCTGGAGCCGCCCAACGGCAGCATCAACGACTGGCAGCTCGGCTTCAGCGGCGGCTCGATCCTCCTGGGCGGCATCGACAACGAGCCGCCGCTCGTCTTCAACCGCATTGCGATCGGTCTTCGCTTCGATACCGACCACAAGCGCCTCCTGCTGACGCAGGCCGATATCAGCAATGGCGAGATCGGCGTCGCCGGCACCGGCGCCATCGACTATTCCGGCGAGCCGCGGCTCACGCTGGGCTTTGCGGGAACGCCGATGTCGGCTTCCGCGCTCAAGCGGATGTGGCCGACGCTCGTCGTTCCGGAATTGCGCGAATGGGTGATCGAGCGGATCGAGCGCGGCACGCTCCAGCGCATCGAGATCGGCGTCAATTCGCCGACCAGGAACCTTCCACGGAAGGGCCCGCCCATTCCCGACGACGGCCTCTCGGTCAACATCGTGGCGAGCGGCGTCGCGGTCCGCCCGGTGGACGGCATGCCTGTCGTGCACGATGCCGATTTGAAGGCGCGCGTGACCGGGCGCACCGCCACCGTGAGCATCGGGCAGGGCATTGCCGACACGCCCGCCGGCCGCAAGGTCACGATCTCCGACTTCGTCTTCGAGGTGCCGGACATGGCACCCAAACCCTCGCCCTCGCGCACCAGGTTTCGCGTCGACGGACCCGTGCCTGCGGCGGCCGAAATGCTCGCCAATGACCGGCTGAGCGATCTGTCGGCGACCGTCGTCGATCCCAACACCAGCAAGGGAACGTTCTCGGCGAACATCCAGCTCGGCTTGCCGGTCAAGGGCGAGCTGACCAAGGCCGACACCACCTATGCCGTCACCGCCGATCTCAACGGCTTTGCCGCCGACAAGCTGGTGATGAACCAGAAGCTGGAGGCCAACAATCTGAAGATCGTCGCGAGCAACCAGGGCTACCAGGTCAAGGGCGACGTCAAGATCAACGGGCAGGCGGCCTCGCTCGACTATCGCAAGCAGGCCGAGGGCGATGCCGACGTCCGCCTGCAGGCGACGCTGGACGATGCGAGCCGCGCGCGTCTCGGCTTCGATCTCAGCCCGGCCGTCAGTGGCTCGTTGCCGATCAAGCTCTCGGGCAAGATCGCGGGCGGCGCGGACCAGACCACCAAGCTCGGCGTCGAGGCCGACCTGACCTCGGTCAAGCTCGACAACATCCTGCCTGGCTGGGTCAAGCTGCCGGGCAAGTCGGGCAAGGCCAGCTTCAAGGTGGTGCCGACCGCGCAATCGACGCGCTTCGAGGACATCGTCATCGAAGGCGGTGGCGCCTCGATCAAGGGCTCGCTCGAGGTGGACCCGAACGGCGACCTCATGAACGCGAACTTCCCGATCTACGCGCCATCCGACGGCGACAAGGCGTCGTTGAAGGTCGAGCGCAGCCAGGACGGCGTGGTGCGCGGCACGATGCGCGGCGACGTGTTCGACGGCCGCGGTTTCCTGAAGTCGGCGATCTCAGGCAATTCCAAGGACGATGCCAAGAGCAAGATGAAGAACGTCGATTTCGACATCGACGTGAAGCTCGGCGCCGTCGCCGGATTCAACGGCGAGGCGATGCGCAGCGTCGATGCCAAGATGTCGCGGCGCAGCGGCGCCGTCAAAGCCTTCACGCTGAGCGGCAAGATCGGCCGCGATACGCCGGTGGCGGCCGATCTGCGCGGCGGCCGTGCCCAGGGTGCCCGCGAGGTGATCTATCTCCAGACCAACGATGCCGGCGCGCTCCTGCGCTTCACCGATACCACCAACAAGGTCTTCGGCGGCCAGATGGTGGTGGCGATGGAGCCGCCGACGTCAGAGCCTACGACCAGGGAAGGCCTGATCAATGTACGCGACTTCACGGTCAAGGGAATGGATCAGCTCGATCGCGTGGCGGCGGGCGGTCCCAATGGCGCGCAGAGCGGCGTGTCCTTCACCGCGCTGCGAGCGGAGTTCACCCGGCAGAACGGCGCGCTCACGATCCGCGACGGCGTCGTCAAGGGACCGATGATCGGCGGCACCATCGAAGGCTCGATCGACTATCCCGGCAACCAGGTCTGCATGAGCGGCACCTTCGTGCCGATGTACGGCGTCAACAACATCTTCGGCCAGATCCCGTTGTTCGGCATCTTCCTCGGCGGCGGCAACAACGAGGGATTGATTGGCGTAACCTATGAGGTCGTCGGCACGCCGGCCGCGCCCGTGATGCGCGTCAATCCAATCTCGGCGATGGCGCCCGGCCTGTTCCGCAAGATCTTCGAATTCAACACCGGCAAGCAGAACACGCCGTTCGACGAACAGTTGCCATCGGCACAATCCGGCGACAGCCCGACGGGGTCAGCAAGACCGCTGTCGAGCGGTTGCAGCCTCGCGCGGCGCTAGCGACAAGCTTGAATGGCTCGTTATGCCCGGGACAAGCCCGGCCATGACGAATGCGGAGGTTTAGGCGTCCGGAAACTTACGCCGCGCGCACGCCTGCCAGGAAGGTGCCGACTTCGCCGGAGAGCTGCTCGGCCTGCTTGGAGAGGCTGCTGGCCGCCGCGAGCACCATGCCGGCGGCGTTGCCGGTTTCGTTCGCCGCGGTGCTGACGCCGCCGATATTGGTGGTGACCTCCTTGGTGGCCTCCGCGGTCTGCGAGACGCTGCGCGCGATCTCGGCGGTGGCGGCGCCTTGCTCCTCGATGGCCGCGCCGATCGAGGTGGCGATCCGGCTGACTTCCTCGATGGTGGCGGTGATGCCGCCGATGGCATCCACGGCTTCCTTGGTCGCGCCCTGGATCTGGGCGATCTTGTCGCCGATCTCGCGGGTGGCCTCGGCGGTCTGGCTTGCGAGCGACTTCACCTCGGAGGCGACGACGGCAAAGCCGCGGCCGGCTTCACCGGCACGCGCGGCCTCGATGGTGGCGTTGAGCGCGAGCAGATTGGTCTGCGCCGCGATGCTGGAGATCAGCTCGGCGACGTGCTCGATCTGTTGAGCGCCGTCCGAGAGGGCGCGCACGATGGTGTCGGTGCGGCGGGCGTTGTCCACGGCGCGGCCGGTGACCTCGGCCGATTGCGCGACCTGGCGGCTGATCTCGGTGATCGAGGACGAAAGCTCTTCCGCCGCCGAGGCCACGGTCTGGACGCGCTGGCTGGCTTCATTGGCGGCCGAGCCGACCAATGCGGCGCGGCGGTTGGTGCCTTCGGCGGTGGACGACATCGACTTTGCGGTGGTCTCGAGTTCACCGGAGCCCGAGGCCATCAGGCCGACGAGCTGGCCGACGGAGGCATCGAAGCGGTCGGCGAGCGCGATCAGGCCGTCGCGCTTCTCCTGCTCGCTGCGGGTCTTGTTGGCGATCTGCTCGGCCTCCAGGTTGCGCGCCGTGAGTGCGGTCTGCCGGAGCACTTCGAGCGTCTCGGCCATGCGGCCGATCTCGTCGCCGCGGCCGGTCTCCTCGACCGGCTTGTCGATGGCGCCTTCGGAAATCTCCTGCATGCGGTTCTTCTGGCGGTCGAGCGCGCCGAGCACGTCGCGGGCGATCAGCCAGGACAGTGCGGCCATCAGCAGCATCAGGCCGACGCCGATGACGGCTAGCTCCAGCGTCAAGGCACGCACGTCGGCGTCGATGTCGTCGACATAGAGGCCGTAGGCAATCGCGACGTTCCAGGGTGCAAACTGGCGAGCGAACACCAGTTTGCGGACTGGAACGGTTTCGCCGGGACGCGGGAACAGATAGGACAGGATACTGCCTTCCGGTGCCTGCTTGCCCGCGGCCACCGTGGCGTCGCCGATGACGATGCCATTGGCATCCTTGATGCCGTTGTTCTTGCCCTCGAGCTGAGGCGCGCCGCCATTCATCATGACAGTGGAATCGGCGGTGTAGACCACGGGATAACCTTGGCCGCCGTTGAACTTCATCTGTCGGCCGCGCAGCTTGAACTGGGCCTGCGCCTCGGCGAGCGTCATCTTGCCGCCGGCGACCTCGTCCTGGAGCGATTGCGCGAAGCCGTGCAGCAGATCGACCGCCGTCTGCATCTGGCGCGCGCGATCTTCGAGCATGCGGGTCTTGCTGAGATAGGCTGACGCGACGATGAGGGCGGTCACGGTGAGCGCCGCAAGACAGACCATGCTGGCGAGCTTGGTGCGGATCTTCAGGTGACTGAGCAGCGTCATGACGGCCTCGCGAACGGTTGTAAGATGCTTGTTCTCGCGCAGCCGTATCAGGAAGTGCTTACCATTCCTGAACGCAGGGCATGGCGTGTTCAGACGCGGCGCAATTTGCGCAGCCATGGACACGCATATGCAGGCGGGGTGCCGACGCCTGCGGCGACATGTCCAAAAAAATCGGTCGGGATCGTGTTCGCGCGATCATGCAGGTTCAAGCCGGGCATCGATTCGTCGATGCATCGTCGCGGTCAGGCCAACGCAGACGTCGCACGGCTTACGCCGCGCGCACGCCTGCCAGGAAGGTGCCGACTTCGCCGGAGAGCTGCTCGGCCTGCTTGGAGAGGCTGCTGGCCGCCGCGAGCACCATGCCGGCGGCGTTGCCGGTTTCGTTCGCCGCGGTGCTGACGCCGCCGATATTGGTGGTGACCTCCTTGGTGGCCTCCGCGGTCTGCGAGACGCTGCGCGCGATCTCGGCGGTGGCGGCGCCTTGCTCCTCGATGGCCGCGCCGATCGAGGTGGCGATCCGGCTGACTTCCTCGATGGTGGCGGTGATGCCGCCGATGGCATCCACGGCTTCCTTGGTCGCGCCCTGGATCTGGGCGATCTTGTCGCCGATCTCGCGGGTGGCTTCGGCGGTCTGGCTTGCGAGCGACTTCACCTCGGAGGCGACGACGGCAAAGCCGCGGCCGGCTTCACCGGCACGCGCGGCCTCGATGGTGGCGTTGAGCGCGAGCAGATTGGTCTGCGCCGCGATGTTGGAGATCAGCTCGGCGACATGCTCGATCTGTTGAGCGCCGTCCGAGAGGGCGCGCACGATGGTGTCGGTGCGGCGGGCGTTGTCGACGGCGCGGCCGGTGACCTCGGCCGATTGCGCGACCTGGCGGCTGATCTCGGTGATCGAGGACGAAAGCTCTTCCGCCGCCGAGGCCACGGTCTGGACGCGCTGGCTGGCTTCATTGGCGGCCGAGCCGACCAAGGCGGCGCGGCGGTTGGTGCCTTCGGCGGTGGACGACATCGACTTTGCGGTGGTCTCGAGTTCACCGGAGCCGGAGGCCATCAGGCCGACGAGCTGGCCGACGGAGGCATCGAAGCGGTCGGCGAGCGCGATCAGGGCGTCGCGCTTCTCCTGCTCGCTGCGGGTCTTGGCGGCGACCTGCTCGGCCTCGAGGTTGCGCGCCGTGAGCGCGGTCTGCCTGAGCACTTCGAGCGTCTCGGCCATGCGACCGATCTCGTCGCCGCGGCCGGTCTCCTCGACCGGCTTGTCGATGGCGCCCTCGGAAATCTCCTGCATGCGGTTCTTCTGGCGGTCGAGCGCGCCGAGCACGTCGCGGGCGATCAGCCAGGACAGTGTCGCCATCAGCAGCATCAGGCCGACGCCGATGACGGCGAGCTCCAGCGTCAAGGCACGCACGTCGGCATCGATATCGTCGACATAGAGGCCGTAGCTGATGGTCACGTTCCAGGGCGCGAACTTGCGCGCGAACACGGTCTTGCGGACCGGCTCGGTCTGGCCGGGGCGGGGATAGAGATAGGAGGTCACGCCGCCCGGCGCGGCCTGGTCGGCAGCCTTGAGGATGGCGTCGGCGATCAGCACGCCATTGGAGTCCTTGGCGCCCGTGATCTTGCCTTCGAGCTGCTGGTTGGCGCCGTTCACCATCAGGGACGTGTCCTGATTGTAGACCACCGGATAGCCCTGGCCGCCATTGAAGTTCATGCGACGGCCGCGCTGGTGGAACAGGGCCTTGGCCTCGGCCTGCGTCAGCTTGCCGGCGGCGACCTCGTCCTGGAGCGATTGCGCGTAGTTGTAGAGGAGCTCCACCGCGGTTCGCATCTGCTGGACGCGGTCCTCCATCATGCGGCTCTTGCTGAGAACGGTCGATACCCCGATGATGGCCGTGACAGTGAGCGCCGCGAGGCAGACCATGCTGGCCAGCTTGGTGCGGATCTTCAGATGACTCAGCAGCTTCATCGCAGCCTCTACGGAATGGTTATTATTGCTCGCATCGGTAGCATGAAGTTCTTACCAATCATGAATGGAGGCATGCGGCGGCCTGCCGCGCGGAACGGCATTCGCAGGCTTGTGCGCAACCGTGCAGGCAAACCGCCACGCGCCGGGAGGCACCGGTTCATGCGCTGGAAAAAATCGATCTTGGACTTTGGTGGCTACAGAGCCTGGCAGGACCTGCAATGAATCGATTCGTTCATCGCATCATCATGTCCGTGCTGCTCGTCGCGGCCCTCGTTCTCATCTGGAACGTGCTGGGAGCGCGCTAGGACGGCACCGGCGATCTGCGGGTGCCGTCCTGCTTGCGGATTGATCCGCGGGCGCGTCAGCGCCGGGCGTAGGCCTCGCCGGATGCGTCGCTCTCCTTGCCCATGACGGCATCGACGCTGATCGAGCCGCCCCCGGCTGCCGAGAGATAGAGGCAGGCGAAGCAGAACAGGATCGCGGCGGTACCGCCATTGAGCAGTGGCAGGAACACCGGCGAGCCGGTCTTGAGCATGTGGCCCATGAAGTAGGCGAAGGCCATTTCGCCCGACAGGATGAACGCCGTGATCCGCGTGAACAGGCCGAGCATCAGGGCCGCGCCGAGCACCAGTTCAAGCGTGCCTGCCGCGTAGATCAGCGGCGGAATGTCGGCGAAGTAGGGAAGCGCCGGAAACTTGAACAGTTTTGCGATGCCGTACTGGAACAGCAGCAGTCCGGTGATGAAACGAAACAGGCTCAGCAGAGCCGGTTGATAGCGAGAGAGATAGTTGAAGTTCATGATTTGCGCCCTTCCATCCAATTCCCAAGCGACTTGAATCGCATTCGGTTCCACCCTGCAAGCTGTAGGCGCGGAATCCGCGCTGACTTTTTCGTCATGTCGGACAAAACGCCGTAAAGCCCGGCGAGTTCGGATTATTCGCGGGTGGCCATGTCGCGCGAGCCCGTAATTTCCCGGTGGCGCGGAGGGGTGCAGGTTACCTCGGACATACCTACCGCCGCAAGGCGGGGACAACCAGGAATGGAATCATCCCGAGCACCACGCTCGCAAGTGCGAAGGCGAGCAACGCGTTGTAGCCGTGGGCCGCGTCGTGGATCAGGCCACCGCTCCAGGAGCCGAACGCCGAGCCCAGCCCGCTGCCGATCGAAATGGTGCCGTAGATCGTGCCGACCCGCTTGCCCTGAAAGATCCGCATCGCGGTCGCGCTGATCAGCGGGCCGCGCGAGCCCATCATGCTGCCGAAGCAGACGACGAATCCGCTGAGCACCAGGATGTTGGGGACGTATTGCAGCAGCCAGAGCAGGGCGATGCCGAGGATCGAGATCGCGTAGCTCAACAGCACGGAAGGCCTGCGCCCGATCAGTCCGTCGAGCGCGGAGACCCCCAACATGCCGAACACAAGCACGACGCCGGAGAAGCCCCAGGCCGTCGCGGCCTGGAGCGGCGGGAAGCCTGCGTCGATCAGGTAGGCCACGATCTGCGCGGCGATCGCGTACATGCCGACGGCGGTGAAGAAGAAGGTCGAGAACAGCGCCCAGAAGGCGTGATGGCGCATCGCGCCGAGAAGCGTCCAGCCGTTGTCGATGAAGTCAGGATCGGTCCTCTTCACCACATGCGGCGAGCCCGTGGCGAACAGCCGCCACGGCAGCAGCAGCAGCGGCACCAGCAGGCCCAATGCTGCAAAGCCGAACAGCTGGTAGGTGCCGCGCCAGCCGATGTGATCGATCAGCAGCTGCGAGGCCGGCAGCAGCGCCAGCACGCCGCCGCCCATGGCCGAATACACCACCGACATCGCGGTCGGCAGGCGCGGCCCGAACCAGCGGCCGAGCAGGATCGAGTTCGGCACGATGCCGATGAAGGCGACGCCGATGCCGACGCAGAGGCCGATCGAGAGCTGGAACTGCCACAGGTGCTGTGCGTGCGCCGCAATCAGGAATGCCGCGCCGAGCAGCGATAGTCCGAGCGCATAGACGATGCGCGGCCCGGAATGGTCGAACAGCCGTCCGACGAAGGGAGCGGTGAGACCGCTCGCGAGCCATGTGAGCGAATAGACCGAGACGATCTGTGCGCGGTCCCAGCCAAAGCTTTCCGAGATCGGCTTCAGGAATACCGTAAAACTGTCGCCGAGCCCACGGCCCAGCACGGCCAGCGTGAAGCAGAGTGCGAGCACGGTGAGTGCGACGCGCACGGCGCCTCCCGGCGTCGCCGCGACGCCATCCTTGCGCGATTCCCTGGGCGTCTTCTGATCCATTGCCGGTCAGGGAGCGCGCTTCGGCGCGCCCTGACAAGCAGCGAAAAGCTCATACGCCTATGCAGGCTTGATGAGGATGTGCTTCTTCTTGCCGAACGACAGCTTGATCACGCCCTCAGGCGTCAGATGGGCCGCCGAGAGCGCCATCTTGTCGTCGGTGACGGGTTCGTCGTTGACGCGCAGGCCGCCGCCCTTGATCTGGCGCCGCGCCTCACCGTTGGAGGCAACGAGGCCCGCCTTGACGAAGGCGTTGAGCACGCCGAAGCCGGCGTCGAGCTCGCCGCGCGGAATTTCCACCGTTGGCAGACTTTCGGCGAGCGCGCCTTCCTCGAAGGTGCGGCGCGCGGTTTCAGCCGCCTCATTCGCTGCGTCACGGCCGTGCAAGAGCGCGGTCGCCTCGGTGGCGAGCACCTTCTTGGCCTCGTTGATCTCCGAGCCGCCGAGCGCCTCGAGCTTGCCGATCTCGCTCATCGGCAGCGTCGTGAACAGCTTCAGGAATTTGCCGACGTCGGCGTCCTCGGTGTTGCGCCAGTACTGCCAGAAGTCGTACGGCGAGAACTGGTCGGCGTTGAGCCACACCGCGCCTTGCGCGGTCTTGCCCATCTTGGCGCCGGAGGCCGTCGTCAGCAGCGGCGTCGTCAGCGCGAACAACTGGTGCGTGCCCATGCGGCGGCCGAGGTCGACGCCCATGATGATGTTGCCCCACTGGTCCGAGCCGCCCATCTGCAATTTGCAGCCGGTGCGCTTGGCGAGCTCGACGAAGTCGTAGGCCTGGCAGACCATGTAGTTGAACTCGATGAAGCTCATCTCCTGCTCGCGCTCGAGGCGCAGCCGGACGGAGTCCATGGTCAGCATGCGGTTGACCGAAAAGTGCCGGCCGACGTCGCGCAGCATCTCGATCCAGTTCAGCTTGGTCAGCCACTCCGCATTGTCGAGCATGACGGCGTCGCTCTTGCCGTCGCCGTAACGCAGCACCTTTGCGAACACGCCGCGGATCGATTCCTTGTTGGCCTCGATCTCGGCGACGGTGCGCATCGCACGCGTCTCGTCCTTGCCGGAGGGATCGCCGACCATGGTGGTGCCGCCGCCCATCAGGGTGATCGGCTTGTTGCCGGACTGCTGGAGCCAGTGCAGCATCATCATGGTCAGGTAGTTGCCGATATGCAGCGAGCGGGCGGTGCAATCGTAGCCGACATAGGCGGTGGCCTCGCCCTTGGCGGCGAGCGCGTCCAGCCCCTCGAAATCGGAGCATTGATGGATGAATCCACGTTCCTGCAGGATATTGAGGAAATCCGATTTAAATGCAGTCATCTGTCGGCGTGCCTGACAATTCTTGGTTTACTGTTTCGGGAGCAATTTAACGGTCTTCCGTGGGAACTCGATTGCTGCCCGCCACTTGGCGCTGTGGCATTATAAGATGTGTCCCTCTGGCACAAGATCGGCATGCCAGAGGGGGGTATTGAGGACGCTGATCCATGATGTTGACGGCACTCGGTTTGATGAGCGGCACCTCGCTGGACGGGGTCGATGTCGCGCTGATCGAAACCGACGGAAAGCAAGTGAAGGCGTTCGGTCCGTCCGGCTACCGGCCCTACAGCCCGGTCGAGCGCAACCTGCTGCGCCAGGCGCTGAGCGAGGCCGTGCACCTGACGCGGCGCGATGCCCGGCCGGGGATACTGGCCGAGGCCGAACGCGCAGTGACGCAGGCGCATGCCGAAGCCGTCGCCGCCTTCGTGGCCCAGAACCGGATGAGGCCGGAGGACATCGACATCGTCGGCTTCCACGGCCAGACCGTGCTGCATCGGCCCGAGAAGCGGCTGACGGTGCAGATCGGCGACGCGCCGGCGCTGGCCAGGGCGATCCATATCCCCGTGATGCACGACTTCCGCGCCGCCGACGTCGAGGCTGGCGGGCAGGGCGCGCCGTTCGTGCCGGTCTACCACCGGGCGCTGGCACAATCGCTGGAGCGCGAGGGACCAATCGTCGTGGTCAATATCGGCGGCGTCTCGAACATCACCTATATCGACGGCAACGACACGTTGATCGCCTGCGATACCGGGCCCGGCAACGCGCTGCTCGACGATTTCATGTACCGCACCATGAACCAGGCGTTCGACACGGAGGGCAAGTTCGCCGCGCTCGGCACGGCGGATGAGGCCTGGATCGCGCGGGCGCTGGAATTACCGTTCTTCGCGCTGCCGCCGCCAAAATCGCTCGACCGTAACGATTTTGCCGCGCTGAAACTTGGCGACGTGCCGCCGGCCGTCGGCGCCGCGACGCTGACAGCTTTCACCGCGGCGGCGATCGCCCGCATCATCCCGCTGCTGCCGCGGCGGCCGCGGAGCTGGATCGTCTGCGGCGGCGGCGCCCGCAACCTCACCATGCTGCGGATGTTGCGGGAGCGGGTGGGGTCGGCCACCGTCGAGGCCGCCGAGGCCCTCGGGTGGGCCTCCGACGCCATCGAGGCCCAAGCGTTCGGCTTCCTCGCCGCGCGTGGGCTGAAGGGCCTGCCGCTGTCCTATCCGGCTACCACGGGCGTGCCGATGCCGATGACGGGCGGCGTGATCGCGCGGCCCTGAGGTCCAGGCCTTAAAAACAAGATCGGTTAATGCAAGTGCATGGATCTTGACGGATAGATGCAAATGCATCTATTATGGGTGCAGTTGCATCCAACCACCGGGATTGGCCATGACCGCTTCGCTCAAACTGATCAGCCACAAGCTTTGCCCCTATGTGCAGCGCGCGGTGATCGCGCTCAAAGAGAAGGGCGTGCCGTTCGAGCGCGTCGACATCGATCTCGCCAACAAGCCCGACTGGTTTCTCAAGCTGTCGCCGCTCGGCAAGGTGCCGGTGCTGGTGGTGACGACCGACAAGGGCGAGGTCGCGCTGTTCGAGAGCAACGTGATCTGCGAATACATCGAGGAGACGCAAGCGGGCGCGAAGCTGCATCCGGCGGATGCGCTGAGCCGTGCCGAGCACCGCGCCTGGATGGAGTTCGGTTCGGCGATCCTTGGCGATCTCTGGGGGCTGGAGACGACGACCGATCCCGCGACGTTCGAGAGCAAGCGTCAGGCGCTGGCGGCCAAGTTCGCGCGCGTCGAAGCTGCGCTCGGCGCTGGTCCGTATTTTGCGGGCGAGGCGTTCAGCCTTGTCGATGCCGTGTTCGCACCCGTCTTCCGCTATTTCGATCTGTTCGATGAGCTGACCGAGCATGGCATCTTCACGGATGTGCCGAAGGTCCGGGCGTGGCGAGCTGAGCTGGCGAAGCGTCCGAGCGTGCGGAGCGCGGTCGGAGCGGACTATCCGCAATTGCTCCGCGCCTTCCTCGTGCGCCACGACGCGCACCTGCTCAAGCTCGCGGCCTGAGCCCGCACCGATGTCACCATCATTGGCCTGGCTCATGCTGGTGATCGCCGGCGTGCTCGATGTCGGCTGGGCGATCTCGATGAAATATGCGGAAGGCTACACGCGGCCGGGCTGGAGCATCGCGTCGCTCGCGCTGCTCGCGGCCTTCGTGTTCCTGCTCGGACGCGCGCTGAAGGTGCTCGAGGTCGGCGTCGCCTATTCGGTCTGGACCGGCATTGGTGCTGCCGGCACCTTCGTCATGGGCGTGGTGCTGTTCGGCGAGACCCTGAGTGCAATGAAGATCGCCGGTATCGTGCTGGTGCTGACAGGGATCGCCGCGCTGAAGCTGGCCTAGAGCTCCGCGGCCATCCTGGCCAGCGTCGCGATCGTATTCATGTTACGCGCGGTGCCGGTTTTCGCGGCGGGGATGACGAGCTTCGATGTCCCCATGCCGTCGCCATAGTGGACGTAGATCTCGCGGCGGCCGAGGCGCAGCTCCTCGTTCTTCTGGCCGCGAATCCCGGACAGCGCATCCGCGGGCGGAGCCTTGTCGAGGAAGATCGCAACCGTGCGGTTGGGCGCGGCTTTCGGAAAGGGATTATCGGTCGCGACTTGCGCCATTTCGGCGGCGCTGCGCACAAGCACGCCAACCGGCGCACCGGCGTAGGCATGGAGGCGCTGTTCGAGTGCGCTCTTGATCGCAGCTTCTGATTTGCGGCTGGTGAAGACGACGTTGCCGCTGGCGATATAGGTGCGCACGGCGGCAAAGCCGAGATCCTCACACATCGCCTTGAGCTCGCTCATCGCCAGCTTGCCGGTGCCGCCGACATTCACGGCACGCAGCAAGGCGACGAACGAGCCCATTTGGGGCCTCAGCGCACGTTCGCCAGACGCATGTCCAGATAGGCCGTGATGGTTTCCATCAGCGGCTCGAGCTTGGCGTCGAAGAAGTGGTTGGCGCCGGGGATGACCTGCTGGTCGATCACGATGCCCTTCTGCGTCTTCAGTTTCTCGACCAGCGTGTTGACGTCCTTGGGCGGCACCACCGCGTCCTTCTCGCCATGCACGATCAGGCCTGAGGACGGGCAGGGCGCGAGGAAGGAGAAGTCGTAGAGGTTGGCGGGCGGCGCGATCGAGATGAAGCCCTCGACCTCGGGACGGCGCATCAGGAGTTGCATGCCGATCCAGGCGCCGAAGGAGAAGCCGGCGACCCAGCAGGCACGCGCTTCGGGGTTGATGGTCTGCGCCCAGTCGAGCGCTGCCGCCGCATCCGACAATTCGCCGGTGCCGTGGTCGAACGAGCCCTGGCTGCGGCCGACGCCGCGGAAATTGAAGCGCAGCACCGAAAAGCCGCGGTGCGCGAAGGCGTAGTAGCACTGGTACACGATCTGATGGTTCATCGTGCCGTGAAACTGCGGATGCGGATGCAGGATCATCGCGATCGGCGCGTTCTTCTGCTTGGCCGGGTGGTAGCGGCCTTCGAGACGGCCGGCGGGGCCGGCGAAAATAACTTCAGGCATCGATGATCTCTTGGTTGATTCCGTGGAGAAGCGGTCCTTGGCAATCAACCGATTGTGGCCTCATCGACAGTGATGCCGACGAAAGCGCGAATGGAAGGAAGCGGTGGCGCCCTCGGATGATGCGCGAGCGGCGCGCGGTGAACTGACGCGCGCGTTCTAACATGAGGCGTGGGTCAAAAAGCAAGCATCTTCGACATATCGCAATGGGCTCAAGAGCTTAACCTGTCGTCCGCATGTCACGCCAACAGCGGTCGGGATCGAACAAGGTGATGACGAGGAGCGCCATTGCGCCGACAACCAATTGGAATCACGATTGTTTATCGGCTGTCGGGGGCCTCCGGAGGCGATTCACACAAGGCGGTGCGGTCTCCGAGCGAGGCGACCGCGGGCCGGTAGCGGCGGCTGCCTCCCAGCGTCTGCCCGGTGTCGAAGGTGAGCTCGAAATCCCCTGACGGCTTGAACTCCACGCCACGCACCCGGTCGAGATTGGCGAGCCTTGTCCGGTGAACGCGCACGATGGCGAAGCGGGCGAGGTCGTTTTCGGTCGCGGCGAGCGTGCCGCGGATCAGGCGCTGGGTGCCGTCGGCGAGGCTGTATTCGATGTAATTGCCGGCGGAGGCGACCCACAGGATGTCGCGCGGTGCGACGCGAATACGGCTGGCGCCGTCCCGGAGCCAGATCAAACCGGGGGGCGGCTGCTCCAGTGGAGCGGCAGGCATAAACATCGCCGCGCGCGCGGCCTTCCTCAGCTCTCGTCGGCTTTCGATCAGCCAGAGTGTTGCTCCGAGCAGCGAAGCGGTCACGGCATCCTTGCGGAACTCGTACAGGATCACCGCGAGCGAGAAATGGAAGTCGTAGGCGCTTCCCGCGAGCCAGAGCGCGAGCTTCCGGACCCAGACCATTCCGGTGATGTGGAGGGCCGAGAAGCCGAGCAGGGCGACCGCAGCGATTCCGATGCGTATCGCCAGCCCCCGTGGCTGGCGCATGCGCCGGACGGCCAGCACCAGGATCGGCACCAGCAGCAGGATGACGATGATGCTCGACAGTTCCCAGAACAGTCGCCGGCCAATGTCATAGCTGTCGCCGCGCCAGGCGGCGTCCTGCGCGCCGGAGAGTGCATTGACGATTCCGATGGCGAACGCGACGGCCGCGATCGCACCGAAAATCGTCCAATCGCCGCCGCTGATCCCGCCGCGCCAACCGCTTGTCCCGGGCGCCGACGCCTCGTCCCCGCGCGCCCGGTCCTGATCCCAAACCGTCTCGACGCGCTTCGTTTCGGGGGCATTTTGGCCGTCAGCCATGGCCCGAAAACCGCGTTTGTCGTCCCGTGAAGGAGCAGAACACCATGTCAACACCGCAGCAAATTTCGATCTCGGAACGGCGCATCGATCTGGATTGGGTGCGGATTTTAGCCTTCGGGCTGTTGATCTTCTACCACGTCGGCATGCTCTACGTGTCGTGGGGATTTCACATCAAGAGCGTGCATCGGCTGACCTGGCTCGAGCCCGTAATGCTGTTCCTCAATCCCTGGCGGCTGTCGTTGCTGTTCCTGGTCTCCGGGGTAGCCAGCCGCTTCATGCTGGGAAAGTACCGGCTCGCCGCCTTCGCCCGCGCGCGGTCGGCGCGGCTCTTGATTCCGCTGATCTTCGGCATGCTCGTGATCGTGCCGCCGCAATCCTACCTCCAGATCGTCGAGAGCCTCGGCTATCCAGAAGGCCTCGTCGATTTTTACATCCGGCACTACCTCGCGTTCAGCTCGCAATTCTGTCCGAACCCCTGCATCGTACAGCCGACCTGGAACCATCTCTGGTTCTTGGTCTATCTCTGGATCTACACCATGGTCTTGGTCGGCGTGCTGGCGTTGTGGCCGGCAGCCGCGGATTGGATCGGCGAGAGGGTGGCGGCCGCGCTCGCCGGACCATGGCTGCTGTTGCTGCCGTGCCTGCTGTTTGCAGCTTGGCGGCTGTTTCTCTCGCCAATCTTCCCGTCGACCCATGCGCTGTTCGGCGACTGGTACAATCACGCAGACTATGCGACCGCGTTTCTGATCGGCTTCCTGCTCGCGCGCGAGAACAGCATCTGGCGCGACATCGAGCGGCAACGGTGGGTGGCGCTGACGCTTGCAGCCGCCTGCTTCGCCGCCTCCGCCCTCGTTTATGCCGGCTTGTTCCCGCGGTCGCCGATGCTGAGCTGGTTCGCCGGCTCGGTCTATGGCTGCTACCAATGGCTGGCGATGGCGGCGGTGCTCGGCTTTGCCCGACGCCATTTGACGGCCGACAGCCCCGTGCGCCGCTATCTGACCGATGCGATCTTTCCCTATTACATCGTACATCAGACCGCGATTATCGTGATTGCGCACGCGCTGCGGGACAGCGGGCTGTCAGCCGGAAGCGAGGCCGTGATCGTGATTGCCGGTACCGCGCTCACGTGTTTGGTCAGCTACGAGATCGCGCGCCGGATCGCCTGGCTACGGCCGCTGTTCGGATTGCGAATGGAGTCCCGTTCCGCGGCGGGGATTGCGCGGCAACAGCCGGCCTGATCTGCGACGGCTCGCGATTGGCGCGATGATAAAAGGTGCTAAGAGGGCGCCATGCCAAGCCGCGTCTATCTCGACTGGAATGCGACCACGCCGCTGCGCCCCGAGGCGCGGGCGGCGATGGTCGCTGCCTTCGACCTGATCGGCAATCCGTCCTCGGTTCATGCCGAGGGGCGACAGGCGCGGCGGCTGGTCGAGGAGGCTCGCGTCACGCTTGCCGCGGCGGTGGGGGCGTTGCCGCGGAACGTCATCTTCACCTCCGCCGGAACCGAGGCCAATGCGCTGGCGCTGTCGCCCGGTCTGCGGGGGCCATCCGGCGGCCCTGTCGAGCGGCTTCTGGTCTCCGCCGTTGAGCATGCCTCGGTGCTGGCGGGTGGCCGGTTCCCGGCGGACAAGGTCGGTCATATCAGGGTGACCCGCGCCGGCGTGGTCGATCTCGACCACCTCAGGGCGCTGCTGAAGGACGGCCCGCCGGCCCTGGTCTCCATCATGGCGGCCAACAACGAGACCGGCGCGCTCCAGCCGGTCGCGGAAGCCGCCCGGATCGTTCATGAGGCCGGGGGCCTCCTGCATATCGACGCGATCCAGGCGCTGGGCAAAATTCCGTTCAATATTAATGCGGTAGGTGCGGACCTTGCGACGTTTTCTGCACACAAGATCGGCGGTCCCAAGGGCATCGGGGCGCTGGTCGTGGCCGAAGGGCTCGCGGGCCTGGAGCCGGTGCTGCGCGGCGGCGGGCAGGAGCTGAACCGGCGCGCGGGAACCGAGAATGTCGCGGGCATTGCCGGCTTCGGCGCGGCCGTGAAGGTCGCGCTTCAGGCTTTTCCGGAGGATGCAAAGCGGATGGCAAGCCTCAGAGATCGCTTGGAAAATGGCATCCGGGCGATCGCTGGAGCGACGATCTTCTCTGACGACACCGAGCGGTTGCCAAATACCATCCTGTTCACCGCCCCCGGCCTGAAGGCCGAAACCGCGGTGATCGGCTTCGACCTCGAAGGCATCGCTGTTTCCTCCGGCTCCGCCTGTTCCTCGGGCAAGGTCCAGCCGTCCCACGTGCTGTCCGCCATGGGATTCGATCCAGCCGTGGCCCAGGGAGCGGTGCGCCTCAGTCTGGGCTGGTCTACAGAACCGGACGACATCAATAGGGCGTTAGAGGCTTGGCGAAAGCTCGGTAATACCCTACTTAGAGACTAAGCGACGAAACACGGCTTGAACGGTTCTAAGCGCGTGCTTTCGGCCAGAAAACATCGTAATACTCGTCCGAGTTTGATCCACCGCGGTCCTTGAAACCGCGAGCGGAGGATAGAATGCCAGCCGTGCAAGAGACGGTCGAGCGCGTGAAGCGCATCGACGTCGATCAGTATCGTTATGGGTTTGAGACCCTGATCGAGTCCGACAAGGCCCCCAAGGGATTGTCGGAAGAGACCGTCAAGTTCATCTCCGAAAAGAAGAACGAACCCGCCTGGATGCTCCAGTGGCGGCTCGAGGCCTATCGGCGCTGGCTGACCATGACCGAGCCGACCTGGGCGCGCGTCGACTATCCCAAGATCGATTTCCAGGACCTCTATTACTATTCGGCGCCGAAGCCGAAGAAGTCGATCACCTCGCTCGACGAGATCGATCCGGAGATCCTGAAGACCTACGAGAAGCTCGGCATTCCCCTGCGGGAAGTCGCCATGCTCGAAGGCGTCGAGCCGAAGGTGGGCGAGGAAGACCCGGCCCGGCGCAAGATCGCGGTCGATGCGGTGTTCGACTCGGTCTCGGTTGCTACCACCTTCAAGGCGGAGCTGAAGAAGGCCGGCGTGATCTTCATGCCGATCTCGGAGGCCATCCGCGAGCATCCCGAACTGGTGCAGAAGTATCTGGGCTCGGTGGTTCCGACCTCCGACAATTTCTACGCGACGCTGAACTCAGCGGTGTTCTCCGACGGCTCGTTTGTCTACGTGCCGCCGGGCGTGCGCTGCCCGATGGAGCTGTCGACCTATTTCCGCATCAACGAGCGCAACACCGGCCAGTTCGAGCGCACGCTGATCATCGCGGACAAGGGCTCTTACGTGTCCTATCTCGAAGGCTGCACCGCGCCGCAGCGCGACGAGAACCAGCTGCACGCCGCCGTGGTCGAGCTCGTCGCGCATGACGACGCCGAGATCAAATATTCGACGGTGCAGAACTGGTATCCCGGCAATTCGGAAGGCAAGGGCGGCATCTACAATTTCGTCACCAAGCGTGGCGACTGCCGCGGCGATCGCTCCAAGATTTCCTGGACCCAGGTCGAGACCGGCTCCGCCATCACCTGGAAGTATCCGAGCTGCATCCTGCGCGGCGACAATTCCAGCGGCGAGTTCTACTCGATCGCGATCTCGAACGGCTTCCAGCAGGTCGATTCGGGCACCAAGATGATCCATCTCGGCAAGAACACGTCGAGCCGCATCATCTCCAAGGGCATCGCGGCGGGCAAATCGCAGAACACCTATCGCGGCCTCGTGACGGCGCATCGCAAAGCGACCGGCGCGCGCAACTTCACCGCCTGCGATTCGCTGCTGATCGGCGACAAATGCGGCGCGCACACCGTGCCGTATATCGAGGCGAAGAACTCCTCGGCGACGTTCGAGCACGAAGCGACGACCTCGAAGATCTCCGAGGACGTGCTGTTCTACTGCATCCAGCGCGGCCTTTCGCAGGAGGAAGCCGTCGGCCTCGTCGTCAACGGCTTCGTCAAGGACGTGCTCCAGCAGCTCCCGATGGAGTTCGCGGTGGAAGCGCAGAAGCTGATCTCGATCTCGCTTGAAGGGTCGGTCGGTTAACACCGACCCTCGCGGTGCGCTTCGGCGCTCCATGCATCATTTGAATAGACTGGACACCAAAATGGCTTTGCTTGAAGTGAAAGACCTGCAGGTTCGTGTCGAGGAGCGTGAGATCCTCCACGGGCTGACGCTGACCGTGAACGAAGGCGAGGTGCACGCGATCATGGGGCCGAACGGCTCCGGCAAGTCGACGCTCTCCCACGTCATCGCCGGCAAGCCCGGTTATGAAGTCACCGGCGGCCAGATCCTGTTCAAGGGCGAGGACCTGCTGGAGATGGCCCCGGACGAGCGCGCCGCGAAGGGCGTGTTTTTGGCGTTCCAGTATCCGGTGGAAATCCCCGGCGTCGCCACCATGACATTCCTGCGCACCGCGCTGAACGCGCAGCGCAAGGCGCGCGGCGAGAGCGAATATTCGACCCCGGACTTCCTGAAGAAGGTCCGCGAAGTCTCGAAGTCGCTGAACATCCCGCAGGACATGCTCAAGCGCGGCGTCAATGTCGGCTTCTCCGGCGGCGAGAAGAAGCGCAACGAGGTGCTTCAGATGGCGCTGTTCGAGCCGAGCCTGTGCATTCTCGACGAGATGGATTCCGGCCTCGACATCGACGCGCTGCGGATTGCGGCCGACGGCGTCAACGCGCTGCGCGCGCCCAAGCGCGCGATGGTCGTCATCACCCATTATCAGCGGCTGCTGAACTACATCGTGCCTGATTTCGTGCACGTGATGTCGAAGGGCCGCGTCGTGAAGAGCGGCGGCAAGGAGCTGGCGCTGGAGCTGGAAGATTCCGGCTACGCCCAGTTCGAGGACGCGTAAGGATTGTTGGAGATGAACGTTGCTGTGGCAAAGACCGGAAACGGCCGCGCGGTGAGCGATCTCTTCGCCAGCGCCGAAGGCCGGCTGCCGGGTTCGCCGGCGGTCGTAGCAGTGCGCCGCGAGGCGTTCGAGACCTATGAGCGTCTCGGCCTGCCGCACCGCCGGATCGAGGAATGGAAATACACCGACCTGCGCGCGCTGGTCGGCGAGGTGCTGCCGCTTGCGGCTGCGCCCGATACGGCCGCGCTGAAGCGCGCTGCGGACGCCGTGAAGGCGCACGCGATCGAAGGCGCGCGCAAGCTGGTGCTGGTCGATGGCGTGTTCGCGGCCGACCTTTCCGACGTCAAGGCGCTTGCCTCCGAGGTAGGCTTCAAGACGCTCCGGGAGACGCTGGAGAAGGATGCCGCTCTCCTGATGACGGCGTCCACCGACGCCGTGATCGCGCTGAACGCGGCGCTGGCGACCGACGGCGTCGTGCTGTCAATTGCCGATGGCGCGCAGCTGTCCGCGCCGATCCAGATCATTCATATCGCGACCGCGGCTTCCGCTTCGGCCTTCACCCGCTCGCAGGTCGCGGTCGGGAATGGCGCGCGCGCCACCATCATCGAAAGCTTCGTTGCGGCCGGTGCAAAGGCCTACCAGGTCAGCGACGCCGTGATCGTGACGATCGGCGACAACGCCGACGTCGCGCATATCCGCCTGATGGACGACGCGCCTGACGCGGTGAACATCACCTCGCAATTCGTCACCGTCGGCGCCAACACCAAGGTCAATTTCTTCAACATGACCAGCGGCGCCGCCGTCAGCCGCCTCCAGGGCTTCATCACGCTGGCGGGCGAGGGCAGCGATCTCGCGATCAATGGCGTGAACCTGTTGCAGAAGACCGAGCATGGCGACACCACGCTGGTGGTGGACCATGCCGTGCCGAATTGCGTCAGCCGCGAGATCTTCCGCGCCGTGATCGACGACCGCGCCCATTCGGTGTTCCAGGGCCGCATCATCGTCCGTCCCGACGCGCAGAAGACCGACGGCAAGATGATGACGCGGGCGCTGCTGCTCTCGGACGAAGCCGAGGCCGACAACAAGCCCGAGCTCGAGATCTTTGCCGACGACGTCTCCTGCGGCCACGGCGCCACCGCCGGCGCGCTGGACGACAGCCTGCTGTTCTATCTGAAGGCGCGCGGCCTGCCTGAGAAGCAGGCCCAGGCGCTGCTGATCCAGGCCTTCGTGGGCGAGGCGATCGAGCAGATCGCCGATGACGGCTTGCGCGAGCACGTGATCGGCATTGCCGAGCGCTGGCTGGAGCGGCGGTCATGAGCACGCATCCGGCAGTCAGGAACGGCTCCTACGACGTCGCCCGCGTCCGCCAGGATTTCCCGGCGCTGGCCATGCAGGTCTACGGCAAACCGCTGGTCTATCTCGACAACGCCGCCTCCGCGCAGAAGCCGCAAGTCGTGCTCGACCGCATGACGCAGGCCTATACGAGCGAATACGCCAACGTGCATCGCGGCCTGCATTACCTCGCCAACGCCGCGACCGAAGCCTATGAGGGCGGCCGCACCAAGGTCGCGCAGTTCATCAACGCCGGCCGCACCGAAGAGGTGATCTTCACCCGCAACGCGACGGAGGCCATCAACCTGGTCGCCTCGTCCTGGGGCGGGCCGAACATCAAAGAGGGCGACGAGATCGTCATCTCGATCATGGAGCACCACTCCAACATCGTGCCCTGGCATTTCCTCAGGGAAAGACAGGGCGCGGTGATCAAATGGTCGCCGGTCGACGACGAGGGCAATTTCCTCATCGAGGAGTTCGAGAAGCTCCTGACGGCGAAGACCAAGCTGGTTGCGATCACGCAGATGTCGAACGCGCTCGGTACCATCGTCCCGATCAAGGACGTCGTGAAGATCGCCCACGCCCGCGGCATCCCCGTGCTGGTCGACGGCAGCCAGGGCGCGGTGCATATGCCCGTCGATGTCCAGGATCTCGGCTGCGACTTCTACGTCTTCACCGGCCACAAGGTCTACGGCCCGACCGGCATCGGCGTGCTCTGGGCCAAGTACGACCATCTCGTCGCGATGCGCCCCTATAACGGCGGCGGCGAGATGATCCGCGAGGTCTCGCGCGATGTCGTCACCTACGGCGATCCCCCGCACAAGTTCGAGGCCGGCACACCCGCGATCGTCGAGGCCGTCGGCCTTGGCGCCGCGATCGACTACGTCAATTCGATCGGCAAGGAGCGCATCGCCGCGCACGAGCACGATCTCGTCACCTACGCCCAGGAGAAGCTGCGCGAGATCAACTCGCTGCGGCTGATCGGCACCGCCCGCGGCAAGGGCCCGGTGATCTCCTTCGAGCTCAAGGGCGCTCATGCCCATGACGTCGCCACCGTGATCGACCGCCAGGGCATCGCGGTGCGCGCCGGCACCCATTGCGTGATGCCGCTTTTAGAGCGGTTCAACGTGACGGCCACATGCCGGGCCTCATTCGGCATGTATAATACGCGGGAAGAAGTCGATCATCTGGCACAGGCGCTTTTGAAGGCGCGGGATTTGTTCGCATGAGTGACACGGCCGAAATCAAAGCCAATCCGATGGAAACCCGGTCGGCGCTGCCGCCGGAGGAAACCGAGCGGCTGACCACCGAGATCATCGCGGGCCTCAAGACCGTGTTCGATCCGGAGATTCCGGCCGACATCTACGAGCTCGGCCTGATCTACAAGGTCGAGATCAAGGACGACCGTTCCGTCGACGTGCAGATGACCCTGACGACGCCGAACTGCCCGGCCGCCGGCGAGTTGCCGACCATGGTCGAAAATGCGGTCGCCAGCGTCCCCGGCGTGGGCGTGGTCGACGTCAAGGTCGTCTGGGAGCCGCCGTGGACGCCCGAACGCATGAGCGACGAGGCCCGCCTCGTGCTCAACATGTGGTGACGCGTACGTTCTGCTTTTCATTCCTGGCATTGAATTTGCTCCGCAACGGACCACATCACTGACATGACACAGGCAACACCAGCATCCTCCACTCCGAAGCCGCGGCGGCCGCGCCCGCAGGTGATGCGGCTGACGGATGCCGCCGCCCAGCGCATCAGCGAGCTGACCCAGCGCGCCGATTCCGAGATCGTCGGCCTGCGCGTCGGTGTGAAGAACGGCGGCTGCGCCGGCCAGTCCTACACCGTCGAGTACGCCCATGATGTCCGCCCGACCGACGAGGTCGTCGAGGACAAGGGCGTCAAGATCCTGGTCGATCCCAAGGCCGTGCTGTTCCTGCTCGGCACCGAGATGGACTACAAGGCCGACAAGATGCAGGCCCAGTTCGTCTTCAACAACCCCAACCAGGTCTCCGCCTGCGGCTGCGGCGAATCGGTCGAGCTGCGGCCGGCGAAGATCGACGGGTAGGCCCGGCTCTCCCGTTTCACTCCGCCGTCGTCCTGGCGAAAGCCAGGACCCATACCGCGTGATCTCTCGATTGTGGGAAGTGCCGGTGCCGCGTAGCGTGACTTCGAGTCTTCGCTAAACTCCTCCTTGGGTAATGGGTCCTGGCTTTCGCCAGGACGACGATGAGGAGAGGGGGGCCATGGACCGCGAATTCCTGATCGACCTGTTCGCCGATTTCGGCCCCGTCACCATCCGCAAGATGTTCTCCGGCTACGGCATCTCCGCCGACGGTACCAACTTCGCGCTCGCCCTGCGCGCGGGCCTGTTCCTGCGTGCCGACGAATTGACCATCCCGGACTTCGAGACAGAAGGCTCAAAGCCGTTCCAGTACTCGACCCGCGCCAAGACCGTGACGGTCAACTCCTACTGGGAGCTGCCCGCGCGCTTGTTCGACGATTCCCAGGAGCTTGCGCAATGGGCGAGGGCGGCGCTCGCCGCCGCCCAGCGCGCCAAGGTGAAGCAGCGGCCCAAGGGCAAGAAGGCGTCGAAGAAGGTCGCGCCGAAGAAGCCCGTTGCGAGGAAGCGGCCAGCCAAGAAAGCGGTTCGTAGGGTAGGCAAAGCGAAGCGTGCCCACCGTTGAGGTGCTGGTGCGGAGAGACATGGTGGGCACGGCGCTGCGCGCCTTTGCCCACCCCTACAGGACTTCACTCCACCGCCTTGGTCAGGCCTACCCGCATGTCCTTGGCTGTGAAGACGCAGGCGCCGTCGGCAAGCACCCGGCCATCGGCAATTCCGAGCACCAGCTTGCCGCGCCGGACCATGCGCATGGCGACCTCGTAGCGCACGCGTTGCACGGTCGGTGTGATCTCGCCCGTACATTCCACCTCGCCGACGCCGATGGCGCGGCCTTTGCCCGGTGAGCCCGACCAGCCGAGCCAATAGCCGATCATCTGCCACATGGCGTCGAGCCCGAGAGAGGACGGCATCAGCGGATCGCCGCGAAAGTGGCAGTCGAAGAACCAATGGCCCGGTACAATGTCGAGCTCGCCGACGATATGGCCCTTGCCGAACTCGCCGCCGTCCAGGCTAATCTCGGAGATGCGGTCCATCATCAGCATCGGCGGTGCCGGCAATTGCGCATTGCCGGGACCGAAATAGCCGCCTTCGCTCGACCTCAGCAGCTCCTCCCTGGTGTAGGACGGTTGCGGCGTGTGGAAATCATGAGGGTTGGGCAAGACGACATGTCCTCGCGTCAGGCGCGTTGAGCCAGCGCGGAAGATGTCGCCCGTCAGGAAAGAATGTCAAGCGCGCGCGGTTCGGCGCGGTGCTTCCGTCACGCCACCCGGCTGTGCGTCTCAACGGCAAATTCCGGATCCGCTTCGCAGATCACGCGGTTGCGGCCGTTGCGCTTGGCGGCGTAGAGGCAGGCATCGGCGCGTTCGATCAGCGCGTCGGTGTCGTCGCCCGGCTTGAGCATGGAGACGCCGACGGAGATGGTGACGCGGCCGAGAATCTCGCCGGTGGACTTCTTCTTCAACTCCTTCGCCATCACGGCGCGGCGGATGTGATCGGCGACCGTGAGGGCCTGGCGCAGCGCCGTGTTGGGCAGCAGGACGGCGAACTCCTCGCCGCCGTAGCGCGCGGTGATGTCCTGGCCCTTGATGGTCTGCTTCATGGACAGGCCGACCAGGCGCAGCACCTGGTCGCCGGTGAGATGGCCGTAGGAATCGTTGAACGACTTGAAGTGGTCGATGTCGAACAGCAGCAGTGACAGCGGCTCGCCCGATGCGAGCGCACTCTGAACGGCCATGCCGATCATGCGATCGAAATATTTGCGGTTGCCGAGGCCCGTGAGCGGGTCGGTCAGGCTCTCGGCACGGATCGCCTCCAGGCTCTGCTGGAGATTGCTGATCTCGTTCCTGGACAGCGTCAGCCGGTCTTCCAGCGCCTTGTTGGTCTCACGCATCTCGCTGGTCGAGCGCACCAGCGTCTCGACGATCGCCTTGATCTGCTCGCGGCTCTTGGCCGACGACAGCCGTTCTGTCGCGCCCGACAGGCTGGCGTCGTAGGAGCCGGTCATGCCGAGCGCATCGCCGAGAACCTTCATCACGTCATCGATCTCGCCGATGACGCGCGCACCGACCTTGTCGATGCGGTCGGTGGTCTTGATGTGGGAGAGATAGGTCTCGTAGATCTGCTCGAGATCGGCTTCGGTCAGCTTGCCGTGGCGGGCCAGCGTCTCGTTGATGATCTTGTTGAGCGGTGCGTTGTAGCCGGTCGCGTAGACGTACCAGATCTCGTAATTGCGGGGAATTGCCGTCTGCCGAAGCGATCGGATCTGACCGAGCGCCACCTCGGCGAACGCCATCGTGCGTTCGTGTTCGTCAAGCACCTTGACCACGGAACATACCCCACGGCGGCCAATGCATCGTCGACCGCAGCAATGCTTAAATTATGTTCGTAGGCTAACGGACGATCGTGAACGACCCGTAAATATACGTTCACGAATGCGCCTGAAAACGTGTGCGGCGCTCTGTCTCAACCAGCCTGAAACGCGTCGCGCTTCAGGCGCCGGCGGGGGAGCGGACCGGGCGCAACAGAAACGCCGGAAGGTGGGAATGATCGCCCGGCTCGGTGTCGGCCTCGCGCTGGCGGCGCGGTTCGGGACGGCCGATCGACGGCACATGCGACGCATTGGCCTGCGGGCGCGAGCCGTGACGCGGCTCGGGTGATGGCCTGGCTTCGCGCGGAGGTCTCGGCTCGCGTGCGGGCCTCGCCTCGGGGGCGGGGCGTGCTTCGGCTGAAGGCCGCGCCTCGCGCGGCTCGTGGCTGCGCTCACGGTCGCGGCCGCGTTGCGGCTTGCCGCGTCCGCCGCGTGAACGTTCGCGGCCGCGCTGCTCGCGCGGACGGTCGGTCGCATCGCCGGCTTCTGCGTGGACTTCGTAGTCGCCTTCAGCGCGCGGAATGCTCTGGCCGATCAGCTTCTCGATCGCAACCATCGACTTCTGGTCGAGCGGCGTGACGATCGAGATCGCCGTACCACTGCGGCCGGCGCGGCCGGTGCGGCCGACGCGATGGACGTAGTCGTCGGGATGATGAGGGACGTCGAAATTAAAGACGTGGCTGACCTCGGGGATGTCGAGGCCGCGGGCCGCGACGTCGGAGGCGACCAGCAACGGCAGCTCACCCTTGCGGAACTGCTCGAGTGCGGCCATGCGGGCCGGCTGGTCCATGTCGCCGTGTAGCGCGCCGACGCTGAAGCCGTGCTTCTGGAGCGATTTGTGAACGATCGCGACTTCGCGTTTGCGATTGCAGAAGATGATCGCGTTCTTGAGATCCTTCGCCTCGCGCAGCAGGCGGCGGAGCAGTTCGCGCTTTTCATGCGCCTCGCGCCCGGCCGGGACCTGGGACTGCGTGACGGTGACGGCGGTGGTGGCGGGCTTGGAGACTTCAACCTTCTGCGGGTTGTGCAGGAAGGTCTCGGTGATGCGCCGGATTTCCGGCGGCATGGTCGCGGTGAAGAACAGGGTCTGCCGCGTGAACGGGACGAGCTTGCAGATGCGCTCGATGTCGGGAATGAAGCCCATGTCCAGCATGCGGTCGGCTTCGTCGATGACGAGCAACTCGACGCCGGTGAGCAGCAGGCCGCCGCGCTCGGTGTGGTCGAGCAGGCGGCCCGGGGTTGCGATCAGCACGTCGACACCGCGCGTCAGCTTGGCATCCTGGTCGCCGAACGAGACGCCGCCGATCAGCAGGGCGACGTTGAGCTTCTGGCCGGCGCCGTAGCGATCAAAATTCTCTTTGACCTGTGCCGCGAGCTCGCGGGTCGGCTCCAGGATCAGGGTGCGCGGCATGCGCGCCCGGGCTCTGCCCTTTTCGAGGATGGTGAGCATCGGCAGCACGAAGGCCGCGGTCTTGCCGGTGCCGGTCTGGGCGATGCCGAGGACGTCCTTGCGTGCGAGGACGTGAGGGATCGCCTGTTCCTGAATGGGGGTGGGGGTGGTGTAACCGGTGGCCGCCACTGCGGCGAGGACTTTTTCGGATAGTCCGAGATTTGAAAAGGACATTGAGCCTCTGGTCGAAACCGCCGTTCGGAATCGAGGGTAATAAGGCTGGTCGCGTTCCACCCCGAAACGGCGCGCTCTCTAGGAAGCTGGGGGTGCTGACTCACGCGAACAAAGCGCAAGGCTCAGGAATCGCTCTTCGATCCGAGCTGCGTCGCCCCGGAACATAGGCGGGAATTGGCCAAAGTCAATGGAGCAGGCGCGGGAAGGCCCTAAAAACCCTGAGGTTTTACCCAAATAGCGGGCCCGGCTGGGGTTTTTCGCCTCGGCCATTGGCCGGGCGGAGGCAGCGCCTAATGCCCTTCTGGGACCCGAGCCCGGAAGTCGCCGGGGGCCATGCCATAGGCGGCGTTGAAGACCCGGTAATAGGTCGCCAAGCTCTCGAAGCCGCAGGAGGTCGCGATGTCGGCGATCAGCCGCTCCGGCGCCTCGCGCAGCAGGCGGCGGCTTCTCTTCAGGCGCTCGTCGGTCACGGTCTGCGAGAAGCTCTTCTCCGCGGCTTCGAACAGCATGTGCAGGTGACGCACGGAAACGCCGAGCAGGTCGGCCACCATCGCCGGCGCCAGATCCGGGTTTTGCAGCTGGCGCGCGATCAGACGCCGCGCCTGCGAAAGACGGGCGGTCCGCAGCGCAGCCTGCCCGAGCCGGCTGCCAGGGCGCACGATGCCGCGCTCGATCAGCGCGAGGTGGGCCAGGGCCTGAACCAAGGAGGTCTGGACCAGGGAGGTCGCATCGGCAGCACCGTCATCGCCAGCACCGTCATCGCCAGCGGCGACCTCGCCGAGATCGGCAAAGCAGGCCGCGAGCAGGGGCGCCAGCGCATGGTCATTGAAGGTCTTCGGCGTGAGTTCGCGGATGCGCCTGTCCTGCGCCGGGATGCGGCTCACCGGGATCTTCAGGATGCGCAGGTGGAAGCCCCCGGCGTCGAGTGGCGCGGTGCGATAGGGCAGGTCGGTATGGCTGGTGGCGAAGCTGCCATTGGCGATCGCGAAGTCGGATCCGCGCATGCCGCCGAACCAGCCGCCGCTGCCGAGCTGCTGGTAGACGCAGATGCTGTCGCCGGGTGTGTAGGCGATGTCGGAGGTGCTGCGCTCGACCGTGTAGGGCGAGGCCTTCAGCTCGACGAGACCGCCAGCGCCGAGCTGGCGCAGTGAGAATTCGCCGAAGAAGTCCGCGCGCCGTTCGCGCTCGAGCTCGGCGGTGACGCCGAACAGGCCCTTGGCGCGCACCTCGCGCCAATAGTCGAAGCGCTCCTGCGGCTCGACCTCGTCAGTGCACCAGCGATACACGATAGCCCCTCGTCCGCGAACGGAATTGCGCCTAAGAGAAACCAGATTCCAGCTGTTCTTGCCATAGGCCCAGACGATGGAACCGGTGGCTGTGCCGGTTGAACCGCCGCTATGGCTGGACCGACTATGACAACAACGGCCGAAGGTCGCCAATGGACTGTACGAGGGGCGCCGGCGGTAAGCCGTCCTGCAACGGGAATTTTTCGATGACGCGTCGGCTTTTCAGAATTCTGGTGACCCTTGGCCTCGCGGCGAGCCTTGGCGGCTTCGCGCTTCCCGCCTGCGCCGAGAAGCGCGTCGCGCTCGTCGTCGGCAACAACGACTACAGGAATGTCCCGAAACTGCTCAAGGCGGTCAACGACGCCCGCACCATGGGCGACACGCTGAAGCAGCTCGGCTTCTCGGTGATGGTGGCGGAGAACCAGAGCCGGCAGCAATTCTCCGAGACGCTGCTTGCGTTCGACCGGGCGATCGAGCCCGGCGACACCGCGTTCTTCTTCTATGCCGGCCACGGTTTCGAGATCGCGGGCCAGAACTACCTGCTGCCGACCGACGTGCCGGCGGCGACGGAAGGGCAGGAAGAGCTGGTGCGCGACGCCTCCATCCTGGCGGACCGCATCGTCGAGCGCCTTCAAAACAAGAAGGCGCGGACCTCGATCCTGGTGTTCGACGCTTGCCGCAACAATCCGTTCGAGCGCAAAGGGACCCGCGCGGTCGCCGGCGGCGGCGGGCTCGCGCCGATGATGCAGCTGCCCGAAGGCGTGTTCTCCGTGTTCTCGGCCGGTCCCCGCCAGACCGCGCTCGATCGCCTCTCCAACGACGACGCCGATCCCAATTCGGTGTTCACGCGCACCTTCGCCAAGGAGCTGCTGCAACCCGGCGAGAACCTCGTGCAGGTGGCGCAGCGCACCCGCCGTCTCGTCAGCGAGATGGCCGATACCGTCAAGCACAGGCAGGTGCCGGTCTATTTCGACCAGATGGTCGACGACGTCTTCTTGAGCGGCGCCGCGAAAGACGCGGCTGCGCGCCCGGCCGATCCACCGCCGCAGAAGCTTGCGGCACTGCCGCCGGTGTCGGTGCCGCGCGTGCCGAAGGAGGAAACCACCAACGCGCCGATCGCGAGCTTCTCGCGCCACAATGGCGGCTGGAGCGTGGTGTTCTCCTTCGCCGATCCGACGCTCGGCATTTCCTGGCGCATGGCCGGCAATGGCGATTTCCGCGAGACCGGATTCATCGACACGCTCGATCCGCGCACGCGCAAGCGGATGCCGAACCCGTCGATCGAATTGCCGCCGGATGCACAGGCCGGCACCATCGAGGTCCGCTATGTCGATCAGTCGGGCGACATGCAGGGCCCGTTCCCGATCAGGTTCGATCCCGAGGCCGCGCTGATCCGCGACCAGCGCAAGATCCTCGACATGACCGCGACGAGCTGGCTGTCATTCCGCGAGTTCAACGGGCTGCTCGTCTACTACACGCACCTCGTGTCCTACCGCTGTGCCATCCGCGAGGTGCGCATCGGCATCGACACCGCGGTACCCAATCAGGTGCTGAAGATGCCGGGGTGTGACATGCGCGACCCCAGCGCGATCACCGCCGGCATGCCGCTCTACATGAAGCTCGCTCCGGCCACGCAGTTCGTCTCGGTGGAGCTGACCTATCGCGACGGCAGCGTATCGGAGATCAAGAGTTTTCGCGCGGCGAACCGCAGCAACAACTGAGGTGTCGCGCAGGCGGCGTCCGCCGCCGCTACGCGCGGCGCTTCCTGATGCGGCGCTTGATGGACTCGACGGCTTCGATCAAGGGCGGAGCCAGCGAGAAGAGCGCGCCCATCGCGATCGAAATGATGACATGGCGAAGCAGGAGCTTCTCCGGCTCCTCGAACGGATAGCCGTTCTGGTCGATGGGCACCGGCGCAAGCGTGCCGGTCTGCCGCCGATGCGACTTCCGCGGCGGGATCATGATCACGACGAAAAGCACGTTGATCAGGATCCAGACGCCGAGCAGTATGAGGATAGTCCGCACCGCAATTTCCTGAAAGAAATCGAAATTCGTTGCAACGCTAACGGGCATTCACAGCTGCGGCAAATTAAACTTGCTTGCTGCACCGCACAGAAAACTTAAGTCGTAAATGAGGGGCGGCCTTGAACCCGAGTTCCTCCGTAAAAGTCCGGTGTTGCATCGTCGGCGGCGGACCCGCCGGCATGATGCTCGGCTATCTCCTGGGGCGCGCGGGCATCGACGTCGTGGTGCTGGAGAAGCATGCGGATTTCTTTCGCGACTTTCGCGGCGACACCGTGCATCCATCGACGCTCCAGGTGATGGATGAGCTCGGCCTGATCGACGGTTTCCTGAAGCTGCCGCACCAGCGCTTGCAGAAGATGGACGGCCTGTTCGGCGGTACGCCGGTGCGCATCGCCGATCTGAGCCGGCTGAACACGAAGTACCCGTTCATCGCCTTCATGCCGCAATGGGACTTCCTGAACTTCCTGCGCGAGGCCGGCAAGCGCTTCGCCTCGCTCAGGGTGATGATGAACACGGAAGCCGTCGACCTGATCCGCCGCGGTGAGACGTTCGCCGGCGTGCGGGCAAAGACGCCGGAGGGACCGATCGACATCGAGGCGGATCTCACCATCGCCTGCGACGGCCGGCATTCGACGGTGCGCGAGCGCGCCGGTCTCGAGGTCGTGGAAATCGGCGCACCGATGGACGTGCTGTGGTTTCGCGCCGGCCGCAAGGCGGACGAGACGGAAAGTGTGTTCGCGCGCGTCGAGCCCGGCAAGATGATGATCACCTTCGACCGCGGCGACTATTGGCAATGCGCCTACGTCATCGCCAAGGGGCAGCACGATGCGGTGAAGGCGAGGGGATTGCAGGCGCTGCTCGACGACGTCGTGCGCATGGCGCCGATCCTCCGAAGCGGCATTGCCGACGTGAAGAGCTTCGACGACATCAAGCTGCTCACCGTTGCGATCAACCGCCTGGCGCGCTGGACGCGGCCGGGCCTGCTTCTCATCGGCGACGCCGCGCATGCGATGTCGCCGGTCGGCGGCGTCGGCGTCAATCTCGCCGTGCAGGATGCGGTCGCGACCGCCAACCTGCTCGCGGACAAGCTTCAGCACGGCTGCCCGTCCGAGGATGAGCTCGACGCCGTGCGCCGCCGGCGCGAGTTCCCGGTGAAGATGACGCAAGCCATGCAGGTGATCGTGCAGAACAACATCATCAGCGGCGCCCTGCAGGGCGGCGACCGGCCGTTGAAGGTGCCGCTGATCGTGCGCCTGATCACCGCGCTGCCATGGCTCCAGGGCATCCCGGCGCGCCTGATCGCGCTCGGCGTGCGGCCCGAGCACGTTCAGTCCAAGGCCGCGCCGGCATCGTAGCGCTGTAATCGGGTAGGGATAATTTCGCGTTAAATCGCGCGCGGCGCGTTGCGGGCGTGCAACAGCGCAGACGGATTCAAGCACCGCAACCTGCCAATCCGGCGTCTTAACTTTGTTGATTCAAATTTGAGTAAGACCTGCATGTGAGCGTGCGCCCATCAAAGGACACGGGGTGTACCATGCGTAACAAATTGATTGCCGCCTTCGCCTGCACGACCGCGCTGGTTTCGACCGGCGCCGCGTCCGCCGCCGATCTCGGTGCGCGCTACACGAAGGCGCCCGCCTATGTCGAGCCGCTGTTCAACTGGACCGGTTTCTATGTCGGCGGCCACATCGGTGGCGCCTGGACCAACGAGCAGTTCATCAACAACGGCAACAGCGGCGGCTTCGGCGATCTGGTTCCGGGACAGGGCTATCGTCAGCGCAACTCGGGCGTCCTCGGCGGCGCGCAGATCGGCTACAACTGGCAGGCGAACAACTACGTGTTCGGCATGGAAGGCACGATCTCCGGCCTCGATAACAAGGGGTCGTTCCTGAATACTGCGTTCGGTGCCGGTGACGACGTGTTCTCCTGGCGCGCCAATGTGCTTGCGACCGTCGTCGGCCGCGCTGGTTTCGCCGTGCAGAACAACCTGTTCTACATCAAGGGCGGCTATGCGGGCGTGAACAACCGCCTGTCGGTCAGCGATACGGTTGGCCCGGCGACGGGCTCGGGCGGTCAGACCCACTGGGCCAACGGCTGGACCGTCGGCGCCGGCTGGGAATACGGCGTCACCCGCAACTGGATCGTCGGCCTCGAATACAATTACGCGGCCTTCGGCAGCCAGACCTATCAGCTCGGCGGCACCACGACCAACTACACCTTCGACGCCAAGCCGCGCGACCTTCAGTGGGCCGTCGTGCGCGCGAGCTACAAGTTCGACGCGCCGGTCATCGCGCGCTACTGAGCAACCAACGACCAAGCAGCAGAAAAAGACGATCACTGACAAATTCAAAGCCCCGGCATCGCCGGGGCTTCTTTTTGCGTGCAGCGAGCCTGCGCCTCAGGCCATGACCGAGAATCCGCCGTCGACGGGGATCGCGGTGCCCGTGACGAAGTTCGAGGCGGGCGAGGCGAGGAACACCGCGATGCCGGCGAAGTCGTCGATCTCGCCCCAGCGCCCCGCAGGCGTGCGCGCCAGCACGCGCTCGTGCAGGCCCGACACCTGCTGCCGCGCGCCGCGGGTGAGGTCGGTGTCGATCCAGCCCGGCAGGATGGCGTTGACCTGGATGTTGTCGGGCGCCCAGGCATTGGCGCAGGCGCGCGTGTACTGCACGATGCCGCCCTTGCTCGCCGCATAGGCCGTCGCAAAGCTGGCGCCGAAGATCGACATCATCGAGCCGATGTTGATCACCTTGCCGTTGCCGGACGCCTTCAGCGCCGGATAGGCCAGCTTCGAGCACACGAAGGCGCTGGTGAGGTTGGTGTCGATCACCTTGTTCCACTCGTCGAGCTCGAGCTCGTGCGGCGGCTTGCGGATGCTCATGCCGGCGTTGTTGATGAGGATGTCGATGCGGCCGAACTCCTTGACGACGCGGTCGATCATGGCTGCGACCGCCGCCTGGTCGGTCACGTCGGTGGTGACGGCGATCGCCTTAACACCGCGCTGTCTGAGATCGGCAACGGCCGCGGCCGACTTGGTTTCGTTGCGCCCGACCACGGCGATATCGGCGCCGGCATCGGCGAGCCCGTGCGCGAGGCCGAGCCCGATGCCGCCATTGCCTCCCGTGACGATCGCGACCTTGCCGCGGAGATCGAACCGGCTGGATGTCATGCTTTCACTTCCTGGTTTCTTCTATTGGTTGCTTTGCCAGATCAGGACCAGCCCGAACCCGGCCATGGCAGCGCCATAGCCGGCCCATTGCAACTGGTTGACCATGAAGCTCGATCGTGGCCAGGGAACGGTGCCCGTGCCCTGTCCGATCCAGAGCAGCCCGACGGCGGTCGCAAACAGGCCTGCTACAAGCAGAAATCTGCGCATGCATTCCTCCCCGTTGGCCTGGTTCTGTCGCAGCCCACGGCCTGAACGACTGCCGCGGCCACGAAAACTTGGGCACACAGTAACCGTAGCTGCGGTTCGGATACAACGAGCGGGGCTCGCACAAGCGCCCGGCGTGAGCGGGAGCCACGGCGATTCGCACTGCTCGGGGTAGGGCGATACGGACCGGGCGGCGATCGAAGTCAGCTCGCCTGCGCCTACAAGGCGCTGAATGCGATCGTCCGCCGCCGGCATTCCCGCAACGAAAAAGCCCCGGACGATGCCGGGGCTTTGACGTCTGAACTTGCGTTCGGATCAGTACTTGGCGACGACCGGGCCGGTCCAGTTGAAGCGGTAGACCAGCGAGGTCGAAACCGTCTGGTTCCAGCTGTTGGCGCGGATGCTGTTGACCAGCGGAACGTTGCCGGCGTCGAGCAGCTCGGTCTGGGTCTTGGCATTGTAGAAGGCCGAGCGATATTCGGTCTTCATGAACCAGCCGGGCGAGGTGATGCCGAAGATATTCAGGCTGTTCTCGACGCCGCCACCGATGAACCAGCCGTTGCGGTTGTAGCTGGCGAGATGAGCGCCGACGGGCACGCCCGCGAGGTCCGTGAAGTTGGTCTGGCCGAAGTGAGCGCCTGAGTAACCGCCATTGACGTAGGAGAGAACGTTCGGGGCGACCAGCCAGCCGAGGCGAACGCCCGCGGCCCAGGAGTCTTCCAGCTTCTGGTTGCCGGTGATGCCGAAGATCGGATCCTGAATGGTGGCGCGGATGCTGCCGAACTGACCGTCGGCGAACACACCGGCGACCCAAGTGCCGCTGAACTGCCAGTCGTAGCCGAGACCGACGGTGCCGAACCAGCCCGAGCCACCCTGGCGTTGGGTGATCGTCAGCGGGGTGCCCGTGACAGTATCAACCACGCTCTGGTCAGCGTTCGACAGGCCACCGCCGCCACCGCCGAAGATGTAGAAGCCGGTCCAGTTGGCAACCGGAGCCGCCATCGGAGCCTTCACGTAGGGACGCGCCGCGAGATCAGCCGCCGAGGCCGAACCGGTCATCGCCGCAACCGCGGTCAGAGCCAGCAAAATCTTCTTCATGATAAAATCCCCAACCTTGGTCTGTAGCAGGCGCGAGCGCACTGAAGTTCGTGTCATCTGATGCCCGGACTATAGACGCTTTCCGCCGAAATGCTGTTGCGTGGCAGGCACAGTCGCCGGAAAACGCCCGCCGGCCGGCCCTGGGGAGGATGACGTTAGACTTACAAAAAGAGATGTAATTTCAGTGCGTTATGTGGATTTTCGAATTCCCGGCCCGGGTAAGATTTCGTTAGCAAACTCAGCCTTGTCCGAAGCGGAGGTAGTCCTGCCTCGGCCTTGGTGCCGGTGAGTCGCTGGCCGAGTCGCGGGCCGGTGCGCGGCGTGGAGCGGCGGCATCCGGCATGAAGTGCCGGGACGAGGGCGGTATCGTCTCCACAAATGAAAAAGCCCCGGACTTGAGCCGGGGCTTTTCGACGGGACCGCGCGAGGTCAGACGTCGAGCAGATCCTCGTTCGCGAATTCGGCCTTGTCCGAGATGAAGGCAAATCGCGCCTCGGCCTTGGTGCCCATCAGACGCTCGACCGAATCCGCGGTCGTGTCGCGGTCGTCGGCCAGCAGGACCACCTTCAGCATGGTCCGCTTGGCCGGATCCATGGTGGTCTCCTTGAGCTGCGCCGGCATCATTTCGCCGAGGCCTTTGAAGCGGTTCACCTCGACCTTGGCGTTGGCGTTGAACTCGCTCTTGATCAGCGCCTCCTTGTGCGCGTCATCGCGGGCGTAGACCGACTTCGAGCCGTGGGTGAGCTTGTAGAGCGGCGGCACCGCGAGGAAGAGGTGGCCCTCGTCGATCAGCCGCGGCATCTGCCGGTAGAAGAAGGTGATCAGCAGCGAGGCGATATGGGCGCCGTCGACGTCGGCGTCGGTCATGATGATGATGCGCTGATAGCGCAGATCCTCTTCGCGATATTGCGCGAGCGTGCCGCAGCCGATCGCCTGCACGAGGTCGGAAAGCTGGGCGTTCGCCGTCAGCTTGTCCTTGCCGGCAGAAGCGACGTTGAGGATCTTGCCGCGCAGCGGCAGCACGGCCTGGGTCTTGCGGTCGCGTGCCTGCTTGGCGCTGCCGCCGGCCGAGTCGCCCTCGACGATGAACAGCTCGGAGCCTTCGGTGCCGGCGTCGCTGCAGTCGGCGAGCTTGCCGGGCAGGCGCAGCTTCTTGCCCGCGGTTTTCCGCGCGGTCTCTTTCTCCTGGCGGCGGCGCAGGCGCTCCTCGGCGCGGTCGATCACGAAGTCGAGCAGCTTGTTGGCCTGGTTCGGATTGCCCGACAGCCAATGGTCGAACGGATCCTTCATTGCCTGCTCGACGATGCGTTGCGCTTCGGCGGTAGCGAGCCGATCCTTGGTCTGGCCCTGGAATTCAGGCTCGCGCACGAACACCGAGAGCATCACCGCCGCACCCACCATCACGTCTTCCGACGTGATGGAGGAGGCGCGCTTGCCCTGGCCGACGCGTTCGGCGTGATCCTTCAGGCCGCGCAGCAGCGCGCTGCGCAGGCCGGATTCATGCGTACCGCCATCGGGCGTCGGCACCGTGTTGGTGTAGGACGAGAGGAAGCCGTCGGCATCCGCGGTCCAGGCGACCGCCCATTCGCAGGCGCCATGCGCGCCGTTGCGGCCCGACTTGCCGGAGAAGATGTCGGGATGCACCAGCGTGTCGGCGTGGATCGCGGCGGCGAGATAATCCTTCAGGCCGCCGGGGAAGTGGAAAGTCGCTTCCGCCGGCACGTCGTCGATGCCCTTGAGCAGTTCGGGCGCGCAGTTCCAGCGGATCTCGACGCCGCCGAACAGATAGGCCTTTGAACGCGTCATCTTGAACAGGCGCTGCGGCTTGAACGCGGCCTTGGCGCCGAAGATGTCGGTATCGGGCTTGAAGCGCACGCGCGTGCCGCGGCGGTTGTTGATCTTGCCGAGATCCTCGAGCTTGCCCTTGGGGTGCCCGCGCTCGAACGTCATGCGGTAGAGTTTCTGGCTGCGCGCGACCTCGACCTCGAGAAGGGAGGAGAGGGCGTTCACGACGGAGATGCCGACGCCGTGCAGGCCGCCCGAGGTCTCGTAGACCTTGCTGTCGAACTTGCCGCCCGAATGCAGTGTGCACATGATGACTTCGAGCGCCGACTTCTTCGGAAACTTCGGATGCGGATCGATCGGGATGCCGCGGCCGTTGTCGGTGACGGTGAGAAAGCCGTCCGCGCTGAGCTCGACGCCGATGAAGGTCGCGTGCCCGGCGAGCGCCTCGTCCATCGAGTTGTCGATGACTTCGGCGAACAGGTGATGCAGCGCCTTCTCGTCGGTTCCGCCGATATACATGCCGGGTCGGCGCCGCACCGGTTCCAGGCCTTCGAGCACCTCGATGTCGGCCGCGGTGTAGTCGGCTTCCGCGCCGCCCGCGCGTGGCGACGCCTTGGCGGCGGCGCGGGGCTTCGGCTCGTTGCCGCCGAAAAAGTCGTCTTTTGCTTTTGGTTTCAACTGCTTGGACATGAATTTTGATGTGTTTTGAGGGCCGCGCGGGCGGCGAATCGGTTCGGGCGACTATGACACGGCTGGCCTGGAAAGGTCACCGCAGGGCCGGCGGGGGCTGGGGTTGGGAGCTAATCCCGGCGATTTTACGCCGCGGGCCGCTCCGTTCCCGGCAATTTGACGGTGAGGTCGACGCTCAGCCGGGTTTTGTGACTTGATGTCACACAAGTCCCTGGCTTACCAGTCTTTTTCACTGAGCAGGACCTTGAGACGGGGCGGGAAGGCTATTCTGGCATGGAGCAGTTTGCGCACGCACTGGCCGACTTCGTGCGTGCTCACGAGGCTTGGGCGGCTCCGATCGTGTTCCTGCTGGCGTTCGGGGAGTCGCTCGCCTTCATCTCGCTGCTCATTCCGGCCTGGGGCGCACTGGTGGCGATCGGCGCGCTGATCGGGGTCAGCGGCATCAGCTTCTATCCGGTGTGGATTGCCGGCGGCCTCGGCGCGGCGCTCGGCGACTGGGTCTCCTACTGGTTCGGCTATCGCTACAAGGAGCATGTCGCGCAGATGTGGCCGCTCTCGCGCTATCCGGAACTTCTGCCCAGGGGTGAGGCCTTCGTGCGGAGCTGGGGCGTGCCCAGCATCTTCATCGGCCGGTTCTTCGGCCCCTTGCGCGCGTCCGTGCCGCTTGCTGCCGGCATTTTCGAGATGCCCTATTGGAGCTTCCAGGCCGCCAATTTCGTCTCGGCGCTGGTCTGGTCGGCGGCGCTGCTGCTGTTCGGCGACGTGATCGCGAAGATCATGGAATGGATCTGGCGCGTGATCTGACGCCTGAACCTTGACGGGAACCGGATCTGGCCCTATAGCCCCGCGCCATGATCAACGCCGCGACCATCCTGTTCGCCCGTCGCCGCCGCCGCTCTTTAGCGGTTTGGGCGGTCGATCGCGTTTGAGATCATCGTCTTTGCCGCTGGACCCGATCCGCGGCATTCTTTCTCCTGTCAGCGCGATCTGATCCGGCGGCCCCCCAAGGAGGCCCAGCAGGAGACCACGATGTACACCCCACCTTTTTTCAAGCAGGACCGCGCCGCGAGCCTGAAATTCGCTGAGGAGCGCGGCTTCGGCACGATGTGCGCCTTCGACGGCCACAAGCCGGTCGCCTCGCCGCTGCCGTTCTACCTGACCTATGCCGCCGACGGCACGCCGCAGGCCGCCTTTCATGTCGCCCGTCACAATCCGCTGCTAAAGCTTGCGGACGGCGCGACCTCCTGGCTGCTCGTGGTCAACGGCCCCGATGCCTATGTATCGCCGGACTGGTACGTCTCGCCGGACCAGGTGCCGACATGGCTCTACCAGTCGGTGCATCTGACCGGATCGGTGCGGCTGCTGTCGGATGACGAGCTGTTGGTGCAGATCGATACGCTCAGCGACAAGTTCGAGAGCTGGCTCTTGCCGAAGAAGCCGTGGACGTCGGGCAAGATGACGGCGGGCCGGCTCGAGGCAATGAAGAAGGGGATCGTGGGCCTGGTCATGACGGTTGAAGAGGTCGAAGGCAGCTTCAAGCTCAACCAGCACAAATCGGACGCCGACTATACGGCGATCGCCAACGCGCTCGGTGCGCAACCCGCCGCCGACGCCAGGGAGATCGCGCAACTGATGCAGGACGTGAGGCCGGAAGCCTTCGCGGCCGAAACCAACAAGCTCGAAAGGAGCGTGCCATGAGCCTCACGGAAACCAGCAAAGCCCCGACCACCGGCGCGGCCAAGAAGCCCGCCACCGTCTTCGTCGACGGCGGCTCCGGCACCACCGGGCTCGGCATCAACGAGCGGCTGAAGCTCCAGAGCGACGTCGCGGTGAAGACGATCGCCGACGACAAGCGCAAGGATCCCGCGGTGAAGAAGGCGCTGATGGAGGAGGTCGATCTCGTCATCCTCTGCCTGCCCGACGAGGCCGCCAAGGAGACGGTTGCGCTCATCGACAGCATGGGGCCGTCGGGCCCGAAGGTGCTGGACGCCTCGACCGCCTACCGGGTTGCGCCCGACTGGGCCTACGGCTTTCCGGAACTGACGCCGGATCAGCCCGCCAAGATCAAGGCCGCGAAGAAGGTCTCCAATCCCGGCTGCTATCCGACCGGCGCGATCGCGCTCTTGCGGCCGATCGTCGATGCCGGGCTGTTGCCATCAGACTATCCCGTCACGGTGAACGCGGTGAGCGGCTATTCCGGCGGCGGCAAGTCGATGATCGCGAGCTTCGAAGACGGCAGCGCGCCGTCCTTCGAGCTCTACGGCCTCGGCTTCGAGCACAAGCATCTGCCGGAGATGCAGCTCTATTCGAACCTGACGCGGCGGCCGATCTTCATTCCCTCGGTCGGCAACTACCGGCAGGGCATGCTGGTCTCGGTGCCGCTCCAGCTCGACATGCTGCCGGGCAAGCCCAGCGGTGCCGATCTCCAGGCCGCGCTGGCGAAACGCTACGCCGGCTCGAAATACGTCTCGGTGATGCCGCTCCAGAGCGAGGCGACAAAGGGCGGCCGGCTCGAGCCGGAGGCGCTGAACGAGACCAACATGCTCGAGCTCTACGTCTTCGCCAGCGACAAATATCACCAGGCCGTGCTGGTCGCCCGGCTCGACAATCTCGGCAAGGGTGCCTCGGGCGCGGCCGTGCAGAACATGCGGCTGATGCTGGGCCTGCCGGAGGCGTAGCGGCAAGGCTCTCTCTCCACCGTCGCCGCGAGCGAAGCGAAGCAATCCAGAATCTTTCCGCGGCGACAGTCTGGATTGCTTCGCGCCTCGCCATGACGCCGGGAATGCTCGGTGGCAAGATACGCGGCTGCCGGGGCTCTTCGTGCCGTGCCAAAATTCAGCGCAAAATCACGTCCGCCGGAAACGGCCGAACGGGACGGCCGGCACAGACATTGTCACGCGCCACCACCGCGTCGTGGTGAGACTTTTCGATTTCACCGAGCGAGCGGCTGGAGATGTCGCACGCCTCCTGATGGTCTTGCGCGTAGGCGTGCAGGGAACTCCAGGCGAGCGATGCGCGGATGTAAGCGTTACAGCGGTCCGGCATCAATCCACGGTTCATCGGCTTGGTGGCTTCGATGGCTTCGCTGCGCAGGCGCATCAGTTCGGAGCATTGCGCCTGCACCTCGCCGCCAAATCCGGCGAGCGCGATCATCGCGATGGCTGAAAGAAGGGTCCGCATCCGGAATCCTCGCTTCGGCTGCCTCAGCCCGCGTGACAATATCGCAGATCGCAGGGGCCTGCGCCTGCTTTTCGGATGCTCAAAGCACCTTGAAGATCGCCAGCGCCAGCACGGCCTGCGCGAGGAAGCCGACGGTGAAGGCCAGGGTGCGGAACACCGGGATTCCCATCGCGTAGACGATCAGATGTGCGACGCGCGACCAGAAATAGACCGCGCAAGCGAGAACGGTCCATTTCGACGAATAGTCGATCGCGTTCAGGATCAGCACCAGCGGTGCGAAGATCACGAGATTTTCCACGGCGTTGTCATGCGCGAACATGAGTCGCGTCGCCCAGGGCGATTGCGGCTTGTCGCTGCGGGAGGGGTTTGCCATGGCGCCCGACAGCCCGCGAACCTGGCAGCGGTCGAGGATGTAGGGGACCCACAGGATGCCAGTGAAAATCACCGTCAGTGTCAGCCAGAACAATTCACGCGTCATAACCCGGTCCCCTCATTCATCACTGTGCTGAAGGTGAGCTTATACAAGCGCAGGAGATTCCGCTATGCGCGAACCCTGACATAGCTGCCGGGTGCATCCTCGATCGGGGGGAGCGCCTCGCTGCCGACTGCGCGCGCCGGGACTTCCTCGGGGTCGAGCTCGCCGAGCCATTGCCGCCAGTCCGGCCACCACGAGCCCTTGTGCTCGACCGCGCCCTTCATCCACTCGGCGACGTTGACGTCCTTGATGTTGTCGTTGGTCCAGTACTGGTACTTGTTCGAGGCGGGCGGGTTGACGACGCCGGCGATATGGCCCGAGCCGGACAGCACGTATTTCACCGGGCCGCCGAAGAATTGCGAGCCGTACAGCACCGACTCGGCCGGCGCGATGTGGTCCTCGCGGGTGGCGAGGTTGTAGACGGGCACCTTGACCTTGGAGAGATCGAGCAGCGTGTTGTCGAGCACCATCGTGCCAGTGGACAGCCGGTTCTCCAGATAGCAATTGCGCAGGTAATAGGAATGGTTCGACGCGGTCATGCGCGTCGCATCCGAATTCCAGTGCAACAGGTCGAACGCGCTCGGCTGCTGGCCCTTCAAATAGTTGCTGACGACATAGGACCAGATCAAATCGTTGGAGCGCAGCATGTTGAAGGCCATCGCCATCTTCGAGCCTTCGAGCACGCCGGCGGTCTTCATGTCGTGCTCGAGCGATGCGATCTGATCCTCGTCGACGAACACGAGGAGATCGCCGGCATGGGTGAAGTCCACCTGTGCCGCGAAGAACGTCGCCGAGCTCACGCGCTGGCGGCGCTTCTCGGCGAGCCAGGCCAGAGTGGTCGCGAGCATCGTGCCGCCGACGCAATAGCCGGCGGTGTGCACCTTCATCTCGCCGGTGACCTTCTCGATCACGTCCATCGCCGTGAGCGGGCCTTCCTTCATGTAGTCTTCCCAGCTCTTGTTGCCGAGCCGCCTGTCGGGATTGACCCATGAGATCACGAACACGGTGATGCCCTGGTCGACGCACCACTTGATGTAGGATTTCTCCGGCTTGAGATCGAGAATGTAGAACTTGTTGATCCAGGGCGGCACGATCAGGAGCGGGGTGCGCAGCACGTTCTCCGTGGTCGGAGAATACTGGATGAGCTGCATCATCTCGTTCTGGTAGATCACCTTGCCCGGCGTCGTCGCCATGTTGACGCCGACGACGAGATTGTCCGGGTTGGACTGGCGGATCTTCAGCATGCCCTTGCCGGCCGCGATGTCCTCGGCCAGCATCTTCAGGCCGCGCGCTAGATTCTCGCCGCTGCTCGCCACCGTCTCGCGCAGCACTTCCGGATTGGTCAGCACGAAGTTCGAGGGCGACAGCGCGTTGGTGACCTGCTGGACGTAGAACTCGGCCTTGCGGCGGGTCTGCGGGTCGAGCCCCTCGGCGTCACGCACCAGCTCCTGCGCCCATTTGGTCGTGAGCAGATAGAGCTGCATCACGAAATCGAAGAACTGGTTCGACTTCCATTCCGGATCGGCGAAACGCTTGTCGCGCGGCGAGGGCGCAATCGCGGGCGGGGCGTCCTGGCCGGCCATGCGGCGCGCCGCCGCGCCCCAGAGGTCGAGATAGTCCTTGGCGAGCTTGGTCTGGAGATCGGACGAGCGCGAGGTGTCCGACAGCCAGTATTCGGCGACCGATGTGAAGGCCTTGATGACTTCGGCAAGCTCGGCCGGCGGACGGTCCTGCACCTCGCCGCTCTCGCGCGGCTTGAGGAAGGCGGCCAGCGCCTTGCCGCCGCTCTCCATCGCCCGCGCGACATTCATCGCGAAGGCTTCCGCATCGAACTTCGTGTCGGGTTTGGGCGTGTCGGTCGTGGCCATGCTCATGAGCAGAACAGTAACGATTCATTCCGTATTCGTCACCGCGAAGCTCGCATGTTTGACGTTAAACACTCTCGAAGATGTGTTGCACTGCGACAAATTTTCTTGGTTCCGTCACAATCGAGCCGCACCGCTCGGTTTGGTAGTGCCGGGGTGTTTTCTCGCTCGGACCATTTGGGCAGCAATGGTTTGAGCTTGGGCTTGGGCGTGGTCTTGGGTAAGGTTGCCCGGGGCCGTGCTTTGGGACGAGTAGGGGATTTTCCCAAGTGTTGGCGTTGAGGGACCTGCAAAAGTCGCTGCTGATCTGCGGCGCGCTGCTGAGCGTGGCGTTCGCGCTGGGCGGCTGCTCGAGTCAGCTCGCGGATATGACGCCTGCGGATGCGCAGGCGCATTCCAGGGAGCCCGGCACCTATTTGCCGGTGCATGATCTGCCGCCAGAGCGCGATCAGGCGGTCATCCCGCCGGACCAGCGCGCCAAGATCGAGGCCGAGCTTGCCGCCGCGCGCGACCGCCAGGCGGTCGCCGCCAAGGATGCCAAATGAGGCGGTGCAAGGTAATCGCTGGCGCGACCGCCTTGGCGTGCTAAAAAGACCTCAGTTCAGCCGAGAGTCAGGGCGAACGACTTCAGCCCCCCGTCGTCGGAAGTTGCTCTAAACGTTTGATTTTGAGCAATTTTTGCGAAGGGGGCGAGCGCGTCTCCGAACGGCCGTTCTAGCCTGTCGATTCTGTCCTGACCGGGTGCCCGGAGCCCAGAGAGCCATGGAAGAGTTTTACCGCATCCGCCGCCTTCCGCCTTACGTGTTCGAGCAGGTCAACCGGGCCAAGGCGGCCGCGCGGAACGCCGGCGCCGACATCATCGACCTCGGCATGGGCAATCCGGACCTGCCGGCTCCGCCGCACGTGCTGGAGAAGCTCAAGGAGACGCTCGGCAAGCCGCGCACCGACCGCTACTCGGCCTCCCGAGGCATCCCCGGCCTGCGCCGGGCCCAGGCCGGCTACTATGCCCGCCGCTTCGGCGTGAAGCTCAATCCCGACACCCAGGTGGTGGCGACGCTGGGCTCGAAGGAGGGCTTCGCCAACGTGGCGCAGGCGATCACCGCGCCGGGCGACGTCATCCTGTGCCCCAACCCGAGCTACCCGATTCACGCCTTCGGCTTCCTGATGGCGGGCGGCGTGATCCGCTCGGTACCCTCCGAGCCGACGCCGCAGTTCTTCGAGGCGGTGGAACGGGCGATCGTGCATTCGATCCCCAAGCCCCTGGCGCTCGTCGTCTGCTATCCCTCGAACCCGACCGCCTATGTCGCGAGCCTCGACTTCTACAAGGACCTTGTGGCCTTCGCGAAGAAGCACGAGATCCTGATCCTGTCCGATCTCGCCTATGCCGAGGTCTATTTCGACGAGAACAACCCGCCGCCCTCGGTGCTCCAGGTGCCGGGCGCGATGGACGTTACCGTCGAGTTCACCTCGATGTCGAAGACCTATTCGATGGCCGGCTGGCGCATGGGCTTTGCGGTCGGCAATGAGCGCGTGATCGCGGCGCTCGCCCGCGTCAAATCCTATCTCGATTACGGCGCCTTCACGCCGGTTCAGGTCGCCGCGACCGCGGCGCTGAACGGCCCCGACGATTGCATCAAGGAGATGCGCGACACCTACCGCAAGCGCCGCGATGCGCTGGTGGAGTCGTTCGGCCGCGCCGGCTGGGAGATTCCGCCGCCGGAGGCCTCGATGTTCGCCTGGGTGCCGCTGCCGGAAGCGTTCCGCAGCGTCGGCAGCATGCAGTTCGCGACCCTGATGGTGGAGAAATCCGGCGTCGCGGTGTCGCCCGGCGTCGGCTTCGGCGAGCATGGTGAAGGATATGTCCGCATCGCCATGGTGGAAAACGAGCAACGGATCAGGCAAGCCGCGCGCGGCGTGCGCCGCTTCCTTGAAAGCGGCATCGAAACGTTGCACAACGTCGTTCCGCTCGCCAATCGGCGCTAATTCTCTTCGACAGGTTTTCGATAAGCATCATGGTCGCACCCCTGAAAGTGGGCATAGCGGGGCTCGGCACCGTGGGTGCCGAAGTTGTCCGTTTGATTGAAACGCAGGGACGCGTGCTCGCGGGCCGCAGCGGCCGCGGTATTCGCGTGGTAGCCGTGACCGCGCGCTCGAAGGCCAAGAAGCGCGCTGTCGACCTGCGCGGCGTCGAATGGGTGAAGGATCCGATGGCGCTCGCCACCCATCCGGAGGTCGATTGCTTCGTCGAGCTGATGGGCGGCGCCGGCGATCCCGCGCTCTCCGCGGTCGAGGCTGCGCTCAATGCCGGCAAGTCCGTCGTCACCGCCAACAAGGCGCTGCTGGCCAAGCACGGCCTCAAGCTCGCCAAGGCCGCCGAAAAGCACGGCGGCGCGCTGAATTTCGAGGCAGCGGTCGGCGCCGCGATTCCCGTCATCAAAACGCTACGCGAGGGCCTGGCGGGAACCGGCATCAACCGCGTCTACGGTATCCTCAACGGCACCTGCAATTACATCCTGACGCGGATGGAGCAGGAGGGGCTGTCGTTTGCCGAATGCCTCAAGGACGCGCAGCGGCTGGGCTATGCCGAGGCCAATCCGTCCTTCGACGTTGACGGCCACGACACCGCGCAAAAACTCGCCATTCTCGCCAGCCTCGCTTTCGGCACGAAAGTTGCTCAAAGCGCGGTGTATGTCGAAGGTATCTCCTCCATCGCGCCGGAAGATCTTCGCGCGGCCGCCGATCTCGGCTACCGCGTCAAGCTGCTCGGCGTTGCCGTTCGCACCGCCAAGGGCATCGAGCAGCGCGTGCACCCGACCATGGTTCCCAAATCCTCCTCGATCGCGCAGGTGATGGGTGTCACCAATGCGGTCACGATCGATGGCGAGGGCATTCCGCCGATCACGCTGGTCGGCCCCGGTGCAGGCGGTGCCGCGACCGCATCGGCCGTTGTCGCCGACATCGCCGACGTCGCGCGCGGCATCCGCGCCAATCCGTTCGGCCGGCCGATCTCGCATTTGCGCGACACCAAAAAGGCGCCGATGGAGCGCCACGAGGGCGGCTACTACATCCGCCTTTTGGCGCGCGATTTCCCGGGCACTGCGGCGGCAATCGCGACCCGGCTGGCAGAACAGAAGATTTCGATCGAGTCGATCGTGCAGCGTCATCCGAATGGCGGCACTGCGTCGGCGAACGGCAAGGCGGTCCCCGTGCCCGTCATCCTGATCACCTATGCGACGCACGAGGACGCGGTGCGCCGCGCGCTCGCCGCCGTGCAGCGCGACAAGGTGATCAGCGGACGGCCGCAGGTGATCCGGATCGAGAAGAACTAGAGCATGCTCCAGACCCGGAGGGCCGCGCCCGCGCAAAAGTGTGAAGCGGTTTTCCGGAAAGAGCAGGCTCAAGCAATGACACGGTTCGAACGAACTGTGGGTGTTACGAGTTGATGCGGGCGGAGATTTCCGTCCAGAACCGTTTCGAAGGAGTTAGCCGATGTCGACCCATATTTCAGTCCCGCCGCACGCTTTGCTCGAGCGCATCCTCACGCTGGAGATCGTGCGGGTGACCGAGCGGGCGGCGGTGTCTTCGGCGCGGCTGCGCGGCCACGGCAACGAGAAGGCGGCCGACCAGGCCGCCGTGGACGCGATGCGGCGCGAGCTCAACAAGCTGCCGATCGAGGGCACCATCGTGATCGGCGAGGGCGAGCGCGACGAGGCGCCGATGCTGTTCATCGGCGAGAAGGTTGGCATGAATGCCGGCCCGCAGGTCGACATCGCGGTCGACCCGCTCGAGGGCACCACGCTGTGCGCCAAGAACATGCCGGGCTCGATCGCCACCATGGCGATGGCCGACGGCGGCACGCTGCTGCACGCTCCCGACGTCTACATGCAGAAGCTTGCGATCGGACCGGGCTACGACAAGGGTGTCGTCGATCTCGATGCGAGCCCGGCTGACAACGTCCGCCGCCTCGCCAAGGCCAAGGGTGTCCAACCGGACGGCATCACCGTTCTCGTGCTCGACCGCCCGCGCCATGCCAGCATCATCGAGAGCGTGCGCTCGACCGGCGCGGCGGTGCGCCTCATCACCGACGGCGACGTCGCCGGCGTGATCCATTGCGCCGATCCCGACAACACCGGCGTTGATATGTATCTCGGCACCGGCGGTGCGCCGGAAGGCGTGCTCGCGGCCGTGGCGCTGCGCTGCATCGGCGGCCAGATGCAGTGCCGCCTCATCCTCGATTCCGACGAGAAGCGCGAGCGCGCCGCCAAGATGGGCGTCAACGATCCCAAGATGATCTACGGCATCGAGGACATGGCGCGCGGCGACTGCCTGTTCGCCGCCACCGGCGTCACCACGGGCTCGCTGCTGTCGGGCGTCAAGTTCCGCAAGGACGGCGTGATCGAGACCGAGACGGTGGTGATGCGCTCCGTCACCGGCACCGTGCGCTACATCAAGGCCGAGCACCGCGAGCTGGCGAAGTTCCACCTGGACTGACGTTGGCCGTCATTCCGGGGCGAACGGGACCGCGCGAAGCGCGGCCCGGAGAACCCGGAATCTCGCGCCGACAACCTCTGGATTCCGGGTTCGCGCTCCGCGCGCCCCGGAATGACAAAGACAAAAGCAAAAAGAGGAAGCGCCCATGTCCGATCTCTCCGCCGTCAAAGCCCTGGTCTTCGACGTGTTCGGCACCGTCGTCGACTGGCGCACCAGCCTGATCACCGACTTCATGTGGTGGAGCAGGCAGCGCGGCATCAGCGCCGACTGGACCGCCCTGGTGGACGGCTGGCGCGGCATGTACATGGCCTCGATGGACGACGTGCGCAGACATCCCGAGCGCGGCTATGTCATGCTCGACGATCTGCACCGCCGCTCGCTGGAAAAGCTGGTCGCGCAATTCTCGATCAAGGACCTCACCGAAGCTGATCTCGACTACCTCACCAAGGGCTGGCATCGCCTGCATCCCTGGCCCGACAGCGTCGCCGGCCTGACGCGGCTGAAGTCGAAATTCGTCATCTCGCCGCTGTCGAACGGCAACGTCGCGCTGCTCACCAACATGGCGAAGTTCGCCGGCCTGCCGTGGGACCTCGTCATGTCCGCGGAGGTGTTCGAGCACTACAAGCCCGATCCCGAGACTTATCTCGGCGCCGCGCGCCTGCTCGGCCTCAAGCCGGGCGAGGTGATGATGGTCGCCGCCCACAACGGCGATCTCGCCGCCGCGCAGAACAACGGCCTGAAGACCGCGTTCGTGGCGCGGCCGACGGAGTACGGGCCGTTGCAGAAGGTCGACTTCGAAGCCACCGGCAACTGGGACATCGTCGCCAAGGATTTCGGCGGGATCGCCGACAGGCTCGGCTGCTGACATCTTGCGCCGAAGCGCCTTGGCCCGCGCGCTACTTCGCGATCGGCGTTGTCAACTCGGTATCGGCGGTGTCCACCACGAAGACGGCCAGCAGCTTCGCCGGCTCGGTATCGCTGGCGTTGGTGCTGACGGCATGGCGATCGCCGGGCTTCTCGGAGAAGTTCTCTCCCTTGTGAAAGACCTTGGCGGGCTCGTCATTGACCTGGCTGCGTATCGCCCCTTCCAGCACCGTGGCATAGATGAACGCGGAGCGTGCGTGGGTGTGGGCCGGTGAGGAGCCTCCGGGACCATACTCGACCAGCACGCCCTTCATGCTCTTGCCGGGAGCATTCGGTAGGACCTGGTCAAACACGACAGTCACCTTGGCCGACTTCGCAGCCGGCTGCGTCTCGGCTGCCTGGGCCGCCAGGACGAATGCGGCGTAAGCCGCCGTTGCGATCAGCAATCTGCGCATGGGATTTCCTTCATTGCCGTGGTTGCAGCGACCTTGGGATCGCAGATCCTCAAGCCGTCGCGAGCCATTTTGCGAGCGACGTTTTCCCGAGCCGCGCCTCGCCGAGCGGGACCAGCGAGGTGTCCTCGATGGGGGCACCGTAATATCCTGCCTTGGCGTCTCCCACCACCGGGCGGCTGTCGCCCGATGCTTTCAGGCGGCGCGCGACGAACTCGTTGAAGGGAGCTTTTTCCGGTCCCGCGATATCGATCGTGCCGTTGAGCGGCCGTCCCGTCGCGACCTCCGCGAGGGAAGCAACCACGTCGTCGGATGCGATCGGCTGAAACGACGCCGATGGCACGACGATCTTGCCGTCAATCGCTCCTGCTTCGCCGATGGCCCCGAGGAATTCAAAAAACTGCGTGGCGCGAACGATCGAGTAGGGGACCGGAGATGCCTTGACGATGGTCTCCTGCGCGAGCTTGGCACGAAAATAGGCGATGTCGGGCGAGCGATCGGTTCCCACGATCGACAGCGCGACATGATGCTTGACGGCTGCTGCGGCCTCGGTCGCGGCGAGGTTCTGGCTCGAACGCTGGAAGAATTCCAGCACGGCGGCCGGCTCCCAGGACGGCGCGTTGGCGACGTCGACCACGACATCCGCGCCTGCCAGCGCGGCAGCGAGGCCTTCCCCGGTCACGGCGTTCACGCCTGTTTTTGGAGAGGCCGCTATGACCTCGTGGCCTTGCTGCTTGAGTCTCGACACGAGCTTGGATCCGATCAATCCGCTGCCGCCGATCACGACGATCTTCATGGCATGTCTCCTGAGCATTTTGCGAGCGTGAGCGGCGTCAGGCCAAAGGGGCGTCACGAGCTCTCGTCGACGAAAGTGATGCGAGGGGACTCTTATCCGAGCAGTGAGGCGAGCTCTTGCCTGGAACGGGCCTGCCTTGCCGAAAAATGCTCCAGAAGTGTCGTTGCGACGCGACAGGAACCGGTCAGGGATCATTCCCCTCTGTCGGTCAGATCAAGCGAACGGCCCGGGCCGCACATGCGCGACCCGGGCTTGGTATCACCGGCTACAACGTCATCTGCATCGGTTCGGGATAGTAGTGGAACCCGTCACCCGCCTTGGCGACGTGGCCGTAGCCGGGCCAGGCGAAGTGATAGGACATCACGGGCGTCTTGTTGGCCGCGAGCATGGTGAGCAGCTTGACGCGCGACTCGGCTGCCTGCTTCGGGTCGGTGTCGTAGGAGAATTCCATCCGCGGCCGCTCCAGCAGCAGCACGGAATGGTGCGAGAGGTCGCCGAGGAAGGCGAAGGACTTGCCGGCCGAGCTGACCATGAAGATGGTGTGGCCGACGGTGTGGCCGGGCGCGGAGATGGCCTGCACGCCGGGCAGGAATTCCTGGCCGTCCCTGAAGAACACGATGCGGTCGCGGACCGGCAGCAGGTTCTTGCGGGCGTGCACGACGAAGTCCTTTGCCGGGCTCCCCATCTTGCCTTCATCGGTCCAGAAATCGAAATCGGTCTGGGAGATGTAGATCTGCGCGTTCGGAAACAGCGGCTTGTTGTTGGCATCCACGATGCCGCCGATGTGATCGATATGCGCGTGCGAGCAGACCACGGCATCGATGTCCTCCGGCTTGATACCGGCCTCCATCATGCTCTTCTGCTGCCGGCCGGTGGTGGGGCCGAACATCTTGGAGCTGCCCATGCCGGTGTCGAACAGGATGAGCTTGTCGCCGGTGTTCACGATCGGCGAGTTCTGCTCGAGCACGACATTGTCCGGCGACAGGAAATTGTCGGCGAGCATCTTCTTCACCTCTTCCTTGGAAACGCCGGTGAAGGTGCCGGAGGGATCGCCGAGCGGCAGCGGTCCGTCGGAGACGACGGTCACTTCGGCGTCGCCGAGAATGAAGCGGTGCCAATAGGGAGTCTGGGTGCCGAGCTTGGGAGCGCGTGCCATCGCACTGCTGCCGAGCATTGCGCTGGCGCCAAGGCCGGCGCCGAGTGCGAGCAGGGATCGACGTGAGACATCGAGTGTCATTCGTTTCCTCCATTCTTCTTTTGAGCTGCGCGATTGTCTCGCGCGTTGTGTTCGGCCTGAGGCCAGCGGTGGAATGCTGCGCCGGTTCAGACAAGCTAGCAAGTGGAATTGATTTGCGGGTTAGCGCGGCTTGTCAAAGTGCGCGATGCAATTCCGGCGCGCGACAAAAGACACCGGTTGCCGACGTTGCTTCGTCAGCACGATCCAGCCACGCGGTGCCGCAATGCAATCAATGATTGTGTCGCGATTGTGTCTCCTGACCGCCCGACGCGGCAGGACTGCAAGAATCTTTTCGCGTCACGACGGCACGCGTCCGCATAGGCCGTGTTCGCCATCGGGCTTCACTCGGCTACTCCCCGGCCTAGCCATGGGCAGCGCCGAAAGCGCAGGGAATAGGCCGGGCGTGATCTCACGCGATCCTCAGCGCGAGGTCGCTTGCTTCCGTCTCGGCAAAGCCGGCCTGCAAGACCTCTTCGCGCTTGTGGCGGAGATGCGCACGCAGGATGTGCGAGAGGCCGGCACCATCGCGCCGCTGCAGCGCGTTCAGGATCGCCTCGTGCTCCTTCACCGCGAACGCCCAGCGCTGCGGCGTCATCGGCGTGACGTAGCGCGCGCGGCGGATGCGCGCCGTCACGGAGGCGTAGAGCCCGGTCAGTGCGGGATTTCCGGCCGCGGCGACGATGGCTTCGTGGATGGCGCGGTTGCCGCGATAGTACTGGATCAGGTCGCCCTCGCGATAATGCCGAACCATGTCCGTGTGCGCGGCGGCGATCGCGTCGATCTCGGCGTCGCTGATCCGCTCGCAGGCGAGCTCGCCGGCAAGCGCCTCGAGGCCCTGGCAGACCTCGAACAGGTCGCGCATGTCCTTGTCGGTCAGCTTCGCCGCGCGTGAGCCGCGATGGGGCAGGAGCTGCACGAGACCTTCGGCGGCCAGCACCTTGAGCGCTTCCCGCAGCGGCGTGCGCGAGATCTGGAGCCGGTCGCACAGCTCGCGCTCGGGAATCCGCGCGCCCGGCGGGATTTCACCGTCGAGCAGGATGGCGCGGATGCGGCCGACGACCTCCTCATGAAGCATGGCAGGCGGCTCCAATTTGAATGCAAAAATGCAGTAATCAGTCCAAATATGCAAGTTCCAGCTTGCTAATCGCAGATTCTGCATTCAAAAATGTAAAAAACAAGAGGGCATGAGGAAATGGACCACGCTGCGGAGGCGGACGACCTCGTTTTTGAACGTCAGGACGGCATCGGGCGGATCACCTTCAACCGTCCGCAGGCGCGCAATGCCTTCACCTTCGCCATGTACGAACGGCTCGCGGCGATCTGCGAAGAGGCCGACCGCGATCATACGCTCAAGGTGCTGGTGCTGCGCGGGGCCGGCGACAAGGCCTTCGCCTCCGGCACCGACATCAACCAGTTCCGCGAGTTCAAGACGCCGCAGGACGCGATCGACTACGAGAACCGCATCGACCGCGTGCTCACCACGCTCGAGCAGTGCCGGGTCCCGACCATCGCCGCGATTAACGGGTTCTGCACCGGCGGCGGGGCGGGCATCGCCGCGGCCTGCGACCTGCGCATCGGCACGAACAGCGCCAAAATCGGATTTCCGATCGCCCGGACGCTCGGCAACTGCCTGTCGATGTCCAATGTCGGCCGTCTCACCGCGCTCATCGGCGCTGCGCGCGTCAAGGATCTGATCTTCACCGCGCGCCTCATTGACGCCGCTGAAGCCGCCAGCGTCGGGCTGCTCGGCGAGGTCGTCGAGGATATCGCGGCCCTGGACAGGCGTGCCGACGAGGTCGCTCGCCTGCTGGCCAGCCACGCGCCGCTGACGCTGACCGCGACCAAGCAGGCGGTGGCGCGCCTGCAAAGGCGGCTGACCCGGGACGAGGGGGAAGACCTCATCCTGATGTGCTACACGAGCCAGGATTTTCGCGAAGGGCTCGATGCTTTCCTCAACAAGCGCGCGCCGCAATGGCGCGGCCAATAGGACGGGCCGATGCAAAGCGATCGATCGCAATCCACCTCTCGCCGTTCGGGACCGCTTGCCGGCCTCAAGGTCATCGATCTCACCCATGTCATGGCGGGGCCGACCTGCACCTTGATGCTCGCCGACATGGGCGCGGACGTCATCAAGATCGAGAAATGGCCGAACGGCGACGACACCCGCCATTCGGTGCCGCCCAAGATCGGCGATGAGGCGGCCTCCTTCCTGATGATGAACCGCAACAAGCGCGGCATCGTGCTGGACCTCAAGACCGATGGCGGCAAGAAGGTGCTGCGGCGGCTGATCGCGGACGCCGACGTGCTGGTCGAGAATTTTGCTCCGGGCGCCATGGAGCGCCTCGGCTTCGGCTATGAAGACCTGCACAAGCAGTATCCATCGCTGATCTACTGCTCGCTGTCCGGCTTCGGCCGCACCGGCCCCTACAAGCACCGCCGCGGTTTTGACCTCGTCGCGCAGGCGATGAGCGGCATCATGAGCTTTACCGGCGAACGCCCGGATGGTCCGCCCGTCAAATGCGGCCCGCCGCTGTCCGACATCACCGCCGGCCTGCTCGCGAGCATGGGTATCCTTGCCGCCTATACGCATCGCCTCAAGACTGGCGAAGGGCAGTGGGTCGAGACCTCGCTTTACGAGGCGGCCCTGGTGCAGACCTACTGGCAGTCCACGATCGCGCTGGCCGCGGGCACCGCGCCGCGCGCGATGGGCTCGGCGCATCCGCTCAACGCGCCGTACCAGGCCTTCGAGGCCTCGGACGGCTGGCTGGTGGTCGGCGGCGCCAACAAGAAGCATTGGCTGTTGATGCTGGAGGCGCTCGGTGCCAGCGAGCTTGCCTCCGATCCGCGCTTCGTCACCGGGGCGGACCGCATGGCGCATCTGAAGGAGCTTGAGGCCGTCCTGAGCGAGCGCTTCCGCACCCGGTCGCGGATGCATTGGCTTGCGGCACTCGACGAGAAGGGCGTGCCGTGCGGCCCCGTGCACGACATGCTGGAGGCGCTCCGCGATCCGCAGACGCTGGCGCGCGAGATGGTCGTCGAGGTCGAGCATTCCACGCTCGGTCCGGTGAAGACGATCGGGCTTCCCGTCAAGTTTTCGGAGACCCCAGGCAAAGTGCTCTCGGGCGCGCCGGTCTACGGTGAGCATACCCGCGAGGTGCTGGCCGAACATGGGTTCGACCAGAAGCAGATCGAAGCGCTCGAGCAAGAAGGCGCAATCGTTTCAGCCGCAGACAGACGCGAGGAACGCGTCGCCTGACCGGTTCGATACAACAAACAAAACAGAACAAACATAAGAGCTGGAGGAAATCATGGGTCGGACGTCAACACTTCTGCTTTCCGCAGCCGCGACCGTGCTCGCCGGCACGGTCCCGGCGTTTGCGGCCTGGCAACCGCAAAAGCCGATCGAGTTCGTGGCCACCGCCGGACCGGGCGGCGGCACCGACAATCTCGCCCGCGCGGTGCAGAACATCGTCACCAAGTACAAGCTGACGGAGCAGCCCATCGTCGTCGTCAACAAGGGCGGCGGCAGCGGCGCCGAAGGTTATGTCTACGGCAAGGCGTCCGCAGGCGATCCCTACAAGGTGATCTTCGGAACGTCGAACGCCTGGCAGCAGCCGCTCGTCTCCAAAGTCGCCTTCAACTACACCGATCTCACCCCGATCGCGGCGATGGCGCAGGACGAGTTCCTGCTCTGGGTCAAGCAGGATGCGCCCTACAAGACGGCAGGGGACTATCTGAAGGCGGCCGCATCGGGCGAATTCAAGATGGGCGGCGCGCAGTCGAAGGACACCGACGAGGTGCTGACCCGCATGATCGAGAAGGCCGGTCAGGTCAAGCTGACCTACATCCCCTTCAAGAGCGGCGCCGAGACCGCCGTGCAGCTCGCCGGCGGACACCTCGACTCCCACGTCAACAATCCCAGCGAGAGCCTCGGGCAATGGCGTGGCGGCACGCAGCGACCGCTTTGCGTTTTCAGCCCGAAACGGCTGCCGCAGGGTCCCAAGGTCACCGCGACTGAAGGCTGGAGCGACGTTCCGACCTGCGCCGAGCAGGGGCTCGACATCAAGCAATATGAGCAGCCGCGGACGGTGTGGCTGCCCGGCAAGGTCACGCCGGATCAGGCCGCGTTCTATGTCGACCTCATGAAGAAGGTGCAGGCGACGCCGGAATGGAAGGACTACATCGAGAAGACCTCCCAGGTCGACACGTTCCTGACCGGCGCCGAGCTCGACAAGTTCATCAAGGAGGACCTTGAGCACGTCAAGCAGGTTGCGGGCGAGCAGGGCTGGCTGGTCAAGTGAGGCGACCATCGTGCCACAATCTCCACTGTCGTCCCGGCGAACGGCGGGACCCACACCGCTTGATCTATCGTGGAGCGTTGGTGGTGGTACCGACTTGGCTTCCAGGCCTCGTCAAACTTCTCCCTGGGGTTATGGGTCCTGGCTTTCGCCGGGACGACACTTGATGGCTTGGAAGACGCGTGCGTCATTCACTGGCCGTGGCACGCCGCTCGAACGGAGCTCTCGATGATCTCACGCCGCGCGCTTGAGCTTGCGACCGCTATCCTCACCGGCAGCTTTGGTGTGGCCGTCGTCGTCTCCAGCCTCGACAACGGCATCGGCTGGTCGAGCGCGGGCGTGGACGCCGGCACGTTTCCGTTCCTGACCGGAATCATCATCGTGCTCGGAAGCCTCTACAATCTGGTGAGAGGTCTTCTGCCGGCGACGACGCTCGCAAGCGTTCCCATCGCGATCACACCGATCGAGCTGCGCCGGCTTGCCGGCCTGTTCGTGCCGGCCGCGATCTTCGTTGCCGCGATCCCGCTGGTCGGGATGTACATCGCCTCAAGCCTGTACGTCTTCGCCGTGCTGGCGATTCCGAGGCACCAATCCGTGCCACGCGCGCTGGCGATGGCGGCGGCAACGGCGCTCGCGCTCTACGTCGTGTTCGAGCGCATGTTCCAGGTCAGCCTGCCGCATGGCGCGCTCGCCGCCGCGTTCGGCATCTGACGGAGAGGCCGATGGATAATCTTGGGGAACTGCTGCACGGCTTCACCATCGCGATCACCGTGCCGCATCTGCTGCTGATGGCGGTCGGCGTGCTGCTCGGCATTCTCGTCGGCGTGCTGCCGGGGCTGGGCGCGCCGAACGGGGTGTCGCTGCTCCTGCCGCTGACCTTCGGCATGCAGCCGGTGTCGGCGATCATCCTGCTCTCCAGCATGTACTGGGGCGCGCTGTTCGGCGGCTCGGTGACCTCGATCCTGTTCAACATTCCCGGCGAGCCGTCCTCTGTCGCAACCACCTTCGACGGCTATCCGATGGCGCGGGACGGCCGGCCGACGACGGCACTCGCGACCGCCTTTGGTTCGGCTGCGTTCGGCGCGCTGGTCGGCGTCATCCTGATCACCTTCCTCGCATCCTGGGTGGCGCAGGTCGCGCTCGCCTTCGGGCCGGCGGAATATTTTGCGGTCTATTTCCTGGCCTTTGCGAGTTTCGTCGGCATGGGCGGGGCGGCCCCGATCAAGACCGTCGTGGCGCTCGCGATCGGCTTTGCGATCGCCGCCATCGGCATCGACACCGTCTCGGGCAGCGTCCGGCTGACCATGGGCATCGACGAGCTGGTCAAGGGGGTGAACTTCGTCGTCGCGGTGATGGGTCTGTTCGGCATCGGCGAACTGCTGGTTGCCGTCGAGGAGGAATTCCATGCCCGCGCCGTCTCCTCGAAGATCGATTGGCGCGAGGTGTTTCGCGCAGTCGGCCGCCTTCCGCGGCATAGCGTTGCGCTGCTGCGGAGCGCCGCGATCGGGTGCTGGATGGGGATCACGCCGGGCGGCCCGACCGCCGCATCCTTCATGAGCTACGGCATCGCCCGCCGCTTCTCGCGCCGCGGCCGATATTTCGGCACCGGCGAGCTCGAAGGCATCATCTCGCCGGAGACGGCCGACCATGCCGCGGGCACCAGCGCGCTGCTGCCGATGCTCTCGCTCGGCATTCCAGGCTCGGCGACCGCGGCCGTCATGATGGGCGGGCTGATGATCTGGGGCCTCAATCCAGGGCCGATGCTGTTCGTCGACCAGAAGGATTTTGTCTGGGGCCTGATCGCCTCGATGTATGTCGGCAACATCGTCGCGGTTGCGCTGGTGCTGCTGACCGTTCCGGTCTTCGCCGCCTTGATGCGAATCCCGTTCGTGGTCATCGCGCCCCTGATCGTGATCATCTGCGTCGTCGGCGCCTATTCGGTGTCGAACTCCTATCTCGACGTGGTGATGATGCTTGGCTTCGGTGTCGTCGGCTATCTCTTCAAGAAGCTGTTCTATCCGCTGGCGCCGCTGGTGCTCGCGATCGTCATCGGCGACAAGGCCGAGGATGCGTTCCGGCAGTCGATGCTGATGTCGAAGGGATCGCTCGGGATCTTCTTTGCGAACAAGCTGGTGACGTGCCTGATCGTGGCCGGCATCACGCTGCTGCTGCTTCCGCTCGCGTTGCAGCTCGCGCGTTTGCTGCGCAAGCCCACGCCATCCGACAGGAATGAGACGACAGCTCAGGAGAAGGTGATCATATGACCGCAAAGCCGCTCATTGCACTGGCGATGGGAGATCCCGCCGGCATCAGCCCGGAGCTGACGGCGAAGCTCGTGGTGGAGGGCGACATCCGCGCGAGCTGCCGGCTCGTGGTGATCGGCGACCGCCGCATCTTCGACGAGGGCGCGCACGTTGCGGGCGCCAAGCCGGACCTGACCATGGTGGAGCAGGGGGCCGACCTTCGATCGGCGCAGGGCGACGCGCTGTTTGTCGATCTTCGCCACCTCGACCCCAGGGACGTCGAGCCGAAGACCGCGACGCTTGCCGGCGGAAAATTCGCGCTGACCAATTACCGGCACGCGCTCGAACTCGGCCGCGACGGCCGCGTCGATGCGGTCTGCTTCACCCCCTTCAATAAGCAGGCGATGCGCCTTGCCCGCGCCGAGTATGACGACGAGATCGCGTTTTCCGCGGAGGTGGTCGGCCTCCAGACGCCGGCCAGCGAGTTCAACGTGCTGGACCGGCTCTGGAACGCGCGGGTCACGTCCCACATCCCGCTTAGGGATGTGGCTGCAAAGCTGTCCAGCGAACGCATCCACCGCGCGCTGAAACTGACCGATGCTTGCATGCGCAACGCCGGCTTTGCGCGCCCGCGCATTGCGGTTGCGGGTCTCAATCCTCACGCCGGCGACGGCGGCAATTTCGGCCGCGAGGAGATCGACATGATTGAGCCGGTGGTCGCGGCCGGCCAGCGCGAGGGCATTGCCGCGGAGGGGCCGTTCCCGGCCGACACCGTGTTCCTGCGCGCCAAGGGCGGCGCCTTCGACGCGGTGCTGACGATGTATCATGACCAAGGCCAGATCGCGATGAAGCTGATGGGCTTTGATCGCGGCGTGACCTTGCTCGGCGGCTTTCCATTCCCGATCTGCACGCCCGCGCACGGCACCGCCTACGACATCGCAGGCCAGGGCATCGCATCGATCGGGGCCAGCCGCGCCGCGCTGCTGCTCGCGGCGGAGATGGCCGGGCGCCGTGCTGGGTGATCGACCACGGGCACTAGCTCGTCGGCTGCGCCAGTCGCCCTCGGGAAAAACTAGAAACTTCCGTGGTCGCTCCGAGTTGCCAATTCGGTGAATGTCTCCATCCCGGAGCTGGCACATGGGCGATCGCGGGTCGCGAAGGACGATGATGAGCGCCCGGTCGGTCGATCGCGCCCAGGTATTCTGCATCGTTCTGATCCTTGTTCTGGCGGCAGCACCCGCGTTCGCGGCCGAGATCAGCCCGGCCGTCATCGAGTCCGCCGAGCCATCGAAGAAGACTCTCTCGAACGAAAAGCCGACTCCGGCGGGCGTGCGGTTGCAAGTGCTTCTGGACAGGGCGCATTTCTCGCCCGGCGAGATCGACGGCAGGTTCGGGGAGAATGCGAAGAAGGCGCTACGCGCCTATGCGGAAGCCCGGCAGTTGCCGGGCTCGGAGGCTCCGATGGAGGAGGTTTGGAAGGCGCTGCGGGCGGACGAGCGGCCGGTCACGCTGACCTACACCATCACCGAGCGGGACGCGGCGGGTCCTTTCCTGAACAAGCTGCCGTCGAAGATGGAGGACATGAAGGACATCCCGAAGCTCGGCTTCACCAGTCCGCGCGAAGCCCTGGCCGAGAAATTTCACATGAGCGAGCAGCTTCTGGCGGCGCTCAACCCCGGGCGCCGTTTTGATCGCGCCGGCGACACCATCGTCGTGGTGGACACTGCCAGTGCGGGAGAGGGTGCGCCTGCAAAGGCAGACAGGGTCGAGGTCGACAAGGTCAGGCAGACCGTCAAACTGTTCGACAAGTCGAATGCGCTGATCGGATTTTATCCGGCGACTGTGGGAAGCGAGGACAAGCCGTCGCCCTCAGGCACGCTCAAGGTCACCGAAGTCAGCAAGAATCCGCTCTATCGCTACAATCCCGCCTATCACTTCAAGGGCGTCCGTTCGCGCAAGCCCTTTACCATCAAACCAGGTCCGAACAATCCGGTTGGGACGGTGTGGATCAACTTGTCCGCCGAAGGCTACGGCATTCACGGCACGCCTTCGCCGGACAAGATTTCCAAAGCGGAATCTCACGGCTGCGTGCGTCTCACCAATTGGGACGCCGAACGCGTCGCTGGGAGCGTCGCGAAAGGCACGCCGGTCGCCTTTGTGGAGGGCGCCAAGTGAGGGGCGCTCACACGGCGGTCGCCGGCCCAAGGCAACGAGTGCGTTTTCGGATTTCGGAATAGTCGCATAATGCCACTGTTTTGCCCGACGCGTCAAAACAGCTTGAGCTGCAGGAAAAACACTAATGAAAACAACGCCCGGCTACTGTGTATGGGGTTGTTTTGCGATTTTTTATCGAGCGGACGGATCCTGGCCTCAGGCTCCGCAGATGATCACGCCATACCAGCCGAGGCCGCGATAGGTCTCGTAGCCGGGTGTCGCGTGGAACGCGATCATCGTGCCCGAGCGGTCGTGATAGAAGCCGGAGCGCTCGCCGTTCAGCGACAGCGAGATGCGCTCGCTCAAAATGCCTTGGCCGTCGGAGGCCGCGATCACGCGGAAATTGGAGTCGACCAGCAGCACGCGTGCCTTGTCGCTGTCGCCGACGCGCACGCCCTGGACGATGGCGCGGGCCTGCGGCTCCCAGTCGAAATGGATGGCGAGCACGCCGATCGGCGTGCCGTTGGCCTGGCCGCCGGCGCGGACGCTGGCGCAATAGGTCGCGACCTGCGCGTTGCCGAGCAGCGGCTGGTTCTCGACGTCGCCGGCGACATAGTCGTCGCCGGAGCGCAACGTCCGCGCCTCGCGAAACCATTTGGTGTGGGCGATGTTCTGGCCGACGACGCGAAAGCGGTCGGCGCGGCCATTGGCGATGACGTTGCCGTCGAGGTCGCAGAGCCAGAGGTCGAGATAGACGGTGTAGGCGCCGAGGATGACGCCGAGGCGCTGCGAGGCGTCGGTGACTGCCGCCGGTGCGGGCGAGGCCGCGCAATCCACCACGGCGGAGTCGGTGGCCCACCAGCGCACGTCGCAGGTGCGCTCATAGAGGTTGCGGTCGATCAGTTCGACCGCATTGAGCGACAGATCGACCATGCGCTCGCCGCGCGAGCGCTGGCTCATGCGGTCGATCGAGGCGACGAGATCCCCGGTGCGTTTCGTCAATTGGGTTTCGAGCTCGCGCGCGATGCTCTCGACCTGTTGGCCGACGCCGCGCACCTCCTGCGCCACCACCGCGAAGCCCGCGCCTTGCGCGCCGGCGCGCGAGCTCTCGATCAGCGCGTTTAGCGCCAGCATCTTCATCTGGTTGGTGATCTGCTGGATCGCCTTGGTCTTGTCGACCGCGATCTGGTTGACCTCCGCGGTGAGGCGGTTGATCAGCGCGGAAATGTCGGAATCATCTTCAGCGGGTTCGGCGGCAATCGGCTTGGCTTTCAGACCCAGCACAGCAGACATCGGGGAGTTCCCTTGGCAATGAGGCCTGATCTGCAATGAACCCGGAACAATCGCTTACAGATCGAATACGATTCTTTTTCGAGGATTCCGCCTAACGCCTGCTTAATTTGCTGTTCGGTGGAATGCCCAAATGATAGTCACTCCGGCCCGTCGGCTGGCCATCCACCGCTTTGTGCAGCCCGGCCGTTGCAAATCGCCGGGGTTTCCTGGCCAATCCCCTTAAGCCAGTGACCGGGCGCCTCGCGTGTTCGCCCGAACCTCGAGTTCCCAACAGATTGCCGCTCGTCATGACGCCGCCTACCACTGCCTTGCCCGTCGAAGCGCCCCAGGCGTTCCTGGGGGTGACGCGCTCGCTCACCGACAAGCTCTGGCGCGACCGGCTGGACGCCCGCGGGGCGGCCCAGGCGCTCGCCATTGTGCAGCGGCACCAGTTGCCGGAACTGCTGGCGCGGGTTCTGGCGGGGCGCGGGGTCGATATCGACGCGGTGCCGGACTTCCTGGACCCGACCATCCGCAAGCTCATGCCGGACCCCTTCACGGTGACGGAGATGGAGGCCGCCGCAAAGCGCATCGCCGATGCCGCGGCGAAGGGCGAGAAGGTCGCGATCTTCGGCGACTACGACGTCGACGGCGCGACCTCGGCGGCGCTGCTGGCCTGGCACTTGCGCCATTGCGGGCTCGATCCGCTGATCCACATTCCCGACCGGATCTTCGAGGGCTACGGGCCCAATACCGAAGCCGTGCGCGGGCTGGCCGCGAAGGGCGCCACGCTGCTCGTCACCGTCGATTGCGGCACCACCAGCATCGAGCCGCTGGCTGAGGCCAAGCGCCTCGGCATGTCCGTGGTCGTGATCGATCACCACCAGGCCGGGACGGAGCTGCCGCTGGTCGACGCACTGGTCAATCCGAACCGGCTCGACGATCTCTCGGGCCTTGGCCATCTCGCCGCGGTCGGTCTCGTGCTGGTGACACTGGTCGCGGTCAATCGCGAATTGCGCCAACGCGGCTTCTGGAATGCGGAGATGCCCGAGCCCGATCTGCTCGGCATGCTGCATCACGTCGCGCTCGGCACGGTCGCCGATGTCGCGCCATTGATCGGACTCAACCGCGCCTTCGTCGCCAAGGGGCTGATCGCGATGCGGCGGCGCGATCATGTCGGCCACACCGCGCTGATGGACGTGGCGCGGCTCAACGGCCCGCCGGAGGCCTGGCATCTCGGCTTCATGCTGGGGCCGCGGGTCAATGCCGGCGGCCGGATCGGCCGCGCCGATCTCGGTGTGCGGCTCCTGCTCGAAGGCGACAGCGTCGAAGCCGCGCGGATCGCGGCTGAACTCGATCGCCTCAACACCGAACGCCGTGTCATCGAGCAGGCCGCGGAAGCGCAAGCCGAGGCCGAGGCGCTGGCCTCGATCGGACTGGAGGACAAGCTCGGCGTCATCGTCACGGCGTCCGAAGGCTGGCACCCCGGCGTGGTCGGCCTCGTCGCTTCCCGCCTGAAGGAGAAGTTTTCGCGGCCCGCCTTTGCGATCGCACTCGAGCCCGGCGGCATCGGCACCGGCTCCGGGCGCTCGATCGCCGGCGTCGATATCGGCAAGGCGGTGCGGCAGGCGGTCACCGACGGCATCCTGCTCAAGGGCGGCGGCCACGCGATGGCCGCGGGCGTCACGCTGCGCAAGGAGAAGCTCGCCGAATTCCGCGCCTATCTCGAAAATGCGCTGGCGCGCGACGTCGCCGAGGCGCGCCACGTCAACGAGCTCTATATCGACGGCGCCGTCTCCGCGCGCGCGGTGACGACGGAGCTTGCGGCGACGCTCAACCGCGCAGGGCCCTTTGGCAGCGGCAATCCGGAAGCCGTGCTGGCGCTGCCGGCGCATCAGCTCGTCTATGCCGATGAGGTCGGCCAGGCGCATCTGCGTTTGCGCTTCAAGTCCGGCGATGGCGCCATCGTCAACGGGATCGCCTTCCGTTCGGTCGGACAAAAACTCGGCAACGCGTTGGTCGCCAATCGCGGTCAGCAATTGCATGTCGCGGGATCGTTGTCGGTCGACCGCTATCAGGGCGCCGAGCGTGTGCAGTTCCGCGTCATCGACGTCGCGCTACCGGACCAGGGGCCATCCGTGATTAAGTAGCGGCCTCAAACAACAAGAAAAGGGAGTGAACATGGCAGGGCAGGTTGAGGGCAAGGTCGCGCTGGTGACGGGCGGCGCCTCCGGCATCGGCGAGGCGATCGTCGAGCTGTTCGCGCGCGAGGGCGCCACCGTCATCGCAACCGACGTCGACGAGTTGCGCGGCCCCGAGCTCGCCAAGCGCATCACAAAGGCCGGCGGCAAGGCGATCTTCCTGGAGCAGGACGTCAGCAGCGAGGAACGCTGGATCGAGATCGTCGCCGAGATCGCCAAGCGCTACGGCCGGCTCGACATCATGGTCTCCAATGCCGGCATCGGCATTGCCGTGCCCTCGATCGTCGACATGACGCTCGGTGACTGGCGCAAGCAGAACGCGATCAACCTCGACGGCGTGTTTCTCTCGGTCAAGCATTGCCTGCCTTTGATGCGCAAGACCGGCGGCGGCTCGATCGTCATGATGTCCTCGCTGGCGGGCCTGCGCGGCGCGCCGGGGTTGTCGGCCTATTCGGCGACCAAAGGCGGCGTGCGGCTGTTTGCGAAATCGATCGCGATGGAGTGCGCGGCCGTGGGCGATGGCATTCGCGTCAATTCCGTTCATCCCGGCATCATCGACACTCCGATCTGGGGCAAGATCCCGACGGGGGCGACCGGCAACCAGGGCAATGCGCCGATCGATCCGGAGGAACGGGCCCGGGTCGTCACGCCGCTTGCCCGCGCCGGGCAGGCCGCGGAGATTGCCTCCGGCGTGCTGTATCTGGCGTCAGATGCCTCGCGTTACGTCACCGGCAGCGAGCTCGTGATCGACGGCGGTATGAACGCCGGCGGCGTGCCGCGGCGGCAATAAGCCGCCGCGCGGGCTGCGAAGGGCAGGGTGGCGCCCGCGGGGGCTGACGCGCAGGCGTCGGCCCTGTACAAGGCGCGCAGCTCTCGACCGACAAAGGTGTCCTTCGCCATGGCGCACAGCCTTCACTCCTCGTCATCCACGCCGGCGCCATTCCGCTCGAACCGGCCGGACCTTGCCACCGACGCGATCCGCACCGCGCGCGAGGATCTCGCCGCCTGCTTCCGCATGGCCGCGCGCAACGGCTTTGAGGAGGGCATCTGCAACCACTTCTCGGCCGTGGTGCCGGGCCACGACGACCTGTTCCTCGTCAACCCCTACGGCTACGCCTTCCGCGAGCTGACCGCGTCAAAGCTCTTGATATGCGACTTCCACGGCAACGTGCTCGACGGCGAGGGCGTACCCGAGGCGACGGCGTTCTACATCCACGCCGAGATGCACAAGCGCCTGCCGCGCGCCAAGGTCGCGTTCCACACCCACATGCCCTACGCCACCGCGCTGTCGATGACCGAGGGCGATCCCCTGATCTGGGCCGGCCAGACCGCGCTGAAATTCTACGGCCGCACCGCGGTCGACCGCGACTACAACGGCCTTGCGCTCGACAACCGCGAAGGCGCGCGGATCGCATCCGCCGTCGGCGATGCCGACATCGTCTTCATGAAGCATCACGGCGTGATGGTGCTGGCGCCGACCATCGCGGAGGCCTGGGACGATCTCTACTACCTCGAGCGCGCTGCCGAGGTGCAGGTGCTGGCGATGTCGACGGGACGCAAGGTGCTGGCCGTCGATCCCGCGATTGCGGCCGAGACCTACAAGCAGATGCGCGAGGGCGATTCCGAATCCGCGCGGTTGCATCTGGCTGCGATCCGTAGACAGCTTGATGCTGAGGAGCCGCAGTACAGGCACTGATCTCTTGGGGCCGTCATTCCGGGGCGCGCGAAGCGCAAGCCCGGAATCCATCGCGCAGCGAGCGACGTGGAGGAATGGATTCCGGGCTCGCGCCGAGTGGCGCGCCCCGGAATGACCGGCTCCTACGGCCCTTGCCGCAGCCTCGCCAGCACCTTCAGCCCGCCATAGCCGTCCGCCGGCGTGATCCCCGCGTGTTGCTGGAAATCCTTGATCGCCTTCATGGTGTCGTTGCCGACGCGGCCGTCGGTGCCGCCGGTGTCGAACCCGGCCTTGGTCAGTCGCGTCTGCATCTCCTGGACCTCGGCGAGCGTCAGCGCGCGCTCGGAGCCGGGGAAGGGCTGGATGAAGGGCGGTGCGCCGAGGCAGCGGTCGCCGAGATGGCAGATCGCCAGCGCATAGTTCATCGAGGGATTGTAGCTTTTCACCGAGTAGAAATTCGGCCCCAGCAGGAACGTCGGTCCGCCCGCAACCGGCGTCCACATCTGCGCCGATGCATTGGGCTGCGGGAACGGTTGGCCATCGGCGCGGGTGACGCCGGCTGACGCCCAGGCCGCATAGGTCCGGCTGCCGCTCACGTCGCCGGATGCGCGCACCTCGTAGCCCCAATGCTCGCCGCGGCGCCACTTGCCGCGATTGACCAGGTACTTTGCCGTCGAGCCCAGCGCGTCGTCGGGCTTGCCGAATGGCGACACCTTGCCGTCGCCGTCATAGTCGATGCCGACATTGAGCCAGACTTCGGGCATCCATTGCGAATGCCCCATCGCACCGGCCCAGGAGCCCTTCATCTCCTCCGGCGTGCTCCAGCCCTTGTCGACGATGCGTAGCGCGTTGATCAACTCGGTCTCCCAATAGGCCTTGCGGCGCGGCTCGTTCCAGGCGAGCGCGGCGAGCGAGGGAAACACCGGCGTCATGTGGTTCTGCTGCACCAGCGGATCGCCATAAGCGGACTCGACGCCCCACAGCGCCAGCAGCGTGCCGCGCTCGACGCCGAAGTCGCGCTCGATGCGCGCGAGCAGGGCCTCGTTGTTCTTCAGCGCGATCTTGCCGTTGATGATGCGCCAGTCGGAGACGCGGCGGTTGATGTATTGCCAGACCTGCTCGTGGAATTCGGGCTGGTTGCGCATCTGCTTGAACACGCTCATGTCGGGCTCGACCCGCGCCATTGCGCGCTGCCAGGTCGCGGCCGAAATGCCCTTCGCCATTGCGCGTGCGCGAAAACTCTCGCGCCACTCATCGAAGCCTGGCGGCGCGGCGAGGGCGCAGGTGGGTGACGCGACGATGGCTGCCACGCCGAGCGCAGACTTCAGCAAGGTGCGGCGGGTGTGATTGGCCGAGGAATCAGCTTGTTTCATGTGTGCAGTCTAGCGGGAAACATGGCGCCTGTGAGCCGGTTCCTGGAACGTTGGGAACAGGCGACCCGCCGCACGGCCCGATGGTGAGGTTAAGAAGATGTTGAAGGGCGGGTGGGGCCAAGCACACGAAAGCGCCATTCCCCGATTTTTTGCTCAGCCGCTTTACGGTCGGTTCGCTCTTGTCATGCAGAATACGCGCATGCGGTAGCTGTTCGACATCATCCGTGCTCCCTGGCCGTTCGGCGCAGGGCCGTTCGTCGTGATCCTGACGATCATTGCGGAAAACTTTGGCCGAGGCATTCAGGGCGATGGCGCCGTCGGCGACTTGTCGGATGCCGATGGCGGCGACGGAGGCTTCGGCGGCCAGGGCTAGTCCCGGCGCGGTCTAGTCGTCCTGCAGATCGGCCGCGATTCCGGCGAGCCAGCGCCGGACCGTTGTTTCCGCCTTGCTATCCAGATTCCGGGCGAGGCGTTTTTCCAGCGCGATCACCCGATCCCGGCAGGCCTTCAGCAGCGTCGCGCCGCGCGGCGTCAGGGTCCATTGCTGGATGCGGCCGTGGACGGGATGAGGCGTCATCGCAATCGCGCCGTCGCGTTCGAGGTTGCGGATGATGACGCCGACCGTCTGCGGCGTCAGGAAGGTGAGGCGGGCGACGTCGGCGCCCGACAGGCCTGGATAGGCGTTCAGCATTGTCAGCACGGCAAATTGCGGCGAGGTCACGCCGAGATCGGCGAGCGTCCGTTCCATCGTCAGGCGGACCGCGGCATGGGCCTGGCGCAGCAGATAGCCGAGATAGCCTTGCTCGCCGCGTTTGCCTTCCCCCGGGGCGGGCACGTGGACCGCGCTCCCGTCGGAAGCGGCGGAGGCCTTCCGCGGGCTTTTCGATCTTGTGAAGTCAGCGGCCTTGCGCATCATATAAGAGCTCTTATACAGTATAAGTGCTCTTACAATAACACGAGGTGCACGGCAATGTCACACGCCCGCAGCGAATATGAGGATTTCAAGAGGATTGCGCCCGACGCGTATGATCTGGTGCTGGCGCTGGGCCAGGTTGCGGCCAAGGCCGGCCTCGACAAGCAGCTTCTCGAACTGGTCAAGTTGCGCGCCTCGCAGATCAACGGCTGCGCCTTCTGCGTGCAGCATCATATCCTGCTCTCGGAGCGCATCGGCGTGCCCGTGGACAAGCTCAATCTGGTCGCGGTCTGGCGCGAGGCACCGATCTACTCGGCGCGCGAGCGTGCGGCATTGGCCTGGACCGAAGCCCTGACCTTCCTGCCCGACGGCGTCAGCGACGAGGTCTACGCGGAAGTGACCAGCGAATTCTCCGAGTCCGAGCTGATGTACCTGACCTCGGCGGTCGCCTCGATCAACGTCTGGAACCGGTTTGGCGCGGCCTATCGCTGGACGCCGGCGAAGCGGCCGGTCGCAACGAATGCCGCATCCTGATTGCCATCAGGGAAAAAGGGGAGGTTGTCATGACAGCAATGAGTCTGGCCACCACGCAACGCCCGGTGCCGTCGCGTTCAATGGCGCTGGCCGTTGCCGGCGGGCTCGCCTGCGCACTCGCGATCGGCAAGGCGCTGCCGCTGACGATGGAGACCGTATCCGGCGCGCTCGCGCCGCTCTGCGCGACAGCCGCGGAGAGTTCGCCGCTCGACAAGGTCGAGCCGATCGGCTCCTATGCATTGCCGAACGTGCCGGGCAAGCGCGTGACCATCGTGCGCGTTTTCTACGGCCCCGGCGGATTTACGCGGCCGCATCGCCACGCGGGCTCGGTGACCGCCTACGTCACCAAGGGTGAGATCCGCTCCCAGCTCGGTGGCGGCCCGGTCGAGACGTTTGGCGTCGGCCAGTCCTTCTTCGAGCCGCCCGGCGCGACGCATCTGGTGTCGGCGAATGCCAGCGCCACGCAGCCGGCGGAATTGATCGCGGTGTTCGTGGCGGACGAGGGCGCGCAGCTAACGACGTTTCTGGACTAGTTCGTAGCCCGGGCGAGCGAAGCGACACCCGGGAACAGTTGTCGTGAACATCCCGGATGTCGCTTCGCGCATCCCGACTATACGATCGGCGTGCTCCGCGATCTCGTCAGCCACCATACGACGCCGGATCGGGATTGTCGGACGGGTGCTCGAACGACTTCTTCATCGACACCGGCATCGGCACGTGGAAGTTCAGGCCGCGCGGCGGCACCGGCTCCATGAACCATTTGTTGTAGATCTTCTCGATCTCCGGGCTCTTGTAGAGTTTTGCCGTGGCACGATCGACCACGGCCTTGAACTGTGCGTCGTCCTTGCGCAGCATGATGCCGTAGGGCTCCGGATCGGAGAAGGCGCCGGAGCTGATGGCGTAGAGCGACGGATCCTTCGCTGAGGCGATCATGGCCGCGAGCTGGATGTCGTCCATGACGAAGGCCTCGGCCCGGTCAGTCTCGACCATCAGGAACGCCTCGGGGACGTCCTTTGCATTCATGACGTTGATCCCGAGCGCGCGCGCGGCGTTGGCCTTGTTGAGCTGGGTGATGTTGGTGGTGCCCGCGACCGAGACGACGGCCTTGCCCTTGAGGTCATCGACCTGATCGAGCTTCGAAGCCTTCTTCGACACGAAGCGGCTCGCCGTGAGGAAATGCGTGTTGGTGAACCACACCTGCTTCTGGCGGTCGGCGTTATTGGTCGTCGAGCCGCATTCGAGGTCGATGGTGCCGTTCGCCATCAGTGGAATGCGGTTGGACGAGGTGACGAGGTTCTCGTTGACCGCGAGCTTGTCCAGCTTCAACTCGGCCTTGATCTCCTCGACGATCTTCATGCAGATGTCGATGGCGTAGCCGACGGTCTTCTGCTTCTCGTCGATATAGCTGAAGGGCACTGCACTGTCGCGCACCCCGAGCGTGATCGCGCCGGTCTCCTTGATCTTCTTCAGCGTACCGGTCAATTCCTGCGCATGAGCCGGCACGGCGAATGCGACGGCCACGATGACCGCCGTGGTCAGACAACGCATGTGCTTCCCTTTCTCCAGTTTGCTTGCCGGAAGCCAAGCAATTCTGGGGCCAGAGAAGGCCGGGTCGTTCGGGGAGGTCGGGACGCCGATCCGCTTAAGCCTCGTGCGCCGAAAGGGGCGTCATGAGATCGTCATCGAGGCGCGCCGCGCGGTGAGGCGCGAGTTGCCTCAATTCTCCTCGCTGCTCGAGCCCTCGCGCTGATCCGGCTTGATCACGTCCTCAGGCAGCGCATGTGCCACAGGCTGCGGGCCGCCCGCGATCTCCGGGCCGACCTCGCGGCCGCGGGCACGGATCAGCCGCTCATAGGCGGAGACCAGCGTGACGTAGGGGCTGACCCAGATCCAGCCGTCGCGGGTGAACACCTGGACGTCGAAATGCAGATGCATCGACGTGCCGGCGGGATGGTCGAGATAGTTCGAGACCACGCCGATCTTCTCGCCTTCGGTCACGATGCGGCCGTTAAGCACGCCGTCGGCGTTCATCACCTGCGGGTTCATGTGCATGTAGCGGAAGCGCATGTGCTCGGTGCGGCTGTTGATCTCGAGCGTCGCGGCCTGGTCCTTGGATGCGCGGATCACGATGGCGTCGCGCACGGCGACGACGGCGCGCTGCTTGGGATCGCAGGGGGCGCGACCTTCGCCGGGCGGCGGGCACTCGGCGGCGCGGATGTCCTCGCCCTGGTGGCCGTAACCGCCGCCGCATTGCCCGACTTCGAAGCTGCGGGACTCGCAGAAATTGTCGCGCCAGGGGTAGGCCGTCGGACTCTCGTTCTTGTCGCGCCTGCCGTAGGATTGCGAGCGCACGAAGGCGGGCGCCTTCTCCAGCGGGAAGCGGATCTGCGCATAGGCCATCACGTCCGGATGGCCGCTCTTGTTGCGGTAGCCGGTGTTCGGGATGATGTCGCCGCTCGGCCGGTAGCTGAAATCGGCCGAGCGCCCTGAAGGACGATCGATGATGTCGGAGGCAACGTCCATCAGCGGCCGCATGCGCTGGCCGCCGGCGACGCGCAGCGCCTTCAGGAAGCGTTCGGCAACCGGATAGGCCTCCTTGCAGGCAAGCCGCCGCGGTTTTGCGACACTGTCCAGGCACTGGATGGAGACGACATAGGCGACGCCGAACCGAGTGAAGGCGTAGCGCACATAGCCTTCGCGGATGAACCTGCGCAGGTCCGGATAATGGGCTGCAAGCGGCTTGACCGGCTCACCCTTGCCGCCGGCGGGATCGGCGATGTCATAGAGCAGCGCAGAGCCCGTGATCTGCACCTCGACGGGTCTTGCGAAGACACGCGTCGGCATGCCGTCACCGGCGCCGGGTTCGAGCGAGAAGCTCGCGCTATATCCGGCGGGGCCGGCGTCGAACATATCGACGGGGTTGAAATCAGCCTGATAGCGCGACAGCGACAGGCTCGGCGGCGCGCCGTTGCGCTGGGCCTCGCGATAGGCGCCGGCGTCGAACGGCAGCAGCACGGGCACGGAGCTGCGGGCAATGCCGGTGAAGAATTGGGAGGAGATTGCGTTGAGCTGCACCAGTGCCGGCATCGCGCGCGGATCGTAGCGCGGCACGGAACGGCGAGGCACGAAGATGAAATCGTCCGCGGCCCGGGGGTGGCTGTTGATCTCGGTGCGGAGCTGGTCGAGCGCTGCGCGCCAATCGACGCGCAGGGCCGTGAGCGAGGGGCTGCGGAATTCGTCCGCAGCGAGCGGAGTGGCGGTGAGGAGCGACAGCGACGCCAAAAGAAGCGAGACGAAGCGGAAACTCTTCCTATCCACTGTCTCGCCCCCCGGCGGCACCTGTTCCGATCCTCGATCCCTGGCTTAGTCCTTGGCGCGCTCGGAGTAGGAGCCGTCTTCGGTCATCACCACGATGCGGGTGCCGACGGCGATGTGCGGCGGCACGGTGGTGCGGATGCCGTTGGAAAGCACCGCGGGCTTGTAGGAAGACGAGGCGGTCTGGCCCTTGGTCACCGGCTCGGTCTCCACCACTTCCAGCGTCACGCGCTGCGGCAGCGCGAGCGAGACCACGTTGACGTCGTGGGTCGACAGCTTGACGGTCATGTCTGGCTGAAGATAGGCGGCCGCGTCGCCGACCACGTCCTTGGAGACCTGGACCTGGTCGTAGGTCTCAGGGTTCATGAAGTGGTAGCCGTCACCGTCTTCATAGAGGAAGGTGAAGTTGCGCTCTTCGATCGTCGCCTTTTCGACCTGGTCGGTGGTCTTGTAGCGCTCGGAGATCTTTACCCCGTCCGAGATTCGGCGCATTTCGATCTGGCTGACCGGGGTGCCCTTGCCGGGATGGATGTTCTCGGCGCTCACGACGACATAGAGCTTGCCGTCTTGCTCGATCACGTTGCCCTTGCGAATAGAACTGGCGATGACTCTCAAAGCTGTATTTCCTGCTTGCTTGGCCCGGCTCCGGCCAGGACGTGGTCAAATTGATGGGGGACTTGGGGCCTCAAATCAGACCTCGGCGCCCGTTTCGGGCCGCAACATACTGATTTTGCCGTTGGATGCCAGCACTTTGCTGATGGCTGGGGTGGTCGGTTAATGGCTGGGGACAAGCCGATTTCGCCGTTCTGGTCGCCCGAGCGCCACCTCGACCGGCGGCCGTTCCTCCAGGCGAGGGGAGCCGTGACCGGGGCTTTACGGGGCTTTTTCGCCGAGCAGGGCTTCATGGAGGTCGAAACCTCCGTTCTTCAGGTCTCCCCGGGCAATGAGACCCATCTGCACGCCCCCCGGACCGAGATCGTGCGGCCCGACGGCAGCCGGGCCAGCCGCTACCTGCGGACCTCCCCGGAATTTGCCTGCAAGAAGCTGCTGGCGGCCGGCGAGCCCCGAATCTTCGAGTTCGCCCGGGTGTTCCGTGACCGCGAGCGCGGCGACCTGCATCTGCCCGAATTCACCATGCTGGAATGGTACCGGGCCGGTGCGCCTTATGACGCCATCATGGCCGACACCGTCGTGGTCATCGCCCGCGCGGCGCAGGCGACCGGGATCGGGACCTTCTCCTTCCGCGGCCGGACCGCCGATCCCTTCGCCGAGCCGGAGCTCCTGACGGTCGCAGGCGCCTTTGAACGGTTCGCCGGCATCGATCTGCTGTCGACAATCTCGGGTGACGAGGGTAACCGTGCCGCGCTCGCCCAAATGGCTGGCGGCAAGATCCGCGTGGCCGGGGACGACACCTGGTCGGACATCTTCAGCAAGGTTCTGGTCGAGCATGTTGAGCCGCATCTGGGACAGGGGCGTTTGACCATTCTGTTCGAATACCCATCTCCCGAGGCGGCACTGGCGCGCGTGAAGGCCGGCGATCCCAGGGTCGCCGAACGGTTCGAGGTCTATGCCTGCGGCGTCGAACTCGCCAACGGTTTTGGCGAACTGACCGACGCCGAAGAGCAGCGCCGGCGCTTCACCGAATCGATGGCGGAGAAGCAGCGCCGCTATGGCGAAGCCTATCCGCTGGACGAGGACTTTCTAGCCGCGGTCGCCGCAATGCCGGAGGCGAGCGGCGTCGCGCTCGGCTTCGACCGGCTGGTGATGCTGGCCAGCGGCGCAACGCGGATTGATCAGGTGGTGTGGACACCCCCTGCAAATGAAGCGCTGAGTGAAACATGAAGAAGACCAATCTTGCACGCACCTTGCGCGAGCCGGCCGAGCTCGTGGCCGAGCACCTCGCGCCTGCCGCGGCGCTGCCCGCACTGGAGCGCGTTGCCGCGCGCTATGCGGTCGCGATCACGCCGGCGCTGGTCGAGCTGATCGACACATCCGATCCTGACGATCCCATCGCCCGCCAGTTCGTGCCGACCGCCGCGGAACTCGAGATGCAGCCGGGCGAGAGCGCCGATCCGATCGGAGATCACCCGCATTCGCCGGTCCCGGGCATCGTGCACCGCTATCCCGATCGCGTGCTGTTCAAGCTCGTTCACGTCTGCGCGGTCTATTGCCGCTTCTGCTTCCGCCGCGAGATGGTCGGCCCCGGCAAGGACAACGCGCTCTCGGACAGCGCTTATCGTGCTGCCGTTGATTACATCCGCGCGCACGACGAGATCTGGGAGGTGATCCTGACCGGCGGCGATCCCCTCATGCTGTCGCCGCGCCGCATGAGCGAGATCATGGCCGATCTCGCCGGCATCGATCACGTCAAGATCATCCGCCTTCACACCCGCGTGCCCGTCGCCGACCCCGCGCGCGTCAGCGACGAGATGGTCGCAGCGCTGAAGGTTGCGGGCGCGACCACCTGGGTTGCGCTGCATGCCAACCATGCACGCGAGCTCACGGAAGGCGCCCGCGCAGCCTGCGCGCGGCTCGTCGATGCCGGGATTCCCATGGTCAGCCAGTCCGTGCTCTTGCGCGGCGTCAATGACAACGTCACGGCCTTGTCGGATTTGATGCGAGCTTTCGTCGAATGCCGGATCAAGCCGTACTATCTGCATCACGGCGATCTCGCACCGGGCACTGCGCATCTGCGCACCACGCTGGCGGAGGGGCAGGAGCTGATGCGGCAGCTGCGCGGACGGGTGTCAGGACTCTGTCAGCCTGACTACGTCATCGACATTCCCGGGGGTGCCGGCAAGTCGCCGGTGGGGCCGAACTATGTGTTGGCGGCACAAAATACCGCACCCGACGCACGTGAAGCGGCGACGGAAACGCGCTATCGTATCGTGGACTATTGCGGGGACGTTCATCTCTATCCGCCCGAGACGTGAGTGGTGACGGAGTGGACGCCGGTTTGAGCATGGAGGAACGGAAATGAAGAGGATCATCGTGGCCGTGTCGCTCGTGGTCTTGCTCGGCGGCGCGGCAGTGGCGCAGACCGGCAGCAAGGGATCGACCACCACGTCGGGACCGTCGGCGGGCAATTTGCCGCCTGCACCCGTCGGTCATCGGCAGCCGCGCGCCGGCGACGTGCCGAACGAGAAGAATTTGAGCGACCCGAACGATCCCCTCAGCAAGGAAAACCAGGCGCTCGACAAGAAGATCAAGAGCATCTGCCGCGGCTGCTAGGCCGCGTCGGTGCGGGCAGGGCGCGACAGCTCGCCCCGCCCGCGTTTGCTTTGGCCTTACGCCGAGCGCTCGTGCAGCCCCGCGCGCTGGGCGTTGCGCCGGATTTCGACCGCATCGGCGAGCTGCTCGAGCACAGTTGCCGTGGTCGCCCAGTCGATACAGCCGTCCGTGATGCTCTGGCCGTAGGTGAGCGGCTTGCCCGGAACCACGTCCTGGCGGCCGGCGACGAGATTGCTCTCGATCATCACACCCATGATGCGGCTCTCGCCACCGGAAATCTGGCCGGCAATGTCGGCCATGACCAGCGGCTGGTTCTCCGGCTTCTTGCTCGAATTGGCGTGGCTCGCATCCACCATCACCAGCGGCGCGACGCCGGATTTCGCCAGCTCGTTGCAGGCCGCCGCGACGCTTGCCGCATCGTAGTTCGGCGTGCTGCCGCCGCGCAGGATGATGTGGCAGTCCTCGTTGCCCGCGGTCGAGGCGATCGCCGAGCGGCCGAGCTTGGTCACCGCCATGAAATGATGCGGATGCGAGGCCGACTTCACTGCGTCCGCCGCGATCCGCACATTGCCATCGGTGCCGTTCTTGAAGCCGACCGGGCAGGACAGCCCGGAGGCCAGCTCGCGATGGATCTGGCTCTCGGTCGTGCGCGCGCCGATCGCGGCCCAGGACACGAGGTCAGCGATGTATTGCGGCGTCGTCATGTCCAGGAATTCGGCGCCGGCCGGGAGGCCGAGATTGTTCACCGCTGACAGCACGTTGCGCGCCAGCCGCAGGCCCTTGTTGATGTCGAAGCTGCCGTCGAGATCGGGGTCGTTGATCAGGCCCTTCCAGCCGACGGTGGTGCGCGGCTTCTCGAAATAGACCCGCATTACGATCTCGAGCTGGTCGGCGAGGTCCTCGCGCAGTTTTGTCAGACGCTCAGCGTAGTCGAGCGCGGCCCGGGGATCATGCACCGAGCACGGGCCGACCACCACCAGCAGGCGGTCGTCCTGGCCGGTGAGGATGGCATGGATGGCGTTGCGCGCCGCCATCACCACACGCGTTGCGGTGAGCGTGCGCGGGACCTCCCGCATTACCTCATCCGGCGTGCTCAGCTCTTTCAGTTCACGGATACGAAGATCGTCAGTCGTGCTCAGCACGGCGGGCTCCTGCTTGTTTGAACCTGCCGGCCAATAAAAAAGCCGCCAGGTCTGGCGGCTGTTCGGACGTTTGCTTCAATATTTCAGATTGAGCGCGATCCTCCTGCCGCCAGCGAGCTGTCGTAGCTAAAGTACCAAAAATAGCTGGTGGCAACGGTGATCATGGCAGGCGATATAGCGTGCCATTGGCTGGTTGTCACCCCCCAATCGGCTTGGCGGGCGACGAGACCCCTCAGGTGTTGCTGTTGCGTGCCGCCAGCGCCATGCCGATCAGGGTGGCGCCGCCGAACAGCAGGTTGATACCGACGAGCACGCCGATCGCCCATTCCGCCGAGCTCGGCAGCCCCGTGATCACCATGAACGAGATCGCGATGTCGACGAGACCGGAGATCAGGAGCCACGACCAGCGGCCGCTCAGTTCGCGGCGGTGCTCGAGTGCGTACATGATGGTGGCGACGCCCTCGGCGAGGAAATAGGCGCCGAGCACGATGGTCAACGTCAGCACGGCCTGCATCGGCCGCGCCAGCAGCAGCATACCGGCAAGCACGGCCAGCGCGGCCGAGATTAGCGACCACCAGAAGCCCGGCGTGCTGCGCGCCCAATAGGTCACGATCAGCCCGCCAATGCCGCTGATCAAGAACATCCAGCCGAGGAAGATCGCGATGGCAAGGCTTGCGAGCGGCGGCAGGATCAGTGCGGCGACGCCGAGAACGGCGAGCAGGATGCCCTCGAACAGGAAGGCCTTCCAATGCGCCTTCACAGTCTTGCTCATCGCGGATTGCAGCCGTGAAAGATCTTCAGGCGATGTCATCGGCAGGCTCCGGATCGAAGGGTGTGTGCTCAATCTAGTATGCGCGCAGCGGGCTTGCCATCCCGCGGCTCAACCGCCGCCGTGCGCGGACGAAAAACCTTCGCCGCTGGTGCGAATGCGGTTGCGGCCGAGAATATAGATCGCCGTTGTGACAATCAGAAGCGCGAGGCCGAGCAGGATCGAGACGAAGCCGATCGGGATCAGGGCCAGCGTCAGATTGCGCTCGGGGTTGATCAGCCAGTGGTGGATCGAGGTCAGCACGAAGGCGAGGCCGAGAAAGCCGACGCCGCCGCCGGCCAGCAGCAGCGCCCACATCCGGCGCAACTGGCTGAGCCGCTCCCGCGCAACGTCCGTGCGGGGCGCGTGGTGGCGCGCGACGCGCCGCACCAGGCGGATGGCGAAGGCGATCGAGCTGAAGCCGACCAGGAGGCTCGCGGCGCCCAGCCACATCCGCAGCGTCGGGTCCAGATCCGGCATGCGCTGGAGGGTCAGCAGCGGGAAGTCGAAGGCCGAGTGCAGCGCGAGCGGGCCGGCGAAGATCAGCAGGCGGCTGGAGAGACGGGCCCAGTCGCGATGGTGCCGGTTTGCGCCCAGCGCCGTGCCGGCACGGGCGATCGTCAGGTAAGCGCCGGCGATGATGCCGAGCGCGCCGTGGAACGGCACGGTGAGGACGCTGCGCAAGGCGGCAAGCGAGCGCCACATCTCGGCATGCTGGACGAGATAGGCGAGGTTCTCGTAGGCGGCGAAGCCGAGGCCGACCGCGGCGCCATAGACCACGGTGTCCATCGGATTGGCGAAGGTCCGCCGCTTGGTCGAGGAGACCAGCACGATGGCGACCACCTTGACGGCCTCCTCGGGCAGCGCGACGCCGAAGATCGAATGCATCGCCAGCGCCGCCCAGGGATTGTCGGGGGCTGCAACCATCTTGGCGAAGGGGGCGCGGGCGAGGCCCAGCAGCGAGATGCTGGCCGCGCCGAGCAGGAACGCGGTCCAGACCTGGGCCGGTGGTCCCGGGCGCTCTTCGGCGGCAATGACGAGCCACAGCATCAGCAGCGCCGGGGCGATGGCGGCAGTTCCGATGACGGTGGGTAAAGCTTCAATCAGATACATCGGCGCCGAAAATAGGTTCCCTTGATCCGCTTATCTACAATCACCGCTGCGACCATGTGTCATGCGCTTGCTGTCGCCTCGCTTAACGGGCGTGACAGCTCCCGTTCATACGCACCGCTGGGACCGAATGCAGGCACAATCATTTGCGTATCGGGCCTGTTGGTCATCAACGCGCCTGTTGGTCCTGGATGGTCGCGATCGCATGTCCAGGATCGGGCCGCGATTGGCAAGCCAAATCAAGGAAGTGCACCGGTTTCTTCGATTCACGATGCACGTCTCCCGGCGGCGAGTCTGGCAGGCGTGCCGTCCGCCAGAACAACGCGCGGCCGGGTAGATCGGCCTAGTCACGCTTCCTTGTGCGCCGGCGGGGTGATGTGGCGGTACGGCGAGCCCGCACCTGCTCCAGCTGCCAGAAGACGCGCACGAGGCACGAGCCCAGGCAGAACACGATCAACAGCAGCAGGAAGGCTTGATCGACGGCGGCGACATGGATCATGGCGATAGCCAAGCAACGTGCATGCCATGCGTTCCTGCAGCGGCCTGCGCTCGGCGCGACCGCGCCTCCTACCAGGCGTTGCTTGCGGAGGCTCGAATCGGCGCGTTGGCGCAGGGCGATCGGGGCTGCCGCTGCCAGCCTTCAGTGCGTGGTGAACGGCGGCGCCGCCTCGGGGGCGATGTCGAAGGCGCCGAGATGGAATTCCTCCCCGATGGACTCGTCCGGCTCGGCGTGCTGCGCGAGCAGCGTGAACGCGGCCTGCGGGTATTGCTTCCAGATCTCGAGATCGCCGGCGGTGATGGTGAGCCAGCCGAACGTGTACATGTAGCGTCCGGGCTCGGTAACCCGGCCGACCCTGTCCCAGGTGATCTTGTCGACTGCCATTCGGTCCCCCGATCGCAAATCTGCAAATGAGGTCCGGCGCGAGGCACAGACCCTCAAAAGCTGATCCCGCAATGGGGCCGCGATAGGGCAGAGATGCGGAGGCAAGACGGCCCCGGAGGGCCGCCGCCTGCCGGTCAGCGCGTCGAGGCCGCCTGCGCTTCCGACGCCCGCTCCAGCTGACGGTGCGAGGCGTGGAAGACGTCGTGGACGAGGCCGATCTTCTCCATGCCCAAGATGATCAGGCCGTTGAGATCGATCTCCCACCAGGCGTGCGAGATATAGGCGTCCCGCGGGAAGCGGTGATGGTTGTTGTGAAGGCCCTCGCCGAAGGTGAGGATCGTGGTCACGAACTCGTTGGTCGAGGCGTCGTCGACCTCAAAGCGGCGATAGCCGTAGGCGTGACAGACCGAGCCGGTGAGCTGGCTGACGAGGATCAGCAGATAGGCCCGGAGCAGGCCGGAGAACAGCACGCAGCCGATCATGGTGTGCACGCCGCCGAAAACGTAGCCGATGAAGCCGGGGATGAAGACGGCCGACATCCCGTACCAGACCCAGCGAGTGCGGACGAAGAACATCGCGATGGGGTCGGCGAGGATGTCCTTGGCATAGTATTCGTTGTCGGTGGTCGCCTGGTCGAATACCCAGCTGCCCTGGGCGTGCAGGAAGCCCTTGAGCGCGCTGACATAGCGATTGCCGAAGCCGTCGAATTGCGGGCTGTGGGGGTCGCCCACGTCATCGGCATAGAGATGGTGGCGGCGGTGGTTTGCGACCCATTTGGCGATCGAGCCCTGCACCGCCATCTGGGCGATGGCGCAGAAGAAGACGCGCATGATCGGGCCGGTGCGGAAGCTGCGATGGACGAACAGACGGTGCATGCCGGCGCCGATGCCGAATGTCGTCAGCGCGAACATCCAGGCAAACGTAAACAGCTCCACCTTGCCGACGCCCTGCGTGACGGCCCAGATGATGCCCGCGACCGCGCCGACATAGAGGATGCCGAGGAGGAGATAGCTTTCGCGCAGCTTGGCTTTGACGAGCGGTCCCTCGGTCACGACACCGGGGGGAAGCTGCGGCTTGGCGGCGGTGGGCGCGCTCTGAGCGGTCTTTGCCTGGGCGAACTCAGCGTCAGCGATAGACATTCCGGGACTTCCAATACGTTAGGCCCGCAATGATTGCGGCCGTACTGGTTCACACCCTATCGCGCAGGGCTCGCCACCTCCAGCGTTTCGTTAAGAAAGAGTTAAGATGGAGCCAGCCGGTCTCAGGCCGGCTGCGGCACGGGCGAGCGCGCGATCAGGCGGACGACGTCGTCCCACTGCTGCTTCTCGGCGAATTTGACCGCAAAGCCGTTGTCGAACTTGCGGATGACGCGGCCGACGCAGGCGCCGATCGCAAGCGGGGTACCGATCGGCGGATCGTATTCGCAGGATATCGCGACGCCGGCGGTGGAGACGTCGATGATGAAGCAGGGATGGGTGCTGCCGTCTGCGAGCGTCAGGAAGGTGTGAGAGACCTGCGGAACGAAGCGGGCGTCATTGCGCAGCTCTTGGACGCTGGCGTCCCTCTGCTTCTTCTCCAGCCAGGTCAGCTTCTCCGACATCCAGGCGCGCCGCGCCCGCGTCATGTCGAGTTCCATCAGGAAGCCCGACTTCAGCGTCGCGCTGATCGTGCACTGGAATTCGCCGAAATCCTGGAAGTACGAGGTCACGCGCTCGCCGATCTTGCCGACGACAGGCACGTCCACGATCATGCGGAACGGCGAGACGCGCTTGGTCCGGCAGGCGAAGGTGCGGAGCTTGCCCTCACAATCGTACCAGCGCGGCAGCGAGTAGCTGCCGCTCACGGTGACTTCCACTGCACGCTGCCTGAGGAATTCTGCGATGGACATCCGCGCCAATCGGGTTTCGGAGTATTTCCGTACTTCCACGGTAGCGGTCAAATTCTAAGTAAATGATACCGCCGCTCAGGAGCAGGGGTAAATTTCCGGTAAACGCGTGGCCGGGTCATGCACCGGCGAAAGCGGCATAAGGTCCCGATTATGGGGCACGCAAGTTCACAACACCGTCATTGAGAGCGACGGCTCGGCCGTGGCGTTCAGAGAGAGCCGAGCAGAACGAGACAGGCCAGCACGGCCACGGCGACAAGGAGCCTGGTCGTTTTCCAGGCCAGACTCTCCGCACCAACGTTCAATCCGAACCACGGCAATGCGTGCCGCAGCGCGCGCGTTGCGAATGCTTCGACGATGGCGAGCGCGAGGGCGATGCCGGCAAGGAACGCCCATGACTCGGCTGGGGGGATCCACGGCGCCAGCCAGGCAGGCACCGAGCCTTTGAAGGACGCGAGCAGCGCGAACCAGCCGAACAGGTATGTGAAGCTCTTGATGACGTCGGGTCCGAGCGCATCGGGCTCGAGCCGGATGCCGATCGCTGCGAGCGCGCGCTCGATGCGCTCACCGTCGGCGAAGAAGAGAAAGGCGCCGAGGTAGAGCGGAACCCGCGACATGAAGAGGAGGGCCATCAGTCCGAACAGAACCGCGTAGCCGTAGGCGTCGCCGAGAATGTGCATGCCGCTGACGGGCGAGGGCTCCGGCGCGGTCGCGGCCTGGCGCGGCGGAAGCGACCTCGCTCGCGCCATGTGCTCCAGCATCCTGGCGCGGCGGTCCGGTGTGTAGGGCGTCGTGCGCTGCATCCAGGGCGGCAGTGCCGGCGAGGCAATGCCGGATTGGCCGTCCGAGGGGGATTTGCGCTGCTCCATGGGTCCACACCGGTTCCAACAGGATGTTGGTCGGAGGTGAGGGCCGGAGAGGTTCACGGGCATGGCGGTGAATTTCACTGCATCGCCCGCGCGCGGATGGCGCTCCCTAGCGGAATCGAACCGCTCTCTCCACCGTGAAAGAGATGAGAATAGGTCCATGGCCGTCCATCTCCGTCCAAATTAGCGAATTTAATCAACAAATACTGCCACATAGAGCCATGCCAGTCCATTGACGTCCAGCCACGGATATTGGACAAGTGTTGGACACGACGCTTTTTCAACCGCTCCAAGGTGGCGAAAATGGCCCGCACAGTGCGCGACGCAAATCTGGAAAAGAGAGAGGCCCGTAGGCGACTGGCTGCGCGCGGCAAGCCGTATTACCGGGTCATGGAGGAGGGCGTTCACCTCGGCTACCGGCGGCTCAAGACCGGCGCGGGTTCCTGGGTCGTTCGCCACTACGTCGGTAATCAGAAATACGAGGTCGAGACGATCGGTCCGGCCGACGACCTCTCCGACGCAGACGGTGTGAAGATCCTCAGCTTCTCCGAGGCCCAGGCGAAGGCGCGCGAACTGATGGTGGGACGCGCGCACAAGGCCGCTGGCAAGAGTGGTCCGCTCACCGTGAAGGCCGCCGTCGACGCCTATATCGAATTCCTGGAGGCCAAGCGGAAGTCCGCGAGCTTCAGCCGGTACGCCGCGGACGCCTTTATCCTGCCGGAGCTCGGCGAGATCGAGGTGAAGGATCTCACGAAGGACCAGATCGAGACATGGCACCACGGCCTTGCCAAGGCCGGCGCGCGCATCCGCAGCGCAGTCAAGAAGGGCAAGGAACAGCGCTTCAAGGAGATCGACGACCCGGAGGAGCACCAGAGGCGCCGGAGATCCACCGCAAACCGCATCCTGACGGTTTTGAAGGCCGCCCTGAACAAGGCATGGCGGGAGGAGAAGGTGCCAAGCGACGCGGCCTGGCGCGCGGTCGAGCCGTTCAAGGGCGTCGATGCCGCTCGGATGCGATATTTCGAGCTCGCCGAAGTGACGCGGCTCCTCAACGCGTCAAACCTGGATTTTCGTAAGTTGGCCCGCGGCGCGGTCGAGACCGGCGCGCGCTATGGCGAGCTGACGAGGCTGAAGGTGGTCGACTTCAGCCACAACAGCGGCACGGTGGCCATCCGGAAATCCAAATCCAGCAAGTCGCGCCACATCCATCTGACTGACGACGGTGTCGCTTTCTTCCGGTCTATCACCGCTGGCCGGGCCGGCACTGCTTTCCTGTTCGTGAAGGAGAACGGAGAACCGTGGAAGAAGGACCACCAGAAGGATCCGATGCGCGAGGCCTGCGCGCGGGCGAAGATCGACCCGCCGATGGGCTTCCACGGTCTCCGCCACACATGGGCGAGCCACGCGGTCATGAATGGGGTGCCGTTGCTGGTAGTGGCGAAGAACCTGGGGCACAGCGACACCCGGATGGTCGAGAAGCACTACGGTCATCTAGCGCCCAGCTACGTCGCTGATGCGATCCGCGCCGGCGCGCCAAGGTTCGGCGTCGTCGAAGACGGAAAGGTTGCGGCGCTGCAGGCTGGTACGTGATCATGGCGCCGCGGCATTCGTTCAAGAACGAGATCGCCGAGTATCGCCGCGAGCTCGGGCCCGGCGAAAACGATCGAGAAATCCTGCTTATGCTCGCCGTTTTGGATCGCTGGCAGGAGCATCCTGACGCGGACACGATCTGGCGAAAAATATCTGCTGCCGTGCCGGGCCTATCGGCCCAATCCTTCATTGGAGGTGTGCTGCACGTCCGCGAAATGTGTGACCGGCTGCGTCACGTTCTCGAAGAATCGCCCGCGCTGGTTGCCGCCGTACGCAATTCTGCTGCGAAGGATGACGCCGCAGATCAGTACGAAGTCGCTGCTGTGAAGCGTCGGGGAGCGAAACTCTTGCTCGAGGACTCCGACCGGCTCGTCGGCCGCAAGAAAGACGGCGCGCATCGGCAGGAGTTCATGCGGATGACCAGCCGCATGGTCCTAGAAAACTGCGGCCAATACCTTGACGATGTCGTTGCCTCCCTGACCGAGATCGCTTTCGGCGACACGACCGACGGCCGAGCCGTTCGCGATGCCAGGCGGTCCCCCAAGCGCCGCCGGGACATTCACACCCCGAAATAGAGGGCGAATGTCCCTCTGGGAACTCCGGTAAATCGTCCATCCATCCACGTGCGGCCACACCACACGCATGGAGATGGACATGGAAAGCGCAGTTCAGAATTTTTTCGGCAAGAGATCGTTTCGCATCGACGAGTTCGCCACCCGCAATTCAATCTCGAGGTCGCAGGCCTATATCGAGGTGAAGGAAGGGCGCCTCAACGCGCGCAAGGTCGGCAGCGCGACCCTCATCACCATCGAGGACGAAAGCGCCTGGCTGGCATCCCTACCGCAGACCAAGTCGCACGCCGACACTCGCGCCGCCTAAACGAGAAACGCCGCCTCTAGCCAGGCGGCGCTCGTTTTTGTGCAACAGCAGATCGATCACACTCATGCATGTAGCGCAGCAAATTCCTGCCCGCAATACGTCTCAACGCGCCGACCCGGTCGAGGTCTTCCGTGCCCGCGCCTGGGCGGTCGTCAAGCTTCTTGAAAACCACATGATTGCCGACAAGCAGACCGCGGTTGACGGCCTGTGGAGATTTGCCGAAGCCCACGGTGTGGTTCGGCAGATTGGTACCGATGCCGCACAGGCAATTCTCTCGGAGGCCTTCCGATGACTAAGAAGAAGGCCGAGGCAGGCTGGCAAGGAAACCTGCTCATATCGCCCTCGGGCGCACCGAAGCCGCTCCTGGCGAACGCAATCACGGCGCTTCGCGAGTGCCCAGCATGGGAGATAGCGTTGTCGTATGATGTGTTTGGCATGCAGACCATGCTCGACCGCGCACCGCCTTGGGAGGGTGGGCTCGCCTGGGACCCGCGCGCCTGGACACCGCAGGACGATCTACTCGCGACCGACTGGATGCAGCGGCAAAACATCGGCATCAACGTTGCGACTATGGCGCAAGCGATCGAAGCGGTTGCTCGAGATCGCCAGTTTCACCCAGTGATCGACTACCTCGAAAATCTGGAACACGATGGAGAAGGCCGCATCAAGGGATGGCTAGCCAAATATCTGGGTGCCGAGCAAAGTGCCTACCATGATCAGGTTGGTCGGGCGATGCTCATCGCTGCGGTCGCCCGCATCTATGACCCTGGGTGCAAGGTCGACACGGTACCCATCCTGGAAGGGCCACAGGGCGCACGCAAATCGACCGCTATCAAAGCCCTGTTCGATCCATGGTTCACTGACGAAATTGCAGACTTGGCTTCGAAGGACTCGGCCATGCAGACCCGTGGTGCGTGGGGAATCGAGATATCCGAGCTTGATGCTATGTCCCGCGCTGAGGTGTCCCGGATCAAGGCCTTCATTTCCCGGACCGCCGATCGGTTTCGGCCGCCGTACGGCAACAGGATCATCGAGAGCCACCGGTCGTGTGTTTTTTGGGGATCTACCAATTCCGACGACTACCTGAAGGACGCCACCGGCGGCCGTCGCTTCTGGCCAATCAAGGTCGGTAAGATCGATATCGACAGCCTCAAGCGCGATCGCGAGCAGCTTTGGGCCGAAGCCAAGCGGCTCTACGACGCGGGGGTGCATTGGTGGCTGTCCGGCGCTGAGATCATGGGCGAGGCAGAAGAACAGCAGAGTTCACGCTATGTCGGCGATCCCTGGGATGCGGCGATCGAGCGCTACGTCGCAGACCGAGACGAGGTGACCATCGAGCAGGTTCTTCGGGATGGTCTTGGCATTGAGATCATCCGCTGCACACAGGTCGAAATGACGCGGGCCGCTCGATGCCTCAAGATTCTGGGCTTCAACCGTCACCAGCGGCGCAGTGGTGACAAACGGCACTGGGTCTACCGAAAACTGGTGCCAGGTGGTGCCGGCGCGATCGCCGGCGCAAAAGTCACCACTCTCACACCGGTGACACGCAGCAGAGTGGTGACACGCCAAGAGCTTGAGAAACAAGCATGATCACCAGTGTCACCACTGTCACCACTATGATCTTAGACGTGAACAAGTGGCGTATTTATAGGATGTATGGAAACGGGTGGTGCCATCTGGTGCCGGTGGTGACAGAGGGCGGGATTGACCTCGTTGTCGACTGTGGTGCATTGGCCGTTGAAATTCCGAGCTCAACCGCCGGAATGCGCGCCAGGCACTATGCTCGTCGATGCGCTGGCAATCATCGCTGCCTTATAATCGGCGCTGAAAATCAATCCTCCACTTCGACAAGGTGGCGTGTCGAATCCAAAAGGGCTGCAAATGCAATATCGTCGCCATGCCATGTCCAACGCACGGCCAATATACGTCGCACTCGGCCGGCAATCGCTGGAGGAGGGGACTATAAATACGCGCGTAACGTAGTGCGTCTGGCAATTGAAGCGCCCGCGACGACGCTGGCGAAGCGGCTGAACTCGCCGAAAGGCCTGGCTTTGGTCCCAAGAAGACCGGGGGTGTGGGTGCCTACCCCCAGACGACAACAACCGGTGTATACTTCGAGGTTGTCGCTGTTTTTCGCGGCCTTCTCTCCCAAATCCACCGTGTCGTTTCGTGTCATCGCGAGTGTGTCGCATGACTGAACCGATCCGCACGGCAGCCGGCATCGTCGAGATGTTTGTGGAGCGAGCCAGGGTTCTTGGGTTGAGCCATCGCGAGGTCGATGATCGCGCGCATCTCGGCGAAGGCTATTTCAGCAAGCTGGCGTGCGGTGATCGCCGTCCGACGGCCGTGACGATCGAGAAGCTCTGCGCCGCGCTTCAGCTCGCGTTGCTGATGGTTGATGACGCCCAAATGGGCGTTTGTGAAACGAACGAACGCAGCGATTATCCTTCCAACGAAAGGAGCGGTGATGAGCGACGTACACTCAATTCCGGTCAGGGTGCCGGAAGATCTTCGCCAGAAGCTCGAAGCTGAGGCCAAGGCGACCGATCGCTCATTGTCGGGCATGGTGCGCTTCTTGCTGCAAGAAGCCTTTTCGAAGCGCGCGAGCGCGGAGAGGACTGCGGCATGAGTTTGCCCCGTACTCCGGCGGCGCCGCGGGCGCCAGCGGTGATCAGGCGCCTTCCGGCCCTTGAGCGCGAACTGGCGGACCTCAAGCTTTTGCTTGCCGAACGCGTGCTGGCGGCCACCGAGGGCGCTCCTGGGGCCCGTGAGAGGCTTGTGGCGCTCGTCTCTGACATCCGCGCGCTCGAGGCCGCCGTGGAAGCCAATGGCCTCGCACACGAGCTCGCGCAGCGTCTGGACCGCGAGGCCGTTGCTGAGTGGCGGCTGCAGGTCGAGGCCGACCCCGTCGCGGCGACGGAAGGCATCACGAAAAAGGCGTGCTGTGGCATGTGCAGCGAGGCGCACGGCTGCGTCATCACGCGCGGCGAGCAATGCGCGCATCCGGTCACGGTTGGCGGCGTTGGTCCGCGTCGCCAGGGTGATCCCGTGAGCAGGAAGCTTTTTCAAACGGCCGCGGCGCACCTCAAGATCGCCGGCTATGAGCAAGAGGACGCCGCATGACCGACACCACCATCATCGCGCCGACGGTCCCGACGACTACCGAGATTCCATCCGATCCGGGCGAGGCGGCCACGGCGCTCGCCGCACGCATGGCGGATAAATCCTGGGCGGATGGTTTCTTGAAAGGCGGCCCGCAGGTCGCGGAATATCAGAAGCTGTCCGAGGTCGCGGCGAAGAAGACCGACGCCGACCAGGTCACCCTCGCGATGGAGGGAAAATATCTGCCGGTCAACAATGCCGATCACATCACCATGATGGGCACCGCCGGGATGCTGCGCGAGGCCGGCATTGAAAGCGACGTCATCAAGCAGGTTCTGTCCGGCGGGCCGGTATCGGCCGAGGAGCGCGCCACGGCGGAGAAGGTCAAATCGAAGCTGATGGGCAACCCGGATTGGTCCAAGAAGTGGCTCGCGGGGGACGCGGAGGCAAAACAGCAAATGATGCTTTTGAACATCGTCTTGGCCAGCGACGTGAAGCAGGAGCAGCAGGCATGACCCCGTCGACGCCGGCAGGCATGGCTCTCAACCTCTTGAGCAACAGCTACGGCGGCACCGGTTTGCAGCAGCAAGTCGCCGACGAGACCGACGAGATCCGGCGCAAGCGGTTGCAGCAGGCCAAGTCCGCGGGCTTCAGCCCGGCCGGCCAGGCGCTCGCGATCGACTACGGCATGATGTCCGTGCCCGGCGCGCAGTAATTCGGCAAGCCCGCGTCCCGGCCTCCGCAAGGACACGGCCGGTTCGGGTGAGTACGGCTCCCGCAAGGGCAAAGCCGAGTACGCAGACAGCCCCCGGAAACGGACACGGCTGACACCTCCGGTCCCCGCTCAGGCGGATACGGCCACAGCAAGGCGTACTGGTCCCCGTAAGGGCAAGGCCGGAACATCGGGGCCCCGCAAGGACAAGCCCGGGACGACATCAAGGCAGGACGCGGAAAACAGCCGCGTGTGCCAACGGGAGAACTCACTCTCGATTTGCGATTTGGAGCGGTTGAAGGTGGATACGAACGTCGTTGCACAGGAAGGGCCCGCGATGGCCGCTCTGAACGAGCGGCAGAAGCGGTTTGTGCACGCGCTCTTTCTGGCGCCCAGGTCGCACGGCTCGCGCACGTTCGCCGCAAAAGCAGCGGGCTACGGCACGCCGACGAGCTCGCGCAAGTCGCTATCGCAGATCGGGCATCAGCTATCCACCGATCCGAAGGTTCAAGCCGCAATCTCGGAGGTGTCCGCATCGTATTTGACGACGCTCGGGCCCCCGGCAGTCCGCGCACTCAGGAAGTTGCTCGAGGATCCAGGGCACAAGGACCACGGCCGCGCGCTCGGCATCATCATGGACCGCGTGACGCCGATACAGTCAACGGCCGTGCTGAAGGTCGAGGGAGAGGTGAAGATTTCTTCGGGCGATGCGGCTCGCGTGATGGATCGGATCGAAGAGTTGTCGACGAAATTTATGGTCGCGTTGCCGCAGCCGAAAGTCATCGAACACGAGGCGACCGAATGATGACTTGCGGCCATCGGTACACCCTGGTTTTGGCAAGCCTGGCGAAGCGCGCTCTCGCTGGAGAAATGCCAAACAATATGCGGCTCGAATTCTTGCAGCACTTGGACCGGATGACTGACATGTGGGTGACGCCAGAGGTCATCGCTATGGTCGATCCGATGGACGAGCGCGGGTATCAGTTATCGAGGGAAGCGGCGAAGCTTGGTTATAGGGGAAGGCCTTCTGCTCTCGATATTTACGCGCAGAAATTCGAGATTTTCGCTGCGCTCAATCCAAGTTTGCAGCGGGCCTATGACGCTGCGTTCAAACGCACCCACCAATTTCACGATGCCTAAATAGGAGAAGATCGAAATGGGCACCACACCTACGCAAGAGGCGGCTCACAAGGCCAACGTGATTGCATCGGAAAGCACGCGCCAAGCCGCGCTCGGAGCGGCCCGCGCCGCCTACAACAACACACCCGCGGCGTGGCCCGCATATGATGCGGCAGTCAAAGCGGCCGACGCTGCGCATCTTCGCGCGGTCATCGCCAGTGCGGCGGCGAACGGTTTGGATGGTCCAAGGCAAACGCTGCACGAATTAACCGGCAGTTGGGTTTGAGAGCTCCAAAGGGATTGCAGGATCCCTGTTTCATCCGCGGAAAGGCCGGGACTGCGGGGAGAAATCCCGGCCACAGTTTTGCAGGTAGGAATGAGCGACAGAGAGGCGGCAATCATCGGACTGAAGCGCGAGATCAAGATGGTCCGCGCGAAGGCGCGCGAGCTGAAGGCGCAGAACGACGCATGGCGCGACGTCGCGAAGACGCTGCGGCAACTCGCTGGGCTTAATGACGTGCAGTATTCGCGTTTGTTGTCGGCAGCATCGTTGCCGATCGAATAGGCCGCGCGTTTCGGATTGAGCTGTCTCCGTCAAACAGCTCCGACTTGGACACGTCGTTAACGACCTTCGGCGCTCGACCGGCTCGAGCCGCGCCTCAAGGTCGGTCCGATGTCCTCTCGCTATCTCAAGAAATTGGCACCTTTGCTGGCGCTGCTGCCGATGACTGGGATAACCCCAGCCGCTGCCCAGCAGCAGGTCATTCCAGGCATCACCCTGCCGCCGCAGACTGTCATCGGCAATATGACGTCCTTTAGCGGCAACGCCGTCGCCGTGTCGATGGCGCAGCTTCGGGCAAACATGACCCTGCCGATCGCGACCACATGCCCGTCCAGCAATTGGTTCAACAGCCTGTCATCCCTGGGCATTCTGGGGTGCACCCAGCCCACCGTCAACGACATCAGCGGATTCGGTTCCGGAGTTGCGAACCTTCTTGTCAGCCCGTCGAGCGCCAATCTCCGTGCCGCCCTGACTGACGAGACTGGAACGGGACTCGCCTATTTCCAAGGGGGTGACATCGGAACGCCGTCGGCTGGCGTCGGCACAAACCTGACCGCACTGAACGCCTCGAACCTTGGGTCCGGGACCGTCGCGGCCGCGCGCGGTGGAGCTGGCACCATCACCGGTGCCCTGAAGGGCAACGGCGCTGGCGTGGTTTCGCAGGCGGCCTGCGCTGATCTTTCGAACGGCACCGCGCTGTGCTCGACCACGCCGGGCACGAACGTCGCGACCGCACTCGCCAATGCCGCCAACGCCAACGGCGGAATCGCCACCACGACCGGCAGCTCGACCGCATGGACGCCGACGATCACCACGAGTGGAACGGTCGGCACGCCGGCTTACTCGACCAACAACGGCGTCTATGAAAAGGTCGGCAACACGGTCAACGTGTTCTTCAACATCCAGCTCTCGGGCTGGACCGGCTCTCCGACCGGCAACGTCAGCATCGCCGGCCTGCCAATCGCGGCCGGAGGCAGCGGCTTCGGAACCTGCAACATCACGGGATATTCTGGCGTGCTGTCGATCGGCTGGGTATCTGGCGTGCCGAGCAGCAGCACCATTATCCTAGAGGTGATCCCGCAGACTGGCGCGACAGGATTTGCCAATCTGACCGCGGCGAACGCCGGGACCACCTTTGCCATCAAAGGCGGTTGTTCTTATCCCACCTGACCGGGGTGCGTTGCGGCTCTGCTTAAGGCCGAGTCATCGAGTAGGTAGTGCGCACTTTAAGCGCGTTTCGGATTGGGCTTTCCGTAACTGGCCCCGCCTTTGGACATCGGCGTGAACGTCTTCCGCAGGCCTCAGCGAGTGGGGCCGAGCCCTCCTTCCGCGTCTGCGCGGAACGGGCCCTCGGAAGGCCACTCGGATGTTCGCCAGCTTCACTGGTCGCCTTGCCCTCGCGGCTGCTTTCGTCGCGTCGATTTCGCCAGCTCTGGCGCAGATCCCCAACTTCACACTGCCGCCAAGCACCGTAGTTGGCCGCAGCGCCAACGGCACCGGTCCGGCACAAGCGATCCCATTCAGCACGCTCATCGCAGCCATGCTGCAATCGAGCCTGACGATCCCGACCGTCAACACGAACTCGGTGATCTACAAGGGCTCGACGAGCGGCCAGGCGACCGTCAGCGCGCAGGCCGTCGCCGGCACACCGACGATCAAATGGCCGACGCAATCAGGCACCGTCCCGACGTCAGCGACGTCGCCGATCTTGCTCGACGCTGTCACCGGTGTGGTCAGTTGCCCGACCTGCGCGACCAGCACGTCCGCTGCATCGCCGATCGTGGCATCCAGGACACTCGCTCAGACGCTCAATCTGGCGTCTTTCCCCGGTCTTGTGACAGTCGGATATGCGGCGGCCGGCGATGGCGGCGGCGCCACCTTCAAGAACGTCGGCAGCGCGCCGTTCATCGACAGCCAAGTCAATTCAATTTCGATCGTCAATGCGGGCTCTGGCTGCACGAATGGCACGTACTTTGGGATTTTCCCAACGGGGGGGACCGGCAGTGGCCTGCAAGGAAACGTCACGATCGCGGGCAACGTCATGTCGTCGTTCTCGACAACGGGAACGGGCGGCAACGCCTATACCGTCAATGACGTGCTCACGGTCGGCGGCATAACGGGTTGCGTCACAGCGCCGACGATCAGGGTTCTCGGCGTAACCTCTACCATTGCCAGCTTTACCGATGCGGTCGGAACCCATTTCCAGATCGTTCCAAGCGCCGGCAACTACGTCAACATTCGGCAATTTGGCGCCAAGCAGGATTATACGGCCGCCGGCGGCGACGCTGCTGCGACGGACGATCAGGGCGCCATCCAGAATGCTTTGCGCTATGCCGGTTATAGGGTCGGATCCCCGGATGCCGGAGGCTATCAGGGGCGAACGGTTATTATTCCGCAAGGCGCCTCCAAGGTCTGCAATGGTCTAATCGTCCCGACCAACGTAGTTTTGATGGGGCAAAGCAACGGCGGGAGCGAACTTAAACAGTGCGACGCGGACTCCTCCGCGACCAATTTCATAACGCTCGGGGACCCGCAGAACCATCAGACCGCGTTCTTTCTCGGCCTCGAAAATTTAACTCTCTTCGGAGCCAATTCTGGGAGCGGCGGCGGCGCCGCGATGGTTTACTCCAATAGCGCCCAAGCGCCCGACGCTCTTAAAAACGTGTCGGTCTATCCGGTGTACCGCTACTGCGTGCTGACGCAGACAGGTTATGGCGGCCCGAGCATATTCGCTATCCACGGTAGCTACTTTATCCCCAATTCCGCCGTCTCGCCTTCGCCCTGCGTAGCACTCGCGGCCGCCTCCAACAACGTGATCGACAATGGCACGTGGTTCAGCTCTGGCGGTTCGCCGTGGACCGGCGCCGGTATTCAAGTCAACACCAACGCCGGCAACGTGCATCGCTATGTCGATGTCCACTGCGAGAACATCCATGACTGCGTTATCGTCAACGTCGCAGCCGGCGGCAATGCCACGATGACCAAGGTCGAAGGCATGGTCGGCAACGCCACCGTCACCAACGTCGTCAATCGCATTGCCGGCTCGGCCACGGGCCAGCTGAAGGTCGAAATGACCACCGGCAACGGCGCGACCTGCAACGTCCTCAATGGCGCCAGCTGTGCCGCCACGCTGCCGGTCGTATCCGACACGACGTACTGAGCGACCGATGACTACCGGCGAACGGGCTGGAGGTTCATCAGACGTCCCCTGCCATTTTACCGCTGTGCATCTACGGCGGGATAGGGATCCAGCCTTTGGCGTTGTATTCGACCGCGATGCCCTTTTCCTGGAACTTTTTCGTCAACTCTGGGCGAGGTACGATCCCGTCCCAGTTGCTGTCTCTGCAGCGCCGACAAATCATTACGCCACCCCATGCTTGAACCGGCTTACCGTCGTAAACATGGGGTCCGAACTGAAACGCTCGCTCACATATGAAGCAATCGTACATGATCTTGGGCTCTACCATTTGCGCTTCCTTTGCCCGCTGTTTACTGCACTGCATCCTTTGTGGTGTTGGTTCCGACAAATAGGTACACGAGGTCTCCAAGCTCAGGCTGCGTTGGCTTGTCGACATCGATCTTATAGGGAGTGGAAGCCTCGATCGCGACCTTCAAGGTGCCAGCTTTGACGGCTCCTGGGCCGGATATGATCCCGAGATGAGATCCGCCGCCATCAGAGAGCGTAGCGCCTTCCCACTGAGCCTTTTGAAATGCCCGATAGAACGATTGCGCCAAATCTTTGCCGAGCTGATTCAGGTACATGATCTGCACTCTGTGCTTCGGAATTTGAGAGAGACGTTGCGCTAGATCGGAGATTTGCTGATCTGTGAGGGGTTTCCACGAAAAACCTACCGTAACCGATATTATTCGGTTGAGCCCAGCGAGCTCCCCTTCGAGGCGATCGACTTTGCTCTTGGCTTCGTCAGGAGTGGACACCGCCAACTTGTTCTTGAAGTCGTCGCGCTGCTTTTCGGCGAGCGTAGCTTCCCCTTTTGCTGTAGCAACCTGACCCGAATAGTAAGTCGAGGCAGCGGTCCAAACCGAAACCGCGACGATTGCTGCCAAGGCTAGGAATACGAATGGGTTGGCGGCGATCAGTGCCGCATTCTTCTCTAGGAATTCCAACATCCCGGCTCTCCCCGCCCGACCGGGAGCGTACCTTAGAATCGAAGCGCCCCGAAAGGGGATGGATTTTTAACCAAATCAGTGATGCAGTGTCCGTGGGTGTGAGAACCCGGACCGAAATAGGCTGGCGATCGATTTGGCGTCGATTGCTGCCGAAAGCGCAGTGAGCCTTGGCGGGCTTGCTAGGCGCTATGGAGCGCCTTGGCGGGCGCGCCGATCTGGCTTTTATGCCGGGGGCGGTGCGCCATGTCCAGAGCCGCGAGGCTTAAAAGCGCTGCCGACCTGTCTTTCGGCAGGTTCTCACCCCCCGGCTGCCCAGTTCGTTACAGGGCGCAGGCTGTGAGAAGCCAAACCGAAAGCAACCACCATGACCATCGATAGACCCATGTTTCCGCCACGAGCGGAGTCCGTGGATTCGTTTTCATCCCATGCCGCTGTAGGACAGCGGAAAACGGGAAAACGCGCCAGCGACTCTCCTGGGCCCGTTCCAAGCCCATCCAACGTCCTCACGTTCCCGGGGCGCAAGTTTGAGCCTGGGTGTTACCAGCCGACCGGGCGACAAGCCGCCTCGCGCAAACGCAATCCGCTCCGGCATCCCTGCCACAGCGTGTCTCACGCGGTGACGATCGCCGGGAAGATCCGGAGAGGCGAGGCCCTGCGGACCGATCCATTCCTCGACGAGGGCGCCATACTTTGGAAGGGCGTGGAAGCCGCCCGCCTCCTTCTCGGGGAGCTATTCGAGCTCGCCGTGAAGCAAAGCGGGAGTATGGGACAATGAGCAGCGCCATTCGATTTCCCCAGCCCGACGTTGCGAAGGCCGAACGTGACCGCATGGACGCCGGTGCCTACCATCACTTGGAAGGCGACCTGCGCGATTTGGTCAACATGGGTCGGATCGCGGCAGATCTCGCGCACGATGCAGACGGCGAGCCGCCGCTCTGTGAGAAGCGAAACCTAGCCCTGTTTGCCGTCTACCATCTTCGAGAGATGCTTCTTCGGTTCGAGATGAAGTACGACGACGGCGACTGGCGGGTCGGGTCCACCGAAGGCGCGACCGGCAGCGGCTGATGACGCACCGCCGGCGGTTGTGCCGCTAGTCCCTAAAAGATACGCCGCCGGGACACTGCATTCGAGCCCGGCGGCGACTTGTCTCAAACTGAGTACTCATGCTGGAGGGCTCACGAACGAAGTTGATGTGGAATAGGCTGTCCCAGCTACGCGCTTTCAGTGGGAGCAGCAAATGTCGATCGTGAGAGCTATCGCCCTGTTCGTAATTCTCGCATTCGGAGGCATCGTGATCGCCGCCGGGGTCATGACATCGCCAGCATCGGCTAGCAAAATGGATGGCAAGGCTGGGGGCTGGGGGGGACGTAACACAGCGCATTACGATGCCCCGAAAAGCGGCACAGCGAAGCCGCCGACTTCTGCGAAAAAGCCACCCGCGCAGTGAACATAAAAGGCGGCCCGCCGCTTCACGCTGGCGGGCCTCAGCGACCAAAATCCGACAATGCGAAGAACATCGCGCGCCCGTATTTTTACGGAATCCATTTTTGGAACGAGGTGTTTTATTGAAAGAACACCGGCGATTTAAGTACCGATTTCTACTTTGCCCGGGATGGCCGCAGTGGGGGCTGGAACCACCTGCGGCTTTTCCGGTTTCGAGCCGCTTTCCCAACGGGCCTTGGCACAAACTGCACATGGCAAGGGAAAAAATCCCGGATACGCTAAGATGATGCGTGAAGGATGGGGTTTTCGGTTTTTCGTTTGGGTGCTCGGGCTCGCCCCCGTGGTCCTCGTGGCAATCTTATTGTTCAAGCTTTGAGGCCGCTCCAGTTGGCCAGCACACAAAGGAACAATCGGCCTTGGCGGCGCGTTTGCTAGCGCCCCCAGCCGAAAGGTAGCCCCCCCACTGCTGGAGGAAAACCCGCAAGGCGGGTTGGCGGCCCCGTATTGGGGCCGTTTACAATTCCCGCTTCAGCTTGCGTCGTCCCCAATGCGGTTCTTTGCCCTTGGGATTGAGCTCCGGGACGTAATGTCTGTTCAGCGCCCGCATGACCCCGATACGAGCGAACATCGTCGGACCGCCTCGCTCGACCACCAGGAGCAAGGCTTCCATCGCTGCGCGCCATTCGGGCGCGTCATGCTCTCTCTTCGGCAGCGCCGCGATGTACTCGCCGGCCTCGCGCAGCGTGGCTAGGCTGCGACCGTCGACCTCGATCGGCTCCTCGAAAGGCCGCCCCCAGCCCGCCTTCATCAGGTCTGCTTCACGCTGTCCGCGATTGCGTGTTCAACTTCTGAGGCGAGAACGGTCAGGTGATCGGCCAGCTTCCTAAAAAGCTCTCGTTTCTTCGGGTCAGTCGCCAGGTCGCGGATGAGGGCACACTCGGCGGCATCTGTGCGGAGCCTTTCCAACTGAGCCTGCATGTCCTTCATTGCAGCTACTCCGTTCCTGTCCGGAACACTACTGCCAATGTTGGGAAACGAACAGAACGGTGCTCCGAGCTGTGAGTAAGCTCGGACCTGCTTGAGCTTCCCCAAGGTCCAAGCACCCCACGGCCCCGGCCTCAACGCCCACCACGAAACCCCACGGCCGGGGCCGTTTTTCCCGCTACGGCCTCGCCGGTCATGCCCGGCGCTCGGCTAGCGAGCGTTCGAGCTCGCGAACTGCGGCGGCATACCGCTCTCGAAATCTGGCCTGACCTCAGCTCCGCGGTGGCCGCACCCGGCACAGACGAAGCGCGGCTCGACGTCAGATAGTCGAACATCGTCCGGCCAGCGATCAGCACTCAGAGCAACGTGATGGCCGCAATGGCAATAGACCAGGACGCCACGCAGACCCATTTCGCGCATCTCGCCGAAGGTGATCTTGACGGGGCGGCCGTCAACGTGCGCGGGCGTTTGGCGTCGGACAGGGCGAGGCATGCCGCCATCGAAGCGCGGCGCAGGCCAGAGTCAAATTGTCGATTACTGGTGGGTCAGAGCGCGCGCGAGATACTGCGCGTCGTGGGTGTGCGTAAGTGCTCTGTAAAAATTACGCGTCAGACTGGTCTGGTGCGGAGCAATCGACGGAGGAAACTATGAACCGTGGTTATAAGTCTCGAAGTTATGATCCACCCAAAGGATATGAAATATCTGTCCCACTCGATAACCGAGGAAGCGCTTTTTCCCCACAAAATGCAGCGCGGTGAAGGCTTCCACCTCTTCAGTTACAGAATTGGGGATGGCACGCTTAATGCGGTACTTCGGGATTTGCTCGGCGCCGAGACCGCTGGCGGGAGCTTGCCTAATATCTCTCCACGGCATGCGGCTTAGCATGAAGATGCGCTTTGCCAATGCCAAACGATCATCATCACCGCAGCAATTAAATGAGTTACCGGAGCCGTCCTGCATTTTTTCAAATGAGAACGCAGGTGGCATCTCGTCTATTCGCGGTGGAGAATCCTGGACGCCCGCCTTCAAAAACGGGGCTTTAATGCCGTGCTGCTGTATGAACTTCTTTTTACCCATACATGTTTTTGACGTACTCAGCCTCCAACTGAGGGCGGAAAAATTCCGCCATTGCTTCGGGGGTTATCTCCGCGCCTTGGGCCGCCTTATAAGCATCTACCCAAGGTTTCTCCTCATGGGTCATATTGCGAAGGCGCCAAGCCGAGAACTGTCCGTAGTATTCGAAGATATCGTCTAGTGCTCGCTTGTCTTTCTCGTCAAAAATCGACGGATCAAAGTCATTAACGACAGGGATCGTTCTGCTGCCGTTTTCCTTGTAGGCATGATAAATTTCCGGAACGACAGGCCCGTGATCCCAAGCGACTACACGCTCCTTGAAAAGCTTCTCGCCGCGCATCGCCGTAACCAGACCTTGCGCATAGTAGCAAAGCTTCTGAAGCTTAAGATTGGAAATGTCATTGTCCTCAGCGTCGGCCGACGCGAGGGCAAATTTGGCGATGTCCTTTGCCGAATAAATTTTGAAAGCCAATTTGCTCACCTCGATTTTGACGCTCCGGGGACGCGGGGGTCGGAGGGAACGAACTAAGAACAGATGTAGGCGCTGCTTCTGGCTATAATAAGACGCGGCACTCGCCAATAGGTTCGCCCTGATTCGGTCATAATTAGTTAAGGCGTGCTGTAAGTGACACGGTCCCGTCCTGCGTGGGACGGCGACGGGGGCGCCAATCTTAGGCGAGCAGCACATCGACTGCACGCCTCGCGGGATGCTGATGCCTTGCATGGGGCAGCATCAGCACGACATCGACGAGCTCGCGATCGCGTCCGCCGCGGCGCGGTAGTTCGCCGCCAGTGCGCTCAATCCTTCGCGCGCGAGGAAGAGATCCGCGTCGTCAGCCCATTCCAGGCAAAGGCGCTCCATGTGGCGCAGCTCATCTAGCCGGCGCCGCTTGCCTGTCCATACGCGTATATTGGACAGTCGTTGGACACGGCGGCAAAGGATGGTGCTAAGTGATTGATTTTTATGGCGCTCCCTAGCGGAATCGAACCGCTCTCTCCACCGTGAAAGGGTGGCGTCCTAACCGATAGACGAAGGGAGCAAACGCTAAGCCCCGCCGCTTTTGACGGCACGGCCGCGGCCGCGCGAGTCGTGCCCGCCGGCTTGCAGCGGGCGAACGTATAGTGTCCTTTCGGCCCGTGGGCAAGCCGTTCGGGAACGGTCTTTTGGAATCGTGGACAGCGCCGGCGAGGGGATGATTCGGACCCGATTTCAACGGTTTCTTAGGGCTCCCTGAGGTAGCGCTGGAGCGGGAGATTTCACGCCAATGCCACCGCCCAAGAAGCGCGCAGACCGCAAGCTGCTGTCGCAGCACGCCTGGATCACGCTCGACGGCGGGTTCGCGGCGCGGCATTGCCTGGTCCAGGACATCTCGAGCTCGGGCGCCAAGATCACCCTGGACGAGGACGCAAGCCAGCTTCCGGGCGTGATCCGGCTGGCCTTCGCGCGCGATGCCCGCACCGGGCGGAACTGCCAGGTGGTCTGGCGCCGCGGCAAGTCGGCCGGGATCAAGTTCATCTGACATCCACCTAGTGCGACCCGGATGGCGCGCCGCACCTCGCCGGGCTAGAACGCTCGCATGCGCACACAGCTCCTCATCCTGATCTCGTTGCTGGCCACGTCCGCAGCCGCGGCAGAGCCCTTGCGCCTTCCGGCTGCCGAGCCGCCGCAGCAGGGCAAGACCCTGCCGCTGAAGGGCGCTGGCGGGACGGCAAAGGCGGGCGCATGCGCGTCCTATGGCCGTGGCTACCACATGGTCGAAGGCACCGGCACCTGCGTGAAGATCGGCGGCTCGATCAGCGTCGACGCCGCGGTCCGGCGCTAAAGCCGCATGCCGCCGGATCTGTTGCGGCTCGATATCGTCGTCCCCGTGCTGATGTATTGCGCGCTGCTGTGGTGGGTCGGCCGCGGCCTGAGCTGGCCGGCGCGGCTCGCCACTGCTGTCGTGACGCTGGTGCTGATCATCTGCGTGCTGCTCGTCGAGCGCGGCTGGCTCTAGGCGCGGCCGTCAAAACAAAAAGTGCGAAAACAACCCCATGCACAGTAGCCGTCAAGCGCGGCGATGCCGCCGGCCGCGTGCGCCGGAACGGCGATTCCTCGCGTGCTCATCGCAGCTTACGCCGCGCCAGCGGCTCACGACATCGGCGGTGCGACAAACTGGGCAAAGCCGGGGCGGTTGCCGAGCTCGGCGAGCCAGCGCGTCAGGTTCGGCTGCGCCGGCCGGGTGATGCCCTCGACGCCGAGCCAGCGCCGCGCATAGGATCCAACAGCGATGTCGGCGAGCGTGAACTGGTCGCCCTCCATGAAGCGGCGCGTCGAGAGCAGGCGATCGGCGATCGCCCAGACCTCGACGGCGGCATCGGCATCGCGCTGCACCTGGATCATGTCGCGCTCGGCGGGCGCCGTGCGCACGATGCCCCAGAACACGGGGCGGTCGACCGGCTGCACCGTCGACAGTGTCCAGTCGAGCCAGCGGTCGACCGAAGCTCGCTGCTTGGGCGCGTCCGGATAGATCGGCGTGCCGCGTCCATGCGCGAGGCAGAGATAGCGCATGATCGAATTGGATTCCCACAGCACGAAGTCGCCCTCGACCAGCGTCGGGATCCGCGCATTCGGGTTCATCGCGAGATACTCGGCCTCGCGGGTCTTGCCGTATTGCATGCCGGCATCGATGCGCTCGTAGCGAAGGCCAAGCTCGGTGAGGCACCACAGCACCTTCTGCACGTTGACCGAGTTGGCGCGGCCCCAGATCGTCAGCTTGGTGTCAGGCATGAAGCTTCTCCCGCGGCGTTTTCAATTGTGCGGGTGATAGCGGAATTTCCTGTGCCGGACGACGGCGTTTGCGGCGCGCCCCTCATGCAAAAAGCTCCGCCATGGGCAGAGCTTTCATTGCAGGTTGAACCAGCTCGTCAGTGGCCGAAGAACAGCCACAGCAGAAGGATCACCGGGATCGGCACGCCCAGCATCCACAGCAACAATCCTCGTCCCATTGCGTCCTCCTCCAATCATCTTGTCGAGGAGTGAACGTGCGCGGCGAGGGCTTGTTCCTATGGAAAAGGCCCTACCAGTGGCCGGTGTTCGGCATCGACGACCACGGTTCCTGCGGCGCTTTCGGCTCGCCCTTCTGCAAGAGCTCGATCGAGTGCAGATCGGGCGAACGGACGAAGGCCATGTTGCCGTCGCGCGGCGGCCGGTTGATGGTGACGCCGGCCTTCATCAGCTTCTCGCAAGTGGCGTAGATGTCGTCGACCTCATAGGCGAGATGGCCGAAGAAGCGATCCTCGCCGTACTTCTCCTCGTCCCAATTGTAGGTGAGCTCGACCAGCGGCGCGCCGCGCGTTTGCGGCTGCTTCTTCAGCGCCTCGAGATCGTCCGCCGAGCACAGGAACACCAGCGTGAAGCGCCCCTTGTCGTTCTCGATCCGCCGCACCTCCTTCAAGCCCAGCGCATCCTGGTAAAACTTCAGCGCGACATCGAGATTGCGCACGCGCAGCATGGTGTGAAGGTATCGCATGGTTGTTGCTCCCTTGAACGGATGGGGTTTTGCTTTGGGCCGGGACGGCGGGGGTAGGAGATAGCAGGAAAGTGGGAGGAGGGGCAGGGGGCGGGGCAAATGTGCGTGAGGGAGAGGCGGCCAAGCGCGGACCAAGGCTGCGGCGGTGGCAGGCTGGCGAAGGCAAATGAATCTAATGCACTGTCACCGTAATTCGGTGGGGCGATCCCTGGCCCTGCCGTCTGCCGCGGGTCTGTCATCTAGTGGTAGACGCGCACGGAAACGACAACTATCATTTGTTCCCCGGGGCGGGGACATATCGAATGCAAGAGCCAATCTTCGACGCGATAGCCGTGACCTATCGGGGGCTGTTCGCGGATCAGCATCTCGTTGACGCGCAGCAATTCGGCAAATCACTGATAGGTGTGACGAAGCTCGCCAACAGCATTTGCCACGAGATATTCCACGAAGAGATCACGCACGACCCTCGCTCGTATCAAATCCGATTTTGTGTCGGCCCGAGCAAGAAGAACGGCCTCATTCAAGAAATCTTCGCCGTCGTCACCTCCGGCCAGATGCCACTCTATACCCCGATCTTGATGACTGTCGGAAAGAAGCTAACCGAACTTATCATTGACGCCGTGATCGAGAAGGCGCTCGGCAAGAAGAAAGATACAAGCAACGCCGTCGATAAAATCCACGAGCTTGCAATGACGCACGCCGAGTTCTTGCAACAGGTGTTGAGAGGTCAGATGCGACAAGGCCGGGCTAATGAAGATCATCAACGAACTTCATCGTGAGAACCGCGCATCGTTGCGACAGATACCGGAGCCTGTCGGGCGAACCGTGCGGCTCTTGCAGATAGGTGACGCACGCAATGGCATCGTCATAGATGAACCGGCGGCGGAGGTGTTGCGGTCGCCGGATCAACTCACGCTAGGCGAGCCGGTCACGTATGACGTGAAAATCCACGGTGTATTCAAGACGAACGGCGCATGTCGCATTGAGATTTTGGATCAGAAGAAAATCGTCTCTGGCAAGATCGCCGACGCCACGCTCGAAGCGCCTCACAACGTCTACACCAAGGCTCTCGACGAAGGGGCCGTCCTCCGCGTTGTGGCGCAGCCGACCATGAAGGACGGTAAATTGCACCGGCTGTTCATCACTGGCGCGAAGCTCGCGCCGAAACGACGCGCTAAAGCATAGGTCCAGCAATTACGGTGACAGTGCATTTAATCGCCGCGAAACCAGCGGCGTGGCCGTGAATAAATTCATTGCACTGTCACCGTAGCTCCCGTGAGGTTTAGTCTGTCGGAAGCCCGTGCCGTGCAAAGCAGGACCTCACCTTTCCAGCTGGACCGGCGGGGACCCGATAGGCGTGCCAATCCTCCTGTGTATATCCGACAGCGCGCAGGCATGCAGTCGCCGCGCCGTCTTTGCGTTTGGCTTCTGCAACGGTAGTGCCGTCACGTTGTGCCTGACAGACAGGATCGTGATGGCAATTGATACGGGCCTGAGCCGCGCCTGCGAAGCTCAATGCCAGCGAAGTGAGCAACAACGTCTTACAAAGTCTCATTTTGAAAATCCCACGGTTAAACCGCGTCGATAGTAGAAGTGGCAAACAAAGCCACAAGTAGTCGTCCGCGCTTTACACAAGGATTTGGAGCCGGTGGTCAGCATCACTGCAATTGCGGAATTACGGCGACAATCAAACTCTCCATCCAATGCGAGGCAGTTCTCTGTGACGCTGGGCGCTGCCAGTTTAGTGCACTGTCACCGTAATGCGCGATGTGTTTGCAGGGAATGCTAGCCCGCCCTGTCGCTAGGGCAAGGCGCGGGACTATGGTGACAGTACCTCAATTCATTCGCCCGGCGGTCCCACGCCGTAACAGCTCACACGCCTACAGCTTCCCGAACTCATCCAGAGTTCTGATGACCAAAGGCATGAACTCATTGCCGCCGCCGTGGCCGGCGTCTTCGAGAATATGCAGCCTGGAGGTCGTCCATCGCTTGTGCAGTTGCCACGCCGTGGACAACGGTCCGCTGACGTCGAAACGGCCATGGATCAGGGCGCCGGGAATGCCGTTCAATCTCGATGCGTCGCGGATCAATTGATCCTCCTCGAGAAATGCGGCGTGGCGCCAATAGTGAGTGACCAGACGCGCAAAGCGCAGTCGAAACTCCGCGTCGTCAAATCGGGGATTTGGCCGATGTCCCGGGGTGAGCGAGACGTGCGCGTCCTCCCACTCGCACCATGCCCGGGCGGCTCTGTCGCGAACGGTCTCGTCGGCATCGGCAAGCATGATTGCGTAGGCATCGACGAGCGGCATGTCGCGGAGATGCCGGGGGACAGTCTCGGAAAAGCGCTCCCATTCCCTTGGAAAGATGCGCCCGACATCCTTGGTGATCCATTGCACCTCTGCACGCGATGTCGTCGTCACGAACCCGAGCACCATCGCTTTCACGCGTCGCGGATGCGCTTGTGCGTAGGCGAGGCCAAGCGTGGTTCCCCAGGACAAGCCCAGGATGATCCAGCTTTCGACACCGAGCAGCTCGCGCAGCCTCTCGATGTCCGCGACAAGGTGAGCGGTGGTATTGCTTGCCAGGTTCGAACCCGACTGACTTGCGAGCGGAAGGCTGCGACCGGAGCCACGCTGATCGAACAGCACGGCCCTGTAGACATCAGGATCGAAAAATCGTCTCTGACCAACAGAGCAGCCCGTGCCCGGACCGCCATGCAGGAAAAGCGCCGGCTTGCCCGCGGGATTGCCGCAACATTCCCAGTAGATCTGGTGGCCGTCGCCCACATCCAGCAATCCAGTCTCGTACGGCTCGATAGGCTGGAACTGGGCCATCGCTTTCTCCTGGTGCCTTTTGGCAGCCTTTCTCTATGCCGCAATCGCGGGCTTTGGCAGGCCGGATCTATCGGGCGAACGAATTTAGTGCGCTGTCACCGGATCGCGACGGCGCGGATGAACCCACGGAAAAGCCGGCGCGACCAATGCTCGGCTTCATAAGGTCTTCATCACATGAGCTGGAAGAAGAAATACGCGATCGGTTGCCTGATTGCCCTGTTCGTTTTCACGGCCATGGACTCCTACGATCGCCCCAACAGGGACGTTCGCTTTGGAGCTGTCATCGTGATGGCGGCTGTATGGCCCGTCACAGTGTCCGTCATTTTGGGCGGAGCCGTCGGCGGGATGGTTCGCGATGGCTTGCCCAGCGAGAGCTAGGCAGGCCCTCGGCTCCAGAGAACCGAGGCTTCGACCGGTTCGGCGCCGAGCAACGGCGAACGAGCCTGGTGCGGCCCGCCGCTGAATTTCTCGCCGTCTGCGCTTAGGCAGCGATCCGCTGCTCGGCGGGCGCCGTCAGAAGCTTGAGCACTTCGGCATGCTCGAGGTCAGGGACCGCGATCGCCGTATGGCTGTAGGTCGCATGGCTGCGTGATTTGGCGATCTTGTCCAGGATCGCTTTGCCCTTGATGACGTGGAGGCCCATGCCCTCTTCGGAGGGGAAGATCGCCAGCACGACATCATAGGCCGCGATGACGGCCCTGAGCGCCTCGGCCTTGTCCTCGGCGACATCGACAAAGACGCGAACATCGGCCGCGAGTTCACGCAGCTCGTGAAAATCCAGCACTGTGGGGATACTCCAACGCAACGATACCAAGGGGAGCTTGGATGCGTTGGGTTACTGAAGTGTCAACAACACGGCTCGAACCACAGGTTTCACGGTGAGGTGTCTTGCTGAGCTGGCTGGATGAGGTGGCTTTGCCGCCGCCCGTGAACGCCGTTGCCGCGCGGGAGCGCTACGTCACTTGCGTTAAGTCACTTGCGCTAAGTCACTTGGCGTAGCCCTGGGACCGGAGCCACGCGATCTTGCGATCGCCGTTGATCCAGTCGTCGGCATCCGCCTTGCTGGTGAATCCGGTGATTTCGCGCTGCTCGTGGTCGGGGTAGTCCGCCAGGATCTTCCAGTCGCCATCGGCGATCCGGACCGCTCTAAACGTCACTTTTGTTTTGGCCATGCGGCACTATGCAACAAATGCTTTCGAAAGAGAACCAGTTAGGGGCTTTCGTGACTTCGGCTAATACGGGCATCGCTGCTGCCTGCTGGCGAACCGGCAGAACCCTCTATGGACATTGCTGAATTCGATTCGGCGCGGGTCGATGCAAGCGCTGTCATCCCGCCGAAACAGGCGGAACCGACGTCAAACTGCGGCTTGCGTTTTCGGCCCCGATGGGTTCTAAGCCCGGTGACTTCCTGACCGCTGGCATGAACACAAAGCGCGCTGCGCGGCTTTGTCGCGTGCCCGGCACGGTTACCCCACAGCCCGCGCGCACCCCATTCAGAAGGACGTTTGACATGGCGAAGATGACCAAGACTCAATTGATCGACGCGATTGCCGAGGGCACGCAGCTTGCGAAGAACGACGTGAAGTCGGTCATCGAGTACATGGCGACGGTCGGCTACAAGGAGCTCAACGAGTCCGGCGAGTTCGTCATTCCCGGTTTCGTGAAGATGTCGGTCGTGAACAAGCCGGCGACCGAAGCCCGCATGGGCGTCAATCCCTTCACCAAGGAGCCGATGCAGTTTGCGGCCAAGCCCGCGAGCAAGTCGGTGAAGGCATCGCCCCTGAAGGTCGCCAAGGACGCCGTCTGATCCTGCCATCGCGCACCGCTTGCGTGCCCAGAGCCCCGTTCCGATGATGTCGGAGCGGGGCTCTTTGTTTTGTCTCTTTGCTTTTGTCTTGTTTTTTTTCTTGTTGTTTTTCTGGGGGCGGCGCGATGTCCGCAAAAGCGAAAGCCCCGCCTGGGGGGAGCGGGGCTTTCTGATGGGGATGAAGCCTGGGGGAAGCTTCAGGAATGAGACGCGCCAGCCCAGTAAAAGGTTCAGCCTTCCGAAGAAGAGAAAGAGAAAACCCCGCGCTTTCGCGCGGGGCTTTCCAAACTGACGGCGATGGGATTTCAGCGCCTTGCCGTCAGCCGTAGATCAAACCTGGGGTAGAAAATCCAAAAAGCAACAGCGCCGCCGTGACGGAGTATGTTCGTCAGGCGGCGCTGCCGTATGACTGGGCGCTGAAATCCCCAGCCTCGATGGGTCTTTGCGGCGCCCAAAAGGTTCAAGACGATGGGCGTGGGAAATCGCGCGAGGGGGCTGGACTTTTTGTTCTCATTTTGTTCCTATGAGCCATCATCTTTTGGAATCCTTTGGGAGGTGACTCATGACCGTCGAAAAGCAGCGCGAAGTGATCAGACTCTGGAACGAGCTCAGGAAGGTCGAGGGGCCGGCCGCAGAAGAACTCCGCATCCAGATTCTCGAATGCTTCTCCGAGAAGGGCAAGGAGAAGCGCGCGGCGTGATGCGCGCGCGGGCGGACGCCGGCCGCGATGGCGCACGAGATCGCCATCGTGGTTGTGGCGGTCTCGATATTTCATCACCGAAGATGTCTGCCGGCGAAGACGTGAGCGCACGCGGTTTCATCGATCGTTAGGAATCGATTCTCACTTATTTTCCCGACTCCGATTCGTTCTTCGAGAACGAAATGGAGTCGGATGCAGAACAAGTTGCGCGTCCTCGATGTCGATGCGAGCGCGCGTGTCAGAACGAGACAGCGTGAAGTCTCGCACAGTGCCGTTCTCGTCTTTCGCGCAGGAGATGAGCGAGGAGAGAGCGACATGGATGCATGCTGGTTGATCGGGATGTTCGCCGAGATCGCAAAAGTGTTTTGGTCTGACAGGAGTGCAAGGCCATACGCGAGACTGCGCAACGGCGCACGATCGGTGCCGCAGGTGCTGCCGCTGCGATCGATGCCGGCTGAGACGGCATGACGAGAAACTTCGCGCGCGACACCACTCGTTAAGAGTTGCTCCGCGCCGATTTCTTCGATTCCGATTCGTTCTTCGAGAACGAAATGCAGGTGAAGCTGGAACAAAAACGGTCGGCGAGGGGCGGGCCTGCCTCGGCGATCGCGCGATGCCTCAAGCGGCTGGCCGAGATCCAAACGGCGCTGCGCCAACTCCTAACGAAAGCTTGCGCGGGAAACGATAACCCTATTCGGTTAGGTTAAAAGCCCAATCGCGTTGCGCTTGCCGCGGGTTGGAGTAGGTGTCTGGCAACGACAAGAAACGACTTTGCCAAGAAGCCACTTTGCCATGACACCTTTTTCAGAGCCGTCCTTTTATCAAGGCGACCGCCACACCTACCGGCGCGTTGCGATCGTCGGCACGCTGTTCTGTCTCGCTTTCGTGCTAATCAGTTTTTCGCTGCGGCAGCAAGCCGAGGACACGCGCGTCGCGGTCAAGGCCGACCGGCTGGTGCGCACGGCAGGCCAGGCGCCGCACACCAACTAGCGCTCGTCACCACCGATCCGGTCGTCGGCCGCTGCGCGCGGGCACGAGGTGCCGCGGCTCGCGAGCGCGACGAAGCCGGCATAGCCGGACAGGTTGAGCAAGACTTCGAGCCACACGGGCATGTCGAACATATCGAACCTCACTTGCGTGAAGACAACCTTAACTTGCATGCGCGGCGCTTGTTCCCGGCTCGCGCAAAAGAGATCCGCCTAGCAAGAAGTCCGCCTAGAGCCGGGAGGAGGGATCGAGCCGCCGGCCGAGGGTCGCGACGGACTCGGAGGAGGGCTGTTCCCTGAGGAACTCGGCGATGGCCCGCGCCAGCTCGCCGTCACTCATCGGCGTCGGCGGCGGGCGCAGCGCGCCGACACCGAAACTGCGGACGATCTCGTCGTAATGTCGATCGCCGGATCCGGGAACGAGCCGGCGGATCCGGGCAAGCAAAGCGGATATCGGCAATCCTTCCTCCTCGGCCTTCCGCCCCGCTGGCAGCCGTTGTTCTCTGCTGCCCATTTGCTCCCGTGGAACAAAAACCCCGCCAGCATCGCGGAGGATACTGACGGGGCTTTCGTGCTGGGCCTTCACCGGATAGCGGAGGCTTCGCACTTGCAATTCCAACCGCCGCACGGCGATTTCGTTCCGCCTCGCATCGATTTTTTTTGACCGGCTCCGGTTCCGCGCCGCGCGCAACCATCAAACGGCACTCGCGTTGTCACCCCAGACGCGAAGGAGGAGCTCATGAAAAAGACACTGGCAGTTCTGGCCACCGTCGCAGCCGTCGGCGTGACCGCGGTGGCGGCGCCTGCGCCTGCCGAGGCGCGCGGCCGCGGCATCGGCCCGGGCCTCGCGTTCGGTCTTGCCGCCGGCGCGATCACCGCGGGCGCGATCGCCGCGTCCCACCCCTACGGCTATTACGGCCCTGGCTACGGCTATTATGACAGCCCGGGCTACTATTACGGATCTGGCCCGTACGCCTATTATGGCGACGGACCGTATTACTATCGCCGCCACTATTACCGTCACTGGTAACGGCGGGGGTAAGTGAAAAGCCCGGAGCGATGCTCCGGGCTTTTTTCATGCGTGGCGATCAGGCGCGTGCTACGGCCAGAGCGAGGGTCGCTCGACCTTGCGTGCGTTCTCAAGCGTCGACACGAAATACTCTTCGCGCTCGCGCTTGAACTTCTCCTGGGTGGCACGGAAGGCGGCGACACGGGCGGCGATCTCTTCGCGTTCACGGATCTTGCGTTGTTCGTCTTCGGTCATGTCCATCCCCTCTGTTCACACTTGGACGATGTTACTCGGGTTGTTTTTACAGGGTCGTGTTTACGAGTGTCCTCAAGCGCTGCCGCCGCACCGGGCCTTGAGTCGCATAACACATGCATTGGCGCTTCTGATTGGGGCGTCAATGGGGAGGAGGCATTGCAGGATTGTGATATGCGATGGGCGGAAAAAACGAGCGCGCCTGCGTTCGCAGTTGATAACAGCGTCAACAATCTTGTCGCTTGCGCATCTTGCAGCTAGCGCAAGACCAAAGCGGGAGGCGTGCGATTGATTGCATCGGATCTTCGCAGCGGCGTTGAACGTCTCGGCGACATGATCGCCGAGGCGAAGACCATCGTACCGTTCACCGGCGCCGGCATCTCGACCGAATGCGGCATCCCCGACTTCCGCTCGCCGGGCGGCATCTGGACGCGCAACCGTCCGATCCCGTTCGATGGATTCGTTGCGAGCCAAGAGGCGCGCGACGAATCCTGGCGCCGGCGCTTCGCGATGGAGGAGACCTTTGCGGCGGCAAGGCCCGGCCGCGGCCATCGCGCGCTCGCTTCGCTCTACCGCGCCGGCAAGGTCCCCGCGGTCATCACCCAGAACATCGACAATCTGCACCAGGCCTCGGGCTTCGCGCACGAGCACGTGATTGAACTTCACGGAAATACTACTTATGCGCGATGCGTCGGATGCGGGCAGACCTATCAGCTCGATTGGGTGAAGCGCCGATTCGACCAGGACGGCGCTCCCAACTGCACCGTGTGCGACGAGCCGGTGAAGACCGCCACGATCTCGTTCGGCCAGATGATGCCGGAGGAGGAGATGCAGCGCGCAACCGCGCTGTCGCGCGCCTGCGACCTCTTCATCGCGATCGGTTCCTCGCTCGTGGTGTGGCCGGCGGCGGGCTTTCCGATGATGGCGAAGCGCGCGGGTGCACGTTTGGTGATCATCAATCGCGAGCCGACCGAGCAGGACGACATCGCCGACCTCGTCATCCGCCACGACATCGGCGAAACGCTCGGACCCTTTGTCGGCAATTGAGGCGTTAGTTTGATTCGCGGCTGTGCAAGCTGTTCATAGGTTCCGGCGAATCTCTTTTTTGTCTATGCGCCGCAACCGGGAGTGTTATCTTTTGAGTCGAAAGATTCGCGTCGCGTCGAATTGAGAACATTCTCTTAAGACGCGTGATTCGAGCGCCGCCAATGTGGCGGGTTGCATGGCAGTGTGGGGTCCGGGGTTATGGGGTCGTCGGACGGATTTGAGTCCAAAAAGCTTGGAGTTCCCGGACAGGGCACGTCGCCGGGGCGCATGACGCCGGGCGAGCACGGCAGCGGCCGCGAGAGCGGGCTCAGCCCGTTCACCGGCCTTGGCGAGCCCAGCGCCAACCTCGTCGAAGTCCACGGCGTCATCAAATGGTTCGACGCGTCGAAGGGCTACGGCTTCATTGTTCCCGACAACGGCTGGCCGGACGTGCTGCTGCATGTCACCGTGCTTAGACGCGACGGCTTCCAGACCGCGTATGAGGGGGCGCGCATCGTCGTCGAATGCATCCAGCGCGCGAAGGGCTACCAGGCCTTCCGCGTGGTCTCAATGGATGAGTCGACCGCGATCCATCCGGCGCAGATGCTGCCGCCGCGCACCCACGTCACGGTCACCCCGACCAGCGGGCTGGAGCGGGCCCAGGTCAAATGGTTCAACCGGCTGCGCGGCTTCGGCTTCCTGACCTGCGGCGAAGGCACGCCCGACATCTTCGTGCACATGGAGACGCTGCGCCGCTTCGGCATGACCGAATTGCGCCCCGGCCAATATGTCCTGGTCCGCTTCGGGCCTGGTTCCAAGGGCATGATGGCGGCCGAGATCCATCCCGAGACCGGATCGCCCGGACCGCAGTCGCACTAGCGGCGGCAGGATCGCCAATTCCCGCAATCGTGAGCAGAGGCGCGCCGGCTGACCGGCGCGCCTCTGGCTTTTCGGACGGTCGCCGCGTAGGACTGTTCCATTCCCACGCCCTGAGTGCCATCCCATGAATCTTGATCGAAAGGCTGTCTGGTCCGTTGCGAAGGGCTGGCTTGCCGCCATCCTGCTCATCGCCGGCGTTGTCGTGGCGGGCGGACCTGTCCGCGCCGCGAGCTTCCAGCCGCTCGAGATCGTCACCAAAAGCGGCGTGCAGGTGTTCTCGGTGGAGATGGCAACGACCGAGGAGGAGAAGCAGACCGGCCTGATGTACCGCAAGGAGCTGGCTGACGGCAAAGGCATGCTGTTCGATTTCAATCCCGAGCAGGAAGTGTCGATGTGGATGAAGAATACCTATGTCCCGCTCGACATGATCTTCATCCGCGCCGACGGCCGCATCCTGCGCATTGCCGAGAACACCGAGCCGCTGTCGACCAAGATCATCTCGTCCAAGGGCCCCGCGCGGGCCGTTCTGGAGGTGGTGGCGGGAACGGCGCAGAAATACGGCATCCGCCCCGGCGATCGCGTCGGCCACCCGCTGTTCGGCAGCAAATAGAGCCGTCCGGTGGGGGCCTTCCCGGCCTTGCCGGCACCTTTAGGACGCTTGCTGGCGCTTTGGGAAGCGTGTATCGACAGGGCTCGCCGGACATTCGGGGTATAGCGCAGCCTGGTAGCGCGGCAGTTTTGGGTACTGCAGGTCGTTGGTTCGAATCCAGCTGCCCCGACCAGTCCCGAGGTCGAACCTCCTTCATTTCCTTCGAAATTTCGACTCGCGGATCCCAGGCTCAAAACAGCAGCCAATCGGCGAGACGCCAGGCGATCCAGGCGAGGGCGCAGATCCAACCCAGCATGACGATCCCGGCGACGCCGAGTCCGCAGAGTGCGAACAGCGAGTCTCCGGGCTCCGGCGCCTCGGAGAGTTTCTCGGTCGTATCGATCTGGCTCACAGCATCCCCCTTGCCTTGCGGCCCGTTGTTCATTGGTCTCTTCTCGCTCGACGAAATTCACCGACCGGGCTCCAGCTCACACGGACGTGAGACGCGATGACCGTCCATCCATGGCGGGCGCGCGCTGATCGTTGGCGCTCGCCAGGACCCCGGACGGATGGGAAGAAGCTGCAACGCGCCGCGCGGCGATTGGTTGCGGCCGTCCGGCGCGGAACATGCGTGCCGGATCGAACTTTCTCACGCGGCCAGCGCCTGCTTTGCAGACCCGGTGCGTTCGGCCTGAAGCCCTCGCGTTCGTTCCTTTGCGCAGCCCGACTTCCGCGCGATTTTTCAAGGCATTGGCGCGGTCGGCCCGACGCAGAATTACCAAAGATTCATCGAACCTTTGGCTGTCGCCATGGACATATGGATGTTGGGGATTTCAGCGCCCAATGCCTAACGGACGCCGCCAAGCGATAATACTCCGCTTGCGCGGCGTTGCGCTTTTCAAACGTCTTTTTTGCAGGCGTCGCGATCTTCAGACGTCGCGTTCTTCAGAATTGCCCAATCAGCTCGAGGCGTGCCAGCCGGGCGGAAACGGCACGAACGGCCAGACCATCTGGTTGTCGTTGGCGGCCCTTGGCGGTTCGTGAGCCGACGTCCTGACGGCCGGGACAGGCGGCGCCGATCGCACCGCCAAGCGCAGACAGGCACACTGCAAATTCATTGTGGTCGCCCCAGCCAGTATGTCTTTTTTCAAAACGTTCGAGTCTTAAACCTTCAAGTCTTCAAGACTTCCGAGTCTTCTTCAAAATCCAAGTCGTCTTCAAATTCCAAGCTCTTTAAAAACGCGACGTCAGCTCAAATTGAATCGCGGGTCCCGAAAACGGCGCACTCACTCTCAAATCATGCATGCATTGTAGAAAAACCGGCGCCGGCTTTCAACCAGCCCGGCCACCAGTTCGCGACTGGTAAGGTTGATGGGTTAGGTTAAGGGCGAGCGGTTGTTGCGGCCACTTTGGCGATCGTTATCAGATCGGTGCCGGCTCGCGATGGGCTGCCTGGAATTCGTGCTCGCACAAGATCACAGTTCGTCGCGGCGCGCGTATCCTGTGAGTTCTGTGTCATGTCTTTCGATCGCAACTTAAAAACGGCCAGCCCGCAGTCGAGCTGGACCGAAATCTGGCACCTCTGGACCGTGATCGTGCCGCGCCGCTCGATCAACGGGCAGCTCGTTTACGGCAAGGTCTGGCGCCGGCACGACGGCCGCGACTGGATCTACAAGAAATTCACCGAGTTCGACAGCGAAGAAGCGGCCTGAAGCGACGCGATCGTGAATCGTCATCCCGCTTTCAGGTTGGTGCCTGCACGCGCGGCAGCGGCAATTTGAAGTGACGTTTCGCGTAAGCGACGATCTCGTTGTCGGAAGGATGGTCGGCCGTTTCCACTGCGGCAATCCGCTTGGCGACATCTGGCGCGTTGGCGCGGATGTGGCTGGCGAGCTCGGTCTTCGCGTTGGCCGGGCCGATGATCAGGACTTCGCCGGCATCGGCGAGGGCTTTGGTCACCTCAGCGTAGAACGTCTTGTCAGGCGCGGCATGGCCGCTGCCGATCTCATTGGCCTTGTGATGGAGATGACGCGTTGCCAGATGCGGATGCAGCGTGATTTCGTCGGAGCCGCTCAGGCCGAGATGGAAGATCCGGGCCTGCGTGTGGTCGATCCATACAATGGCGTGAAAATGAGAGGGCATGTGCTTGGCCTTGTCCGGGAGGAAGCGCCGACGTCGATGCGGCGGCGCGAGTCGCGGCGACACTAGTTCGGCCGGCGCCGGCCCTGGTTGACGCAGGTCAATCCAATCCCGGACGAACCGACAGCGGCGTCGGGACGGTGCGCCCGGACGAACGGGCGTCCCGGCTCAGGCGGCCTTCGTTGCGGGCGCCGGCTTGGACGGCGGGGGCTTCAGCGGCTTGTCCTGCCGCTTCGACCACGAGATGTAATACGCCACCGTCGTCATGATCGCGATGCCGGCGATGCTGACGAAGAGCTGCGCGAACAGCGAGCCCGAGCTCATCGAAAGCTCGAAATGGCCGACGAAGGACAGGAACACGCCGACGCAGAACACCGCGAGCGATTGCTGGCCGCAGACGATCAGGGGATCGAACACCTTCCATTCCAGGCCCGGCCAGTCCTTCGGCACGAAGCGGATCACCAGGATCACGATCACGACGAAATGGATGAAGCGGTAAGGCGCAAGGTTGGTCTTGTCGTTGGGGTTGAAGGCGGAGAACAGCCATTCCGGGAACATGCCGCCGATGGCGGGGAAGCGGCCGGCCATGGTCATGACCAGCGCGAACAGGAGATAGCCGAGGCAGAGCCACAGCGTGATCGGCGAATTGATCAGCGTCATCGAGCGCCGCGCGCCGCCCATCGCGCACCAGGCGCCGAACACGAACAGCACCTGCCAGGCATATGGATTGAAGTACCACTGGCCAGCCGGATAGGCGGTCAGGTTCCAGCCGAAATGGCGCGCGGCGAGCCACAGCACGATCGACAGCACCATCGTCAAATCGGGCTTGCGCAGCATGAACCACAGCACCGGCGGAAACAGTCCCATCAGCACGATGTAGAGCGGCAGCACGTCGAGATTGAGCGGCTTGAAGCGCAGGAACAGGCCCTGGCGCAGCGTCTCGGTGGCGTTGTCGACGAGGCCGGCGACGTTGAACTCGTTGATCATGTCTGAATCGCCGAAGCGCAGCGCCAGATAGCTGATCGAGGCGATGTAGATCACGAACAGGATGATGTGGGCGACGTAGAGCTGCCAGACCCGCTTGGTCAGGCGCGTGGCGCCGACGATGAAGCCGCGCTCCAGCATCATGCGCGCATAGACGAAGGAGGCAGTGTAGCCGGAGATGAAGACGAACAGGTCGGCCGCGTCGGAAAAGCCGTAATTGCGCGTCGTGATCCAGTTCACGACGTTGTCAGGGATGTGGTCGAGGAAGATCGCCCAGTTGGCGACGCCGCGAAACAGGTCGAGCCGTAGGTCACGGCCTTTTTCAGGGAGCGTGGCGTTGATGTTCAGGAAGGCCATGCGACGGGAGCTCTCGGAGGGGATAGATGCGCTGATGTCGGCGAGGCAGTGCGGCCGGGCTGAATCCCGGCGCGGAAGGCGGGTACGGAATTGTCACGGTGCAGCATAATGACTATACCGTCGGTAAGGGTGACCGGGGGGCCGGAATCACCGATCAGTTCCCGATCGGTGTCTCTATACTATCCCTGAGGTTTCCACCAACTGCCACCCTGACGCATCGAAATCGAACGAAAAGACGAAAAGGCCCGGACCACCCCATGACCGCACGCATTTTCAAGCCCGCCAAGAACGCGATGCAATCCGGCCGGTCCAAGACCCGGGAATGGCAGCTCGACTACGAGCCGGAGCAGCCGCGTGCGGTCGAGCCGCTGATGGGCTGGACCTCGTCCGGCGACATGAAGCAGCAGATCACGCTGCGCTTCGACAGCAAGGAAGAGGCGGTCGCCTATTGCGAGCGCAAGGGCATCGCCTACCAGGTGATCGAGCCCCAGGATTCGATCCGCCGGCCGGTCGCCTATGCCGACAATTTCTCGTTCCGGCGCGGCGAGCCCTGGACGCATTGAGGGGGCAGGTGGCTGCTCCGACTTCATACGACGTGATGTACTCGTCATGCCCGGGCTTGTCCCGGGCATCCACGTTTTGGGCCGCGTGAAAGAGCGTGGATGGCCGGGACATAGGCGAGCGGAAGCGACGCCGTCCTTCAGACGGCTATGCCCGGCCATGACGGTGGGGCGGTATTCCCCCGAACTCGATAGCGCCGCGCCCTTGGGATGGCTCTTGGCACCAATTCCGCCTCATGCTTCGCTGGTCCCGGCATCACGGGATCAGGGTGAGGTGGGGGATGGCGGGGCGTGACCAGCTCGACGGTGTCGATCTGAAGATCTTATCCGAGCTGCAGCAGGACGGGCGGGTGCGCAACAACGAGCTGGCGCTGCGCGTCGGCGTGTCCGCGCCCAACTGCCTGCGGCGGTTGAAATCGCTGTTCAGCCGCGGCGTGATCCGGGCGGTGCGCGCCGTCATCGACGAGCGGCTGCTCGGCTATGGGGTCGTGTCGTTCGTCTCGATCCAGCTTGGCAGCCAGGCCCAGCCGGTGCTGGAGGCGTTCGAGGGCTCGATCGCCGCGATCCCGCGCATCCAGCAGTGCTGGCGGATTTCGGGCGACACCGACTATCTGCTGAAATGCGTCGCGCCGAGCGTCGAGAGCATGCGCCAGCAGCTGCTGCATTTCGCCGCGATGCCTGACGTGAAGAACGTCCGAAGCTTCCCGGTGCTGGGTGTCGCGAAGGACGTGCCGCTGCCGTTGCAGGAGGTTGCGGCGGCGTCGGCGGGATAGGAGATCGCTCCGCCGGTGTGAGGCTCACAGAGACTGCGAAGGAGCTGAAATCATGTATATCGCAGGCTTCGTTATTCCCGTGCCGGAGGACAAGATGGAGGCCTATCGCCGATGGGCCGAGAATGGCTCAGCTCTGTTCAGGGAATACGGGTGTCTGGAGATCGTCGAGTCCTGGGAGGACAACGTCCCCAGTGGCACGCACACCGACTTTCGCCGCGCCGTGAATGCGAAGGACGGCGAGAAGATCGTCTTCACCTGGCAGGTCTGGCCCGACAAGGCAACGCTCGAGGCCGCCGAAGCCGGGATGGGCGACGACAAGCGATTTGAGGCTGCGGGCGACATTCCGTTCGATCCGAAGCGCCTGATCCTGGGCTGCTTCAGCCCGATACACGTCATGGGGCGCCAGGACCGGTAAGGGCGTCGTAGCGGAACTATATATCTTAGTAACTCACATAAGTTTGACATGTGATTTGCGAAGCCCTGCAATGCGCCGGACCGTGATTGTCGGTTCCTGCGCGCTGCCTAGATGCAGGGTGTGAACCTCAGCCTGCATCGCACGCTGGGGATGCTTTTGTGGGACCCTTAGCAGGAAAAGACATCATGACATCGACTTCGAAGACGATCGCAGCGTCTGCTGCGGCGCTGTGTGCGTCTGCGTTTTTTGTTCTGTCGGCACCGGCTGCGAAGGCCGAAGACTACTGCATCACCAATGGCGCCCAGGCCGCCCATGGTTGCGGCTATCCGACGATGGAAGCCTGCCGGCAGGCGGCCGGCGGCATCGGCGGCTCGTGCTCGCAGGCCGGCGGCGCGAAGACCACCAACGACGCGCTCGCCTTCCAGCCGAAGCAGACGCAGTCGCGCACCAAGCCTCGTTCGGGCGCGCAAAACTAACGCCTGACATCGAGACCGGATCCGGGACATTGCGGCCTCCGAGAGCGATCTCGGGGGCCGTTAACTTATGACAAGCAGACAACAATGCGCTGCGGCGCGCATCAGCGATACCTTCCGCGAAACTCGCGCGGTGAGGCGCCGGTCCAGCTGCGGAAGGCGCGGGAAAAACTCTTCTCGTTGCGGAAGCCGGCGATCTCCGCGATCCGCTTGATCGGGGTGCGGCCGCGCATCAACTCCTGCTTGGCGAGCTCGAATTTTGTCTCTTCCTTCAGATCGCGCAGCGAGGTCGCTTCCTCGCGCAGGCGCCGGTGCATGGTGCGGGTGGAGAGCGCCAGCTCGCTTGCGACATCCTCGGCGCCGAGACTGCGTCCGCGCGCATTGCGCAGCACGCGGCGCACGCGCTCGACCAGCAGCCGGTCGCGCCGATAGGGCAGCACGGTCAGCCGCAGCGCGCCCTTGAGCATGCTGTCGAGATCGGCCGGGCTGCGGGTCAGCGGCAGTGAAAGATAGTGCTTGTCGAACACGATGCGGGCGCCATCCGCATCAAAGCTCAAATGCCTGCAGAAGATCGTCGGATAGACCGAGACGTGGCCCGGCTCGGAATAGGGAAACTCGGCCGCACGCAGCGCGATCGCGGAATCGACGGCCCAGCAGGAGAAGCCGAGGACATAGCGGAGCAGGGTGACGAGGCAGAATTCGCGCAAGGGGCCGAGATCGCGCTGCTCGCGAAGGGAGATGGTCGCGGTCTCATCACCAAGCGAGAGCTCGAACAGCACGTCCTCGGTCAGCAGGCGATGATGCCGGCACCAGCGCTTTAGCGCGACTTCGAGATTGGGGGCCGTGATCGAGGCGCGGCACAGCATGCCATAGGTTCCCCAAGGCAGCCGGCGCGAGAACCAGCCGAGCGCTTCGTCGTCGAGCTCGCGCATGGCGTGGCCGGCCAGCGCCTCGAACTGGGCCGCCGTCACCCGTCCGTCCTGGGATCGAACGAGATCCTCGGTGACCTGCCCCTTGCCCAATGCCTCGGCCGGATCCCGCCCGTAAACGGCATAAGCGGCAACCACGCCGCGGACGAAGGCGGCTGGGGTCATGGCGCGGCGGGGCGTCGCGGTTGCGGCTTGGAACGGCATGAAAAATCCTCGCCAAAGTTGGCGGAAAATGCAACCTTTTCGACCGCCAGGACGCCCGGGCGGGGGTAGGTTCGGACCCGACAAGAATACGGAGGAATCGCCTTGAACATCCCGAGCATCGATTTCGATCTGGGCGAAGACATCAGCATGCTGCGCGACACGCTGCGCGCCTTCGTGGAGGCGGAGATCGCCCCGCGCGCCGCCGAGATCGAGAAGGCCAACCTGTTCCCGGCGGATCTCTGGAAGCGCCTTGGCGACCTCGGCCTGCTCGGCATGACGGCACCGGAGCAATATGGCGGCTCCAACATGGGCTATCTCGCCCATATCGTCGCCATGGAGGAGATTTCGCGCGGGTCGGCAGCCGTGGGCCTGTCCTACGGCGCGCATTCCAACCTCTGCGTCAACCAGATCCGCCGCAACGGCAACGACGCGCAGCGCGAGCGCTATCTGCCAAAACTGATCTCCGGCGAGTATGTCGGCGCGCTGGCGATGTCCGAGCCCGGCGCCGGCTCCGACGTCGTCTCGATGAAGCTGCGTGCCGACAAGCGCGGCGACCGCTACGTGCTCAACGGCTCGAAAATGTGGATCACCAATGGCGGCGACGCGGACGTGCTGGTCGTCTATGCCAAGACCGATCCGGAGGCGGGCCCGCGCGGCATGACTGCCTTCCTCGTCGAGAAGGGCTTCAAGGGATTTACCCACGGCCAGCATCTCGACAAGCTCGGCATGCGCGGCTCCAACACCTATCCCTTGTTCTTCGACGAATGCGAGGTGCCGGCGGAGAACGTGCTTGGCAAGGTGGGCGAGGGTGTCAAGGTGCTGATGTCCGGCCTCGATTATGAGCGCACCGTGCTTTCGGGCGGCCCGCTCGGGATCATGGCGGCCTGCATGGACGCGGTGGTGCCCTACATGCACGAGCGCAAGCAGTTCGGCCAGCCGATCGGCGACTTCCAGCTGATGCAGGGCAAGCTCGCCGACATGTATGCGACCTGGCAGGCCACGCGCGCCTATGTCTATGCGGTCGGGCGCGCCTGCGACCGCGCCGACCACGCGCGGACCCTGCGCAAGGATGCCGCGGCTGCGATCCTCTATTCCGCGGAGAAGGCGACGTGGATGGCGGGCGAGGCGATCCAGGCGCTCGGCGGCGTCGGCTACACATCCGAATTTCCGGTCGGACGGCTGTGGCGCGACGCCAAGCTGTACGAGATCGGCGCCGGTACATCCGAGGTCCGCCGCATGCTGATCGGCCGCGAGCTGATGGCCGAGACGGCGTAGGTCCGGCGCACTTGGAATTGCCGTGGTCCCACCTGGCCGCGGCCTCTCACCAGATCACCAGAAACGCGGGACAACATGCCGCTCCATTCCAGCATCGATCCGTCTTCGTCAGACTTTGCGCGCAATTCCGAGGCCATGCGCTCCCTCGTCGCGGACTTGCGCGAAAAGCTCAGCCAGGTTGCGGGCGGCGGCGGCGAGGCCTCGCGCAACCGCCACACCTCGCGCGGCAAGATGCTGGCGCGCGAGCGCGTTGACCTGCTGGTCGATCCCGGGACCTCGTTCCTGGAGCTGTCGCCGCTGGCGGCCTACGGCCTCTATGGCGGCGACGTGCATTCGGCGAGCGTCGTCACGGGAGTGGGGCGCATCTCGGGCCGCGAATGCGTGATCGTCGCCAACGACGCCACCATCAAGGGCGGCACCTATTATCCGATGACTGTGAAGAAGCATCTGCGCGCGCAGGACATCGCGCGGCAGAACAATCTTCCCTGCGTTTATATGGTCGATTCCGGCGGCGCCTTCCTGCCGCTCCAGGACGAGATCTTTCCGGACGAGCGCCACTTCGGCCGCATCTTCTACAACCAGGCGCAGATGTCGTCGCAAGGCATCCCGCAGGTCGCGATCGTGATGGGGTCCTGCACCGCCGGCGGCGCCTATGTGCCGGCCATGTCGGACGAGAGCATCATCGTGCGCAACCAGGGCACCATCTTCCTCGGCGGCCCGCCGCTGGTGAAGGCGGCGACCGGCGAGGTGGTGACCGCGGAGGAGCTCGGCGGCGCCGACGTGCATTCGCGGCAATCAGGTGTGACCGATCACTACGCGCAGAACGACGCCCACGCGATCGGCATCGCCCGTCGCATCGTCGGCACCCTGAAGCCGTCGAGCCGGCCGAACCTCAACATGCATCCGCCGCGCGATCCGCTGTTCGCGGCCGAGGAGATCTACGGCGTGGTGCCGGTCGATGGCCGCAAGCCGTTCGACGTGCGCGACATCATCGCGCGCGTTGTGGACGGGTCGGAATTCGACGAGTTCAAGAAACTCTACGGCACGACGCTGGTGTGCGGCTTCGCCCATATCTGGGGCTATCCGGTCGGCATCATCGCCAACAACGGCATCCTGTTCAGCGAGAGTTCGTTGAAGGGGGCGCATTTCATCGAGCTGTGCTGCCAGCGCGGCATTCCGCTGGTGTTCCTGCAGAACATCACCGGCTTCATGGTCGGCAAGAAGTACGAGGCCGGCGGCATCGCGCGCGACGGCGCCAAGCTGGTCACTGCGGTCGCGACGGCGTCGGTGCCGAAATTCACCGTGGTGATCGGCGGCTCCTATGGCGCCGGCAATTACGGCATGTGCGGCCGCGCCTACTCACCGCGCTTTCTCTGGATGTGGCCGAACGCGCGCATCTCGGTGATGGGCGGCGAGCAGGCCTCGATGGTGCTGAGCCAGGTCCGGCGCGACAATATCGAGGCCAGGGGCGATAGCTGGTCGAAGGACGAGGAAGATAAGTTCCGCGAGCCGATCCGCGCGCAGTATGAAGGCCAGGGCCATCCGTACTACGCGACCGCGCGCCTGTGGGACGACGGCGTGATCGACCCGGCCGACACCAGGCTCGTGCTCGGCCTCGGCCTCTCGGCGGCGTCGAATGCGCCGATCGAACCGACGAAATTCGGCCTGTTCAGGATGTGATGCGATGGACCGCTCAAAGCTCTACCGCCGTTTTCGCACCCTCCTGATCGCCAACCGCGGCGAGATCGCCTGCCGCGTCATTCGCACCGCCCGTGCCATGGGCCTGCGCACGGTCGCGGTCTATTCCGAGGCCGACCGTGACGCGATGCATGTCGCGCTCGCCGACGAGGCCGTGCTGCTCGGCCCCGCGCGGGCGCGTGACAGTTATCTCAATGTCGAGCGTCTGATCGAAGCCGCGCGAAAGACCGGGGCGGAGGCCGTGCATCCCGGCTACGGCTTCCTGTCGGAGAATGCCGAGTTTGCGCATGCCTGCCTCGACGCGGGGCTGGTCTTCGTGGGGCCGACCGCCGGGATGATGACGGCGATGGGCTCGAAGTCCGGCTCGAAAGCGCTGATGGAGAAGGCGGGCGTGCCGCTGGTGCCCGGCTATCACGGCGAGGCCCAGGACGAGGCGACGCTGGCGAAGGCCGCGAACCAGATCGGCTTCCCGATCCTGGTGAAAGCGTCGGCCGGCGGCGGTGGCCGCGGCATGCGGATCGTGCGCTCGGCGGCCGAGCTCGGGCCCGCGATCGTCAGCGCCAAGCGCGAGGCCAAGGCCGCGTTCGGCGACGACCGCATGCTGATCGAGAAATATGTCGACAATCCCCGCCACATCGAGGTGCAGATCATCGGCGACAGCCACGGCAATCTGCTCTCGCTGTTCGAGCGCGAATGCACGCTGCAGCGCCGGCACCAGAAGGTGATCGAGGAAGCGCCGTCGCCGACCCTCAATGCGGCACAGCGCGAGACGGTCTGCGCCGCGGCGCGGAAGGCGGCGGGCGCGGTGAACTATGTCGGCGCCGGCACCATCGAGTTCGTCTCCGACGGCAAGGACGTGTTCTTCATCGAGATGAACACGCGTCTCCAGGTCGAGCATCCCGTGACCGAGCTGATCACCGGAATCGACCTCGTCGAATGGCAGCTGCGCGTCGCCTTCGGCGAGGCGTTGCCGCTGCGGCAGGACGAGATCCGCCTCAACGGCCACGCGGTCGAGGCGCGCGTCTACGCCGAAAATCCGACCAAGAACTTCATGCCCTCGGTCGGAAAGATCTCGACCTGGCGGCTGCCCGCAGAGACCGGCGGCCTGCGCATCGACGCGGGCTATCGCGAGGGCGACAGCGTCTCGCCGTACTATGACGCGATGCTCGCAAAAATGATCGCCTGGGCACCGACCCGGGATGTCGCGATCGAGCGGCTGAACCGCGGACTGGAGGACTCCGACGTTCGCGGCATCGTCACCAATATCCCGTTCCTGTCGGCGCTGATCACGCATCAAAAAGTGCGGGCGAATGCGATCGACACCGGCTTCATCGAGCGCGAGCTGGCGGTGTTGACGCAGGCTACGCCTGCGCCCGGCGAGCTCGAGCTCTGCGCCGCGGTCGCCGCGATCGTGAACGACGAACGGCAGGCCGCGCAGGCAGAGGCGAATTCGCCCTGGCAGACGTTCGGCTGGATGCCGGTCGGCCGGCGTCAGCGCAGCTTTGCCTTCCGCGTCGGACATGGTGTCGGACATGGGCCCGAGCAGAAGATCACCCTCAACTACGGCAGCGGGCCGTCGACGCTGGTCATCGGCGAGCGCGAGCTGGCATTCGCGATCGGGCCGCGCGATGGCGGCTTCGATCTGACGCTCGACGGCGTCAAATCCCAGGTCGCCGCCGTGATCGACGGCCATGAGCTCTATTTGCGCACGCGCCACGGCCGCTTCGACCTGCATTGGGTCGATCCGTTCGGCGGCGAGACCGAGGAGCAGGCCGGCGCGGACAAGATCGCGGCACCCTTGCCGGGCACGGTCGTCGCGGTGCTGGCCGAGGAGGGCGCAACGCTGGAGAAGGGCGCGCCGATCCTCACCCTCGAAGTGATGAAGATGGAGCAGACCCTGCGGGCGCCCTATGCCGGCGTGCTGACGTCGATCAAGTGCAAGGTCGGCGACATCGTGCAGGAAGGCGTCGAGCTCGCCGTGGTCGAGCCTTCGGGAGAATGAGATGAGCGAGCCCGTCCGCATCATCGAGATGGGGCCGCGCGACGGCCTCCAGAACGAGAGGACGCCGGTGAGCGTCGAAGCCCGCATTGCCTTCGTCGAGGCGCTGGTCGCAGCCGGTCTCAACACCGTCGAGGTCGGCGCTTTCGTGTCGCCCAAGGCGATCCCGCAAATGGCAAGCTCCGATGCCGTGCTGCGCGGCGTCGGCCATATAACGGGTGCCGAATTCCACGTGCTGGTGCCGAACGAGAAGGGCTATGACGCCGCGCGCGCCGCGGGCGCGAAGGTGGTCTCCGTCTTTGCGGCGGCCTCCGAAGGCTTTTCGCGGGCCAACATCAACTGCACGGTCGCGGAGTCGATCGAACGGTTCAAGCCGGTGCTGGCGCGCGCCAAGACCGACGGCATCAAGGTGCGCGGCTACATTTCCTGCGTGCTGGGCTGTCCGTTCGACGGCGAGATCAAGCCGAAGGCGGTGGCCGATCTTGCTAGCACGCTGTGGGACCTCGGCTGCTACGAGATCTCGCTCGGCGACACCATCGGCGTCGGCACCCCGGCCAAGGCGAAGGAAATGCTGCGCGCCGTCAGCGCCGACATCCCCGCCGCCAATCTCGCGATGCACTTTCATGACACCTACGGCCAGGCGCTCGCCAACCTCTATGCCGGGCTGGAGCAGGGCGTCCGCGTCATCGATGCCGCCGCCGGCGGCCTCGGCGGCTGCCCCTACGCCCCCGGCGCGACCGGCAATGTCGCGACCGAGGATGTCGTCTACATGCTCGAAGGCATGGGCATCAGCACCGGCGTCGACATGGAGAAGCTGTTGGCGGCGACGAACGAGATGAGCGGCGTGCTGGGCAAGCCGCCCGTGAGCCGCGTGGCGTCCGCGCTGAATGCGAAGAAGAAGCGAACTACGTCCTAATTTTCGTAGGGTGGGCAAAGGCGCATAGCGCCGTGCCCACCATCTCTCCGCGATCGAATTTGGAAATGGTGGGCACGCTTTCGCTTCACCCACCCTACGAGACAACGAAACGCGCGGTCAGGCCGCCTTCAGCCCAACATCCGGCAGACGCGGCCGGCTCTTGAGCGCCTTCACCATCATGGCCTCGACCTCGGCCTTTTCCTGCGGCAGCAGGGCGAGGCGGGGCGGACGGGTCAGCACCGTGCCGCGGCCCATGATGTGCTCGCACAGCTTGATGCACTGGACGAGGTCCGGGCGCGCATCGAGATGCAAGAGCGGCATGAACCATTCGTAGAGTGGCATCGCCTCGGCATAGCGTCCCGCCTTGGCCAGGCGAAACAGTGTCTCGCCCTCGCGCGGGAAGGCGTTCGACATGCCGGAGACCCAGCCCACGGCGCCCATGGCGACGCTCTCGACGATGACGTCGTCGAGGCCTGCGAACAGCACGAAGCGGTCGCCGACCATGTTCCTTGTGTCGATGAAGCGGCGCGTGTCGCCGGAGGAATCCTTGAAGGAGACGACCGTCTCGACGTCGGCGAGCGAGGCCAGGATGTCGGGGGTGACGTCGTTCTTGTAGATCGGCGGGTTGTTGTAGAGCATCACGGGAAGGTCCGTCGCGGTGGCGACGGCGCGGAAATGCGCGGCGGTCTCGTGCGGCTTCGACGAATAGACCAGGGCCGGCATCACCATGACGCCGTCGATGCCGACACGCGCGGCTTCCTTGGCCGTCTCGACCGCGAAGGCCGTGGTGAACTCGGCGATGCCGCACAGCACGGGCACGCGCCCGGCCGCGACGGATTTCGCCGTCTCCATGATCGCGACCTTCTCCTTGCGCTCCAGCGACGTGTTCTCGCCGACGGAGCCGCAGACGATCAGGCCGGAGACGCCGTCGCGGATCAGTCCGTCCATCACCTTCGCGGTCGCGTCGATGTCGAGCGAGAGATCGTCGTGGAATTGCGTGGTGACGGCCGGGAAGACGCCTTCCCAGGAAACGCGGCGGCTCATGGTCTAACTCCAAGTAAGTTTTGCCGGCGGGGGCTGGGGCCGCCGGCTGTGGTGAAGAGGATGGCGGGCGGGATCAGAGCGTAGCGCCGACCTTGCGCAATTCGGCGAGGACCGGAGCCTTGGGCAGCCAGATCTTGTCGAACTCGGCAATGACCGCCTCGGTGTCGCCGGCCGGCACCTGGCGGATCGGGATCGGCGCGTTCTTGAAGTTCTCGATCAGTGCGGGCTCATTGCCGGCGAGCTCGTCGATCTGCGCGTCCAGCGTCGACTTGACCGTCTTGGCGATCAGCTCGCGGTCGGCTGCGGGGAGCGACTGCCAGACCCGGCCCGAGACCACTGCGGCCATCGGCATGAAGACGGCGTTCATCTGGAGGATCACCTTCGAGACCTTGTCGAAGCGCTGATTCCAGGAGAATTCGAGATCAGCCTCGAGGCCATCGACCTGGCCGTTGGCCATCGCGTCGAACACCTGCGGCGTCGGGATCGGCGTCGGCGCCGCGCCAAGCGAAGAATAGAAATCGCGATAGACCGGCGTCGGGTTGATGCGCAGCTTCATGCCCTTGATGTCGGCGAGCGAATTCAGGTCCCTGGAGGAGAACACCGCGCGCATGCCGGTGATGCCCCAGCCGAGCCCGATCGTGCCGGTCTCCTGCGGCAGCACGTCGAACAGCTTCACCGCCGCGGGATGCCGCACGAATTTCGCGACCGCCGGCGTCGAGCGGACGATGTAGGGCGCGTTGATCGCGGCGATGTGCGGGACGCGCGAGCCGAGCTCGGCGGCCTGGATGAAGCCCATGTCGAGCGCGCCGGACTGCAATTGCTGCATCATCGCGGGCTCGTTGCCGAGCTGGCCGGAGTGGAACACGGTCAGCGTCAGCCGGCCGTTGGTGGCGGCCTTGAGCTCGTCGCCGAACTTGAGCGCGGCTTTGTTCCAGGAATGGCCGTTCGGCGTGATCAGGCCGAGGCGGAATTCCTTGGCCTGGGCGAGCGCCAGCGACGGCGCGAACACCGATGCGGCTGCGCTGGCGGCGAGAAAGCGGCGACGTGAAAGCGGCATGGTCGGGCTCCTTTTGGACGGGCCTATTTGACGAGGATCAGCGAGAGCGAGGGGAAGAGCGAGAGCAGCACCAGCAGGACGCAGGAGATGACGAAGAAGGGCAGCGTCACCATGAACATCTTGCCGGGCTTGGCGCCGGTGACGGCGGCCGCGACGAAGAAGCAGAGCCCGACCGGCGGCGACAACAGGCCGAGCACCAGGTTGATCACCACGACGACGCCGAAATGCCGGGGGTCGATGTGATAGACGTCGGTTGCGACCGGCAGCAGGATCGGCACCGTCATGATCAGGCCGGGAATGCCGTCGATCACGGTGCCGATCACCAGCAGGATGACGTTGCAGATCAGCATGAAGCTGATCGGGTCCTTGGCGGCCGACTGGATCCAGCCGGCGGTCTCCTGCGGCACCTTGCCGAAGATCAGGACCCAGGAGAACACCGCGGCGGCGGCGACGAGGAACAGCACGATTGCCGAATAGATGGCACTGCGCAGCATCATCTGCGGCAGCTGGGAGAACTCGAACTCTTTGGTCCAGTATTTTCCCACCAGCGCCGCGGCGACGGCGCCGACGGCTGCGGATTCCGTTGCGTTGGCGAGGCCGCCGAGGATGGTGCCGACGATGACGATCGGGATCAGCAGGGTGGGCGACGTCCGCAGGATCGTCATGACGCGCTGGCGCGGCGTCTGATAGTCGGCGCGGGGATAATTGTAGATGTATCCCATCAGCGCGATGACGAGGCAGAACATCACGGTCAGGATGACGCCCGGCACGATTCCGGCGATCAGCATGTCGCTGACCGAGACCTGCGCGAGAACGCTGTAGACCACGAACATCACCGAGGGCGGGATGATCGGGCCGAGCATGCCGCCATAGGCGGTCAGTCCCGCCGCAAAGGTCTTGTCGTAACCCTTCTTCTCCATCTCCGGCACCATGATCTGGGCCATGATCGCGACCTGCGCGGTCGCAGATCCCAGGATCGAGGAGATGAACATGTTGGCGAGGATGTTGACGTAGGCGAGTCCGCCCTTCAGCGAGCCGACGAAGGCCATCGCCATGTCGACGATGCGGCGGGTGATGCCGCCGCCGTTCATGATCTCGCCGATCAGGATGAAGAGCGGAATGGCGATCAGGCCGTAGCTGTCGACGCCGCCGAACAGCTGGAGCGGATAGGACTGGAACAGCACCGGATTGCCGGATGCGGCGATGTAGACGAGGCCGGCGAGGCACAGGCAGAGCCCGATCGGCACGCCGACCAGCATGATCGCGACGAAGGCGGCAGACGTGATCATCAGTTGACCCCGTCGAGCTCGGAGAGCTGGAAGCCCCTCAGCGGCGTGCGCGGGACCAGCTCGAGATCTTCAAGTAGATTGGCGAGGCCGTGAATGGTCATCGACACCGCGAAGATCGGCAGCGTCAAATAGAGCACCCAGGTCGGCCAGTTCAGCGTCTGGGTGTGCTCGGTGTAGAGGAAGTTGAAGGTCTCGGCCGCGAGCTTGCGCCCGTCGAAGCCGGCGCGTGCGAGCCCGATCGGGTCCATCCAGAGCACGCAGGTGACGATCAGGGCGACGCCGAACACGACGACGAGACCGGTCGAGATCACCTTGGCGATCTTCTGGTGCTGCGGCGAAAGACGCTCCGTCAGCATCGTGACGGCGAAGTCCAGCCGCAACCGCGTCATGGCGGAGGCGCCGATGAAGGTCAGCCAGACCACGCAATAGACAGCGGATTCATCGATCCAATAGATCGGGAAATGCGAGTAGCGGGTGACGACGTTCACCAGGATCAGTGCGGTGAGCAGGTACATCAGGCCCATCAGCGCCAGACGCTCGAAGGCCAGCAGCGCGCTCGACGCCCTGATCACAATCCGCCGGGCGCTGAGCGCGCCCGTATCCGGCATCGTCCCTTCGATCATCAAAGGCCCCAATCCCCCGTCAGAATTCCCGTGCCAAGGCAAAATGTATAATTTATACATTTTGGGTGTCAAACGGAGATTGCGGTCATTTCGGCGGCAGGACGCGCTTTTGCTGGGCACCTGGTTTTGTGGGGGCTGGCTTTTGCTGGCGCCCTCAACATGCAAGAGAGGGACCGCTTTCTGCCGGACGAGTCGCGAAGAAAGACGGAAGGTCAGATGAAACAGCCTCTGAAGCATCGCACCCTGTCGGCTGCGATCGTCGACCAGCTCCGGCAGGCGATCCTCGACGGCACCTATCCGGCGGGATCGCAATTGCGCCAGGATGCGCTTGGCGATGCCTACGGCGTCAGCCGCATTCCGGTGCGCGAGGCGCTGTTCCAGCTCGAGGCCGAAGGGCTGGTGCGCATCGTTCCGCAGAAGGGCGCCATCGTCTCGGAACTGTCACTGGACGAGATCAACGACGTGTTCGACCTCCGCCGCATCCTGGAGCCGCGATTGCTGGCGCAGTCGGCGCCGCGCTTCACCGGGGAGGATTTCGCGGGGCTGGACGACATCCACAAGAGTTTCGAGAAGGCGATCAAGGCGCGCAACGTCAGCGAATGGGGCCAGCTCAACGCCGACTTCCACATGGCGCTCTACGTCCACGCCCCGCAGCCGCGCACCCGCGCGATCGTGCTGTCGCTGCTCCAGACCAGCGACCGCTACACGCGCCTCCAGCTCTCCAACACCAAGGCGATGGGCACTGCCGAGAAGGAGCACGCCCAGCTGATCGCGCTCTGCCGCGCGCAGAAGATCGATGAGGCCTGCCGGTTTTTGGAGCGGCACATCGAGGCCGTGCGAAAGGATCTGTTGCAGGTCGTGGCCGGCAGCACGATCGCGCCGAAGTCACGGCGGAAGGAGAAATCGTAGGGTGGGCAAGGGCGCATAGCGCCGTGCCCACCGTCTAGGCGTCGTACATTCTGGTGGGCACGCTACACTTTGCCCACCCTACGGAAGTTGCGATTGCCGCTACCTGCTCCCGTCCGGCCCCATCACGAGATCCGGCAGCGCGGTCGATATCCCCGGCACGAAGCACAGCAGCAGCACCGCAAGCATCATCAGCAGCACGAAGGGCAGGGTGCCCCAGATCACCTCGCTGAGGGGAATATCGGGCGCGACGTTGCGGATGACGAAGATGTTCAATCCCACAGGTGGGTGGATCAGCCCCATCTCCATCACGATGGTCATGACCACGCCGAACCAGATGATGTCGAAGTTCGCGGCGCGTAAGGGCGGCAGGATGATCGGCGCGGTCATCAGGATGATCGAGACCGGCGGCAGGAAGAAGCCGAGCACGACGACCATGACGAGGATCGCGAACAACAGGCCCCAGCGCGGCAGGTGCATCGCGACAACGGATTCGGCGACCGATTGCGAGATGTGCAGATAGCTCATCACGTAGGAATAGAGCAGCGACATGCCGATGATCATCATCAGCATGGTCGATTCCCGGATCGTCGACTTCATGATCGGCGCAAGGTCGCTCGGCCGCCACACGCTGTAGATCGCGGCGATCAGCCCCAGCGCGAGGAGCCCGCCGAGGCCGGCGGTCTCCGACGGCGTGGCATAGCCGCCATAGAGCGCGATCATGACGCCGGTGAGCAGAAGCACGAACGGGATCACACGCGGCAGCACGCTGAAACGCTCTGCCAGCGTGTACTCGTCGCGGGCGAGAATTGCGGCTTCCGGTCCGCCTTTCCTGTAGATGGCCTCAGCGGCGGCATATTCCCGGCGGAAGCGGATCACGGCATAGGTGCCGAACAGGGACACCAGCAGCAGGCCCGGCCCGATGCCGGCGAGGAAGAGACGCCCGAGTGACTTTTCCGCCGCGACCGCAAACAGGATCATGGTGATCGAGGGCGGCAGCAGGATGCCGAGCGTGCCGCCGGCGGCGATGATGCCCGCGGCAAAGCCGCCGGAATAGCCGCGCTTGCGCATCTCGGGGATGCCGGCCGAGCCGATCGCCGAGCAGGTCGCTGGGCTCGAGCCCGCCATCGCCGCGAATAGCGCGCAGGCGAACACGTTGGCGACGCCGAGCCCGCCGGGGACGCGATGCAGCCAGGCATGCAGGGCCAAATAGAGATCCTGGCCGGCACGCGACTTGCCGATCGCCGCGCCCTTCAGGATGAAGAGCGGGATCGACAGCAGCGTGATCGAGGCCATTTCCTCGTAGACGTTCTGCGTCACCGTATCGAGGGAGGCCGACGGCATGTAGATGCCCATGAACACGACCGCGACCGCGCCAAGTGCGAAGGCGATCGGCATGCCCGAGAACATCACGACCAGCGTCGCAATGGCGTAAGCTAGGCCAATACCGAAAACGCTCATGGCCGCCTGGCTCCTGCGAAAGGCAGCGCAAGCTGCACGAGAATCTGGACGCAGAGCAGGCTCATGCCGAGCGCCATCAGCGAATAGGGAATGGCGAGTGGCGGCGACCACATCGAGTTCGAGACCTGGCCGTCGACATAGGCCTCATGGGCCAGCGTCCAGGATTTCCATGTGAAGAAGGCGCAGAACATGAATGTCGCGGCATCGACCAACCAGAGCCTGATCCGGTTCGCCAGCGGCGAGAGCAGGCCGACGAAAGCCTCGATGCCGATATGACCGCGGTTCTGCTGCACATAGGCGGCCGTCATGAAGGTCGCGCCGACCAACAGGAACACGGCGGCCTCGTCCTGCCAGTAATTGGCGGCCTTGAACAAGGCGCGGCTCAGCACGCTGTAGCTCAGGATGGCGCAGGCCGCGACCAGCGCGATCGCCGCGAACACGACGATCATGCTGTTGAGGATGGCGAGACCGCGATCGATCGCCGCCGCAAGGCCGGTCCTTGCGGCAGCGTTGGCCTGGTCGTCACGATCCGGAAGCGGACCGTGGCTCATGCCGCGACGTCGGTGGCGAGCTTGAGCAGGTTCGCGGCGGTCGCGGTCTTGGCGCCGTAATCCTTCCACGCGGTGTCGCGGGCGATGTCGCGCCACTTTCCGACGGTCGCGGCATCGAGCACCGAGACCTTGGCGCCGGCCTTCTCGTAGACCTTTGCGACCTCGACGTCGTCGTCCTGCGCGCCCTTGCGGCCGAAGACTTCGAGCTCGGCGCCAACTGCGAGCAGCACGTCCTGCTGGTTCTTCGGTAGCTTGTCGAAGATCGCCTTCGACATCATCAAGGGCTCGAGCATGAACCAGTAGGAAGCGCCCGCGCCCGAGGTCAGCGACTTCGCGACCTCTTCGAGCCGGAACGAGATCAGGCTGGTGGAGGAGGTGAGAGCGGCGTCGCAGGCGCCGGTCTGCATCGCCGCGTAGATTTCGTTCGAAGGCACCGACAGCACCGAGGCGCCGGCGGTCTGGAGCACCATGTCCATCTCGCGCGAGCCGCCGCGCACCTTCATGCCTTTGGCGTCTTCAGGCGCGACGATAGGCTTGGAGCGGCTGGCGAGGCCGCCGGCCTGCCACACCCAGGTGAGCAGGATGATGCCCTTGTCGGCGAGGAAGTCGGAGAGCGCCTTGCCGACCGGCTCCTTCTTCCAGCGCATGCCCTGGTCGTAGGTGGTGACGAGGCCCGGCATCAGGCCGATATTGGTCTCCGGCAATTCGCCGCCGGCGTAAGGCATCGGATAGAGCGAGATATCGAGCGCGCCCTTGCGCATCGCGGAGAACTGCGCGTTGGTCTTGATCAGCGAGGAGTTCGGATAGATTTCAGCGGCAATGTCGCCATTGCTGCGCTTGGCGACTTCGGCGGCGAACATGCGGCAGAGCCGGTCGCGGAAATCGCCCTTGTCGATGGTGCCGCCCGGGAATTGGTGCGAGATCTTCAGCGTGGTCGCGGCATGCGCGGTGCCAGTGCCGAAGCGGAGAATGGCGGGTGCCGCGACGGCGGTCGCGAGCAGGTGGCGGCGCGTGAGCATGGTGTGATTCCCTTGGACGGTTCTTGTTTGGTGTGATTTGGGTCAGGCCTTGTGAGACCGGTGCCTGGGCCCATCCTAGCCGGTCTTTCGCCCGATGTTCTCTCATCTGATAGTTCGAGACCGAATGCCGCGGCAAGTGTCGGCCGTGCTGCGCTGCACACTTCTGGTCCTCCTAGGCCAGGCGGAACGAGGGACGGCGGCGGCGCGCAGAAATTTATCAGCGACCGCGTAACAACGCCGCGTGGCAATCCGTCGAGATTGAATAGCGGCGTCCGTCGCTGACAAACACCATCTCGAAGGGAAGACCAATCATGACCATTCGCACCCGCATCGCGCTCGGCGTCTCGGTTGCCGCTCTCTCGCTTGGCCTCGCGCTGTCGCCGGCCGCCTTTGCCCAAGACAAGATGGGCGACAAGATGGGCAAGGAGGACGGCATGATGAAGAAGAACACCATGTCCAAGGACGGCATGAAGAAGGATGCCATGACCAAGGACGACGGCATGAAGAAGGATCACATGTCGAAGGACGGGATGAAGAAAGACGACGGGATGATGAAGAAGAACTGATCTTCCATCGTCGCGGGAGGCGTTTGCGCAAGGCAGACGCGCGCTCTCGAAAGTCCGGAGCGGTCCCGCGGACCGCCCCGGAGCGATGTCTCAGCGCAAGTTCAACTGAATGTGACTTGTGAACGTTACTTGCGCTTGGCCTTGCGGGCGGCGTAACGGGCGTCGCGCTTGGCCTTCTGTTCGGCCTCGAGCGCAGTCGCTTGGGCGGCCGCTTCCTCGGCCTCACGCGCAAGTCGCGCAGCTTCCGCGGCCTTGGCTTCTTCCTCAAGGCGCTTCTGCTCGGCCTTTTCCGCCTCGCGCGCAGCCTTTGCCTCGGCGCGCTTGGCCGCGAGCGCCTCACGCTCGGCACGCTTCGCCGCAACCGACGGATCATCCGGTCCCGGTTGGGATTTGAATTTGTTCAAAAGATTTTTGCGGGCGTCCTGCGCCGCCTTTTGCCGGTCTGCGAAACCTGGTTCCCTGAATCCACTCATCGACGAGCCTTGTCTTCCTCGCTTTCGACCCTACATCACTGCGTGTTGGTACGTCGGCTGGGCATAGCAGGCGCCACGCGACGCAGATGCGTGTACATCGCCGCGCGTCGCAACGCCACCCAAATCGCAGCCGACCAGGTAGACGAAAATCGCCTCCCGACGATCCTCGTAGCCCGGAAAAACTGCCGAATTGTGATGTCCCTCATAAGGGAGCACGCGGAGCGGCGCCTAGCGTCCGCGCCAACGAGACGGAGCACGGGCATGATGATCTTCCGATTGAGCCTGAAGGCGCTCGCAATCACCGTCGCTGTCGCCGCCTTGGCCGGCGCCGCGTTCCTGCTCGCCCGTCCGCAGCCGATCGAAAGTGCCGTCCTGGGCGCCGACTGGGAGTGCAGCCAGACCGCGTTCGTGCTCACGACTTGCGCACCACGCGTCCGTGAGGCGATCCCCGCGGTCGAAACCTCGCGCAAGGATGCGATCCGGGCGACCCGAGGCTGAACCGGAACTTGCGATGTGACGCGTCGCCGCAGAGGTGTTAAAGCTGGCTCGCCCGAGTGATCAGCCGGTCATGACCAAGTCTGAGCCCAATCCCGAACCCAAGCCTGAACCGGGTGACGGGCCCAAATCCCCGCCAAGACCTCAATCCGGTGACAATCGCCGCGGCGCGGTCGCCGGCCTGATCATCGCGATCGTGATCCTCGGCGTCGGCTGGTGGCTGGCCCGCGATCTCACCGCCGCCAGCAAGATGCAGGACTGCCTGATGTCGGGGCGAAGCAATTGCAACGTGATCGAGCCGGCCCGCTAGAAGTCCTCCAACGCTGTCCTCTGGAGCTCTTTGGGCCGAAAAATCGCCGTGATCTTAATCATTTGTAACGGGACTTAGCCGATCAGGCAGGTCAGTTATGTCAGCCGGCATCAGCCCAGCGCGCGGCGAATCGTCTATCGCGCTGGGACCACGGCGATCGGCCACGGCAATCGAAAGAGTAGGGGGGCAAGCACGCATGAGTGCGTCCAGCAGCAAGAAGATCATCATTCCCTTGGTTTCGGCCATGTCGTTGCTCGCGCTCTCGGCGCAGGCGCAGGAAGCCAGGCCACCGAGGGACGCCGGCCAATTTCCGGCAGCGCCAGCTCCGGGCTTACCGTCCCAGAACAATCAGAACATGCGCAAGGGCCCGCCGCCGCAGCAGGCGGCCCGGCCTGCGCCGCAGCCCGGCGGCCAGCCCCATGCGGGCCCCGGGGCCGGTCCGCACAATGCGGGCGGCCCGCCGCCCGGACGTAACTACGCCAGGGGACCCGCACCGGCGCGCGACTGGGGCGGACACGCCTATCGCGGCAACGTCGCCTGGGATGGCGGGCGCTGGCGCCACGAGGTCCACAACGGCCGCTCCGGCTGGTGGTGGGATGTCGGCGGCGTCTGGTACTATTATCCGCAGCGGATGGCCGGTCCGCCCGGCTATATCTCCGAGGAATATTACGACGACGTGCCGGTGGCTTACGCCCCGCCGCCGGTTGCCTACGAACCGCCGCCTCCGCCGCCGCCGGCCGATCCCGGCGCGAGCGCGCTTGGCGGCGCCATCGTCGGCGGCGTGCTCGGCGGTCTGCTCTCGGGCAACGCGACGGGCGCGGCCGCGGGCGCCGTGATCGGCGGCGCCACCGGCGCGATCGCCGGTGCTACGGCTGCCTCGCGTCCCGGCTACTACCTGGCCGAGGGCAATTGCTACTACCGCTATCCGAGCGGCCAGTATGTGCAGGCCGATCCTCGCGCGTGTTACTGAGGGTCCAGGCAGCTCTGAAATGAAGAGGCGGGCGAAAGCCCGCTTCTTTTTTGTCCGGGTTTGTCGTCTTGGCTTGGCGCCGCGGCGGAACGACTGATTGCCGCGCGCCTACGACACCAGCCAGGTCATGAACGCCATGAGACCCCAGACCAGGCCCGCGATCCAGGCCAGCATCACGATGCCGATGGTCGCAAGAAAGGTGACGCCGAACGCGTCGGACCTTTTTCGCGGTGTGGGGACGTGAGCCTCAGCTGCTGCTTCTCGTGTCATGACCGCAAGACCACCCGTGCCTTCTCCCGCCTTTGGGAGCGCTGAGATGTTCTAGCCGAGACGCCGGGCGCAGGCTGTGACGCAATTCACATCCGTCTGAATGATGCCGAGTTTCACGGGTTCGTGCGGTATCTGCGTCGCACGGTCGCCGTGGGACGCCTTGAAACCACGAGTGCAGTTTCATATCAGATACAATTGAAGCGTGTGGAAAACGCTCACGACAACGCTGATTATCCGCAATCATACGGACGAAATTGCCATGCACTTGTCCAGATCGGACGGCTAGAATCCGCCCCATGTGTAACAAGTACGATCCACAGCACGAAGCCGAGGCGGCAATGAAGCGCGCCGCGGCATCAGAAGGCCCGGACCGGCAACGACTCATCGAGCTCGCCATTGCCTGGCATCAGCTGGCCCGCGACCGGCGCGACGATGAACCGACGGAATAGTCGGATCGAGCCGACGACTGCCTGCCGAATCCTTGAGCCTGCGATCCACCGCAAGCGACGTTACACGCCGCGATCGATTCCTGCCGGTTTCGACCCGTGCTCGTAATCCTGGAAGCATGGTCGATCCGCCGAATGGCCGTTCTGGTCGCTCCCGCCCGCCAGCGAACGAACGGCGAAGGCCAGCTGATGCTGGCTCGCCGCGACGTTCATAATGGAAGCTTGTGCCGCCTCGAGGTGTTTGGCTATCCCGCTGGAGTTCAAGTCCACGCCCGCATCGATCGCCAGAAACGACATTGCGCCGACGGCAATTCCGGACGCGACAGCCATTCTTGTCCATTCAGATGACGGCATCACAAAACCTTCGACACCTTTTCTGCATGCCGGATAGGTAGGATTCTCTCGCCGCCTGGACAGGCCCGCGCACGCTTTGTTGAAGTGCGCTGGATCTGCAAATCACGCCGCCACGGAGATCGCGGGCCGGGTAATTTCTGGCTCTCGTCGGCTCGGCTCAGCCCGAACGAAGCCGATCGGCTCGGAGAGTTAAGACTGGCGATCCCAGCAGGACTCGAACCTGCAACCCGCGGAGTAGAAATCCGCTACTCTATCCAGTTGAGCTATGGGACCGTCTTGAGGCCGCTCTTGAGCCGGCCTCGGCTACCGTCTGCCGGTCTTCTATCACGCCAAATATGAAAAATCCGCACGTCCGCCAAGCCTGAACCGAACCGTTTTCCTCAATGGCGCGACAAAACGGAACGGTGGGGTGTCAGGGTGCCGGGTTGAGCGGCAGCGGACCGGACGATGGATCACATCGCCGGGAACGCTGAACAGCTTCCGGGACACGGCCGCCGGTCGACCGGCTAGATATTGCTGCGCCATTAGGACGGCGTGCGCGGCGGTATCTTGATCGGTCTCCTCTGGGCCTGCCTTGTCATGGCGAATGCGACGTTTTGCACCTCTGGTTCCATCGCCTTGAGTCCGTCACCTTTCCACGCATTTCATGCGACAAGCGGCGTTCGTCCGCGATTTCCGGGAGTCCATCCATGATCGGTCTTGTTCGCGCCGTCACAATCTGCGCCGCGCTGGCGCTCGGCCTTTCGGCTGCGCAAGCCGCCGACAAGGCTTTCAAACGCGACGATCTCGCCGATTCCGCGATCAAGCTCGAGGCGCAGATCAAGAGCGAGGCGGGACCTGTCGCCAAGACCAACGCGACGCTGCGCACGGATGCTGACGCCGCCTTCCGGCGCAATGATTACCGTGCCGGCCTGTCGGTGCTCGGCCAGATTGCGGCCACGACGCCTGACGATGCCGGCAACTGGCTGCGGCTTGCCAAGGTGATCTTCCAGATCTGGCCGAAGAACTCGAGCGAGCAGACGTTCCTGCTGGAGCGCGCCTCGACGGCGGCCTACATCGCCTATCAGCGCGCCGGCAATCCGGGCGAGGAGGCCGACGCGCTCGCGGTGCTCGGCAAGTCGCTGGCCGAGCGCAAGCTGTGGCGGCCGGCGCTGGACGCGCTACGGCTGTCGCTCGACATGCGCGAGGTCGCCGACGTCCGCGGCCAATACGAGAAGATGCGCGACGAGCACGGCTTCCGCCTGCTCGACTATACCGTCGATTCGGATTCGGCCAGTCCGCGCGCCTGCTTCCAGTTCTCGGAGGAGCTCGCCAAGCGTACCGACTTTGCGCCGTTCCTCGCGCTCGCGGGCCAGGACAAGCCGGCGCTGTCGGCCGAAGGCAAGCAGCTCTGCGTCGACGGCCTGAAGCACGGCGAGCGCTACAACATCAATCTGCGCGCCGGCCTGCCGTCGACGGTGAAGGAGGGGCTGCCGAAATCGGCCGAGTTCAACGTCTACGTGCGCGACCGCAAGCCCTTCGTGCGCTTCACCAGCCGCGCCTATGTGCTGCCCAGGACCGGCCAGCGCGGCATTCCCGTGGTCAGCGTCAACACGCCCGCGGTCAACATCAACGTCTTCCGGATCGGCGACCGCAACCTGATCAACACGGTGGTCGACAGCGACTTCCAGAAGACGCTGTCCAAGTATCAGCTCAGCGATCTCGGCGACGAGCGCGGCGTGAAAGTCTGGACCGGCGAGCTCACGACCGCGATGACGCTGAACCAGGACGTCACCACGGCATTCCCCGTCGACCAGGCGCTGGGCGAGCTCCAGCCGGGCGTCTATGTGATGACCGCCGCGGCCAAGGGCCCGGGCTCGGACGACGAGTACCAGCTCGCCACGCAGTGGTTCATCGTCTCCGATCTCGGTGTGTCGGCCTATTCCGGCAACGACGGCATCCACGTGTTCATCAACTCCCTGGCCTCGACCGATCCGGTCGGCAAAGCCGAGGTGCGACTGATCGCGCGCAACAACGAGATCCTGGCCACCCGCAAGACCGACGATTCCGGCCATGTGCTGTTCGAAGCCGGCCTTGCGCGCGGCGAGGGCGGCCTGTCGCCGGCGATGCTGACGGTGACGGGCGAGAAGGCCGACTATGCCTTCTTGAGCCTGAAGACCTCGGCCTTCGACCTCAGTGACCGTGGCGTGGCGGGCCGCGTGGTGCCTGTTGGCGCCGATGCCTTCGTCTATGCCGAGCGCGGCGTCTACCGCTCCAGCGAGACCGTCTATCTCACCGCGCTCTTGCGCGACGGGCAGGGCAATGCCGTCACCGGCGGGCCGATGACCCTGGTGGTCGAGCGCCCTGACGGCGTCGAATACCGCCGCGCCGTACTGTCCGACCAGGGCGCCGGCGGCCGCACGCTGTCCGTGCCGCTCAACTCGGCTGTGCCGACCGGGACCTGGCGAGTGCGTGCCTTCACCGATCCGAAGGGCTCGTCGGTCGGCGAAACCACCTTCATGGTCGAGGACTATGTCCCCGACCGGATCGAATTCGAGTTGTCCGCCAAGGACAAGCTGATCAAAGCTAACGCTCCAGTGGAGCTTAAGGCCGACGGTCATTTCCTCTACGGCGCACCCGCCGCGGGTCTCCAGCTCGAAGGCGACATGCTGATCGCGCCCGCTTCGGAACGTCCGGGTTTTGCCGGCTACCAGTTCGGCGTCGCCGACGAGGAGACCACCTCGAACGAGCGCACGCCGCTTGAGAACCTGCCCGAGGCCGACGCCAACGGCGTTGCCACCTTCCCGGTGACGCTGGACAAGCAGCCGGCCTCGACCCGCCCGCAGGAGGCGCAGATCTTCGTCCGCATGGTCGAGACCGGCGGCCGCGCCGTCGAGCGCAAGCTGGTGCTGCCGGTCGCGCCCGCGAGCGCCCTGATCGGCGTCAAGCCGCTGTTCGGCGACAAGAACGTCGCCGAAGGCGACAAGGCCGAGTTCGACGTCGTGTTCGTCTCGCCCGAGGGCAAGACGTTGCCGCGTGACGGCCTGCGCTACGAGCTCCTGAAGATGGAGTCGCGCTACCAGTGGTATCGCCAGAACAATTACTGGGAGTATGAGCCGGTCAAGTCGACCTCGCGCGTCGCCGACGGCGATCTCACCATCGCCGCCGACAAGCCGTCGCGGGTCTCGCTCAGCCCGCGGCCCGGCCGCTACCGGCTCGACGTCAAGTCGAGCGACGCCGACGGCCCGGTGACCTCGGTGCAGTTCGACGTCGGCTGGTATTCCGACGGCAGCGCCGATACGCCGGACCTGCTGGAGACCTCGATCGACAAGCCGCAATATGCCTCCGGCGACACCATGACGGTGTCCGTCAACGTGCGCAGCGCCGGCAAGCTCACCGTCAACGTGCTCGGCGACCGCCTGCTGACGACGCAGACGATCGACGTCAAGGAGGGCACCGCGCAGGTGAAGCTCCCGGTCGGCAAGGACTGGGGCACCGGCGCCTATGTGGTGGCGACGCTGCGCCGTCCGCTCGATGCCGCCGCCCAGCGCATGCCGGGCCGCGCCATCGGCCTGAAATGGTTCGGCATCGACAAGCAGACCCGGACGCTGAGTGTGAAGCTGACGCCGCCGGCGCTGATCCGGCCGAACGCGATGTTGAAGATCCCGGTCAAGCTCGACGGGCTCAATCCGGGCGAGGACGCAAAGATCGTCATCGCCGCGGTCGATGTCGGCATCCTCAACCTCACCAATTACAAGCCGCCGGCGCCGGACGATTACTATCTCGGCCAGCGCCGCCTTTCCGCGGAGATCCGCGATCTCTATGGGCAGTTGATCGACGGCATGTCGGGCACGCGCGGCCAGATCAAGTCCGGCGGCGACGCCGGTGCGGCCGAACTCCAGGGCTCACCGCCGGCGCAGAAGCCGCTCGCGCTCTATTCCGGCATCGTCACGGTTGCCGCTGACGGCACCGCCGAGGTGAGCTTCGACATTCCGGAGTTCGCCGGCACCGCGCGCGTGATGGCGGTGGCGTGGACCGCGACCAAGCTCGGCCGCGCCAACACCGACGTCGTGATCCGCGATCCTGTCGTGCTGACCACGACCTTGCCGCGCTTTCTGCTCAATGGCGACCACGGCACGGTCAACCTCGAAATCGACAATGTCGAGGGCCAGGCCGGCGACTACGTCATCAACGTGAAGACGGGCGGCCCGGTGAAGATGACCGGCAATCCCGCGACCACGGTCAAGCTCGCCGCCAAGCAGCGCAACGCGTTCTCGCTTGCGCTCGATGCGACCGCAGCGGGACAGGCGACGCTCGACGTCGACATCAAGGGGCCGAACGGGCTTGCACTCGCACGCCACTATGCGTTCGACGTCAAGGCGGCGACGCAGGTGCTGGCGCGGCGTTCGATCCGGACGCTGGCGAAGGGCGAGAGCCTGACGCTGACCTCGGACATGTTCTCCGACCTTGTGCCGGGCACCGGCAGCGTCTCGGTCTCGGCGAGCCTGTCCACGGCGCTCGATGCGGCGACGATCCTGAAAGCGCTCGACCGCTATCCCTATGGCTGCTCGGAGCAGATCACGAGCCGCGCCATGCCGCTGCTCTATGTCAACGAGCTTGCGGCCGGCGCCCATCTCGCCATGGACACCGAGGTCGACCAGCGCATCCGCGACGCGATCGAGCGGCTGCTGGCGCGACAGGGCTCGAACGGCTCGTTCGGACTGTGGTCGGCCGGCGGCGACGACGCCTGGCTGGATGCTTACGTGACGGACTTCCTGACCCGGGCCCGCGAGAAGGGCTTTGCGGTGCCGGACGTGCTGTTCAAGAACGCGCTCGACCGCGTCCGCAACTCCGTCGTCAACGGCAATGAGCCGGAGAAGGACGGCGGCCGCGATCTCGCCTACGGCCTCTACGTGCTTGCACGGAACGGCGCGGCTCCAATCGGCGACCTGCGCTATCTCGCCGATACCAAGCTGAGCAACCTCGCGACGCCGATTGCGAAGTCGCAGCTCGCCGCGGCGCTCGCGCTGGTCGGCGACCGTAACCGCGCGGAGCGGGTCTATGGCGCTGCACTCGACAGCCTCGCGCCCAAGCCGGTGCTGGAGTTCGGCCGCACCGATTACGGCTCGCAGCTTCGCGATGCGGCGGCGCTTGTCTCGCTTGCCAGCGAAGGCAACGCGCCGAGGGCGACGCTGACGCAGGCGGTGTCGCGGGTCGAGACCGCGCGCGGGCTAACGCCCTACACCTCCACGCAGGAGAACGCGTGGCTGGTGCTGGCGGCGCGGGCGCTCGCCAAGGAGAACCTGTCGATCGAGGTCGACGGCCAGCCGGTCAAGACCGCGCTCTACCGCAGCTACAAGGCGGACACGCTGAGCGGCAAGCCGCTGAAGATCACCAACACCGGCGATGCGCCGGTGCAGGCGGTGGTCTCGGTGTCGGGCTCGCCGGTGACGCCGGAGCCGGCGGCCTCCAACGGCTTCAAGATCGAGCGCAATTACTTCACGCTCGACGGCAAGCCCGCCGACATCAGCAAGGTCAAGCAGAACCAGCGCTTCGCGGTGGTGCTGAAGATCACCGAGGCCAAGCCGGAGTACGGCCACATCATGGTGTCCGACTATCTGCCGGCGGGCCTTGAGATCGACAATCCGAAGCTGGTCTCGTCCGGCGACAGCGGTACGCTGGACTGGATCGAGGACGGCGAGGAGCCCGAGGATACCGAGTTCCGCGACGACCGCTTCACGGCGGCCGTTGACCGGGCGTCGGACTCCAAGTCGGTCTTCACCGTCGCCTATGTTGTCCGCGCCGTTTCGCCGGGTAAATACGTATTGCCGCAGGCTTATGTCGAGGACATGTACAACCCCTCGCGCTACGGGCGGACGGGCACGGGGAATGTCGAGGTACGGGCGGCGAAGTGAGTGGAGCGCAGATGAGCGAAGCCAACCAAGTGTCTCGTCATTCCGGGATGGTCCGAAGGACCAGACCCGGAATCTCGAGATTCCGGGTTCGGCTCTTCGAGCCGCCCCGGAATGACGGATTAGGAGGGCGCACCACCATGCGCATCCTTTCCGTCCTCGCCTTCACACTCATCCTCGCCATCACCGCCTTCGTCGGCTGGGTCTACTCCCTCGGCCCGCTCCCGCTCGACGAAGCGCGCCAGGCCTCCACCACCATCGTCGATCGCAACGGCAAGCTGCTGCGGGCCTACGCCATGGCGGACGGCCGCTGGCGGCTTCCGGTCGACGCCAGGACGAACGTCGATCCGATCTATCTCAAGCTGCTGCTCGCTTATGAGGACCAGCGCTTCTATGCCCATGACGGCATCGATCCGCTGGCGCTGGGCCGCGCCGCGTTGCAGCTCGGAACGCGCGGCCACATCGTGTCCGGCGGCTCGACCATCACCATGCAGCTAGCACGGCTGATGGAGCCGCGGCGGCAGCGCTCGCTCTATGCGAAGCTGCGGCAGATGGTCCGCGCGATCGAGATCGAGCGGACCCTCGGCAAGAGCGAAATCCTCGACCTCTATCTCGCGCTGGCGCCTTATGGCGGCAATCTCGAAGGTATCCGCGCCGCCTCGATCGCCTATCTCGGCAAGGAGCCGAAGCGGCTCTCGCTGGCTGAAGCCGCATTGCTGGTGGCGCTGCCGCAATCGCCGGAGACGCGCCGGCTCGACCGCTATCCCGATGCGGCGCTCAAGGCTCGCGACCGCGTGCTCGACCGCATGGTCGAGGAGCACGTGGTCAGCGTCGATGACGCAAAGCAGGCCAAGGCCGTGCCGGTGCCGAAGCTGCGCAAGCCGATGCCGGTCCTGGCGCCGCATGCGTCCGACACCGCGCTTGCGACGGTCAAGGATGCGCCCGTCATCAAGCTGACGCTGGACGCCAATCTTCAGAAGGTGCTGGAACCGCTGGCGCGCGACCGCGCGGTTGCGCTCGGTGCGAACATCTCGGTCGGCATCATCGTGGTCGACAACGAGAGCGGCGACGTGCTCGCGCGCGTCGGCTCGGCTGATTATTTCGACGAGAGCCGGGCAGGGCAGGTCGACATGACGCGCGCCATCCGCTCGCCGGGTTCGACGCTCAAGCCCTTCATCTACGGCCTCGCCTTCGAGGACGGCTTCGTCCATCCCGACAGCCTGATCGACGACCGGCCTGTCCGCTTCGGCTCTTACGCGCCGGAAAATTTCGACATGACGTTCCAGGGCACCGTGCCGGTGAAGAAGGCGCTGCAATTGTCGCTGAATGTGCCGGCGATCGTGCTGCTCGACCGCGTCGGCGCGAGCCGGCTGGCGTCGCGGCTGCGGCAAGCCGGCGGCAATCTCATCCTGCCCAAGGACGAAGCGCCAGGGCTTGCCATGGGGCTCGGCGGCGTCGGCGTGACGCTTCAGGACCTTGCGCAGCTCTATGCCGGGTTTGCCCGCCTTGGAACCACCAAGCCGCTGCGCGAGGTCGTGGCTGCCAGAGACGACCGCGAGCCGCTGCGGCTGCTCGATCAGGTCGCGGCCTGGCAGGTCGGCAACGTGCTGCTGGGCACGCCACCGCCGGAAAACGCCGCCCACAACCGGATCGCCTTCAAGACCGGCACATCCTACGGCTATCGCGACGCCTGGTCGGTCGGCTTCGATGGCCGCATGACCATCGGCGTCTGGGTCGGTCGGCCCGATGGAGCGCCGGTTCCCGGCCTGATCGGCCGTGTCGCCGCCGCGCCCATCCTGTTCGACGCTTTCGCCCGGACCGGTAAGACGCTGGCGCCGCTGCCGAAGCCGCCCAAGGGAACCCTGGTCGCCAGCAACGCCAAGCTGCCGCTGCCCTTGAAACGGTTCCGCCCGGTCGGGGAACTGGTGCGGACCGGCAGCGAGCAGGCGCTGCACATCCAGTTCCCGCTGAACGGCTCGCGGATCGACGTCGATCGGTCGGGTGGCTCTGAGGCCGCAGCCATGCCGGTCAAGGTCGCCGGCGGCGTTCTGCCCATGACCGTCATGGTTAATGGCACGGCGCTCGGCGAGATCGACGGGCGCCGCCAGCGCCTGATTGATCCGCCTGGTCCGGGCTTTGCGCGGCTCACCGTGATCGATGCCACTGGCGCCGCGGACACAGTTGTCATTCGAATTCAATGACCCGGCCTTAAGCGGTTGTCGGAATGACGGTTTCAGCGTAAGCGGAACCAATGGCCGAGACCTACCCAAGCCCCCGTTTTGGAGCCCCCCGCGAGCCGAAATCGCCCGTAAATCCGGGTAGCCGGCTGGTGTCGATGCTCGATGTCGTCACGGCTAGCCACGCCCGCGCGGTGGCCTTTCTGGTGCTGTGCGCGCTGCTGCTGTTCCTGCCGGGCTTCTTCACGATCCCGCCTGTCGACCGCGACGAGGCGCGCTTTGCGCAGGCCACCAAGCAGATGGTCGAGAGCGGCGACTATGTCGACATCCGCTTCCAGGAGGACGTCCGCTACAAGAAGCCGGTCGGCATCTACTGGTTGCAATCTGCGGCAGTCGAAGCCGCCGCGGCACTCAAGCTGCCGAAGGCCGAGTTGCGGATCTGGGTCTACCGGCTGCCGTCGCTGCTGGGGGCGATCGGCGCCGTGCTCATGACCTATTGGGCTGCGCTCGGCTTCGTCACGCGGCGCGGTGCGGTGCTCGCAGCGCTCTTGATGTGCGCCTCGGTGCTGCTCGGCGTCGAGGCGCGGCTCGCCAAGACCGATGCGATGCTGCTGTTCTGCGTGACCGCCGCGATGGGCGCGATGGCGCGGGCCTATCTGTCGTGGCAGCGCGCTGAGGACGAGACACATCCGCCCTGGAGCTGGCCCGCGATCTTCTGGACCGCGCTCGCCGTCGGGATCCTGATCAAGGGGCCGCTGATCCTGATGTTCGCCGGCCTGACCATCGTCGCACTGGCGATCCAGGACCGCGATGCCTCCTGGCTGTGGAAGCTGCGCCCGCTCTGGGGCTTGATGTGGATGCTGGTGCTGGTGCTGCCCTGGTTCGTCGCGATCTTCTGGCGCGCGGGCGATGCCTTCTTCGCGGACTCCGTCGGCGGCGACATGCTGAGCAAGATCGGCGCGCAGGAATCCCATGGCGCGCCGCCCGGACTGTACCTCGCGCTGTTCTGGATCACCTTCTGGCCGGGCGCGCCGCTCGCGGCAATGGCGGCGCCTGCGGTGTGGCGGGCGCGGCGTGAGCCCGGTGCGCAATTTCTGCTGGCCTGGCTGGTCCCGTCCTGGATCGTGTTCGAGGCGGTGCTGACCAAGCTGCCGCATTACGTGCTGCCGCTGTACCCGGCGATCGCGATCCTGACCGTCGGCGCGCTGGAGCGGCGCGTGCTGTCGCGCTCCTGGCTGATGCGCGGCTCGGCCTGGTGGTTCGCGATCCCCGCGGCCGCCTCGATCATCGCGGTGGTCGGCGCGGTGATGCTGACGCGGCAGCCGGCTTTCGTGGCCTGGCCGTTTATCGCGGCGTCCCTGATCTTCGGCCTGTTCGCCTGGTGGCTGTTCGACACCAACCACGCCGAGCGCTCGGTGCTGAACGCGCTGGTCGCAGCCTTGATGCTTGCGGTCGTGGTCTACGGCATCGTGCTGCCGTCGCTGACGCCGGTGTTTCCGAGCATCGAGGTCGCGCGTGCTCTGCGCAACGTCACCTGCGTCGGGCCGAAGGCGGCCGCCGCCGGCTATCACGAGCCGAGCCTCGTGTTCCTGACGGGCACCCAGACGCTGCTCACCGACGGCTCGGGCGCAGCGGACTTCCTGCGGCAGGGCAGCTGCCGCTTCGCGCTGATCGAGCAGCGCTCGGAGCGCAGCTTCGTGCAGCGCGCCGAGGCGATCGGGCTGCGTTACAAGGTCGGCGCCCGCATCGACGGCTACAATTTCTCGCAAGGGCGCGCGATCTCGATCTCGATCTTCCGCTCGGAAGGCACCGAATAGGATGCCGGCCTCGACCAACATCGCGCCGCGGCCGAGCTATCCCGCGCAGTTTCTGACCGTGACGGGGCGTGCGCTGGCGCAGCTCGTGCGTTCGCCCTCGCATTCGCGCCGCGCCGAGGCCGCGCGAAAGCTGGCGCGCCATTCGCTATGGCTCAGCGCCGCGGGCGCGGCCCTGGTCATCGCGCTGATGCTGGCGTTCGACCTGACTGAGATCCAGTTGATGCCGGCGCGCGGCACGCCCGGCCTGTGGCCGATCCGCATCCTGACCGATTTCGGCAAGGACGAGTATGTGCTCTCGGCGCTGGCCGTCGCCCTCGTGGTCGTGGCGCTCGTTGCGGCCGGCCTTTACGGCACCCGCCGCGCGCTGCTGCTCGGCCTCGGTACGCGGCTCCAGTTCCTGTTTCTATCCGTTGCATTCTCGGTGTTGATCGCCGAGATCCTGAAATATCTCATTGGCCGCGGACGTCCGTTCGTCGGCGGCAAGGCCGACCCGTTCAACTTCATCCCGTTCGAGGGCAGCGGGGCCTATGCCAGCCTGCCATCCGGCCATGCGGTGACGGCGTTCGCGCTCGCTTTCGCGGTGTCGGCACTCTGGCCACGGCTGCGCGTCTTCATGTTCACTTACGCAATCGTGATCCTGCTGACGCGCCTGGTGCTGCTCGCGCATCATCCGAGCGACGTCGTGGCCGGCGCCCTGGTCGGCATGGTCGGCGCCATGGCGGTCCGCTACTGGTTCGCGGCCCGTAGGCTCGGCTTCGCCATCCGCGCCGATGGCAGCATCTTGGCCATTCCAGGACCGGTCGGCGGCCGCCTCAAAAGGGTTGCCCGCGGGGCCTCCGCCCCATAAAAGCGGCTGCCTGCCGGGGCCGCCGGTTCCCCGAGGCGCAGGCCAATTCCAACCACGAGCCTCATTTGTCGACGTCCCAGCCTTCGGTTTCCATCGTCGTTCCCGTGCGCAACGAAGCCGACAACATCGCGCCCCTGATCGAGGAGATCACCGCGGCGCTCGACAGCCGCTGGGATTACGAGATCATCTACGTCAATGACGGTTCGACCGATACGACCGGCGAGCGGCTCAAGGCCATCATGGCGCAGCGGGGCAATCTGCGTCAGCTCCGACATGCAAAATCCGGTGGCCAGTCCGCTGCCGTGCGCAGCGGCGTGCGTGCCGCGCGCGGCGCGATCGTGGCCACGCTCGACGGCGACGGCCAGAACAATCCGGCGTTCCTGCCGGACCTGATCGCGGCGGTCGAGAAGGGCGCCCATGTCGGGCTCGCCGCGGGCCAGCGCGTCGGACGCAAGGACACGGGCTTCAAGAAATTCCAGTCGCGCGTGGCGAACAAGGTCCGCAACGGCATCCTGAAGGACGGCACGCGCGACACCGGCTGCGGCCTGAAAGCATTCCGGCGCGAGGTCTTCCTCGCGATGCCCTATTTCGACGGGCTGCACCGTTTCCTGCCGGCACTGGTGCGGCGTGAAGGCTACGAGATCGCCTATGTCGACGTGATCGACCGGCCGCGCCGCTCCGGCGTGTCAAATTACGGTTTCTTCGACCGGCTATGGATCGGCATCATGGATCTGGCCGGCGTGTGGTGGCTGATCCGACGCAAGAAGCCGACGCCCGACGTGACCGAGGTGACACCTCATGACTAGCCTTCTCAACTATCTGCACGACGTCTTCGTCGTGAAATTCGACGCCTGGGTGATCCTGGGCTTCGTGGCGCAGGCGTTCTTCACCATGCGCTTCGTGGTGCAGTGGATCGCGTCCGAACGTGCGCGCAAGAGCGTCATGCCGGTCGCGTTCTGGTTCTTCTCGGTCGGCGGCGGTGCGCTGCTCCTGGTCTACGCGCTCTATCGCAAGGATCCCGTGTTCATCGCGGGCCAGGCGCTTGGCCTCGTCGTCTACCTCCGCAACGTCTATTTCATCATCATCAACGGCAAGCAGGTCTCGAGCGAATAGCTCGCTCTTGTGTGCCTCATCGGCATGAACAAGTTACAAGCCGTCCTGTTCACGTCAGTCTTTCTGGTCGGCCTGCTGTTACTCGGGCTCGGCCTGTTCGAGCTCGGCAGCACCGTCGCGTTCCTTGTGCGGGCCGAGCAGACCGAAGCGCGGTTCATGGGTGCCGTCGCGCGGACCGGCGGGAATCATGGCGGAACGTTTCTCTATCCGTCGTTTCAATTCACGACGATCGACGGGCGCTCGGTGACGTTCACGTCCTCGTCGGGCTCGACCGCTCAGCCTTATTCAGACCGCGAGCAGGTCAAGATAGCCTACGATCCACGGCGGCCCGAGGATGCGCGGCTGCTGTCGTTCCTGACGCTGTGGATCGCTCCGGTCCTGCTTTGCGGCGCGGGCCTGCTGCTGGCGGGCGGCGCGGTTCTTGTTCGCGCCGGACTAGCGCGGCAACGCCGAGGCCGCGCCTGAGGCGGGCAGGGCGGCTGCCTCGGTCTCGGTCCTGCGATACGGCTCGCCCGCGGCATCCAGCACGGGATAGGCGACCGAGCAGATGTGCGAATGGATGCGGCGCAGATCGCGCAGCACGTCGAGGTGCAGCGAGGTGGTCTCGATGGTCTCGGGGCGGCCCTCGCGCAGGCGGTCGAGATGGCGCTCGACGGCGGCAAGCTCGGTGTTCTTCAGCGTGGTCTTCTCCACCAGCAGCTTGCGCGCTTCATTCGCATCGCCCGACATGAACACGCCGAAGGCGATCCGCAGCGATTCCATCGTGCGCTTGTGGAAGGCGGCGAGCTCCTCGGAGCCCTCGGCCGAGAACTGGAAGCGGCGCTTGATCTTCTTGGTCGCAAGCTCGCTCAGGCTCTTGTCGATGATGTCGCCGATGTGTTCGAGGTTGATGGCGAAGGAGATGATCTCCATCGCGCGCCGCCCCTCGCTCTCGTCGAGGCTGCCCCGCATCAGTTTCGTCACGTACAGCTTGATGGCTTCATCCAGGCCGTCGACGACATTGTCCATCTTCGAGACCTGGTCGACCAGGGCGCGGTCGCCCGTCATCATCGCGGCCATGACCTTGCGCAGCATCACCTCGACGAAGTCGCCCATCCGCAGCGTTTCGCGGGCGGCGTCGGCGAGCGCCAGCGACGGCGTCTCCAGCGCGGTCTCGTCCAGATAGCGCGGGCGGGCCGGATCGGTGTCCTGGATGCGGTCGGGCAGGAGGCGGGTCAGCAGGCGCGACATGGTATCGAGCAGGCCGATGAAGATAATGGCGGTGCCGACATTGAAGGCGATGTGGAAGGCGGCCGTCATCCTGGCGAGATCCGGCTGCCAGGCGTGCATGTGCTCCGCGATCACGCCCAGGAATGGCAGCACCAGTGCAATCCCGATCACGCGATTGACGAGATTGCCGACCGGCAGGCGGTAGCTCGCGGGATCGTCGCGCCTGGCCCCTTCGAACACGGGGTTGATGGCGCTGCCGAGATTGGCGCCGAGCACCAGAGCCAGGGCCGCGTAGGGCGTGATGAACTGCGAATAGGCCAGCGACATGATCAGCAGCACGCTGGCGACGCTCGAATGCACCGCCCAGGTGACGAGCGCCGCGATGACGATGCACAGGATGGGATCACCCGTGATCGCCGACATCACGACGCGCACGCCGGGTGCGTTCTCGGCCGGCGCCAGCGTGTCGAGCAGGATGTGCAGCGACAGCAGCATCAATCCGAGGCCGATGCAGACGCGGCCGACGTCCTTGATCCGCGAGCGCGGTCCGGAGCGGAAGGCGACGAGGCCGAGCACGAACAGCACGGGCGCGACGGCAGCAATGTTGAACGACAGCACCTGCACGATCAGCGTCGTGCCGACATTGGCCCCCAGCATGATGGCAAGCGCTGCGGCGAGGCTGACGAGGCCCTCGGCGGTGAACGAACTGGTGATCAGGGCGGTCGCCGTGCTGCTCTGGAGCAGCGCGGTGAGCCCGAGGCCGGCGGCGAACGCGCTGACGCGGTTGCCGAGCGCCTTGCCGAGCAGGCGGCGGAGGTCCGGGCCGAAGGCGCGCAGTATTCCGCTGTGGACCATGTGCAGGCCCCACAGCAACAGCGCCACGCCGCCCATCAGATCAAGCAGAACCAACGTTCCCATGCTCCGTGTCCGGATGAGAGTCGATTGGTGAGGCTAGCGCCAAATGCTTGAGGATCAAACCATTTGTTGGCGCGTCGGCGTTAACGTTTGCGGCGGCTGCACGTTCCCGCGGCGCGCGTTGCCGCGACCTCAGGCGCGATGCCTTTTGAGCAGGCTCACATTGCTGTCTTGAGGGCAGCGAAGCCGCGATCGAGATCCGCTTTGAGGTCGTCGGTACTTTCGAGCCCGATATGCAGACGCAGGGTAGGGCCGCCCGGCGCCCACTTGGTCGCGGTGCGATAGCCGTCGCAGTCGAAGGGAATCGCAAGACTTTCGAAGCCGCCCCAGGAGAAGCCCATGCCGAACAGCTTGAGCGTGTTGAGCATGGTGTCGACGGCCTTCTGCGGGGCCGGCTTCAGCACGATGCTGAACAGGCCCGAGGCGCCGGTGAAGTCGCGCTTCCAGATCGCATGGCCCGGATCGGTCTCGAGCCCGGGATGCAGCACGCGCGCGACCTCGGGACGGCTTGCGAGCCAGCGCGCCATGTCGAGGCCGGAACGATGATGCTGCGCCAATCGCACCGATAGCGTGCGCAGGCCGCGCAGCGCCAGGAAGACGTCGTCGGGGCCGGCGCAGACGCCGAGCAGGCGGATGCCCTCGGCGATCTGCGGCCAGGCTTTTGCGTTGGCCGAGATGGTGCCGAACATGATGTCGGAATGGCCGCCGATATATTTGGTCGCCGCCTGCATGCTGATGTCGACGCCCTGCTCGAGCGAGCGATGATAGAGCGGGGTGGCCCAGGTGTTGTCGTCGATGACGAGCGCATCGCGCGCATGCGCGACCTCGGCGATGGCGCGGATGTCGGGCATCTCGAACGATTGCGAGCCCGGCGCCTCCACCAGCACCGCACGCGTGTTGGGCTTGAACAGCTTGTCGATGCCGGCGCCGATCAGCGGATCGAAATAGGTGGTCTCGACGCCGTAGCGGGCGAGCATGCCGTTGCAGAAATTGCGCGAAGGCCGATAGACATTGTCGCAGACCAGAATGTGGTCGCCGGTCTTCAGCACCGAGAGCAGGGTGGTGGAGATCGCCGACAGCCCGGATGGCACGATGCCGACGCCGGCGCATTGCGGCCCCTCCAGCGCCATCAGCGTGTCCTGGAACGCCCTGGTCGTCGGGGTGCCGTGGCGGCCATAGGTGAACTCGCCGCGATGGGCATGCAGGTCCTCGGCGGTCGGATAGAGCACGGTCGAGCCGTGGAACACCGGCGGATTGACAAACCCCTTCTGCGCCTTGGTGTCGCGGCCGGAGGTGACCAGCCGGGTCTCGGCCTGCTGCTGGGAGGGGTGCGAGGAATCCATGCGCCTGCTTTCAAAACTGCGTTTCCGGCGGGCGCGATGCGCCCCGCTGGCCGGCCGAAAGGCCGCTGTCGTTAATAACAGAACACAGAAGAGTCCCGTCAACCCCTTGACCCGGCTCGCCAGTCGTTCTGTGATGCGTAGGTGCTATTCAGTCGCCGCATGTTGAGGGGCCTGCCGCGACCTTCGATCCATCGTCTGACCGGACCTTGCGCTACAGCCATAATGGCGGGCGCCTGCGGCGGGGATTAAGGTATGGCCTCCCGAGATCGGCGAGTGTTCGGCAAGGTTTTCCAGCATGACTCTTGCAAGGCTCACCCTGGCAGAGACGATCCTGAGACAACATTCCTGACCTTGAGACGACCCTTGAAAGGCCTTCCCCCCATGAAACGCGTAACCCTGGCTCTCACTCTTGCTCTCGCCGCCGGCCTGACTGCCCAAGCCGCCGATGCGCAAACGCTCAAGACCGTCAAGGACCGTGGCACGCTGTCCTGCGGCGTCAGCCAGGGCCTGCCGGGCTTCTCCGCGCCCGACGACAAGGGCAACTGGACCGGGCTCGACGTCGACGTCTGCCGTGCGATCGCGGCGGCCATCTTCAATGACCCGACCAAGGTCAAGTTCGTGCCGACCTCGGCCAAGGACCGTTTCACGGCGCTGCAATCCGGCGAAATCGACGTGCTCTCGCGCAACACCACCTGGACCATTTCGCGCGACACCTCGCTGGGCGCCAACTTCACCGGCGTGACCTATTATGACGGGCAGGGCTTCATGGTGAAGAAGTCGCTCAAGGTGAATTCCGCCCTCGAGCTCAACAGCGCCTCGGTCTGCGTGCAGACCGGCACCACCACCGAGCAGAATCTGGCCGACTACTTCAAGGCCAACAACATGAAGTACGAGGTGATCGCGTTCGGCACCAACGACGAGACGGTCAAGGCCTATGAGGCCGGCCGCTGCGACGTGTTCACCACCGACCAGTCGGGCCTCTATGCCAACCGCCTCAAGCTCGCCAATCCCAATGACCACATGGTGCTGCCCGAAATCATCTCGAAGGAGCCGCTCGGCCCGATGGTGCGCCACGGCGACGACCAGTGGTTCGACATCGTGAAATGGACGCTGTTTGCCCTCGTCACCACCGAGGAGCTCGGGGTGACCTCGAAGAACGTCGACGAGAAGGCGAAACTCGAAAGCCCTGAGTTGAAGCGCGTGCTCGGCAGCGACGGCAATTTCGGCGAACAGCTCGGCCTGACCAAGGACTGGGTGGTGCGGATCGTGAAGGCGGTCGGCAATTACGGCGAGGTGTTTGATCGCAACGTCGGCGCGGGCTCGCCGCTCGCCATCAATCGCGGCCTCAACAATCTCTGGAACAAGGGCGGTCTCCAGTACGCGCCGCCGATCCGCTGATCCCGCTTGAGCGGCACGCGGCGATGAGCACCGAGGCTCGAAAACCGCCGGCCCAGATCGCGCTGAAGATCAGGCGCATTCTGGGCGGCAAGGCAGGCTGGAACGGCGTCGCCGTCCAGTTTGCCTTCGCGGCGATCCTGGGCTGGATCGGTTATGAGATCGTCTCCAACGCCCGCGCCAACCTCGAAAACCAGCACATTGCCGCCGGCTTCGGCTTCCTCAGGAACAATGCCGGCTTCGACGTCAACCAGACCCTGATCTCCTACACCGGCTCGGACACGTTCCTGCGCGTGTTTATCGTCGGGCTTCTGAACACGCTCGTGGTCTCGGTGGTCGGCATCTTTTTCGCCACCGTGATCGGCTTTATCGTCGCGCTGTGCCGGCTGTCGCCCAACTGGCTGCTGTCGCGCATCGGCGAGCTCTATGTCGAGATCATCCGCAACCTGCCGCTGCTGTTCCAGATCCTGTTCTGGTACCTGGCGGTGCTCGCGGCGCTGCCAAATCCCCGGCAGAGCATTTCGCTGCTCGGCATCGCCTTCGTCAGCAATCGGGGCCTCGTCATTCCCCGTCCGATCGGCGAGAGCGGGTTCGAGCCGTTCCTGGCGATGCTGGTCCTCGGCATCGTCGCATCGCTGGCGTTGCGCTTCCATGCGCGGCGCGCGCTGTTCCAGCGCGGGCAGGTGATCCGCATCTGGCCTTATGTGCTGGGCCTGCTGTTCGGGCTGCCGGTGGTCACGATGCTGGTGTTCGGTCTGCCCTTCACCTTCGAGCTGCCGCAGCTCAAGGGCTTCAATTTTGCCGGCGGCTCGCGGATCATCCCGGAGTTCGTGGCGCTGACGGTCGCCTTGTCGACCTATACCGCCGCCTTCATCGCCGAGATCGTGCGCGCCGGAATCCTGTCCGTGCACAAGGGACAGATGGAGGCGGGGTCGTCGCTGGGCTTGAGCCGCGGCACAACGCTCCGGCTGATCGTCGTGCCACAGGCGATGCGCGTCATCGTGCCGCCGCTGACCAACCAGTATCTCAACCTCACGAAGAACTCCTCGCTGGCGGTCGCCATCGGCTATCCCGACCTGGTGTCGGTGTTCGCCGGCACCTCGCTGAGCCAGACTGGACAGGCGATCGAGATCATCGCCATGACGATGGGCGTCTATCTCTTGATCTCGCTCGTCACCAGCGCCGTCATGAGCGTCTACGGTTGGCGCGTCAGCCGGAGTCTGGGCGCATGACCGACATCACCTCGTCCAGCTTCGTTCGCCAGGACCTGCTCACCGAGCGTCCCGCGCCGGTGAAGACCACGGGCTTCGTCGGCCTGATGCGCACGCGCCTGTTCAACTCGCCGACCAACATTCTGCTCACGATCGTGGGCGCCCTGCTGCTCTGGTTCACCATCATTCCCTCGGTCAGGTTCCTGATGGTCGATGCGGTCTGGGCCGGCAAGGATCGCACGGCCTGCCTGGCCGAGAATGCCGGATTTGCGGTCGGCGCCTGCTGGCCCTACATCCAGGCCAAGCTGCCGCAACTGATCTACGGCTTCTATCCCGAGGCCGAGCGCTGGCGGGTCAACCTCACGCTCATCCTGGCGGCGGTCCTGCTGGTGCCGCTGCTCGTTCCGCGCCTGCCGTCGAAAGGGCTGAACGCCGGCCTGTTCTTCTTCGCCTTTCCGGTGGTCGCATTCTTCCTGCTGCGCGGCGGCGGCATCACCGGCTTTGGCCTGAGCTGGACGGCCGGCCTCCTGCAATTGTTCGACGACAGCATCATCGGGGCAGGGCAGGCCCTGCTCAATCTCAGCAAGACGTCGGCCATCGCCCCATTGCTGTGGGTCGTTGGCAACCTCGTCGTGCTTGTCGGCACGGCGATCTACTGGCTGATCTTTCCGCTGACCTGGCTGCGCGATCAGCTCCAGGGAACGGGCCAGTCGGTCTGGGTCGATTTCGCCATCACCGCCGTGATCGTCTCCCTGATCGCCTTCCTTCTCGGCGGTGGTGTGCGCGCCGGCTGGCGTGCGCTCGCATCGAGCATTGCCACCTTCGTCGCCATCGCCATCGTGATCAAGCTGATGGGGCTCGATCATGGCGGGCTGCCGGTCGTGGAGACGAGCCTGTGGGGCGGCCTGCTGGTGACGCTGGTGGTGTCCGTCACCGGCATCGTCACCTCGCTGCCGATCGGCATCGCGCTGGCGCTGGGCCGCCGCTCCACCATTCCGCTGATCCGGATCTTCTCGATCGCCTTCATCGAGTTCTGGCGCGGCGTGCCGCTGATCACCGTGCTGTTCTTCGCGACCTACATGCTGCCTCTGTTCCTGCCCGGCAATTTCACGGTCGACGGTCTGGTGCGTGCGCTGATCGGCATCGCGCTGTTCACGGGCGCCTATCAGGCCGAGAACGTTCGCGGCGGGCTTGCTGCTATCCCGCGCGGGCAGGGCGAGGCTGCGGCGGCCCTCGGGCTGTCCTGGTGGAAGACGACCTCGCTGATCGTGCTGCCGCAGGCGCTGCGCCACGTCATTCCGAACCTCGTCAACAGCTTCATCTCGCTGTTCAAGGACACTTCGCTGGTCTCGATCGTGGCGCTGTTCGACCTCCTGGGCTCGCTCAGGGCCTCGTTCTCGGATCCGAAATGGTCGACGCCGTCCACGGCGTTCACGGGTTTCGCGTTCGCGGGGATCATCTATTTTCTGTTCTGCTTCGGAATGTCACGCTACTCGCTGTTCGTCGAGCACCGCCTCAACGCCCACCGCCGCAACTGATCGAGGCCACCATGTCCGACCCCATCGTCAAGATTTCCAGCCTGAACAAATGGTACGGCGAATTTCACGTCCTGCGCGACATCGACCTCGAGGTGAAGAAGGGCGAGCGCATCGTGATCTGCGGGCCCTCGGGCTCCGGCAAGTCCACGCTGATCCGCTGCATCAACGCACTGGAGGAATTCCAGGAGGGCGAGATCGTCGTCGACGGCATCGCGCTCGGGCCGAACCTCAAGCATGTCGACGCGGTGCGCCGCGAGGTCGGCATGGTGTTCCAGAGCTTTAACCTGTTCCCGCATCTGACGGTTCTGGACAATTGCACGCTGGCGCCGATCTGGGTCCGCAACATCCCAAAGAGGGATGCCGAGGCAACCGCGATGAAATTCCTGGAGCGGGTCAAGATCCCGCACCAGGCCAACAAGTTTCCGGGCCAGATGTCCGGTGGCCAGCAGCAGCGCGTCGCGATCGCGCGCGCGCTGACGATGAACCCGAAGGTGATGCTGTTCGACGAGCCGACCTCGGCGCTCGACCCCGAGATGGTCAAGGAGGTCCTCGACACCATGGTTGACCTCGCCGGGGAGGGCATGACCATGCTGGTCGTGACCCACGAGATGGGATTTGCCCGCGAGGTCGCCAACCGCGTCGTGTTCATGGACGCCGGTCAGATCATCGAGGCCAATACCCCGAACGAGTTCTTTGCCGCCCCCCAGCACGCCCGCACGAAACTGTTCCTGAGCCAGATTCTGCGGTGAGCGCCTGAAAATCCGGCGGCCTCGCTGCTCCAACCGACCCACCAGCTTCGCACCATGCGAATCAGCTTGCCTCTTTTCGGACCATCCTCCGGAGAGAGACCTTGCAGAGCAGTGTCGGCGCGCGCGCATACCAGAATGCGCGATTGGAAAAGAAGCTGAGGAAGCAGGCGGATGCCGTCATGTCCTTCGCGATCGAGGCGCTTGGGCAGGGCAGATTTGACGAAGTCGAGATCCTTTGCCGCGAGATCCTGAAGGAGGTTCCGGATCACTTCCACGCCACGCACCTGCTCGGCCTGCGCGCGTTCGACGGCGGGTGGCTCGAGGACGCGCAATTCCTGCTTGAGCGCGCGGTTGCACTCGATCCGCGTTCGCCCGATGCCCATGGCAATCTCGGGGCCGTGTATTTCGCGCTCGAGAGGTTCAAGGATGCCCGCGCATGCCAGGAGAAGGCCATTGCGCTGAAGCCGAATTGTCCGATCACCCTGACCAATCTCGGCAATACGCTGCTGCACCTCGGCCTCGCCAAGGAGGCGATCGAACTGCACGAGCGCGCCATCAGGCTGAAGCCGAACTATGCCGATGCATTTTGCAACCGCGGGATGGCGGAACTGATGATCGGCCAGTTTGAGCGCGCCGGGGTGGACTTCGATCGCGCCCTGTCGTTTCAGCCGCGTCACGCCGAAGCGATCGCCGGCAAGGCTATGGTGAGCCTCGAGCTCCGGCACTTCGAGGCGGCGGAGGCCGCCTTCGAAGCTTCGCTCGCGCTCAAGCCGGGCTCACCGCGGATTCTGGTGCAGCGCGGACGGCTCCATTTGACCCTGTACCGGCTGGAGCAGGCGGCCGCGGATTTCGATGCAGCGCTGGCGCAATCGCCACGGAACGAGCTCGCGCTGTGCTGGAGGGCGCAGGTCGACATTATGGTGAGGAACACGGCGGGGGCGATGGCGGGCGTCAAGACCCTGCTCGAGGTCAATCCGCAATCCGAGGCGGGCATGTCGCTCCTGGCCTCTTGCCATGCGAACCAGGGAGACATCGCGACGGCGCTCGAATATCTCGATGCGGCGCTGGCGATCGCGCCGGACTTTCCGGAGGCCATCGGATACAAGATTTTCGTGCTGGATTACCTGCCGGAGGCCGATTTCGTGGTCCAGCAGGCGGCACGAAAATATTGGTGGGATCAGATCGGCGCCAAGCTTCCGCAAAGGACCCTGTCGCCGCGCGATCTCGATCCGGACAGACGGATCGTGATCGGATATGTCGCGTCGGAATTCAGGCAGCATTCGGCGGCGTACACCCTGTTGCCGGTGATGCGCCATCACGATCACGCCAAGTTCAAGATCGTCTGCTATTCCTGCTGGCCGTTGCAGGATGGGATGACCGAGAAGTTCAAGGCTTGCGCAGACGTCTGGGTCGAGGCCGCGCAGTTTTCGGACGATGAACTGGCCGATCGTATCCAGGCCGACGGGATCGATATTCTGATCGATGTGTCCGGACATACGACCGGCAGCAGGCTCCATGTTTTCTCGCGGAAGCCGGCCCCCATCCAGGTCACGGGCTTCGGGCACGCAACAGGCACGGGCCTTCAGACGATGGACTACGTGCTCGCGGATCCGATCTTCATTCCGCAGTCGGCGCGCCACCTGCTGGCCGAAAAGGTCTATGACCTGCCGAGCCTGATCACGATCGATCCCATCCAGGACGTGCCACCTTCGGAGCTTCCCATGCTTCGCAACGGCTATGTGACCTTCGGTGTGTTCAACCGCATCTTGAAGATCTCGGACGAGGCCATCCGGGTGTGGTCGAAGGTGATGCGTGAGGTGGCGGGATCGAAGATCATCATCAAGAACGGGCTGCTCGACGATCCGATGCTGCGCGACGGTCTGATCGCGCGGTTCGTGGCACAGGGCATCGCCGAGGAGAACGTCATCTGCATGGGCTCGACCTCGCGCCGCGAGCATTTGCGGGCCTTTGCCAATGTCGACATTTCGCTCGACACCTTCCCGCAAAACGGTGGCATCAGCACCTGGGAATCCCTCTATGCGGGCGTCCCGGTCGTCGCCAAGCTCGGTAATGGCTCCTCGTCGCGCGCCGGCGGCTCCATCGTGGCGGCCGTCGGTCTCGGCGACTGGGTTGCCGATGACGACGAGGGCTATGCCGCGATCGCGTGCAAATTTGCCGCGCAGCCTGCCCATCTGGCGAAGCTGCGCGCGGATCTGCCGGCGCAGATCGCCAATTCACCCGCCGGCAACGTCGAGATCTACACGCGTGAGGTCGAGGCGGGATATCGCCAGTTCTGGCGCGACTATTGTGCCGAGGCCTCGGAAACATGCGACGTTGCGTAGGCACGTCCGCCGCGCCGGACCGCGACGTCCGAGGCCTGAGATGATCGACATCAGCTTTGGATGGTGCGTGCCCGAGGCTGGTCTCGAGCCAAATCCCGCGCGGGGCACCGGAAAATCCCGGGGTGTTGCCGGTCCAGCCGATCGGGCGGCCTCGGCCGCGAATCAGTTAGACTCTCGGTAAGGCCATCCTCCGGAGAGTAACCTTGCAGAACAGCGGCGGCGCGCGCGCATTCCAGAACGCGCGATTGCAGAAGAAGTTGATGAAGCAGGCGGATGCCATCATCTCAGCCGCGGCCGCCGCCTATGGCCAAAGCAAATTTGCCGAGACAGAGGCGCTATGCCGTGAGATCCTGAAAGCGCTTCCGGATCATGTCGACGCCTTGCACCTGCTCGGGATGTGTGCGCATGACGGCCGCCGCCTGGAGGAGGCCCGGGAGCTGCTCGAGCGCGTGATTGCGCTCGATCCGCGCCTGCATGACGCCCATAACAACCTGGCGACCGTGCACTTCGACCTCGGTAATTTCGAGGAGGCGCGGCGGTGTCAGGAGAGGGCCATCGCGCTGAAGCCGAATTTCGTGGTCGCGCTGACCAACCTCGGCAATACGCTGATGCATCTGGGGCAGTACGAACAGGCGCTCGAACTGCACGAGCGCGCAATCAAGATCAAGCCGGACTACGCCGATGCGTTCTGCAATCGCGGAATGGTCGAGATAGTGCTTGGACAGATCATGCGCGCCAAGGAAAGTTTCGATCGCGCCTTGCTGTTTCAGCCGCGTCACGCCGAGGCAATCGTCGGCAGCAGCATGGTCAGCATGGAGCTCCGGCACCACGAGGAGGCAGCAGCCAAGCTTGCCACGGCGCTCGCGATCAAGCCCGGCTCGCCGAGGATTCTGGCCCAGCGAGGGCGGCTCAGTTACGAGTTGCAGCGCCTGGAGCCGGCGCTTGCGGATTTCGAGGCCGCGCTTGCCATTTCGCCCAAGCTCGAACTGGCCCTCCGGGGCAAGGCACAGGCCTGCCTCGTGATGGGGAAGACCGCGCAGGCGATGGCGGCCGCAACGGCCTTGATCGAGCAAAATCCGCGCTCCGAGGTCGGCTTGGCGCTGATGGGATTCTCTCATTCAAATCAGGGAGAGATGGACGCCGCGATCGAATATCTCGATCGCGCGCTGGCGATCCGCCCGGACTATGGAGATGCGATCAGGGGCAAGATCTTCTTGCAGGACTACCGCGCCGAGGCCGATTTCGCGCTCCAGCAGGCGGTACGACGAGATTGGTGGGACTTGATCGGCTCCAAGCTGCCGCGGCGGACGCTGCCGAAGCGGCCGCTCGATCCGGACAAGCAGATTGTGGTCGGCTATGTCGCTGCCGAATTCCGGCAACACTCGGCGGGCCTCACCTTGCTACCGGTGCTGCGCCATCATGATCACGCCAACTTCAAAATCATCTGCTATTATTCCTGGCCGGGAGCGGACGAGTACACCGCCATGTTCAAGTCGCTGGCGGACGTCTGGGTCGACGCCTGGGACCTTTCGGACGACGAACTCGCCGATCGCATTCAGGCTGACAATGTCGACATCCTGATCGACGTTTCGGGCCATACGACCGGTAACAGGTTGCAGGTTTTCGCGCGAAAGCCTGCCCCGATCCAGGCCACTGGGTTCGGACACGCGACGGGCACGGGCATGCAGACCATGGACTATGTGCTCGCGGATCCCGTTTTCATTCCGCCGTCGGTCCGGCATCTGTTTCCCGAAAAGATCCACGATCTGCCGTGCCTGATCACGATGGAGCCCGTCTCGGATCTGCAGCCGTCCGAGTTGCCGATGCTCCGCAACGGCTACGTCACCTTCGGCGTGTTCAACCGCATCTACAAGATATCGGATGATGCGATCCGTGTGTGGTCGCGGATCATGCGCGAGGTTCCGGGATCCAAGATCGTCCTCAAGCACGGTCTGCTCGATGATCCCCTGCTGCGCGATAGCCTGATCGCGCGTTTCGTGGCGCAGGGCATTGCCGAGGAGAATATCACGTGCCTCGGCACCACCTCGCGCAACGACCACCTGATGGCCTTTGACAAGATCGATATTTCGCTCGACACGTTCCCACAGAATGGCGGCATCAGCACCTGGGAATCCCTCTACAAGGGCGTTCCCGTCGTCGCCAAGCTCGGCATTGGAGCCTCTTCGCGTGCCGGCGCCTCCATCGTGGCCGCCGTCGGTCTCGGCGACTGGGTCGCCGAGGATGACGATGGCTATGTCGAGATCGCCCGCAAGTTTGCATCGCAGCCCGATTATCTGGCGAAGTTGCGCGCGGGATTGCCGGCTCAGATCGCAGCCTCGCCCGCCGGCAATGTCGAGATCTACACGCGTGAGCTCGAAGCGGGTTACCGCCAGTTCTGGCGAGACTATTGTGCCGCCGCCTCGGAGAGCGGCGACGCTGCGGTAAGCGGGACAGACGCACCTAGCGGTTCCTGAGCCGGATCCCGCAGCGAGCCCCGGAATAGCCCGGAAGGATTTCCGGTCCCGCCGACCGGCCGGCCCGCCGCGCGAATCAGTTAGACTCGCCGCGGGCCATCTTCCGGAGAGACACCTTGCAGAGCAGCGCCGGCGCGCGCGCATTCCAGAATGCGCGATTGCAGAAGAAATTGAAGAAGCAGGCGGACGCCGTCATCTCTGCCGCGGCAAGCGCCTATGGCCAGGGCAGGTATGCGGAGACCGAGGCGCTCTGCCGCCAGACCGTGCAAGCCGTTCCGGATCATTTCGACGCCACGCACCTGCTCGGCCTGTCTGTGCAACAGGGCGGGCGCCTGGAAGAGGCGCAACAGCTGCTCGAGCGCGCGATCGCGATCGATCCGCGTTCGCACGAGGCCCACAACAATCTCGCGGCCGTGTACGTCGTTCTTCAGAAATTCGAGGCCGCTCGCGCCTGTCAGGAGAAGGCGATCGCGCTGAAGCCGAATTTCACGCCGGCCCTGACCGGCCTCGGCAATACCTTGCTCAACATGAACCTGCCCGAGCAGGCGATCGAGATGTACGATCGCGCGATCAGGCTAAAGCCTGACTATGCCGACGCGTTCTGCAACCGTGGCCTGGCCGAGCTTGCGCTGCGCCAGCTTGATCGCGCCAGGCAAAGTTTCGAGCGGGCGCTGCTGTTTCAGCCGCGAAACGTGGAGGCGCTCGTCGGCAAAGGTTTGGTCAATATCGAGCTCAAGAACTTCGACGAGGCAAAGGGCGCGCTCGAGGCGGCGCTCGCGATCAGGCCAGGTTCGGCGAAGATCCTGGCGAACCGCGGACGGCTCAATTTTGAGATGTCGAGGTTGGAACAGGCGGCTGCGGATTTTGACGCAGCCCTTGCGATTTCGCCCAAGCTCGAGGTGGCCTTGCAGGGGAAGGCGCAAGTCTCGCTCGCCGTGGGAAATACGGCGCAGGCGATCCTGGCCTGCACCACGTTGCTGGAGGAAAATCCGCGCTCCGCGAGCGCGATGGCGCTGATGAGTGCTTGTTTTGCAAACCAGGGAGAGATCGCACCGGCGATCGAATTGCTGGATGCCGCGCTGGCCATTGTGACGGATGCCAGCCTGATCGGGCGGAAGATCTTTTTCCTGGACTATCTCTCCGACGCCGATTTCGCTGTTCAGCAGGCCGCCCGAACGCAGTGGTGGGACGCAATCGGCGTCAAATTGGCGCAAAGGAAGCTCGCGCCCCGGCAGTTCGATCCCGACAGGAGGATCGTGATCGGCTATGTCGCTGCCGAGTTCTGGTTCCACTCGGCAGGGTTCACGCTGTTGCCAGTGCTCGCTCATCACGATCATAGCAAATTCGAAATCGTCTGCTATTCGTGCTCACCGGTACGAGATGAAGTGACCGCCAAATTCGAGTCGCTGGCGGACGTCTGGGTCGAGGCCGGGCGGCTCTCGGACGATCAATTGGCCGATCGCATCGAGGCCGACAAGGTCGATATCCTGATCGACGTGTCCGGACACACGACCGGCAACAGGCTCCCTGTCTTTGCGCGGAAGCCGGCCCCCATCCAGGTCTCTGGATTCGGACACGCGACCGGCACTGGCCTTCGGACCATGGACTATGTGCTCGCGGATCCGGTCTTCATTCCGCAATCGGCCCGCCATCTGTTGGCCGAGAAGGTCCATGATCTGCCCTGCCTGATCACGATCGATCCGATCCTGGATGTGCCGCCTTCGGAGCTTCCGATGCTCCGCAATGGCTACGTGACCTTCGGCGTGTTCAACCGGATTTACAAGATTTCGGATGAGGCGATCCGCGTTTGGTCGCGCGTCATGCGTGAGGTGACCGGGTCGAAAATCATCATCAAGCATACTATGCTTGACGATCCCTTGGTGCGCGACCGCCTGATCGCGCGGTTCGTGGCGCATGGCGTCGCCGAAGCAAACATCACTTGCCTGGGCTCGAGCCCGCGCGCCGAGCATCTGCGGGCCTTTGCCAATGTCGATATTTCGCTCGACACGTTCCCGCAAAATGGCGGCGTCAGCACCTGGGAATCCCTCTATGCGGGCGTTCCGGTCGTCGCCAAGCTCGGTAAAGGTGCCTCCTCGCGCGCCGGTGCCTCCATCGTGGCGGCCGTCGGTCTTGCCGACTGGGTTGCCGATGACGACGCGGGCTATGCCGCGATCGCGTGCAAATTTGCGGCGCAGCCCGCTCATCTGGCGAAGTTGCGCGCGGATTTGCCGGCTCAGATCGCGGCCTCGCCCGCCGGCAATGTCGAGATCTACACGCGCGAGGTCGAAGCGGGTTATCGCCAGTTCTGGCGCGACTATTGTGCCGTGGCTTTGGAGCGCGGCGAGGTGGCGTGAACGGGCCGAACCGCGGCGATCAAACGAAGGGCGGCTTGATGTTGCTGCGCTTCTCCAACCATTCCGGCACCGGAAGGTTCTTGGCGCGCATGAAGTCCGCATTGAACAGTTTTGACTGATAGCGGCTGCCGGAATCGCAGAGCACGGTGACGATGGTCTTGCCGGGGCCGAGCTGCTTGGCGAGGCGTATCGCGCCGGCGATGTTGATGCCGGTCGAGCCGCCGAGGCACAGGCCCTCGTGCTGGAGCAGGTCGTAGATCTCCGTGACGGCGTCAGTGTCGGGAATGAGATAGGCGTCATCGACCTTCGCGCTCTCGACGATCGCGGTCGCCCGGTTGAGGCCGATACCTTCGGTGATCGAACCGCCCGGCGTCGCCTTGGCTTCGCCGGTCCTGAAATAATCGAACATCCCGGCACCATGCGGGTCGGCGCAGGCGATCCGGACGTTCTTGTTCTTTTCCTTCAGAAGGCGGCTGACGCCGGCGAGCGTGCCGCCGCTGCCGACCGAGCAGACGAACCCGTCGACCTTGCCGCCGGTCTGCTCCCAGATCTCCGGCCCCGTGGACTCGTAATGCGCTTTCGCATTGTCGAGATTGTTCCACTGGTCGGCGAACAGCACGCCGTTAGGCTCGGTCTTGCGCAGCTCGTCGGCGAGCCGGCGGCCGACATGCTGGTAGTTGTTGGGATTGGCGTAAGGAAGCGCCGGCACCTCGATCAGCTCGGCGCCGCACAGCTTGAGAAAGTCCTTCTTCTCCTGGCTCTGCGTCTCCGGGATCACGATCAGCGTGCGATAGCCGCGCGCACTCGCCACGACCGCGAGCCCGATGCCGGTATTGCCGGCGGTCGCTTCCACCACGAGGCCGCCGGGCTTGAGCTCGCCGCGCTTCTCGGCCTCCAAGATCATCCACTTGCCGGCGCGGTCCTTCACCGACTGGCCGGGATTCATGAATTCGGCCTTGCCCAGAATGGTGCAGCCGGTCGCCTCCGAGGCGCGCTTGAGCTTGATCAGCGGGGTGTTGCCAATGGCTTCGACTACGTCGTTTCGAATGGTCATGTCAGGGGGAAATCACTGGCAAGGGGTTGATCAGGTTGGCCAGAACCTAGTGCCTGGAAGGCCAAAGGGGAAGGCTTTTGCGCTGCGGCGAAACGGGTAGAAGTGACCGTTCAGGCAGCCATATTTCGGGGGAAGATCGGCGAGGGCGATCCTGAGCTGTGGCGCCGGATTTCGGTGGAATGATTTGTCCGACAACTGTCAGGGCATGGAAGATAATGGTCGTCGCGATCAACCTTGGCGCCCAATCTCCGCCGGGGCGAGATGGCGGACGACACGTCTGCACAACAGCTGCATATTCCTTCTCGATCACTGCCGGCTTCGTGACGATGGCCCGCCGCGGTTTGAGGTGGAGCCAAAGCCGCATAAAGCTTGTTGCCGACCAATGCTCCGCCGGATCAAATGGATCCGTGTGGGTGTGGCGCCAAGATCACATGAAATCTTGGTAAGCTTGAATCGGCTTCGCGATGGCGGAAAAATACGAGAAGTCTTTGCAAGACAGCCATATCTTGCACTTTCATGGCGCGGATATCCGCGCATCCGGGTCGCCATCTCGCACCTGCGGGACTGTCCCGCTGTTCCGCGCCCGGCTAGTATGAAGCTCAAAGTTCCGCTGAAAGCATCACCGTTGTGATCGAGCTACACGAAGCCCCCCGACTGTCCGGCCGCGAATCGGTTAATCCGGCTGCGCGGTTGCGGCTCGGTCTGCCCGGCGGGGGGTGGAAGTGACACAGCATGTTCTGGCGACCGTCATGCGGCGGTCTCTAGGTTCTGCGTCCCGGACGCGTCGTGCGGCGCGCTGGCTTGTCGTGCTGTGCCTCGCCGCCGGTTCAGGCGGTTGCGTGCTGACGCAGGATCTTCCGGATCCCGCGCTCGATGTTCCCACGCAGTACAAATACGCCGGGAAGGGGGATACGCCGCCGTCGCTGGATTGGTGGCGCGGCTTCCGTTCCGCCGAGCTGACGCAGCTGATGGAGGAGGCGCAGACCGTCAACCTCGACATCGCCGCCGCCGTCTCGCGCATCGTCCAGGCGGACGCCCAGGCGCGGCAGGCGGGCGCCGCGCTGCTGCCGAGCGTGTCGACCGGCGGATCGGAAACCTATTCACGCACCTCGGGCTCGTCATCCTCGGGTCTCACCAACGGCGGCCGCGAGGTCGTCAATTATTCGGCTTCGCTGAGCGCGAGCTACCAGCTCGATTTCTGGGGCCAGAATCGCGACGCACTCCAGACCGCGGAGGAGACAGCGAACGCCAACCGTTTCGATCGTGACGTCGTCGCGCTCACGACGCTGGCGAGTGTCGCCAACGCCTATTTCCAGGTGCTGACCTCGCAGGATCGCCTCAGGACCTCCCAGCGCAACATCGCGAGCGCGCAACGCATCCTCGATGCCGTCAAGGAGCGTCGCAAGGCCGGCACCGGCACCGATCTCGACGTTGCCCAGCAGGAGAGCGTGGTCGCCAACCAGAAGGCGCTGGTGCCGCCGCTGCGCCAGACGCTCGACCAGAACGTCAACGCGCTCGCCGTGCTGGTCTCGCGCCCGCCCGAGAGCGTGCGCGTGCTCGGCGGCTCCCTGGACCGGATCGCGATCCCGCGCGTGACGCCCGGCCTGCCGTCGGAGCTGCTGACGCAGCGGCCGGACATCCGCCGGCAGGAGGCGCAGCTCGCCTCGGCGACCGCGAACATCGGCAATGCCCGCGCGCAGTTCTTTCCGACCATCCAGCTCACCGGCAATGGCGGCTATCAGAGCTCGGCGCTGGTGTCGCTGTTCCAGCCGCATGCGGCCTTCTTCCAGCTGGTCGGCAGTGCCACCCAGCCGATCTTCGACGGCGGCAAGATCCTCGGCAATTTCGAATTTGCCAAGGCGCGGCAGGACGAACTGCTCCAGACCTACCGCAAGACCATCGTCCAGGCCTTCGCCGACGTCGACAATGCGCTGTTCTCGATCAAGCAGACTACGATCAAGCTGCAATTGCAGCGCGATGTCGTCACCGCCTCGCGGCGCGCGTTCGATCTGTCGGAGCAGCAATTGCGCGCCGGCACCGCCGATATCGTGACCGTGCTCAACACCCAGCTGACCCTGTTCCAGGCGGAAGACGCGCTGTCGCAGGCCCAACTCGCACGGCTTCTCGCCATCGTCAGCCTGTATCAGGCGCTCGGCGGCGGCTGGGAACCGAGGATGGAGAAACCGGTCAATGCTCTTTAAGCCGGATAAGAAGGTTGACGCGAAGGCGGGGACGGTGAGGAAATCGTCGCGCGGCGGCTTCATCTTGACTCTGGTCACGCTCGCGATCCTCGGCGGCCTCGGCTATCTCGGCTGGACCGTGTGGCATCAGCAGCCGCAGCAGGCGAACGGCCGCAACCAGCGCCCCGATCTGCCGGTGCCGGTGCTGGCGGCAACGCCCCGCATCCAGGACGTCCCGGTCTATCTCGACGGCGTCGGCGCGATCCGCGCGCTCAACACCGTTACCGTGCGCTCGCAGGTCGACGGCAAGCTGATCGCGGTCAATTTCACCGAAGGCCAGGACGTCAAGAAGGGCGACGTGGTCGGCGAGATCGATCCCGCGCTCTATCAGGCGACGTACGATCAGGCGGTCGCCAAGAAGGCGCAGGACCAGGCCCAGCTCGCCAACCAGCGCATTGACCTCACCCGCTATGAGCAGCTCGCCGCCTCCAACGCCGGCTCCAAGCAGCAGGCCGATACGCAGCGCGCGCTGGTCGCCCAGACCGAGGCGCTGGTGAAGGCCGACCAGGCCGCGATCGACAATGCGGCGGCGACGCTGAGCTATACCAAGATCGTTGCGCCGATCTCGGGGCGCGCCGGCCTGCGCCAGGTCGACCAGGGCAACATCATCCACGCCGCCGACACCACCGGCCTCGTCGTCATCACGCAATTGCAGCCGATCGCGGTGTGGTTCAGCCTGCCGCAGCAGCAGATCATGCGGGTCAATGCGGCCGCCGCCAAGGGCGCGCTCGCAGTCGACGTGTTCGGCAATGACGGCGTCACCGTGATCGACACCGGCAAGCTGACCGGCATCGACAACCAGGTCGACCAGACCACCGGCACGCTCAGGCTGAAGGCTGAGTTCCCCAACGCCAATTACCAGCTCTGGCCGGGCCAGTTCGTCAATGTCCGCCTCAAGGTCGAGACCTTGATGCAGGCGCTGGTCGTCCCGACATCGGCGGTCCAGCGCGGTCCGATCGGCACCTTCAGCTATGTCATCGGCGAAGACAACGTCGTCTCGGCCAAGCCCGTGACGGTGACCCAGCAGAACGAGCATGACGCCGTCATCGCCAGCGGCCTGTCGGCGAACGACCGCGTCGTGACGACAGGCTTTGCCAATCTGTCCGACGGCTCAAAGGTCGTCGTCGGACGCGACGACCAGACGCCGTCAGCCGACCTCGCGCCGCGCAAGCGCTCGCGCGGGCCGGACGCTCAGAAGAAAGATGGCCAGAAGGACGGACAGGGCAAGGACGGCGAGCCCCGCGCCAAGCGGAGCAGCAGCGAAGGCGACCAGAAGGGACAGACCGGGCCGGCACCGGGACCCGGGGCAACGGGAAGTGGAGCCAAGCAGCCATGATCCCGACAACAGCCGCCTGAGCGGCAGGCGCATCCCATGGGTGTCTCCGAACCCTTCATCCGCCGTCCCATCGCGACCTCGCTGCTCGGCATCGCGCTCCTGATCGGCGGGCTGCTGGGCTATTTCTCGCTCCCGGTCTCGGCGCTGCCGCAGGTCGACTTCCCGACCGTGCAGGTGACGACGCAGCTGCCGGGTGCCAGCCCCGACGTGATCGCCTCGCTGATTACCGCGCCGCTGGAGCGGCAGCTCGGCCAGATCCCGTCGCTGTCGGCAATGAACTCGACGAGCTCGTTCGGCGTCAGCCAGATATCGCTCCAGTTCGACCTCAACCGCGACATCGACGGCGCGACCCAGGACGTGCAGGCCGCGATCAACGCGGCGGCCGGCGTGCTGCCCAAGACGCTGCCTTATCCGCCGACCTACGCCAAGGTGAACCCGGCGGATGCGCCAGTCATGACGCTGGCGCTGCGTTCGGACACGATCTCGCTGCGGGCGATGAGCGACATCGCCGATACGCTTCTGGCGCAACGGCTGAGCCAGATTTCCGGCGTCGGGCGCGTTTCCGTGCTCGGCGGGCTAAAGCCGGCCGTGCGCATCCAGGCGGATCTGGCGCGGCTGGCGGCCTATGGCATCGCCATGGAGGATCTGCGCACCGCGATCGCCAATGCCAACGTCTCGGGCCCGAAGGGCTCGCTCGACGGCGCGCAGCAATCCTACATCATCGCCGCCAACGACCAGATCGCCGCCGCCGAGGCCTACAAGCCTGTCATCATCGCCTATCGCAACGGCTCGCCGGTCACGATCGCCGACGTCGCGCAGATCGTCGATGGCCTGGAGAACGACCGCACCGGCGGCTGGTACCAGGGCACGCCGGCCGTCATCATCGATATCCAGCGCCAGCCCGGCGCCAACGTCATCGACGTCGTCAGCCAGATCCGGGCCGAAATCCCGAAGGTCCAGCGCGCGATCCCGGCCGGCGTGAACCTCACCATCGTCTCCGACCGCACCGTCACCATCCGCGCCTCGGTGCGCGACGTGCAGTTCACGCTGATCCTCAGCGTCGTGCTGGTGACGCTGGTGGTGCTGCTGTTCCTGCGCTCGCTCAGGGCCACGCTGATCGCGGGCGTGGCGCTGCCGCTGTCGCTGATCGCGAGCTTCGGCATCATGTATTTTGCCGGCTTCAGCCTCGACAATCTGTCGCTGATGGCGCTTACGATCGGCACCGGCTTCGTGGTCGACGACGCCATCGTGATGATCGAGAACATCGTCCGCCACATGGAGAATGGCGACGGGCCGATGGAGGCTTCGCTGAAAGGCGCGAGCGAAATCGGCTTCACGGTGATCTCGCTGACGGTGTCGCTGATCGCGGTGTTCATCCCGCTTCTGTTCATGTCGGGCCTCGTCGGGCGCATGTTCCGCGAATTCGCGCTGACGCTGACGATCGCGGTCGTGACCTCGGCCGTGGTCTCGCTGACGTTGACGCCGATGATGTGCTCGCGGCTGCTGAGGCACGCCCATGAGGAAGTGGCGGTGCCGGGCCTCGCTGCGATCAGCCGCTTCATCGACCGCACCGTCGAGTTCTATCACCGCACGCTGCTCTGGGTTCTGGAGCGCCAGCGCGCCACGCTGGTCGTGACCTTCGCCACGCTGATCGCAACCCTCGTCCTCTACGTCGTGGCGCCAAAGGGCTTCCTGCCGCTTCAGGACACCGCCTCGATCACGGCGGTGACGGAGGCCGGACCCGACGTCTCGTTCGCGGAGATGCAGAGGCGGCAGGCCGAGGCCGCCGACGCCATCAAGGCAGACCCCGACGTGGTCGGCGTCGTCTCGGTGATCGGCGCCGGCTCGGTCAATCCGACCACCAATGTCGGCCGTCTCGTCATGACCTTGAAACCGCGCGGCGAGCGGCGTGACGACGTCAGCGTGGTCGTGACCCGGCTGAAGCAGAGGGTGTCGGGCATCCCCGGCATGACCGTCTATTTCCAGCCGGTGCAGGACGTGCAGATCTCGACCCAGTCGAGCCGCTCGCAATACCAGTACACGCTGACCGGCACCGATGCGGCGCTGGTGTCGGAATGGGCGCGCAAGCTGGTTGCGGAGATGCGGCGCGATCCCTTGTTCCGCGACGTCTCCTCGGAGGCGCAGGAGGGCGGCCTGCGGGCGCAGCTCGATGTGGATCGAACGCGGGCGGGCCAGCTCGGCGTGAGCCTGCAAGGCATCACCGACACGCTGAACGATGCCTTCGCCCAGCGGCAGATCTCGACCATCTACGGCCAGGCCAACCAGTACCGCGTCGTGCTGGAGGCGCTGCCGATGTACCAGCGCGATCCCTCGATCCTGTCGAAGCTCTATCTGCCGGGCGCCGCGAGCGCCATCGTCGGCGCGCCCAACGCCCAGGTGCCGCTGTCGGCGGTGGCGACGCTGAAGCGCACTACGGCGCCGCTGGCGATCTCGCACCAGGCGCAATTCCCGGCGATCTCGCTCAGCTTCAACCTCGCGCCGGGCGCAGCCCTCGGCGATGCCGTCGAAGCGGTGAAGACGATCGAGACCCGCATCGAAATGCCCAACAGCATCGTCGGGGTCTATGCCGGCGATGCCGCCGAATTCGCCAAGGCGCTCGCCGGCCAGCCCTGGCTGCTGCTCGCCGCCGTCATCACGATCTACATCGTGCTCGGCGTGCTCTACGAGAGCTACATCCACCCGATCACCATCCTGTCGACGCTGCCCTCGGCCGGCGTCGGCGCGATCCTGGCGCTGGTCCTGTGCGGACAGGATCTCTCGGTGATCGGCCTGATCGGCATCATCCTGTTGATGGGCATCGTCAAGAAGAACGCGATCATGATGATCGACTTCGCGCTCGAGGCCGAGCGCGGGCAGGGGATGTCGCCCAACGAGGCGATCGTGCAGGCGTGTCTCTTGCGTTTCCGCCCGATCATGATGACGACGCTGGCCGCGCTGTTCGGCGCGCTGCCGCTGGCGATCGAGAGCGGCACCGGCGCCGAGCTGCGCTTTCCGCTCGGCATCTCCATCATCGGCGGCCTGCTGCTGAGCCAGCTCCTGACGCTGTACACCACGCCCGTGATCTACCTGGCGCTCGACCGCATCAACCGCCGCCTCGAGCAGGCGCTGCCGCCGGCCGAATCCGGCGGCCCGCCGGTCGCGGGCGCGACCGAGGGGATGCAGTGATGGCATCGATCTCGGAGCCCTTCATCCGCCGCCCGGTCGCGACCACGCTGCTGTCGATCGGGTTGTTCCTGCTGGGTGTCGTCGCCTACGAGTTCCTGCCCGTCGCCTCGGTCCCGAACGTCGACTTCCCCGCCATCTTCGTCTCGGCCAGCCGGCCCGGCGCCGACCCTTCCGTGATGGCGGCGACTGTGGCCTCGCCGCTGGAACGGCGGTTAGGTGAGATATCGGGCATCAACCAGATCACCTCGACGTCGTCGCTCGGCGTCACCAACATCCAGCTCCAGTTCGACATCGGCCGCAACATCGACAAGGCCGCGCGCGACGTGCAGGCCGCGATCAACGCCTCGTTGGTGGACCTGCCGAGCGATCTGCCGACCCTGCCGCGCTTCCGGAAAGCGAACACGGCCGGCGCGCCCGTCTTCGTGCTGGCACTGACCTCGAAGACACTGTCGGCGAGCGCGATCTACGACGTTGCCGATACGGTGCTGGCGCAGCGCATCTCGCAGGTGCCGGGTGTCGGCGACGTCACGGTCAGCGGCGCCGACCAGCCGGCCGTGCGGGTGCAGCTGAACCCCGTCGCGCTGTCGAACGCCGGCATCGCCACCGACGACGTGCGGATCGCAATCGTCAACGCCAATCCGCTTGGTCCCGTCGGCATCTTCAACGGCGAGCGCCAGAGCGAGACGCTGTCGCTGAACAAGCAGATGCGCACCGCGAAAGAGTTCCGCGACATCGTCATCAAGAGCTCCAACGGCAATTTCGTCCGGCTTTCCGACGTCGCCGAAATCGAGGACTCCGTCCGCAACGCCCGCTCGATCGCCTGGTTCAACAAGCAGCCGGCGGTGCTGATCCAGATCACCAAGCAGGGCGATGCCAACGTCATCGACACCGTCGACCGCGTGAAGGCGCTGATCCCCGAGCTGAAGCAATGGATTCCGGCCGGCGTGGACATTTCCACTCTGGTCGACCGCACCAGCACGATCCGCGCCAGCGTCCTGGACATGCAGTGGACGCTGCTGGCAACCGCCATCCTCGTGATGCTCGTCGTGTTCGTGTTCCTGCGGCGCATGACGCCGACGATCGCGGCCGGAATCTCGGTGCCGCTGGCGCTGGCCGGCACCTGCGCCGGGATGTGGGTCGCGGGCTTCTCGATCGACAATCTGTCGCTGATGGCGCTCGCGATCTCCGTCGGCTTCGTGGTCGACGACGCCATCGTCATGATCGAGAACATGTTCCGCAATCTCGAGCACGGCATGCGGCCGTTCCAGGCGGCGCTGGAGGGGGCCAAGCAGATCGGCTTCACCGTGGTGTCGATCAGCCTGTCGCTGATCGCCGCCTTCACGCCGCTGATCTTCATGGACGGCATCGTCGGCCGCCTGCTGCGCGAATTCTCGCTGACGCTCACCTTCGCGATCCTGGTCTCGACGCTGGTGTCGCTGACCGTGACGCCGATGATCTGCGCCCATTACATCCGGCAGACCACCTCCGGCACGGCGACGCTGTTCGATCGCCTGATCGAGGGCTCGCTGTCGCGCATCGTCGCCTTCTACACCCGCACCCTGCGCACCGTGCTGGAATTCCCGCTGCTGACGCTGCTGGTGTTCTTCGCCACCATCGGTCTCACGGTGACGCTCTACATCAAGGTGCCTAAGGGTTATTTCCCGACCGACGATTCCGGCTTCGTCATCGGCGCGACGCGGGCCTCGGCCGACATCTCGTTCCAGTCGATGCTCGCCCTCCAGCAGCGGCTCGCCGACATCGTGATGCAGGATCCGGCCGTGGCCGGCATCGGCTCGACCGTCGGCAGCGGAGGCGGGGGCCCGGGGGCGGCGACCTCGAACCGCGGCACCATGTTCATCAGCCTGAAGCCGCCGGAGGAGCGCGACCACGTCTCGACACAGGTCGTGATCGACCGTCTCAGGCGCGCGCTGTTCCCGGTGCCCGGCATCCGCCTCTTCATGTTCGCCGCCCAGGACGTGCGCGCCGGCGGACGACAGAGCGATTCCGACTACCAGTACACGCTCTCCTCGACCGATCTCGACCTGTTGCAGAAATGGGCGCCGATCGTCGCCAAGCGCATGGAGAGCGTCGAGGGCATCACCGACATTTCCAGCGATCGCGATCCCGGCGGGCTTCAGCTGACGCTTAGCATCGACCGCCAGAAGGCCTCGGCGCTCGGCGTCAAGGTTCAGGACATCGACAACGCGCTGAACAACGCGTTCTCGCAGCGGCAGATCTCGATCATCTACACCCAGCGCAACCAGTACATGACCGTGCTGGAGATCGACCCGAAATTCCAGGTCGATCCTTCCAACCTCGATCGCATCTATGTCGCCGGCGCCGGCGACGTGCAGGTGCCGCTGTCGGCCGTGGTGCGCGCGACGCGCGGCCTTGCCGCGCTCGCGGTCTATCATTCGCAGTCGTTCCCTTCGACCACGGTGTCGTTCAACCTGCTGCCGGACGTGCCGCTCCAGGCTGCGACGCAGAACATCCAGCGGGCGGTCGAGGAGCTGCATATGCCGGAAGGTATCCGCGGCAGTTTTGACGGCAACGCCGGCGATTTCGCCAGGACCAGCGGCCGCCAGCCGCTGCTGATCCTCGGCGCGCTGGTGGCGATGTATATCGTGTTAGGGGTGCTCTATGAGAGCCTCGCCCATCCGCTCACGATCATCTCGACGCTGCCTTCGGCCGGCCTCGGCGCGCTGCTGGCCCTGCAGATCACCAACACGCCGCTGACGGTGATCGCCTTCGTCGGCATCATCCTCTTGATCGGCATCGTCAAGAAGAACGGCATCATGATGGTTGACTTCGCGCTCGATGCCGAGCGCCAGCGCGGCCTGTCCTCGGCGGAGGCGATCTTCGAGGCCTGCCAGGCCCGATTCCGTCCCATCCTGATGACGACGATGGCGGCGCTGTTCGCCGGCATTCCGCTGGTCGTTGCGACCGGGCCCGGCACCGAGCTCCGCCGTCCGCTCGGCATCACCATCATCGGCGGCCTGTTCGTCTCGCAGATCCTGACGCTCTACACCACGCCCGTGATCTACCTGCTGATCGACCGCCTGCGGCGGCGAACAGGGCCGCGTCCGCTGCCCGCACCGGCGGAATAGGTTGTTGAACCGCCGTGCAAAGCGTATAGCGGCGGCCATGTCGAACCCTACTGCCGCCGCGCCGGCCGACCCGATCCCCGAATGTCCGCACTGCCAGAAGCCGATGCCGCTGTGCATCTGCGACAGTGTCGCGCCCATCGAAAATCGCCTCGGCCTCCTGATCCTCCAGCATCCGCAGGAGCAGGACAGGGCGCTCGGTACCGCGCGGTTGACCGCGAAGCATTTCCCCAATGCCGTGGTGCGCGTCGGCCTGTCCTGGCCGAGCCTGTCCAAGGCGCTCGGGCAGCCGGTCGAGAATGCCTCCCACTGGGCCGTGCTCTATCTTGGCTCGGCCCGCGCGGCCGATCTCGAAGCCGAGGCCGAGATCGTCGCGCTCAACCGCAAGGGCGAGGTCGCGGACAACCAGCGCGCGATCCTCGGCAAGCTCGAAGGCGTCGTGCTGCTCGACGGCACCTGGAGCCAGGCCAAGGCGCTGTGGTGGCGCAATCCGTGGATGCTCAAATGCCAGCGCGTGATCCTCAACCCGTCGCGCCCCTCGCGCTACGGGCGCCTGCGCAAGGAGCCGCGCAAGGACGGGCTGTCGACCATCGAAGCGGCTGCTGCGATCCTGGCAGGCCTAGAGCGGCGCCCCGACATCGCCGAGACGCTGCATGCGAGCTTCGAGCGGATGCTGACGCGCTATCGCGAGGTGCAGGCGGAGATGCCTGAACTGGCGCCGAAGCCGGAGGTCAAGGACCGCCGGCGCGGTGTTCGGCGGGGCAAGCGAGCCTGACTTCGGCCTACATCATCCGCGCGATCCTGCTGGAGGCGGGGCGGATCGTCGCCGCGGGACCGACCGACGAGATTCTCGGCCGATATCTCGGCGGCGCGAGCCAACCGAAGCTCTCGCCGCGCGGGGTTGCCTAAACCCTTGATCCCCTATATTGCTCCGGCCTCGTTGGGGCCACGTGGCGGAGTGGTTACGCGCCGGTCTGCAAAACCGTTTACTCGGGTTCGAGTCCCGACGTGGCCTCCATCACAAGCTTCTGATCTCTCAGCACAAATTCGATGTCGGCGCGAGTTCCACCGATCGCGCATGCGCGACTTTCCAGGGGGCGGCCACCGGGTTTGCCTGGGGCTTGGCGGAAACCAGCGATTCAGGCCCGATGGCATAGACTTCGCATCTGCGAAGTGATGCGTCACGAACCCTGAAAGCTGGAGAGCACGTGAGCGACGTCGTTCGATTTGTCCCGAAATCCGAGCTGGAGCGGGCCCGTCTCATTCGCGAGGCCCGTGCGATCTATGACAGCATCTTTCCGCCGGCCGCACCCGACCGGGTGCCGCAGGACGGCGAGGAGCGCGTCAAGAATTGATCGTGGCCGCGCCGGGTTCCGGCGCATGGCGATGCCAAACCGCCCAGCAGGCGGGCGCATTCGTTCACGGTGAAGGTGGCCTCAGCAGGCCGCGTACCAGCCGTCGGGAAACGGCAGCATGGGCCAGGCGCCCTCATTGTCATTGGCGGCTTTGGGCGTTGCGTCGAAGCTCCACGAGCGGGGCACGAATTCCTCCTCCGGCGCGGGCGCAAAATCGTCATGGACGATGGCGTCGCGGACGGCATCCAGCAGCAAGTTGAATTCGGCTTCGCTCATCGCACCCTCCGGAACGCGGATGGCGCAATGTCGCAAAGCCGGTTTGTTGCCCGATTGAGCCGATCGTTCGCATTTTAACGATCCGGCGATCAGGTCTCGTATGGTTAGCGATTCCTGAAAATCCTCGCGGGAACTTAGGCGTCCCGGGCTGGCTGCCCGTGTGAAAGGGATCACATTCTCCACGATTTATTTCTCCTACCCCTGCACACATCGGCCAACGGCTGGCCGGGGCGGGCAGGGCAGACAGGAGACTTCGTCATGAAGGCAAGGTTCTTGCGGTTTGCGGGTGTGAAGAGCCGGGCGCGACACGCCTCCACGGTCGGACTGTTCCTGACGCTGTTTGCCTCCGCGGCTCACGCGCAGCAGGGAACGGCGGAGCAGCGCCGGGCCTGCACCCCCGACGTCTACCGGCTCTGCGCCGGCGAGATTCCCAATGTCCGCGCCATCACGGCCTGCCTGCGCCGTAACCGGTCAAGCTTGAGCGAGGCTTGCCGTTCCGTGTTCGATCAGGCCGGCGGCTGACATAGCGGGTCTGTGAGTTTGTGCGCAGCAAGTGGCTCGTGCGGCCTCGCGAATCCGGCATAGTCACCCTGTGGATATGCTGCGGACAGGCTGTGGAGGGGCGGTGATCTGCTTCGGATATCGCACGCAGATACGTCCGTAACGCGTCACATCTCTGTCAAATGACCCAATCGAATGGTTCCCTGATCGTGCAGACCCCTGCGTGATACGAGATCATTTGGTTCCGCCGAATTCGGAATATCGGTTCACCGCGCGCAAAGCCTGCGAACAGTTTTTGTGCAGCGGCTTGCCCAAATTGCGGGCCCCCTCCATCCAATTTTTTGTACGCCCGCGGACAAGCTTTCCCCGGCGCACTCCACCTAGTACCCACTTTTCTTGGAACGTGAGTCGTGATTCAAGGTCGGGATGATACCCGAAGCAAGAGAAGTCCACCTTTCGAGGAAAGATCGCAAGGTGCTTGAGGCGTGCTGTCGCTCACCGGTGACGTTGCAGCGCGATTTGAAGCGGGCGCGGATAGTTCTGTTGGCGGCGGATGGGCGCAGCACCCGGTCGATCGCCAAGGAAGTTGGGGTCCAGCCGCGGATTGTCAGCCTTTGGCGGCATCGCTATGCCGACCATGGCCTTGAAGGGCTGCAAGACAAGCCGCGGCCTGGCAAGCAGCCGATCTATACGAAGACGACCGACAAGCGGATTCTGAAGCTGCTGGATAAGCCGCCACCGCAAGGGTTTGCGCGCTGGACCGGCCCCCTGCTGGCCGAGGCGCTGGGCGATGTCGATGTCCAATATGTCTGGCGGTTCCTGCGCAGCCACAAGATTGACCTGGTGGCTCGCAAGTCCTGGTGCGAGAGCAACGACCCGAACTTTACGGCCAAAGCCGCCGATGTTGTCGGCCTCTATGTCGCGCCGCCGGCGAAGGCCATTGTGCTGTGCGTGGACGAGAAGCCCTCGATCCAGGCTTTGGAGCGAGCGCAGGGTTATCTGAAGTTGCCCAATGGCCGCGCCTTAACCGGCCAAAGCCACGATTACAAGCGGCATGGCACCACAACATTGTTTGCGGCGCTCGAAGTCGCCACCGGAAAGATCATCGCGACCCATTCAAAACGCCGGCGCCGCGTCGAGTTTCTCGATTTCATGAACAGCGTCACCGCGACTTTTCCGAACCGCAAGCTTCACGTCATCCTCGACAACCTCAACACCCATAAAAAGAACGAGGACTGGCTCAAGGCCCACCCCAACGTGCAATTTCATTTCACGCCGACAAGTGCGTCATGGCTCAATCAGGTCGAAGTATGGTTTTCCATCTTGCAGGGGCAGTCGCTCAGCGGCACCTCCTTCACGAGCCTCAAGCAGCTTCAGGAACACATCGATGCCTACGTCAACGCATACAACGACAGAGCCGAGCCCTTCGTCTGGACCAAGAAAAAGGTCCGTCAACGCCGTTTCAAAGGCCGCCGTATCACTCAGCTCTGATTCCGGGTACTAGGCTCGCTCCCGAGATCTGGAACATGGCCAGTGCCATGACAATTCGAAGGAGCTGGATATGGAGAGACGGGTATTGCCCCAAGTACGGAGGAACGTGCGGCGGGGGATCGCACGCTCATCGTTGCCGTGGCACAAGGCCGCGCTCGGCGCCGCCATCGCTCTCGGCGTTCTCGCCGCACCGCTCAGCGCGCAGGCCGCAGCGCCCGCCGCCTGCGCCGCGCTCCAAGGGAAATATCCGGACTGGAAGGGCAAGACGCTCGTCAACGCCATCAACCCCCACACGCCGGGCTATGAGACGATCGACCCGAAGGATCCCAGCAAATATATCGGCTTCGACATCGATCTTGGCGAGGCCATCGGCGAATGCCTCGGCTTCAAGCTGACCTACAAGCCCGTGGTGTTCGCGGCGCTCCTGACCACACTCGCCGCCGGACAGGCCGACATCGTGATCTCCGACATCTACGCCACCAAGGAGCGCGCCAAGGCCGCCGACTTCATCACCTACTCGAAGGTGTTCGATGGCGTGCTGGTCGCCAAGGGCAATCCGAAGGGCATCAACGGCATCAACATGTCGATGTGCGGTGCGGCCGCCGCGGAAAACACCGGCTATGTCGAGGTGCCCCTGATCCAGGCGCTGATCCCGGAATGCAAGAAGGCCGGGAAGGCGGAGCCGACCATCCAGCTCTACGACAACAACGCCAACTGCATCCAGGCGATCCTCGCCGGCCGCGCCGACACCTATGTCAACGACGTCAACACCGTCGACAGCGCGGTGAAGGCCTATCCGGACAAGCTGGAGAAGGCGATCGCGGTGACGATCCCGTATTCGGTCGGCATTGCCGTCCCGAAGGACAAGCCGAAATTCCGCGACGCCGTGCTCGCCGCGCTGATCGAGGTGCAGAAGGCCGGCACGCATATGGAGCTTCTCAAGAAGCATGGGCTCGACGTGAACAACTTCAAGGAGCCGGACATCCTGACGGCTGACTGATGTCGCTGTTCCTCCATTACCTGAGCATGCCGTATCTGCTCGAGGGCATCGAGCTCACCCTCGAGGTGACCGCCCTCGGGCTCGGCGGCGGATTGATCCTCGGATTGATCCTCGCCGGCATGCAGCTCTCCCGCTTCTGGCTGCTGGCGGCGATCGCCAGGGCCTACACCGTGATCTTCCGCGGCACGCCGCTGATCCTCCAGATGGTGTTCGCCTACGACGCGCTGCCGCATATCGGCATCAAGCTGCCGGCGGTGCTGGCTGCCGGCCTCGCGCTCGCCTGCAACGAGGCGCCGTTCATCGCCGAGATGCTGCGGGCCGGCGTGCTCGGCGTCGACCGCGGGCAGGTGACCGCCGGCCAGGCGCTCGGCATGACGCCGCGGATCCTGATGTGGCGGGTGATCGCGCCGCAGGCGATCCGCACCATGATCCCGGCCTTCGGCAACGAGGCGGTGAGCGCGCTGAAAAATTCCTCGCTCGCCTCCGTCGTCGCGGTCCAAGAGCTGACGCTGCGCTCGACCCAGCTGGCGTCCTCGACCTTCGACTTCTTCTCGATCTTCTTCGCCTCGGGCCTTCTGTATCTCGTGCTGACCGCCACCATCAGCGTCATCCAGCTATTCGTCGAATGGCTGCTCGATCTCGACCGTGCCAAGGGCCGCGAGCGCAAGCTTGCTGATTACCTGCCGTGGCGCCGCGTCGATCTCGGCACCAACCTCGAACTTGCAGCCGTCACCGTTGATGATCCGGAGCCCGCACAAGCAGAGCTCGCGGACACCGCGCCGCTGGCGCTGACCCGCGAGGAGCGCACCCGCCGCGCCGCGACGATCGCGCGCAACAACATCGCGGTCGAGGCCAAGGACCTCACCAAGAGCTATGGCCCGCAAAAGGTGCTTAGAGGTCTCGACCTCACGGTCCGCGTCGGCGAGGTGGTCGCGCTGCTCGGCCCCAGCGGCTCCGGCAAGAGCACGCTGCTCCGCTGCATCAATCATCTCGAAAACTGGGACGCCGGCACCGTGCGCGTCGGCGGCCGGCGTCTCGGTTTTGACGACGACGGCAAGCTGCTGTCGCCGCGGGCGATCGCCAACGAGCGGGCGACCGTCGGCGTCGGCATGGTGTTCCAGCAGTTCAATCTGTTTGCCCATTTGTCGGCAAAGGAGAACATCGCCGGCCCGTTGCGCTGGGTCCACGGCATGCCCCGGATCGATGCCGAGCGCCGCACCACCGAGCTGCTCGACCGGGTCGGGCTGTCGCACCGCGCCGATGCGCTGCCGCGGCATCTCTCCGGCGGCCAGCAGCAGCGCGTCGCCATTGCGCGGGCGCTTGCGCCGAACCCCAGCGTGCTGCTGCTGGACGAGCCGACCTCCGCGCTCGATCCCGAGCTCGTCAACGAGGTGCTGGAGGTGATCCGGCGCCTCGCCATCGACGACGGCCTCACCATGATCATCTCGACGCACCAGATACGCTTCGCCGATGAAGTCGCCGACCGCGTCGCCTTCTTGAGCGGCGGCACGATCATCGAGGAGGGGCCGGCGCACGAGGTGCTCTCCAACCCCCGCAATCCGCTCACCGCGCGCTTCCTCAGCGTAATGGAAGCCGACAAGACACCGGAGGCGGTCCGATGAGCGCAGTGTCCACAAGGCTCAAGACTCCCGAAGAGGCCACCTCATGACGCATTTCACGCTGCCGGTTTCGCCGAAAACCGTTCACTGGGGCTATTTCTCCAAGACGGTCGCTCCGGCCCTGACGCTGCGCTCGGGCGACCGCGCCACCATCGAGACGCTGACCCATCACGCCAACGACGATTACGAGCGCATGATCCAGGGCGATCCCGGCGCCGAGAGCGTGTTTCAGTGGACGCGCGAGCACAAGGCGGTGGCGCGGCGCGGCTCGGGCCCCGTCGAAGGCCCGTTCATCCGCGGCGCGGGCGAGGGGATCGGCGTGCATCTCCTCACTGGTCCCGTGGCGATCGAAGGCGCCGAGCCCGGCGACATTCTCGAAGTGCGCATCCTCGATATCAGGCCGCGGCCGAGCTGCAGCGCCTGCCATGCCGGCCGCTGCTTCGGCTCCAATGTCGCAGCGAACTGGGGCTTTCACTACCACGACCTGATCGAGGAGCCGAAGCCGCGCGAGGTCGTCACCATCTTCGAGCTCGACACCTCGGGCGAGCCCTACGCGAAGGCGGTGTACAACTATGTCTGGACGCCGCAGACCGACCCTGATGGCATCGTGCATCCGACCATCGACTATCCCGGGGTCCGCGTCGACCACGCCACCATCAAGAAGCGCGAGAACATCCTCGCGAGCATGAAGGTGCCCGCACGATTGCATTTCGGCACCATGGGCCTTGCGCCGTCGGAAGCCGATTTCGTCAGCTCGATCCCGCCGAGCTACACCGGCGGCAACATCGACGACTGGCGCATCGGCAAGGGCGCGCGAATGTTCTATCCGGTCGCGGTTCCCGGCGCCTATTTCTCGGTCGGCGATCCCCACGCCGCCCAGGGCGACAGCGAGCTCGGCGGCACCGCGATCGAGACCTCGCTGACCGGCGATTTCGAATTCATCCTGCACAAGAAGGCCGATCTGGCCGGCACCAATCTGGAAGGCCTCGACCATCCGATGCTCGAGACCGAGCAGGCCTGGTCGTTCTACGGCTTCACCTATCCGAACTATCTCGCCGCGCTCGGGGCCGACGCACAAACCGAGATCGCCAATCACAGTAGTCTCGACCGTGCGATGCGCGATGCGTTCCGCAAGCTGCGCCGGTTCCTGATGACCGTGCACGGCCTCAGCGAGGACGAGGCGATCTCGCTGCTGTCGGTCGGCGCCGATTTCGGGGTCACCCAGGTGGTCGATGCCAATTGGGGCGTCCACGGCACGATCCGCAAGAACATCTTCCGGTGCGACTAGATCTCTCCGTCTTGTCATTCCGGGGCGAGGCAAAGCGTCGAACCCGGAATCCATTTCACCACCGTCTTCTGCGCCCGATGGATTCCGGGTTCGCGCTTGGGCACGCCCCGGAATGACGAGCGTCAAGACGAGCGCATCATGCTCTAACCCGTTGAAGGTTAGCCTGTTTTCGGAATGAGAGGATGACCAACGAGCCCCATTTGCGGCCCGTCGCTGCGACGGAGGATCGCGTGCGTCTGGCACAGAGGTTGCTTCGATCAACTGCAATCTGGGTTGATCCGATGAGCTTCCGGCCGTTCACGAGCGAGTCCTACGCGCAAGACGACCGCCCCGAAGCCTGGCGGGACGTGCTGGCTGCCGTCGGCCTGCAACCGGCGACCGGCCATTCCTTCCTTGACGGACATGCAACCGCATCGCATCGCCATACTGCGGGCGTCGCGCTGACGCGCATGGCCGCGGGCGCGCAGACCATCGGTCCACTCTCGCAATCCAGCGAAGATATTCCGATCGCACTGATGCCGGTCGAGGACGGCATGGTGCTGAAGAGCGCCGGCGGCCACCGCATCGTTCCCGTCGGACATCTCGTGCTGCTGCCGCGCAGCGGGGACTGGAGCATCGTGTTCCAGCGCGACATGCGCGCGATCGCGCTGTCGGTGACCTCCGAAGCGCTGCACGGGCGCTTCTCGGGCAAGCCGCGGCTCGGCGAGCCCCGCGTCGTGCCGCCCGGCGGCTTTGCCGATGTGTTCGCGCGCCTGCTCGATGCGACCGCGCGCACGCTCGACAGCTTGAGCGATGCCGAATGGAATGCGGTCGCGCAGAGCCTCGTCGATCTCCTCCTGACGCTCGCGCATCAACTGGCGGCCTCGACGTCCGAGGCCGGCACGAGCGCGACACAGGCGGCGCTCCTGCACCGGATCTGCCAGACCATCGAACGCCGGCTCGACGATCCCGAGCTGGTGCCCGCGCGCGTCGCTGAGGCCGAGGGGATTTCCGAGCGCTACTTGCAAAAGCTGTTCGAGACGGTCGGCGACAATTTCACCCACTATGTCCGCGAACGCCGGCTCCAGCGCGCCTGGGCCGACCTGTCCAATCCGGCGGAGGCGCATCGCTCAATCTCGGAGATCGCCTACGCCTATGGCTTTGGCGATTCCGCGCATTTCAGCCGCGCCTTCCGTCATCGCTTCGGCCTGCCGCCGCGCGAGTTTCGTCAGCAGGAGGCGGAGCGGGCGACCTCGCAGCACGGCGTCGCCGGTCAGCGTGGCTGGCCGCAGGAGGCGCTGGCGCAGCTCCGGGTGCATCCGGGCGTGGAGGCACGCAGCAGCGTCGCGTGTGCCGGCGCCGAGGAGCGCACGACAACGGAGCGCAGGCATCACCATCTCCCGGTCGAGGCCAGCCGCGTCCATTGGGGCTATTTCAGCCGCTCATTGCCGCCACAGATCGAGATCGCTTCGGGTGACACCATCACCATCGAGACGCTGACCCAACACGCCTCCGACGCACCCGACATGATGATCGCGGGCGATGCCGGCGCCGAGAGCGTGTTCGGATGGACGCGCGATCGAAAGAACGTCGATCGCCGCGGGGCAGGGCCGATGGATGCCAGCGTGTTCGGCCGCGGCGCCGGCGAGGGGTTTGGCGTGCACATCTGCACCGGGCCCGTCGCGGTGAAGGACGCCCAGCCCGGCGACGTTCTGGAAGTGCGCATCCTCGACATCGTGCCGCGCGCAAGCCGCAATCCGATCCATGCCGGCCGCGTGTTCGGCTCCTCGGTCGCGGCGTGGTGGGGCTATCACTACAACGAGTTTCTCGGCGGTCCGAAGCCGCGCGAAGCCGTGACGATCTACGAGATATTTGACGACACCGACGCGCCGCACGCCCGCGCGCTGTATTCCTACCGCTGGGAGCCCCAGACCGATCCGTTCGGCGTGGTGCACGCGACCTACGACTATCCCGGCATTCCCGTCATGCCCGCCACGATCAAGCGCCGCCACGCCGTGCTCGACGGCATCCGCATTCCCTTGCGGCCGCATTTCGGCGTGATCGCGGTGGCGCCGCGCGAGGTCGATTTCGTCGACTCCGTGCCGCCGTCCTATTTCGGCGGCAATCTCGACAATTGGCGGCTGGGGAAGGGGGCGGCCGTCTATCTTCCGGTCTCCGTTCCCGGCGCGCTGCTGTCGGTCGGCGATCCCCACGCAGCCCAGGGCGACGGCGAACTCAGCGGCACCGCGATCGAGTGCTCGATGACCGGCACCTTCGAGGTGATCCTGCACAAGAAGGCCGACCTTGCTGGCCAGCCTTTCGCCGATCTCTCCTATCCGCTGATCGAGACCGCGACCGACTGGGTGTTGACCGGCTTCAGCCATCCCAACTATCTCGCCGAGTTCGGCGCGCAAGGGCAGAGCGAGGTCTACGCCAAGTCCTCGCTCGACCTTGCCATGAAGGATGCCTTCCGCAAGATGCGGCGCTTCCTGATGAACGTGAAGGGCCTCAGCGAGGACGAGGCGATCGCGCTGATGTCGGCCGCCGTCGATTTCGGCGTCACGCAAGTCGTCGATGGCAATTGGGGCGTGCACGCCATCCTCAGCAAGCGCCTGTTCGAGAACGCCTCCTAACCCCAAGGATATCCCAAGTGAAATTCCACATGATCAGCGGCGGACCGAAGCCGGTCGCGCCCTTCAGCCACGCCGTCGAGACCGACGGCTTTGTCTTCGTCACCGGCCAGATGCCGGACACGCCGCAGTCGCCGGGCGTGCTGCCCGACGGCATCGTGGCGCAGACGCGAGCAGTGATGGAGAACCTGAAAGTGGTTTTGGCCGGCATCGATCTCGGCCTCGAGCACGTCGTGATGACGCGGATCTACCTCACGCGTTTCAAGGAAGACTACGCCGCGATGAACGAGACCTACCGCACCTACTTCGCGCCCGACCGGCTGCCGGCCCGCACCTGCGTCGGCGTCACCGGGCTTGCCTATGACGCGCTGATCGAGATCGACCTGGTGTGCCGGCGGCCGTGAGGCATGTGTGCTTTGTAGGGTGGGTTAGCCGAGCGGCTGCGCGAAGCGCTGGTCGGCTGGCGTAACCCACCACTTCTGCTTCTGCGGAGATAGACAGTGGTGGGTTACGCTGCGCTAACCCACCCTGCGACCCCACAATCCCTTGCGTTGCCCGTCGGGCAAGACACCCAAGCCGCGGGTCAATCCGCTCAGGCGAAAAGATTCCACTTTACCGAAATTCGGCTTTGGCGTATTCGTGCGCCACCTCATCCCGGTCAGAGGGGCGTATCGCGATCGTCACGACACGCGGGGTGAGCTGCGGTGGACGCTAGTCACATCGGCGCGATGGGCATCGCAGGGCGGGCAACCGTGAGCGAAGGCCGTCGCGCACACGACCGGTGTGATCTGCGTACGGCAAAACTGTGTCGTCCTGGCGCCCGGGGTCTGTGCGCCAAGTCTTGTGGTGATGCAGCGGCCCGACCGGGCACGCGCATCAGCGATCCGCAAGGCGACGGGGGCAATAGTGCATCGCTCCCCGGGGAGAGCGCGGCATAAGCCGTCAAACCACTGCGCAGGGAAGGCCGTGTGTTGGGCTTCACCTGTATGCCGCTGTGCAGATTTTGTAGCCACCTTTCGCACAGTGGACCGTGGGTGCCCGGCCGGCACCCGGCCTTCCCTGCGCCCTCTGACATCGGAGGGTGTCGCGATGAAGCAAAGCTCGGGCGAAGCAAGCCGCGAGGACACGAAGGTGTGTCTGCAAGGTCGTAGGATGGGTAGAGCACTTGCGAAACCCATCATGCTTCGGCGCGCGCAGAAAAAGCTTTGATGGGTTTCGCTTCGCTCTACCCATCCTACGAATACTCCGTCATTGCGAGCGCAGCGAAGCAATCCGGACTGCCGCCGCGGAAAGATTCTGCTTCGCTGCGCTCGCAATGACGACGCTAAGAGAGTCGAGCCCCAATTCTGGTCTCGTGCCCCGGACGCTGCGCAGCACGAAGTGACGCGCTGCAGAGCCGGGGCCCATGCCACAGCGTACGGTGCGGCTTCCTGGGTCCCGGCTTTGCGCCGCAACGTTTCACGTTGCAGCGCGTCCGGGGCACGAGAGCGAGCAGCAAGCACCAAGCACCGTTGCCGAACGCTCCCTCCATCTCGCCTCAAATTGCAACCCGCGCGTGCAAGAAGTCTTGATCGGCTGTGAACTAGGGGTGATCGCCAGCCTTGAACGCGCCAAAGCCCGTCAGCGACCAACTCATAGAGTGCATAAGGATCAGTGGAACGTGATCGGCCTTCCCCCTTGTAAAGCACCAAAATGGTGCTTTAGTGCTTTCCATGAGCCAGTCGCCCCGAAACGCGCCGTCCGCGCTGCGTTACAGGCTTGCCCCTGACCCGGCCGCCAAGGCCGCCATGGAGGCGACATTCCAGGCCTATGACCGCATGATGGAGATCCTGGACGAGGTTGCGCGGACCCATAACGTGGGTTCCAACGTGGTCCTGCTCCACGCCCATGCCTATGAGCCGATCCGGAAAGCAACCGCACTGCCGTCGCGGCTGGTGACGCTGGGTCTGCGCGACCGCGCCGACTATCGCGCCGCGCAAGGGCGCCGCCTGCCGCTCGACGACAAGCTCGCCAAGATCAAGGGGCCCGCCACCATTTCGATTGCGACCGTGCAAGGGCGCTTCAGCGTGCCCTTTGACTACGCCGGTTATGCCGAGGGCTGGGGGCAGAGCGCGCCCGCACACCTGATCCGCACCGACGACGGCTTTGAAGTTCACTACGGCGTCACGCCGAACAGTCTGCCAGAGGAGGAGAATGCCATGGATACCATCGCTGCCGCCCCCGACAATTTCCTGTCCCGGGTCGGGCGCCTGATCGCCGGGATCGCCTATGACGCGATCGAGCAGGCGGAAGGCAAGAACAAGCTGAAAGTGGTCGGCCAGGCCATCCGCGAGATCGAGCGCGCCGAAGCTGAGGCCCGCGACGCGCTCGCGGCGGCGCGCGCCGAGGAATACCGCCTCAACGCGCGGCGCACCGAGATCGAGCGCGAGATGACCGATCTCACCGCCAAGATCGAGAGCGTGATCGCGGACGGGCGTGATGATCTTGCGCGCGCCGGCATCGCGCGCCAGATGGATCTGGAGGCGCAGTTCGAGGTGCTCTCCCGCGCCATCGACGAGAACAACGAGAAGATCGAACAGTGCGTGACGTCGCTGCGCGCCGTGCTGTCGGCCTTGCAGGATGCCGAGCAGCGCCGCGCGGATCTCGAAAAGAGCGAGGCCCACGCAAGCCACCAGGCCGCGACGTCGCCCCGGAAGCCCGGTGGTGCCTCGGCTGCGGCGAAGGCGCTGCGTGCGGGCAGGGCGGTGGCGCGCGCCACCGGCGTGCCGGCTGCCATCCCGTTTTCAAGCGACATCGACGAGCTCAGCACGTTGCATCGCGACAAGGAGATTGCAGCGAGGCTGGCGCGGTTGAAGTCGCGCTCCTGAGTAATGTGTCATGAGCGCACTGCTCGAACACGTCATGGCGCCCGAGGTCAGGCCGTTCGCTATCGCGGCGGCCATGATCGTCATCGTCGGCTCGCTCGAGGTGGTCACGATGCTGGTCGGGGCCTCGTTGAGCGAGATGCTGGGCACCAGCATCGATTTCAGTCACCCCAGCGACAACGGCGTGCTCAACGCCATTTCCTGGATCAATGTCGGTGGCGTGCCGCTGCTGATCTTCCTGCTGCTGGCGCTCGGCGCCTTCTCGATCACCGGCTTCCTGATCCAGGACGTCGCGCGGATGGTCGCCGGTCCCATGCCGGCGACGGTCGCCTCGATCGGGGCCGTCGCCGTCTCGGTTCCGCTGGTCCGCGCCGCCAGCCGCGGCATCGCGCGGGTCATTCCCAAGGATGAAAGCTATGTCGTCGGTCTCGGCGACCTCGTCGGCCGCGTCGGCGAGGTCGTCATCGGTCCGCTCGACCAGGGGCCGCCGGGCCGTGTCAGCGTCGCCGACGTCCACGGCAACAGGCACTTCGTCTGGGCGGTCGCGGCGCCCGCATCTGGACCATTGGAGCAGGGAACCATGGTGCTGCTGGTGGATCGCGCCGGCACCCGCTTCGTCGCGGTCAAGGCCGACGATGAACTCAAGCCGTCCAAGCCGACTCTAAGCACTTAGCCAGCCAAGCTCATTAGCGGAGAAAGTCATGTTCGACATCGCAGTCCCGGCCATGATCGGCGTCGCGCTGATCATTGTCCTGGGGATCGTCTTCACCATCCTCTACAAGCGCGCCACGCGCGACGAGGCCTTCGTGCGCACCGGCCTCGGCGGCAAGAAGGTCGTGCTCGACGGCGGCGCGATGATCCTGCCGATCTTCCACTCCTATGCCAGCGTCAATCTGAAGACGTTGCGGCTCACCGTCGAGCGCAAGGAGCGGGAATCCCTGATCACCAAGGACCGCCTGCGCGTCGACATCGTGGCCGAGTTCTACGTGCGCGTCCGTCCCGACGACGAGAGTATTGCGCTCGCCAGCCAGACGCTGGGCGCGCTGACCAATGACGCCGAAGCCCTGCGTAACCAGGTCGAGGCAAAATTCGTCGACGGCCTGCGTTCGGTGGCGGCCACCATGTCCATCCTCGAACTGCAGGAAAAGCGCAGCGATTTCGTCAAACACGTGCAGGCGACCGTGGAGTCGGACGTAAAATCGAACGGTCTCGAGCTTGAATCGGTGTCGCTGACCAAGCTCGACCAGACGGATGTGAAGTTCTTCAACCCTGAAAATTTCTTCGACGCCGAAGGTCTCACCCAGCTCAAGACCATCACCGAAACCCGCCGGCGTGACCGCAACGCCATCGTGCGAGACAACGAGGTGGCGATCGCCCAGAAGGACCTCGAGGCGCGGCAGCAGACGCTGACCATCGAACGCACCAAGAAGGAAGCCGAGCTCTCCCAGGAGCGCGACATCGCCAACAAGACCGCGAGCACCCGTGCGGAAGTCGCGACGGCAACGCAGACCGCGCGCCTGACCGAGGAGAACGCCCGCATAGACACCGACCGGGCGGTCGCCGAGAAGGAGGCCGGCGCCAAGCAGGTCAAGGAGACCGCCGTGATCGAGTCGGATCTGGCGATCAACAAGCGCAAGACCGACGCGCAGCGCGAGATCCAGATCGCGACCCAGGAGAACGAGATCCAGATCGCGGCCAAGAGCAAGCAGACCTCGGAAGCCGTCGCCGAGGCCAAGACGGCCGAGGCGATCGCCGTCTCCGCGGAGGAAAAGGTCGTGACCGCGCGTGCCGTCGAGGTCGCCGATCGTGCCCGTCTCACCCAGGTGCTTGCCGCGCGCACCGAGGCCGAGCGGAAATCGACCGAGGTGATCGTGGCGGCCGAAGCCGAGAAGAGAGCCGCGCTCGATCGCGCCGAGGCCACCAAGACGCTGGCGACGGCGGAGGCCGAGTCCAACAAGATCAAGGCGGTCGGCGTCCGGAACATCGGCGAGGCGGAAGCTGCCGTCATCACCATGAAGAACGAGGCGCAGAACAAGCTCGGCAGCAACGTCATCGACTTCGAGATCGCCAAGAAGCGGATCGAGATCATGCCGTCGGCCCTCGCCGAGATGGTCAAGCCGATCGCCAACCTGAAGGACGTCCGCATCCTGCACACCGGCGGCGCATTCGGCGGCAATGGCGCCGGCGGAGGCAATGTCGGCTTCGGCGAAGGGCTCGCGGGCGAGCTGCTCAAGGTACACGCGCTGCGTCCGATGATCGACGAGATCCTGCGCCAGAGCGGCTTTGCGCCGGGCGAAGATCCCGTGCAGGCGCTGGTCGGCGCCGTGACGGGCAAGAGCAACGGTGCCGCTGTGCCGGCGCCCGCGGCGGAGAAAACGAACGCCGCCGATCTATGAACGCCCGTTCATTGCTGCTGAGAATTCGAATCGATAAGAAATCCCCGTGCGCGTCTCGCGTCGCGCACGGCTCCGGAGTGCTGATCGAGGCGTGTTGAACCTTTCGATCACGCTCCGGACGAACCGTTGGAGGCAACGCCATTGGTTGCCGCGGCGCCTGCGCCGATCGACGTCAGGCGCTTAAAGCCTGTTTCGATCGGGGGAATTTCACATGAAGTATTTTCTGGCTGTACTGGTCGCGATCGGTCTTTCGATCGCCGCCACACCGTCGTTCGCGGCGGACGCCCGCAACGTCACCGTCGTCAACGAGACCGGCTATGCCATCAAATTCCTGGGCTTCAACGCGCCGGACGATGGCCTGGACGAATGGGACAACGAACTCGACAAGGTTTTGCAGAACCAGGCGAGCACCTATGTCGAGTTCGACGATGACGACGAGGGATGTGTCTGGAACATCCGCGTCGACTGGCAGAACTACGACGAGTCGGTGCTCTGGAAGAACGTCAACCTCTGCAAGTTCACCGCGCTGCGGCTGCGCTACGACTCCGGCACCAAGACCACGTCCTTCGTCGCCGAATAGTTTTCCGCCCGACATGGCCGGAGGAGGGGCCGTCCGGCCCTTCCTCAGGCGCGTTGCGGAAGATGACGAATTCGTCCTTTGCAAGCGCAACCGGCTTTGTTATACGCAGCCGCGCGCGAACGAACGGTTCGCCCTTTCCTCGGTAGCTCAGCGGTAGAGCATCCGACTGTTAATCGGATGGTCGCTGGTTCGAATCCAGCCCGGGGAGCCAAATTCCGCCTTAATTTCAGTAGCTTGCAGTCGCGCCTTGATGTGGCGTGCGATGTCGCTCGGGCCATCTCTCAGCACGGTGCGTGCCCGAATCCGACGCAGAATCGTGTTCAAGCAAACGTGTCCCGACCGCAGCTTCGCCTCCGTGCGGCTTGGCACCAAATCGACTTAATTCAAATCAAGCTTGGCAGGGCCGGACTCTTACGGAGCTGATTCCCATGCCCCACATCCAGATCGACCGTGCCCACCTGGCTCCCTCGATTCTGCCGGCCGACATTCCCGAGCTCAGCGACGACGAATGCATCGCCTGCCTGGCGCGCGCGGTCGAGACGCCCGATTCGGCGCGGCTGGACGAGGTCGCCGCCCTGATCGGCCGCCTCGCGGTGACGATCGAATAGTCCATCGCCCCCTGATGCGGCGAGTCGCGGAGGCGTTGGCCGGCGGAGGCCAACGGCCATGTTGCGTTTTCGCCGGGCATGTTCCAAAGATGCCGGCAACTTTCGTCCGCGGCATCGTCCGCATTTCAGGGTCCGCAAATGTCCGGTTTCTCGACCGCGCGCCTCAAAATGGTCGATGGCCAGGTGCGCACCAACGACGTCACTGATCGCCGTGTCCTCGACGCCATGCTCACGGTTCCGCGCGAGGCCTTCGTGCCGGCGAGCCGCCAGGCCTTGGCCTATCTCGACCTCGACCTCGATGTGAGCGAGGGCGGCGGCAAGCGGTTCCTGATCAAGCCGCAGCTGACCGGTAAGCTGCTCCAGGCCGCCGAGATCGGCGAGGGTGACAACGTGCTGGTGGTCGGCTGCGCCACGGGCTACCTCGCGGCATTGGCCGCCAAGCTGGCGGGTCGGGTTACCGCGACGGAATGCGATTCGGCCCTGGTTGCGAAAGCCAAGGACGCCTTCGCCGCCCTCGGGCTCGCCAATGTCACTTGCAAGGCCGCTTCCTGCACCGAGGGTGACCCCTCTGCCGCACCGTATGATGTCATTATCCTCAATGGCGCTGTCGAGGTGACGCCGGAAGGGCTGCTCGGGCAGCTTGGGGAAGGCGGGCGTCTGGTGGGGGTATCTGCCGAATCCCGGCCGCCGCGGGCCGTGATCGTGACCCATACCCACGGCGAATTCGGCCATCGGGCGCTGTTCGATGCCGCCGCCCCGGTCCTCCCAGGGCTGGAACGGGCCGCCGCCTTCGTCTTCTGACGCTCCAAAGCCCGTTAAAATCCCGTTCTGAATCAGAAGTGTGGCCGGGATGCTGCACGTGAAGAGTTTCCACCGAGAACTACCTTGAGGTAGTTCCGTCGCGCCAATCCGCGTCCTATGTTGCGACGGGGCAACGACTCCACTCGGTAGACGGTAACCCAGCTCGCGGGCACGAGCCGGACGTTAGAATGAACGGAATTTTTGGGATGCATGGGGTGAAGCTCTTCACCGGAGCTGCGGTTTCGGTCTTGGTGCTGGCGCTTGCCGGGCCGACGCCTGCCTTGGCGGACACGATCGAGGCCGCCTTGGTGCGCGCCTATCAGAACAATCCGCAGCTCAACGCACAGCGCGCCCAGGTGCGCTCGACTGACGAAAACGTGCCGCAGGCCTTGTCAGGCTATCGTCCCAAGGTCGCGCTGACGGCGAGCACCGGGTATCAATATCAGGATATCCAACAGGTGCAGAGGGGCCCGGGGATCCATGAACCCAATCCCCTTCAGCCCAACGCCGCCAGCCTGACCATCAACCAGACGCTCTACAACGGCAATCAGACCGCCAACAAGACGCGCGCTGCGGAGAGCCAGGTCTCAGGGTCTCGCGAGGGGTTGCGCGTGCTCGAGCAGACCGTTCTGCTGCAGGCCGCCAGCACCTACATGGACTACCTGCGTGATGCGGCAACGCTCGAAGTTCAGCGCAGCAACGTGCGCGTGCTCGAACAGACGCTCAAGCAGACGCGCGATCGCTTCAATGTCGGCGAGGTTACCCGCACCGACGTGGCGCAATCCGAAGCGCAGCTGGCTGCGGGCAGGACTCAAGCTCTGACCGCTGAATCGAATCTCACGACGACGCGCGCGAACTTTCGCCGGATCATCGGCAACGAGCCGACGAATCTTGCCCCGGGCTCGCCGGTCGACCGCTTCCTGCCCGCGACGATCGCCGCCGCGGTCAATCTCGGTTTGGTCGAGAACCCGAGCGTCACGGCTGCGATGTACGGCATCGACGTCAACTATCTCCAGGTCAAGATCAACGAAGGCGCGCTGCTGCCGACGGTCACGGTTCAGGCGGGCATCACCCAGCAGTTCCAGCAGACTCTGACCGTCTTCCGAACGACGACCGCTTCCGCCATCGCGACGGCTTCCGTGCCGATCTATCAGGGCGGCATCGAATATTCGCTCATCCGCCAATCGAAAGAGAACCTGGCGCAGCAACGCCTGAATCTTGAAACCACTCGCGATCAGACCCGCGCCAACATTGTGCAGGCCTGGGGCCAGCTGGAGGCCGGCAAGGCGCAGGTGCAGTCCGCGCAGGCGCAGGTCACGGCCTCCGAAATCGCGCTGAACGGCGTGCGCGAGGAAGCCAAGGCCGGCCAGCGCACCACGCTCGACGTGCTCAACGCGCAGCAGGCGCTGGTGAACGCACGCGTTGCGCTCGTCACTGCGCAGCATGACCGCGTGGTGGCGTCCTATTCGGTGCTCAACGCGGTCGGCCGTCTCGCGCCGCAGGTGCTCGGTCTCAACACCACGGTCTACGATCCGAGCGTGCACTACCAGCAGATCCGCGACAGCTGGGCTGGTGTGCGCACGCCCGACGGGCGCTGATTCCCATAAGTGTCCGGTCAGCCTCGCAAACAGCCGAGGCCGACCGGCGCTTTGCTTGCAATCATCAAAATCCCTGACATAGCCTTGCCAAGAAGATGCGGGTCGATTCGCCCCCGCACCTGATGTCGTGTGCGTAAAGCTTGAGTGCCGAGGGCAGGGGCGCACCGCCGCACGTTTAGCCGTGATCTGGGGACAAGTCGGCCTGCCGCGACGAAAATGTCGGGGCGTCCGTTGCGGAACCGGCCAATCCTGCCGTGCTTGGTGTAAAACAACGCATGCGAGGGCGTTGATGATGTGGAGTCGGAGATGACGCAGCCTGCAAAGGTCACAGAACCCTCGATGGAGGAGATTCTGGCCTCGATCCGGCGCATCATTGCCGACGACGAGGCCAAGCCGCCGCCGGCAGACACCGCGAAGCCCGAGAAAGCCGCGGCGCCGGCAGCGCCGCCGAAGCCGATGAACGACATTCCGCCATCCAAGGTCGCACCCGCCAAGCCCGCTGCCGAGAAGCCCGCCCCGCCGCCGGCCGCAAAGCCGGCGCCGCCCCCGCCGCCTGCACCTGCCGCGGATGTCGGGCCAAACAGCCAGGACGATATCGACGCGCTGCTGGCGGGGCTCGACACAGCCACGTCGGCGCCCGAGGTCCGCGCCCCGGATGCCGAGCCGGAGCCCGAGCCCGACGTGCTCGAATTGACCGACGACATGGCGATGGACCCGGAGCCGACGCCGCCTCCGCCGCCGCCGAGCTTTCGCAAGGTCGAGCCGCGCGACGATCTCGAATTCGCCGAATCGCCCCCACCACGCCCGGCGCCGGCGCCGCCGTCCTACGCATCGGTGGATTTCGATGCGCCGCCGCTGCCGCCGCAGCAGCCGATCCTGGCGCAATCGACGGTCTCGGCGGTCGAATCCGCCTTCAACTCGCTGGCTCATACGGTGCTCAGCAGCAACGCGCGGACGCTGGAGGACCTGGTCAAGGAGATGCTGCGCCCGATGTTGAAGTCGTGGCTCGACGACAACCTGCCGGGCCTGGTTGAACGCATCGTCAAGGCCGAAATCGAGCGGGTCTCGCGCGGCGGCAGGTAGCGCCGGCCGCGGAGCCCTCATAAAGCCCCGCTTGTACGTCACATTTGGCCTCTCGACCGGGCCGGGAAGCCGTTTTGCCGCCAGGCTCTCCGTTGACCTTTTCGTTGACTTGCCCCCCGCGCGCGGCTTTCTAGCAGCCCCATGATCGAGAAAAATTACCAGCCCGCCGATATCGAAGCCCGTATGTCCGTGGTGTGGGAGGACAGCCTTGCCTTCAAGGCCGGCCGCCCCGACCGCCGCGACGCAGTGCCCTTTACCATCGTGATCCCGCCACCGAACGTAACGGGCTCGCTGCATATGGGCCACGCCCTCAACAACACGCTCCAGGACATCCTGTGCCGGTTCGAGCGCATGCGCGGCCGCGACGTGCTGTGGCAGCCCGGCACCGACCATGCCGGCATCGCCACCCAGATGGTGGTCGAGCGGCAGCTGATGGAGCGCCAGCAGCCTGGCCGCCGCGAGATGGGCCGCGAGAAGTTCCTGGAGCGGGTCTGGCAGTGGAAGGCCGAGAGCGGCGACACCATCATCAACCAGCTCAAGCGCCTCGGCGCGTCCTGCGACTGGTCGCGCGAACGCTTCACCATGGACGAGGGCCTGTCCAAGGCCGTCATCAAGGTGTTCGTCGAGCTGCACCGCGATGGCCTGATCTACAAGGACAAGCGGCTGGTGAACTGGGACACCAAGCTCTTGACCGCGATATCCGATCTCGAAGTGCAGCAGACCGAGGTCAAGGGCAGCCTCTGGTATCTGCGCTATCCGATCGAGGGCAAGACCTTCAGCCCCGAGGATCCCTCGAGCTTCATCGTCGTAGCCACGACGCGCCCGGAGACCATGCTCGGCGACACCGGCGTCGCCGTGCATCCCGATGACGAGCGCTATCAGAAGCTGATCGGCAAGCACGTCATTCTGCCGCTGGTGGGCCGCAAGGTCGAGATCGTCGCCGACGACTATTCCGATCCGGAGAAGGGCTCGGGCGCGGTGAAGGTGACGCCGGCGCACGACTTCAACGACTTCGAGGTCGGCAATCGCCATGGCCTGCGCCGGATCAGCGTGCTCGACAAGGAAGGTTGCCTCGATCTCCTCGACAACGAGGACTACCTGCGCGACCTGCCCGAAGGCGCCGCGCAATTCGCCGAGGAGTTCAACAAGGTTGACCGCTTCGTTGCGCGCAAGCGCATCGTCGAGCGGCTGGAATCGTTCGGCTTCGTCGAGCGGATCGAGCCGCACACCCACATGGTGCCGCACGGCGACCGCTCCAACAGCGTGATCGAGCCGTACCTGACCGACCAGTGGTATGTCGACGCCAAGACACTCGCAAAGCCCGCGATCGCGGCGGTGCGTTCGGGCGAAACCAGCTTCGTGCCGAAGAACTGGGAAAAGACCTATTTCGAGTGGATGGAGAACATCCAGCCCTGGTGCATCTCGCGCCAGCTCTGGTGGGGCCACCAGATTCCGGCCTGGTACGGGCCGGACGGCAAGGTGTTCGTCGCCGAGACCGAGGAGGAGGCGATCAGCCACGCGCTCGGCTACTACGTCGAGCAGGAGGTCATCACGGCCGAGCAGGGCCGCGAGATGGCGCTCGACCGCAACAAGCGCGAGGGCTTCATCACCCGCGATGAGGACGTGCTCGATACCTGGTTCTCCTCGGCGCTGTGGCCGTTCTCGACGCTGGGCTGGCCCGAAGACGCACCCGAGGTGCAGCGCTACTACCCGACCAACGCGCTGGTGACCGGCTTCGACATCATCTTCTTCTGGGTCGCCCGCATGATGATGATGGGCCTGCACTTCATGAAGGAAGTGCCGTTCTCGACGATCTACATCCACGCCCTCGTCCGCGACGAGAAGGGCGCCAAGATGTCGAAGTCGAAGGGCAACGTCATCGATCCGCTCCACCTGATCGACGAATACGGTGCGGACGCGCTGCGCTTCACGCTGGCCGCGATGGCGGCGCAGGGACGCGACATCAAGCTCGCCACCAGCCGCGTCGAGGGCTACCGCAATTTCGCGACCAAGCTCTGGAATGCGTCCCGCTTTGCCGAGATGAACCACTGCGCCGTGCCCGAAGGCTTCGAGCCGGCGAAGGCGAAGGAGACGCTGAATCGCTGGATCGCGCATGAGAGCGCACACACCACGCGCGAGGTGACCGAGGCGATCGAGGCCTATCGCTTCAACGATGCCGCCGGCGCGATCTACCGCTTCGTCTGGAACGTCTATTGCGACTGGTATGTCGAGCTCGCAAAGCCCGTGTTGCTTGGCCCGGACAGCCCCGCCAAGGACGAGACCCGCGCCATGGTCGCCTGGGCACGTGACGAGATCCTGAAGCTGCTGCACCCCTTCATGCCCTTCATCACCGAAGAGCTGTGGGAGGTGACGGCGAAGCGCGACGGCCTGCTGGCGCTGGCCGCGTGGCCGCTGAAGCCGGCCGAGCCGACGCCGGAGCAACTGGCGATGTTCGCCGCAGCCGCAGGTCCCACCGATCCGTTGATCTCGCCGGCCCTGATCGTGCCGATCTTCGACCATGCCGACTTCACCGATCCCAAGGCTGAAGCCGAGATCGGCTGGGTGATCGACCTCGTCACGCAGATCCGCTCGGTGCGCGCCGAGATGAACATCCCGCCGGCGACGCTGACGGCGCTGGTCCTCGCCGGCGCTTCGGCCGAGACCAGGGAACGCGCGCCGCGCTGGACCGACGTCATCAAGCGTATGGCGCGGCTGTCGGACATCTCCTTCGCCGACCGCGCGCCTGACGGCGCCGTCCAGCTCCTGGTGCGCGGCGAGGTGGCCGCGCTGCCGCTCAAGGGCGTGATCGACGTTGCCGCCGAACGCACCCGTCTCGACAAGGAGATCGGCAAGGCCGACGCCGACATCAAGCGCGCCGAGTCCAAGCTGGCGAACGAGAAATTCGTCGCCAACGCGGCCGAGGAGGTCGTCGAGGAGGAGCGCGAAAAGCGCGAGGCGGCGCTGGCCCGCAAGGCCAAGCTGCTGGAGGCGCTGGAGCGGCTCAAGCAGGCGTCGTAGCCTCGCTGTCATTCCGGGGCGGCTCGAAGAGCCGAACCCGGAATCTCGAGATTCCGGGTCTGGTCCTTCGGACCATCCCGGAATGACAACTACTTCGGAAACGGCTTGCTCAGAAATTTCGAGCCCTTGACGCCATAGCGCCAGGGCAGCTCGACGGCCTTGGTGATGCCGATCCGGATGCCTGTCGCCACCTCCAAATCCTCCGTCCGCGCATGCAGCGCGATCGGCGGCCGGTCCAGCGGCAGGGCATTGTGCGCGATGGTGATGCCGAGCGCCTCCGTCAGCTTGCCCGGGCCCGAGCACAGCGCGTGCACGTCCTGGAGATGACGGCGGCGGCGCATTGCGGCGATGCCGTGCGTCGGCTCCAGCGCGCGGATCAGCACCGCCGCGGCCGAGCCTTCCGCCTCGCAGACGAAGTTCACGCACCAGTGGATGCCGTACGAGCGGTAGACATAGGCAAAGCCGGGCGGGCCGAACATGACATGGTTCCGCGGCGTCGGGCCGTTGTAGGAGTGCGCCGCCGGCTCGGTATGATGATAGGCCTCAACCTCGACGATGAGGCCGCCGACGCCATCGACCAGCATGGTGGCGCCGATCAGGTCGTGGGCGACCTCGCGGACGCTGCGGCCAAAAAAGGCGCGCTTCAGGGGCTTGCCGAGCCGCGGGGGAGAAGTCTTCGAGGTTGGAGCCATTCGAGGTGAGAATCGTCTGAGAACAGAGCAGGATATTGCCCATATCTGCCATGTTCCCTGAAGCGGTGCGAGCCGGGTTGCGATGCCGGGCAAGACCGACTAGGTAGGACCTGAACAGACCGGACACCTCATGGTCGTTATTGTCGATACCATCTCGAACCCGCTGCGCCCGCGCCACCCCGAAAAGGTGAATCGCCCCGATTCCGCTTCACCGCCGAAGCCGGACTGGATCCGCGTGCGCGCGCCCAACACCCGCGGCTATGCCGACACCCGCAACATCGTGAGGGCGAACGGCCTGCACACGGTGTGCGAGGAGGCGGGCTGCCCGAATATCGGCGAGTGCTGGGACAAGAAGCACGCGACCTTCATGATCATGGGTGACACGTGCACCCGTGCCTGCGCCTTCTGCAACGTCAAGACCGGCCTGCCCAACGCGCTGGATGCGGACGAGCCGCAGAACGTCGCCGAGGCCGTGGCCAAGCTGGGCCTCGCCCACGTCGTCATCACCTCGGTCGACCGCGACGACCTCGCCGATGGCGGCGCCGAGCATTTCGCCCAGACCATCCGCGCCATCCGCGCCGCATGCCCCTCGACCACGATCGAGATCCTGACGCCTGACTTCCTGCGCAAGGAAGGCGCGCTGGAGGTCGTCGTCGCGGCGAGGCCCGACGTCTTCAACCACAATCTCGAGACCGTGCCGTCGCGCTATCTCACGGTACGGCCAGGCGCGCGCTACTTCCATTCGATCCGGCTGTTGCAGCGGGTCAAGGAGCTCGATGCGTCCATCTTCACCAAGTCCGGCATCATGGTGGGCCTGGGTGAAGAGCGCCACGAGGTGCAGCAGGTGATGGACGATCTGCGCTCGGCCGATGTCGACTTCCTGACCATCGGGCAATATCTCCAGCCGACCCGTAAGCATCACGCGGTGATGCGCTACGTGCCGCCGGACGAGTTTTCGTCCTATGAAAAGGTCGCCTACACCAAGGGCTTCCTGATGGTGTCGGCGAGCCCGCTCACCCGCTCGTCGCATCATGCCGGCGAGGATTTCGCGAGACTGAAGGCTGCGCGGGCAGCTCACGCCCGCTGACGTATCATGCATCGAGTTTCGAGCAAGCACCGCGTCAACCACAGTGCGTCCGAGATGTTTGATCTGGTCGCCGATGTCGAGCGCTACCCGGAGTTCGTGCCGCTGTGCAGCGCGCTGAAGGTCCGCCAGCGCATGGCGAAGCCCGACGGCACCGAGGTGCTGGTCGCCGACATGACGGTGTCGTTCAAGCTAGTCAAGGAATCCTTCACCAGCCGCGTGACGCTCGACCGTGCCAACCTGAAAATCCTCGTCGAATATCTGCAAGGCCCGTTCCGTAATCTGGAAAACCGCTGGACGTTCGAGCCCAAGGGCGAGGGCGTCTGCGACGTCGGGTTCTTCCTCGCCTACGAGTTCAAGAGCCGCATGCTGGCGATGCTGATGGGCTCGATGTTCGACGCCGCGTTCGCGCGGTTTTCCACCGCGTTCGAGAAGCGCGCGGATGCGGTCTACGGCCGGCCGAAGCTGGCGTCGACGTAAGGCGTAGCCTCTCCGCCGTTATTGCGAGGAGCCCTTGCGACGAAGCAATCCAGAGCCTTTCCGCGGATGGATTCTGGATTGCTTCGCTACGCTCGCAATGACAGCGGGGCTCAATCAACGGCCTTCACGATATCCGGCGGCTGCGAGGCATAATACGCCGCGGCCTGCTCGATCTCCTGTGGCGTCATCGCGCGGGCGATGTTGCGCATCTGCTGGCTGATGTCGTTGCGCCGCTCGCCTGAGGCAAAGGCCTGCAGCTGCGCCTTCATATAGGCCTCGGATTGCCCCTCCAGCCACGGGCTGCCGGTCTTGTTGTCGAGGCTGCCATGGCAGGCGCCGCACGGCGCGATGCCGCGGATCGGCGCGCCGTAGATGACGATGTTGGGTTTCGGCAGAAGCGGCGTCGGATGATAGGCTGGTAGCCGCGGCAGATAGGCGTAGTAGTTCGCGAGGTCGGCGATCTCCTGGTCGGTCAGGTTGACGGCAAACGGCGACATCACGGCATTGGTGCGCGCGCCTGAGCGGAAATCGTGCAGCTCCTTGTAGATCACGGCCGCATACTGACCGGCGAGGTTGGGCGAGTCCGCGCGGCTGATGCCGGTCGGGCCATGGCAGATCGCGCAGCGCTGCGCGAGCGTGGCGCCGCGGCCAATCGCCTCCTGGCTCGGACGCGACAGCGTGTGCGAGGTGAGCACGACCTCCGACAGACGCATGCTCTGCTCGGGCGCCGTCACGCTTGCCGCGCGCCGCGGCACGCCGGCGGCGCTACAGATCGCATCCCAGACATTGGCGAACTGCACCCAGGGCTGCGCGAAGGGCAGCACGATGAAGCCTGCGATCGCCGTCACGACGAGCATCGCGGCGGTGATGCCAACGCCAATCTTGAAATGGCCGTTACGGAAGGTGAAGAGGTCGCGCGTGCTCATCACTGCGCTCCCACATAGACGGCCGGCACCGACGTGCCCTCGGTCAGTGCCAGCGTCAGGATCGGATAGCCGTAATTGGTGATGGTCAGGGCGATCATCAGCGCCACCCACAGCGCATGGGTGTTGAGCGCGACCGGCACCGTCGCCGGCTGATGCACCGCCAGCGCGAAGCGATAGGGGCCGGCATCAGCCTGAGGCGCACGCATCCCTCGGGCCAGAATGACCAGGAATATGATGCCCGAGGTCAGCAGGATGAAACCGCCAATCGCGGAGAATGTGACGGAGAGCGCCTGCGGCGCGATCGCGGGATCGCCGAAGTCGAAATAGGCCATGCGGCGCGGCATGCCCAGGATGCCGACCCAGTGCCAGGGGAATGTCGTGACGATCATGCCGACGAACCACAGCCAGAGCTGGGTGCGGATCAGGCGAAGGTCGGTCAGCTCGCGCCCGGTGAGATGCGGCCACAGATCATAGGCGATCGCGAAATACATGATCACGATGGCGCCGCCGAAGATCAGGTGGAAATGGCCGGTGATCCACTGCGTGTTGTGGATCGACGCGTCGAGCTGATAGCTCATGTTGATGAGGCCGCCGGCGCCGCCGAAGCCGAGCATGACGAACGAGAACGCGAGCGCCAGCATCATCGGATTGTCCCATGGCAGCGCCCGAATCCAGCCAAACAGGCCGCGGCCCCCGCGCAGGCGCGCGGCGATCTCGACCGAGGCGCAGATCGTGAACACGGTCAGCAGCGTCGGCAGTGCGACCAGTGCGGTGAAGGCCGAATGGATGAACTTGAAGCCGGCGCCGACCTGCGGATCGGCGAAGGTGTGGTGCATGCCGATCGGCATCGCCACCACCAGGAACAGGATGAAGGAGATCCGCGCCATGCTGTCGGAATAGACCCGGCCGCCGATCGCGCGCGGCACGATGGTGTAATAGGCGATGTAGGTCGGCATCAGCCAGAAATAGACGATGGCGTGCAGCGTCCAGGAGAAGAACACGCGGGCAAGACCGGCGTCGATCGTCGCCTTCAGCCCCGCCGCGACCGGAATGATCTGGAGCAACAGCTCGAGCGCGGCGCCGACCGCGGTCCACGCCCACAGATAGGAGCCGGCGACATTGGCGAACATCGCGAGCGGCACCGGCGCGCCGGGATGGGCTTTTCGCCAGACGCGCAGATTGACCGACATCAGCGCGACCCAGATCCATGAGCCGACCACGACCAGCACGACGCCGAGATAGTAGAAGACGTTGCCGATCAGCGGCGGATAGAAGGTGTAGAGCACCGAGGCGCGCCCGAGCGCGACCGGGATCACGGCCATGATGCTGCCGGCAACGATCAGCCAGAAGCCGGCCCAGGCCCAGCGCACGCCGACCAGGCGCTGCTCCAGCGCGGACTCGCTGATGGCGTAGCCAAAACCCATCGCGACCAGGGTCGGGAACACGTAGCCCATCACCGTGCCGTGCGCCGTCAGCGAGCGGTAGTAGAGCTCGGGGTTGGAGAGCCAGGTGCCGATCGGGCTGCGGATGAACATCTGCCAGGCGCCGAGCGTCAGCGCGACGCCGAACAGCGCAAATGCAAACCAGAAATGGGCGAGGATGAGCTTTCTATTGGCCAACACAGCTCAGCCTCCCGCCGCCCTTCGCACGATCGGCGAAGTCGGACTTGTCGATCACCTCGACCTTGCCCCACATGCCCTCGTGGCCGAAGGAGCAAAACTCCTGGCAGGGCATCAGATAGTCGCCGGTCCTGGTAAAGCGCATCAGCTGCTCTGAGATGTAGCCCGGCACCAGCATGGTGTTGACATTGGTGCCCTGGATCAGGATGCCGTGCACGACGTCGGCGCTGGTGGCGCGGAGCGTGATCGGCGTGTCCACGGGCACCACGATGCAGGCCGGCGTGAAGGAATATTGCTGGCCGATCGCGCGCACCGTCACATTGCCGTTGGCCTCGAGCACGCTGCCGAGATTGCTCTCGACGAATTCGCCCGAAAGATGAATCCGCGATGGATCGGTGGTCTCGACACGCGGTTGCGGCATGGTCGCGCGATGGATGCCGGCGAAAGCCGCCAGCAGCGCCATGCCCACGACGATGATCACGGCAATAGTCGCCCAGCGCCGCTCGACACGGGCCGCGACCTCGGCGCTGCCATGGGTGTCCTCTGCGCTCATTGCAGCGATCCGCGCGGCAGGAAGACGAACAGATAGAAGGCGAGCCACATCGCGACCACGCAGGCCGTGGCGATGCCGGCGAGCACGATCGCGCCGGACGGGCCTTGCGCGACGACTTCCTCGACAGCGTGGTCGGCGGCGGCTGGGCTGGTCGGCGGATCGGAATTGATCATGATGGATCTCTGGCGTCCTCAGTTCAGCGGTGCGGAGCGCAGCTCGTTGGCCTCGCGGGCCGAGACCGGCGTGCCGCGATTGCCCCAGGCGGTGCGGATGTAGGAGACGACGGCGGCGACCTCGTTGTCGGAGAGCAGGCCGGCGAACGGCGGCATGCCGTAAGGCATCGGATTGCCATTGGTGCCCGGCGGATAGCCGCCGTTGAGCACCATGCGGATCGGGTTGACCGCCGACTGCATCTCGATTGACTGGTTGTTGGCGAGCGGCGGCCAGTGCGGCGGCTTGCCTTCGCCCTGCGTGCCATGACAGCTCGCGCAGTTCTTGTCATAGACGGTCTTGCCGAGGCTGATCAGCAGGCTGCTCTCGGTGGTCGGCAGCGCCGAGCTCGCCGGTGGCGGCGGAGAGGGCTCCGAGATGCCCTTGAGGTACACCGCCATCGCCTTGGTGTCCTCGTCGCTCAGATATTGCAGGCTGTTGTGCACGACTTCGGCCATCGGGCCGTAGACGACCCCGCGCGCCGAAACGCCGGTCTGGAGCAGGTCGGTGATGTCCTTGATGCTCCAGTCGCCGAGTCCCGCCTCGCGGTTGGACGTGAGCGAGGGCGCGTACCAGTTCTGCATCGGGATCAGGCCGCCCTTGAAGGCGTCCGATTGCGAAGTGCCGCCGAGCGCGTTGATCGGTGAGTGACACATGCCGCAATGGCCGAGGCCCTCGACCAGATAGGCGCCGCGGTTCCACTCGGCAGACTTGGTCGGGTCCGGCTTGAACTCGCCCTCGCTGAAGAACAGCGTGCGCCAGCCGAGGATGAGCTGACGGTTGTCATAGGGAAAGCGCAGCTCGTGCGGCCTGTTCCTCTGGCTGACCGGCGGGATCGAGCGCAGGTAGGCGAAAATCGCGTCGCTGTCGGCGCGCGTCACCTTGGTGTAGGAGGCGAACGGCATCGCCGGATAGATCAGCCCGCCATCCGGGAAGCGGCCATTGTGCATCGTCCTGTAGAAATCGTCGGCGCTCCATTTGCCGATCCCGGTCTCCGGATCGGGCGTGATGTTGGAGGTGTAGAGCGTGCCGAACGGCGTCGGCATGGCGCGGCCGCCGGCGAACAGGCGGCCTTCCGGTGCGGTGTGGCAGGCGGTGCAATCGCCGGCGCGGGCGAGATATTCGCCGCGCGCGATGATATCGCCGGTCTTGTCTTTGTCCTGCGCCTGCGCGGCCGTCGTGAACGCGGCGAGAGCGAGGAGCGTGATCGACAGTCTTGAGCCCATCATCCGCCTCGTCAGTTGGGCTGGCTGCCGCAGCCAAAAGGCAGCGCGTAGGTGCCTTTCGGCACGGGAGCCGGGTTCGCGGGCGCCGGCCGCGTCGCGAGCCAGGCTGCAACGGCGGTGACGTCGGCCTCGGTCAAATGGCCGGCGACGAGCTGCATGCAGTCGGGCGATTTCGCCGTGCGGTTGCCGTAGCGCCAGGCGCCGAGTTGGGCGCTGATGTAAGGCGCGCGCAAGCCGAGCAGTCCGGGGATGCCGGGCTGCATGCCCGTGAGTCCGGGACCATGGCAGCTCACACAGGCCGGAATGTTGCGGCCCGCATCGCCGCTGGTCGCAAGCTGCTCGCCCTGCGCCAGCACGTCCTTGCTGACCTCGCTCGGCGCCGGTTGCGGCAGCGGCGGGTGCTCGGTGGCAAAATACTCCGCCATCGCCTCCAGATACGGATCCGGCAGGAATTCCAGCAGATAGTTCATCGGCGGATATTTGCGCCGGCCGCTGCGGAAGGCGAGGAGCTGGTTGTAGAGATAACCGGCGGGCTTGCCGGCGAGGCGCGGGAAATAGACGTCGCTGGTGCCTTCGCCCTTGTTGCCGTGACAGGGCGTGCAGGCCTCGACCCGCGCCGCCATCGTATCCGGCGGCTGGTTGGCCGTTTGTGCGGCTGCGCCGTCAAGGGCGGCCAAGATGGCAATGGCCAGAGCAGTGGTGCGAGCGAACAATTCGTCGCCCTCCAGAAGGCTGGGCCGGTTGATTCCGGACCACAACATAGAGCGGCATTATTGCGCCAATATGGTCGCGCGCAAGTTCGGATGGGGACGATGACGTTTGGTCGCGCTCTTGCACTGCATATAACGATCGGATTCGACAAGATTTGCGTGCTTTTTGAAAAGCAAGCGCGGCATCTCAGTCTCGCCGCGCGTCTTGCCCGAGCCTTGTTTCGTGCTTCCATTGACCTCGACACAAAACACAGCTGGGTTCAGAAGGCGGAAGATCGCTACGCTGAAGCTAACGGATGTTGAGTGGCCTACAGGGATTGACCGTGGACCACATTACTCTGACGATCTTCAAGGAAATCGCGGACACCGATCTGGCGACATGCGGGACTTCTGCTGCGGCGTCCCGGGTATCGCTTCGCTCACCCGGGCTACGGGACTCACCCCCGCGGTGACCGCGGCGGCCTGCGCTTCGCCGCATGCCGGCGCGGCGAGCGTGTCACACGGGGGCGCAAGCGGCTCGCGGCGGCGCGTTGTGGCTTGGCCGTGACTTGCGGGCCGCGGGCGAGATCCATCAGCATGCGCAGCGCCTCGACGACGGAGCGCTGACGCACCGCGGTGCGGCCGATCGCGCCGAAACGGTGCTCGCGGTGGATGATGCGGCCGTCGCGTGCGGCGGCGGCGAAGTGCACGAGGCCGACCGGCTTGCCGGGCGTGGCGCCGCCAGGGCCGGCGATGCCCGTGATGGCGACCGCGAGGTCGACACCGGCACGCTCCAGCGCGCCGATCGCCATCGCGGTTGCGGTCTCCTTGCTGACGGCGCCGAAATTGGCGAGCGTACCTGCTTCAACGCCGAGCATCGCGCGCTTGGCGTCGTTGGAATAGGTGACGAAGCCGCGGTCGATCACGTCGGAGGAGCCGGGGATGTCGGTCAGCGCGCCGGCAACGAGCCCGCCGGTGCAGGACTCGGCCGTGGCGATCGTCAGCTTGCGCATCCGGCACAAATCGAGCAGCGAGCGGGAGAGGGCGCGTGCGTCGCTGCCGGCCATGGCCTAGACGCTCCAGGTCTTCTCGTTAAACGGCAGGCGGATGGTGGCGCTCGCGGTGGCCGCGATGCCTTCCTCGCGGCCGGTGAAGCCGAGCCGCTCGCTGGTCGTCGCCTTCACCGCGACGCGCGAGATGTCGACGCCGGAGATCTCGGCGATGCGCGCGCGCATGGTGTCGCGCAGGGGGCCGATCTTTGGCCGCTCGCAGATCATCGTCACCTCGAGATTGGCGACGCGGCCGCCGCGCTGGGCGACGCGTTCGATGGCGTATTTCAGGAACTGGTCGGAGGAGGCGCCCTTCCACTTCGCATCGCTCGGCGGGAAGTGCGAGCCGATGTCGCCGTCGGCCAGCGCGCCGAGGATGGCATCCACCAGCGCATGCAGGCCGACATCGCCGTCGGAATGCGCGAGAAAACCCTTGCTGTGCGGCACGCGGACGCCGCAGATCATGACGTGGTCGCCTTCGCCGAAGGCGTGGACGTCGTAGCCCGTGCCGGTCCTGATGTCGCCGAGCTGGGCGGCCAGGCGCGCTTCCTCGCGCACGAAATCTTCGGGAGTGGTGAGCTTCATGTTGGCAACATCGCCTTCAAAGGTTGCAACCGTCAATCCCGCCCATTCGGCAATCGCGGCATCATCGGTGAAATCGCTGCGCCCGTCCTTCGCCGCGCGACGATGCGCCTCGAGGATGACATCGAAACGAAAGGATTGCGGCGTCTGCGCGATCCGCAGGCGGGCCCGATCCGGCGTGTCCTCGACGTTGCCGCTCGCGCCGGTGAGCTTGATGGTGTCGGTGACGGGAACGACGGGGATCGCGGCGCCGGTGCGGCTCGCCGCATCGATCGCGCGCGAGATCACACCGTCCGAGACGAAGGGACGCGCGGCGTCGTGGATCAGGACGATGTCGGGCTGGTGCTTTGCGAGCGCTTCGAGACCGGCAAGCACCGAGGCCTGGCGCGTGGCGCCGCCATTGGTCGGCGGCTCGTGCTTCAATCCAGCGACCGCTGCCGTGAACATGGCGCTGTCGTCGGGGTTGACCACGGGCTGCACTGCAAACACGTCGGGGTGGCGGCTGAAGGCTTCCATGGCGCGATAGATCACGGGCTGCCCGCCGATCTCGCGATATTGCTTCGGCCCGCCGGCACCGGCGCGCAGGCCGCGACCTGCCGCGACAAGAACGACTGCGGTGCGCTGTGATTTCGCCATAGGACTCAAATACTCAGTTGCTAATGAAAGAGTCGGAAGTGGGTGATTGCCGGCATGCCTCTAGCACGGCAGGCCCGCAAAAAAAGGGGGTTTCCCTGGATTGTGGGAAACAGCAATTTGCTGCACTGCACTTGAAAGATTTGCAGAACTGTCTAAACTGTAGGCATGACGCTTGACTGCACAAGAATTGTGCGCAAGATAGGTCATGGCAGGTGCGATGAGGCCCTGCGAGTGAATGAGACCACTGTGACCGGCTCGGCAGGATCAGGCTCCAAGCCCTTGAAAATAGGCGATATTGAGGTCGCCACCCCGGTCTTCCTGGCACCGATGTCGGGAGTGACTGACTCGCCCGTCCGGCGGTTGGTCGCCGAGCTTGGGGCAGGTCTGGTGGTGTCCGAAATGACCGCCAGCGATGAGCTCGCCAACGGCCACCGGATGTCCCGGTTGCGCTGCGAAGCGACCGGAATCGGTCCGCACGTGGTGCAGCTCGCCGGCTGCGAGGCGCACTGGATGGCCGAAGGCGCCCGGATCGCCGAAGCGGAAGGCGCCGATATCATCGACATCAATATGGGCTGTCCGGCCCGCCACGTCACGGGCGGCCAGTCCGGCTCGGCCCTGATGCGCGATCTCGACCACGCTGTCGGCCTGATCGATGCGACGATCGCGGCGGTGAAGGTGCCGGTGACGCTGAAGATGCGGCTCGGCTGGGACGACCGCAGCCGCAATGCGCCGGAACTGGCGCGGCGCGCGGAAGCCGCGGGTATCAAGCTCGTGACCGTGCATGGCCGCACCCGCTGCCAGTTCTACAAGGGCGAGGCCGATTGGGATGCGATCCGCACCGTGCGCGAGGCGATCTCGATTCCGCTCATCGTCAACGGCGACATCACCTCGTACGAGAAGGCGCTCGCGGCGCTCGAATCCTCCGGCGCCGACGCCGTGATGATCGGCCGCGGCGCACAGGGCCAGCCCTGGCTGCCCGGCCAGATCGGCCGGCGCCTGAAGGGCGGGGCGGCGGAAGCCACGCCGTCGCTCGCGACGCAACTCCATTATGTCCGCACGCTTTATGAAGGCGTGTGCGCGCTCTACGGCCTGCGCGTCGGTCTCAAGCATGCCCGCAAGCATCTCGGCTGGGCGCTCGACGTCGCCGCCGATGCGAGCCGCGCGCCGGTCGAGAAGCTGAAATCCTGGCGCCGGACAATTCTGACGTCCGAAGATCCCCGCCTCGTCCACCAGTCACTGCAAGATGCCTTCGACGACTTCGCATGGAGCGCTGCTGCATGAGCTCAGCCGCTGAACAACGTCGGCCGCTACCGTCCGACAGCGATGCGATCCTAGACGCGCTTCCCAATCCCGTGCTCCTGATCGGGCCGGACGGCAAGATCGTCGCCGCCAACATCGCAACCGAAGCCTTCTTTGAGATCTCGACGCAATTCCTGAAGCGGCAGTCGCTGAAAGAGCTGGTGCCGTTCGGCAGCCCCTTGCTGGCGCTGATCGACCAGGTGCGCTCGTCGAACTCGCCGGTGAACGAATACAAGGTCGATTTGGGCACGCCCCGCATGGGCGGCGATCGCCAGGTCGATCTGCACGTCGCCCCGCTCACCGAGCGGCCCGGCCATATCGTGGTGATGCTTCAGGAGCGCACCATCGCCGACAAGATGGATCGGCAGCTCACCCATCGCAGCGCCGCGCGCTCGGTGATAGCGCTAGCAGCGATGCTCGCGCATGAGATCAAGAATCCGCTCTCCGGCATCCGCGGCGCGGCGCAGCTGCTGGAGCAGCAGGCCTCGTCCGAGGACCGCATGCTGACGCGGCTGATCTGCGACGAGGCCGACCGCATCGTGACGCTGGTCGACCGCATGGAGGTGTTCGGCGACGAGCGTCCCGTGGTGCGCGGGCCGGTCAATATCCATTCGGTGCTCGATCACGTGAAGCGGCTGGCGCAGTCGGGCTTTGCCCGCAACATCCGCTTCATCGAGGACTACGATCCCTCGCTGCCGCCGGTGCTGGCGAACCAGGATCAGCTGATCCAGGTGTTCCTCAATCTCGTGAAGAACGCCGCCGAAGCCTTGATCGACGTGCCCGATGCCGAGATCCAGCTCACCACCGCGTTCCGCCCCGGCGTGCGCCTGTCAGTCCCCGGTCAAAAATCCCGGGTATCCTTGCCGCTCGAATTCTGCGTGAGGGACAACGGACCAGGCGTGCCGGACGATCTTCTGCCCAACCTGTTCGATCCCTTCGTGACCACCAAGCAGACCGGCTCGGGTCTGGGCCTCGCCCTGGTCGCAAAGATCGTCGGCGATCACGGGGGCATCATCGAATGCGAATCTCAGCCGCGCAAGACCACCTTCCGCGTGCTGATGCCGATGTATTCCACATCGGTCAAACATGCCGATCACAGCAGTCGCGACGGCTCTGCCGGGAAGTCGTCGTCTGCATCACAGGGGGCAAAATGAGGATTAACAATGCCCGCAGGTAGCATTCTCGTTGCAGATGACGACACCGCCATCCGCACGGTTCTCAATCAGGCTCTGTCCCGCGCCGGCTATGAGGTCAGGCTCACCGGCAATGCCGCAACGCTATGGCGCTGGGTCAGCCAGGGGGAGGGCGATCTCGTCATCACCGACGTGGTGATGCCGGACGAAAACGCCTTCGACCTGCTGCCGCGGATCAAGAAGATGCGGCCGAATTTGCCCGTCATCGTCATGAGCGCGCAGAACACCTTCATGACGGCGATCCGCGCCTCCGAGCGCGGGGCGTACGAGTATCTGCCGAAGCCCTTCGACCTGAAGGAGCTGATCGCCATCGTCGGCCGTGCGCTCGCCGAGCCGAAGGAGCGAACCTCGACGCCGGACGAGGACGCCGAGATGGAGGCGATCCCGCTGGTCGGCCGTTCGCCGGCGATGCAGGAAATCTACCGCGTGCTGGCGCGCCTGATGCAGACCGACCTCACCGTGATGATCACGGGTGAGTCCGGAACCGGCAAGGAGCTGGTGGCGCGCGCGCTGCACGATTACGGCAAGCGCCGCAACGGCCCGTTCGTCGCCGTCAACATGGCGGCGATCCCGCGCGACCTGATCGAGTCCGAGCTGTTCGGCCATGAGCGCGGCGCCTTCACCGGCGCCAACACCCGCGCCTCGGGCCGGTTCGAGCAGGCCGAGGGCGGCACGCTGTTCCTCGACGAGATCGGCGACATGCCGATGGAGGCGCAGACCCGCCTGCTGCGCGTGCTCCAGCAGGGCGAATACACCACCGTCGGCGGCCGCACCCCGATCAAGACCGACGTGCGGATCGTTGCGGCCTCCAACAAGGATCTGCGCGTGCTGATCCAGCAGGGCCTGTTCCGCGAGGACCTGTTCTTCCGACTCAACGTCGTGCCGTTGCGGCTGCCTCCCTTGCGCGAGCGCATCGAGGATCTGCCGGATCTCGTGCGCCACTTCTTCGCGCTGGCCGAGAAGGACGGCCTGCCGCCGAAGAAGCTGGATACGCTGGCGCTGGAGCGGCTGAAGCAGCACCGCTGGCCCGGCAACGTGCGCGAGCTCGAAAATCTCGCCCGGCGCCTCGCGGCGCTCTATCCGCAGGACGTGATCACGGCCTCCGTCATCGACGGCGAGCTTGCGCCGCCCTCGGTCAGCCCGGGTGCTGCGGTCCAGCAGGGCGTCGACAATCTCGGCGGCGCGGTGGAGGCGTATCTGTCCTCGCACTTCCAGGGCTTTCCGAACGGCGTGCCGCCGCCGGGCCTCTATCACCGCATCCTCAAGGAGATCGAGGTGCCGCTGCTCACGGCCGCGCTGGCGGCGACCCGCGGCAACCAGATCCGCGCCGCGGACCTGCTCGGCCTCAACCGCAACACCCTGCGCAAGAAGATCCGGGACCTCGACATCCAGGTCTATCGGAGCGGGGGCTAGTTCTAGCTCGCCGCCTCGGGCGGTGGCTCAGCTCCCCCTAACCAAGGCGGAGCTGAGCCTGTCCGGATCGCGCTGGCCTTGATGGCTGACGCGGTGAGCAGAAGTCCGAATCGGACTGAATTGTTCCGCCGGAACATTCAAATGAGTCATTCGACCGCGGGGTGCGGTCTCGCGCCTATCTGACCAGTCGGGCTGATGCCGGCAGCATGGCCACGTCAGCCGGTGCCTGTCTGCCGGGGCCGTTGACCAGCAGGTCGGAAGCCACGATCAGCAGCAGAACGGCCGCGACCATTATCGCGAGAAAGAACCTGTCCATCCCAGTCAAGCCGGAATGGACGGATTCCGTTCCCGCTGGCCCGGCGTGCCCTGTGGATGCGCCGGTCCGTCGCGGTGGGGGCGCCGCGGAATTGTCGCAATTCGGCAACAATGTGGTACGAATACATCAGTATCCGCCGCCGTCGCGGACCCCTGTTTTCAGCACCCATTGCCGGAATGACCAGCGCAGACACCTCGGCCGCATCCTTTGACACGGCCCCAGCTGAAGAGCCCCGACGCTGGTCGCCGCGACGCTGGCTGGCGCCCTTTGCCGTGGCGCTGGCGCTGCTGTCGGGCCTGCTGACCTTCCTGGTCCTGACTGGCCTCACCAGGATCGATCCGACGCCGGAGGTGGTCCGCACGTTCTATCTGATGAATGCGGGCACGATCCTGCTCCTGGTCGGGATCATCGTCCGCGAGCTCTGGCAGCTCATCCTGGCGCGCCGGCGGGGCAGGGCGGCGGCACGTCTCCATGTCCAGATCGTCAGCCTCTTTTCGATCGTGGCGGTGCTGCCGGCCGTGCTGGTTTCCGTCGTCGCCAACGTCACCCTCGAGCGCGGCCTCGACCGGTTGTTCTCCGGGCCGACCAAGCAGGTCATCCAGAATTCGCTGAACATCGCGCGGGCCTATATGCAGGACCATGCGCAGCTGATCCGCGGCGACATTCTCGGCATGGCCAACGATATCGCGCACGCCCGGCCGCTCTACGACCAGGATCGGCGGTCGTTTCGCGAGCTGCTGACGGCCAGTGCCAGCTCCCGCAATCTGCCGGGCGCGATGATCATCGACAAGAACACCAACATCCTGGAATCCGCCGACACCGGCATGCGGCTGGCCTATTCGCCGCCGGCGCCGGACTTCCTCAGCAACGTCAACGAGTCCGAGCCCGAGATCGCGGTGCTGCCGGATGCGAGCTTCGTCGCCGCGGTGATCCGCCTGCGCGCCTTCAGCGACACCTTCCTCTATGTCGCGCGGCCGCTCGATCCGAACGTGGTCAACCAGCTCAAGCAGACCGAGGTCAGCGTCGCCGAATATGCCCAGATCGAGTCGCGGCGGCTCGGCATCCAGGTCGCCTTCGCGCTGATGTTCGCGGTGATCGCGCTGACCATCCTGATGGCTTCGGTGCTGATCGGGCTGAACTTCGCCAACTCGCTGGTCTCGCCGATCCGGCGGCTGATGAACGCGGCCCACACGGTCTCGACCGGCGACCTTCACGTGAAGGTGCCGGTGCACCAGTCGGAGGGCGATCTCGCCCAGCTCGGCGAAACCTTCAACAAGATGACGCAGGAATTGCGCAGCCAGCGCGACGAACTGGTCAACGCCAGCGACCTCATCGACAGCCGTCGCCGCTTCATCGAAGCGGTGCTGTCCTCGGCGAGCGCCGGCATCATCGGCGTCGATACTTCGGGCAGCGTCGGCATCCTCAACCGCTCCGCCGAGAAGCTGATCGGGCACTCCGAAGCGGAGACGCTCGGCCATGCGCTCTCCGACGTCCTGCCGGAGCTCGACGAGATGATGAAGACGGCGCGGGAAGGCACCCAGCGCCTGGTGCAGGGCCAGATCACGATCACCCGCGACGGACAGGAGCGCAACCTCTCGGTCCGCGTCAGCGCCGAGAAGAACCAGCCGCACGACAGCTACATCATCACGCTCGACGACATCACCGAGCTGGTGTCGGCACAGCGCACCTCGGCCTGGGGCGATGTGGCGCGCCGCATCGCCCATGAGATCAAGAACCCGCTGACGCCGATCCAGCTCTCGGCCGAGCGCATCCGCCGCAAGTTCGGCAAGGACATCACCGAGACCAAGGACAAGCAGATCTTCGAGCAGTGCACCGACACCATCGTGCGCCAGGTCGACGACATCAGGCGCATGGTCGACGAATTCTCGCGCTTCGCGCGGATGCCGAAACCGGTGATGGAGGGCGAGGACGTCGTCGACACCGTGCGGCAGGCGGTGTTCCTGATGAAGGTCGCCCACCCCGAGCTCGATATCGAGGCCGAGTTCAAGGAAGATCCGTTGCGCGCCCAGTTCGACCGCCGGCTGATCTCGCAGGCGGTCACCAACATCGTCAAGAACGCCACCGAGGCAATCGAGCAGGTCCCGCCGGAAGAGCTCGGCAAGGGCCGCATCGACGTCGTGGTGTCGCGCGAGGGCGAGGACGTGCTGATCGACGTCATCGACAATGGCATCGGCCTGCCCAAGGTGGCGCGCTCGCGGCTGCTCGAGCCGTATGTGACGACGCGGGCTAAGGGCACCGGCCTTGGCCTTGCGATCGTCGGCCGCGTGCTGGAAGACCATGGCGGGCGCATCGAGTTGAAGGACGCCTCCGACTTCCGCGCAGGCCAGCGCGGCGCCTGGATGCGGATGCGCTTTGCGATCTCCGGCACGCCGGCGAAGACCGAAGGGACCGAGCAGGCGCCGGCCGTCAAGAATACGCGCGAGGAAGCGACCGCGGAAACGGTCAAGGATGCGGCGAAGGAAGCGGAAATCGCCAAGGAATCCATCAAGGGCACCGAAACAAAAGGGCCGGCAGCCGAAACCAAAGAGCCGGCTGAAAAGACCAATGATTCAACGAAGATCGAAGCCTCAACAGGCAGCTGACAAGACAGGCGCGACCCATGGCAAGTGAAATTCTGATTGTCGATGATGAGGCCGATATTCGGGATCTCGTTGCGGGCATCCTCGAGGACGAGGGGTTCGTCACCCGGACTGCACGCGACAGCGACTCGGCCCTGGCCGAAATCGCCAACCGCAGGCCGCATCTGGTGTTCCTCGACATCTGGCTCCAGGGCTCCAAGCTCGACGGCTTGCAGCTCCTGGAGCAGGTCAAGAAGGACAATGCCGACCTGCCGGTCGTGATGATCTCCGGCCACGGCAACATCGAGACCGCGGTCGCCGCAATCAAGCGTGGCGCCTACGACTTCATCGAGAAGCCGTTCAAGGCGGACCGGCTGATCCTGGTCGCCAACCGAGCGCTGGAGAACTCGCGGCTCAAGCGCGAGGTCAAGGAGCTGAAGCAGCTCGCACCGAGTGCAAGCTCGCTGGTCGGCCGCTCGCCCAGCATGAACCAGCTGCGCCAGACCATCGAGCGCGCGGCCAAGGCCAACAGCCGCATCCTGATCGTCGGCCCCGCCGGCGCCGGCAAGGAGCTGACTGCGCGCACGCTGCACACGGCCTCGGGCCGCGCCGACGGTCCCTTCGTCGTCATCAACGCCGCCGCGATCACGCCCGAGCGCATGGAGCACGAGCTGTTCGGCGTCGAGCAGTCCAATGGCGAGCAGCCGCGCAAGCCGGGCGCGCTCGAAGAGGCGCATGGCGGTACGCTGTTCATCGACGAGATCGCGGACATGCCGCGCGAGACCCAGAACAAGATCTTGCGCGTGCTGGTCGAGCAGTCGTTCCAGCGCGTCGGCGGCACCGGCAAAGTGCAGGTCGACGTGCGCATCATCTCCTCGACGGCGCGCAACCTGGAGGAGGAGATCGCGGCCGGCCATTTCCGCGAGGACCTCTATCATCGCCTCTCGGTCGTGCCGATCCGCGTGCCCGCACTCTCGGAGCGGCGCGAGGATATTCCGGAGCTGATCGACTACTTCATGGAGCAGATCTCGGCCGGCAGCGGCCTGCCCAAGCGGCAGATCGGACAGGACGCGATGGCAGTGCTGCAATCGCATGTCTGGCCCGGCAATGTGCGCCAGCTCCGCAACAACGTTGAAAGAGTCATGATTCTGGCCGCGGGCGGACCGGAGGTCATCATCACCGCCGACATGCTGCCGCAGGACGTCGGCTCGATGGTGCCGGCGATGCCGACCAGCAACAATGGCGAGCACATCATGGGCCTGCCGTTGCGCGAAGCGCGCGAAGTGTTCGAGCGCGACTATTTGATTGCACAGATCAGCCGTTTTTCAGGAAATATTTCTCGCACGGCTGAGTTCGTTGGCATGGAACGGTCGGCACTGCATCGAAAGCTGAAGGCACTCGGCGTCGGTTAGAACGCTGCGAGCGAATTGGATACCGGTCCGCATACAGAAATGGCCGCGACGTCGTGGCGGCTCGTCAGGGATAAGCGAGGAAAATCATCGATTTCCGTAGTTTTTCGGGGCAATAGGGCATGGGCTGCCGCGTGAAGCGGCTTGCCTAATATCCCGACCTGTCCTCTAATCGAACCGCTGTTCCTCCGAGGGGGATCTCATGAGGAGCGGCAACCGGAAGAGGCCCCGAATTTCACAAAGAGGGCCGCAACCGGTGCAATAAAAAGAAACTCAAAGCGAGAAAAAAACAATGGCGGCAGACCGCGCACAAAACCTACAGGACACCTTCCTTAATCACGTTCGCAAAACCAAGACGCCACTGACGATCTTTCTGGTCAACGGAGTGAAGCTCCAGGGCATCGTGACCTGGTTCGACAATTTCTGTTTGCTGCTTCGGCGCGACGGTCACTCGCAGCTCGTCTACAAGCATGCGATCTCGACCATCATGCCGGGCGCTCCGATCCAGCTGTTCGAAGGCGGCGAGGATCAGCCGGCTTGAGAGTGACCTGATTGGAACCCCGGAATTTCGACGGGGATGCCGACCGTTCGCGGCCGGCAGGGGCTAAGCAAACGGGGCGGGTGCTTGTCATCGGCCCCTACTTGCGTGTGCGCGCGGGCGGTACCGACGCGCAATCGGAAAGCCATGTCGTGCGTGACGCCGAGGCCCGGCTCGATGAAGCCGCGGGCCTCGCGCGCGCGATCGATCTCATCATCGCCGACGCCATCATCGCGCCGATCAGCCAGATCCGTCCCGCCACCTATATCGGCAAGGGCAAGGTCGAGGAGATCGCCGCGCTGGCCAAGAGCCTCGACGTCGAGCTCGTGGTGATGGATTGCGCGCTGGCGCCGATCCAGCAGCGCAACCTCGAGAAGGAGCTGCACGCCAAGGTGCTCGACCGCACCGGCCTGATCCTGGAAATCTTCGGCCGCCGCGCCAAGACCAAGGAAGGCTCGCTCCAGGTCGAGCTCGCGCATCTCAACTACCAGCGCTCGCGCCTTGTGCGATCCTGGACCCATCTGGAACGCCAGCGCGGCGGTTTCGGCTTCATGGGCGGTCCCGGCGAGACGCAGATCGAGGCCGACCGCCGCCTGATCCAGGAGCGCATCTCCAAGCTCGAGGGCGAACTGAAGAAGGTGCAGGCGACGCGGCGGCTGCATCGCGCCGGGCGCCAGCGCGTGCCGTATCGCGTCGTCGCATTGGTCGGCTACACCAATGCCGGCAAGTCGACGCTGTTCAACCGCCTGACGCGCGCCGACGTGCAGGCCGCCGACATGCTGTTTGCAACCCTCGATCCGACCCTGCGCGCGCTCACCCTGCCGCATGGCGGCAAGGCGATGCTGTCCGACACCGTCGGCTTCATCTCCAATCTGCCGACGCAGCTCATCGCCGCCTTCCGCGCCACGCTGGAGGAGGTGCTGGAAGCCGACGTCATCCTGCATGTCCGCGATATCTCGCATGAGGACGCCGAGGCGCAGCAGAGCGACGTCGACGCGGTGCTGCGCCAGCTCGGCATCAATCCCGACGATTCCGGCCGCATCATCGAGGTCTGGAACAAGATCGACCGTTACGACGCCGAGCAGCGCGAAGAGCTCTTGAACATCGCCGCGCGCAGGCCGGAGGATCATCCGGCGATGCTGGTCTCGGCCGTGTCAGGCGAGGGGGTCGACGCGCTGCTCGCCGCGATCGAGGAGCGGCTTGCGGCCAAACGCACCACGCTCGATCTCTCGATCGACGCCGGCGACGGTGCCGGAATCAGCTGGCTGCACCGCAATTCCGAGGTGCTGACCAAGGAGCTGCACGACGGCCGCTTCGACATGACCGTGCGGGTGGACGAGACCAAGCGCGATATCGTGGTGAACCGGTTCGACGCCGTGCCGCGTCTGTCGGCGTAAGCCACGCTTCGCGTCCCGGATTGCGCTTCGCTCCGACCGGGCTACGAACCGAGAAGATCACTTGGACAGGTCGAGGCGCATGAACTGGTTGTGCGGGCTCGCCTGATAGTCAGCGAACGGCTCGCAGGATACGAAACCGGCGCTCCGGTACAGCGAGATGGCGGGAGCGTGCAGCGGCGCTGTGCCCGTCTCCAAACTGAGTTGCTGATATCCTCGCTTGCGGCCCTCGGCAATGATGTGGTGCAGCAGAGCGCGTCCGACCCCGCTACGCCGCGCAGTGGGCGCAGCGCGCATCGACTTCACTTCGCCGTGCGTCTCATCCAATTGCTTCAAAGCCCCGAATCCAGCCAGCACATCACCCTGCCAGGCCGTCCAGAACGTGACGCTCGCAGCCGAAAGACCGCTCGCGTCCAGCGCCTGCGCATGCTCGCCCATGACGCTGCGGAGCTCTTCCAGATGATGCGCCAACAAATAGGCGACATAGGGGGCCGTCGGATCGTCCTGCCTGATTTCCACGTCGCGCCCCCCGCATCAGATTGCCGTCTTCGCCGCATTCCACAGCGCGTCCATTTCCGCCAGCGACGCCTGCTCCAGCGTCCGGCCCTGCGCTTCCAGAGAGCGCTCGATATAGGCAAAGCGGCGCTCGAACTTTGCGTTGGTCGCGCGCAGCGCGGCTTCCGGATCGGCATCGACATGGCGGGCGAGGTTGACGAGGGCGAACATCAAATCGCCGGTCTCTTCGGCGATCTCCTGCTTGTCATTGCGATCCAGCGCGGCCTCGATCTCGTCGGCTTCCTCGCGGATTTTTGCCAGCACCGCGCGCGGGTCGTTCCAGTCGAAGCCGACGGTGGAGGCCTTGCGCTGCAGCTCCATGGCGCGGGTCAGCGCAGGCTGGCCGGCCTTCACGCCCGAGAGCAGGGATTTGTGCGACGGAGCTTCCTCCGGCGGCCGGCGCGCAGCGCGCTCGGCTTTCTCCTCGGCCTTGATGCGGTCCCAGACTTCCTTGACGTGGGAGGAGGCGAGATTGCCGTCCTTGTCGGCGAAGACATGGGGATGCCGCCGGATCATCTTGCGGGTGATGGCCTCGACCACGTCTCCAAAGGCGAACGCGTTCTGCTCCGAAGCCATCTGGGCGTGGAACACGACCTGGAGCAGGAGGTCGCCGAGCTCTTCACGCAAATCGTCGAGATCGCCGCGGGTGATGGCGTCCACCACCTCATAGGCTTCCTCGATCGTGTAGGGCGCGATGGTCGCAAAATTCTGCTCGAGGTCCCAGGGACAGCCGGTCACCGGCGTGCGCAGCGCGGCCATGATCTCGATCAGGCGGGAAATGTCGCGGGAAGGGGTCATTGCGGGCCATTGCTCCTGGGTCTCCAGCCTTATGCCAAAAGCGGCCCGCCGATCCCAGCGCGGCGCGACGGAACGGGCCGATTTCCACCGATTGGCGGGCCCGTTCCGCAGTGCTAAAGCGCGGGGCCATGAGTGACGCATTTTCATCCGAAACCGCCCTGGTGCTGTTCTCCGGCGGGCAGGACTCCACCACCTGCCTTGCCTGGGCGCTCAGCCGCTTCGCGCGCGTCGAGACGCTGGGGTTCGACTACGGCCAGCGCCATGCTGTTGAGCTCGCTTGCCGTGATCGTCTGTTCGATGGCCTCAAGGGCCTGCGCGCGGATTGGGCGGACAAGCTCGGCGAGAGCCACACGCTGTCGATCCCGACCTTAGCCGCGATCTCGGACACGGCGCTGACGCGCGACGTCGCGATCGCGATGGGCGCGGACGGCCTGCCCAACACCTTCGTGCCCGGCCGCAATCTGGTGTTCCTCACCTTTGCCGCGGCGCTGGCCTACCGGCGCGGCATCACCCACATCGTCGGCGGCATGTGCGAGACCGATTATTCCGGCTACCCCGATTGCCGCGACGAGACCGTCCGCGCCATGCAGGCCGCGCTCTCGCTCGGCATGGCCCGTAAATTCGAGCTGCATACGCCCCTGATGTGGATCGACAAGGCCGCGACGTGGAAGCTCGCGCATGACCTCGGCGGCGAGGGCCTCGTCGATCTCATCCGCGAACAGTCGCACACCTGCTATCTCGGCGAACGCGGCGCGCAGCATGAGTGGGGATACGGCTGCGGCGAGTGCCCGGCGTGCAGCCTGCGGGCGAAGGGGTGGAACGAGTACGTGGCGCACAGGTAGCGTCTCAAACTCCACCGTCATAGCGAGGAGCTCTTGCGACGAAGCAATCCAGAATCCCTCCGCGGAAAGATTCTGGATTGCTTCGCTGCGCTCGCAATGACGGGTGTGGTGCGACCTACCTAAAATCCTCCGGCTTCAGCTCAATCGGCCTGCCGTGCGGCGTCCTGTCGGCGGCGTGGTCCCAGGCGTCGCGGTAGCGGTGCAGCGTCTCCGTGGATGCGACACCCTTGCGTGCGACGAGCCCCTCCAGCGTAGCGAGCCAGTGCAGGTAGTAGGTTTCGCCCGTATCGGGGTCGCCGGCGGCCTGCGCGCGCTTGATCTCGGAGGCCAAGGCTGCGGCCCATTCCGGCCAGGTGAACACGCCGCGCTCGTGCAGGCTCAAGGCCATCGCGAACGCATGGGCCTCCCAGGGCGCGCGGAACACCGGGCCGTCGTCATCGCGCGGAATGCTCGGAATGGCCGCGGTCGCGGCGGCAGCAAGCGTGCTGCTCATCACGCCAGGTCCAGATACGGCTCGAACGCGTCGATCGAGACCTTCGAGGTCGGATCGCCATCCGCGCCCCAGAGATCGCTGCCCTCGAACACGACCGTGTAGAGCCATTGCGGATTTTCGCCGAGCTCCATCGCCGCCGAATCCGGAAAGACGTGGCAGCCATGGTTGAGCTCGACCACGCCGACATGGCCGCGGACATAGCGCGGCAGCCGCGTGTGCGTCGCCGGATGGATATTTTTCGCCCGCACGCGATCGCCGATGTTGAATTTCGCTGGCGCCGGGGCAGGGCGGGCGAACTTGCCGCGCACCATGACGCGCTCGACGTTGGCGAGGTCGAACTTGCCATGCTTGAGCGCCTTCGCAGGCTGGATCGCGTGGCCGGCGGCGACCTCCTCGCGGGTGAGGTAGCCCTTCTCGATCAGCATCTCCTCGAGACCGAGAAACCATTTCTTGTAATAGGAGCTTGACAGGTACACATCCGGCGGCAGCGTCTCGCGATAGAAGCGCGAGGTGTCGATGTTGAAGGCGCCGGCGGCGCCCATCGCGCGCACCATGGCGAGAACGCGGGATTCCCATTCCTCGTGAAACATCGGTTCGTTCGGCTCGGGCTCGACCTTGCCGAACCCGTCCATGCCGCCCATGTCGTGCACGCCGTTCATGACGGCGCTCCCGGCGTCTTGGGGAATCCGGTGCCGATCATGGAATCGCGCGTGACGAGCTCGGCGAGCTGCTCCTCGCTCCAGCCCTCCGTACCCCCGGGCCGCATCGGCAGCACCAGGAAGCGCGTCTCGGCGGTGGAATCCCAGACGCGAACTTCGATATCCTTGGGCAGCGCGACGCCGAAATCGGCGAGCACGCCGCGCGGGTCCTTCACCGCGCGCGAACGGTAGGGCGCGGCCTTGTACCAGACCGGCGGCAGCCCAAGCATTTCCCAGGGGTAGCAGGAGCACAGCGTGCACACGACCATGTTGTGCCGCTGCGGCGTGTTCTCGACCACGACGAGATGGTCGCCGACGCGGCTGACATGGCCGAGCGTGCCGATCGCCTTCGAGCCATCCTCGAGCAGCGCCTGCTTGAAGGCCGGATCGGTCCAGGCCTTGGCGACGACGCGCGCGCCGTTGTGCGGGCCGATCCTGGTCTCGTAGGCCTGGATGATGGCATCGAGCGCGGCCGGCTCGACATAGCCTTTTTCCGTCAAAATCGTCTCGAGCGCGCGCACGCGCAGCTCGGTCTCGGACAGTTCGGAATGGTCGTGATCGTGGTGATGATGATGGTCGCTCATGGACGGAAGATAGTCCCAGAATCCGGGCCTTGTCGAGGCGAAGACTCTGCTAACATCGGGCCATGGGATGGGCTGCACGAACCGGAATAACCGCCGCAATCGCGGCTCTTGTCGTATTCGCAGCGCAGGATGCGCGCGCCGCGAATGGCGCCTATGCGGTGGATGCCGCCGACATCTCGGAGGTCGGCTCCTGCAAGGTCGAAAGCTGGCTGTCGACGGCTTCAAACACCGATGTTGAGGCAGTCGCCAATCCCTCCTGCGTCGTCGATCCTTTCAGGCCGATCGAGCTGAGCATGCAGACCATCCGGGCCCGCAGCGACGGCGACTGGAGCACGACGGTCGCTCCGAAAGCCAAGACGAATTTCGTCCCGACCGGCATCGGCCGGTGGGGATTGTCGGCTTATGGCGGCGGATCATTCGATGCGGCGACCGGCGAGGCGCTGTCCGCCTTTGCCGTCATCCCCGCGACCTTTCGCCTGTCCGAGACCATGCGCGTCAACGTCAATGGCGGCTGGCTCTGGGATCGCACGGTCGATCGCCACTATCTGACCTATGGCATCGGCTTCGACTGGAAGTTCACCGACACGTTGCAGTGGACGATCGAGGCCTTCGGCCAGGCCGGCGCGTCCGAGATCGCGAGCGTCGTGCAGCCGCGCTTCCAGACCGGCGTCCGCTACCGGCCGAACGAGATATTCTCCGTCGACGTGATCTACGGCCGCAACATCACCGGCGAGAACGCCAACTGGATCACCATCGGGACCACCATCCGGTTTCCGGTCCGCGGCAGCGAGCCCGAGCACCGGCGCACCGGGCATCTGTGACACCAGGGAAAATCAGGCGCCGGGCGGCAGAACCGGCGTCAAGCCATTGATCGCGCCGCGGACAGTCCTTATACGCCGCGCAGGGACAAAGGCGGCCCGGCCAACGGGCGGCACGACGCAACGACAATCGAGGGGGAGGGCCCATGGCCGCGAGCTCACAGGCACCTGAGGCGAAAGGGTTTCGCTGGAAACTGATCGCACCGCTCGTGGTGTGGCTGGCGATCTATCTGTGGCCGGTGCCATCAGGGCTCAACGTCAATCAATGGCATTATTTTGCGGTGTTCGCGGCCGTCATCACCGGGCTCATCCTGGAATCGATGCCGGTCGGCGCGGTCGGCCTGATCGGACTGACGGTCGCCGGCGTCGGCGGCTATATCGATCCCGATCCGACCAAGTCGCTGCGCTGGATGCTGGCGGGCTTTGCCGAGAGCACGGTGTGGCTGATCGTCGGCGCCTTCGTGTTCTCGATCGGCTATCGCAAGAGCCAGCTCGGCCGGCGCATCGCGCTGGTGCTGGTGCAAAAGCTCGGCAGCAACACGCTCGGCCTCGGCTATGCGGTCGCGATGTCGGACTTCCTGCTCGCGCCGGCAACGCCCTCCAACACCGCGCGCAGCGGCGGCATCGTCTATCCCATCATCAGCAACATCCCGCGCATCTATGGCTCCGAGCCGGGACCGACCGCCGGCAGGATCGGCACCTATGTGATGTGGACCGCGTTCGCGGCGACCGCGGTCACCAGCTCGCTGTTCTTCACCGCGCTCGCGCCCAATGCGGCGGCGCTCGCCATCGCCAAGAAGACCGTCGGGGTCGAGGTGAGCTGGGGCCAGTGGTTCATCGGCTTTGCGCCGCTCGGCATCCTCCTGATGATCCTCGTCCCGCTGCTCAGCTATCCGGTGTGCCGGCCCGAAGTGAAGCGCAGCCCGGAAATCGCCGAATGGGCGGCCAAGGAGCTCAGCGAGATGGGCCCGATGTCGCGCAACGAATGGATCATGCTGGCGCTGATCGTGCTCGCGATGTTCCTGTGGATCGCGGGCTCCAGCCCGGACATCAACGTGCCGCTGCTCGGCTCGAACTTCGTCAACGCCACCACCGTCGTCTTCATCGTGATCTCGTTGATGCTGGTCACGGGCGTGATCGAGTTTGCCGACATCGTCAGCGAGAAGAGCGCCTGGGAGGTGTTCTTCTATTTCACCTCGCTGCTGACGCTGGCCTCGGGCCTCAACGAGATCGGCTTCATCAAATGGTTCGCGACCGAGTACGCAAAGCCGCTCGCCGGGCTGTCGCCGTCGACCGCGATGATCCTGCTGGTCGCGCTGTTCTTCTGGATCCACTATTTCTTCTCCAGCATCACCTCGCATGCCGCCGCCGTGCTGCCTGTCGTGCTCGCGGTCGGCTCGGGCATTCCCGGCCTGCCGGTTACGACGCTCGCCATGCTCTGCATGTATTCGCTCGGCCTGATGGGGGTGATCTCGCCTTACGCCACGGGGCCGGCGCCGATGTATTTCGGCAGCGGCTATATCGGGAAGGGCCAGTTCTGGGGTTTTGGCCTGATCTTCGGGCTGCTCTATTTCGCAGGCCTTCTGCTGATCGTGCTGCCCTGGTTGCAGGTCCGCTAAGCCGGGCGAGACTGATGCCCCCGGCAGATGAATTTTCTTCGCCGGGGCGGGATTTGGAAAACTTCGTCCAACTCCCTGCAAATATCTGACATTGCAAGAAAGACCCGTTCGGGCGATGGTGCATGTTGCGGTGCAGCGCGCTCCACCCGGGCGCCCGGTCGCAGTTTCATTCCCCGTCGCGCGATGCGACCTGGTTCCCGTGCGCCCCCTGGGACACGCGGCAAGCGAACTATTGTACAAGAAGGCCGCCACCATGAACGCCCACCAATCGCTTGCGATCGGACAGAGGATCGATACGCGCGATGCGATTTTACCTGCCGTGACCGCGCCGGACGCGATGGTCCGTTTCGAAGGCATCTCGAAGACCTATCCGGCCTATCGCGGCAAGCCCGGCGTCAACGCCCTGCAGGACATCGACTTCGCGATCCCGCGCGGCTCGATCACCGGCGTGATCGGCCGCTCCGGCGCCGGCAAGTCGAGCCTGGTCCGGCTGATCAACGGGCTGGAGAAGCCAACCACGGGACGCGTGATCGTCGACAACAAGGATATCTCGGCGCTGGCGGGCCGCGAGTTGCGGCTGGCGCAGCGCTCGATCGGCATGATCTTCCAGCATTTCAACCTGCTGTCGTCGCGCACCGCGGCCGACAACATCGCGTTGCCGCTTGAGATCGCCGGCTGGGCCAGGGCGGATATCAAGGCCCGCGTCGCCGAGCTGCTGGCGCTGGTCGGCATCGCCGACAAGCACGACCGTTATCCCTCGGAACTGTCCGGCGGCCAGAAGCAGCGCGTCGGCATTGCGCGGGCGCTGGCGACACGGCCGAGCGTGCTGCTGTCGGACGAGGCGACGTCCGCGCTCGATCCGCAGACCACGCGCGCGATCCTCGATCTGCTTGCCAACATCAACCGCGAGCTTGGCGTGACCATCGTGCTGATCACCCACGAGATGTCCGTGGTGCGCCAGCTCGCCAGGGAAGTCGTGGTGCTCGATGCCGGCCACGTCGTCGAGAGCGGCCATGTCGCCGACATTTTCACCCATCCAAAGCATCCGATCACGCAGTCCTTCCTGGCCGAAGTGGTCGGCGACAGCCTGCCGGTGTCGCTGGCGAGCCGGATCGTGTCGGAGCCGTCTGCCGGCGGGCAGGCCGTGATCCGCGTGCAGGTGCGCGGGGCAGGGGCCGGCGACACGGTGGTGGCGCGGCTTGCGCGCGAGCTCGGCCTCGACGTTGCGCTGCTTGCGGCGCGCATCGACGAGATCGGCGGCCAGCATGTGGGCTCGCTCGTTCTCGGTGTACCCGGCAGCGAGGACGTGCAGGCGCGGGTTCTCGCCTGGCTCTCTCAATACCAATTCCCGGCGGAGCGTCTCGGCTATGTCGCCTGAACTCATCAATTTGATCATCCAGGCCACCTTCGAAAGCCTGTACATGGTCGGTATCGCAGCGCTGCTCGGTACCGCCTTCGGCCTGCCGCTCGGCGTGTTCCTGGCGACCAGCCGGAAAGGGGAGCTGTTCGCGGCCCCCGTCGTCAATCGCGTGCTCGGCATCGTCGTCAATGCGACGCGCTCGACGCCCTTCATCATCCTGGTCGTCGCCATCATCCCGTTCACGCGGCTCGTCGCTGGCACCTCGATCGGTTCGACCGCGGCGATCGTGCCGCTGACAATCGCCTCGACGCCGTTCATCGCGCGCCTCGTCGAAGCCGCGATCCGCGAGGTCGATGGCGGCCTGATCGAGACCGCGTCCTCGTTCGGCGCTTCCCCGATGCAGATCGTGTTCAAGGTGCTGATCCCCGAGGCATTGCCCGGCTTGTTGCTGGCCCTGACGCTCGCGGTGGTGAGCCTGCTCGGCTACTCCGCCATGGTCGGCGCCGTCGGAGGCGGGGGTCTGGGGGATCTCGGCATCCGTTACGGCTACCAGCGCTTCATGCCGGAGATGATGCTGGCCGTCGTCGTCGTGCTGATCGCACTGGTCCAGCTCGTCCAGAGCGCCGGCGACTATCTGGCGGGCCGGGTCAATCGCCGGCTGCGGCATCGCTGACACAAGCTTCTACACACCGGAGAGCTCAATGCGCTCTCCGGTAACGCTCGCGGCTGCAGCCAGCGAGTGATGTCGCCTTCGTCAGCGTGAATTCACTCCGCCGCCAGTTCGACCTCGCTCGCGGTGGGCAATCCGATCGACGGCGGGCCGGCAACCAGGCTGTCGAGGTCGACCAGCAACAGATCGGCAATGTGGGTGAGCTGGTGGAGCGGGATGCTGATCTCGCCGTTCTCGGCACGTGACACGTAATCGGGCGAGACGCCAATGAAGTTCGCAATCTGGAGCTCGGTATAGCCCCGTGCTTCGCGCGCGCCGCGCACCTGCGCGCCGATATGCTGCCGGTGCAAAGCCTGCTCTGCTTCGGTCATCATGAGGGCCTGCTCGTCCAGGCTCGCAACACCGTCCGCGAATGCGACGCCGAGCAGTCTGCGCTTCTGCCATGCCACACGACAGGGTTTTCGCAGCCCGTCGGCAAAGATCAGCGTGGCCTCCTTCGGAAACGACAGCGACCAGTCTAGCTTCAGTCTTGCACCCGTGCCTGATACGTCCGAGATCGTGCAGGGGATGCTGACGATGCCCCTGGCACCGTCAAACTCGATGATCCCGGTCCTCGCGGTCGGTTGCCTGGTCGCAGCGCGCAATTCGCTCATGGACGTCGAACCCCGGGTGCCCAGCACGCGCCGGCACAGAACGTTGCGGTGCGTTCCGCAAAATGAATGAAGTATCCCGCAGCTGAATCTACCTCCTGGGTTCCTCAGGCTCAATCGAGCCTGGCGGGCATGGTAAAGGATTCGTTCTCCGCGCTCGCCTTCGATGTCGGCGGATGTCCTGTCCGGTCGATCGATCGTGTTCGTCTAGAAGGATTCCAAATCCGGAGCCCATGCACGTTGGGTCGCGCATGGGCGCATTCGCCGCAGTTGCTGCGCACAGCTCTGGAGAAATTCTAACGCTGTTCCTATCGCACTCCGAAATCGCCTGCGTTAGGGCGGGGCATCAAGAACGATACCGGCAAAGCCGGCAGTGCGTGGGGCCTCGCAAGACGTGACCAACTTCCAACTTCCTTCGCGTTCCCAAACGCGTCTTCGACAGCTTCAGGTGTTCTTCTTCGGCGCCGTCAGCACATTTTCTCTCGTCGCCCCCTTCGGTTCGGTGCAGGCGCAGACGCAAATTCCCGCTGTCTCCGTTGAAGCGCCGGCTCAGCGTGCCCGTCCCGCGGCGGTTGCTTCGTCGCGACGGTCGGCAACGACGCGCAGCTCCCGCACCAATCGTCACGCTCCCGCGCAGCAAGCCGCGCCAACCCAGTCGGCCTCGAACGGCGCCACCGGCGAACGCGCCAACGGTCCGGTGCGCGGGTTCGTCGCCACGCGCAGCGGCACCGCCACCAAGACCGATACGCCGCTGATCGAAACGCCGCAGTCGGTGTCCGTCGTCACCACGGACCAGGTCAGGAACCAGGGCGCGGTCTCGATCGGCGAGGCCCTGCGCTACACCGCCGGCGTCAGCGGCGACGTCAATGGCGGTTCGGACACCCGCTTCGGCGCCCTCCAGATCCGCGGCTTCGACACCACCATGTCGGGCCTCTACGTCGACGGCCTGCGAATCCCATCGAGCAACTACGTGCATTTCAACGGCCTCGATCCCTACGGCGCCGAGCGCCTCGAGGTCCTCAAGGGGCCGTCCTCGGCGATGTATGGCGGCAGCGGCACCGGCGGCATCCTCAACTACGTGACCAAGCTGCCGACCGCTCAGCAGTTCGGCGAGGTCTCGGTCTCCGGCGGCAGCTTCAACCGCTATCAGGGCCAGTTCGACATGGGCGGCTCCGCCAACAAGGACGGCACCGTGCTGTGGCGGCTGACCGGCGTGGTCCGCGACGGCGAGACCCAGGTCGACTTCACCAAGGACAACCGCGTCTTCATCGCGCCCGCAATCACCTTCAAGCCGAACGAGGACACCACCATCACGATCCTGGCCAACTACCAGAGGGACCGGGCAGGGTGGGGCCTCCAGTTCCTGCCCGCCTCAGGCACGGTGTGGCCGAACAACGGCCGCACCATCCCGGTCTCGTTCTTCGCCGGCGTGCCGAGCTTCAACGCGTTCAACACCGAGATCGCAACCGCCGGCTACCAGCTCTCGCACAATTTGACCGACAACATCACGTTCCGGCAGAACCTGCGCTACGCCTATCAGCACAACGAGGAAAAGGTGTTTTACGGCGGAGGCTATACCGACGAGGCCGCGGGGCAGCTCGCGCGTTTCGGCAGCTACAGCAACTCGTACATCAACTCCTTCGCGGTGGACAACCAGCTCCAGGGCAAGTTCACCACCGGCATCCTCAGCCACACCACGCTGGTCGGGATCGACTATCGCAACACCTCCTTCCGCGACACCGCCTTTGGCGTCACGACCTCGGCCCCCGAGATCAACGTGTTCAATCCGGTCTATAGCTACGATTGGACCATCGGCGCGATGAGCGACAACACCGGCGTCAAGCAGTCGCAGGTCGGCCTCTACGCGCAGGACCAGATCAGGCTCGGCCGGCTGTCGTTCCAGCTCGGCGGTCGCCAGGATTTCGTCACCACGCAGGTCGACAGCGGTATCTTCGACACATCGGTCTCGAAGGATGCTTCGGCCTTCACTGGCCGCGCCGCCGTGATGTACAATTTCAACAACGGCATCGCGCCGTATTTCAGCTATTCCGAGTCGTTTCTGCCGGTGCTCGCAACCGGACCGGGCGGCCAGCTGCTCAACCCTGAAACCGGCGTGCAGTACGAGGTCGGCGTAAAGTACCAGCCGATCGGATGGAACGCGCTGTTCACCTTCGCCGCCTTCGACCTGACGCGCGACAACGTCGTCACCTACGCGCCTCCGCTGAACGTTGCTGAGCAGACCGGTCAGGTGAAATCGCGCGGCATCGAGCTCGAAGGTACCATGTCGCTCGCCGACGGCTGGAACCTGCGCGCCGCCTATGCCTATGTCGACGCCATGCTCACGCAGGATCCGGTGAATGTCGGCAAGGCGCCGGTCACCGTGCCGCTCAACCGTGCCTCGCTGTGGAGTGACTACACGCTTCAGAACGGGCCGCTCGCCGGCCTCCAGTTCGGCGCCGGAGTCCGCTATGTCGGCGCGACCTGGGGTGACGATGCCAACACGTTCAAGGTGGGAGCCTCGACCGTGCTGGATGCGCTTGTTGCCTACACCAGGGACAATTGGCGCCTGTCGCTGAACGTCGCCAACCTTGCCGACACGCGCTATGTCGCCGCCTGCTACAGCCTGTCGGGCTGCTTCTACGCGGAGGGACGCAAGGCCATCGGCAAGCTGACCTATCGCTGGTGAGTTCAAATTGAAAACGATCCGGCAAGCGGGACCGGACCTGTTTGGTGAGAGACGACGATGAGAGCGATATTCGGCAGGCTGCATCGCTGGGCGGGACTGCTCACGGCCGGATTCCTGTTCTTCTCCGGCATCACCGGCGCGATCATTTCCTGGGATCACGAGATCGACGACGTCCTGAACAGCCACCTGTTCGACGTCACCAGCAAGGGACCGGCCATTCCCTCGATCGAGCTCGCCAAGCTGATCGAGCAGCGCGATCCCCGCGCGCGCGTCGTCTATCTCTTCATGACGCCGGAGGAGGGCCACTCGCTGTGGTTCTTCATCATGCCGCGGATCGATCCCGCGACCGGCAAGCGCTATGCCCTCGACTACAATCAGGTCTTCCTCGATCCCAACACCGGCGTCGAGCTGGGGCGGCGCTATTGGGGCGCGGTGTGGCCGGTGACGCGGGAGAACTTCGTCTCGTTCCTCTACAAGCTGCACTACACGATGCACATCCCGGAGTTCTGGGGCAGCGACCGCTGGGGCATGCGCCTGCTCGGCATCATCGCCATCATTTGGACCATCGACTGCTTCGTCGGCTTCTACCTGACCCTGCCGTCACGGCGCAGCGCGAAGGCCGCGCGGGCGCCGCAAGTCACGCGCCAGCTCGAACGCGGCTTCTGGGCGCGCTGGGCGCCGGCCTGGACCATCAAGACGTCGGGCAGCGCTTACCGGATCAATTTCGACATCCACCGCGCCTTCAGCCTGTGGACCTGGGGCGTGCTGTTCGTCATCGCCTTCACGGCGTTCTCGCTGAACCTCTATTTCGAAGTGTTCTCGCCGCTGATGAAGATGGTGTCGAACTACACGCCGACGCCCTATGAGCAGCGGCCGTACCGCGATCTCGACAATCCGATCGAGCCCAAGGTGACATTTGCCGACATCGCCGCGCGCGCGGCGGCCGACGGCAAGGGGCGAGGGTGGTCCACTCCGGTCGGCGCGCTCAGCTACGGCCCCGCTCACGGGGTCTATGCCGCCGCCTACTTCCATCCCGGCGACGACCACGGCGCCGGCGGCGTCGGCCCGGCGCAGCTCTATTACGACAGCGAGGACGGCCGTCCGCTCGGCGCGCGTCTGCCCTGGGTCGGCACCGCCGCCGACATCTTCGTGCAGGCGCAGTTTCCGCTGCATTCAGGCCGCATCGTCGGACTGTTCGGCCGCATCCTGATCTCGATCATGGGGCTGGTGGTGGCCGCGCTCTCGGTCACCGGCGTCGTGATCTGGTGGCGCAAGCGCCGCGCCCGTGTCCGGGTGCGCGAGACCGCCGCGATGCGCCTGAGCCGGCAGCTCACGCCGGCGGAGTAGGGCGCTCACGCCCCCGCCGGTGATCGCAACGGCTTACGCGTTGATCGGAATCAAATCCGCCCCTGGGAACCTTCGCTAGCTTCGCGGGGTGTTTAACCCGATTTGCAGTTGCGTCAGCCAGGGCTTGGAGGCCCATGTTTGCTTTCCTCTCCGATAAGAGGGCCAGGCACGCCAGGACAGGTGGACGCGAGAGGATTGTGATGCGCACTTACTATTTCGACATGAAGGATGGCGTTCCGGCTCGGGACAAGTCGGGTCTGGAGTTTGGAAGCGACGGCGCCGCCATTGCCCACAGCAAGAGCCTGGCGGAAGACGTTCGCACGAAGAGGCCGGGAGGACATCCAGATCTCCGGATCGTCGTCATCGATGAGAACGGCCGCGAAGTTCATCGCGAGCCGGTATATTCGAAGAACCGTTGACCATAGCGGTCCATTTACGCCGGCGGAGCAGGGCCCCACGACGGCGCGGCGACCACCACGGATGAACCTTCCCGCGAAACAGAGGCACCAAGACTGAAGACAGCTCTTGCTTCGTGGGATCGATATGAAGTGCCTTGCCCTACTCTGCCTGCTCGTCCTGGCTGCGCCTGCCCATGCGGCCACTCCCGAGCAGCGCTATCTCGAGCTGCGCGATCGCTACATCGCAAAGTTCTCGAAGGCTGCGGAAAACGACGAGACCTCCAGGCAGCACGATGCGGCGCTCAACGAGCTGGCAGGCGTGCTGCGCGGCTTGGTGGGGCCGGTCGCGATCAAGGGGCTGCCGGCAGAGGGCAAGTCGAACGCCGATACGCTTTTCAAGGGTGACTCAGGCTTCGGCCATCTCGACGGGCTCGGTTTTGCGTCGGAAGGCGACAAGCTGCAAGCTGTGGTGACGACCATGGCGCTGCTCAAGCACTGGCTGCGCGAGCATCGCGAGGACGGCATGCCGCAGGAGACCGGCGCCGCATTCAAGTCGGATCGCTTCTATTATCAAGCGATCCAGGACTCAGCGTTCGCCAAATATGCCGAGCTGCCGGTCACCAAGCCCGCATCCGCGAGCGCCGCAGTCGCCGTTCTCGGCGTGCGCGGCAATGGCGATCTGAAGGGACCGCCGCATGAAATCGACGTCGTCGCGATCCAGGGCGAGAAGGTCTTCTTTCTCACCTCATCGGACGCCGTGAAGACGACGCCGATCCCGGCCTGCGAGAAGGTCTGGAAGCAGATGATGGCGAGGCCCGTCGACAAGAAGGATCCGCGCGGCGACATGACCCGCGAAGATAACGCGATGACGGCCTTCACGGCGTGCTTCGCCAAGGAAGCACCAAGCCAGGGCTGGTTCGCGGCCGCCGTCAAGAAGGCGCAGAGCCAGTTGGACCTGCTGCCGCTGCGCTAGCTTTGCCGCATCGCCACGATCTTGGCCGGCCAGTGCCACTGCACGTCAAAGGACAACCAAGAAAGTCAGCATAGGCACCATAATGACGCGGGCGCATCCGCGTTCGGCGAAAAGATTCGCTTTCAATTCCCCGCTGCAATGATAACATCCCAAAGTTGTATTTTTTAAGGACATTTCCCATGACCCATGCGCTCAATCTCACGCTGAAAATCAAGCAGGATGCCGCGACACAGGCGCAATTGAAGAATCTCGAGGCGATCTTCGCCGACAAGGTTCAGCCCTTGATCGAAGACGCGCTGAAGAAATCCAGGATCGTTCATTTCGCGCGCGTCGTCGTCATCGGCACCGAATACATCCAGGTCATCACCGAATATGAGGGCTCGCATCAGGAATACACCGAATTCTTCCGGCGCGAGCTTACCCCGGTCTTTGCGGCGATATTTTCGCTGGCAGATATGGGCGGCAAGGAGCTGGACGTCACCAACCCCAATGCATTTTTCGAATTCTCCAAGAGTCGCAACGAGCGTTCGCTCGGCAAGGCGACCGACAACTCGACAGACATCAACGGCAATCCGTCCGGCTGGCTGTTCTCGGCCTATGACCACATGACGGTCGAAGACATCCTGACAAGGCTCGGGAAATAGCATTGCGGGCGCATTCGCTCGCTTGACGAGCGACGTGCCCGGCTCTGTGGCTGGCTATCGAGCGTTCCGACAAGGACAGACGCGATGGTGGATCTTGCCAATTTGCAGGCGATCGTTGCCCGAAGCTCCACCAAGCCGCTGCTCGCGGTGCTGCTGTTCAAGTTCGGCGAGGCCGGCCGCGCCAGGGAGTTCCTGCAGCAATGGATACCGCGAACTGCGGCGGGAAGGGCGCCGGACCCCGCTGGGCCGGCCTTCCACTTCATGTTCAGCTGGAAAGGCATAGAGGCGCTGATGGCGGGGCGTCCCGGCTTCGACGTGGCGCAGGGGCGTCGGGAGTTCGACGTCTTTTTCGTGGATCCGGCGCAGGCGCCGGACGGCGGCGTCGCGGAGCAACTCGGTTTCTCCGGAACCAGCGCTCCGGCTGCGTGGTGGGATGGCAAGTTCAAGTCGGGTGATGTCGATCTCGCCATCCACATCGGGTTCGACACAGCCGAGCAGAAATCCGATTGCCTCGCAGACTTGCGACAGTCGGCGGCAAGCTTCGGTGTGCAGGAATTAGCGCTCGAAGGTTGGGACGACAGCGCGCTGTCCGGCAGTCTGCCGGCCGACGGCCGCCTGCATTTCGGCTACCGGGATGGAATCACCGCCCCCAACATCGACTGGCAGGACGCTGGCACGCCCGGCACGGTCGACTGTCGCGAGATCGTCGTCGGTTATCCGAACGAAGCGTTTCCCACGGCGCCGCACAATCCCGGCCCATGGCAGGACTTTGCACGGGATGGCTCCTTTGTCGGCTTGTCGTGGGTGTATCAGGACGTCGCGGGCTTCAACAAATTCCTCCAGGACAACGCGCCGCTGGCGGCGCCGCATGTCGGCCCGGAACTGGCCGAGGAGTGGATCGCCGCAAAGCTCATGGGACGCTGGCGGCACGGATCGCCGCTGTCCAGGTTTCCGGACGCACCGCCGTCGACCCCGCAACTGGATGATTCATTCGGCTATGGCGACGATCCGGATGGCGTCAAATGCCCGCTCGGGGCTCACATTCGAATTGCCAATTGCCGCGATCAGCCGATGAAATATGCCAATCAGGTTCGCTTTCCGAAAGGGCCGCCGCGCGTCATCCGCCGCGGATTCTCCTATGGGCCCCGCCTGGACGGCGTGCGGGACGATGGCAAAGATCGCGGCATCGTCGGTCTCTTCTACTTCGCCAGGATCAACGAGCAATTCTATACGATCCTGAGATGGATGCAGAAGACGGAGTTCGCCGATGCCTACAAGAAGCTCCCGAACGGATACAATGCCCAGGATGCCCTGACCGGGAATCGCCGATATCCGAAGGCTGAAACCCAGTTCAGTGTCCCTCTGAAGGACAACTCCTCCGTGACCTTTCGGTTGGAGGAATTTATCCGTTTCAAGGGGGTTGCGGTCCTGTTCGCGCCGAGCATGAGAGCGCTCAATACGATGGCTTCAGCCTAGCGCGCAGCGCCGCCGCGATTCCAGCCGCGGCCGCCCTCAGCCGCTGATCGTCCCCTCACGCGAGTATCTGGCATTACGGTTCAGCACGTAGCCGCAACGGGTGATCAAGCGCGCGCTCGATGGCACGCTGATTGGGAAGGGTCAGTGACAGAGACTGCCGCGCCCAAACAGCGTCATTCGTGCCCTCAGTACGGGGAGTAGTATTGGCGGCGATAGGGATAGGCGTCGCCGTAGTACCCTGGCGCAGCGTACCTTGGCTCGTAGTACCCGGGCCCGTAATTGCTGGACCCGTAGGCCCCATAGGCGGCGGCTCCAGCCGCGGCGCCCAAGATGCCGAGCCCGATTGCGGCCCCGGGAGCGCCGTAGTAGCCGCGACCGCGGTAGTGGCGTCTGTAGTAGACCTCTGTCACTGCGGACGAAGAAACCGCTTGCTTCAGGAGACTCGTGCTCGGCGAGATCGGAGCTGCCCCTGACGGGAGCACCGAGCCGAGGATCGCCGCGCCGAAGAACGAGACGGCAACCACGCATTTCATTGTCTGCTGGTTCATGATCGTATCCTTTCGAATTTGGAGCATCTCAAGCGGCAAGTCGCTTGCGTGCCACTGGCCGAGAAAGAAGCTCGACGCGGGGCACTCTTGAGGGGCGCTGGTGGCGGCGGATTTGAGGATTCGTGGTTCTAACGAACTCACAGACCCGCCTCCGTACTCACGCTCCGACTTAGCCGATTACTTGGCGCAAGTTACTTGGCACAAGTTTACTTGGCGCAAGTCTTGTCCGCCTTCATAGCTGCTTCTGCCGAAGCCTTTGTCGTGTGAGCGGCGCCGACAACCTTCATGGTGCCGCCGGCAGGCTGGCTCTCGACGATCTGACACTTCATGGTCGCGGTATCCTGAGCCAGGTAGAACGAGGAGGGCGATTGGCCAACGGTCTTGCCCGTCTCAGCTGCGACTGACGGAGAAGCGAATGCGAGAACGGCGACTGCCGCCAATAAAATTCTTTTCATAGTATCCACCAATTGTTACGCGTCCGGATCGGACAAAGAATGAACAGGGCGGGCCGACAAGGGTTCCCGCGATCGCCGATTTGTTTTTTGCGCGTGCACTGATGGAACGAAAAACAATGCGCTTGGGCGGAAGCCGTGCGCAAGAAATCACGCAGAGTGCCTCAGCCGGCGTGCGACCCAGTCAGATCAAAGCGCACTCCCACCGCGATTCCAGCCGCGGCCGCCTTCGCCGAAAATTTCGTGGCCCGTCGCCGTCACCACCACCGTGTCCTCGAGCTTGATGAAGCCGCGCTTCGGATGCTTCATCGTGGTCTCGATCGACACCACCATGCCTGTTTCGAGCGGCAGCCGCGCGTCCGTGTCGTCATAGGGAACCGGACCCGTGGCGGTCAGGCGAGGGGCCTCGTGGCTGACGAGGCCCATGCCGTGGGCGAGGAAATCGGTGCAATCGCGCTGGGTGATCTGGGCGAGCTGCCGCTTGGCCGCGACGTAGATGTCGCCGCCCATGGCACCCGGCCGGACCGCGGCGAAGGCGGCGCGCTGCACCGCCTCGATCTCGGCCAGGCAGTCCCTCAACTCGCCGTCGGGCTCGCCCAGCACCGCCATGCGGGCGAGGTCGCCGATATAGCCGTGAAAATTGCCGCCGGAGTCGAGCGACAGCACCTCGCCTTGCTCCCACCGCTGCGCCGACGGCGCGCGGTTGTGACTGTTGCCGCAGGCCAGCAGGCAGTATTCGAAGGTGAGTCCGCGGTTGACCTCGGCGATGCGAAGTGCGTCCGACAATTGCTGCTTGGTCGTGCCGGGACCGTGCCCGGCGATCACCTCCAGCATAGCGGCGATCACCAATTCAGACGCAGTCTTGAGCTTCGCCAGCTCGTCCGCGGACTTGACCGCGCGCAGACGCTCCAGGACGAGGAGGGCGTCCTTGAGCGCGGCGCCGGGCAGGGCGTCGGCAAGCGCCCGGCCCGCATCCATCGGCAGGAACGCCATCTCGACCCCGACCCGCTTCATCGGCACGCCGGCGTCCTTCAGGGCCGCGACGGCCCGCGTGATCGCGTCGACCGAGCCGCTGGACTCGGTCCGGACCTGCGGCACCCAGGGCGGCGCCACGGCGCGCTGATGGGTCTCCAGCCGGTGGCCGACATAGACGGACTTCTCCGGCGCGCCCTTGGGATAGACCAGGACGGGCAGATAGCGGCTGACGCCCATGGCATCCATGTAGTCGAAGAAGATCGCGCGCTCGGCCCCGAGCAGGTACTGCACATTGTGCTTGGAGGTCGCGACCAGAACGTCGAGGCCGGCTGCTTCCATCAGGCGGTCAAGCTTGGCGGCGTCGAATGGAATGGCGCGCGTGCCGCTCGCGCCGGCGACGTTCCGCTCCATGATGGACCTCCCAATAGGCGACGGTTTGGACCGCCTGTGTTCTTGCCCGCGACCATCCGAGCGACCGTCGGATCGTCGCAGCGCGCCGCGATTGTCCGCCGGGAGCGGGGTTCTGGGTAGCTGCGGATTTGGCTGACCTGACCTGCACGACCATATCCATGATTCGCATAAGGTATATTATGGAATATATTTATATACAATCAGATCAAATATTTAGACGGAATTCCTGCCATCCCAGCTTCGCTCCGGCGCGACTTTCGGCTCGGCCCTCGAACGTCGTCCCAACTCTTGACGGCTACTGTGCATGGGGTTGTTTTTCGCTTTTTGAACCCGGCTCCATGTGCCGAAAGCGATATTGCGGTGACGTGGTCCGGCTGCAATAAGCGAGGCTTCGCGAGATCGCAGATGACCTTCTGACTTTCCATCCGTATAGGTTTGCGTCTCAGAACAACAACAAACCTTCCGAGGAAGCAGACCGATGAGCTTTTCCCGACGCACGCTTCTCAAGGCCTCCGCCGCGACCGCGGTCCTGGGCGGCCTCAGCGCGCCCCACGTGGCCCGCGCCCAGAGCGCCGAGTTCAGCTACAAATACGCCAATAACCTGCCGGACACCCATCCGCTGAACGTGCGCGCCAGGGAGATGGCGGCGGCGATCAAGAGCGAGACGAACGGCAAGTTCGACCTTCAGATCTTTCCGAACAACCAGCTCGGCTCCGACACCGACATGCTGAGCCAGATCCGCTCCGGCGGCGTCGAGTTCTTCACGCTGTCGGGCCTGATCCTGTCGACCCTGGTTCCGGCCGCGTCCATCAACGGCATCGGCTTCGCGTTCCCGGACTACGACACGGTCTGGAAGGCCATGGACGGCGATCTCGGCGCCCATGTCCGCGGCGAGATCAAGAAGGCCGGCCTCGAGGTCATGGACAAGATCTGGGACAACGGCTTCCGCCAGACCACGTCCTCGACCAGGCCGATCACCGGTCCCGACGACCTCAAGGGCTTCAAGATCCGCGTGCCGGTGTCGCCGCTGTGGACCTCGATGTTTAAGGCGTTCGATGCAGCGCCCGCCTCGATCAATTTCAGCGAAGTCTATTCCGCGCTCCAGACCAAGATCGTCGAGGGTCAGGAGAACCCGCTGGCGATCATCTCGACCGCAAAGCTCTACGAGGTGCAGAAATACTGCTCGCTGACCAACCACATGTGGGACGGCTTCTGGTTCCTGGCCAACCGCCGCGCCTGGAGCGCGCTGCCGGAGGACGTCCGCACGATCGTCGCCAAGAACATCAACGCCGCCGCGGTCAAGGAGCGTGAGGATACCGCCAAGCTCAATGCCAATCTCCAGCAGGAGCTCGCGGCCAAGGGCCTGACCTTCAACCAGCCCGCGGTTGCGCCGTTCCGCGACAAGCTGCGGACCGCCGGCTTCTATGCCGAGTGGAAAGGCAAATATGGCGATCAGGCCTGGGACCTGCTGGAGAAGGCCGTCGGCAAGCTCTCGTAACGCGTTGGGGCCGTCATGGCTCATGTCGAGGTTGAGGTGACCGAAGCGGCGGGCGAGGTGGCTGTTCAGTCCCCTCGCCGACCTTCGTTGCTGGCTTCGCTCGAACGCGTCCTCGGCCTCGCCGTCGAAATCCCGGCGGCGACCCTGGTCGTCGCCGAGATCGCGATCCTGTTTGCCGGCGTGGTCGCGCGCTACGGCCTGCACCGACCGCTGATCTGGTCGGACGAGCTCGCCTCAATCCTGTTCCTGTGGCTGGCCATGCTGGGCGCGGCGGTCGCATTCCGCCGCTCCGAGCACATGCGCATGACCGCCGTGGTCGCAAGCGCCGGACCCGCGATGCGGGCCTATCTCGACCTGGTCGCGACCGCTGCGGCGCTGGCGTTTCTGGCGCTGATCGTGTGGCCGTCCTGGGACTACGCTTACGAGGAAAGCTTCATCATCACGCCGGCGCTCCAGATCCCGAACATCTGGCGGGCCGCCGCGCTGCCGGCCGGCATCTGCCTGATGGCGGCGTTCGCGCTGCTGCGGCTGCTGCGCGCCGCCGATGTCCGCATGGTGCTGACGGCCGTGATCTCCGTTGCCGTCGTCGTCGGCCTTTTCTGGCTGGCGCAGCCATATCTGCGGCCGCTCGGCAATCTCAACCTCGTCATCTTCTTCGTCGGCGTCGCCGGATTCTGCGTCTTTGCCGGCGTTCCCATTGCGTTCGGCTTTGGCCTCGCGATCTTCGGCTATCTGGCGCTGACCACGCGCACGCCCGTCATGGTGCTGATCGGGCGGATGGACGAGGGCATGAGCCATCTCATCCTGCTCTCGGTGCCGCTGTTCGTGTTCTTGGGCCTGCTGATCGAGATGACCGGCATGGCGCGGGCCATGGTGGCGTTCCTGGCGAGCCTGCTGGGTCATGTCCGCGGCGGCCTGCATTACGTGCTGGTCGGCGCCATGTACCTGGTCTCCGGCATCTCCGGCGCCAAGGCCGCCGACATGGCCGCGGTCGCGCCCGTGCTGTTCCCGGAGATGAAACAGCGCGGCGCCCGCCCCGGCGATCTCGTCGCGCTGCTAGCGGCGACGGGGGCCCAGACCGAGACCATTCCGCCGAGCCTCGTGCTGATCACGATCGGCTCGGTCACCGGCGTCTCGATCGCGGCGCTGTTCACCGGCGGCCTGCTGCCCGGCGTCGTGCTCGCGATCACGCTCTGCATGCTGGTGTGGTGGCGCTACCGACACGAGGACATGAGCCATGTCCGCCGTGCCACGGGGGGCGAGATCGGCAGGACCTTCATCGTCGCCCTGCCCGCGCTCGCGCTGCCCTTCGTGATCCGCTACGCCGTGGTCGAGGGCATCGCCACCGCCACCGAAGTCTCCACCATCGGCATCGTCTATGGCGCCCTGGTCGGCCTCCTGGTCTATCGCCGCTTCGACTGGCGGCGGCTGTTTCCGATGCTGGTCGAGACCGCGGCGCTGTCGGGCGCGATCCTCCTGATCATCGGCACGGCCACCGGCATGGCCTGGGGCCTGACGCAGTCAGGCTTCTCGCGCTCGCTGGCGGCGGCCATGACGGGATTGCCGGGGGGAGCGGCGACCTTCATCGCCGTGTCCATCCTGGCCTTCACCATCCTCGGCAGCGTGCTGGAGGGCATCCCGGCGATCGTGCTGTTCGGACCGCTGCTGTTCCCGATCGCCCGCGCCGTCGGCGTGCACGAAGTGCACTATGCGATGGTGATCATTCTGGCCATGGGTATCGGGCTATTCGCCCCGCCCTTCGGCGTCGGCTATTATGCCGCCTGCGCCATCGGACGCGTTGACCCGGCCGAAGGCATCAGGCCGATCTGGGGCTATCTGCTGGCGCTGCTGGTGGGGCTGATCATCGTCGCGATCTTCCCCTGGATCTCGATCGGATTTCTTTGAAGCGCTTTGAGGAGGTGTCGATGAGCGAACGGCAGAACCCGTACAATATCGGCCTCGACAAGACGCCCGCCAACTACGTGCCGCTGAGCCCGCTGAGCTTTCTCGCGCGCAGCGCCGCGGTCTACCCCGATCACGTCAGCACGGTCTATGAAGGCCGCAGCTTCACCTGGGCGCAGACCTATGAGCGCTGCCGGCGCTTTGCGTCGTATCTCGCCGGCAAGGGCATCGGCGTCGGCGACACCGTGGCGGCGATGCTGCCGAACATCCCGGCGATGAACGAGGTACACTTCGCGGTGCCGATGACGGGCGCTGTGCTCAATGCGCTCAACATCCGCCTCGATGCACCGTCGATCGCGTTTCAGCTCGATCATGGCGGGGCCAGGATCATCCTGGTCGATCCCGAGTTCTCTAGCGTCATCACCGACGCACTCGCGCAGATGAGCGGACCGAAGCCGTTCGTGATCGACGTCGACGATCCCGCCTTCAAGGGGGGCAAGCGCATCGGCGAGATCGAATATGAGGCCGCCGTCGCGCAAGGCGATCCTGATTTCACCGCGATCCCGCCGAAGGACGAATGGGACGCGATCGCGCTGAGCTACACCTCGGGCACGACCGGTAATCCCAAGGGCGTCGTCACGCATCATCGCGGCGCTTATCTCAACGCCGTCAGCAACATCCTTGCCGGCAATCTCGGCCAGCATCCGGTGTATCTCTGGACGCTGCCGATGTTCCATTGCAACGGCTGGTGCTTCCCCTGGACCATCGCGGCCTCAGCCGGCATCAATGTCTGCCTGCGCAAGGTCGAGCCGACCAAGATCTTCGAGTTGATCAAGCAGCACGGCGTCACCCACATGTGCGGCGCGCCGATCGTCTACAACACGCTGATCAACGCCCCCGACGCGCCCAAGGAAACGTCAACGGGCAATGCCGCCCGCCGCGTCGTCGGCCTGATCGCCGGCGCCGCGCCTCCGGTTGCGGTGCTAGAAGGCGCGGAAAACATCGGCATTAAGCTCACCCACGTCTATGGCCTGACCGAGGTCTACGGCCCCGCCTCCGTCTGCGCCGAGCAGCCCGGCTGGGACGAGCTTCCGCCGGCCGAGCGCGCGCGGATGAAGCGCAGGCAGGGCGTGCCCTACCCGCTCGAGGAAGGCGTCACCGTCATCAACCCGCAGACCATGCAGGAGGTGCCGCGCGACGGCGAGACCATCGGCGAGGTCATGTTCCGCGGCAACATCGTCATGAAGGGTTACCTCAAGAACGAGAAGGCGACGAAGGAGGCCTTCGAGGGCGGCTGGTTTCACACCGGCGATCTCGGCGTGCTCGACGAGCACGGCTACGTCATCATCAAGGACCGCTCCAAGGACATCATCATCTCGGGCGGCGAGAACATTTCCTCGGTCGAAGTCGAGGACATCCTCTACAAGCACCCGGCGGTGCTGTTCGCCGCCGTGGTCGCCAAGCCCGATCCGAAATGGGGCGAAGTGCCGTGCGCCTTCGTCGAGTTGAAGGACGGCGCCAGCGCGACCGAGGCCGAGATCATCGCCTTCTGCCGTTCGCACATGAGCGGCTTCAAGACGCCGAAGGCAATCGTGTTCGGGCCGATCCCGAAGACGTCCACGGGCAAGATCCAGAAATTCCTGCTGCGCAACGAGGTGGGATCAGCGAAGGCAATAACCGCCTGAGCTGATCTCTCGTTTCAAGGCTGCTGCGCTCAGTGTGTCTCCAGCCGCAGGCCGTCGTACGCAGGCACCACGCCCGGCGGCAGCGACTGCCGGATGACTTCGTAATCGACGTCGGCCGTCATGTTGGTGATGACGGCGCGCTTCGGCTTGAAACGTTCGATCCAGGACAGCGCGTCGTTGATGCTGAAATGGCTGACATGGCTGGTGTAGCGCAGCCCGTCGACGATCCAGAGGTCGAGGTTTTCAAGCGCGCCCCAGCTCTCGCGCGGGATGTCGTTGAGGTCGGGCGTGTAGGCGGCGTCCCCGATGCGATATCCGAGCGCGGGAATGTTGCCGTGCTGCACCAGGAAGGCCGTCATCGTCACGGCGCCGCCCTTCCCCAGAACGGTCTGGCTTTCGCCCGCCTCGATCGAATGCCGCGTCAGGATCGGCGGGTAGTCGCTGCCCTCCGGCGCGATGAAGCAATAGGAGAACCGCGACAGGATGTCCTTGGCGGTCGACTGGTTGAAGTAGGTCGGGATACGCCGGCGCATGTGCATGACGACCGAGCGCAGGTCGTCCATGCCGTGGGTCTGGTCGGCATGCTCGTGGGTCAGGAACACCGCGTCGATGTGGTCGACATTGGTCGAGAGCAATTGCTCGCGCAGGTCCGGCGAGGTGTCGATCACGATCCGCGTGGTGCCGTGCTCGGACGTCCGTTCGACCAGCAGCGAGCAGCGGCGGCGGCGGTTCTTCGGATTGCTCGGGTCGCAGGCGCCCCAGCCGAGCGCCGGGCGCGGCACGCCGGCGGAGGAGCCGCAGCCCAGGATCGTCAGCGTCAGCGTCATGCGGCTCCCGGAATCAAGCTGTCACCTTGGAGAACAGGCGGAAGAAGTTTTCGGTGGTCTGGCGCGAGATCTCATCAAACGACACGCCACGCGCTTCAGCCAGCACTTTTGCGACCTCGACCACATAGGCCGGCTCGTTGCGCTTGCCCCGGAACTTGCCGGGCGCAAGGTAGGGCGAGTCTGTTTCAACCAGAATACGGTCAGCCGGCAACTCGGCCGCGAGCGCGCGCAGCGCCTCCGACTTCTTGAAGGTCAGGATGCCCGTGAAGCCGATGTACAGGCCGAGCGATACCGCCTTCAGCGCCAGCTCGCGCCCGCCGGTGTAGCAATGCAGCACGGCGCGAAACGATCCGCGTGCTACCTCCTCTTCCAGGATGCGGCCGCAATCCTCGTCCGCCTCGCGGGTGTGGATCACCAGCGGCAGGCCGGTCGCGCGTGCAGCCGCGATGTGGGCGCGAAAGCCCCTCGCCTGCGCTTCCGGCGAGCCGTTGTCGTAGAAATAGTCGAGCCCGGCCTCGCCGAGCGCCACGACCTTGGGATGCTGCGTCAACGCGATCAGCTCGTCCGGCGAGATGCCGTCCTCCTCGTCCGCGTTGTGCGGATGGGTGCCGACCGAGCAGTAGACGTCGTCGTAGCGCTCGGCGATGGCCAGAAGCTGGTTCAACTTTCGCACCCGCGTCGAGATCGTGACCATGCGGCCGATGCCGGCCGCTCGCGCACGTGACACGATCCCGTCGAGATCTTCCGCAAAATCGGGAAAATCCAGGTGGCAATGACTGTCGACAAGCATCGCGCGAACGCCTTAGGCCGCCGGCTCGATGTAGCGCGGGAAGGCCGGCGTCGGCGCGGGCAGCGTCGAGCCGGGCGCGATGCGCTTGGCGCCGCCGAGCGCCGCAAAATTGCGCTCGCCCCCGGGGACACCGAGGCTATCGAGCAGCAATCCCGAGGCGGTCGGCATCGCCGGCTGGGCCAGGATCGCAATCTGGCGCACGACCTCGGCGGTGACATAGAGCACCGTCTTCTGCCTGGCAGGATCGGTCTTGGCGAGCGCCCACGGCGCCTCGCCCGCGAAATAGCGGTTGGCTTCCGCGACCACGGCCCATACGGCGTTGAGCCAGTGATGGATCTGCTGCGTCGCCATCGCCTCGCGGCTTGCTGCGATCATGCCGTCGGCCATCGCCAGGATGGCCTTGTCGTTGTCGCTGAACTCACCCGGCTCCGGCAGCACGCCGCCGAGTTGCTTGGCGATCATAGACAGCGAGCGCTGTGCAAGGTTGCCGAGATCGTTGGCGAGATCGGCATTGATGCGCGCGACGATGGCCTCGTGGTTGTAGTTGCCATCCTGGCCGAACGGCACCTCGCGCAGGAAGAAATAGCGCATCTGGTCGACGCCATACTGGTCGGCGAGGTTGAAGGGATCGACGACATTGCCGACCGACTTCGACATCTTCTCGCCCCTGTTAAACAGGAAGCCGTGGGCATAGACCCGCTTCTGCACGGGAATGCCGGCCGACATCAGGAACGCCGGCCAGTACACCGCATGGAAGCGGATGATGTCCTTGCCGATGATGTGCACATCGGCCGGCCAGTAGCGCCAGTTCTTGTCGCTTTCGTCGGGGAAGCCTACCCCGGTGATGTAGTTGGTGAGCGCGTCGACCCAGACATACATCACGTGCTCTTCGTCGCCGGGCACCTTGACGCCCCAGTCGAAGGTGGTGCGCGAGATCGAGAGATCGCGCAGTCCGCCCTTGACGAAGCTCACCACCTCGTTGCGGCGCGAGTCCGGGCCGATGAAATCGGGATTATCGGTGTACAGCTTGAGCAGCTTCTCCTGATAGGCGGACAGGCGGAAGAAGTAGCTCTTCTCCTCGACCCATTCGACCGGCGTGCCTTGCGGCCCGAGGCGCACGCCGTCGTCGTTCAGGCGCGTCTCGTCTTCGGCGTAGTAGGCTTCGTCGCGCACCGAGTACCAGCCCGCATAGGTGTCGGCATAGATGTCGCCGTTCGCTTCCATGCGCCGCCAGATCTCCTGGGTGGAGCGGTGGTGCTGCTCTTCGGTGGTGCGGATGAAACGGTCGAACGACACGTTGAGCCGCTCGTCCATCGCCTTGAAGCGGGCCGCGTTACGGGCCGCGAGCGCGGACGGGGTCAGGCCCTCGTTCTGCGCGGTCTGAATCATCTTCAGGCCGTGCTCGTCGGTGCCGGTCAGGAAGAACACGTCCTTGCCGTCGAGCCGCGCAAAGCGTGCCAGCGTGTCGGTGGCGATCGCCTCATAGGCGTGGCCGATATGCGGGTTGCCGTTGGGATAGGCGATCGCGGTCGTGATGTAGAAGACGTTGTCGCGCGCGGGGGCCGCTGCGGGCACGGCGGCTTGCGGAGCCGCAACCGGCTTCGGCGCGCGGGGCGCCTTGGGTTTCGACACATTGGGCTTCACAGCCTTCGGCGGCGTGGCGACAGGCGTCGGTGCGGCGGTCACGGCAGCCGCAGTCACCTTTGCCTTCTTCGCAGGAGCCTTCTTTGTAGGAGACTTGGCCGGCTGTTTGGCCGCTTTCTTCACCGCCTTCTTGGCGCCGACCTGCTTCTTCGCAGCCTTCTTGCCGGCCTTCCTTGCCGTCTTCGCAGCGCTCTTCTTCACGCCCTTCTTGGCGGCAGCCTTCTTGGTCTTCTTGACCTTCTTGGCAGCTTTGCGCGCAAGCGCCTTCACGGCCTTTTTGGTGGCCTTCTTCGCAGCTTTCTTGCCGCTCTTGCGCTTGACGGATTTTTTAGCTCGCGTTGCCACGACGAATTCCTTTACCGGCTTCTCAAAATTTGGAAGCGAACCTGCGTTAGGTTATTGTTTTGAGCATGATCCTCTCGGAAAACCGCTACACACTTTTCCGGATCATGCTCTAGCGCGTTGCGTCCGCCAGCCAGCCGAACACCGAGAAAACCAAGGGCTTTCGCTCCAGATTGTAGGTTTCGGTGTCGCGCGCGGCGCGGACGATCTTTTCCCATACCTCAGCTAGGCGCGCAAGGCGCGGCAGGTTCTGGTTGGCATTGGCCTCATCCGCATGCAGCCGTTCCGCGATCCAGCGGTCGATGCCGTCGATGAAGGCCGCAAGCGCGACGCGGTCGCTGGTGCCGAGCGAATCGCCGAGCGTGTGCAATTCGCGCGGATCGACCTGTGGCAATCGCGCAAGCAGTGCCGCCGTGCGCTGCTGGAGTTTCAGCGCATCGCCGCCGAGCAGCGTCAGCGCCCGCGCGACGCTGCCCTCCGAAGCCTCCGCCGCCTCGCGCAACGCCAGATCGGTCGGAGCGAGGCCGGCCGCTTCCGCGGCGGCACTGATCACCTCGTCCGTTCCGAGCGGCCGCAGGCGCAGCTTGCGACAGCGTGACTGAATTGTGGCGAGCACGCGCGCGGGCGCGTGGCTCACCAGCAGGAACAGCGATTGCTGCGGCGGTTCCTCCAAGATCTTCAGAAGCGCGTTAGCCGCATTCGGATTGAGCTCGTCGACCGTGTCGACGATGCAAACGCGCCAGCCTTCGGCTGCTGCCGTCGAGCCGAAGAACGAGATCGTCTCGCGCGTCTCGTCCACGGTGATCACGGTGCGCATCACGCCGCGGTCGTTCGCCGTGCGCTCCAGTGTCAGCAGCCCGCCATGGGACTCTGCGGCGACCTGGCGCGCCACGGCGTCATCAGGGTCGACTGCCAGGCTCTCGGCGCGCTGCACGACGTCCGCCAGCGGCTGGCCGTGCGCCAGCACGAAGCGCGCCATGCGGTAGGCCAGCGTCGCCTTGCCGATCCCCTGCGGCCCGCCGATCAGCCAGGCGTGCGGGATGCGACCGCTGCGATAGGCCGACAGCAGCGCCGTCTCGGCCTCGCGATGGCCGAACAGACGGCTGGTCTCGCGCGGATGCGGAATGGCGCTCTCGCGCTCTGCCTGACGCGGACTCATACCGACACCACCGAGGCCGGCGTCGGAAGGAGACGATCGCGAAGTGCGCTCCAGACGCGGCCTGCGACCGTATCCGGATCGGAATTGGCGTCGATCAGCACGCAGCGCGCGGGCTCGTCCGCGGCGATCTTGCGATAGGCCTCGCGCAGGCCCTGGTGGAAGCTGAGCTGCTCGCCCTCGAACCTGTCAGGCGTGCCACTGCCGCGACGGGCGGCGGCGCGCTGGAGGCCGATCTCGACCGGCAGGTCGAGGATGATGGTGAGGTCCGGCTTGAGATCGCCGATCGTAACGCGCTGCATCGCGTTGATCAGACCGGGAGAAACGCTGCCGAGGCTGCCCTGATAGGCGCGCGTCGAGTCGGCGAAGCGGTCGCACAGCACCCAAATGCCCTGCTTGAGCGCGGGCTCGATCACGGTGTGGACATGGTCATCGCGCGCGGCCGCGAACAGCAGCGTCTCGGCTTCGGGGCCGAGCAGCTTGCCCATGCCCGACAGCACCAAATGGCGCATGATCTCGGCACCCGGCGAGCCGCCCGGCTCGCGCGTCACAAGGGTGCGCATCCTTGCTGCCTTGAGGCGGTCGGCGAGCTTCTTGATCTGGGTGGACTTGCCAGTCCCCTCGCCGCCCTCAAAGGTGATGAAGCGTCCGCGTCCGGACGACCGCTGTACCGCACTGTCACTCATGGTCAGAGCTTCTCGGCGCCTGCGCGGAACATGCCGATCACGAGCTCGCTGGCGCCGTCGATGGCGCGGCGCATCGTCGAGCCGGTGCCGATCGCTTCAGCCGCATAGACCGGCGTCTCCACCGCGATGTTGCCGCTGCGCCAGACCTTCACCACACCGACCTTCTGGCCGGCTTCGACCGGGGCCCGCACCGGGCCACTATAGACGACGCGCGCGATCAGCTTGTCGCTGCCGTTCTTGTGCACCATCACCTTCACGGGCGTCTTGGCGATCAGCTTCACCGAGCGGCTCTCGCCGCCGAACACCTTGGCGTAGCCGACAGGCTGGTCGGCCGCGATCAGCGTGCGGGTCTCGAAATTGCGAAAGCCCCATTCCAGCATCTTCTTGGCTTCCGTGGCGCGATCCTCGGGGTCTTCCAGCCCGTTGACGACGACGATCAGCCGCGTGCCATTCTGCACGGCCGAGCCGACCATGCCATAGCCGCCCTCTTTGGTGTAGCCGGTCTTGAGGCCGTCGGCGCCTTCCATCGAGTTGAGCAGCGGATTGCGGTTGGGCTGCCGGATCTTGTTCCAGGTGTACTCTTTCTCGCCGAACAGTTTGTAGAACTCCGGAAAGTCCAGGATGATGTGGCGGGCGAGGATGCCGAGCTCGCGCACCGTCATCTTGTTGCCGGGGTCTGGCAGACCGTTGGAGTTGCCGAAGGTCGACTTGGTCATGCCGAGCTCGCGGGCTCGCTTGGTCATGAAGTCGGCGGCAAAGATGCGCTCATTGCCCGCCATGGCTTCGGCCAGCGCAATGCAGGCGTCGTTGCCGCTCTGGATGATCGCGCCATGCAGGAGATCGTCGACCGAGACCTTGCTGTTGATGGCGGCGAACATGGTCGAGCCGCCCGACGGCGCCCCGCCCTTGCGCCAGGCGTTCTCGCTGATCCGGTATTCGTCGGTCAGCTTGATGTCGCCCTTCTGGATGGCGTTGAAGACGACCTCCGCCGTCATCAGCTTCATCATGCTGGACGGCGCGCGCAGCTCGTCGGCGTTCTTCTCGAACAGCACGCTGCCGCTGGAGGCCTCGATCAGGATCGCGGTGGGGGCATCGCCGTCAAAGCCGGTATCTTCCGCCTTCTTGGCGCCTTGGATGCTTTGGTTGGCGGCGTAGAGCACGCCGCACCAGCCGAGGCTCGCGAGCAGCAGCCCGGCGACAAGCGCGCGCACCAGCATGCCGGAGGTGAAGCGGCTGCGACGTAGCGAAATGAAACGAAATGCCATGGCCAAGCCCTGAGAGCGGCGTTCTAACAGTTGGAACTGGCGCGAACAACATGAGGCTGGTGCCGGAACCCGAGATTGCACGATTCTCGTCACGCCCCTATCGTGGCACCTCACATTTCTCGACCAAACCCCTGAAACAAGGCGGAAAAGCGATGTCTTCCACCCGCGTGATCAAGGCCAACGGGATCGACCTTTTCATCCGCGAGGCCGGCCAGGGACCGCTGGTCGTGCTGTGCCATGGCTGGCCGGAATTGTCCTATTCCTGGCGCCACCAGATCCCGGCGCTGGCGGCCGCCGGGTTTCACGTCGTCGCCCCCGACATGCGCGGCTACGGCCAGAGCGCGGCGCCGGCCGACGTGAGCGCCTATTCGATCTTCGACACGGTCGGTGACATCGTCGGCCTCGTGCAGGCGCTTGGCGAGAGCAAGGCCATGGTAGTCGGCCACGATTGGGGGGCGCCGGTCGCCTGGCACGCGGCGCTGTTCCGCCCCGACATCTTCACGGCGGTGGCGGGCCTGAGCGTGCCACCGCCATTCCGCGGCCGCGGCAAGCCGCTCGACCTGCTGCGTCAGGGCGGCGTGACCAACTTCTACTGGCAGTATTTCCAGGTGCCCGGCGTCGCCGAAGTCGAGCTCGAGCGCGACGTCGCCCGCACCATGCGCATCGTGCTCGGCGGACGCGGCCTCGCCGATCCCTCCGCGGCCATGTTCGTGCAGGAGGGTAAGGGCTTTCTCGGCCACGCGACTGCCGATGAGCCGCTACCGGACTGGCTGAGCGAGGCCGACCTCGCCTACTTCACCGAGACATTCCGCAAATCCGGCTTCCGCGGCGGGCTGAACTGGTATCGCAACCTCGACCGCAACTGGGAGCTGACGGCGCCCTGGCAGGATGCGCAGATCCACCAGCCGTCCCTCTTCATTGCCGGTTCGAAAGACGCCGTCATCACAGGCCTGATCGGCGCCAAGCGCGTCAACGAACTCGAGCGCGTGCTGCCAAATCTCACACGAAAACTGATCATCGAAGGCGCCGGCCATTGGGTGCAGCAGGAGCGGCCCGACGAGGTCAACGCTGCGCTCGTGAAATTCCTGCGCGAAGCGTCGGCGCGCTAGCCGATGTCCTTCTTCATTGCGATGTGAGCGGCGCCCGCCTGCTCCGTCTCGGCGAATCCGCGCCGAAGGTAAAACCGGCGCGAATCCTGTTCTAGGCGTTAGCCAGCAACGTCAAAACCGCTCGGTGATTGTCCGGGTTTAGTAGAGGCCGCGGCCGCTCAGGATGCTGCGGGCCTCCGCCGCGCCATCAGACGCATAGGCGGCCGAGGGCGCGCTCTCGGTGGCGTAGCGGCCGTCCTCGTCATAGGACACGGCGCGCGCGTTTTGGAGCGGCCGGCCCCGGCTGCGGCTCGAGGCCGACATTTCCGAGCTCGCATTGAGTGAGGCCATGTCGGCCGAGGTATTGCCGAGACTGTAGGGCCGCCCCTCCGGCATCGGAACCTCGCCGCGGATGGCGCCACGGTTCGACGAGGGCAGCTCCGGCACGAATGGCCTTGCCGAGGCGACCCGGACCATCGAAGGCGACGGCGCCGGGATCCCGGTGCGCAGGGTCGCCATCAGCTGGCGGTCGTCGGAACCTTCCAGCGGCGCCCGGCCGACATATTCGACGCGGACCTTGGCGACGCCATTGCCTTTGAATTCAAGGAGTTCGGCGGCTTTGTTCGAGACGTCGATGAGCCGGTTGCCGTGATAGGGACCGCGGTCATTGACGCGGACGATCAGTGACTTGCCGTTCGAGATGTTGGTCACCCGGGCATAGGACGGCATCGGCAGGGTCGGATGCGCCGCCGTCAGCGAGGCCATGTCGAACACCTCGCCATTGGCGGTCAGGCGGCCATGGAAATCGTCGCCGTACCAGGACGCCATGCCCTCGGCACGATAGTTGACGTCCTCCTCCGGCACATAGGTCCGGCCGGCGACGACGTAGGGCTTGCCGACGCGGTAGGTGCCGCCGCCCTTCGGGACCGGATCACCCAAAGCCACGACCCGGGGGCTCGAGGACACGCCATATTTCGGATCGACGCGGCTGGCGAATTTGTTGGAGGACGCGCAATTGGCGAGCGCGAGGCAGGTCGCGGCCGCCGCAACACCACGCGCGGCCCGCAATACCGAATCTGACCGTCGGATCCCCATTCGCCCCAAATACCATTTCGCCGGAGGCGTACCCACCCCGCTTCGACGGGGAGCGCTGTCCGGTCCTTTGCTCCGAGGCGGCCCACCACCGCTTCGGACGTCGTGACGATATCGCAACCCGAACACGGCGGAAATGGGGAGCCCGCGGCGATCGCGCGGAGATGGTAAACGGCGCGTTCGCTTTCCCCCGTTCATCTACGGAGCACAGGCACCTGCTCTGTGCCACTCCTGGACATTCTGTTGCGCTAAATCCTCACTCCACCCCCATTGTCGCGCCACTCACTGGAATTCTTTTGACTGTGCAAGGCCGCACGCGTTCTCTCGCATGCAAGGGCGGGATTTGGAATTTAACGATGATCGAGACGGTTTCGGCACTGATGGGTCTGGTAAGCGCGGGGATCTTCCTGGCCCATGCGTTTGAAGGTTACCGTACGAGGGCCTGAGGCACTCGCGCGGGCGGCAAGCATCACCTCTTTCAAGACGGGACGTTCGGGCAATTTCAAGCGATCCGATCGAGCATCGCAGACGAGAGCGGCAGGTGTCCAATGCGTAACCATGACCTCGTATCCGATGGCTTCCTGGCATTGACCGCAGGCGGTCTGGTGCTGTTGTGCTCGAGCCTGGTGGCGTTGGCCTTCGGCTGATCACAGCCCCCTTTCCCGGTGTTTCCGACCACGACCGTACTGCCCCGCAACACGGGTGTTTGTCCCGGAATTGTCCCGCTCCCGTTTAGTTGATTGAATTTCCGCGTTCGGCGCCTCGACTCATTTCAAGAGGCCATCACCAACGAAGGTGACGCAATGCTTGCCGAGAAATTCTTCCTGGTCCTGGAATCGCTGATCCGCGGCGGCCGGACCTATCCGGACGGAAGTCCAAGGGTCATCAGCACCTCCCCGCATATCCCGGTGAAGCTGCCCGACCGGAAATAGGCCGGATCGTTTTCGCGCTCCGTCGCGCGCCGCTCAGCGCAGGCCGAGCAGCGAGCGACGATAGAAGCTGTCGCGGGCCTCGCCGAGGCAAACGAAGCTGCCGTCAAAACCCTGGCCGTATCGCTTCTGGCCCCTGGCGTAGTAGACGCCCTTCCTGAAATCCAGCCAGACCACCTTGTCATGCGGACAATGGCGCTGCGCTTGCGCCTCGTAGCGAAACGGCGTCAACGGCGTAGCCGACACCTCGCCCCCGCCAAGCATCATTATCGCCGCAACAAGCGCGATCCTCCCGGGCCCACTGCTAAAGCCGCTCCGCACGTCCCGCCTCCCGCGATCCAGGCCGTCGCGACGGCCGCCCGGCACGGTAGCACGAAACGGCACGATCCCCGGAAGGCTGCAAGCGCACCGCGCGTCTTTCGCCGGCCATCTTGCCGGGCTACATGAAAGCCAGATCATCTCGATGCGAGGATGCTGCCTGAATGTCGGTTGAGCCTGCCCCCACGACCGAGGCCCGCCCGCCCTCGCCGCGCCTCGGCCTGCTGCCGATGATCATCTTCGGCTCGCGCTGGCTGCAACTGCCGCTCTATCTCGGACTGATCGTGGCGCAATGCGTCTACATCGCGCTGTTCCTCAAGGAGCTCTGGCATCTGTCCTGGCACGCCCTCGATCTCACCGAACAGCAGATCATGATGAGCGTGCTGGCGCTGATCGACGTCGTGATGATCTCCAATCTGCTGGTGATGGTCATCGTCGGCGGCTACGAGACGTTCGTTTCGCGGCTCGATCTCCAGGGCCATCCCGACGAGCCGGAATGGCTCGGCCACGTCAATGCGAGCGTGCTGAAGATCAAGCTTGCCATGGCCATCATCGGCATCTCCTCGATCGCACTGCTCCGCACCTTCATCGAGGCCGGCAATCTCGGCTCGAACCGCGCCGGCTTCACCGAGACCGGCGTGATGTGGCAGGTGCTGATCCACATCACCTTCATCGTCTCGGCGCTAGGCATCGCCTACGTCGACAAGCTCAGCGATTCCGGAATGCGCAACAAGCATGCCGAGTAGGACCAGCCCGCTCACCTTGCGCCCCACCGCCTGGCAGAGGGCAGTTCTCTCACAGCCTCGGCGGCGAGCCCATCGAGATCGTCCACATGGAGCTGTGAGCGCCTAACTGCGCGGCGCTCACTCTTTGGCTTCGAGTTGTTGAATGGCCTGATGCAGGCATTCCTGGAACTTCGCGGCGACCTGCTCGCGCGCCACCCCCTTGGCGGCGAGATCGCCTGACACCTTGTCCAGGACCTCGTCCATCGTCCGGCTCTCCAGATGGTCCGTCGCCAGCGCCGTGGAATAGCTCTTGGCGGCATCGCCGCTGAGCCCGAGCTGGCCGGCGGCCCAGAGCCCGAGCAGCTTGTTCGACCGGGCCGTGGCCTTGAATATGAGCTCCTCGTCGTGGGCGAATTTGGCTTCAAAGCCCTGCTCGCGCTTGTCGAACGTGGTCATGGTCAGCTCCATTTCGTTTTCGCTGCTGCGGATCGGACTGGCTGGGAGCGAACGTCTCCGTCTTTCACGTCAGTTGAGGATCATTTGAATCTTCCGGCGGAAGCCAAACGCCGTCAAGCCCGCCGCTTGCGGCAGGGCCGGCCATCACGGCAGCCGGCCAGCTCCGCGCCAGCCAGACCGGCTACAGGAAAGCGTTTACTCTTTGTTAAGTGGACTCAGCGCCGCATAGCCCGGGGACATCGAGAGCTGACGCATGAACAGAGAGCTGCGGGAGTTTCGACGGCTTGAACGGGTCTGCCTGGAGCAGGCCGCCCTCTCCACCATGGACCTTGCACGACACGGACTGCTCAAGGTCGCCGACGATTGCCGCATCGCAGCCGAAGCGATCGAGGCCCAATCGCCCCGCGGGGCATTGGCAGGCGCCGTCCAGGCGCTCAAGCTCGCCTTCAGCACGACGCAACGGCACTAGGTCCGGCCCGGCTGGAATATCCATCCGGAGGTTCTGGCGCGGCGACCGCGTTCGGTCAGTCCTTTGCCGTCGCTGCTTCGCGTGCGAGCCGCTCGGCCCGCAGCCGTTCCTTGTTGGCGTAGAACTGCTTCTGCGCCTCCTCGTGGTCGCGCATGGCCTTTTCAGCCTCGATCCGGCGTGCCGCATCGCGCGCCTGACGCTGTTCGGGGGTCAAGGGTTTGCGTCGGAAGGAAAGATCTTCGGTCATGGCAAGACAACGCGGACGCAGCGAAAGAGTTCCCCGAACCGAACCGGAAGCCCTGCCGCAACCGAATAAAGAAACGAAATATCAGATAGTTAGAGGCGCCATCGAGAGCCGGCTCGACCTATTTCTTTGCGCGCGCCGGCTTAACGCCGACGAGCGGGCATTTCGGCGCGGCCCGCTGGAATTTTCGAAAGCAACCCCATGCACAGTAGCCAATGCGTTTGGGATCAACAGCTTGGGCGTCCCACCCCCGCAAGGCCCTTTGGCACGTCGGGCAAAACAGGGGTATGCTGCTATTATTCCGAAATACATCGGCGCATCGTCCCTTGCCCCGATGCGATCAGCGTCCTTTGGGAGTGGTCCCTGACTGCGCCTCGCCAAGGCCGGGATTGATGGCCAGCGACCCGCCCGCGGCGCCGCCGGCTTCATAGGCCGCCATCGACACCATCCGGCCGGTGCTGCGCTGGGTCGCTGCGCCTCGCCAAGGCCGGGATTGATGGCCAGCGACCCGCCCGCGGCGCCGCCGGCTTCATAGGCCGCCATCGACACCATCCGGCCGGTGCTGCGCTGGGTCCGGAGCTTGAGGTCGAGCTTGTCGAATTCGGCATCGACCACCGAGGTCTTGAGCACGACCAGCCCGCGACCGGTGCTTTCGTTGACCTGATCGCGACCGGCCTTGATCGCCTGTAGCCTGTCCGCGATTGACGCCACCATGCCGAGCGCGAAGGAGGCATTGGCCAGATGCCGCTCCTGGTGCCGGAACCTGCTGTAGTCGACCGAGGTCTTGAAGCGACCAAGCTCGGCGCGCACGGCGCCGTCGATCAATTCCGCCAGATAATGCGCGACCTCGACATCCGCGCCGAGACCAAAGAACACATAGCTGCTCTCGCCGGCCGCATTCTTCTCGCGCCAGACCCGACAATCGCAGAAATGAGCAAGCGCGCCGATGCAATCGTCCAGAGGAATTCGCTTCTTGCGATGGGTCTCAAAGACCCTCCGTTCGCACGGCGACGCCCGCAGGTCGACGTCGGAGAGCGACAAATCGTGGCGATCCAGCAGCTCGGCGACCTTGGCGGCGGCCGACAGCGCCTCTTCCTCGGTGCAGCCATTGGCGATCGTCTTGGCGCGCAACGCCTGGATACGAAGCTTGAGCTTGTCGAGCGCGGCCGGATTGGACGTCTGGTTCACCGATTACCTGCCCGGGAACGCCCGACCGATCGTATGGCGGAAGGGGTGTCTGTCAAACCGCGCCCATTGATGCCGCAATCGGCGCGATGTTATGCTCGTCGCAGAACCGGGGGTTTTCTCGATGCGCAAAATCGCCGTCGCTGTCATGTTTGCTCTGATCGCACCGACCGCATTGGCGCAGGACCATGTTCCAATGTATGGCGAACAGTCCCAGGACAAGACGGAGACGCAGAAGGCGGACGACATTCGGGCTGAGCGCGCCTATCAACGCTCCCTCGGCAACGTTCCTGACCAAAAGGCCGTAGATCCGTGGGGAACTGCCCGCGGCGACGAAGCGTCGAAGAAGCGGGCCGCACCGCCTAAATCAGTAGTGAAACATTCGTCCAAGGCCAAGAGCGGCAGCACCCCCAACTAACGAATTTTAAAGGAGGCCCGCCGGCGTGAACCGGCCGCCCAAAGTTCGGCCCTACACATTTCGGTCGAAACTGGCGGAAGGGGTGTCAACCGAAGGGCACTGTTTTACCTAATCTATTTTGATTTTCTACGGTTTGACCCACGCCCTGCCCCACGTGCGCAAACCGGGCCACTATATCCATGTGCTACAAGCGCCGTGACGGTTCGATTCGAGAGCAGAATGCCAAAGCAGCCGATCTCCGGGGCAATTCCCGAAAGCCTTATCACGGAGCCCGCCAAAGAACCCTTCGACGTCTGGTGGCCAAAGTACGCCGCGGAGGTCGAAAAGAGTGTGACCGCCGCGGAGCAATATTTAGAGGTTCCGACCGCAACGATCTCATCGATCCTGCAGGATCCGGACTACGTCGCAACGGTGAAAACCTATGCGGTCATTGAGCCGATGTTGAACGACCTAATCTCCACGCGCCGACCACGATCGGTTTTTGGTGTGATGTCGCAAGACGAAAGCGAAGAGAGCTTCCAAGGGTTTGTTGCGCGGCTGAACATCTCAGGACGCACGGGGAAAGTGGCGCTAGCGAAGGGTTTGGGTCTGCTTCGACCGGATCAAGTCCGATTTATCGAAGGCGTCGCCAGGGTGAGGAACCGGTACGCGCATAACGTTCGTAACATGCACCGACCGCTTCAGGACATCCTCGCCGAAGAGCAGCAGGGCAACGGGAAAATCGTTGAAGACGTCACGGGCATATCGCTGAAACTACCTTCCCCTACTCTCGCTCCGACTTTGAAGATGTTCATGTATCATCGGTTGGCCGATTATTTATCGGACGCGCTTAAAACGTTGAAGCCGCCTCCGTTGCCGAGCGGTGGTCTTCTGGCCGGCTTGAGCGAGTATTTTGGCCAGTCTCATCCGCCAAAGTGACCGTTGGCGCTTCAGTCGCGATCCTTCGCCCGCGGCGCCTTCAGTCCGATCTCAATCAACTGCCTGATCGCGTCCGAAACGTTGGGAATGGGTCGTTGCTTAGCGCGCCATTTGTCGATCGCCTCCAACATGCTCTCACTGAGGCCGACAAGTTTCTTGACCGGATAGATTTCAGGACGCGGCATCGCTTACTCCTTACAAATAGCGCATATGCGTTATTGACAATCGCATATATCGCATATACGTTATTTCCGAGCTTGAGGCAAGGTGCCCAGCCGAATCGGAGAGCAGCATGATTAATGTCGCCCGCAGCACCACCGACCAAAATCTGCCTGGCGCGTTCTTTTCAAGCGCCGGCAGCTATCTCGAATTTCACATGGAGCGCCGCGAGTACGAAGCCGCTGTACAGGCGTTCGCCGCCGACACCAGCCCGACCGCCATCCGCAGCGCGATCGCGGTGGCCCGCGGACATGGCCTCAGGCTGACCAGCGTCGGCGCGCGAGAGGCTGCGGTAGCCGGCCTGCGCGACCGGCTCCTGGCTTTGCCGGGATACACCGAGGCGGACGTGCAGTGGCATGCTGCGCGGCGCAGTCGGCGCGAACGTCAATATTACGCCTGACAATCACTTGCGGGGCGGTCGGGCTTTTGCTCGTTCCGCCCTTCGCTTTGTCGGCAGACGGGATAGCACGAGGTCCAAGGCGGCGCGCGACCGTTCTATAGACGCCGCATCAGGACGAGTCTGCGGAGCCCTTGCTGGCGTCGCGCGGCAATTGACCTTCACCGCCTCTGTGACGTTCGCAGCGGTCGTCAAAAGCTTCTTGCCGGGCTTGTAGCAAACCAGCTTGCCGGCCCGGTGCATGCGCTTCAGGGTGTCCGCGTCCGCGCCAGGAATGAGCTTGGCGGCCTCGTCGAGGGTGATCAGGGCGTCATCGGTCATCGCCGCATCTATCGATCTCGCGGCAACGGACGAGGACCGGGCTTCTTGGCCGGCGTTCCATCTTTCTTCAGGCGAACTGGTTCGGTGACGGCCGCGGTGAGCTTGGCTCGGTATTCGGCGTGCCACTCTTCCCACGCCTTTTCTGCTTCGTCCTCCGGGGAAAGTGGCGCTTGGATCCCCGACAGCTTGTCGAGCGCTAAATCGATCGCCTTACGGTCCCAGCGGCGTGTCCCTGGCAATGGCGGCGGCAGTCGGCCGTCGGTGACCCATTTGCTGAGCGTAGCGAGCGTTACGCCGCAATAGACTGCCACGTCGGCGCCGGACATCAAGCGGGGTTCGGGTGCGGCCATAGCCGGGGAATAGCACAGCCTCGACGGATCTTATGTTGACAATTTCCATAAGCACTTGTTTTCACATATAATTTCCAGTTGCGCTCTCGCCAAAGTTGCGTTTGAATGTCTGTATTTCAGGGGGCGCGTATGTTTCTTCGCAATTGCACAATGGTGGCCGCTCTGGCCATCGCTCTAGCCGGCTGTCAAACCGCAGCGCAGGCGCCGGACACGGCGAGTGGAAAACCGGAAGTCACGATCCGCGCCACGACTGCCGCGATCAAGGCGCGGCTGTTGTCTCTCGCGATGGACAAGCGGTTCAACGTGACGAAGGACACCGAGTATCTTTTGCAGGTCGAAAAGCCGTCGGAAAATTTCGGTGCAGCGCTATTGCTCGGATCCAAGTATGACGGCATCCCGGCCGAACGGATCGTGTTCACGTTTGCGCCGATCGGCGACACCACTCGTGTGGTCGCGTCGGGAATGTATGTCACCAACCCTGGCTCAGCGTTTGAACGTGTGACCCCGGTCAACGCGGGCGAAGGCGTCAACAAGACACAGCAGACGCTCGACGAATTGAAAGTCAGCATGGAAACGCCTGCTCCCCCGCCGCCGGCTGCACCGGTCGCCGCAGCGCGCAAACCGGCAAAGCCGACCACGTAGGAATGACCGCGCGCGCCGATCCGATTGCCTACCCGCCGCGCGGGCTGTCCCGGGACGAAGCCGCCCGCTACATCGGCGTGGGGACGACCAAGTTCGACGAACTGGTGGCCAGTGGTCAGATGCCCCGCCCAAAGCGAGTCGGCGCGCGGGTCATATGGGATCGCCTGCGGCTCGATGCGGCGTTTTCGGACCTTCCGGAGTTGGAAAACGCCCCGAACCCGCTAGACCGGATGCTAGGAACACCTTGAACGGCCATCGAACCTATCCGACCACGGCCACAGCCTTCATGCCGTAGGTCGCTGATGCTGTGCCCGATCACCAGCCGGCCGGCAAGGCCTGATATAGGATCTGCCCAGCGCCCGCCAACGACGTGTCCGTGCCATTTCCGGACGTGCTGCCTGTCTGAATCTGGATTCCTGTAACGGTCGTTGAAACGAACGGAAAAAGCAAAGCACTCGTAAGCCGCTGTTGATGTGCGTCGCTGATTTCTTCGTGAAGGTTCATGGCAGCCCCCAAGGTGATCGTCCATGCGACATCGATATTCGCGACGCCGCGAATGATGCCGTTGAACGTACCTGAAAAGCTTGCGTTGGCGGTTGTATTGGCGGCCGATCCCACTGGGAGCGTTGCTCGCAACGATTGGATCGGCACACTGGAAAGAAGCCCCAGGCGCCGATAGTAATCCTCTTGGGGGTCGCGGGTCGGCTCAGTGCCGGACGCAACATCGCAATAGTACATAAATCCGGATTGCGCAGCGGTCGATATGACCGTTCCGGCGGGGAGTTCGATTACGTTCTCAACGCTCGGTAGCCGATGGAAATAGGGGCCGACCCCATTGACCAGGGTGAACCACATGTTGAGCGCGTACCAAGTATGTCCGGCCGGAACAACCCATGTCTTATTGCTCCCGCTCACGTATGTGTAAGCGGTAGGATCGAGCATTTTGTAACGACGGTACCAAAAATTGCGAGTGTTTTCTAAAGCCATTTTAGGGCGACTCCGTGCAGTTCAACGTTCTTGCCGTTGGCAGATTTGATTCTGGCTTGAATTGACGTACCGGCGGTCGTCGCTTGGCTCGGTGTACTCGCCACCTTGTTACCGCCTTGCCCTGTCCCGAGCAGACTTAGAGTCGCAGCGGTCCAGTGCGCGCCGCCATCACACGTCACTTCTGCCGTCAGATCAGTGTTCAGGGTCACAGCAGCGACAGGATTGTATTCGATGATCGCTTGCACCTGACTGACCGAAGCGTCGGCGGTCTGAGCGGCGGTTACGACGGTCATATTTCCGTAGGTGGCGGGGGCAACCTCGATTAAATCGAAGATCAAAGAGAAGTTCGCCGCGTTGCTGTAGCCTGTGACGGTTGTGAGCCCAACTTCTGCCGAGGTGGCTTTGAAATATGCCGTGATGCCCGTCGCGGCATTATTTGTTCGGGTGTCTGACGTACCAATGACCTCGAACGACAAAACGAGATCGCTTGCGTTTGAGAACGCGAACGGTATCCAGTCGCTTGTAACGCTTGAACCGCCCACCGTGAGCGTAACGCCGGGATTTCCGGAGAAGGACAAGGGAACCTGACCACCATCGAAATTCGGCGCCGATCCGCCCTTCTTCCCGATGAAGGCCGCAGAAATTGACGTGTTGTTGCCCGACGTCGCCGGGATGAGCCGAACGCGGATATAAGAGCCCGAGACGGCGGCAAGCTGCGCTGCGGCGATTACAACGCGATAAGTAGTTCCCCCTGAACCGCTTGAATTGCCATTCAATGACGCGCTGAGCGCTGTAGAGGCTGCTCCGGTTGAAGTGCTGGGAGTGATCTTCCTGTTCACAAGATCGAATACGGCATTGGTCAACGTAGCAGAAGCCGTCGAAATACCATCGGCGAACGCTTTAATGAGCCGTCTTACATTCCCGAACGCCTTTGCGTCGTAGATCGCGCCGAATAGATAGTCGGAGGTTGAAACGTAAATGCTGATATAAGACCAGACGCCCGCCGACTTCACCCACGTCTTGCCGGTCGTCGGCTGGAACGCATATTGTCCATCGTCACCGAGCGAAGGATCGGGCGTGGTCTGGTTGATGTTCACGAAAACGAAAAAGCCGCTCGTGTCCATCGCAGTGACGATCTTGTTGACGTCCTTTGCAACGGACATGTCAACGATCGAAGGTCGTGCGACTTTCCAGATCGTGTAGGAAGCACCGCTTAGCGTCGATCCCGGCCAGGGCGTCACGACCAAATGCGTGTCATCCGTGACATCGGTGATGAACACGCCGAAATGCCCGCTCTGGAAAAAGTCACCCGGCTTGACATTGCCGGCGCTGAGCCAAAGCGTGCTCGTACCCGTGACGGTCGTGCCGTCAGCCGCAACCGAAGCGGTGCCGGTGAAATAACTGGAAAGTGCGGTCATTGCGAATTCTTCCTTGCTTCTCTAAGCGCAAGCGCTTCTTCGATTGGGAGCCATTTTCCATCGATCTTCCACCAGACCTTGCCGGTGGTCGGCTGAAAGGCGATCCAGCCGCGAGCATCTTGCGGTGGCTCGGTGAGTTCAGGAGGAAGGCTGCCCAGATTGATCATTTCAATTTCCGCTTCTGCTTGGCGTCCTGCACAATTCGCACCGTGTCGGCGTAGCGGCTGGCCCGATCCCGCGCCAATTCTTCGCGAAGCTGTGCGACGGTCTCGGCTGATGCACCTTCGCCAATGTTGATTTGCCGGTTGTCGTTCATGATTACCGGCTGGCCGCCGCCCGCGCCGCTCAACATGCCCTGCGTTTGGCCGGCGTTGAACACTTGGGCACCGCGCGGCAGGTTGACCAGTTCGGGGCCTTTTTCGCCGACGATCGACAGGCCGCCAGGCGCTGAATTCGTGCCACTGGCAAACATCGGGAAGGAAAGGCCGCCAGTCCCGGCGCCGAGATCACCGGCAATGCTCATGGTTCCGCCGCCACCGCCACCACCGAACAGGCTGAGCAATCCGCCGCCACCCGATGACCCGCCGAATGCGGAGGCGAACAATTTATCGGCCGCCATAGACGCAAGCTTGTCCGCGATCTTACCAAGGGCATCGAGACCGGAGGATTTGAATGCGTCCCACGCGCTCGCGCCCTGGCGGAGTTGCTGCCCGAATGTAGTGAAAAATCCTCGGTTGACGGACATTCCCTCCGTCATCAACGAATCGAGTTGTTTTCGTGCGCTGCCGGCGTCGTTCAAGGCTTGCTGGAATTGAGGTAGGGCTGCGCCAGCAACCTTCGCCTGATCGGCCAAGTCCTCAACCTGCTTCGCCGCGAAATTGCTCGCGGCTGCGAATTGTTCGAGATTCTTCGGGTCCACTAACCCGCGATCGATCCAGCTCTGAAACTGGTCAGCCATCGCTTTTGCGGCGTCGCTCGTCCGGAAAATGCCGATTTGCGCCATTAGAATCCGTGCTCCCGGTTCCACGATGACCAATCGATCGGCGCAGGCGACATACGTTCGCTGACGCGATCTTCCGGCCAACGATGCAAGATCTGCTGATCGATACCGTTTGGCGTAATGGTGGTGATTTCCACGAACCCACCAACGCGCGAAAATCCATCCTCCGCGGGGGTGCGCCGCTGTAATTCGAGCAGCTTGCGCAGACTTCGCGCGATGTTCTCCGACGAGTCGTCGGGGTTCGGTTCGACGAAACCGGATTCAGCAATCAGTTCGTCAGATGGCCAAGGACCAAAGAGTGTCGGGCCAACTGGCAAGAGGAAGTACGGCTGCGAACCAAAGGCCATGCTGTCGTGACCGCCCGCAGTCCGAATGAAAAACGTCATCGGCCGGCCCTTGAAGAAGCCCGCCATGTTTAGTTCAAACGGCCGCTCCAATTTGAATTGATGGACGATGAGAGGCAGCTCGCGCGCAGCGATGCCGATCAGCTCGTCGAAACTTGACGCGCGGCCCATGAGTTCACGCACTGCAACGTCCTGACCGAACGAATTACCGCGGCCCGTGATTGCAGCCGACCACTCGGGAATGCAGTGCACCTTTGATCGGAATTCACCGACGAAGCCGTGATCGTCATACGTCGCCGCGTCCGTTGCGATCGTAATGCAGTTGTGCCGCTTCGAAGCAATGATGTTCACTGCGGTCACGAGCTGACTACCTTCAACGCCATATCAAGTTTCAGACCGATCTCGCCGGCAACATCGAAGATCGTTTCAAGGCATGGAGGCGACGGGCCTTCCTTGACCGCGCGCAGTCGATCAAATGCTCGGTCGCGGATACCTGCGAGGGCGGCTTCGTCAGCGCCGCTGCGGATTCCGGTCAGAAGTTCCGTTTCAACGTCGAGGACGATCTCTTTGAGTGCGTCGGACATCAAACCAGCCTAACGTTGGTAGCCATCGGCTTGCTGGTTCGCTCGTTGATTCCGATGTCAAATCCGACGTGTGTGCCAACTTTGAGGCTGGTCGTGCCCCGCGGAAGCGCCGAGGCGTGGCAAAAGATGTCGTGCCCGTCGACGCGCAGGAATCCGAACCCGCGTTCATCATTCCAATTCTTTACTTCGCCGATTTTCATCGTTTCGTCTGTCCGAGTGCGCGAGCGAGCGGAGCCGGCAGCGGTTGCTCAGCCGGCAGCGGCGTCTGCTTAACACCCGCAGCTGCGTTGATGTCGGCGACCGGCTGCAATGCTTCGGTCACCTGCTTTGCTGCGGAGTCCGCGTCGAGTTTCTTTATCATGTTGGATCGTCCTTTCTGTCAGGTGGGGTTACGGTTCGTTGCGAACGATGCGTTCGACTTCGGCGGCAATGTGCCGCTGATCGGCGACGCGCTCGTTCAGAAAGCCTTCGAGCGCGGTATCGTTCGGCAATTCGCCGAGTTCGCCGTAGGTCTTCGCGGCTGCCTTGGTGGCGTTCACGAGTAGGTTCACCGCGTCGCGCTCGGCGTCGAGTGTGGCGGTCATGCCGGGGTGCGCAAGTTCGCTCGCCGCGTTCCGCGCGATGTCCACAGTCTGCGCATCGGCGCCAATCAGTTCGGGCGCTTCCAAAATCGTAGTCAGGAAAAGCGGCGACATGGCCGGGATCAGGCCGCGTAATTCCTGATTGGTCTTGCCAGCGAGCTGGTCACGGACGCGATTGCGAAGAATGGCGCCGGCCGCGTCGGCTTTATCGATCTCCGGCAGCTTCAGCGCTGCGCGCTTTTCTTCGATGTGTTCGGCCAGGCGCCGGGCGAGCATCTTGGCTTTGATCACTTCCCATGCGCGGGGGCCAATAACGTCGCGCACCTTCTTGGTCTTTCCGGCCGGGCTGAGATCCTTGTCGTTGCGAACATTGGCAACGGACGATCGCGTCACGTCGTCCAAGGTACGTTGCAGCGCGATGACGCCGATCAGCGCGTTGCGGACCGGTGCGCTTGAAATCGCCGCGGCAGCCTGCTCCATGTGGTGGTAATATGGCTGGTTCATTTTGGTGATGACCTGTTGTTACGCGGCGACGCTCGCGCGCGGCGTTGGGTTGGGTTCGAAACTGGCGAGGAAGGTGGGCACGTGCAGGCCCCATCGGCCGGCGATCTTGCGAGCACCGGGCACGCGTCCGCTTTCGAGCGCACGAAACACGCTCGTTTCAGTGCGACCAATGATCGGCGCGATAGCGGCCGCGCCCCATACGATCTTATCGTGATTGCTGTTCGACACACGCGGCTCCGGTGAAGCTCGCGCCGGACGCAAAAAAGCCGGGGGCGAGCACCTCAGTGCTTCTGCTCCCGGCAGCATCCCGCTGTCGTAAAAGACCGCTACGGCATCTCGCCGCTGGTCCCGTAGAGAACACCAGCGATACTACACTAAATTTGGCGGATTTCAACCTACCTAAAGTGTGTCAACTTAAAATTGCACAAATCACTGGTTGTGTTTGCTCAAAATTGCTGTCCGGCAACGCGCTTTTTTGGGTAGAAGCGAATCACATTCAGGGCGATTAGTTCATGCTCCCGGCGCGAGTATTGTTAAAATGGACCTAGAAAAGTACTGGCCTATCATTCAAGCCAATCCCGTGCCCTTTTTGGCTTTCGGGGCCGCGATTTGTGCGTCTGTATGGTTCCTGGCTTCACTTTATTATTCGGGTCAGGTCATAGCTGCGAAAGCTCAAGCCGAGTTAGCTGAGAAGCAGCGTGACGACTTCAAGCAGAAGTTGTCGGTTTCGACTCCTGAAGAAGCGAAAACCAAAGTAGATCGGCTAGAAGGTGAACTCAGCGGTCTTAACCGGATTATTTCCTTAACGGTTGGCTATAACTGGTTACCATTGACGGATCGTCAGATTGAGGACCTCGCCGATCGACTAAAGACCTTGCAGAAACACCGGGTGCAAATCATGTACGTCAATCAGCTCGGCAAAGATCTGGCTCAATCCTTCCACAAGGCCTTCATAAAGGCTGGTTGGGACGGTGCCACTTTCTCGGACGGTGGCGGTGCACATCATGGTATCATTGCTGGGGCGGGCGCCGCGAAGGCAGGGCTATTGAAGCAGGCGGTCGAAGCGACGACGCCGTACAAGGTAGAATTGGACAAACCTACCGTGCCCGAATACGGCGATCTCGTGTACCTCTTTGTGGGCACAAATCCGAACAAGTCCTAACGCGCAACTCGAACATCAAAGCCGTAACGGTGTGCGAGTGATCGTGTGTCGGTTGACCGCGCAGTGCGCGACGCCGGCCACCGCGTTGGCCACGTCATCGTGGCCGCCTGGCGCATGATCGATTGAATCGCGACCGCCGCGTGCGGTGCGCCGTTCCAACGACGCAAGCTGATTGACGAGTTTCGGAGCGTCCGGGATGCGGATCAGTTTAGAATTCAGCTTCGGCAATAGATCGGTGTAGAGACCCGATTTCGGCGTGTCGCAGGGATGGTATGTGATCCCGCGCTTCTGAAACGCCTGCTGGCACCATTGGCCGGCATAGCGATCGCCCGTGACATAGGAAATCTGATAGCTCTTAATCAACTTGACGTATTCCTCTGTCGCGCTCTCCGGATCGAACGGCGCAGGGATCTCGCGCACGACGTCAACAATGGTCATGTTGGCTTCGCGGTGACCGATGGCAAGTGTCATGCTGTCCGAGCTACCGCCGGACGGGTCGACAAATGCGACGTAACGGTGCTGGCTACTCCACGCGCGCTCGCGCTCGCCGTTGGTCACGCACGCCTCGACGATCTCGCGGTCGACAAAGCTGGCGATGTCGTTCCGAAACTCGGCGAGGTACTCGGCGGTCGCGGCTTCCTTGTCGCGCTCTAGGGCCTTGTCGATGATGCGGCGTCGGAACGTCGGGTTCATCGTGGGTGTCGGTGCCTTCCAAAACAGCACACCGTCGTCGTTTGGCTTGCCGAAGTACTCTTTCCAGTTTCGGTATAGCTCGCCCGATTTTGAGTACGGGGACGACCCGCACAACAGCAACGCGTTCGGGATAGTGCCCATGGCTGGCCGGATGCTGTTCAAGATCTCGTAATCCGGGTTGGCGGAGTCCTCGCTTCGAAAGAACGCGATCTCATCGAGCAGCGCGGCCACCATCGTATACCCGCGCGCGGCACGTAGGCTGGCCGTCGTGATTTCGATCGATACGTCGTTGTTCAGGTCAAAGCCCTCGGCGTGCTCGCGGTCGACCATCTTCGCCAGCATGGGGATGCGGGTGAGCATCGCGCTTGCGTAGCGCAGGATCGTGCGGGCCTGCTTCTTGTCGCTAGCCATGACCGCCACGAGCCCGCGCTCGCCCGGTACGAGGTAGGGTCGATAATCGCGGAACGTTGCCAGGTAGACGGCGATCAGGGCCATGTTGAGCGACTTACCGCCGCGGCGGCCCACCTGAAGCCAGCCCTCGGTGGCGGCCTCTGCCGGCGGCTCGGTGCGGCCGGTGCATTCCTTGTAGACCGCGAGCTGCTCGTCTGTCATCGGCAGGCCGAACAGCGCTGCCAGGAAGACGCGCCAGGCCGTCCACGTCTTAGCGTCCTTGAACCAAGGGCCGAATAGGTTGGGATCGTCGATCGCCTCAAGAATGTTCATCGACCCACCCTCCCCGCAATGTATGCGTCCAGATTGGGCGTGATATCCTTGGCAGCCCGTTCGAGCCCGAGCGTGGTGAGCAGCCGCCGCAGGTTGTTGGTTAGAGCCACGTAGCCCGCCAGGTCGATTTCCCCGCCGGTGAGCGCCGCCGCCTCCATGCTCTCGACGATGGCGGCAGTAACGGCTGCGCGCGTCACCAGGGTGCGCTTGGCCGTCGAGAGGCGATCCGCGCCCCCAAGGTCCGCCTCGATGTTTTCGACCAGTGTGCGGGCCTTCTGAGCGGCCACGGTGCGTTGGTCGAGATCGGCCAAGGATCGCAGCCGCACCTTGCCGTCATCGGCATCATTGGTGGGTTTTAACTCGGTACGCTTTCTGGGCATTGTCTACTTCACTGCAATGTTGACAGAACGAAGCGCCGCACTACGCGAGCGGCGTAGGCTGCTACGTGGGTTGAATTCTCCAAGGGCAGATTTCAGAGCAAAATCAATAGCATTCGGAGGATGCTGTATCCGCCAAAGCGTTCGGCCGCGGATTGAGCGCGCCTCAATTGGATCGTTTCGTGTGCCGAGCGCCGCTATTGAGGGATTTTTCCACGGGCGCGATTTATTCGCACCGTCGCCGTTTCGATGACCGACATGACCAACGTGACCGACTTTCCCTAGAGTCCCTACGCGCGCCCTCGCTTCACTTCTGTGTTGATACATATTCGCTGACTCTATTAGTAAGTCGGTCACGTTGGTCATTGGTCATTGCCCCCGGATCCATGGCTTGCGCGTCGCAGTGGCCTTTCCGCGCACCCATCCCAAACGTTCGAGCACCGCCGCGATGCGGTTCTGATCGGCCCGCCCGATGCGCGCCGTTTCCATGCGCAGACCAATCGTCGCAATTTCTCCGATCGTCACGTCCGCCCTAAGCGCAACGAACTCCGCTATCCGCTGCTCCCAAACGTCCGCCTCGTAGCGAGTATCCTGCTGCGGCTTAATGTGTTCGCGCTCAAAGTCCTTGTTCGGCCACCAGGCTGAGCCGTTACGATAAAGTTGGACCGCTTCCGCAAACAACTGGTCCCTGTCCCTTTTCAGGTGATCAACGTTGATCTCTCCGCACTTCACGGGCCAAAAGCGCCGGCCGCCCGTCTCATCACGCAAATAAGTGTCCTTGTTCGTCGTTCCGATAAAAACGCACTGTCGTGGCTCGATGACCTCAAGGCGACCATGGCTGGGGCGATATCGTTCCTCTTGCCGCGTGACGAACGACTTCAAGAGGGCCGTATCCGCCCGGTTCATCGCGTGCATTTCCGAGACTTCAATCAGCCACTTGCCGCGCAAATGCTGCTGCGCGTCCTTCCCAACGCTGATGTCTGGCATCGAGTCGCTGAACCATCGATCGCCGAGCACAGCGCAGGCCGTGCTTTTCATCTTGCCTTGCTGACCTTCCAAAACGAGCATGTAGTCGACTTTAGCGCCAGGGCGGAAGATTCGAGCAACCATGCTGATCAGGAAAAGACGACCGACTTCATTTGCGTAAGGCGTTGCATCGGCGCCGAGGTACGTCGCGAGCCAAGACCCAATCCGCGGGATACCGTCCCATTTTGTGGATTCGAGATAGTCTCGAACCGGATGAAACGAACGCTCGTGGGCGAACAGGTCCATGGCCCCCTGCACTGCTTCTCGGCCAATGCGTTTGATGCCTGCGTGCTGCATCCAATTTTGCACCTTGGTCACGTCGCTGTCGGTGACGGCACGCGGAATCACGCTCCCGTCGCCAATCGAGCTTCGCAACATCGGGACGCGTTGCATTTCATCGAACGCGATCGCGTCGGCCAGCATTGGCGTCCCGCGGATCGCAATGACAGCGTTGGCCAAGTTTGCGATTATTTGGCACTTCGCATCGGTCATGCACTCGTGCTGCCATTTCGGGCGCTCCATTGTCAGAAACGAGGCACCCTGAACGGCTGCCGGATCTGCCGGCAAATCCACCGGACACGGTGGTAGACCAGGCGCGAGCGGGGGTGAGTTCGCTAATTGGGCGATCGCTGATCCGAACATCGCTTGCGTTGATTTGCCTACCGGAAAGGTCTTGCCCGTGATCTCGCGGTATCGATGAATCATTGTGCCGATGCGGCGGACGTGCGGCCCGCCCGGATCGGACGTTTTCAAGCGATTCCAGCGGGACATTAGGGCTTCGTCGCCGGCATCGTCGTTTGTCATCTGTCGAGCAACTTCGAGCGCCTTTTCGGTGTCGCCGAGCGCCAGTTTCACAGCCCCGAGAGACGCGAACCATTCCGGCTCGCTATCGAACTCGCCGTAGGAATCCAGCTCGGCAACCAAGCGGGCGACGTCGGCCGGATCGCTTACGCCTGTCGCTCCGCTCGGCACGACTTCGATAATTGGCAGTTTGAGCAGATCGAATAGCGCCGGCTCCGGTGCGTGTGGCGGCGGCGCGGGATCGAACAGCAAGTAAGGCATGCCGCCGAACACCGAACCAGGCGCGACGCAATAGCCGCGGTTGCGAATGGAGATGATCTCGGAATCCTTCTCGCCATCGGCGAGCGGCCGAAAACGCGAGATCGGGATCGATACTAAGCCGCGGTGTTCCTCCGGTCTAAAACCATCCGGGCACTTGAAAGCAAAATGCCATCCACCTGAACGCGATTGCGCATACGGTGTTGGAGTTGTGATCTCGAGCGAAGCGCACCATTCCGAGAGGTATCGCCAAGCGTCATCGCGGCCGGCTTTAGACACATCGACATCGATCAAGACGATGCTTGAGGCGCAAGCGCTGATGCCGAGCATGTGGCCGTCGGCGACCCATTCCGTCCATGCTTTGGGATCTGTGCTGGATTCCGATCGCCATTTGCAGGCCGGCCGCTTCGTGTCGCTCTTAATCGGAAAGAGCGACAAACGATTTTCTTTGGCGAAATCAAAAAGCCTTGCGAAACTACATGACGCGTCGTATTGTTCTGTCACTGGCTGGCGCCCTCCAACGGCGCGCGGTCAAAAGTAAATCTGAGCGCCCTGCGATTGCCGTCGCGGGGCGCTTTCATTTTCAGCGTCGCACTGCTGGTGGCGGCGGGGGATATTTCGGCGGAAGTGTCTTCGGTGAAAACGGCAATCGCTGCTCGCGACAGAAAATCAGCCAAGCCAAGTTCTCGGCCAACTCTTTGGCGCGACGGTGCCAGGCGCCTGGCTCGCAAACGATGTCTTGGAGATACAGCGCGCAGTGCCGATGCATCAATTCATTCGCGTGCGCGATCGCGAGATCTATTTCGGTCGTCATGCGGCGATGCCGGCGGTGGACAGCCACTCACGCGCTGCGTCTGTAGGAATGAACCAGCGCCCGCCGCGCTTTACCATGCGAGGCTTGGCTTCGTCCGACAGAGTGTAGAAGTAACTGCGGCTTACGCCGACCGCCTGACAAAACTCGCTGATCGAATAGGCGAGCCGCCCCGGTGCAGCAAGCTCGATGTTGGACATGCGAAATCCTCACGCATTATGCGCGCGAGGAATCGTTCAACCATAGACATGGAAATGACGAAGCCCCGCCCGCGATTCAATGATCGGGTTCGATGGGGACGCGCACCGCCTAAGCTTCGCCAAAAATCGCAACGTCTGCATCACATCAAATGGCGCGTCTGATCATCATATGACACAGAATGACATTTGAGTCAAGGCAAGCCCTTGAATTCATTAGGCTACTTCACTTTCGTGTTGACAAATTACATTGCTAACCTGTTGAGAAACTTCACTCCCCGCGCAAAAAATCGCCCAAGCTTCCATCAGTTTGCGGCGCTTCGCCAATGCTGTAGATCGCCGATACGCGGCCTCGGTTTCGTCGTCGACTGTATGCGCAAGAGCCATTTCGGCGATCTCACGCGGGAAGCTGGTGCAGTCGCCGGCCCAATCGCGGAAGGTCGATCGCATGCCGTGCGTGGTCGCCGCGCTGTTCGTGTGGCGCCCGATGCAGTTGCTCAGAGTCACATCCGACACGGGCCGGAATGGTAGCTGCGCCAACGCGGCGGCAGTCATGGGCACCTTGTGTTCCTTGTTCGCTTTCATGCGACTGGCCGGGATCGTCCACATCTCACCCTTGATCTCTCGGGCGGGATCCATCTCTGCGGCCTCGTTGAAGCGGCAGGCCGTCAGAATGATGAAGCGAAGCATGTGTGCGGCGTCGCTGGTATCGTCCGCGAGCGATCGCCAGAACTCGGGCATTTCCTCGTAGGGCAAGGCAGGATGATGCTTCACGTCTGATTTGCGGCGTTTGGCGAGCACTTGGTCTAGATGGCCTCGCCATAGCGCCGGGTTCTCCCCGGTGCGCAGGCCCTCTGCCTTCGCGGCGTTCAGGATGGCCTCGATTCGTCCGCGGACGCGCCGAGCAGTTTCCTTCTTGGTGCTCCAGATCGGCCGCAAAATCTTCAAGACGAGTTCGGTGTCGACAGCAGAAACGGCTATGTCACCGATAGTGGGATAGGCGTAATCACGTAGGCTGTTCGACCACTGCTGCCGGTGCTTCTCATTCTTCCATCCGGCCTCTTTGCCACCGATATATCGCCTCGCGTACCCCTCAAAGGTGATCGTTCCTTCGGCCTGCGCCTTAGCCTTGGCGCGCTCGGCGATACGGTGTTCGATTGGGTCAACGTTGTTGCGCACCAACGCACGCGCGGCGCCAGCATCCTCGCGTGCTTGCTTCAAATCTACATCACGGAGCGGCCCGAGGCCCATAAAGCGCTCTTTGCCCGTGGTCGGTGATTTGAATCGGAATATCCAGCTGGCGTTGCCGCTCTTGTCCACGTCGAGCCGCAGCCCGTCACCATCGGCGAGCTTGTCGCCAGGATTTGCACTCTTGATGTCGGTTTTGGTCAGCTTCCCCATCGCCCTGCTCCTGAAGGTGTCCGCCTAAACCCACGCCCCAACCCACGGCTTAGGCTCGGATATGATCTTGCGTGGTCGGACGCCTCCGAACAGGGATGTTCGGAAAGTGCTTTTAGATCAAGCACATGTTCGACACGGAAAGACGGATTAGGACAGATCTGGACTAGCAGGTGGCGGAAGGGGTGGGATTCGAACCCACGGTACCCTTGCAGGCACGCCGGTTTTCAAGACCGGTGCCTTAAACCACTCGGCCACCCTTCCAAGCCTTGAAATTGTTTAGCTTTTCGTCGCTTCGCAGAGAACGTTTCGTGGACTCTGCTACCGCTTTGCTACCCAACGTCGTCGGTTCGCTTGTTTATGGCGGCGCGCATGGCGACGTCAACCGCCGCGGCGGCCTCGCCCTGCATGTTCGGCATCAGATGACTGTAGATATCCATCGTGATCGCGATTGAGGAATGGCCCAGCCGCTCCTGCACGATCTTGGGATGGATGTTCGAGGCCAGCATGTGGCTGGCGTGGCTGTGCCGGAGGCCGTGGAGCGTGACCCGCCATTCTTTCAGGAACTCGGAAACGGAGTGTGTGAGGCTGCGAGGCTGGAGCGGCGAGCCGTCCGCCTGGGTGACCACATGCCGGTCATCGTCGCCGCGCACACCGAGGCGAAGCAGTTCCTCAGCCTGCATGACCCGCCAGCGCCGCAGCTCCTCGACAGCCATTGCCGGCATCGCGATCGTACGCGCGCGGCCGCTCTTAGCTTCCTTCTCGCGGATCGTGCCGGCGTCCGTCTGTTCGGTGCTCGCGACGACGGCCAGCTGACCGTTGTCCAGGTCCACCGAGCGCCAGCGCAGCGCCGTGATTTCGCCGCGACGAAGGCCGCAGAGGGTCGCAAGGATCAGGGGGATAAATAGGCGGCGCTCCCGCGCAGCATCGAAAGCGGCAGCAGTAGAATTCGCATCAATGGTCCTGACCGGCTTGCGCTCGATCTTGGGGCGATCCCGCTTCTCGAGCAGGGCAGCCGGGTTGCGGGGGATCAGGCGCCAGCGCTCGGCTTGCCCAAGGGCCGAAAACAAAACGCGGTGCATATGGTGCACGGTGCGCGGCGACAAACCGCCCTTCCCGTCCCGCCGGCCGTTCTCCAATGCCTTGCCATACGCCTCGCTGATATCAATCGGCTGGAGCTTTGAAAGGATCTTGGCGCCGAGCAGCGGCACAATGTTCTTGGTCGCGATTTGCTCGTAACGTTCATGGGTGCGCGGCGAGACGTTCGGCTTGATGTGCTTCAGCCAGCGATCAAAGAATTGAGCCAACGCAAGCTTTGACGGCTCGACATAGGCGCCATCGGACGTTTCGCTGATGAGACGCGCACACTCAAGCTGTGCCGCGCGCTTGGTGCCTGTGAAGCTGTGCCACTTCCGCTTGCGCTTGCCCGTGGCCGGATCACGCTGGTCCAGGATAATGGCCCAGTGGCCGGGTGATCGCTCTTTGATGCAGCCCTTCACTTCGTGCCCTCCCTTTTGAATTTTCCGACTAGCGCCTCGTAGAAGTCCGATGTCGCCATTTCCTCGCGCATAGCTTCCTTCACGATCTCCCGCATTTCCCTTTTGCGAAGCGCTTCCTCAAGAAGCGCCTCGATCTCGTCGGTCCTGGTCCGACCGTTCTTCTCCCGCTCGGCATCAATCCGCTTCAGGAGGCGAGCCCCCAGGCGGATACGCAGATGTTCTTGGACCTTCTCAGCCATCCCGGTGCTCCGTTGGTACAACATGGGATGACTTACCACGGCGGCGCGCACTTGGGAACAAAAAAGTACCGCATAGGTACAAAAAAGTTCTTGCAGGGTAGCAGCGAAGCAGCCAGCTTCCTGACGGTACGATTTTGTACCGCAAGGAGCTGAGCAATGACGGAGAAGGCGCTTACGATCAGCGTACCCGAAGCCGGGCAGCGCTACTTTGGGCTTTCCAGGAACGCCGCATACGCCGCGGCGGAGCGCGGAGATATCCCCACGATCAAGATCGGGCGGTTGCTGAAGGTGCCGGTCAAGGCGCTCGAGCAGATGCTAGACTGCCCCCGCAAGACGGAGGCCGCATAAGATCATGGCCTCGAAAAAGGAAAACCCCGCGCTGGCGGCACGGGGCAATCCGGTAACTGTTCAGGCGGACGGCTCGAACAACCCGGAATATGCCCTCGACACTCTTCGCGCGCAATACCTCGCTGAGATCTTTGCCCTCCCTGCCACTACGGCGCTCACCGTTGCCGAATTGGCTTTTGGGGAGGCACGGTAATGCACGTCAAAGCCCTAAAGCAGCAAATCGACTGCATCCGTGACCATGCTCTCGTGCACTATGCGCGAGGAGAGCAGGAAGAGCTTGCCCGGCAATTCCGGGAAGCCGCGCGCCTCATTGAATCAAGCAGGACGGCCGGGTTTGTGGCGTCCCTGTTGCCCTCGGATCCCAGGGGGGCTGCATGACCCGCTGCCTTCTCGGTATCGATCCCGGCGAGGACATGCCGATCGCGGCCGGTGAAGTGGACGCGGTAAACCTCGCTCGACGCGTTGCCGCTATGGCGCCCGATCTCGTCTTCCTGGAGCGTGTCAATGCGATGCCAGGACAGGGCGTTTCATCCACGTTCAAGTTCGGCCGCGCTTATGGTGTGGTCCTAGGCGTGATTGGTGCAGCGGCGCTCCCTTTGCATCTCGTCACGCCAGCAAAATGGAAGGGGCATCTCCGCCTGTCTTCAGACAAGGAGGAGGCCCGCGCATTAGCTCTGAGGCTTTTTCCGGCGTGCGCCGACCACTTTAAGCGGAAAAAGGATCATGGGCGAGCCGAGGCGGCGCTGATCGCTCGGTATGGTGCCGAAACGATGCGCCTGATCGGAGGTGGTGCATGAGCCATCCCCTCATGGTCTCCGATCCCAACGTCCGCAAACAGCTCCAGCTTGCCGGCCTTCGCTTCATGTGTAGCCGCGCGCGGTGGCTTGAGAGTGAGGCCAAAATTCTGGGTGTTAACCTCAAGAATGGCAACCTCTCAAGTCGAGAGGTTGACGCTCGCCTTGAGGAAATGGGCGCGCTCGAGCTCGTCTATCCCGAGCTGATGAGGTGCGAATGAGAACCCCTGACGTAGTGCAGGCCCGTCCGAAGGGTTTCGGGTTCGAACTGTTTGGCAATATTCGTTGTCCGACAGAGGCGGCCAAGTCGCACATCATCAAGGGCATATTCGCCTATGACGAGACGTCGGCTTGGGTTGGTCCACCTGGAAGCCTGAAGTCCGCCTTGCTGGCTGACGCTGCGGTCGCCATCGCCAGCGGATCGGACTGGTTCGGGCACCGCAACAAGCATCAAACTGGGGTGATTTACTTCGCCCTGGAACGCGCCGACCTCGTCCGGAGACGATTGTTGGCGATCGCGAAGACCAAGGGCCTGGAGCGGCTACCCATCGCTGTTGTCCCGGCGGTGGTCGATCTGGTTCGGCCGGACTCGGTGCGGAAGGTTCTCGATACCATCGCTGACGTAGAGGCGGAATTCTACGGGCCCGAGTACGACAAAGCCACAGGCGCCGGCGTCGTCATCTTCGACACATGGGCGAAGCTCATAGCTGCCGGCGGCGGGGATGAGAACCAGGCTAAAGACCAGGGAGCCATCTTCGCGAACATCCAGCGCATCAAGAACGTCACGGGCGGCCCTCACGTCGCCCTAATAGGGCACACCGGCAAGGAAGCCGACCGAGGTCCCAGAGGCAGCAGCGCGATTGTCGGTGACGTTGACTTGCTTGTGACGATCAGCGGCGAGGAGATCAAAACCGCTACCATCAGCAAGGCCAACGACGCTCCAGAAGGCCCGCTGTTCTCCTTCAAGTCGAAAGTGCATGAGTTCGGCTTGGACGAGGACGGCGACGCCATCACCGTGAACATCGTGGAGCCAACCGAAGCTCCCGCCCCGGCTGCCCGGTCGGCCAAGCTCTCAGCCAATCAACAGACGTTCTTCCGCATCCTCCACGATGCTGGAGACGCCGGCCTGACGCTTGAGGAGTGGAACAACGAAGCAAAGGCAGTCGGCATCGGCGCCAACCGCAAAGCAACGCTGCATGATCTCCGCAAAGCCTTGGAAGACCGTTCTATGGTCCGAGAGTATGGCGGGCGGTGGAAGGTTAACCACGGGGGCTAGGTACGGTTACGGGTTACGGCTCTCTAGAGAGAGCCGAACCGTAACGTAACTCCGTAACCCGCCCGAACCGTAACCGTAACGTAACCCGAACCGTAACCGTAACCGAAGGATTAGAGACGTGAAAAGGACCCCAACAGCGGCCGGCGGAAGCGGCTCACCGGCTGCGGTTGTCGCCTTAAGGGGCGCTGGCAGGATCCAACGTCGAGTTTGGCGCGCGTTCATGGCTCTGCCCGAAACCGAGCTCACAACCACGGAATTGGCGGCCTGGTGCTATCCTCGATCGACCGGGAGGCCTGATCGGCATCAACGGCGAGCAATCGTCCGAGCAGCGTCACGAATGGCGCAGCGCGTCCGCCGAGATCGGCCTGGAGGCGTCGTTTTCAGGGCCTTTGGTAGCAATGCGGTAGCAACATCGCATTCCGACGAGAGAGAATTAGAGTCCGCTCAATAGCTTAGCGAGCGACAAGCACCGGTTTGGCAATTCGGTCAGCCAGTGAATTGAAACCCGCCAGCTTTCGAGCGCGATCGATCACAGGATATATCTTCGACAGGTTAAGCGGCCCAATCAACACCGCATCTCGCCCATGGATGTTCAGGCCGGTCTCATCAATCCAACCACCGCCATTGAAGTGCAAAGAGGGTGACGAATGTCCGCCTTCGTACCCGTGCTCGTTCACGTCTCGCACATGGGTCAAAGGATCTGTTCCGTTCATAAACAGTCTCCGTTGGATCCGATCCAACGGCAAAAAGTCCTTCTTCGTCTCGCACAGTCTGTTCGCTCGGCGCCCATTGAAAATGAACGATTGCACCAGAGCCATCCGTATTGTTGCAGTCCTCACACTGACGGAGCCGACCGCAGGAGTGCCCGCCAAATGGACTCTTTTATCGATCAGATCCAGGAGAGTTTCAAAACCAGCGCAAGCCGTTTCTAGATACCATGCGAAGGCAGTCGCTGGGTTGGTGTCTATGGGACCTGGAGGGGAGCCGGCTTCATCGTCCATCAAGTGGCCTCCATGACCCGATACATGGCGGGATGAGTGCGGTTCTTCACCTTCGCGGCGCATGGCGCAAAGATAGGTGCGCCTCAAAAGATTTCCACAGCTTTGCAAGGTGTTTGTGCCTCTTCGTAGTCTATCGTCCCATCTCATTCCAGTAAGTCTTTGATATATTTATCATTTTTACTTCTGAATTGCAGTCGTTGGGCGTATATTGACCGCACCACATCACTCACTGGTGCAAACCAAGATGCCCGATCAAACGTCCGACCATTTCACCGAGCGAGCCGTCTTCAAGTGCTCGCCCGAGCTGCTTGACGTAATCGACCGCTCGGCGGCAGCGAGCTTCACCACGCGATCGAACTTCCTCCGCGATACGGTCGTCGAGCGACTGCGCAGAGAGGGCGTGATCCCCTCCCCGCGTGCATCCGTGGCGGGGGCCGCCTGATGCGGTCGAACAGCAAGCCCCATGAAGACCTCGTTTATGAGATCAGCCACGGCTCTTCGCAGGAAGCTTTTGCCTCGCTGATAGCCGGTATTGCCGATCGCATCGAAGCCGCGCGTCTCAACCCCGTGAAGGTCTCGGACCTGGTCTCCGTCCTCCGGGAGGATACGACCAAGCTGTACAAAGCTGTGATGCGGAAAGGCTAACCCAAATGGCCCCTCCCGTTCTCAGGCTCAAGATTCTCCCCAAGCCGGTCATCAAGGGGAAGATGGATGTCCGCTTTCCTGGGTCGGTGACGGCAATTAGTCCGATCTTGATCGACAAGACCGGCGGCAACTTCATCTTCAGCGTCGATATCAATGCGCTCGCCGCGATGATGGCGACGATCTTCCAGCCCAACGAGCTATTCGAACAGCACATTACTAATCCTGGTCCTGCCACCATCGGAAGTGCCATCGGCATTGTTCGCGTCGATCAGACCGTTGGCGCTGCGATTACGCTCAATCTTCCTCCTGCCGCGAACAAGTCATGTCCAGTGCTCATAGCCGACTGGAAGGGCGACGCGGGCACGAACAACATCACCATTACCCCCAGCGGTACCGAGAAAATCCAGGGCCGCTCATCATGGAAGATCGCGGGCGACACAGGCAGCATCTTCCTTCGTCCGATCGCAGGAATTGGGTACGTAAGATGAAAAGTATCTCGAAGCTTTTCCTGGCCACCGCTTTTGCTGCATTTTTTATGGCTCCGGCTCAGGCGCAGAACGCAGGGACGGTTACCGCCAACGCGTTTGCTGTTGGTAGCGGCCCCGGCATTGATGGCTTTGTTTCGGTCCTTTGCACTTCGGCTCAAGTGCCGATCGGCCAGGCTGGCGTTCCACAGTGTAAGACGATAACCGGAGACGTTTCGATCACCGCGGCCGGAGCCACCTCGATCGGCATCGGGAGTGCGGTTCAGGCCTTTGATACTGACCTAGCTTGCATCGCTGCCCTGTCTTCTACAGGGCTCATCAAGCGCACGGGCTCGGGAACGTGCTCGGCCGGAACGGCTGCCCTGTCTGATCTTGCGACCGGCACGCCGGATACCGCTATCGGCTACTTCGGCAGCACGACAGCATCGGCAACCTCAGTCCCGAATTGCACCGGGGCGTTGACCTACTCGACATCAACGCACACGTTCGGTTGCAATTCGACGAGCGCCGGCAATGTGTCCAATGTTGGCACTCCGACAAATGGACAGATTGCTCAGTGGACCACTTCAACGACGATCCAGGGCGTCAGCCTCGCCTCGCTCCTGACTGCGATGGCGACGCAGAACACGAACGCGACAAATCCTAGCGGCACGACGAGCACCGCAGGCGTCATGATGGGGCTTGGCTCGACGTGCAAGATCACCCCGGCTGTCACAGGGCGGGTCCGCTTTACGATTTCCGGCAGCGTAGCCAATAACAACGCCGCCCACTCTACGACAGTCGGTGGCCGCTATGGCTCCGGCACGGCTCCTGCAAATAATGCCGCCACGGCGGGGACGGCGTTTCTCATCAATTCTTTCACTGCTCTGACCGCATCGGCGGGGCAGGCCGTTCCGTTTACCGCCGATGGCATCGTGACCGGCCTCTCGACTGGCACACAGTATTGGTACGACGCCAATCTCGCGACTGATAGCGGCGCCACGACCTCCACAATCACTACCGTCTCTTGCATCGCGCAAGAGTTCTAACCGAGACCCGAAATACAGTAATTCCCCGAAGGGAGCTGCCATGACCAGCCGAGAACTTCTGAAGCGGACCGCGTTCGCCAAGCGCAATCCCGAATGGAACGATGACCTTCGCGGTGCCAACATCGCCATCGAGCATGCGCGCGGGATGGTTGCCGCGGGCAAGCTGACACACAGGGAATACAAAGATTATGAGGCGCATCTCTGGCACGAGATGCTCGACAAAATGCCGATGGAGGTCTTCTCCGAGATGCAAGCTGATGGCTCGCTCGAAGATCTGGAAGCGTTCGCGCGCGGTTACGATGATGACCGTGATTCCAGCAGCGTCGTCGAAAGTCGCAAGGCTGTCGAACGCAAGGTCAAGGCCGACGCGCTCGAGCAAAAATGGCTAGACGGCACGATCGATGACAAGACTTACGCGCAGCTTTCCCGCGATCACGTTGGGGCAAGCGAGCGCTTGGACAAGATGATCGCTGACGATGACCATGACAGAGCGGCTCACGAGGCGTTCAATAGAAACTATGCTGAAGAGCCGGACCACGAAAACGGGCTCGTGCGCTTCCTGAATGAAAACTACGGCCGCGGCAAAAAGCCGGATGGCAGCGACGTGGAGCCCTTCTCATTGAAGCGAGACGATCGCTCGAGCTGGGAAAAGGCGACCGACGATGACGGCTTCACTGATCTCGACAAGCTAGCGGATTTCGATCGCAGCGAAAGCGGCTCTGAATCTCATCATCCCGGCGGATATGTCGACCAGGAAGCCGTCCTCGATCTCGGATCCTCGTTCACCAACAACCCAAACCAAGACTAAGAAGGCTGATGGCAGAGCAGGACCCCAAGACCGGCCGCTTTCTCCCGGGCAACAGCGGCAACGGCGGCCGCCACAAGGGCGCGCGCAACAAGCTGCATGCCGATTTCATCCAGGCGCTATTGGACCACTTCCACATGCGGGGCACCGCGGAAAACGCTGCCAGCCTTCCGCGCGGTCAGGCAGCTATCGAGATCGTCTACCGGGAGAACCCGCGCGATTATCTAAAGCTGATCGCGAGCGTGCTCCCGAAGGAATACACCATCGAGGACAATCGGTATGACGACGTCGGTGACGAAGAGCTCAGGGAAATCATCGACGACTTCCGCCGAAAAGCATCTGAACGAGAAAGAAGCCAAGGCGCTGGCCAGGGCGCAAGCGGAGCTCAATCGGCGCTTAACTGAGAACCGGCTCAAGTATTATCGGCCCTACCCTAAGCAGCGTGCGTTTCACGAGGCTGGGCTCGTCTATCGCGAGCGCCTGTTCCGCGCCGCTAACCAGGTCGGCAAGACGATCGCCGGCGGCTTTGAGGCCGCTATGCACGCGACCGGCCGCTATCCCGGCGACTGGGCCGGCAAGGTTTTCGATGAGCCTACATTCGCCTGGGTTGGCAGCCCTACTGGTGAGACGTTGCGCGACAACCCGCAGCGCATTTTGCTTGGCCGCGTCGGGCAGCACGGGACCGGCTCCATCCCGAAGGATGCCATCGTGGAGACTGTACCGGGCGCCGGCGTATCTGACCTGGTGGGGACCATCATCGTTCGCTGGGGTGGTGGCGGCGACGTCCAAGCTGGTCTCAGCTCGATTGGCCTGAAGTCCTACGTTCAGGGTCGTGAGAAGTGGCAGGGCGAAACCCTGCACTGGCTTTGGTTCGATGAGGAGCCGCCCGAGGACATCTATTCGGAGGGACTGACGCGGACCAACGTAACCGGCGGCCCCGTGTGGCTCACCTTCACCCCCCTGCTCGGCATGTCCGAAGTTGTCCGCCGCTTCCTGCTCGAGAAGTCGCCGGATCGCCACGATACTTCCATGACGATCGAGGAAGCCGAGCACTTCACGCCCGAGCAGCGACAGAAGATCATCACCAGCTATCCTGCGCATGAGCGCGACGCCCGAACCAAGGGCATCCCGATCCTGGGCTCTGGCCGAATCTTCCCGGTCAAAGAGGAAACCATCACTGTCCCACCGTTCGAGATCCCCGATCACTTCCACCGGATCGGCGGAATGGACTTCGGCTGGGATCACCCATTTGCCGCGGTAGAGATCGCCTGGGACGCTGATCAGGACATCGTCTACGTCATCAAGGCCCATCGGCTGCGGGAGGCCACGCCCGTGGTCCACGCCGGCGCTATTCGGGCTTGGGGGCCCCTGCCCTGGGCATGGCCCCGAGACGGCCGCCGGGAGACGCTGGAGGGCGCTGGTGTGGCGCTGGCGCAGCAGTACGGGGACCAGCAGTTGAACATGCTGGACGCCCATGCGCAGTTTCAGGACGGCTCCGTGAGCGTCGAGGCCGGCCTGATGGACATGCTGACCCGTATGGAAACCGGCAAGCTGAAGGTATTCAGCACCCTGCTCGACTGGTTCGAGGAATTTCGGCTTTACCACCGCAAGGACGGCAAGGTGGTGAAGCTGGGGGACGATCTGCTTTCAGCCACCCGCTACGGGATGATGATGCTTCGCTTCGCCGAGCAGATTTATCGGCGGGACAAGCCGCGGCGCCGGCGGGGTTTCTTCTGGGGCGGCGGGCACGATAGCGGCGCCTGGTTGGGCCACTAGCTTGCTGCTGGGGCCCAAAGGTGACGCCCGGCTTGCCTTGAGACGATATTTTGTGGTTCGAGAAGGGAGATATCGAACTGCAGAATGGGGGAACACAGTTGCGTTGGGGGAAGGGCTTCTTTCGTGCATGGATTGTGCTTTCGATTTTATGGGTAGCGTTGGCCGTTCTCGCATTCGGGCCATCGACCTATGCCGCCCTTTGGAATGCACCCAAGTACGAAATCAGCTTTGGAAGCGGCCAGAAAATCACGCTGGATATGTCGAAAAGCCATGGCGATTTGGCAACGGCACTGGACGATGTGATCCAAAGGGAACCTAACGCGAATTTGAAGACCGGACCGATCCCCGATCGCAACGAAATCCTAGACCACTTTGGCGCGCGGTATTCGACTCCAGGGGACAAGGCCGTCACAGCGTGGTCGGTTACGTGGCTTCCCCCGGTCGGTTTGCTGATGCTCGGGTGCGCAATCGCCTGGGTAGCGAGCGGGTTCCGGCGTTCTTCCGTGGTCTAGCCCGCCTGGCCGTGACTATGTGGTGCCCCCTAGGGTTTAACCTGTTTGATTTTAGCCGGGTGAACCATCGTGACGCATCTTGCGAGCAGTTCTCGAACCAGGGCCGCTTCGGGGGTCTGGTGAGATGGCATGCCTCTGATTAGTGCGTGCGATGGATCCGCTGCATATCTTTCGTTTGCTTCCAGGGGATCAGAGTCGAATTGAAGGTCGGTGCTCACCGGGTCGGCCAACCGAACAAAGTCACGCGTTGGTCCGACGGGCAACTGAACCAAGTGGCCGGTGGCCGCATACGTCAGCCGCGCAACACGACGAACGTTGTCGAGTTGATTGGCCAGAGGCGCGGGAAACGCTTCAAGCCAATTGATGGAAGGCTCGTTTTCGCCGGGCCTGAAGAAGCCGTCGGCGTCCACCACTCCCTGATCAATCTGTGTCGGTCGAAGGTATCGAACGACGTTCCCGTCATTCGGTATCATGCAGTGAAAAGGTGCTCAATGCCCGCCGACCGCGCGAAACTCATCGCGCTCTCCAGACCAATGTTGCCGGACAACCGATTCATTGAAGCTGAGTTGCGGCGCGCAGCGAAGATAACGAATTGTGCCTCTCGCCCGCCAAAGAATTGAAGGCTGATCTGTTCTTCGCCAGATTTCCAAACCGCCCTAATGTTCCCAGTCCCGGTCACAAAAATGGCAGGACGGCGCAAGGACGAATTCTCCCTTTGGAATGCCCTAAAGTCTCCCAGAGAGCGCTCCGAGATTTGGATGCCTTCGGAGTAAGAATCAATTCGCAGTTCACGGAGCCGCGCCTCAACTTCGAGGCAAATCGAAGCTGCCTTGCTCAGGTCGGTCAGGCTGGATGAATAATCGACTGACGACGAACGGTCTTGAGGCTGTGGGCGAGGACGAGGACCAGAAGCCGCCCCCCTACGACCAGCAGGCTCAAAAATAGCCGATGGAGGAGAAAAAGCGGTAGCCGAGGGCAAATCAACGTTCATAGGAATCACTCAGGCTGCCATTTTTCACGTATACCCGGGCTGGTCGTGGCCGTAAAGCAATCGCTGATGACGTCATGAGCTCGACCGTACCAACTATCCGCGGTCGTCGGATCCTCTAAAACTCCAATCGTGCGAAACTCAAAGATAAGCGCTGTTTTCGCAATATCCACTGGGTTACGGGCGGTTCGCACCACCAAGTTCATGGATAGATCGTTCGCAAAACGGTATGCCGTAACATAGTTAATGTCCGGTTCCTGGATGCCCGAGATTGGGAGAACAGGGATGGTCAGGCCCGGAAACACTTCGTCGATTGCGGACACGCCATTCCATCCATTCTCCGCGGTTATGACATTCGTGTAGGTCAATTCCGTCAAACGGACTGGCGCCTCCTCCAATCCAAATTCGGATTTAAGGAACGATTGAAACGCGCCGAAATATCTGTCGAACTGCTGTTTGACGATTTCGAAGTGTGGGTACTCTTTGTCGCGCTTTCGCCAATTGAGCAGGAAGGCGTTTTTCTGGATCTGGATGAGCATGACCTCGTCCGCGGCCAACAGCCAATAACGAGGCATTGGATATGCTTCAAAGTTGAACACCGTCTGCCCTACAACCGGGATCGCCATTTCCGGCTGCTGTAGGATTGTCGGAAAATCATTACGAACTTGAGACCAAAAAAGGCCAACGTGCTCGGCTTGGAGTTGATGAATTGGCGGCTCAAAATACGCGCCAACGATCAGCTCATTAATTGGTGGCTTTTTGTACTTAATCCGCAAGCGAGCGCCTCTTCTGTCGAACTTCCCGCAACGACATTAGGCGGTGCCGGGCGGATTGTCAGCGCCCCACGCGAACCGCCCCCTTGGGGATGGATTTTTAAGCAAATCAGTGGTGGAGTGTCCGTGGGCTTGGAAACCCGGACCAGAGCTATTGCCGCACATGCTTGGTCAGCATGCTCCCGATTGGCGTCGGGGGGTCTCGGCTGAATGAGGGTGGTGCCTTCCCGGTACCGCACTCGACGGACGCACTTGGCGGTGCGGCTCCGAACTCTGCCCTTTTGGCCGAGGTCGGGCGTGCTGTCCAGAGGGGAAACCCTTAAAAGCGCTCGGCGTGTCGCTCTGGCACGTTTCCAAACCCCGGCTGCAGCGGCTGTCCCCGCTGCGACATAGGCCTTGGAAAGCCTTCAATCAGAGCAACCACCATGGAAAACATCAGAGAACTACCAGCGGAGTCCACCCGTGCGATTTTGTCCGGACTCGGCATCCAACAGCGGGAGCGCGCAAGGGCCATCAGCGACCTCGCTAGACTCAGGAAAGAGGCCGCGGCCGAGATCACCCGGCTGATCGCCTTCCTGGACGCCTCCGACCCCTACGTCATGACCGAGCTCGAGGACGAGTGCGAAGACGAAGGCGCGCAGTGCGAGGATGAGGGCGCCGAACATGACGGCCGCGAGCCTGACGTGGACGCCGAGCCGTCCCTAGGCAGCTGCGATCCGTCCATGTGGGGCGGCGATCAGACGCGCTGGGCATCCGGTGGCCGTAGGGACCTTGAGAGCGATCCCGCCGAGTCCGGCATTGGGGACCATGACGGTTTGCTGGAGCAGGTTGGAACGCAGGACTGGCAGCAAGGGGCAATGGCCTGATGCGCCTGATCCGCCTCTACATAGGCCGGCTCTGTTTCAAGCTGAGTATGTGTCTCGCCGTCGCCGGCAAGAAGGTCTCCGGCATCTGACAGCAAAAGGCCCGCCGGTACGCGCTGGCGGGCCTGTTCTGTTCTGCGTTATTTTAACGTGTATCCATATCCGGAACATCCCATCAGCGAAATTCGTCAACTTCCGAGGTGGTCAAGATTGACCATCTATCCGGTGCTGGACGTGCCAAAATTCGACCATCACCGCGCGGCCCCTGGCTTTCATCGGTGATGAGAACGCCACTAGCGCTCCCGCCTCCTCTAGAAAGGAGCAGCGCAATGCAGCGACGCCGCCCCAAGCAAACAATGTCCCTTGAAGAGCGCCTTGCCGAACAAGCCCAGCGTCTCCGTGAGGAAGCCAAAACGCTTCCACCCGGTATCGAACGTGAACGCGCAATCCGCAAAGCCCGGCAAGCCGAAACCGGCTCGCGCATCAGCGAGTGGCTGCGGTCGCCCGGGTTGCGAGCGCCAGAGTAGCCGCCCCAGTTGGCCAGCACACAAAGGAACAATCGGCCTTGGCGGCGCGTTTGCTAGCGCCCCCAGCCGAAAGGTAGCCCCCCCACTGCTGGAGGAAAACCCGCAAGGCGGGTTGGCGGCCCCGTATTGGGGCCGTTTACAATTCCCGCTTCAGCTTGCGTCGTCCCCAATGCGGTTCTTTGCCCTTGGGATTGAGCTCCGGGACGTAATGTCTGTTCAGCGCCCGCATGACCCCGATACGGGCGAACATCGTCGGGCCGCCTCGCTCGACCACCAGGAGCAAGGCTTCCATCGCCGCTCGCCACTCTGGCGCGTCGTGCTCCTTCTTCGGCAGCCCAGCGATGTACTCGCCGGCCTCGCGCAGCGTGGCCAGGCTGCGACCGTTGACCTCGATTGGCTCCTCGAAAGGCCGCCCCCAGCCTTTGATCATTGCGTGTTTCGGTACCCCATGATTGCAAACCGCGGGTTGCCTCCCTCGAAGTCCGGCCGAACGTCGGCACCGCGAGATCCGCAGCCCTGGCAGACAAATCGCGGCTCAAGATCGGATAGCCTTACATTGTCAGGCCAACGGTCGGCATCCAAGGCAACGTGATGGCCGCAATGACAATAGACCAACACGCCGCGCACGCCCATCTGCCGCATTTCGCCAAAGGTGATCTTGACGGGGCGACCGTCAACGTGCGCACGCGTGTGGCGTCGGACAGGACGAGGCATGCCGCCATCGAAACGCGGCGCAGGCCAGAGTCAAATTGTCGATTGCTAGTATCGCGGAACGAGCGCGAGCTACTGCCGGTCGTGGCTGTGCAAGACTCAGGGCGGGCTATCCTCGATGCTCGAGGGGCCCATACGATTTACCCTGACCGTCAATGCGATCAGACCGGCGATCGCGATCACCACCACCAGGCAAAGCGCCCCGCCCGCTAACCAGAAACACAACATTTGCCCGCCCCTTTTGTGAGTTGGGGCTGACGGATCTGCTACCCGTTTTGCTACCCAACTGGTAGGGACGACGCGGGATTGACGGAGACGAGAGCGCCGCACAATTGAGGGAAACCCTGCAATTTACGGAGCCAACGGCACACCCCGGCATGGGCCGGGATGGCCGTTCCAGAATTTCAAGACCGGTGCCTTAAACCACTCGGCCACCCTTCCAAACCCGGAATGGCTGTCGCTTAACGTAGTCGACGGCGCAAGGCAACGCGAAGTTGGCCCCTCGTCCCCCTCGACCGCCCTGATCTGTCAGGCGAGCGTCAGCCTGTTCCCTTAGCCTGGGTTTCTCAGCAATCCCGGACACTGGCGACATCTCCCAGGGCGTCGCTGGTTGCGAGGCCCGGTTTGGAGTCGCCTCCGTTTCCGGGCCTCGTTTGCTGCCCCCAAAGCAAAAACGGCGCCCCGTGAGGAGCGCCGCATGGAATTGTTCGTTGCTGGCTTGGCTCAGTAGCCGCAGGACGCGCAGCCCATCTGCACCGGGGCGTAATAGGAATAGCCGGGCGAGACCATCTCGACGCGCTGGCGCGTTGCGTATTGCGGCGGGATGCGCTCGTACTGGACGCCGGGCGGGGCGACCATCACAGTCTGCGGCACCATCACGGTGCGGTACTGCGCGGGCGTGCGGTGCGCAACGGTTGCGCCGGGCGACACCATCACGGTCTCGTCGACGGTGCGGTATTGCGGCGCGACGTATTGCTGCTGGTAGCAGGTCTGGCACGGCGGCGGCGCGTAGCAATTATAGCAGCCCGCGGAGGCTGCGCCCGTCATGGAAAGCGCGGCGACGGCTGTTGAGAAAACGACAGCAAGAGTACGAGACATTGTGGTGGTGCCCCAGTTGCCCGAAATGGATTTGCGAAGGTCGTAGCAGTATACGCGGCAAAAATCCTGAGCTGCCGAACTTCGTTGAGGCATCCTTAATGCGAACGGCCGGCTCTCCCCGGCCATTCAGGACTTGTTGACCATGCGCGACCGCGGCACCCGCGATCGCGCGCGCGCAAGCCGCGCTCAGTTCGAGCGGCGCTTCACTTCGCGCACCGCGCCGCGCGCGGCGCTGGTGGTGAGCGCAGCGTAAGCCTGGAGCGCGGTGGAAACGTTGCGCTTGCGGCCCGTCGCCTGCCAGGCGGCGTCCCCCTTCGCCTCTTCCGACGCGCGGCGCTTGGCGAGCTCCTCGTCGGAAACCTCCAGCGTGATGCTGCGGTTCGGAATGTCGATCGCGATAAGGTCGCCGGTCCGCACCAGGCCGATGTTGCCGCCCTCGGCGGCTTCCGGCGACAGATGTCCGATCGACAGGCCGGACGAGCCGCCCGAGAAGCGTCCGTCGGTGACGAGCGCGCAGGCTTTGCCGAGGCCCATCGATTTCAGATAGCTGGTCGGATACAGCATTTCCTGCATGCCGGGGCCGCCGCGCGGGCCTTCGTAGATGATGACCACGACCTCACCGGCGACGACCTTGCCGCCCAAAATGCCTTCGACGGCCGCGTCCTGGCTCTCGAACACGCGCGCGGGGCCGGAGAATTTCAGGATCGAGGCGTCGACGCCGGCAGTCTTCACGATGCAGCCGTCCTGTGCGAGGTTGCCGTAGAGCACGGCGAGACCGCCATCCTTGCTGAAGGCGTGTTCGAGATCGCGCACGACGCCCTTCTCGCGATCGGCATCGAGCTCGTCGTAGCGACGCTCCTGGCTGAATGCGACTTGCGTCGGGATGCCGCCGGGCGAGGCACGATAGAAGGTGCGCACCGCCTCGCTCTTGGAGCGCTTGATGTCCCAACGCTCCAGCGCGTCAGCCATGGTCGGCGCATGCACGGTCGAGACCGACGTATCGATCAGGCCGGCGCGATCGAGCTCGCCGAGAATGCCCATGATGCCGCCGGCGCGGTGCACGTCCTCGACATGGACGTCGGCAACCGACGGCGCGACCTTGCAGAGCACGGGAACACGGCGCGACAGCCGGTCGATATCCTTCATGGTGAACGCGACCTGCCCTTCGTGAGCCGCCGCAAGCAGATGCAGCACGGTGTTGGTCGAGCCGCCCATCGCGATGTCGAGCGTCATCGCGTTCTCGAACGCCTTGAAGTTCGCGACGTTGCGCGGCAGCACCGAGGCATCGTCCTGCTCGTAATAGCGGCGGACGAGATCGACGATGGTATGGCCGGCCTCGACGAACAGCCGCTTGCGGTCGGCATGGGTCGCGACCACCGAGCCGTTGCCGGGCAGCGCGAGGCCGAGCGCTTCGGTCAGGCAGTTCATCGAATTCGCGGTGAACATGCCCGAGCAGGAGCCGCAGGTCGGGCACGCCGAGCGCTCGATCACCTTGACGTCTTCGTCGCTGACCTTGGAGTCCGCCGCGGCAACCATGGCGTCGATGAGGTCGACGGCCTTGGTCTTGCCCTGGAGCTTGACCTTGCCGGCCTCCATCGGCCCGCCCGAGACGAACACGGCCGGGATGTTGAGCCGCAGCGCCGCCATCAGCATGCCGGGCGTGATCTTGTCGCAATTGGAGATGCAGACGAGGCCGTCGGCGCAATGGGCGTTGGCCATGTATTCGACGCTGTCGGCGATCAGCTCGCGCGACGGCAGGCTGTAGAGCATGCCGTCATGGCCCATGGCGATACCGTCATCGACCGCGATGGTGTTGAATTCCTTGGCGACGCCGCCGGCCTGCTCGATCTCGCGGGCGACGAGCTGGCCGAGGTCCTTGAGATGGACATGGCCAGGCACGAACTGGGTGAAGGAGTTGACGACCGCGATGATCGGCTTGCCGAAGTCCGCATCCTTCATGCCGGTCGCGCGCCAGAGGCCGCGGGCACCCGCCATGTTGCGGCCGTGGGTGGTGGTGCGGGAGCGATAGGCTGGCATGGCGGTTTCCGTCCTCGGTTTGGCTGGCCGGCGGGAAAATGGAAGCCGCCTCAGGCCTTTCCGGCCGGATAGCGCACGGGGTCGGCTGGCGCAACGGGAACTTGGGCCGGACAGGGCCGGATCGGTCTTTCGCAGGCCTCCCCTGCTCCCGGCGCGGCCTATTGGAAGGACGCGCCGGCGCCGGGCAGACGCTGTAGCTAGCGCTTCGGCTTGGGCAGCACAATTCTCCCCTGTGAGGCAACGTCGCCCCACTTGGCGGACCACCCGACTTCCGAGGCCGAGGATGGCTCGATGCCCGCCTGACCTCGGGCCCCCTGCAGTGCAAACAGGGCGCCCTGGGGATCGACACATCGTGCGATCCAGCAGCCATCGGGCAATTCGATCGGACCTTGGAGGATCCGGCCTCCACCGGCATTCACCTGCTTAGTCGCAGCGCCGATGTCGTCGACATTGAAGTAATGCAGCCAGCATGGCTGCGCTACGCTCGGAAGTTTCGTCAGCATGCCGCCGACCGTTTGTCCGTCCGCCGAAAACAATTGATACCAGTCCGCTGGATCGGCTTGAGCGTCGGCCTTCTGCCAACCAAATAATGCTCTGTAGAAATCGAAGATCACGGTCCGGTCGCCGGCCAATAGCTCGTGCCAACCGACGCGCCCCGGCTCGTCCAGCCCGCCCGGCTTCGATCGGCCATGTGTCGGTTCCTCGATCAGACCGAACGTCGCCTTCTGCGGATCGGCAACGACTGCTATTCGGCCAATGTTGGTGTCGGTCGGCGGCACAAAGATCGTGCCTCCGAGACGCCTGATCTGTGCGGCGGTCCCGTCCAGGTCATCGACGGCGACGTAACCCATCCATCTCGGCGTTGCCCCCAATCTCCGCCCCTCGTCCGGGATATCCAAAAGTCCGCCGACCGGAACGCTGCCGCTGCGAACCACCGTGTAAGCCAGCTTCGGAGTCGACTCATCCTTCAAACCCCAGCCGACCGCCTTGCGATAAAATGCGCCTGCTGCCGCGACATCCGTGGTCAGGAGTTCGTACCAAGCGAAACGTCCGAGTTGATCTGCCACGCCGATCTCTCCGTTCAAGCCTGGATGCGATTGCGGCACCGCACCAAGCTGCACTCCGTGCGCGCCCGCCATGTACGTGGATCGGTGATGCCCTGTGTCAACGGGTCGGGCCAATGCTGTTCATGAAGATGAATACACTCTGAACGTGCGGCGCCACGCTTTTGGGCGCGCAATTGTTGCCTGCCCTATTTTCCGGGCGTAGAGTTAGCGCGGCTGGGATGCTTCTTGCAATGCACGGAGGTTCGACCATGCGGCAGGCGAAGCGATCTTCTAAAACGAAGAAGCGAGTAACCAAAGTCGCCGTGCCTGCGTTCGGGGCGGCAGGCCTGACTTTTTCGCTAGCGGGAGGCGCATCGGCATCGGCCGTGCCGGCACCCGACGTACAGCATATGCCGAACCTTGTACCGGGTCAGGCAATCACGCTCGATGAAGAGGAAATGGCCGACGTCAGCCTCGCCACCTTCCATCTCTTCGACAAGGAAAACGTCGGTAGCCGCGTGCAGTTGGCATGGCGCGGATGCGGTGGTTGCCGCGGCTGCAGAGGCTGTCGAGGTTGCCGCGGTTGCCGATGTGGCGTCGGTTGCCGGTGTGCTGGATGTGCTGTTGGTGTTGTAGGGTGCGCCGTATCATGCGCGGGTTGCTGCGCATCGTGGGGGCGCTGCCGCTGGTGCTAGGCCTCGGCGCGTTCCGGAACGCCTGTCCACAAGCCGACATATCTCATTGGCCGGCCCCTTTGTCACGGCCGGCCAAATGCTTGGTTTCTCTACGGCGCTTGCATCGATGGCTTGCCGGTGACGGGCGAATTTGTTTCAACTCTCTGGGAAAATACCAGCGCGCGGGCACGACGATCCATCTTGCGCCGGCGATCTGACGTAACGGCAACCGGATCGGCGTGCTGACGCAATGAATGCCAATAGCAAGACCCGCGTCCCGCGGCAGACCCGCAAAGACCTCCTCCGATTTGCACCGAACTTCACCGCCTACTTACTGCCTCCCGATGCGGTTTGCCTCTATTCCGAGGATCGCAAGTTCTTCCTGCACGGCGAACTCTACTGCGCCTTGGCCACCGCGATCGGAGAACATGGCAACGCCAGGCCGGCGATCATTCGCCAGCTTTCGAAGCGCTTCCCGGCCGACAAGATCGAGGAGGCGATCAAGCGGCTCCTCGATCGCCGATATGTCGTTGCGCGGGTATCGCCAGCATTCGACGAAGCCGTCGGCGGTTTTTGGGCAAGCCTCGGCCTGTCTCCGGAAGTCGCGGAGCAAAATCTTCGCAGTTGCTCCGTGCAGATCGAGTCGATTGACGTCAAAGGCGCCAAGGAGCTGACCGCGGCCTTGAGTAGGCTCGGCGTTCAAATCGCCAAGCGCTCGCCAAAGCTCACGATCACGCTGGTGAACGATTATCTTGACCGCCGGCTCGCCGAACTGAACCAGGAACGCGTAGCCGGCAAGACGCATTGGCTGTTGGTGCAGCCGTCCGGCGCGTTTCCGCTGGTCGGGCCCATGTTCAAACCGGGCGAAAGCTCGTGCTGGACTTGCCTGTTCGATCGCATGATCCGCAACAGGGAGATCAAGGGGTTTCTTGACCGGGGACCGGCGCGTGCGGTCGCCATATCGCCGCTCGTCAACCATCCCGTCGGACGGACCGCAATCCATTTCGCAGCCGTCGAGATCGCCAAGGCAATCGCCTCGGGCTTTCGCACTGATCTGCGCGATCACATCGCAAGCTTCGACCTGGCCGGCGCCGTCATCGCAAAGCACTATGTCGCGCGACGCCCGCAATGCCCAACCTGCGGCAGCAAGAAGCTGCACAACCCGCGCCGATCCCCGGCCCTGGTCGAGATCGCCGAAGGCAAGAAGCTCGTCATGACCAGCGGTGGATATCGCACCATGACGTCGCGGGCCACGGTGTCGCGCTTCCGCAAGCATGTGAGCCCGCTGACCGGCGTGGTCACGCGGCTTGAGCGGATCGAGGCCGATCTGCCGATGAACACCAATTACTTCGCCCAGCATAATTTCTCCGCGCCGGCCCACAGCATCGACCAGCTCAGGTCCGGATTGAGCGGGGGCAGCTTTGGCAAGGGCTCGACTGCCGAGCAGGGCGAGGCCAGCGCGCTGATGGAATCGATCGAACGCTATTCGGGCATTTTCCAAGGCGATGAGATCAGGACGACGCGCCGCTTTGTCGATTTCGCGCCCGGCGACGCGCTTCTTCCCAACGACGTCCAGCTCTTCAGCGAAACACAGTTCAAGAACAGGTTTCTCCAGCAGCCGGACGATCCCCATCCGGTTCCCGAGCCGTTCGATCCCTCGACGAGGACCGAGTGGTCGCCGGTCTCATCGTTGCGCGACAAACGCTTCAAATATCTGCCGACCGGCCTGCTGTACTTCTTCTATGGCGGCTTTCATACGGATTCCAACGGCTGCGCGGCCGGTAATACCCGCGACGAAGCCATCGTTCAGGGCTTCCTGGAACTGATCGAGCGCGATGCCTACGCGATCTGGTGGTATAATCAGGTGCAGCGCGCCGCGGTCGATCTCGAGCAATTCGACGATTTCTATGTCCGGGATCTCCAGGCTCAATTTGCGGATGCCGGGCGCAAGCTGTGGGTGCTCGATGTCACCACCGACCTCGGCATTCCGACTTACGTGGCTATCATGCACTGGATGCAGAATGGACACGAAAATATCGAGTTCGGTTCCGGCGCGCATTTCGACCGCCACATAGCCCTGCTGCGCTCCCTCACCGAACTGACCCAATTTATGTCCGTCGGCATGATGGGCGGCGCAAGCGGCGAGAAGCCGACCCTTGACGGTGTCACGCCGCTGCGCCTGGAAAACTACCCGTTCCTGACACCGAGCGACCGCCCGATCGTCCCCCCGGCGCCGAGCCTCAAGCTCCACGACAATACGCGTGACCAGGTCATTGCCTGCGTCGAGATCGCCGCCCGTGCAGGCTACGATTTCCTCGTCCTCGACCAGACACGTCCCGACGTCGAGGTTCCGGTCGTCAGAGTGCTCGTTCCCGGCTTGCGTCATTTCTATCGCCGCTTCGCACCGGGCCGCCTTTACGATGTGCCGGTGAAGCTCGGATTGTTGGACCGGCCGCGACTGGAAAGCGATCTGACTTCGTTCCTCCCACACACCTGAAGGGTTGCCCTTTCGTGCGCGCTCCCCGGAAAAAGCCGACCAGGAAGATCGCGCCAGACATTGCTGCCCGATTGAGCCATCGCTTCTCCCTCCAGATGCAGCCGGACGGAAACCTCGTCGCCTTTCTGGGCGACTATTCCGTCAACCTCGGACAATTCAGTAAGGCCGCGATAGACCGCGCGCGACATCTGAGCACCGGCCTTCCGCTCGCGTCCTTTGCAGGCAAGAGCGCCGTCGCGAGAGACGTCGACGCCCTGGTACACCGCTTGGCCCGGCAGGGGCTTCTGGAATACCGCCTCGCCTCCTCGTGCGACGAGCGGGACCTCGTGGTCATCGAGCCTCAAGTCCCCGAATACTGGCCGCGACGCGCGAAGCTGGGCAACCGTGATACCATTGTGTTGTCACGCTTTGCCTATCTGCGCCGGCGCGGCAATGAGATGGTTCTGGAATCGCCACGCGCCGGCGCGCTGTTCCGGATTGGCGATCCCGCCGTCGCCGCCACCCTTGCTGCGCTGTCGCAGCCTCAGAAGATCGGCAAGCTCAACCGGAAGGCAGCCACTTTCAATCTCTGTCTGCTCGAACTGTTGGTGGAAAGCCGGATCCTGCTCAAGCTCGATGCGAAAGACGGACAAGGCCTGCGAGTGAATGAAGGCGACGGCAATCTCGTTCTCTGGGATTTCCATGACCTGGTGTTTCACACGCGGAGCACGGAGGGGCGGCAAGCCAATCCGGTCGGCGCCGCTTTCACCTATGCGAGCATCGTTCCGCCGCTGCCTGCGGTGCGCCCGCCCTGGCCCGGCAGCAAGATCGACCTACGCAAATTCTCCTCCCCGGAGCCGATCTCTCTCTTCCCGAAGCTGTTGCGCGAACGCCATTCAACACGAGATTTCGACGACAAGAATCCTGTCACGCTCGGCGAACTCGCACAGTTTCTCGACACCACCGCGCGCGTCGTGTCCGAATGGAAGAGCGGCCCGTATTTTGACGGCGGTCCCGACGTCACCTACAGCACGAGGCCATATCCGTCGGCGGGCAGCGCCTACGAGCTGGAATTGTACCTGACGGTCTCGAACTGCGAAGGACTTGCGCGCGGACTCTACCACTACGATGCAGGGAGCCACGCGCTGGTGGCGATCAGCGCCTCCACCCAACAACTCCAGGCGCACGCGGTGGCAGCCCAGTTCGCCATGGACGCGCCGGGTCAGCCACAAATCCTGATCACGATCGCGGCGCGCTTTGGGCGGGTCTCCTGGAAATACAGCTCAATCGCATATTCGTTGATCCTGAAGGATGTCGGCAGCCTGATCCAGACGTTTTACCTGGCCGCGACCGATATGGACCTCGGCGGCTGCGCCATCGGGAGCACCAACATCGACCTGTTCGCGACAATGACGGAGCTGGAATTCCATATAGAAGGCCCGGTCGGTCAATTCGCGCTCGGGCGCGGCAGGAAGCTCGATATCCCGAGCTAGAAGCTCGGGTAGTTCGGCGCTCGCCTCTCGCCAGTCGCGCTATTGCAGAGTGGGATCGAGCCGGTCGCGCAGCCAGTCGCCGATCACGGAGACCGCCAGCGTGGTGACGACGATGGTGGTCGCCGGCGCCAGCATGATCCAGGGCGCCCGGGTAAGGTATTCGCGGCCGTAGCCGACCATGTTGCCGAGGCTGGTCATCGGCGGCTGCACGCCGAGGCCGAGGAAGGACAGGCCCGACTCCATCAGGATCACCTCGGGGAAGACCAGCGTCGTCGACACGATCAGGGTCGAGGCGATGTTGGGCAGGATGTGCCGGAGGTAAATCCGCGACGGCGTCGCGCCGAGCTGACGGACCGCGGCGGCATAGCCTTGGGCGTTGGCGGAGATGGCCAGTCCCCGCGCGATGCGGGCGTAGCGCTCCCAGCCGAACAGGCCCATCAGGCCGATCAGCAGCGGCAGCGAATTGCCGAAGAAGGCGAGCACGGCCAGCGCCATGATCAGGAAGGGCATGCTGGCCTGGAAATCGGTCAGCATCAGCACGAGCTGCTCGACGGTCCCGCGGAAATGCGCGGCGAAAAAGCCGAGCGTGGTGCCGACAATCGCCGAGATCGCGGTGGCGCCGAAGGCGATCAGGAGCGAGATGCGGATCGAGACGAGGAGGCGCGACAGCACGTCGCGGCCAAGCTCGTCGGTGCCGAGCCAGTGCGCGACATTGCCGGGCGACGCCAGACGATTGCGCAGGTCGAGCTGGGTGTAGCCATAGGGCGCGATCTTCTCGGCGAAGGCCGCAATCACCAGCATCGCGACGATCCAGGTGACCGCAAGCGCGACAGACACCGGGATCGCCGGCAGGCTGATGCGGCGGCGGACGCTAGAGCCCTTTCCGTTCCGATGAAATCGGAACGGGGCTCTAGATTCCAGTTTTGACGCGTTTTCTCTACGCGAACCGGTGTCCACTTCGCTTGAAAACGCTTCGGTGTCCTTCAGCGTCGCGTCGGTCATGCATGCGCTCCCTTGGCGCGCAGCCGCGGATCGAGGAAGCCGTAGAGGAAGTCGACGACCAGGTTCGACGTGACCATGGTCAACGCAACCAGCAGCAGGATGCATTGCACGACCGCGAGGTCGCGGTTGGCGACGGCGACGACAAGCAGGCGCCCTACCCCCGGCCACGAAAACACGCTCTCGACCACGACGGCGCCCGCGATCAGCGTTCCCACCATGAAGCCGAGAATGGTGACGGTCGGGATCGCCGCATTTGGCAGCGCATGCGAGGTCACCACCCTGCGCCACGGCACACCCTTGGCGGAAGCCGTACGGATATAGGGCTGGCCCAGCACCTCCAGCATCGCGCTGCGGGTGAAGCGCGCCAGCACCGCTGCGCCGCCAAGGCTCAGCGTCGCGATCGGCAGGATCGCGTGACGCCAGCTGTCCTGCCCGCCCGACGGCAGCCAGCCCAGCTGCACGGCGAAGACGAGCACGAGCAGCAGCGCAAGGACAAAACTCGGCACGGTGAACCCGGCGACCGCCGTCATCATCACGGCACGGTCGATCGCAGAGCCGCGATGCAGCGCGGCGTAGATGCCGGCGGGAACGCCGAGCGCGACCTTGAAGAAGAACGCCGGCAGCGTCAGCGCCAATGTTGCGGGGATCCGCTCAAGGACGAGTTGGATCGCGGGACGGCCGTCGCGCATGGAGCGGCCGAGCTCGCCTCGCGCGATGGCGCTGAAGTAATCGAGATACTGGAACCAGATGGGATCATCCAGCCCCCACGCCTTGCGGAATGCAGCGATCACCTCCGGCGGCGCTTCCGGTCCCAAAATCATCAGGGCCGGATCGCCTGACAGCCGCAGCACGACGAAGGCGAAGGTGACGACGAGCACGATCGTCAGCGCCGCGCGTCCGATGCGAATGGCGAAATAGCGTCCCATCACGCGGCGTCCCGCGTTTGGGCGCCCGTGACGAGGTGGCAGGCGACCTGCCTGTCACCGCCGACGGCCGAGAGCGCCGGCACCTCGCTCGCGCAGCGCGCGATCGCGCGCGGGCAACGCGGATGGAAGGCGCAGCCTCGGGGGCGCGCGGCCGGGTTCGGCGGATCGCCCGCCAGTACGATGCGGCCCGCGCTGCGGCGGCCCGGCGCCGGCGAGGCCGAGACGAGTGCCTGCGTATAGGGATGCTCCGGCCGCGCAAAGAGATCGTCGGCGCTGCCGATCTCGACGATGCGGCCGAGATACATCACGGCGACGATATTGCTGATCTGGCGGACGACGCGCAGGTCGTGGCTGATGAAGAGCAGCGTGAGACCAAGCTGTCCCTGAAGATCGGCGAGCAAATTCACCACCTGCGCCTGGATCGAGACATCGAGCGCGCTGACCGGCTCGTCGCAGACGAGGAAATCAGGTTTTGTCGCCAACGCCCGCGCCAGCACGATGCGCTGGCGTTGTCCGCCCGAGAGTGCGCCGGGATAGCGCGCGCCATGCGCAGGCGTCAGTTCGACCGCCTGCAGCAATTCGCGCACCCGCTCATCGCGTTCGCCCGGCGTACCGAGGCCATGAATGTCCAAGGGCTCGCGGATCTGTGTCGCGACCGGCAAGCGCCGGTCCAGCGCTCCCAATGGATCCTGGAAGATCATCTGCATGCGCGCCCGCTGCGCGCGCCACGCCTGCGTGCCAGGCGCTGCCATGGGCTTGCCGTCAAACCGCACCTCGCCGCGATCGGGCGGCTCGAGGCCGAGCACGATGCGACCCGTGGTGGATTTACCCGAGCCGGACTCGCCGACGAGGCCCAGCGTTTCGCCCTTGGGGATGGCCAGCGAGACGCCATCGACCGCATGGACGGCCGTGCTCCGGCCGAACATCCCGGAACGCATGCTGTAGCTGCGCGAGATCGCGGACACTTCGACGAGCGGCGCGCTCATTCGGCGGCGATCCCAAGCAGTGCGCGGCGCGAGGCCTCGGCCCGGATGCACGCGACCGCGCGGTCGTTCGTGATCGGTGCCAGGCTCGGCGCGGCGAGGCCGCACGGCCCGGCCGCCAACGCGCAACGCGGCGCGAACGCACAGCCATCAGGCATACTCGCGGGATCGGGCACCGTGCCGGGAATGGCGGTGAGGCGCCGGCGCGGACCGTCGAGCGGCGGCAGCGCGCCGATCAGGCCTTGTGCGTAGGGATGCACGGGATCGGCGAAGAGCTGGTTGGCCGGCGCCTCCTCGATGATGCGGCCGGCATACATCACGGCGACGCGGTCGCAATTCTCGGCGACGACGCCGAGGTCGTGGCTAATCAGGACCATCGCCATGCTCATCTCGCGGCGGATCGACGAGAGCAGCTCCAGGATCTGGGCTTGAATGGTGGCGTCGAGCGCGGTGGTCGGCTCGTCCGCAATCAGCAGGTCGGGATTTCCGGCGAGCGCCATCGCGATCATGATGCGCTGCACCTGACCGCCGGAGAATTCATGCGGATAGGCGGACAGCCGCCGGCCTGCGTCGGGAATGCCGACGAGATCGAGCAGCCGTCGCGCTTCGGCTTTCACCGCTTCTCCAGAGAGATCGCGATGCAGCGCCAGGGCCTCGCAGAGCTGCTTGCGGATGGTCAGCACCGGGTTGAGCGCGCTCGCCGGATCCTGGAAGATCATGGCGACCCGCCCGCCCCGGACCCGATCGAGTTCAACCGCGGGCGCGCCCAGGAGCTCGTGCCCGTCGAGCCGCACCGAGCCCAGGACCCGCGCATGCCGCGGCAGCAGGCCCAGCGCGGCAAGCCACGTCACCGACTTGCCGGAGCCGGATTCCCCGACGAGGCCGAGGGCCTCGCCCTTGCGCAGGGTGAGATCGACGCCACGCAGCACCGGCACGCCGTTGAAGGCGACGCTCAGGCCTTCAATGCTGACCAGCGGCGACACCTCAGGCCTCGAAATTGCCGGCGCGGAAATCCATCGCGAAGGCGGGCGATGCCTTCCACTTGATCGATTTCGGCTTGGCCGTGAAGGTCGCGTTCTGATGCAGCACCGTGTAGGCGGGGTCCTCGCGCTCGGCGATCTCCAGCATGCGGCGGAACGCCTTCTTGCGCGCCGCGCGGTCGGTCGAGGTTTCCAAGAACTCCGAAAGCGTGTTCAGCTCGGCGTTGGTCCACTCGCCGATCTGTTGCTGCTGGCCGTTCGGCCCGTGCTGGGCGACCAGCGAGGAGACGGGATCGTTGAAGGCGGCCGAGTTCGACCAGTCGCGCACGGCGCGCGTGGGCGCACGTTCCATGATCTGCGACCAGTTCTCCTTGGTCTCGATCTGGACGTTGAGGCCGACCGACTTCCACATCTCGACCAGGACCTGCGCGGTCGCGACCTGGTTGGTGTAGTAGTTGTTGAGCAGGCGATACGGGATCGGATCGCCCTTGTAGTTGGCCTGCTTCAGCAGGTCCTGCGCGAGCTTCGGATCATAGGCCGGCACGTTCCAGTCGGCATTGAACATGTCGCCGTAGAATTCCCACTGCAGGCCCTTCGGCACGCGGGTGCGGCCGGCCCACAGGCTGTCGACGATGGCCTGGCGGTCGATCGCGTGGGTAAAGGCGCGCCGCACCAGCGGATTGGCGAGCTGGGCGTGGTTCTTGTCGAACACGGTCAGGCGGTGATTGAGGATGGTGCCGCCCTGCACTTCGAACGCCGCATTCTTCTCGATGCCGGCGATCTGGTCCGGCGGGATGTCGCAAGCGAACTGGTACTCGCCCGAGAGCAGCCCGTTGATGCGGCTCGCGACTTCAGGGACTTCGAGGAAGCGGATGCGCTTGAGCGGCGGACGGCCGCCCCAATATTCATCGTGTGCTTCCAGCGTCAGCGAGACGTCGGGCTTGAGCTCGACGACCCGGTAGGGCCCGGTGGTAACAGGCTTGCGCGCCCAGTCGAGATAGCTTGCGGACTCGTCCCAGGCCCGGCGGTTCATGATGTCGGAGCCGTAGCGCGACAGCCGGCCTTCGATGGTGACGTCGGGCGTCGCGTTGTAGAAGCGCACGGTGTATTTGTCGACGGCGTCGACGCGCACGAGGTCCGGCCAGATCCGGCGCGCGACGGCGGGCACATCGGGCGGCAGTTCCTTGCCCGGACGCGGCGTCGGGATCTTCTCGAAGGCCTGGATGGTGGAGCGGCTCTTGGCCTCGGTCTCGCCGAACATGCGTTCGCGGCTGAAGGAGAAGACCACGTCCTCCGCCGTCAGCTCGTCGCCATTGTGGAACTTGACGCCCTGGCGCAGCTTCACCTCGACGGTCTGGTCGTCGATGCGGCGCCACTCGGTCGCAAGGCCCGGCACGGCCTCGAGGCTGCCGCGCCAGTTCTTGGAAATCAGGCCCTCCCAGATCGAGGAGAAGAACACGCGCTCGCCGACATTGGACTGCTCGCGCAGCACGTCCAGCACGTTCGCGTTGGTCACCTTCTGCACGGCGATCGTCACCGACGGACGATTGTCGCCTTGCGCGATAGCAAAGCGCGGCAGCAGCAGCGTGCCCGCAGCCGCGGTGCCGGATTTCAGGATGGTGCGACGGGTGAGTTTGCTCATGACGATAGGCCCTGCCCTTGATGAGGTCGGTTATTCTGCGAGGCCAAGCGCGGCGAGATGGGCTGCGCCGGCGCGGACGTCGTCGTGTTTGCGGAGTTCGAGGATCAGCCGCGGGTTCGAGGTCAGCCGGCCCAGCGCGCGGAACACCGCGACCCACGGGATGTTGCCCTCGCCCGGCGCCCAGTGCCGGTCGGCAAAGCCGTCGGTGTCCTGGAGATGCACATGCGTCAGCATGTCGCCGGCGGTCTCGACATAGTAGTCGACCGGCGGCGCGCCGGTGGAGATGTGGGCGTAGTTGGCGTGGCCGGTGTCGAGCGAGACGCGGACCTTGCCGCTCTCCAGCGCCTTGGCGAGGCGCACGCGGTCGCGCGGATCTTTGTCCTCGATGTTCTCGATGACGATCTCGCAGCCGGTCGTCTCGGCACGCGCGATCACTTCGGCGAGGGTCGCCCTGACCCGTTCGACCAGATTGCCGCGATTGTCCGGATAAAGATCGAGATTGTTGTGGTCCCAGGTCGTGAACGGCGAATGGATCACCATCTGCGTGGCGCCGAGGAACTCGGCGGCTTCCAGCCCCTGCAGCAGGCGCTTGGTCACCGCCTGGCGGATCATCGGGTCGTGGCTGTCGATCTTGAAACCCCAGAACGGCCCGTGGATGCCGAGCCGACCGGTATGGCCTGCGAGCATCTGCTTGATCTCGCCGGCGGTCGCGCGCCAGTCGCTATCGAGGAGATCGGCGCGGAAGAAATCCTGGATCTCGAGATCGCGCTGCCGTTCCAGAAGCCAGTCGCGATGCGCGGGGATCGATTTGATGGACAGTGCGGCGCCCAACACCGGCTTCGACATGGCTTGCTCCTTTGACCGTCAGCAATGACGGGAGCAGCGCTAGACCAGTTCAATGACAGGCCCGTGAAACCGATGTTCCGCAGCGTCGAGCAGATGTGGACATCCCGCGCGTCGCCAGCATCGATGTTGTGCAGCGGCGCTGGCGTCGATGCAGGCACGTGCAGTCTGCCGCAGAAGCAAGCTGAATCGTGTCCGTAGTGCTCCGGAATGGAATCCTATTCCGATGTCGCGTACATCGCGCGACATCGATCGGCGGCCACTTCCAAGGGCATCACCCTCTGATCGCGCACCACGGGGTTGGGGGACCACATGGGGCGGGGGATCGAAGGCTGGGGCAAGGTGACGAGGTCCGGACTCCTAGGCACTCCGGACCTCGTGCTTTCCTTCAGCGCGAGCCTGCCAGCATATCGCTAGGCCCACATAGACCCACTCCACAGCAGCTCCGGCTGGCGCCCTCGGCTCACATCGCATCCTTCAGCGTCAGCCGCGCCGTGAACGTCACGCTGATCTTGCCGACCAGCGCCATTCCCTCGACTTCCGCGCCACCGGGGAAATAATCGCCGGAAAAGCCGCAGGTGACCTCCCTGCCTCCGAACACGAGAGACCGGCCGACCGCTTCTGTGTGCTGGTTGACGATCATGTCGCCACGCCATTTCCCGTTCCGGAACGTGTAGCTGCCGGTGTAGTAGAAATAGCTGTCACCACCCATGATACGTCCGTCGCAGAGCACGACCACGCCCCGCGCCTGCCCGCGCTTGCCGTCACGCATTTCGATGTCGAAGATGTAAAGGCCGTTGACGACGCTGGCCTCTTCACCCGTTTCTGAGCCTTCCCCGGCCGACATCAGATCGTCTCCCCAGCAATGTCGATCCGCCGCGTCATTCAGTTCGGTACGTTCCGGTCGAGATCCTCGAGCCATGCCGCTGCGCTCGAATCCGACGGTGCACGCCAGTCGCCGCGCGGCGACAGCGAGCCGCCGGCCGAAACCTTCGGGCCGTTCGGCATGGCCGAGCGCTTGAACTGGCTGAAGGCGAAGAAGCGGCGCAGGAACACTTCGAGCCAGCGGCGGATCTCGGGAAGCTCGTAGGCCTTGCGCCGATCGTTCGGGAACGCTGGCGGCCATTCGCCCTTGGCGACATCCTTCCACGCCTGGAGCGCCATGAAAGCGATCTTGGACGGCCGCATGCCGAAGCGGAGCGTATAGAACAGGTTGAAATCCTGGAGCTCGTAGGGGCCGACGGAGGCTTCGGTGCTTTGCGGTTTCTCGCCGGGCTTGACCGGAACCAGCTCGGGCGAGATTTCGGCCGACAGGATCGAGGCAAGCGTCCGGTTGACGTCATCGCTGAACTGCTGCGAGGCGATCACCCAGCGGATCAGATGCTGAATCAGCGTCTTCGGCACGCCGGCATTGACATTGTAGTGCGCCATCTGGTCGCCGACGCCATAGGTGCACCAGCCCAGCGCGAGCTCGGAGAGATCGCCGGTTCCGATGACGATGCCGCCGTGGTGGTTGGCGAGGCGGAACAGATAGTCCGTGCGCAGACCCGCCTGCACGTTCTCGAAGGTGACGTCGTAGACCTTCTCGCCCTTGCCGAAGGGATGGCCGATATCCTTCAGCATCTGGGTTGCAGTGGTGCGGATGTCGAGTTCCTGCCAATTCGTCTGCAAGGACTTCATCAGCGCCAGCGCATTGGTCTTGCTCTCGCTGCCGGTGGCAAATCCCGGCATCGTGTAGGCGAGGATGTTTTCACGCGGCAGGCCGAGCAGGTCGACGGCCTTGGCGGCGACGATCAGCGCGTGGGTGGAATCGAGCCCGCCCGAGACGCCGATGACGACGCGCTTGGTGCCGGTCGCGCGCATGCGCTGCACGAGGCCGGCGACCTGGATGTTGTAGGCCTCGTAGCAGTCCTGCTCGAGCAGGCTCTCGTCGCTCGGCACGAACGGAAAGCGCTCGACCTTGCGCAGGAAGCCGATATCGGAGGCCGGCGGCTTCAACGCGAACGTCACCTTGCGGAAGAACGCCTCGCGCTGCCGGCGGTTGTCGTCGAACGTCCCCATCAAGGCGCGTTCCTGCCTGAGCAGGTCGAGATCGACGTCGGCGAACGTGATCTGGCCGCCCTGGCGGAACCGCTCGCCCTCGGCCAGCAGCACGCCGTTCTCGTAGATCGAGGTCTGGCCATCCCAGGCCAGATCAGTGGTCGATTCCCCTGCCCCTGCGGCGGAATAGACGTAGGCCGCGAGGCAGCGCGCCGAGGTCGATTGGCACAGCAGTGCGCGCGAGCGCGCCCGGCCGATCGTGATCGGGCTGCCCGAGAGGTTTATCAGCACGCTGGCGCCTGCGAGCGCGAGCTCCGAGGCCGGGGTCACCGGGATCCACATGTCCTCGCAGATCTCGACGCCGATGGTGAGGCCCGGCACGTCCTCGGCCGCGAACAGCAGATCGACGCCGAACGGTGCATGCAGCCCGCCGAAGACGATCGTCTCTCCGGCGATGCCGGCGCCGGAGGCGAAATGCCGCCCCTCGTAGAACTCACGGTAGGTCGGCAGGTAACTCTTCGGCACCACGCCGAGGACGTTGCCGCGATGAATGACGACGGCGCAATTGTAGATGCGATGACCAAAGCGCAGCGGCGCGCCGACGATCAGGACGGTCATCAATGCATCGGAGGCCTCGACGATGGCCGCGAGACCGCGCTCGACGGCGTCGAGCAGCGGATCCTGCTTGACCAGGTCTTCGATCGCATAGCCGGACAGGCACAGCTCGGGAAACACGGCAACCGCCGCCGACTGTTCGTGGCAGGCATTGGCGGCCGCCAGGATGGCCTTGGCATTGGCCGAGGGATCGGCGACGTGGGAGGTGGTCACGCAGGCCGCCACGCGCGCAAATCCGTGGGCGTAGATCGAGTGGAAAGTCATCGAGCGCAGTACCTTTAATCTCTTTCCGGCCGGCCGCAGCCGTCAGCTCCAGCCTATGTAGCTCATCGATCCGGCTCCGTGCAGGCCATTCGCCATCATGCATAACGGATTTGCGCCTCGCTCTGGCCGGCGAGCTCAGGCGCTGCGGGCCAGGACGCCGGTCAGATCGTCGCGCAGCCACTGGGCGATCCGGGGCCAGGCATGCGCGTGGGTCCGCGCACCCATGAACAGGCCGAGGTGATTGCTCGGCTCGGAGGCCGCCGCAATGAAGGCTGGCGGCGTGCCGACAAGGCCGGCGGTGGCGAGCGCCTGCGTCACCGGCACCACTTCGTCGTCGAGCCCGGCCAGCAGGAAGATCGGCGCCTTGACGTCCTTCAGATCAATCGCGCGGCCGAGCGCCACGAAGTTGCCGCCGGCAATCTGGTTCTCCCGGAAAATCCGGTTGACGATCTCGAGATAGTAAGTGCCCGGCAGATCGAGCGTCTCCACGTTCCACTGGTCGAAACGCGCGAGCAGTGCCCCGCCTTCCTCGTCGGATAGGCCCACTTGCAAGGCGGCTGCGATATCCTCGCGGCTTGGCGTCCTTGACCAGAAGCGCAGCATCTCCTCGCCACTGACATTGCCTCCGCCACGCGCGACGAGCTGGTCGTAGACCATCTCCGGCGCGTTGCGGGCGAGCCTGGATAGCGAGGAATCGATCGACAGGTCGACCGGAGCGCCGACCAGGACCAACCGCCGCACCTTGGCCGGAAAGCGCGCCGCATAGAGCAGCGACAGCCAGCCACCCTGGCACAGGCCGACGAGATCGACCGGGACGCCGATCTCGTCGATGGCGACGTTGAGATCGGCAAGATAGCTGTCGATCGAGAGATAGCGCATGTCAGGGGTGGCCGAGCGCCAGTCGGTGAGATAGACCCGGTCGATGCCGCCATTCTGCAGCGACTGCACCACGCTGTGGCCGGGCGCGAAGTCGGCGATCAGGGCCCGATGCAGCGCATAGGGTGCGCAGACCAGCGCCGGCTGGCCGGACCGGTCCTTCGTGCAATCGCGCAGGTGCATGGTCGCAAGCTCCAGCGCGACCGTGTTGGGCGTCGTCCACGGCAGGCTGCTGTCGGCAGGCTCGTCCGGCCCGCGCTCCATCCATCCGAACCAGGCGTCCATGGCGAGCCGCGCCGCCGCAAACGGCCACAGCAGCGGATCGCCAGGGACATGGTCCGGCCCGCCCGGCTGTTTGCCTGTCTTCGCCGCCATGGCTATCTCGCGATTCTCACAGGAATGCCTCGAAGCTGATCACGGAAATGCTGAGCTCGACAAAACTCCGATGGGCTGCAGCCACAGAACCGTCGAGGTCGATGCCACGGCAGGCATCCTCGATCACCACGACCTCGCACCCGGCCTTGCGGGCGTCCTCTGCCGAAAAGCGGACGCAGAAGTCGAGCGCGAGCCCCGCGACGAAGACGGTCTTCAACTCGCGCTCGCGCAAATACCCGAGCAGGCCCGTCGGCGTCCTGTGGTCGTTCTCGAACAGCGCAGAATAGGAATCGATGCCGCGCCGAAAACCCTTGCGCACCACCAGGCTCGCCCGGGTGACGTCCAGCTCCCCATGGAATTCGGCGCCCGCCGTGCCCTGCACGCAATGCGTCGGCCAGAGCACCTGGCTGCCGTAGTCCAGCTCGATGGTCTGGAACGGCTGCTTGCCCGCATGATTCACCGCGAAGGAGACGTGGTCGCTCGGATGCCAGTCCTGGGTCAGCACCACATTGGCGAATTTTTGGGCGATACGGTTGATGGCTGGCACGACTTTCTCGCCGCCGGGCACGGCCAGTGCCCCGCCGGTGCAGAAGTCGTTCTGCACGTCGATCACCAGCAGCACGTCGCGGTCGGAAATCTTCATCGCAAGGCCCCATTCCATTTGCCGGCTCCGCCGGCGCCGAACGCTCCCTCCAATGTCGATCTTCCGGTGCGGCTTCGCAACCGCCGATCGCGTGTGGCCATATCGCGCTGGCGGCCAAGGATCGTCTCCAGGATGCAACGGTTTGGCCTCGTCCGTGTTGACTAGGCACAATCAAGCGAGGATTCTCAAACCGTCCGCAAACTGCGGATCGGATCAGGAGCGGAGGCAAAGGTTCCCGAAGGCCGGCAAGGCCGCGGCGACCAAAGGGTCATGAGTATCGGCAAGACAGGAAAAATTCTTCTCGCCGATATCGGCGGCACCAATGCGCGCTTTGCGCTGAGCCAAAGCGAACCGGGCAACGGCGACCAGACCGGATCGATCGACTATGTGAAGGTCGCCGACTTCCCGACCGTCCAGGAAGCCATTGTCGACGTGCTGGCGCGCCGGGCCGGCGGCGAACCGCCCCAACGAGCCGTGCTGGCCGTCGCAGGCCCCGTCACCAACAACCGCTGCGTCATGACCAACAGCCCCTGGGTCATCGACGGCAACGAGCTCCAGCCAACGCTCGGCTTCGACAGCGTCCATGTGCTCAACGATTTCGAGGTGGTCGCCTGGTCCCTGCCCGCCTTGCGGTCCGCCGATCTGATCCCGCTCGGCGGACAAGATGGCCTCCCCGGAGAACCGTTGCTGGTGGTCGGGCCCGGAACCGGCTTTGGCGTCTCCTGTCTGGTTGAGCGCTATGGGGCGCGGCTGGCCGTCGTCACCGAGGCTGGCCACGCGACGTTGCCGGCAGAGAACGAGCGCGAGGAACGCGTGATCGCGTCCTTGCGCCGACGTTTCGGCCATGTCTCCATCGAGCGCGGCGCGCTGTCGGGCTCCGGCTTGCAAAGCCTCTACGAGGCACTCGCGGAGATCGACGGCGTCCAGGTGCCGCACCGCGACGCGGCCGCCATCACCAAGGCGGCCCTGGATGGCAGCTGCCCGGTCAGCCGCGCGACGCTGGAGATGTTCTGCGCCACCCTGGGCTCGGTCGCGGGCAACCTCGCGGTGACCTTCGGTGCCCGCGGCGGCGTCTATATCGCCGGCGGGATCGTGCCGCGCTTCCCGGAGTTCCTTGCGGCCTCCGCGTTCCGCGCGCGCTTCGAAGCCAAGGGGCGCTTCCAGGACTATTTGCGCAACATCCCGACCCGGCTCGTCACGAAGCCCGATGCCAGCTTCGTCGGGCTGAAGATGTTCGCCGACCACAATCCTGATTGAAGTGCGGCCGGCCGAGACCGTCCGGTCCGTTAACTAATTCACAGCTGATTGCATCCAAAGCGGGGTTCCACGCAGGATCGTGCTTGCCCGATTGTTTCCCATGGGAAACAATCCCGCGGAGTGCGCGGCGTAGTTGCGGGGGCGTGACATGCGTAAACCGGATCTGGGCTTCGACTATCACCGTTATCACCGCCTGCTGACCGAGGCGGACGACGAGGACAAACGGCTGGCGCTGATCGAGCTCCTGATCGAGGAAAAGGCGCGAGACCGGCTGGCCGCCCAGCGCGCCTCGGATCGGGCCGCCATGACCGCCCATACGATCGCCACGGTGCTGAGGAACGGTCGCGGCTGAGACCTGCAATCCCGCGCCGGGAGGCGCGAATCCGCGAGCCGATTGCGATTCCGTTAACGATCCCTCGCAATCTCGCGTCAAACTTTTTGCTCTAAGAGTTCCCTCACCTGATGCAATTCAGGGGTCAACACAGGGGGGAATGAACATGAGCATGATTTCGCTCGCCGCGATGCCGGCCGCCGTCGAAACGCGTTTCGCCGATTCTTCGTTCAAGACCATCTTGCTGTTCTGCTGCACGGGCCTCGTCGCCTCGTTCGGCCTGATGGCGCACGGCATCGACCTCACCGCCGGCCTGATTTGAGAACCCGACGAATTCCTTCGTTGCATGGCCGCCCCCGACGGGCGGCCATTTTCGTTGGCGATCCCAACGCGGCGCCGTCGCTCAGCGCGGTGCCCTCACCGTCGCTCAGTGCGGCGCCTTCGCCGTGGTTTCCGGAAACATCGAATCGATCATCGCCTTGAGCTGGTCGATCGAAATCGGCTTGCGCAGGATGGGCCTGCGGCGGAGCAGCGACGGCAGGAGTTCCGGCCCGTAGCCGGTGGCGAACAGAAACGGCTTGCCGCGGCGCTCGATCAGGTCGGCGACGGGATCGACGTAGAGCCCCATGAGGTTGATGTCGAGGATCGCGAGATCGTATTGCGCGGTCATCGCAAAGGCGCTCGCGTCCCGGACATTGTCCGCTTCCGCGACGACATGGTGGCCGAGCTCCTCCACCATGTCGGCCATCATCATCCGGATCAACGCCTCGTCTTCGACCAGGAAAACGGAGAGTCCGTCCGCCATATCAACCCCGCAGTCAGCTTGCGAAGCTAATCATACCCGAATTGCGGAAAGGATTCACGAATTCGTGGCGGGCGCCGTTAATTCGTACGCTGGCGATCCGATTCAACTTGATCAATCCAGCCCGCGCTCGTGGCTGAGGCGTACCATCTCCTGGATGAAGACCTGCTTCTGCTTGTCGTCGAGGCTCGAATAGAGCGGTTCGGCGGCGTCGGCGACATTGCGCTGGTCGGCCGCCCGGTCGATCAGGAACTGCGCCTCGTTGCGCATCTGCTCGATGATGTCGTCGGGCGGATCCCGCTTGGCGCGCGCAACCCGCAGGTTGAGCCGCTCCGCGCCATTATGCCCCAGGTAGTGCATGGCGCTGGAGAACCCGTACCAGTGCTTCTCCTGATCAGGCGTGAGATTCAGTTCGGTTTTGATCCGCTCGATGTAGGAATCGCTGTTGGCGACGATCTGTTCGGCCGACTGTTGCGGCGCGCCGGTCTGGGTGAGGACCGTGACATCCTTGTTGTCCTTGGTGTCCTGCGGCGCGTTCTTTGCTTCCTTGCTCGCCTTGGCCCCCTTGCCCGCCTTGGCGCTCTTGGCATCCTTGTCCTTGCCGGCGCCCTGCTGCTGCTTGGCATCCTTGGCCGCGTCCTTGTTAGCGTCCTTGGCGGCCGGCGCCTGGTTGCCATTGTTGCCGACGCCGAGAACGCCGGTGAAAACGCCAACCACGCCGCCGATCGCACCGCCGAGCACGCCACCGACCGGACCGGCCGCCTTGTTCCCGGCTGCCGCCCCCTCCTGAACGCCTTTGACCAATCCTTGAGCGTTCGCGACTGCGGCTGCGCCGAGCAGCAGCGCGAGCACGGACCCCAGCGCGAGCCATCGTCGCAGGTAAAGCCGCGCTGGCGGCGCCGGGTTGATCATTCTCGTCTCCATCGTCGAACTGATTGGCCTATCCGGGTGGAAGCCGCCCGCTGGTTGCAACACTATCGTTTCCGCCGCTTCAAGGTCCAGACGCAGCCAATTGCTGTCCACGCCCGAAAAGTCTTTCACGCGAAGCGGTTATGCAGGCTTATTCGAAACTGCGGCGTAATTGCGCACGGATCGTTCCAGGCCGGTTCGCGCACCGTGTGCGTCGCAAAAGGAGCAGCCACGGCGCAGGTCCGGCGCACCGCACCGCGGGCGCCGCCGCGCCGTCGGGCACAACGTTAGTTCTAGACGATCGCCATTCGGCCTTTCTCGACAGACGCGATCAATCATGATCTGATCGCGCTACCAATTTGCCGCGCCTCGCGTGATTGCAATCGGAGCTGACGGCACCAACAAGAAACGTTCAACGAGAATTCCAACAAGAAACGCCAACAAGAAAATCAAGAGCAAAACTCGGAAGAGTTAAGAGGAAACGCCAGAACAATAAAACATCCAAGCGAGGAAACGAGATGTCACGCAAGACACTGACGCGACGTCAATTTGTGGCTGCCACTGCAATGTCCTCCGCGGCGCTGATCACGGCGCCCTATGTCAGAGGCGCTTATGCCGCCGGCAAGCTCTCGATCGGCTTCTGGGACCATTGGGTACCCGGCGCCAACGACGCCTCCACGGCTCTCGTCAATGAATGGGCCGCGAAGGAGAAGGTCGAGGTCTCGATCGACTACATCACCAGCAACAACAAGAAGATCGAGCTGACTGCGGCGGCCGAAGCCCAGGCCAAGTCCGGTCACGACATACTTCAGATGCCGAGCTGGTGGCCGCACGCCTATTCGGAGAATCTCGAGCCGCTCAACGACGTCATGGAGCCGCTCATCAAGCAGAATGGCGAGGTGAACGGCACCGTCAAATATCTAGGCCAGTCGGGCGGCAAATGGCTCGCGATCCCAGCGACACCGGGCAGCCAGATCAAGGGCCCTTGCTCGCGCATCGACCTGATGAAGAAGCATGCGGGCATCGACGTGCAGGAGATGTACCCGGCAGGCAGTCCGCCGAAGGCCGACAACTGGACGATGGAGACGTTCTTGAAGGCTGCGGAAGCTTGCCAGAAGGCCGGCTTCCCGTTCGGCATCGGTCTCGGCGAGACCACCGACAGCGTCGATACAGCCGGCGCGATCTTCCAGTCCTTCGGCGCCGAGCTCGTCAATGCCAAGGGCGATGTCACGGTCAAGACCGACGCGGTGCGGCAGGCGCTCGAATTCTACAAGAAGCTGATCGCCGTGCTGCCGACGGACGCGCCCTCCTGGGATGATGCGTCCAACAACAAATGGCTGATCTCGGGCCGCGGGGCGATGATCCTGAACCCGCCGAGCGCCTGGGCGGTCGCCAAGCGCGACGCACCGCAAGTCGCCGAGCAGTGCTGGACGCACGGCTTCCCGGCGGGTCCGAAAGGACGCTTTGCCCCGTACCTGCCCTATTTCTGGGGCGTCTGGAGCTTCGGCAAGAACAAGGAGGCGGCCAAGAGTCTGCTTACCCATCTGTCCTCGCCCGCGGCGATCGAAAAGTTCGTCGTGGCGAGCGGCGGCTATGACCTGCCGGCCTATGCCAACATGACGACGTTCAAGACCTGGGCCGAGGTCGGACCGCCGAAGGGCACGCTCTATCACTACCCGAACCCGTACAACCACCAGACGCTGTCAATCGCCGCATCGCCGGCGCCGCCGAAGATCGCGCAGCAGATCTACTTCCAGGCCACGCTGACCAAGATGGCGCTGCGCTTTGCGCAAGGAGAGAAGTTGGAAACGGCGCTCGCCTGGGCCGAGGGCGAGTGCGAGGGCTTCATGCGGACCTGAGCCGGGTGTGTGCCGTGGCGGTTCATGCCTTCGGGTGTGAGCCGCCGGGGCGCGCTCTCGCTCCGTCCGCAAGCCAATGAAGCCGACCGGTCGCCGGCTTCACCGTTGAATCTTTCGCAAGAAAGCCTGACCAGAAAGTTTGACCCATGGCCGATGTCGTCGTTGAGCAAGGTCGCCTCGCTCGTGCCGGGAGCCCGCGCAAAAAGAACGCGAGCCTGCGCAATGTAATGGGTCGGAAATCGACCGTGGCGTTCTTCCTGACGCTGCCGCTGATCCTTCTGATCGCACTGTTCGTGCTCTACCCCGCCTTCTATTCGCTCTACCTGGCGACGCTGAACAAGGCGATGACGAAATTCGTGGGCCTCAGCAATTTCACCTTCCTGTTCAAACGCGAGACGTTCTGGATGGTGGTGAAGCAGTCCTGCATATTTGCGATCACCGCCGTGATCTTCAAGGCGCTGATCGGCTTCATCGTCGCGCATTTCGTCCACAACATTCCGGGCAAGAAGCAGCGCAAATGGCGCGGCATGCTGCTGGTGCCCTGGGTCATCCCGCCGGCAATGAGCACGCTGGCCTGGCTCTGGCTGTTCGATCCCTCCTACAGCGCCTTCAACTACACACTGTCCTTCTTCGGCGTCGGTCCGATCCCCTGGCTCGGTGACGCCTTCTGGGCGCGCTTCTCCGTCATCCTCGTCAACGTCTGGTACGGCGCGCCGTTCTTCCTGATCATGTACCTCGCCGCGCTGAAATCGGTCCCCGACCAGCTCTATGAGGCTGCGGCCATCGACGGCGCGAACTGGTGGCAGCGCATCTGGTTCATCACGCTGCCGATGATGCGCAACATCATCGCGATCACGACGCTGTTCTCGCTGATCGTCACCTTCGCCAATTTCGACATCGTGCGCATCCTCACCTCCGGCGGCCCGCTCGATCAGACGCATCTGTTCGCCACCTGGGCGTTCCAGGTCGGCATCCAGAGCAGCGACATTCCACTCGGCGCCTGCGTCTCGTTGTTCATGGTGCCGATCCTCGCCGTCGCAGCGGTCTTCATCCTGCGCGATGTCTCCAAACGCGGGAACGAAGCCTGATGAGCACACTGGCAATCGACAAGGCCGGACCAAGCCGCAAGGTCAAACTCGGAAGCATGAGCCGGGACCGCACCTGGGCGCTACGCTGGTCCTACTTCTTCCTGGTGCTGTTTGCGATCTTCTTCCTGACGCCGCCGGTCTACATGCTGATCACCTCCCTCAAGAGCAGCGCGGAGATCTCGGCGGCAACCAATCCCTGGTGGGTCTTTCACCCGACATTGGCGAACTATGTCGAGCTCCTGACCTCGAACCAGTTCCTGCGCTTCTTCTGGAACTCGTCGATCATCTCGATCGTGGTCGTGATCGTCACGATGCTGATCAGCATCCCGGCGGCGTTCGCGCTCGCGCGGATGAAGTTCTGGGGCTCGGCGACACTCGCGACCGGTGTGTTCCTCACCTATCTCATCCCGGACAGCCTTCTGTTCATCCCCCTGTTCAAGATGCTCGCGGTGGTCCAGGAGTTCACCGGCATCCCCCTGCTCAACCGATGGTACGTGCTGGTGTTCATCTATCCGACACTGACCGTGCCGTTCTGCACCTGGATCATGATCGGCTATTTCGCCTCGATCCCGAAGGAGCTCGATGAGGCCGCCCTCATCGACGGCGCCTCCTGGCTCCAGACCCTGACACGGATATTCATTCCCGTGGCCCTGCCCGGGCTGATCGCCGCCACGATCTTCGCCTTCACGGTGTCCTGGGCGCAGTTCCTCTATCCCCTGGTGTTCACCACGTCGATCGATCAGCTCGTGCTGCCGGTCGGCATCACCACCACGCTGATCAAGGGCGACGTCTTCAACTGGGGGCAGATCATGACCGGCGCGCTGCTCGGTGCAGCGCCGCCGCTGGTCATCTACGCCTTCCTGATGGACTACTACATTGCCGGCCTGACCGCCGGCGCGACAAAGGGTTGATGTCTCATGGCTGACGTTGCATTGCGTAAGGTCGTCAAGCGTTACGATGATGTCGAAGCCGTGCGCGGCATCGACCTCGATATCGCCGACCATGAGTTCATCGTGCTGGTGGGCCCCTCGGGCTGCGGCAAGTCGACGACGCTGCGCATGATCGCAGGTCTCGAGGACATCAGCGACGGCGACATCATGATCGGCGGCGACGTCGTCAACGACGTGCCGCCGAAGGACCGCGACATCGCGATGGTGTTCCAGAACTATGCGCTCTACCCGCACATGACGGTCGCCGAGAACATGTCGTTCGGGCTGCGCCTGAAGCACTATCCCAAGGCCGAGATCAAGGCGCGGGTGACGGAAGCCGCACGGCTCCTCGACATCACCGACCTGATCGACCGCAAGCCGAAGCAGCTCTCCGGCGGCCAGCGCCAGCGCGTCGCGATGGGGCGCGCCATCGTGCGCAATCCAAAGGTCTTCCTGTTCGACGAGCCGCTGTCCAACCTCGATGCCAAGCTGCGCGTGCAGATGCGGATCGAGATCAAGAAGGTGCACCAGAAGGTGCGCACCACCACGGTCTACGTCACCCACGACCAGGTCGAGGCGATGACGCTGGCCGATCGCGTGGTGGTGATGAACAAGGGACGCATCGAGCAGATCGGCACGCCGAACGAGCTCTACCACAAGCCGGCGACACGCTTCGTCGCGGGCTTCATCGGCTCGCCGGCGATGAACTTCATCCCGTGCCGGCTGGAGGACGTCGGCGGCACGCTCCAGATCCGCCTCACCGATCGCATCGCCTTTGCGCTGCCGCCGGCCCGCGCCGCGCGCTACAACGCGCTGCCGCGCACCGACAAGCTGCTGCTCGGTCTCCGGCCCGAGCATCTCACCGAGGCGCATGCGCATCTGGGGCCGGGCGTTGAGAGCTTCGACACCGTGCTCGACGTCACCGAGCCGATGGGTATGGAGACCCTGGTCTATTTCGGCCTCGAGGGCACGCCGGTCTGCGGCCGCGTCGATCCCAATGCCGGCGCCAAGGACGGGGCACCCATGCGTTTGGCGATGGACCTCAACAATATGCACCTGCTAAACGAAGACACCGGCGTCGTGTTGTGACGCAGGTCCAAGAAATGCGAGCAGGCGGGGAGCGATGGCGACCAACAAGAAGAAGATTTTCGTTACACAAACTTTGTCGCAAGGGGCCCGCACCCTCCTCACCCAGCGAGACGATATCGAGCTCGTGGAATTTGCGAACCTGATCTCGGCGAAGGATTTTCAGGCGCTGTTGAAGAGCCATGCCCCGGTTCATGGCGTGGCGCTCGGCGCCACCGCGTTCGGCGAGACCGAGCTTGAGGCCTCGAAGGACATGAAGGTGGTGACGCGGATCGGCGTCGGCTACGACGCGGTTGACGTGCCCGCCCTCTCCCGCCGCAAGGTGCCGCTGATGGTCGCCGGCAGCGCGAATTCGCCCTCGGTCGCCGAGCAGGCGCTGTTCATGATGCTGACACTGGCAAAACGCGCGCAGGAGATGCATTCCTGCGTCAAGGACGGCAAATGGGCCGACCGTCTCGGCATGCTGCCGTTCGATCTCTACGGCAAGACCGTGCTGATCATCGGCTTCGGCCGCATCGGCACCCGCACCGCCAAGCGCTGCCTGGCGATGGAAATGAGGGTACAGGTCTACGATCCCTACAAGCCCGCCGCCGAGATCAAGGCCGCCGGCTACGAGCCCGTCGCCGATCTCGACGCTGCGTTGCCCCATGCCGACTTCGTCACCATTCATTGTCCGAAGACGCCGGAAACGGTCGGCCTGTTTGACGCGGCCCGGATCGGCCGGATGAAGCCGAAATCCTATCTCATCAATACCGCACGCGGCGGCATCGTGAAGGAAGCGGCGCTGTACGACGCGCTCACGTCCGGAAAGCTCGCCGGCGCCGGCATCGACGTGTTCGAGGTGGAGCCGCCGCCGGTCAGCAACGCGCTGTTCGCGCTGCCCAACGTCATCATGGCCCCGCATGTCGCGGGCGTCACGGTCGAGGCGGTGAGCCGCATGAGCGAACAGACCGCGCGCAACATCCTGAGCGTGCTGGACGGCGATCCTATCCGGCAGAACATCATCAATCAGGACGTGCTGGGCTGACCAAACCGCAAGGCGGGCGGCCCATCCGCCCGCCTTCGGAACGCCAGAATGCGTCCCATTTTGGTGCAGATCGAGCCCCAACTCAGCCTTAATCAAACCCGCGTAATATGCCGAGCCGCGGCGGCAGTGGGACAGACTTGCCGGCCACGTCGAGCTGGAGGATGGACCCTTGGCAGAAATCGACCCGACCGACCACGCGCTGGCGACCATCGCCAGCATCCTGGAGCACCCCGAGCCCGTCCTCGTCGTCCGCGACGCCGAAACGGAAACGGCGGCTGCCGATGAGCATTCGGTCGTCGACGAGCATGCGGTCGTCGACGAGCATCCGGTTGCCGATGAGCATCCGGTGGTCGAGGAGCAGCCGCTGGTGCCGGAGCACACCGATGCCGACGGCTACAGCAAGGTCGGTCCCGGGCCGATGGTTGCGATCCGCCTCAAATGGACGGTCCATCGCGGCGATGACGACCAGTACTACGTCCACGAGACCATCGGCGAGCAGTCCGCGCCGGTCATCAGCGGCCCCATGACGAGCGACGCCGCCGTGCATTTCGTCGACACGCACGAGGACGAGGCGCACAGGCGTTTCGAGCTGCTGCGCAGCGAGATCGCCGGCCGCAGCTCGCTCGCCGAGTTCGAACGCAAGGGCGAAGCCTAAAGCGCGATCTAGCGCTCGCGGGGCCCGAGAAAATCCCGCTTCACGAGCTCGACGCCTGCGTGCCGCAACAGGTCGTAGGCCGTCGTGACGTGAAAGAAAAACTGCGGGACGCTGAACGTCAGCAGCAGCGTCCGTCCGGTGAAGGGCAGCTCGGTTCCGTTCTTCAGCCTGAAGAAGACATTCAGCTCCGCCGCCGCGTCGATCTCGGCCCGCGGCAGGCCCTCGATGAACTCGATTGACGTTGCGATACGCGCCTGAAGCCCGGCCATGTCGTGCTCCAGCGCCGGCAGCGTCACCGGCTCGCGCTGCGCCAGCAAGGCCGGAGCGACCGTTGCATGGCGGCAGGCCTCACCGACCTGCTGCGCCAGGTCGTACATGTTGGGTGCGAGGCGCATGCCGAGCAGGACCGCCGGGTTGAATTTGCGGGTCTCGGCGTAGGCCACGCCCTTGTCGAGCAGCGCGGACAGGTTGCGTAAGTACGGCACAAAGAGGCCGACCGAGGCCTCGTACATCGAGATCGTCACCTCGGGATTCCTTTCAATTCTGCCTCGCCAGCGGCGGGCATCTGGTCTAAATCCACGTCTGAAGAGCTGCACAATGACAGCTTGGGCTTGGGTGGAGAAGAGATGACCGTTCGATTCCTGTCGGCTTTGGCCGTGGCGCTGCTGATGAACCTTTCGGCCCACGCACAGCAGGCGGCGCCGTCGCGCCTCGACGAGATCATGAAGCGCGGCACATTACGTGTCGGGATGACCGGCGACTACAAGCCCTTCACCTATCTGGACAAGGCCACGCAGCAGTTCAGCGGCTTCGACGTCGACATGGCGGAGGCGCTCGGCAAGGCGCTGGGCGTCAAGGTCGAGTTCGTGCCGACGGCCTGGCCGAAGCTGATGAAGGATTTCGAGGCCGACCAGTTCGACATCGCCATGGGCGGCGTCTCGGTGACGCTCGACCGGCAGAGGAAAGGCTTCTTCTCGATGCCGATCATGCGCGAAGGCAAGACGCCGATCGCGCGCTGCGCCGATGTCGGCAAGTACCAGACGCTCCCTGATATCGACAAGAAGGGCACCCGCGTCATCGTCAATCCCGGCGGCACCAACGAGCGTTTCGCCCGCGCCAACATCAAGGACGCCGACATCACCGTCTTCGCCGACAATACCGTGATCTTCGACGAGATCGCCAAGGGCAATGCCGATTTGATGATGACGGACGCTTCCGAGACGCGCTACCAGCAGAAGCAGCATCAAGGCGTGCTGTGCGCGGTGCATCCGGAAAAACCGTTCGACTTCTCCGAGAAGGCCTATTGGCTCCAGCGAGACATGGCGCTGAAGGCCTTCGTCGACCAGTGGCTGCACATTTCCATGGAGGACGGCAGCTACAGGAAGATCTACGCCGCCTGGTTCGACTAGAGCGTCTTCGAGCGAAATGGGTATCGGTTCGCGCGTTCCGATTCCATCGGAACGGGACTGTGGACCGCGTCCTCCTGTCGCTTGCTTCGGCCAAATTGTGGACGGGTTCCGGGCGCATTGAACCCGAACCCGCCGGAGCACGACTCATACGGATGAAAGTGATCTAGATCACTTTTTGCGATCGCGCCGGGGCGTATGCGTCGGTCCGGGGACCATCTGTTCAGGAGATGCGAAATGAGGAAGCTGTTGGCCACGGCCGCATTCCTTTTGGCGAGCACCGCTGCGCAAGCGCAGTACACCTTCGAATATGGCGGGCGCACCATCCGCATCGATCCCGACCGGGGCACGGTGTCGATCCCCGGCGTCTATGACAACACCGGCCAGGGCAAGGCCAAGAAGGCCAAGAAGAACGAGACAAGTCCGGGCCAGCAGGCGCCGCAAGAGGCCAAGGCCGATCCGCAAGCCCCGGCTGCTCCGGCGCCTCCACCGGCCGCTGCTACAGCGCCGCCCGCAGCCGTGCAGGCTCCCGCGCCGCCCGTCGTGGCCGCACCGCCTCCCGCGCCACCTGCTCCGCCGCCGGCGACTGCCAATGCTGCACCGGCTGATACGGCCGTCGTGCCTCCGCCCGCACCGCCTCCGGCCCCTGCTCCCGTCGAGCAGCAAGCAGCTCCCGTGGCGCCGCCCCCGCCGGCCGCTGCGGCTGTTGCGCCACCCGCGCCGGCGCCTGCCCCCGCACCCGTTCAGTCGGCCGCTGTCGCGCCACCGGCTCCCGCTGCTGCACCGACGCGCGACCTCAATTCGCCGCTCGGCATCTGGCTCACCGAGGAGAAGGAAGGCAAGGTGCGCATCGAGCAATGCGGCAACAACCTCTGTGGCTATTCGGTCGACAGCAAGTCGAACCAGAACGGCGAGCAGGTCCTGATCAACATGAAGCCCGGCAAGGACCAGAAATGGTCCGGCCGCATCCTCGATCCCAACACCGGCTCGACCTACGATTCGACGATCGCCATGAAGGGTACGGATCGCCTGCGCGTGCAGGGCTGCGCCTTCGGCGGCATGTTCTGCGGCGGCCAGACCTGGACGCGGGTGAACTAAGCTCGGCTTCGACACTTTGACGGAGACAAGGGGCCCGTGATCCGGGCCCCTTTGCTTTTGCCCGCGGTGTCATCGCGAGGTGCGCCACCTCACAGAGCCTGCTGCGCGCGTGACAGCCCTCACATCGCCGGTTGCGCAACCCATGCCACGATCGCCGCATGGTCAACCCCAGGGGCGTGTCATGAACGGTTTTCGCAAAGGTCTCTTCGCCACGATTGTCGCCATCGCCTTCCCGCTCACGCAGGCAGGCGCAACGACAAGCACTTTCGACGGGACATGGAACGTCCGCATCTCGTCATCGAGCGAGACCTGCGGCAACGGCGCGACCGTCGCGATCGGCATCAACAACGGTCAGATCGCCTCGAGCAGCGCCGCGGTGTCCGCATCCGGCCGCGTCGCCGATGCCGGCAGCATCAACGTCACCTTGAGCACCGGCATCAAGCGTGCAGTCGGCTTCGGCCGGCTGAGCGGCACGTCCGGCTCCGGCACATGGCGCGGGGCCCTTTGCACCGGCACGTGGACGGCGGAGCGGATTTAGGCTCCGGATCGCCGACGCATCGCCATGGGGCGATGCGTCTTGTCCGGGGCGCGAGCGCTAACCCAGCGCTGCGCCATACTCCGCGTCGGTGACCGGCTCCAGCCAGGTCGAGTAGACGCCGTCGAGCGCTTCCTGCATGGCGATGTGGCACATGCCGTTGGTCGGCGATGCTCCGTGCCAGTGCAGCTCGCCCGGCGGAATCCAGACGGTGTCGCCGGGGCGGATCTCGCGGACCGGTCCGCCCTTGGTCTGAACGCGCCCGACGCCGGAGATGACGTAGAGCGTCTGCCCGAGCGGATGGTGATGCCAGTTGGTGCGCGCGCCGGGCTCGAATGCGACGCGCGAGCAGTTCAGCCGTGCTGGCGCGGGCGCCATGATCACGGGATCCTGCCACACGGTGCCGGTGAAGTTTTCCTTGGGCGCGCGGCGGGTCGGCCGCGTGCCTGCGACAGTGATATCCATGGTATCCTCGCTTCTGTTACTTCTTGCTGGCGGCGTAACGCGCCTTGGTCTCGGCGTTCATGGGATAGAGCCCCGGCAACACCGCGCCGTTGTTCACCTCGTTGACGATCCAGGCTTCCATCCGCTCCTGCTCGACGCCCTCGTTGAGCACGTGATCGAGCATCGCCTGCGGGATCAGCACGCAGCCGTCCTGGTCGGCGACGACGATGTCGTTCGGGAACACGGCGACGCCGCCGCAGCCGATCGGCTCGCCCCAGCCAACGAAGGTCAGGCCCGCCACCGACGGCGGCGCGGCATAGCCGTCGCACCAGACCGGAAGATTGGTGCCGAGCACGCCCTCGACGTCACGCACGACGCCGTCGGTGACGAGCGCGGTGACGCCGCGCTTCATCATGCGCGCACAAAGGATGTCGCCGAAGATGCCGGCATCGGTGATGCCCATGGCATCGACCACGGCGATGCAGCCCTCCGGCATCGCCTCGATCGCGGTGCGGGTCGAGATCGGCGACGACCAGGATTCCGGCGTCGCCAGATCCTCGCGCGCCGGCACGAAGCGCAGTGTGAAGGCAGGTCCCACCAGCCGCGGCAAGCCCGGGCGCAGCGGGCGCGCACCGCGCATCCACACGTTACGCAGGCCCTTCTTCAGCAGGACCGTGGTGATGGTGGCAGTGGTGATGCCGGCGAGGGTCTTGCGGGCTTCGGGGGACAGCGACATGGAAACAGACGAGCTCCGGATGGGCGGGAAAGAACGCGCGCATCTTGCGAGCCGGGCGCTTTCCGTCAAGGGCCAAGAACGCAGGGCCGCAGGGCGGTTATGCGACGCGATAACAAGGCTTTATCGCTTCCCCTTGCATTAATTTATTGGACTTGCGCGCGCATTTACGCGAAGCAGGGATCAGCGGAACTCAAGGCTGAGCCCGCGTTTCCTGAGAAGCCCGATTTCGACAGCGCTTTGACAGTTCAATGGCCGCGACGCTTCCCCCGCCCCGCCTTCTGCCCAGTGGCGACAGCGCCGTCACGGTCGAGTTCAGCCGCACCATCGACGATGCTGCCAACCAGCGCGTGCTGGCACTCGACAAGGCGCTCGCGGCAAGCCCCATCGACGGCATCACCGAGACCGTGCCGACCTATCGCTCGCTGCTGGTGCACTACGATCCCGGCAAGATCGGCTTCGAGGCGCTCGGCGAAAAGATCCTCCCGATCGCGACCCAGCCGCTGCCGCCGGCCACCAGGACGCGCCGCTGGCGCATCCCCGTCGCCTATGGCGGCGAGCATGGCATCGACCTCGAGGATATCGCCAAGGCGCTGAGCACAACGCCTGACGACATCGTCGCCCGGCACGTCGCCGGCGACTACAAGGTTGCCATGATCGGCTTCACGCCGGGCTGGTCCTATCTCAGCGGCCTGGACAAATCCCTGCACATGTCGCGGCGGCAGAACCCGCGGCTGCTGACGCCGGCCGGCACGATCTCGATCGGCGGCATCCAGGCCGGCATCCAGTGCCTGGCCGCCCCGAGCGGCTGGCACCTGCTCGGCCGCACCCCGGTGCGGACCTATCAGCTCCACCGCAATCCGACCTTCCTGACCGAACCCGGTGATCGCGTGACGTTTTTCGCCATCGACCACAAGACGTTCGAGGAACAGGACCGCGCCGCCGAGGCCGGCGAGATCATCGCCGAGCAGGTGGTCGCATGAGCCGGCTCATCGTCGCCAGCATCGGCCCTGCAAGCTCCGTCCAGGATGGCGGACGGCACGGTGCACAGCGCTACGGCTTGACCGTGAGCGGGGCGATGGACCGTCTGTCGCTCGCGGCCGCGAATACGCTGGTCGGCAACGAGCCGTTCGCGGCCAGTGTCGAGATCGGCCCGTTCGGCGCCACCTTCACCGCCCGTGACGGCGCCGTGCGCGTGGCGATTGCCGGCGCGCCGCGCAATGCCGACGTCGCGGGGCGACCGGTCGTCATGGACACATCGGTGACGCTGAAGGACGGCGAGACCCTGACGCTCGGCTTCGCCCGCGGTGGCGCCTTCACCTATCTCGCGATCGAAGGCGGGATCAAGGGCGAGCCGGTGTTCGGCAGCCTCGCGGTCAATGCCCGCGCCGGCCTCGGCAGCCCCTACCCGCGCCCGCTCCAGGCCGGTGATGAGTTCAGCGTCGATGCCGCGAGCGGCGCGGCGGAGCTGCGCATCGAGCTGCCGAAGCCCGTGAGCGGTCCGATCCGCGTCGTGCTGGGCCCGCAGGACGACGAGTTCGACGACGCCAACAAGGCACTGTTCCTGGACAGCGAGTGGAAGATCTCGGCGACATCAGACCGCATGGGCTACCGGCTCGAAGGCCCCGCGATCAAGCACCTGCACGGCCACAACATCGTCTCCGACGGCACCGTCAACGGCAGCATCCAGGTGCCCGGCAACGGCTCGCCGATCGCGCTGATGATGGACCGCGGCACCTCCGGCGGCTATCCGAAGATCGCAACCGTGATCACGGCCGATGTCGGCCGTCTGGCGCAGACCTCGGCGGGGACCGCCTTCCGCTTCAAGGCTGTGAGCATGGCGGAGGCCCAGGACGAGGCGCGCAAATTCGCGCAAGCCATCCGCAGCCTGCCCGATCGCCTCCGCTCCGCCGACACCGTCGCGCTCAACATCGAGGCGCTCAGCGATGCTAACGTCGCGGGCTATGCGGTCAGCGCGGTGGATGCCGGAACGTGGCAGGTCACGGCGGAGCCGTAACGACAAGACGACCAGAGGCGGAGAGCAACCATGAAGACGATCGATCTCAATTGCGACCTCGGCGAAGGTTTTGGCGCGTGGGAGATGGGCAACGACGCCGCGATGATCGAGCTGGCGAGCTCGGTCAACGTCGCCTGCGGCTTCCATGCCGGCGATCCCGACATCATGCGCAGGACGGTCGAGCTGGCGAAAGCACGCGGCGTTTCGGTCGGCGCGCACCCCGGATATCGCGACCTCCACGGCTTCGGCCGGCATCCGATCGCGGGCCTGAAGGCCTCCGAGATCGAGAACCTCGTCGCCTACCAGATCGGCGCGCTGCAGGCGATCGCGACCGCGGCCGGCCACAAGGTCACGCATGTGAAGGCGCATGGCGCGCTCTCCAACGTCGCCTGCGAGGACGACATGACGGCGAAGGCGATTGCCGCCGGCATCAAGGCGGTCGATCCCAGCCTGATCTTCGTCGTGCTCGCCAATTCGAAGCTGGTGAAGGCCGGCGAAGCGGCCAATCTGCCGATGGTGCACGAGGTGTTCGCCGACCGCGCCTATGAGGACGACGGCAATCTCGTCTCGCGCAAGAAGCCCGGCGCGGTGCTGCACGATGCCAAGGCGATTGCCGACCGCGTGGTGCGCATGGTGCAGGACGGCGCGGTGGTGTCCGTGACGGGCAAGGTGATCAAGATGCGGACGGATACGGTCTGCATCCACGGCGATACGCATGGCGCGGTCGAGATCGCGCGGACCTTGCGTCAGGCGTTGAAGGATGCGGGGATCGAAGTCGCGCCGTTCAAGCGCGGGGCGTAATCAGAATGGGTGCACCGAGAGCGTGCCGAACACGATCGCGGCGATGACCGCGAAGGCGCTGTAGAGCCCGACGTGGTGCATGCTCGCCCCGGTCCGGCGCGAGAGCGAGCGCGCGTAGAAGTGCAGCCTGGCTTCCGCCGATAGTTCGCGCATGATCGATCTCCAACGCCCCATTTGCGCGAGTATGAAGGATCAACCCTGGCGGGAGGCAAGATGGCGGCGAAAATAGCGATGGTGGTTCTCTGAAGGCGCCCCGTCGCAGGTGCAAATTCTCTTCACACGCGGGTTCCGAGAATCTTATTCGTTAAGATCCGAGCCAGTTGGAACCGGCCCGGATGACGGTGGGATGACAGCCGGACTCAAGGCCCTGGACCCGGTCCAAACAAAAATGGCGAAAACAACCCCATGCACAGTAGAAACGCGAGCTCGGCGTGACGCCCGGCGCTTGCTCCGCCGGGACGATTCACGCTGATCTTGTCGCGCCTTAGTAGACGTCAGCCTGGAAGCGGCCGGTCTTCTTGAGCTCGGCGACAAAACTGACGGCTTCGTCGGTCGAGCGCGCCCCGAACTGGGCGACGATGTCGACCAGCGCGCGCTCGACATCCTTGGCCATGCGCTTGGCATCGCCGCAGATGTAGAGATGCGCGCCCTCGGCGAGCCAGGTCCACAATTCGCGGCCGACTTCGCGCATGCGGTCCTGCACGTAGAACTTCTTCTCGCCGTCGCGCGACCAGGCCAGCGACATGCGCGTGAGCAGGCCCGAGGTCTTCATCGCGTTGAGCTCTTCCTGGTAGAAGAAGTCGCAATCGCTGCGCTGGTGGCCGAAGAACAGCCAGTTCTTGCCCGGCGCGCCGGTCGCCTTGCGGTCGAGCAGGAAGGCGCGGAACGGCGCGATGCCGGTGCCGGGGCCGATCATGATAACCGGCGTCTTCGGGTCCTGCGGCAGGCCGAAACCATGCGCCTTCTGCACATAGACCTTGAGCTTCTCGCCCTCAGCGATGCGCTCGCCGAGGAAGGTCGAGGCAACGCCGATGCGTTTGCGCTTGCCGATCACATAGCGCACGGAATCGACCGTCAGCGAAAGTTTTCCCGGCGTCGCATTGTGCGAGGACGAGATCGAATAGAGCCGCGGCTGGAGCGGCTCCAGCGCCTCGACGAAGGCTTCGGGATGCGGCCGTATGCCGGAAAACTTCTGGAGCGCCGCCATCACGTCCAGCGTGGCGGCGTCGCCATCGGGATCCTCGCCCTGCGCCAGCGCCCGCGCCTTCTCGCGCTGCGCACCCCCGGTGATGAAGGAGATCAGTTCGAACAGCGAGTCCGGCGCCGGCGACAGCGAGACGTCGTCGATCAGCACCTCGCGCAGTGTCTTGCCGTTCACCTTGGTCGTATGCGAAGCGCCGAGCAGTGCGATGATCTGGTCGACGAGGCCGACATCGTTGCGCGCGAACACGCCAAAGCTGTCGCCGACGATGTAGTCGAGCTTGCTCGCGGAGAGATCGAACTCGACGTGATAGGTCTCCTTCTCCGACTTCCCCTTGTTGAGAAGGCGCCGCGACAGGAAGGTCGCCTCGGTCGGATTGTCGCGCGAGCGGCCGGGCTCTGCGATCGTCACGGTCACGGCCGGCGCTGCCACCGCATCCGCTTTTTCGGGCGCTTTCGCCGCCGGCGCCTTGTCCAGCTCCTCGTACAGCGACTTCAGCATCCGCGCGGTTTCCTTGCCGCCGGGAACACACAGGTTGAGCCGCGCTTCGCTGCGGGTGGCGATCGCCTCCGAATAATCGTGGCAATTATAGCCGCACTGGCCGCAATCCTGCTGCGCCATCGCCGCCATCATCTTGCGGCGGACGGGACGCCCCTCTGCAAGCTTCATCCGGTCGGCGATCGGCATAGTCTGATCGTGCCACGGCGCTTCGCCATCGTCGCCGTCGCCGGCTTGCATGACGGCGGCGCCCTGCTCCGCCGACAGGGGCGTAGCCACATCAGGCGACAGCAACCCGGCAAAGAATCCGTTCAGCCAGGAGCGCTGCGCGTCGGAGAACGGGGCGCTGGCGGGAATGATATCGAGTTTCGGCGGAGGGGTGATCTGGTTCATGCGGACACCTGTGCATCGGCAAGCTTGCGCAGCGTCTCGCCGTCATGGCGGCGCGCAAAGGAGAGGAAGGTTTCGTCGGGCGAGGCGCGATGAGCGATATAGGCCTTGAGCAGCGCTTCGACCGTCTTCGGCGCGTCCTCGGCCTTGAGGTCGTGATAGACCTCCTGCCCGACGTCGGCGTCGGGGCCGAACCCGCCGCCGGTGAAGAGGTGATAGCCCTCGACCGTGTCATCCTCGTTCACCGGCACCCGCGCTCCGATCAGGCCGATGTCGCTGATGTAGTGCTGCGCGCAGGAATGGTGACAGCCGGTGACGTGGATGTTGACCGGCTTGTCCATCTCGACGCGCGGCTCGCACCAGTCGCCGATCTCGGCGGCGTGGCGTTTGGTGTTGGAGGCGGCGAAGCGGCAGCCGGCATTGCCGGTGCAGGCGATCAGGCCGGCGCGGATATGCGAGGCCTCGACCGCGAGCCCGATCTGCTTGATCGCGGCAATCGCAAGCTCGACGTTCTCGTCACGCACGCCCGGGATCAGCAGGTTCTGCCAGACCGTCAGGCGGATCTCCCCGTCGCCGAGGTCACGCGCAACCTTGGCAAGGCTCCGCATCTGATCACAGGTGAGCTTGCCGAGCGTCAGCGAAACGCCGATCCAGTTGAGGCCGTCCTGCTTCTGCTTGTGCACGCCGATATGAGCCATGCGGTCAGCCGCAGGCCGCGGCGCAAACGCCTCTTCCGGCACGCGCGTGAATGGCGTCTTCAGCCGTTCTTCGACGAGCTTCAGGAAGCCGTCATGGCCCATCGCGTCGAGCACGTATTTCAGCCGCGCCTTGTTGCGATTGGTGCGGTCGCCGTGGTCGATGAACACGCGCACGATGGCATCGGCGACAGCGGTCGCCTGCTCCGGCTTGACGATGATGCCGGAATACTTTGCAAAATCCTTGTGGCCGGTGATGCCGCCGAGGCCGAGCCGGAACCAGACCCCGGGCTCGACGCCGAACCCGTCCTTCACCTCGAACGCCGTGAAGGCGATGTCGTTGGTCTCTTCCAGCACCGCGATCCTGCCGGCGCCGTCGAAGGCGACGTTGAACTTGCGCGGCAGGCCGTAGAGCGAGCGGTCGTTGAGGATGTGGTAGTGCCACTCGCGCGCAAACGGCCGCGTGTCGATGATTTCCTGCGGATCGATGCCGGCGGTCGGCGTCCCGGTCACGTTGCGGATGTTGTCGGCGCCGGAGCCGCGCGAGCACAGGCCGAGATCCTGGATGCCCTCGATCAGCTTCACGGCGTGCTTCGGCGGGATCTCGCGAAGCTGGAGGTTGGCGCGCGTCGTGACATGGCTGTACGGCCCGCAGAGATCGTCGGCGAGATCGGCAAGGCCCGACAACTGCCAGTGCTTCATGATGCCGTTCGGGATGCGCAGGCGGCACATGTAGGAGTCCTGCGTCGGCGCGACATAGAAGATGCCGTAGTAGCGCCAGCGGAAATTGTCCGCCGGGCTCGGCGGCGCATTGTCGAGCGCCTGCTGGCGCAGCCGCGGATAGGCGTCGAAGGGATGCTCGTCGCGCTTGAACTTCTCCTGGTCGGCGAGCTTCTTGCCCGAGGCGATGACCTTGTCCTGCGCCTTGATGTGCACGGCATCCGGACCGGTCGGCTCGGCATTCGCCTTGCCGGAGCCGCCACCAAGGCCGCGACCGACCCGGCTGATCTGCAGACCGGTCGTGAAGCCTTCGAGATAGCGCTTCTGCTCGTCGGTAAAGTCGACTGAGACTGTTTCGAGTTTCATGGTCAGTAACGAAGCTCCTGCGGCCACCGGGGTGGTATCGACGGAAAATTGCGCGACCCGCGAGGCACTCGGCTGGCTCAAGAGCCTGCTCTGCACCCAACGGTCCGATCAGCTTCGTTGCTGCGGGACTCGGCTCAGCAGGCGTCTGTGACAAGCTGGCCGCAGTGCAACATACAAGTTGCGTGCCAGCTTCATCGAAATGAGAATTGCTGCAATTTCAGGTCATTAGGAGTGCCCCCGGGAACTCCCGGGCGGGGAACTCTCACGAAATTCGAGCAGCCAGCCCAAAATTTAGACGAGGAGCCCAGGCGCCTAAAAACGATGCAGGATCGAATCAGGCCTTCCAGCGACCGACTTCGAAGGCCTCGAGATGCCCCCTGATATTGTCGGGATCGAAGACGGGGCCGGCGAACGCCCCGAACGCCGCGGGAGCCTCACTGGGCGCCGCTCGGCTGCCCAGGGCGGCATCATAAAGATCCGGCCTGAACACGGCCATCGCCGTCTTGACGCCATCCGGCGCCAGCGCCGTCTGTCCCCAGCGCACCATCTGGGCGTAGAGCCAGGCGGCCTGGACCGGATCCGGGCGCCCCGCCCCTTCGCGTCCGACCAGGAGGTAACGTCCGCTTTCGCGGAAGGTGCCGTCGGGCGAGATCTTCAGGCGTCCCGTGAGCGTGCGCTGGATCACCTCGGCATCGACGCCGATCCGCTCCGGCTGCGCCAGGATGCGCGCGGCCTCGATGCGGTTCTCCGGATGCTCGATGAACTCGGCGGCCTTCACGGCCGCGCGCACGAGGCTAGCGACCACGTCCGGATTCTTGTCGGCCCAGGTCTGGCGGACCGCCAGCACCTTCTCCGCCGCGTGGACGAGGATGTCCGAGACGAAATGCAGGATGTGGCCGATGCCGAGATCGACCGCGATCGAATTCCAGGGCGCGCCGACGCAGAACGCATCGACATGGCCGTTCGCGAGGCTGTCCACCATGTAGGGCGGCGGCAACACCACCAGCCGCACATCCTCGTCGGGATCAACGCCGGCCGCCGCCATCCAGAACCGCAATTGGTAATTGTGGGTCGAGAACGGAAAGGTCATGCCGAAGGTCAGCGGATCGGCACCTAGCTTGCGCCGCCTGGCGACCACCCGAGCCAGCGCCTTCGCCGTAACGAGCGGATCGAAGCGGTCGCCGTCGATCTCCTCCATCAGCGCGGCATGAAGCGTCGGCGACACCGTGATCGCGTTGCCGTTGATGCCGAGATTGAAGGGCGCGGCGATCGGCACCTTGACGTGGCCGAGCCCGAGTGAGGACGCGATCGCCACGGGCGCCAGCAGATGGGCGGCGTCGAACAGGCCGATATTGAGCTTGTCGCGGACGTTGGACCAGGAGACCTCGCGCACCAGTTCGACGTCGAGGCCTTCGGCGGCGGTAAAGCCCTTGTCGACGGCGACGATCAGCGCGGCGGCATCGACCAGCGGAATGAACCCGATGCGAAGCGGTCCGGTCATTTCAGCATCTCCGACGCGGTGATGATCGACTGGGCGATCTCGCCGATTTTCTTCTTCTCGCGCATCGCGGTCGAGCGCAGCAGCACATAGGCCTCGTCCTCGGTGAGGCCCTTCACCTTCATCAAGATGCCCTTGGCGCGCTCGATGATCTTGCGGTCCTCGAGCTGCGACTTCGTGCGCTCGAGTTCCTCCTGAAGCTTGGCGAAGGCGTTGAAGCGGGACACGCAGAGGTCGAGGATCGGCTTGATGCGCTCCTTCTTCAGCCCGTCGACGATGTAGGCGGATACGCCCGCCTCGACCGAGGCCTGGATCGAGGCTGAATCGCTCTGGTCGACGAACATCGCGATCGGCCGGCGCACGGCGCGGCTGACCTGGAACATCGCCTCCAGCACGTCGCGGCTGGGGTTTTCCAGATCGATCAGGATGATGTCGGGATCCACCGCATAAATACGGGCCAGCAGGCTCTGCATCTCGCGGATATGGGCGACCTGCGTGAATCCGGCCTCCCGCAACCCCTCCTCGAGGATCGCGGCCCGGATCGGGCTTTCGTCGACGATCACGATTTTGGGCGACTGCTCGGCGCTCATGGCTCACTCACGTCAGGTGATTCATCCATAGCACGCCGGAACGCCCTGCAAAGGGTTGTAATTGACCGCATTTAGGACTAGCTCCTGCCGATCAATCAGGCAGATCAAGAGATATGCAAGAGACGGCTGCGCCCAAGGTCAGCTTCGTGTCGCTCGGATGCTCCTGAGACAACGAATGCAAACTTTCAAAGCCGCCCACTCCCGCCCGACGGCAGCTGCCATCTGGGCTTACGCTCTCACGGAATCCTCGCACCAGCTATCATCCTGTCGAGAAGTGGCACGGCGGCCAACACCGCCCTCTCGTTCTTGCCGGAGACCGCCAGCCGCACGACATAGGAGTTGCCGTCCTTGTCGACATCAACGTAATGCGCGATCACTTCGACCGGTTGGTCCTTCAGGGACGGATTGTCGTACCGGTTGATGATGACACCGGGGCTGGCCGAGGGAAGCGAGGTGATCTTGGCATTCTTGCCGGACGTCGCCGCCCAATCCTGATCGCTCGTTGCGACCCATTGAACCAGTTCGGTTCGATCCTTGTTGTAGCGGCCTTCGGCATAGATGATTGCTTCGGCGTTACCGAATCCCTTCCCCCTGGGCACGAACATGGAGGCGCCGTACTTGAGGCTTGCGGCCTCGTCCCTCGCCCACCCGTCGGGCGCCTTCACGCGCGGCCTGAATTCCGGGCACAGGCCTTTTTGCCCGTCGCAAACACGTAAGATCTTGTCGACTTCAGCCCGCGCCGGAAACATCGCGCTCCAGGAAATAACAGCGAAAACCATGCTGAAGATGAAGCGGCGCATCGCAGTCTAGCTCCGTGGAAATACGCTAGAACAGAATAACAACGAAAACGTGCACGTTGGAGGAATCCATCTCGGCCCCTCCAGTCACACAATCGGAACCGGTCCATAGGTTAGTTATTGAATTTCGCCATCGGTTCAATTACTTGGATCGCTAAATCCGGACAATTCAGATCTAGGCTCCAGGCGATACAATGGACAGAGCGCCCCGCATTTCATTCACGTCACTCGGTTGTCCCAAGGCATTGGTGGATTCCGAGCGCATCATCACTCGCCTGCGCGCCGAGGGCTACGAGCTCGCCCGCAAGCATGACGGGGCCGACATCGTCATCGTCAACACCTGCGGCTTCCTCGACAGCGCCAAGCAGGAATCGCTCTCGGCGATCGGCGAGGCCATGGCCGAGAACGGCAAGGTGATCGTGACAGGCTGCATGGGCGCGGAACCCGAGCAGATCGAGCAGGCCTATCCGGGCGTGCTCTCCATCACCGGCCCGCAGCAATATGAGAGCGTGCTGGACGCGGTCCACCGCGCGCTGCCGCCCGCCCACAATCCGCATCTCGACCTGGTGCCGCCGCAGGGCATCAAGCTGACGCCGCGGCACTACGCCTATTTGAAGATCTCCGAGGGCTGCAACAACCGCTGCACCTTCTGCATCATCCCGAAGCTGCGCGGCGATCTGGTCTCGCGCCCGGCCAATGACGTGCTGCGCGAGGCCGAGCGGCTGGTCGGCGCCGGCGTCAAGGAGCTGCTGGTGATCTCGCAGGACACCTCGGCCTATGGCGTCGACCTGAAATACGCCGAGAGCCCGTGGAAGGATCGCCAGGTCCGCGCCAAATTCCTCGACCTCGCGCGCGAGCTCGGCGAGCTCGGGGCCTGGGTCCGGCTGCAATATGTCTACCCCTACCCGCATGTCGACGAGGTCATCGCACTGATGACGCAAGGCACGGTGCTGCCCTATCTCGACATCCCGTTCCAGCATGCGAGCCCCGAGGTGCTGAAGGCGATGAAGCGCCCGGCGGCGCAGGACAAGACGCTGGCACGGATCAAGCGCTGGCGCGAGGAATGCCCTGATCTTGCCCTGCGCTCGACCTTCATCGTCGGCTTCCCCGGCGAGACCGACGCGGACTTTGCCTATCTGCTCGACTGGCTCGACGAAGCCGAGATCGACCGCCTCGGCTGCTTCAAATACGAGCCGGTTGCCGGTGCGACGTCGAATGCGATCGCCAATCCCGTGCCGGAAGAGGTCAAGCAGGAGCGCTACAACGCGCTGATGGCGCGCCAGCAGAAGATCTCGGCGCGCAGGCTGAAGCGCAAGGTCGGCACGCGCCAGCAGATCATCATCGACGAGGTCGGCCCGACCGTTGCCCGGGGCCGGTCGAAGGCCGATGCGCCCGAGATCGACGGCGCGGTCTACCTGTCGAGCCGCCGCCCCTTGCGCGTCGGCGAGATCGTCACGGCAAAGATCGAGCGCGCCGACCAATACGACCTGCACGGCAGCGTCGCAGGGTTCTGAGAGCACTCCGTCAACGGGCTCAACCCAGCGTCGCCCGGTAAATCCCGTCCTCGCCGAAGTGATAGAGATGCCTGCCGCGGCCCTGCAAACGGCCGCGCGGTCGCGCTGAGCCGTCGGGCATGAACAGGTATGCCCGCCTCACAAGAATCATTCCCTCTCGATCCGATCGTCCGATGTAGGCCACATTGGGTGGATCGTCGTATTGGCCCGAGAACAGAATCTCCGTCTCGGACATTGCGAACGCGTGGCAGCCTCGAAGCTTCGTTTGCTTCCAGGTCAATTCGAAGTCTGCGCCGATCCGATAGAGCGGGAAATCCGAGTAGAAGAAAATGGCGGCCTCTGGGCCCGCCACATTGAGCGCGTAGCAGTCGTCAATCGTGTGGTCTGCATCTGCTGGAAATTCCCAGACCTTCTCTCCCAAAGTCGAGAAGCAAACCAAGCCGGCCTGCCCGACCGAACTGCCAAAAACACCCTCGTCGAAATACCCAATCCAGATCCGTCCGAGGTCATCGATCTGGAGATCGCTGATGGCATCGCCGAGGCCGACGCGGTCTGCTCGTCCGGTCCGGGGATCAAAGATGACTCCGTTCAGGTCGTGGTCGGTCTCGGCCCGCCAGTTGTGTCTGCGGCTCGCCAGCAAGACCCGCCCGTCGGGAAAGAGGTCGACATGAGAATGGCCGAGCTCAAGCGGAGGCAGATCGATCCATAGCTCCGATCCGGCAGCCGACTTGTGCAGACCGTAACGCTTCAACCTTTCCATCTTCGGATGCGGCAATACGCCAGAAGCGCGCAACGCGGCTGCAGTCGATGCGCTGTCTCCCGAGGACTCGAACAGGAAAAGTAGCGACTGATCGCCCGCAACCCCGCTCGCAACGAGCGAAAATCCGAGACGCGTCGGCGCCGTGCCAATCTTTTCGAACTGTATCGATCTAATCAAACGAGCCCCCGATGCTGCCTGAGGCAGCATCACCAAGCGCGCGCCGGGCGCAAGCGCGAAGTCGCGATCAGGCTTCGGCCAGCCATTTCGGCACCCAGCGCTCCGGACGCGGCGCGCGGGCGAGGTCGGCCTGTGCCTCGGCTAATTTTGCCGGCTCGCCCCCGATCGTCGGGCGCACATCGTGTTCGAAGTTCGTCATGTCGCTTCTCCCGACCCCTGCCGTCCATCATGCGCGGAAAACACCTCCTTGGCTGCGAACAGCCCGTTCACCGCCGCCGGGAAGCCCGCATAGACGGCCATCTGCATGATGATCTCCACGATCTCGTCGCGAGACAGCCCGACGTTCAGACCCGCCTCGATATGCACTTTGAGCTGAGGCGCGGCATTTCCGAGCGCCGTCAGCGCGGCGATCGTCGCGATCTCTCGATCGCGCAGGCCGAGATCCGGGCGGCTGTAAATGTCGCCGAAGGGAAACTCGATCACGTATCGTGCGAAATCCGGAGCGATGTCGGCGAGTGAGGCGACGACCTTTTCGCCGGCTCTGCCGTCAATGCGTGACAGGGCCCGCTGGCCGCGATCGAAGCGGCTTTCGGCTTGTGTTTGAGCGTGCGTCATTTTCCTTCGTCCTCTGTTCGCCGCCGGCATAGCCGGCGATCTTGGTATCAAGGACGAGCAGGCATTCCTGGAGTTCGGCAATCTCCGTGCGAACCTGTTCCCGGTGGATTTCCAGCATCTGCCGCCGGGCTGGCCCGGTGGCTTCGCCTTCATCACGAAGCGCCGCATAGCGCAACATGTCCCGGATCGGCATTCCCGTGGTCTTGAGCCGACCGAGGAATTCGATCCATGTGAGGATCGATGCGTCAAAGTCACGCTGGCCGGAACGATCCCGGTCTGCGTATGGCAGCAGCCCGATGCGCTCATAATAACGCAACGTGTGAGTCGACAAGCCGGTTCGTTTTGCGAGGTCGCCGATCTTCATGTGTGCCCGTTCTCGTACTGACGCACGTACAGATACCCCTTCGAGCGCACTCTAAGTCAAGGGGGATCGAAGGTGCCGTTCCCGCGAGGTCAAGATGGCACGACAGCAGAAGATTTCGGCGCGCCGGCTGGGCGGCAGCATCGCGGGATTCCGAGCTTCAGGATGCCGCCAGCCATTTCGGCACCCAGCGCTCCGGGCGCGGAGCGCGGACAAGATCGGCCTTCGCCTCGGATAGCAGCGCAGGCTCGCCGTCGATGGTCGGGCGCAGATCGTATTCGAAGTTCGGCATGACGCGGCCGTCGGCGTAGAGCCCGAAGCTCATCGCGTACCACAACCCGAGCTCGGGCTGTGCGCGGCGCATCTCTTCGCGCAGGTCGCGCAGCAGGGATTCGATCGAAGAAGCTTCCTCGAACGGCTGCGGTCCACGCGTGAGGACGCGCGCCTGATACTGTGCGCCCGATATCGCGACCTCGAAGTTCGTCTTGTCCCAGGGCTTCTTCCCCTTCGGCAGATGCGCCGCCAGCCGCCAGCCGAGCTCGGCCATCAGGCGGTGATTGGCCCAATAGTCTTCGCGATCCCGGCTCCATTTTTCCACGAAGCCGCGAAAGTCGGGAAGTTCCAGCGATGCGTCGTCCGGCGCCATCGGCTCGCCAGCCGGCCGCCCGGCGAGCCACCGCGCAAGCTCGACCGTCTGACACTCGACCTCGTCATGCGGCAGCAGGTCGCTCCAGGCGTTACCGAATTGCTGCGACGTCAGTTTTGCGAGCAGACCGTCAAGGCTCGGCGCCAGCAGCTCGTAGTCGCCCTCCGACCCCAGACCGACGATCGGCGGATTGTCCCGGTCGAGACCGGCACCGTACCACCCGCCGACGGCCGAGCCGTCCGGAAGTCGCATGAACAACGAAAACCTGTCGCGCAGGGGACTACCGTCGACGATCGGCGCATGATCGGAGAACTGGCCTTGCAGGGAGAAGCGACCGACGCTGCCCCAGGGGCGCCCGTTCAGCCAATCGGCGAAATCGACAAGCAGGGGTGGCGCTTCGATACCCGGCGGAAATGCGCCGCGAATGCTGTCGAGGTCGATCGGGTAAGGCGTATCGGACAAGGCTGAATACTGTCTGTTGGTCACGCCAGTGTTGGTCTCAACGGACCAGCGTCCGGTTCGAACCAATTCGCATCCTTCGATCACAAACGCGCCAGAGGCTCAATGGTTTCTGCGCGGCTATCGATGAAATACAATCACGAGGTTGGTATCCGGGCCGGGCTGTGCGCGATTGGCACAGCATTGATCCTGCTTGCACTTCCCGCCGCTGCGCAATCGCCATCACCCGCCCAGGCGCGGCAATGGTGTTTCGGCACCGACAAGGTCGGCGACGACCGGCGCCTCGCCGGCTGCTCGGCGGTGCTGCAAGCCAATCCCTCCAATGCGCTGGCGCTTGCCAACCGCGGCGAGATCTTCCGGCGCAAGGGCGACGCCGAGCGTGCGCTCGCCGATCTCAACCGCGCCATCGATCTCGATCCGAACGACGCCATCGCCTGGTACAATCGCGGCATTGCCTATGACGATCTCGGCGATCGCGACCACGCCATCGCCGACTATACGCGCGCGATCCGGCTCAAGCCAAATGACGCGCTCTACTACAACAACCGCGGCAATTCCTACATCGGCAAGAACGACTACGCCCGTGCGCTCGCCGACTACGATCAGGCCATCAAGCTCGATCGGACATTCGCGCTCGCCTATTTCAACCGCGGCACGGCCTATCGCGAGCACGGCGAGGCCGATCGCGCGCTCGCCGATCTCGACATGGCGATCAAGCTCGATCCCAACTATGGCCCGGCCTACGGCAACCGTGCACGCATCTTCCGCGACAAGGGGGAGCGGGCCCGGGCGCTGGCCGATTTCGGCAAGTCGCTCCAGCTCACGCCGAACAACGACCGCGACGCCTATGCGCGCGCGAGCATGTATTTCGACGACCACGACTACGCGCGGGCGCTGGAAGACTACGATCGCGCGATCAAGGCCAATGCGAGCTATGCCGGCGTGTTCAATGCCCGCTGCATGACGCGCGCGATCCTGGGGCAATTGCAGGAGGCGCTGGCCGATTGCGAGCAGTCGCTCCGGATGCGCCCGGGCGATCCCTACACGCTGGACAGCCGCGCCCTCACCTACCTCAAGCTCGGCAATCTCGACGCGGCGATTGCGGACTACGACACGGCGCTGAGCGCAAAGCCGGAGCTCGACAGCGCGCTCTACGGCCGCGGCCTTGCGAAACGCAGGACGGGTGACGCCGACGGCGCGGAGCGCGACATCGCCGCGGCCAGGGCGGTCAATGCCGGCATCGCCGACGTGTTCGCCCGTTACGGCGTGCAGTAATTTCTCTGCGCAACCATCGTGCCGCGTACGACCGCACGCCGGAATGTGACACTATAGTGCATTCACGCGGAGGTCACGGACTCGTCCTAACTCTGCCGCGCTTTCAACGCGAGCGAGGATTGATGATGAGCTGCCTCTCGGACATGCTGCGCACGCAGCGCTTCGACGATTACCGCTTCTACCACCAGAGCACCGTCAATCAGACGCTGCACCTCTTCAGCGCCGTGATCTTCCTCGCCTGCTATGCGCTGCTGTTCAAAGATCCGGCGCTCGCGGGACTCGTCGGCTGGCTCGCGATGCTGACACGGCAGACCGGGCATTTCTTCTTCGAGCCGAGCGGCTATGACGCAGTCAACGACGTCAGCAACGCGTACAAGGAAGCGGTCAAGGTCGGTTACAACCAGACCCGCAAGATCATCCTGCTCCTGGTCTGGGGCAGCGCGCCGCTCGCGCTGTACGTGTTCCCCACTCTGTTCGGACTGTTCGATCCACCCGCCACGCGTCTCGACTTCATCCGCCATGTCGGCGCGCTCTGGCTCGCGATCGGCGTCGGTGGCGGACTTGCGCGCATGATCCAACTCTTCGTCGCGCGCGATGTCACAACCGGACTGGTATGGGTGTTCAAGGTGCTGACCGATCCCTTCCACAACATCGCACTGTACTGGACATCCCCGCTCAAGCTGATGCGCGGTGAGCTCATCGACAGCGCGATTGCGGCTGCGGATTGGGGGGCGGAGGACGCCGAAGAAGCTGCGCATCCGACCTGACCGATGCACGCTCGGCGGGCATCTCGCGAAGCGCCCGCTTGACAAGCCCTGCCCTTCGGCTGTAGGGACGCGGCCCATGATCAATTCTCGGACCAACCGCCGCGCAGCTTTCCGTCGTCGCACCCGCGACGATGATGGGTTGCGCCATGTCCGACGACGCCGCTGAAGCACTGAATTCAGCCAGTTTTCGAGAAGGCCGCACCCGCAAAGTGCGGCCTTCTTGCTTTTTGCGTCCATTTTCCACCCGCCCCTCGATAGGAGTTCGACATGACCACCGCCACCCATCCGTATGATGCGCTGATGGATATCACCGCACGGCCCAAGGCCGTGTTCGTCCGCGGCGCCGGCTCCTACCTCTGGGACGACAGCCGCAAGCGCTATCTCGATTTCGTGCAGGGCTGGGCCGTGAACTGCCTCGGCCACTCGCCATCGGCGATCGCCGACGCGCTTGCCGCGCAGGCCAAGCGGCTGCTGACGCCAAGCCCGGCCTTCTACAACGAGCCGAGCCTCAAGCTCGCGCAGGCGCTGGTCGCAAACAGTGCCTTCGACCAGGTGTTCTTCGCCAACTCCGGCGCGGAGGCCAATGAGGGCGCGATCAAGCTCGCGCGCAAATACGGCAGCCTGCACAAGGGCGGCGCATTCGAGATCATCAGCTTCGAAGGCGGCTTCCACGGCCGGACACTGGCGACGATGTCGGCCTCGGGCAAGAAGGCGTTCGAGCCCTTGTTCGAGCCGAAGGTCGCCGGCTTCAAGAAGGCGAAGCTCAACGACATCGCCTCGGTCGAGAAGCTGATCAACGACAACACCGTCGCGGTCATGCTCGAGCCGATCCAGGGCGAGTCCGGCGTATGGCCTGCGACCGATCAGTTCCTGCAGGAGCTGCGCGCGCTGACAAAGGCGCACGGCCTGCTGCTCATTCTTGACGAGATCCAGACCGGCATGGGCCGGACCGGAAAGCTCTTTCACTACGAGCACACTGGCATCGCGCCCGACATCATGACGCTCGGCAAGGGCATCGGCGGCGGCGTGCCGCTCGCCGCGCTGCTTGCGACCGAACGGGCGGCCTGCTTCGAGCACGGCGACCAGGGCGGCACCTTCAACGGCAACCCGATCATGTGCGCGGCGGGCCTTGCGGTGCTGGACGAGGTCGGCAAGCCGGACTTCCTGAAGTCGGTCACCGAGACCGGCCTGTTGCTCGAAAGCGAGTTGCAGAAGGTCTCGGCCCGGCATGGCCTCGGCGGCGTGCGCGGCCGCGGCCTGCTGCTCGCGCTCGACCTCAAGCTGCCGATCGCGCCCGGCATCGTCGCGCAGGCGTTCGAAGCCGGCGTGCTGCTGAATGCACCGCAGGTCGACACGCTGCGCTTCATGCCGGCGCTGAACGTGACGCGGGCGGAGATCGCCGAGATGATCGATTGCCTCGACGCGATCTTGACCAAGGCCGGCGCGGCGAGGCGCGTGGCGTAGCGGCGCATACACAAGCTCGTCATTCCGGGGCAATGCGAAGCATCGAACTACGGTGCGCAATTGCGCGCCTGAGAATCTCGAGATTCCGGGTTCGGCTCTTCGAGCCGCCCCGGAACGACGGTTAGCTACGGCTTCAAAATCGACGCGCCCGTGGTCTTGCGGCTTTCGAGATCGATATGCGCCTTGGCGGCATCCTTCAGCGCGTAGGCGTGGTTGATCGGCACGTGCAGCTTGCCGTTGATGACGGCGGAAAACAGCGTGTCGGCGCCTTCCAGCAATTCCTTGCGCGTGCCGACGTAATCGTTGAGCTTCGGCCGGGTCGCGAACAGCGAGCCGTGGTTGTTGAGCTCGGCGATCGAGAACGGCGGCACCGGACCCGAGGCATTGCCGAACGAGACGAACATGCCGCGCGGCTTCAGGCAGGACAGCGAGCCCGGGAAGGTCGCCTTGCCGACGCCGTCATAGACGACATCGCAGCCCTCGTTGCGGCTGATTTGTTTGACGCGCGCGACGAAGTCCTCCTCGTTGTAGAGGATGACGTGGTCGCAGCCATTGGCTTCCGCAAGCTCGGCCTTCTCGCGCGAGCCGACCGTGCCGATGACGTGGGCGCCGAGCGCCCTCGCCCATTGGCAGGCCAGGAGGCCGATGCCGCCGGCGGCGGCGTGGATCAGCACGCGATGGTGCGGCTCGACCTTGAAGGTCTTGTGCAGAAGATACCAGACCGTGAGCCCCTTGAGCATCAGCACGGCGCCCTGCTCGTGGGTGATGTGGTCGGGCAGCTTGACCAGCTTCTCCCACGGGATATTGCGCTCGCCGGTATAGGCGCCGAGATTGTGGTAGTAGGCGACGCGGTCGCCGGGATGGAAATTCGTGACGCCCGGCCCGACCGCGATGACCTCGCCCGAGGCCTCGTTGCCGGCGATGAAAGGCAGCTCCGGCGCCTTGTAGAGGCCGGTGCGATAATAGACGTCGATGAAGTTCAGCCCCACCGCATGCTGGCGGATGCGCACCTCGCCGGGGCCGGGCGCCGGCACCTCGACGCTCTCATAGACCAGGGCTTCGGGGCCTCCGACCTTGTGCACACGGACGGCTTTGGTCATTGACTGACCTCCTCTCGGTCGTCGTGGCGGCAAGCCAAAGACATCACGACCACCTTGTCAACTCGACTTGGAATGGAACGGACCAAACGCGACTATTTGCCGGCTTTCCTGCGGTTGCGCTTGGCCAGCACGTTGAAGAACTCCACCGCCGCCGAGAACGCAATTGCGAAATAGATGTAGCCGCGCGGGATGTGGAATTGGAATCCATCCGCAACCAGCGCGACGCCGATCAGCACCAGGAAGGCCAGCGCCAGCATCTTCGTGGTCGGATGCTCCGCGACGAATCGCGACACCGGCCCCGACGAAAGGTACATGATCAGGCAGGCGATCACGACGGCCGCGATCATGATCTCGATGTCCTGCGCCATGCCGATCGCGGTGATGATCGAGTCCAGCGAGAACACGATGTCGATGACGATGATCTGGACGATCACCCAGAAGAAGGCGTTGCGGCCGGAGGCCCTGTCGCCCTCCCCCTCATCGGCTTCGACCTCGGCGTGGATCTCGTGCGTCGCCTTCGCGATCAGGAACAGGCCGCCGCCGATCAGGATGAGGTCGCGCCAGGAGAAATCGTAACCCACAAACGAGAACACCGGCGCGGTCAGGCCGATCAGCCAGACCAGAACGCTGAGCAAGATGATGCGGAACACCAGCGCCAGCGCGAGCCCGATCTGGCGGGCGCGGTGCGCCTGCTTCTCCGGGATGCGCGAGACGATCACCGACAGGAAGATCACATTGTCGATGCCGAGCACGATCTCGAGCGACGTCAAGGTGAGCAGCGCGGCCCAGGCTTCGGGGCTGGCGAGGAGATGCATCATGCGAAGGATCTTGCGAAGCGGATCAATGCGTCGCTGAAGCTGATCCAGAGCGCGATGGCGCACAGCGCGAGCGTCACGCCGGGACCGACGCGAAAGTCCATGTCCAGCGTGTAAAGGGAGAGCACCGCCCAGATCCCGATCAGCGACATCGTCAGCCAGCGCAGCCGCACGACGCGGACCGGATGCAACACATGGAACGGCACGAAGGTCAGCACCACGAGGGCCGCGACCAGCAGCGTCGACCACAGCGGCGGCCAGTGCAGCAGGAACAGGTAGAACGCAGCCGCGTTCCACAGCGCCGGGAAGCCGCGGAAATGATTGTCATCGGCCTTCATCCGCAGATCGGCGAAATATAATGCGCTGGTGACGATGATGGCGACGCCGAGCAAGGGAGCCGCGACCGGCAGCAGCAGGCCGCTCGCTACGATCGCGTAGGCCGGCACGAACACATAGGTGACGAAGTCGACCACGAGATCGAGCACGTCGCCCGACCAGTTCGGCTGCACGTTCTTGACGTCAAGCCGGCGCGCGATCGGACCGTCGATCGCGTCGATGATCAGAGCGACGCCCAGCCATTGAAACATCGCCGCCCAGTGCTCGCGCACGGCCTCCAGCATCGCCAGCAGCGCAATGGCCGCGCCGAAGGCGGTGAAGACGTGCACCGAGAAGGCCGCGGCGCGCATCGCCGGTCTCGGCTTCAGGGAATCCTGCTGGGTATCCATGGCTTCTGCTATCAGAACGAGGCCGGTTTGCACATAAGCCATTGCGGCGCCCGGTCGCACAATTCGCCACAAAATCACGGAAAAATAGGTGGGCTTGAATTTGCCGCCGGGCGTGTCAAATGTCGTTCCATGACAGACGCATCGACACTCTTTGACGCAGCCGTGATCGGCGGCGGACCGGCGGGACTTAGCGCGGCCATCGCGCTGGCGCAGGCGGGTGCACGGACCGCGCTGGTGGCGCGCCGCCTGCCCTATGCCGACAACCGCACCACGGCGCTGCTAGGCGCCTCCGTCGAGCTGCTGGAGAGCCTCGACGTCTGGCCGCGCTGCAAGGACAAGGCGGCCGCGCTCGAAATCATGCGCCTCGTCGACGACACCGGCCGGCTGTTCCGGGCGCCGGAGGTCCGCTTCTCCTGTCACGAGATCGGGCTCGACGCCTTCGGCTACAACATCGACAACCGCTCGCTGATGCTGGCGCTGGAAGAGCGCGCGGCCGAACTGCCCGGGATCGTCCGTTTCGACGACGAGGCCGAAAGCGTCGTCATTGAAGCCGACGATGTCGCGATCCGCACGGCCTCCGCGCAATTCCTCGCAGCCCGCCTCGTGGTCGGCGCCGACGGCCGGCATTCGCTGTGCCGGGAGGCTGCCGGCATCGCGGTGACGCGGCGCGACCTGACGCAGACCGCGCTCACCTTCAACGTCGGCCATGCGCGGCCGCATCGCAATGTCTCGACCGAGTTCCACACGCCCCACGGGCCCTGCGTGTTCGTGCCCCTGCCCGGCAACCGCTCCAGCATCGTCTGGGTCGCAGCTCCCGCGGAAGCGGAACGCCTCCGCGGCTTAAGCGACGACGAGCTGTCCGCCGCGATCGAGAAGCAGTCGCATTCCATCCTGGGACGCATGACGGTCGAGCCCGGCCGCAACCTGTTTCCGCTGGCGATCGAACGTCCGAAATCCTTCGGCCGCGACCGCATCGCGCTGGTCGGCGAAGCCGCCCATGTGGTTCCCCCGATCGGCGCCCAGGGCCTCAACCTTGGCCTGCGCGATGCCGCCGACATTGCCAGACTTGCGGGCGATGCCATCGCCTCGGGCGAGGATCCCGGCGCGCCCGACGTGCTCGAGCGCTACGACCGCGCCCGGCGGCCCGACATCCTGAGCCGGACCTTTGCGATCGACATCGCCAACCGCTCCTTGCTCAACGATTTCCTGCCGCTCCAGCCGGTCCGCGCCGTCGGCATGCACCTGCTCGGCGCCATCGGCCCGCTCCGGCGCTTCGCCATGCGGGAGGGGCTGACGCCTACCTGGCGGCGGTAAGCTCGCTCACGGAAACGCCAGCCGGCCGGTCTGGATCGCCCACATCACGCTGGTCAGCGTGACCACGGACGCAAACGTCCCGAGCAGCACGGCGACGGAGGCGGATTCGATCCAGGCGTCATTCTGCCGGGCGATCACGAACACGTTGAGCGCCGGCGGCAGCGAGGCCATCAGCACGGCGGTCGCGGCCCAAGGCTGCGCGAACGGGCCGAACGCCAGCATCAGGCCGAACGCTGCGAGCGGATGGAACAGCAGCTTCACCGCGACCACGCCCGGCACCTCCCACGGCACCCGATCGAACGGGCGGAGCGCCACGGTCACGCCGAGCACGAACAGCGCGGTCGGGGCTGCAGCGTTCTGGAGGAATGTGATGGTGCGGTCGAGCGCGACCGGCAGCTCGATATGCAGCGCTGCCACCGCCGCGCCAAAACAGGCCGACATGATCAGCGGGTTGAGCACGATCTGCTTCAGCACCACGCCGAAGGCATGGACGATCGAGGGATGATCGCGGTCGGACAGCTCGATCAGGAGCGGCACGATCGTGAACAGGAAGATGCTGTCGCAGCAAAAGATCAGCGCGGTCGGCGCCGAAGCCTTCGCCCCGAGCACGGCGAGCGCCAGCCCCGGCCCCATATAGCCGATGTTGCCGTAGCCGCCGGAGAGCCCTGCGAGCGTCGCCTCGCGCAGGGTCAGGCGGCCGAGAACCTTGCCGACGACGAGCGCCAGCGTGAACGCCGTAACCGTCGACAGCGTGGTTGCGACCAGGAACGGCGGGTTGTTCAGCTCCGCAAACGGCGTCTTCGACATGATCGCGAACAGCAGCGCCGGCAGCGACACGTAGAGCAGGAAGAAGTTCATCCAGGCCAGGCCCGATTCCGGCAGGGATTTGATCTTGCCGCAGGCAAATCCGACGAAGATCAAGCCGAAATACGGTAGCGCCAGATTGAGGATATCGACCATTTCTCAAGTTTCTTCTGAAGACTTGGGAGCTATCTGCCCCTTAAGCGGACGTTAATTCGAAGTTAGGCCACTAGCATCGGCCACAATCCTGGTCTATCGACGGGGAATGATAAAAGCGCGGACCGCGAAATTTCAGATCGGACAGGTCGTTCGCCACCGGATCTTCTCGTTCCGGGGCGTGATCTTCGACATCGATCCGGAATTCAACAACACCGAGGAGTGGTGGCTGTCGATCCCGGAGGAGGTGCGGCCCCACAAGGACCAGCCGTTCTACCATCTGCTCGCGGAGAACGCGGAATCCGAATACGTCGCCTACGTGTCCGAGCAGAACCTGTTGCCCGACGAATCCGGCGAGCCGATCCGCCATTCGCAGGTCGCCGAGATCTTCATCAAGGACAAGGGCGGCGGCTACCGCCCGCGCAATCCGTCGCTGAACTGAGTTAAGCCGCCGGCAAGCGGCCAATAAAAAAGGCGCTCGGAGTGAGCGCCTTTTTCATGTCAGGGATCTGGTCCCGATTATTTCTGGCCGGCCGGAGCCGCGCCGGGCGCAGCACCGCTCTGCTCGAGCTTCTTGCGCTGCTCGTCCGCCTTCTTCTGAAGCTCTTCCTGAAGCTTCTTCTGGGTTTCCTCGAACACCTTCGGATCGGTCGGCGGACCGTCATAGGCCTTCTGGAATTCGCCGGCGAGCGGCAGCGGCAGCGTCAGCGGCGCGCCGTTGGCGTTGATCGCCTGGACAACGAGATTCTGGCCCTTCTTCATGTTGGCGATGAGCTCGGGCGTCGCTTCGTAGTCCGACATGCAGCCGTTCTGGAAGCAGATAACGTACGGGCTCTGCAACGGCGCATTGCTGTCCACGATGATGCGGGTGCCGTGCACGAGCTGCATGCCGAGCGGCAGCGTCACGCGCAGGATCTTCTTCGGCTCGCCTTCCGGTTCGATGATGACGGCGGCGATGACCGGCTGGCCCGACTCGATGCGGCCGTCCTTGCCGGTGAAGCAGACCTGCTTGGCGTTGGCGTCCTGGCCCTTGAGGCAGAACTTGGTCCAGGGGGCGTAGATCAGTTGGATCTGCTGGTCTGCCGGCTGGGCTGCGCCCTGCTGCGCCGGCGCGCCCGCGGCGGGAGGAGCCTGCTGGGCGGGCGCCTGAGCGGCCGGTGCCGGAGCCTTGGGGGCTGCCTTGGGAGCGGCTTTCGGGGCCGGAGCTGCCTTGGGCGCGGCGGGCGCACCGGGGGCCGGCGCCGGGGTCTGGGCCTCGGCGGCAAACGGAACGGCCAATGCCGTCGCCGTCAACAAGGCGAGAAGTCGCCCGCGCGGCCGGACGGACGCGGCCAAGTAACGGAAATTCATTGCAGAAAACCCTTTCTGAACGGGAAGTGCCCGAACCGCTCCGAAGCGCCGAACCAAGCCGCCTTGGGCGCGGCTCTCTCCCCGTCAAATGAGGCGGATAAGTGACGGGCTCGGCGCTCTTGCGCGATTGCCCGCCTTCTTAACGTGGCCGACGAAAAGATCAATGCCGACAAGCGTCTTTGGTCACTCTGGCGCCAGCGCCCCACCAAATTCCCTGTGATAGGATTCAGGTCCGCCGGTCCTCGAATCAACGTGTGCCGATGTTCATGTTCCAACGCCTTCTCGAGGGCCCCGGCATCCGCCATTGCATCCTCCTCGCCTCGGCCCTCGTTATGGCCCTCGCCGCCGGGTTGCCGGCCAGCGCACGGGCCGAGGAGGCCCATGCCATCGCCATGCACGGTAAGCCGGCGATGCCCGCCGATTTCACCCACATGCCCTACGCCAATCCCGATGCGCCCAAGGGCGGCCGGCTGACCTGGGGCATGCTCGGCACCTTCGACAGCCTCAATCCGTTCGTCGTGAAGGGATTGGCGGTGCAGCCGATCCGCGGCTACGTGGTCGAAAGCCTGCTTGCGCGTGGCCAAGATGAGTCGTTCACGCTCTACGGCCTGCTCGCCAGATCGGTCGAGACCGATGACGAGCGGAGCTACGTCACGTTCCGCCTCGATCCCCGCGCCCGGTTCTCCGACGGCAAACCGGTGCTCGCGGAGGACGTGCTGTTCTCCTGGCAGCTCTTGCGCGACCACGGCCGACCGAACCTTCGGCAATACTATGCCAAGGTTGCCAGGGCCGAGGCGCCCGATCCTCTCACCGTCCGCTTCGACCTCACCGGCGCCAACGACCGGGAATTGCCGCTGATCCTCGGCCTGATGCCGATCCTGCCCAAGCACGCGGTCGATGTCGCGACCTTCGAGGAGACGACGCTGACCGGGCCGGTCGGCTCCGGCCCGTATCGCGTCACCGCGGTGCGGCCCGGCGCCAGCGTGACGCTCAAGCGCAATCCCGACTATTGGGGCCGCGACCTCGCCATCAATCGCGGCCTCTACAATTTCGACGAGATCAGGCTCGACTTTTTCCGCGAGGCCAACGGCCAGTTCGAGGCCTTCAAGCGCGGCCTCTACGATTTCCGCGTCGAGAACGAGCCGCTGCGCTGGCACGACGGCTATGATTTTCCGGCCGTCAAAAGCGGCGAGGTGATCCGCGACAGCGTCAAGCCCGGCGTGCCGCAGCCCTCGGAATTCCTGGTCTTCAACACCCGCCGTCCGATGTTCGCCGACATCCGCGTGCGAAAGGCGCTGACGCTGCTGTTCGATTTCGAGCTGGTCAACCGCAACTACTTCTTCTCGCTCTACTCGCGCGTCGCCGGCTATTTCGCCGGCTCGGACCTGTCGGCCTATGGCAGGCCTGCGGACGCGCGCGAGCGCGAGCTGCTCAAGCCGTTCGCCGCACAGATTCCGCCCGATGTCATGGACGGCAGCTACCGCCTGCCGGTGACCGACGGCTCCGGCCGCGACCGGGCCACGCTGCGCGCCGCGCTGAAACTGTTGTCGGAGGCCGGCTACGATCTCGACGGCACCGCGCTGCGCAACCGGACGACCAAGGCGCCCTTCACGTTCGAGATCCTGGTCACGACCCGCGACCAGGAGCGCATCGCGCTCGCCTTCCAGCGCGACCTCAGGCGCGCCGGCATCGAGCCGAGCGTACGGTCGGTCGATCCCGTGCAATTCGACCAGCGCCGGCTCGCTTACGAGTTCGACATGATCCAGAACCGCTGGGACCAGTCGCTGTCGCCCGGCAACGAGCAGTATTTCTATTGGGGCAGCGCTGCCGCCGACAATCCAGGCACCCGCAACTACATGGGCGCCAGGGATCCGGCGGTCGACGCCATGATCGCCGCCCTGCTGGAGGCCCGTGAACATACGGCCTTCGTCTCGGCGGTGCGCGCGTTGGACCGCGCCCTGATCGCGGGCTTCTACACAATCCCCCTGTTTAACGTATCCGAGCAATGGATCGCGCGCTGGAATCGGATAGAACGGCCAAAGGCCACTGCGCTGTCCGGCTACCTGCCGGAGACCTGGTGGTCGAAGGGTGAGCCTTAGGGCCAGTCAAGCGAAGTGACGCCGTGAACCAGCAAGCCGTATCGCCGACGCTCGACACGCTGTTCCAGCGCACGCTGATGCGGCAGCCGCACGCGACCGCCCTGCTCGACCCCCTCAACAAGGCGCGCGTGACCGGGCACCAGCCGCGGCGGCTGAGCTATGCCGAGGCCGATACCGCCATCGAGGCGCTGTCGGCCTATTTCGTCGAATCGGGCCTGCCGGCCAATTCCGTCATCGCAATCCAGCTGCCGAACACGGTCGAGTTCGTGCTGACGGTGCTCGCCGCCCATCGCGCCGGTCTCGTCGTCGCCGTGCTGCCGCTGCTCTGGCGCCACGCGGAACTGACCGCTGCGCTCAACCGCACCGCCGCGCGCGCCATCGTCACCATGAGCAGGGTCGACGGCGTCAGCTATTCCGACCTCGCGATGCACGCTGCGGCGGAGGCGTTCTCGATCCGCCATGTCTGCGGCTTCGGCACCGACCTGCCCGAAGGCATGGCCTCGCTCGACGAGGTCCTGGCCCGCCCGCCCGGCACCACGCGCGCCGTGATCCAGGACGGCCGCAAGGCGGCGATGATCTCCTTCGACGTCACGGCGGAAGGCTTTCGCCCGGTGCCGCGGCCGCATTTCAGCCTGATCGCCGGGGGCCTTGCGATGTCGCTGGAGGCCGACATCAAGCAGGGCGCGACCGTGATGGCGGCGTTCACGCCGATGTCGTTCGCCGGCCTCGCCTCCTCGCTCGCAGTGTGGCTGCTCTCGGGCGGCGCGCTGGCGCTGCATCATCCGTTCGAGAACGACGTGCTGGAGCAGCAGATCAACGAGCATGAATGCGAGGTGCTGATCGCGCCCGCGCAGCTCGCGCTGCGGCTCGGCGATTCCGACCTGGCGGCGCGGATGCCTACCTTACGCAACGTTATCGGCCTGTGGCGCGCGCCGGAACAGGTGGCGGCAAGCGATGCCTGGATCGCGCCGCATGCGCCGCTGACCGACGTCTATCTGTTCGGCGAGGCCGGATTGTTTGGCGCCCGCCGCGGCGAGGACGGCATGCCTGTTGCGGTAATGCCGGGGCCGCACGGCGCCCCGCGCGAACAGTCCGGCTCCTCCATCGCCGGCGAGATCCTGCTGACGCCGAAGGGCACGCTCGGCCTCCGCGGGGCGATGGTGCCGATCGCGGCCTATGCCCCGCCGCAGCCGGTCGGCGAGACGCTGATCGCGCAGCCGCCGCGCGACTATGTCGACACCGGCTATGCGGCGCGGCTCGACCGTCCGAGCGGTGCGATCTGCATCACCGCGCCGCCCTCGGGCATCATGGCCGTCGGCGGCTACCGCTTCCTCTCCAACGACCTCCAGGAATGGGCGCGCCGGCTCGGCCAGGGCGCCCTGCTCACCGCGCTGCCCGACCGCCTTTCCGGTCATCGGCTGGCGGGCCGGGCCCAGGACAATGCCCGCGCCCGCGAGGCGCTCAACGAGCTTGGGCTTAACCCCCTGATGGTTGAGGCTTTTCGCGACCGCTCCGGGGCGGCCTAGGCGCACTTTCGACCCATTCGTTGACGCTGCATTAAGGCGGCCAAACTAGATTGCGCAGCATCTGTCGCGTGATCAGAGTTTGCTATGTCCCAGGCGGGCCCGATCCTTTTTGTGTCCAATGCCGAGCGCCCCGCCTTCGTTGCGGCGCTGGACGAGGCCCGTCTCTTCCCCGTGGTCGACACCGACTGGGCCAGCGCGGTGCGCGCGGTCGAGCAGGTGCAGCCGGCCGCGGTTCTCGCCGCAATGAACAGCGGATATGAGCCGTATCTGGCGCTGCTCGCCAGGAAGATCGCTGACCAATCGCCTTACCTGCCCTTCGTGGCCCTGGACGCGGCGGGCACGCTGCCCCACAACGCCCTGCCCTTCTCCTCGCGCGGCAATTCCGACCGCCTGAGCGCGCGGCTGCGCGCCGCGCAGCGCGTGCGCACCCTTCATGCCACCGTGCTGCGCCGGCTGCCGGAGGCGAAGGTCGCGCTGCCGGAGAGCGACCCGTCGCGCGATGCCACCGTGCTCCTGATCGGCCGCGGCGCAGCCTATCCCGCACTCTCCGTCGCGCTCGGTGAGCGCGTCGGTGTCATCGGCGCGCTCTCGATCGAGGCCGCGGCCAAGCATCTCAACACTCGCGATATCGATGGCGTGGTGCTCGCGGAAGGTTTTACCGCGCGCGTCACCGACGCCTTCCTCACGGTGCTCGCCGAAGACACCCGCTTCCGCAGCCTGCCCGTGGTCGTCACCGCACACCAGCTCGTGCAGACCTACGACCTGCCTAATCTCGAGCTTATTCCGGGCGAGCCGGCGAAGGTCGCCGCCAACGCGCTGCCGCTGATCCGCCAGCACGCGATGGAAGCGCAACTGAGCCGCACGCTGCGCTCGATCGACGCCGGCGGCTGGCTCGATCCGCGCAGCGGCCTGCTCACGACGGAAGCCTTTGCCCGCGATTTCTCCAGGGCGGTCGAGCAGACGCTAGCCCGCGGCGGCGGCCTGTCGGTGGCGCGCTTCGCCTTCGATCCCTCAAATCCCCGCGCACAACTGGATGCTGCGCGCATCCTGAGCCGCCTGATGCGGCAGATGGATTTCGGCGCGGCGCAGAAGGACGGCTCGGTCATCGTCGTGTTCGCCGAGACCGACTTCCGCACCGCCCACATGATCGCCCGCCGTCTCTCCGCGGTGATGCGGCACACCTCCAACGGCAAGCACGAGATGCGCAGCGATCCGGTGGTCAGCGTGGACTCGCTGTCGTCGTCGGATACGGCCAGGTCGTTGCTGGCGCGGCTGTCCGCCGACGCCTCGCGCGCGGCGTCGTAGTCATTCGCCAGCGTTCAATAATCCAATACGCGTCTTGATGTCCGCCGTCGGGCCTCGGACGCTCACGTCATCATGAGCTTGATCTGGCCGTCCTCAACGGCTCCCATCGCGAGAGCGTCGCGAGCCATCTTTTCGACGGCCGGCCAATTCGCGAGAAGGTATTTTTGCGCCTGCGCCTTGGTTGGGAGCGTGGTCTGCAGAATACAGGTCTGCCGCGCGTTCCCGTTCGCGATCTGAAAGGACACGGCTTGGGGCCCTTCTTTGAGCTCTTGCTCGGTGGGCTTGGGAAACTTGCGCATGCGGCTCCTTCTCGGGGCTCAGCGAACGGGTGCGGTGACCCCGGACGCTTGATCGGCGCGGGCCATCCCGGCCGCGATCTTCCTGGCTTTCGCCAGGCGATTCGACTCGCGGCCGGGCTGCGTGTTGCGGACTGCCTCAGTCAGCATCTCGCGAAGCTCAGCCTTCGTCTTGGGTGGTTGCCGTGGACTCGACTTCTGCCAATTGGTCATACCCCTATATGGGGATGCTCGCGCTAAATGCCACTCTTCGCGTTCGTGTTGGCCGATAGAGCGGGCGTGGCCAGGAGAAAACCGACAGAATCGTGCAGGAGTTCGTAGGCGCGGTCGACGATATCGTCGAGGGATATGGTCTTGGCGAACATGCGTTGCGCCTCAGCCAGCAACTGCTCGCGGGTCGGCATGCTGGACAGGCGCAAGTCGGCACGGTGCTGCAGCAGACTGAGCGCGTCCCGGACCGATAATTCAGTCTCGTGGATCGACGTTCTGATCGCGAGCGCGATGTGCTCGGGATCAAAGCGAGCGGCGAGCTGCTCGGCCGCTTGCTTGACCACGCGCGATCCCAAACGATGCTCATTGCGCAGAACCTGCCTGGGCGGCAACTTCAGATCCCAGACGATCCCGAGCCAGGACAAGGCGACCAGGGCATAGTAGGTTAGATCGACCTCATACCAGTAGAAGCCCTGCCGGGCGCTGGCCTGGTAGGCGTGATGGTTGTTGTGCCACCCCTCGCCCATCGTCAGCAGGGCGAGCAGCCAGTTGTTGCGGGAATCGTCGCCGGTCACATACCGCCTGCGTCCGTGAACATGTGCGAGGGAGTTGATGCAGAATGTCGCGTGATACAGAACCACGGTGCTCCACATAAATCCGACCACGAGCCCCGACCACCCGGCAATCAGGAAGCACAGACCCGCGAGCACGACCGCCGGCAACAGCTCCAGCCGGTGCAGCCACATCAACTCGGGATACGACGCCAGATCCGATACCTTCACGAGGTCGGTCGCATCGTGCTGCCGGTAAAAGATCCAGCCGAGATGACTGTACACGAAGCCCTTGTGCCGGGGTGAATGGACATCTTGCGCCGTATCCGAGTGAAGATGATGATGGCGGTGCTTGGCAGCCCACCAAAGCACGCTTTTCTGGGCGCTGCTCTGGGCAAGGAAGGCAAGGATGAACTGGAACGCCCGGCTTGTGGCGTAAGCCCGATGCGAGAAGTACCGGTGATATCCGGCAGTGATGCCGAACATGCGCAGCCAATACAGGGCAACGCAGATTGCAACGGCTTGCCACGAGACGCCCGACCAGATCGCCGCGAGGCATCCCGCGTGGATCAATACAAACGGCAGGACCTGCGGATACATGACGTCGTCGTGTTCCTGATCGGAGTCCTGGCCTGAATCGATATTGATAGACACGCTCGCGACCTCAGCTGTTTCGATGGGCGGGCCGACCCGCAACCGATGCAAAAAAACCCGCGGCCGGTAAACCAGTCGCGGGTCGAGAGAACCAGAAGCTCTGCCAGTACATCCGTGGTCAAAGCAACATAGTACCGATTGCGGTAGCCTAGACGGCGCGCAGATTTTCCGCAGCAGACTTGCCGGTCCGGCGGTCCGCGACGATTTCGAAGGAAACCTTCTGGCCCTCGTTGAGGGTGCTCATGCCGGCGCGTTCAACTGCGCTGATATGAACGAAAACATCCTGGCCGCCCTGGTCCGGCTGAATGAAGCCGAAACCCTTTTGGCCGTTAAACCACTTCACAGTTCCCGTATTCATGGGGTCGTCCTTTAACATAGATAAGTCTTTGGAACCGCGCTCAAGAGCACAGTTAGCGAATTCGAGATCTGGAGGGAGGGTCGTCAGTCAGGCACGCTTATCAGCGGCGAGGCCAAGTCGTTCGGCCGAAACTCGATGTCTTGAGTATGGCTATTGTTCGGGCATTCCGCAAGGGGCCATATGTCGCTGTTTTCGGACCCATATGTCCGGTTGGCGGCCTCCGGGTTCGCTGTATTCACCGCATGATGAACCCGCCGTCGACCGAGATGGACTGTCCGGTCACATAGCTGGCGGCGTCGCTGCAGAGCCATAACACCGCGCTCGCAATTTCCTCGGGACGGCCGACCCGTCCCATCGGCACGCTCTTCTCCAAGGCCCTGAGCGCATCGCCCTGGCCTGCGGCAACCATCTGGTCGGCCATCGGTGTCCAGATCAGCCCGGGGCAGATGGCGTTGATACGGACGCCGCGTGCCGCATATTCGAGCGCCGCGCTCTTGGTGAAACCAAGGACGCCGTGCTTGGCGGCGTGATAGATACCGCGCTCGGCGCCTCCCACAAGTCCCCCGAGAGACGAGCAATTGACGATCGCACCGCTGCCCTGCTTGCGCATCTGTTGCAGCTCGAATTTCATGCAGCTCCATTCACCGCGGAGATTGATCCCCATGACGCGGTCGTAGTCCTCACGGGTCGTGTCGGCGGTCTCCGCGAGAACATTCTGGACGCCCGCATTGTTGTAGGCGGCATCGAGCCTGCCGAAGACGGAAACGGTCTGCGCCACCATGGCCTCGACCTGCGCGTCATTGGAGACATCGCAGCGGATGGCGACGGCCTTGTGCCCCCGGGTGACCAGCTCGCCTGCCGCGGCCCTCACCGCGTCCTCGTTCCAGTCCGCCAGTGCAACGGACGCCCCGGATTCCGCGAAAGCCTTTGCCGTGGCGAGGCCCAGCCCGGACGCGGCACCGGTCACCAGCGCAACCTGTCCCTCGAATGAAATGTTCATGGATATCTCTCCTGTCGATCTGTCGGGTCGTCGTACGTGCCGTCAGCGCTGCGTACGTGCAGCTTCCGCCTGCGGGTAACGGTCGCCTGTGATGGTGATCTGCGCGACCGCGGCGTCGATGTGCCTGATATCGTCGGGTGTCAGCGCGACCGCGGCCGCAGCGATGTTTTCGTCGAGACGGCCGAGCTTGGTCGTGCCGGGGATCGGGACGATCCACGGCTTCTGCGCCAGCAGCCAGGCCAATGCGATCTGCGCCGGCGTGGCACGTTTCCGGGCACCGATCTGAGCCAGCAGGTCGACGACCGGCCGGTTCGCCTTGCGGGCCTCGGGCGTAAAGCGCGGCAGGCCGGCGCGGTTGTCATTGCCGCCGAAGCTGGTGGTCTCGTCGATCTTGCCGGTGAGGAAGCCCCTGCCCAGTGGACTGAAGGGGACGAAGCCGATCCCCAGCTCCTCGCAAGCCGGCAACACCTCCGTCTCGGGCTGACGCCACCAGAGGGAGTATTCGCTCTGGATCGCCGCGATCGGCTGGACCGCGTGCGCGCGGCGGATGGTAGCGGCGCCGGCCTCGCTGAGGCCGAAATGCCTGACCTTGCCCGCGGCGATCAGATCCTTCACCGCGCCGGCGACGTCCTCGATCGGGACGTTGGGATCGACGCGGTGCTGATAGTACAGGTCGATGGTCTCGATCCGCAGCCGCTTCAACGAGCCTTCGGCCGCCTGCCGGATCCGTTCGGGGCGGCTGTCCAGCCCGCCGGAACGCCGCGCGTCGGCGGGACCGAGATCGTGGCCGAACTTGGTCGCGATGACGATGTCTTTCCGGACCGGCTGCAGCGCCTCGCCCACCAACTCCTCGTTGGTGAACGGGCCGTAGACTTCGGCGGTGTCGAAGAAGGTGACACCGCGCTCCACCGCCGCCCGGACCAGCGCGATCATCTCGTGCCGTTCCGGCGCCGGGCCGCGATGATAGTTCAGGCCCATGCAGCCGAGGCCAATGGCCGAGACCGCGAGGCCGCTGTCGCCAAGCTTGCGCATCTGCATGTTCGGTCTCCTGGTCATGTCGCCAACCGAGGGCGCGACATCACTTGCGATACTGTTCGTCGCTGACCTTCTCCATCCAGTCGACATTCTTGCCGTTGAGCGATTCCGTGATGGCGATATGCGTCATCGCGGTTGTCGCGGTGGCGCCGTGCCAGTGTTTCTCGCCGGGCGGAAACCAGACGACGTCGCCGGGGCGGATTTCCTCGATCGGTCCCCCCTCGCTTTGCACCCAGCCCAGGCCGGACGTGACGATCAGGGTTTGGCCGAGCGGATGGGTGTGCCACATGGTTCGGGCACCGGGTTCGAAAGTTACTTGACCGCCGCTCAGACGTATCGGGTCACCCAACTGAAAGAGCGGATCGACACGGACCGTGCCGGAGAACCATGCTTCGGGGCCCTTGCCGGAGGGGCGTGAGCCGTTGCGTTTGATATCCATAGTTGCTTGCCTTCCCGTTGTCGGGCCAGTCTCGTCCGAGGCCCTCGCAAAGCCCGCGTGCGACGATGCCAGCATGGCCAATCCGGCAGCGCCTGACAGCATGCTCCGTCGCGTCAGCGCGCTCGGGGCGTCCGCAGCGCACCTCTCGCATTGCCGGAAGGGAATGTCCGATCGATCCATATGCCGAGCTCGCCTCACCTCGCGGGACTGCGCCATATCTAATGCGTGCGGCTATGCGGACTAGCCACTATGATCGGCATGGACTTATAAGGAGGATCGATAAATGCAGCGCGGAAATCTCGACGACCTCGCGGCCTTCCTGATCGTCGCCCGCGAAGGCAGCTTTACGAGAGCCGCCGCGAAGCTTGGCATTTCGCAGTCCGCGCTCAGCTACACCATCAAGGAGCTCGAGGCGCGGCTGAAACTGCGCCTGTTGACGCGCACCACGCGCAGCGTGTCGCCGACGGCCGCGGGTGAACGTCTGTTGCGCAACGTGGGGCCACGGATCGCGGAGATCGAGACCGAACTCGTCGCCTTGACCGAGCTCCGGGAAAAGCCCTCCGGTACCATTCGCATTACGGCGACCGAATATGCCACCGACGCCGTCCTTCTGCCGAAGCTAGCGAAGCTGTTACGCGAATATCCCGACATCAAGCTCGAGATCGTCAGCGACTACGGACTGACGGATATCGTCGCGCAACGTTTCGATGCCGGCGTGCGGGATGGCGAGCAAGTCGCGAGGGACATGATTGCTGTGCGAATCGGCCCCGACGCGCGCATGGCCGTCGTCGGCGCTCCGTCCTATTTCCGGAGCCGGTCGGAGCCGAAGAAGCCTTCGCAACTGGTCGAGCACAATTGCATCAATCTGCGCTTGCCGACCCATGGCGGATTGTACTCTTGGGAGTTCGAAAAGGGCTCTCGCGAGTTGAAGGTTCGGGTCGACGGCCAATTGGTCTTCAACACCACCACCCAGATGCTCCAGGCGGCGCTTGCGGGCCTGGGGCTGGCTTATCTGCCGGAGGGCCTGGTGCGGTCCCACATCAACAAGGGGCGCCTCAAGAGGGTGCTGGAGGACTGGTGCCCTCCCTATCCCGGCTACCACCTCTACTACCCGAGCCGGCGCCAGCCCTCAGCCGCCTTTGCACTCCTTGTCGAGGCGCTCCGCCACCGGGACTGAGATGTCACCTCGGCCAAGCGCCAATGGCGGTGAGATACGGCTAATGTGGCCGCTTCGCGAACACATCCTTCGCCACGGGCATTGCCGAAAACACGTTAGGCCAGCCGACATAGAACGCCAGTTGCGTGATGGCTTCCGAAGCCTCCGTCTGGGTCAGGCCGTTGTCCATCGCCCTGTTGAGGTGCGGCGTGAGCTGCGCCATCTGCCCGTTGGCGATCAACGCGCTGACAGTGACGAGACTGCGGTCCCTGGGCGCGAGGTCCGGACGCAGCCAAAGATCACGAAACAACACGTCGGTGGTGTACTGCACGACGCCCGGAAAGGACGCGCCGAACTGGTCCTGGACGAACGCAGCACGTTGCGCCTCGGCAGCCTCGTCGAGCGGCAACGGCGTCACCGAGACGACCGGAAGCTGCGCGGCGCCGATGTCGCGGGCGGCAAAGACGTCCTCGGCAACGGCGACGGCCGACATCGCATTGGCCCAGCCGGCGTAGAAGGCGAGATGAGTGATGATCTCCGAAATCTCGCGCGGCTTGACACCGTTATCGAGCGCAAGATTGAAATGATACGGCATCTCGATCGTCTGATTGCGCGCGATCAGCGCTGCCAATGTGACGATGCTGCGGTCGCGCGGCGCGAGGCCGGGCCGTTTCCAGACATCGCCGAGGAGACGGTTCTGCGTGTACGCCTCCAGTGCCGGGGCGACTTTCCGAACATCCTCATACGTTAGCACGGGGCTTGATCCGGTCATGGCGGCAGTCTCCTCCGTGCGGGCCAATGGCATGGCCGTCAGCGCAAGCAATGCGACGACCGCGGCTTGCGGTTTCATGATGGATTTCCTGTACACCGCAGTTGCTTCCCGGGCGCACGCGCGCCGGCGGGCGTGATCGCCCTTCGCAAGCTTGTTATAGGCGATGGTCCGCAGTGCGATTAGATGACGCAATTCGCATGGACTTATCGACCAGGCTTATGAATTGGTCCGTGCCCCGCGCCAAACTTGAATGATGGCCGGCCAGGAAAGAACTGGGTCCCGGCTCTGCGCTCCGCTTCGCTGCGCTTGTCCGGGACACGATGACCGCTAGGCCGCCTTCTTGGCCTGCGCGAGTTGTGCGAGCTGCCGCATGATCTCGGTGGTGCCGGCGAGCCGATCTTCCGGCGTTTCCCAGTCTTGCAGGAACACCACCTTCATGTCGGGCCGCACCTTCGCAGCCTGGCCGTGGCTGCGGATGAACGTCACCAGGCGATCGGGATAGGCGAACGAATTGTCGCGGAAGGCGATGACGGCGCCCTTCGGGCCGGCGTCGATCTTCTCGACATTGGCCCTGCGGCAGAACGCCTTGATCGCGGCGACCTTGAAGAGATAGCGCACCTCGTCGGGCAACACGCCAAAGCGGTCGCGCATCTCGGCGCCAAAATTCTCGATCTCCTCCTCGGTGTCGAGATCGGCCAGGCGCCGGTAGAGCGACAGACGGACCGAGAGATCGCTGACGTAATCCTCCGGGATGAGCACGGGCATGCCGATCGTGATCGACGGCGACCAGCGGTCGGCGGCGGGCTCGGAGACGCCGGCCTTGAGGTTGACGATCGCCTCCTCCAGCATCGACTGGTAGAGCTCGAAGCCGACCTCCTTGATGTGGCCGGACTGCTCCTCGCCGAGGAGATTGCCGGCGCCGCGGATGTCGAGGTCGTGCGAGGCGAGCTGGAAGCCCGCGCCCAGCGTCTCCAGCGATTGCAGCACGATGAGCCGGCGTTCGGCCTGCGTCGTGATCTTCTGCTGCGCCGGCAGCGTGAACAGCGCGTACGCCCGGAGCTTCGAGCGGCCGACGCGGCCGCGGAGCTGATAAAGCTGGGCAAGGCCGAACATGTCGGCGCGGTGCACGATCAGCGTGTTGGCGTTGGGAATGTCGAGGCCGGATTCGACGATCGTGGTCGACAGCAGAATGTCGAACTTGCCGTCGTAGAACGCGGTCATGATGTCCTCGATCACGGCGGGCGGCATCTGCCCGTGCGCGACCGCGACCTTCATCTCCGGCACGTTCTTGTCGAGGAAGTCCTTGACCTCGGCGAGGTCGTCGATGCGCGGCACCACGTAGAACGCCTGGCCGCCGCGATAGCGCTCGCGCAAGAGCGCCTCGCGGATCATCAAGGGATCGTGCGGGGCGACGAAGGTGCGCACCGCAAGGCGGTCCACCGGAGGCGAGGCAATGATCGAGAGCTCGCGGACGCCGGTGAGGGCGAGCTGGAGCGTGCGCGGGATCGGCGTTGCCGACAGCGTCAGCACGTGCACCTCGGAGCGAAGCGCCTTCAGCCGTTCCTTGTGAGTGACGCCAAAATGCTGCTCCTCGTCGACGATGACGAGGCCGAGATCGCGGAACTTGATCGCCTTGCCGAGCAGCGCGTGGGTGCCGACGACGATGTCGACGGAGCCGTCCGCAATGCCCTTCTTGACCTGGTTCAGCTCCTTGGTTGGGATCAGGCGCGAGGCCTGCGCCACGTTCACCGGAAAGCCCTTGAAACGCTCGGTGAAGGTTCTTGCGTGCTGGCGCGCCAGCAGCGTGGTCGGCACCACGACAGCGACCTGCTTGCCTTCGAGCGCCACGGCAAAGGCCGCGCGCAAGGCCACCTCGGTCTTGCCAAAGCCGACGTCGCCGCAGATCAACCGGTCCATGGGACGGCCGAGTTCGAGATCCTTCAGGGTCGATTCGATCGCCCCTAGCTGGTCCTCGGTTTCGTCATAGGGGAAGCGTGCACAGAACTCGTCATAGAGGCCCGGCTGCACCGGCAGCTTCGGCGCCTCGTGCAGATGGCGCGCGGCGGCGATCTTGATTAGCTCGTCCGCGATCTCGCGGATGCGGTTCTTGAGTTTCGCCTTGCGGGTCTGCCAGCCGCTGCCGCCAAGACGATCGAGCTCGACCGTGGTCTGGTCTGAGCCGTAGCGCGACAGCAGCTCGATGTTCTCGACGGGGAGGAACAGTTTCGTTTCGGCGGCATAGTGCAGCTCGAGACAATCATGCGGCGCGCCGGCGACGTCTAGCGTTTGCAGGCCGACGAACCGGCCGATGCCGTGATCAACGTGGACGACAATGTCGCCCGCGGCAAGGCTCGTCACCTCCGAGATGAAATTGTCGAGCTTGCGGCTCGCCCTGCGCGGCCGCACCAGGCGGTCGCCGAGAATGTCCTGCTCGCTGATGAGCGCAATCTCGTCGGTCTCGAAGCCGCTGTCGAGGCCGAGCACGGCGAGCATAGTCTCGTTGCGCGGGGTCGCCTGCACCGTGCGCCAGCTGTTGACGCTGGTGGTGTGGGCCAGCTTGTGGTCGCGCAGCATCGAGGTCATGCGGTCGCGCGAGCCTTCGCTCCACAGCGTGATCACGACCTTCTTGCGCTGCGCCTGCAAGGCCATCACGTGGCTGACCACGGATTCGAACACGTTGACGGTGGTGTCGTTGCGCTCCGGCGCGAAGTCGCGGCCCTTGCGCGCGCCGGCATCAACGACACCAGTGCCATCCGCCGGCACGGAGAATTGCGTCAGGCGCACCAGCGGGACGTCGCCGAGGCGCCTGGTCCACTCCTCTTCGGTGAAATACAGCCGGTCCGGCGGCAGTGGCTTGTAGATGGCGCCGCCGCCCGGATGCTCCATGGCCTCGCGGCGGGCCTGGTAATAGTCGAGGATCTGCTTGAAGCGCTCGCGGACGGCGTCCTCGGCCTGCGGCTCGATCGCGATCACTGCGCCTTGCAGATAGTCGAACAGCGTATCCATCCGGTCCTGGAACAGCGGCAGCCAGTGCTCCATACCGGGATGGCGGCGGCCTTCGCTGACGGCCTCGTACAGCGCATCGTCGCGCTCGGGCGCGCCGAACTCGGCGACATAGCCCATGCGGAAGCGGCGGATGGTGTCCGTGACGAGCTGGAATTCGGAGACGGGCACCAGATCGAGCGAGCGCATGTCGAGCAGCGTGCGCTGGGTCTCGGCGTCGAAGGAGCGGATCGATTCCAGGCTGTCGCCGAAGAAGTCGAAGCGAACCGGCTGGTCGAGGCCGGCCGGAAACAGGTCCAGAATGCCGCCGCGCACGGCGTATTCGCCGGGCTCGCGCACGGTCGACGAGCGGTTGTAGCCGTTGTGCTCGAGCCAGGCGATGATGGTGTCCATCGGCACGACATTGCCGGGGGCGACCGACAGCGCCTGCGCCGCGACGAGCTCGCGCGCGGGCACGCGCTGCACGATTGCGTTGACCGTGGTCAGCACGATCAACGGCTTGTCGCTGCCGGTCAGCGGCGCAAGCCGCGCCAGCGTGGTCAGGCGCTGGGCCAAAATGCCGCCATGCGGCGAGACGCGGTCATAGGGCTGGCAGTCCCAGGCCGGGAAGGTCAGCACCGGCAGATCGGGCGCGAAGAATTGCAGCGCGCGTTCGAGCTGCTGCATCCGCGCGCCGTCGCGGCAGACCACCGCAAGGCTGACGGCCGGCTTCTTCGGCCGCGCCGCGATGGCGCGCGCCAGATCCGAGATGACGAGGCCTTCGGCACCTTCAGCGACATTGGCAAGCGTCAGGGCGCGGCCGGGCGTGAGCAGCTCGGCCGGCGACTTCATCCCCTGCTTCATAAATCGCCGTCCGTAATCGGGAACGCCTTGATACGGGCAAATAGCGCGCCTGTGACATCGGCCGGCAGCACCTTGTCGCCGGTGATGGCGGCATAGAGGTCGGGATCGTTGACCTCGAGCAGGTGCTCGAGCTCGTCGAGCTCGGCATCGGACAGATTGCCGATCTCGGCGTCCGCGAAGCGGCCGAGGATCAGGTCCATCTCGCGCGTGCCGCGGTGCCAGCAGCGGAACAGCAGCCGCTTGCGGCGGTCGTCCAGCCCGTTGCTCGATCGTGTCGTTCCCGTCATGTCTCAATTCCAGTCAAACGCCGAAAGCCCGGACGTGCCGGGCGGGCGTGATATAGCTACTTGGGGGGCCGGTGTCAGCTCTTTGTTGTGGCACTGCCGTCTGCCAATTCGTCATGGCCGGGCTTTATCCCGGCCATCCCCGCAGAGCCGTGAAAAAAGACGTGGATGCACGGCATAAAGCCGGGCATGACGGGCCGAAACGATCCTAGATTCCCCCGATGCGCCCCAGCCTGCTCAATCCGCTGTTTGCTCCCGTGACCAGCCTGCCCGGCGTCGGTCCGAAACAGGACAAGCTGCTGCAGTACCTGCTCAGCCGCAACGAGACGCCGCGGCTGGTCGATCTGTTGCTGCACCTGCCGAGCCAGGTCATCGACCGCCGCGCCCGGCCGAAGATTCGCGACGCCGTGCAGGGAACCATGGTGACGCTGGAGGTGACCGTCGACCGCCACCGCCCGCCCCCGCCGCGCAACGCGCGGGCGCCGTATCTGGTCTACGCCAGCGACGAGACTGGCGACGTCGTGCTGACCTTCTTCCGCGCCAAGCCTGGCTATGTCGAAAAGCTGCTGCCTGTGGGCGAGAAGCGCTACGTCTCCGGCACGCTACAGATGTATGACGGCATCCCCCAGATCGTGCATCCCGACCGCGTGCTGGACGAGGAGGCGATTTCAAAACTCTCAGGGATCGACCCGGTCTATCCGCTGACGGAGGGCCTCGCGCTCGGCTCACTGCGCCGCGCAATCGCGCAAGCGCTTCAGAAATTGCCCGCCTTGCCGGAATGGATCAGCCCGGAGGTGATGCGCCGCTGCCACTTCCCGCCAATCGCGGAAGCCCTCACCCGCGTGCATCAGCCGGTCGAGCTCACGGACATTTTGCCCGATCGGCCGTTCTGGTCGCGCCTCGCCTTCGACGAACTGCTGGCCGGCCAGCTCGCGCTGGCCCTGATCCGCGCGCAATTGCGCCGCCCGGCAGGCATACGCAATGCCGGCGACGGGCATCTGCGCAACAAGATCATCGACGCCCTGCCCTATGCGTTGACGCTGTCCCAGCGCGACGCCGCCGCGGCGATCGCGAGCGATCTGCAACAGCCGGTGCGCATGCTGCGGCTGCTCCAGGGCGACGTCGGCTCCGGCAAGACCGTGGTCGCGCTGCTGGCGGCCGCAGCGGTGGCCGAAGTCGGCAAGCAGGCCGCGCTGATGGCGCCGACGGAAATTTTGGCGCGCCAGCACATCAAGACCATCGCGCCGCTCGCCGAGCGCGCGGGCTTACGGGTCGCGATCCTCACCGGCCGAGAAAAAGGCAAAGAACGGCGCGAGATCATCGCCCAGCTTGCCGAGGGCGAGATCGACCTGCTCGTCGGCACCCATGCGCTGATCCAGGACGACGTGATCTTCCGGGACCTCGCGCTCGCCGTGGTCGACGAGCAGCACCGCTTTGGCGTGCGCGAACGGCTCGCGCTGACCTCGAAGGGCGAAGCCGTTGACGTGCTGGTGCTGAGCGCAACCCCGATCCCGCGCACGCTGGTGCTGACTTATTTCGGCGACATGGACATCAGCGAGCTGCGCGAAAAACCCGCCGGCCGCCAGCCGATCGAGACCCGCACCATCTCGATGAGCCGCCTCAACGAGGTCACGGATAGCATCGGCCGCGCGCTCCAGGCTGGCAAGCTGGTCTACTGGATCTGCCCGCTGGTCGAGGAATCCGAGGCCGAGGGCACCGAGCACCTCACCAATGCGACCAAACGTTTCGAGAATTTGCAGAAGCGTTTCGGCGACCGGGTCGGCCTCGTCCACGGCCAGATGAAGGGAACCGAGAAAGACCGCGTCATGGGCCAGTTCGCCGCCCACGAGATCGGGCTGCTGGTCGCGACCACCGTGGTCGAGGTCGGCGTCGACGTGCCGGCCGCCACCATCATGGTGATCGAGAACGCCGAACGCTTCGGCCTCGCCCAGCTCCACCAGCTGCGCGGCCGCATCGGACGCGGCTCGGAGGCCTCGACCTGCCTGCTGCTCTACTCCGAGCCACTCGGCGAGATGTCGAAGGCGCGGCTGAAGGTGATCCGCGAGACCACCGACGGTTTTCGTATCGCCGAGGAGGACCTCAAGCTGCGCGGCGAAGGCGACGTGCTGGGCGTGCGCCAGAGCGGCCTGCCCGGCTACCGCATCGCGCGCTCGGAGGTGCACGGCCAGCTCATCACCCAGGCCCGCGACGAGGCGCTACGCATCCTCAAGGACGATCCGAAGCTGAAGGGCGAGCGCGGCGAAGCGCTCAGATGCCTCTTGTATCTCTACGAGCGCGACGAAGCGATCCCGCTGATCGGGGCGGGCTAGCCTGCTGCTCTTCGGCGCCCCACTTCGTAGGCCGCCACATGCGCGCGGGCGAGATCCAGCAGCGGTGTGTCGATGCCCAGCGCACGGGCACGATTGGCCATATCGCCGAGGATGTGCTCCGCCTCGGTGATCGAGCCGCGCTCGATATCGCGCAGCATCGAGGCCTTGAGCGGCGAGTCCAGGGTCGTGAAGAGTTTTCGGTCAAACTCGATGAACGGGGCGCGCGGCTCGAACCCCGAAGCCGTCGCAACGGTGCAGCATTCCGCGAATAACCGAAAGATAGACTGTTCGCCGTTCGGCACGGCCAGGATGTCTCCGATGCTTGCGCGCATCAGGCAGGTGATGCCGGCCAGCGTGCTGAGCTGGACGAATTTCTCCCACATGTCCTGCATAATCGCTTCGCTGGCGCGCACGTCGATGCCGGGGACCTGGAGCAGTGCCTCCAGCGCGAGCGCACGCTCGCTCAACGAACCCTTGATCTCGCCAAACACAATCGTCTGATTGGCCATGAACTGAACGACACGGCCATCCGCATCGAGGCCGGCACTGACATTCGCCAACCCGCCGAGGACACGCGCCGCGCCGAACCGCGCAGTCAGAGCGTCGATATGTTTCAACCCGTTGAGTATCGGCAGAATCATCGTGTTGGCGCCGACTGCCGGGGCAAACTGGGCCATCGCATCGTCGAGCGAATAGGATTTCACCCCGACGAGCACAACGTCGAACGGCTCCTTGAGATCGCTTGCCAGGATGATCTTCGGCTGCACGGCAAAGTCGCCGTGTGGGCTCACGACCTGCAATCCATCCCGCCGCAACTGCTCGGCCCGCGCGGGCCGCACCAGAAAGGTCACGTCGCCGCCGGCCCGGGCCAGGCAAGCTCCGTAATAACCTCCGAGCGCTCCTGCGCCGATCACCAGCACTCTCATTCGAACTCCCGTTGCAGAAGAACTGCTTCCGCAGAGACAATAACAGATGAGCCTCGCAATGACGACGTGGATAGAGCCGTTTCAGAAGACTTGCCCTTTCGCCGCGGCCGACTTCATGCAACCTTCCTGCCATGCGCTGACGTCCCGGTCGTGCGCCTGAAACGCAACCGGGACGTCCAGGAATTTTTGGATTCCGCGCCAATGGACGGCAAGTCAACGACGTGAGACCGGACGACTAGGCCTTCTTCTGCGCGATGCTCGCGGCGAACGCCTTCATCAGCCCGGCATCCACCGCCTCGCCTTTCGCGTCCTCGGCGAGGTGCTCGAACCAGCGCGCAAAGCCCTCGTAGATCTGGCTGGCCGGATGATCGGCGCCGAGGAAGCCGGAAATCTCCCGCATCTCCGCGACCCAGCGATAGGCCTTCGGGATCATGTCCGGCAGCGCGACTTCGAGCCGGGCCAGGACCGCGGGCTGGCTCAGCGCGAGTTCGTCGCGCAGCGCATCCGCGGCGCCCGCTTTCGTTGCCGCGATCACCATGGCCGAGCCGATGCCGGCCAGGCCCTTGACGATGCCGGCGTAGGACATCTTGAGCGCGGAAGCCGCGCCGACCGGGCCTTCGACGATCCGCATGTCGAGGCCGAGCTCCTTCAGAACGGCCACATCGCCGGCGTGCTCGCCGGACATGTAGAAGGCCGGGCTCTTGCCGCCGGGCTGCGGCGGGAAGCCGATGATGCCGGCGTCGACGAACGGCGCCTGCGCCGAGCCGATGATCTCCTCGATCCTGAGCACGGTGTCGACATTGACGGCGTTGCAATCGACCACGACCGGCTTCTTCGCGCGCCGGACGATCAGCGCGGCGAGGCGTTCGGCGAGTGCAACGGCCTCGCCCGGCGGCACGATCGAGAGGATGATGTCGGCCTCGGCGATCGCCTCGTCGTCCGCGCCGATCATGCCGGCATCCGCCGCGCGTTTTTGCGTCGCCTCGCTCCGCCCCTTCAACGACGTCAGCACGCGCGCTCCGTTTTCGCTGAGGCGGCGGGCCACGGCGCTGCCCATGGCACCGGGCGCGAGGATCGCAATGGTCTTTGACGTCGTCTTGGACATCGTGCACTCCAGGTCGAACACCGAGCGATGCGCCCGATTCAACCGGAAGACTAGCAGACGATGCGAGGCCTGGCGTGATCGCGGCCATCCCGCAGGGGAATGGCCCTACTCCACCTTCGCAGGCTGGGGCTGGAGTGCCGACGCATTGGCGATGCGCGCGGCATTCGCCATGCCCGCGAGCGCCGCGGCCTTCTTCGGGTCGGGTGCCGCGCCCGGCTGCACCACGCCGGCCGACATGATCAGGGTCGCGGCATCCTCGGTGCTCATGTCGACCTCGACGATCTTGCTCTTGGGCACGTAGAAGAAGAAGCCCGTGGTCGGGTTCGGCGAGCACGGCAGGAACACCGAGACGTGCTCCTCCTGCCCGGGCAGGCTGCGCGCGACCTCTTCATTCGGCGACTGCGAGATCAGCACGATCGACCACATGCCCGGCGACGGAAACTCGACCAGGCCGACTTTGCGGAAGCTCGAGCCCTTGCCCGAGAACAGCGTCTCGAACACCTGCTTCAGGCCGCGGTAGATGGCGCGCACCGCCGGGATGCGGCCGAGGAAGGTCTCGCCGACATCGACCAGCGTCCGTCCGATCAGGTTGGCCGCGAGGAAGCCGACCAGCGTCAGCGTGAAGAATGCGACAATCAGTCCCCAGCCGGGGACGACATACGGCAGATAGGTTTCCGGACGATAGGCCAGCGGCACGAACGGCCGCACCACGCCGTCGACCCAGGTGACGAACCACCAGACCAGATAGAGAGTGATCGCGATCGGCCCCGTCACCACGAGGCCGGTCAGGAAGTAGTTGCGGATGCGGCCCATCAGGCCGGTATGCGGTTCCGGGATGGGATCAAGCGGCGCAGGCGCGTCGTCGCGGGTGGTCATTCGGGTTCCAGGTCAGTCGCTGCATTCAAGCTAGGGTCTTCTAGCAGGTTTTGGAAGAGCGCAGCCTGATCCCTTCTGCCTATTCCACGGTCACCGATTTCGCGAGATTGCGCGGCTGGTCGACGTCGGTGCCCATGATGACGGCCGTATGATAGGCGAGCAGCTGCACCGGGACGGCATAGACCATCGGCGTGAACGCCGCCGCCATGTCGGGCATGACGATGGTGACGAGCGACTCGACGGTCGCCTCCTCCGCGCCCTTCGCGTCGGTCATCAGGATGATCTTGCCGCCGCGGGCGGCGACCTCCTGCATGTTCGACACCGTCTTCTCGAACACCCGGTCGTAGGGTGCGATGACGACGACCGGCATGGTCTCGTCGATCAGCGCGATCGGGCCGTGCTTCAGCTCGCCGGCGGCGTAGCCCTCGGCGTGGATGTAGGAGATCTCCTTCAGCTTCAGCGCGCCTTCGAGCGCGAGCGGGAAGCTGGTGCCGCGGCCGAGATAGAGCACGTCGCGCGATTTCGCGATCTCGCGCGCCAGCTTCTCGATCTGGAGCTCGGTGGTGAGCGCATCCGACATCAGGCGCGGGATCTCGACGAGTCCGTGAACGAGCTTGGTCTCGTCCTCGTCGGACAATTCGCCTCTAGCCTTGCCGGCCGCGATCGCAAGGTTTGCGAGCACCATCAGCTGGCAGGTGAAGGCCTTGGTCGAGGCGACGCCGATCTCGGGCCCGGCCAGCGTCGGCAGCACCGTCTCGCTCTCGCGCGCGATCGTGGAGGTCGGCACGTTGACCACAGCCACCGTGTGCACGCCCTCGGCCTTGGCATAGCGCAGCGCCGCCAGCGTGTCGGCGGTCTCGCCCGATTGCGAGATGAAGATGGCGAGATCGCCCTTGCGCAAGGGCGCCTCGCGGTAGCGGAATTCGGAGGCGACGTCGACCTCGACCGGCAGGCGCGCGAAGCGCTCGAACCAGTATTTGGCGACGAAGCCGGCATAGCTCGCGGTGCCGCAGGCGGTGATGTTGATGCGCTGGATGTTCTTGAAGTCGAACGGCAGCTTGACCGGCAGCGAGACGCGCTCGGTCGCCATGTCGACGTAGCGTGCCAGCGTGTGGCCGACCACTTCCGGCTGCTCGTGGATCTCCTTGGCCATGAAGTGGCGGTAATTGGCCTTGTCCACCAGCGAGGTCGAGGCGGCGTGCTTGATCTTCTCGCGCTGGACCGCGTGGCCGTCCTTGTCGAAAATCGTGGCGCTATTGCGGGTCAGCACCACCCAGTCGCCGTCCTCGAGATAGCTGATCGTGTCGGTAAACGGGCCGAGCGCGATGGCGTCGGAGCCGAGATACATCTCGCCGTCGCCATAGCCGATCGCGAGCGGCGGGCCGTTGCGGGCGCCGATCATCAGATCGTTGTCGCCGGCGAAGATGAAGCCGAGCGCAAACGCGCCGCGCAGCCGCGCCAGCGCCAGCTTCACCGCCTCGACCGGCTTGTTGCCGCGCGTGAGCAGGTCGTCGACGAGATGCAGTACGATCTCGGTGTCGGTCTCGGTGTGAAACACCGTGCCGTTCTTCTCGAGCTCCTCGCGCAGCTCGCGGAAATTCTCGATGATGCCGTTGTGGACCACGGCGACGCGCTCGGTCGCATGCGGATGGGCGTTGTTGACGGTCGGTTTGCCGTGGGTGGCCCAGCGGGTGTGACCGATGCCGGTCGTGCCCTTCAGCGGCTCGGCTTCCAGCCGCTTCTCCAGATTCTTCAGCTTGCCCTCGGCGCGGCGGCGCTCGAGATGCCTGCCTTCGAGCGTGGCGACGCCCGCGGAGTCGTAGCCGCGATATTCAAGACGTTTGAGCGAATCCACCAATTGCTCTGCAACCGGTTCGCGCCCGAGAATGCCAACAATCCCGCACATGCGGATCAATATCCCCCAAATCGTCGAAAAATCGCCAAAACGACGCGCTCAGTTTTTAGCGAAGTTCCTAAGGAACCAGATACTCAATAATTATTGCTGATTGAGACAGCATTCGCCGGCGCCATTGCCCGGCCTGCGTCGATGTGGCCGGCCTTTAACCCCGCACGTTAACTTGTTGTCAACAAGTTTGACCAACGATTCCGGTCAGGAGAACAAGGCCATGAAAGGCTCATCCGACCGCAAAGGTCTGTCGTCGTTGTATCTGCGTGCCAGCGAGACCACGGGCACGCACCTCGCCCATTGGCCGCCGCCCCAGCGCGGCAAGGAAAGCAAGCCCGTCTTCACCAAGCACCCGCAGGGCGAGCCGGCCAAGCGCGCCAAGCCGCGCGGCTGGCGCCTGACCCGCGCGATCTTCTCCGAATTCGCCGACGACGAATAGCGCTCACTTCTCCGGCTTCTTGCCGCGCGTCTTCATCTCGCGATAGCGCGCCGCGCCGCCTTCCCTGATGGTCTGCTGGTTGCGCTCGAGCGCCATCGCGTCGTCGGGCACGTCGCGCGTGATCACCGAGCCGGAGCCGATATAGGCGCCGTTGCCGATCTTCACCGGCGCCACCAGCGAGGAGTTGGTGCCGACGAAGGCGCCTTGCCCGATGATGGTCTTGTGCTTCTTGAAGCCGTCGTAGTTGCAGGTGATGGTGCCGGCGCCGATGTTGGAATTGGCGCCGACGGTGGCGTCCCCAATGTAGGAGAGATGGTTGACCTTGACGCCGGCCTCCAGCGTCGCCGCTTTGGTCTCCACGAAATTGCCGATCCGCGCACCGTCGCCGAGCGAGGTGCCGGGCCTGAGCCGCGCATAGGGTCCGATCGAGACGTTCCTGCCGAGCGTGGTCTCGACGATGTGCGAAAAGGAGTGGATCACCGTGCCGTCGGCGATCGAGACGCCCGGGCCGATCACCACGAACGGCTCGATGGTGACGTCCTTGCCGAACACGGTGTCGGCGGACAGATAAACGGTCTCGGGCGCAATCAGCGTCACCCCGGCCTCCATCGCGGCTTTGCGCAAGCGCGCCTGCATCACGCTCTCGGCTTCGGCGAGCTGCGCCTTGGTGTTGATGCCGCGCACCTCGTCCTCGCTGGTCTCGATCACCACGGACTCCCATCCCTGTTCGCGGACGATCTCGACCGCATCCGTCAGATAATATTCGCCCTTGGAATTCGCATTGCCGATTTTATCCAGGATCGCGAGCGCGCGGCGCCCGTCGATCGCCATCACGCCGGCGTTGCACAGATCGATCTTGCGCTCGTCCGCGCTGGCATCGGCCTGCTCGCGGATCGCGACCAGGCGGTCGCCCTCGACGATGAAGCGGCCATAGCCGGCGGGGTCGGCGGCGCGGAAGCCGAGCGCGGCGAGCGCGGCGCCGTTGGCCAGCGGCGCGCGCAGACGCGCAAAGGTCTCGGCCGAAATCAGCGGCGTGTCACCGAAGGCGATCAAGAGGTCGTCCACGCCGCGCGCGATCGCCTCGCGCGCCGCCAGCACCGCATGCGCGGTGCCGAGCCGTTCGGCTTGCACGAAAGTGACCGCATCGGGGCGGATGCGCCTCGCCTCATCGGCCACCGCCTGATGATCCGGGCCGATCACGACGGCGAGCGAGGTGCCGGTTCCCTTGGGAGCGGCGGTGAGCACATGGGCGAGCAGCGTCTGGTGAGCGACGGGATGCAGCACTTTCGGCAGGTGTGAGCGCATGCGCGTGCCTTCGCCGGCGGCGAGCACGATCGTGAGGCTGGAGCGGGCGGTCATCGAGATCCTGTCAGATACGGCCGAATCAACTGGCGCGGCAGGCGGCAGGCCGCCCTATGCTGCCCGCCTTGCTACCCCCGCAAACGCCCGGAATTCAAGTGCGACACGCTTTTCCTGTTAATGTTCCCTGATTGATTCGGGGAAGCTGAACGGGGCTGGGCACTTAACGTTCATGGCAAAGGATTCCGACCCACTGGCGGATGCCTTCGGCACCAAGGAGACTGGCGGGCTGTTCTCCGGACTTCTGGCCGAGGAAAGCGCGTTCGACCGCCGCATGATGTGGCGGCTGGGCTCCTGGGGCGTTGCGGCCGTCGGCGCCGTCGTCATCGCGGTGATGGCCAACCAAGCCCAGCTCGGCTGGCGGCGCGACCAGATGGCGTCCGCCGATCTCGTGCGCCAGGCCGACCGGCTCCAGCTGCTGACCAGGGAAAGCCAGAACGAGGCGCGCCGCCTCGCCGCCGCCGTCGAGACGCTGAACGCTGATCGCGACCGGCTCTATTCGCGCGTCACCGTGCTCGAGCAAGGGCTCGATTCCGTCACCGGCGCCATCGCCAGGCAGAGCGCGAAGCCGCAGGACACGCCGGCGCCCGACGCGCAGCCTGCGGCGCCGAGCGTCGCGCCGGTCGCCTCGATGCCATCTCCATCCAGCGACAAGCCGCGCGCGGCAGCCGCAAAGGAACAGGCGAAGGAGGCGACCAAAGACACCGTGAAGGAGACTGCGAAGGAGCCGTCGAGCCCGCCGCCGCAGAGCGCGGCCGCAGCCTCCCTCGTGCAGCAGTCGCCGGCGACGACATCGGCGCTGCCGATGCTTCCGCTGGTGCCCTCCAAGTCGATCATGGCACCGCCTGATCCCGCCGCGTCGAAATTGACTCAGCCCGAGACGACTGAAAAGACAACCGAGAAGACCGCCGAGAAGAAGCCCGAGCCGACACCCGCCCCGACCGAAATCACAGCCGCATCAGCCAAGCCGCCGGAGGCAACCGAAAGCGAGGCTCCCGCGATCGCGGTTCAGCAAACGCGCTTTGCGATCGATCTCGGCGGCGCCAACTCGATCGACGGCCTGCGCGCGCTCTGGCGCGGCGTGACCAAATCGAATCCGGAAGTTGCCACGCTGCGGCCGATCATCATGATCAAGGAAGGCACCACCGGCCTCGGCATGCAGCTCCGACTGGGCGCCGGCCCGCTGATCAACGCGGCCGCCGCAGCAAAGCTCTGCGCGGGTCTCGCCGAGAACGACCGTCACTGCGAGACCACCGTGTTCGACGGCCAGCGCCTGTCGATGCGCGGCGGTTCGGAGAAGGGACAAGAAAAGTCTCAGGACCGGGTTCAGGAAAAGAACGCCGAGAAGAATCCGGATGCGGCGCCGCAAGCCGAGACCGCACCTGCGCCCGCCCCCACCGCCAAGCCGGACAAGCGCCGCCGCAGCTATTCCTCAAAGCGCTCGTCGAAGCGCGAGGAGCCCGCGCCTGCACCTGCGGCGCAGCCGGCAGCACCGGCCAAGCCGGAGACGGCCGCGGCGGGATCGACGTTGTCGTCGTTCTTCAGGCGGTAGGGAATGGTCGTGCCGATTGGATCGGTTAGCTACCGACATCAGTATCAATTTTGTGCCGAATTTAATTTCAGCGAGCGCTACTCGTATAGCTTACCCGCCCACATCAAGGCAGCCGCGTGCCGCCACGGATTTGGGTTAGCGGGGCTATGGCTGTCATGTGCCCATGCCGTCATTGCTTCGAGGAAGTCAGCAAGATCGACATTCTCCCAGCCCTTGGCCCCTACTAGCAATTCGTTGCGCATGGCCGCCACAAACTCGACGAAACTCTTCCTGTCTTGAACCTGCTCTACATCCATTTCGGCCCCTCCATCTGCCACAAAGATAGCACGCGAACCAAAGATCCTGACTGTACTGCCAGTCTAACGGCTTGCGAGCGACGGACAGAAAAGTTGGTCGCCCCTGTTGCCCCCTCCCGTCATCCCGACCATATTGCGCGCATGACAAAAAAGCCCTTCCGCCTCACGCCCTACCAGGTGCAGTTCCTGATCGTTGTCGGCTTCGTAGCCGTCGGTTATGCGATCTATCTGCGCTATCTCGGCATCGAGAACTCGAACGTCGGACTTGCCTGCGACGCCGGCTTGCAGACCCTGATGTGCAAGGCGCGTTCGGTCTCGACCGTACTGTTCAAGAATTCGGTGTTCGGCATCGTCGCGCTGGTGGTGGCGACGCTGAACCTGATGCGGCCGTCGATCGTGCTGCTCACCGTCGGCGTTGTCGCCGCCGGCCTCGGCATCGTGCTCTACAATGTCGTGCTGTCGGGCCTCGCGATCGGCCTGCTCATTCTTGGCTTTGCTCGGCCCGCGCCCGCCACAGCGTGAGCGCGAACAAGAGATACATCGCGCAGGTCCACAGCGACTGCCAGTTGTCGCGGCCTTCGTTGAAGAGCACATAGGCGGCCGACAGCGCGAGCACGCCTGCGAACACCGCTTCCGCGATCGGACGCACGCCGATCTGCGGCCGGTTCAGCATCAGGATCGCGAACGGCACCACCGCCATCGTCAGCGCGGCGTAGGGGAAGTCGTGGTAGCGCGGGTCGAACACGAAGGCGAGCGCGGTCTGTGCCGCGATCACCGCCGTCACCGCCAGCGTGAGGCCGAGCACGGCGGTGAGCTTTGACCATTTCCGCCCCTCGCTCGGGCCGAGCAGGTCAAGGAAGGTCGGCAGGCTGCGGCCGATCACCAGCGCCTGCGCGCAGAAGATCGGCGACAGGATGCCGGCGGCGAGCAGCGCACCCCAGTGCAGCCAGCCGCCCCAGCCGTAGCTCTCATAGTATACCTTGTCGGCGCCGACCCCGAGCAGGACGCCTGCCGTGGTCGCCGAGATGGCGACGCCGAGCCAGGTCGAGAAGCGCGGCGTCCAGGGCCGCCGGCGCAGCGTGATGATAGCGACCGCGAACACCAGCGCGCAAAGGCCCATACCCGCGCCCATGTACCATTTCCAGTACGGGAAATTGCTGATCGGCTCGCCCGGCGGATATTTCAGGTTCCGCCGCACGGAGTCATAGAGACCCCAATAGCCGCCCGCGGTACCTTCCAGCTTGCGCTTCCACGGCTGGTCGTAGGACTCGATCAGGTTGACGCGGAACTTCTGCGCCTTCGCAAGGCTCAGGATTTCAGAGACCACGCGCGCTTGGTTGGTGCGCGACGGCAGCGCGCCCTCGCGCATGCGCCCTTCGCTCGGCCAGCCGGTTTCGCCGATCAGGATTTCCTTGCCCGGAAACGCCACCGCCATGCGCTCGCGGATCTGTTCGACATGGGCAGCCGCGAATTTCGCGCGCACCGGAACGTCTTCCCAATAGGGCAGGATGTGGATCGTCACGAAGTCGACGGCCTCGTAGACTTCGCGATTCCTCAGCCAGAACTCCCAGACATCGGCATAGGTGACGGGCACGCGAACCTGCACCTTCACCGCGCGGATGAAGGAGACGAGGTCGGCCGTCGTCATCTCGCCGCGCAGCAGCACCTCGTTGCCAACGATGACCGAGGTGATGATGTCGGGGTATTCCTTCGTGAGGCGAACGGCGAGCGCGACCTGCTCAAAATTCTTGGCGCGGTTGCTGGAGAGCCAGATACCCTGGAGCACCTTGAGCCCGCCGACCTTGGCGGCGATCGCCGGAACCTGGTCGAGCCCGTTCTCCATCGAATAGGTGCGGACGCAGTCGGTGATCTCCTTGAGCTGGCGCAGGTCCTGCTCGATCTGGTCGGCCTCGATATGGGTCCATGCGTTCAGCGGCGATTGCTCGCCGCGGAACGGCGCGTAGGAGACGCACTGAACCTTGTCGGCGGGGTCGATCGGGGCGCGCGCGAGCGTGATTGGCGTGGCCAGCCACCACCACACGGCAGCAATCGCACCCAGTGAAACGAGCAGAAGCGCCAGTGGCGTACGAAGTGAAATCGGTTCCGTCCTCCGCGAAGCGCCGTCGATTACCTGCTCGCGCGCCATCTGCCAAGGGGGTGGTTCGGAGCGGATCCCTCCCTCCCCCAAGGAATTTACCTGCGGCCGTTCGACAGAGGCCTAGGATCGTGACTTTGCTGGACAAAATTCGAAATACAGGTCATGCAACTGGCCGGGAATTTTCCGCCGCATTGGAGACCCATTTGGACGCCATCACCGACGCGTCCGCGGGATCCTGACGCGGGCGGTCAGCGGAGAAGTTGGGGAATTCATGCGGCAACGGGTGCGTCAGTCACGAAATGCGGTCCTGCGGCAGTTCGCCGCTACCTTGGCCGTCTCCTCTCTTCTGGCCCTGGCTGGTCTCGCTGGCGCCTCCGCCCAGAGCGGCACGCCCGCCCCCGATCAGGGCAAAGCCGCCGCCCAGCCCGCCGACGCCGCCGCCAAGGACGCCGCCCAGAACCAGCGCCGCACCGACGAGTTCGCCGAAGCCGCCCAGGTCATCAACGGCCCGGCCGGCAACCCCGAATGCGTCTGGCTCGGCCGGCGCGTGGTGCGGCTGATGTGGCGGGATGACCTCGATACCGCGTTCCGCCATCTCGACCTCTACGACCGCTTCGGCTGCCCCGGCGGCCACATCCAGGCCGCCTTCCGCTGCCTGACCCGCTTCGGCGGCCAGATCGATCCCAAGGTCGCCGAGACCCTGGACAGCCGTGTGCACGCCTGCTGGATCAATCCGGCCTCCCAGCCGCAGCAGGCGGCGGCCGCGGCATCCCAGCCGGCAGCGCCGACATCAGGCAACGCGCAGGCCCCGCAGCCCGCCGCGAGCCCCGCGCCAGCGGCAAGCCCGACACCAGCGCCCCAGAAATAGCAGCGGGTCGCTTCAGCCTCCGTTCATGAACGACCGGCCATAGAAACGATTGGCACTGCGACGCGTTCTTCGAAAAAGGACATGCCCTCATAAGGACATGAGGCCATGACAGTTGTGAAACCGCGCGGCAGAGATATGCTCCATTTGCCGCGGACTCGGTCGGATCTCGGGGTCAGATCCGCTTCCCTGCCACCCCAGCCCCTTTTGGTTTAGCCGCGATGCGCGTTGTCGCCGCCGTTCTGTTGCTTGTGTCCGCACTTCATGCTGGGCTGTGGGGAGTCTTGCGCGACAAGGAACCCGCGCCCGACTTCAGGGGTCTGCTCCCCAGCGTCTCCTACGCGCCGTTCGAAGGCTCGGCCCATCCCGACATCGACAACATCCCGACCGTCGAGAAAATCCGCGCCGACCTGAAGACGCTTTCGACGATGACGCGCGCGATCCGCCTCTATTCGTCCACCGGCGGCGTGGAGCTGGTGCCGGCGATCGCGGCCGAGTTCGGTCTCAAGGTCACCGTCGGCGCCTGGATCGACAAGGACAAGGATCGCAACGAGCGCGAGATCAAGGCCGCCATCGAGCTCGCCCGCAAGAACAGCAACGTCGTCGGCGTCGTTGTCGGCAACGAGGTGATCTACCGCGGCGAGCAGAAGGTCGAAGACCTCATCGACATGATCAAGAAGGTCAAGGGCTCGGTCCGCGTGCCCGTCACGACCGGCGAGATCTGGAACATCTGGCGCGACAATCCGGACCTTGCCTCCAACGTCGATTTCATCGCCGCGCACGTGCTGCCCTATTGGGAAAACTTCCGCTCGGACCAGGCGGTCGACCAGGCCGTCGACCGCTACAACCTGTTGCGGAACCTGTTCCCCGGCAAGCGCATCGTGATCGCCGAGTTCGGCTGGCCGAGCCAGGGCTACAACTTACGCAACGCCGACCCCGGTCCGTTCCAGCAGGCGCTGACCTTGCGCAACTTCGTCAGCCGCGCCGAAGCCATCGGCATGGAATACAACATCGTCGAAGCGATCGATCAGCCCTGGAAGTTCTTCGAAGGCGGCGTCGGTCCGTACTGGGGCATCCTCAACGCCAGCCGCGAGCCGAAATTCGCCTGGACCGGCCCGGTGGAGAACCCTGATTACTGGAAGCTGATGACGATCGCGCTGCTGGTCGGCGTCCTCTTGTCGCTTCCGATCCTGCGGCTGCAGCAGCCAACCGCCAAGCAGGCGTTCCTGCTGTCGGCAACCGCCAACGGCGTCGGTGCCTGGGCCGCCACCGTGTTCGCGTTCTGGAACGGCCACTATTTCATCTTCGGCTCGGCCTTCGCGCTGACGCTCGGCATGATCTTGCTTGTTCCGCTGGTGCTGATCGCGATGGCGCGCATCGACGAGATCGCGGCCGTCGCCTTCGGCCGGCCGCCGCAGCGGCTGCTCGCCAAGAGCAAGCCGGTCGAGAACGTTCCCGAAAATTACTACCCGAAGGTCTCGATTCACATCCCGGCCTACTTCGAGCCGGTCGAGATGCTCAAGCAGACGCTCGATGCGCTGTCGCGGCTGAACTACCCGAACTACGAATGCGTGGTCATCATCAACAACACGCCGGATCCCGCCTTCTGGCAGCCGATCCAGGACCACTGCCGTGCGCTTGGCGAACGCTTCAAGTTCATCAACGCCGAGAAGGTGCAGGGCTTCAAGGCCGGCGCGCTGCGCATCGCGATGGACCGCACCGCCGTCGATGCCGAGATCATCGGCATCCTCGATGCCGACTATGTCGTCGATCCCGACTGGCTGAAGGACCTCGTGCCGGCTTTCGCCGACCCGCGCGTCGGCCTCGTGCAGGCGCCGCAGGAACATCGCGACGGCGACCTGTCGATCATGCACTACATCATGAACGGCGAATATGCCGGCTTCTTCGACATCGGCATGGTCCAGCGCAACGAGGCCAACGCCATCATCGTGCACGGCACGATGTGCCTGATCCGCCGCGCCGCGATGGACATGGCCGGCGGCTGGTCGAGCGACACGATCTGCGAGGATAGCGATCTCGGCCTTGCGATCCAGGAGCTCGGCTGGGTCACGCATTACACCAACCACCGCTACGGCCAGGGCCTCTTGCCCGACACCTACGAGGCCTTCAAGAAGCAGCGTCACCGCTGGGCCTATGGCGGCCTCCAGATCGTGAAGAAGCACTGGCGGCACTTCCTGCCCGGCCGGAGCCGGCTGACGCCGGACCAGAAGCGCGAATACGGCCTCGGCTGGCTGAACTGGCTGGGAGCCGAAAGCCTCGGCGTGGTCGTGGCGCTGCTCAACCTCGTCTGGGTGCCGATCGTTGCCTTTGCCGACATCGCCATCCCCGACAAGATCCTGACGCTGCCGATCATCGGCGCCTTCGTCGTCTCGCTGGCGCATTTCCTGTCGATGTACCGTGCGCGCGTCGCGATCAAACCCGGCCAGATGCTGGGTGCGATGATCGCGGCGATGAGCGTGCAGTGGACGGTGTCGCGCGCGGTCGCGCAGGGACTGATCACCGAGCACATCGCCTTCGCGCGCACCTCCAAGGGCGGCCTGTCCAGGATGTCGATCGAGTTCCAGGCGTTCTGGGAGGCCGTGATCGGCGCCCTGCTCCTGATCGGCGCCGGCGTGCTGATCGCCTCCAACAGTTTCCGGCAGATCACCGAGATCTACATCTTCGCCGGCGTGCTGGTGCTGCAAAGCCTGCCGTTCCTGGCCGCGGTCGCCATCGCCATCCTCGAGCTCAGCCGCATCAACTCGTTCCAGTTCTGGCGCGACAGCGCGATCCGCACCGCCGAGCTGATTGGCCTGCGCCCGGTCGCCCTGCCGACCCCCGCCGGCACGCCGCAAGCCGTGCCGAACGAGGTCAGGCGCGAGGCGAACTGACGGCCGGATGGCTTCTCGGCGCGGGCGAAACCTCCGCGCCGCCAAGCCACAGGCAGCGTTCGGAGTGGATAGCGGGCCGCCAATCGGGTTGAAAATTCCGGCTTAAGCTGCGGACACCGCGAGCAAATCCCCGCTCCTGCCAAGAGTTGCGGCAGCCACCCGCGCTATTGACCTCAGCAGCCACTCACCCTACACAGCGCGGGCCGAAAGCATGATCCGGAAACAGCCGGTTTTTCCCCGCGACGCGAGCTTCAGCGCAGCGGCAAGACATGCTTCTCGAATGTCCGAAGACGATGGCGATCGATCTTGAAAGCCATCCGCGGCCATGGGAGCGCGTAGCTCAGCCGGTAGAGCACGTGACTTTTAATCACGGGGTCCTGGGTTCGAGCCCCAGCGCGCTCACCAAATAACAGAAGTCTTATCAACGTCTTAGATTATACCCGAAACGTTCGGCGACCCCGACGGTTGACAATTTTTGATAGCGAGTTGGCAAACCCGGTTCGTGGCCTGTTCTCAATGTCGGGACGTCTGTCAAACACGAGCAGACACGTCGCTGGACATCCAATTTCGCGTAATGAACCTTATGCGAAGGACCCTCCGTTTTCATCTCAAGCGGCGTGTGGCTGTCGTACGCGTTTAACTTTGGCACTGGCGCATTTTGATTTTGGCACGGGCTTCCTTTGGCAACATTGCCCCTTTCCGTTTGGGCGGCCCCGAGAGCTGTCCTGGTGGCGTTGGAAGCCGAGACTGAAGTTTGACACTGACGTCAGACCGGCCCGTTACTGAACTTTGGCACCGCGCGAAGCGGGCGGTCATCGCACAGCCAGTGCTTGGAGCCGAGCCGGTCCGTCGCGTGCGATGCCCACGCCGCGATGGCAATCGTGCGGTATCTCGCGGCGAGCGACCGCGTGGCCCGAGTAGGTGTTGACCCGAACCCTGCTCTTCTATCCCTGTTCGACTTTGAAGCGCCGGCGTTCGCCCCCGGAGAGATCTGGGGAGGCTATGGGAAGCTAAGTCCGCTGGATCGCACGGTCAGTTACCGTGCGATCGGAGCTTCGGATCCTTCACGGCACGGGAGGCGACGAGAACGATCTTCTGCGGCTCGGCGCCATGATCTCGCCTGGCTCCCCTCTCCTCTCGCCCCGCGGTCGCGTTCTGGAGAACGGAATGCCGCGGTTTTTGCGCCGCCTGGCGGAGGGCGTCTTCGACGAGGAGGACGTACGGGATCGTGCGCTCGAGCTCGGCGACTTCATTCAGCAGGCCCGTGAACAGTACGGCATCAGCGCACCTATTGCGGTCGGGTACCGATTTGTCGACGCCGTCGTGATCCGCGGTCTTGACGAACAATGGCGTGACGCAGCTCAGCAGCACGAACTTCGAGACGCGAGCGGAGCCGTGTCGGGCAACGTAGCGGGCGATGTCTCCGCCGCCCATCGACGGCGATGACGCCGAGCTTGACCGCGCGGAAGCGGCATTGCGTGCGGCACAGGACCGTAGCGCCACCTTGAAGGCTGCCCTCACCGAAGTCGATCAGCAGCTGGAGGCCCTTGAGCGTACTAAGGCCGAGATCGCGGACCGCAAGGTGCGTGCTGAGACCGCCGCCGAGATCGAACTGCTCGTTCGCGAGCTGACCCAGGTCGGCGCGGAATTCAATAGCATCGCCGCGCGCCTCTCCGAGCACACGGCTCGTGCGGTCCCGGTGGTGTTCGACGCGCTCGGGCTCGACAAGTTCATGGCGATCTGTCGCGCGGAGGTCCCTGCGGCGTTGGAACTGGTCAGCAAACTGTTGCGTGCGCATGCCGATGCCGTGGTTGCTGGTACGGCATCGGCCGAGCTGCCGCGTCCCGACGACGGAACGGCCCAGGTGCCTGCGCCTGCTCAGCCGCCGAAGGAGCCACACTTCAAATATTCTCCCGTGAAGCAGTCCCTCAAGGGCCTCATCGCGCGATGAGCACGTTGGAGCCCACTCACGAGCGGGAGGTGACCTCATGAAATTTGCGCCCCCCGGCGGCGAGCCGTACAAGATCATGAACCGGCTCGATGGCTGGATTGGCCGCGATCCGTCTCGCATCCCGAACTCGGTGGCGGCGGAGATGGGGGCAGCGCTGCCCCCATTGGGCCGCTCTGAGATCGACCGCATTCGGACCCGAGACCGTGCGCCAGCTGGCTTACGAGCGAAAGAAGAAGGTTCGCATTGCGTGGCGGCGGCGGTTCGGGCTGTTGACGCGATGATTGTCATTCTCGGCTGCCGCGCGGCGAACAGGATGGAAGTGGAGCGTCGACCATGATGAGAGGGCTACGCCGGGCTCGTGACGCAGGGAGGGCGTAGCCCGACCGGAGTTACGAGCCCGGCGTCGGCGCGATCCACAGCGGACCGCGCCGACTGGTGATCGCGGCCGGCTGGTTATGCAAGTGGTTCTTCCGCCAAGAGGAATCACTCGCGTGCCAGGCCGACACATTACCGATCACCAAATGAGGCTCTACATGAAGTACCGTCAGACCGATAGCCCACCCGTGGCCGCCGCCAAGGCTTCGTTCAGCACCTCGACCGCTTACCGGATCGAGAAGGATCGACGCCTTCCGTCGCAGAAGAAGGCTCCCCGCGGCCGTCGCCGGCCAGATCCCTTGGCCCGCGTATTTGAGACAGAGATCGCGCCGATGCTGAAGGCCGCCCCCGGTGTGCGGCCGGTCACGATCTTCGAGGAGTTGCTCCGACGCCATCCCGAGCTCGGCGCCGGCATCCGTCGCACGCTGGAGCGCCGGATCCGGGCCTGGCGGGCGATCCACGGCGAGGAGCAGGAGGTCATCTTCCGCCAGACCCACGAACCCGGTCAGCGCGGCCTGTCCGACTTCACCGACATGGGCGAATTGGGTGTCACGATCGCGGGCGTACCGCTCGACCATCGTCTCTATCACTTCCGGCTGGCCTATTCCGGGTTTGAGCACGCCCATGTCGTGCTCGGCGGTGAGAGCTTCGTCGCTCTGGCCGAAGGCCTGCAGAATGCCTTGTGGTCACTCGGTGGGGCGCCACGGGAGCATCGCACCGACAGCCTGTCGGCCGCCTTTTGCAATCTCGACCGCGACGCCAAAGACGATCTGACGCGGCGATACGAAGACCTCTGTGCCCATTACGGCATGCGGCCTTCCCGCAACAATCGTGGCATCGCCCACGAGAACGGGGCGATCGAGAGTTCGCATGGTCATCTCAAGCGAGCGATCGGCGACGCGCTGTTGCTGCGTGGCACCGCCGACTTCGACGATCTAGCTGCCTATCGTGGCTTCATCGATGAGATCGCCAGCCGCCGCAATGCCCGCAACGCCAAGCGGATCGACAGTGAACGTAGCGCACTTCAGGATCTGCCGGACCGCCGCACGTCGGACTATGAAGAGGTGATCGTCCACGTGACGTCGTCCGGCGGCTTCACCTTGCGCAAGGTGTTCTACACGGTGCCGTCGCGCTTGATCGGCCATCGGCTGCGGGTGCGCCTGTATGACGATCACCTCGACGTGTTTGTCGGCGGCACGCATCTCCTCACCTTGCCGCGCGGGCGGCCGCATCCCAATGGCAAGCACGATCAGGTCGTCGATTATCGGCACGTGATCCATTCCTTGCGGCGCAAGCCGATGGCGCTCCTCAACCTGGTCTACCGCGACCAGCTGTTCCCCCGGGAAGCTTACCGCCGAGCCTTCGACGTCTTGCGCAAACGCTTACCGGACAAGAAGGCCTGCCGGATCATGGTCGATCTCCTCGCACTCGCCCATGAGCGCGGTTGCGAGGCCGAACTCGCCAATCAGCTCACGGCTGACCTGAACGACGGCCGGCTGCCCGACCTCAACCGGCTACGTACTCACTTCGCCCCGGATCCCGCCCAGGTGCCGAACGTCGTGGTACGCCTCGCACCGCTCGCCACCTATGAATGCCTCATCGGTACCGCCGAGATCGGAGGCGCCGCATGAGCACAACCAACGTAGTCGACACCGCGCGCCTCAATCTGTTGCTCAACGAGCTGCGGCTGCCCGCCATCAAGGCGCTGTGGCCGCAATTTGCCGAGCAATCCGATAAAGAAGGCTGGCCGGCGGCGCGCTTCCTCGCCACCATTGCCGAGCACGAGATCGCTGAGCGCGGCCGCCGCCGCATCGAGCGCCATCTCGTCGAGGCGCGGCTGCCTACCGGAAAGACCTTTGACAGCTTCGACTTCGAGGCCGTGCCGATGATCTCCAAGGCGCAAATGACCGCACTCGCCGCCGGCGACGGCTGGCTCGGCAAGGGCGCCAATCTGCTGCTGTTTGGTCCGCCCGGTGGAGGCAAGAGCCACTTGGCGGCAGCAATCGGCTTGGCCCTCATCGAGAACGGATGGCGCGTCCTGTTCACCCGCACCACCGATCTCGTGCAGAAGCTCCAGGTGGCTCGCCGCGAGCTCAACCTCGAGGGCGCCATCAACCGCCTCGATCGCTTCGATCTCGTCATCTTGGACGATCTTGCCTATGTCACCAAGGACCAGGCCGAGACCAGTGTGCTGTTCGAGCTCATCAGCGCACGCTACGAGCGACGCTCTTTGCTGATCACCGCCAATCAGCCCTTTGGAGAATGGAACAAGGTCTTTCCGGACCCAGCTATGACCCTCGCGGCGATCGATCGCCTTGTTCACCACGCCACCATCGTCGAGATGAACGTCGAGAGCTATCGCAGGCGGACTGCCCTCGAGCGAAAGCGTGGTCCAGGGCGGCCACCGGAGCACGCGACACAAAAAACGCTCGCTTGATTGACGCTCCGCGACAATCAAAGCAAACAAAACTCTTGCGCGCGACAATCATCGCGGCGATCATCATCGCGCCGCGACACTGACTCGCCATCCTGATCGCCGCGCTCTTCCGACCCAGATCGTCGCGCTATATTCTCGGCGAACAAGAGGCAACGTCACAAACGGCGTAAGATCCCGCTGCGAAGCAGCCAGCTCGTCCGGTTCAGCGAGCTGGCCGCAGAACTGGCGGCCATCAGCCTTCAGGCCGAATGTGATCACCCCGATGAAGCAGCCTTGTCATAGTCTGCACCAAGATCGGATGGTGTAATCGGCGATATCAATGATCGGAAGGCCCGGCGGAGGTACCCGTGCCTGACGATCTTGAAAGGCCCCGACGTGCAACATCGTCGGGGCCTTTCTGCTTTGCGGGCTGACTGGGTTCGTAGCGCTGCGCTAGATTTAAAAGCCGCTTTTTGATGAAAGGGTCAGCTTGCTCTGCGAGTTCACGCAATACTTTCGCACGTTGCCTATTGAATTCGTCATCCAACATAGTCGGCCCCATAAATAATATGAGATCGCGGGAAAGCCCGAATATTCTCCTGCGTGACTAAATACGAACGGCCGGGCGTTACAGAAAGACCATCTACAGACGGTCTTTCTGTAGGCGCCGGATAAATGCGCGCGGCTTCTTCCCCGCCGATCAGCCAATTTGCGCGCAGATTATCTACGCAGGTCAGGCTTATCGTGTGAAGCCGAAACCACGGCGCAAATCATGGAACAAGAGAAGAGTTGCTTGCGTGCAACATGCTGGTGCTGCCAACTTGTTTGTTCGCGACCTCACAGCTCCCGTTCCATCGCGGGGTGACTGCGGTTTTTTACCTTTACCCAATGCTTGCTCCGGCCCGCCTATAAGGCCGGTCGCGACGCTTCGATACCAATCCTTCAAGACCCATGTCGCACGCGGCGCGGAATAGGTCAGGTCCAAGCTCGCCACGCTCAAAGGGATTAACGAAAACGCCTTCAGGATGCCGCGCCAGCAGGCGCTCCAAGTTCGTCTTCCGCATCGACAACGGGAGCATGCGGAGATCGTCACCACCTTCAGCAAGAATATCAAAGGCGCAGAACTGCACCTCATGATCGTACTTGCGCGAGTGAAGCGCATTAAAATCTGAGATTCCATCGACGCCGAGCACGACCGCTTCGCCATCGAGCACGAATTGCTTCTGGCGGACCTTGCGAGCGGCCTCGACGATCCAAGGATAGCGAGTGGCCCAGTTGTACCCGCCGCGCGTGATCAGGCGCACGCGGTCGCCATCGCGCTCCAGACGGAGGCGATAGCCGTCGTACTTTACTTCATGAAGCCAATCGGGGCCGTCCGGGACCGAAATGCCCTTGCTCGGCAGGCAAAACTCAAATGAACGCATGCGGGAAAAATAGGCATTCGATGCCTGATTGCGAGATGGAGCTTAGGGCAACCCGCTCAAGCGGCGCCACACATTATTACGGCCTGGGCGGCAGATCAGGAGCGATGTCGCTGCCCGCGCTCTCACCGATAGCCTGCTCCACTGCGGATGCGAGCACTGCAAGGTGTTCAGCCAGTTTGGCAAACAGTTCGCGCTTTTTTGGGTCAGTCGCTAAGTCGCGAATAAGGGCGCACTCAGCGGTATCTCGCTGTAGCTTCTCCAGTTGGGCCTGCATGTCTTTCATTTGCGGCCTCGATGTTCCAGTGAGGGAACATTACAAATACCTGTTCCGGCTCACAAGTGAACAGAGCGCTATCGCCGACTGGGACTAGCCTCCAATTGCATGGCACCTCGTCAGGCGCCAGCCGTCGGACCGCTTGGCCCCGCACTTGTCCCCTCCAGCCCCAAGGGGTCAGGCTGGCCCGATGGAGCTTTGCGCAGCATCAGAGTGAGAGCATCCCATCTCGGACAGACTGGACGCGGAGCCGAACAACCTGTTGTCAGGCTGCTGAGGTTATGAGGCCCGGGCTCCTAGACACACCGGGCCTTGCCTTACCTCAATCGCAACGCCCAAGATGCGGACAGGGAGGCCCGACATGTCCGTTGAAGATTATGCCGACGATCTCAGCGCAACTGTGCACTACGCGCTGGAGACAACCCGTGCCGTCGCCGTCTGCCCCTTCCACTCTGAAGTCACCATCCGCGTCGGCGACGATGCAGCCGAAAGCCACGCCTTCGAGCGCGCCAAGAGGATCGTTAGGAGCGATGGCACGAATTGGGAGACGCAAGACCTCAGACAAGAATTCGCGCGGCAGCTTAGCAAGGCAGCAGATGGGGAGTGCCCACGCTGCGCTCAACATTGAACGGCCCGGGCAGCGCATTTTCGACACTTCCTTCGCCTCAGCCACAGTTCCAGAATTAACTTGCAGCACGAACATCAAGCTTAATTCCAGACCGTGATTGCGGCCGCGCGCTAGAGGACTAGGTTTGCGCACACCGGATATTGCCCTTTCCGGTACACCCCATCGAAGTCGCCGCACCATTATACTCGGTGCAGCGACTTCGAACTGGATAGTCGCGCGAGCGTCACTTGAGAGAGCAGCCGGACTACGAAACGCTTGATCTCGTAGAGATGCGTCGCCAGCTTACGGCGCTCCGTTCAAAATACTCGGACAATCTTTTGATTACTTCGCTGTTGAACCGCTTCTTCGTGAAAGTCGCGTTTCTGGTGAAGCCGACTGACCTGGCGCACGAGCAGTATCTCACATCGCAATTCGAGCGAACGTTGACAAAGGTCAAAGAGATTGCTGCACGGAGGAAATCTGACTGAAGCCACCTCAACACGTGGCTCTGGACCCCGGTAACGCGCCACAGACCAGCTTTGACTTCCTGCTCGATCTGAGAGGTGTCCTAATCTGCGGAACCGTTGACTTGGCTCAATGGCGATCTTCAATTCGGCCGAAGCATCGTCCCATGCGCAGGCCCTGCCCCCAAAAGCCGGTCAAGAAGCCCAAGCCGTCCCGGTTAGAGGAAGCGCGGCGGATCGTCGAGGAGTACACAAAGGACCTGCGCGAGGTCATCAAGAAACTAGCTCGCAAGCTGCACTGAGGGTTTCGTCTCTCAGGTAGCTGCCCTTGGCGCCATTAAAATGGGACCCCCAGCGGAGCGGGGGCAAGAACGGGCTCGCACATGACAGAGTGGCTGACCTCACCCGGTTTGCGGCCACCTGAGTAGTCGCCATAGGAACAGAATCCGCCGTAGCGCATTACCGCGCATGCCGAGATACTTCTTTCACATCACGCACGAGCGCACCGAGATCGACCGCGAGGGCGAGGAGCTTCCTGACAAGCATGCAGCGTCGAAGGAGACCACAGTCACGGCCGGGCAGATGCTCCAAGGCATTGACGGGAAACTGGTGCCGGGCCGAGACTGGCGGATGGAAGTGACCGACGAGTTTCAAAACATGCTTTACGTTCTGCACATTCGAGCAGAGAAAGCCAAAGTGATCTGACCGGCGAGACGTTAAACTTTTGCCGACCGAAAGTTTAGGTGGATGTGCACGTTCGCGCTCGGCGTGACTTCCCCACCGGGTGGTTTAGTCGGGGCTCCGACCCGCGTGTTACACTGCGAAGCGCGGGCGCTGCGACATCAAAGCGCTTTCTTCCGAATTTCGGTCCTTCGAAACAATTCATTAGCATTAGCGTGGCTTGCTGGGAGTGTGCCGATTACCGCTGATTACGGCACACGGAATGGGAATGTCGGCCCCGGCTGTTTCTCCCAACCTGCGGCTGGGGCCGATTTGAACTTTCGCTGTATGGTTCAACCCGGTCCACAACCATGTTTAGAGGCATTGCTATCGCACTATTTGGGCTGACCATTCTTTCGCAGCTCGATCAGGCGCTCTTCTACGGCCGAAATACTGACGCTGCGTTCAGGCTTGTGCGGGAGATGCGCCGCAGTTTTGGTCTGTAGTGCCGCCGCCCTGCATTCAACTGATCAGCGCCTATGCGCGTCGAGCGACGGCTACTTCTTCAACAGTATTCCCATCGTTCGCGCCATTCGCCTCACCGATCCGGCATGGCGGCCCAGTTCGGCTGCTATCCTCGATACGCCAACGCCCTGCCGGGCGAGCCTGACCAAGCGTCGGACTTCCTGCTCGGCCCATTGTTTTGGCTTCGGTGCTTTCATGGTGCGGCGCTCAGAACCTGCCGACCACTTAACCAGCGCGCTTGGTTGCCAACACTTGGGAAATTTACGGGTGGTGCCTTCCACCACGAGGCTCAGCGCTACGGCGGATTTAGCGCTCGCGAGACGGGCGTTATGCGGCGTCCCGAAGAACTCTATTGGGGATCGGATCGGCGCACGGATAGTTGGCGTCGCGGGCGTAAGCAGGTCCGCTATGAAGGGTAGATCGGACCTGCCGCATGCAAACGCCCGACCGCCGCTTTTGACCCATAGCGGGCGTCGCCGACCCCGACAGCTTTTCGTCACGCCGACGTGACAATTCCTGCAGGAAATATATTTCCAGACGTCCGGTCCAGGTGCAGAATGGCATCGTGGGGAGTGGGATTAAGGGGGCCGATGCAACAGTTCGTCGCTAAAGCCAACGTAGATCACTACATCGGGCTCCTGACCGGCAGTGATCTGACGTTTAACAGCCAAATGGCCATAACCAGGCTATTGATCGCCGAACTGGATAAGCTCGCGCACGATCAGGAACATCTCGAATTTGCGGAGAAAAGAGCCGCAGATGGACGTGATCGGGTTAAGCGCATGACGGAGATGCGCGATGGTCATCCCTTCGGCACAACGGAGCGCGAACAAGCGGAGCGGCTACTCGTAAACTGCGAAAACTTGCAGACTGTGCTGGAAGATTTCTGTAATCGCTTGCGCGAGAGGGGCAGCCGTTAAGCGTATTCCGACCCCCCGTTTTTAATGCAGATCAACATGTAATCATTTCCTGGCGGCTTTCTTGCTGCGCGAGCAAATACCGCCGAGACCCCTTTTGGCCCGCATGGGAGCACCACCTCATGAGGTTGAGCAGGTGCTCCAAAGGGGTCAAACATGAGAGAAAAAGGAACCACCCAAGAAGCCTCCTGCCCAAGAGGAGCACGAGTGGGCTGAAGGACCTTCGAGAGATGGTCCGCGAGGACATCGAGGAGCAGCGCGAGTTCATCCGGAAGATTCGGAAGAAGATGCATTGAAGCCGTCTGGAGTCCGTATCTTGCCCGTGTGAGACATGCCAGGGCGATCTGACGATGTCCGCACACCGAGACAGACCGGAAGAGAACGGCACGCGATCAAAGCGACGCGATTGACCCATACCGAAAGGTCGACCGGTCAAGTGCGAAGATACTTGATCAGGGCAGCGATCCCGAGCACCAGAAAAACAAGGAGAAGAACCCAGCCGATTGCCATCCCGCCCATCATTGCGAACGACATATAATCCATCATGTTGTTCATCGTGACACGTGGAAGGCATGCGGAGACGCAGCTGTCCGCTTAGAGGAATTGGCGCACGATCAAATCGACGCAAATAATCCGAAGCGACGTTCTCTCAACGACCATGCGGAACGACAGTCTTCGGGCCACCGCGATAGGCGTGGGGCTTGTTGGCTTTAACTCTAGGCGCGTAGATATCGACTCCCTGCGCGTAGATATCGACTCCCTGCGCGTAGATATCGCCTCCGCTGCTCATTTGCTGCGTCGGGGGCGGAACAGACGATTTCGGGCCGCCTTGGTATTGCTGTGCCATGGCGGACACAGTCAGGAATGGCGTTATGAGTGCGACGGCAAGGATGTATTTGGTAGCCATGATTTTTCTCCCGCTTTTACTCGAAAGTGCCTCTGGTAGGTTACAGCTCTTGTTGCATTGATCTTCATCAAAGCGGCGTGAGACTGCCGCGTTTTTAGGCTTCAGCGAAATTGCTTTCCCGTTACACAAGGGTAAGCCGCGTCACCCATTTCAAGAACACTTATTTAAATCAGCTCTTTAGCTGGTCACCTCGGCTGGTGGCACGCGATTTGCGATGCGTGCCGTAGGATTGATCCGATGCTGCCGGGGAAATGGACATGCGAGCGTGCCTGATTGCTGTCGTTGTATCGACGGCACTAAGCGTTACATCGGCTTCCGCGACCGTAATTATCAGCGCCGACATCGGCGGAAAGATGCGGGACTACACGACGCGCTTCCAGCAGGTTCGCGACTCCGGCGAGTCCGTCGTCATTGCCGGCACATGCGTTTCCGCCTGCACGATGGTGCTCGGATTGGTGCCGAGCGACCGAATCTGCGTCACCCCTGACGCGGTGCTTGGTTTCCATGCGGCATGGATGTTCGATAGCTCCGGCAAACGTGTCGTCAGCGCATCCGGGACACAGGACCTGATGCAGACCTATCCAGCTGCTGTGCGCGCCTGGATTGCACGGCACGGCGGGTTGACCCCAAAAATGATGTACCTACGCGGTCGTGATCTCGCCGCCATTGTTGCGCCCTGCAATAGCTCGCGCATGGCATCTGTTTCACGCGCGAAGCGCTTCGGCGAACTTCACCAACTTGATGATACAAATACGCCTCGCGCCAGTTTTGACGGGCACTGAGTAACTATCCATCGCACTGGCTTGCTCATTAGTCCTTGCGTCCTCGGTCAAGGGACGTGAGCGAGAGCCGAGGATATCACGCGGGCATCGGGTTCATGTCCGGTTGTGGCCCGAATGCGAAGTCCGGACCCGCTTTTGTGTTGTCCGGTTATCGGGATAGACCGGACGCGGTTGGCCGGGCGCCCGACCGACGCGAATGACCCGCAACGGACATTGCAGCTGCCTAGCCCGTGGTTTGTCGTGCTTTGATTGGAAAGCGTCTAGCGGTAGTTCTGACGGCGGACGTCGCCGGCTGCAGCCGCATGATGGCAAACCATCCTTTGATCTAGGTCAACGTCAGCGATCCCTTGGCGCTCACGCTATTTTTTAGCCGCACCTGATGAGGCGGCTTCCGTCACCTTCAGTGACGCAAGCGCGAAGAGGAGGTCCGCCATGCGGAGGCGTCTTTCGATCAAGTCAGCGACTGTTACCGGGATTGCTGCCAGCGCCTTGTTAGGGCTTGCAGGTCTCACTCTCAATCCAGCCCCAGCCAAGGCGGTCGTGTACTGCCAGTACGTTGAATATCCGAGCGGCTGCGTTGCCCGGGCAGGCGTCGTGCTCAGGCCTCGTCCGGTGGCGCGCGCTGCGGTCCGTCATAACGCCGGTGGCAATTTAAATGGTGGCGTCAATCGCGTAGGGGTGCGGCGGTAAGGCACTTTTTGCGGGGCACGACCTTGGCGCGGCACACGGCAAGCCAGGTTCGTATCCGTTTACGTTTTTATCATCAGCAATTCGCCTGTTCGCAGAGGACGGAAGCCACAAAAGGGACGAGCCGAGCCCGTCTAACGATGCTCGTTGTTCGGGGGAGACGGACGTGGCTGGCGGAAGGTAAAACCGGCCCGATTGACCCAGATGTACGGTCCGGCCGTGCGTAGCAAGAGGTTCGTCGATCAGGTGGTGTGGTCTTGCATCAATGTATCCGGCCTTTGATTGGAGCATTTTCTCCGGGCCATCATGGATATCAGCGCGCGTGCGTTCTCATTAGCGGACAGGCCTCGATTGGGCCATTTGGGTCACCAGTGTTCGCATGCGCCGGGAAGACCGAACCTCCATCTCGTCTCATCCTCTCGCAGACCTCGGCTGGAACCTGTTGATGGGGTTACGTCATCGCTTGCTCCTCCTACCTCGCAGTTCCTGTGTTCGAGCCAGGGGCCGTTCCTTCGTCCCGGCCCGCAGGACGTGCGTCGCGTCGCGCGCACGGGCGGTCAAGGCCGGCCGTTGCGCTTTGCTTGCGGCTGGCTCCGGCGTTGCCAGGCCGCGCCTTGACCGCGCCGAGCACGGCGCGACGATCAAGCGGGTCGGACGCCTGCATCGTTGGTCCTTGTCAGCTCGAAGGCGCGTCCTTTAGCCAGCACCGCCCAGGCGATGCGGGCAAGCTTGTTGGCGAGTGCGATCGCCAGCACGTTGTGGTGCAATCGCTTCTTGGCGGCTTCGATCCAGGATCTGAGTCCGTAACGTTCCCAGTTCTTGATCCTGACCAGCACCACCCATGCCGCCTGGACGAACAGAACGCGGAGGTAGCGATTGCCGCGCCTTGAGATTTTGCCGAGGATCGTGCGGTCTCCCGTCGAGATCTGCTTGGGCACCAGCCCGAGCCAGGCGCCGAAGTCACGGCCTTTGGAGAAGACGTCTCCAGTGCCGATCGCGGCCACCATGGCGCTCGAAATGATCGGCCCGATGCCAGGCACCGTCATCAGGCGCGAACATGCCTGATCTTGACGGGCCAGTGCTTCGATCTCGCCGGAGAGCCTATCGATGCGCTGATCCAGCCGACGCCAGTCGCCTGCCAACTCCTCGATGACACACAACATGCGTGGCGACAGGGCATCGGTGCGCGTCGCAAGGATGGTGGGCAGTTCTGTGCGCAGGAAGCCGATACCCTGGCGCACCGCGATCCCGCGTTCCAGCATGAAGGCGCGAATCTGGTTGATGATGCCGGTGCGTTGCGACACCAGCCGCTCGCGCACCCGATGCAGCGCCTGCAGATCCAGTTGCTCCGCGGTCTTGGTCGCCACGAACTTCATCGTCGGGCGCTGCACGGCTTCGGCAATCGCTTCGGCGTCATTGAAGTCGTTCTTCGGTCCTTTGCTATAAGGGCGGACATATTTGGCCGGCATCAACCTGGCATCGTGACCTAACGATGCGAGTTTGCGGCTCAAATGATGTGCGCCGACGCAGGCTTCCATGCCGATCAGGCAAGGCGGCATATTGGCGAGCCGCGCCTCGACCTGGCCACGCGACCACTTTTGCCGCAGCACGACGGTGCCGCGCGTATCGTGGCCCACGACGTGGAACGAGTTTTTGCCGATATCGATGCCGATCACGGCGATCGCGGTACTGGGTGTCTGGGACATGGCGTGCTCCTTGTCTTGGCGCCCCTGGCCAGCTTATCGCTGGCGGGGCAGGAGCACGGCCGGACCATCCCATTAGCGGACGTCTCCCGGCCGGGCCGTGCGTTCGAGTGGATCTTGTATCCGAGTCAACATCTGCGAGCTTTGCCGACGATACCGGCTATACCGCGCATTCGGCTTGCGTTCATGAATCGTATTTCAGGCGCTTTGGGACTTGTTGTTTTTCTCCTCGCTGTATCGCCTGAAGCGGTCGTTTCGGCGAGCGATAATAAGCAAGTCATGTTGCTGCATTCGTTCGGCACCGAGATGAGGCCTTGGAGCGACTATTCTCAAGGCATTCGGGAAGAGCTGAAAAGGCAATCGCCTTGGCTTCTTGATATTACGGACCATTCCCTCATTTCAGCTCGCCACAATAATAGTAATCCGGACATTCCGTTCGTTGACTACCTCACCGCTCTATTTGCCGAAAAACCTCCCGACGTGATTGTAAGCATCGGCGCGCCAGCGGCGAACTTTGTGCAGCAATACCGCGACCGGCTATTCACTTCTACCCCGATGGTGCTTACCACCCTCGAGCAACGTCGCGTCCAATACGTCACACTTACGCAGAACGACGCTGTCGTACCTATTCGGATAAACTACAAGGCCCTTTTGGAGAACATCCTGAGGGTGCTGCCTGACACCAAAAACGTCGCAATCGTGAACGGCACGTCTCCCAACGAGCGCTTCTGGTCGGACGCAATTCGTAAGGAAGCGACGCCCTTAGCTGACCGCGTCGAACTAACATTCTGGGACAATCTGTCATTCGAAGACATACTGAAAGAGGCTGCTCGTCTCGCACCACACTCCGCAATCTTGTGGGAGGGAATGAATGTCGATGCGCAAGGAGTTGTGCACGAAGGCGATGAAGCTTTCAGGAGACTTCATGCGATCTCGAATGCACCCATTTTTGGTTACACTGAACCACTCATCGGACAAGGCGCTGTTGGCGGCCCCTTCAACGCAGTGCATGATACGAGCCTCGCCACAGCCGCCGCTGTGATTCGCATCCTCAGAGGTGACAGGGCTGGCGATATCAGGATCCCTCCCCTGGAGTTTTCGACGCCACGATTTGACTGGCGTGAGATGCAGCGCTGGCGGATTGCTGAAGACCGCTTGCCTCCAGGAAGCGAGATTTACTTTCGTGATCGGACCTCGTGGGAGCGATATCGTGGGCAAATCGCACTCGTCTGCGCGATCATACTGTTTCAGAGCGCAACGATTTGGGCTCTACTGTTGGAGCGCCGCCGCCGTCAGTATTTTCAAATTGAGGCGAGCCGTCGTTCAGCAGAACTTGCTCATCTTAACCGCTATTCGACGGCCGGCGAACTTACTGCGTCGATAGCGCACGGAATTAATCAGCCGCTTGGGGCTATTCTAACCAACGCCGAGACGCTGCAACTGATGCTCAAATCACCAGCGCCAGACCTAAGAGATATCAGCGAAGTCGTCGATGACATACACCGCGATAACAAGCGGGCGTCTGAAGTAATCCTGCGCCTGCGCAACTTGCTCAAGAAGGCGCCGTCCAAAGTTACCAGTGCTGACTTGAACGACATTGTACGCGATACGGTCCAAATGCTTTCTCCATACGCAGCTATGAGGAAATGTGATCTTAATAGCGTGAATTGTTCCGAGCTGTTGCCGTTCAAGGGCGATCAAGTCCAAATTCAGCAGATCCTCGTAAACCTAATCGTAAACGCAGCTGACGCAATGGAAAACGTTCCTCGCGCGGATCGAAAGGTAACAATCTCGACGGCGCGTGACGGCAATTTTGGCGAGGTTTCAGTGTCAGATGTCGGTGCAGGCATCGACCCTGACCAACTCAAGGAGATATTCAACCCGTTTTTTCGACAAAGCCTCACGGCATGGGAATGGGTTTGGCCATTGCCCGCACAATTGTTGAAGCTCATAACGGGCGCATCGGGGCGGAGAACAAAATTGACGGCGGTGCGACTTTTCGTTTGAGATTACCTCTCTCGGGACGGTGAACAGCGAATTGCGGATGCTCGGCATCGGCCCCGACCGAATTCTAGCTCGAAACGATGCAACTTCCGCAGGTGGCCCGTCGCTTCCGTTGTCGTGGTGCAGCGGTATGTCTGAAGTTGAGGGTAGATCGGACGTGGCTGGCCAACTGCAAGAATGGCGAGATTGACCCATCTGCGACATGGGCAGGTTCAGCCGACCAGCTGGCAGTGCCCGCTGATGACAGTACCGTCGCGTTTATGCGCCTTAAGCGTGCCGTCGACGCGGTTGATGAAACCTTGCCAGACAGCGGTCGGGTCGAACAGATGTTGCCAAATGTTGCCGAGCGTAAGCGCCGTCTCAAAGAACAAGTGCGTATCCGTGACGTGGACGGCCAAATTGCTTCCGAATGTCCGAGAGTGCATCGTCCCCTCGTCCAGATTAACGGTGACCTGTTCCCCGTTATGTAGACCGAGTTGCGCTCGCTACCCGTAAGGCCCCGCGCCCAGCATTTCAGATCGATCGTCTCGGCATGTGCAGCCGTTGCAGCTAGCAGCGCTGCGACGATGATGGTTGCTTTCGGCTTCACAGTTATCTCGTCGCTTTGTAGCGGCCCTGCCGGGGGTTCGGACACGGCAGGACATTCGATGACTTTGCCGAAATTTCGGTGTCGCCTTCGAAGGATGTGCAGAGGACTCAGTCGTTCAGAGGTGAGCACGCGGCAATAGCCATCCCATGATCTTCTCATGCGGATCGCGACGACTGCGGACGAATGCTTTCTCGTTCTGCTGAGCGGCGGTCCTGGCGAATTCAGAAATCCCCTCCATAGACTGCCGTTTATCCTTCGGAAGCTTCGCCCATTGGCGAATGATCTTCCGGCGGGCTTCGCGTTGCTTTTCCCTTACGTCATGCATCGGTACGCTCCTTGAAGTGGATTGTTCCGGTTCGGCCTACTATGGTTTGGGCTCACTAGAACTTCAACGTCCAATCAAGAACTCTTAGCCCCTCTGGTCGTGCAGCGCTATACACGGGAGCTAGTCTCATATTGGCTTTGCAGGCCGGCCGCCCTAGAATTGCGGCGATCGCAGGACGGGCGAAATGCAGTACGTTTGCGACGCGCCGAAGGGTAAGACCTGGTTCCGTATCGAGACGGAAGGTGAAGCGGCGCATGAGTCGCGCCTGATGAGCCACACAGTCGAGAAATATTTCTGCCGCGAGCGGGAGAAGGCAGTCCAGTCCTGGCGTCCGGAGCGGCCCAACGCGATCGAGCGCGACATCGGCCTCGAGGCCCATGTACAGCGAGAGATGCCGCTTTTCCTCACGTTGCGCGACAGGGAGGGCAATGCACTGACTACAGCGATGCTGCCACCGGGTGGCAAGGATCGCGGCGGGTTCCGGATCATCATCGTTGCCGCATCCAATGCCGATCCTTATCCTCAGCAGGAAGCGGCCATCGCTGCGCTGGGAGCGCATTTCGGTCTCACACTCGATCGCAACCGCTGCTTCCCCTACGGCCGCTAAGGAGCCTGACAAGTACCGCCGCTTGATTGGAGCGATGTCGGCTCATGGCCCTTTGCTGCCCACCACCTCAAACGCCGTGATGTCGGCTTTAGGACTGAGAGCGGCCCAAGGTAAGACAGCGCCGCGATGCCCGTTGTTGACCCGAACCGGATGTCAGGAGGAGCGAGGCTTGAGTTGATCCAGATCAACACAGCCAGTGACGTTCTGCGTGATCGAATATTGTTTGCAGTACCGAATTGGCCGAGTGGCTCTTTGTTTTTGCGCCGTTCATTTTGATCACTGGTGCTTACGCTGGTCTCTCCAACCTCTGTCCGGTGCACGTGTGATGAACAGCATCCAACCAGCCTTCAGCGAAGGCTCTGCGAGCGAAACTGCGCGGAGAATCGACTCTGTCGCGTGGGCCGCGTTCTTCATTTGGGTAGGCATCGCCATGCTAATGGGGGTGCCGTGGGACTGGTTTCTTGTGGGCGTCGGCGTCCTCACTCTAGCGGCGCAGTTTTTCCACTGGAGCATGGACAATAAGGTTGACCTGTTCTGGATTGCCTGCGGCGTAGCTTTTCTCGCAGGAGGCGTGTGGATGCTTCTGCAGTTTCCCTGGCCGTTGGCACCGATATTGATCATCCTGCTCGGAATAGTGTTGCTCAGCAAAGCCCTTCGCTGAGCCAGAGCGACGATAGATGATGGCATTTCTGCGAAGTGGCGCGCTACGTCGAAGATGTCCGACGACGGCTTGCGCTTCGTACCACCGCAACGAGGCAGCCGCATATCCGCCTATACCGGCGACTTGAGGAGGAGAAGAATGAGGACAAGCGGGCCCTCATCCGAACGCTCCTAGCCGAAGAAGAAGCCAGAGACGTCCCCGCAACTCCGCGTGGGACACTCACGACAATCCAAAAGCAACAATAACCTTCGCGGCTAGATGGGAGTCACCTTTCCCTGTCCGCACAGAACCTCGCCGCGCGGCCCCTCCGGGCGGAGTTTGCTTCTGAGAGGTTGCTTACGTCGGCCGAGACGTACACCGAGTTTTGCCCCCATGCGGAATACCGAGATTGAGCCAGCCGTGCGGTCGGGGACGGCCCCGGCGCGCAGTTACAACTCGAATTTCGACTCGGCAGAGATGCTGAGCGGCGGCGCGAAACGCCGCCCCATCTTGATTACATGCGTTCGGACTCTACCTCGCTCGCTGTGCTCGCGCGAACACTTCGGAGGGAAGCTCCCCGAACATTTGCCGGAAATCACCGGCGAAATGGCCCAGATTGCCGAAACCGCATTTGAAAGCGATTTGGGAAACGGAAGTTTTCGGATTCCCTTCCAGGAGCATCTGCCTTGCACGTCGCAAGCGCACGGTTTTTGCAAATCTCATCGGCGAGTATGCCCGCGAAATCGAGGTGCATGTAAACATCGGCGCCCAAAGACCGTTCCAGGATCGTTGAAGCCTCCGGGAATAGCGCAACCTCCGAAGCCCCCTCCACGACCAGCACGCCACGGCCAAGGATCGCCTCGGCGAATTGCCGGCGTTCGGTCTTGAAACTCTTCGTCTTGAAGTCCCCCAGGTCGATGGGCGCGCCTTCCAGCACGCCGTTCGGCTGACGGGAAAGGATCACGATGTCCTGGGGCTCAAACTGCTCGATCACATAAGGCGAATGCGAGGTGACGATCGCCTGCCCCATCTCGCTGAGCACGAAACGACTGACCCGCCTCTGTGTGTGAGGCGGCAGCGCAATTTCCGGCTCCTCCATCGCGAAGATGACCGACTGCTTTTCCTTCAGTTCAGCAATAACCGTCAGCAGCGCAAACACCAACAGGTTGATCGAACCGGTCCCGAGCCGCGCAAACGGCACGCTGTGGCCAACGGGTTCGGCGGCGATAAACAACCGCACGACCTCGCGCAAGTTCTCCCGCGTAAGCTCTGAGGCGAAAAACGCTGTCGCTGCGTCACCTGGCGCCAGGGACACGAAGCGCGCCATGCGCTCGCGAATGTCGGCCCGAATTTGTTTGAGCTGAGGCACCTCGCCAATCGGCGGCTTCATGCCCTGCAGTCGGTCGAGCGTGTCCTGCCACATGTCGGTCAGCCCCGTCCCGCCGAGGCGCAGCACGGTGTCGAGCAGTGACCCACGCTGAAGGCTAAGCGCCCGCGAACCGGTGCGCAGCGTACGAAGGAATACGAATCCGCAAAGCCGTTTGTGATCCCGACCGAACAATCTGCGGCCAGCTCCCAATGCCAGCTCAGCCGCTTCGTCGTCATCAAGGGGCTCAATGGGGTGGTCGAAGAAGGTGTTGCCGACGAAGTCGTCCTCCGCCTTGTCATATCGGCCGATGAACACGATGGGGAGAGCCCAGCGCTTCTGCGCTCCATCTCCGTCTGCCGGTCCGCCAGCGCCCTGATCCGCGAAATCGCGGGTGACGTCATCCCACCGCCGAAGGTGACGGTGAAATCGAAGCTCAGCCTCCTGTGGAAGATCCGTCAGCACGGCCTCGACGCGAACCTCGATCGGCTCCTTCTGATCGTCGAGATACCGGCCGCAATGAAAGTCATGCTCGTCGATCACCGGCCGGCGATAGAGCCGCTCGGGCCCCAGCACGAGGTCGAGAGCCTCGCAAACCGTCGATTTCCCGACGTTGTTGCCGCCGACCAGGAGTGTGTGCCCCGCCAGATGCACGACACCGTGGGCAACGCCCCGGAAATTCGAGATTGTCAGACGCTTTACTTTCACCTCGTGCAGCCCCCCAGTGAAACCAGTGTAGGCCCCCTCGCCCTGGCAACCTACCCGGGAAGACACCATCGAAACCATACCCACCGTCGTCTAATCCACCACTGGTTGTGGCTGGCGGCCGGAGAGCGGGTCTTAGACGCCCGCCCACCGCGAGAACAGCGCGTCGGTCGCATGGGATCCGTCGTCGAAGGCCTCGATCGCCAGCAATAAGAGCTCCCGCGACGTCTGGAACGACACCGCGCTACTGGGCGTGATCAGCCCGCCGGCACCCTGCGCGACATACAATGCGGCCTCGCGGATTTTCACCAGGTCGCCGGCACGGCTCCGCCCCATGAGCTCGCGCATGTGGTCTTCTCCGATGGCGGTCTGCAGGCGGCTTCCCATTGCGACGGTCGGACCCAGCGCCAACTTGCAGCCATACAACCTCCCGCTGATTGAACTGAAGCTAGGCTTTGCGCCGAAGACGGCCAAGTTGGCTTGGCGGGGTATAAGGGGGCGGAAATGGACAAGAAGTTTCACAAGGAAGCTCACCAGGTCGTCAATCACAACATCCACAACACCATCGAGAGCGACCGCGCTGTGGTTCACCGACATGGTCAAGAAGAAGGTGGCCGACAAGGACGGGGAAGGCATGACCTTCACGTGCATGGCCGCCCGCACGATGCTGGCGTTCTCGTTCGAGGCCTATTTGAACGCCGTCGGCAGCCGCAAGCTCGTGCTGTGGAATGAGTGGGACGAGTACTACAAGAAGATCGACAAGATCTGCCAGCACCTGAAGATCACCCCCGATTGGGGTAAGCGGCCTTACAGCTCAATCAGCGCCATGAGGCGGCTCCGCAACGCGCTGGCGCATGGCAAGCCTGTGATGTCCGAGACGAAGAAGGAATTCGTGGACAAGGCCGATGGCCAGAAGGGCAAGACGATCGACATGACCGCCGACTGGCAGAAACTCTGCACGCCGGAAATGATCATCAACGCTTTCTACGGTCCCGAGCCACGTTTCGCGTTCGGCCTCGTCGCCGCCGTCAGCGTCCTCATCATCGCGTGTCCCTGCGCGCTGGGTTTGGCCACTCCGATGTCGATCATGGTTGGCGTCGGGCGCGGCGCTCACATGGGCGTCCTCATCAAGAACGCCGAAGCGCTCGAGCGCATGGAGCGCATCGACACGCTGGTCGTCGACAAGACGGGCACGTTGACCGAAGGCAAGCCGAAGGTCGTCGCTGTGGTCCCCGCTGAGGGAATCACCGGCGCGGAGGTGCTGCGGCTCGCCGCCAGCGTGGAACGCGCCAGCGAACATCCTCTCGCCGATGCCATCGTGAACGAAGCCAAGGATCGGGGCATCCAGACGGCGGACGTCCAGGACTTCGATTCGCCCGTCGGCAAAGGCGCATGCCGAGAAGCGACTGTCCCGTCCGCAGCGCGACGAAGCTGGCACGCTGATTGACACCCTTGTTGCCGAAATCGATCAGACCGGAAATCGTCAGCACTCGATTGGCGCCGGCCGTGGCTTGCAAGTTCAGCTTGTCGCCGACGGTAGCTCCGAGATTCTTGGCGAGTTCGGTGCCGATGATGACGTCCTCACTGGTCAAACGCGCCTCGCCGGCCGCGATGTAGTCCGGCACCTTGACGATGTCGAAATACGTTTCCGGTTCGATCCCTGTCAGCGTCACCGCCCGGCTGGCGTCGCCACGTATGGCCAGAACAGATCCGGTGATGGTCGGCGAGACCGCGGTGACTTCGGGCATGGCGAGCATCTGGCCGCGGATCTTCGGCCACTGGTCGATCGAGATCACCCGCTGGCTCGGACGCTGCACTGCAGCATCCTCGATCTCCCCGGCGGCATTGCGCAAGGGACGCGCCACCTGATCCGGCGTGAGGAGCTGGATCTGGGGCTGGGAGGTCAGCACGCGCTTGATAAAATTCGCCTCGAGGCCGGCGAGCATCGCAGACATGAAGACGATCACACCGACGCCGATCGAGATGCCGCCGACGATGAAGATGGTTTGCAACCTCCCCTCTCGCAGGAATCGTACGGCGGCAATCCACTCGAATGGGAGCCAGTGGTTCATGGCAGGACGGGGCGCACGCGCTGCCCGGTAAGGACGCCGGAACTCTGCGGGATCGCAATGTCGCCGGGCTGCATCCCCTCGACAATTTCGATCTGGCTGTTGCCGCGCAAGCCGACCTTCACCGGATGCTTTGCGGCCCGGCCGTTCTTTACGGTCATCACCCATGCTTGCCCCGACAGGATCTCACGCACCGAGCGCACAGGAAGGACCTCGGCATTGTCCTTCGCTGCGACCTCAATGTCGACCGAGACCGTCATATCCTGACGTAAATAGTCCGGCGGCTCCTTTACCGTCAGTTTCACCTCCACGGTCGCGCGGGAAATGTCGACGCCGGGATTGATGTAGGTGACGGTCGCAGAAAAGTGCCGATCCGGATAGGCATCGGCAGATGCGAGCGCCGTCTGCCCGAGCGCGAGCCTGCCGAGGTTCCGCTCATCGATCTGGAGCACCAGTTGCAGTTCACCCGAGGGGGCCAGAACCAACAAGGCCTTCCCCGCCTGCACCACGGTGCCGCGTTCCACGCTACGGGTGATGAGAACGCCGTCGCGGGGGGCAACGATCGTGGCATAGCCCAGGCGAGATTCTGCGGTGTCGAGGTTGGCGCGTGCCTGATTGAGCTGTGTCTGCGCCATGACGTGATCGCTGCCGCCGGGGCTCGCGGTATAGACCTGAAATTCCGTCGCGCGCTTTGCGGCACGCGCGACATCGAGCGTCTTCTGCGCGTCGTCGAGGGCGGCTCGCGTCGCATAGCCGGTTGCGTTCGAGCTGCGCGGTACGGTCATAAGTCTGCTGGGCGTTCCGAAGCGTCGCCTCGGCCTGGGTCTGCGCTTCCTTCGCCGAAGGAAGCGTGAGCTCCTCGAGCTGCCTGATGCGCGCTTCGGCCTGCGCGACCGCGCCCTGCGCTTGCACCACGCTCGCCTTCGACTCACGCGCCTCAAGGGCAATCAGCGGCTGGCCCTTGGTGACCCTCTCGCCCTCCTGGACCAGCACATCCTCCACGGTCCCGGTAATCTGACTGCCGATCTCCACCCGGTATGGCGTCTCGACATGCCCGCTCGCCACTACGGTTTCAACCAATCGTCCACGTGCGACCCGATCGACCACGACGGCAGGTCCGAGCAGGACCCGGATGCCCTGCCATGCGCCAAGGCCGAGCAGGACAACAACCGTCAGGAGGAACCATTTATGAGTGATGATGCCCGACCAGGCCGACGCGACGGAAATCGGGTCGATGCGTCTTTGATTTGGTAATGGTAGACTTTGTTCGGCCATGGCTACGCTGCACGGATCGCACCGGTTCATCTGGCGATCCCCTCCTCTCAACTATTGGGTTCAGAAATACCGCCGCGATGCCTTTGGCGGATTGCGCTAGGTCAAGTCCCGATCAGCCACTTCTTCACCGGCCGGCTCAATAACCTCCGCCTCTGGTTGACCAAGATCAAACTGAGCCGGACGCAGTCGTACAAAAGTGGCGCGCAGGGTAACGCCAACTACGACACCTTGAGGCATTGAAATGGCACACAAACAAGTCCTGTTCCATTCAGCAGCCCGCGAGAAGATCTTGCGCGGCGCGTCTCTCCTTGCAGACGCGGTGCGCGTGACGCTCGGCCCGAAGTCGAAATCAGTCCTGATCCAGAAGGGATGGGGAGCGCCGATCGTCTGCAACGACGGGGTCACCATTGCCAAGGAATTCGACTTGAAGGATGCCGAAGAGAACCTTGGCGCTCAGGTGTTGCGTCAGCTCGCGGAGAAAACCGGCGACGTCGTCGGCGACGGCACCAGCACGTCTACCATCCTTGCACATGCCATCCTGTCGGACGGGGTTCGCAATGTTGTGGCTGGCGCGAGCGCGATCGACCTCAAACGTGGCCTCGATCGCGGAACGCAGGCCGCCATCGCCGCATTGCGCGCTATGGCAACGCCCGTAAAATCCAGGGCGGAGAAGGTGCAAGTCGCCACGATTTCGGCCCACAACGATGCGTCGATCGGCGAACTCGTAGCCGATGCGATCGAGAAGGTCGGCGGCGACGGCGTGATATCGGTCGAGGAGTCCAAGACGACCGAAACGCTTCTGGACGTCGTCGAGGGAATGAAATTCGACCGGGGTTTTCTTTCACCCTATTTCATCACCGATGCCGACCGGATGGAATCGGTGTTGCAGGATCCCTACGTCCTGCTCTGCGACCACAAGATCGGCGCATTGCGCGATCTGGTTCCCCTTCTCGAGCAGGTCGCCAAGAGCGGTCAGCCGCTTCTGATCATTGCCGAGGACATCGAGGGCGAAGCGCTGGCCACTCTCATCGTCAATCAATTGCGGGGCGTGCTCAAGGCTTGCGCCGTCAAGGCCCCCGGGTTTGGTGACCGGCGCAAGGCCATGCTCGAGGATATCGCGATATTGACCGGCGCTCAGGTGATCTCGGAAGAGATCGGCTTGAACTTGGAGAACGCCACCCTGCAACAACTCGGTCGTGCCGCGCGCGTGGTCGCCGACAAGGAGAATACAACGTTGATCGGCAGCGGTGGCGATCGCACCCGCATCGATGCACGACTGGGCCAGATCCGGGTCGAAATCGAAAAGACGACTAGCGATTACGATCGCGAGAAGCTCGAAGAGCGCCTCGCCAAGCTGTCGGGAGGCGTCGCGGTGATCCGGGTGGGAGCGCCGACCGAGGCCGAAATGAAGGCGAAGAAGGAAGCTTTGGACGATGCAATCAGTTCGACGAAAGCGGCGGTCGCGGAAGGCATTGTGCCCGGTGGCGGGCTGGCTCTGCTCCGTGCAGTCGCGGCCGTGGCCAAGGAGGAAGCGGCCTGTGAGGGCGACGAGCGGACCGGCGTACAGATCCTGAGACGCGCTCTTGAGGCTCCGGCGCGCCAGATTGCCGAGAATTCCGCGGCCGACGGAGGCGTCGTGGTTGCGCGGATGCTCGAAGGTGAAGGCAGCATTGGCTTCGATGCCTCCCGCAAGGTCTATGTCGATCTCGTCGCGGCTGGCATCGTCGATCCGGTCAAGGTCGTACGGACAGCCCTCGAAAACGCGGTCTCGGTCGCGAGCGTGCTCCTTCTGACCGAAGCGACGATGACGGAAATCCCGGAGCCGAAACGCGAGAGACTGCCCGAACCGGACTTGGCGGTGCAGTAGCGGTCCTTATCACGCAGAGAGTTCCCGCATTCGGCCACCGCCGTTCGATTCAATCGAGGACCGCGCTTGGCGGGAGACAGGAACGATGCCTTATCGATCAAACGATGATCTTCCCGCGAGATTGCGACGTCACCTGCCGCCTCACGCCCTGGACATCTACAGGGAGGCGTTCAACCACTCCTTTGCCTCGCATGTCGGAGACATTCGCCAGGAAGAGATAGCACATCGAACGGCTTGGTCCGCCGTCAAGCGCTCATACATGAAACTCGCGGACCGCTGGGTGCCGAAATCGGCACATAGCGATTGAGCGTCGCGGTTGTTCGTAAATTGAAATACGTCTGCCTCCTTGCCGCATTTTCGCGCGGACACGTGCAGGGCAACGATTTCGCGGCACACCTTTCTTGGAACTCTGACAGCGCGTTTCTGGAGAAATGTCGCAGTCTGTCGATTCAACGAAATTCGCCGGCTCAATTTCCGGCTTGAGCAAAATCAAATTTCAAACCGACGACCGTGGCTAATCTCCTTTCGCGACCGAGATGGTCAAACCTCGGAAGGAGATATCATCATGGCAACCGAAACCAAGCTGCCCGTCACAAAATCCCCCACAGCCCCCGCTGTCGCCGGAGAGACTTGGCGACCCTTTCAGGCATTGAGAAACGAAATCGACCAGATCTTTGACGATTTCGGTAACGGCTTCTGGAACCGACCGTTCCGTTCGCTGGCACGGCTCGAGCGCGACTTCTCGAAGTCGATCTCTGCGCCGGCCGTAGACGTCGCCGAGAGTGACAAAGCGTATGAGATTACGGCCGAGCTTCCGGGTCTCGACGAGAAGAACATCGACATCAAGGTCGCCAACGGCGGTCTTACGATCAAGGGCGAGAAGCGCGAGGAGACCGAGGAAAAGAATAAGGACTACTACGTCTCCGAGCGCCGCTACGGCACCTTCGAGCGCTATTTCACCCTGCCGGAGAGCGTCAACGCCGACAAGATCGAGGCTACCTTCAAGAACGGCGTGCTGAAGGTCGTGCTTCCGAAAACCGAGGAGGCGCAGAAACCGGCCAAGACGATCAACGTGAAGGCGGCTTGAGCCTGCCAAGGCGGGGCTGCATCGAGCGCAGCCTCGCCCCACATTTGCAACACTATCGATATTGAGGGCACGTCATGCACGCACTTCACGTGATGACCAGAGACGTTGTTGCCGTGACGCCTCATACGACGATCGAAGAAGCCGCCAAGATCATGCTCCGGATGCACATTAGCGGCCTACCTGTCATCGACGATGCCGGCAATCTCGTTGGCATTGTCTCGGAAAGCGACTTCCTCCGTCGCAGCGAAATTGGCACCGGTCGCAAGCACGCGGCCTGGCTCAAATTCTTCATGGGACCTCGACGGGCAGCGGCCGAGTTTGTTCACGAAAGCGGCCGAAAGGTGGAAGATGTCATGACGCGGCAGGTTGTCTCGGCCCGGGAAGAGACATCCCTGGTCGACGTGGTCGACTTGATGGAGAAGCACGACATTAAACGCGTCCCGGTGATGCGCGGCGAGGCGACGATCGGGATCGTTACGAGAAGTAATCTGCTGCAGGCGATGGCAAGCCTCGCACACGAGATTCCGGACCCGACCGCCGATGACGAGCACATTCGCGAGCGTATCACGCGAGCGGTCAACGCCGCCGACTGGCGTCCGATCGGCTCCAGGGTCGATGTCCGCAAGGGCGTCGTCCATCTGCACGGCCTGATTACGATCGACGAAGCGCGGCGGGCGACGATCGTCGCCGCCGAAAACACCAGCGGTGTCAAGGAAGTCCATGACCACCTTTGCTTAGTTGATTCATACACCGGCTACTACGTGGAATCGCCGGAAGACTTGAGGGCCGCGGGCTGAACGCCGGCGAATTGGAAGCCGCTATGCTTGGATGGATCGTCCGGGTTCTCTTTACGATAGCAGCGCCGATCACGGCGCTGTTCGTTTCGCGAGACGCGTTGAACTTCGGCCTCATTCAAACCATTGTAACGATGCTCCTCGTCACGGCTCTTGTCGGCTTGATCGCCGCCTACTCCGGGCGTGACCGAGGCGTCCCCCACTAAGCAGATACGCCCCGAGGGCTGGTGAAGCCGCGCGGATTTCCGGGCGCTCGCGGTTTCGCCATTGATGCGCAGATCCGCGCAGGAGGGACCCTACTGGGCAGCCGCAAAAAGCCTCCTGACCGCGTCTGCTGGCGCTGCAAAAGCAAAGCCACTCTTTCGCGCAACGACGACGCCGATTAGCTTACCCTTCAGATTCACCAGCGCGCCGCCCGAACTGCCCTGGCTGACCAGGACGTCTGATTGGATCAGATCGCTGCTCGCAATGCCTGGGCAGGAACGATGCAAAGCTGACACGATGCCAAACGTCACGCTCTGTCCCCAATCTTGCGGATTTCCAATCGTGATCACCGGCTCCCCCACGTCGGGCGTACCCAGGTTCTCCAGAGTCAACGCCTGAAGGTTGCCGGGTTCGACCCGGAGTAGCGCAACGTCATCTCGCTCGGATCTTACCAGCACAACGGCATCAAGCGCTCGTCCGTCCTGGGGACGTGCCTGTACGACGGTCGCGTTTGCAACCAAGTGATTTGCAGTGACAATCAAGCCTGCCAGGGCGTCGACCACGACGCCCGCTCCCTGCCACTCTCGAGGCGAAGGAGGGTCTGGAAAGCTGGCTTCGGGATCAAATACTCGCGGCTCTGATGCCACGCCCCAGCCTCGTATTCCAACCACAGCAGGCGAGACGCGCTTCACAAGAGCGGTAAAGTCCGTCGTCGGAAACATCTCTCCTGGATCTTTATAGTCCTTGGCCCAACAACCGGCGACACCGAAAACCAGCGCCAGACTGCATACGACGACGGCGATCCAATCTCGGCGCAAGATATTGCGTAGCATGGCCACCTCTCAGGCAATCCAAGTGAAGTTACCTGAACAGCAGCCTAGTGATCTGAGGCAGGCGCGATTTGAGGATTCGCAAACTCTGCCTCGCCCTTCTCGCGAAACCAGGCCTACGGATACCTACTTAGGTGAAGCTCCCGAATTTAGGCCCGTCGCCTGATGCGGTACGAAGGGTTCTCCAGTACAGCGTTCGGCTTGCCAGTGGAGCCCGCAATGAATCACTCGATTTACACCGCGGACAGGGCAACCCACCTGAAGGTGGTGGTCTCTGTGCTACTCGTCGGCATTGCAATCGTGGCGGCAACACTGACCGTGCGGCTAACTCATCCAGCAACAAGTGCGCAGATCACGGCGACGCACACCGTCTACAAGCCCCACCGAAGCCACGCCCTCACCGAAATGGCACAAATTGGGAAGGACTCGATCTAGCTCGATCGGCCGAGGACATCAAATGAGCAACGAACTAGTCAAGGTCTTGATACTATTTGCCCTCTACGCGGCTCTTGAAATCGCGCTCTATTCCTCATCGGTCGGGAGACTGGTCTCCCGCGCTGTCCGCGCGGCGAGACTAACCCTAAGCGAACAGGACGCCCGGACGGCCGAATGAAGCGCATCTGCGCTCAGCTTGACCCTTGCGCCCCCCGATTTGGCGGCTTTGGAGCACCATCGGTCATCACTGCGTGAGGGCGACTGATACCATAGGGGTAAGATCAGTCCCGACTGCGTGTCGTCATCGAACAGTATGGAGATCTACCAGCGATTATGAAACGAGACCGCGAGCTCGACTGACGCCGCCCGCTCCTCTCGGCGCTACAGCGGTTCGTCATCCAGCGTGGAGGGCTCCATCTGGAGCGAAACGAAATCGCCTCCACCGTAATCGTCCTCCGGGTCCGGACGGGAAGGCTGAACACAGAGGCGGTCATCTACTCGAAGAACGCCAGGAACGTTCTCGCAAGCTACGATGGCAGCGCGGTGTGCGCTCTCGCCCCTGATAACACCACGGAGCGAGACCGCGCCGTCCCTTACCCTGACGTTCAAGCCGATCGGCTGCCACGGTGTCTTGGCCAGCGCGGCGAGAACCGCCCGACGGAGCTGATTGTCGCTCCCGGAATAGCCCGAAGCGCCTGTCAGTGGTCCAGCAACGGCGGACAGGAAGTCGGAACGTGTGATGATTCCGACGATACGATCAGCGCGCATGACCGGAATGTGATTCAGGTGCCGACGCTCCATCACGTCCGCCACCTCATCGAGAGGTGCCTGCTCGTTGGTGGTCACAGGCTGACGGGTCATCACCTGCTCGACCTTGCGACCGCGCTCCTTCACGAACTCGCTGGCGACTCGCTCAGCCCCGAGCAGGAGCGAAAGCAATCGATTGCGCTCATGCTCGGTTCCGATCTCGCTCCGCCTGAGAAAATCGCTCTCGCATATAATGCCGACGAGATTATCGGCCGAATCCACGACAGGCAGCCCGCTGATATGATGCGCAAGCATCACTTTGATTGCGTCCGTGATCGGAGCCTCGGGCCGTATCGACACTACCTGCCGTGACATTATCTGATACGCCCGCACGCCTTCACTCCGGAGACAAAGAGGTATTTGCTGCGTCAACTAACGTCTTGATCGAGATCAACGCCGGGACGGGCGGAGATGGCAACTTGACAACCAATATCGGAAGTCTTCGATCATGCGCCTGAAAACGCTTCTCTCGGTCGCGATTCTTGTAACGCTGTCGGCGCCCAGCGTCGGGACGCCGGCCGACCCGTCTGCAACACTGTCCGATCTCATGACCAGACTTCAGCTTCAGCACGCAAAGCTATGGTTTGCGGGCAAGCTGAGCAATTGGGGCCTGGCCGACTACGAGCTTCAACAAATCGACGCCAATCTTGAAGCCACGGGCAAGTTGCAGGCTGACCCGTCGCAAGCCAATCGTGCCAAGCGACAACTTGATGCAGTACGCCAGGCAATCCATTCGAAGGACTTGCCCGGGTTCATGTCGTCGTATGCCACCATGACAAACGAATGCAACTCCTGTCACCGCGGTAGTGGGTATCCCTCGGTCGCGATCCAGATTCCGCTCACCTTGCCGGTGCCCAACCAATTGTTCGTCGACCAGGTGACTGAGGGGCGATCGCTAGCCCATTCATCTTGCGGGACATGCCATGTCGTTTCCGACGGGGTAAGGGAAGCGCCTGCATTCCGCCCATCGCCACCTGGCTTCCTGGAGATAGTCAACCGGCCGTCGTTCTCCGCTGACGAACTTCGACGATTTTTGGCATCAAGCCATCGTCGTCTTGGACCAGAACAGTTAATGCCAAATCCGAGGCTCTCGGAATACCAGATTGAGGCTATCGTGGCCTACCTCGAGACGTTGAGAGCGGGCCAATCTCGCTGAGACAAGCCTACCGGGCAGGCGGTCACCGTCGCACTTTTGATTTATAAGATCTACGCTGAACCAGGAGCAGTGACAAAGAGCGTCCATCTTGGGCAAAACGGGCCCTTCGCCGGCTCCACTGCGCGCCTGTTCTAAATGTCCCTATTTTCTCAGGCGCGGCTCGAGCGCCACGAGCATCTCCGTGCGCCCCACTATACCCGCAAGCTTTTTGTCCCGAAGGACTAGCACCTGGGAGATCTGATAAATGTCCATCTGCTTGACGACCTCCTCGATTGTGGCGCTTTCATCGACGCAGACGGGATGTCGGCTCATGACGGCATCCACGCGCAAGCCACTGGTTCTCTCACGAGCGAGCTGCCCCTCGTCTTTACCTAGCGGCCACTCGAGCCAAATCCCTTCAGGATAGTCTACGCCTAATTTGCGCCTGTGAAGAAAATCACCTTCCGAAATGATGCCGACCAGCACCCCTTCACCGTCAACGACCGGGAGGCCGCGCTGATTGGTCTCGAGCAGCAGATGGATGGCATCGAGCAGTGATGCGCTCGGCTTCACCGTTGCAAACCAGGTTCGCATGACATCTGCTGCCTTCATTGCTGCCTCTATCGAACCCGCCCTGCCAGCAATGCGCTCTGCTCTGCGCTAGTGAGACATCAGCACGCACACTTTGGCCTCCTGCAGGAGGCTGCGTGTCATGCCGCCGAAGATCCATTCTCCCAACCGGCTATGTCCATAACCGCCAGTAACAATGAGATCCGCGCCGAGCTCGGACGCCAGCCGAATAAGGTAGCCTCCGTCCGGTTCCGCCGTATGGACACGTACCTCGTGCTGGCACTGCACCCCATGCCGCTGAAGATAGCCGGCCACGTCGCGAAGCCGCTTGCGAGCCGCATCCTGTTCGCTCGACGCGCAGATTTCCGCTATTGTGACCTGCGAGGCTCTGGTCAGAAACGGCATCGCATCGCGAACGGCGAGGCGCGCCTCCCTTGTGTCCTTCCAACCGACCACGATGCGGTCACCAGACAACTCCGTCACGCGCTCCGGCACAGATAGCGTGGGGCGCCCCATCCGCAGCATGGCTCCGGCCGGATCGAGGAAGTGGGAGTGACTGGCCGCCTGCGACCTGCGCTTGACGATTACAAGGTCTGCCGCGCGGGCCTGCTCGACCAGAAAGTCGGTCGGATCATCGAGTGCCCAGCGCCATTCGACCGTCTCGCTTGGCAGGCCGACCACCCGCTTGAACCAAGCCTCTTTCGCCGAAAGCGTTGCTTTTATGCGCTTGATGTCTTCCTCGGTGGTCTGCTCGATGATGACACCTTCGGCGACAAAGGGAGGCTCCACCGCCACCGCAGAAACACCCAGGATGGCCGCTCCGAACGTCCTCGCAATACCCTCCGCAACGGCGACTTGCCCTGCTTCCTGCTGCTCGGAATCGACGTAGACCATGACGCTCGCGACAGACATGACGATGCTCCGAAAAAGTGTGCGATGGCCGTTTATCGCCTTGCGGTCAGCCAGACGCTTGACCGAAATCAAACCTGCCGGCCATGCCTCCCGATGTGACCAGTGACGGGGTCTGGCGGTGCCCCGAAGGCGATCCTCTCCTTAAACCGCGTCCCGCAGATGCTTTTCGATTTCGGCTACGGGGTGCTTGGTGAGGTCCTTGTCGAGTTCGCCGACGATCCGACACCTCACGTCGGCGTGAAAGGCCGAGCGAAGCTCCGCCAGCGTGCGGGGTGGCGCGACGACAATGAGGGAGGTCGCATGCTCGCTGCGAAGGAGACGCTCCGCCGCAGCTGCGACCTGCCTCGCAAAGCGCTTCTCCTCGAACTCATGCCAATCGGTCATTTCCACCGCACTGCGCTGCTCCGAATGCGAGCCTTTGCTGATCCGACCGGGGCGATCGCTACCTTGGGAATGGGCGGGCGGATTCTCTTCCTCGAACACCGCCTCCGTCTTCAGATTGGGGAACTTCTCGTCGCCCTCGTTGCGAAGGAACAGCGCCTTCCTTCCGTCACCGACGAACACGATTGCACGATGTGGTATCCTGATCATTTTCGGCCTCCTCGCTGCATGCGTCAAATTCCTATTCCCCAGCAGGCTGCGCTGCTTGATCCCGATCAAGCCAGTCAGCCTACAATCGGGCAGGATTACCTAAACTCGGAAAACGATATGGAGGTTCATCATGCATGCACGAGACGTGATGGTGTCGCCAGTGGTTACGGTCGGACCAAACGCAACCGTCCGCCAGGTCGCGCAGATCCTGCTGGAACGGCGGATCAGCGCCGTGCCGGTCGTCGATGCCGACAACAAGGTGCTCGGCATCGTGAGCGAAGGCGATCTGCTGCACAGGGCCGAGAGCGGGACCGAACGCTCCCCCTCCTGGTGGTTGCGCCTGCTAACCGGCGATGCCCAGCTCGCGACTGACTACGTCAAGTCGCACTCAATCAAGGTGCAGGACGTCATGACGCAGGAGGTCGCGACCGCTGCACCCGAGACGCCCTTGCACGAGATCGCCATGCTTCTCGAAGAGCGCCAGATCAAACGCGTTCCCATCGTCAACAAGGAAGGTCAGCTCGTCGGGATCGTCAGCCGGGCCAACCTGCTCCAGACCATCGCGAGCGCCAGACCAAAGCTCGAGATTTCGCTTCCCGATTCAGTCATCAGGAAGAGGTTCTTCGAGGAGCTCAGGAAGCAGCCCTGGGCTCATACATTCAATGTGAACGCGACTGTGCAGAATGGCGTGGTCGATATCTGGGGTTTCGCGCCGTCCGTGGCCGAACGCACGGCCATTCGCGTAGCCGCCGAGGCAATTCCGGGCGTGGCGACCGTGAATGATCACCTGCTCGAAACACCGGCCTTTGTCTACTGACCCGGGCGGAGATTCCAAATCGCCGTTCCGCTACCGTCGAGACGCTCATGTCCCATTTCATTGTCCGCTTTCTCAAGAATGTGGTTGGCGACCGGGGCCAACCTTGCGAGGCTTGCCAACTCGCGATTGACGTTGAGGCGGACGACGGCGCGGAAGCGGCCCTAATGGCCAAGCAGGAGTTCTGCGAACTCCGCGCAATTCGCGACTGGACACTTCACGCCGACCGCGTCGAGGTGAAGTCGGCCGATTTTCCATCCTGACCGGGGTCGGAGGAGCACTATAACGTTTATTGCCGCCTTGCGGTTCTTGCGGATGCGCAAGCTTAATCCAGCGCCACCAAGGCGATCATCAGCCGAAAGAGCTCATATCCCATGGTGACGAGCAGCGCTCCGACAATCAAGATCTTGCCGTACCACGACACGGTCGGGCTGACGCGGACTTTCCGCGAGACATGCTCTTGTTTTTGCGACCGCTCATATTGAGTCCTGCGTGCACGCTCTGCCCTGCTGCAGGGGTCAATCGCCGCGCGGTCTGACGCTATCCTTTCCATGATCAACATGCCATTGCCGCTCTGGCACGACTCTGATGCTCATCAAGAAATATCTTCAATACGAACGCGGGCACCGGAAGCGACACGCCATACGTTTGCTGCCGTCGACCCCTCCAAGTCTTTCCAGCAGCCTGTCCAGAAAGATCGTCTGGCCCTTGAGAATCTTCGAGCGAGCCTCTGCGATCTCGAACCGTTCAACCCGATCGATTTCGGGGAATCTTTGTTGCCGACCCGACCGCGGAGGCCATTCCATCTCGAATGTATTGCTGCGAAAGTCAGCGAGATCCCAATCGTCCGACGCGGCCCACACGTGGACCACCTTGCCGCTCGGCTGGCTTGCTTTGCCAAGCTCGATGACCTCCGCTGTCACCGCGTGGCCAGTTTCCTCTGCGAATTCGCGACGTGCGGCCGAAAGCAGCGTTTCGCCATCGGAAACGAGGCCCTTTGGAATAGTCCAGGCCCCGCGATCCCGGCGCCGCCAAAAGGGACCGCCGGGATGACCGAGCAAGACCTAGCGTACCGCCGCCTCTGCGAAACAACAGAATCCCCGCACTCTGCCGCTTGCTGGAACCTGCCGTCGGCATGGAGCGAAAGCGCAAATGTCGGGTGCTCACGTGATCAGTGCAACTCAGCGCCAGCTGCCTCGTTGATGGGCTTGATGCCGACAATGTCTCCATTGTTGACATGGTCTCGGATTGCTTCGAACTCTGCCGAATTGATCTCGAGAAGCCATGTTTTCCATTCCCGGGGACGTCCTTCGGGAGCAACGGGCTCGCCCTCCGACCTGTAGCGATACTTCGCCAGAGCTCCCATCGCCCGTTCCATCGCACTACCGTCCTTCAACTCTACGATGCACCTCATCATAAACCTCATCCGATTAAATTAGCGAAGGATTCCACCGGCACTCGGCGCCGCGTTGACAAAGATCAAGCTGAACTTGTGGCCGGCCAGCGGCTTCATACGCGTCGGTCCAAAATGACGCGCCTAGCTCCGAGGATTTCCCGGGATGCCCGAGCAGACGGGCTTGCGCTAGATCAGGACACACCCCTCGCTTATTGGTGGCAGAAGGGATCATCGATACCAGCAGTAGCCGTGTCGACAAACGCGTTGATGAGGGTAGATCCAGCGAGGTCCCCAGCAGGAGCGATACCAGTGGTAGCCGGTTTCGCCGAGACGATAGCATCCGGCTTCGGCGCTGCTCGGAAATACAGTTGCGATTGAAAGGATCGCCGCGGCAGCAGCGAGCAGGACGATGTTTCGCATGTCGACCTCTCCTCAGTGGTAGAAACAGTTGTGATGCGGCCTGAGTGCTTCTCTCACCTCATCGTCCTCAAGAGCATCCTTGATCGCCCGATCGGCCTTCCTCGTCTCCAGGACGCCTGCGCCCCGGTCCGGTACGGGCACCCCCGGCTCATGCTTCACCAGGCGCGTCTGCTCCCTCTGATCATTCTTGCTCATGTCGCATTCACTCGTCGAACTGCTCCATTGGCCGGAACGACTCCGCTTTCTCTATCGCCCTCCGACTGCTCATAGCGAGATCACACCCCGAACGGATACATGTCGGGAAGCCCGGCGATTTCGGCGGTCTCCAGCGGAGTTACCGCCCTGGTGTCGTCAAACCAGATATATTCGTCGAACTGCTGCGGCAAACTGGCCTGAAAATAGTGGCTCGCAAGTTCGGTTTCAGGCCTGTAGATTACGCCGATGGCCCGCTCGAGCCGTTCCCTGCCGAGACCCTCCGGACCGCAGAGATCGCCGGGACCGCGCAGACCGAGCATGAAGCGCGGAAGGCCCGTTGCGTGACACAGCCGTTCATAGCTGTTGGGAAGCGATGGGCGGACGGTCTTGACCTCCATCGGGCCGCCCCAATCGGACGCCGCGGCAACCGTGCCACTGTGGGTGCCGAAGCCGACCAGATACGCCTGGGCGCCAAAAGCCTTGCGGCAGTGCTGCCCGATATTGTGCTCGCCGCGGGCGACCATCTCGGTCGCCGCGGCGTTGCCGACATGCGAGTTGTGCGCCCACACCACCGCCTTGCTGTCCGGCCCGTGAAATGCCAGCAGGTTCTTGAGGGTGTCGAACATGTGACTGTCGCGCAGGTTCCACGACGCGCGCGAGCCGTAGTACATGATGCGGTAATAGCGCTCGGCGTTGGCCACCAGGCGCGCATTCTGCTCGGCATCAAGGAAGCGCTCGCCATCGTGCTCGGCATACGCCCGGCGCTTCGCCAGGAGATCAGTGAGTGCGTGCGCCACGTCGGATTCGCAGGTCGGATAGGATCCGGTCAGCGCCGCATGGCCGTACGTGGCGGGATCGCGCTGCCACGGCGTCAGGCAACCATAACGCTCGCGGGCTACACGCGCCGAGGCTGGATCGACTTCGTCGAGATAGTTCAGGACCGACCGGATTGAATCGTAGAGGCTGTAGAGATCGAGACCGTGAAACGCGACGCGCGTGGTGTTCTCCACCGTACCGTTGTGTTTGCGCAACCAGCTGACGAAATCGCGTACCTCGGTGTTTCGCCACATCCAGGTCGGAAACCGTGCAAACGCGGTCCACTCCGACGGCGGATACTGGAAATGCCGCACATAGTGATCGACCCGGGCGGCATCCGGCCAGTCCGCCTCGATCGCCACGAAGCGAAATCCCTTCTTGACGATCAGGTCGCGGGTAATGCGTTCGCGCATCCGGTAGAACTCGGAGGTGCCATGGGTCGCCTCGCCGAGCAGCACGACGCGCGCCGACCCGATACGCTCCATCAGCGGGCTGAGATCGGCCGCCTCGATGGATGGAAATGATTCGGCGGCGTCGGCGATATTGCGGACCAGCGTTTCCTCGTCCGGAGCAACAGGCCGCAGCGCCCGGCGCGCGGGCGCGGTCTCGCCTTTTGCGGCCGCCCACCCTTCCTCTCCGATCAATGGAACGAAGCGGACGTCTGCAATGTCTTCGCTGCGAAATTCGTCCTTCGAAAGGCGGACGACCCGCACCAATTCCTGGGTACGCTGATCGGCGCCGACAGGAATGACCAGCCTGCCGCCGATCTTCAGCTGCTCCTTGAGCGCCTCCGGAACCTGCGGACCGCCGGCGGCTACGACGATGGCATCGTAGGGCGCATGTTCGGGCCAGCCTTTGGTGCCGTCACCATGCAGCACGTGGACGTTATCGTAACCGAGCTCGGTAAGTGTGGCCGCCGCCTCTTCCGCAAGCGGACCGAGGCGTTCGACCGTGTACACATCGGCCGCGATCTCCGACAGCACCGCGGCGGCGTAACCGGAGCCGGCTCCGATCTCCAGCACCTTCTCGCCGCCCTTGAGCATCAGCGCCTCCGCCATGAAAGCGACGATGTAGGGCTGAGAAATGGTCTGCTCCCCGGCGATCGGGAGCGGCGAATCTTCGTAGGCAAATTCGCGAAGCTTCGCTGGCAGGAACAGCTCACGCGGCACCTTGCCCATTGCCTCGAGCACGAGTTCGTCACGCACACCGCGCGCGGCGATATGGCGCTTGACCATCTCTGCCCGGAGCGCGGGAAACGACTTAACTTCACCAGGGCGATCTGGATTCAGCGCTACCGATCCCATGATGGCCTCTCCTGCATCTCAGCTAGGTTGAGTCATGCACGATCAATCTCGAAGAAAACTTAGGACCATTGCGCCCCCATCGATTTGATCGACATCAAACCGCGAAATGGCGAGCGCGTCAGGATCCATTGAATGCAAATGGAGACGGCCATGGATCTCAAGGAAGCCATCTATAGTCGGCACGCCGTACGCGAATTCACCTCGCAACCGGTTGACGAGGACGTATTGAGGAAACTCATTGATGCTGCCATCCAGGCGCCCAGCGCCGTCAACCACCAGCCATGGCTGTTTACAGTCGTGCGGGACAAAACGTTGCTCGCGCGCATTTCCCGCGAGGCAAAGGCCCATATGCTCAAAACCTCGGCGGCGGCGCTGGCATCGCATCACTTCCAAAGCATCCTCGAAAATCCGGATTTCGACATATTCTATCACGCTCCGGCATTGGTCGTGATCTCGGCACCCGAGGGCCCATGGGTCGTTGAGGATTGCGCCCTGGCGGCTGAGAACTTGATGCTGGCTGCCTGCGCCGCCGGATTGGGAACATGCTGGATCGGGTTTGCGCAGGGCTGGCTTGGAACCTCGGAGGGGAAATCGTCGCTCAGGCTTTCCGGCACGACCGTGCCAGTCGCACCCATTATCGTAGGGCATCCCAAAACAGCGGCGGCGCCCGTTCCCAGAAAGGCCCCGAAGATTGACTGGATTTCGTAAACCTTCGGGGATCAGGTGAAATGAAAGACCCTTACGAGACCCTTGGCGTAACCCGATCCGCGACCGACAAGGAAATCAAGAGCGCCTTCAAAAAACTCGCGCGCAAATTTCATCCTGACCTCCATCCGGGCGACAAGGAGGCGGAGGCCAAGTTCAAGGCAATCTCGGCTGCCAACGATCTGCTCAAGGACAAGGAGAAGCGGCGGCGGTTTGACGCGGGTGAGATCGACGCCAGCGGCGCAGAGCGACAGCAGGAGCGATTCTATCGCGACTTCGCCGACCGGCCTGCCTACACCTCGCACGCCGCACAGGATGGATTTGACAGCAACGAGGATCTGGAAGAGTTCCTGGCAAAAGCGTTTGCCGGCAAAGGGCGACGATCAGAGAGGGCATTCCGGGCGCGCGGTCAGGATGGGAGCTATGTGCTGCCAGTGGCCTTCGTGGACGCCGCCAGCGGCGCCACCCTCACCATCACACTGCCGGACGGCAAGACCCTGGAGGTGATTGTCCCCGAGGGCGCCGAGGACCGACAGATGCTGCGGCTGAAAGGCCAGGGAATGCCTGGCTATGGCGGCGGGGCGCCAGGCGATGCCTATGTCGAGTTGCACATCCAGCCGCATCCGTTCTTTCACCGCAAGGACGACAACATCCATGTCGAAATACCCGTAACCCTGCGCGAGGCGGTGCTGGGAGGCAAGATCGAGGTGCCGACAATCACTCAACCGGTAACGGTGACAGTCCCGAAGGGTTCGAATTCCGGCACCACACTGCGGCTGCGCGAAAGAGGTATCCGCAACCGAAAAACCGGGCAGCGCGGACATCAATTGATCACGCTGAAGGTGATCCTCCCTACGGCCGAAGAACCCGAACTGGTAGAATTTCTGGAAGCATGGCGGCCGAAAAACCCTCAGGATCCACGCAAGGATATGTTGCCATGATGGACGTCGATGATCTTTTGGCCACCATCTCCGCGCTCCAGCGCAGCGATCTCGAACGTTGGATCAGCGAAGAACTGGTCGCGCCGCAACAGAACGGAGGGTCGCTGATGTTCTCGGACATGGAATGCGCGCGAATCCGTCTCATTTGTACGCTGACCTATGAGCTCGATGTTGATGACAACGCGCTACCGGTGGTGCTGTCGCTGCTTGATCAGCTTTACGACACCCGCCAACGGCTGCTTTCCCTGACCCGGGCCATCAAGACGCAGGACGAAACCGTTCAACTCGCTATCGCAGCCGCGACATCGCAGCAGCAGAGCGGGCTCAAATCCTGACCTCAAGGCGTCGGCTGAGCGTGTCCAGACTTTGCTCCGGAACGTGATCGACGGCTTGTAGGGAGACACGTAAATCCATCGAAAGGTTGACCTGCCTCAAGGCCGGACAGGCCCGGCGTGATCTGTTGCTTGCATGTCTGGATATATCAGATCCTTCCTCGAAATCGGATTGGGCGATGTCGGGCTGGTCGGCGGCAAGACCGCTTCGCTCGGCGAATTGTATTCGGCTCTCGCATCCCAAGGGGTTGCCGTCCCAGATGGCTTCGCCGTCACGGCGGACGCCTATCGCGAAGCGCTATCGCGAGACGGGGTCGCGGACAAGCTGCACCGTCTTCTGGACGGGATCGACAAGAGCAAGATCAGACAGCTCGCCGGCAAGGCCGCCAAGGCCCGCGAGGTCATATACAAGGCGATGGACACGCCGCTGCTGCGCGAGCAGATCGTAGAAGCCTATCGGCATCTTGAACGCGAGGCCGGGATCGGGGTCGCTGTCGCCGTACGAAGCTCCGCGACGGCGGAGGATCTGCCGACGGCGAGCTTTGCCGGCCAGCACGAAAGCTTTCTCAATGTGCGCGGGCCCAAGGATTTGTTCGAAGCTTGCCGGCGCTGCTTTGCTTCCATTTTCACCGATCGCGCGATCTCTTATCGCATCGACAACGGCTTCGATCATTTCAAGGTCGCGCTCTCCGTCGCCGTGATGAAAATGATCCGTTCCGATCTGGCGGCGAGCGGAGTCGTTTTCACGCTCGATACCGAAACGGGTTTTCGTGACGTGGTCTTTGTCACCGGCTGCTACGGTCTCGGCGAAACCATCGTGCAGGGCCAGGTCGATCCAGATGAATTTTACGTCCACAAGCCGACGCTGAGCCAAGGTTTTCGCCGAGTGCTGCGGCGCCGACTCGGAGCCAAGCAGATCCGTATGATTTATGGCAAGCTCGGGAGCAGTCATGCGACGTCCACCCGCAATGTGCCTGACGCCGAACGACAGAAATTCTGCATTTCCGACCCCGAAGTGCTGAGCCTTGCCGAGATCGCGGTCCGGATCGAAGCCCACTACTCCAAACATGCCGGCGTTTCGATGCCGATGGACATCGAATGGGCCAAGGACGGTGTCGACGGGAAGCTATACATCATTCAGGCCCGGCCCGAGACCGTTGCCTCGCAGCGCTCGTCGGACTTCTATGAGACGTATAACCTGAAGGGACACGGCCCGGTCATCGTCAACGGTCGCGCGGTGGGAGAGAAGATCGCTTCAGGGCGCACGCGCCGCATTTCGACCGCGCGCGATCTGGCGGCCTTCAGGCCGGGTGAAATCCTGGTGGCGCCGGCGACCAGCCCGGATTGGGAGCCGGTCATGAAGATCGCGGCCGGCATCATCACCGACAAGGGCGGTCGCACCTGCCATGCCGCGATCGTGGCGCGAGAGCTGGGTATCCCCGCCGTGGTGGGCGCCACACACGCGACCGAGAAGATCAAGAGCGGAACCGACGTCACGATCTGCTGTGCGGAAGGCGATATCGGCAGCGTCTATCAGGGGGCGGTTGCCTTCGACGTTACCAGGACGCCAGTGAGCGAACTGCGGCAGCCGCGCACGGCCATCATGGTCAATGTCGGAACCCCGGAAATGGCGTTCCGCACGGCGATGCAGCCGCAGGCCGGAGTTGGCCTCGCCCGCATGGAGTTCATCATCAGTGAACATATCGGCGTTCACCCGATGGCGCTGCTCAAGCCGGAGAAGGTCACGTCAACCAAGGCGCGGACCGCAATCGCCCGCCTGACGAAGGGCTTCAAGAGCCCGGCCGATTTCTTTATTCAACGACTGGCGGAAGGCGTCGGCACCATCGCCGCGGCATTCTATCCGAAGCCGGTGATCGTACGGCTTTCCGATTTCAAGACCAACGAATATGCCAGCCTGATTGGCGGGGAAGGCTTCGAGCCCAGGGAAGAGAATCCGATGCTGGGATTCCGGGGCGCCTCCCGCTACAGTCATCCCGCCTACACCGAAGGGTTTGCCTTGGAGTGCGCCGCGCTCCGCCTGGTGCGAAAGGAGATGGGTCTCTCCAATCTGCGCGTCATGGTGCCGTTCTGCCGAACCGTCGAGGAGGGCCGCCGCGTGATCGCGACGATGGCTGCCAATGGACTGCGGCGCGGCGAAGACGGTCTCGAGATTTACGTCATGTGCGAGATCCCGAATAACGTCATCCAGATCGACGCGTTTTCTCGGTTGTTCGATGGCTTTTCGATTGGGTCCAACGATCTTACCCAGCTCACGCTGGGGGTCGACCGGGATTCCGATATCGTGGCCTTCGACTTCGACGAACGCGACCCAGGAATTCTGGAGTTGTTCCGGCAGGCGGTGGTCGGCGCAAAGCGGAACGGTCGCCATATCGGCATCTGCGGCGAGGCGCCTGCGAACTATCCGGAGATCGCGCGATACTTGACAGGGCTTGGCATCGATTCGATCAGCGTCAATCCTTCAAGCGTGTTTCGCACCATGGCCGTGGTGTCCGACGCCGAAACAAATCAGCCAGAATCCGAGACGCGAGGCCTCCTCTCGCTGTAACGATCAGATCACAGCCGGGACGGCAGCGGCATGAATGCGTTCTGCCGCGGCGTTGACCCTGGTCATCGTCTTCGTAAGCTCGTCATAGACCCGGTCGTCGACGGTCACTGTGCCGAAATTCGAATCTTCGCCGTCAAAGCGCCCCTGCACCGGCTGATCGGCATGCTCGAACCAGTGATAACCGACCACATTCGGCTTGCCGAGGGCCGCCACAACGTAGCCCTGGAAGGCACGGGCGCGCTCGGTCTGAGTGGCCACACGCGGCCCCGCCCCTTTGGAATTTGGCAGGCCCGCGTCGTCGCCGCGGAAGGAGAATTCGGAGATCAGGCATGGCTTGCCGGTAGCGGCATAAGCATCGATGACCGGACCGGGGTCGAACTCGTAGCAATTGAAGGAGATCACATCGAGGTGTCGACCGGCCGCGGCGATCACTCCCCGCGGCGGCTGCCAGCCGAACCGGGATCCGATCACGAGATGATGGGGATCAGCCGTCTTGATGGCCGAGACGCACACTTCAAAATACTTGTCGGCTACGACGGCTACAAAGGCATCGCAATCTGCTGAAAACGCCTCGCGCGCGCGGTCGGCGAGGTTGGCTTTGGTCTCGAGTGCATCGTTCAAGCCTCCGGGCGGCATTCTGACGAACGGCGCCACAACGTGTCCGATCCTGCCAAGCTCCTCCCATGATCGCGCCGGTGTGCGCCATACCGCATTGAACTCGGAGATATCCCGATAATGCGCTTGCAGCCTCGATATGGCAGCAACCCGACCAGGACGATGAGACGGCAGATTCAGGAACAGCGTAAGCAATTCGTCGGGTCCGCGCGCGTCAGTCGACCAGTAGAGCTCGTTATCGATAAAAGTGCCGAGCAAGCCGGGATCATTGCGACGAAGCGTGCAGCGCTCCTTGGCACTTGCGCAGATATGCGCCGCGAATTCGGGATCGAAGACATCGGGAAATATCTGATCGCGTCGGTGCAGGCGAAAGGATGCGCCAAGTTCCCTGATCGGCGTGATCGCCAACAATTGCGATCCCGCACTGGCGACGCCTTCGTCCGACCAGCAGCCGACCGTGTTGAAATTCCAGCTTGCCAGTCGAGTAGACGCAGCGGCACGCCAGCTTTGCAGGCTGCCGTACTTGGCTCGGCAAGTCTCGGCGTATGGCACGCGCTCGGTCCGGCCGATGCGGTCTTGATCGAAGCGGACCGTGTTGACACCCTTCGAGAGAAAGCGGCCACCATCGGGATCGATGAGCCAGAATACGCCATTGCGCTCGGAAACGCGGAAGAAGCCGCTTCCTCTGAGGTCGTCGTCGACGACCCCTCCCCATTTCGTTCTTTGCAAGCGCGGACCCCGGCAACGTTCTAAGGATATCAATCCATTGCACGGCCGGCTCGGGGCCTCTTGACCTATCTCAATACCATTCGGAACCGGCATGACTACCAATGTCGCAGTGAGACAACGTGCCTGAGATCAGCGGCTGACCGCGCAACAGCATGCCGGTCGCCGATGAGCAGGACCAAGCAGGACCAAGCAGGTCGTCCATGCCGACAACGCAACTGCCAAACACCGCCAGCCTGCGCCCCGGTTTCATCTGGGGCGTTTCCACCTCCAGCTTCCAGATCGAAGGGGCAACGAAGGAGGACGGGCGCGGACTCAGCATCTGGGACATCTATTGTCGGTCCGGTGAAATCAAAAATCACGATACCGGCGACGTCGCGTGTGACCATTATCATCGCTACCGCGAAGATGTCGGCCTCATGAAGACGTTGGGCGTACAGGCGTACCGGTTCTCGGTTGCCTGGCCGCGCGTCCTGCCGCTGGGACTCGGATCCGCCAACGAGGCCGGCGTTTCATTCTATGACCGGCTGATCGACGAGCTCGTGGCCGCCGGTATCGAACCGTGGCTGTGCCTGTATCATTGGGACCTGCCGCAGGCCCTGGAGGAGCGCGGCGGCTGGCTGAACCGTGAGTCGGCGGCGTGGTTCGCCGACTATGTGACGTTGATCGCCGCGCGATTTGGCGACCGGGTCAAGCGCTTTGCGACATTCAACGAGCCGTCGATCTTCAGCCTGTTCAGCCGTTCGCTCGGCAAGCGGGAGCATAGCAGCGAGGACAAGTTCCACCGCATGATCCACAACGTCAATCTCGCCCACGGGGCGGCGGTGGATGTGCTTCGCGCCAACGTGATCGGCGCCTCGATCGGCTGTATCCATAATCGACAGCCATGCCGGCCTTCCAGTGCAAGCGAGGCCGATGAAGCGGCTGCGGCACGGCTGGATGTGTACTGGAACGCGGCCTTTCCGGATCCGCAATGCCGCGGCGAATATCCGCCATCGATGCGCGCGGCAATCGAACCGCATATGCAGCCAGGCGACCTGACGCGGATTTGCCGTCCGCTGGATTGGTTCGGGCTGAACCACTATAGCCCGGTCTATGTGAAGGCACGGGCGGATTCGATGCTGGGCTACGACTTCGGCGACAAGCCCGCCAGCGTCCCCTTGACCCCGATCGGATGGCCGATCGATCCCGAGGCCTTCAGCGAGACGTTGCAGGCGGTCCGCACACGGTACGGCCTGCCGATTTACGTGCTCGAGAATGGCTACGGCGATTCCGGCCAGCCCGACCAGACCGGTGCGGTGATCGACCCGGGCCGGATAGAGTTCCTGAAGGCCTATATCAACGCGATGAATAACGCCGCGGCCCACGGCGTCGATGTTCGTGGCTATTTCGTCTGGTCTCTGCTCGACAATTTCGAGTGGGCCTCCGGTTACAGCATCAGGTTCGGCCTGACCTATGTCGATTATGCTTCGCTGCGGCGAATCCCGAAATCGTCTTTCGGCTGGTATGCCGGGCTGATCAGGGCGGTGCAGCCATGATCAAGGCGACGCTGGAAGGACGAGCCGCGTTGCTTGCAGATGTTGGAGGGACCAACGCCCGCTTCGCACTGCTGACTGACGGCGAGCTCGGCGCGATCACACATATGGCGGTCAAGGACTACGCTACCTTTCAGGAGGCCCTCGCTGCCTATCTCGGCGCTTCGGCCAGGGCCGAGAGGCCTGCTCATGCAATCCTCGCCGCCTCTGGCGCGGTTCAGAATGCCCGCTGCGCACTCACGAACAATTCCTGGATCGTCGACGCAGAGGAATTGCGCGGGGCCTATGGGTTTTCGGCCGTCCGTTTGATCAACGACTTTGAAGCGGTCGCATGGGCCCTGCCCCGGCTTGGCCCCGACAGTTTGCTGCAGCTCGGCGGGCGGCAGCAGGTGCCGGGGGCACCCCTTGCCGCGATCGGCCCCGGCACCGGCCTGGGAATGGCGGTGAGCATACCACACCCCGGCGGACAGATCGTTCTCGCCAGCGAGGGAGGCCATGCCACGCTGGCAGGCGGTTCGTTGCGCGAGGATGCGGTGATTGAGCATTTGCGGCAACGCTTCGGACATGTGTCGGCCGAACGCATTCTGTCGGGCGCGGGGCTCGAGAACCTGTATGACGCTCTCGCCTGCATCGACGGCGCGACGCCGCCAAAGCGCCGCGCGTCCGACATTACGCGGGCCGGAATTGAGGGAACGTGTCCGATCAGCCGCTCCGCCGTTGACATGTTCTGCGCGATGCTGGGGTCCGTCGCGGGCAACCTCGCGCTCGCGCTGACCGCGAGAGGCGGGATATTCATCGGCGGCGGCATCTTGCGCCACCTGCCGGACTATCTTGCCGCGTCCCAGTTTCGCCAGCGCTTCGAGGAGAAGGGGCGGCTCCGAAAATTCCTCGAGCCGATACCGGCCTATCTGATCCTGGACGACGACGTCGCATTCGTCGGCCTCCGTAACCTGATGGAGGTCGAAGGCATTGGCTGAGGTACCGCAACGCGACATCGTCACCCTGACCATCAACCCGGCTGTCGATATCTCGACCTCGGTCAGCAAGATGGTGCCCTACACGAAAATGCGCTGCGCCGCGCCTCAGCGCGATCCCGGCGGTGGCGGAATCAATGTGGCCCGTGTCCTGAAACGGCTGGGCTTTGAGGCGACCGCAGTCTATCCAGCCGGCGGCGCAACCGGGCAAACCCTGACGGCGCTGGTTGAACGTGAGGCCGTGCGCAGCATCGTCATCCCGATATCGAACGATACCCGCGAAGACATCACCATCTTCGACGAGACGAGCAAGGAGCAGTTCCGGCTGGTATTTCCGGGCGCCTGCCTCAACGAATTCGAATGGCAGCAGTGTCTCGACGCAATTGCGCGTCTCAGTCCGCAGGCTGCCTTTGTCATCGCAAGCGGCAGCCTGCCGCCGGGAGCCCCGGCCGATTTCTACGGCAGGGTGGTCAGGGCATCGACGGGAGCGGCCAAGGTCGTCGTTGATACGTCCGGCGCCTCGCTCAAAGCCGCGCTGGAAGCGGGCGTCTATCTCATCAAGCCCAACCTTCGGGAGTTTCAGGAGCTGGCCGGGATCAGTGGCGCCGACGAGTCCTCGCTCCTGGAGGCGGGGCGCCGCCTGATCGATCGTTATCGCATCGAGATCATTGCTCTCTCGATGGGCCCCGGCGGGGCCCTGCTCCTGACGCGCGACATCGCCTTGCGTGCGAATGGCCTTCCTTTGGAGCCTGTCAGCGTTTCCGGCGCAGGCGACAGCTTCCTGGGGGCGATGGTGTCGCGCCTCGCCAATGGCGACAAGCTCGATAGCGCCCTGCGTTATGGTGTTGCCGGCGGTTCGGCGGCGCTGCTCAGTCCCGGAACGGGGCTTTGCCTCGGTGCGGACGTTCATCGCCTCGCATCCAACGTGAACGTCACAATCATAGCCGGCTATCATGCTTAGCAACGAGACATACCACTCGCCCGGCGAACGGCAGTTGCTGCTGCGCTTCTGGAAAAGTGCTCGCGGCTTCTGGAAAGGCAAGTCGGCGGGCTGGGCCTGGCTTCTCACCGTGTTGCTCGTCGCGACAGTTCTTCTGCAACTGCTGACCCAGTATTCGCTGAACTTCTGGAATCGCGACTTCTTCAACGCGGTCGAGCGCAAGGACGGGAAAGAGCTCCTCAGCCAGGCGCTGCGATTCATGCCGCTCGCTGCGGCCAGTCTGTCGCTCGCCGTCTTCTCGGTCTGGGGGCGGATGACGCTCCAGCGAAAGTGGAGAGCCTGGCTCAGCGATGAGCTTTACCGCTACTGGCTGGAGCGGGATCGCTTTGTGCGACTGAACTTCGTGGCGGGAGACTATCAGGCCCCTGAATATCGAATCGCCGAGGACTGCAGACTGGCAACGGACCTCCCGGTCGACCTCGTTCTCGGGCTCGTCGCTTCTCTCCTGACAGCGGCCACCTTTATCGGCATCCTCGGGGTGGTCGGAGGCAATCTCACGATCGATGCAGCGGGTCTCACTCTGACCATTCCCGGCTATCTGGTCGTCGCCGTCGTCGTCTATTCGATCGCCGTGGCAGCCGTGACGATGTTGATCGGCCGCCGACTGACGGACGTTCTGGAGGAAAACAAGCGGGCCGAGGCACAGTTGAGGGCCGTTGGAACCCATGTGCGTGAAAGCGGAGAAAGCATGGCGCCCGGTATGAAAGGCGACGATGGAATTCGCGCGATCCACCCTGCCCTCAAGGCGGTGATTGCTTCGTGGCTGAACTATTGCTGGCAACTCGTGCGCCTCACAATCATAACCCACACGAACTCGCTGCTGACGCCCGTGATCGGCGTGCTGCTCTGCATGCCAAAATATGTTGCCGGCACAATGCTCCTCGGCGAGGTCGTACAGGCTGCGGCGGCGTTCGTTGTGGTCCAAAGTGCCTGCAGCTGGTTTACGGACAACTATCCTCGTCTTGCGGAATGGGCCGCTTCGGCCAACCGTGTTGCGTCGCTGCTTTTTGCGTTGGATAAGCTCGATCGTCCCGCCGTGGACAACGAGCCGGGACGGATACACAAGTACGCGGGAACGAACAGGCAAACATAGGCGCGCCGCCTTCAAGTCGAGAGCAGCGCTCACAGTAAATGCGCCCTTGGCGGACGCCGGAACGAAGGTCGCCGCGGCCCTATAGCTGATCCAGAACCAAAGATAATATCCGATCCCAAGAAGCGTCTTTCTAAAGCCACCCCACTCTGACCAGAACGTCGTGTCGCGCATATACTTATTGACGTCCTCGGTCGCAGCCCGCGTGCCCTCCCGAGTGATCTGCTCGAAATCGATATGCTGACGATCGCGGAAGCGATCGAGCAGTTTTCTCGAAAATCAACCGATCGGTGAGCGTACTGTGCCATTGCTGGTTCGAAGACGCGACTGTGGTTGCTGCGATCAGCTCGCCGAGGTTCCACGACACCACGTCAATCAGAAAGACGAGTGTCGCCAGGATTGTCCCTGTTTTTTCGTCTCGCTGAGCAAAAGCTGCAATGGCGACAAAGAAGAACACAGTCCAGCGGAAGGCGCCTACGGCCGAAGCTCTGTGAAGTGCGATTGGTGTAACGCTCATGCAGTTTGCCCCCTCGATCCTTATTAGGGCGCCAAGGCCGGGATCGTCACGCGAATTTTCTAGCCCTTGTGGTTCAGACGATGACGGAAGCACAGCACGCGGTGGCTGGACAACCGCCGAGAGCGAAGGCAGCTTTGCCCAGACAGGGAGACGGGCATGTCCTTCAAAGTCATCGACGGCGGCGGAGGGCCTTGGATGAGATGCGCGCTAGTCGCGCCGCCCCCCTCGCCGCAAGGTCATCAAGAAGCGCAAGCTGAAGCCGCACTCCCACCAGGAGGAGTTGTGCTGTAGGCGAGATTTCCACCCACGACCCGCAGTCGCCCGACGCCGTTCCGACCTGCTGGGAATCGACAATTTGACTCGGCTCTGGGCAAGCCATTCTTGGCGGGATGCCTCGCCCAATCAGACGCATCGGCCCTACCCTGCCAGGCGGCCGCCCGGTGAAGATCACCTTCGGCGAGATGCGCGAAATGGGTGTCAGCGGCGTCCTGATCTTTTAATCACGGGGTCCTGGGTTCGAGCCCCAGCGCGCTCACCAAGCAAATTCAATAGCTTACGCCAGACCATCAACCGATTGAAAAAGCCCCGCGTGGGCACTGTGCTGACAATTCGATTGCTGCTCTCACGGTCGGAGATCTCGGCCCTGCAATTGTTTGCCGTAACAAGCAGGCCGGCGCGCTCCTCAGCCGTGGTCGCCTGCCCTGCCAATTCCAGGCAGATGCGCTCCATGCGCGCGAGTTCGTCGATGTCGTGTTGATATTGCCCCATGCGGCTGATCAGACTCCGGCGCCCCGCTCAGGTCAAGGACGGGCCGCGTAAGGAGCCTTCGACCGCGACACGCGTTAAGGACCAGAGCAGGAGGACGGAGGCGGGTTATGAGTACCATCCCCCTAGACCTTCAACGAAGGTTCGAACAGCGCTGGGCCGCCCGATTTCCGCCGTCGGGGGGAGCGGTTGCAACTCGATGGGATCGGCCTGAAAAGCATGATCGGCAGCTGGCCACGCCCAGAAAGGGCAAAAGAAAAAATCGCCAAGCGAACCTAGCTCGTTCAAGTTCAGCGCCGACGGCGTGAGCGCGGGACCGAAGCCCCCACGACGCGCAGTAGCTCGCGCGCGTTCCGAGACCCAAGGGATTGATAATTTGACTCTGGCCTGCGCCGCGTTTCGATGGCGGCATGCCCCGCCCTGCCCGCCGCCACACGCCCACGCACGTTGACGGCCGCCCCGTCAAGATCACTTCGGCGAGATGCGGGAGATGGGCTTGCGCGGCGTCCTCGTCTATTGCCATTGCGGCCATCATATCGCTCTGAACTCTGAGCGCCGATCGCTGGCCTGACGATGTTCGCCTCTCTGGTATCGAGCCGCGCTTCGTCTGTGCCGGTTGCGGCCGCCGCGGAGCTGAGGTCAGGCCAGATTTCGAGAGCGGCGTGCCGCCGCAGTTCGCGAGCTCGAACGCACGTGAGACCGCTGCAAAAAGGCCATATTTCGCGTGCGAGTTGATGAAGCGGGAACTTTCGGCAATTGGATACATTGCCGGTCTCGCCGCTTATCGCGTCCCTCGGGCCTGAGGAGCAGTCGTTGAACCGGGAATTAAAGGAATTCCGCAGGCTCGAACGCGCTTGCAGAGAGCACGCAGCCATCGCTTCCCTCGATCTTGAGCGTGAGGGTCTTCTCAAGGTGGCGGAGTATTATCGGAAAGCTATCGAAGCTTGCAACGCCACCCCACAGCGGACAGCCACCCGTAAATTTCCCAAGGAAGGCCCGCCAGCGTGAACCGTGGCGCTGCCTTTCCACGTCCCCACACGCAGCGACCCCGCCTCGCTGATAGCGTGGAAGGGCCGCCTGCCTTTCCTTGCTGGGGCTGGAAGGGGCAAAGCCAGCACGGTCGGCAAGTTCAATTTACGCCGGTGAAGTGGCGAAATGAACTGCCCAAAAGGGGCACTCCGTCGGAGGCGGAGGGTCTGCGAAAACCACACGGACCCGCTGAACAGACATCACGTCGCCGAGCTCAGTCCCAAGGGCAAGGAACCGCATTGGGGACGACGCAAGCTGAAGCGGGATCAATGATCGTCTTCTCTCGGGAGACGCCACACGATTTTCATTTTTAGTCGGAATCAAATTGAGCCGTTGCTTCAATTATAAGGACGTCATTCATGACCAAGGAAAATTGCCTGATCGTCTACGTTGCTGGAAGACAGTTGGATCTGCTGCGAGGAGAAGCCTCCCGCATTGCAAAGGACAGTAAACTTGATTGGTGGATCGATCATGCCGATGTCGGCACGCGCTTCTGCTTTGAAGATGCGAAGGCGAAAGAAACCTTCGCTCTCACCTGCGACAACTTCGGCGTTCCGTGCCGCGACGGCTAGGAACTAAGCCCAACGGGAAAAGCCGCAGGGTGGTTCCAGCCCCCACTGCGGCATTCCCGGACAACTAGAAATTGGCTGGTACTCAAATCTCGCCGGTGTTCTCACAGTAGAACACCCCGTTCCGAAAATGGACTCCGTACAACTACCGGAGTTCGACGTCTCACGGATTGCAGCTTAAGAGCGAGCGTGGCACGGCTTGCATTCCAGCCCCCAAGGCTCCCGGCTGCCGATTCAATTGCGGATCAGAGCGCCGGGAGCGCCGAGGCCCGCCAGCGTGAACCAGCGGGCCAGTTCAGTGCGGGCACAGTCCCAAGCGTTTCGTTCGACCTATCTTCAGCTTTCCGGCGCCGCAACTGCAGCCGGCATGCTCAGCGGCGCTCCACCAACCGAAACAGGCCCCACCGACTTCGACTGCCGGACCATCCGTTTGCGCATCGCCGCGGACAGTCCATAGCGAGCATTCGCTCTTCGAATGGAGGACGTGACGTCCGACATCATTGCGCCTTGCAGCGAGTCCACCTTCGCGATCAGCGTGGACAGCTGCGAAGATATCTTCCTCACGTCGAAGCGTTCGTCCGTGATGCTCTGGCGCAGGGACAGCAGCACCATTGTGTCCTGCTGCAGCAGGGCGGCATTTTGCTGCAATGCTTGGTTGTTCTCCTGCAGCGAAGCCGTGTGCTGCTGCTGGGCCGACTGGATATCCTTCAAGGCGGCGACAACCGGATCCGGTTTCGGTGCGGATGCGTCCCGGCGCGGAAGCAGTTCGGCCAGACTGCCGATATTCAGCGACGAGAAATCGGCCGGCGATGTATAGATGGCCGCCGAGCCGTTGATGGCCAGAGCACACACCGACAGCGCCAGGACCGATTTCCGGCTGGAGCGCTTGACCGGAACTGGAGCTTCCGGGGCGGCGGGTTCGGGCGCGGCGGCTGCGAGCGCGAGCGCTGCGGGGTCGAGTTGTTCGACGAGGCCTTGCGCTTCCAAAGTCGTGGTCATCTGCATTGACCTCATGAGCGAGCAAAAGGAAGCCGACGCCGGAACGTCCTCGCGACGGCTCCTCTACGCAGCACCCACCTACAACTGTCTAAAATTGTAGGCTTTTCGGCTTAATTTCACGTTAGCGGCCGGGCCGCCCGGCAGGCCCGGCCACCCCGGCCGATTGCGGGGCCCAGGCGATGGAATGAGCAATGGGGCAGCCTGCTCCGAAGCGCGACAAAGCCGCGAGACAACGCCCTCAAAAGGTGTAAGATTCACCAAAATAGGAGGGAGCGGCATGTTTGAAATCAACGGTTTCGACACGGCAGGCGTCGTCAGCCTCAAGCGGCTGTCACTCGAGGCCGCCCTCAAGAAGGCCAGAGAGCTCGTCGCGGACGGGTGCTGGGACGTTCAGATCGTTGATCCAACCGGCCGGATATACACCTCGTTCGAGGAGCAGGCGGCGTAGCCGCCCCGCCTTCCCTTTTCAGAAATCACCCAGCCATCGGATCGCGCTTCGCGAACTCTTGGCGTTGCCGTGATCCAAATGAAAACCCCAGCGCCTGGTGGGAAGCGCCGGGGCGTTTTCAAAATATCAATCGGTAAAGCAATGCGGCCTTCATAGCAGCGGCCGCGGAGACCGACTGTGAGCCGGTTCACAGCACGTCGCCGATTTTTCCATATCTGCGACGGTCGCCGACTCTGGCCGACAACGTAACCGACCCGCTATCCGCCCCGGCCGACATTGGACGAGGCGCTGTTCCGCCACCGCTGCGTTGCTTCATCGCTCCAGCCGGGGACCGCGAAGCGCGCCCGCGGATTCACGTCCGCGCCGGAACGATCGACCGCGGGAGAGCGCGGATGATGTGCGCGGGAGCGTTGCGCCGTCGCCGCGTTTGCGGCGGTGCACAGGACGATCAACAGACCCATGGCCAGAACAGAGCGCATCGTATCGGTTCCAATCGAGTAACCCGCTCGGGCTGATGTGATGCGCCAACCGTCCCGCCGCAATCTGACGCGGCATCACAGCTAAGCGATAGACACGCGAGCGCAACGCCCTTGCGATGGCACGAACCGGCGCTCAACGCCCGAGCGCCGCGCCGTTGCCAATCAACTCATTTGGGAGCACGCTCTCTCCAGGCGCTCAAGACGCCACACAGGGAGAGACACATGAAGGAATCGGGCCTGGATGGCCGCCATCGGGACAAGGATGGCGGGATCAGCAAGAAGCACGGCAACACGCTGGTTGGCACGTTGCGCAAGATCTACGGAAAGGGTTTTGCGGCCGGCTATCCCGATGCGACCCAGCTCAGCGAGGTCCTGGCTCAGCTGAACGAGACGTCGCTGAGCCAGTTGCGCCGCGATCATGACACCGGGCATTTGGGGCACAAGATCGACCACGCCTCGAAGTGACTGATGTCACCTGTCTGATTGACCCGGCTGGATGAAGACGGCGCCGGACCGGCGCATCCGTCCTCACCCCTCGTCCAGCACCTCGAACAACTCTTCAACCCGCTCGAACGGCGCGTCGCGCATCTGGCTGTGATAGACGACGCGATCGCCGTCGCGCTGCAGTGACTTCCCTCTCGACTTCCGCAACCGTCCGGGCAGGAACGTTGCGGCCACCGCCCCGAGGCCGACGTCGAGCCGGATGATGCCCCTTCGCTTGCATTCGAGCCTGAGCTTCGCGGCGGCAAAGAAGTCGCGCGCGACTTTCGGCAGCGGGCCGAAGCGGCGGGAGGTTTCCTCCTCGAGGTCGACGAGGTCGTCCTCGCTGCTGCATCTTGCGGCGCGCGCATAGAGTTCGAGCCGCACGGGCTCGGAATGCACATAAGTCTCGGGCAGCATGTCCGCGACCGGCAGGTTCAGGTCGGGCACCCACACCGCAGCCCGCTCCTCATCGACCTTCTCCGAGGCCATTTTCAGCAGGTGGCTGTAGAGCACGGGTCCGAACACCTGGACATGGCCGGATTGCTGCTCCGAAAACAGGTCGCCCGCACCTCTGAGATCGAGATCGCGCTCGCTGATGGCAAAGCCGGCGCCCGGCCGGCTGAACTCCTCGAGCACGGCCAGCCGCTTCTCCGACTGCCCGGAATTCGTCTCGGTCAGCAGATGGGCGAACGCGCGGATGCCGCTGCGTCCGACCCGTCCGCGCAGCTGATGCAGCTGGGCGAGGCCGAACTTCTCGGGCCAGCAGACCACGATGGTGTTCGCACGCGGAATGTCGAGGCCGCTCTCCACGATGTTGGTCGCGAGCAGGACGTCGGCCCTGCCCTCGACGAAGCTCATCATCCGGTCGTCGATCTCGTCGGCAGCCAATCTGCCGTGCAGGCACACGATGCGAAGATCGCCGGCCACCGCCTGCACCCGCGCCAGCATCGGATCCAGATCCTGGATGCGCGGACAGATCAGAAAGCTCTGGCCGTGGCGCCGCTGCTCGCGCAGCAACGCCGACGCAATGGCCGCATCCGACAGCGGCGCAATCCTGGTTGCGACCGGGAGCCGGTGAACCGGCGGCGAGGCGATCACGCTGAGGTCGCGGAATCCGGCAAGGCCGGCGGCGAGCGTGCGCGGGATCGGCGTGGCGCTCATCATCAGCACATGGACATTTTTGGCGAGGCTGGAAAGCCTGGCCTTCTCCGCCGCGCCAAAATGCTGCTCCTCGTCGATGATGACGAGGCCGAGATCGTCGAACTTCACGTCCTTGCCGCCGAGCGCCTGCGTTCCGACCACGACCTTGATCCGGCCGCTGCGCAGTCCCTCCCTGGTCGCCCGCAGCTCGGCGCCGGATGTCGCCCGCGACAGGTTCCCCACCTCGATGTCGAACGGGGCGAAGCGCTTCTGGAACGTTGCGACATGCTGCCGTGCCAGCACCGTCGTCGGCACCGCGATCGCCACCTGCTTGCCCGACAGCACCACAGCGGCAGCCGCCCGCAGCGCCACCTCGGTCTTGCCAAATCCCACGTCGCCACAGATCACCCGGTCCATCGGATGGCCGGATGCGAGATCCTCCAGCACGTCGCGGATCGCCTTCGCCTGGTCGACCGTCGTGAAATAAGGAAAGCGCGCGACGAATTTCTCATAGGCCGATCCCGGCGGAACCAGCTTGTCGGCGCGCCGCCTGCGGCGCTGGCTGATGTGCTTGGCCAGCACCTTGCCGGCGATCTGGATTTCGCGCTCGGCCTCGGTGCGGCGGGCCCACCATGAGCTGCCGTCCGCCTTGTCGAGCGCAAGCTTGCCGGGCTCGGTTGCGTAAGGCCACATCAGCGCCAGATCGGGCGGCGGCACGAGAACCGCATTGTCGCCTGCGAACACCAGGCGGATCATCTCGCGCAGTGCGCCGCCGCCCGTGTTCACGGTCTGCAGGCCATCGAGCACGGCAAGGCCGCGCTGGAGATGCACGACCACCGTGCCCTGCTCGGGCACGTCGGCATGGTCGAAGGCCGCGCTCCAGGCCCGCGCCATCGGCTGCGGATGATGCGCCCGGCTGCCGAGCACGTCGGACGCCGTCACGACAACGAGCGACTTTTTCCCCGGCACGACGAAGCCCGCATCGAGATCGGCCAGAAGCGCCGCCTCGCCGCTCCGCCCGCGCACCGCCTCGTCCCAATTCTCGCAGCGCTGCGCCTTGACGCCGCCCATCCGCTCCATCACGCGCAGGTCGTCCTCCTGCGCCGCGACCAGGATCAGCCGCGAGCCGGCCCGGCGCGTCTCCTCGACAAAGGCACGCAGCGCCTTCCTGGAGGAGGTCAGCTTCGAAAACTCCGGGATGGGCTGGAAGGACGCCGTCCGCGGCAATACCTTCATGCCCCTGGAGAGCTGCTTCCAGTCGCGCCGTCCGATGTATTCGCGTTCCCTCTCCGCGCGAGGCGCGGCCTCCTCGATCGTGCTCAGCCAGCCGTCGACGTGCAACGGCACCCCTGCATCGGCGATCCATTTGGCGCGCCCGCAATAGTCGAACAGCGTCGCGCGCTTGCCGCGTTTGCCGGCGAAGGCCAGCCGCTCCGACATGGGATCGACGAGAAGCTCGCTGGTCTCGAAGATGATGTCGTGCTCTTTCGGATCGAACGCCACGATCCGGCTGATGGCGCGGCCTGAATGCTCGATCCGGAACGGCCCCAGCGCGCCCGCGGGAAATATCTCGAAGGTCTGCCCGTGAAACAGGGCTCCGCCCGGATAATCCGGCTCGTCCTCGAGATCATATCCCAGCTCTTCGAGGCGCCCGCGCAGGTCCCGCTCGGAAAACGCGCCGCCCACCTTCAGGCTCACGCTCAGGCGCGACAGGCTCGCAGGCGGCGGCAGGCGCTCCATCACGGCTTCCGCCGTCGAGACCAGAAAGAGCGGCTTCCTGGATTTCGCGAGGCGTCGCAGCACCGAGGCTCTGCGCCCTGCCAGTTCGTGCGACGGCTCGAGCTGATCGAACGGCAAAGTGTTCAATCGCGGAAACACCAGGACCTCGCAGGCGGGATCGAGCGCGTGAATGACGCTACCGAGCCGCTCCGCCCTGTTCTCGCTCTCGGCGAGAAAAACGATGCCGCTGCGTCCGGACTGCTTCCATTGTGCAAGCAGATGCAGAGCCATCGAACCGAGGGGCGATGAAGACGAGATCGTGGCGCGCTGCGATCCTTTGCCCTTCTTTGGCGATGTCTTGGTCGCCTTCGCCTTTTTGGAAAGCCTCACTTGAATCCGTCTCTGGTCGTAAACTGTCACCCACCGAACGCGAGCCGCCTCATTGTCGATTCGGCGGTTCGCCGCCATCCATATGGGATTTGCCCTGCCAACGCACGCCTCGTGGCAACGTTCGGAGCGCCATCGCGCTCCCGAAATCTTTGGCTGTGGATCGGAACTCGCCGCTTCCGAAGCATTCAACGCGGCGTGGGACCTGCTTCTCTGGATGCACGGGCTGCTGCGATCGAGGACGCGCTGCTCGCATGTCCAGCACGAAAAACCCCAGCGCTTGGACGCTGGGGCGTTTCGTTCAAAATGAAATGGTCAAGCAATACGCTTTCATAGCAGCGAATGTGTCGCGTGCTTGTGAACTGGTTCACACGCGCTGTTGGTTGTTGGCGCGGCCCGATCATGCCGGAACGGGGTACCGCACCTCCGGTTTGAGCCTGCGCGCGCCGCGGGCTAGGATGCCTTCTTTTACGGAGGCTCATTTGAAACCATTCATTTTCATCGCCGCCATTGCACTCCTTGCGGCGTCCCCCGCCCGCTCGCAGCCGCTGGTCGATCCCAACAAGGTTGCTCCCGAATTCCGCGAGGCGGCCGAGAAGCGCCGGGCCGAGCAGTTGCGGCAGCGTGAATGCGCGCTGAAGGCCGATCTCGACAAGGTGCTGCCCAGGGATCGCACCGCGTATCTGAACCATTGCCTCGACACGCTCGCAGCCAGGCAATAGCGGCTGGTCGGGCAGCTCTAACGACCTGAGCCTGTTGACGACCTCAGCCTGCCGCCAGTCGCGGCGGGCCGATGACGCCCGGCCGCATCTTGCGAGCATCGCCGTCGTGCGCACGACATCGGCTGCGACAAGACCTCCGGTGAATTCACCAAGGCCTTCAGGCTTTCTTCAGACATTTGGGATCACCTGACGATCCATTCCCATCGGTCATTGTCGGTCGCGCATGAGTTTCGTCCAGATTCAGTGCACGCGCTGCAAGTCCGTGTTCCGCGATCGCGCCGGGCGGTTGCAGGACGGCTATTCCAGGCAATGTCCGAGTTGCGAGGTGGTGCTGTTTTTCGCCGAGGATTCGCAGCACCCCTTCTTCAAGCGCGCGATGCGCAACGCGCGCAACGCGCGCAAGGCGCGCAAGGAACAGCGCGAGGCCGAGGCGGCAAGGCGCGTCGCGCCGGAGCCGCGCGCGGCGCGCTCGCGGTCATTCGCCGGGCGGGACCGATCGGTGGATCGGGAAGACTAGAGCCGTTGTCCGTTCCGATAGAATCGGAACGGGGCCCTGGATTCCTATTTTGACGCGTTGTCTTGACGCCAACCGGTATCCACTTCGCGAGAACGCGAACTCAGCCGCGCCGCCGCGGCTTCCTCGGAAACAGGCGGTCGCGGATATAGCGCGAGGTCGGGGTCAGGCGGATGCCGCGCGGCTTCTGCCAGGCGGCGCGGTCGATCTCCTTCTTGTCGCCGATCGCGAGCCTGCCCTTGGCGCCCTTGGCGATGAAGATCGCATCGCTCATCTTGCGGCCGGAGCGCTTGTTCCTGGCCTTCACTTCCTTCCAGAGGCTGATCCGGCCAAGCTTCAGCTTGGGCAGCTCCTCCTTGATCTCGCGCCGCAGGCAGTCCTTCTCGGACTCGCGCGCGCGCTTGCGGCCGCCCGGGAACATCCACAGGCCGTCCGACCGGCGTCTGACCAACAATACCTTGCCGCGCTTGGCGGCAACCAGCTTGGAAGACTTCGCCATTGCTGCCGTAATCGAAAATAGAATCGTCCCAATCGTAACTTGTCTAGTCGGATAGACAAGTTCGGGACGCGCCTTGATCACAGGCCGCGGGCCTTCAGGCCAGCTGCGACACGGCGTTCAGATCGCGCCGTTCGAGGACGCAAGATCAGCCTTCGCTCGCCTTCGCGCCCGCCCCCGCCCGGTCCTCCGTCCTGATCCAGGCCATCATCATCTCCCAGGCCACCGACAGGATGATCGGCCCGATGAACAGGCCGACGATGCCATGGGCGAGCGTGCCGCCGATCACGCCGACGAAGATCACGATTGTCGGCGTGGTCAGGCCGCGCCCCATCACGAGCGGCTTCAGCATGGTGTCGATGAAACCGACCAGGACGAGAAACACCGTGAGCAGCAGCGCCGTGGTGACGTCCTTGGCGGTCCAGATCCAGATGATCACCGGCAGCAGCACGAGGAAGGCGCCGATCTGCACGATCGAGAGCAGCAGCACGATGAAGGCGAGAAGGCCGGCGCTCGGAACGGCTGCGAGCTTGAAGCCGATGCCGGCGAGCAGTGCCTGCACGATCGCGACGCCGATCACCCCTTGCGCCACGGCGCGGATGGTCGCGCCTGCAAGCCCCAGGAAATGCTCGCTCTGCTCGGGCACGATGCGAAACAGGAAGCCGCGGCTGGCCGCGACCAGCCTCGGCCCATGCGGGAACAGGAAGCCCGCGACGAACACCGAGACCAGAAACTGGAGCGTGCCGACGCCGGCATCGCCCGCGAACGACAGCAGCGGTCCTGCCAGCGGCTGGAGATAGGGCGCCACTTCGCGCAGCACCGCGCGGATGTTGGTGTAGGCCTGGTCCCAGAGGTCGTAGAGCCACGGGCCGACGAGCGGCCACGACTTGAGCTGCTCCGGCGCCGACTGGAGCGCGAGATCGCCGGTGCCGAGCTGGTGCGCCAGCTCGCGCACGCCGTCCACCGCGCTGATACCGAGCCAGGTTGCAGGGCCGATGACGATGCCGAGCGTGATCAAGGTGAGGATCGCCGCGGCGGTCTTGGGCCGACCGCCGAGGATCTTGGCGACCCAGCTGAAGGCCGGATAGAACGCGACCGCGAGCACGCCGCTCCAGGCCAGGATCGGCACGAACGGGCGGATGATCAGGAAGGTCCAGATGATCAGCAGGGCGAGCAGGCCGAGCCGGATCACGAGCTGGATGATGTCCTCTCCCGTCAGGAGCTGACGGAGGCTTTTCACGGGCACGACTTTCTTTGCGGCATCGACGCTGGTTCCGGCACATGCACGGGCAAGCCGTTATTGCCAGCCCCGCATCCGGCGTCAAGACGACCGGGCTCCCGCTCCGGCTTGACCGGACCGAGGGCTGATCCTGCGGCAACGCCTGCGCGGCTAGAAGTGGTAGTTCACGCCGACCGTTCCGGTCTGGATGTTCAGCTTCACATTGGCCGGCGTGGCCGCCAGGTTGCCTGATGTCACCGGCTGCTCGGTGATCGCGGCGAAGCCCATGTAGTTGTACTCGGCCCTCACCGACCAGTTCGGCATGAACATCCATTCGACGCCGCCGCCGGCGAGCCAGCCGGTGCGGTTGAAGCTGCCCGAGGCAGAACCGGCGAGCGCGCCGGCAAGGCCATTATTGGCATTGTACTTGTCGCGGGTGAAGGCCGCACCGCCCTTGGCGTAGAGCAGCACGCGGTCGAAGGCGACGCCGAACCGGCCGGCGACCGTGGCGATGTAGTCGTTCTTGAGCGACAAGGTGAAGCCGGCGCCGCCGCCGAACGGACCGCCGGCGTTCAGCGTGACGCTGGACCAGGCGCCCGTGCCCTCGAGGCCCACCACGACATTGCCGATCTGGTAGTTGCCGCCGATCTGGCCGCCGACGATGCCGCCGCTGGCGGTGACGGAGGTCCAGACCGCGGTCGGATCGGTCGGGTCGATGCCGGTCCACTTACTCCAGGCGCCGCCGCCATGGGCGCCGATGTAAAAGCCGGTCCAGGTGAAGATCGCAGCCGGCACCGGCGCCTTCACCGGCGCAGGCGCGATGATATCCGCAGCAAATGCCGGCGTAGCCAGCGACAGCAGCGCAGCCGTCAAAACGAGCTTCGTCCCCATCATCTCACCCCCACTTGCGCGCCTTCCGACCGAGGCGACTGGGTGAAATCTAGCTGCCGGACCAGGCGCGCGCTTGGACCTGTCGGCGGCGCGATTTGGACTGACCGGCGCTCCGAACACCCGGAACATCCTGCACTGGCTCGGAGCGGAGCCCGGTTTGGCTAACGGCGATTAACCGGATTTCGTTGCCCCAGTTTACGCCGATGCAAAGACCCGCTCCTACCGTGCACCGAGGTCCCAAGAAAACATTCCGTGCAAATGGCCAACAGCATCTGGACGATCGAAGAATTCACCTGCACCGGTTGCAGCATGAACTACACCGCGACCAGGGAAGAGCACAGCGAAGCGCATTCCGGCAGCTTCAAATGCAAAATCTGCAGCGGCGTGGTGCACGCATGGTCCGGCAAGCATCACTTCTTCGGCTGGCAAGCCGTGAAGACGAAGCCGCCGGTATTCGGCCGGCGCTGGGCGGGCGTGGGTTGGTAGTAGACGGACGCTGACGAGCGAGCGGGCCGCGCGGCGGGTTTGGCCGCGATACCGGTCATCGATTGCGTATGGTTGGCGCAGAGAGAAGCATCGTCAGTCGATAGTCGGGCCAGCCCGCAAGAGACAGCGACACCTGCTGATAGCGCAGCAGTCCCATGGTCGGATGATCGAACGCACGTTCGCCCCCTTCGCGTGCCAAAACCCCCTGCGTCTCCCAGCAGCGCTCGAAGTCCGAGCTTCCAATTCTCAGTTCGTCTACGAGGCGGCGAATATCCGGATCGTCGGCGTAGCCCGTCACCGCGGCGCGGAACTCTGCGACGACGCGATGCGCACGGGACGTCCAGTCCAGGATCAGAGTTCGCGCCTCAGGCCGGAGGAAGATGTAGCGCAGAAGGTTTTTTTCGCCGTCAGCATCGAGCCATCCCGCAAACAGCCGGGACGCTTTCGCGTTCCAACGGCGCGCGCTCCATGTGCGATCGAGGATGTAGGCGGGACCATCGATCGCATCGACGCAGGCCAGTACCCCCTCAGGTGGATCATCCCTGTTGCCCGGCCGCTCCGGATCGCGCTTGCCCGCAAGCTCAAACAGATAGCCGCGCTCGGCTCGTGACAGGCGCAATCCGCGTGCGAGGCGCGCAAGTGTCGAAGCAGAGACGGACACATCGCGCCCCTGCTCGATCCATGTGTACCAGGTGGCGCTCAATCCGCAGAGCTGAGCGACCTCCTCGCGCCGGAGGCCGGGCGTGCGCCGTCGTGGTCCGGCGGCGAGACCGAATTCCGCCGGAGACTGGCGCTCCCGGAGCGCCCGCAAGAACGCGCTGAGCGAGAGTGCCGGAGCAATCGGATCCTGTCCTTTCATGGTGGTCTTTATACCAGGATAACGTGTATCCTTAAACCGGTACATTTGACATGTTAGTTTCGGCCTCGGCTTCGTCGCTACGCAAAGGACGGACGGAAATGGGCAAGCAATTCGCAAGGATCGAGCCAGAGCACAGGGCTTTCATCGAGCGGCAGAAGATCTTCTTCGTCGCCAGCGCCCCGCCGAAGGGACGCATCAACGTCTCGCCCAAGGGCCTGTCCTCATTCCGGGTGCTCGGAGAAACTGACGTCGCCTACCTCGATTGCACTGGCAGCGGCAGCGAGACCCGCGCGCATCTGGTCGCCTCGAACGACAAGCGGCTGACCATCATGTTTTGCGCCTTCGATGGCGATCCGATGATCCTGCGGCTCTATGGTCAGGGTCGATCGCTGATGCGCGGCACGCCGGAGTACGCCGATCTCGTTCCGAAGTTCGAGGAAGTTGCAGGCGCCCGCCAAATCGTACGCCTCTCGATTGACCTCGTGCAGACGTCGTGCGGTCTGGGCGTGCCGCTGTTCGACTACAAGCAAGAGCGTGGCAACCTCGTGCGCTACTGGACGGCGCAGGGCGTCAACAATCTGCGAAAATACTGGGGTCTGAAGAACATGAAGAGCATCGACGGCCTGCCGACCGACTTTGCCCCCGACACCATGGCTCCGCCACGCTGACAGACCAAGACTGCGTTCCCCCACACCTCCGTCATTGCGAGCGCAGCGAAACAATCCAGAATCTTTCCGCGCGTGACAGCCTGGATTGTTTCGCTGCGCTCGCAATGACGAGTCTGTTGAAGCATGGTTGCGATCTCTGCCACGTCGCCCTGGCGAAGGCCGGGCCCATTACCCCGGTCAAGGCCGCCTGCCAGAACAGCGGCTTCTGCTCAGCTGCGACACGGCTTAAACTCCCCTTCCCCGCAACTGAAGCCGCCACGCAATGACCGCACCTTTCGTTCCCCAGATCGCCCTCTATCGCAACTGGCTCGCCGAGCAGCGCGGCCTCACCTTCGGCAGCTACGAAGACATGCGGCAATGGTCGGTGCGCGATCTCGACGGCTTCTGGCGCAGCATCTGGGACTATTATGATCTGCAATCGCCGACGCCGTTCGCGGCCGTGATCACCGAGCGCAAGATGCCCGGCGCGGTCTGGTTTCCAGGCGCGCAGGTGAACTATGCGCGTCAGGTATTCCGGCATGTCGAAGCGGCCGACGCCGCCGGCCTGCCCGCGATCGTCAGCGGCGGCGAGGACGGCAGGCTGAGGGAAACGAGCTGGCCGGAGCTGCGGCGCAAGGCGGCCGCGCTCGCGCTGCATCTGAAGGATAACGGTATCAAGCCCGGCGACCGCGTCGCGGCCTACCTGCCCAACATTCCCGAGACCATCATCGCGTTCCTCGCGACCGCCAGCATCGGCGCGGTCTGGAGCGTCTGCGCACCCGACATGGCCGCGCCCGCCGTGATCGACCGCTTCAAGCAGATCGAACCCAAAGTGCTGATCGCCTGCGACGCCGTCACCTATGCCGGCCGGCGGCACGACCGGCGCGACGTCGTCGCCGAACTGCGGCGATCGCTGCCCACGGTCGCGCATGTCATCCTGCACAGCGAGGCCGGTGCGCCTGCCGCGCCGGATGCCCTGCTCTCCGATATTGTCGCCAGGACAAGCGCCGCGATTGACACGTTCGAGCCGGCCTGGCTGCCGTTCGATCATCCGCTCTGGATCGTCTATTCCAGCGGCACCACCGGCCTGCCCAAGCCGATCGTGCACGGCCATGGCGGCATCGTCATCGTGGTGCTCGCGCTGCTCGGCCTGCACAACGACATCGGCTGCTCCTATCACCAAAATTCTTTCGGCGAGCGCTATCACTGGTACTCTTCGACCGGCTGGATCATGTG